>JACKHF010000001.1 GCA_020639155.1 Phycisphaeraceae bacterium
GCTCACGGACATTTGAAGGACCACAAATCTGATGCGTTTTGACAAGTCAATGAACCCACTGCTCCCAACACCTCTATAACCCGACACTCTGAAAACAGAGACACGGAGAGACAATCGCCGAACTCAGGTCGGATTTGGCCGCTGCCCCACTGTCTCTGGTTATGCCTTTGACCTGAACGGAACCGACTCGTGCGCGAAGTTCCGCCCCCACGATCCGCAAATGCGGCCCAAAACGCAGGAACGCTGCCGATCGGTTCAGCAGCGCCTTGCATCGTTCGGGTTGTCGGTTGTGTTTGCAACCGGCGATCAATAGCGGGGGCTGGATTTGAACCAACGACCTCCGGGTTATGAGCCCGACGAGCTACCAGACTGCTCTACCCCGCAATCAGGACCCCACAATAGCCCCTGCCCACCCGATCGTCAATCGAACATCCATCCAGTTCGCCAACTCGGGGACCTATCCTCGTCTGTGACAACATCATCAACCACACCAGATGCCATCAACGTCCTGCTCATCGGTTCGGGTGGGCGAGAGCACGCAATTGCCCATGCAATATCCCGATCCTCTCGACTCGGCACCCTGCATCTGACCGATCAGTCGAATCCTGGCCTGCAGTCGCTCGGTACGCGAGTTGACATACCCGTGTCGCGCAAAGAGATCTACAGACTCGACCAGTATTGCAACCATCACAACATCTCGCTGGTCATCATCGGCCCCGAAGACCCACTCGCTGAGGGGTATACCGATGCGCTCGCAACTGAGACACGCTTTGTGTTCGGGCCAACCCAGGCTGGCGCTCGTCTTGAGAGTGACAAAGCGTGGGCGAAGCAGTTCATGCGTCAGATGGCAATCCCAGCCGCTGAAGGTCGTGCGTTTACTGATGCCGAAGCTGCGCACGAGTATGTGCGCACTCGCATGGATGGTGTTGTTGTCAAAGCGGCCGGGCTTGCCAAGGGCAAGGGTGTGATTGTTCCATCAACAGTGGATGAAGCGCACGCTGCGGTGGATGCAGTCCTCGTGGAAAAGCAGTTCGGTAACGCTGGGAATATCTGCGTTATTGAAGAACAACTCAAAGGCCCTGAGGTATCCGTCTTCGCGTTAACCGATGGGAAAACTCTTGCAGTTCTTGATGTGTGCCAGGACCACAAACGCCTGCTCGACAACAACATGGGCCCGAATACCGGGGGCATGGGCGCGTTCTGTCCAAGTCCATTGGTTGAGGCGAAACTCCTCGCTCAGATCGAACGTGATGTGCTGCTTCCAACGGTGAGTGGCCTGCGTCGCGAGGGCATCGTGTACCGTGGTGTGATCTACGCTGGATTAATGCTCACGCACGCTGGTCCGAAGGTGCTCGAATACAACGTACGATTCGGCGACCCTGAGGCCCAGGTGCTGCTCCCCCGCTTCACTTCGGATGTTCTGGAGATGATGTATCTGACGGCGCAAGGCAGACTTGAGGAAGCAGACATCCAGGTGAGATCGGGTGCTGCATGCACAGTTGTGCTCGCAAGCGAGAACTACCCGGATTCACCCCGCACCGGCGTGACTGTCAACGGGCTTGATGATGTCACGGATGAAAACGTTGTTGTGTACCACGCGGGGACAAAGCGAGATGCGTCCGGCAACATCGTCACCAGCGGCGGTCGCGTGCTCGCGATCACCGGTCTTGGAGACAATCTCCATACGGCACGTGACACTGCATACAACGCGGCGAAGAAGATCCACTTTGATGGCATGCAGATGCGCTCCGACATTGGCGCATCAGTTCTGACATCGAATGCGACTCGGTAGCTACTTCTGCGCGGTGCGAACAAAATCAACCAGCATCCGCACGTACTGATCAAGCGTGCTCGCCGGGTATGTTCGCTCAACATAATGGTTTTGACACACTGCTATAAATCCACCCACACCCAGAGATGCCGGACCTGAAGCCACGGGCTGGAGTTTGATATTCACGATACCAAGTGACAAATCACTCAGTGTGAGAAATTCTATCGATGTGAATGGACCCGTCATGCCATAATCGTGTAAATCACCGATAATCTGTATCGCTTCAGAATCCACTGGAGTTTCACAGAGCGTGCGCACAAGCTCCGCAACTGTGCTTTGGAATGATGCAGAAAGCTCTGTTGTAACTCCCGCTTCGCTCCGAAAAGCCCACCCGTCCAGCGTCCTCGCAAAGATCGCTGTGAGACCGTCTGTTGTTGTCACGCGTATCGCACCGATGTCCTTCGCTGGATGCTGCACACTCATGCGTGAAACAAGCTGAGCAGGTGTCATCAAAATCTCGCTGATTGACGCGCTCGACACTGTGAGCTGCACAGACGCTTCGGGCGGTTTGGACGATTTGCTCCGATCCATGCGACGGATCGTCGCGGGACGAGACCGCATGACAGCAGAGTTGGAAGGATCCGCCAGTGCTGTTCGTAGCGTCACCACTTCCTCTGTTGCGCCACCGGATTGATTCTTCCGGCTTGAACGCACTTCGACATCAACAATCTGATCATTCCATCCAGGTGCTTTATCTGCACCGGGCTGTATTGTCTCCCACGAGAGAGTGCCAATCGATTTCAGCAGAGCATCCATTGCAGTTGCATCAACAACACTGACAACAGGCTTTGTCATGCTCCAGCGGGAGCCGGAGCGCTGAAGTTCCATGGGTTCGTTGTTCGTAATAATCGCAATCGAATCTGCTTCACCAACACCTGCGAAGCAGTGCTTGTTCAGCCATGCAACAGGACCGGGAGCATACAGACCATCAAAGACCTCACTCGGCCACACGCTGGTATGTGTTCGGTCTTCCTGATTGATTGCGTAAACAACACCACCGAGTCGCGGCGACGTCAGTTGATACCGAATCCACCCGTGGCCCTGCACACGAATGCCAAGCCTATACACATCCCCAAACTGCTCCGAATCATCACGCTCACGCTGGGAGGATCGAACCTCTGTTGAACCCAGCACGCGCAACATCGCCCTGACCTGTGTCTCTTCAACCGGCCATCGAAGTGATCTCGGACTTTCAGTCAGACTCTCTTCAAACGCAGCCCACCACGTACCAAATGCATCCTGACTGACGACAACACGTTTCCATGCGCTCCCCGACAAATGAAAACCATCAGGATGTTCGAGTTCAATCTCAACAGCAGCAGCAACCTGATCCGTTGTCAGAACCGAGGTCACAACGCCAGTGATGCCAGTCCCCTGCTTCGGACGAAGCAGAATAACAGCTGCAATAGTCGCCACAACAGCAATAAGAAGAGAGCCAACGACAGTAGCTTTGGACATGCACGAGTGTACACCCTGCAATGAGTGCAGAAAAACAGGGACGACGCCTCATGGCATCATCCCTGTGAAAGAAACTCAGACTCATACCATCAATGTATCGTTCAGCGGCGGCGGCGAGTTGCAACCAGACCACCGAGCCCGAACATTGCCAATGCGCCTGGTGCGGGCACTGCTGTCACGACAACGTTGTCGATGCCCCATGACTCGTCACCAATACCCTGAAGACCCCATGCTGAGAAATCGAGTGTCACTTCAGCATCGGAATGCTCAAGTGTGACATTGATCTCTTGGATCGCATCCACTGCCCAGCCCTTCCAGATATAGCCGAGTGTGTTGTTTTCCTTGGCGCCGTAGCGATGCGGGAAGGATGAACCAGTCTCTTGATAGTTCATGGGCCATGCTTGCTGGTAGTACCCAGTAGGCTTGCTGACCGCAAAGGTGGTATCGATCGCGGGCTGCTCGCCCTGAACACCAAAGCTCCAGCGATCTGGACCCGGATAGTCGTTGCCATCCCAAGTGCCGATCACGTACAGGTCGAAACTGACCTGCAGCTGTGTGTGCGCGGGGATATTGCTCAGTGAGAGTGACACTGTGTCGTTGTCAAACTGACCGAGGAACGTCTGCGTGCCAGATGGTGAAATCTCAGTTTGCGTGTGAGACCAGCCGGTCAGGCTTGAACCACCATTGAAGTTCTGCTCGTAGGACCAAGGATCAGCACTTGCTGCTCCGGTCAGAAGTGAGCCAGCAATCATTGAAAGCACAGCAGCACGAATCGCGATGCGACGGTTCATCTCTTAACCCCCTCTGGGTCATCTATGTAATGTTGCCAATGTCGTGGGGCCTCAATCCGCAACAATGACAGACCCGGCAAAATGCACGGCTCCGTCCACAACATGCGCCAAGCCAGAGGTTTGGCCAGAAAAACACAAGCCAAACACCATGTTTTTTCTTTGTAGAGATGAGATTGCCTGAAAACAAACTAGTTATAGGACATTATTAACCCTGCTTCACTCCATCGCACACGTGCTGCTGTTCCTTTGTCACTGGAACTCATCGCCCACCACACCAGATCGACCGGGCAATCGAGATCCAGAGCCAAAGAAGCCAGTATGGAATCATCCAGATCCATCAGAGGGCAATCGATTGTCGCGGGTTGCCGCCGAGATATGGCCCTCACAGCAGAAACCGACGCCCTCACTGCTTGTTCTTGAGGCACCTGAACAAGCCCCAGTTGTGAGATGAGAAGCCGGGTGTTCAGCAGTACAGCATGGTGATGAGAAACTGATGCCACAGGTTGTTGATCTGGTGCCGAAGAACCGGCATGCTCATACCACAGCACTCGGTCGCAGTCCATGTCCTCTGCTATCCAGCGTGCATGGAGCATGACAAGTTCACGCGATCTGTCGATAGACTCACCCTTGAGCAGTTCCGCAAGCGCCAGTCGTTTTGAGTCGTCTATCGAGAGGGCAGGTTGAACACCCAGTCTATCCATCTGAGCGGACGCTGCACGCTCACATTCATCGCTGATTGCCGGCGACACAAGGCCATACACCACTGACGGAACCTGCCCAGCTGCCTGCGATGAATCACGTGCCAATACGACTCGCGTCAGATTGACAAGCCCACCGAGATCCCCGTCAAGGACGACGAGCGTGCGTTGAGTGCCGTGTCTGTGGTGTTCCTGTTGCATAGATATGCAGACTATCGGCGCAAAGCGATTCTCATGTCGAATCACACCCTCGCAAACCGCCGGACAAAGTTTGTCTTCAAGCAGAAACTGCCGACTTTATGGGCAGTTTGACCTGCATTCGATTGTCGATTTGCGTCGGTTCTGGAGTTTTACCCCGGTATGTTTCTACCATGAACGGTTGCGTGGATTTCATTGGCAGGGGCCGATGAAGGTCGCATGTTCCAGTGACAACAGAGGATGCACATGAACGCGAGCGGATGCCAGACGGGACATTCCAAGGTTCGGGTTGTTGATACATTCGGAGCCGATGTCTTTCACGATCGGGAGATGCGTCAGCGCCTACCCAAGAGCGTGTACACACGCCTGCGCGCAACGATTGACCAGCACGAGCCGCTTGATGAGCATTTGGCTGATGTTGTTGCCAACGCCATCAAAGACTGGGCAATCGACCATGGTGCAACACACTACACACACTGGTTCCAACCGCTGACCGGCCTGACAGCCGAAAAACACGACTCATTCCTCCAACTCGATGATCGTGCAGGCGCTATCAATGAGTTCCGTGGCAGCACACTCGTGCAGGGAGAGCCCGACGCCTCCAGTTTCCCATCGGGCGGTTTGCGCACCACATTCGAAGCTCGCGGCTACACCGCGTGGGACTGCACCAGTCCACCATTCATCCATCGTCATGGGCCAAGCCCCACGCTCTGCATCCCTACCGCATTCGTTTCGTGGACAGGTGAAGCGCTCGACAAAAGAACTCCGCTGCTGCGGTCTGTTGCTGCACTCAACAAGCAGGCAGTCCGTGTGCTGAAGTTCTTTGGTACAGATGTTGGAGTCACGCGCGTTGATACAACAGTGGGTGCAGAGCAGGAGTTCTTCCTGATCGACGCTTCGCACCTCACGTCTCGACCGGATCTGCAAATCTGCGATCGCACACTTATTGGTGCCCTCCCCCCGAAGGGGCAGCAGCTTGAGGATCACTACTTCGGATCTATCCCATCGCGTGTGCTCGCATTTATGACAGAATGTGAGCAGACCCTGTTCCGACTCGGTGTGCCTGTAAAGACACGCCACAACGAGGTTGCACCATGCCAGTTCGAGTTTGCATGTCTCCATGAGACAGCGAACCTCGCGTGCGATCATCAGATGTTGGTCATGGAAACACTGATGCGTACGGCGCCGCGCCATGGTTTGCGATGCATCCTGCACGAGAAACCGTTCGCAGGCATCAACGGCTCGGGCAAGCACGTGAACTGGTCTATGGCGACAGATACCGGCATGAATCTGCTCGATCCGCGCGAAAACACCCACGACAATCTTCAGTTCCTCACATTCCTTTGCGCAGTCATTCGCGCTGTGGATCTGCACGCAGATCTTCTGAGAAGCTCGATTGTCTCCGTTGGCAACGACCACCGTCTCGGTGCGAACGAGGCGCCGCCGGCAATCATCTCCATCTTTCTCGGCGACATGCTCTCAGATATCATCGACCAGATCGAGAAAGGCGGAGCTACCAAGAGCATCAAGGGAGGTTCTTTGAAACTCGGCGCAAACACGCTGCCGACACTTCCCCGTCATTCAGGCGACAGAAATAGAACCTCACCGTTCGCATTTACAGGCAACAAGTTCGAGTTTCGCGCGGTTGGTTCTAGTGCTGCAGTTGCACTGCCAGCAATGGTGCTGAACACTATCGTTGCGGATTCGTTGCTGTTCATTGCTGACGAACTTGAAAAAGCATCGCCAAAGAAAACTGAACTCTCTGATGCAGAGCGCCAGAAAATCATTAACAAACTACTCAAGGACATCGTTGTCACCCACAAGCGTGTGCTGTTCGATGGCGACAACTACGACAAAGCATGGCATGACGAAGCAGAGAAACGTGGGCTCCCGATCATTCGTACGACGCCTGAGGCAATCGCTGTGCTGCGTGATCGCAAGACCGCGGAACTGTTTAAGCGCCAGAGTGTTCTGAACAAGGCCGAGGTCGAAAGCCGCGCAAGCATCTTTGCTGAGAAATACAACAAGCAACTCACGATCGAGGCCGAGATTCTTGTATCAATCGCGGAATCGCGCATCCTTCCCGCACTGCTGCGCCACCAGTGTGAGCTTGCCGAAGCAGTGTCCGCAACCGAGGCAGCCGATGTTGATCCACGCGATCTTCGCGGCCTGCTCGAGGATCACAACGAAGCCGTCCATCGCATGATCGCAGGAATGCGCAAACTCAGCGAACAGATCGATATCGCCCATCACAAGGACCCGATCAAGCATGGTTCGTTACTGGTCGAGAAAGTCATTCCTGCAATGGCTGACCTGCGGCAGATCATTGATGATCTTGAACGCTCGGTTTCACATGATCTCTGGCCGATGCCAAGCTATCAGGACATGCTCCGGGTATAAAAATGCTCTTGTACAATCTCAGGATAAGACAGGACCCCGGCATGTACCGGGGTCCTGTGTCTTCGGATGAAGCTGTTTAGCTTTCGATGAGATTACGGGCAGCCCGCCGCGTACTCGTTGCCGAAGCAGATGTAGTCAAAGATGTTCAGTGCGCCGCTGCCGTCACAGTCAGCATAGCTGGTGCCTGAAGCGTACTCGTTGCCGAAGCAGATGTAATCGAAGATGTTCAGAGCACCGCTGCCATCGCAATCGGCGTAGCATGGCTGCGCGCCGCAGGTCATGTCGTTGGCTGTGCCCGGATCAAGCTGCTTCAGGCTCGGGTCCGGCACGCCGTTCTCGATAAAGCCGAAGCTGCGATCAAAGTTCCAGACAAACGGATCTGCACCTGTGAGTGCATCTGGATCGGTATCGCCACCGGCCCATGCACATGGCTGCCCGTTGCTGAACACACGCACAAAGCCTTCGGCGTTGTATGCGTTGCCACCCGACTGCGGGAACAACATGTTGAGTGAAGTACCACCGAACTGCTCACCGTAGTCGTAATCCATTGTGGAACTGGAGTTATCAATCCAACCCACTGCATCAATGTCAAGCATGCCTGTCAGCGGCACATCAATGATGCCGTCATGGTCCGTGTCGAACTGGTATGTCACAAATGGGAGTGTGCCACCAGCAGCCGCATCCCAACGGAAAAGCACAAAGGTGTTTGCACCGTTTTCGATGTCCGGATCAAAGCCAACAGGATCAACCGAGACATTGGTTGCGGGATCTGGCTGGGGCTCAAGCACGAGGCTTGAATCACGCAGCAGAAGGAGCCCGTTTGAACCGAATGAGAGCCCGGTCAGATCAAAGATCTTGTCGACATCGCCGCCGACGAACGCCCCGTCACCCTCGACAACCATGAAGTACCAACCAGTGAGGTCAGCATTCGGTGTGCCCTGGAGTTCAACGAACTCAAACCCGTCGTCCGCACCAACCGGATTAAAGAAAATCTCAGAGATGTACGCTTCGGTCTGCGCACTCGCCACGCCCGCTGCACAAAGCAGACCAGCAGCGCATGCAGAAACCATACCACATCGATGACCAAACATGTGTCTCTCCCTTTCCAGGTGACCTGAATACTGCCAAAGTAAAACCACCAACAAACCCTCTTCATTGGGGATGGCCCAGCCAATACGGGCCCGATTGACAGCAAGTAGAGTCTAGGGAGAGAACCAAAAACGTCGAGACCGCTTTCGTTGAGATTGTGCGAAAATCGGGGCAAGAGCAGGAATTCCACAACAACCAGATCGTGTCCGATGGATTTATTGCGTTTTCCACAAAAACGCAGGCTCACCACCCTTTCGAGGATCTGAGCCAGCTCTGGGGAAGCCATCGGTTTGCTTGATTGCCTGCACATTCCCCACAGCGGCAATTTCGCCAAGCACATGCCCACGATCAGCAATCGCATCAGGCCACATGTCCGGCCATTCGTGTTGCCCCCATGTTTCCAGCCGAACAATGTTCGGGGACCATTGATGATGCAATCGGGGACGACGAATTGCCTCATTCGGCGGAAGATCAGTCACCAGCATCCTGATCAACACCTGCATCGTACCGGTAATGATTCTGGGACCTCCAGACGCCCCGGCAACTGCAATGACCTGTCCTTGATCGAGCACGATCGTCGGTGTCATGCTGGAGAGCGGGCGTTTGCCGGGCTCTGGCCTGTTTGCATCCGACTGTGTCAGGCCGTACGCATTCGCCCCACTGCTTGTCGTGAAATCGTCCATCTCATTGTTGAGACAGAACCCAAACTCAGGGACCGGGAGCAGCGAACCAAACTCGGTATTGATCGTCTCGGTACACGCAACC
This sequence comes from Phycisphaeraceae bacterium, assembly GCA_020639155.1. Taxonomy (NCBI): domain Bacteria; kingdom Pseudomonadati; phylum Planctomycetota; class Phycisphaerae; order Phycisphaerales; family Phycisphaeraceae; species Phycisphaeraceae bacterium. The sequence goes on from JACKHF010000001.1 coordinate 9,231, forward strand.
GCATTGCCCATCGGGTCAATCACACAGAAATGACTTGTGCCATGGTCCTCGGGGAGGTCCACTTGCGTGCCATAGGCTTCAGGCGGGAGCGTCCGATCAGGATCAATCCGATGCGCCAGCGAATCGAGGTATGCAGGATTCAGCAACGCATTGATTGGTACATGATGGAACGCAGGATCCGCAAGGTGGGTTGCGCGATCAGCAAATGCATGTTTCATCGTCTCAATCAGCACATGGGCATCTGCAGGATCATCGAGAATATCGACGCCCTCACGCAGCGTGCCTGTGCGTTCAAGTATACCGAGCATCTGCGCCATCGCGATGCCACCGCTTGACGGTGGCGGCATTGTCAGCACGTCATATCCGCGAAACCGGAAGGAAATAGGTGTCATTTCCACAGGTGCGTATTGCTCCAGATCAGCCGCACTAACCACACCACCATCACCATCAACCGCGCGTAACACTGCTTGAGCTATTGCTCCCTCGTAAAAGGCAGTCGCTCCATCTCTTGCAATCAAGCGAAGCGCTCGCGCCTGCTCTGGCAGCCTGATTCGATCACCAACCTGTATTTGCCCATTGCCAAGAAACCGCTCCCATGTAAAAGCAAATCGAGTTTGCAACGATGGATCTGCACGAAATCGCCTGACAAGACCAAATGCGGTCTCAACATAATCTTCGTCGACAGCAAATCCCTGCTCTGCGATACGTATTGCGGGCTCAAGCACATCTGCACGATCCATGGTTCCCCAGTGCTCAAGCGCGTACAGCAGCCCACTGACTGTGCCTGGAACCGCAACTGCATGTCCACCATCCCGTGATGCCCTTCGGTCATCAAGTTGCTCGTAGTGATCTGGAGCGATGCCTGCTGGCGAGGTCTCACGATAGTTCAGCGCAACAGTCTTTGCTGGCGCAGTCTCTGTCGGGGCAAGGTACACCACCATGAAACCCCCGCCACCAATCCCGCACGAATACGGCCGAACCACCGAGAGGGCAAAGCTGGTTGCCACAGCAGCATCGACCGCATTCCCACCTTTCGCCAGAATCTCGACCCCAGCCTCTGAAGCGAGCACTTGATCCGCAGCCACGGCACCGAGAGGCTGGTACTCACGCAAAACTGCACACCCACCAAGCACTCCACTGACGCACGTAAGACAGAGGACTGAGACAGAAAATCGCCGGATTCTGCACATAGACCACCCTCTTGTTTCACCGATTCTCACGAGCCTCGCTACTTGTGTGAATAAGGCTGAAGAGACCATGACATCTGGCCGAACGGGTCTAAAATATCTGCCCTGCGGAGGCCACACGCCTCTGGCAGGCCATCTGCCGCCCTAGCTCAGTTGGTAGAGCAACGGTTTTGTAAACCGTAGGTCCCCGGTTCGAGTCCGGGAGGCGGCTTTCCACACCCAAACAAAGTGCGCCTCCGAGAGAACAGATCGAGCTGTGAGCATCTTGCACCTTCTAGCATATGATGCGTTGTCAATCATCTTGAATCTTCGGCTCATCAAAACCCGCTCAGAACACTTCAATCCAGTACGCGCTGAAACAAGTCTGTAGTCGCATCTTTGTGAGAATACACGATGATTGTTGCAGTTTGCGGATCAGGCTAAAGCACCGGGGATGTTGTCGATAGTGAAGTTCTAGTCGAAACTTGTGACCAATCAGCTCGCTCAAGACATCCAGATGCATTCTAATCGGGGCCGTTGCAATCGTGATGCTCGCCACCTCATCAGTATTATGTCTGGAGCAATGAAATGCGTTGTCAGTGCACCCTTGTATCAGTCATAGCAATCTGGATGTGTCTTTCAGGTCCCGTTAATGCCCAGGACGACTCCGTCGACACTTCACTTTCTGCGCTGCGACACGAGTGGCAAACGTATGTGCGTGAGCATCGGCTGAGTGATGGCTCCATTGAGGGAGCTGATGTATTTCTGATTGAACACCTTCAGGGATACCCGGTTGAGACTATGAACGCAACTCAGATTGCTGCACTGACCGAGTTTGTTGTAGGCAGGAGTCATATACCTGCATTCGTGCCACTCTGTGACCAGATACGTTTTCGTGCAAAGCGATTATCTCGGCTGCATTCAATGGAAGGTGCAGTTGCAGCTGAAGTGCGCGTTGTACTCGGCCCAACTCTTATGTCGGGTTCATATGAGAATCTGGTCGATGCGTTTGGCAACGACATTGCAGATGATCTTGTCCGTCAGATTGCCATGGCAAATAATGATTTAATCCTTGCTGCACTGGATCATCCAGGGCTGGAGGATGCTCTACGCGCCGGATTTGGTCATCGCATATTCAGAAGAGCACCGCTGCAACTAACTCCGCAGGAAGTTGAACTCATGGCATGGCGATTGGCTGAACTGAGTGATGCAATCGACCAAAGCCCCGAGACAGGACGACTCAACCTGCTTCGCGAGCACTTTCAGCTTATGAGAACCGCGGATTCGGAACTGCCCGCAGCGCTCATCGGAGCGCGCAGGCTTGCACTGGTCGCAGCACTTGAGGACAAGTTGCATCGGCTTGATACAGAATCTGCTCAGGCAACGTACATCCGCAACGAACTCGCAGTGCTGGACACCCCTGCTATGAAGGGAGACTTGATTGGATCGGCAGCTGCAAGCCTTGCATTTCTTGAGCAGGATGGAACTGAGGCAACGAGCCTTCAAGATTTTCGCGGCGGACCCGTCGCGATTGATTTCTGGGCAACATGGTGCGGCCCCTGTATTGCGTCATTCCCGGCACTTAAAGAACTACATACTCAACTTTCTGATCGTGGTGGTTGTGTTTTGAGCGTGTCAGCGCCCGAGGGACGGTTGCCAGGTAGTAAAGTGGGCGAACATCCTGTTGAGCCCAAAGAAGAAATCAAAGCAGTGCGACGCTTTGCCCAGCAGCGAGGTGCATCGTGGGCATTTGCCCTTATCAACGGGAGCATTATGGATGCTCGCTACGACGTGCGTGGTCTTCCCACGCTTGTGCTCGTTGACAGCAATGGAATTGTCAGAGCAGTGCATTCCGGGATTCTTCAAATCGACGACATACCCGCTCTGCTGAATAAGTTACCAGATTCAAAGTAGATAACATTCTCACAAAACAATGTCGTTGTCGGCTCGTACACAGAATGTTGGTCGATGTAGTTGCATGATTTGACGTGTGGTAAGACGCTGACTCAGTTGTGTTAATACGAGGGTCATCTTGGACTGAGCATCAGATGGAAGCGAATATCAACCCTCTCGGATTCGCAAATTCACGAGCACCCCATCAGCGGGCTTTGTGGACACACCTGCATACGCGGAAATCTCACTCTCAACTGCAGTCAGTTCAAAGAGCTTGACAACCGCACCAACAACTAGAGCGACCTCCATCTGCCCGAGATTCTTGCCGGGGCAGAATCGCGGCCCATGACCAAATCCGAAGTGGGCCCACTCACGCGTTCCGAGGTCTGTGGCGCCGCGACCGATCCATCGCTCGGGAACAAACCGTTCAGCAGGGAATCCCGTCACACCGACACCCCAGTGATCTTCATGCCTGTTGGCATGCCAGACATCCAACAGGACGTGCGTTCCACGTGGCATAAACAGCGAACCACCTGTATCAGTTTGAATCCAGGTATCGGCTGTAGCCCGACGGGGATGAAAGTACAACGCTGGTGTCAGACGCAGTGTTTCGTTAAGCACGCATCCAAGATACTCAAGTCCTGCAAGCACCTCAGGGTTGTAATCCTCCACCTCGCGCACTTCACGATAGAGCTTTTCCTGAGCTTCCGGATTGCGAGCAAGATGCGCCAATGCCCAACTGGCGTATGAAGTTGTCGCCTCAAGAGCTCCAGCGAGAAAGACACGTATGTTCGGACGGAGCGCTTCATTGGACGCCTCTGACTTGAAGTACTTCCATAATCCGAGGCCCGATGCCCGTGGCTCGATTGCGCTGGTGGTCAACTCTTCAAAGATCGCAGCAGCATCTCTCGACCGAGCTACTCCTGGCATCCATCTGGGAAGACGATGCAATGGGCACCCGGATTTGGTCATCACGGTGTCACGCACGATGCGATCAATGAAATGGTCGAGCGCTGGCACCTCTCTCTCTCGAATCGATTGTGGATCGACTGAAGCCCCGAAGAAACTGTTGACCAGCATGTCGAGCATGACGGCTTTGATTTCGATATCAAGCGTTACGCGAAGCGTCGGATCACCGTGCTGCTCTACTCTTTGGCGAACGAGTTTGAGCCGCTCGACTGCTGTGTGACGGAAGGTGTCCGCAAACTCGCTGAACACCTCCGGCTGGTACAGCGTCGATCGGGAGAAAGGTGGCGCTGCCATGCGCTTCTGCGCTTTCCACTCGGCACCATTTGAATACAACAGCGTGCGTTCGCCCGTCGCGCGCGCGATACCCGATGTCGGCATTGTGTCGCGGTCGAACTGCCCTGGCTTGTCACCAGATGACATTGAGATCGCCCGAATGACACCAGGGTCGCGCGTAACGAGCACAGGCGCAAAGCCGACGACTTCAAGATATCGGTTGTGTCGTGCGCCTGCGTCAGTCTCCGCATCAGCACCGTGGAAGTACGTCTCAAGTATCCGCAGCGGTTCGCGGTAGTTCCATGGATGTGGAAACGGCAACGCTGGCCGAGTTGACCGCAACGAAACAAGTGGAACGCGGCCGGGGCGAATAGATCCTTTGAAAGGTGTGCGACGGAGAAACTGCCTCGACAGTTGCCTGAAACGAGCAAACCGCGTTCGCGAGGAACTCGCATCTTGCTCAGGAACAGGTTGTTTCGTGCCTGCAACGCTCAAAGACTCATCGTTCGGTTCTGCCATCGTCAATCGTATCTGGGGAGAACCGAGAGCAGATTTCAGGTTTCAACGTGTTTCGTTTTGGTCGCGAATGGAATGGGGTGTACAAGAAACCACAAGTTACATCTTGGTCGAACAAATCGGCAACCTAAACAAGCTAATCGCAGACTTCACGGTTCGTGAAAGTGTGAACCCAATATTTGGAGGGGACGGGATTGTACACTTCTGCATCTCGACGGCCGCGGGTCTGATTTAGTCGTCGTCTACTGACGCGCCCACCCGCTTACGCCAATCTTCAGCGTCCATGGGCCGATCCCATGCTTCATACAGATCGACCAGTCGCTGCGTTGCGGGCGGCAGTTTTTCCGCTCGCAAGTCTGTGGGCAGAGAAGCCTCAAGCGCCGCGTGGCCCGCAAGAAGAAGGAGTTCGGCTTCATCAAATCGACGCTGTCCGGCGATCGCGGCACCGAGAATGGTCCGCGCGTCGGAAACGCGCCAGTGATCGGCTCCAAGCACACGCGAGGCCGTCTCGATTGCCTCCCGCATGAACGTTTCGGATTCTTCATATCGTTCGAGGGCGTTGAGCGCAACGCCGGTTGCGATCATCGGTGGGAGCGCTCGCTCGCTGTTCTCGCCGTCGATCCGGCGGTACCCCTCGAAAGCTTCGCGGTAGGCTGCCTCCGCCTCTGCGAACTTCCCGAGTTTCTCGTGTACGGAACCGAGGAACGTGAGATTCGAGAAGGCCAAGTGACTGTCTTCCTCCTGCGAACGACGACGCTCAATGAGAACTTCGAGCACGGCTGCGGTTTCGTCGAAGTTCTCCGCCTTCAAGAGGATTTGAGCGAGGTCGTCGAGATCACTGAGTGTCTGGGGGTGGTCGCCGCCGAGGCTGCGCTGGCGTGTCTCGGCGATCTCCCTCCACATCTCGCAGGCCTCGTCCAGCCGTCCCTGTGACTCGCGGACCCTGGCGATGCGCACCTGGACACTGAGGGTAAACGGATGGGTGTCACCCACAGTCCGGAGGCGGGCTACGTATTCTGCCTGATAGAGGCTGCCAGCTTCCTCGAGGCGACCCTGCGCGTGCCTGATACTCGCCAGATTGCCCAATGTGTTGAGCGTGTTCTGATGGTCGTCGCCAAGAATGCGGCGCCGAGCCTTGAGGATGTGCTCCTGGAGCTCCGCCGATTCGTCGAGCTGCCCTCTTGCCTTGAGCGTGAGCGCGAGCCCCCCCATGACGCGCAGCGTATCCGGGTGCGCATCACCGAGGGTTCGGCGGCTCTCCTCAAGCGCCGCTCGGAAGATGCCCTCAGATTCATCGAGGAGTGCGTCGGGATCGTCGCCGGGATCTACGCCCTGGACACGCCCCCGTTTTAGATCTACCGCCTGATAGAGGATTGACATGCCGAGGTTGCTGTACGCTGCCTGCGTGTCCGGGTGCCGCGTGCCGCTGACCAGACTCCATGCCTCGTATGCCCGCCTGAACTGATCTTCGGCTTCGTTGCTCCGATCGAGACTGATGTACAGAGCCCCGAGGTTGTTGATCGACTGAATGGTGGAGTGGTGGTTGTCGCCGAGTGCCATCCTGCGGCCCTCAAGGGCCTCAAGGTAGAACTTTTCGGCTTCGTCGTAGTTCCCCCGAGCCCGGAGCACCTGCGCGAGCCAGTTGATCGTGGCAAGTGTGTCCTCGTGCTGGTTCCCGAGAACTCGCCGATAGGCATCGACGCTGGTCCTGAGGACCGTCTCAGCTTCATCGAGCACGCTGCGTTCGTGCAGTATGTGGCCGACGTTCGCGATGGATTTCAGGGTGTCCGGGTGCTCATCACCGAGTACGCGCCGCCGGTGCGCCTCGACTTGGCGGAACAGACGTTCTGCGTCTTCAAACTCTCCCTTCAAGACGAGCACATCGGCCTGCAGGGTCGTGGAATCAAGTGTCAACGGCTCAGATGCTCCGAGGGTCTCGGTTCGAATCTGAACTGCTCGTGTGGCTGCTTGCTCGGCCGGATCGAGAAGACCCAACTCGAGCAGCCGCTCGCCGAGTGCGTGATAGAGTTGTGCGCGCACGAGCGGTTGGTCAGAGAACTGTTCTTCAATCTTCTCTGCGCTGGGATCAAAGATGTGTTGCCGCAGCGCGTCCACACCGATGCCGGTGAAGTCGATCTCGCTCAGCATCGGCTTCAGCTGCGCACGAGAGTCCTCCGGTGCCGCGTCGATAATCGCACTGCGCAGATCAGCGCCCATAAGCTCCGGCACAACCGTGCTGAACTGTTCGGATTGAAAGTCGACAACCTGCTGCAGGTTATCGCCGCGTCGCTGTGCAATTGCCGCTTGCGTCCGAGACTCGATGAGGCCCCATGTCGTACCGAAGATGCCCAACACAAGCGCCCCAGCAACGATGCCACCCGCGATGACCTGGCCCCTGTTGCGTCTCACGAACTTGCGGAGTCTGTAGCTTGCGCTCGGCGGACCGGCGAGCACGGGCTCGTCGTTCAGGTGACGCTCGATGTCAGCCGCAAGTCCGTTGGCCGTCTCGTACCGGCGCGTGCGGTCCTTCTCCAGGCACTTCATCACAATCCAGTCGAGATCGCCGCGCAGGATCGTGCTGAGCCTAGCAATATCAACACGACGCTGCTCGGCGGTGCGCGTGCCGGTCTCGCCCAGTGAACTCAGTCGTGTCGACGGCTTGTGCGGTGTCTCCTCCCGGATGATGCGCATCATCTCGGCGAAGCCGGCTTCCATCAGCGACGTGCTGTCGAAGGGAGTCGTGCCCGTGAGCAGTTCGTACAGCAGCACGCCGAGCGAGTAGATATCACTTCGTGTGTCGATATCAAGCCCCGACATCTCCGCCTGCTCCGGGCTCATGTACGCGGGCGTGCCGATCATCTGACGGTGCTGCGTATAGATTGTCTTCTCGGTCAGTTCCTGATTGGTCGCTTTGGCGATACCAAAGTCAATCACCTTTGGCACAGGCACACCGTCGTGCATGGTGACCAGCACGTTGTTCGGCTTGATGTCGCGGTGGATGATCCCTTTCTGGTGGGCGTGCTGGATCGCGTGACACACCTTCATGAAGAGATCAAGGCGTGACTTGGTATCGAGCTTCTCCGTGTCGCAGTACTCAAGTATGGGCACGCCCTTGATGTACTCCATCACGAAGAAGGGGCGGCCGGTCTCGGTCATGCCCGCGTCGAACACCTTTGCGATGTTGGGATGATCCATCATCGCAAGCGCCTGGCGTTCGGCCTCGAACCTTGCGATCACCTGCTTTGTGTCCATGCCCAGCTTGATGATCTTCAGCGCCACGCGGCGCTTGACCGGCTCGCGCTGCTCCGCAGCCCAGACCGCGCCGAAGCCGCCTTCGCCGATCTGCTCGAGCAGTTTGTATCGTCCGATGTGTTCGCCCGCGCGTTCGCGTGACGACGCAGCAACTGTCGCGTTCTCCTGGTTGGCAGCGACCACATCGCTGGTCGGCGCATCCATGAAGCCACCCGCTTGTGCATCGGCACGGAGCAGCGTCTCAACCTCGGTGCGGAGGGAGTCGTCTCCCGCGCACGCTTGGGCAAGCGCCGAGGACTGCTTATCAGCGGGCAGATAGGCAAGCTCCATGAATATCCGTCGCGCTTCGTGTCGTCTGTCGCTGGTCATGCCTGTTCTTTCTCGATGTGCCTGGTTAACTCTCGGTACAGCACCGCGCGTGCATACGTCCACAGGCGAGCGGCCGTACGCGGCGAGACTCCGATCGCATCCGCCGCCTGATCCACGCTCAGGCCGGCGAAGAACCGCAGCCGCACAACTGCTGCCGCCTCGGGGTCGTCGATCTCCAAGCGTGTGACCGCCGCATCGACTGCCAGGATTTTCTCAGAATCTGCGGCTGCGAGGGCACCAACGTCTCCGATGTCTTCGAGCCTGACCTTGCGGTCGCTGCTTCGCACGGATCGCGACCGGGCGTGATCGATGAGGATTCGGCGCATCGCCTGAGCAGCAGCGGCGTAGAAGTGGGCGCGGCCTTCCCAGGGAACATCGCGCGGACCAACAAGCTTGAGGTACGCTTCATGCACGAGGGCCGTGGCTGACAGCGTGTGGTCATTGCGTTCGCCTGCCATCCGCTGCTGGGCAGCGCGGCGCAGCTGGTGATAGACCAGCGGCAGGAGCTGCGCCTCTGCTTCCCTGTCGCCATCCGCAACAGCGTGCATCAGCATCGTCACATCGGGTTGATCGTCCGAGGATCGCATGCCGCTATCTTATGGGGAAGGGTGTTAGATCGAGACAGAAGCAATGGAGGTGTCGTCATCGAATGAATCAGTGCCTGCAAAGGATGCTAGTACATTGATCGTTTGTGAAAAATCATGCAGCAACTCTGTGAGAGATACTTGCAAAATCGGGGTGACAGGACACCAGTTGAACTTTTTACTTCTCAGCTTCGCGATTTCAGCTCAGAAATGCTGATTTCACGACTCGTGAAAGTGTGAATCCAGGATTTGGAGGGTACATAGTTGCAGTGAACGCCTGAGCGGCTTGCTGTGGTCGTACCATCGAAAAGCGGCATGAACTGTGTTTGGATAGGACAGCATCGGGAAGATCCGTGAGCACGACGACCTCTGGGGCGAACCGTACCGAGGTGTGATCGCTGCTCTCACTGTCATTTAACTCATGAGCCGGAGTGATTCCGCGAACAGCAGAACGGATCCGATCGATGCCACACTGCGCAAATGATTCCAACGGGTCCAGACAACCAAGTAGCCCTGCCAGAACTGGGCCGTCTCACTCTGATCGGCATCCATCCGCGCGAGCTTCTCATTCAACGGGACGTTCCCGACGACGGTCACAAGGAACAAGCCGACCGCATACAGGAGCCCCGCACCAAGCAGTTGGAGCCACCACGTCTGATCCGTATTCATCAGCGCAAAAGCCACTGCACAGAGCGACAGCAACGCCGTGCCGAAGAACGGTACCATGAACCACGGGGTAAACACTGTCTTGTTGATCTGCTGCATAGCGCGGATGCCCTCCGCATCCGACAATCGTTTCAACGCTGCCATGATGAACGTGGAAAAGGCGAACAGCGAACCGCCGATCACCATGGTACCAACGATTGCAAGGCGGATGAGGATGGTCACAAGATCATCCATTGCTGACCTCCTGAGGGCTCAGCAGACCTTCACGGGCGGCTCTCGCCGCAAACTCGGCGAAGGACTTCGCAGGCCGACCCAAAACACGCTCGACATCGTTCGTGGGCGCCGCGTTGACGCCACTGCGGGTGATATCGAAGAGGTACGCGAGCAGATCGATGTATTCCGTGGGGACATTCAGGTCGGTAAGCGCCGAACGGAACGAGTCATCAGAGATCGACTCGTAGCGGATCTCACGGCCAGCGGCCTTTGACAACTCTGCTGCGATTTGATCGTGAGTCAGCGCCTCCGGCCCCGAAAGATCGAGCGATTGGCTGTTCAGGCTCGTATCAGTGAGCGCTAGGGCAACCACTTCGGCAATATCGTCCGCGTCGATGATGGGTTCAACGGCATCGCTGTACCCTCCAAATATTCAATTCGCATATGATCCCAGGGTCTGCTGCAGGCATTGCTTGCAATCGATACACTGCAACATGGATCCCATTGTCAAACTTTATCAGATGCTCATTCATGCGAACTTGGAAGTGTCGATCCACTCGGCGCTCGTGACGGTCCACAGGTCCATCGCAAGCCCTTCCAAGAAATAGTCATAGGGGAGGTACCCAAAGCCATCATCGCCCCACTCTTCGCCCCACGAGTTTTGGAAGATGATCGCTCCTTTGGAGTCGTCGAGTTTACTACCAGCTATCTTGATCTTGTCGTCGTAGCCGACCGCGAGCACAGCGTGGCCGCCCACCTGCTTGTCGCCGGGTTGAGGATAGGGCACTTCGCCCTGCCAGTTGATGGGGCGATTGATACTGTCGTACACGGGGAAACCGAATGCGACGGGATTACCTTCGGCCAAGGTGGAACGGAGCGCGTCCAGGTTTTGCCACGCGGTGTTGCTGTACAAATCCAGACGGGCATAGAGCGTCGCCTTGTAGTTCGCGGCAAAGGAGTAGAGGAAGGCGTCGGGCTCCTCATCGAATCTGGAAATGACGTATGGCCAGCGCTCCTCGGGAGGAACACCGTGAGTGCGGGTCGCCTTGATCGTCTCCCTGATAAAAGCGCCCGTGTCGCCATCCCATCCCAAGAGCTTGCGGGTGATTTTGTAGAGGAACAGTCGGGAGAGGTCCTCATGCTCGCCGGTCAGCCGCCTTCGGACAGCTTCCAGCATGCTCACGACCGCGTTCGCAGTGCATGAACCAAGTGACTCCTGATCCTCGATCGGCGAGAGCCATCCAGACAGTCGGAGATCGATCCACGGAGGGGCCGTGACTGCCGCACCCGAGCCACCCGAACCATTCGAGCCATCCGAGCCACGCATCCTCAGCGCCGCCATCGCCTTGCTCACCGCCTTGCCGGATGCTTTCCGACCGAGTTGGCTCTTCAGTTCCTGGTCAAGTTCTTCTTTGGAATGATCGCGGGCATCCGGCACATCTGGGAGCCAGCCTAGCCCGACGTACCCGGGTTCCGCAGCGTGCGCCATGCGTCTAGGCCACCAGGGCCCTCCTTTGAGCGAAACATCGAGCTCGGCAATGCGGTCTGGCCAGTGCGTTCCACCCTTGACCACCGGACCGATCCCGCGCCTAGGAATGACTGAACGCGGTGGCCACCAGACACCGCCTGTGAGGCTCCGCCGTGATCGCCATACTCTTGCCTTCTGGCCTGGATACCAAGCTTCGTTGCCAAGCGGCGATGCTGGACCATCGTGTTCGGCGTATTCGCCCGCCGTTTCAAGCGGTGTGGGCTGGATTCCACTGACTGCGGACTGGGGGTTGCGTTCTATTGCCATTAGACACCTCCAAGAGATGGCGCGGGCGTTGCCCGGAGCCTTTGTTTCATTGAGCCTGCGCGATTCGGTTGTACGCGATATCCGTCAGGCGGAATCTGCCAGGAGACTCGGGGATCGCCTCAAGTTCGTCCACTGTAATTTGACGGATGGCGTTGACGCTCGCGGTTCTTTCCGGTGTGACCAAGGGAAGGTTGACGATGAGCGACTGCAGTACCTCGAGAATGCCTGCGTTTCGCGCCAGGTTGTTGCGGCGTTCGACTGAATCCTCCGCGGGCTGGTCGGTGGTCATCTGGTGGAGTTGGCCCGACCAAAGCAACACGTAATCGGGGGTCGCTCGCAGACCCGGTTGCGCATCGACCTTCTGACCGATCAGCACGGCGAGTTGCCTCTGTGCGAGCATGGCGGCTGCAGTCGAAGCGATCGCATCCAGGCGCTGATTCATATCCTGGGTTGCATCGTCGCTGGTATCCAGCAACTCACCCAGACGACGGCGGTCACGATCCGAGGCACCCTTGAGCGTGGCCTGACTGACATGTTTCGAGGCACCTACTGAAACCGTCAGCACGGCATACGTCTGAAGATCAAAGTCTTCACGTATTCCGGGCTCGATGTCGAACGGGAGCCCCGCGTTGGGCCCATTAGTTGTTTGAACCGTGAGTGGCATCTTCTCGATCGGATTCTGGGCCGGGCCTAACTTTTGATAACTCGTGGCCCCGGGTGCGGAGCTACCTTGTGTGATCACGGATCTCTTCCGCCCCTTGACTGTGTTGGAATACTCAACTGGTAAGACGTTGCGATAGACTTTGTAGAGCCGGAACCCCTGAAGGCGAAGAAGAAATTCTGCGAGATACTCGGACCCGTCGATGCCTTGTACTGGCTGGTAGTGAAGGCGTTGGGCCCAGTCCGGACGGAAGTACTCCGCTTGGGGCCCACCGCGACCCTCAAGCTCCCGCTTGATAATGAGGTACGAACCGGTGCGAAGTGCGCCGTTTAGCACGTATCGCGCGCCGCTGGGTGGTCGGTTTGTCCTTGCCAGCGCGGCGAGTCGATCACCGGCAAGTTCTTCGATATGCTGTGCCGCTTGGGCTCTGGCGAAGGGACCTGGGGTAAACGTTTCGGGGTCACCGATGTCGAGTGTGCCTACAGGGCCATTGGGGTGAAGCGTGAGATCAAAACGAAGCTCATAGTCGTCTTCGTTCAGTGCGTTGATGGCCTGGGCAACATCCAGCGCAAGGCTTATTGGCAGCTGCGCCTGCACCGGGGCATAGCTTGTGAGACTACCGATGCGATTGAGGGCCTGCGACGCCTGCTGCTTATTTTCCTTATCCAGTTCGACCACGTAGATCCGAACCCTCAGCGGATATCCCTGATATACCGCTGGGCCGTACAAAACTCGGTCTGCGAGTCCGAGCAGTGCTCCTGAGGGTTGGTCCTTCTGCTCGAAGAGGATCTTCGTGTAAGCAGACTCGGGATCGTCGCTACCGTCATCAAACACTTCCGCGTACACGAGCACATGCGGGCTCGCGAACTCCTTGACTCGCTTAAGGAAGAGCGTGTTTAGAGAGATCGTGACCACGTCGCCAACCGCGGGCACAATGGTCGGGCTCGTTGGATCCCCGGACGGCCACTGATCACGATCAATGATCTCGCCTGTGCGACGCTCCACGCCGTACAGGACCGGCTCGCCGGTGACAAGGTGCTGGGTGGGATTACCGGCACACCCAGCTAGCAAGGCCGAAACCAGCGCAAACTTACTGAACGACGCGAGAGTCCTGGTACCGCTCACGAGATTCACCTCCTAGCTAGGTTGCTCCGAAGCATCGCGCGCTGCTCCGCTCAATCAGACCGCATACATGTTGTCCGCTTCTGTGATCCCAACACGCGCCAGAAGGAGTGCCGCACCACTAGAACTCAACACGACCCTCAACTAAATTAACGCCTACGCACGCCAGAAATACAAAGTGATGACAGGCCGGCGTATCAGAACATTGTCCTGTTTCCTCCAGATATCTACCCGGTTGCATTTTATCTTAAACCTGCCATCAATAGCGATACATAATATGCTGTCTTGATCTACAAAGTATCTCAGGCTTGTCAAATGTTGAAAAATTGCTCCGTGAAACACGGTTTATAATTGAAGGGCAACAGTGCGTTAATAGAATTTTTGCGAATCGAATCGGCAATTTTATCGCAGAAATGCCGATTTCACAACTCGTGAAAAAACTCCTTATTTTGTAGAAAACGGAATACTAAACCTATAGATGTTTTTCAAATAATTTAGAGTAATTACTAATAAAAATAGGGGAAATTCCTAGACCAGTGACCGTATATATTGCACCCTTGCCTAGGACAATACAGCCATGTCCATCTTCGTAGAGATATGCATTTCACCGTTCAGAAAATATTAATCGAGTGCTTGGAGATGTCTTCACCCTTTTCCATCAAATACAATTTTGTCCTGCTACTATTTGGTTCCGTATGATGACTGAATCCTGCACAGTGAAAATAGAAGCCAAGTCTCGCGCTTGGGATGGTTTGCTTGAGCTGTTTACTGGCCTTGCCCTAGGCCTTGCAATCGGTGCCTTAACCGGTCTCTCCATCACTTCCGTAGTTGGACAGGTAGTAATCGGGTTGATTGCGTTGATCGCTGCGTTTCTTGGACTTGTTCCCACATCTGATGGTCCAACATCTTTACAATTAGTACGTGGTTTACCTCGACTACGAACTATTGGGCTGAGCGTTGGCATACTTGCAGGGGCATCTGCTGGAATATGGGCCCGTACTCATCAGGTGCTTGCTCCGAGCCTCGCTGACCAAGCTCAAGAATGGAGAAATGTCGGAGTACCCAAAGACGAAATATGGCGGCTTGTGGTGATGGAGAAATTTGGAACACTTCATACAGAAAACTTAAACTCTCAAGGTTCTAAACCCGGCATACTGAGCGGTGTTCTCTTCGATGGCGAAGCGAGTGTGGTTCTCTGGGCTCTCGATCCGGATGATCCTGCAAACGACAGTGCAGTCGATTGGTTAAATAGGATGGCACAGGCGCGGAATCCCGCATGGCGGAACGCCGCAGAACAATTGAGAAAACTCGAAGGTGATCACGTCGCCCTTCGCACAGCACTTACCGCTGTTTGGATTGCAATGAGAGAAAATTATCAGCAGAACGAAACACGAGACGGAGATTCGTAATGACACGACTGCAAAGCGCGTACTTAATAGTAGTGTTTCTAATACTAACGCTATCACCATTGGTGCATGCCCAAGATTCACCTCTATCACGTTGTAAAACCCAAGCTGCTGCTAAATCAGTAGTAAGAATCTTGGCGCATTGGCCTGGTCACGAGAATCCAATTCCAGGCACCGGCTTTGTCTGGGGCGAACGAGGCCAAATTGTAACTGCTCTCCATCTGGTGGTTGGTGCTGATGAAGTAATCATCGAGTTTGATGGCAGTAACCGGATCGTGAAAGAGCCTTCTCACAGCCTCCTAGATGCTGATCTCGCACTATTTACAATCGATAACGCACCAGAGATACCCCCACTGCTACACCGAAGTGGAAACACCAATTCGGAGACTGCAGTCATGATCGGGCATGGATACGACCGCTCAATCTGGAGTGATGTTGCAATGCGCATCCGAGCCACAGACAACCTTCAACTCCGCCACATACTCGGCGGACAGGCTCGTGACGAGATACGTGAACTCGGATTCCCGAGCCTGAGAGTTCCCGTGATCGATCTTGAAGGCAACGCCGTCCCTGGAAACTCAGGCGCCCCTGTATTAGATGCTGAAGGATACGTGATCGGAGTAATCCAAGGCGGACTCGAAGCGGGTTCGACAGGATATACTTGGGCGGTACCTGCATCGAAACTCGAAGAGCTTAAAACGAGCAAGCATCGCCGAGTACTTGGAAGCAGCCAAACACCTGAAGTGTTCTTCGGTGATTTTAACTTTGGCGATACCCGTCGTGCAAAACAATTCCGGATACAAGCAGATCGAGACGCTCAGAACTTGCTCGTGTATATCGGTACGAGAGATCTCCGCCAGTTGCGTGCTACAGCTGACGACCAACTCGGTTTGGCACAACTTGAAGCCATCTTTCGCCAGACCGGACGACAGATTCATAGTGATGCTGAGTTTGATTTGTACGCTGATCAGTCGTCTGGCGCGAGAGTCGTTGTTCCAGCAGGAGTTGATCTTGAAATTGATAAAGATCGGATCGAGTACCAGCGGCACAATGGTGATCTCTTAGCTCGAATTAGGATAACCCAAGTAGGCTCAACCAACGAAGCCCAGCAGCAATCACTCAGCGTAGAACAGTGGATTTCATCGCATGTAAATGTTTCAAATGAAGGGTGGCGTGGTGATCCTAATTGGTCAAATATCTCAGCGTGCACTTATCCAAATGGTAGCGTAGTCAGACGAGTTGCGTATGTGCGGCATTGGGGTCTACGCATGACCGGTTATGCATTTGCAACTTATGCGCATAAGGCTGATCAGTTTCTTGATGCTGTTGCCTTGCAGATTCCTAATCCAGAATCCGAGATTGATCAGTACTCTTTTGATCGCGAATGGGTTGAGATGATGATTGCGACCCATCTCACGAGTTACTCACACTAGTGGATGTAGAATGACGCTCGACCATCTTGTCCCCTCCAAATACTCAGTTCACTCATGATTCTAGGCTCAGATGCTGATTCTGAGTGCCATTGATACGCTGCAGCATGAATCAGATGGTCAAGCCCTGGCAGATGCTCGCAGTGATCGTTGCAGGTCTGCTCAACGAGCAGCAGCAGTTGGCGATCGAGTATCTGCGTGAAGAAAATCGAATCCTGAGAGAGCAGTTTGGGAAGCGTCGGCTCAGGTTCACCGATAAGCAGCGCAGGCGACTTGCGGTTCGAGCGAAACGGCTTGGTCGGAGAACATTGCGTGAAGTGTGCTGCATCCTGACTCCTGTGCCATCCAAATACTCAATTCACTGGACTTTGCTTCGGAAATGAGGTTAATAAACCCAAAATTGTGCTTTCAAATACTGGAAGCAACGTTTGAAACAAATAAAAGCACTAGTGAACACTGTCTCAGCTCGACAATCCACGTGTCGGAATAATTCCAAACGCAACTCGTAGCTCACTCGCTGCCAAATCTAGCATTTTTGTACGACACAATATTGTGTGGAGTTATTCGTAGTTCAAACACAACTCTAGAAAGCATGGGGTGAGAGGACAGGATCGAACTATTTACAAGCTATTGATACACAAGCACTTACAAAGATCGCAAGCAAAACTAAATCGAGGTGACAGGACACCAGTTGAACTTTTCACCAACCGCATCCGCGATTTCAGTGCAGAAACGCAAATTTCACGACTCGTGAAAGTTTGAATTCAATATTTGGATAGAACGCCAGTTGAACTTTTTGCCGACCACATCCGCGATTTCAAAGTAGAAACGCAGATTTCACTGTTGGTGAAAGGCTGAATCGAGTATTTGGACCCTACACCATGCCGAAACCGCCCGAGTGCGCGTGCTCGCGCGCACTGAATCGGAATGAATCCACTTCGGCAAACATTGCCTTTGAGTCGTCCGAGTCGAGCATCGAGTTGAGCAATGCGTCAGCACGCTCGCGAAACTCGCTCTCATATGCGCTCAAACCAGCTCGGATAGTAAGCCACTTCTCGTACATCCCCGGGCGAAACTCGTCCGCCGCGAATGCTCCGCTGAGTACTGCACGCTCCACACCGGCACGCTCCTTCATCTCCAACAGTGCGCAGTGCGAGGTTATTGCTTCAGTCATCCAACTGTCGGTCGTCACGGAACTCGTTCTCGCGACCGCGTTTAGACCATTGCCGATCATGCTTGAGAAATATCCGATCGCATCCGGTGCGGGGATGGACAGTGACGTCACACGAGAACGAATCGTATTCAACCCTTCTGCGTCATGGAGCATCGCGTCAACGTGCGTCGTGAATACCTCGGGCAGATTGTCACGTCCAATCTCGGCATATCCACCTCGAAGCGCGTCGTATGCGCCATCGACCTTGTTCCGTTGATCGTCGATGTCAGATGCGAAACTCTTGCCACCGGATCCAATAAATCCAGCGGTCATCCCGCGCTCTTTTTGGGATTCATGAATGGCAGAACCAACAAGGTCGCAGAGTACTACTACGTCATCAATCTGTGACATCTCGCAATACGTTGATCGATTGCGCTCGACCGATTGGAAAGCGAAAACAGACAGTGCTGTCAACGGAACAGCTGCAACAACACAGAATTTCGTCGTGATATTCATCCACCGCGTCTCCTGCACTCGCAATCGGTACTAGTAGTCGGATCGGTCGCATATGGCCGGTATAGGCCGAATTGAAAGAGAAATTCTTCAATCAATACTGATTAATCATTATATGGACCTTGGCAAGGCACATCCTTGATGCAACAAGTCTTCCTGAGTTCGCGCCCAGAGCCAAACAATCCAGTGGATCACATTCAAGTGGAAGGTCACTGCAACGCAGAGTGTCCTCATCAGGGCTTAGGCAATCTGCGAGTCGGCACACCATCACCATCAGAGTTTGAACCATCCACAGAATAAGGTGGCAGTGATCGCTTGGATGGTTTACTTCGTTTGTACCTTCGAAAAGCAGCGTGAACATACTATTCGGATAGGTCACCAACGGTTTCTTGAACTCACTGTAAACTACGCAGCGTCCTTATGTGAACTCGTTAGCGGCAAACGAATACAGAATGTAGTACCAATCTTTGGCTGGACACGGCATTCAAGTTGACCTCCATGTTTTTCAACGATCACGTCTCTACTAATTGCAAGGCCCTGTCCAGTCCCCTTCCCGACTTTCTTGGTAGTGAAGAACGGATCGAAGATTCTGCATTGCACTTCTTCTGGCATACCACCGCCCGTGTCAGTAACTTCTATGACAGCACTGCCCCCGTCAAGCTTGGATCTGATTGTAATGCTGCCTTTCTCCAGTTCGTGTTGGCGATTGGTTTCGATCGCATCGGCAGCATTCACAATAAGATTGAGCATGACCTGGTTGAACTCACTGAGCAAGCACGGCACAGGAGGCAGATTCGGATCGAGTTCAAGTGCAAGATCTGCAACATACTTCCATCGGTTGCTACATACCGTGGTTGTTGATTCTATCGCCTTATTAAGGTCAGATGGCACCTTTGATGCCGAACCAGGATGTGAAAAATCCTTCATTGCCCTGACAATATGAGCAATACGGCTCACTCCTTCAATTGATTGGTCCAATGCGTTTGGGATCTCTTCGCGAAGAAACTCATAGTCCAGCTCTTCAAGTGTTTGGCGGATATCATTCGACCGATCTTCCCAACTACGAGAGTTACCGCTACGATCAAGTTGTGCGGCATATTTGTCAATCACATCAAGGAGATTGCTGAACTCGCCTTGGATAAACCGAATGTTGTCACCGACATACTGAGCCGGTGTATTGATCTCATGTGCAATACCTGCGGCAAGCTGTCCAATTGATTCCAGCTTTTGTGCTTGGACCAGTTGATTTTCTAGTCTCTTTCTCTCCGTAATATCTGCCGAAATCGTCAAAGTGCCAGTGATGTCGCCATTTTCATCACGCATTGGCACGATGCTCGTGAGCAATGTTGTGCATTGACTCTCAGAGTTGCTGGATTGTTCTTCAAAGTCAACTTCTGCAATGCCAGTTTCAATAACTCGTTGTTCAATGTCGTCCCTGCTTGAATGGCTCTTCGACAGCAATAGAACATCTGCATTGGTAAGACCCACAACGTCGTTCGACGATGCTATCCCAATACTTTGAGCAAAGGGTGCATTGCATCCTTGAAACACACACGATTTATCTTTCCAGGATACCAGATACGGAATATGAGAGAGCACACTTTGCAGAAGTCGCCTCTCCTGTCGCATCGACTCTTCTGCTTTGCGCCTATACTCTGCTTCGGTTCGAACGCTTTGTGTGATCTTTTCTAACTCGGTCGTTCTTCGCTCTACAATCTGTTGGAGAAGAATACTCTGAGTGAACGTGTCGTGCAGGTTCGATGGTGACGAAAACACTGCTTCAACCCGTTCTGTGAGCACAGCAACGGTTTTCCGGAGTGAATCATTCTCCTGCTTCAGTCGAACGAGCTCTGCAGTCATGCCGCTTCTCCAAACACGACTCCGGTAACGGTCTGATTGACATGCACGCCATTGAACTGCTCTCCGTAGGTGCTAAACCCCATTGATGGGTACTGAGACACCACACAAGCAAAGTTGTCCTGGCTAGCAAAGTGCTCAGTTTCAAGTCGGCGAGTTATGCAATCAAACATAAGGACCAAGCTCGGCTTTAGTCCAACACAAGTGTCATTGAGATCTGTGCCTAGTTTCTCATGGGCACGATCAGCTCGACCCACATGGAGCACGACACCCTCATCAATGGCACAGTACAAGCGGATGGAACCATCTGCCAACAGTTGTTGAACGCCACGTACATACCAACGATCACTTGCTCGGAGCATGAGAGGGTGCATCAGTTCATCAGCCTTGGTTAGCCGATCCAAGTCAGTACCGAGGGCTGCTGCATAGGCGTTTGCAGCTGGTATGCCATTGAGCTCAACTATTCTCCTTTGCTCTGGCTCGGCCTTTGTCACAACCAGAACTTGCCCGGTGTCTTCGTAATGATGACCAATGAATGTCCGGATGCCACTTGGAGCATGAACAAGCGCACATGATCCAATCCGAGAATGAAATGCCCCCGAATGATAAATGCTCGTTCTGTGAAATGCCAGATTGTCACCTGCCGAACCGCCTACCATTGGCACACCACCCGTGGCCATGTATATTTGTGACGATAGCGACTCTTCTCGCATACACAATCCATCAAAGAGCGAGATAAGTACAGCGTTTTCTGAGTGATCTAAAGCCTGGGTTCCAAGCCTTCGGGCGAGCAACGCCGCGTCATCCGTATCAAATGATGTAGTATCGTCAATGATTTCAACGTTCGCCTTCACACCCCGTAGTACAGCAGCCGCAACTCCCGACCGTTGGTACCCAGAGGAGGTGATCTCACCTGCTGTAGAGCATCCAATGACCGGGCACGGAAAACGATGTTCAATCGCCCTCCCCAGCTCAGCAAGATTGTACTCAGCAGATGCGAACACAATTCCAAGCGAAGCATCGTCAAGTTTGTCATTGCCAAATATGTTATCCAATGCAGCTTTTGGCGACGGATCTGCGGACCATCCTCGTGATGCGCTTACAGGCTCTTTAAGTGCTTTCATTGGCACACTCCCACAGGTATACCTTGTCAGATATCGGATATACGCTACAGTACTATCGGTTGCAACTACTAGCTGATCAACATGTGTATGCGTCTTACTCTGCAATCATAACGTTGTTCACAGATCTTGGTGAAACTACTCTTTATACTGAGGCTGCCAATCGATAACGTTGTATGCTTATCACTCCATCACACACAACTTCCGGGGGTGTATTGATCCACGATATCCTCATCAAAGAACAGCCCGCACCTGCTCCAAAGAGAAGGTGCGGGAACAGAGCATGGGTTGAGAGGGATCGTGCCAGCCCAGGCTCACAGAGGTTAGCAACGATTTCGAATGGCCAGACAGTAGAAGTTTATCGCTTCCGACAGAGTCATCGGAGCATAGTTGTAATTGAGTTCAGGTTGCTTCGTACGATATTTGAACTCAGTCAGTTTTCGCTCCAAATACTAATCAAGTGCTCCCCTGATCTCGGTAACACACCTATCCAATAATGAGAGCTCAGAAAATGGACCAGCAAGGTCTACAGCAGATTTTAGGTCTAACAGTATGTGTCAATGCAGGCAACTATTACTGATGCATCTTTGACCGGACACATGCGTGCTCTAACTCACCTTGAATGTCGAAGCAACTCGTCAGTGCCAGAGTATTTATTGTCTGCAGTTGTGACGATTGTTCCTTTGCACACCGGAACGATGCTTGGATTGGGTTGCATTTTCTGTTCACATATGTAGAAGAAGCTGGTACTCAATCTGCCCAAGTTCGCACTGAATATCTGAACAAATCCACCCTGCTTTGGGGTGCTTGTCGAATCAAATTAGCCGATCCAAAGCAGCCCAGGCGGGGTTTCAGCTAGCACCATGTGACATGGCCAGATATTGATGATCAGCACAGAGGATTTAGGCGATTTGATAAGTGATCAACCTCAAGTCATTGTTCACTGGGCACTAACTTATGACTCACACAAGCTCCTCCGAGTGGATTTCCGAAGCAGGGCATTGCTCTGCAAGTTCGCCTGCTAAGCGTACATCAAAGGTGTTCCTGCGGTCGCTTGTTGCAGTCTGGTCTGTAGGTGTCCTCCTCGGAATGGCTGTGCTATGGGACTATTCAAACTCGCCAGAGCACACCGAATCTACCCTTGTTCAACGGTGGCCGGACGCTGTTGCGCTAAAACGAGACAAGATGGGCGCAAGTCTCGTTGTTTCGATTCACCCTCGATGTCCATGCAGTCGAGCGACAGCAATGGAACTCGCGAGGATTGTTCGTTTCACACAGAGTGAGCTTGATGTTGTCGTGCTCGTTTATGCTCCCGAGATCATGCAAGATGGATGGGAAAGAACTGATTTGTGGGACTCTTTCTCGAGTATCCCTGGTGTGCGTGTGATTGCGGATGTGGACGGCGAACAAATCAAGCAGTTTGGAGCGCGAACTTCTGGTGAATGTGCTCTATTTGATGAGAACGGCACGCTCGTCTTCGGAGGGGGAATAACGTCTGGACGTGGCCATGAAGGTGACAATATCGGATCACAAAGCATAATCGCGTTCAGCCGTGGACATAGCATCCCAGCGTCCTACTCACACGTCTTCGGTTGCAATATCTTCGGCTCTGATCAAACCGATTCATGTCCAGAGTGCGATGAGAGTGATGCGTCATGATCCTTGAACGAGCAAATCAGATATTCGAAACGCAACGCCAACGCAACTACCGGCGCACTGATCGGCTCTTTGCGTTACTTATGATTGGCCAGTTCATTGGTGGTTTGGTGCTCGCTCTGACACTCTCGCCGCAGACATGGTCTGGGATGATGAGTAGCACCCATGTGCATGTGTGGACTGCGTTCCTGCTCGGCGGCGGAATTGCAAGCTTGCCTGTTTATCTCGCAATCAGACATCCAGGAGAGTTTGTAACCAGACACACGATCGCGTGCGCTCAGATGCTGTTCTCGGCGTTGCTCATTCATTTGAGCGGGGGTCGGATCGAAACACACTTCCATGTCTTTGGTTCACTCGCATTTCTTGCATTCTACAGAGATTGGACAGTACTGGTGCCCGCGACGATTGTGATCGCACTGGATCATTTTGCGCGAGGAATATTTTGGCCTGAATCAGTCTTTGGAATTCTCACAGCGAGTCCGTGGCGACCTGTTGAGCATGCATTCTGGGTTGTCTTTGAGAACTGTTTTCTCGTCCGATCGTGCGTTCTAAGTACACGCGACATGCGTGAGATGTCGCTGTTTCTTGCTGGAGTCGAGACGACCAATCAAGAGATCGAAGAGGTTGTAGCCCAACGGACGAACGAGCTCGAAGAACAGAAGAAGCAACTGGTAGCCGAGATCCAACGAAGCAAGCAACTGCAAGACGAGCTCGTTCACGCCCAGAAAATGGAATCTATCGGACAACTCGCCGCGGGCATAGCCCATGAGATCAATACACCTATCCAGTACATCGGCGACAATACCCGATTCGCTGCCGAAAGCTACGAAGGGCTATTCAGGATTGTTGACGAGTATGCCAAACAGCTTGATCCCACTATTGAAGCCAGGCCGTGGCAGGAGCGTGCCCAGGCGCTACAGCAGTTGCTTGATGACTTGGATATTGAGTTTCTGAAAGATGAAATCCCAAAGGCAATGGCACAGTCATTGGAGGGTGTGAAGCGTGTATCAGAGATCGTACAGGCAATGAAGTCATTTTCACATCCCGGCGGCGAGAAGTCTCCGGCTGATCTCAACAAGGCGATAGAGAGTACCGTGACTGTCTGCAAGAATCGATGGAAGTATGTTGCAGAAGTTGATTTGCAGCTGGATGAGTCTCTCCCGCCAGTGCCATGCTTCGTGAGTGAAATCAATCAAGTTATTCTTAATCTTGTCGTGAATGCTGCTGATGCGATTGCAGAAGCGAATAAGAATGAACAGAGTACGAACGGTCTGATTACGGTTACAACACGCAGAAATGGCGACTGGGCAGAAATCTGTGTTTCGGATACCGGGACAGGGATTCCGGATGAAGTTCAGCGAAAAATATTCGACCCATTCTTTACGACTAAAGCGGTTGGCAGTGGAACAGGGCAGGGACTGTCAATTTCCCATGATGTTGTTGTAAACAAGCACAACGGAACCATTAAAGTTGATTCTGAGCCAGGAGAAGGAACAACGTTCTACATCCGACTTCCATTAATCGAACAATCATTGCAAACCGAAAGAGAGGCGGCATGAGTGAGACGAAGACACGAGTACTCTTTGTTGACGACGAGGAGTTCCTCCTGAATGGGCTGCGTCGAATGCTACGATCCCATCGCAGTGAGTGGGACATGGTCTTTGTCAACTCTGGCGAGAAGGCACTGGAACAAATGGCTATCAAGCCGTTTGATGTAATCGTTTCAGATATGCGAATGCCAGCTATGTCAGGCAGCGAGTTGCTCCGCAGAGTCCAACAAGAGTATCCGAGCACGGTAAGGCTCGTGCTTTCTGGTCAAGCAGACTATGAGGAAATCGTTACAAGCGTTGGACCGATCCACCAGTTTATGCATAAGCCGTGTGATCTTGATGTTCTTGTTTCAGCTGTCAATCGTACCTGTGAGCTTGGACAGCTATTTAATGACCAACAGCTTCGGAGATTGGTTACAGAGCTTGAGTCCTTACCAAGCGTGTCATCTCTGCAAGAAGAGCTGCTGGCAAAGCTGAACTGCGAGGACGCGACCCCCCAGGAAATCGGTGAAGCAATCGGCCAGGATCTTGGCACAACGACAAAGATACTGCAGCTCGTCAACTCTTCCTTCTTTGGGCTAACACGGAAGGTTACTACGCCCTCAGAGGCTGTGCTTCTTCTCGGGATGGACACGGTCCGCTCACTCGTGATAGCCATGCAGGTCTATTCTCAAGTCAAAGGACCAGCGGCGCCAGGGTTTTCGGAGAGACAACTCTTTTCTCACAGCCTTGCAGTGGCAACTATTGCAAAGCAGATTGCTTTGCACGAGTGCTATCCGAAGAAGGATGTGGAGCGAGCATTTCTTGCAGGTCTGCTTCATGATATTGGCAAGCTTGTGCTGGCTACGTATCGATCGCAAGAATACGCCGAGGTTCTTGACATCACTCGTGATGGTACGATAACTGCTGAGGAAGCTGAGCACGACCGTATAGGCGCCACACATGGCGAAGTCGGTGGATATCTACTTTGCCTCTGGGCGTTTGCGGATCCCATTGTAGATACAGCGATCTTCCACCATTCACCCTCTAGACATGACTCTAGTACTTTCTCAGAGCTCACTGCGGTTCATGTTGCCAATGCAATTGTAAACTCGGATACCCACAACGACGATACAGCGCTCGCAGGTATCGACAAACCGTACCTCGATCGACTGGGTTTAGCGGACCAGCTAGCATCGTGGAGAGCTGTGCCCAGGGTTGCCGCGTGATTGGAGCATGCAATGCCGAACGCCATCTTGTATGTTGACGACGAACCGTTCATCCTTGATGCGTGCAAGCGATCTTTGGGGCGGAAGTATAATATTACCATAGCAGCCGGGCCAGTCGATGGGCTCGCTGCGATTCGGAATCAAGGCCCATTTGCGGTAATCCTGACAGATATGCGAATGCCAGAAATGAACGGCGTAGAGTTTATCTGTGCTGCGAGAAAGTTGTCGCCTGACTCTGTATGCATGATGCTCACTGGGAACGCCGATCAACAAACTGCAATTGACGCAATTAATGACGGAGATGTGTTTCGATTTCTCACAAAGCCATGCCAGAATGAGTTACTTGCTTCGGCGTTCGATGCCGCTATCAAGCAGCACAAGTTGGTTACTGCCGAGAAGGAACTGCTGCAACGCACCTTGGTAGGCAGCATCCGCGCCCTCATGGAAGCTCTTGAGCTGGTGAGCCCTCGTGCTTTCTCGCGAGCAAACAGGATAAAGCCGATTGTGCAACTTTTATGCACAGAACTCCAACTTGACAATCAATGGCAATACACACTTGCGGCGATGATGTCACAAATTGGATGCATCACGCTCCCTCCAGAGTTGATTGAAAAGGTTCATACCGGCCAAAGAACGACAGATGCTGAACGAACAATGTACCGGGCACACCCACAACACGGGCAAAGATTAATCGAACACATTCCAAGACTCGATCGTTGTGCTCGAATGATTGGAGGGCAGTTCAAGCCGTATGGTTCCGGTGGTACACCGAAGCCGAATACTGCCGAAGGTGCGTGCGAGATCGGCGCGCAAATGCTTCGGGTAGCAACAGACTACGATGCGCATATCCAGTCTGGATTATCCCGGCAAGAAACACTTGAAAAGATGGAATCACAATCAAAAGAGTATAACCCCAACCTGCTCGCCATCTTGCAGGTATGTTCAGCTATGACACTAAACAATCAGCGGCACTACGACACAAAGCAGATCAACGCGGACGATCTGACAACAGAGATGATTGCTGATGAGGACATAACGACTCAAGCGGGTGTATTGCTTGTATCTAAAGGAAGTGAGATAACGAAGGCGCTCATGGAACGCCTCCGTAACTATGCACGAAGTGTCGGGGTGAGGGAACCTTTCAGCGTGCTCGTACCAAAGCATGAGCAGAGTGAGGCCGCGTAGGTGAGCGATGCTGATCAGTTATCAGGATCATCATGCAATCTAACTATGTAGTTCCTCTCTTTCAGCGACATCTTTTGTAAACTCGTCGCTTAGCCTCCAGATTCCGGCTGGGCTGGTCCGGGGTCTGCCTCGCGTTGCGAGTCACACCCTCGATGGGGGTCACGGGCAAATGCTCGATGCTCGGCGGTTCGGGTGCGCGAATCCTGATCGCAGCTGCCTGTGCCTGTCGCGAGTAATCGATCGACTCGCCAAGAATGCGTGCCGCTTCCTGGTCCGCGTGGAATCCTCGCGAGTTTTCTGAGCTGATGTAATCGAGACGCCACATGGCCTTGCGCTGGAGCTCGTACGCTTCTGCCAGTTCAAGATCGGTTGCGCCATCGGCCTTTGCTTCCATGATCGCATCGAGCATGTCTGTCATCGCGTTTGCTGCGCGCTCCATCAGGTCTGCGGTGCGCTGCTGGATCGTATCGACACGCGCGATCAGTTCGATCTCACTCACGTTGTGGCACTGCTGGCACGAGTTGTTCACTGTTGCGAGCGGGCTCTGCACATTATGGCTTGAGAGTTTCATCGCGCCCTGACGCTCGTAGGGCATGTGGCAGTCGGCGCACGACACGCCGCTGCGAGCGTGCACGCCCTGACTCCACAGCTCACACCTTGTACACCGGTGCGCCCGTCTCGCCGTGCTTGTAGTCGAAGAACGGTGATCCGTCAGGGAACTTTTTCTGATCCCAGAACGACTCGAGCTGTTCCGCCTTGGGCCCGTTGCCCCATGGGAATGTCAGCACGTCCTTGTTTGCGCAGTAGTACTCCACGTGGCACTGCCCACACACAAACGAACGCATTTCCTGTCGGCTTGCGAGTGTGTTGGGGTCGTATCGCTCCGCGCGATCGGTTGTGCGCCACTTTTCAATCGATGGGAGATGCGGCACGGGTTCGTTACTCTCAGCGAGTGCCGCAATACCGAGCACAAACCCGGGGCGTGTCACACGGATCTTCATTGATGCAGGATCGTGGCAATCGATGCAACTGACCGGATGCGCACCACCAATATCCGGATGGGTTGCACCTTCACCATCTGCGGGGGTCGCTTGTGTGTTGCCGGGCGTGCCATCGGGCGCTGCCTGCACCATCGCAAGCACCTCGGCGTATGGCTTTTTGCTGACTTCTTCAAACCCACGGATCACCGCTAGCATATTGAAGTCGGCAGCGAGCGCTTTGTCGTCTGCTGGCATACCCATCGCTTCGAGTCCTGCCTTGCGGTACATCACTGTGCCCGACGCGTGGCAGTGCAGGCATGCGCCGGTCTGGCTGCGCTTTGTCACGCGCTCGGTCACTGTCTGGTCGTAGAGCATGTACGCGTGTCCACGAGCTTCGCGGTAGTCTATGCTGAACGCGTACCCGGCATACAGGCGCTTCAGCCACGGCTGTTGCTCCAGTTTGCTCTCGGTCATCGCGCTCGAACCACCATAGAACTTCGAGCCGGCGGTTGCTTTGTACCCGTCGTACTGGTGCGGCCAGTTGCGACCCCACGGCTCAGGATCGGTGGTGATCTCATCAACTTCCGCAACGCGCATGAACGGCTTGCGCGCTTCCTGCTTGTGCCCGAACATCGTCACAAGCACCCACGTCACCAGCAGCGTCGCAACAACTGCAATTACAAAGACAAGAAAGAGCACGAGCGCCCCGCCGCGACGTTGCGGCATGGAGTTCACTTCGATTGGATCAGGTGCTACTTGTGTTGTGCGTTTCATTGCGTGCGTCACTTTCTTCTCTGTTGTGCGTGCATCGCGCGTTATCGCTGCGAATGGCCGACATCCGAATGGCAGTGGATGCACATCAGCATGTCGCCGCCAGACTCGGCCGGGAGCATGTGGTTGACGTACTCGCCGTGACAATGCAAGCAAGCTTGCTGTGTCACGGTGCGATTGCGTGGTTTGATCTGGATCGGTTCGTGGAAGTCACCCGTGGTGAACGCAAGCGAGTGGAAGAACCCGTTGTCGGCCTTGGTGATCCATTTGCCCAGCGGATGGTGCGGCAGATGGCAATCGTTGCATGTCGCAACATTCTCATGACTCGACTTCAGCCACGAGTCGTAGTGTGCCTGCATCACATGGCAGTTTGCACACGAAGCGGGGTTGTTGCTGAGATAGGCTGCACCCTCGCCGTACCCAAAGGTAAACGTACCCACGCCGCCGAATGTACCGCAGGCAAAGGACACCGCAATCGCGAGCAGGCCCACATGGGTTATCCGCTTTCGAGGTCTTTGTGCAGACAAGGACTCTGCATCAGATAGCTTGGAGGCTGGAGTTTCGGCAGGCATCGGAGGCCCTCCCGCTGACGGTTCACATATCGCTAGCATAATAGAAGACACAAATGTCCTTTTTCAAGTGCCGTGCCGATGAACCGCTCGCTTTGCCGTCAATCGGGAAGCGAACGGATACAGAAGCACGTTCCTGAAATTTACCAGCAGCGAGAAGACATAGAGCTCACTCGCCAGCAAAGCTCTCACAAACACCATTGAGTGAAGAGTTGAAAGTCACTAAGGCACATTGAATGGAAAACTCACGATTGTGCATTGATTAGCAGTTTGCCCTTGAGATATACAAGTATGAGTTGACTGCGAAAGCCCATTCGATTTCGATGTCTTCTGTGGAAATGAGTTGCCTACCGCAGTAAAATCGATGTCTAGGTACACAAATAACGAAGAACGAGCAACACAGTGATCAGCCAAACGTCTGAATATGCGCTCAGAGCAGTCGTTTACCTTGCTGCCCAAACTTTAAACGAACAAACGTCTGCAAGTCAGATTTCTGAAGCA
The DNA here is from genome assembly GCA_020639155.1 of Phycisphaeraceae bacterium. NCBI lineage: Bacteria > Pseudomonadati > Planctomycetota > Phycisphaerae > Phycisphaerales > Phycisphaeraceae > Phycisphaeraceae bacterium. Next base: position 38,610 of record JACKHF010000001.1, read on the forward strand.
ACAAAGGTTCCAGTGCTGTACTTGCAGAAGGTGCTGCGGATGCTTTCGAAACACCACATTCTAACTGCGCAGCGAGGTGCTGGCGGTGGTTTTCAGCTTGCCAAACTCCCATCATCTATTAGCGTGTACGATGTGCTTCGGGCGACCGAAACCGAGATCGAACGTATTTCCAGTTGTCCTCTTGGTATCAAAGGACATACAACCCTCTGCGCGCTTCATAAGCTTCTCGACTCTGAGATTGCGCGTATTCAGCAGGCATTTGCGTCTACATCGATCGAGGACTTGTTAACAACGACCAATAATCAACCGCTTTGCAGATCATCTATGCGACCCCAAGGCCTGACAATATCAGACTTTCCAGCCGAAAATAAAAAAGAATAGTGTATCTATTTGACCACTATTTTGATCCGGGATACAGTTTGCTTCATAAATGGAGTAGTGTATACACATATCTGTATTTGCCGTCGTCTTTGAATCGAGGTAAAGGCATGGTGTCTAGCAGAGTCAGCAAGAAAGATGATCCGTATAAGTGGCACGCGATCGCGTACGCACTCCTTGTAGGGCTTACTGCACCATCCATACTTCTCTTGGTCATGGTGACTCAGCCTGCCCCTGTTCGCGATGTATCGTCGTTACGAATCCAGCAAATCGCCCAGGAACTTGGGTTGGATACCGATGCCATATACAGAGGTGCATACATCTACTCAAAGAGCTGCGCACTTTGTCACGGCAACGATGCAAACGGTGTAGCACGTCTGGGCAAGCCACTACGGAACAGTGCGTTTGTGCAAGAACATTCTGATGATGAGTTGTTTACGCTGATTGCGCAAGGACGGTTACCCAGCGATCCAGCGAACACAACCGGCGCTGCCATGCCTGCACGCGGGAACCAAGCATTAAACGACGATGACTTGCGCAGTGTTGTGCAATATCTCCGTTCGCTTCAAGACATGGACCAACCAACGGTGTTGGTTGACGCGTGGAATATCCCGCGCGATATGTCATCTGAGACTGCAGGCCCCTCTGGTGTCGGGCACGACCTCTTTGTCGCTTCATGTTCTGCATGTCATGGACCTCAAGGGCAAGGAATGGAAGGGTTAGGAAAACCGCTTGCCACGAGTGAGTTTGTTGTAGCCCAATCTGATGAAGAACTTATCAAGTTCATAAAGAGTGGGCGTCCAATCTGGGACTCGAACAACACAACTGGGCTCGATATGCCGCCCAAGGGTGGTAACCCAGCACTCACAGACGAGCAACTCAGTGACATCGTTCGGTTTATCCGCAGTATCCATAAGTAACAGCCACAGATTCACCGAGGCATGTTCTGCCTTGTGACACGCGCATTGAACCAAGGAGTTTCACATGAAACGTACGAGAGGCGTATCGAGAATCGCATTCATAACCGGCGCCGCGATGGTAACGGCCGCAGCAGTTGGGCAGTCAATTAGTGATGTCCAGAAGGTCGCCGAATCAAGAGGGCTCAGCACTGCCGACCTCCTCGCTGCCGCTAAGACCTTTGTTCCCAGTGGCATGAAGGATGAGTACATCATCTTCTCCTCCGGTGGGCATTCCGGACAGGTGTTCGTTATAGGCGTTCCCTCGATGCGCCTACTGCGGTCTATCGCGGTTTTTACTCCCGAACCGTGGCAAGGCTGGGGGTATGGTGTTGGTGAAGAAGTACTCAAAGAAGGGTATGTGGATGGGAAGGAGAACCTCTGGGGAGACACGCACCATCCAGCCCTTTCTGAGACTGATGGTGACTACGACGGTCAGTGGTGCTTCATCAACGACAAGATCAACGCACGAGTCGCAGTAATCGATCTGCGCGACTTTGAAACAAAGCAGATTATCAAAAATCCGTTGACGATCAGCGATCATGGTGGCACGTTCGTTACACCCAATACTGAGTACGTGATTGAAGGCGGTCAGTATGCTGTGCCGTGGGGTCATGAGTACGCCCCGATCGAAGAGTACAAGGAGAAATACAAGGGCTCGGTCACGATGTGGAAGTTCGATCGAGCCAAAGGCAGGATCGACAAGGAGAAATCGTTCGCAATAGAACTTCCCCCGTACTGGCAAGATTTATCTGATGCGGGCAAGGGGGTGAGTGAAGGATACATCTTCCTCAACTCTCTCAACTCCGAGATGGCAACCGGTGGAATTCAGGATAAGAAGCCTCCCTTCGAAGCCGGGGTTAGTAGGAACGCTACCGACTTCCTTCACATCATCGACTGGCACAAGGCAGAGAAGATCTATCAGGCTGGCAAGGTCGAGATAGTCAAGGGCTTCCCGGTGATCACCTTGCAGACAGCAATCGCAGAAGGGCTGCTCTATATCACACCAGAACCGCGCAGCCCGCACGGTGTTGATGTTGCTCCGAAAGGGGATTTCATAGTTGTGTCCGGCAAACTCGATCCGCACGTAACAATCTACTCATTCGAAAAGATCACAAGCGCAATCGCGTCAAAGAAGTTTGCAGGCAAAGACGATTTCGGCGTTCCGATTCTCGACTTTGATGCGGTGGTCGAAGCACAGGTTGAAGTAGGTCTCGGGCCGCTTCATACACAGTTTGGTCCCGATGGGTATGCCTATACGTCGCTGTTCCTTGACTCAGCTGTCGCACGATGGACGCTTGGTGGTTCCTATGGCAGTGGCACTCCGGAACCCGACTGGACACTCGTTCATAAGACACCTGTTCACTACAATGTGGGACATATCGGTGTTGCCGAGGGAGACACCGTCAGCCCCGATGGCAAGTATCTCGTCGCATTTAACAAATGGTCAGTGGATCGTTTTTTCCAGACTGGGCCCCTTCTCCCGCAGAACTTCCAACTCGTCGATATATCTGCAAAGGGCACGACAATGCCCGTTATTTATGACATGCCCATCGGTGTCGGTGAACCTCACTACGCACAGATTGTTAAAGCAGACAAACTCAATCCGTGGGCGGTGTATCCAGAAATCGGGTGGGATCCGCACACACAATCCATGGATCCCATGGCACCAAAACCGAAGATGGAGCGGGTTGTTCGCAAGGGCAACACAGTCGAAGTATTCATGACTTCCGTGCGTAGTCACTTTAATCCTGAGCATGTCACGGTGAAGCAAGGCGACAAAGTGATTTGGCGCATCACCAACATAGAACGTGCGGTTGATGCGGTGCATGGGTTCTCGATACCGGTGTACAACGTGAATCTCAGTCTGGAGCCGGGAGAAACCGCCAAGATCGAGTTTATCGCTGATACGCCTGGCACATTCCCGTTCTATTGCTCAGAGTTCTGCTCGGCACTCCACCTCGAGATGATGGGGTACTTCATGGTTGAGCCGAACTGATCCGACGGTCGCGCCGTGGAAACATGCCGCGACCGATTGTCATATTTCCTTTTCTTCGCCATGTCATCATCCACGCAAAAAGGGATCACACAATGAAATCAGCGATTGTTGATCGCATCGTCGGTCCGAGGTTAAGTCGAGATCAACAGGCACAACACGGCCTTCGATTCGGTATGCCCGGATGGTTTCTGCTGCTCGCAAGAGCTCTGCTGCTGGTGTCACTCTTCCTGCCGTACTGGCACATGGAACTCCAGGCACCGCAATATCCAAGCGGCTTGCACATGACCGCGTATATGAACACCCTGACAGGTGATGTTGCTGAAATCGATGGACTGAACCACTACATTGGCATGCGATCACTCTACGAAGCTGCGCGGTTTGAACGAAAGATTGGCGTGTTTGTCATGATCGCGATGGTTGTCATGCTTGAGTTTGCCGCGTTCATTCATAGTCGATGGGCGGTGCTGCTTGTGCTACCGGCAATGTTGTTCCCGATCGTGTTCCTGCTGGATCTACACCTCTGGATGCGTCACTTTGGTTTGAATCTCGACCCCAATGCGCCGCTATCCAACTCTGTGAAACCGTTTGTGCCAACCGCGCTTGGTAAGGGCGGTATCGGCCAGTTTGTGACCATCGCCACACCAGGCGCGGGGCTCGTGCTGGCGTCAACTTCCTCAGTTGTCATGGTCATCGCGCTGTTCTTCCACCGACGCGCATACCTCCCGCTTGTCAGAGCGCAAGCTGATGAGAATGAACAGGTTCAGTGATCTGATGGAGATGTGTAAATGTGCCCGAAACAAACCAGAGTTGTGTCAGCCGTGCTGGCAGCCGTCTTTGCTGTAGCGGCACCTATCCACGCGAACGGGCAGATCAGTCAGGACAAACAGTCGAAGCATCGCATGTCTGTAGAGATGCTCGAACGCATGATTGCGGATGCCTCGTCAGGCAGTACTGTTGTCATTCCTCCAGGAACGTACCGCGGCCAGTTGAAAGTACGCTCACCAGTTGTGCTTGATGGACAAGGAGAAGTGACAATTGATGGCGAGGGTATTGGTACAGTAATTGAGATTACGGCGCCGAGCGTGACGGTTCGTAACATACGAGTGACCGGTTCGGGTGATAACGTGACGGGTGAGCCTGCTGCAATTCGAGTGCTTGCGCCAGCCGTCGTCATTGAACACAATGTTATCACCGATGCGCTCTTTGGGATCGATCTTCGAGAGTCGTCGGATTCGGTGGTTCGGTACAACGACATCACTGGTAAGCCGCTAGAGCCGGGTCGGCGCGGTGACGGAATTCGATTGTGGTGGAGCCATCACTGCACAGTTGAAGACAACATCGTCAGACAAGCAAGAGATATGGTGTTCTGGTATTCTGAAGGACTCAAGATCTCACGAAATGTTGTGAGCGGCTCTCGGTATGGCCTGCATTTTATGTACAGCCATGACACAACGCTGGAAGAGAACGAGTTAGCGAGTAACTCTGTCGGTGTCTACCTGATGTACAGCAACCGAATCACGCTCATAGCAAACAGGATGACGGATAATCGCGGAGCTTCTGGATATGGCATCGGGCTGAAAGACTGTGACGATATAGAACTCTTCGGCAACGCGCTGCTTGCCAATCGTGTTGGCATCTACATCGACAACGCCCCTTCATCGATCGATTCCATCGGATCGATCTCGTCCAACATGATCGCGTTCAACGAGATTGGATTGCTGGCAACACCAAACACACACAGCAACACGATTGTTTCCAATGCGTTTATAGAGAATGAAGAACAAGCTGCAACTCACGGCAGGGGTGATCTCGGAAACAACACATTCTCAACTGCAGGCACCGGCAACTTCTGGTCAGATTACGCTGGCTTCGATCACGATCGCGATGGCATCGGCGATCTTGCATATGCGCCGCGAAACCTGTTCGCAGCAATCGTGAGTAGAGAGCCAAATCTTCGGTTCTTCATGCATAGCCCAGCCCAGCAGGCGGTCGATTTTACCGCGCGGGCGCTGCCTGAACTCAGGCCTCAGCCCGTATTTATTGACGAACATCCGCTTGTGAAAGCGCCCAGTATTGATATCACAATGCCGAAACATCAAAGCACGCCATGGCATTTGGCAATCGTCGGTATCTGTCTCATCGGTGGAGTGGCGTGTCTCGGTAGCTGGCTGTACTGGGAACAACCGCTCGGGCAGACTGCAACAAAGGATGTGCCATGATCGTAGCATCACATGTCAGCCGAACATTTGGAAAGACCAGAGCAGTCGATGATGTTTCTTTCGAACTCCCGAGGGGATCGTCGCTGGCGCTGTGGGGAAGCAACGGAGCAGGAAAAACGACACTCATCCGTTGCCTGCTCGGTGTGACACGGTGCAGTGGAGCCATCACGATCGGTGGTGTCGATGTGCGTCGCCATGGCCGAGTTGCTCGATCGCGTGTCGGCTATGTGCCACAGGAACTTGCGTTTCACGACGATATAAGGCTCGCTCAGGCGATGATGTTCTTTGCAAGGCTCAGGCGAGCAGACTTGGCTTCGGCCAGTGACTCGCTACGCGCGGTTGGTCTCCAGGGACACGAGCGAAAACGAGTCCGCGATCTGTCCGGTGGCATGAAGCAGCGGCTTGCGCTCGCGACCGCATTGCTTTCAGATCCACCACTGATCATTCTGGACGAGCCAACCTCAAATCTCGATTCCATTGGTCGCGGCGAGGTGGTCGACACACTGAAGCAGCTGTTGCATTCAGGGAAAACGCTGCTGTTCGCATCACACAGACCTGATGAAGTCATGGCGCTTGCTGAAAGAGTCATGGTGCTTGAGAAGGGCAAGGTTGTCCGTACATCCACACCTGCCGAACTCTGGCCAACCAAGACGAGTGTGCAGGTGATGCGCCTCGTGCTGAACATGTCATCGGAGACAAAAGCAGCCGAGATCCTGCAATCCGCTGGGCACGCGGTCCATCTTAACGGAAGTGGGCTCTGTGTATCCGTTCCCAGCGACAACAAGGCAACACCCATCCATGTGCTGTCGCAGCACAACATTGAGGTGCGAGATATCGAACTGCTTGAGAATGTGACATTGCCGGGAGAAAAGACATGACAACGATCCAAGTGGGACACTCTCAGGGTGAACACACCTCCTGTCTGTCGTATGCGGGGGGGCTGTGGGTGATCGCGCGGCGCGAGTTCCGGGATGCGATCAGTAGTAGGTGGTTTCTGCTTTACTCGCTGGCTTTTGCTGGCCTAGCAGTTGCAGTCTCATTCCTTTCTCTGAGTGGCTCGGGCTCGCAAGGCTTTGCGGGATTCGGGCGAACTGCTGCGGGCTTGTTGAATCTCATCATGCTCATTGTGCCATTGATGGCGTTGTCCGTCGGAGCGGGCTCCATTGCGGGTGAACGTGAGCGTGGTACGCTGCTCTACATCATGGCCCAGCCGCTGTCGCGATCGCAGTTGCTGCTCGGAAAGTATGTTGGTCTTGCATGCGCACTCTCATGCTTGTTGTGTCTTGGATTTGGCATTAGTGCGCTTGTGCTCGTGTGGCGCGCAGGCGGTGTTGGCGTTGGCGCATATCTCGTTCTGGTCGGTGCAACGGTGCTGCTTGCGCTTGCGATGCTCTCGATCAGCATGGTTGTGTCTGTAATGTCACGCAGAGTATCGGTCGCCACAGGTGTAGCGCTCTTCCTCTGGCTCGCATTTGTGCTTCTGAGCGATCTGGGATTGATGGCCGGCACGCTAATCTTCAAGCTCAGAGTTCAGGAGGTATTTGCGCTTGGTGTTATCAATCCGCTTCAGGCATTCAAGCTGCTTGTGATTTTCAGTATCAACGCATCGCTTGATGTGCTCGGACCGGTTGGTTCGTATGCGTCTCGTGTCTATGGCGAATGGCTGGGCTGGCTGATCGGCGGTGTCATGGCAATGTGGGCGGTTGTCCCCGTCACTTTGGCAGTCATTCTCTTTGCAAAGAGGATCACGGTATGAAAACAACACATTTGCTCTGTGGAGTCGCATTGCTCGCAACTATCCCGGGTTGCGACCGGACTGACACGCTCGGGCCGCCTCAGATCCTGATCGGCGATTCGATGTGTGCCGAGTGTGGCATGATCATTAGCGATGAACGATACGCCACCGCAACACTCTACCCAAGTAGCCGTGGAACTGACGCAATGCTGTTTGATGATTTCAACTGCCAAAGGCAGTATGAGACTGCCCACATCGAACGAGTGCCATCAAAGCGATGGTCACACGACTACGCCACGTTGGAGTGGTTTGAAACAGAAAACGCATACTTCGCTTTGTCTGAACAGTTAAGAACACCGATGGGATCAGGTGTAGCTGCCTTTGCATCTAAAGAATCGGCAATCCAGTTTGCGCAGAGCATCAACGGCGTTGTGCAGGTGTTCAATGAAATCTGGAATGTGCCTAGCGAAGGGACATCATCTAACCATGATGGTGGTTGACCTGGTCGATCAATCGCGTGAATACAAGCGGTTGTGTAATGATGAACTTGTGTTTCCGTTTCACAAATGAGGTCTTCGATGACATACAAACTCATGGTCATAACCCATCTCATGGGATCAGCATTGTGGATCGGTGGTCACATGGTACTCTTGTTCGCGATCATCCCGTACGCATTCCGGACTCGATCAACCGATGCAGTTGTTCAGTTTGAGCGGCAGTTCGGTCCGATCGGGCTCGCTGCACTTGGCATTCAGGTTGTTTCTGGATTGTGGCTGGCACACCACTGGATTGGATCATTCTCAAAGATTATCGCCGAACCGACAATGCACACACGCATGATCGCAGCGAAAATGGTGGTGCTCATTCTGACTATCTGTGTCGCCGCGTTCACACAACACAGAGTTGTCTCACGGCTCAGTGAGAAGAATCTGCAGCTATTTTTGATTCTCACGGTCTGCCTGACCGGGCTGGCAGTGCTTATGCTGATCCTAGGAGTTGGCATCCGCACCGGGGGCTTACTCCCGTAAACAATGCCCGCGAGGAGCGCACCACATCATGGAAGCGAGCACAAAGCACCATACCGACACATTCGAAGATAACTGGACCATGCAGCGCGTCGCAGTGATCGGTTCGAGCTCGATGGGCACGCTACTGGCTGCAGTTCTCGGGCAAGTGTGTCCCGTGATTGTGGTGAGCAGGAATACGGAACGCGCGTCGTCACTGTTCCGCGATGGCGTGCGATGCACAGGACACATTCAGTGCAACTCTCATCCGGTGGTGGTTCGATCGTGCGCTGACATTCCTGCAGCCGGCGGTGCAGACGTTGTGTTTGTCGCGACAAAGACAACAGCAATTCCTTCGATCGCCGCCGAACTTGCCCCCGTCCTCCGAGCAAGCAGCCGCAACGATAGATCCGCGCATGTTGTGAGTTTCCAGAATGGGATTGAGCCCGGTGAGCAACTCATGTCGTTGATGCCGGAGTGCCAAGTGCTCCGAATGGTACTCACGCTGGGTGTGTCGCTCGAGGAAGAAAACGGGTGTACAGCTGCACACATCCACACGAATCAGCCGCCACACGCGATCGGTGGACCAACCACACTTGATCGTCACGTCAGCGAGCACATTGCTGCAGCGCTGACACGTGGAGGGCTGGACACTCAGCACACAGACGCGATCGATCAGGCCGTGTGGAAGAAAGCAATCGTCAACGCTGCGATGAATCCTGTCGCAGCGCTTGTGAACTGTACCGTCGGAGAGGTGCTCGACAGCCCGGCATTTGATGTTGTGATAAGGCTGCTCCGAGAGGGCATCGAGGTGGCCACTGCGGAAGGAATTGAGCTTGGCGCTTCGTTCGAACAGCACGCAATCGAAACAATGCAAGGTGCGCGGGACCACACGCCCAGCATGGTCGAGGACATCAGGAAGGGGCGAGAATCAGAAGTTGGCCAACTCAATCGCCAGATCATCAGACACGCGTCTTCAACCAGCCTTTGCGTGCCCACGCATGAGATCGTCAATGGACTCATCGAGACATTTGACTGGAAGGCATATAAAGAAGTGTAAATCAAAGCGTGATTATACGTCGTCACAATAAGAATCAGCCACAGGAGCGATTGAGCACACAACGTCGTTCATATAGGGCATCCCAGATGAGTACACCGGACAACCAACAGGACAGAACCGCACGCGATGCCGGAAAAGACACCATCATTCAGTTGATCCGTCGGCTTGCCTCCTGCAACGACATTCCACATGAAGTTCCCGCAGATCCCTGTCAGATGCTGCTGTCATGGTTCGAGCAAGCCAGGACTTCGGGTGTGTACGATGATCCGAATGCGATGTCGCTCTCAACCGCAACATCCTATGGCGCACCCTCATCGCGTATCGTGCTGTGCAAATCAGTCGAGTTATCTCCGCTAGCAGTTGTCTTTTACACGAGTTACACCAGCCGAAAAGCCAGCGAGATCGAATCAAACCCGCGAGCCGCTGCGCTGTTTCACTGGCCTCATGCAAAAAGACAAGTGCGCATTGAGGGCGGTGTCAAGCGCGTGAGTGAGAAAGAAAGCGATGAGTACTTCAACAAGCGCCCGCTATTATCAAGAATCGGTGCGGCAGCGAGCGCGCAGAGCGCCCCACTTGCCTCGCGAGACGAACTGATCACAAAGGCGCTGCACGTTGCGAAATCCACAATGCTCAGCGGAGGCCTAAACCGCCCCAAACACTGGGGTGGATATAGGTTGTTTGCTCACACTGTGGAGCTCTGGTCAGCGCGCGAGGGAAGACTCCACGATCGAGTCGTCTGGAACCAAGACCCAACAGATGTGAATCGATGGACGAGCCATCGGCTTTGTTCCTGACAACTTCGCAACAGCAAGAGTCGAATGACGTGATCTATTAATCATGCGAATCGTTACACATCAAATGGCACTATCAGTGATTGTGGAACCGCCTTATCATCAACGCCAATGATTACCCTCAGAGTTTAGATGGTGTGCCCTCCAAATACTCAGTTCACTCATAATTCTTGGCTCTAACGCTGGCCTTGTTCTGTATCGATACGCTGCAGCATGAATCAGATGGTCAAGCCTTGGCAGATGCTCGCGGTGATCGTTGGTGGCCTGCTCAACGAGCAGCAGCAGTTGATCATTGAGTATCTTCGTGAAGAGAATCGGGTATTGAGAGAGCAGTTTGGGAAACGGCGGCTCAAGTTCACCGACAAGCAGCGCAGACGTCTTGCGGTTCGAGCGAAACGGCTTGGTCGGAGGGCGTTGCGTGACGTGTGCTCTATCGTGACCCCTGCCACACTGTTGCGTTGGCATCGCCAGTTGATCGCGCGGAAGTATGACGGAAGTACGAAACGAAAACCGGGGAGACCGCGCGTCATGGAGCACATACGCACGCTCGTTGTCCAGATGGCGACAGACAATAACTGGGGCTACGAACGGATCGTTGGTGAGCTCAAAGTACTCGGACATCGTATGTCGTCATCAACTGTTGCCAACATCTTGCACGAGCATGGGATTGAGCCTGCACCCGAGCGAATGAAGCGTACGACTTGGCGGAAGTTCCTGAAGACGCACTGGTCGATGATCGCAGCTACCGACTTTTTCACTGTCGAAGTGTGGACATCAAAAGGGCTCACACGCTATTGGGTGTTGTTTGTCATCGAGCTCGAATCTCGCAGAGTCGAAGTCGCAGGCATCACCTCGAAGCTCTCAGATGTATGGATGCAGCAGATCGCGAGGAATCTGACCGACGTGTTCGACGGCTTCCTGCTTGGCAAGCGGTTCTTGATCCATGATCGTGACCCCATGTTCACGATGGCATTCCAACGGTTGCTAAGCGAATCCGGCATTGGGTGTGTGAAGCTCCCGCCGCGCAGCCCAAATCTCAACGCATACGCTGAACGGTTCGTGCTCTCGATCAAGAGTGAGTGTCTGGATCACATGATTCTCTTTGGCGAACGCCAACTCCGACATGTTATCGCTGCGTATGTCGAGCACTACAACGCAGATCGCCCTCACCAAGGATTGAACAATCTGCGAATCGGCAAACCTTCACCGCCCGAGTATGGACCTGCCACAGAAGTGGGTTGCAGTGAGCGACTAGGCGGTTTGCTGCGTTCCTACCATCGAAAAGCGGTGTGAATTCAGTTTTTGGATAGGACGGGCACGCACTCGCGGAGCAGCAACGCGCAAAGGAGATCGAGCAGGCACCGTTGTTTGAATCGGCTGTTTGAATCAGTCCCGCAGTCGACGTGAACCTCTTCGCACTCTAACTCGTTGCCCAGAATTGGGTTATGTCCGATCCAACATGCTTTTCACACCATGCACACCGAACAGGGCACAACAGCACGCACGACTGCGCACGATCGTGCGTGCTGTGATGTGCCCGATGGATTGCCAGAGTGGATCACATCGGAACTGATAGAAAAAACAATAAACGTCTGGCAACCGTACTACACCGAGCCGCTTTCCATCGATGACGCGGTTACAATTCTGCTGACAACAAGCCGTTTGATCTCGGTGTTGTCGCAGGAGCCATCATCATGAAACGGTTTGCGGCACTGGCACGCGTCAGCAGCAGAGAGCAGGAACGCGAGGGCTTTTCGCTCGCCGTGCAGGAAGAGGCGCTGCATCGCTACGCAGAGCAGGCTGGCGGCGAGATCGTCAAGTTTCTCCGCATTGCAGAGACAGCGAGCAAGCACGAGCAGCGAACCGCGTTCCGTGAACTGATCGCCTATGCGAAGAAGCACGCGGTCGAGCTCGACGGGTTGCTCTTCTACAAGATCGACCGTGCGTCTCGCAACCTCTTCGATTACGTCGAACTTGAGCGCCTGGAGAGCGAGTACGGCCTCCCGTTCATTTCTATTTCACAGCCCACCGAGAACACACCCGCAGGTCGCATGATGCGACGCACGCTCGCCAACATGGCGAGCTTCTACACCGAGCAGCAATCCGTCGATGTCAAAGAGGGGCTTGCCCGCCGCGTGCAGGAGGGCTGGTTCGTCGGCAAGGCACCATACGGCTACAAAAACATTCGCAAGGACGGCCGCTGCGTTGCGGTCGTCGACAAGGCTGCTGCGAAAACTGTCCAGCGGATCTTCCATCTCTACGCGTACGAGCCACTCACACTCGATGCGCTCCGCGACCGGTTGCACGCCGAGTGCGCAGTGTACCTGCCCCACGCACCACGGTTCACGCGCAGCAAGCTGCACTCGATTCTCATCGATCGTTCCTACATCGGAGAGGTCCCCTTCAAGGGCCAGTGGTATCCCGGCAAGCAGACACCGCTCGTCGACCGCGAGACATGGAAACGAGTCGAGGCCTTGCTCGGCGGCACCACCTACCACGCGCACCAACTCACCTATGCGGGTGGGCTCATCACCTGTGCCCATTGCGGTCGAGTCGTTACCGGCGAGCAGGTCAGGAAGAAGACCAGGTCCGGCGTGAAGCAGTATGTCTATTACCGATGCAGCGGCTACACCGCCGAGGGACATCCGCGTGTGCGCGTCACCGAGAAGGATCTCGATCAGCAGATGCTTGCGCTCTTCGACTCGATCAAGATCAAGGATCCCGATGTGCGTGATTGGTTCAGGATGGTGCTCGCGTCACAAACACGCGATGCGCAGGATGATGCGCGCGCTCAGCGATCCGAACTCCAGCGCCAGGCTACGTTGCTCGTCGAGCAACAGGACCGATTGCTCAATCTCAGACTCAGCGACGATGTGGACCAGGACACATTCGCGCACAAGCACACACAGCTTCGAGACAGGCTCGCATCGATCAAGCTGCAGCTTGATGTGCTGGATCGCTCGCACGATGAAAATGCGGAGCTTGCGTCGAAGGTGTTTGAACTTTCGCAAACGCTTTGTGAGCAATGGGTTGCGGCCGATTACCCAACGAAGCGAAGAATCCTCGAAATCGTGTGTTTGAACTACCAACTCGATGGCGTAAGTCTGGTCTGTACAAAGAGAAAGCCCTTCGATGTACTCACCGAAGGGCTCGAACTAGCAAAACGTCGGGGTGAGAGGATTCGAACCTCCGACCTTTTCGTCCCGAACGAAACGCGCTACCAAGCTGCGCTACACCCCGGAGTCCTGCTGGCCTATCCCACCAGCAGGGGCCAATCGTAGCCCGTCTGGACCTTTCCGCAAGCAAAATCAGGATTGAGATCGCTAGACAAGACCACTTCAACGCCCACAGAGCACGCAGTCTGCCATCAACTCGCAGTGGGCTTAGCCCGATCATCTGTTTCCCACCTGTAGGCACGCGATTAACTGTGCATCTGCCTCTTGTGGACTGCACTCAGAGCCAGAATCTCAAAGGCCAGATGGGCAGCGATCAACGCGGTAATCTCCGCGTGATCCATCGCTGGCAGCACCTCAACCACGTCGCCCCCCACCACATTCACGCCCGCCAATGAACGGACCAGTTCAAGTGCTTCAGCTGATGTGAAGCCGCCCATGCATGGCGTTCCCGTTCCAGGTGCAAACGCGGGGTCCAGCGCATCGACATCGAACGTCACATACGTCTCGTCGTTCCCGAGTCGCTTGAGAAACTCCCGCAGGCGCACATCGCCTTCCCTGCGCCATTGCGAGTAGGTGATCATCTCGATTCCAACGTCCTTCGCATAGTCGAGATCATGGCGCGTGTTGAGCGGCCCCTTTACACCGATCGAGATCATGCGCTTCGGATCAAGGCATCCTTCTTCAATCAATCGGATAAACGGCGAGGCGTGCGACCACTTCTCACCGCCAGTCATATCCACGGTGTCGACGTGCGAATCGAAGTGGATCATCGCAAGACCGTCGCTCGGCTTGCCGCGACGGATCCACGTCGCTTTCAGATTCGCGTACGCAAGCGAGTGGTCGCCGCCGAGCGCGAGGATCTTTGTATGCGATGGATCGGCGATACCGCACGCGTGCTCGCATGCGCTGTCGAGCGTGCCCTTGCACGAGAACGGCTTGATCGGCGCATCGCCAGCGTCGGCAAGGCTCAGCCATTCCGTCACGTCGATGTCGTGCTCAATGTGGTACGGCTTGACATACTGCGATGCATCGCGGATCGCGCGCGGGCCGAATCGTGTACCAGGCCGGTACGTCACGCCAGCGTCAAAGGGAAATCCGTAGACCGCCCAGTCCACGGGCAGATAGTCCTGCTGGACGAGTTCGAGCATGGGGAAGCGTGCGAACGTACACACGCCACCAAAACGTGGTTGAACACGGGGGTTTGGGAGTGTGGTGCGTTTGGGCATATCGCCGTTGGTATCGGGGACAAAGTCAGGATGCATGCGGGGATACTACGGAGGAGCGGGCACGCGTTCCTCGACCAACAGGCATCAGTCAGAATTCGTCGGTTGAGTCTGATTATCGGGTTCGTTCTGTGGAGAAATATGCTGTCTTGTTGATTCAAGTGCAGCACCACACTCGGGGCATGCGTCAACCTGAAGATCCTCAAGGCTATACCCGCAGTGCCAGCAATGGCCGACAAGGCCGCGTGTGATGCGATGAGCCACAGAGCCTGAACATGTCAGACACCAGTACCCAAGCACAGCTTGCAAAATGTCCCCGATATTCCAGCGGATGAGTTCAAGGAATGCAGCAAACAAAATGAATCCAAAGCTGGGGCCCTCTCCAATCAAACCATACTCAGACCTGATGATCGAAAACACAATATCCGTCAGCGCATTCACAACGCGAGGCACAGACAACCCGAGAAATACAACTCCTATCAGGCACACGCCTGTTCTGGCCCACCAGACAAGCTTTGCGTTCTCGTTGTTGTGTGTCTGTGTCATCTGACGAGGCTCAGCCATCTCGGGCACCTATTTATTTGTTACTTGCGGTGAGTTTTGCTTTCTGGTGGCAGTGTCAGCAGCAGTTTGAGTACAACAAAGAACAATACAGCTACACAGAGCATTGAGACACCAAAGCGCAACAAAATCGTGGGCGTGTCTCCGGAAAACCTCGTGTCGAAGTTCATTCTGACAGTGTCGCGAAACGACGATGTACCCATCTGATATGGCAACAACGGAACAAATGGATCAAGGATCAACTGTGCCAATGTATTCAAGACTGCATGTACATCGGGAATCAGAAGCACAACACCAGCAAGCAGCACTCCCATAAGCCGCAGCATAACGACCCGTTGCGCCCAGCCGTTCGGCCAGTTTGTTGCACATGAAGTTGATGACCTGTTCTGAGTTTTCACTTCACCCACGCATCCTCGAATCGCATTCCCTGCGGTAGGGCAACACCTTCTCCCTGCTCGATCATACCAGCGACCGGGTACGCGCAGTAATCAAGGCTGAACGAACCCGCTGGTCTGTGATTGCCGGAAAGCCCAAGCCCGCCGAACGGGAGTTTGCTTGATGCGCCGGCTGTACCCGTATTGACGTTGATGCACCCTGCGCGAACTTCGTGCAGGAACCGTTTCGCGTCGTTCATGTTGCTCGTAAAAATGGAAGCTGCCAGCCCGTACCGCGTCGCGTTGGCCTGTTCGATTGCATCGTCGAGTGAGTCCACAATACAGACGCGCAGCATCGGGCCGAAGACCTCCATATCACACCCGGGATGAGACGCTGGTCCACCCGCATCGTCCGCAACAAAGTGGTCAACCTGCACCATGCCGGGTGAGACATAAAACCCATGATCGAGTGTCTCGATGCCTGTGGCCTCTGCGATGATTTCGCCGCCACCATCCACAAGGTCCTGCTGGAACTTCAGCACCGCTTCGCGGGCATGCGCTGAGATGATCGGCCCAATGAACACGGGGTGTTCTGCGCGAGGATGCCCGATGATGACATTGGACGCAGCCTTTGCCACTGCTCCGATGAATGTCTCAGCAATGTCCTTGTGGATAATCAGCCGGCGGGTGCATGTGCAACGCTGCCCTGTTGTCACAAACGCTGCCCGAGCGCACTCAATAGCAGCTTGTCTCATGTTTGCATCCGGCATGACAACCGCAGGGTTGTTGCCGCCCATCTCAAGCGCGATCATCTTCGACGGATGATCAAGATTTGCTTCAAGGATGCGCCTGCCAACATTCCATGACCCGGTGAACAGCACACCATCGACGCGCGAATCCGACACAATCCGCTTCGCGGTTTCGACTGCACCCTGCACAACATTCACAACACCGGGCGGCGCATGATGGGCCTGAAGCGCTTCGTGGAACAGTTCAGCGAGCATCTGCCCGGTTGCTGGTGTGCGTTCGCTCGGTTTGAGCACGATCGTGTTGCCCATAACAAGCGCAGGCACGATGTGCCCGTTGGCAAGATGCGCCGGGAAGTTGAACGGTGCAACCACTGCCATCACGCCGTGCGGTTTGTACCATGTCCTTCCAGTTCGTGAATCGGTGAGTGCCAGTTCATAGTCTGTGACGCGTGACATCGCACCATACTGTGAATCGTCGAGTGTAATTGCAACCTTCGCAGCGAGCCCCCCCGCCTCCGCGGTTGCATCCCAGAGCGCTTTGCCGGTCTCTCGCGAGATCAGCTCTGCGATCTGTGTTTGGCGCTTTGTACAGATGTCGGCGTAGGTCTTCAGCACAGCACATCGCTGCTCACGCGACCAGCCAGCCCACACAGGGAGCGCGTTTCGGGCAGCCTCGAGCGCTTCATCGAGATTGGCAAGTGACGGATCCGCCTGCCATAGCGTGTATCTGGGTTCAGCGGGATCAATCGATGTGATCCCATTGCCTGCGGATAACGGCTTCCATTGCCCACCAACGAGATCGGACGGCTGGCGCTGCAGCAATCCGAGTGAGAACACATACGATGTTGAACCTGCACTCGACGTTGTCGACATTGCGTGTGCAATCCTTCCCGTAAAACAGATATGAACAGACATCGGATCGCAGACACGACGCGTGCGTGCCCTCGTCCTGCAACATCGTATCAGTCATTCAATGTCTATGTGAGGTGTTACGATCGTGTTCGTGATCGACCTGAAGATTTCTTCACAGTCGGTATTTCCTCGGGTGTAAATCCGATCTCGCACCCCGGCTCAGCTTTCAGTGCGAGACGGACAGCACGCGGCAAAGACACCGGTTTTCCTGCTCCCGCTGCAGCGCACTCGGTTTCAACAGCAAAGAACTCACCATCGGGATGGAGCACAGACACCATCCCCCGCTGCTTGCACTTTGATTTAGGTAGGTCGTTACCGAGCACACGACGGGACGTCGCCTTCACAATGGAGATGTCGTTTGTCACCGCGTCAAGATACGGGCCCCCATCAAAGGGATCGACCAGATCGCGGTACGCAAAGCCGAGTTTTTCGAGCATCTTCCTTGCAGGCACTGTCTCGGGACCAACCTCAGAAACAAGCGCACGCGCCTCGGGCGGGAGCAGCGACAGATAAATATCTGTGTCCGGCAGCAGCGACGTCATGAACTCGCGCGAAGTCTGGCAGAAACGATCCGCTTCAGAGTAACTCAGGTTAATAAACCTGCGACCGAGAAAATCCCACAGCAAGTTCTGCCCGTCGGCAGTGATAGGTGCCATCATCTCCGCGAGCACCCGATCACGGAATCGCGCACGATGCAGTCCAACAAAGTGGAACCGCACCAATCCCATAAAACGACCGAGCTTGAGTTTGTGTCTGCGGAACGATGGTTGCATGATCAGGCCGCCAATTTCTGATGGCCCGGACTCGTCAAGATGCAGACGAGCAACGGTGTGCATTGTGCCAGTCTGCAGACTCTTGCTGAAGAACTCCTTGCGCGAGAGTTTGAGCGACACCGACGGATTTCCCGGTCCGCCCATCTGCGCGATGATCTGACTCGTGCCGATGACCGCGCCAGAGTCAAGGTCCTCCATGCAGAACATGAAAAGCTCGCTCGCATCGATCGCGTATCCACCCGTGTGCCCCCGCTTGCGATCGTGGGTCGAGACGTGTGCATCACCTCGCGCAACGGCTTCAAAGCACTTTCGTGCGTGCGAGATCTTCGCGCCAATGATGTCCTTGTCTGGCGGTAAGTTGATGAAGTAGACCATCTTCGCCAGCTTCAGCAGCGTGGTTGTGTCCTGCAACTTTGGTCGGCGGATAACGAACATGGAACTCCCTGATGATCAGGCTCCATCCCAGAAAACGGGATGTGCAGATCTGTACACATACATATGCCATGGTGGAACTGCCCAGCAACTCATCGGCAAAGCACCCGACAACCCGCGATCGTAGTGGCGTATTTCACCGTGTTCTGCGGACGTTGGCTATGAAGAAACTTGACCTTGTGGCTCGACGTGATATGTTTCCGGTCGCTGGCCCCATCGTCTAGCCTGGTCCAGGACACCAGGTTCTCATCCTGGTAACAGGGGTTCAAATCCCCTTGGGGTCATTACAAGGATCTGTCAAGAGTTTGGTCCAGAGCATTCGAGCGCAGCTCGATGCAATAGAGGCACTACTCGACTCTACCGCCTGCCCCCCTCAAGGGGATGGCGATGGCGATGCCAATACTCGTTAGGATCGGCGGACTGTACATCAACGCGAACTTGATTGAGACGGTGAGCCAACCGGTTGGTTCTCGCACGTGTGTCATATTCCGCTCTGGCAATAGCGTTCGTTCGGCGCACGACAATAGAAGCGAGCAGGATGTTGTCGCTGCGATCAACAAGGCTGTTGCTGACTCGATTGCAGCCACTACAGGGGCGTACTTCTCCGAGCTGCGAGAGAGTCCCGTCGGAAACGACCTGATCGACACCGCTTCCAAGGCGGTGCGGCCATGACCATCCCACGCCCCAACGACAAGCCATCGCCCTTATTCGAGAACGCGAAACCACCAGCGCACACGGAGACGTTGCATGCGCTGAAACGAAACGCAAGGGGAGACCAAGCGGGTGATAGTCCCGCCATCCAAGCCATGCCCGTCGCCGACGGTCCGGATCGAAACGGCGATACACCTGTGGTCGGTGGCCATCACTGCCCGGCAGGGCACATGAAGGGGTGCGATTCCGGGGATGGGTCTCAATACAGAGAGGGGTCGTCGCTGGACCACGGCGGCGATCCCATTGCGAGATGTGATGCTGATGCACCGCGCGGGGTCAGTGGGACAACCGACGCATCCGGTGACTGTGGTGTAACAAGGGAATGCGGTGGAGACACCGTTGAGGGCACCCAACCGAAACGGGAGCGTGCACACGTGAACGACCACGCAACCGTGGACCCCGCGCACATTTTTAATACCACACGCGATCTTGTCATGAGCCTGCGCTCGGGCACATGTCCGGCATGCAACAAACCCAAGACTGCGATGAAGACATTCTGCTATCCGTGCTATCGCAGGCTTCCACGTGCGAAGCAGGACGCGCTGTATCAACTCGTTGGCGAGGGATACGAGCAGGCGTTCGCGGACGCAATGCAACATCTCAGGAGGAACGCATGAGCGACCAGAAGCACAAGATTATTCTTCGCGCGAAAGATGCGGCCATTCTTCTTGCACTAGTTGAGAACGGCGCTGAGAGCATCGCTCGAAGTAATCCAGACCCATTTTCGTCGCGTGCCTTCCTGCTGTCTAGGGGCAAGGTCATCTATGACGCGGTGAAATCAACACTGGAACAAATGCCCAAAGAATCATTGTCGAACGAACCAGAGATGCTTGAGTACATGCGTTCGATTGGAGCGCTGAAATGAACATCCTCTTGTATCTCACCATCGTGCCCATCGCGTGTGTGGGCTGTGTGATCTTCACAGCGGCGTGGTGCAGTTCCAACCCATCGAAGGCTCGCAAATACGGCGTGTATCTTGGAGGACAGCGCAATGACTTCAAATGAACAGATGATCAAGTCGGCAATGCCTGGGCGTGACGCGCATGAGCAAGACAGTCGCCGCAGGCCGCTGATCGTGAGCGAGGCGGATGGTTCTGCAAAGACCGGACCCGCGCAGTCGGTGATCGACACGATCATCGAGCATGCACGCAAGTCACCAGCTTGCTTTGTGAACCCACTGCAGGCGCTCCAGAAACCGGTATTGCTGCATGACGAGCGAACCAGAGCAACTAACGTGCTGCGGACCCTCGGCCTTAATGAGGTCTCGATCGGGCACGCGGTCGAGTATGCGCCTCTTGTCGATGACCGTGTGGATGTGCCGTTTCTAGAGGCCGGTGTACTTCCGCATATCCGCACGCGAGAGCAGTTGATCGGGTACGCGGTCGCGCGTGCGTTCGCACTGCTCGACATCGTCGCCTCGCTCCCGCTGTCGATGTGCTGCGAGGGCGATGTGGTTCGCGACTTGCGCGACGCGCTCGACGAGGCGCTGATCACGGACGACCTTGCAAAGCGAGTGGAAGAGATATTCGAGGCCGACACGGACAAGCGGCGCGAGCTTGATAGCGCAGAACTAGATCATCGTCGATCGGTGAACGAGTTTCTCGAAAAGCAGTGATTGTCTCTGCGGGCGCGTTGCCCGCGATCTCCCGCGCGTGTTTGCTGACCAGCTTTACTTTGGCGCGCGGGCTTGGTGCAGTAGCTCAATCGGACAGAGCGGCTGAGTCCTAGTCAGTTGGTTGAGGGTTCGAGTCCTTCCTGCACTGTTTGACATTTTGGGTCGGCGGCGTGTGGGAAACGCGACGCAAGCACGGGCGAGTGCAAAACGATGCGATCGTGCGGCTAGTGAAAACTGGCGGCGTCTGTTCTGAACGGACCGCAACAACACAAGCAGGTTCGAATCCTGCCCGGCCCATTGGAGGAAACACAATGAATCTCGACGCACTGAAATCACAGGTCAAGGACTTCACGCCCGAACTCGACGCGCGCGGTCGATGCGAAGCACCCGAGCCGGGCATCTACCGCATGGACTTCCCGACGTACAAGGCGATCGAAGGCGCTGTGAACGCCAACGCCATCAAACAAGGTGTTCCCGAGAATGGCACCCCGCGTCACATGCACGCCGATCTTAATCATGCCATGGAGAAACGCGACACCGACGCGCTCCGAAACGGCAGGCGACTGCACACGCTCGTGCTTGAGCCCGAACTCGCAGAGCGATGGGTGTCGATGCCTCAAGCGCCCAAGAGCACCAAGGATGGACTTGCGAAGTGGGTTGACGCGATCGAGCAGTTGGTCGGTGAGCACATCACTGAGCTACATGAGGTTGTTGGCACGCCACCGTCCGCGTTCCGTGATCTGCAAGGTTGGGTATCGAACGCTTATGAGACCGCGCTGCGCATCACCGGATCTGACATCGTCCCTGAAGAACAACGCGCCATGCTCGACGAGCAGGCGAAGGCGCTCCGCACGCATGAGCTGTGTGGCCGCTATCTCGCGGCTGATGGGCTCTCAGAGGTCACTGTCATATGGGACAAGACCATGAAGGTCCGCGACTACACGACACCCAATGGGTTCGTGGAGAAAACACTGCGCATGAAGGCGCGTCTGGACAGGCTCGTCATGCACGCTGGCAAGGTCTACTCGATCGACATCAAGACCGCTGCCAACGGCGGGCTCGCTGCGTTTACAAGCGCAGCATGCAACAACGGGTACGACATCGCCGCGGCGCACTACCGCGAGGCGGTTGGTTTCATCACCGGTCAGCACAAGAGTGAGCCGCGTTTGCTTGTGTGCGAGAACCGCAACGGGCTGTACACAGCATCGGTCAAGGTGTTCGGCGATCGCTGGCTCGATGCGGCCGACGCGAGGCGCATGCAGGTGCTCAGGCTTTACGCATCGTGTCTGCACATCGGCAAGATGCCCGGGCATGGCTGGGAATGGGCAACAGACGGCACGATCGGACGCTACACAGCAGAGGTCATGGAGCCGCCGTACTGGATGATTGAAAACCTTGACAAGAACGAGGAACAGGAATCGCGCGACGAAATGGAGGACGCGGCATGAAGAACATGAAGATCATCGCCGACCTTGCACAACAGCATGATGCGCAGGTGTGGGTCGAACGCACAACAGACGGGCAGCCGGTGGGGATCGTCATCGAAGATGGTCAGGTTGCCGCGTCGCAGTCGGAAGGAGACGTAGCGGCATGAGCAACAACGAGATCACCGAATCTGACATCGACAGGGTGTACGAGAACGCGCCCGAGCACGCAAACGGCACAACAGTGGTCGCTGGCGAGGTTGTCGAGCAAGACAAGCCTATCAAGCCATACGAGGGGGAGTCTGACACAACAACGGCCCTGCGAATCAAGACACCCAAGAGCGACGGGCTTGCGCTGAAGGATGGTGGTTTCGACATCAGGACAGAAGCGGACCTGTACAGGATCGCCCAGACACTGATACGAACAAAGAGCCCCCTGATCGGCGGTCACGCGAACACAAACGACCTCTACGCATCGATGATCTTCCTGCACTCGATCGGCGCGAACCCGATCGCGCATGTGCAGCACGTTGCGGTCATCAACGACAAGCTGAGCATCTACGGCGATGCCATGCTCGCGATCGCGTACAGCAGTGGCTTGCTTGAGCGATTCGAGGAACGCTTTGAGGGCGACGAAGACTCAGATGAGTTTGGCGCGTACTGCTGCGCTGTCCGCAAAGGCGTGTCTGGCGAACACTCGTGCCTGTTCACGGTGAAGCGCGCGAAGAAGGCTGGCTTGTGGGGCCGCAAGGGACCGTGGGCGAACTACCCGTGGCGGATGCTCCAGATGCGAGCACGAGGGTTTGTACTCCGCGACACGCTCGCTGATGCGTTCGGTGGCCTCATTATCCGCGAGGAAGCAGACGACTACGGGTTCAATCCCGACAAGATGCGCGTGATGCAGAACAACGAGAAACGCGAGCAAGTGATGTCGGAGTTGGGTGAACTGCCACCTGCTCCAAAGGAATAGGTCTCTCTCTTCTCAACCCGCCCGCCGCGTGCGAAAGCGCGTGTGCGGGGATTTCAATCGACCGCGCCCGCTGCAGCGCGGTTGTGACACGAACACAGCAGCAGAAGGAACACACACATGACTGAGCAAGCAACACAGACAACCCAGGCACCGCAGCCGACGGCGCAGGAGCCTGATGGAACAGAGACGGTGCAAGAGCAGAATGTGCAGACGCTCGACGAGGTTGAGGTTGATGTTATTGCTGGCAATGCACAGCCCGCAGATTTCTCAACAGCAGCCGCGTTCGCGTTCGCCGAACTCGATGCTGCAATGCAGGATGGATGGGAGTTTCGGTTCTTCAGGAACCCACTCGGCAGCATCTCCTGTGCCGCAACGCACGCAGGACAGGGAGTGCAGTCGCACGCAACGAAGTTGCTCCAGTCTTCGTTGCCAGCGGACATTCCCATCCCGGCGGACGAGGCAGTGCCATATGGCGAACCGATCGTCACGGACCACCCGACCAGTATGACCGAACTGATCCTTGATTCGGTCGCAAAGACGCGCGGCATTTGGCGCGCGTCTGCAGCCTGACACCCATTCCCGTGCGCGAGAGCGTGCGGGCGTGATTATGAGCACGATCACACTCAGCAATGACTTTGCGCTCCCAGAGGAGGCTGTCACATGGAAGATGGGCATTGTCGGGCGCACAGGCTCGGGCAAGACCAACACCGCGATCGTGATGGCCGAGCAGATGTGCGAGCGATCGCTCCCATTCGTCATCCTCGACCCGCAGGGCGACTGGTGGGGCCTTCGCACAAAGTATCAGGTGCAGATTCTCGGAGGCGCACACGGCGATGTCCCGCTCGATCCAAAGGCCGGAGAGGTTGTCGCCGACTTCGTGATGGAATGCGGTGTACCGACCCTGCTTGACATGTCCGACATGGGCGAGGGCGAGATGGTGCGCTTCGCGACCGACTTCGCGCGTCGGTTGTATGCCAAGAACAAGCACGCGATCCATGTGTTTCTCGACGAGGCCGATATGTTCGCGCCACAGTCCGGCATGGGCAACAAGGCACAGTGTCTCGGCGCGTGGCAGAACGTCGTCAGGCGCGGGCGGTCCAAAGGCATCGGTGTGACGATGATTACGCAGCGTCCGGCGGTCATCAACAAGGATTTGTTCACGCAGTGTGACCCGATGTTTGTGCATCAGCTTGCAAGCTCGAACGACCTTGGAGCGATCGACAAGTATCTCGACTACTTCGGGTACGCCAAGAGCGACCGGAGGCCCATCACTGAGCGTGTTGCGAAGTACCAGACCGGCGATGCGCTCGTGCTTGCGCTTGGAAGCCTGCGAATCGAGCCGACACACATCGGTGTGAGCAAGCGAAAGAGCTTCGACTCGAGCGCGGCACCAAAGGCGAAGGGGCGCAAGGCTGTCACACCTGAGATGGTCAAGATCAATCTTGACGCGCTCGGTGACCGCATGAAGGACGCGGTGGCCCAAGCAGAGCAGAACGACCCGAAACTGCTCAAGAAGCGAATCGCGGAACTGGAGAAGCAGGTCAAGGAACAGAAGCCGGACCAGTCATCGATAGACGATGCAGTCAGGGCGCGTGACGCATACTGGCAGAACGAGATCGATCTGCGTCGGAAAATCACTGAGAAGGCACTGCAGCAGCTTGGTGGGATCATCGGAGAGATTGGTGATGTGTTCAAGATTGCGAACGCAACGCCGCCAAAGACACAGGCGAGCACGCCAATAGACGCACCACCACCGTCGAAGCCAAAGAAACCTACCACAAAGAGTGATCGGCTTTCAGGACCACACCAGAAGATTCTCGATGCGATCGCGTTCATGAACTTGATGGGGATCGATGCTCCACACATCAAGCAGGTCGCGCTGATCGCGGGATACACAAACAGTGGCACGTTCTCGAACTACGCGAGCGATCTGCACAAATCGGGGCTCATCAACCGCAACAACGGCACACTGTCGCTGACTGACGAAGGCATGTATGAGGCGAACTACGAAACGCATCCATCGCCAATCGAGATGCGAGCCTCAGTGGTCGAGATGGTTCGCAGACTCAAGGGTGGCAATATACCCGCGACACTGCTCAACTGGCTCATCCAGCAGTATCTCAAACAGCCGGGCCGGTGGATCAAGGTTGCTGATGTTGCGGCGGCGAACGGGTACGCAAACTCAGGGACGTTCTCGAACTACCTGAGCAAGCTGTCAACCGCCGGCGTGATCGACCGCGAGAACGGAATGGTCCGTGCTGTCGACGTGCTGTTTCCGGAGGTGTGCCAATGAAACGTGGCGGTCCCGAACATCCCAAGATCAGGCGGCTTGCCAAAGCCCTCTCGGTCGACGTGTTTGCCGCCGTCGGTGTGCTTGAGTGTTTGTACCACTGGACACACCGGTACGCTGTCAGAGGCGACATAGGTCGGTACTCGAATGAGGAGATCGCAGAGGGAGTCTATTGGACCGACGACGCCGAGAAACTAGTGCGCGCGCTTGTTGACTGCGGCCTCGTTGATGAATGTGACACCAACCGACTTGTCATCCACGACTGGGAGGAGCACGCAGACGACTACACCAAAAAGAAGGTGAAGAAGCTGCCAGAAGGCTTCGCCACGCCAAACAAACGCGATCGAGAACAACCCAGAACAATCCAGAATGTTTCAGATTCGATTCCAGAAAAAAACGGCCTGCCTAACCATGCCGTGCCATGCCAGAGCCAGCGCCAGCAGCCGCCACCAGCCGAGGTTGCTGCTGCTGCGGATTCACTCGAACCAGAGCCGGACTCGTTTGCTGCCGTGCTCGACACCGACCCGGTTGTCCGCAAGGTGTTCGACGCGCTGTGCTCACTCGGGTTCACGTCGTCGGATTCTGTCGGGTATCTCGACAAGCATGGGCTCGAAGCGTGCCGCATCGCATCCGATCGTGCCAAGACGGGGACGACGAACAAGGCGGGACTCTTCGTGAGCCTGATCGACCGGCACGAGATTCGCGAGCAGGTGCGTGAGCGCGAAGCAAAGAAGCGTGCCAGGCAGGATCGCGAGCAGCAGGAGATCCACGACGAGCACGAGCAGCGCGAGCAGAAACAGGCACAAGCCGAGCAGAATCGGATCGAAGCGGAGCAGCACACCGAAGCACTCAGGGCCCGTCTGCAGGCTCTCGACGAGACGAGGCTACGCGACATCGTTGCAAACGCGGTGAGCCAGACAAGTGTGTTCAGACACAAACTGGAACGGGAGATGGAGCAGGCCGTGCTGGATGGTGAACTGGTGGAGTTTGCGATCAGGCTCACGATCAGCGCGTTTGTCGAGCAGCAACTCGAATCGCAGGAGGCGGCATGACACTCGACGACATTATAGATGCTGCGGTCTCGTTCCTCGATACAAGCCACGAGAGCCTGCGCTGGGGCTCACAGCGTGTCTACATGCCAACTGGCGAGCACGGCATCACGCGGTACATCGGGATCATGTGCATTGTCCATATCGCGGCGCGCTCGAAAGTGCCCGACGAGGTCGTGTGCCCCGCCCTGAACCTGACCTATTTGCAGCTCCAGCAGTTTCGATCAAGGGCATCAGATGTACTCAAAGACAAGCACGACAAGTACCTGATCTGCGACCATGTTGACTGTATCAAAGACATAGCACACCAGTTTGCAATGCGGAGGACCAATGCCGACGCAGCGTGATCACATCACGATTGAACTCCCTTGGCCAGACAATAGGCTGCACGCTCACAACAAAGGGCACTGGAGAGTGAAGTCTGATCCGGTGAAGCAAGCCAGGCGATCTGCATATCTGATTGCGCTGTCTGCAAAGCCAGATTCGCACAAGCCATTCGAGCGGGCGAAGATCACATATGTGTTCCACATGCCCAATGCGCGGAATCGTGACATTGCGAACCTAATCCAGTCGTGCAAGCCGTATCTCGATGGAATCGTTGACGCGGGCATCATCAAGGACGACAACTGGAAATGCTTGTGCGAGATCGAGGCGGACGCTGAAGTGAACAGCGAGTTTCCTTGTGTTGAAATGACGTTTGTGAATCTTTCACATGGGTCGAGCGATACCACAAGCACACGGAGGGAATGAAGTGATGTTGCCGAACGATTGCGCCAAATGCGGAAAGTCAGTTGGAACAAAGCGAATACACCATGTTGTGCAGTATGTTGTGTGCGACGACTGCACGAAGCAGCACCCTGTCTATTTCTGCTCCGCCGGACACGCCGAGATCGCGCACAGCGGCCAGTGTCCAGTATGTGAGGCACTAAAGGCGATGGACCTTGCGAGGCTACGGATCGTTCAGACGTGTGGAGGAAACGTTGGAGCACTTCGTGTTGCGGGTGCGTTGCAAGAAAGCATCGAGAAGCTGGGACTGGAGACGAGATGACCAACATCGAATGGACACACGGCAACGGAATGAAGGGCGAGACGTGGAACCCGGTCGTTGGATGCTCACGAGCAAGCGCGGGCTGTGACAACTGCTATGCAGTTCGCATGAGCCACCGGCTCGAAGGCATGGGCAAGCCGCAGTACAAGGGCCTGACTGTGCTCAACAACAAGGGCGATCGCCACTTCAACGGGACGGTCCGCACGATCGAGGATGCGCTCGAGAAGCCGCTGCGCTGGCGCAAGCCCCGCATGATCTTTGTGAACAGCATGAGCGATCTGTTCCACAAGGACGTGCCGTTCGAGTTCATCGACAAGGTGTTCGCGGTGATGGCTTTGTGCCCGCAGCATGTGTTTCAGGTGCTGACGAAGCGGCCAGAACGGATGGCGGAGTATCTGAACTGGAGTTCTGGTACAGGCATGAACCGAGACGATCTTGTTGCCGGAGTCTGCATGGGGCAACTTTATGAATATGCCAATGAAAGCCACTGGTGTGGAGAAACTGATACCGACTATGAGTCGCGCATATGGCCCCTCCCAAACGTCTGGATTGGGACCAGTGCTGAGAACCAAAACACACTCCGCGAAAGAGCATCGAACTTCGGCCAGATCCAAGCGGCGGTTCACTTTCTCAGTCTTGAGCCACTACTAGGACCAGTTGATTTGTTCAGTCATCCTCATCCTCTGGAGATCGCTCGCACCTCGACCGGTGGCACAACCAAATCAGGATGGAAGCCATGGATCGACTGGGTGATCGTCGGCGGCGAGTCTGGTCCGAACGCGCGCGTGTGCGATGTGACATGGATTCGCAGTGTTGTGAAGCAATGCAAAGAGGCGAACGTTCCAGTGTTTGTCAAACAGCTCGGTGCAGTCCCGAGAGGAGAGTTTGCTCCAAACACTACTGGAAGCGATGGGGTATGGAGTCTCCAGGACATGAAAGGCGGCGATCCGTCCGAGTGGCCCGAGGATCTTCGCGTGCGCCAATGGCCGGAGGTCGCAGCGACAGCATGACCACCGCACCCATGCCAATCAAGTCGATCCTGCTGATCAATGGGCAGAGTTATACACAGGAAACCACACTGTTTGGAGAACCGACATGATCATGATCAATGATGGAAACGTGATAGAGGCAGTCAATGCGAACCCAAAGGAGACTATGTTTAGGGTCAACACAACCGACCCCGTTGTGCTCGAAGGCAGGTTCAATGCACGCGAACAGCCGTGCGACATTGACTTCAACAACATGGATGTCGGATTCGCCGGTGTTCTCAACGTGGGAAAGAATGTCAGGCTTCTACACGCGTGGATGCGTGCCACAACCCCCAACTCGATGCTGCGTTTCTACTTCTCGCACGGGGCCGCGATTTGTGGATGTGACGTCACATTTTCCAGTCTCGCGGGCCGGTGCTTCGTCCACAACAGCGACAATGTTGAAATGCAGGACACGAATCTGCACAACGGGCAGCAGTCGATCGTTCCTGCTGGAACAACAAAGGGACTGAAACTGACGAACGTCGAATGCACGGGCAACTGCGCGACCATCTCCGGAGTGCTGAAGGGAGCGGTAATCGACCGTCTGGTTGCTCGCGACTGCGCACAGGCGCACCCGGGCAACAACGCCCATTACGGATTCATCCACCCGCACAGCACAGCAGATCGCCTCTGCGCCTGGCACGCGATCGAACGCACACTCTCGAACCTCAGGAACGTCTCAAACAGAAACCCCTACGCGCTGATCGAGGCACCGACCCATGTGCGCGTTGGCGACGATGTGTACACTGTTGTTCGCTACGGAGCCGGTGTGTGTGAGATCGATGGCTCGCTGCAGGACTTTGATGGCGATGTGATCGTCAAGTTCATACAGCCATGTTTCATTGATTCCACAGTTATCAACAGCGACGCGATCAACTGCGGGAACAAAGACGCAAACACCAACTACACGTACATCGGACTCGAAGGCGCTGCAAGCGGGCTGATTGCTGGTGGGATGTTCAAGGACTCATATTGCGCGACGCAGCAGCCAGTGGCGATCTATGGCGAGACACGCGGGCTCGTGATAGCGAATCTCCTCGTCGCGCCAAAGTACGACGACGGGTTGCGTGGCATCATCGTCTCGAAGATGATGAATCCAATGATGATACACGACCTGCAGATCGTGAACAATCACGTTCCGATTATCGATCTCAATGGATTACACATCGACCTTTCGTCAAACTCACAAACGGGCCAACCATTCATGCCAACAACACCGCACCCGCTGTACCCGGTCGATCGCCACGGGTATCCAGTTGTGCAGACAGGCGCAACTCAGCCAGAGCCGGTGATCGTTGTGCCGCCAACAAAGACGATGCGCGCAGAACTCGTTGGGGGTGGCCGTGTCACGCTCGAAGGCGTGACGAGCATGAAGGAACTGCCGGAGGTGTTGTGAGGCGACCCATGCCAGAGGTGCGCGTCTTTGTCCAGAACACGCGTCGGCTGAAACTCCAGCCGACGCTCTGGTATCGCCACGACGATTCTGCTGCAAATCTCTACGAGGGATGTTTCTACAAAACACCAGCAGGTGTCACACAGGTCGTCGAACGCTACTCGGGCATTCTCTATCTCAGGTGCCTCAAAGTAGACAATCCCAAACAGGCTCAGAGCCTGCTTCGATCAGCTGGATGGAGAACGGTCCTGTAGCATCCTCACAGCAGTGACTGTGCTCGATGGACCAGCCGACCTGCCCTCGTCGATACACACCTGTGGTGTCATGCCCATCACGGTTGCGAGCGAGGCGATCTCATCAGGACTCAGTGTCACTTCCCTACGCAGCCACCGCGACAGCTTTGGGTGCTTGATGCCCGCGAGCCGCTCTGCCGATCTCACGGTCTGGTTCTTCCCTGTCCATCGTGTCTGGAACCGCACACGCAGATCATCCTCAATCCTGTGCCATTGTGTCCAGACATATGTTGTCATGTGCTCCCCTGCCCGCCAAATGTCAGTGTCATAGTTGTATGTCACCACGCGAAATCACTAGTATTTTGTGTCAACCGGGTGTGGAGGGCAATTGGCACCGCCGAAAAGACTGAAGACGTTCGAACTTGAACTACTGAACCACATCGCGTCCGTGCGTGGCAACTATCCAGACAAGGCTGTTCCGACCAGCGAGATCGAGCACCACTTCCTCAAGAAATCAAAGCGACCCGTCGCCGACGCGCTCGGCACCCTGTGGGAAGCCGACCTGATCAGGGCTGATATACACGGTTCGGGACGATGGAAGGGTCGCGAGCACATCTGGGTCACTGCCGCCGGGCGCGAGTATGTCGAGAACAACGAGGTCTTCGAAGAACGACCCGAGAAGATCGACGACCGCGACGAGCGAGAGCACAGCGACGCGCAGGAGACGACTCTCTACAACACCGTGTCGTTGGTGCTCAACCACACCAACCTCAGCTCGCTCCACTCGCTCCAGCTCAGGGGCATGGCGGTCACACTGGGAATCGAGTCTGCGAAGAAGCCCGAGATACTCACGGCTCTCGCGAACATGCGACCCGATCTTGAAAAGAAGTATCCGCACCTTGTCAACACATCACGCCCGGCGCAGGGCGATCAGGGAGATGAAGACCCTGATGAATCAGAGATCGACGAGGATGAGGTCTTCGTACCGGGCGATGGTGAAACCGAAGACGACTGATACGAGGCGATGGCGTACTTCCAGCCAGCGCCTGGGTGCTCGTACAGCAGGAACGTCCTCGAATCACCGTTGTACGCATCGACACCAATGCACAGCGCAGGCCACGGGATTGTTTGGGCACCAGTGAGCATGATGGTTCTGACACCGTGGTGATGAACACGAGCCTGATCGCGAAGCGCGCTTGCAAAGACAGAGGTCGGGGGGAGCTGAGCAAAGAGGGTTGCGGCGGCAGACACCACATCAATCCGATCGAGGCGACCGAGTTCGACAAGCCCATCATGGGTGAGATTGAGCGTTGACATCGATGAAACATTAGGAGACACACCATGCTTTCAACAAGACAAGGACTGCTGAACCCGGTCGTATCCACAAAGAGCACGTTCGCGAACGGGAAGCTCATCACAACGAACGGCTCTCTCCCTGCCGCCAACTCGATGGTCGATGTGCTCGGACCACCGCAGCCCGACATTGCCAACGGCGTTGTCTACATCCAGTGCCAGGCGGGCTCGAGCGCGATCATCTCGTTCAGGGGCGATGATGACGAAAACGAGGGTATCGTCGCAAGAATCAGCGGCGTTGTGATGGCCGAGAACACCAACGCCGGCACCGACCAGCCAAACCAGTACATGATCGAGCCAATCTGCGACGTAACGGCCACGCTCGGATCGAAGGTTGGCCCAAGCGGTGGCATGTACGACAACACGCTCCGTATCGCCGACGAGATCAATGTTGACCGTGACTATGTGCAGAACTCGATCGTTCGAAAACTGCAACCTGCGACACCCCAGAACGACACTGCGAAGCTGCTGATCGACACACTTGATTACCAGTTTATCAGAATCGATCTCAGAACCGCCAACGCAGACAAGGGAGCGGTTGCGCTCGTGCGCTGGATCCGCTCAGGTTAAGAGAGGGGCCATATGGCAAAGCGAGCATCGACAGCACCAGAGGTTGCGCCGAACCGCAAGAAGGGCGCTGCCGCCAAGGACCTTGAGTGGCGCATGGCCAATGAGCCATACAGCGATCGTGCGCAGAAGCACATCAAGGGCACGAAGAAGCTCGACCACCGCACAACGCTTGAAGCGGCACTGGAAGGCATCGACGCCATCGTTCGGAACCCTGATCACTTTGAACACACAACCGCATGCCGCTTTGTCATCGAGCAATGCTGCGGCAAGGCACGCCAGAAGGTTGAGGTCTCACACTCTGGCAAGGTCGATCTCGGACTGCAAATTGAGAACGCAACAAAGAGCCTTGTGAAGAAGACGATCGCTGGAAAGGATTGAAATGCCTGACTTCCAATATTCACTCGACGGTGGCGATATCGTGATAACGCATATTGCCAGCAGCACAGAGGTCTTCAGGCAGGACCTCTCGCTCACGTTCTCGTACAACTTTGACGCCGACATCGATCCCGACATCACGCTCATCCCGATCGACGACGGGCTGATCCTGCGTTGCTCGTACTCGGGCGACGGCAAGCCATACGGCATTGCCCTGCTCGACTTCAACATCGCTGGCGCGTCGTACGTGAACATGATCCAGAAGGAGTGGCTCGACGATCCGGGCGTTGATGAGTTTGGTCACTACGCAAACTTCCCAGGCAACTCGTACATGCCCGTCCGCATCATCACGGGCACGGACTTCTCAGTCTGCGTCAGTGTGCATTATCCCTACGAGACAGCCCAGTTTGACAACAGGATCGGCGTCAAGCGCGGTGACTTCTACAGCAAAACCTCATTGCAGCACTATGTCCGAGTTGATTTTTACAATGATCCCACATGGGCTGGCGATCCCATGGAGCAGCCACTCTCGTTGAGCAGCGAGGATCCACCAACTGTCATTGACGTTGTGATCTACTTTGTCGAGGAGGGCAAGACCGGCGCGTACGAGAAGTCGCTCAAGATGTTCAAGGAGTACGCGCACGCGACGTGCGATATGGTGCGTAAGTACCCATACGACCTGAGGGCACGCGCGTCACACTTCATCTCGAACGTCGGTGTCAGCAACACAGGGAACGCACGAAGATTCAACGACGGATCTGGCGGTCTGCGCGCCGACACCAACGGCTTTGGTCCGCTTGTTGACAAGATCATCGAGACATCGCCCTACTGGCCTCGTGGACCGATGCTGTGGGCAGCGAGCGGCTGCTATGGCGAAGGAACCTCATATGACTATCCATTCGCGGCAGGCACGGGAATGTTCGGCTATTCGGGGTCGACGTCGCTCTATCCAGCGCCTGATGCGACATATCCCAGCCTTGCAGACTGCTTGACCGAGTTCCCGCGGCTCCGCCAGCGTGGGATCGACTTCATGTTCTGGCACGGCAACTCCGACTGGATCGATCTGCCATTCAATAACAAATCAGGCACTTTTCTCGATCCAGACAACGCGACTCACCTCTCGAACATCCAGAACGAGCACACGATCCTGCTCACTGGCTGTCAGGGGTACGGGCTGGGGCTTGACGCCATGCGTCACGACTACTGCTCAGCATACCGATGGAAGGAGTTGCTGGCGCTGTATCAATCGTGGCACCCGGATGCAGAGTTCTGGTGGGAGCCTATCGCGCCGTTCTTCCTCTGGGCCCAGGCACCGTCGTATGTGCCCCTCGACAACAACGGATCTGGCGTTCTCTGGACCAACAGATTCAAGTGTGCGCAGTACGTCATGAACGACATCGTGATCATCGGGCATCGATCGTTTGCAGACGTTGGATATGGCAATGTCGATCAAGAGATCATGCACGAGCGCATGTACCACGCACGCGAAACGCTGCAGGTTGCGCCGCTCATGGCGTCGGTCATGGAGCGCAAGCCACAGATCACGCTCGATCCGGGCGATCCGTCACTGATAGGAGGACGACCACGCGCAGCCCGGCCACGCTTTCGTACTCGCACATTCCGGTGATGTATGGTCGCACATGCAAAGGTCCCACTCTCCGCGCACCCGCTCGACTACGCGGCAACTGATCACGTCTGGACCTGCCCCGAGACCGGCATCGAGGTCCCGAAGGACCCGCTTGAGAACCTGCGATCGAGAAAGCGAACGCTCGATCTGATCGAGGCTGACGAGCACGCGCTCGCGTATGTGATCGAGCTGTGCCGCAAGTCCCCACTGCTCTTCTTCAACCTGTTTCTGTGGACCTACCGCCAGCAGTATGTCGAGCCAGACGGGCACACACGAAGCGCAGAGCCGGACGAGATGCACGTGCCCTTTATCACATGGCCCGTGCAGGATACGGCGATCCTTCGCATCGTCGACCGAATACGCAACGGCGGCGATATTGGCATCGACAAGTCCCGCGACATGGGCGCAAGCTGGATCTGCGCCGCCGTGTTCTTCTGGTTCTGGATGTTCGAGCCCGGCTCGCTGTTTCTGATCATCGCGCGCATCGAGGACGATGTCGACAAGAAGGCGTACCCCAAGAGCCTGTTCTGGAAGCTCGACTACCTGTACAAGAACCTGCCACCGTCGATGCGACCAACGATCGGTCGCTCGCACATGACGTTCGAGAACAAGGACAACGGCGCGGTCATCAGCGGGAGCGCAACATCCGGAGATGCGGGGCGTGGTGATCGAATCAGAGCCGCGCTGATCGACGAGGCTTCATCGATCCGTGTGCTTGATGAGATCATCAGGGCCCTGCACGGCGCGACTCCCTGCAGGATCTACAACTCGACCGCGAAGGGACCGACCGCGTTTGCGCGCCTGCGGTACTCGGGCACGATCCCGTTCATCATCATGCCGTGGTGGGACCATCCCAACAAGGGCATCGGTCGCGAGCTCGTCCAGCTCGAAGACGGGACACGCAAGTGGACGAGCCCCTTCTATCGGTACGAGGACGCGGTTCGGACACGACGCGAGATCGCGCAGAACCTTGACATGAATCATGGCGCTGCGGGCGATATGGTGATCGATCCCGAGGTGCTCAGCATCCACCGAGCAACGTACACGCGCGAGCCCGTGTGGCGTGGGCTCGTCGTACTCCCGACTCTTGAGAGCGAGCACGAGACGTTCTTCACGAAGAAGCTCGCACGGCCAACACTGCGGACCAATCGCGAGGGCAATCTCAAGCTCTGGATAGACCCGCACAAGGTCGGCAGACGCAGCGACTCAGACTTCACGATCGGCATCGATGTCTGCGGCGGTGTGGGCCAGAGCAATAGCACAATCAATGTCATGAACGCCGACACGGGCGAGGTTGTCGCTGAGCTCGCGTGCAACGAGATCAAGCCATACGAGCTTGCGCAGATAGCAGTCCTGCTCGGTCGGTGGTTCGGCTCTGCTCGCGGGAAGGGTCGCGAGGCGCTCATCATCTTTGAGAACAACGGGCTCGGATCGACCGTCGGTGATGAGATCGTCAGATGTGGGTATCACAGGATCTATCTCGACAAGCCAACCGGCACACGCGACACGAAGCAGACATCGCGGTACGGGTGGTCATCGAATAACAAGACCAAGATCGAGGTGTTCGAGTTCCTTGAGATGTGTCTCAAGCGCCACGAATGCTCGACCCCGTCTGAGATGTGTATCGCAGAATGCGAGACCTATGTGTGGTACGAGCGTGGTGGCACTGGCGGGACACCGACGATCGGGCCGGGCCACCTTGAGGACGCGCCATCGAACGAGAAGTCCTCGCACGGTGACAGGTCGATCGCGTTCGCGCTTGCGAACTGGGCGCGCCGCAGCGCACCAAAGACACGTGCGAAGGAGATCGACCCGCCGGTGGGATCGCAGAGATGGCGGGAAAAGCAGCTTGAGGTAAGTTCGAGCCTAGATGATCTGGAATCGGACGCGGTGTAAGATGTGGCGGAGGGCAACGATGGACAATGACCTACAGAGCAGGATAGATGACACTCAACGTCGCGTCGATGAATCACATGGTGGTGATTTTATTGAGGCTGATGCCGACGTTACCACAGCTGTATTCAAATCCATCTTCGGATAAGACAAACCTATGAGAATAGTTCGCAAGACAATAGATACGGCCCAAGACACACTCCTGTTCTTGATTCATATCATTGTCTTCTTCGTCGCACTCTTTGTTTTATCCATGGCGATGACATTTGCCCGATGGATATTTGATCCAACTCGTGTCTTGTACACAGATGCAGGACTTCCAGTTAATCAATATGGAAAGTGGATTGATCCAGACACACACGAACGGATGGAGGAGTGTTACTGCTGGTATGACGATGACGGCCAGCCAGTGAATCTATGGGGACACTACATAGACCCGGTTGATGGCAGCCTGATAGATACACCTTACTTTTCACCCGATGATGCGGGTGTGTTTAGCGACATTCAGGAGGGATCGAATGAATGAACGGAAATCCAGGTAGTGGGTCAGTTTGAAATCCGGAATTCCGACCCTCGTTTGGACTGACCATCACGCCCACCGTATCGTAACGGGATGCCAGAGCGATCAAGCAACGACGACAAGAAGCCAGCCTCCCCCAAGCGGGAGAAGTCTGGCGGTATCGACGTAAACAAGATCGCGGCGAGAATACTCAAACAGGCTACGGGCGAGGGGGCAGAGGACGACGGCAAAGACCCTGCGGCTGTTGAACTTGGTCGCAAAGGCGGAAAAGCCCGGGCGGCTAAGCAATCATCTGAACAGCGCCGCGAAAGTGCCCGAAATGCATCGAACGCTCGCCGCAACAAAGACTAGCCTTCTTGTGCAAACGGCAAATACTCGGTGAGCCTAAGCATTGGCGGGACTGGAATGCTTCCAATCTCGTCAGTATACAAAAGCCTGTACATTTCTGTGTCGTCCATTTCCATCTTGTCCTTATGGAGACGTACAAGTGCGTCGAATGCTTCTGGTACTTCCTTCTCAATGGGGAGAGGCTCCACC
Organism: Phycisphaeraceae bacterium; assembly: GCA_020639155.1. Classification (NCBI taxonomy): domain Bacteria; kingdom Pseudomonadati; phylum Planctomycetota; class Phycisphaerae; order Phycisphaerales; family Phycisphaeraceae; species Phycisphaeraceae bacterium. The sequence continues at coordinate 75,591 of JACKHF010000001.1, forward strand.
GCTCTCATGTTTGTAGCGTTCATCTTTGTATAGAATCGACGCTGCTGATCTTGGCTGATGATTCCAAGCTGAAGCGCGCGTTGTATGAGTGCGGCTGCTGATACTCGCCATGTGGCCTTTAGCCGAAGCGCAGTGTTTAGATCGAAGTTGCGAAGGTCTGAACGAATCTCCGATCTTGGCATAAGAAGTTCGCTTGCAAAGACATCTGCTTCTTGGTCTGCGTTCTCAGACACAGACGTGAAGTGCATCACAAGATGTCCTATTTCATGCGCAAGACTAAATATCAAGCGTTCTCCGGAAGATTCCGAGTTCAGAAACAGCAATGGAGGTTCGCCGGGCAGTCGTATGTTTGTGCCATCAATCTGGTTTGTACCAAAGTCACAATGAAAAACAATTGCACCGGCGCGCTCAGCAATACGCGTCAGGTTCCGTATTGGCCCCGACGGGATTCTCAGAATCTTTCGCACTTCTTGTGCGACAACTTCTGGACGACCACCAACTTCGTCAACAGGAATGTGCGGGAACATGTCTGGTGCTAGAACCTCAGATGATCGAAGCAGTCGCTTTACCTGAAGGCGACGGATGTTTGCGTTTGCCTGAGCCTGCCTCTTTAGAGCGGCAGGAACTCGTTTTCTACTTCTATAAAGGAAGTCGCCACCAATTCCGTATATAGACTCGTGCTGGTAGAACAACGATGTGTCATAGCGCAAAACCCTTCCGATGTCGCGTACGACTTGTTCTGGCACTGCAACACTGCCGATTTCATATTTCGACACTGAAGCCTGCGATACACCGAGCGCAGAAGCCAGATCGTTCTGGCTCCAGCCACGCGACTCGCGGGCAAGTGCGATCATCTCTCCATTGACCGCTGTCATGTTGTAACCTCTTCGTTTTACGCTATTTTGGGAACAAGTCTCTGAAGTCTTTCAAAATCGCTGACTCGTTCTCTGATTCTCAACTGCATCTCATCGTCGATGGACCCTGACCGCTGTGGTCGTTCGTATTCACGAACCACACGGATCAGTTCACTGCCCTCAAGTCGTTCTCGTATCAGAACGATGCGGCCAATCCACCATTGTGCGACGCCAGCTTCTGTGTAGTCATCTTCCACCGTGTAGGCGAGCGTGACCATCGGACAATCCGTTCCATTTTCATCAACTTCGTCATCACCACCAAACAAACGCGGCTGCGTACAGATGTGCCCACTGGATTGAATATCGAATGATCGTTTGGTGCTGTTACGACGCACTCCATCACCGTTGTACCGAGCCCACCGAATTGCAACGGGCACTTCGCCGGTACTCAACACCATGTAGTCTAGTCCACGTCCGTCGGGCTCTTCACAAATAGTCAGTGCGGGCATGCCGGCTGCATCAACAAGGTTTGTAAAGTGCCGCCGTCCCGTTGCGTGCATCAAGTTTGCTCGCTCGGTTTTCTTCAGAGAACCGGAGAACGGCAGACATGCTCGAACATCTCGCATGCTCATTTCCAGCGCGAGCGCGAATGCGGGATACCAAGGTTCCGTCACGCAAACGATTTCTCTGTCGTCAATTGGCCTGTGCATCATGATCGCATATGGTAGCACACTATGTGCGCAAAAACAACCCAAAATATTCAAGATTTTATTCATCAAAATGGCCAAAAGTCGAAGCGGTTGGATATAATGGTCAGTATGAATAAGCTTTCCACCGCTGATCGGGTCCGAATCGTGTCCGCACTGGTCGAGGGATGTTCGATCCGTGCGACCTCCCGAATGACCGGCGTTGCCAAGGGAACGGTCCTGAAGCTTCTGACCGACCTCGGCCCGGTATGTGCTGCGTACCACGATGAGCATGTGGTGGGCCTCCAAGCCGAGCGCGTCCGATTGTTGTTCAGGTGCTTCGGCAAGCCGGGCTATCACAAGGTCGAGATCAACGTGCCCGAGATCAGGATCCCACGCAAGGTGCTCCGCACTGTGATCCAGTGGGTCGATGACAACGATCGTCCCCCACTGACATCGCTGTTACCGGTCGCCGACTGGGGTGGGCTTGGGTGAGCCAGATCGTGTACACTATGTCGATGGACCGGCGCTCGAAGCACATCCAGACCATCAAGACGCTCGCAGGTCTTGCAGCACTGACCGCGTTCGGATGGTGGCTCGGTCCCGGCGCGTTCAAGTACCGTGACTCTGGCGGAGGCGGTGGCCTCGATGGGCTTGACATGATCGCAGAACTCGATCCACCCACCGAGGAAGAACTGCTGCAACTCGAATACTTCAACGAGACCGGCGTGTGGACCGATACAGTCCCTGAATCATGGAGAGCCCAGCGCGCTGCAGCTCAAGCAGACGACGCTCCGCTTTCTCAGGATCCTCCTTTGCCTGCTCAATCACATTCCGGCGTTCCTTGAACAGTCGAAGAAGCTGTGTGCGCACGCTGTTGAATGCGTAGTAGCGCTGCAGCTCGTACTGATGTCGCTCGGTGTACTTTGCTGCCTCGTCTCCCTCAAGGCTGTTCATCTTCCGATGCACCTTCTGGTACTCATCGAAGTCATTGAAGAACCGATCGAACGCCTGATGCTGGAACATGGTCTCACGCGCGAGGAACGAACGCAGCACGGGCAATCCCTCGATGTCCTGCTGGCGCACGCGCTCACCCTTGGTCTCGCCCGTGACCATCGACACCATCGGATCGAGACCGAGCCCCACCACGTCCTCGCCGAGCCCGCCGAAATACCCGCTGATCAGGTGATCGACTTTCGCGGGTGACACATCGAGCATCTTGCCGATCTGTCTGGCCGTCGCCGACGCGAACGCAGCGCCCTGGTCCGCTTCGGGCAATGTCTCATCGCCGCGGCTGACAATCGGGCGCTGGCGGAAGAAGTCGTAGTTGGCTGTAACCTCGATGAGCGGCTGCATGAATGCGACCATGAAGTCGGGGCGCAGCTGGTTTACAACCGCGGTCACCATGCCATCGGTCGCCCTTGGGTCCTTCCGCTCGCCGGTCTCTGGATTGATGCCAAGATGTGTTGCAAACAATCGTTCTGTCACGATCGAGGCGATGCCGAGCCCGTATGGCTTGGGGATGCGCGTGTACTGCATCTTGCCCTGCGCGTTGCGACCTCGCGGAATGAACCAGTAGCGATCACGCTGATCCTTGGGGATGGCCCAGTAGTCCTCGTCGTCGTAGTTGAGCAGCATGGTCACGATCGATGGCATCATGGTCAGGGCGATCGTGCGCGTGACTGCCGTGATCGGATCTTCCTTGAAGAACCGGCCCAGCTTGTCTGTGCCGAGCATGGTGGCATTGAAGAACGGAACGTACTGGTTCACTGCCTTTGAGAACGTGCCACCACGCTGGAAGTCGAGCGTGATATCGGCAGCGGCCTGCCCCGCTTCCATCAGGGCGCTGATGCCGGTCTCACCATCACGGACAGCCTCGAACTCGCTGAACCGCGACAGGCGTTCGATTCCTCTGTTGCCAGCACGAATCGGCGCGAGCGTGGCAATGTCCTTCGCTGCTTCTGCTGCGACCTTCCTCGCGTCCTGTCTGTACCTGAGCTTTGTACCGAAGATCATCGATGGCTTGATCACGTTTGTTTTCGGATCGATCGCATCAGAGAGGATCCCGCTCATGTCAGCGCCCGAGAGCAGGAACAGGCGCTCGATCTCGCCACCGGTGAATGCTTCATTCATCCCACGCACGCGCTGCTTCGCATCCTTGGGCAGATCCCGCCACCGTTTCTTGGTCATGACGACCGACTGGATCATGTCGCGGATCAGGTTGGGCAGGAAGAACGACGGGTTATTCGCCGTCGCACCCGCGCGGAGTGTCTTTGCGGGGATCGTCAGGAACCGGAGCAGTCCCTCGACCTGCTGTGGGTTGACCATACCCTCGATGAGCTTGAACAGGCGATCGTCCTTCGCCTCGTACCACACACGCTTGCCATCGACAAGCACGCTGAACTGGCGCTTCTCCTTGTTCGCCTGCACGGAGTTCTCAAAGAACGTCGGCGTGTCCATGTTCTCGATCGCGTCGAAAACCGCGTCGCGCTCTGCCTCTGGCAATCGTGAGACGACTGGCCCGAGCTGGCTCAGCACCGACTGCTTGTATTGATCGTCATGCACGCGCTGCGGCTTCATCGGCGTGTCGATCTTGCCGATCCATCTCCCGATCTCTGGTATCGCCTTGTCATAGAGATCGGTGAAGGTGCGTGCCGTCGCGTTGAGCTGCGCGCGCGCGACGATTGTCTGGACGTTCGAGAGAAACGCTGCAATGGGATCGATCAGGTCCGCACCCTCACCGCTGAACCGCTTGATCCCGCTCGTCTGGTTCGTCATCGACTGGCGGTACCTGCCCATGCTCGCAGACGAGGTGTCCCCGTTCTCGTAACGGAACGTGATGTAATGCAGGTTCTTTGCGATGATCTGCTGCGCGCTCTCTTCGCTGATCAAGCCATGGTTGACCGCGTAGTGCCCGATCAGCCACTCGTTGAGCTTCTGGAAGTCGTCGGCTACGTCCTTGTAGTGCGGGTTGTCACGCTCGGACCGATCGACGAACGAGCGCAGCGATGCAGTGCTTTCTTCTGGCATGACCCTGAAGCCCTGGCTGCGCTTCTCGAGCGCACGCTTGGCGATCATGTAGTCTTCCCAGCCGCGGATGTCGTTCATCACGGGCGCGAGTGTCTGCTCGATGCTCTTGCCCGTCACACCCTCGCCGGGCTTGTTTGTGTCCCACGTGCCCCAGTGGAGCACGTGCTCGACGTGCCCGCCGATGAGCCCGTTGGTGCGCAGCGCCCTGATGTACGGGTCCTTGTCCGCTGGAAGGTCGAGCTTCAGGTCCTTGCGCATCGTGTCGGCCCGCTGCATCCGATCAAAGAGGTGCGTGCGGAGGCTGTCGTAGAAGTCACGCGCGTGCCGCCACGGGATGCGACCTAGTGATGATCTGCGGTACTTTGCGACCGGGTTGTCCTGTGCCTCGGTCTGCTTGAACTGGGCACGAGCGCGCATCAGCGCGTTGTACGCCTCTGGGTGCTCTGCCATCATCTTTCCGACGACGGCCTTGTAGAGCGTCGGTGTCTGTGTCTTCAGGTGCGATGGGTCAACAACGAGATACCGAACGACCTCTGCCCAGCCTTCGCCCGCGTAGCCGATCGCGGGCTGTGTGTTTCCGTACAGTTGCTTGCCGAGCTTTGTCAGATCACCACGCCACTCCTTCGGGAACGTCAGATTGATCGGTCGTCGCCGCTCGCCGGGCTTTGCGATCATCGACTCTCGGTATCCCGAGAACAGCATCTCATGGAGCGCGTGCCCGACCTCGTGGATGTGTGTATCGACATCGGTGGCAGACTTGTTGCGTATCTCGCGTCGAAGCGGGCGGTAGAACCCGAGTGACCCGCCCATGCGACCCAACGAACGAGCACCGCCCGTCGCGGGCGCACTGAGGTTTAATGCCGACGACAGGTCCTCCATGATCTGCCGGTACGTGCGTGGCTGCTCCTTGCCCGCCCTGATGCGCTTGATCTGTCCGGGCAGCTTCTCGGGCCGGTCCTTTGCTGCCTGGGCGATGGTGCGATCAGTGACCTGTGTGGTTGGTGTGGTGCGCGTGTTCTGCGGAAAACCAGTGACCTTTGACTGTCCTGCGTTCGCTCCAGCGCCAAGGTTCGGTATGGTGATATCAGGTTGTCCCGTGGGCGCAGCGGTCTGCTTGGGATTGCCCTCAATCTCGCTCCGAAGTGTCTGTGTATCTGTTTCTCTGCTTTTACCATTAGCGATCTGCCAAACAAGACGACGTGCCCTGCGCGATACACTTGGGTCACCACTATCAAAGTGGACCATGAGTGCACCATGTGTCCCGTCCATGGTGCCTTTGTCGATACCATACAGAACAATCCGTCGTTTTCCGTTCCCTGCATCTTCAACCCGCGCGCCACTGATTATTGCGGGAGAATCACCGTCAAAGAGAGACACGCGCCATGGGATACCAGTCGATCGCATTGCTTTCGCTGGTGATGGTCCGCTTTCAATTGTGTAGTCAGGCAGTTCTGCATCTCGCCTTGACTCTTCAACCGTGGGCTCATTCGCAGAGTTCAGGAGTCTTTCGGCGAGCGATGCTTCTTCAAGTTCGATCTGTGCCGTTGTCCATTCCCCCTCTGGAATCTCCTTCCCTTCTTGGGCCAGTGTTCCAAGCAGATTGATCTTCTTCTCAGCAGCAATAACCCGTTGCCCTTGCGGTGTCGATTCTCGTTTCGAGAGTGCTTCTGCTTTTCGCTGCTTTGTTGCAACACCCTTGGAACCTGCGCGTGATCTGGCTTTGCCAGACCGAACCGATCTGTCCCATGCAAGGTAAGCAGATCGCTCATCCTTGCTCATGTTGTTAATCGCGTCCTTGTATTCCACATGTTCGAGACCACGCATGTGGGACCATTTCATCGCGCCTTGCACACGTTCCAGCAGTTTGGTCTTTGTCTTTGGGCCATCGAGCACACCGAGCGATTCAGCGGCTTCGAGCAGGTCATCACGCGAGTCGGACATCGAGTATTCGCGTTGCTCTACAGCCCCAGTTCCCGCCTGATCTGCTCGAACAGTATCGACCTCTGCACCGATCCCGGCTTGCGCTTGCCGCTGGTCCACGGGCTGCCCGGCTGTTCTCGCTGGACTTCCCACTTCGCTCTCGGGTTGGGGTTGCTGCGCGACTTGAACCGGCGTTTGTTGCGACTGCTCTTGGCTGACATTCGTTGGCTCCTGCATTGGCGAGACACCCGGACGATGCCCGAGCTGGGTTGTTGATCCGCTGTCGTCGATGTATCGAACATTCTCCATCTCGGTGGGCGGTGGCGTGTTCTTCATTTTCGACGGCGGGACAAGGCGACGGCTCAGATCAGAACGAACCGGCACACCTTCTTCCTGACCTTGGGAGAATGGTGTACGCGCAGGATCAGTCACAAGACCAGACTCGATAGCACGCGGGTCGATCTGTTGGCGATCCTGCGCCTGATCGAACGGCTCTGTCCCGCGCACACCCTGATCTGAACCCGCACGATTTCGCAGCGCGTTGATCGTCATACCGGCACCACCGATGAGCGGGCCAGCCGCGGCACCGATCGCAGCCGCATCACCAACACCCTCGCCGATGTGACGGTCCATGTCGTACACCGCCTTGTCAACGATGTTCTGCCCGACCTGCGCAAGCGCTTCCTCGATCGCGTTCGTTGCAGACGATGCGCCCAGTGCGCCAGCGATCGCCGACGCAGCCTTGCCCCTCTGCCCCCTCAGTAGCAGATCCCCGACCCGATTTATCGCTTTGCCACCGATGTTGCCGATCACACCGAGCCCGAGGCGCTCTGAGATGATCTCAACAGCAGCGTTGCCGATGCCGACCTTGAACATATCAGCGGTGTTGCGGTCGATCCCGTTGGCTTCAGCGTGCGCAATATAGTCCTGCACACTCCCGCCGAATGCTTGTGTGCCCATGTTGGCGAGCGCGAGCGCCTTTGCACCCAACAAGTACGGCCCTGCTGTGCCAGCGACATTGCCAGTAATGCGACCCGCTGTGAACGCAGCACCTGCGCCATCCGGCCTGAACATGGTCGATGTTGCTCGCCCCGCGTCGTAGTAGGCGTTTGCCATCTGGCGCATCGGATCGTTCGCATCGTCGCGCACCTCGGGCAGCATGCGCCCATGTTCATCCTTGAGGTTGGCATCAATCAGCGCCCTGTTCCCCGATGCGTCGATCGCCATCTCTGTCAACCTGTCGTAGCCGCCCTCAAGCGTGCCCCCGGCGGTTGTCAGCGCATGCGAGACAAGGTCACCAAGGCCGCCCTGCGCAATGCCCGCGCCAAGGTCGATCGCCTGCTTGATACCGGGTGTGCTGTACACCATGCCCGCGTAGCTTGGATCGGTCTGTGCCTGCCTCGCTGCGAGATACTGCTGCACCTGCTGTGGTTGCATCTGCATCAGTGAGTGGATGACTTCTGGTGGAGCGTGCTGCGCGAGCTGCGCTCCCTCGTCCCCCTGTGTTGCGAGCCAAGTCCGGTACTCTGTGAGTGGCTGTGGTGCAGTCTCCATCTCGCGGAACTGGCGGGTAGGGTCACGAGCGTCGGGGTTGAATGCTGGGACAGGCAGTGCGCCGGGCATCTGTGCACGTTGCTGATCAACCCAGCGAGCGTCTGTCATGGGAGGCTGAGCAGCCGGAGCCGCCGTTGCCGCAAGCTGCTGCTCGATGTATATATCGAGTGCATCCATCGGCTGCGATGTCGGTGCTTGCCTCGTTGCTGCGAGTTGCTGCTCGATGTAGAGATCAAGCTCATCCAGGCCATCGGTCTCAGGCCGTGCTGGCTGAACTGGCTGTACTGGAGCGGGTGGCCCGAACTGGGTTGTGGCGAGTCGTGTCATGTGATACCCCAAACGCAATGCGCTGGGGTGGGCGACCGAGAACTGTAGGTATTTCGCCGTAAAACATGGAGTATGACCCACAGAACATCGTCATCTATCTGAATCGTGTACCATGATCGACGGAGGTCCATCCATGACGATCGAGACCGCAATCAAACCTGACTTTCAGTGGGCTGGTTATGTCAGCCAATTTCATGGGCTCTGCTTGGACAACAGGAACGATCCGGGCTTGTTCACTGGCAAGGGGGCGAACTGGAACCTGGTGAACCAGACCAATCGCGGCACGCCAATCTCGCCACACGTAATACGCGACCGTTTCGTTAACTTCCTTGTCGGTTTTGCGGGCCCTGGCATACACCGCATCGCCATGCACGGCGATATCGAGGGCGAGTGGTTCGTGCGCGTTGATGAGAACAAACATGGCGAACTGATAGAGCCGCATCTCGAAGCCCCCGAATGCACAATCCTCAACAGATTTGAATAGAGACCTATGCGCAGATACAAGCTACTGATTTTGTCAATACTCATCATCGCGATTTCTTACGCGTGCGTGGCAGTGGTGATGTACTTCCAAGAGCAGCGAGATGGCAATGAAACTACCAAGTCACTGATCGCGGTAGGGCTCACGTTATTACTAATTGTCCCATTGCTGAGTGTCGCTCTACAGCTCGGCGGCAAGATCGAGGTCAAAGAACTGTTCAACTGGAGGCCGGCTGTGCCATCGCTCGTTCGTAACAAGTCCGCCGTTCGTGCGGCCTCATTCGTCATCGGAGTGGGCTTGTTGGCGTTCGGTCTCGCGAACGGGTACGCGATGGATGTGGTGCTCGTTGGTAAGTCTGACTTTGTGTTCGGCTTTGACACAGATAACAACAGCATGCGCAAGGCAACCATCGACCCGTACTACAAGTACATGCTTCCACGCCACATCCTTCCGATCAAGATCGGGTCAATGCTTGTTGCGTGGCCTGTGTTCTCCGTTGTAGCACAGAGGAGTGATAATCAATGAACCAAATCAAACCCATCATCTTCGCGATCGGCTGCGCTCTCATTGCATATGGCATCGCTATGGGCTGGACGATCGGAAGATTCACCGTGCTTGAGCCCTCACCTCCAGCAGAGTACCAGCCAGAGCGTTCATTTTATTCACAGGCATTGAGCCCATATGTTGGATATTGCATACCTAGATCAATAGCACCGATAGCAATAGGCGCGGGGCTGTGCGGCTATGTCATCGCATCTCGACGGACGACCGCAACTGCTCCACACGCTGCCTGACCTGTTGTCTGGATGGCTCAAGACCGAGTGGCGCGAGTTCTTTACGCAACTGTTCTTGTGCTTGCAATACAAGGCCAGCAGTTACTTGATCGACTCGAACCTCGGTAGATTGGCCCTCGCCCTTCACAGAACCGTTATGCGGGACAGGTTCGCTGTTCCCGGTCTTCATCTGCTTCCACTGAGTCTCTATCTGGTCGCGCTCTTTAATAGCCTGTTCTTTCTTTGTGTTGAGGTCTTCGAGAGCGACACGCTTGTCGTCTTCATACATCGCCTTGTTGTTTTTTACTTCTCGTATCTCTCGTTCGATAGCTTCAACAAGATCATTCGCTTTTCTAATATCGTACTCGACCACATCGAGCATGCCCTTTTCTGCTTGATTCTGGTACTGGCTCGGCCCAAGCGCAGCCCTTGACGTTGTCATATCCATCCCAATATCGCCGCCAGTCAAGTAGGTTGCTGTCATTGCTGCTTGTTCTGGTCGAATGTTGGGTATGGCAGAAGCGTTCGCGAGATGATTGTCGTACGCTCTTCGGGTCATCTCCGGAGTCATCGGCATCTCGCCGCGGCTGATGCGATCGTTCAATGAGGCTCTGATATTGCTCTTGTTTAAGATCCGCTCGCGCTCCACATCGTTGGTCGCTTCTGCAAACATCCGATGGGCCTCGTCAACCTCTTCACTCGTCAGCTCTTCATAGCCAGTGAACTCTTCAATGTTCTGAAGGAACTGCTTGTATTTCTCGTGGAGCCTCGCGCGTTCTGAATCCGTCCTGAGCTGCTTCATCCATCCGTTGCGCACATCAGGGCTCGCGTAACTCATGGCGTGTGCATACCGATCGAGGTCCCCAACAACATCCACTGGACCATTTGGCCCGACGGGGTTCGCCGTCGCCATGTAATCTTGCTCGATGAGGCTTCGGTTCGCCTGGACAAGACGCTGCTCTTCCGCAAGCAGCCTCTCTCGTTCCATCGCAGCCGCGTTCGCACGCTCGGCGCTTCTCAGAGCGTCCTGCTCGCGACCATACTCGAACCGCTCACGGCTCAGCGCGTTGTCTGCCATCGCGTTGCGCTGATTGAAAGCAGTGTTCTGCCTCCGCTCACGATCGAGCATCGCCTGTCGACGCTGCGCCTGCTGGTCCGCAAGCGTGCGGTACGCGACTTCCGCCTCGTACTGGCGTGTCCGCTCGGCATCGCGCTCCGCCTGCTGCTTGAGCTGGAGTTGTTGCAGCGCAAGCGCAAGCCCGCCCTGAATCGAGTTTGCAAGACCTGTATCAAAGACGCTCATGTTTCGTTCTCCAGAATCCGGAGCAGTTCCTCTTTGGTTCCAAGGCGATGATTACTGCTGTGTCTGTAGTACTCAGGATGCAGATGCGCACGATTGAACGCGTCGTGAAACTCCCTTGGCCCTCTGATGCCTCGGCACTCATTGAGGAAGTACATCACGCCCCTGTATCGCATTACACGCATGAGTTCTCTTGTTGATCCGACGCTCATAGGGATCCTTGATAATCGTCTCTGCGTCGAACCTCACGGATCGATCTGTATCCTTCAACAAACAGTTCGTTCAGTTTCTTGTCGTCGGTCTCGCCATTGACATGCACATCTAGCACGTCTTCATCTTTGAGGTTCTCGTGAATAATGACGCAGTGAGTGAAACGACGCATCAGTTCTTCAGCGAGGTCTGTCGCGCTCGCATCGCAGATCGGCGTTGTGTTCTCAGTATCTGAATCAAAGTCGTTGTAAGACAGAGTGTTCATCATCACCTCAGTTCACGATGCACGCCTGCACACGCACATCGCTCGTGTTCCTGTTCAGCACGGCAACCGCGTACACACGATGTGTCACGCCCGAGCCCTGCCACGCGCTTGGAAAACCGCCCGTCTCCCCGAACCGATCGCCCTCGCCCGCGCCGGAGAGCGCCAGCACCTCGTCGTCGTTGATGATGCACGGAAGGTTGCACTTGCCGGGCCACGGCATCCACGCCTCGTTCGATCCAGTTGGGGTCAGATCAGTCGTGGACGTCGGGGTGTCAATCAGCACAGACACATCGACTGTTCCCGTGCCAACAGGCTCGATCGTGATGGTCTCGAACGTCTGCTGTCCGGTGGTAAACTCCCAGACCTTCACCATCTCGTCCTGGCCGAGCACAAACTCTCGCTTGTCCATCCGGCCATCGGTGAGCGAGATCGTGTTGACCATCGCGCGCCCCTCGGGAAATACGCTGCTGGCACCGTCCTTGCGGACTGCCTGTGAGAATGTCGTGCGCATCTCTGCTGCCATGGTTACGCCACCTTCTTTGGATCGGTATTGAAAAGCCCGTACGCGCCGAGCATCGCAGCCGCATTGCCAGCGCTGGTGAGCGCGCTACCAGCGGGGCTCACACCGGGATAGAACTGGGTCGTGGGCTGGCCGAGCCACGGGTTCATGTTGCTCGACGACAGCAGGTTCAGCGCCTGCAGGATGTTGCCCTGCTGCTGCGACTGATTCCCCGCGAGATTGTCCTGCTGCACGCCCGTCCGCATCGCGCTTCGCTGTGAGAGCTGGGCAAGCTGGCTTGCGAGACTGTTCTCGAGCGCACCGCCCTGCATGCCCGTAAACGCAAGATCCCCGTTCAGGCCCGTGCCCGCTGCGCCCTGCTCAAGCGCGGTCCGCTGCCCACGAGCCGCAAGCACTCGATCAGTCGTCTCGCGTCGTGCGTCGAGTTTCTGTCGTGTTGCCTCGCGTGAGATGTTCGCCTCGTTGTTTGCTGCCGTACTTGCGCGTGTCGATGAACTCCCGAGCCCCATCGAGATCAATCGCGCATCGCTCGCACGGTTTGCCCGTGTTGTCGCGCGCTGCGCGTCCTCGTCGATCAGTGCCTCGGCACCCGCGCCATACCCGCGTGCGATGTCCTCAGAGCCCAGCGCGATCCCGCGTGCCTGGCTCGTGCCCTGATCGAATCGACCCATCGCGCCGGTTCGAGCCCCGCCGTAGTAGTCCTGCACCCTGCCGGTCGAGTCGCCTCCGAACTTCAGTATCGAACTTGAGTTGTTGTCAAAGTCCCGCAGGATGTTCGACCGCCCCTGCGTGCCCCGCTGGCTCAGCGCCTGAAGCTGCTGCCAGAGCGGTCCGCCGAGCGCGCCCGTGATCTGATCCATGCCCTGCGTGCGCTCGTTTGGATCTCCCGAGTAGAGCAGGTTGTTGTTGTACGATGGCCCAAGGAAGGCATTGCCCAGCATGCCAGAGCCGATCTGCGTGTGCAGGTCGTACCAGTCACGGGCCTTGCGCGCGTTCCGATTTGCTGATTGTGCTCCGAGCGCACCACCGACCGATGATGCGAGCGAACCAGCAGCTAGAAGGGGAAATGCTGTCATGACAAAGCCTCTACACCCGGCACTATGACACTATGCGAATGTTCCGATGACACCAAGTGTGTAATCGCCCAGATACACCGTCGCGATCTGTCGCTGGGCTGTCCCGGCAACCTCAAGATCCACCTCGATTACACCATCTGAGTCGCTGAGCACATCAAAGACGCGTCCTGCTGTCACAGTGGTGACAAGCTCGCCCGTGTTGGCCGTGATGGTCGCAGAGGCCGCGGCGTTGCTCTCGTCGCGCACGAAGCACCTGAACAGACACTGTCGCTTCATCGCGTTGCCACGCCTGTCGACGACCTGCATCGTGAATGTCACGACATCGGTATCTTCCGCGCTTGCGGTCTGTGACACAGACCGGATCTGCACATCGATCACCTGCGCGACTGAGCGCATGAACTGCCTGATCCCGTCTGGGCTGGTGTTATCGACCGGCGATATGACCTTCTGTGGTGCCATGGATTACTCGTTCATACCAACTGTGATAACGACACTCCATGTCAGCCCCGCGTCGTTATTGATGAACACTGCGAGTCGTTCGCCATCTGCGAGCAGCACGGGCGCGAACTGGATTGAGTGCGTGTATCCACCACCGCGCGGATGGATGTTTACACCAGCAACATTCGACACAAGCGTCGGATCTGACGTGTCGTGTGCGCCACATGCGACCGTGGTGTTGATAGTGGGAAAACCGTTAATTCGCTTTCCGACTGTCACGTTCGAGACGCTGCTTCCGCTTCCAGCCGAAGACACACGCGCAACCCTGCAGAACAGTGGTGCATCGCTGGCGACTGTACCGTCGAACGAGAGTAAAACGGTGTTCACTTCGGTGACATAGTTCGAGGGCGATGTTACTACTGCGTATGCCTTGTTCCCTGATACAAGTGCGATCTCTGGGCTGACCGCCCAACCGAGGTTACCAGCCATGACTCAATCTCCTAATCTTCTACTCCGGAACCGAAAAATTCTGACGACTCAATACCGCTCCCACTCCCGCCCGGATCTGGCGTGATCGATGTGACATATGAGCCGGGGTCTGACGATGTTGATGTTGCAAACGATCCAAACGAATACACATGAAGCGGCACGAACTCGTCGATTGTCGACGACACGCCGCTGCCACCCGGACCCGGACCAGTTGATGGCGGGACAGTCGTGACAGGAGGCTCGGGGTTCGGATCAACAAATGGGCAGGATGGGTCGACGCTCGTTGCCTTGTACGTGACCATCCGTCGCGGCGCTTCTGAGAGTTCGGCAGTCATCGCCTCGACCTCGAAGCGACCGTCACGGCACCAGAGCTCGGCAACAAGCGCCGGCGCTCGACCGACGTTTGACAGCACGGTGTTCGATGTCACGCCCTCGCGGTGCCAGAGCACATGTTGCGCCAGAGGCGAGTACACCTCCTGCGCCGTGCGCCCGCCCATCAGGTACACATCGATCGGTGACGAATCGAGCGTGGTGATGAGTCGCGGCCTCCGCAGGATCGTGTCTCGATCGAGGCTCCCGTGGACGACAATGCTCACCGGGCAGTGCGACCAGATGTTCTGTCCACCATCGGTGGTCAGACCATCCTCGAACTTGAACATGAAGCCATTGAGCCCACCGAAGATCACACGACCGCGCCAGATACCAGCACACGAAGGACCGAGCCACGACGCGTATCCCTCGGGATAGAACCCGCCCTGCCCTCGCGCAAAGCCGCCGATGGTCTCGCTGTAGAAGTAATGCCGATCACCGCCTGCATACGAGGGCAGCAGCACGAGGTACCCATGGCGCTCCGCGTCTCGAACAACCTGCACGAGCGCGGGCTCTGCGGGCTCCTGAATGTTTGTTGTCAGCGTGCCCTGGCTCAGTGGCGTGAATGACCCATCGATGCCGATCACCGCAACACCGGCGGTCGTGTGCGCGAGGAACACGCCAGCGTCGATCATTGCCATCGATCTCGCGCTTGTCAGACCAACACCGAGTTTCACCGGGTCGACAGACGGAGGGCCGAGCGCCCAATCGCTCTGTATCCTCCAGAATGAGCGGGTACAGCCCACGAGCAGCGTCGTGTTGTTCGCCTGCGAGAACCCGACAACGGGCTCGCCGAGCTTGCCAGCGATCCCGAGATTGAGCGCCTGTGCGCCGCCCTCATCCTCTGTTCCGAGCTCCCAGTTCAGCGGGTTCCCTACGGCGCAGAAGTAGATGTTCTGCGGGTCGTCGATGTCATTGAGCCCGACTCTTCCACCGAACACACCGACGAATGTCGCAGTCGATGTCCCGGGCGTTGACCCCTGACCCGGCAGCGTCCCGGTGTCGGGCACCCAAGAGGTCACGGACATGGTGACCGGGTCGAAGATGGTCATGTTCGGCTGTCCGGCGATGTACACCTTCTGATCGAACACTGCAGTGATGATCGGGCCAGCAGACCGTGCGACCAGTGTCGCGACCTGCGAGATATTGCTCTCGTCCTCCCACGCGTACAGGTTCCCGCCCGCGATCGCGTAGCCGATCTCGGCGTGCTGCACGAGGATGGGGACGAGCTCACAAACCTCGGCGACGAGCACCTTCGCGCCATCGACGACGGACACAAACCCGAAAGACGAATGTCCGGAAAAGAGCTTGTACGTGCTGTTGTTGAATGTGCTGTTGGGCGAGGACGCTCCATTGAGATAGAGATTGATCACCCCGTCCTTGTACTCGACCTCCATGATGAATGGGCCAGAGCCGAGCGAGTGCGCGTCAAGTACTTTCACATCACCGGCTGCTGGATTGTGCGTTCCCGTGAATGGCACGCCATGGCGCACGGACCTGATTGTCGTGTTGGTCCCCTCGATACCGACCTCGAACCCATACTTTGCGTTGGGCGAGTTGAGCAGCAGCACCTTGACATTGTGCGCCTTGGATGAGCACTGCAGACGCACACGAGCGGTCGCAGCCAGCGTGCCCTCGGCAATGACAACAGCACGGGTCGAGCCCGTCTGTGTCCACACGCCTGTGTTTGCATCCTGTGTCCAGCCCATCTCAGCTCACGTAATCAGTCGAGTACACCATGAACCCGCCACCGAAATCAACACCAAGCCCGCTCACGGACGCACCGAGATCCCACGTGGTCACGATCGCGCCCGACTGCTTGTTGCATTTCCATCCGTGCGCGTTTGCTCCGCCGCTCCACGCGTTGTCACGATCACCAAAGAACACGGGGAACTTGTCCTTCGGGTCGACCGCAATCCCGTTGTCGCGGATGGCCTTGCTGCCAGACTCGAGCGCTGCGCCCCAGAGGATCCCGCCAGCACCGCCATCGAGCTTGAACGCGCACTGCCCGCCTGCTGTGACGCGCCCGCCAACATACACATCCCCGTCGCTGTCAACAGCGATCGACTTGATGCTCGGATTGTCGATGTCGTTGTTGCCGAGTGACCCAGTCCTGATCGAGTTGGTGTCCGCCTCCCACACCACCGCGCCGGTCGGAGCGACCTTCATCACGGTCACATATGGCAGGACCAGCGATGCGGGATCGAATGTCGAGTTCGGTCCGTACCCCTGATTCGTTCTCGATATGTACAGATTGCCGGCAGGATCAACATCGATACCTGTGATATAGCATCCGAAGGGCTTGACGAACGACTGCTCGCTGATGCGGAAGTACCCGTGTGTTGCGCCAAGACCGTTGTCCTCGTAGTACGCTGCGCTCGCAGGAAGCTGCACACCGAAGATCTCCATCAGCAGGGGCGTTGCCGGTGTGTCGTTGCGGATCTTGAACTTCATCACGCCAGAGCGCCAGTGCGATGCGTAGATCCCGCTGTCGACAACAACAGCGCTCGGGAGTGTCGTTCCAACGCTCGACCCGAGGAACGCAACGAACAGGTATTCCTGACCTGTTGAATCTTTGTGGACGGCCATCGATGTGGCTTCTTGCGACCAGCCCTGACAGTCGTAGGCACCGCGCTTGGTCGTCGGTGTTTCCGCGTCGTAGACATGCACCGCCTCGTTGCTTGTGAGGAACAAGTATTTGTCGCTGAACTCGACCGAGTTGCTGAACCTGTCTTCGGTCGAGTCGTAGATGGGCCATGTCGCCAGCACGTTCCCTTCGAAGTCGAACACCCAGAGACACGTCTCGATGTTTCCCGAGGCAGAGTTCGAGTCGCTGATGTTCACAACTACCGCGATGCGCTCGAGCGTTTCATGAATCGCACAATCAATCGCCGAGTCCTGACCCGATGCGGGGTTGAAAAGGGCAGTGGCATCGCAGAAGAACTCACGCACCATCGCGTTGCCGCCGTTGAACAGCCACGCGTGCCCCTCAAGCCCGACAGCATCGATCGACTCACCCTCGATCGGCTCGCACGAGCCGACCTCGTATCCGCTCACGCCCGACGAGCGCGTGACACTCCCGATCGCCTGCACCGGTGCGCCCCCACCGATGCCGCGAAGGAACAACGGCGCAAGGCCGGGCCTCGTGCCCATCTGGATGTGCTTGGAGTCATCGCCATACGGGCGCATGTTGTCCATCGCGCCCGGCGGGCATGTTTCTGGCGGCGTGTCGGTGAATGTTGTTGCCTCGGACACGCCACGGATTGGTGGTTGTACACGTGTCCGTGATGGCACTGATCACTCCATCAGATGTTGTTTCGAGCGGGTGTGCTCATGGCGAGATGCTCGCGAGACCACACCTCGATGCCAGCGACCTGCAGGGTCATGCTGTCAGATCCGACCGTCTCGTTCGGACCGATCAGCAGCTTGCAGATATCGCCGCCCTCGATGGTCTTGCTCTCGTCACGCATGGCCGCGCCGAGATCGAACTCGTACCAGGCAAATCCAGAGAGATCAGCCTCTGTCACAGCAGCCGAAAGTGTCTGTGTCACGGCAGCGCTGAGCGTCTGCACAGCAGTGTCCGATCCGGGCGTGAACCAATACGGTGTGGCAGAGAGTTTCAGATCCGTGTTCTCATCGCCTGAACCCACCGCCTTTCGTGCGAGCATCCTCACGACAAGTCCGGTCTTCTCAGACGCGTAAGTGTCTGGTACCACAAACTCTGCTGTCACGAAGTTCGCAGCACCGTTGGCCGTGACCCACTCGATCATGTCGAGCGATGTTGCAAGCGCCGCAACCTTGGGCGCGGTACCTGTTCCAATCAGCGCGCGTGTCGAGATGAGCAGAGAACTGAGCGGGACGTTGTAGACCCTCGTCATGCCACCGCGTCGGCTTGCGATCTGTGATGCTGCGCGTTCGATCTCGTTGCTACCAGCCATTCCTGGCCTCCTTATACGTAGCTGACCGGGACACCGTCGATGTCCGCCAGCGGTGTGTTTGTTGGATACGTGCTTGAGCGCGTCACGGTCTGGATTCGAGGCATGTCCGCGTCGCCCATGACACCGAGTGTCTTTGGACCATTTCGCACGTCGTTGATTGCCGCGAGCACTACCAACTCGTCATACTCGGCCTTGCGTCGGTCGATGTCCTCGGATGGTCCGTGCTCCTTCACGCCGCAGTACACACAGGCAGCAATCACAGCCGCGTCGTTCATCGCGCCCGCGATGTGCTTCTCGTCTGGATTGCGAAGCCGTGACGGCTGGACCCTGAACTCCGCACTGAGCGTGTATGTCACGTCTGGCTTTGGGAACACCCTGAGCTGGAACGAACGAACATTGTCGCCGACGTTGACTCCGGCAACATCTGGACCCATCGCGATCATCTGCGGGTACCCGGTCAATGACGGGTTGTTCGCGTGCATGCGGGCAACGCTCTGCAGGCTCGTTGTTGTCAGCTCTCCGCCGAGGTTGTTCTCCCCGGCCCATCCCCAGTTGCCAACCGGCCACGACTGGATGATCGGCGGGAGACGGTACTTGCTCGCGTCCGCGTCGATGCAGTTCGGCGCGGTTGCATCGCTCGATATGTTGATCGACACCGTTGGTCTCAGGAACGACCACAACATGAACCGAGCTGCTGGGTTCGTGTACGAGTAGAACATGTGCAAGCCGTCGTCGATCGCACGGTCGATCGAGTCGATCTGTTGCTCGTCGACGTTGACCTGCGCAGCGCTGTCAGCGTTTGCGCCGTAGTAGGACAGACCAGCAGCCTCAGCCACGCGGATGCGAAGCTCGTCGAGTGTGATGGTTGTGTCGAGATAGGTGTTCATCGGGGAAACCCGGCACGGGCGTGTTCCGCACATGCCGAGCGCACTTGTGCCATCGCTGGCTTAAAGAATGCCCGCCCTCAACCGGGTGATTGGGTGGCGGGCTGGAGGAACTGGCCAGTTTCCGGGCTGACCAATACAACGATCCATCAGGACAGTGCGAGTCCGCACGTCCGTCCGTAATGACAGTTCACCACGCCCGCGGTACTTGAGCGGTCCACGGTCTCGTGCGCAACGGCGCAGTCTGCGGTGCCTGTGGTGGTCTTCTTGAATGCGTACGTTGCTGCCTTCATGCCGAGGACATTGCCCGCGGTGATCGACTCATCGCACCAGAGCGGGATGTCGTTGACCGCCCCGCCGCTGAGCGGGATGTAGTAGATCCGCTTTGTGCCATCGGGCATGTTCTCGACCTTGGTCACGACACCCGCTGGCTTTGTGATGTTGCCCGAGGCGGGCTTATCGAGCTTTCGGGCGCGTTCATACTGATCAGCCGGCGATGCCGCAAAACACATCGCATAGCCAACAAGGATCGTGTCCGTTCCGCTGTAAAAGCCCCACTCGGTCGCGAATGGGAGTTGTTCTTCAATCGTCGGTCCATGCTGCTGGTGTGCCATGGTGTGTCTCCGTCGGTGTGTTCGTTCGAATCCTTGCGGTATGTGTGTTTGACGCTACAGAAGTCGTGCTCGTTACGACGACAGGATCGGCTTGTGGCAGTTGAACCCAGCGCGCTGGAAGTTCAGGCACACGGTGTTGATCGAGTTATCGATGTTGATGTACGAGATGTTGGGATTGCGAGGCTCCTGCATCGCATCGTTGATGTGCATCCAGCGCTTCTTGCCGTTCTCCATCTTCGGGACAATGGCTTGGAAGAAGCGATGTCGGACACCGAAGATCGGCATCTCGGTCAGATCGCCGAACGCAGCAACACGCTGGATATCGATGCCTCGGATAGCGACCATGCCCTTGCTCGGCTGCGAGTCGCCCTTCCAGTCGTCCGGCGCGCTCTCGGTGTAGCTCTCAAGACCATCGACCAGTTCGTGGGACGTGTAGATCCTGTCCCCACCGCTCGCCTGATCCATCTTGACCTTGTACTTGGTCAGCGTCTTGAAGTTGCTGCGTGTGAGCAGACGACGCAGTGTGTCGTTGAGCACCGGATCGAAGACACCGCCGTGTGTCGCCGCCATCGTGCGGGCACGGCGATTCTTCGTCAGCGACCTGTCGATCGTTGAGTACGGGAGCAGTGTTGACGTGCTGCCATCGCCATACCGCGTTGTCATCGCGTTGTAGCCGCCGATCGGGTCGACGACATCGTCGTCGAGATACGGCAGCATGGCCGGTAGACCCCACAGCGACTGGGTGTCGTTGTGCGTGTACGGCGCGCTCGCCATGCCTTCCTCGCAGAGGTTGTACAGGTTCTCGAACTTGTCGTCCATCTGCGTCATGAGCATGTCGACGATCTTCTCTTTGCCCGCGTTGCGCTCGTTGACAAGCTTGCTGATGATGATCTGATCATCGAATGGGCACGCGTCCTGCTCGTAGTGCTGGATCAGGTTCTTGTGGCTGACCGAGCGGACCTCGTATGGACCAACGAACTTTGCAGTTCCGCTGTTTGAGAGGCGGCACTGCACCTGCTCGCGCGTGCCGGTGAATGCCTTCTGTCCGCGCTCGAGGAAGTACTTTGTCAGTGGATAGTCGTCGTACTCCTGCGTGATCATCATCACGTTCTTGCGCAACGACGGCAGGGTGGATTCGTTCAGATCGGTGATCAGATCCATTGTCGGGCTTGGCATTGTAATTGCTCCGTGTATCTCTCTGTCGCGTTGCCCGGTAACGCTTCAGGTGGTTGAACGTGTTATCTGAGTGTCTTGAGCAGCTCTTGTCTGAGCTCCTCCTTGTTCTTGGGTTTGCCGCTTGACGATGTGTTCTTCGCTCGTCCTGGCGTTGCGGTGATCTGCCGTCTGCGCTTTATCAGATGTCCGGCGATCTTCTCTGTCTTCTGGGCCTGCTCGGCCTCTGACTTGGCGTTTGATGCGAGCATCGCGGCCCTGACAGGCTCGACCGACCACTCAAACACCTGTTCGAGCGTTGCATCCGGATACGCAACAGAGAGGCGCGTCATCGCCTGCACGATCCTGTTTCGTTCCTGATGCTGTGTCGCAGTCAGCGACGCGGTTGATCCGAAATCAACCAGCCCGGTGCTGTCGAACATCGAGTCGATCGTCTTGCCAATCTGATCAACCTGCGCCATCTGCGCCTGCTGCTGCTGGACCTTCATCGAGTGTTCCAGCTTGTTCGCCCGGTCTGTCTGCTCCGCAAGTGCGTCAGACTGCCCGATGATGATCTTGGCCGGTCCCTCTCCGAGTTCGTCGATGAGCTTGTTTCGATCCTCTTCACTCATCCGCGGCGCAGGCTCGGGCTCCTCGATCTGTGGCAACTGTGCTGCCTGAGGGGCGACTGCCTGCTTTGGCGGAGCCACCTTCGATACCGGCTTCGGATCTGGCTTGTCGGTGCGATCAGACTCGTCCTCGTCTGGCTCGCTCTCACTGGCTGGCTCGGCATCATCGGTGTCGTCCGTATCCTCGATGTCTGCGTCATCGGGTTCGGCTTCGTCATCATCGGGTGTCATCTGGTGATGCTGATCTCCGCCGCCCGACGGCCCGTTGATGAGAAGCTCGCGCAGTGACTCCTTGTCAGTGACCGCATCGGTCGTGCCTGCCGCGTCCGACAGTTCCCCGGCTGAGATTGGTGTGTTTTCGTCGTTCATGGATGTCCTCGCGGTATTCTCGATTGCGCGTATTCGTGTTTTCTACTGTGCGGGCACAGATTTTGATATTTCTCAGTTTTCATCGCCACGCGCAGCAACACTCGCGTCATGTGCGGCTTGCTTTTCGGCTGCATCTTTTCGCATCTGAAGGTCACGCCGCTGGTAGTTTCGATAGTCTGATCTCGATCTGACCTTGTACGTCCCGTCGTCCTCGATCTTGAGCCCTGTCCCGGCAAAGAGTTGCCGGGCCTCGCTGACCTCTGACGGATGGCACCCGTCCATGACAAGCTCGGACTTGCGACCCGCGAACTTGCGATCGACAGATGGCACACCGCCATTTTCATTTGGAACGTGTGCGCTGGTGACACAGCCACATAGCTCACAGACAATGTCAAAGACAGCGAGCTTCTGATCGATCGGGTCTTCAAGATCGATGAGCGTCTCCTGCGTGTGCATGCAGGATGTGCATTTGCGTGCGTAGAGGGGCATTTGCTATCCTCTTGGGCGAATGATGGTCAGGAATATCAGGTTCGCAATCAGCACTGCAAACCCCAAGTCGCTAAAGCCTCTTGCAGTCTCAGTGTCTAAGAACAGCGAGAGAAACACAATCAACACAGCAACGACTGACGACACGCATATGACACGCTCTGTCCACGCTCCGTTGAGTTGCGGCATCACACGCCTCCCCGTGTTGCTGGTTGCTGCGGCGCTCCGACCCCGTAGTCAGAGCGAATCTGTCCCGCGTGCGCCTGCACTGTCTGCCCATTCGGCGCGCTGACCGGGCCCGCCCCAGGCATGCCGCCCATCACCTGATTCATCGCGTATGGGTCCTGCTGCATGAGACTTCCGTACACCTCGGCGTGCATCGCACGGATCTCCGTGTCGTTGATCGCACGCGCCAGATCCTCGTTGCCAACCTCTGCGCCAACGAGCGAGCTGAGTCCCTGCAGGTCCACGATCCCATTCATGATGAGCGGGAGAATCTCGGGAATGACCTTGATGAACTCGATGATGCGATTGGTCTTTGCCATCGGGTCGAGCAGGTCCACCGTGCTGCGTGGCTTGATGCGGATCACGATGTCCATGAAGTCCGCCTCGCGTTCTTCGGGCGAGAACCCGACTGTCGCGATCGCACCAGACTTCATCTTCAGCGGCAGCAGTTCCTCGGTGTATTGATCGTGCCAGACAATCCATGAGCACGCGCGCACGACCCGCTCGATGAACTTGTCGACACGCCTGCGCACCTTGCTGATCTTGATGTTCGTGTTGTTTGCAAGCGCCTGTGCCTCGGTCGCCGTGTCCGCGCTCGATCTGTTCCCACCGAGCAGCTGCATGTCGGGGCCTGAGTTGTTAGCCCACGCCTGCAGTGTGGCGATGTTCTCAGTGATCTTTTCGTGCGTGCCTCCAACGTCCACCGGGATCAAGTCTTGTGTGTTCGGGACCTCGATCGCTTCGCTGTCCTGTGCTGCGATGACGCGCTTTGCTTCCTCAGCCGAGCCCGGCCCGTATGTCAGCACCCGCTTCTGGTTCATCATGCCCTTGACGAGCCTGCGAGCCAGTTTCACCACAGCGAAGTGCAGATCGAAGATGCGCGAGATGTACGGCACGCCGATCACGTTGTCATTGATTGGGAGCAGGACAAGGCGTTGATACGGCCCTCGCTCCGGTCCCTCGTATCTGTTGAAGCTCAGGTACTTGCCTTGTGCGGGGTCACCAGACGATGCGTCTGCGAGCATGGTCGCGATGTAGGTCTCGCCTCCCAGATAGAACGCGATCTCGTAGAACTGAACCGTCGGGCGCAGCGTTCGCTCGCTCTTTCCACCAATGTCAGCGGCACGGTCCGTCTGGTTGTTGATATTTCGATCAGTTTCAGATGCAACGCGCTGCAGTGCTTCTTCTGGTGTGTCAACGAGCTGATCAATCCCATCTATCTGCCCCTCAAGGTCAGGATCGATGCCCCATGGGTAGTCCTCGATCTCTGTGTCCTTGAGAGAGACCAGCATCCCCTCCCACTCAATCTCGTTGTCCGAGGTCGCTTCTGGGTCGAGGATGTACTTGTCGAGTGAGATGTGGCACGGCGCGGGGCGTGTTGTCTCGATCTCTTGCGTGCCGACCTGCGCGTAGGCACCAGAGCCAACTTGACTGACTTTGATGATGCCGATACCGGCAAAGATCGCGTCCTGCAGCGCCTTGTTGACCTCGTCTTCGAGTCCCGCTTCTTCTGACAGCAGGCCCATCTTGATATCGAGCTTCTTTGCCGCACGCCTGATGGTTGAGAACCGTTCTTCGACCATGGATTCTGGGAGGTGCGAGAATAGCTGCGGCATGAGCGTGTCGACAAAGCCCGCGATGAGATTCACGTACCGAAACACGTTGTCTTCGCCGTACATACGTGTCGCGTACTCGCGCATGCCCTGCTCGCGACGCTTGCGCACCTTCTCGATTCGCTCATTGGACGCTTCGATCGCCTCGGTCATGTCCTGCGGTTGTGGGATGACCAGCTTCATTCGCCTCCACCTCTCAACATCTCCTTTATGCGTTGCTCTAGCTTCTCTCCGTCTTTCTCATTGAAGCGATCTGAGCGGATTGACTCGATGCTGTCCCCTTGCTTCTCCACTGTTGTTCTGATGCGATTGATCTCGTCCACGATTGGCTTGAGTACCAGTTCCATCTCGTGTCTGTTGCTCTCAACAGTTTTTTCAATTGCCCTGTCTTGATCTGCGTTCTTCTGCTCACCGGCGGCGAACTTCTCCGTGTACTGCGCGTGAAACTTCATCGCCTCAGTGTGACCGGGGAGCGCGACGTGCTGGCGCACCATGTCCTCTAGGGGCCTGAAACGCTGCTCTGATCGATCGTCGTTGTACTGAATGACAACGAACGCGAGACCAATCATCGAAACTATCAATGGCCAGCTTGTCTTGCCGATCTTGCTCAGGTCGCTCCTTACCTCAGCAAAGCCCTCGCGCATCTCTCGCGCAAGTCCAGCCACATCACGTGTCAGCGCTACCTGAACCTTCGCCTGTTCTTCTTGGATCGCTTCTATTCTGACGATCCGGTCGTCGACTGCCGACTTGACTGTCTCTGCCACGTCCCGCCCTCCGCTTCCTGCGCAGGTTCTCTGCGTGTTGCTCCATTGCAACATCGCGTGTGCGTTTGCTCATAAACCCGCCGCGGGGGGGTTGGCCCCGCGACAGGCCACAGGGATAGCCGGTGACTCGTTAACCCGGCATCTCTGAACAGGCCGATTTGGCAAGCGGTCGAACGCGCTCGTAGAGGTCGCTCGCATCCGTGCCCTGATTCATTGCCATAGTGGTTTTGAATTTCGTGAGCGTCTCGGATGTGTTCAGGGTCTCGTTCATCGCCTTGTCAACGGATCGCACAAGACCAGCTGCGCCGTTGATCGCCTTCTTCAGCTTGCCTCGGTAGCGCACTGCGATGAGTGGACCGACGATGCTGCCTGCCCACGCAAGCGCGTTGCCGATTCCAGGTATCGCGTTGAGGAACTGACTGGCGAATGTGATGCCATGGCCGATCTGCTCTCCACGGGTTTCACCCTCGGAGATTGCGGCGTTCGCCTGCTCGGCCTTGAGTATCAGAAGCCGGTACTCCTGCTCACGCGCGGTCGCTGATGCAAGCATTGCCGCAACGCTGTCTCGATACTCGCCGAACTTGCCCTGCAGGTCGAGCGATTCGAGTTCGCCCCTGAGCCTGTCGACCTCGGCGATTACATCTGAGAGCGACTCCTCGCCTTCGTCGATGATCTGCTGGTTCTTCTCGAACTGCTCTGGCGAGATGCCGGGCTGGCTCGCCCAATCGTCGACGGAGCTGCAGCCCGAGAAAGCCACGAGGACGAATAAAAACAGCATGGCTGGCGACATCATCGCCAGCCATGCCTTGTTGTCGCGCGCCCAGCGCTGAATTGTGACCATGTGATACCCCTCGTGCTTGGCACTGGAGGGGCGACACCAATCGGTAGATCAAGCAGACTTGTGTTTTCAACTATGGGTTGAAATATGGGTATCAAATGGTTCTGCTCCGAACCACCGCAGGGATAACCGTGGATTGATTGGGGCTTAGGTTGGGATAATCTGGTAACAGACTGCCGTCTCACCCGTGAGACACAACGTCGTTTGTCACTCATGATTCGCGATATCTGAGATACAATCCGTGCCGACCATGCACACTGTGCCGCCCCTTGTCTCGTTTGGGGCCACATCTGGCCTTTTTTAACAAAATAAGTAAATTCCCCTGTTTATCAGAACTTTGCGCGATCCAAACGCCTCTATTCCCTGAATAAGACCCAACCGACAGGGGAATGCCATGGATGATGATGCGAGACCGAGAGGGCTATCACCACGCACCCGTTCGTCTCGTATCGAGTTTGAGCCCTGTTTTTGGTGGTTACTGGACGGCATTGGTCCAGAAATAGCAGATTCACCTATTGACTGCAATGGACAGCTTGGCCTCTGGCGCGAACGGTCCATTATGTCGTTGCGTTCTCGCGACATCCACGAGGCGATCGAGGTCTGGGCCAGCGAGGCTGTCACAAGCCTTGGATGCGCTCCATCGTGGGCCAAACGTGCGAAGAACAGTGCCCTGCTCTGTGCTCGCCAGATGGGCTGGAGCACCATCGACGACTTTACGGGGCCGAGTGTGTCTGAGTGGGTCGCGCCCATGTCACCCCCCACCCGCAAGAACCGACTGAGCGAGCTGCGGAACTTTGCAAAGTGGCTCCTGAGTCTGGGCATGATCGCCGAGGATCCGCTCAAACATGCGATGAACCCGAAGGTGAAGGCTGAGCATCGAGGCCCCGGCGTGCGTGCGTTCACGTTCGAAGAGGCTGCTGCGATAATCGACATTGCCGAGCGATGCGAGCAGAAACACGGGCAGGCGAGCCGGTTTGGGCCCAACCGATCGACCTACTACATCGTTGCCTGGCACACGGGAGCACGCCCCGAGGAACTCGACCGGCTGGAGTGGCGCAACATCGACTTCGATGAGTCACTGCTCACGATCAGGTCTGACAAGCAGGGTCAGGGGCCGACGATCGGTCTCCACGAGGAAGCTGTGCAGGCACTTCGGAACCTGCTTGGGTTCAAGCTGGGTGACGACCCGCGGATTCTGGGTGACGGCGCTCATGTGCTGGGTGATTTCATGAAGTCCAAGGTGTTCAGGCAGGTGTGCTTCAGAACGCTGCTCAAGGACATGGACCGGGCGAACGTGCCCCGAGAGGACACTCGCGGGCGCAAGGCAGGGTTCAGGTCGTTCCGCAAGGGTGCGGTGAATCACAGGCTGCGGATCGGGCAGGACATCCATGACATCGCGAGCACGACACGGCATTCTGTTGACATTCTGCTGCGGCATTACAGGGACATGAGCGGGGCGAAACTGCGGGAAATCGCGGGAAAAACGCCGAATGTGAATGGTGTGTTGAAAACACGCGAGGAAAACATTTCTGACGATTCTGATATTTTTCCTCTTGCACAACCTCCACCGAGCCGATATATTGGGTCTGCAACATCTCGGGTCAGACACCACGTCCAACCCAGTGACAAAAATCGGATCCTGCGTCAATGTTCCGAGCCCCTCCGAGATGTTGCAAGTCTTCTTCGGGGTTCGTTGACTGACGCAGGAATCGAAGGTTGTCACTCAACTGGGGCAGGTGGTAGAGCTGACAGGTCCCGCTTGGACCTTGGGGTTCAAATCCCCTTGGGGTCATTACAAGGATCTGTCTTGAGGTTTGTCCAAGAGCATGCGAGCGCACGCTTGGTGCAATAGAGGTGCTACTCAGTTCTTCTAGCCACTTCAAAAAGCTGCTTATTACAGCGACACACTCGAACTGCTCCATATTCTGTCGTGTGCATCTGCGATTGCAAAGTCCCCTTGCTGTACTCAGTATTGCATGAGTGTCTTGATCTCCTCAATCCACTGCACAGTGTCCGGATCTCGATTCCATGCTGCTCCCTCAGCCATCGCTTGAAACGCGGCGAGCGATTGGGCAGCTTCGTCTTTCATGCCCAGATTCCACTGTGACATTGCAATGAATGCCCAGTCGGCTGGTGAGAGATCCCGTCCGTATGCATGTGTCATCTCTGCCGATATTTGCAATGTCTCAAGTGCCTGCTGGTACTCGCTGGCTCGGTAGAGCGCAACCCCGAGCGTGTTGAGGATATCAGCATCCGATGGAGCGAGATCGACTGCTTCCTGCGCTTGCTGCACAGCCTTGTCAGCCGCCTCCTTTGTCACAGGCAACTGCGCCACAGCCGCCCATGCCAGTGAGTTCAGATCCAACGCGCGCTCGAGCTTCTGCTCGTCCACCACGTTGCCAGCATCTTCGATACGGACAAGCTCAATAAGCGCAGCATCGCGTTCGTTTGGCGTTAGTGATGCATGCGCCAGCACTCTTGAACGAGCATCGCTCGCGGTAGCACCAGACTGAAGCATAGTGTCAAGCATTGGGAGGACATCTGCACGAGCCTCTCGTATTGTGTGAAAACTCGAAAGCCTCTCTCGCGCCGGAACAGTGTCCCACACCCTCGCGGTGCCGTCGTACGAACCGGTATATATCCTTGTTCCATCCGGACTGATTGCAACCGCACGTGTCGTCATCGTGTGTCCCCGAAGCTCAGCGAGCGACTTGCCAGTTGTCACATCCCAAACACGTGCTGTCGCGTCTTCGGATGTTGTCACGAGACGAGTGTTGTTCTGCATGAACACACACTGGTACACCATGCTTGAATGCCCCGACATTGTTGCTTTGAGCTCCCCTGTCACCCCGTCCCATACACGCGCCGTTTGATCAAACCCGGATGTCACGATCAGACTGCCATCAGAACTGAAACTGGCTTTGAGCACATTTGAGCTATGACCCCGCATCACCGCGATGCACTCACCAGTGCGCGCATCCCACAGTCTCGGCCTGCCATCAGCCGAAGCAGTCACAACCCTGGTGTTGTCGTGGTTCACATCAATATCGTAAATAGTGTGGAGATGCCCTTCGAGTGTGCGTGTGACCTCGCCGGTTGCTGCATCCCATATGTAGGCAGCATTGCCCTCTCCCGCGGAAACGACGTGTTGGTCTCCCAGAAACTCAGCATCATACAAATATGCCGGCTCGAACTGCGCTCTCGAAATCTGCTCACCTGTTGCAGTGTCCCACACTCGCGATGTGCCATCCTCGGATGCTGTCACAAATCTCGTCCCGTCACGATCAAACGCAACCGACGTGACATTTCCCTGATGCTTCGCCGTCACAGATACCTGCTCACCTCTGTAGATGTCCCATACTCGGGCGGTGCCATCAAAGCTGCCGGACACCGCCCGTGTGCCATCCTGTGTTATCGCAAGTCGATTGGCAAAGTCCTGATGACCCTGCAAGCAGAATATTGATCGTCCGCTGACAACATCCCACACACGGACAGTCGAATCATCAGATGCTGTGACAAGCCTCGTTCCATCAGGAGTCAACGCTATCGCACCGATGCCGTCCTTATGGCCCTCAAAGATGTAGTTTGGCTGGTACAGATGTGCATCCCAGACTTTCGCGACACCCTCGAGTGCCGCAGTCACCACACGGCTTCCGTCCGGGCTGAACTCAACAGACTGCACTGTTTCAGTGTGACCACGAAAGTTCGCTATAAGATCACCGGTTCGAGCATCCCACAGTCGCAACTTCCCGTCGTACGCATATGTAACAACCCGATCTCCATCGGGACTCATTCTGACGTGCGCGATGAATCCTTCGTGCCCCGAGCACACCGCCTGTGTTTCACCCGTGCGCACATCCCACACGCGCGCGGTACCGTCCCCGGCCGCTGTCGCGACGAGAGAGCCGCGCGCACCGAAACTCAGATCACCCAACCCAGCACTATGGCCTGTGTATACCAGTGTCGCATTGCCGGTTTCCGCATCCCAGACACGAGCAGTACCATCCGCAGACGCTGTTGCGATCACAGTTCCGTCCGGGCTGAACTTCGCCTGGTACAACCTGTCTGTATGCCCCCGCAAGACGTGAACACACGTGCGCGATGCGACATCCCACACGCATGCACTGCCATCTTCTGAACATGACACGAGCCTGGAACCATCCGGATTGAAATCAATGGCAACAACCCGGTCTGAGTGCCCCGACAGCACCGCGAGTTGTTCTCCCGTACTGGCATCCCACAAGCGCACCGTCTTGTCGTGCGATCCGGTCGCGATGATAGAGTCGTCAGGACTGAACACCGCGACCACCGATTGCCCTGCATGGCCCACCAGATCACAGACGCGCCGCCCGGTTTCGGTATCAAAGATAGTGAACGAGTCGAAGTCGAGATTGGTAATGATGCGTGAGCCGCTGTGATTGTATGTAGCAGGCGAAATGATGCTATCAGGACATTGAAGCACGCGAACAGTCTCGCCTGACTCAGCATGTACAATGTGTACTTCTCCGGACCAGCACGCGAGCGCGATATGCCGTCCGTCCGGACTGTACGTCGCTGAACTCATTCGATCGCTGTCGGGATTGAACGTGAGCAGACTCGTATCGCTGATAGCAGAATACCAGTTCCATTCCCACCCGCGAAGCCGCTCGGGGCACGCGGCGAGGCGCTCGAACACGCGGGCGTATCTGCCCAGTGCTCTCCATGCATCAGCCATCTCGAGATTCGCAACATACGAGTTGTACTCGATCTCGTTGCGAGCCGCGATTGCATCGCTCCGGGCCAACTCCGCTTCTGTTGTTTTCTGCTCCGCGAGTTTCTGTTTCTTCTCTGCTTCGACCTTGGCAACTCTCTCGCCCTCAGCACGATGCGATGCAGATATAAACCCGGCGCTGGTTCCGATGGTGCCGAGCACCAACACCGCCGAGACCAATGCCCCCGCAGCAACAATACCTTTGTTCCGCCGGATGAACGTGCGAACCCTGTACGTTGTACTCGGCGGCGCAGCTTCAACAGCCTCGCCGCTGAGATATCGCCGAATATCTGCTGCAAAGTCGCTCGCCGATTCGTATCGCCGAGTGCGATCCTTTTCGAGCGCTCGCATCACAATCCAGTCGAGTTCCCCGCGGATCATGGCACTCAGCCTGCTGGGCTCGATCTTACGATGGTTCGCGATATCGGCGAGCGTCTCCGAGGACTGTGTCAGTCGTGTGCTCGGCTTTGGCGGATCCACTTCACGAATAACTCGCTGGATCTCGGCGTACGCAGCCGACCTGAGATCGCGACTGTTGAACGGTGTTGTGCCAGTCAGGAGCGCGTACAGCAGCACCCCCAGCGAGTACACGTCTGATCGAGTGTCAATATCAAGACTGCCCTCTGCCTGCTCGGGGCTCATGTACTCGGGCGTGCCGATCAGTTGCTTGTGCTCGGTAAACAACGTGCGCTCGGTTAGCTTGCTCGACGTTGCCTTTGCAATACCAAAGTCGATCACCTTCGCCAGCGGCTTGCCGTCCTGTGTCGAGACGAGCACGTTGCTTGGCTTGAGATCGCGGTGGATAAGCCCCTTTGTATGCGCGTGCTGGACCGCTGCGCATACTTGCGCAAACAGCTCAAGTCGCTCCGCGATGCTGAGCTTATTCCGATCGCAGTACTCGTCGATCGGCTCGCCTGTGCAGAGTTCCATAGCAAAGTACGGTCGACCAGTCTCGGTTGCTCCCGCGTCAAACACCTTGGCAATGTTTGGATGATCAAGAATGGCAAGCGCCTGCCGTTCCTGCTCGAAGCGGGCAATCACCTGCTTCGTATCCATCCCTAGTTTAATGATCTTGAGAGCAACACGGCGTTTGACAGGCTTTTCCTGCTCAGCCATGTACACTGAGCCAAACCCACCCTCACCGATCTGCTGCAACAGCTTGTAAACACCAATCCTGCTTCCGGGTCCCTCGCTATGAGCGCTCTGCACGGTAGACTTCGGCTCAATAGATACCGTCTCATCCTTCGTGGAGTTTCCAGCATCGTGTCCTGTTTCGCGTGCCATACCTGCTCCTGCATGCCAGTGTGAGCAGGCCAGTATACCACGAACTCGTTGTGTGTGTCCCGGATTGCAACGCTGACCGGAACATCGAGTCCAACACTTTGCCCAACTTCACGGGAAACTGGCGATTCCCCACTGGTCACTGCAAACACATACAGTTCACACGTGAGAGCACAGCAACACCAATGAACACATATGAACAGTAAAGAACCACAACACCCGCTTCAGTTGATTCCGCTCTTGAACACCGGAACATCGCCGCATGTCTGCGACCCGTCTCACCGGACGGTGCTCGGGCGTGCGACCGATTGCGACATCAGCTTGCAAGATCCTGCAGTGTCGCGCAAGCACGCCGCATTTGCATGCATCAACGGCATGTGGACTATCACAGACCTGCAGAGCAAACACGGGACAAAGCTCAACAGCGTTTCGCTTGTTCCACTCAAGCCAGCAACACTGAACGTGGGCGATGTCGTGCGCACAGGGCAGAGCGCCTTTCGTATCAGTTTTGGTACATCGCATATCTCGCGGCGTGTTGTCACCGATGCCACTATTGCGCCGCAGACTCGCGTCGATTCCGTGCTCGGTCACGAGATGACGTCGCTGTCGCACAAACGACTCACGCTGCTCATCGATGGTACAGCGAGAGTACATGATGCAGAGAACGAACAGGAGCTTGCAAACGCAATCGTCCAACTCGCGATGAGAGGTACGGGGTATCCGCGTGCGGCGATGCTTCGATGGGAAGGCAATCCAGACGAAGTAGAGGTTCTGGCCTCGTCAGACAACAGCGGATTTAGCACGACGGAGTTTTCGTTTAGTCGATCCGTGCTTGCAGCACTTGAGCCCGGCCATCTGGTCCAGCTCACGCGCAACACGAGCGCACAACCCAGCCACAGCATCGAGAAACTTGGTATCTGTGCTGCAATGTGCGCACCACTGATCATTGATCAACAGGTCGTCGGAGGCCTGTACATGGATGTACGAGATGGCGAGCAGTCCATGCACACCGATGCAGCGAGTTTCTGCAGCGCGGTCGCACAAATCGCAAGTGTTGCGATGTCGAGTCTGCTCAGGGTTGACCTAGCGAAGAGGCAGCACGAACTCGACATGGAGTTGCAGATCGCACAGGAAACACAGGCGTGTATCCTTCCACCATCGGAAGGCACTGCAGGTTCAGCCAGTTATGTTTCGCGCATAATTCCGGGATCGGTTGTCAGCGGCGATATATTTGATATTTTCGAGATCAACAACAACAAAGTCGCGATCTGTCTTGGCGACGTCACTGGCCACGGTATCGGATCTGCTCTTTTAATGACTGCGATCCATGCGCAGATTCGCGCGTCCTTTGCACACTCAGACAACCCCACGGATGTTGCAAACGCCGTGAATGCGTATGTTGTCCAGCACTCGCCATCCAATCGCTTTGCAAGTCTCTGGATTGGAGTGTTTCACTCTGTCACACGCACACTGGAGTATGTCGATGCGGGGCATGGGCATTGGCTCCTCATGCCGGAGGATGGCACACCACTCTGCCCAGACCACACAGGCAGCATGATCGTTGGCATTGTCACTAGCGCGTCCTTCTGCGCCGAAACTCTGCAACTTGCTCCGAACGAAAGGCTGGTTCTTTACAGCGATGGGATCATTGAACAGCCGAACAACGAAGGCGAACTCTTTGGTGTTGATCGTCTGATTGCATCGCTTCGGGGCAACACATCTATCAAGGAGGATGTACAACACACAGTCGACACACTGACTGACTTTGCATCCACGAGCATCTTTGCCGATGACACGTCTATTGTCTCTATCACGTTCAGATGAGTATTTGCGCCGCAGCCTCACAACATGATCACACGATTTCGCAACTGTGCATTCATCTCCTTCGTCTCGACGCAACCACACCACCAATCGCAAGCACAACACACGACGACGGCGCGGGGATGTGCGCAACCCAGCCTTCCTTCAGGCCCTGCGGGTTGAAGCCGATGCCGGTGATGGTCAGACCATCGGCGCTGACGCCGCGCGCCGATTCGAGCGTCCAGCCGTCCAGACCCGTCGCGCCAAGGGACACCAGATGGTCCTTCAGGTTGACCATGCCCAGCATCTCGGTCCAGTAGAACGCCTCTGCAATCATCGCTGGTCCTTCGCTTACCCCAACAACAACTTCACCTGTTTCGCTCACACCCAGCGCGCTTCCTGCAAATGCTCCGCCCGGCAGATCACCGAGTCCCATCATCACACCGTTCTTCCACAGGAACGCCTCGCCACCATTCGATGAGGATGAACCACCCACGATAACTGAACCGTCGCTGTTCGTGGCCGATGCAAAGCCACTCAGACTGCCACCAGGTAAATCTCCAAGCACAGACATGCCGCCAGACGATGTCCATCGCATCGGACGCGATACACCGTTTGAATCAACAGCCAAACCAACGACGGTATCGCCGTCGTTGCTCACGTCGTAGGCCCACGAGTAGATGTTGCTTGTGGTGAGCGAGCCGAGTCCATGCATACCGCCGGACTCGGTCCATCGAAACGCCTCTCTGCCATTGGCACCGAAGCTGAACCCAACAACCACATCGCCCGTGTCGTTGGTGCCGTACGCCTCACCTAGAAACGAGCCACCGGGGAGCGCGCCAAGCCCGACCATGCCAGTCGCTTCGGTCCATCGCATCGGCTCACCGCCGGTGCTCCCGACCGCGAAACCGACGATCACCGAGCCGTCGTAGTTCACACCCTGCGCGTGGCTCACATCATTTCCACCGGGAAGCGAGCCGAGCCCAACGGTCCCGGTCTGCACTGTCCACCGGAACGCGCGAGTCAAACCCGAGGTGGGACCGCCGTACGCGACAACGGTGGAACCGTCACCACTCACACCGAGCGCAACACTCGGCAGTTGGCCGCCCGGATAAGAACCAATCGGAGAGAAACTCGGCTGCGCTGTTGCAGCGGCGCAGCACACGAGGGTGGCAACACTTGTATATCTCATTGGATAGAACAACATATTCTCTCTCTCTTTCCTCACTCCTGGCTGACCGCTGGCAGTGCCCCGATAGGATCGCACGAATCGATGATCGAGCCACCAAGATAGAACTTGACATGGCGAGGATCGACACGATTGAGCAGCGGCGACTGGCTGATGATCGGATTCCCGTTCGATGACAATCCCGGCAGATGACCCCACGAGCACCGACCATCGTCATTGAGTGGATAGGTACCACGAGCGGTCTTATCTTCTGCGCCTCGACGCAACCACACCACCAATCGCAAGCACCATGCACGACGACGGTGCGGGGATGTGCGCAACCCAGCCTTCGAACTGGCCGAGGGGGTTGATGCCATTTCCAGCGATGGTCAAACCATCATCGGAGATCCCGTTCGCTGCTGTCAGTGTCCAGTCTTCCAATCCAATCACACCTAGGCCGATCAGATGGTCTTTCAGTTTCACCATCCCGAGCGACTCGGTCCAGTAGAACGGTTCGTACACACCCGGACCAGTTGAACTGCTCCCGATCACAGCTGTCCCGTCAGCGCTGACACCAACTGCACCACTATCATCATCACCGCCTGGCAGATCACCGAGCGACACCATGCCACCCGGTGTCCACATCGTTGCAAACCGACCGAAGGTGTACTCAAGCGTGCCGACAATGATCGTTCCGTCCGGTGTCACGTCACGCGCTTGCCCGCCCCGTCCCGGCGCAAGTGAAACCATGCCTGTTGATGGTTTCCACCGAAACGGCTCGGACCCAACAGATGTTGTGCTCCAGCCGACAACAACATCACCGTTCTGACTTGCTGCAAACGCTGTGCTGGATGTTTCACCTCCCGGCAGATCGCCAAGCCCGACCATGCCTGTCGATGGTGTCCAGCGGAACGCCTCACGGCCGACACCGAGCAAGAGCCCGCTGTAACCCACCACGGTGTTGCCATCGTGGCTCACACCCCACGCCCAGCTGTTGGTTTTTCCCGGCAGGAACCCGAGCCCAGCCATCCCGCTGCCCTTGGTCCAGCGGAACGCCTGATCCGATGACTGACCGACAACAACAGAGCCATCGATGTTCACACCTTCTGCGGTGCTCACCTCACCCCACATGCCACTCACCGGCAGTGAAGACAATCCAGCAGAGTGCGTCCATCGAACGGGTTCGACAAACCCCACTGGACCGGTGCTACCGCCGACCGTGACATGTCCATTCCCACTCACAGCAGCGGCACCACTCCCATAGTTTCCTCCGGGCAGATCGCCGATCCCGGTAAACCACGCCTGGGCGCATGCGCCAGAGGCAGCCGATCCGCACACAACAACACATATAACAATGTGTCTCATCATGGCTGCAACGCTCCTATCGAGCCGGTGATCCACACAGCCATATTCTCATCTCCTCCTTCGCAACGCAAGCACAACACACGACGATGGCGCGGGGATGTGCGCAACCCAGCCCTCGTTCTGGCCGAAGGGGTTGATGCCATTTCCAACAATGGTCAAACCATCATCGGAGATCCCGTTTGCTGCTGTCAGTGTCCAGCCGTCAAGACCGGTCAGCCCCAGCGAGACAAGATGGTCATGCAGTTTCACCATCCCGAGCGACTCGGTCCAGTAGAACGCGTCTTGACTCAGATTTGCAGAACCAACGACAACAGAACCATCGAAGTTTGTTGCAAAGGCGATGCTGCTGTATTCACCACCAGGCAAGTCACCGAGCCCGATCACAGAACCATTCTTCCAGATGGTTGCTTCTTTCCCCGCAGCAGAGTTCCCCGCGCCAACGACAACCAGACCGTCGGCGCTGACAGCACGTGCAGCACTCCCAAACTCTCCACCCGGCAAGTCACCAAGGCCAGTCATCCCTGTCGATGCTGTCCAGCGGAACGCCTCACGACCGGCACCGAGCGAGAGCCCGCTGTAACCCACCACGGTGTTGCCATCGTGGCTCACACCCCACGCCCAGCTGTTGGTTTTTCCCGGCAGGAACCCGAGCCCCATCATCCCGCCACTATCAGTCCAGCGGAACGCCTCCCCGAATGACTGACCGACAACAACAGAGCCATTCTGACTGGTGCCATACGCCGAGTTGAATGGACTCGCTCCAAGTATTCCGATTCCGACCAGCCCTTGCGATGCCGTCCAGCGAGCGGGCTCGGAATAGGTAATTGCATTGCCAGAACCAACCGCAGTAGTTCCGTCCCCGCTCAATGCGAAGACAGAGCTTCCCGGTCCTCCTCCGACCATGTTCCCAATCCCGGTAAACCACGCCTGGGCGCATGCGCCAGAGGTAGCCGATCCGCACACAACAACACATACAGCAACGTGTCTCATCATGGTTGCAACGCTCCTATCGAGCCGGTGTTCGCGGGGATGGCATCACCGAACAAGCCAAACTTAAGAATCGGCGGGCACGTTCTGCTGAGCAATGGCGAGTTCGTGTTCGGTCGCCCGTCTGATCCAAGGTCGGCATCAAGTCCCCACGAGCAGCCGCCGTCGTCGAAGGGATAGGTGCCAAACCAGTATGACGCAGCGCTGGTCGTCGGGCCGCTGGAGCAGAACATCGGATTCTGGATCCCGTACGGGTTCGACATGCTCGACGGGTCCATCTGGCACGCCGAGGTGTAATGGCAATCCAAGACAAGGAACTCGTTTACCTCCTCCTTCGCGAGGCAATCACACCACCGATCGCGAGCACAACGCACGACGATGGCGCGGGGATGTGCGCAACCCAGCCCTCGTTCTGGCCGAGGGGGTTGATGCCCATGCCAGCGATGGTCAAACCATCATCGGAGATCCCGTTTGCTGCTGTCAGTGTCCAGCCGTCAAGACCGGTTACCCCCAGCGAGACAAGATGGTCATGCAGTTTCACCATCCCGAGCGACTCGGTCCAGTAGAACGCGTCTTGACTCAGATTTGCAGAACCAACGACAACAGAACCATCGAAGTTTGTTGCAAAGGCGATGCTGCTGTATTCACCACCAGGCAAGTCACCGAGCCCGATCACAGAACCATTCTTCCAGATGGTTGCTTCTTTCCCCGCAGCAGAGTTCCCCGCGCCAACGACAACCAGACCGTCGGCGCTGACAGCACGTGCAGCACTCCCAAACTCTCCACCCGGCAAGTCACCAAGGCCAGTCATCCCTGTAGATGGTGTCCAGCGGAACGCTTCCGAACCCAATGATGAATGACCTGCACCAACAATCACAGTGCCATCAGCGTTCGATCCGAGAGCTTCGCTCGCATTCTCCCCTCCCGGCAGATCGCCAAGCGCAACCATGCCTGTCGATGGTGTCCAGCGGAACGCCTCACGGCCGGCGCCGAGCGAGAGCCCGCTGTAACCCACCACGGTGTTGCCATCGTGGCTCACACCCCACGCCCAGCTGTTGGTTTTCCCCGGCAGGAATCCCAGCCCCATCATCCCGCCACTATCAGTCCAGCGGAACGCCTCCCCGGATGACTGACCGACAACAACAGAGCCATCAATGTTCACACCTTCTGCGGTGCTCAACTCACCCCACATGCCACTCACCGGCAGTGAAGAGAGCCCACCGGCATGCGTCCATCGAACGGGTTCGACAAACCCCACTGGACCGGTACTACCGCCGACCGTGACATGTCCATTCCCACTCACAGCAGCGGCACCACTCAAATAGTTTCCTCCGGGCAGATCGCCGATCCCGGTAAACCACGCCTGGGCGCATGCGCCAGAGGCAGCCGATCCGCACACAACACATACAACAACGTGTCTCATCATGGCTGCAACGCTCCTATCGAGCCGGTGTTGGCGGGGATGGCATCACCGAACAAACCAAACTTGAGTATCGGCAGGCACGTTCTGCTGAGCAATGGCGAGTTCGTGTTCGGTCGCCCGTCTGATCCAAGGTCGGCATCAAGTCCCCACGAGCAGCCGCCGTCGTCGAAGGGATAGGTGCCAAACCAGTATGACGCAGCGCTGGTCGTCGGGCCGCTGGAGCAGAACATCGGATTCTGGATCCCGTACGGGTTCGACATGCTCGACGGGTCCATCTGGCACGCCGAGGTGTAATGGCAGTTGATAATCGCGATCTGCTCGATCCCATCTGGAAACACCATGAGGCTGGGCACGCCCGAGGCCTGCGCAGTGCAATCTGCAATCCCCGAAAAGTTGATCCCCCACGGGCTTGGAGCGTACGGGTCATTCGGATCAACCGTTGGATGCTGAGCCGCAAGCGCCTCAAAGAAACAGTTGCGCACACGCACCCACGACGGCTCAAATCGAAGACGTTGCTCCTGGACCATGTTACTGGAGAGCCCAAACCCATGATGCTCGAACGAGCAGTGCGCAATCAGCACGTTGGACATGGGTGCCTGCAACAAAGAACCGCTCGTGGCAGCCTGGACACTCCCGCCGGATCCCGCAAGCGCAACACGATTACGGATACGCATCGCAAGGATTGAGCTGTTGTAGATACCGGGATCGGATACTGTGGTAAGTTGCTGAACCTCAAGACCGGTCGGGTCTGCACGGTCCCGGCACCCTGATCCCACGGGATCCTCCACTTGATCATACTCGAATCCCCACACCATGCGATTATCGATCGGATTCCCGCCGGTCGCAAACCACTGCATCACCGCGCTGTGTGTGTCTATCGCGGCAACAAGCGTGACCGCCTCATTCGGCGGCACCTTCGCGTATGGATCGTTCTGATCGATTGGGAATGCGGTCATGCCGGGCTCACAATCGCGCGTCAGATACCGCATACCGCGACCGTTATCCGACACGGTTGGAGGCGACGGAAGCTGCGACAGCAGCGAGGTGTACGACCACAATCCACCCAAGTTTGCAGCAATCGTTGTCAATGCATCATCAAGCGCATCGGCTGTCAAGCATTCAATAGGAGTGTTTGTGTATGAAGTCCATGAAGTCAGATTGGGGATCGGTGTCGGTGCGTTCGGAGATGTCTTTCCCAGTACAAGCACATGCTTTGGTACGGTTGGATTGCCGTTTTCATACAGCAGCAGGGCGCCGCGTTCAATGTCTGTCTCACTGTCATTCAGCGTGAACACATTGCTGTTCGACCCGACTTTCCGCATGCCTCCGTTGGTTCCGCCGTGCCATGTCAGGACACCGAACTCAACATCAGCTCTTGGCGGATAGGTGTTGATCTTCTCAGCCGTGACATTCAGCACCACCTGCGGGTTGTTCATCACGCTGCCCGCGAGCGTGCTGAACGTCTTGCTCTCGCTGGCAAGCTTGCCACGCACGAAGGATGGGCCAACCAGTCCGCGATCGATATTCTTGACGGAGCAAAACTCATAGAACGCACTCCCGCCCTGGCTCACGGAAATCATTGGTGCTGGTCGAATACCCTCGTCATCGACGTCTGTTGCAAGCTGATGACTGGGCGTGTAAAGCGCGTAGCGTCCATCGGTATTGGTTATCAGGCAGTTCTGAAACACTGTCAGGACTGGGATGTAGATCAGGTTGGTCTCGTCATTCCAAATCGTTGTTTGCACTTCGTAGTATGCAAAGTCATGCTGATTCAGGCGCAGATTTCTCAGTATCGTCACAGGAGCACACACCTCGGATGCTGCCGGAACAGCATTTGTTCCTGCCGCAACAGGGCTGGGAAGAAGCGTCACCGTTGGGTCATATGCTCCAGATTCGGTTGTTATGACGAGCGGAACCTCCCATCCGTCAAAGCGCAAGCTGCTCCCCGATACGGAGTCGGGTCGCTCAATAACGCCGGATGATGTATCGACTGCAAATGTGCTGACGTTCGTTGGCAGAATGTGGTTGCCTGATGGCAACATCAGCACAACCGGCTTTGTTGGAGGGTTGTTGGTTGTAAAGATAGATGATGCGGAGTTTGATGACGTGCCAACACCATAAGTTGAAATCGACTGCGACTGCATGAGTTCAAGCAGGATTTTCCAGAGTGCGTCATCATCATCATTCTCACTTGCAAACGTAGTGGTTTGTGGCTCACACTCGATAACATGTGGTTCTACATTTTCGGGGAACACCCACGCGATCCACGGCCCGATGACGCGAGGCTCTGCTGCGGGGGAGTTGGCATAGACGCGAGCGTACACCTCGATCTTCTCGACATCGCTCCCGGAGAAGTTCGCCGGATCAATCTCGACGTAGTACCCGGGCACACCCTCGCCTGTTGCTGCGCCAGGCTCCATGATCTCTTCAGTGACTTCCTCGACAGTTCCGTTCAGATAGAACTCCACGCGGTTGATGCCGCCTTCCATCGCTGCATGCACGCCGAGATAGAAGGAGTCAGTCGTCGCAGCATTTGTGTCAAGGTCCCAACCGATGAACTGGTGCGGTGTGCGTGTGAAGTTCGCGGCAGCTTGAGTTTCGAAATAATCTGCTGATACCCACGATGGTACACTGCTTCCAGTTCCAGATACCAGTGACGGTGTGGCTGACACCTCGTCCTCCGCGTCGATGCTCTCGGCTCGGAGCGTAAACACGAAGGGGTCGTACGTTGTGCTTCCGGATGAACTGGTTACGATGATGGGGCATGTGAGCGGGCTCGACGACGTGTTCTGCGTCTGCAGTCTGATGCGGAGATACGCGGACTCACCTGATGACAGTTCCTGCCCGGAAGGATCCTGCTCGACGATCCAGTCATCGGCTGATAACGCAACAACGATATCGGTCAAGGAAAGATCATCCACGACGCTGTAGATGCGGACTACAACCTCATAGGTGCCGTACTGGCGCTGCGAACCGATCGAGTACACGTCATTGTGTGAGAGCGCGGTGTTTGTGTCGGCAACAACAAACGCCAATGGTGCTGGAGTTCGCTTTGCTTTTCCTCTCTCGCCTGCCAGAGCACACGATGTGAATAATCCGATAACCAACGTGACAACCAATCCGAGCCCGCCATTCCCTTTGAGCATCAGTAACCTCCCTGCCGCAAACCGCTGCGTGCGCGATGTTGTACTATGCCACAGGTTTGGGAGGTTGCACACCAAAGTCACTTATTGGTCGTGATTTAGCAAAGTCTGAAAGCTGCAATATAAGAAAATCTCTTTGTCGAAGAAGATGTAGATCTTGCTGCCGATTGGTTCCATGCGCAGTTCGTGGGTGTCAGTCCGATGGTTTTTCCATCTCGA
The DNA here is from genome assembly GCA_020639155.1 of Phycisphaeraceae bacterium. Lineage (NCBI taxonomy): Bacteria > Pseudomonadati > Planctomycetota > Phycisphaerae > Phycisphaerales > Phycisphaeraceae > Phycisphaeraceae bacterium. The sequence continues at coordinate 117,531 of JACKHF010000001.1, forward strand.
TGACAAATGTTGCTCCGCCATTCGGTGTGTCCTCGACCCAAATTCTGCCCTTATTCAAGGACGCAATTCGGCGTGCAGTTGCCAGCCCAATTCCGGTACCACTCTTGTCCTGCGACAATCGCTCAAAGAGACCGAATACTCGCTCATGGTATTGTTGATTGATTCCAGGCCCGTGATCTCGAACGGTCAACTGAACTCGATCATCATCTGAAACAGTCGCTGCAACTTCAATCTGGGAGGTGTTTTCTGAGACTGCATATTTCATCGCATTTTCCAGCACATTCTGCAACAACTGTGCGGCATGAACCGGATTCATCATCACTGAAATATTGTCCTCAATTTCGGATTTGAGCGTTGCATACGGCTTGCCTGATGCTTCTAGAACAGCATCCCACAACTGACAAACCAGCGGCTTGAGTTCAACAACCTGTCTTTGTGACTTCACTCTGCCGACCCGACTGAGTTCAAGCAGGTCATTGACTATTCCGTGCATATGCGAGGCAGCATCACGAATGCGGTTGCCGTAATCGACCAGCGTTGATCTATCGCCTTGCTGTACGTCATCCATCAGATGCTGGGTATACCCCATTATTGTCACAATTGGCGATTTGAGATCATGCGAAGCCGCGTACAGGAACTGCTCAAGCTCTGCGTTCTTGTCTTCGAGTTGTGTGTTAAGTTGCCGGAGCGCATCCTGGGTTTGCTTTTGTTCTGTTATATCTACAACGGAAGCAATAACCGCAGGGCCACTCGTTGTTGTTAATGGGTTGAGTCCAACGTCTACCGGAACCTGTCGCTTATCCTTACTCAGCCCGTACAGCTCTCTATCCCCACCCATACGTCTGGACACTGGATGAGCAACAAAGCTTGTGCGATGATGCACGTGGCCTTCGCGAAACCGCTGTGGTAACAATATTTCTATTGGAGCGCCAAGCAGTTCATCCTTTGTATATCCAAAGGTGCTCTGCAGTTCACGGTTCGCAAGTGTAATATTTCCATTCCGATCAATCGCAAGCATTCCGACTGGCGCAGCATCAATCACCTGAATGATCCGCTCTTCTGTGGCTTTCCGCTCCGCGATTTCGGCGTTCAGAGCATTCGTTCGCTGGGTGATCTGATTTGCCAGTTCATCGAATGATGCAGCAATAAAACCAAAGTCACCATGTCTTGGAAGTTTGGATGTATCCCAGTGTGAATCTCCAAAGAGCTTGAGTGTTTGTGAGAGTTGCTTCAGAGGTCTTAACAGCGATGTTGACACCAACACAGCAAGCAGTAGCGCGCCGATCATTGCAATGCCGGCAACAGAAAGTGCGGCTGTGGTTGCTGTCTGTGCAAACTGGGTAATCTCGGCAAACGGTGCTGTCTCAATCACCTGCACGCCGGGCTCCAACTGAGACCGCGCAACAACCGCTCCAACGCGCACTTCGTCCGGCCCTGTCACGACTGCTGTACTTTGCGCATATTTTCCACTTGTCCACCGACGAGTATCAAAGTCTTCCTCCCAGCGATGGTGTTGAAGGCCAGCAGCTGCCGCAAACTCCATATCTGGATTGGTCGCATGTCTGAGGTAATCCCCATTTCCGTCAACAATGTAGACTCTGCTGCTTGGATACAGCGTGGATGTCAAGGAATCAAAGACCTGCTCAAGTCGAACATTAATCACAACAATCGCAACTGCACGGCCCGAGGATTCGTCAATAACAGGAGTAACCGATCGAAATACAGGTTGATATGGGTACTCAATCGCTCCTTTTTCAGCGTTGAGTTCAACCTTTGATATGTACACCTCCTGATCCTGGAGTTGCACGCCCGCGTCAAAGTAGTCTCGACTTCCCTTTGATTGCAGTTCTTCCGGAGGAACAATGCGCACAGCGTTGTCGACTCCAGATCGATCTACTCGAACAACCTCCATTCCGGGCGGTTGAGCAGAAATCACACGGAGTTGCTGAATCCACGGCTTGGCTTCGAGTTGTGCAGCAAAGAACCTGGCACAGCTTTCGTTTATGGCTCTCTGCGGCGCACTTGGATTGTTGGTTTGCGATGCAGCAGCCGTGTCGTGAACAACCGGCGCATGGGCAATCGCCTTCGCATCAGATGATGCCGTTTGTGCAAACATGTTAAGTCTGTCAGCGATCTGCTGTGCGTGCGCTCGCATCTGCACCAGTTCGCTTGGGACAATAACACGCTGGAGTTGCCTGTGCGTCCACCATGCAACGGCAAGAGCGGTGGCAAGTACAAGCCCAAGCATGACACCGGTAACTCGTGTGGCCAGCATTCTCCGGGCACTCCATTCGCCAGATGCCACCGACAACAATCAGTGTACTGGCAATGATGCTACCCGACAATGCAAACGGTGAATGTCCTCAATCCATGCCAAGAAACAATTGACACACAAACTGGGTGATTTCCTATTACCCGACCCTCATGCAGAAGTCGCAAGCGAGATAGCCGCCTCGTCCCTTGCTTCCTTGCGAGCAGAAAACGGCTTTGTTTCGTCGATAACTGCGGACAGTGCGGGAGGAAAATCGCGAATATTCATAAGTTCGGCAGCGATAATCGTCATATCTGCATGGGCAACACGAACTCTTCGGACGACAGCCGACTTTGTTTCCCGCTGGGATGAAGACATATCCAGGCACACATCAATCACGGCTCCGACTTGCGGAGGTCCTTCTCCTCGCCAAGCAAAAGCGCAGCCGTCATTGGAGGCCTCCAGAAGCCAGCCCATCTCGAAGTTATCGTATTGCCCCTGACGCCAGAACATTGCGCTCGATCTTGTGACCCGGGGAGCTCTTCGTGAGTATGTGGATGTTGTGCTCTTCATTGGGATATCTTTCCGTGTCTACTGCATACATGCGTCAATGTGAACGAACTCGATGCCTGTTGGCGTGATGTGTAAACTCAGGCGGGCAATGCTCGTTTGATGATGCCCATTCACAACCCAGAGTTGTCTCGCCTGCTTCGTGCTTCACTCGAACAATACGTGCTCGATGGGGAAAATCAGATCGTCTCGATAGCAAGCGGATCGTTGCTCCTACACGGGGTTGCACATCCCCGTCGCACCGAAGTCCAATACCAGAATCTGACACATCCCGAACCATAGCTGTGTTGAGAGGACGCCCAAATCCAACTCCCCACGCAACCTTCTCCCGACTCATCCGGTACCGTGTTCGACTGCGAAGACCCACGCCCATATCCGCCACCTTTCCTCTATGAAATGAGCAGCCATCGTGTGTACGTCTTACGCGATTCGGCTGCTCGGATGTATTTGATTCGTGCGTACTGCCTGTGACCGCAGACGTGCGACGCACTGCTGTCTTTGATACTCAAATCTGCAAGAGCTCGGATTCCTCCATGCTTTGAATCGCGTCAACAACATCCGGATGGAACTGCTGACCTCGTTCCTGCTTCAGTTCGGCTATCGCTTGAGCGCGTGTGCGAGAAGACGCGTATGGGCGATTGCTGAGCATTGCTACAAATGCATCGCACGCTGAGAGGATTGACTCAAGGGGTGGATGCAACTCGTCCTGCACTTGTGTCGGGCTGGAGGAATCAAATCGAGTATGATGGAACTCCACTGTCGCGCTCGCACGGTTATTCACACCGCAAGCATGAAGAATTTCGGCACCAATGCGTGCATGCTGGTCTACGAATCGACGTTCACCTTCTGTCAGAGCGCGGGGGAGTGCCAGCACGCGCTCCGTCAGAGCTATCTTGCCAATATCATGGAACTCGGCAGCGAGCAACAAGTCCTCACGTTCATCCGGATCATCAAGCATTATATTCGCAATCTGTTCGCACACATTGCGGACTGCGACACCATGCTCACCCACGTGCTCAAGTTGCACTGTACCAAGCGAGTCTCTCAGCGAATCAATCACCAGCTCTAACCTCTTTCGAGCTGGCAACTCAGCGTGCATTTGAGCATCAGACGCAGCATCTATTGCAACAACCATTGGCCAGGTGCAGACACGATTGCGTCCAGATTCCTTCGCCAGATACATCGCATGATCCGCTTGCGTGACAGAGTCCTCGCAGAGTGAGTTCGTCGGCAACACTGCAACACCAATACTTGCGGTGACGGCCCGGACAGGATCGTCGATGCGAATATCTGAGGTGATGGCTCGGCGAAGATTGTCACTCCAAACCCATGCATCTGCAAGCGTTTCGGATTGCCGGATAATAAGAAACTCTTCACCACCCCATCGCGCAACAGTATCAGTGGGCATAACCTTGGATCGTATAAGGTCCGCCACGTCCTTCAGAAGCGCATCACCAGCAGCATGACCAAGTGTGTCATTGACAGATTTAAACCTGTCCAGATCTACCATTATCAACGCAGTGAGCGCTCGACGATCTGTTTGTCTTGGCTCTCCATTCAGCATTCGCTCTGTAAACCGTCGATTGGAAAGTCCAGTGAGCGGATCGGTTTCCGCCTGTCTTTGCAGCACTTTCAACCTTCGATTCAGTCTTCGCCGCTCGCGATGTTTGACTTGCGCGATCTCAATCGCCTCCTCAACCCGTCTCCACAATATGTCTCCGCACACCGCATCGGCCTTATGAACAAAGTCCGCAACGCCGTGGCGAAGTGATTCGACAACAACACGTTGCTCCTCACTTGATGAGATCACAATTCTGGGTATTTCGGGCTGCTCATCCTCAATCTCCCGAATCAGCTCCGGCGCGGTAAAAGGTGGGAGATTGAAGTCAAGCACGATGCAGTCGTATTCTTCTCTGCGCAATGCTTCGAGAAACTGCCAGCGCGTTGTGACAGAAACGACATCTACATCCGGCTTGCTCTTTCGGAGCGCCAAAAGAACCAGCTGCTGATGATCTGAGTCATCATCGATGAGAAGTATCTTTGCATTGTCCATACGATTACTCCCGCGCACGTTGGCACAGACGGAGCATCGGATGCTGATTGAGATGTGATCTCAGTAATCATCGTATTTACCGAGCAATAACCCTCAGACGATTAATTCAAACCAATAAAACTCATAATGCCTACTTCTTATTGGGCCGCAACCCAACAAAGTGGGGATTAGCTGGCCCCAAATAAGAACTTCACCTACTACCTTGTGTGTTGCATTTGACAGAAATGCACAAATCTGAACAAGGCAACGTGATAAAGTCGTTTGTCGACAGGTGTTATAGAGGCAGGCTATGCTGCTGATTTCCCGTGTTGCACATTTGAAGCAATCAACTCTATGAGTCTTTCCCGTTCAACTGGCTTGGTTGCATAGTCATCACATCCAGCGTGAATGCAGCGAGCTCGCTCACTCGACATGCTGTGTGCAGTGAGAGCGATAATCAAACCTGTGTACTCAAGTGATCGCAAGTCCGCAGTGGCCTTATACCCATCCATGACCGGCATCTGCATATCCATCAACACGCAGTCATAAGCGAGCCCTAACTCTTTCGCGCGCAAAGCCTCTCTTACTGCGAGAAGCCCATTATCAACGACTGTCACGTTTGCACCGGCTTTTCTCAGAATCATGCAGACAAGGCGCTGCAGGTCCAATGCGTCTTCAACGAGCAGCACTCTGTAACCACTGAGTTTGGAGTGAGTCGCAGAATCGGCAGACTCCGGAGGTGCATGCTGCGTCTTCGAATCAAAGACAACTTCTGACACCGCCTTGGCAGCGCTGACTTCGACTCTGAATGTTGTACCAACCCCGAGTTCTGAATGCAGAACAAAGACATCGCCTCCCAATAACTTTGCAAGCTGCTTACTGATCGTCAACCCCAAACCTGTTCCACCAAACTTCCGCGTCGTTGAAGCGTCTGCCTGAGTGAATGCACGGAACAATCTCGCGAGCTGCTCTGGAGAGAGTCCAATTCCTGTATCAGTGATATCGAACTGCAGAAGCTCCTCGGCACCTTGTTGTTCAATAAAGCGCACAACGACTGCAACACTTCCTTGCTCCGTAAACTTTATAGCGTTATTAAAGACATTAATGAGAATCTGCTTCAGACGCACTGGATCCGTCATCACTCGCGCAGGCACGCCAGCCTCAAACTTTGCTGTGAGGTTCACATCCTTTTGCTGAGCACGCCCCGCCATCAGCATCCTGACATCCTCAACAAGCTGCATCGGATTGCATTCCATCCGCTCGACAGTCATTTTGCCAGCCTCGATCTTGGACAGATCAAGCACGTCGTTCACGATATGGAGCAGGTGTTCGCCGTTGCGACGGATCGTGGCTATTGCATCAATGCTCTGTGGATCATCGGGGTTCGGAGCGATCACATCAACAAATCCAAGGATAGCTGCAATTGGCGTTCTGACCTCATGACTCATATTGGCAAGAAAATCACTCTTGAATCCGCTTGCTGACTCTGCAATCTTGCGCGCTTCGCTCAATGCAAAGCCTTGCTCGATCAACCTGACATTTGACGACACAAGTTCTGCCTGCCAGCTTCGTATAAGCCTGAGCACAATCCACCAACCAACCGTAATCACACAAAGAACGAGTGCTACAGCGGAAAGAAGCATCGCGGTATGAACACCACGCGTGTTTTCTCGGTCTTCTGCAATCGCTTTGAGGCGCTCATTGAGCGCACCAACACCTTCTGAATAGACTTGCTCATAGTCACGATATGTTCGACTTGCGAGCAACTGCTGCGCGTGGCTCAACTGACCATGCATCACGAATCCAAATGCCTGGTTCTGCATTCGCACGAGTGCCGCTCCAGCTTCGTTTGTCTGAGCTGACACAGATGAGATACGGCCAGTTGTCGATCGCTCAATGCTCATAGCTTCCCGTAAAGCCGTGTTTAGTTGTGGCTGAAGCATTCTATAACGATCTTCCCATCGCACATCACCTGTAGAAACCGCCAGCTTTATCGACATCGCAACTGCTTCATGCAGGTACGCGATCTCACCTCGCAGTTCAGAGAGTCTCAGATCTTCTTGCTGTGTAAGTGAAAAACGCACCATGCCCAGAGAGTAAATATGCTTCTGCTCTTCATACTCGTCACTGAAAACAATGTCGTAGGCTTCTGTGAGTCTGCCCTCGCGTACAAGATCAAAGGCTCTTGATTCCATAGCAACAAGGCGAGTGTTTGCTGCTTCCGTTTCAGCCGCTGCTTCACCGCGATATGCTTCTGGTGCCGCATGCATCGCTCGCTGAATCGCTGCATCGAGCTGTGGCTCGTATCGACGATATCGTGATTCCCATTGCAAATCACCTGTCACGACAGCCATCCGCGCGGACGTTGTCAGCACCTCATCAAGGTACAAAATGATCCCCCGCAGAGACGCTATTTCCTCGTTCCTTTGGAGCTGGAGATTTGACGTGCGATCAAGGTTGTAAATGCGCCACCCGAGCCAGGCAAGCATCAGCACAGTACATACGCACGCTGCCGTGAGCACACGAACAGGTGTATGCCGGGTAAGGCTGGCGTAATCCGCGGGCGACAACGATCTCTGTCCTTCGGAAGTTATGGAAGATCTGGAACCGGACAACTGAGCCGGACACCCCTGTATCGAACAAACCGAAGGGGTGATAAAGCGTGTATCTGGATTTCGTTCCCTGTTCATTTTTTATCAAGGACATCCACCTGCCATTGTGAGCTGAGTTGCGGTATTGATCGTGAGTCTGCTTTGGTCTGTGTTCCTTGAAGACGAATGTCAGAATAACCGACAGAAACAAGGCGGGCTGAACAGGATTCGGACTCTCCCAGTGACGCAAAGAACGATATCAGACCCATGGCCCATCTCTACTGCACCCATTGCTCTGCACTCATTCCTGAAGAGGATGTCAACATCTCGGAGGGCATCGCATTCTGCAGAGCATGCGATCAACTCAGTAAGCTATCAGACATTGTTGAAGGCATCTCAAGTGCCGTAGAAGTTCCGCACGTTGATTTGACAACCCCACCATCCGGCTGCCGCATTGATGAAAATATCAATGAGATTGTGATACGCGCAAGCGCTCGATCCATCGGCAAGACACTTGGCGCGTTGTTCGTTGCTGGATTCTGGAACTCGATCGTATCGATCTTTGTCGGGCTTGCAGTTGCGAACACACTCGCGCACCTTGGGATTAAGCTGCCCTCATGGATACCGAAGTTTCAGTCCAGCGGCAGTGCTTCATCCATGCCATTGTTCATGCTGATTTTTCTCTGGATTTTCCTGACTCCGTTCATCCTTATTGGCTTCACGTTGCTCTCGGTTGTCTTTACCAGCGCATTCGGCACGTGCAGGGTTCGTATCAAGGGATCGTCCGTGGAAGCGTTTACCGGTGTCGGTCCGATCGGCTGGAAGCGACGGTTTGATCTTAACGAAATCAAGTCTGTCAAACTTGGCAAAACCACATGGACACAGAACGACCAGTCACAGCCATGCATTGTCATTGAAACTGACAAGATCGTGCGATTTGCATCCATTCTGACGGACACGCGCCGCAAATGGATGGCTGGCGCAATGAAAAGCATTCTGGCACCATAACTTCTTACAACTACTGATCGAAGAAATGTACAACACCGGTCTCAAGCGAATACTCAGCGCCAACAACCAGAAGCCCATCGTGTTCGATGAGGCTCTCAATAATCTGCGATCCATGACGAAGATGCCCAGCGGCTGCACGAATATTGGCACGGATGGCTTTCTCAAGAAGTGCATCCGGATGATGTCTGAGTTCTGTTTCAAGCAGCGGCTCGATTGCTGGCTCGATCCTGTCCACGATGGATCGCAGGTTGGGTGATCGCTGGGCAGACGGGCGTTCAAGCTGTTGCAATGATGCGATGACTGCGCCACACTGCGAGTGCCCCATCACAACGACAAGCCGCGTACCGAACTGCTCAACCGCAAACTCCACGCTGCCGATCTGAGAGGGCGCGACAACATTTCCAGCAACTCGGATAACGAAGAGATCACCCAGCCCCTGATCGAACACAATCTCTGCTGGCACGCGCGAGTCCGAACACCCAAGGATAATCGCAAAGGGTTTCTGACCCGCGAGCAGTGCGCTTCGCTGGGTCTCGCTCGTATCCAGACTCCGTTGGATGCCAGCAGCAAAGCGCTGGTTTCCCTCTTTCAGTCGAGTGAGGGCATCAGAAGCGGTCACGTTGGGTTGTGAGTTGGTGTCGGTCAATCAACTTCTCCAGTTTCAGCAAATCCAATGTGCAGGATTCTATGATAATCCTGAAGACCGGAGCATGCATGACAGCAAAGCACCAATGGAACCCAGTTGTCAGGCGTGTTGCAGCAAACTACCTGTGCATTCAGGGTGTTTCAGGCATGCTGTGGTGGGTTCTGCTGCTTGCATCTCCATCTTCACGTCACTGGTTTCTCCCCGAGCAGTTTGCACAGGACTGGATCATCCCGATTGCAGTAGCTGATATCTCACTGTTCGCAATCGGTTCGTGCGTAGCTGCAACTATCTGCGTTCGGAGTTCAAAGCTTGCTGGCCTAGCCTGCGCTTCTGTTGCTGGTATCGCGTCATACGCATTCCTGCTCATACTTGGCGCAAGCCTGTACACAAACGAGGGATGGCTTGGCACAGTCCTGATGGTGTTGTCACTGTGCATGTCGATCGCGTGCACGATTCTCGTGAGTTCTGAGAGAGCAATATCAAAGTTGTTTCGTGTGTCACAAGTGCGGGCCGATCACCAGATTCTGGCGCGCACGCTGTTGCAATCCGCATTGTTCTGGCTCACGCTGCTTGTGTTACTCCCCGCTGGATTGCACGCACTCGAGCGCAATGCGCGCATTCCGACATTTCAAACGCCACCCCTGCTGCGTGTTGCCAGCGTTTTCATCTTCATCATGGGTGGTTCACTCGGGCTAATGAGCGGATACATTATGGCGCGGATTGGAAAGGGCACACCCATCCCCCTTGAGTCGGCACGACTGCTTGTCATTGAAGGACCATACAAGCATGTCAGGAATCCGATGGCCATTGGCGGCCTGACGCAAGGCGCGGCTGTTGCGCTATGGCTTGGCTCACCCGTTGCTACAATCTATGTGCTCCTCGGAGGGATCGTCTGGAACTTTTTTCTGCGTCCATTGGAAGAGCATGATCTCCAGTGTAGATTCAGCACTGAGTATCAAGCTTACAAAAAACATGTCAGATGTTGGATACCCATCGTACCGGGGTACGAATGTTCTTCTAAACAGATAACCACCTGAGTCTGCTATGCCCAAGCCTTGTCATTACTTACTCCGAACATCATGTAAGTACTGCCTCTTTCTCTATCTCTGCTGGCTCTGCATGATAGCGTTACATGAACTCGGACATGTGGTCTTTGCAGTGTTCTCAGGTGGTACTGTCTCGCACGTATCATTCCCACTCGTTGGATTTTCTCAGACACATCTCTTAAAGAACCCATCGCCTTTGTTTGTCGCATGGGGTGGCATGGTCGTCGGCTGCACGCTCCCCGTGATTCTGTGGCTTGGTGTCAAGTCTGTACACAAGCGTTACGGTATATGGTCTCAGTTCGTTGCTGGATTCTGTCTTGTTGTCAACGGCTGCTACATCGCGTGTGGTTCATTCACGCACGCAGGCGATGCAGACGACATGCTCCGGCATGGTTCACCACAATGGATTCTGATTGTGACAGGAGCAGTTGCTGCAGTTGCGGGCCTGTATGTGTGGCATCTGGCAGGAATCACAATACGAAAAAACGCCTCACTCGGCAAACCCGAATGAAGCATTCTGACACTTCGTTCCTGTTCACTTAACGATCGTCATCATCGTCGTCGTGGTCCTCATGATCATCTTCATCGTCATGATCTGCATGCTCGTGCAGTTGGCCTGCACCCTCATCGTACTGCGCCGGTATCTTGTTTGTGCCGGTCTCATTGTCCCAAAGGATAGAGAACACCTTCCACTCGTCACCAATCTTTACAAGTTGGATGGAGTTGATCCCGCGGAAGTATGGCACTTCCTCTCCCTTGTCGTTCTCATGTGTCGACGCATACGTGCTGAAAACATGCGCAATACCCCCAAAGACCTGCGTCTCACGATGGATCTCTTTCTCACGGAAACCGGAGTTGACCAGCATCTCTCCCGCACGTTCGATGTATTCATCAACAGTCATGACGAACGGACCTGCACCGCTCGGCCTGACGACCGTCATGCGCGCATCTTCCGTGTGTACTGCGCGGAGCGTCTCAAAGTCCCGCTCTGCGCCCTTCGGCCCCGAGATGCACGCATACAAGCGTTTGATCGTGGTGTCGATTGCTTCGGCGTCCGCATTGCTGATCGCGTTGTACGACGCAATACGCCCCGGCGCCGTCGCAGCAGTCATCGTGCTGAATCCTGCAATCAACCCCAACCCGACAGCCAAGCCCGAAACAATCCCTTTACGCGAGAACAACCTCTGTGCTGTGCTATCCATATCAACTCCCTTGTTGTGCTGTGTTCTGATGAACGGACACGACGGGGTCTGCTTGTCCCGCCAGCCCGCTTTGATACATATCCTACGGACATGATGAGCCATCGCTTTGTTCCACGCATCGCAAGCCTGACTGTTGTTGCTGGTTTGTTCGGCATTGCCCAAGCCCAGCAGATCGATCTGCCGACCGTCATCGTTGATCACGACGACGTCATCATCAGCCAGTCGTGCAGACTTATCGTGCCAAAGGGCGTGTTCATCCCAGACTCGAACAACAATGGCGTTGTACACATTGCTGCAAGCGACATCACCATCGAGTGCGTTGATGGCGAGGCAGAACTGATTGCGGACCCCGAACGCGACAACTGGGACAGAAAGTCAGGCATCGGATATGTCATTCGCGACGTGAAGAATGTCACGCTCCGCAACGCGCACGCGCATCGGTACAAAGTCAACATCCTCGCGGTGAACGCGGACGGGCTCGTACTCGACCGATGTGATGTCGCTGGTGGATACGCGCAACGACTGAAATCAACACCCGAGCGTGAGGACTCGGGCGACTGGCTCTTCCCGCACAACAATGATGATCGCGAGTGGGTAACCCAGCACGGGGCAGCCATCTGCATAGAGAACTCAAGCGATGTCACAGTACGAAACTGCTACACCCGACGCCGGCAGAACGGATTGATTCTCGATCGAGTGACCGATTCGCGCATTTATGACAATGACTTCTCGTTTCTGTCCGGATGGGGCATCGCGATGTGGCGTTCCAGCAGAAACATCATCGCGCGGAACCAGACCGATTTCTGCATCCGTGGATACTCGCACGATATCTACAACCGGGGACAGGACTCAGCCGGCATTCTCATGTTCGAGCAGTGCAACGACAACATTATCGCGGAAAACTCTGCAACACATTCGGGGGACGGGCTCTTTGCCTTTGCTGGGCGCGAGGCGCTCGGCGAGTTCCTCGAACCAAACCAAACCATGCCCAGCAAGATGGGCAACAACCGCAACCAGTTCTTTGGTAACGATTTCTCGTATGCAGCTGCGCATGGACTTGAACTCACATTCTCCTTTGACAACACGATTTCGGGCAACACTTTCATTGGCAATGCGATCTGCGGTATCTGGGGCGGTTTCTCGCAGGATACAGCCATCACGCACAATCTGTTCGAGCGAAATGGCGACAAGGGATATGGACTCGAACGGGGCGGCATCAATATCGAGCACAGCAAGCGCAACACCATCGTGTCCAATCGGTTCGTCTCCAACGAGTGTGGTGTGCACCTGTGGTGGGATGATCCGGGTGGGCTTGCTGGTGTGCCGTGGTACAAGCTCAACTACGGGCCGTTGCGTTCAAATCGTGTTGTAAACAATGCCTTCCGCGCAGACAAGGTGGGGATCCAGATCCGTGACGACGCGATCAATCGCGGCGAAAAAATCCACTTTCAAGATACACGGATCTCGGCAAACACCTTCGTCGGTGTGCAGATCGGCGAGGACGTACCGCCAGACATATCAGTGGAGCACACAACCGAGCAGTGGCTCATCGATTCGATGGGTGAACAGCCGCCACGCTCTGTACCCGGCACATTGCAGGCTGTTGGCGCGCGCAAGCATCTTGCGGGTCGACAGAACATTGTCATGACGGAATGGTTCCCGTGGGATCACAAAGCGCCAACTGTGGTCGCACGACCGAAGACCCCCGGGAGCGGCACGCACGAATACCGCATTTACTCAAAGTCGCCAATGTGGTTCGGCACAGCCGTTGATCAGGTCTACGACTCGGGTGTGGGTGTGCGCATCGAACCGATGCCGAGCCAGAAGTCCTCGCCTGATCTTGCCGTATCGCGCGTGCTCGTTGACGCGGTACAAGGTGAGAACATCGTGCCATATGACATCCGTATCACGCACAATGACGAGGTATTCGATCTCATCGGTGAGTTTTCGCGCATGCCATGGCAGATTCGCACATTCCCGTGGACACCGGATCCAGCAACACAGCAGCCCGCGCCGCCGGACGATGAATTGCAGTGGCAGGACACAACAACCAGTTGGGTCGGAACAGTGTCTACGCTCGACCTGACCTTTGGCGGCTCCGGTCCGAAGCAAGCCATCACGCGCGTGCTTGAGAATGCAAACGAGGTAGTGTTCTTTGAAGGAGCAGACACACAACGCGACTACTTCGGCATCGTCGCGGAAACAACTGCCCATCTCTCACCCGGCACATGGTCGGTTGAAACTGTCTCGGACGACGGAATCCGAGTACACGCAGACGGCGCGATCATTATCGAGAACTGGACACATCACGCCCCGGAACACGATAACGCAACCATAACTGTCGACCCAGTTGAGCACCCGAACGGAAAGGATGTAACCTTCCGTGTTGAGTACTTTGAGATCATGGGGCACGCGGTGCTGAAGGTAGACGTGAAAAAGATCGCAGCGCCGGAGTGACATATATCTATCAGCGCCAGTTGTTGTACCCACCGTTATTCCAGTTCGGTGCAAATCCGCGGTTGTACTGACGATACGAGCGATTGAAGTAGAGATACCGATCGGGCGACCGATGGAGATGCAGGTGCCTGTAACTGTCAAGTGTTGGTGCGTCGGCAGCACGTTCTGCACGCTGCCACGCGCTCGATCCGCCCGATGACGCGTTGAGATACGCATCGTTGCGAGAGAGCAGTGACTGGTCGTACGTGTCTATTGGCGAGAATACAACATTCCACGACGGCGCGTTAACGTTGCGACCGTCGAGTGCGGGCACCATCGCGCTGCCCTGATGCCGGTAAGGGATTGGGGCGACGCAGCCAGCGATTGGCACCAGGCCTGCAAGCATCGCGAGTCCTGTCCATGTGCGATGCCGGATCATCCGCTGGAAACTGATCGCCCCATCGACACGCGTCCTGCGCATCGACACATCCCCACTAGCTTTTCTTTTCTCCCAGTTCTGCACGGTGTCTCTCTCTGTCTGGAAGACGGAACAGATGCACTATGCACGCAACACATCCGCGCCGCCACCAAACCGACGCGCACACCGTGCGCGGCAAGCCGCACAACCAGTACAGATGTCACAAATGAAACAGACCGATCAACTGTTACGGCTGTAACCTGGTCGCATTCCACGGGCTCGCTGCATCCGCTCGCTCCCACGCCGCGCGATCGTGCACGCGACCGAGACCGCCAACCCAGAGCTCAACACGAAGCGCAGTCACGCTGTACCCGCCCCAGTTGGAAGGGCGCGGGATGTCGATCTTCGCATTGTGCGCGGGCGGATTCTCAGGGTCGATCCCAAACCGCTCCATTGCTGCGCGCACCTTTGCCATCATGGCATCACGGGACGCGATCGGCTGGGACTGATCGCTCGACCACGCGCCAACCTTTCTGACCCACGGCCGTGTCAGAAAGTACGCCTCGCTCTCCGCTTCGGGCGTGCGCGTTGCAATGCCCTCGATCCGTGCCTGCAGTTCGAGTGTGTCCCAGTGAAACGTCAGCGCGACGTGCGGATTTGCGTCGATGTCCTGCGCCTTCTTCGATGTGTAGTTGGTGTGAAACTTCAGCGTGCCCCGATCAGGATCAAGGAACTTGCACAGCACCAGACGAGCACTCGGCCTGTTGTCAGCGCCAACTGTCGACAGCACTATCGCGTTGGGGTTCGGCTGCACACGCTCGCTCGTCGCGTGGTCGAGCCACTTGGCAAGCGTCGGCATGGGCGACTCCGGCAACTCGGCCGGCAGGCCGCGACCATCGTTCCGGGTGGGGTCAACAGCAAGCTGAAACTCGTTGATATCTGACATGCACAATGGTAGGTTCGAACCTTGTTCGGATGTCGTTTACATGTTTAATTCTTGCGGGGATTATGGCATCTGTTGTGATGTGAGGCAGCCACTTGTCATGTTCTGGAATCAACAAGGATTCATGCAGACGATCCTCGAAATGGACGAAGGCAATCCCAGACAATCCCGCCGAGACAAACGCCAGTCGCGTAGCGCAGTCGAGGTGAAGTCGATCCTTGAACGCCAACCGCCGCACTCGCTGTCGGCTGAGATGGCGCTGCTCGGAGCGATCATTGTCGATCCGTCAGCGGTTGCCGAAGTGCTGCCGTATGTGAGTTCGAGCGACGATTTCTTCTCAGATTCACACGGCATCATCTTCCGCTCGGTCATCGAACTCTACGAGAAGCACCAGAGTGCAGACCTTGTGCAACTGGTTGAGGCTGTTACAAAGCACACCGCGATTGAGAACATCGGCGGGCCGGAGTTTCTGGTCAAACTGGCCGAGGACTCCCCCACCAGCGCCAACGCGAAGTACTACGCGCAGATCGTGGCCGCCAAGGCGCGCCTGCGCCAGCTCATCCAAACGGCGGGCACGATCGCCTATGAGGCGCACAGCGCGGGTGAGTACGACGCCGAGGGCGTGCGTCAGATCATCGACTGGGCTGAGGGCGAGATCTTCAAGATCGCGGAACGCGACGAGAAGTCAGACCCGCAACGACTCAGCGAACTGCTGATGGCCGAGATCGAACGCATCGAGAAATCTGATGGCACGAGGCTGCTCGGTCTTGCGACCGGGTTCCACGATCTCGACGAGATGCTCTCGGGCCTGAAAGGCGGCGAGATGCTGGTGCTCGCTGGACGTCCATCGATGGGCAAAACAGCGATCGCACTGAACATGGCTGAGCAGATCGCATTCGGTGGACGAGCGCCCAACGAGCACACGGGCAATCCAAAGGACCACGTTGCTGTGGGGGTTTTCAGCCTTGAAATGTCAAAGGATGCGGTGACACAGCGCCTTGTCAGTTCATTCACTGGTGCTGATTCACAGAAACTCCGCACCGGTGGACTGACAAAGACCGAGTTAACAAGGGTCATCCAGAAATCGTTTATTCTTGGTGAAGCGCCCATCGTCATCGACGACACGCCTGCTCTTTCTATCCTCGGGCTGCGTGCGCGCGCACGGCGCATGCTCGCACAACACCATGTCAAGTGCCTTGTTGTTGACTATCTCCAGTTGCTCAGCGCTCCCGGACTCGCACGCGAGTCGCGCCAGGTCGAAGTCTCGGCGATCAGTCGCGGCATCAAGGCGCTTGCGCGTGAACTCAACGTGCCGATCATCACACTTGCGCAGCTCAACCGCGGAAGCGAGCAGCGAGAGGGGCATCGTCCGCGCATGAGTGATCTGCGCGAATCGGGCTCGATCGAACAGGACGCCGATGTGGTGATGCTTATCCATCGCGAGGATTACTACCACCGCAACGATCCGTCGTGGGCGGAAGACCCGGAAAATGCGGATAAGGTCGGCACGGCTGAGTTGCTCGTTGTCAAACAACGAAACGGCCCCACCGGCGTGGTCAAACTGAAATGGAACGAGAACATCACCCGCTTCGAGAACCGCGTCGGGTATCGGCGTGACGATGTACCCGACGAGTTCGTGCAGCGAGCACGCACAATCGAGGCAAAGCCTGTTGCTGATACATCGCAGGGAATCGAGTTTCGATCAAGCTTTCGCAAGGTTGACCCGGACGAGGCCAATCACCCACCCACACATGATATCAGTGCAGCTGCGCTTCCGCGCGAGCGCGACGAAGATAGAGAAGACACTGACGACGATTTCAGCGATCTCCCTGTGCCATTCTAGTTTAGAGATTCATCCCTCCTATTGTCCTGCACCGGTGTCCTGTTGCCGGAAGGAGCCTGCATGTCCCTACGTGCCAAGCTGTTAACCGCCCTGCTGCTCGCCTCACTTCTCCCGATGGTCATCATGATGGTGGTCGGGCAAGGATCACTCCGTCTTCTCGGGAGTCGTATCGCATCCGAACAGCGCAAGGATCTGCTCAACGAGGCAATGCAGCGCCTGCAGTACGACACCGAACGCATTGCCGAGACATTCAACAGATCAACGCGCCAGATCATCTCGGGATGCATTATCCAGCAACTCGAACTCGAGCAGATGCTCGCGAACGAGCCGAACGAGGCAAACCGCGTCTTTCTGATGACATCCAATGACTTCGCCGAGAACGCGACACTCGAGATGGTGCTGCACCCCGAAGCAGACAAGAACACAAGACCCGACCTGATGGTGGCATACGACAGACCTGTTGTTGACCCAAGAGGAGATTCTGCTGATGATGACGCGCTCCGGCTTGCATCATTGACCGTCGTGCTGAACTCGATCTATTTCTCGCTGAGAGACATCGCAACCTGGCAGTTTGCTGTTCTGAAGAGCGGATCCAGTGCGTGGTACCCAGGCACACAGCTGCCCGACGGCTTTGATGCGCGCGAGCTCCCATTCATGCAATCCTTCCTTCAACAAATCGCGGCAGGTGTAGTGAACGGGAATGGAGTTTCAGCTTTTCGAGATCCGCTGACGGGAAAGGTATTGGTCGGACTGGCACGATTCGTGCATGATCCGGAAGGAAACTATGTTGGTGTGACGGGAGTGCTGGTCTCGGTCAACTCGTTGCAGAGCTCGTTCACACCGAATCGAGTCTGGCAGCGCGATTCACAGTTCTACATCATCGCCCGAAACGGTCTGAATGAAAAGGGCGAGCCGTTCATCATCGCCCATCCCGGTCATGAATCATCCGATGTGGAGCAGGGTGAACGGCTGAAAGATCAGTTCTTCTCGCTTGATACACCAGAAGACACAAAGCTCATCGTTGATGCTCTCCAGAATACGGAAGTGACGATCCACCACGTGACAAAGAACGGGCGCGAGATGCTTGCTTCAGCCGCAGCAATCGACTTTGCGCGAGACTCTGACGTTGGCATCATTACGATGATCCCGAAAGACGTCGTCACACGTCACGCAGACAACGCCTCAAAGCAAATTCTCCGCAACATGAAGAGCAGGTTGATTGCGAATCTCGGTATTATTGCAGGCGTGCTCGGTATTGTGATTATCTCGACACTGCTCGGCGTGCGCCGACTGACGCAACCGATCAACCATCTGATGGATGCTGCACGCAGAATCGCATCGGGTGATCTCGATGCCAAAGCAGATGTGCAGACGGGTGATGAACTTCAGGAACTCGCCGAAACGTTCAACACCATGACACCGCGCCTTCGCGACCACATGCGCGTCCGCAGCGCGCTCGATCTTGCGATGGAGGTCCAGCAGCATCTGCTCCCAGCGGTTGCACCGAATGTGCCCGGACTCGAACTTGCCGGCAAATCCATCCCGTGCGACGAGGTCGGGGGAGATTACTACGACTTTCTCGAAGTGGGACCGGTCGACGATGGCCGCGTGGGTATTGCCATCGGTGATGTCACCGGACACGGGATTGCTGCAGCATTGCTCATGACATCCGCCCGCGCGATGCTCCGATCACGCGCTGGCGAGCACGACGTCGCTGAAACCATGGCGCGACGGGTGACTGATATCAACCGCCAACTCGCTGCAGATGTGTCGCATGGCAGGTTTATGACACTCTGCTGGATGCTGATGGATGGGCAGGCGCGCACACTACAATGGGTCTGTGCAGGGCACGATCCAACTGTCCTCATATCCCCCAAAGGTACGATTGAGCACCTGCACGGCAGCGGCATCCCGCTCGGGATCGAGCCCCACTTCCATTACGAACAGTTCAAGCGGACAAGCATCCAACCCGGCTCGGTCATCATGCTTGGCACAGACGGCATCTGGGAGGCGAGGAACGCCGCGGGTGAGATGTTTGGAAAGTCGCGCATGGAGAAGGTTATCCACGATCACATCTCGCGCAGCGCATCAGACATTCTCGATGCGCTCGTGGATGCTGTCAACACGTTCCGTGGCGACGCTGACGCGCTCGATGACATCACACTCGTTGTCGCGAAGTTTGTGTAAGTGTTCACGCCTGTGCGCGTTCGAAGCCGAGAGCTGCGCGTTTCGCATCCCACTCTGCCTGCTCGCGCTTATTGGTTGTCTTCAACTCGATCTCGCACGATTTTTCGCAACTCTTTGCCTGCTCGCGGATCGCCTCGATCTCAAGTCGCGTCAGATGGACGGATTCGAGTTCGTAGTCACGCCACGCTTCGATTGTGAATGGGCACAACGGCTCGATCAACTGGCACATCGCCTCGGCGTAATCGCGGATCTCCTTCTGCGCGTGCGAGTCCATGCGCAGCGACAGGAATCGGAGCGTGTTGTGCAAGTCGCACTTCCAGTACCACTGCGTGAACACGCTCTGCGGGAGCGCGATGCGAGCAAGTTCGCGGCTCACACCCTTCTCCATGAGTTGCTGGTACTCCTCGTAGAGGGCTTCGGCACGATCGAGGTACTCGAAGAACGAACCTTCCGTCTGCGAACCTGCGGGAATCGTTTCCTCACCTCCCTGCTTGTTCGTGGTGCTCTGCAGTCGCACGCCGCCAGCATCCGGGCGATAGAAATGATCCGGCATTTCTGAGTATCTGCCGGAGTACTCGTTCACGTTCGCGGTGCGATGGCGGATCCACTGGCGAGCCACAAAGATCGGCATCGACACGTGGAACTTGAACTCCACCATCTCAAACGGCGTGGTGTGGCGATGACGCAGCAGATACCGAATCAGACCACGATCCTCGTGCACCTTCTTCGTGCCCGCGCCATACGACACGCGGGCTGCCTGCACGATCGCTGCATCTGCACTCGCGGTACCATTATCTGCCGGCTCAACGAGTCGCGGCATGACATCAACGAGCGCAACAAATCCGTGCTCACCAATCCTGATATGTCTGCGAGAATCCCCACCCATCAGATCAACAAGCCCCGACGCGGGTGTTGTCTGCTCTACTGGACGAAGTGTTTTCACAACACCGGAGGGACTGGAGTGGAGCGAATCGGATGGGGTACTCATGCTGCCAGTCTAGGAGGCAGGAACTGGCTCGCCTCCGGGTTGAGAAGCGGCTGTGGGCTGGGTGTCCCTTGGCACTTCTTCGCGATGCAAACAATCCGCGATCGTTTTGCCCGCGATGGCATCCCGCATCGATCGCATGATTCTCGTCGAGGCAGGGAGAACAGAATCGGGGAGAGTCCCTTCATTCGAAGTACTGTCGGTTGTGCTCGAAAGCACATCAGCAATAAGCACCTTGCCCGCTGGTCTGGCAAGCACCCACGACGGATCATCGTCGGCATCGCGCGTCTCCACCCGACGGACCAGTTCGGCCCGCTCGAAACGTTCCAGCATCAACGTGCAGACATCGTTCGGCATTGACAGGCGCTGGGCTGCTTCTTCAGCATCAACAGCATTTCCAACCTCGAAGCGTTCCGCCAGCAGCACCGCGAGATCGATCGACCGCGACGCATCCACAACGGACGGCCCGGACTGATTGTCAGACACGCTGCTGCGCGATGATGACGCGTACTGCAAGCCGTAACTCACTTGCAATCCAAACAGCACGACCAGCCACGTCAAGTACACCCACAGAATGAACAATGGCACGATCGCAATTGATCCATAAATGTACTGGTACGACGTCGAGAACGAGAGATAGCGCGTGAACCCCCACTTGCCCGCTTCCCAAAGCACCGCTGCAACAACCGCACCAATAACAGCGGGCCCGAACGGCACGCGCACGTTCGGAATCGTCTTATAGGTAAACAGCAGCAGCGCGCTGGAGATCGCAACCGTCGTCAGATATCCGAGCAATCCAAATGCGAATCCCTGTCTACTGAACACGCCATCCTCAGCAGCAAAGCTGTTGAGAAGGTTGGTGAACGTCTGCCCAACATAAAAACTGGCAACAAGGAATATCACGCCAAGCGTCAGGACAGACCAGTACTGCGTCACACGACGCACCCACGACCTGCCCCGTTGCGCGTGATAGATCTGATTGAATGCGCGTTCGAGTTCCACAAGCATCGAAATCGCCGCGTAAACCAACAACAGTACACCGAACCCACCGATCGCACCGAATGGAATTTTCGCAAAGTGCGCAAGAATACCGTCAATCACTGAGTCAATGGATGTCTGGGAAAGCTCAGCGTTCTCAGGTTCTGTTCCTTGTGTCTCAAGCAGTTCCGCTCCAGGCTCATACGACACTTCGCCCGGAGGAGACATGAAACTGAACGTCCGTGCGGCACGATCTTCCGGGATCAGATCGAGCGTCTTTCTACTTGCTCCAGAGTCAACCTCAACCAAGGGTCGCAATCCCAGAAAGTCGACCGCGCTGTTCATGCGATTGCGCAACTCGGTCTCGTCGACGATGAGTAGTCTCAGCACAACCAAGCCAATGATGATGACCGGCACAAGAGCAAAGATAGTGCGGTAGGCAAGCGCAGCTGCCATCTGCGGCAGACGGGACTTATAAAGCCCACGCGCGGCTTGCACCGCAACCGGACCGAACTGATGTGAGAGTTTTCTGACCGATTCGAGCACGGGATGTCCTACAGATCGCGGTTGTGCGCACAATCACCCTTTGTCCCCGTGCACACATCGGACTATCTGACGACTCTGCTGGAATGAACCGCGGGCATCGCCCGAGGTCCATTATGCAGCGTCCGCGATGGGAGGCTCGCCCAGTCCGACGACACCATCATAGGTAACCATGAAAAAGTCACGCGAGATCGGGTATGGCAGGCGTTCGTAGTCCTGCTCGACGCGATCGTGCAGGCGGTCCAGGAAATCTGTTGGGCCATCAGACAAGGCAACGAACATGTCACGCGCAGGAACCGCAACAAGGAAGTTGGGTCCGAGCGCATCGATCAAACGCGTGTGCAATCCCGGCAGGAGCAGACGTGCAGCGTCGTACCCGTCCTGCTCTGAAAGAATAGCAGCGCGACCACCTTCCTTGGATTCCACAATCTGAAACTCAAGTTGCGGCACATATTCTGCCAGATTCTTGCGTGCGATCTCATCGAGTTCATCGACTGATACACCCCAGCGGACCATCTGCTCGGTGGTCACACTGACGGTCATCTGTGGCAGATCGATGACAAAGACGATCACGGTATCGTTGACATATGGCACGTGCGCAACAAGTTCACGAGACAGATGCTGGAAGATGGAATCGGGCTGGATGCGCGGCATGATGCGTGTACGTGCAAACTCGAACGATGCATTGTTCAAATCTGCAACATCCGCATTGAACAACTGATTGAGGTAGTGGCCCACAATCTCCTCGCCGCGATCCGGCTCGTGGGAGACCATGCGATGCAGATTCAGAAGGTCGAGGCGTCGACCATCGATGATCAGTTCGGATGCACCTTCCAGTTCAACCACAAAGCTCGGCTGGAGTTTGCGCAGCATCTCTGCAACTCGCTCAGCGAATGGTTGAAGTTCGTGCGGCATGTGACCCATGAGCTTCGCCTCCGTCCCAGTCCGGCAGATCGCCCTTGTGGCTGCGAGCCCCCTCGCACACGACCACCACACAGCGACCATCCGGCCGGCAACACACGCTCATCGGCGGGCATTGGAGGCGTGTGAACCCAGAACGCTCTCGAACTTTCCAAGCCCCCTGCATAACCGGTGTGAAGGTCGCAGCCGATCCGATACACGGACTCGCCCGGCGTGCACTCCCCCAGTTTCAGCCAACAAACGCATATTTGACGGCCCGTACTCGAACGACAGGCTGTAACGGTTGTTGGGTATGTGTCATCGGAAGGGCTCGAATTGTGCTTTTGGTACAGACGGGGTAGAATCGGCGTTTGGATCGCTGTGGCGCATGGCATCTCAGGGCGGAGGTTTTCCGTCAGGTCAGCCCCACCAGCAATGCCGACACATTGTGCCCACGACGGGCATCACACACGGCCGAACCCGGTTTCATCCACTGCGATCGGGGCGACTTTGGAGAATGACACGTGACCGAGCAGGAAATTGAAGCAAAGGTGATCGATATTGTCGTCGAGAAACTCAATGTTGATCGTGACAAGATCACGCGCGACACGACCTTCCAGGAAGATCTCAACGCAGACAGTCTTGATCAGGTCGAACTCATCATGGAGTTTGAGGACAAGTTTGACACCTCAATTCCTGATTCCGAAGCTGAGAAGATCAAGACTGTTGGTCAGGCAATTGACGTCATCAAGGATGTCAACGGAATCTCGTAATCTGTGCGTCGTTCCATACGATAACAGATCACGCAACTGACGAAGGTCCGGTCCAACCGGGCCTTTTCTGCGCTGTTTCCGCACACTTCGATGCCAGGTTGCCCTGATCTGTGTCGATTGCACCAATGCAAGAGACCCCATCGCCCCATCCATCCAGAGGCCGTACCATCAAAGCGATGACCAGCCGTACGCAGCAGCATCACAGGGTCGTGATCACAGGCATGGGTGCTGTGACGAATCTCGGCCAGACCGCGCCAGAGACGTGGGATGCAATGCGCGCAGGCCGCAACGGCATCTCGTTAATCGAGGCGCCGTTTATACATGAGTATGACGGCTGGTCGGTCAAGATTGCTGGTCAGGTCAAAGACTTTGATTTCAGTGTGGCAATAGATCCTCGCGACGCACGCAAGCTGGATCGCTCAACCCAACTGGGCATGGTCGCTGCGGAAGAGGCTGTGAAGCAATCCGGGCTTGATTTTAATACTGGTCCATTCGAGCGCCGCGGCGTTGTTGTCGGCTCCGGGGTTGGTGGAATCATCACTATTGAGGAAGGATTCATTGTTCTGACCCAGAAAGGGCCGGGAAGAATCAATCCCTTCACCGTACCACGCCTCATGGTCAACGCCACCAGCGGCAATGTCTCAATCCGCTACAACCTGCAGGGCCCCGCGTCTGCACATGCGACAGCCTGTGCCAGCTCGGGTCATGCGATGCTGGATGCTGCGGGGTACATCAGGCGTGGACAGGCGGATGTCATGCTCGCTGGCGGCACAGAAGCAGCCGTGTCAGCACTGTGCATCGGTGCGTTCATGACCATGAAAGCACTCTCCACCCGCAACGACGCTCCTGAGAAGGCGTCGCGCCCGTTCGACTTGAATCGTGACGGGTTTGTGCTCGCCGAAGGCGCAGGCATGGTTGTGCTGGAGAGTGAGGAACACGCAAAGGCTCGTGGAGCGATCATCCTCGGCGAACTCGTTGGTGGAGCCAACAGTTCGGATGCCAGCCACATCACTGCACCCAACGCCGAGGGCAGGGGCGCTGCACGATCGATGCAATGGGCACTGCAGGATGCTGGCCTGAACCTGGAAGACATCGATTACATCAACGCCCATGGCACATCCACACCACTCGGCGATAGCGCAGAGGTCCATGCTGTCTTGTCGGTCTTTGGCGATCACGCACGACGCAGCGCGGGTGGCAAACTCCTGATGAGTTCCACCAAGTCCATTCACGGGCACTGTCTCGGTGCATCGGGTGCTGTCGAAACTGTCGCATGCATCGGTGCGCTTCAGCACGGCATCATCCCCCCGACCATGAATCTAGACAACCAGGATCCAGGGTTCGACATGGATCTTGTTGCCAATCAAGCTCGCGAGCGATCAATCAAGTACGCGATGAACAACACGTTCGGGTTCGGCGGCCACAACGTCGCGATGATCTTCGGTCGGTACGACGGCTAACAAGCAAGCAGATAACGCTCGTCCAAACGAAAAACCCGCGTGATCAACGCGGGTTTCTTTATCTTCATCGACTGCCGGAAACTTACTTCGCGGCGAGTGCGCGTTCCTTCAGCTTCGCGTTCAGGCGGCTCTTGCGACGTGCTGCCTGATTCTTGTGGATCACGCCGTTCTGAGCTGTCTTGTCGATCGTGCTCGCAGCGGTGCGGAACGCGGACTGTGCGTCCTCCAGCGAACCGTGGGCCAGCTTCTCAGAGAAATCCTTGATCGCAGTACGCATCGCGCGAAGGCGCCAGCGGTTGCGGGCACGACGCTTCTCGTTGGTGATGATGCGCTTCTTTGCTGATTTGGTGTTTGCCATACGCTGCGATCTTCCTTCATCCGCCCGTTCGGCTCAATGCCCGGGCCGCCACTGATACGATTGCTCTCCCGATCCAGTCACGGCTGGCGCCTGTCGGGCCTGAATAATGGGCCTACTGAGCACAAATTTCAACCCAATGGGCAAAACAGACCCTCAAAGACGCTGGATCGACACCCAAGACGACATTCTACGACACATCAAGCCCCCTGAAGCGACCACATCGCACCGGTATGGTGGGGCTGACGCTTCGCTCTCAGACCAGATGCCGCAGCTCGAACGCATCCAGCTTGTTTGCCGACCAGCACCAATCGGTCTACTATCGGCCCTGCTTTGCGCAGCGGAGCGGGCGTAGCTCAACTGGATAGAGCACCTGACTACGGATCAGGAGGTTGAGGGTTCGAATCCTTCCGCCCGTGTTCTTTTTCGCTCTGCTATTAATCTAGCTCAAATAGTGATCTATCGGGTTGCCTTGTGCGGGCAATCCTGCTGGGTTTTGATGAGTCTGGGAAGAACGCAATCCGCATTGTTTCGTCTTTGTATGTGCCACTTCTGCGATTCTGAGGTGGCGAAAGGACATGTATCCTGTTAGCTTTTTCAAGAGTTGCCAGTGTTTTTCGATATTTATAGCAAGGGGTATGGACTAGTACAAACTCTTCAATCTCACGAATGGTCATGGTCCGTTCATTGAGTTCGTTCATCAAAACACTTGCTAACCACTTGTCATCAAGCTTCGAAAGCAGAATCAGTTGATCTCCACCGAAGCGGTCAGAAAATCGAAAAGACCCTGAAGCATCAACTTTGTGCATTGCACGTTTCATTTCTTTTACACCATGAATATTGTTTGTGCAAAAAAAGAGCCAGTTCAACAGCTTTTCTTCCTTATTATGCATGGCAAAATGGAGGACATACTTTGCCCCAGCCTTTGTTCTCAGCGCATCTTTGTAAAGGTCTAAAAAATACTTCTCTCGCTTTTCCTTTGGTAGATCAATGCATTGGCGCCAACTATCCGAGCCAACTGCTGCTGTCAAGGCCGATGCTTTATTGTTGTCCGTAATAAAACGATTCAAATGATCCCAGTTTAAGTATGAAAAGACCTCGCACATGGGCATAGCAAGGAGTGATTGAACCATTTCGATTGTCACTTCACCATAACCAAACTGGTCAAGGAAGAATATGGCTGGGCCAAAGCCCTCTTTTCCATTTGACGCGACTATATCTGGAAGCAACTCTTTGCAGTCACCACATCGTTTGTTTACTTTTTTGACAGACTGTGCAGACAAAATGCGATCATGTCTTGCTTCAATTTCATTTGAAAGCGAAGCAAACCTCTGAGTGTCAATCTCGATGAAAAAGAACTCTACTGGAATAGGTATGTCCTGAGAGTGCTTGATTACACTCTCAATTGCAAGGATTGGACTGCCTGGCTGACCGTCTTTGTACACGCCCGGCCCAGCAAAGCCATCGACAAAGCGAATCACTGTTGAACCAGGAAACTTGGCTGATTGGCGAGAAAGGATCGGAACCCACGCTTTCAAATACTCTACCAGTATTTGGTGTTTGGCGAGTGTATGCGGCTCTGCATCCCAGATTGTCCCCAAGCTAGACATAGGCCTCCTCAACCACTCGAATGCCATTCGGCATCTCATCCCAAGTTTGGCCATCGAGGATGCGCCCTGTTCGTTTCTTATTCACTCCACCCCATTGCTTAAAGAAGAATGGCACTTCCATTTCAGTGCACCTGTCGCGTATCTCTCGAACCCAATCTACACTCATTGGCCTAGACTTTGGACCGCTTTCTCCACCCACAATGACCCAGTCGATGCCGCGCAAAGGGATGCGTGGAACTCGACCAATGAGTGGTTCAACGGACAAAAATCGTATATATGCTGGCACTTTTGCTAACTGTGCAATCCTGTGGCGGACCCGATTGTCCTCGACGCTCGTCCCCATCCAAATGTTCTCAGTCCATTCGAGCTCATCGGATAACTCAGCTGTTCTTTCTGGCCTCTTAGTTAGAACTTGAAAGGTATGTTGAGGACAAGCATTCATCACAGAAAAAACTTCCTGAATAAAACTCAATGGAACTTCAGGATGAAACAAATCACTCATTGAGTTTACAAAGATAACACGAGGCTTCTTCCATTGCAACGGGATAGGAACAGATGTCTGGTGGAGAGTGAGTTTGAAGCCATTCTGGTATTGCGGCTTGCCCATAGCCTTGAGCCGCTTCGACATCCTCTCAGCATAGCAGTTCTTACACCCGGCACTGACCTTTGTGCAGCCTGTGACCGGATTCCAAGTCGCTTGAGTCCACTCGATTGTGGAGTTCCCTGCCATGTGGGCCTCTTTCGTTACAACCAGTTAACAGCAAAACGACTAAATCGGGATGTCGGGACACGAATCGCGAACGATTCTCATTGATAAATGTTAGCATTTTGTTTGACAATTGCAACGCAAAAATTATGCCTAATGCATATATTTCCGTGTCAACCCTCGCGGCTGGCACGGTTTTTCTTTGGGCTGATTGCGCTGGTCAGCTGTGGCTCGTTCAGATATGTGGTCAGAAATGGAGGTCGTCATGGCTCCCCGCGTTGCTGTCGTTCTCTCGGGTTGTGGGTTCCTCGATGGAGCGGAGATCCACGAGTCTGTGCTAACGCTACTCGCGCTCGACTTGCGCGGGGCTGCGGTGCGCTGCTTTGCGCCGTCGAAGTCGTTCGATGTCGTAAACCACGCGACACAAGAGTCCAGCGGAGAGACGCGGGACGTGCTGACGGAAGCTGCGCGGATCTGTCGCGGAAAGATTGAGGACATCACCAAAGCCAAAGCGTCTGACTTTGACGCTGTGGTCCTCCCGGGCGGGTTCGGTGCTGCCAAGAACCTGTGCACGTTCGCAACGGAAGGTCCGTCGTGCTCGGTTGATCCGGGTGTTGAGACGTTCCTGACGCAAGCCCACGCGAGCGGGTGCGTGCTCGGGTTCGCGTGCATTGCGCCAGCTCTTTGCGCCCGCGTCTTCGGAAACCTGCTCCATCCGAACGTGACAATCGGGAACGACGCAGGCACCGCACAGGCTGTGCAGGCGATGGGCGCATCGCACACCAACGCGCCGGTGACGGACATCGTGGTTGATGAAGCCAACCGCATTGTGACGACGCCTGCGTATATGTACGACGCGCGGATTAGCGAGGTGCACAAGGGCATCGACGCGATGGTCGAGCGCGTGCTGCAGATGGCCAGCGCGAGTGCGGTTGCGTGATCATCCTGCCCCTCGAACTCGTGCCACTCGTGATGGCGTATGTTGTTGCCCTCGTCTTCGCTGTCGGCATCGAGTTCGTCGCAGAAAAATGGATGAAGAGATATCCAGCGACGCAGTGCGCACAGTGCGGGTATGACATGCGATCACTCCCAGACAAAGCGCGCTGTCCTGAGTGTGGCAGAGTGCATGAACGATCACTTGCAACAGAAATCACATCATCGCAAAGCTATGCGACACTCGATCCTCGGACATACATGCTTCCGGCTGCTGTGTGCTTCGCACTGCTGATTCTGAAAACAATCGTTCTCCCGCTCCTTAGATGATCCATTTCTCCTGTTCCCGATCAGATCATTGAAGCTTTGGTACATGCTGGACAAACTCCACTTCATCGCGTTTGCAGCCATAGCAATCATGTCGGTCGCGTGCGTTCTTTGTTTACACTTCGTCGTCTGCACAATCCTGTTGCGGAAGGGATGTCTAGAACGCAGGTACGAGATCATCTCGTGCATTGTGTTCACAACAGCTGCATACTGGTTATGCCTGCTTTGGTGGGTATTGTTTTTAGGCTATGTAATAGGCGTATAGCTCATTCACCCAGCGACGCGATCACAACCCGGCGTGACATGTCAGACACCCACACACCACCCGGTTGTTCGATCGTGATCGCGAACAACGCAGCGTTGCGGATCGCAATCGACGGCTCGATCTGAACAATGGCGCTGCCGTCAGCATCGGTATCGAAGATCGCACCCGAGACACGCGTTTCGAGTCCTCGTTCGTCAATGATCCAGAGTTGGTACTGCTCTTTCGTTGGATTGTTCGGAGTGAGATGCGCAAACTGCATAAACCCTGACTGCTGCGACTCACTCCAGTAGACCTTGCCGGTCACGCCCTTGATCTCGGGATCGTCCCAGTCGCCCCAATCGGCCTCGGCAAGATCGGGTGCAGACTCAACAAACTGCTGGAGCTGTTCGGAGGCAGTCTGAATGACTGGCGGCGGTACCGGCATAGGACGCGTAAACCACAGCATGGCAGCAATCGCCAGACACGCAGCAGCAGCCAACCAACCAATGAAGCTGGACATTGAGCGAGTAGTAGATGCTGATTGCCTCAGATCTCCATGCAATCGAAGTGGGCTCTCCTCAATCTGGTTCTCGTCCCGACCTGACACAGAGAAAGATTCAAGGACATCGACCATGCTCGCACTGAACTGGTCCGGCAGTTCTTCGATCTCATCATCCTTTGTGAGTGCACGCTCAACTGCCGATGCAGCATATTCATACTCCTCTGTGCGGAGCTGCGGGTACTGCAAGAGCAAGTGATTCAGTTCACGAAGATCATTTTCTGCAATACAGCCAACAGCCTGATCAATCTGCAGGTCAACAACACGCTCAACAACGTGCTCGGGTGGGTGCTGCGTACTCACGGCTGCACCTCCACTTTTTGAATCGATGTCTGATTATGAATCTGAAGTGCATCGCGTACACGCATCATCCCCCGACGGATGTACGTCTTTATTGTTCCGAGAGGCATGTTGGTCGCGCGGGCAATCTGCTCGTGCGAGAGCCCTTGAACGACAGACATACGGATGATCTGCTGCTGATCTGGAGAGAGCTCTGACATTGCTGCGAGCACTGCCGACACGTCATCCTTCACCTCGCCGGGTGAGGGGACTGGCGCGAAGGTGTCGGGGACTGGTTCAATCATGGCGTGTGCAGATGCAGCAGATGTTCGTTTCCTGATTCGATCGATAATCCGTCGTCGCGCAATAGTGGCAACAAATGTTGCTTCACTTCCAAGCTCTGATTTGTATCTGTGGGCGGACTGCCAGATATCAACCAATATGTCCTGCACGATGTCCTCAGCTTCAGCAGAGGCAAACCCTCGCTTGCGAACAAGCGACCACACGAGACCACCAAAGCTGTCAAGCAGCTCTGAAGCAGCCCCATCGTGCCGATCGGCAACGCGCTGGAGAAGCGTGGTGGTCACAGGTTCCGTGCATCCTTCCGAAAATGACTCTGACAACCGACAAAGTCAGGGTTTGGGTCAATCTTATTCATGTTTTCGAAGACCGTTGCGTGTTGGATTCACCTGTCGAAACAACTTTGTTTACATAAGTCCATGAGGTTGGATGTTTTTTCGTTGGCGATTTTCGAAGTCTTCTGAATCCACTTTCCAAGCTGCCTCGAATCCGGTGCGGACGCGTCACAGCAAGGGTTGCTGACGCATGCATCGATGCAAATCACTCAACTCAGACACCGCCACAGATCATTCAAGAACAAGGAAGAACGAACATGACACGTATGTACACAACCGCATTCGCAATCCTCGCATGCTCTGGTGCCGCACTCGCCCAGTGCTCGTCGACTACGACAGCTTCATCATGCTCAGAATACACAAACGAACACAACGCAACCATCACTCTTGCATCGCATGAGCTTGGTGACAACATTGTGCAGACCGCACAGAAGGCTGGCAGCTTCAACACTCTGCTCGCTGCAGCTAAAGCAGCTGGGCTTGTTGATGCGCTGTCAGGCAAGGGGCCTCTCACTGTCTTTGCACCAACAGATGAAGCGTTCGCCAAACTACCGAAAGGCACCGTTGAAAGCCTGCTCATGCCAGAGAACAAGGAAATGCTCAAATCCGTGCTGCTGTTCCATGTTGTCAAGGGCGATGTGAGTTCACGCAATGTCACACTTGGCTCTGGTGCAACGTCACTGAACGGTCAGCGCATTGACTTTGCTACCAACGATAAGGGCGCATGGGTCAACGGCGCCATGGTCACAGCTGCTGACATTGAGTGCACAAATGGCACGATTCACGTGATCGATACTGTCATCCTGCCTGAGCAGCGCAACATTGTCGAAGTAGCGAACAGTGCCGGATCATTCAACACGTTGCTGACAGCTGCAACACACGCGGGTCTTGCGGGGGCACTCTCGGGCGAAGGACCATTCACGATTCTCGCTCCGACCGATGAAGCATTTGCAAAGCTGCCCGCGGGCACTGTCGAGTCGCTTCTCAAACCAGAAAACAAGCAGAAGCTCGCCGAGATCCTGAAGTATCACGTCATCCCGGCAAAGGCCTACTCGACCGATGCCATCGGGATGGGAGCCGGCAAGTCACTACAAGGCAACAGCGTGATGTTCACTGTTCGTGATGGCCAGCTCTTTGCAGACAATGCTCGCATCATCAAGACCGACATCGATGCGTCCAACGGCGTCATCCACGTCATTGATCGTGTGATTCTCCCTGAGTAAAGCACATTGCATGCTGGAACACCGTTCACAGCAACTGCTTTACACGAGGCGGGAAACCGCCTCGTTTGTTTTTTGGAAACAAGAAGCAAGCAACTTTTAATTAGAACTCTGCCTGCTTCGGTGCGCGCGGGAATGGGATGACATCGCGAACGTTGGCCATCCCAGTCACGAACTGGATCAGGCGTTCAAACCCGAGACCGAATCCGGCGTGGGGCACGGTGCCGTACTTGCGAAGATCACGGTACCACCAGTAATCTTCTTTCACGAGTTTCATCTCATCGATGCGCTGGTCGAGCACGTCGAGGCGTTCCTCTCGCTGCGAGCCGCCGATGATCTCGCCAATCCCCGGCGCGAGCACATCCATCGCAGCAACGGTCTTTCCGTCGTCGTTCATACGCATGTAGAACGCCTTGATGTCCTTGGGATAGTTCATCACCACGACCGGCTGCCTGAAGTACTCCTCGGTAAGATACCGCTCGTGCTCTGATTGCATGTCAGAACCCCACTCGACGGGAAACTCGAACGATTTCTTCGCGGTTTTCAGGATCTCGATCGCGTCTGTGTAATCGATGCGCCGAAACGACTCGGTCAGCATCAGCTTCAGACGATCAATCACACCCTTCTGGATGCGCTCGTCGAAGAACGCCATATCGTCGGCGCGTTCAGTCAGCACAGCGTCAAAGACGTATCGCAGCATGTCCTCTGCGAGCTGCGCGTCATCGGCAAGATCCGCGAACGCGATCTCGGGCTCGATCATCCAGAACTCTGCAAGATGCCGGCTGGTGTTGGAGTTCTCAGCGCGGAATGTCGGACCGAACGTGTACACGCGCGAGAGTGCGGTGCAGTACGTCTCGACATTGAGCTGACCCGACACTGTCAGATGGGTTTCTTTGCCGAAAAAATCCTGTGAGAAATCGACCGAGCCATCCTTGTTCTTTGGAATGTTCGCAAGGTCGAGCGTAGAGACGCGGAACATCTCACCCGCCCCTTCGCAGTCGGACCCCGTCACAATCGGCGTGTGTATCCACGAGAACCCGTTCTCGTGGAAGAACCTGTGGATCGCCTGCGCAAGACAATGACGCACACGGGCTACCGCACCAAAGGTGTTCGTGCGGACACGCAAATGCGCAACATCGCGCAGATACTCGAACGTGTGACGCTTCTGACTGACCGGGTACGTGTCGGGGTTCTCGACCCAGCCCACCACACGGATGCTCTCTGCCTGGATCTCAACGGACTGCCCCTTGCCCTGGGACTCAACCAGTATCCCGTCCGCTTCGATCGCGCAGCCGGTGGTCAGTTTGGCGATCTCATCGGTGTAGTTCGGCAGATCACCCCGCGCCACGATCTGGATCGAGTCGAAGCACGACCCATCCGAAATCTGGATGAAGGACAATCCGCCGTCGGCCTTGGAGTCGCGACGGGTGCGGACCCAGCCCTTGACGGTGACCTCGATACCCGGGTCTGTTTTCAGCGCATCGCACACGCGAAGCCATTTCTGTTGATCTGCCATCGAGAAGTTCCTCTTTCTGTCCAGCGCTGCCAGGTTCTGATGATTCGAGCCGATTGCTGTGACACACCCGCCCCAACGAGGGCGATGGTATGTGCCGACCCGACAGACGTGCCAGTGTGCTGGTTGATGCCTTCAATATCGCTCATTATCCGGGCGGATCATCATCGACTGCGGACCTTCGCGTGGCTGACAAACACTCATCAGGACATTCTCGAAGTGCACAAACGCGCAGGCGAATGATTGTGTGGACCGGGGTGGTCATTGTGTACGGAGTTGTGCTGGTCTTCTCGCATCGTGCAGAGCACAATCGCTGGGCACCACCATCCGGTACCGCGTCAGCAACCGTGCACTCGGCTGATGGCGAGACCTGGATCCCCCTGTACTACCGCGACACCCCGTCAGCAACTCCAACAGATCGACCAGCGGTTGTCCTGCTCCACGGCACGCCGGGTGATGGCAACGCGTTCGACAAAATGGCTGAACAACTCAGCACGCAGGGCTGGCGTGTCATCGTCCCGGATCTGCTTGGCGCTGGTAAGTCCATCGATCCTGTCACACGAACATCTCCATCCCATTCCATCCGTGCCACTGCTTTTGCGCTGCGCGATGTGCTCGACAAAGAGCACATCAAACGCGCGCATATCGTCGGCTGGTCCAACGGCGGCGGCGTAGCACTCTATCTGTCTGACATCGCGCCGGAGCGCGTCGCCAGCATCACGCTGCTCGCATCGATCGGCGCGCAGGAGGTCGAGGGATCCGGCGGGTACTCCTTCGAGCACTTCAAGTACGCGATCGGAATCGGTGTCTTCGAGTACCTGCCCGAACTGCTTCCCCACTTTGGTACTTTTGGTACTCGCCACATGCGCGAGCAGATCATCCGTCCGTTCTGGGATTCTGATCAGCGTCCGCTCAAGCGCCTCATGCAGGAACTTCCAGAGAAACACATCCCCGTCATGATCCTGCACGGAAGAAACGACTTCCTTGTCAGTCCGCGAGCTGCTGAACGCCATCACGAGATCATGCCCGAAAGCGTGCTTGTGATGCTCAACTCCGATCACTTCATGCCGTTCATGCAGCCGCAACTTGCGGTAACAGAACTCGCCACATTCTTTCGTGCTGTCGAATCTAGAGCGGTTGCAACACTCCCCCACACTCGCGATGAATCGCCAGCGTGGTTTGCACTTGGCAGCGTGCAGCGATGGGTGGAGAACACACTCTATCCGCTTATCTGGCCAGTCCAGCTTGTGATCTTCGCTGTGCTGATTTTCCTATCGCCGTTTCTTGGTGTCTCCTTCGGCGCGATGATCGTCGCACGGGGTGTCGTCGACATCCTCGTCATGATGATCGCAACCATGATTGCGTTTGCACTTCGATCCGACGACAAAGACGCGACACGAGTGCCCGACCCATTGCACTGGTCACGTGCTCGTTCGATCACATCGAAGATCGTGCGATCGATTTGTACTGGTGTTGTGGTGATCGTTGTCGCGCGTCTCCTGAACTTCGCGATGCTGCATCTCGCGGTATATCGGCTGCATGATCTGCCGATGGGTTGGCTCACCTCCGGTGGCGCACTCATCGCAGGATCGCTTCTGACCGGCGCAATCGGGCTTACATTCCCGCTTGTCAAGTCGCGAGCTGGACATCGCAGGCTCGTCGCAAAGATCAAACGCTTGCACCACGAATACTGGCCGATGCATCTTTACTATCCAGTGCCAGTTGCGTACCTGATCTGGTTGTCCCTCAAACGCAAGGGAATCCGCACGATTACATGCGCTAATCCCGGCATGGGTGCTGGCGGTGGCATCATCGGTGAATCAAAGGCGGATATTCTCCGCGCGATCAGCGTCAGCCCGCACGTACTCCCGTGGCGTATGCTCCACGCCAGCGCCGATGTTGACGCGCGCGTGAAGACCGTCATGCAATGGCTTTCTGAGGACAACTGCGAGCTCGGCTCACTCCCTCTCGTACTCAAGCCTGACAGTGGATTCCACGGCTACGCGGTGAAACTCGCACGCGACGAGAATGACCTTCGCTCGTATCTCACAAAGATGCACCGGGATCTGATCGTGCAGAAGTACCACCCGGGCCCGAGAGAGTGTGCCATCATGTGGGCAAGACACACCTCGCCGCAATCCGAGAGTGTCGGGCGCATCACCGGTGTGAACCTTCGCGAGCTCCCAACCGTAACAGGCACGGGAAAGCACACGCTTGAGCAGTTGGTGCTCCGTCACAAACGCCATCGATGCCAGGCGGGAACCATTATCCGGAATCTCGGCGAGCAGCGAACAACGATCCCGGTCAAGGGAGAGACCGTTCGCGTCAGCAGTGTCGGCAACCATATCCGTGGCGCGCGATTTACCGACGGCAATCATCTGATCACACCCGAACTTGAGCGAGCGATCGATGCTGTCGCAAGAAATGTTCCGCATCCATCACTTGATAACCAACAAATGCAATCAATGGGGCCTGGCGGACTCGACACTGGTCGGTTCGACATCAAGTACGAGTCGGACGAACTGCTCCAACAGGGACGAGGCATTGGCATTGTCGAGCTCAACGGCACAACAGCCGAACCGACGCAGATGTACGACCCGTCGCATTCGGTGTACTGGGCGTGGAGTGTCTATTGCAGGCACATCCGTACGCTGTTCGATCTTGCAATAGCGCGTAGAAAAGCGGGCGCGTCTCCTGCTTCTCTGCGAGAGCTCTACGCAGGGTGGCGCAAACACAACCATGGCAAACCAGATCTGTAAACGTTACGCTGCCAGCGCTCGCAGGAACTCGTCGATCAGCATGACCTCGTCATCGTCACGCACCTTCAATCCGAGCGCAGAACTGATGCTTCGCGCGGTCTGCTCCGCAGGGGAGATGCGCAGCGATGCCAGCGGCTTTTCGCGTGAATCAAGCAAGCACACTGATACATGAGGCGACGTTGCATCACCGCACAACTCGATTGTCCGTCCGCCAAGGATAAACCGCTCAGGTGTTGATCGGCAATCACGCTTGATCGAATGGATCATCTCGGAATCCATCCGCGACTGGATACGGCGCGAGACTTCATCGGCCAGGGTGGCAAGATTGTGCTCGCCGTGCGCAACACACTCGAGCTTGTAGGATGTTGCCTGATGTTGTTCGCGAGCAGTGTGAACTGCATCCTCCATCTGTTTACGTTCGAGTCTGAGCTGCTTCCTTGCCACGTCGAACGGAAAATCTTCGGCGCTCAGCGCGCGTTTGCCGTGCAAGCAGATGCCTCCCACAACATATGTCAAGCGATGCAGCAGTTGCGATTCTGTTTTCGGTGTCTGTGAGCAGGGCTCCTCGTGGTGCCACACAATCGGATGTGACAGCACATCCGGTAGCGACCATCTGCGAGCCATCGCGCATACCACATCAACATGCGTAAACGGAAGCTTGTGCGTCTCGTGGCGGAAGAGCTGGGCAGGTGGGATTGCCTGCAAGTACAACTCCTTGCCTTCTTCGCGTTGCATCTGATACGCGACAGGAATGCCTGCATCCAACAAAAGACCCGCAACAAATGCCTCGCTCTCCAGTTGCGGAGCATACGCACGGGCGAGCGATGAGCACAGACACGCCCGATAGACCGCATTGGTCCACGTCTGTCGCGAGAGCATGCGGGCGGGATCCTGCTCGGAGCCGCGACTCAAAAAGAAACTTATCGCGATGGACCGCAAACGTTCAATGCCGAGAACCACACATGCACGATCGACCGATGTGACCGGGTTTGAGAGTGCAAAGAACGCTGAGTTTGCCATTCGAAGCACGCGACCGGTCAGTGCGGGGTCGGCACGCACAATGTCCGCAAAGTCCGCAGCACCCGAGCTTGCACTGTCGGCAAGATCGAGTACCTTGGATGCGACCTCCGGTTGTGTTTCAAGCCCAATCGAATCGAGCCTGCGATCAATCTGTTCAAGAAGTGCTTCCACTTCTCGTGCGGAAAGATCGATCCTCGCCTTGGTTGTTGGGGTGTCCGTCATATACCAGCCTCACGCCTGCTGCCTGTGCGTCCTTCCGCGCGATGTCTGCTGGGCCACTAATCTGGCCTGTGTTCAATTTCAGAAACACAAAGCCTCCTGGCAACCCGCCATGCAACGCCATGTCTGCCTTGCGCAGCGGAAGGCCTCCCAACCAGCACAAAGGACATGAGTGGTGAAACCGTCCCGTGCGGCACAGACGTCACAGAATGTACACAGCTGCGCAGTTATTGCTGGGAACCAATACCAAGGGCATGCACCAGCCAGTCAGGCACACGGATCGGCTTGCCATCTGCGTCAACGCACGCAACTTCCGTTGTGGCACGCGCACATATTCCATCAACCGGCACACTGGAGTCAGTACCGATATCTGGTATGAGGCCGTTCCGCTCAATCAACCTGATCCGATACTCATGTCGCAGCCTGATCGGTGTTGAGGAGCCGCCCAGCGTCTCAATCTCAATCACATCGTCGTACCTGATCGGTCTGCGATAGACAATTTCCATCCGTGTCACGACAATGAACACCCCCGACGCTTCCAGCTGTTTGTACGATGTGCCTGCATCACGGAGTAGTTCGGTCCTCCCCATCTCAAGCCATGGGCCATAGTTTGCATGATGGGCAATCCCCTGTGCATCACACTCGATATATCGCACACGGACCCGGAGCTTCCCCTCCTGCCTCATGTGAACATGATCATTCATGTGGAAGACTATGCACAGTTCTGACGTGTAGCTTTGCCATCGGTCTACCTTGTCGGACTCGCAGTTCCATGAACAAGATCCAGCCGTTGTCGCGCTTCAACCACCAGTGAATGATTGGGTGGGAGCGATGCAGACAGAAGATCAAGGGATTCACGCAGCAGGTTCTCTCCCTCCTGCGTGCTCCCGGTCCTGACTAGACACTCTCCATACAGGCTCTGCGCGTTTGCAGCGCGCCAGCTCTCTCGGCCGTAGCTTGCCGCGCGAAGCTCCCACGCGCTCCGAGCAAACGGGAGTGCTTCATCGGGACGCCCCATGCCTACCAGAGCACTGGCACGCAAGAACAGAGCACCACCAACCGCTGGATGGTTCGACGGGTAGATCGCTTCATGTATTGCAACCGCGCGTTCAAGCAGTTCGTTCGCACGCTCAAAGTCTTTCCGCTCGATATACGCGTAGGCCTGATTCAGAATGCCATTGGCAACCTGCGGATGATTCACGTCAAGATGCAAAGAACGAATCTCATTCATTCGGGCAAACGCACGATCGGCCTCCTCATATCGACCAATGTTGTTATAGAAGATACCGAGGCGTTCCCACGCCACTGCGAGCGAGAGGTTGTCTTTGCCGAATGTCTGCTCTCGAAGCTGGAGAGATCGAACGTATGCATCCTCAGCTTTCTCATGATCGCCTTTCATCTCGTAGGCGTGACCAAGATTCCCGAGCGCAGTCGCAATGTACGGGTGAGATTCGTTCAGCACGCCGGAGAAGTTTTCCAGTGCAGCTTGCCAGTGGCGCTCGGCTTCATCTCGCTTGCCCAGTTGCCAGAGCACATTCGCGAGATTGTTGTGCGATTCGCCGAGATCTATGTCCGGGGGCTGAAAGAGCTTCTCTCGTATCAAAAGACCCTGCTCAAACGTTGCTTGTGCAGCGGCAAAGTTACCCATCTGCACCTGTGCATCCCCGACACGGGAGAGCAGTTCACCGTAGAGGTCGGAGTCCTCAAGTCTTGACTCTTTCAGAAGATCAACTGTTGGCTGCATCAGTGCTAGAGCCTCTTCGCCCTTGCCCAGCCGAACGAGTGCGGATGCTTTCGCGGCAACCAGTGGCGCAACAAGCTCAAGAGATTCTGCACTGCTTGCATCCTGCTGCACAGCGGATTCGGCACGTCCGAGCCCGATCTCGGCGTGCTGAAGCGCCACCTCAAACTGACCCAATGCGAAGTACGCCTCACTCATTGTCAGAAAGAGCTTGCTCGCAACGAGTGGATCCTCAACTGTGTCGATCATCGTTGATGTCTGATCGAGATACTCACGCATGGTGAGCTCAGCCCCCTCTGTCAGCTCCGGATTCGCGCTGCGAAGACTATTACGCATGATATTTGCGATCTGCTCTGCGAGAATCCGCTGTTGCTTCTCAAGGTCCCTCGCTTTGTTCGCAGCATCCCGCTCGGCCACAGCTCGACTTTCAGCACGAGTCAACTGCGCATTCATCACGCCTAGCGTTCCAACAGTGCCAAGAAGCACAATACTGATTGCGACAATAGATGCAACAGCAGCGCGATGACGCTTTGCAAACAACGAAATCGCATGCCGGGTGCCAGGTGGCTTTGCTCTCGTTGGTTCGTTGTGCAGATACCGCTGGATATCATCAGCAAACTCACTTGCTGACGCGTATCGATCCGATGGTTGACGCGCCATTGCTTTCATCACGATCGCTTCGAGATCCGTGGGCAACGGCTTGCCATTGCGCATCGGTCTGCGTGGAGGCGTGTCCCTCACCAGTCGAATCGCTTCTGTGATCGGCTTACTTTCGACCGGATGCGGCAGCGATCCTGTCAGGAGTTCATAGAGAACAACTCCAAGAGAGTAGATATCTGTGCGGGCATCAATCTCATCGGTGTTGCCAGCACACTGCTCGGGGCTCATGTATGCCAGCGTGCCAAGCAACTTGCTCCGATCAACTTCCTGCGTGATACGTTCGACGTCATTCTCGGTCAGTCTCGCGATACCAAAGTCAATTACTTTCGGTTCGTCTCGATTGTTGACTAGCACGTTCGTTGGCTTCAGATCCCTGTGCACAACACCTCGCTGGTGTCCGTGGTGCACACCGTGACTGATACGCACGAAAATGTCAAGGATGTCGCGTTCGGGCTTTCCTTTCGCCCATGCGTTGAGCGTTTGGGCGTTCTCAACAAGCTCAATAGCCAGAAACGGTGTGCCCTGATCATCCACACCCATTGAATACATTTGCGCCACTGCTGGATGCAGCAGGCGGGCCAGAACAGAAGCCTCATGCGCAAGACGCGCAGAACTTCCCTTTGCGATCGCTCTTGGCAGGACTTTCAACGCCACTCGGCGCTTTGGTGTTGCCTGTTCCGCCTCATATACAATCCCCATACCGCCGCGCGCAACTGTACGAAGAATCGTAAAATCACCGATGCGCAACGGCGTTTCACTGCTCTGCGGAACAACAACCACTTCGGGAGGTTCGAGAAACCCCGTGCCATGTGTTGCAGATGCATGCAGGAGTCTGCGCACCTGCTCCGCATCCGACTCACTGAGCGAGTGCAGGAATGACTCCCTTGCGTCACCATTCACATCCATCGCCTGATGGAACAGATGCTCGATATGCGACCATGTTGACTGGTCGGGAGGGGTTGTCGGACTGCGCTTTGGCATTTACGTCGTTACATCCTCAGACGAAGTATCCATGTGGGACTTCAGCCACGCACGAGCGAGTGTCCATTCACGCTCCGCTGTGCGTTTAGACAGTCCAAGCAATGTTGCAGCATCTTCCATTCGCATTTGTCCGAAGAACCTCAACTCAACCAACCTCGCCTTCTGAGCATCAAACGCAGCAAGCTGCGTCAGCGCATCATCAAGCAATGCAAGATCGCCCGAGCAGGACTCATACACGTCTACTGTCTCATCCAGCGCGGTTTGCGTGTGGTTTCCGCCACGCTTGATCCGATTCTTTGATCTGGCATGGTCCACGAGAATGCGTCGCATGGCCCTTGCAGCGCACGCCATGAAGTGGTCACGATTTGACATAACCTGATCGCTGCCCAGGAGCTTCAGATATGCCTCGTGAACGAGCGCCGTCGCCTGAAGCGTGTGATTTGGACGCTCGCTGCTCATCATCGACTGGGCAAGTCGCCGCATTTCGCTATAGACCGCGTGGTAGAGCTGCTCAGCAGCATCGGTACTCCCCGTTTCAATAGCGCCCAAAAGCGACGTGATGCGCGCCGGATCAGTTATCGGCTCAACTGCCGGGGGATGTTCTGGTCCATCAGACATCTGTTCTCCCGCGTTGTGGCGGACTCGTCACAGCTTTGGCGCAGAGTGAGAGGCGGTGCCCGCATGGCACGGAACCTGCCGGTCCATTGTAACACAAGGGAGAGGATGATGAACCTGCGAGGGATCAAAGAAATCGATATCGCCCGTATTCAGCTTTATCTTGTATGCGGACTCGCAGTACCGATCTGTGCCGAACATGCCATCGCACAATCCTACGACTGGACGACCCCAATCAGCGGATCATGGCACAACAACGCTCTGTGGTCGCCAACAGGCATACCGAATGCACAGACACACAATGCGACACTGCTCGCGGGCGGCATGCCATACACGGTCACACTGTCGGTGGGGAACGTCACTGTTGGAAACCTGAGCGTGGTTGCGCCATCGGCCGAACTCGAGTTGCTGCGTACGCTCGATGTGTACGGCGGATTAATCGTCAATGACGGCCTGATCACAGTTGGTGACGGTGTCACAGGTGGTGCGATACGACTGCGAAATCTGCCTGCTCAGTCCCTGACCGGCACTGGGACCATCATCCTCGCTGCGACAAATCCTGAAGCGAGCACAGCAACGATCAGCAGGTTCAGTGGTGCAAATCGCCTGACAATCGGTGCTGGTCAAACGATCACAGGGCACGGGTGGATATCGACACCGATCACAAGCGCAGCCACGATCACGGCGGATGCTTCGCGTATCGTGCTCAGCCCAGGGTTTACTGAGCCGGACTTCAGCACTGGCCTCATCGAGGCGACAAACGGAGGCGTCATCCAACTTCGAAATGTCAATGTGGACATGATGGGTGTTGGCATTGTTGTTGGTGATGGTGGCAATATTCACTTTGAAGGGTCGTACCGGGAGCGCCTGACCAACGGCACTGTTACTACAACAAATGGCGGTCTTGTCCGCGCGATCAACACCGCTGAGCTAGAGGACATGACACTGAACGGTGATATGGTTGCTGATTTGCGCCGGACTATCCGATTTTATGGATCGTCGTTCACCAACAATGGCACGGTGACAGTGACCGCCGATGGAGTGAACGGATACAGCGCACTTGAAGTATACAACTCACCGTACACATTCGATGGCACTGGGGAGATGATTCTGAACTATCCTGGCGCGCTGAACCCAAACTCGGCAGCGACGATCAACGACAGTGTGACTGGTGGCGGCAGCGTACTGACAAACGGGCCGAGCCACACGATAAGAGGCAAGGGACGTATTGCAATCGACATGGTGAATCAGGGAACGATCACTGCTGACATGGCGGACGAGTCATTCGACCTGTTACCGGGCAAGACGCTCACCAACGAAGCAACAATCAGAGCAACAAACGGCGGCATATTTAAGGTGTTCGGCTTTTTCGTACAGACAGGCGCAGGGCAGGTCGAACTCGATGGCGGTTATTTCGATATTGGTGCGGGCTCACCCGCTCCGACCGTGACCGGCGGTTCGATCAATGGAGTGAACGGTGGAAAGATCGTGATGGTCTCGGGCAACTGCACGATGAACAGCGTCACTCTGAACACGGATACGGATCTCTTTGGTCAGCAGATCACCAGCTCTGGTAGTAACGTCAACAACGGCACCATGGTGCTGCAGCTCGACGGTGGGAACTATGGGATTCTCAGTTTCAATGCGCCGCAGACGTGGAGTGGTACCGGCGAGATCGTGCTCAATGCTGACAACGAGAACGTGCTGCAGTACGCGCAGATCAACCGTGCAGGATCAGGGT
This sequence comes from Phycisphaeraceae bacterium, assembly GCA_020639155.1. Classification (NCBI taxonomy): domain Bacteria; kingdom Pseudomonadati; phylum Planctomycetota; class Phycisphaerae; order Phycisphaerales; family Phycisphaeraceae; species Phycisphaeraceae bacterium. The sequence continues at coordinate 160,460 of JACKHF010000001.1, forward strand.
ACGAAGTGACGCACGGCGCTGATCATACGATCAGAGGAACGGGCACTATCTATGCTCCATTCGTCAACGAGGGGCTGATCACAGCCGATGTGACAGATCGTACGTTGCTGTTACAAACCGACGACAAGAAGAACACCGGGACAATACGTGCTGATTCGGGTTACCTCCGTATCCAGTCGATCGATATCGATCAGACCGGTGGAGGACTGATAGAAGCTGTGAATAACGGCGAGATTCGGCTGGGATCTGCAACGCTGATCAACGGTGAAGTTGATGCTACCGGCGGATTGATGCTTACTTCCAGCGGCACAAACCAGATCAACGGGATCACATTCGCAGGCCAGTTTGATATCAGCGCGACACTGAATGTGTACAACACGATCACGAACAACGGGCTCTGGATTCTGAAGGACACCGGCGCCACCGACAACATCGTCGCAGTTGGCCCCGTGACGTTTGACGGCTCAGGCATACTCAGCATGCGAGGTCAGATTGTCTCAGGCTCGATTATTCAGCAGACCAGCAATGGCGATATCACCAACGGCGCTTCGCACACTATTGAGGGAACAGGATCTTTCAAGGGTATTTCTATTCTGAACCACGGCGCACTTGCCCCGGGTCAGGACACCAATCCGGGTTCAGAGATCGGCGAGATCCGCATTGACACGGGCGCATCGATCGACTGCCAATCAACCAGCGCTGTTCATCTCCAACTCGCGGGCACAAACACAGGTGAGTTCGATCGGATATTTAATGGTGGCGGTGGACCGGACACGTTCCATTGCGACGGCACATTGAATGTTTCGCATATCAATAGCTTTACTGGTCCCAGCGAGCCCACAACCGTTGACCTGATTACAGCTGACGCCGTCACCGGCACATTCTCGACTGTGAATCTGCCAGCACCTGCACACGGGCATTACAAGATCGTGTACACGGCAACCGCGGTGCAACTTGTCCTCTGTTACGCAGACTGTGACGCAAGCGGATCGCTCAACATCTTTGACTATATCTGCTTCGGGAACCTCTATGCAGCCGGTGATCCATACGCCGACTGCGACGGCAGCGGATCGCTCAACGTCTTCGATTACATCTGCTTCGGGAACGAATACGCTGCAGGATGTCCGTGATAACGAAGAACCAATTCACAATGCGCCACTGTGGTTGCATTGTTTCACTTAGACTGAAACGGGAAAGAGAACGATGAATCGGGAAAGCAAACAACACAGCAGCATCTCAACACGTCATGTGCTTCTTGCGGCTGGCGTGGCTTTGTCGCTTGGTTCAGCGGCACAGGCGCAGGTGACATACAACTGGCTCGCGGGTGTCAGTGACTCCTGGCATGAGCCACTTGCATGGTCGCCGGCTGGTGTACCTGATACAACAACAGAATCCGCAGTCATCGGTGCTGCAGGCGTGTACACGGTTTCGTTGACTGGAAACAACGTCACGATTAACAACCTCAGCGTAACGAGTCCGACAGCAGAGCTACTCATTGAGGGTCGCGTGCTGAGTATCTATGGCGGATCTGTTGTGAACAACGGCATGATTACGGTGGATGCTGGTGCTGGGGCAGGAGTTCTGCGGTTCAGGGATACTTCTGTTGCAACACTATCTGGTTCCGGCACAGTGCTCCTGATCTCAGGTCCAACACCGACCAATGCGCGCATCGATACGGCATTTGCACAATCATCGCTCGAGATAGGTGTCGGACAGACGATCACAGGCTCGGGAAGCATCAGCCTCCCATTCCACAACGAAGGCACGCTGTATGCCGGTGCTGGCGACTACCTCCAACTGACGACCGGCGCAGCCAATCCCACGAGCAGTGTTGGAACTATTGAAGCGAACGGTGGCGGGATTATCCAGCTTCGTAACATAACGCTTGATCTGATGAGCACCGGCACTGTGCTTGCCGATGGCGGAGAGATCCACTTTGATGGCAGTTCGTTTATCCAGCGACTGTCCAACGGCACAGTCAGCACTGCAAACGGTGGACTTCTTCGTTCCATTTCCGGCAACGCCGACTTTGAAAACATGGTTCTCAATGGCGATGCAACCGGCGAGATCAGGCACGGATACCGGTTATATGGTTCTACGTTCACAAACAACGGCTCCATCTCTCTTGCTGGTGACGGCGTCAACGGATTCAACGCAATCGGTATCTATGAGACGCCATACACCATTGATGGTGTGGGCGAGATGGTCTTCTCACATCCTGCCGGGATGAACCCTGGCGCAGCGCCGACAGTTTCAGATAACGTGCCTGGCGGCAACGGCGTACTGACAAACGGAGTCAATCACACCATCCGTGGCAAGGCGCGCATTGCTATCGACACAATCAATCAGGGATCTGTTATCGCTGATGTGCCCGATGAATCGCTTGACCTGATTGCTAGTACCAGCATGACCAACGAAGGGACACTCAAAGCGACAAACAATGGCATATTCAAAGTATCCGGCCAACTCACGCAGACTGGCGCGGGCAAGATTGCGGTCGACGGGGGATTCTTTGATTTTGGCTCAGCGTCTCCCATCGCAAGCGTTACCGGCGGCACAATTGTCAGCTCAAACGGAGGCAAGGCTCGGATTGAATCGGGAAATGGATTTATCGAGAACGTCACCTTTGATACAGATACCGACCTGCTTGGTCAGACTCTCTACAGCCGTGGCGGAAACACAAATAATGGCAGCATGGTGCTTCAACGCGATGGCGGAAACTTTGGCATCGTGCGCTTTGACGCGCCACAAACATGGGATGGCACAGGCGAGATCGTACTCAACTCAGTAACAACCCTGCAGGATGCTCAGCTCACTCGTCTGACCGCAGGCGATGAGGTGGTGCATGCCCCAACACATACTATTCGTGGCACCGGACTCATCCTCGCTGCAATCAACAACCAGGGGCTTATCTCAGCGGATGTGCCCGGAGAGATATTGCGTCTCCAGACCGATGACAAGAAGAACACTGGAACCATCCGGGCTGATAGCGGCATCATTGATATCACAGCAATCACACTCGATCAGACCGGCGGCGGATTGATTGAGGCAATCAACAGTGGTGAGATTGCAATCGGCGGGAACGGTGGATCCGAGATTATCAACGGCACAATTGATGTCGCCGGTGGTGTTGCAAGAGTCGCAACACCGAGCAACAAGCTCGATGGCATCCATCTGCTCGGTGAGTTGCTCATTGAGAGCGGTTCAACCGAACTCCGCAACACGATCACCAACGATGGTGTGATCTGGCAGAATCCGACTTCCATTGCCGGTGCGCAGATTCTGTATCTGGATGGTTCGGTTGTGTTCGATGGCATCGGGATAGTGCGGCTGGGTGGTCCTGCGGTTGCGAACGCTGTCCTGCTGGCTGTCACGGGCGGAGCCGATCTTGTACAGAACCAGAACCACACGATCGAAGGCACCGGCAGGATCGCTGCACTTCCAGTGGTGAACCACGGCACACTTGCGCCGGGCGAGAACTCCAATCCTGGTTCCGAGGTTGGTGAGTTACGCATCGATACTGCCACATCGATCGACTGCCAATCAACCAGCGTGGTAAATCTCCAACTCGCGGGCACAAACACAGGCGAGTTCGATCGGATCTACCACAGCGGCAACAACAACGCCTTCCATTGCGATGGCACACTCAATGTTTCTCACACCAATGGGTTTGATGGCCCCGATGGACAAGCGACGATCAATCTCATTACCGCGAACACTGTGACCGGCACATTCTCGACTGTGAATCTGCCAGCACCTGCACACGGGCATTACAAGATCGTGTACACGGCAACCGCGGTGCAGCTTGTCCTCTGTTACGCGGACTGTGACGCAAGCGGATCGCTCAACATCTTTGACTACATCTGCTTTGGGAACCTCTATGCAGCCGGTGATCCATACGCCGACTGCGACGGAAGCGGATCGCTCAACGTCTTTGATTACATCTGCTTCGGAAACGAGTACGCTGCAGGATGCCCGTGATACACCCTCCGCCTCAGGTCGAGGAAACCCGACCGGAGGCTTTCATGCAGACAGAAGAATAAAGCCAAAGGGCACTCAGAACGCACTGTCGCACATAGTCCTTAACCATACAACAACCGAGCTGAACTCAGTTCGGTTCTGTGTCATCGGGCAGCAACTCAAACTCACTCGCCCTAAACCGGCCTGCCACAATCTCGCCCTTCACCTTCGCGTAGCGGATCGCGTTGCAGAAACCGTCCGTTGCATGTGCATCGCCGTGATCATCGATCGCGGTGCCATCGACAAAGTATGCGACATCATCTATCCTGACAGCAAGATCACACCCCGAACCTTCCATGCCGAACTGACATTCGCCGCACGCAGCCTCGACCGTTTGATACCCTGTCTGCTGTGTCACAACCTGCGCTGTAGATGCAGGCTTGCACCCGCACAAACTCAACGCAGCGAGCAGACACACCGAACCTGTCAGGTTTCTCATGTTGGTTCCTCTTCCATACAAATCATGCCCTGGGTACTCAGTGTACACTATGCTTCGTCGCGCATCGCAGGGAGGTTCGAGTGACCCACACCACAAACACACGCACAAAGAAGCCGGAAGATCGCGAAAGCCCGCTGTTCCCGATTGTCACAACCTTTGGACTCGGCCACATGAAGCCGTTCCCCGGCACATGGGGCTCGGTCCCCACTGCTGCACTGGCAGGACTGATGATCCTGACAGGGTTCGGCCCAACAGATTCGCCCGTCATCTATCACACGGTGTTGGCATGCGTGCTCGTTGGGTTCTCATGGGCGTGCATCACACTGGGCAAAGCAGCCGAGCAGAAGTTCGGAAAAAAGGATCCGTCGCAGGTTGTCGCTGACGAAACCGCGGGGCAGGCCATCCCGCTCATGTTCCTGCCTGTGCATCTTGTGCCCACGATGACCGGAAAGCTGCTCTTTGTGCTCGTTGCGTTTGTCGCGTTCCGCATCTTCGACATCATCAAACTCCCCCCAGCCAAGCAATCCCAGCGTGCTGGTGGCGGCGTGGGCATCCTCGTTGATGACATCATCGCGGGGATCCAGGCACTGGTCTTCCTGCACCTGATTGTGCTCGTCTGGCAGATGCAGACGCTGTAACTGTGCTCTGGAGATGACATGGGACACCATATCACAGGGCTTGTCACTCGCCTTTCTGCAATCCGTGCAATCTGTATATTCAAGAAACTCTCTCCTCCTGTGGAGCTACAACAGGACTTTGCATTCCTACCGCTGACAAGCGATATGCTCGACTTTCTTCTTGAAAACAACATCGGCGAAGTAGTTCCAGATTTCATGTTTCTGGGATCAGCACTGACTGATTACCTGCTCCGTCTGTCAAACGAAGCCTCAGTTGCGTATATCGAAACCGATTATCAGGGTGGTACCGGAACACAAAGCGCAGCGTTCTTTGAGCAAGGGAAATTAACATTTCGAGCATCCAAGCACGGAACGCCGCAATCGAAAAGCAGAGATTCACATCAATGGCCAATAAATCGCGCGTTGCGCATGCTCGGGGTTGCCTGCCCCAGCAAAGGCACTGATGAGTTTGATGCAATAGGTCTTGATTATGTCAGAAGCATGGATGACTGGCTTGACTGGCGGGCTGATTGAACCAGCCACTTTGAGCATCTCAAGGGCAATCTGGAACAAAACAGACAGCCGGACAACAACGCCAGCCGATGTGTATTGTTCGCTTAAATGTCACGTTCCCCGACACCAAACACAACCCTGAAGCACCTTCTTGATTCACTATCACGTCAGGATGCAGTCTCTGTATGGACAGACTTCCCCTCTACTGATCAGATCACTATCACCAGCGTGACTGAGGACAGCAGGCGCGTGCAGAAGGGCTCGCTGTTTGTCGCCCGCCCAGCACGCACGGGAAACGCCCGTCCAGACTCTGACCTCTCACCCCACGATGGCCGGCATTTCATTCCGGATGCCATCGCGAGGGGCGCATCAGCGGTGCTCGTCGAACACAACAGCGACATCACGCTGGATCTTCCCCATCACATCGCACTGATCACAACCAACGATGCGCCGGTTGCATCAGCCCATCTCGCTGAATGTTTCTATGGCAACCCTTCTGATGCGCTCTCGCTGGTTGGGATCACAGGCACCAACGGCAAGACAACCATCGCGTGGCTCGTCCGCTGCATCATGCAGCACGCAGGGCACAAGACAGGCACTCTCGGCACGACCGGCGTGTACATTGGCGATACACATACCAAAGCAAAGCTCACCACCCCGTTCGCTGAAGACCTCTCAAGCACACTTGCAGACATGATGCAGGCACAGTGCGAGATTGCAACTGTCGAGGTGTCGAGCCACGCGCTGGACCAGCATCGCGCTGATGGGCTCTCATTCGACATCGGCGTGTTTACGAACCTTACCGGTGATCATCTCGATTACCACGAGACAATGGACCAGTACGCAGCAGCAAAGTCGCGTCTCTTTGCCATGCTGCCCAGTAATGGGCTAGCGGTCGTCAACGCCGATGATCCGGCGCACGCAACAATGCTCAAGGACTGCACAGCGAATGTTGTTCTCTGCTCTGCTTCCAACCCTGCATACGCGCGTGTCGAAACACTTGGCGCTAATCTTTCCGGCATGAAGCTTCGATTGACTGGCCCCTTTGGAGCAATCAGCCAAACCGTCCCCCTCGTCGGCGCACACAACGCCATGAACACGCTGCAGGCGGTTGTCATCGCACATCGACTCGGCCTTTCTGTTACACAGATTGCAGACGCGCTCCCGCACGTCACCGCGCCAGCAGGCAGGCTGCAACCTGTCACGTCATCGGACGAACAGATCGCTGTTTTCGTTGACTTTGCCCACACGGACGACGCGCTCGAAAAATCACTCAACGCAGCTCGTTCGATTGTTCCAGCGAACGCAAGGCTCATCTGTGTCTTTGGGTGCGGCGGCGATCGAGACCGAACCAAGCGACCTCGCATGGGACGTGTCGCCTATGCGCTATCCGATGTTGTCGTTGTCACCAGCGACAATCCACGCACGGAAGATCCGCTGCGGGTCATCGACGATATTCTCGCTGGGTTGCCGGATGGCGTAAGGAATGGTGATGCAGAGAAAACCGTTCACGTCGATCATGTTCGCGAGCAGGCGGTCGCATGGGCAATCCAGCACGCGCAGCAAGGGGACGTTATCGTGATCGCAGGGAAAGGGCACGAGGATTACCAGCTGCTGCCAGATGGCAAAGGTGGCATCCTTCGCAGAGATTTCGACGACAGACGTGTTGCTCGCGCAGCTCTCGACGCACTAACCCCGCACGCACTCTGAACCATGCACACACTACCACTCAACGAGCTTGCGTCGATCACCAATGGCCAATGGATCACCGAACCAACGGATACCGCGCCTGTTACTGGATTGACCAGTGATTCGCGCGAAGTGACAACGAATCTTGCGTTTGCAGCAATCAGAGGCGAGAAGACAGACGGGCACGAATACATTGCGAAGGCAATCGCATCCGGCGCGCGTCTCGTTATTGTCGAGCAGGATATTGACCCGGACTCGATACATCACACATGCCCGATCCTGCGTGTTGATCGCACGATCGATGCGCTCGGCAAGCTTGCAACGGAGCATCGGAATCGACTCTCCGTTCCGGTTGTTGCGGTTGTCGGCGCCAATGGCAAGACATCAACCAAAGCTGCGATCGCGTGCGCAATCGGCTCGTTCGCGCACGTTCGATCAGCACCAAAGAGCTTCAACAATGATCTCGGTGTCCCTCTCACGCTGCTGAATACGACTGCTGATCATGAAGCAGTTGTCTGCGAGATCGGCACGAACGATCCTGGCGAGACCGCCCCACTCGCAGCAATGGTCCAGCCAAACATCCTCGTCATCACAGGCGCTGGTCGCGAACATCTTGAGGGACTCGGCTCAGTCGAAGGATCCGCAAGCGAAATCGAATCATGCCTTGCATCCATGCAACAGAACAGCTTCATCATCACAAACGCGGACGAGCCATTCACAAGCAATCTGACTGCACCAGAATGTACAACAACTCGCATAGGATTTCATGAAAACGCGGATGCGCGTGTGTTCATCGATGAGCAATCCATCGATGGAATAACGATGACGCTGCGGGCACCAGTTCTGCTTGGAACACCGGTCACGCTGCACCTGCACACCATCGCTGCACACAGCGCTCGAACCGCATCGATGGCTCTTGCTGCCTCGATGTGTGTGGCGCAGCGCACGGGAAGAAACACCCGTGAGATTCTCCCCGGGATCATCAGCGCGATATCGAATCGTCAGCCGGAACCAATGCGCATGGAAGTATCCTCGCACCAAACCGGTAACGGCGCGCTCACGCTCATCAACGACGCGTACAACGCCAACCCTGACTCCATGCAATCGGCTATGGAAACACTGGCAGCAATCGCATACGGGCATATGAGAGTCGTGCTTGTGCTCGGCGACATGCGTGAGACAGGCACTCATGCGCAAGCGGTTCACAAGGAACTTGCAGATCACATCGTCTCGCTTCGAGATCAGGCACGCCTCGAAATTGTCGCGTTTCTCGTTGGTACATCTGTCAAGTGGACACACGATCGGCTCTGTCAGGCTGGCATAGCCTCACACCTGTTCGTTGAACACCAGTCGTGCTCTGACGAAACCGCAGCACAGATTGCTGAGCATGCCAAGCCGAACGATCTCGTGCTGCTCAAAGCATCCAGATCGATCGGGCTGGAACGTGTTGCGGAGCATCTCGTGCGCCAGAATGCACCAATCAGCCGATGACATGACAAGCATCCCTCATCCACTGCCCGCACCTCACCAAGAACCTACAACACTGCTGTGATACTCGCCATACTCGACATGCTGCTCCGCTGGTGCGAGGGACTGTGGATCGGCAGGCCGATCAGATCGCTCGCTGGCCTGTTCAATCAGATTGAGTTCCGCGTGCTGTTTGCAGCGGGGATCGCGTTTGCAATTGTCATGGTGATGGGAAAACCGACGATCAGTTGGCTCGTCAGAAAACGGATCGGAGACACCGGCCAGACAGATGCCGAACTGCTTCGAAGTGTTGCACAATCCAAAGCGAACACACCCTCGATGGGTGGCGTGCTCATTTGTGGCGCGGTACTCATCCTGACCTTTCTGCTCTGCGATCTTTCAAACACCTACGTCCATCTCGTTCTTGTGACCGTCGTCTGGCTCTCGATTCTCGGCGGGTTCGATGATTGGCTCAAACTCACAGAAGCACGGCGCAGCGGTGGCAGGCAGGGTCTCCGCGCTTGGGAAAAACTCGTCTTCCAACTCGGGCTTGGGCTTATCATCGGTGTCTTCTCGTACATGGCTGGCGACAACCCCGAGACCGCTCCCAATATCCAGCACGCCCTGAACATCCCGTTCCAGCGCACCTACGTGCATGATCAGATCGCAGGACTCACGATCAACTCAGCGGTGTGGTTTCTTGGTCCAGTGGTCTACATCACTGTTGCAACACTCCTGCTCGGCTTGCTCAGCAACGCTGTCAATATCACAGATGGGCAGGATGGTCTCTCAGCAGGCATCGGCATGTTTGTGAGCATCGGTCTTATCGTGCTGTGCCTCGTTGCGGGAACGGAACAGCCAGCATCGCGACTGCTTGTTCCGTATGTGCCTGGTGCAGACGAACTCGCGGTCGTCAGCGGCGCACTGCTCGGAGCCCTGATCGGGTTTCTCTGGTTCAACTGCTCACCGGCATCCATCTTCATGGGTGATTGCGGCTCACTCACTATCGGTGGCATCATTGCGTTTGTCGCAATCGTCATCCGTCAGGAAGTCGTCGTGCTCGTCATGTGTGCTGTGTACGTCTGGGAGATTCTGTCTGTTATTCTGCAGGTCGGCTCGTACAGACTGCGCAACGGCAAGCGCATCTTCCTGATCGCACCCTACCACCACCATCTGCACCACAAGGGCTGGCCCGAACAGCGCATTGTCGCGCGATTCTGGCTCATCACACTGCTCATGGTTATTCTTGGGCTTGCGACATTGAAGCTGCGCTAAAACCCCGCGCTGTCACAAAGTTGCAAAGACTCAGGAAGCCCCTTCAGCGAACAGCAGCATATCTGTAATGCGCAGATGATCCTGAATCATACCGTACGCACCGCTGCCAAGCTCAAAGCGCAACTCCGACACACCAGACGGGATGTTTGCCCGCATGGCAGCAACAGGTGCATCTCCCGTGAACGTGCCTGACCAGATAGATCCCCAAGCACCGTTCTGCTTGGCGCGCACATCGAGCGTGCAGTTCCCCCACGTGCGGCATTCCTCAGGCAACACGACCGTGCCGACCAGCAATGCCCCCGTCTGAGAAACGGTGTGAACATCGACATCAACACGCATTGGACCTGGCAGATCCATCGCGAACGACTCGAAACGACGCGTGGGTTCAATGTGTGGATCGCGTGTCCACTCGCGACCATCGATCGGCTGCACATCAAGAACGCTCGTCTCATCCAGTGCTTCCAATGAGCCTCGCACCCACACGATTTGCTCGATTGTGGGCAGCGTCAGCAGTGTCGACTGCCCGGTCACCAGAGGTACCACACGAGCACCATCCATGTCGAGACGCTGCATCTCGCATGCAATCTGCGTCCCATCGGTCAGGCGAACACTCGCAAAGTCCTCGTTGCCTGCGGGCTCGGTCCCGCTCACATCCGCCAACTCAACACGGGCAACACCAGAGATCGGCACACTGACCACGCCGGAATCTGTCTCAATACTCACCTGCTCACCAATACCGAGAAGAAACCCGCTGAGCCAGTCGCCGTTGTCAAGCTCCACAAGATCCGCATCATGCTCAGGCATGCTTGCTTTCTTTGAGGTTTGTAGCACAACTTCTCGAACATGATCAAGATCAATACCGAGTTCACCAAGCACCGGGTGTGACCACGCGATCGTCATGTCATCACTCTGGCTTGCACGAAGATGACCTGCAAATCGATCTCCATTGCGAAGCACAAGAATCTGCTGTGATGAACTTCGTCGCGAAGTCGAAACGCGGACTCGTTGATCTGACTGCTTCGTCTCCCGATCAAACGCAACACCAATAAACCGTCGCATACCTGCATCAAGTTCTTCAGCAGGGTGCAACAGACCCGTTGTGTGTGTGCCGAGAACATTGGTGACACCGATTGAACCATCACGTCCGATTGTCAGTTCACCAGTGAACACCTGCAGTGAATCGGTCAGCACAGACCCTCGCAGCGTTTCCTGCGTGCGTGTGCCCACGATCTCATCTGGCAACGCTGTTATGATTTCCGCATCAGCGTAATACGACTGTCCATAGACACACACTGGTGCAACGAGACTCCACACCAAAGGTGCCAGCCAACGCGAACACAGTTGCTTGCCAATACGGTGAGAGATCATGCGTTTCACTTCTGAAAGATCGGCAAATATCGCTTGGGCATTTGGAGGACTATCAACGCCATTGCTGTTGCATAATCGTCTCCAAAGCTGTTATCAGACCACGTGCCATTGCGAAGCTGTGAGGAAACCAGTTCCTCTCTTGCCGCTGGCCACCACTGTGCCCAGTGATCACCACCCGCAAGGTACATCGCCTGCACAGCGTAGTAATGTCCATACCAGCGATGCGGCTGCTCATCGGTCAGACCGGGCATTCCTACCGTCTTGATGTAATCAAGACCCTCATCAATGGCTTTGTCTTCATAAATGCCCGCGTAATACATCGTCGCCACACCGGCAGCTGAACGCGCCCATCCGCTTGTCCCCGGATCCAGTTGGTACCTGAACCCACCATCAGGATTCTGGCAGTCGCGCACATACTTCACGGCTTTATCGATGACCTCTGACGACACTTCCAGCCCTGCATTCCGCGCTGATCGCAAACCCATCACCTGGCAGATTGTCACACTCACATCCGCATCAAACGGCACAGGGTTGTATCTCCACCCCCCCTGCTGATTCTGTGTCCGTTCGATCAAACGAACAGCTTTGACAAGAGCCTCGTGCGCACGCTGCGATTCGGGCGATTCCACGCCACCCGCACTCATACCCACAATCTCACCAAGAAACAGCGTCGCAAACCCATGTCCGTACATCGGGCTTGTCACAGCTTCATCAGCGATCAGACCACTCTCTGAACTGCACGAGAGCACATAATCAAGGGCTTTCTGCACCTGCTCGGCATACTTCCCTCGATCCGGCAGGTTCCCGTCAGCCATAAACGCGATTGCTGCAAGTGAAGTAATCGCAACATTTCGACCGAACCTGCCACCGAATGACCCGTCAGATGCTTGCATCGCTGCGAGCGCTTCGAGTCCCCTTTCCGTCGACATCTGCAGAGCTTCAGTAAACTCGTCCTGCGTTGGCGTATTCTGCGCACTGGCCGAAGGTTGTGGCGCAACTTGCGCAAACGCACTACTGGCGCCAAGCGTGCATACGATTATCGAAAAGATTGCCCCCACACGTTCGGTCATCGGTTCCCTTCTTCTGCGAGTCGCTTGTAATACGCTTCCGTAAGCGATCGGTACATCGAGCTGAACGAATCGCTTGATCCCTGCGTCAGCGTGTCACGCACGCGCGCCGGCAGGCTTCCCCAGCGCGCTTGTGCCGCGGTCACCATCGTGCCGGGCTGCGCGTCCCGACCTGCAACCGTATTCTGCTGGCCAGTGTTGTCGCCCTGTGGGTTCTGGTTCATTTCCTGATTCTGCTGCGATGGCTGCTGTTGCTGATCAGGATTGTTCTGCTGCTGGTTCTGGCTCTGTTGCTGCTGCTGCGATTGCTGGTTCTGTTGATTCCGCGCATCTTCAATCGTCTTCTCAAGATCGATCAGAATCTGTTCCTGAATACGTTGCGTTGTGATACCCGGATCGATCTTCTGCGTCAGACGCTCAGCAGCTCGAGACATGAGACGAGCGGCATTAACCAACGGATTGCTCTCACGCTCACCCTCGAGCAGTTGCCATAGCTCTGTATTGTGTTCCTCCACTTTCTCATCGGGAGCTTCTTCAAGACCGAGCAGATCATCCAGCGACCTCAAACCGGGATCAATCTCAGGCTGTTTATGCTCTGGATCGGAGGGTTGTTCGGGCTGAGAATTGAAAGCATCTTGTTCATTCGAAAAAACGAACACATCGAACCCCATGCCCGGCGGAAGTACCGGCTGCTCATTCGGCGCAGCCTGACCGGGGCCTTGACGAGTCATGCGTTTGATGAGTACCTGTACTTCCTTCGCTATATCCTGCTGATATTGCCCAAGCGATTCAACATCTGCTTCGCTCGCACTCGATTCGTCCGCAAATCGCGTCTGCTCGCTGACATCAACTTGCATCGCGTGGAGCAGTTCCAGTTCTGCAAGTGCTTCAAAGAGCGGCTGATCCTGCCCGTTCTGGCTTTGCTGACTCCCGCCCTGATTGGACTGCGCCTCAGCAAACTCCTGACTGTTCTCACTCGCACGGTCCATCGCATCTGCAAGCTGGTCAAGCAGCTTGATTACCGCAGTTTGATCACGCACAACGCGCGTTGTTGCGGCTCCGTCGTTGAGCGTGCCAGCCGTCGACTCAACAAGAGTGTCCATGCGACGATGCGCAAAGGCGAGTGTCGACGCATCAAACAACCCCTCATACTTCTCGGGAAGTTCTTTCAATAACTGCCCCACCTCGCGCTGCGACGCTGCAAGTCTGCGCACCAGCACACGCTCCTTGCGATTCAGATCCTTGTTTACATACGGCACGGTCTCTTCCTGGACTCGCACCTGGATCTCACGTATTTCCGCGTACGCCTTGCGTAACTCCTTTTGCTGACGATCACGCTCGCGATTTGCACTCTCCGCACGCAGTCGCTCGGCGTCCTCCAGTGCAACACTCAAATGTTCAAGCGACATCGTCTCTGCATCGTGCGCGCCCGGCGCATTTGAAACTCGAAGCATCTCGATCGCATCAAGCATCGACTCTTCTGCTTGTTTGAGTGAATCCACAACCGGTGCAGCATCAGGCATCGCACCGTTCGCAAGTTCAATGACAGGCCCCGTCGCCTGATGCAAAGCGATCATGCCACGATCAAGCAACTCCAGCACCGGCGCATTGGGGTGTTGCGACATCCTTGCGTCAAGGGTGCCAAGCTCGGACTCCTGCATCCCAACAAGCAACTCGATCTGCTGCTTCATGTCAGCAAACAATCGCTCAAGCACGCGATCACGTGTCTGCTCCGCCTGCTCAAACTGCTCCATCATCTCTTCGAGTGTCTCTGTCGCGGCCGTCTGGTCTCTCTGTGCCTGCTGATTCTGGTTGTTCTGCAAGCTGCTCGATGCCTGCTGCATCTGCTGGGACAGGTTCTGCTGACGCCCTGTCTGCTCGGCGTTGTTCACAACCTCAGCACCGACCGGGTCAGACTGTTGCAGGCGCTGCTGCTGATCTGAAAGCTCGTCGAGCATCTCCGCTGCACGCTGCGACAGTTCCTGCTGCGCCTGGGAGAGCTCATTCATCTCGGCACGTTCTGCTGGTGTCAACTGACTGTCGCGCTTGCCGAGCGTTCGTTCAGCAAAGTTCGCAGTACGCTGATTTAACTGCTTCTGCTGTTCAAGTAATCTCGCAACAGAGCGCCGTGCAAGGAAGGCATCAGAACCCCTGTCCAGAGATTGCAGCAGATCACCGAGCGCATCACGCACATCCTGCTGGTGCTCTCCCGACACCTTTGATGGCCCGGTATCTGCTTCATCCTCGCTGGCTTGATCGTTGTTCCATTTCTGCGCAGCCTCCTGCGATGCTTCCGACGCACGCTGTGCTGCCTTTGCCGCATCACTGAGCAAACGCGAAACATCTGCACGATCGAGCCCGTTCCGTTCGGCGCTCTGCATTGCGTCAACGATCGCACGCAACTGCGCGTTGAGGCGATCGGTGATAGCCTGCTGCTCCTGCTGTGTTGTGGATCGAACGCCGGAGGTGGTGTTTTCGATCATCGCGGCTTGCTGAGCATCAAGGGCCTTCGCCGCATCGCGCACCATGTCCAGCGACTGCCACATGCGGTCAACAAACTGTTCCTCCGACACCACCCGCAACCGACGCATCCGCGATATCACCGGTTCCATCGGAGGATCAAGACCTGCCATGCGCATGTCCGTGCCAAGCGCGACAAGATGCACCTCGTCGCCGGGTTGTGCGCCAGTTTCTGCAATCGAGAGCATCGAAGTCAGCTTGACGTTCAGCAGGACGGCTCCATCAGCATCGCGCGAAGCAACTTCCATGCGATCATTCACAGGTTCTGGCGGCGCACCAGCCGACCCCTGCACCGCTCTTGCAAGCTGCCACGCAACCGATGCGCGTGAGAGCGCCACATCATCGACAACCTCACCGATAACATCAAACTTTGCTGTCGGCAGCACCCACTCGTCCTGCGCAGGTTCGAGCAGCGCAGGGGCTGGCAACTCATCAGCCACCGTTTCCAGTAGCAGTGTCGTATTCCGCTCACTCACAAGCCCGTCGCCATCCTCAAATCGCAGTGAAATCGGAATAGATTCGTGTAACTTGGCTTCGACTGTCACCTGAGAGCCAGCATGGGAAATCTGTACGACTGGGGTCGCGTCGCCTGCACCATCTTTCCTGTTCACCCACTCCACACGAGTGATCGGTTTGTTCATGCTGAGCGTCGCATGCACTGCGGACTGCTCAAGCACGCGAACAGGCTCAGCAATGGTGCTTCTGCCCTGATCCGCAAACGCAATGACCTGATCACCGACCACAAACCGGGACGCGTCAGCACCCACTGAGATCGACGCACTGTCTGGAAAATACGCGGGTGGCAAGACGTGGACCTGCGCCGTTGTCACTGCTGGTGGATCTGCCAACCTCACTGTCATTGTGTCCGTGCTGTCGTCCAGCGTCTCAAACCAGTATCGAATACTCCACGTTGAGTTGTCACCCTCATTGCGGGACGCCCATGTTTCACGCCCGATGACCTGCTCGTACAGATCAGCGTGAGTGCCGTCGCTTGGCTGTGCTGCGAGCACCACCTGCCTGACATCACCCACTGGTTTGCGTCCCTGTAACACTTGGTACTTTGCAACCACTCTGGTCTGTCCGGGTGCTCGATTCGTTTTCTCGATGTTTGCACGCAACACAAGTGCACGAGTCGTTGGCTGCACTGTTGCACCAGTCACGTCAGCTATCTGCGTCCGTTTCGGCCAACTGACATCCGACCACGGCGTAAGAACTCGTTGCGCGCCAATCCTTGTGATATCAGGTCTGACAACTGCAGCAACGCATACAGCAAGCGCTGCAACCGAAAAGACCAGCGTTGCGCGCACGAGACGCTTCGACTGGACAAATCGTCCTATCGCATGGAGGCGTTCATCTGCTTCAGCGATGCCAACAATACTGTTCCCTATCTCGTGACGAAGCTGCTGATCACCTGATTGATGCTCAGCGAGTTGCACAACTGCTGCCAGAGCTTCGTCTTTCCGAGCATCACCGGGCACCCGCAACGCAATATCACGCAGCGACGGATGGAATCGCAGGACAGGAAGCACCCATCGCCGGCAGATGAAAAGAATGACGACGATTGCACACACCAATCCAACCAGTCGCACACTCGATGGAGCGCGGAACACAAAGTCGAGCGCTCCAGCAAGGAAGACTGCTGCCACAAGTCCAGCAAGGACCACGAGCACTCGTTCGAGCACCAGAACACGTCGAATCCTCGCACGGAACCCAGCAAGTGCACGAGCCACCCGCTGCACGTCCGGCTGGCGCTGGGTGTGTGTCTGAGTCATTCGTGCTCCCGCAAAGAAGGCCTTGCATTCCCAGTCATCTGACGAGCAGATTCACGGGCTATGCATTCATATTCATTCGTACCGAATCCTCAACAGTTCTATCGGCCTTACAAGGGTCTTCAATCGTCCGTTTTCGTCAATAAAAGCCCCATTTGAACGAATCCGGCATCATCCGATCCTTCTCAAACTCGCTGCTGCCATGCCGAACACCCATCCCCAGCGGTTCTGTTCCAAAATTGCATGCAACGGACACGTAACAAATCCATCTATACCAGCCCGCATTTATTGGCTGGCTATGCTCGCACATCACTTTTCAATCAGGACCTGAAATCACCAACCAGAGGCCAATGGACACCCCCCAACCACAATGGAAACAACGTCTGCCAAACACACTGAGTGTGGCCCGTTGCTTCATTGCTGCTGGCATCATCGTTGTCCTTGCGACAGCTCCATCCCCACATCATGGTGTTGATACAAGTGGGTCAATGGCTGCAGACTGGCGCCTGATTGGATGCATGATCGCGTTTGTTGTTGCAGCGATCACAGACATGCTCGACGGACATCTGGCACGCAGGTGGAATGTTGTCAGCAAGTTCGGGCGAATCATCGATCCGTTTGCAGACAAAGCGCTCGTCATCGGCACACTTGCATGCCTTGCTGGCCCAGCGTACACAGTTTTCACCACAAATGCAGGGGAAAACGCTCAGTTAGTACATATCACCGGGGTGAATGTACTTATTGCAGTCATTGTTCTGATCAGAGAACTTCTTGTGACTTCGATTCGCGCAGTCTACGAATCAGATGGATACGATTTTTCAGCTGGCAAGTTCGGAAAAGCGAAAATGATTCTGCAGTCTGTGTGTATTCCAACTGTCATGCTGATAGCAGGACTTGGGCTGGCCCTTCCGGACTCAAGTTGGATTCATGCAAACAATCTCATGATGTGGCTTACAGCAGGAGTGACAGCCGTCTCAGCATACCCATATGTGCGACGTATTGGCGCCAACTCGTGACACTCCATGATTGTGTCTCCAGAAAGCTCGACGCCGGGGCATCGAACGACCCACTGAAAAACCCCACAAATCTCTACTTTGTACTTCAAACCACACTGCTCTATAGTGCATAGAGACCCTGATATTGGCTTGAATCCCACACGACCCGATCATTTTCCAATCATTGGCTCGGATCCTGATATATTTGTCCGATAATATCATGAAAAAAGGGTGAAATACAAAGAACATATGAACTTGCATCGTTTTTTTTGATACAACGCTGGCATTCCAGAGCAACTTGATGTACCTTAGCGGCATCGGCTGACTGAGTCGTTCGGTCAGCAAGGTGTCTGAAGCATGGGGACCGACCCCCGTAATCTCTGTTGAGGAGAAAGAAATGAAGAAAGTTCTTGCACTGTTTGCTGTCGCTGGCGTTGCAACTGCAGCATCCGCTCAGTCTCTGAGCATGCCCGCTGGTCTGTCCGTTGACTCGGGCACACCGTCCGTCACATTCAACGTCAGCCTCTCGTTCGATGCTGCATCATACTTTGCTTTCGCAGGTTATGATGGCGCAATCAACGCTTCCGCTGGCACAATCGCTGTCTCCGGCCCAGCAGCATCCGATCCGCTGTTCTTCGTTGCCAACGGCAACAACGTGATCTCCGGTCAGCTCCACTTCCCCCCAGGCGTGAACGCGAACCCCGCCAACCCCTTCGATATCTTCGAAGCAACATTCACAGCGAATGACTTCACCAGCAGCTACACCGTTGATATCACAACAGCAACAAACCAGCTGTCACTGTACAACAGCGCATCAGGTCCGCAGGCAACAGCTGTTCAGGCAACTGAGCTCGCTGGCACCATCCAGGTCATCGGCGTTCCCGCACCGTCCTCACTGGCTCTCGTTGGCCTCGGCGGTCTGGTCGCGACACGTCGTCGCCGCTAATACCATAATGGTTGCCGCCTAGGCAACCATGCACTTCAGACACACGCTCTGAAGATTGATCAATCGCACCCCCGGTCGTATCACGATCGGGGGTGTTTCTTTTTTGCAAAATCTCAGACTTCACCGGATCTGGTACATCAACCTTCAAGTATACTCAAAGCAGAGCGTAGTGAGTCCCCAATAGCAGTTGCTCCCTTGCTCAAAAAGTTCGCACAATGCTGTCCAAAGGAGGAGTTGATGAGATACCTGTCCGCTTCGATCGCCGCTGTATGCCTCATCAACTGCACAGCTTCCAGCCAGCCTTCGGTATTCCCCGCACTGCATATGCCTGCAGGGCTTGTGGTCTCACCCCAGAATCCAAGCGTCACGTTCACCGTGTCCGCAAGTTTCGACAGTAGTCTGCACTTTGCATTTGCAGGATACGATGGCGAACTCTCATTCAGTGAAGGGATGATTTCGTCCACTGGATACGCGGGTACCGATCCGCTCTTTTTTCAGAGCACAATCGTGAACACATCTCTGTCGGTCATTTCGGGCCAGCTCTACATGCCAGGACAAATTGTTCCACCAAACATATCAAACCCTTGTGAGTTTGTAGAGATCACTTTTACGGCAACAGATTTTTCAACGGCACACAATGTGACAATTTCCTCAGCGACCAATGCTGTTGCATTTTACGACGGCTGGTTTACTCCAACGGCAACACTGTATGAGCCGCCGAATGTCAACGAACTCCTTGGCACGATCACAGTGATACCTGCACCAGCAACGGTAGTAGCAGCGTGTGCATTCTGCAGCTTGCTCGGGTTGCAGCGAAGACGCTCAGAACCCCAAACTGCAGCATCCACATGAATCGTTGCTCTTTTACCATGTGGTTATTTGACTTGAAGAGCATCTATTCGAATGGCAACAAAGAAACTGGAGAGAGAGACATGAAACCAATCACAACACTCGTCGCCGTCGCGTGTGCCACGCAAACAAGCTTCGCTCAGCCAATGCTGAACATGCCCTCAGGCTTGTCGGTCACGTCGCAGAATCCCTCCGTCACGTTTCCAGTGTACGTGTCTTTTGACTCCAATATCTACTACGCTGCTGGCGCAATTGAAACCACGATTTACGCAGATCATGGAATCATTGAAGTAACTGGTGCAGGCATGATGGATCCACAGTACCTTGTCACATCCAGTTTCGGAACCTCTGCGGAAGTCGTGTCGGGCCAGCAACACTTTCCAAGTGCTGGCCTATTCGCAAACACTGCAAATCCCATTGCCATGTTTGATGTCACATACACAGTAACAAACTTGTCACTGCCAGCTGGATCGCTCATTGATTTTACAACTGACACTACAGTTCTGTGGATGTTTACAAGCCCAACCCTGCCTTCAGCAGTGAATCTAGGTAGCAATATCAACGAACTCGCAGGCGTTGTGATCTACAACATCCCCGCTCCAAATACCCTCGCTGCGTTTGGATTGGGCAGTCTCGTCCTCGTGCGTCGTCGTCGATAAACGCAAAGCCTCACTGCACTTTCAGCACAGTGTGCAGCATCGCATAATCGCGCACATGCGATGCACCGTTCAGTGCGCACAACTCGATCAGAATCGACATGCCCGCGATCTCAGCCTGTGCCTGAACCACAAGCTCGCAACATGCTTTGAGTGTCCCGCCGGTCGCAAGCAGATCATCGACAATCAGCACGCGACTCCCTTTCGGAAGTGCATCCTCGTGGATCTCGAGTGCATCACTCCCGTACTCAAGGTCGTACGACACCTGCCGAACTGCTCTGGGCAACTTGCCCGGCTTGCGCACGGGGACAAACCCTGCATTCAGTCTGCGAGCAATCGCGGTCCCAAAGATAAACCCACGAGATTCTGCGCCAGTGACATACTGCACACGCTGATCGTCTGACAGATTCAGCCACGGCTTGGCCATCAACTCAACCGCGAGCGCGAGCGCCTCCGCATCCGCAAGAAGCGGCGTGTGGTCCTTGAACACGATACCCGGCTTTGGAAAATCGGGCACATCACGCACGAATCCCATCAGATGCTGTGTCGGATTGGTTGCTGGCATCGGCACTCCTGCACTTTCAGGCGGTTTATGACTCATCGGCAACACCGCTGACGGGCAGCATAACATAGTGCATGAGTTCATCTCGTTCGACATCAGGGAACAACAAATCAGACGCGTCAAAGTCGGTCTTCGAGACGGTCGAGCCGATCGGGGCGCGCGTCCTCATCCGCAAGGATGAGGACAAGAAGCAGACAAAGTCGGGCATCCATCTGCCGGACAAGGTCGAGATCCCCACGCTGACAGGCCGAGTCGTGACCATCTCAGCCCAGGTCCAGTCCGACAGCGACTACCCCATCGATCAGTACGACCGCGTCCTGTTCAATCCGAAGCACGCCATCCCGGTCGACTTCGAAGGCGACAACCGGCTCTTCGTCGTGCCGGTCGAGGATATTGTCGCAGTCATCCGCCGGGAAACGAGCGCGTGAGCAGTATGGCAGCCCGTGAGACCGATCAGAAATCCATGCAGGCGTATCTCGATGTCCTGCGCACACCGATCGATGCGCTGCCGAACGAGCTTCAGATTCTCCCCATACACCAATCACACTTCCGCACGATCTCTGTGCAGCCGCCCGGTTCAAAGAGCCTGACCAACCGTGCGCTGCTCTTGGCTGCACTCGCCGATGGCTCATCCACCGTTGCAAACGCGCTCATCGATGCCGACGACACACAGCGCATGCTCGGCGCACTGCAGACGCTCGGTGTGCAGACACGCATCACAGGAACAACTGCCAGCGTGCAGGGCATCGGCGGCATGTTCCGGGTCGAACCGCCCGGCGCAGAGCTCGACCTTGGCAACGCGGGCACAGCCACACGGTTTCTTGCTGCTGCATCACTCCTCTCAAAGTGGCCGACCACCATCACGGGAGATGCAAGGATGCGTGAGCGTCCCATCGGCGGTCTCGTCGATGCCCTCGAACAACTCGGCGCAAAGGTCGAGTTTCTTGCGAGCCCCTTCTGCCCACCAATCAGAATTACAGCGCCCGCCCCACTCCCGCGCGCAGCAACGGTCCATCTTGGCACGCTTGTATCAAGCCAGTTCATCTCCGCGCTGCTGCTCATCGGCCCGTTCCTGCCCGGCGGTATCACGATCCAGCTCAAGGAAACACCACCGAGCGAGCCGTACATCCGCATGACACTGGGCATGCTCGATCAACTCGGTGTTTCGACGCGCGCAAGCGCAGACCTGCGTGTGCTCCGCGTTGCAGAACACGCGCTGTCAGATCTCGCGTTCGATATCGAGCCAGACGCATCGGGCGCGAGCTACTTTCTCGGCGCTGGCGCATTATTGCAAAACGCAACCGTGCGCATCCCGGGTCTCAGCGCACACTCTCTCCAGGGTGATGTCGCCTGCGCAGAAGTCCTCTCACAGATGGGCGCAACGCTCGGCAGAAGCACCGCCAAGGATGCAGCCTACACCGCTATCCAGTCATCGGGCGAACTCAAAGGCATCGATGTCGATCTCGCAGACATGCCCGATATCGCGATGACCATCGCATCAGTTGCCTGCTTCGCGAAAGGCACATCGACACTGCGCGGGCTCGGCACACTGCGCGTCAAGGAGACAGACCGCATCCACGCGATACAAACAGAACTACGCAAAGTAGGTGTCGGCGTTGAAGAGATCGGCGCGGACCGCGATGCGCTCCGCGTTACGCCGCCAGCAAACGGTATCGACTGCTCAGCTGATGCGCCCCTGGTTGCGTTCGACACATACAACGATCATCGGATGGCGATGTCACTCGCGCTGATTGGTCTGCGCAGACCGAACGTCGTCATCCGTGATCCCGCGTGCGTGCGAAAGACATATCCGACGTTCTGGCGTGACTTCTCACTGCTCTACACGTCATGACCGATCCAACGCCAGCAACCCCTGCGAGGAAGTTTCCACTCCTCGCCATCATCGGCCCGGGTGTGCTGGTCGCTGCGACTGGTGTCGGTGCGGGCGATATCGCAACCGCATCCATCGCAGGGTCAATGCTCGGCGTTGCCATCCTCTGGGCTGCTGGGTTCGGCGCAACACTCAAGTTCGTCCTCACCGAGTGTCTCGCGCGCTGGCAGATCGCTACACAGCGCACCATCCTTGAGGGCGCGATGCTCCATCTCGGCTGGTTCGCGTTCATCGCGTTCGTGATCTACCTTGTCCCGTGGACATTCGTCACATGCGCAGCACTCATCAACGCGTGCGGTGTGTTCGCTGGCGCAATGATCCCGTACAACGTCTCGGGTCTTGAGCCAAACATCGAGAAGATCATCTTCGGCATCGCGTCGAGCCTTGTCGGACTCATTCTTGTCTGGTTCGGCGGATACAAACTGTTCGCTCGCGTGATGACCGTCGCGGTCGGCATTATGTTCGCGTGCGTAATCACGACCGCGATCATGCTCAAGCCCGATCCCGTGTCGATCGTCTCGGGTCTGCTACCGATCAGCCTGCCCCAATGGGATACCGGTGGATTGACACGGACCATCGCGTACATGGGCGGCGTCGGAGGCACGCTCACTATCATCTGCTACTCGTACTGGATGCGCGAATCGGGGCGCACCACGAAAGCACATCTGCGCATCGCACGCATCGATGCGCTCATCGCGTACACACTCAGCGCCCTGTTTGGGATAGCGGTTGTCATTATCGCGAGCAAGGCCCAAGGAAGCGGCAGCGGGAGCGCACTCATCACAAGCATGGGCGATGTGCTCGAACAATCAATCGGGCCTACAGGAAAATACATCTTTCTCGGCGGCGCCTTCGCAGCAGCCTTCTCAAGCGTGCTTGGTGTGTGGCAGTCTGTGCCGTACATCTACGCCGATGTCTGGAGACTCCGCAACCATGTTGGCAAGGGAGAGAGTGCAGGGGAACTCCCGCCAGTTGATACGAAGAGCAGAGTCTACAAAGCAACACTGCTGCTTATCGCAACGGTCCCGATGCTTGGTGTGCTGTTCAAGTTCAATGACATCCAGCTGATCTACGCGTTCATCGGCGCGTTCTTCATCCCTGGGCTTGCGCTAGCGTGTCTCATACTTACATCACGAAAGTCGCTCATCGGCGGGCGATACACATCATCGATTCTGACAAAGTGCGTGCTCGTGCTCGCGATTGTGTTCTTTACTGTCGCTGGCACGCTCGAAGTCAAGAACAAACTCGGCAAGCGGTCAAAGCAAGCAGAAACGCCAGCACAATCACCCGCCAACTGAGTATGACAACGGTCCTGCAGGTCCGAGCGGGATGCCCAGCCACAGCCACATCAGCAGCAGGATTGTCCACGCGATCAGGAACACGATCGAGTACGGGAGCATCATCGCGACGAGCGTGCCAAGACCGGACTTCGGCGCATGCTTCTGCATGAACACAAGAATGATGACAAGGTACGCGTTGAGCGGCGTGATGACGTTCGTCACGGAATCACCGATGCGGTACGCGGCCTGCGTCAGTTCGGGGCTGATCCCGATCATCATGAACATCGGCACGAAGATCGGTGCAAAGAGCGCATACTTGGCGCTCATCGAACCGACGAACAGGTTGAACACCATCGTCACCAGCACGAATGCAACCATCAAAAGGCCGGCCGACAAGCCCATGTTTGCAAGCTGTGATCCACCCCAGATCGCGAGCATCGTGCCGAGATTGCTCTGGTTGAACAGCGCAATGAACTGACCCGCAAAGAACGCCAGCACGATGATCGGCGCCATCGCTTTCATCGCTTCGATCATGTGCTCGGCAGCATCCTTCGACGACTTCACCGAACCAGTCGCAGCACCGAACGCCAATCCCGGAATCAGGAACGACAGGAAAATCATCGGCACGATCGCGTCGACCCACCGGTCGAACCTGCGCGTACTCGGTACAACAAGCTGATCGTTATGGACAAACGCGCCAGCAGGACGCTCAGCTTCTTCCAGTGCCATTCCGTTGGGGACGATCTCCACCGTGATCATCCGCGCGTTCTCGCCGATCGATGCGGGATCCGGCGCGTGCGCAGTGTAGAGCGGCGCACCCGGGATCAGCACCAACGCAAGCAGCGCACCAACCACGATCACCCCTGCGATACCAGCTGCGCGCAGACCTCTGCGATCATCATCGTTGAGCAGATGTGCCTTCGGATCTCTATCGCCCTCCGGCACGGGGCCGCCATCGTCGGCGGGCTTGCTGCGCAGTCTTGGCTCGACGAGCGCGCTGCTCACCCACCACCCAGCCAGTGTCATAATGAACGTCGATGCGATCATGAAGTACCAGTTGCACGTCGGCGCAACCGCGTAGTTCTCATCGAGCAGCTGCGCGCCCTCGGTCGACAAGCCCGACAGCATCGGATCAAGGCCCGTCACAAGCAGGTTCGCGTTGAACCCGGCAGACACACCCGCGAACACCGCAGCAATACCTGCCAACGGCGAACGCCCCACCGCGATATACAACATCGCAGCAAGCGGCGGCAGCACGATATATCCCGCGTCGAGCCCCATACTCGACATGATCCCGAGGAACACCATCGCGGGTGTCAGCAACTTTGCGGGAACAATCGCCATGAACGCTTTGAGCAGCGCAGCGAGCAATCCCGTGCGCTCAGCAACACCGATCCCGAGCATCCCCGTCAGCACAATGCCGAGCGGATCGAACTCAACAAAGTTCTTCACCATGTTCGAGAACACCCAGTCGAGCCCGTCGCGCGAGAGCAGGCTGAACGGTTCAACGAACACACCCGTCCCAACGAGTTGCGTCCCAGCAGAGCCGTCCGCGTTGGTGATCGCCTGCATCGTCACGCGCTCGACCGACCACCCGAGCGATACCGCAATCGCAGACACGACCATGATGATGAGTGTGCCGCCAATGAACAGCATCGTGGGATCGGGCAGGCGATTCCCGATTCGTTCGATCCGATCGAGCAGCCCGGTGCGTGAGACAGGTGTTGAATCTGACATGGATCACTCCGTGAGAGACAGCGATAACGCGGATCGACAGGGTACACGAATCCCTTCGTCCTCGCAAACTTGCACTGATTAGATTACACGTCAGCAACCGAAACCCGGGAAACCCGGCTGGATTGCGTCAAAAACACACCTGTCATGCCTGCGCGCGAACGTCATCAAGCAGCAGCGCTACAGCCCCATCGACCAGTCGCTGTTCAGGAGCATGCTCGCGCGCCAGACTGTCGCATCGGGCGATCGCTCTGCCTCCACATCGAGTGTATCAAAGATCGGATCGTCGATACTGATCACAGCTCCATTGAGCGGGCGATTGATGCTTTCATTGCTCGCATTTGGCTGAGCAATAAATACACCAACCACCGTCATCAACAGCACCCCAAGAGCAACACCGCTGCCGGTCTTCAACCGATGCACAATGCGCCGACGGCGCACCTGCATCCGCAGCGCATCCGGCAATGCACCAGCATCACGATACAAACCTGAATCCACGTCTTTCAGCTCATCCATCGCACACCCCATCAGTCTCCGCGCCCAGCGTCTCCCTGAGTCGAGCCATCCCGATCCGTCCCCGGCTCGCCACCGTGTTCCGGTTCACTCCCACTGTTTCTGACACCTGATCGATCGTCAATCCCCTGATATACCGAAGCAGAATCACCTCGCGCTGTTCTATTGCAAGCTGCTCAATCGCAGCAAGCATTCGGTGTACCTCGTCACTCACTTGTGTTGTTGATACATCGTGTTGTATCTTCGCTTGACGTTTCTGTTGACGCAGCTCCCCGCGTCCAGCGTTCAGCGTCTCGTTGCGGGTCACACGATAGAGAAACGCTGTGCCATCCCGCACGTTGCGCAGAGAACGACGACGCATCTTCAGCACCTTCACAAAGACCCCTTGCACCACATCCTCGGCAGACGATTCCATCCCGCGAGGGAGAATCAGCCGCGCATAGCCTGTCAATGGCGACGCAAAGTGAGCCCACAGCGTCTCCGCTGCAGACTCACTTCCGCGATGCATCTTGAGCATCAATGTCCTGACATCAGGATCGCCCATGTGGCGCTTACTTCCTTTCGATCCCTTCAAGTTTTCCGATGAGCACTTCCAGATCAGCATCAAACCGCTGCTGCGATGCGAACGCACGCGACATGGGCGCACCGAGCAATCGTGTCAGCATTCCGTATGTGTTCTCTTCAACGCCGGCCTCAACCTTTGAGAGCGCCTCTGCATCCTTCGCATCCCACGCGACGAGCATGTCGCTGTGGTACCGCGCAAACCCACCGAGCTGATCAAGCAACTCACCACGTGTCATCGCAGCAACATCGCGCTGCAACTCGGATTCTTCATCCATCTGGATCTGCTCCATCAGCCACGCGCCGGGATGCTCTTCGCCAGAGTTGCGAAGCACAGACTCACTGATGATCCGCCACTCACCGATGATCGCGTCGCGCATACCAAACCGATCGCTCGGTGCACTGTGTATTGCTGTCAGCACTGCTGTCGCACCAGCCGCATCGAGCGCACCCTGATCGATCAGTTGCGTTGTCAATCCGTTACCCAACTGCGAGATAGCCATCCCGACCAGTGAGCAAATGAGAATGTCATCCTGAGATACCTGCCCCGACATGCGGTACAGCGCAGCTGCGCGCTGGGCAGCGCCCGCATGATCGCCCGCATTCGCGCAGCGCAGCGCATCAGCTGCAAGAATCTTCGCGCTCGCGCGCATCTTTCCGAGGTGTGGCAAGAGCGCGCCCGGCCCCTCTTCATACGCAATATCCCAGTCCGCCTCACCGCTCCGCGTTGCAGACAACAACGCATTGATCGTCTCCTGCGAAGACGCAAGCAAATCCTCACCCCCTGCAGCAAGCGAGAGCGTTTCTCCGCCGGTGACGAGCACCTCCTGCAGCTCCGGAGTCTGGTTCATCCAGGCCCGGTAGTACCCGAGCGCCGCGTTCGCCCCGTCACCCTCGGCTGCCATCGACCCTGCACAGGTTCCAGCAACTACTAAGCCCACCATCAACCGTCCTATCCGCATCGGAACATCCTCCACTCGCACCATTGCGATACCCACAAGACACCACCCGGGATCCGTTGTGTCACGCGAACTCGAAAAAACCGACAACTTCGCCGAACCACTCCCGCACGCGTCGGCAGTTTCTTCCCCAAACCGATCACTTCGAAGCTACACTTGCGCCCGGTCCGATGACTTCACCATCGGTCGTTCTTTCGCACACCATGCCATCACCCGGAATCCCGGACTTTACGGCATTCTCATCGATTTTCAGGAGAGATGTTCCATGACCACAGCCCAGATCACCGGCCAGCCGATCACGATGGACAACGGCAAGCTCAACGTGCCAGACCAGCCCATCATCCCCTTCATCGAGGGCGACGGCACCGGACCCGATATCTGGCGCGCGTCACAGCGGGTCTTCGACGCTGCTGTCGTCAAGGCCTACGGCGGCTCACGGCGCATCCACTGGCACGAGGTCATGGCTGGCGAGAAGTCGTACAACGCCTCCAAGGACTGGCTCCCTGCAGCCACGCTCACAGACTTTGAGAAGTTCCTCGTCGGCATCAAGGGACCGCTCACCACGCCCACCGGCGGCGGCATCCGCTCGCTCAACGTCGCGCTCCGCCAGAAGCTCGACCTCTACACCTGCCTCCGCCCCGTCCGCTGGTTCACAGGCGTCCCCTCACCCGTCAAGAACCCCGACCTCACAGACATGGTCATCTTCCGCGAGAACTCCGAGGACATCTACGCCGGCATCGAGTTTGAAGAGGGCACCGAGGACTGCGAGAAGTTCCGCAAGATAATGAAGAAGGAGTTCGCGGATCGGTACGAAAAGATCCGGTTCCCCAAGTCCTCCGGGTTCGGTCTCAAGCCGATCTCAGAGAAGGGCACCGAGCGCCTCGTCAAAGCCGCGATCGAGTACGCCATCGCCAACGGGCGCACGTCCGTCACCCTCGTCCACAAGGGCAACATCATGAAGTTCACCGAGGGTGCCTTCATGAAGTGGGGTTACGAGGTCGCAGCCAAGCACTTCGGCGCAACACCACTCGATGGCGGCCCGTGGCACGTCATCGATCTCGAAAAGCTCGGACGCGCGCGCACCGCGGCTGACATCAAGCACGTGCCAACGCAGAGCGGCAAGGCGAAGAACGATCCCAACAAGATCATCATCAAGGACGTCATCGCTGACGCGTTCCTCCAGCAGTTGCTCACGCGCCCCGCGGAGTACGACGTCGTCGCGACCATGAACCTCAACGGCGACTACATCTCAGACGCCCTCGCAGCCTGCGTCGGCGGCATCGGCATCGCGCCAGGCGCAAACATCAACTACGACAACGGCTGCGCCATCTTCGAGGCGACCCACGGCACCGCGCCCAAGTACGCGGGCAAGGATCAGGTCAACCCGGGCTCGGTCATTCTCTCGGGCGAGATGATGCTTCGGTACATGGGCTGGACGGAAGCTGCTGATCTGATCATCAAGGGGATCAACGGCGCGATCGGCGCCAAGACCGTGACCTACGACTTTGAGCGTCTGATGGACGGGGCGACACTGCGCAAGTGCTCCGAGTTCGCGGAGGATATTGTGAAGCATATGGCATAAGTTATGGCACGAGTGTACTTTGATACAAGCTTTGTCTCTGCGTGTGTTACAACACGCGATGATCCTGCAAGTATCGTGCGCAGACAAACATCGAGTGAATGGCTGAGCACGCAACAACACCTCCACAGTGTGTTCGTTTCTGCCGAAGTCATCAACGAACTGGATAACGCTGCGTTCTCTCACAGAGACGCAGCACTCCAGCTTGTCAGTGATCTGCCGCTACTCGAACTCAACGAAGATGCCTTCGGGCTTGCTGCAGCATTCATTGCACACAAGCTCATGCCCGGACCAGTGAGCGGCGATGCGCTGCATGTTGCTGCGTGCTGTGTACACAACATGGAATATCTGCTCAGCTGGAATGTTCGGCACCTGGCAAATCCTCGAAAGGTCGACCATCTGAGGATTATCTGTACCAGGCTTGGACTTGTGCCACCTGCTATCGTCACACCAGATCTGCTGTGGGAGGACCCGGAATGACAGCACCCCAAAGAGATCCATTCATAGAAGAAGTTCGCCAGTTGAAGCAGGATGCTGCAAAGCGATCTACAACTGTTGACGCGCTCGCCAAGCGCATTCGTGAGATCGAACAGGCTCACAAAGGCAAGGTTGTACCAGCCCCACCAACGCCGGAAGTTGATGCTGCGTAACGGTGCTCCCAGTTCACGGACAATCTTGCGAAGCACATAGTGCAAAAACCAATGCACGAAGAACGAGGCCAAACGCCAACCCGAGACTATCTCGTCACAACGAAGTTGCATGACAAGCCCGTTCCCCGATGGGTAACAGCTGTGAATGCGCAGACAGCACTGCGGTCTCTGAAAGAACAGGGCTGCCAGGACATCGTATTCTACACAGACGATCTCAGTGAACAGGTTCCGACAATCGGAGAGCGTCAAAGACCTTCAGCAAAGGTGTGGCTGTACAACTCAACACTTGCACAGCGTTCGTTCATATACCGCGCGACGGTGAAAGCGATTCCGCATGTAGTGATGTTGTGTATCCTTGCAGTGTTAATTGGTATCAACACCTTCTTCAATCCGACAAAGTCCAGCCTGATCATCACGGGGATGCTTCTTATTGCTTTCATCGCCCCCACAGTGAGTGACATAATCAAATGGCTCACATCGCCAAACCCCGCGCGAGTGTTTGACAAAGCACAGCGAGCAATGCTTGATTGTGAGTGGCAAAGAGCACTCGAACTTTTTTCGAGCATTGACTCCGTTGTAGCCGAATCGGGCAATCCATCCTACATCGGTACAACAGCACTCTGGAAAGCGGTCGCATCAGCAAAGACTGGTGATACCGCGCAGGCAGAACAACTCTTGAGTATGTACGATACTGACGATAGATTTCCTGATTGGTACGCTCTCTTGAAACGAGCGGAATACTGCGTCTTCTTTCATGAGTTTGAAGCGGCCAAGGAACTTCTCACAGAGTCGCTCGCAGTTGCTCCGAATGAACCGAGTGTCCAGCTGACTTATGTGGAGCTTCTCGCAACACACTTTCCTCATCTGCATGCTGAAGCTCGGGCAACTCTTTCCGGATTTCATCGTGAGTCATCGACAGAACTAACATCTCTGTTTCTGGATGGACTGGACGGAGTTGTTCGTCTCAATGAGCAGCAGAATCAGGCTGCTCGCGACGAGTTGCAGGGAGTCGTAAACAATCTGACACCTTTGGTTCGAGCATCACCACTCCTGATGGCAACTATCTGTAAGTTTCAAGCATTCCTTGTCATCGCACAAGCCCGATGTGTTGAGGCCGATGCTGCACAGAGACTCTACAGCCAGATCAAACAGTTCCTGGTTGCACACGAGATGAACGACCTCGTTGATCGAGTTGAGCAGGAACTCGCACTCACGTCGTAACACCCCAAAATGAAACAACCGCTGACAGTGCGGGTGCGCCATATCCGTGGCTCATCGCGCTGCCAGCGGTCGTCCGGAATGCGGATTCCCACCACCTCCTGCCCCGCGTGCGTGCCTCGTGCCGATCCTTGGCTGCCAGCAAGCTCGGTGCAGTCGGAAAGACCACCACCTGCGGTCTCCTGTTCGAGATCGGCCTTCCCAACCGACAGGCTCCCCATATGTGCCCCGCTCACACACCCGCGCAATTGCTGCGCGTTTTTATCGATTCAGTCCATTCTTAGGCTCATAGGCAAACATTTATAGGTCGTTTTACGACACGTTCCACGAAACATACTTCGTGTCGAGATACTCGGAAACGCCGAAATGCCCGCCCTCACGCCCGAATCCGGACATCTTGACACCGCCAAACGGCGCCTGGGCAGTGGATGGCGATGCGTCGTTCGCCCCGACTACGCCGAACTTCAGCGCCTCAGCGACCCGCATCAGGCGTGACGCGTCCCGCGTGTAGAAATACCCCGCGAGCCCGTACTCGGTGTCGTTGGCGAGGTTGATCGCCTCGTCCTCGTCGTCGAACACCATGACAGGGCACACCGGACCGAACGTCTCCTCGTTCCAGCAGACCATCTCGCGCGTGATCCCCGTCATGACGGTCGGCTGATAGAACCGATCCGCGCCGCCATTGACCTTCGCCCGCTCGCCGCCGCAGTGAATCGTTGCGCCCTTTGCCCTCGCGTCAGCAACGTGTCGATCAACCTTCTCGATCGCATCGTCGTTGATGAGCGGCCCGATGTTCGCATCCTTCTCTGTCCCAATGCCAACCTTCAGCGCACGCGAGCGCTCGACCAGCCCAGCAACGAACGCATCATGCACCGAGCGATGCACGATGAACCGATTCGCGCAGATGCACGTCTGTCCGCCGTTGCGATACTTGCACGCGATCGCGCCATCAAGCGCAGCATCGATGTCCGCGTCCTCAAACACGATGAACGGCGCGTGCCCGCCGAGTTCCAGGCTGAGCCGCTGAAGATTGTCCGCGCTCTGGCGAACAAGTATCTTCCCGACCTCGGTCGACCCCGTAAAACTGATCTTCCGCACGCGGAAATCCGCAAACATCGCTTTCCCGATCGTTGCAGCGTCTCCCGTGATGATCGACACCAATCCCTCGGGAACACCCGCGTCGATGCACACATCACCGAGCGCAAGCGCGCTCAATGGCGTGAGTTCCGCGGGCTTGACGATCATTGCGCATCCCGCAGCAAGCGCAGGCCCGAGCTTGCGCGTGATCATCGCAGACGGGAAGTTCCACGGCGTGATGGCGCACGCAACGCCAACGGGCTGACGGATCGCAAGGATGTGTTTGTCCTCGAATGAACTCGGGATCGTCTGGCCGTACACGCGCTCCGCTTCGCCCGCAGCGTGGACGAGAAAACTCGCAGCGTATCTGATCTCGCCCGCAGCTTCTGCGATCGGCTTTCCCTGCTCCAGTGTCATGATGGTCGCGAGATCGTCGATCCGGTCGTGCATGATGTCAGCACACCTGCGGATGATCTTCGCCCGTTCCGGCGCGGGCATGCGAGCCCAGTTTCGCTGTGCCACAACCGCAGCATCTATCGCGCGGGCAATGTCCTTCTCATCGCAATCCGGAACGTCCGCAAGATGTTCGTCGGTCGCGGGGTTGGACACTGCGAACGTTCTACCGGTGTGCGAGCCAGCCCACGCGCCAGCGATGAGGTTCTGCGTCCGAAATCGTGCATGTGCTGCCATCTGCCCGTCTCCCGGTGGGGTTGTCATGCGCCAGATCACGCGGAAACCAAGCGTATTCACACTGTTCCATCCTACCCTGTGTGATCAATGCCGAGACGGAAACAGACAACGCTGACACTCACCTCCGCGAGCGACGATCAGGCAGGGTCTACGCGCACTATGCACAGTAAAGGCAGCGAAAAAGACCCATACAACTCGCCCGCGATGCAGCAGTACAAGAAGTTCAAGGATCGGCATCCCGACTGCATCCTGCTGTTCCGCATGGGCGATTTTTATGAACTCTTCGGCGACGACGCAATCGTCGCGTCCAAAGCCATCGGTCTCACACTGACCAAGCGCCAGAACGGCATCCCGATGGCTGGCGCGCCGCATCATCAGCTCGACACGTATCTGCGCAAGCTCATCGATCAGGGGTTCCGCGTTGCGGTGTGCGATCAGCTCGAAGATCCGAAGCAGGCAAAGGGCATCGTTGCGCGAGGTGTCACACGCGTGCTCACGCCCGGCACGCTCGTCGACGAGACACTGGTCGCCGACGAAACACCGATCAGACTCGCGTCCATCGCGATGGATGGAAACGAAGCTGCACTCGCGATCGTTGAGACATCGACCGGCGAGCTGCTGATCGCGGAAACAACACTCGACAGTTTCCGCGATGAACTGGTGCGTCTTGGCGTGCGCGAGCTGCTCTTCGCTGCTGGCACCGGGAACGATGAACCATCGCAGCAACTCGCGCGCACATGCGATGCGATCGACTGCGCACTGACACCACGTGCCGGGTGGGAGTTCCGATCGGAAGAGGCCGACGAGGCGATCAAGTCTCAGTTCGGCGTGTCATCGCTTGCGGGGTTCGGCATGCAGACCGGCTCACTCGCAACGAGCGCGTGCGGCGCACTCATCAGGTATCTCAAACAAACACAAACCGGGCTCGATGTTGCACATTCCGACGGCACACACTCACGCAACACGTCAAACCGCTCGCTCAGCCATCTCCAGGCGCCGCGCCACATCACGCGATCGGACAGGCTCGTCCTCGACGCGGTGAGCCTGCGCGCGCTGGAGATCGACCGGACCATCCGCACGGGCCAGATCGATGGCTCACTTGTTGGCGTCTTCCTCGGCCCCGGCAAATCCGGCTGCGAAACACCCATGGGCAAGCGACTGCTCGCGGAGTGGCTTCGCTCCCCACTGCGCGATCTTGACGCGATCAACACTCGCCAGTCGTGCGTCGCAACACTCGTCAGTGACACACGCCTTGCCAGCGAACTGCGCGATCAGCTCGACGGTATCGGCGACATCGCACGCATCGCTGGCAGGCTTGCGCTCGGCAGAGCAACGCCGCGAGACCTTGTCGCGCTCGGCACATCGCTGTCACGCATCGCCTCACTCGGATCATCGCTGGAAAATGCTCAGTCTTTCGTAGAACTGCGAGCATCCTTGATCAATGTCGCGCAAGCACTCATACCACTCGCTGACGAGATCACATCGACCTGTGTTGATGAGCCACCCGTCCATCTTCGTGATGGCGGACTCATCCGTGACGGCATCGACGCCGAGCTTGATGAAGCTCGCTCGCTCCAGCGCGACGCTGGTGCTTGGCTTGCGCAGTACCAGCAGAAGCTGATCAGTGAGTTCGACCTGAGCACACTCAAAGTCGGATACAACAAGATATTCGGGTACTACATCGAGCTGACCAGCACTCAGGCGAAAGATGCTCCACCCATCTTCTCTCGCAAGCAGACACTCAAGAATGCCGAGCGGTTCATCACGCCGGAACTGCACGAGTTCGAGCAGCGGGTTGCAACCGCGGACGCGCGTGCCCTCCAGCGCGAGCAGGATCTGTTTGATCAGCTCTGCACACGAGCATGCGCACACCTCGACGCGATGAGCACGTGCGCATCCACCATCGCAGCCATCGACGCGATCGGATGCTTCGCTGCGGTTGCGCGCAAGCGGGGTTGGACCAGACCCGAGATCTGCGAAAAACGCACGATCGACATCACGCAGGGTCGCCATCCGGTTCTTGACGAACTGCTCGAAGACCGTTTCGTTCCCAACAACACACAACTGTGCGCAGCACGGAACGACGAAAGTGCAGCGCTACTCGCGCTGATCACCGGCCCAAACATGGGCGGCAAGAGCACATACATTCGCCAGACAGCGCTCCTTGTGCTGCTCGCCCACGCGGGCTCATTCGTTCCGGCAGAACGCGCGCGCATCGGGTTGTGCGATCGCATCTTCACGCGCGTCGGCGCCGACGATGCGCTCCACGAGGGGCAGTCAACCTTCATGGTCGAGATGGCGGAAACCGCTGCCATCCTCACCCAGGCAACGGACCGGTCGCTGGTTGTGCTTGATGAGATTGGCAGGGGCACGAGCACGCTCGACGGGCTCAGCCTCGCGTGGTCCATCGTTGAATATCTCGCGCGTGACTCCGGGCCGCTCACGCTCTTTGCGACACACTACCACGAACTCACGGAACTCGAACACACACTCAGACAACACGTGCGCAATCTACATGTCACCGTGCGCGAGTGGCAGGGTGAGATCGTGTTTCTGCACGAGATCAAACCCGGATGCGCCGGCCGGTCGTACGGTTTGCACGTCGCAAAGCTTGCTGGCGTACCAAAGGATGTGGTTGAGCGTGCCCGCGTCATGCTCGACACATTAGAATCACAGCACGCTGTCACACAACTGACCGCTGAAACTGGATCTGCGCCAACAAGAAAAGGCTCGGTGCAAGGCACGTCACACGCACGCACCTCGCAACCAAGCCTCTTTGAATCTGCTGCGCCGCATCCTGCGGTCGACAGATTACGGGAAGTCAAGCTCGACAGTCTCAGTCCTCTTGCAGCATTCGACACGCTACGCGAACTGCTCGACTTGATCAAACGGAGCTAGCCTACTTCAGGAATCGCTTACGGACATCCAGCTGCATATGCATTGCCAAAGCAGATGTAATCGAAGATGTTCAATGAACCGCTTCCATCACAATCCGCTGAATACAACTGACTTGTCGGACTGCCCGCGTATGCATTACCGAAGCAGATGTAATCAAAGATGTTGAGCGTTGAGTTTGCATCGCAATCCGCATAGCACGTGACCAGCAGACGGACACGATCTGCCAGATACACCAGTTCGTACCGATCAGAACCAAGGCTTGGCACATTCACCGTATCAAACTGCCCAGTCACACCGCCAGGTGCAATGATAATGTCGATGGTGGTTCCCCATGCCGGCCCCGCATATCCACCAAGATGCTCAATATTGAGTGTGCCGCCACACTGGAATGTGCGACTGGAGCTTCCCTCAATGGAGTCGTACTCGCCGGCCTGATCTCCCTCAAGCTCAATATTGATTACGCTGGATGGCGTACATGTAATATCCGACGCGGTATTGAAGTACAGCGTCTGTGTCTGATCACCCGTCAGTGTTGCGTGCCCTGGACTGAGCGTGCCTTCGTTCTGCATGTCCAGTCTGATCTCACCCGAGCCGGAGATTGTGTGCTGAGG
Source organism: Phycisphaeraceae bacterium (assembly GCA_020639155.1). Lineage (NCBI taxonomy): Bacteria > Pseudomonadati > Planctomycetota > Phycisphaerae > Phycisphaerales > Phycisphaeraceae > Phycisphaeraceae bacterium. The sequence goes on from JACKHF010000001.1 coordinate 196,873, forward strand.
ACCATTGACAAACGAGAAAGTGATTGTGCCATAGTTAATAAAGGCGTCATCGGAGGCTGCTGTTGCGTCAAGAACGATCTCGCCGGTGCCATCGATAGTGACTGCGTTCGTGTTGATTCGAACGGTTGCTGCCAAGGTAGAATCATCCGAGTTCACGTGGATCGTGCCATTGTTCGTGAACCCAAGGTTGACTACTCTAAGCTCTTCTGCACCGGGAATATGAATAGGACCATCAGTCGTCACCCCATCAAAGGCTGTTGCGTTGTCGATGATCATCTGACCACCCGTCACATTAACAAAGCCGTTGACGATTGTTGCAGCACTCGGAAAAACAACGCCACCGTTGATCGCATCAATGGTACCCGCAACTTCAGAGCTCTGGTCAACTGTGATGCCCGTGATAGCAAGTGTTCCTGCATCGGCGCGGATCGTGCCGCGGTTCGCCTTGTCCGTGGTCTCAAGATGGAGTGTCTTGCCGGGAACGTCGGCTGTGATCAGTCCCCGGTTGTCAATATTTGTTCTGATCTCGCCTGAGCCACGGATCGTGTGATTCTCGCCATTTGTTATCACATTCGAGATAGTGCCATAAGTCAGATACGCATCATCAATCGCAATGTCTGCATTGAGGACGATCTCACCATTTCCATCGATCACGGTGCCACTTGTGTCGAATCGAACGGCAGAGGCGAGTTCACCACCTGTGGGATTGACAATAATGGATCCATTGTTTGTCAACACATCTTTCACAAACAACATTCTGCTCTCGTTCACATTTAGAGTGCCAACAAGCGCAATGTCATCGATTGTCGAACTGAGGACAACCTGAGCAAAGCTGCCAGAAGCATCGATCAGTCCACCATCAACTGTGGCGCCATTGAGCGACACAAATCCGCCTGTATCAGCAACAAGCTGACCGCCACCGTTCTGATTGATTGTAATGTTGTTAACGAATATCTCGCCGCCATTGATCGCCTGGATGAGACTGTTGTTTGTCTTGCTTGTTGTACGCAAGCTGATGGTGTTGCCTACACCATCTGCAGTGATTGTCCCCTCATTGATCAGATTTGTGTAAATCTCACCATTGCCCGTGATCGTGTGATCGGTGCCATGTGTTATGACATTACTGATTGTACCATACGTGAGATACGCATCATCGAGCGCCTGGTCGGCAGCGAGCACGATCGTGCCAGTACCAAGAATCGATTTGTCAGGCGTATCAAATCGCATGATTGAGGAAAGTGTTCCTCCTGTCGGATTCAATACAATGGTGCCATTGTTCACTAGATCATTCTTAATAAAGAAAGAGTTGTTCGTATTTACGTCCATCTCTCCGTTCAATGTGACATTGTCGAACGTCGTGGAACCATCAGTCTGGAACGACCCGCCGTTCATCGTTTGCACAACCCCTCCAACCACCGTACCATTACTCGAAGCGATGGTGCCGTTGTCAGCTGTCAGCAATCCGCCACCAGTCTGATCGATTGTCTGGGTCAGCAGAATGGTGCCTCCGTTTTCTGCAATGATGTCGGCGTTGTTTGTCTTCGGCGTTGTACGCAGGTCAATAGTGTTGCCCGCGCCCGTCGCCAGGATCGTTCCTTCATTAATTAGATTTGTATAGATCTCTCCGTTGCCTGTGATTGTGTGGTCAGGACCATGTGTAATGACGTTACCAATTGTGCCGTACGTGAGATACGCATCATTGCTTGCGGCGACAGCGTTGAGCACGATCATGCCGTTGCCGAGAATCGAAGCACCATTCGTGTCAAACCGAACTGTTGAACTCAATGTACCACCGGTCGTGTTCACGGTGATCACACCGTTGTTCTCAATGTTGTTCTGCACATAGATCGACTGGGCAGCGTCAATATTGACATCGCCATACATCACGACATCGTTCATAGTCGATGTTCCCGTCACAGCGATCTCGCCGCCATTGATCGATTGCAGCGTCCCGCCATTCCACGTCGCTCCATCCGACATCACAAGCGCATTATCAGCGGTGGTGACACCACCGCCCGTCTGATCAACCGTCACAGAAACTTGCAAAGTACCGTCATTGGATGCTGTGAACATACCGGAGTTCACTTTCGGAGTGGTCCTCAAGTGGAGCGTGTTGCCCGTCCCGGTGGCAAGGATTGTGCCAAGGTTGTTCATATTCGTGTAGATCTCGCCGCTGCCCATGATCGTGTGGCCCGGCCCCTGTGTAACGATGTTGTTGATCGATCCGTAGGTGAGATAGGCGTCATTGAGTGCAGCCACACCGTTGAGCATGATCACGCCGTTTCCAGTAATACTCGATCCGTTATTGTCAAACCGGATGTAAGCGGACGCTGTCCCGGCACTAGGATTCACAACAATCAAGCCATCGTTGACAATACCACCATTGAGGAAGTATGAGCGACCGCTCTCAATTGCGAGCGTTGCATTCGCATTTGTAATGGCAAGGTCAGCGGATGTACCTGAGTTGGTGTCCATCGAGACGGTGTACGTGCCACCAGCACCAATCTGAACCATGTTTCCAACAGCAGGCACTGTGCCGAGATTCCAGTTGCCCCCGACGAACCATGAACCGCCACCTGAGTTGCTCCATACGTGCTGTGCACTTGCAACGCTGGATACAGAAAGGGCAAGTCCTGCTACGATCACAGTCTTCGTTGTCCGGCTCATGATCTCTCCTCTTCTCAAACTCTCTTCGGCATGACGTTCAATGTGTCACTCTGACACTGGCCTTGCTGTGCGCACAAGATAGCACATGCACCCGCAAGAACGGGGGGCAAAGTACTATACAGAAATCACAGTACATTCTGACAAGACTCGCGCAATATCGGAAAAAATATCGCTTCTTTGTGTTTGCTTCGGGACCGATAAACCTGGCAAGATGGAAGCTGAACAAGATCTGAACACGTGGTCAATTGCGCAACAAATCGTTCGATGCTCCACCCCAAGGCTTATGGACATCCTGTTGCATACGCATTCCCGAAACAGATGTAGTCGAACACATTGAATGAACCACTCTGATCGCAATCAGCGTAAGGATCAAGATTCGCGTACGCGTTACCAAAGCAGATGTAGTCAAAGATGCTCAGATTATTGTCTTTGTCACAATCCGGATAGCACTCAGCCATACACGACTCAATATCTCCTATCTGAAGTCCCGAGAAACCATCTGCAACAAACACCGTCGAGTTTCTCTTTGCAAGTCGAAACGCGATATGCGAAGTGCTGAACGTTCCGGCCAATACTGGAAGTGCGGGATTGCTGACATCAACAATCTGCACACCTGCCGAGCTATCAGCAACACAGGCAATCGAGCCGTCCACAACAACATCGGTCGAGCCGTGCAATGTCGACAACGATCCAACTATCTGCGGCAAAGAAGGGTCGCTCACATCAATGATATACAAACCAGCCGAACCATCAGCGAAGTACACATTCGACCCAACGACCGCAACACCCTGTGCTACACCGGGCAATGCAATAGATCCAACCAGTTTGGGAGAGACAGGGTCAGACACGTCGAAGCATTCCAACCCGAAGAATGCAGCTGCAACAAACGCGATGTCTCCTGTGATGGCTACATCCTTTGCATCACTCTGCGTATCGATTGAACCAAGCAACGCTGGTTGAGCAGGATTGCTGATGTCAGCTATCTGCAATCCACCATCTCCGTCGGCTATATACACCCGGTCACCTTGAATTACAAGACCTGTTGAAATTCCCGGCGTGTTAACCTGCCCAATCAACTGAAGTGACGCAGGATCACTCACATCGAAGACAAGCAGGCCAGTTGCACCATCTGCCACGAATGCAAATGTACCCACAACTGCAATATCAAGCGCATCGTTTGGCGTGTCGTATGAATCAACCTGAATCGGCGATGTCGGATTTGTAACATCAACCGAAAAGAGCCCGGATGTAAACGCAGTAACATACACCACATTACCATCAACAGCCACACCCCGCGCATATTGGGGTGTATGAAAGGATCCCATATGGACTGGGACACACTGCTGTCCATGCACAGAACGCAATCCCACGCACAGAATCGCACACGTGACCGGCAATGAGTAAACACTACAACTGGTTCGTCGCATGTGTATCCATCCCCTCATTCGCTTCAGAACGCAGAACAAAGTGCATTGCAATAGAGCGTACTCGTGGAGACACCTTCCCGCTACCCACACATCAGTGGGATCGAGCCTTGACTGCGTGCTATCCGTTGGATACCACAGCACATACCGAACAAGAAACCGCTGCCAAAGACACTCTGATTACTGGCAACCCGCTGCGTACGCGTTCCCGAAGCAGATGTAATCAAAGATGTTCAATGATCCGCTGCCATCACAGTCGGCGTAAGGATCAAAGTTCGCATACGCATTCCCGAAGCAGATGTAGTCAAAGATGTTCAGTACCCCACTGCTATCGCAATCAGCGTAGCAGTTGCTGCCCATCTCCAGACGCACACGATCGGACATGTACACCACGTCGTAACTTGCGCCACCGATTGATGTCACCGTGTCAAATGTCCCCGTCACACCGCCCGGCGCAACGATGATGTCGATGAATTCGCCAGCATTGAGCCCGGCAAACCCATTGATATTCTCCAGAATCAGTTCGCCGTCACATTCAAACGTTGTGCCTGTCTCTCCGAGGATTCGGTCGTACTCATCGACGGTTGCGGTCGCCACAGTGCCGCCGATCTGCATCTCGATTCGGGACGCGGGCTCGCAATCAATGCCACCGTCAACCATGATGAGCCTGCCGGTGAGATCGTTCTGATTCACATAGTCAGAACCCGGCGCAATGACCGCTTCATTCACGAACTTCCCGTGCAACCCACCCTTGCCCTCGATGCGATGGTTGCCAGCGTTTGTGAACACATCGGTCGCGAGTGTGTTGTAGTTGATCTGTGCAATGAGAGAGCTTGAACCGGTTGAGTTCACAACAATGCGACCGTTGCCCGTGACTGTCACGGGGCCGGATCGATGGAGCTTCGTGTGAATGTTGAAACCTGGCACGGGTGTATGAACAACGATCTCGCCGTTGTTTGTGATCGTGTTTCGTATCTCGATCGTCCGTCCGGTTGTTATGCCGACACGACCGACAGTCGCAACACCATCAAGCACCGCTGTTGTCGCATCAGCGATCTCAAAGATACCATCGGCTTCTGTGCCGACAGTGCCGCCGATGATCACTGGGGTGTTGAGAAGGTCCACCTTACTCGGACCCGCACCGGCAACGATCTGACCAGTCGCAGACTGTGTAACCGTGATGCCATCAACAACCAATCGAGTGCCGTTGATCGATCGCATTGTGCCGGAGTTTGACTTGTCAAGGTCACGCAATCTCATCATCCAGTTCGTGCCCTTGTCTGCCTGGACGGTGCCAAGGTTATTGAGGTTGATTGTGATATCACCGTTGCCTCGGATGGTGTGATCGGCACCATTCGTGAGGATATTGGCAGGATCGCTGTACCCAAGATTCGCGTGCCCTGTGCCGTTGTTGAACGTGTTCAGTACAATCTCACCATTCCCAGACCAGGTGCTGCTGTCAGCAAACTGAAGCTCCGTTGCATTGAATGATGCGGGAAACTGCACTGTGCCGGTATTGGTGATATCACCGTTCGTGATAACGGTGCCAGATGTGCTGATTTCCAGCAATCCGTTGATCGTCAGCGTGTCGATCGCGCTGCCATCCTGTGCGATGACTGCACCATCACCAATGCCACCAACCTTGCCACCGACAACAACAGTGCCGGTCTCCAGAAACACATCGCTTCCGGAACCGATGCCGCGAATCTGACCGGTCGATGATTGTGTCACCATCACGTCATCAAGGTGCAGCTGCGCACCGTTCTCAGCCAGCACGTCTCCAGAGTTTGTCAGTACGGGGTTCAGGTACCACATATCCCAGCCATTGCCGGTTCCCTCATCGCCGCTGATGATTCCCTGATTGTCAACCTCAATATGGATCTCGCCGTTGCCGCGAATGGCATGGCTTGCACCGTTGGTCAGCACATCGCCGGTCGTGACAGGAACAATCTTTGCGCGCGTCGCGATGTTGTTCACCGCGCCGAGATGCAAATCACCGCCCGTCGTCGTCGACCATGTTGAATCGCCATCAATCGCGATGGTGTGGCCGTCCACACCTCCGGTTCCGCCCGTCAGAACGATCTCGCCGTCGTTGGTAATGTCGCCCTTGCATGTCAGTGTCTGGACACCGCCATTCATTCGAACCAGACCATCCACCGTGAGCGACTCAAACACGGTGTCTTCGTGGTACACGCGGATAATGCCGCCACCAATACCACCGATCGTTCCACCGACAACTCTCATCCCTGCAAAGGTCTCACCAACGAGATGCACCTCGGCTTGCGTCACGCCACCACCATCTGCGCGGATCAGCCCGGTCGATGTCTGGACGATCTCAGGCGTTCGCAGACGCAACGGCCGGGACTGCGATCCAAAGTCATTGAGAAACGTGCCGCTGTTCACAAAGTCGCCGTGGACAGTGCCGATGCCCTTGATCGTGTGCCCCGCGTCGTGGAACATCGGAAGCGAGGTCGCACCAAACGTCGTGTAGGGACCAAATGTTGTCAGTTCTGTGTTGAAACTGACTTTCGTGTCCAGCACAATCATGCCGGAGCCCGTGATGGTTGGCGCGGTCACACCCGCAACATCCCCGAAATACAACCCTGTTGGTGTTCCAGTGACATCGGAGATGATAATCTGCCCATCGTTCATGACGATGTCGCCAACCATCTCCAGCGGGTTCTGCACCGGCCCAACCCCCGGGTAGTTTGCCACACCGCCGATAGCCAGGTTCCCATTCGTTGGCACGACGAGTTCGCTCGGCACCGGGACAGCACCCGAGTGTGCTGGGAACCCGTACAGCTGGAGCCAGATGAACTGGACAGACCCGCCCAGCCCGGTATCAATCACGACGCGATCACCAACGCCAGCCCATGTGCTTTGCGTCCAGTTCCCGCTCTCATTCCAGTACGGCAGGCAACTGCCCATATAGCAACTGCCGATGCCAAACTGCCAGGTGTATTGTGTCTGGGCACGCGCCTGCCCAGCAACCGAAACCAGAGCACCAGCAGCGATCATCAAAGCAGTTGTACGATTCATCATCATCTCCCGGAGTGAGTACGTGGCTACCCAATATACTCAGGAGGTGACATCCTCTGACACAAACTCTGTAGGATAAGCCAAAACACGTTCAAGCTCATACGACATAGCGCAGCCGTCCACATATATGGACGTTATAGACAACCCCCAGGGCTCTCTTTTCGAGCTTGGGCGGAATATGGTGTTCTCTCCTTTGCCTGCCGAAGCACAAGCAACGCTGAACTCAGTTGCAACCATTGGCATATGCATTTCCAAAGCAAATATAGTCGAAGATATTCAGCGAACCATTCTGATCACAGTCTGCGTACGGCTCATTGTTTGCGTACGCATTTCCGTAGCAGATGTAGTCGAAGATGTTCAGCGTCGTGTTCTCGTCGCAGTCGGCATAACACGAGGTTGGCACGCAGGACCAGATAGCGATGTTGTTCGCCGGCACACCACCAGCGGTATCAAAGATGCCTCCCGCGACTAGATCTCCACTGGGCAACACAGCCAGCGAATGCACGGTTGGGAAGCCACTTCCAGATAACCCCAACCCAAGGGCAGACCAGTTCACGCCGTCCCAGCGGGCGATATTGTTCAGCATGCCGCTGCCGCTCAAGGTGATGTCCCCAGCCGCGACCAAATCGCCATCGGGAAGCACAACCAGTGACAGCACGTTGGGGTCTAAAAAACCTCCTCCCAAGGCAGACCAGTTCGCACCATCCCAGCGAGCGATATTGTTCACCGGCACACCACTACCAGTATTGTAGAAGAAACCTCCCGCGACCAGATCACCGGCGGGCAGCACGGCCAACGATAGCACTTCGGGTCCAAACAACCCCCCACCCAGAGCGGACCAGTTCGAGCCATCCCAGAGGGCGATGTTGTTCACCAGTACACCACCGGCGGTTTCGAAGTAACCTGCTGCAACCAAGTCGCCGCCTGGAAGTACAGCCAACGCGTTCACCGACAAGAACCCCGGCCCACTCATCCCAGACCCAAGAGCAGACCATGCAGATCCGTCCCAACGCGCGATGTGGTTCACGGTTACGCTGCCGGCAGTCTCGATATAGCCTCCCGCGATCAAATCGCCATTGGGAAGCACGGCCAGCGAACGTACAAAACCTGAAAGCCCCACTGCAAAGGCGGACCATACCGATCCGTCCCAGCGAGCAATTGCGAAATTACCCCCTGCGACAAGGTCGCCGTTGGGCAGCACGGCCAACGAAAACGCAGAACCAGTAAACCCCACACCGAGAGGAAACCAGTTCGAGCCATCCCAGCGGGCAATATGATTCGCCGGCGTGCCACCAGCGGTGTTGAATGGGCCTCCCGCAACCAAGTCGCCGTTAGGCAACACTATGAGCGACCACACAATATCATTCATCCCAGAACCCATGGCTTGCCACTCCGGCTCGCACTGTGCAGAAGCACCGCTTTCACCAGCGATAAAAGCCAGAGCCAAGACTGCGCTAGTAAGAACAGAGGAAAAACGAGCCATCATAACTTCCCCTTTCAAACGGTCTCCAGCAGCCTGAAGCATGCGCACATGCTGGTACGCAATGATGATGATTCCGGTCACACCAAAAGCAACATGCTACACGATGCAATCAGCGTACACAAGCAATAAATGCCGCGGCCAGCCATTTCTGACACCACAACAACTGCACATCTACACCACCAGTTTCTGACGAGCATCGGTATTCGCTATCGCTCTACTGGCATCTCACACCTTGAATGCGCCACACCCAGCATCAGCTCAGTTGCAACCGTTGGCATACGCATTTCCAAAGCAAATATAGTCGAAGATATTCAGCGAACCGTTCTGATCGCAATCGACGTAAGGATCAAGATTCGCGTACGCGTTCCCGAAGCAGATGTAGTCGAAGACGTTCAGCGCGGCGCTAGTGTCACAGTCGGGATAGCACTGTCCAGAGGCATATCCCAAATCAGTGAATGTCATCGTACCGAGACGTGGACTGCCAACAAATGGACTCGTACCCTGAAGCGACGAGATCAACACAGGTGGCACTGTTGCCTGGTTTGCAGACGTGTAGTTTGCGCCGGTGTCTGTGCCAGCATCCCACGGGAACAAGTCAACGACAATCTCTGATTCCCAGTGTCCGTTTGGTCGCAAGTTCAGCGATTCAGTGCCGACGAACCAGTCCGGACTCGGCGCAATCATCGACACAATGGTCACGAGCGGGTAGTCGTCACGAACCTCGATCTGGAACGTAAGCGACCCAGGCGAAAGCCCGATCCCGCTTCCGCTCACAGCATGCAAGGCTGAGCCCGCACCAATCATCGCATTGACTTCCTGAAGCAGTTGTGTCTTGCTCCCCGTCTCAGCCATCGACTTGATCCCGGGCGATGCAAGCTGACCATCCTCCCAGAGCTTCGTCGAACTGTTGTGAACCCCACCGACAACACCAGAAAAATGGGGCGATGGCGGAAACGATGTCGGGTGTGTCGCAGCACTCCACTCAGCGGTAAACGTCACTTGATATGTCCTGGAGTTCCACTGGCCATGCGCGACACACGGCATCATGAACAATGAGATCCCAACTGCCGTTGATAAAGCGATTCTTGTTTTCATCATGTGTGCTCCGCTGTTCTTGATCCTGCTCATCTGTCAAACACACAACATCCAGCACACATCCAAAGTGACACGCGCCGAACAGTTTCAGTGTACAACTATGAGTCGTATTCACACAGGAAAACTGACAGCTTCACCGAAAACAAACACTTGTTTACGATTGCAAGAAAAAAATCAGATGAGAACACAACCATCAACCAAACACTTGCCAATCAGTTATGGACATCCGCTGGCGTACGCATTCCCAAAGCAGATGTAGTCAAAGATGTTCAATGATCCGCTGCCATCACAGTCGGCATACGGATCAAGATTCGCGTACGCGTTGCCGAAGCAGATATAGTCAAAGACGTTCAATGCGCCGCTGCCATCGCAGTCCGGATAGCAGTTGTCATACGCGAACGCAAGCCCTCGGTAGACGCCGCCGAACGCGAATGTTTCCTGCGCTGTCGCTAGGTTGATGATGTACACACTTCCCTGTGACCGAGCGCCATACATCTGGCCAGCCGAGTTTATTGCGAGATCCTCATACCAGTTGCCACTGCCACCAATATCTCCGATGTGCGTCATTGCCCCGGTCGACAGTTCAATCCGAAAGAGCCCGGTATCACCAATATCTGTGCCGTATGCCATTCCATCCGGCGCGATCGCAAAGGCTGTGAGCTGGTCGAGCGTTGGTGCGCTCAGTGCGGAAACGAGCGACGCCGCACCTGTATTCGGATCCATCGTGTACAGCGCATTATCGCGCGTTGCATAGATCACACCCGTCGAAGGATGCACATCAACACACCGGAAGTTCCAGTTCTCACCGGTCGAACCGATCACCATCCCATTTCCGGTTGAGGGGTCGATAGAAAACAACCGATCCGGATTGCCATCGTTATACCCGTCGATGGTGTACAGCACACCATTCCCAACGCCAAGTCCGCCGAAGAGCGCTTCCTGCCCAGTCACCAGCACCGATGTCAGCGCAGCTCCATTGCTTGTATCCAGCGTATGGAGGAGCGGGAACGTGGGATTTTCCAGAGCGTACAGCGTGTCCTGAGCCAGCACTGATGCAAACGGAATGAGAGAGGCAACGACAGCTGTCAACGTACGCATACACAATACTCCAGTGGGGGCAACCACGCCCGCAGATGTGCAGTTTACACTGGAATCATCGAGAGCCGCACCTATTCCTGAACAAAAAGGAGTAAAGAAAAAACCGCCCGCTCCGGGGACGCGGAGCGGGCAGAGCTTGTGACAACGAAAGCCGGGAGGAATGGTGGTGGTGGTGGAGCTTCCGTCGTCCTGGTGGTGGTGTAAATGGCAGGCTCGCAGGATCTCTCCTACTCCCGCCCTTTCTCTCTCAGATCTCGCGGCCTGGCATAAAGATGATGGCGGTGTCTGTCAACATCTCTGGTTCGGAAAAATCACTGCCAGCGAGTCTGCCTGGAGTTCTCAGCATCGAGTTCCTCGATCTCACTGACGCTGCTTGGCACTCACTCGTTCTGCCACTTCCGGCAGTCGCTGGAACCGTTCCTTGAGCCCAGCGGCCCACGATTTGCGGTCTCGTATTTCCAGACGGTTCCGTTTGCCGATGATCACAACGTCGATCGTCGATTCGCCCTCGGATGGTGTCAGTGCCGCCAGTTCCAGCTGGTATCGCTGCAATCCGACTCTGCCCTGACCATCCATCGTCATCGGTTCGGCCAGAGCAAACATCTCTTCCAGGGCAGCCGTGTCCGCGTTGGGTGTCAACGTCTGCGGCTCCTGATCCGAAAGGTGCTCGAATGTTTTCTGGGTATACAGCCTCAGCGAGCCGTCCGGCCACGGGACGCAGTACCACATCGTTCCGTCCCGAGCCTCGTCCCACTGCTTGCGATACTTCGCTGGCACTGCAAGTCGCAGCTTCGCGTCGATCGTGTGCTCGGAGTGGCCTGTGAACAGCAAGGGGTGTCTCGGTCGTTTGGGTTGCGAGGTTGTTCATGGGAGGACTCATGTCGAGTGATGGGATGACATGGGATTCTTCCCCACTCATCGCCCTCTTTCCCGATTTCTCTGTAGTCTACACACAAAATCTGCTCGAATTGACAGAAAAAATCTCTGTGTTTGGATTGTGTTCTGCTTATCTCAGGTGAACATCGCATTCATCAAATCTGAAGCACCCGAAGCACGGGTTCATACGTAAAGACTGGTGATGCCCAACTCGCTTCGACCACCGCTCGTTCGAAAGAATGGCTCGGGAGAATCTACCGAGTCTCGAGTTGCACGAGCACTCTCGCATTTCCAACGAGGCAGATACGTGTTGGCATCAGCATTCGAGGATGAACGCGGGGGCACCGCTGTTGAATGGGTGCATCAATGCTGCACCCAACCGCCGATGGTCGCGGTCTCCCTGCGCAAGGGACACGCGATCGAACAACTCATCCGCGACTCGGGCGCCTTCTCTGTTGCCGAGGTATCAACTGCAAGCATGCTTGTCCAGAAAACCTTCGCGAGCACACGCATCCCCGATGAGGATCTTGATCAGTTCGACGCGCTTCCGCACACAACGTTGACAACTGGCTCGCCCATACTCATGCACTGCACGTTTGTCGTCGACTGCGTGATGGTGCGTCACATTGATCTTGAGGATGAATATGAGATGTATGTGGGCCGTGTCGTTGACGCGATCGCGCTCAGTCGTTTACCACTACCGCTCTAGCAGATGTTTCACAAAGAATGATGTCTGCGCGTTCTTTGCATCGTTTGCACGATTCCCGAATCCGTTGTGCTCGTCCGGCGCACCGGTTTCTGTCCAATGAACAAACTCGATCATCGATGCATCTGACCCGCTGCGTTCATAGTGTGATCGCAATGCATCAATAAACTTTGCCTGCGCATCAAACGGCACAACACGATCAGCTTCCGAATGGATTGCGAGGAATGGGATTGGATCGAACCCACTGAGATGTTCCATTGCGCTGAGTTTCAACACACGTTCTCTATCATGCACAATCGGCCACGAGGACCGGCGATCCGTATCCGCATCATCCGTCCTTGTGCGCACAACACGCTCACTATCACCAAAGTACATTGTTTCAAGATCGCCGCACGTTGCTTCGACAGCTGCGCACGCAAACCGGTGCGGCTCGCACAGTCTTCGCAGCGCAGCCATACCGCCTGCGGACATCCCACCGATCGCAACGCGCGACGTGTCATACAAGTGCGCATGCTCCGAGCGTGAAAGATCGTCTATCACGTCGTCAATCTCACCAATCACCTGCTCAAGAACATCGAGCGTGTGCTCCGGCCCATTCCAGCCCTCGATCGTGCGTTCACCGTGCCCCGGCAGATCAATCGCACACGCAGCGATTCCGCTCCGGATCCAGCGCAAATATCGGCCTGGATCGAGTTCCTTGAACACACTCCGTCCGTGCAGCCAGAGCACAACAGGAACTGGCGTTTCTCCATCAGGGTGCGCAAGCAGCGCAGGCACATCAGGGCCAAGACGCGTCAACACCGCACGATCAGAGAGTGACTTCGGAAACTGACTGAATCTCGCGGGGATATTGCCGGGCACGTGCATGACAGGATCATCACACACTGCCCGCATGAGTCAACCGCTGACGATCACAGAATAATACAAAGCTCAGAGATCTCTCCCCGAGCTTTGCCTTCTCTTCTTCCTCTCTCTTTCGAGACAGATTCCCACTCTATGAGGATCATGCTTACAAACACACTCACGGACACCCGGCCGCGAACGCATTCCCGAAACAGATGTAATCAAAGATATTGAGAGATCCATTTTCATCGCAGTCCGCGTAGCAGGCGCTGTCGCCAGAGAGCGTCGCAACCCATCCCTCATACTCGCCTTGTGGATTGATGCCGATACCAGCAACTGTTTTGCCGTCATGCGATACGCCTGATGCGCCAAGCAGCGTCCAGCCCGCAACATCGGTCACACCGCCGAGCATCAGTTCATCTTTGATATTGCGCATGCCATTTGTTGCGTCCCAGATAAACGCGTCGCCACTAATCTCAGCACCAACCACCCCACCGTATGTGATATTCAGCGCACCAACAATCACGGACGCATCCGGCGTGCAGTCTCCAGCGTAGTTGTCGATACCAGCACTCCAGCCTGTCCCCAGACTCGTCCAGCCAATTGACTCGGTCCAGTACGCTGGCTCGTACCGAAGCTCTGTTCTGACCCAACCCACGACTGTGTTGCCGTCGGCAGAGCACGCGGTCGCACCAGAATCAACCGCACCACCCGCAACATCACCCAGCCCAACCATGCCTGCAGACTCTGTCCATCGGTACGCTTCTGTGCCGTTCGGCGTCGTTGCCCAACCAACTACAACATCTCCGTTTGAAGAGCAACCCATCGCAATCCCATACTGCTGCGCTGGCGGCGAAGTCAGATGCCCAAGCCCCACAAGCCCACTCGATTCTGTCCATCTGAACGATTCGCCATACAACGGTCCCGGAAGCCCGTAGCTGTAATCGCCCTGCCCGACAATTACAGCACCATCATCAGAAATCGCACGCCCGTATGCCTGTGTGATCGAGAGCGAGTTGAGATCGCCAAGTCCAACCATGCCGGTCGCCTGTGTCCATCGGAACACTTCACGCCCCAGCGCGCCGGGCGATGATCCTGTAATGACCGACCCGTCGTAGTTCACGCCAAGCGCCTCGCCATTTGCTGTCAGCGACCACGCCCCGGGAATTTCACCAAGTGATTCAAGCCCGCCAGACTTGGTCCAGCGTGCTGGCTGGCCCGCGCCGTTTGTGTCGAGCGCATACGCAACAACAGTCGATCCGTCGCCGGAAATGTCGTACGGATAGCTGCGGTGTCCTGCGCCTGATAGGAACCCGATGCCCTGAAAACTCGATTGAGCGCAGACTGCCCCAGTACATGCTGCAAGAACAAAGATCGTTGTGAAACCGTTGTGTTTCATGTGGTACCTCCTTCATAGTGAAGCGAGATTTCACTGTGACATCCCTATTGAAAAAACGCCCGGATACAAACCCGGGCGTCGAAAAGACTTTGGAATGTCATCACGTGTTTACGGGCATCCTGCCGCGTACGCATTGCCATAGCAGATATAGTCGAAGATGTTCAGCGAGCCGCTGCCATCACAGTCTGCGTATGGATCGCCTGTGCTGTAGGCATTGCCGTAGCAGATGTAGTCAAAGATATTGAGTGATCCGCTCGTGTCACAATCGGGATAGCACCCGGTTGCATCGCCACCCGCAACAATCGCAACATCGATTGTTGAATCGATCATCCCCTCGAGCACATCAGCATTCAGAAGAATGTGCGCTGTACTCCCGGGAGGCAGGATCGTTGGCAGATCAAACGGCACATTCACCAGTGCACCGGGTGCTGCAGGTGTTGGCGCGTTATTCACGCTCTGGAAAGAAATAGACATGTCGACATGACCCGAAGCAACAGTGAACGTTCCAGTCACCGGGATAAGGATCGGTGTCGGAGGCACAGGAACCGGCTGCCCGAGAGCGTCGATTGTGATCATCATCTGCGCGGGCACGCCGACACTCAACAGATACTCGTTTGGTTGACCTGTCGGCACAATCGAACCAACTGCTGTGCCATCCTGCACGATATCAAACTGTGTCACCTCGCCTGAACCAAGCGGGATTGTGACCGTGATCCCACCGATGTATGCTGAGGTCGGGTTGATTGTGTTAAATGAGCTGTACTGCACATCGCCTTCAACATTCACTGTGATTGGTGTACCGCCGAGCGCGTCAAGTGAAAAGTTTGCAATCTCAGCAACGCCGCCAACTTCATCAAGCACCAGATCAAATGCGCCAATCGGCGTAGAGGAATCGTTTAATACGGTGTGCAGATCCATCGACATATCGATGGGATTGTTCCCGGAGCCGCCGAAGAGGCCAGGGCGTGTCTGCGTGCCGGTTGGATTCGTTGTCGGGTCGTAGTTGCCGATGAGCGCTCCATCGATCGGAATCATCGCGTCGGTTTGAATACCGACCGATGATTGTGCCTGATCAATAGCAACGCTGTACGTTGTTGGTCCAGCAAAGACGGTACCCGCACACACCATCAATGAAACTGCACCGATCCGCATAACGTGGAAGACCATGATCTCTCTCCATTCTCTTGTGCTCAGTTGCAGCAGGCACCTGACGCAGGCAGGCTGCAGATGCCTGCAGTGTACTGCATGAGGCGGATTCTGCCAAACGAAATGAGGCGCCTCATTCTCGGGCGTCCTTGCAGATCTACAGTGTGATCATGGCTGGGTTCCAACAAGTTGCGGCTGTTGCAGTGGGCGGAAGCATTGGCGCTCTCGCACGGTACGCCACCACATCAGTTGCTCTGAAACTCGGGCTCAATGACCCCCGATGGGCAACACTGTGTGTCAACGTCATTGGTTGCGTGGCAATTGGCTGGCTGCTTGAGGGCATCCTCGGCGATCGTCCACCACAGGATCCAACCAAACTCATGCTCGTGACCGGCCTCCTGGGTTCACTGACAACGTTTTCAACGTTTGGTTATGAGACGTGGTCGTGGCTATCAACCGGAAAGCTCATCGCAGCAGGATGCTGGATTCTTGCCAATGTGGTCCTCGGACTTGTCGGAGTCTGGATCGGAACATTGATCGGCGGCACTGTGCCGGGCACGGGCACGCCAGCCTGACCCCCTCGAATCTACTCATACGAGTGAGCGAACATACGTATCTCTGCTCATTCATTCGTACTGAACACGTCCAAGGTGCTCGCAAGCCTACCGCCTGCGGGCTAGGATTCGATTCGCGCTGTTTGGTGGTGGGACAGGTCGCAAACTCTTTGCGCCCCTTCCACACACATTCCACAATTGCCGCGCCCATGCGCACACATGGGTGAGGTCTGGTTGACCCCACATCAAAACGAATATCTGGCCCGCGCCGGCGACCATGCAACGGAGATGACGATCAATGGCAGATACCGCAACAGATTCCAAGAACAAGGTCACAATCGCCGACGCAGGACCTTGCGCAAAGAAGATCTCCATCGAGATTCCAGCGGACGTGGTCGATGCAAACATCGGCGATTCACTAGCAACACTCGCCGCCGAAGCTCAACTCCCGGGATTCCGCAAGGGCAAAGCTCCGCAATCACTTATCGAACGCAAGTTTGGTAACCATGTGCGTGAAGAAGCCAAAAACCAGCTCGTTGCATCCGCTTACCAGGAGGCGGTTGATGAGCACAAACTCAAGGTCATCGGTGAGCCCACAAGCGAAACACTGAAGGACATCAAACTCGAAACTGGCAAACCACTCAAGTTCGAGGTCGAAGTCGAGGTTCTCCCCGAGTTTGAGCTGCCGAAGTTCGAAGATCTTGATATCAAAAAGCCAAAGCTCGAAGTCACTGATGCAATGGTGCAGGAGGAACTCGATCGGATCTGCATCAACGAGGGCGATCTGGAATCACAAGATGAGGCCTCTGATGGCGACTATGTCACCGGTCATGCAATCATGACAAGCGCCAAGGACAAAGAGAAGGAGTTCTACAACATCAACGGCGCAGTTGTCCAGATTCCGACCCCTGACAAAGAGGGCAAAGGCATGATCCTCGGGATTGCTGTCGATGATCTCGGTAAGCAGGTTGGTCATCCCAAGGCTGGCGACAAAATCACCATCAAAGCCAAGGGCCCTGACAACCACGAGGTTGAGGATCTTCGTGGCACAGACGTCGTCATTGAGTATGAGATCGCGCGCGTCGACCGTATCATCGCCGCAGATGTTTCACAACTGCTCGGCATGTTCGGATTCGAGGACGAAGAACAGTTCAGGAATGCCATCAGATCACGTCTTGAGCAGCGCGTGCTGATCCGTCAGCAGACTCTCATGCGCCAGCAGGTTGCGAAGCACCTCATCGACAACACAACGATGGAGCTTCCCGAGAAGCTCTCGACAGCCCAGGCACGTCGCAAGCTCGATCAGCAGCGGTACGAACTTATGTACCGCGGCGTTGATCAGCAGAAGATTGAGGAGCACATCGGCGAGCTTCGCTCACAGACAACCGACATGGCCCAGCGCGAGCTTAAGCTGTTCTTCATTCTCAACAGAGTTGCGGAAGAACTCGACGTGAAGGTCACCGAAGCCGAGATCAATGGGCGCATCGCACAGCTCGCGATGGAACAAAACCAGCGCCCGGACAAGCTCCGCCAGCAGCTTATCCAGCACAATCAGATCGGCATGATATTCAACCAGATCCGCGAGCACAAGACACTCGACGCGATCGTTGCTAAGGGCAAGATTGAGGAGAT
This sequence comes from Phycisphaeraceae bacterium, assembly GCA_020639155.1. Lineage (NCBI taxonomy): Bacteria > Pseudomonadati > Planctomycetota > Phycisphaerae > Phycisphaerales > Phycisphaeraceae > Phycisphaeraceae bacterium. The sequence continues at coordinate 214,835 of JACKHF010000001.1, forward strand.
GGATGTTGACGCGTTCAACAACGCGATGAAGGAACTCCAGCCGGCCTGAGCCAGCCGAAAGAGGCACGCTGAAACCGAAAAACAAGAAACGCGAGAGGGTCACACACCACCTCTCGCGTTTTCTACGTTCGCTTATCCAATGTTCAAGCCTGCTCAATCGTTCGATCTGATAACTCATCATCAGATGTGTCATCAAACGCAAGCATCGCATCCGTCGCGTCGTGCTGGATCGGTTGACTGATCGCACCGCACTCCGGGCAAACCACACCATACACACCGACAGGCTGCTTCGTGAGATCCTGTGAGCAGTTATAGCAGGACAGTGTATTTGGCCGAAGCTTCGCAGCCACAACATTGACCACAACAGCGACGCCAGCAACCGCCACGCCCACCACGGGAAGTGCAGGCAGAGCAGCAATGGACACCACCCACCACGCAAGAATCGCGACGATGGTCACTGTCGTCAGCACAGTCAATCTGATTCGTTTGAGCCAGTTTTGGGGCACAGATCGTCTCCGATACGCCGATAAATTCATCGGCAGATGCAACCGTTGCAGTTGCATCTTCCATTGACACACTGCTCGGCTCCAAGTATATTCGCAGCCAGCACGCAGAAAAGTTCCAACATGACTGTTTATTCGGACGGATTTCTCCCCGATTCGGGAATGGCACCCCGCTGCTCACATCAGATCGAGTTGCATGTACACCTCGTCGTACGGCTTGGCATCAAGACGAATCGCGTCTTTCTCGACACCCCACACCGCAAACCCGCACGCCTGATAGACAGCAACTGCGTCGGGCGAGTTTGCTGATGCTGACAGCCCGATGACCTCAACTCCATCCCACGATCGTGCAACATCAATCGCTGCGCGCATCACTGCCTTCCCATACCCTCGGCCTCGGTGTGCAGGATCGGTGTACACCCCCCACACATACGCGCGATGCCTCGCTTTGACTCGATCGACACGACTGATCCCAGCAACAGAGACAAGCTTTGCTGGTTCATCGGGGTCAAACATGCCAGCAACACACTGCTCAAGACCAGCGAGATACTCCTTCATGTGAACCGGATTGGAAGCTGGGTCATCACCCGGCGCACCGATGAACGCCCATGGTGTATCGACAAGTGCGCGCCTGCGCAGTTCGCAGAATGCATCGGCATCCTCTGGCGTGAGCAGGCGTGGTGATCGCATGATCTATCGTTTCCCGCCCATGCCCGACAAACAACCGGCGATGAGAACGAACTGCTCGCTCTCATCGCCGGAATGCACATCAATACAGTATTGGTGGTTAATCTCCGTCCGTCAGATCATGTATCGAACGGGCTGCATGCTCATGGAACTCGCCACGCTTGAGCTTGCCCATGTACTCATGGTATCGCTTCATTGTCACCGCACCGAAGATAAGCATGATCGGAATATTTGCAAAGAGCATCACACCAGTGCCGAATCCTGTGAGTGTGCCAACCGCCTTGTCGTTGGGGAGAAGCGGGGTACAAGCCACAACAATGAGTGCACAGAAGATGATCTTATAGAGCATAACAAACTTTCGACCAACCAAGTAGGCTACACCCTGTTCACCGTAATAGGACCATGAGATCATCGTTGAGATGGCAAACAGCCACGCTGCAACTGTCACAAGGTACATACCTAACGGCATTCCTGTTCCACGATCAAATGCTTGCGCCGTAAGTGTTGCTCCCTGATAATCATCAAAGAGCATGACCACATCTTCAGAACTCGCTGCACGGGACACACCGTTCTCATCGAATACCTGAATAAGAGGCGCACCGTGAGGCGACTTTACCGCTTCCCATTTCACTTTCTGGACGCTGTTCTCATCTTCAATCACTTCACCACCAACACGCACCAGGTTGTTGCCAGAATCGGCGTTCATCGGTACATTGGCATTTTCTGGATTTGCAGGAACTTCGGCGATAACGAATACTTTCTCGCCAGTGTTCCATGGTGACTCATCAACTCGAGCAGGAAGCACAACCTCGCTCGGCTTCCACCCACCTTCTGATTCGACCATGACTGTGCCGGCTGGTAGATGTGCCTCGCCATCTGTGCGATTCCAGATGCCGCTCGAAAGAATCACAAGAGCAGTAAGTGTGCAGACAACAATCGTGTCAATAAAGGGCTCAAGACCAGCAACAACACCCTCACGAACAGGCTCATCAGTTCGTGCAGCAGAGTGCGCGATCGGTGCTGACCCCTGTCCGGCTTCGTTTGAGAATAGCGCACGCTTCATGCCCCAAAGGAACGCATAACCTGCTGTCCCACCAACGAACGCACCTGCAGCATCGCCCGGGCTGAATGCGTACGAAACAATCATGCTGAGTAATGCGGGAACCTGGCCAATGTTCATGAAGATCACCACAACCGCAGCAACGAAGTACATCCCGCACATCACCGGCACGATTTTGCCAGCAACATTTCCAATGCGCTTGATACCGCCAATGATGACTGCACCAACAACTACAGCCAGAATAACACCAGTAACAATCTTGTCGATGTGGAAATAACTGTGCGTGATCTCAGCAACGTTCCATGCCTGGTACATGTTGCCACCAGTCGCCGTTGAGATCAGAAGTGTCACAACAAAGATGCCCGCAAGGAACACACCGAAACGCGCAAGCCCTGGGAACAACTCACGGAATCCTTTCTCGGCAACCCACATCGGGCCACCTTCGGGATTCTCCCTATCATCTGTGTTGCGATACAGCATCGCCATTGACACTTCGGTCATCTTGATAGCCATCCCGAAGAAACCCACAATCCACATCCAGAAGACTGCGCCGGGTCCACCCAGGCTGATAGCAAGTGCTACACCACCGATATTTCCAAGACCAACCGTTGCAGAAAGAGCCGCCGAAAGTGCCTGGAAGTGATTGATTGCGCCTGGGTCATCTGCGTGGTCAAACTTGCCACGAACAACCTGCACACCGTGCGTGAGCGCACGAAACTGCCCGAAGCCCGACCAGATCGTAAAGAGAACACCCACAATCAGGATGGTGTAAAGCACATAATCGTGCCATAGAAGCCCCTCGATAATGCCAAACGCTTCAATCAGCTTTGCCATAGATTCAGCCCCTTACGTTTGCTCGTTCAGTTCAATGCAATCACTGGCATCGTGCTCGTTCTGCCAGCAGGACTGACAGCATACACCATCTACCCTCGCTTTGCAGCGAAAAACCGACATTCGTCATAGGCTATTGCAGACACTCTGGTCCTCATTCCTGTGCTCTCATCTATGTCAAACGAAAACCCAACCCCTCTCGATCTGTGCGAATCGATCGCGAGTGCTGTCACATCAGCTGACAATCGCCTCGCTATGGAACAGTCACCGGTTGGTGTTGATATGCACACCGAACTCGAACTGCACGAGATCATCAAGCAGCAGTTCGTCGCTGACTTCCCTGACCTGACGTGCATACGTGAGCAACCTTTTCCCGGAAAGCCCCTTTCCGGGCCAAAACTCACCGATCGCCAGCGCTGCGACTTCGTGCTGCTCCCGGCAGGCTCAACATCGATTGCCGATCCCGAGCAGGTTCGACGCGAGCGTGCCGCTGTTGCCGACACCCTCTTTGCTGGCTCATCAGTAGAAGCTGTAACGCATAAAGGATTGGCAGACCCCAGCGACTGCTTCTGGCTGGAAATCAAACTTGCCAGAGCGCTCATCACCGGCGAGCGGGGTGTCCGCCCAAACCCAGGATGGTCGAAGGAACTGATCCAACTCCCCATCTCGGATGTGGAAAAACTGGCAGAAGATCCGCTGATCGAGCGCAGTGCCCTCGCCATTCTGGCATTTGGGCCGGATGAACGCACGGTCTGCCACGATCTGGATATCGCCCTCACGCGAGCGCTGGACAGGGGTGTCGCCCTCCGATCACCGATCATTCGCGGCCAACCGATCACGGATCGAATCGGAAACGCGTGGTGCTCGATCGCAGTGTGGCCAGTCTCACAATAACCGATTCGACTCCCTTTAACTCTACTTGGACTTTGTAAGGAGTACAGGACTCGTTCTCATCTGAAAGCCCATCTCGAGAACGAAATACGCCAGCTTTCTGACCTTCTTTACACGACAACACAATCAAACCGTCGAACAATCAGGTATGACTGCAACCCCAACAGCAACATTCCCCGGTCAGGCACCAAATGTCTTCGACCAGCCGCTCCCTGAGTACCTCTCCGAGGACCAGCTTCCTTCGCGTTCCGGCGATCGCGAGATCACCTTCCGCGAAGCGTTGCGGGAAGCAATGACCGAGGAGATGGTTCGCGATGAACGCGTGTTTCTGATCGGCGAGGAGGTCGCGCAGTACTCGGGCGCGTACAAGGTCAGCCAAGGGATGCTTGAGCAGTTCGGCGAGAAGCGCATCATCGATTCGCCCATTTCAGAGAATGGATTTGCTGGACTCTGCATCGCAGCAGCGATGTACGGCTTACGCCCAATCGTCGAGTTCATGTCGTGGTCGTTCAGCCTCGTTGCTGCCGATCAAATTCTCAACAACGCACCAAAGATGCTGTATATGTCAGGCGGGCAATGGGGTTGCCCCATGGTGTTCCGTGGGAACGACGGCGCGGGCGGCCAGCTGGGGTCAACACACTCGTGGTGCGTCGAGGGTTTGTATGCAAACGTGCCCGGCGTGAAGATCGTCATCCCGTCGTGCCCGTTCGATGCCAAGGGCCTTCTCAAGACAGCAATCCGCGATCCCGACCCTGTGTTCTTCCTTGAATCGGAACGCATGCTCGGCGATAAGGCGCACGTGCCAGCTGAAGAGTACTACATCGAGTTCGGGCGCGCGTACAAGCACCGCGAGGGCGACGCATGCACGATCGTGTCGTTCGGGCGCCCGGTGAACTTCTGCCTGCAGGCAGCGGATGTGCTAGAGAGCGAGGGCATCCATTGCGATATCCTCGACATGCGCACGATCAGGCCGCTCGATATCGATTCGATCATCGAGAGCGTGAAGAAGACGAATCGGATTGTGATTGTTGATCAGTCGTGGCCGTTCGCCAGCATCGCCAGCGAGGTGATGGCGCAGGTGTGCGAGCGCTGCTTCGACTGGCTCGATCATCAGCCCGTGCGGGTGAATACAGCAGATGTGCCAACGCCGTACGCAAAGAATCTTGAGTACGCGTATCTGCCGAACCCCGAGCGGATCGCGGACGCGGTGCGAGGTATTGTGAACGCATGAGTGAGACACAGTCGCTGATTGGAAAGATTGATCGCTTCCCTCTGCGAAAGGTCTGGCCGCATGAGGCACATCACTTTACAACGTGGCTCGCTGATAACTTGGATGTCTTGTCAGAGTGCATCTCACTGGATCTGTCTCTTATTGAGCGCGAGGCAGCAGCAGGTGATTTCAGTGTTGATTTGCTTGTTGAAGATTCCAATGGTCGTACGGTGATCATTGAGAATCAACTCGAAAGAACCGACCACGATCATCTCGGCAAACTCTTGACTTACCTTGCTGCGCATGACGCAGAAGTTGCCGTGTGGATAGCCTCCGATCCTCGTCCAGAACACACAAAGGCAGTGGCTTGGCTCAACGACTCAAGCCCAGCAGACTTCCACCTGCTCCGTGCCGAAGCTGTTAAAATTGGTAACTCTCCTGCAGCACTACTTCTGACACCAATAGTCGGACCAAGTGCAGGCTCGAAGATTGTTGCCAAGCAAAAACAAGAAAAAGCGGAACGTCACGAGTTGCGTCACGAGTTCTGGACCGGCTTACTTGAAGAAGCAAAGAAGCGAACACAACTTCACGCAAATATCTCTCCGTCACAAGTAAACTGGATCGGAGCAAGCTCGGGTATTGCCGGCTGCATGTATGTATATGTCGTTGGCCAGACATGGTGGCGAACGGAGTTATACATCGATCGTGGCAGAGATCTGAGTACCCAGAACAAGCACATATTTGATGCCATTGCACAGAAACAAAGGGAAATCGAATCTGCATTTGGCCAGCCGCTCAACTGGGAACGCCTCGACGATAAGCAGGCCTGCCGAATTTCATTCGCATCTGATACAGGTGGATACCGATCCGAAAGGGAGTTGTGGCCAAACATTCAGAGCGATATGATCGATACAATGATCCGATTCGAGGCCGCAATCCGCACGTCCCTGCAAGAAACCGCACGATCACTGTAACTCGGCTCAATCCGCGACCGGAACAGGAAATCCACCATGCCCATCTCCGTCACAATGCCGCGTCTGTCCGACACCATGCAGGAAGGGACTGTCGTCAAGTGGCACGTCAAGCCGGGCGATGCTGTAGAGTCCGGCCAGGTCATAGCGGACATCGAGACCGACAAGGCGACCATGGAACTGGAAACCTTCGACGCGGGCACGATCGCTGATCTGCCAGCTCAGGAGGGGCGCACCGTCCCCGTCGGATCGGTTATCTGTGTGATCGCTGAAGAGGGTGAGTCTGTCGATGCCGCCAAAGCTGCCGGGTCAAAGAGCGCGTCACAGACCGCGACCAAAGCTGCCGGCTCTGATGCAATCTCGTCTGCATCCGCGAGCGCGACGGCTGTTGCAGAACCGCCCGCACACACAACCTCGACTCCCTCGCACGCAACTTCCAATGGTTCTGCACACGGCACATCGAACGGCTCAGCGCACACCAACCGCATCTTCGCGTCGCCACTTGCGAAGAAGATCGCAGCGGAATCGAACATCGATCTCGGCTCATTGACAGGATCAGGTCCGAGCGGTCGCATCGTTCGGTCCGATGTTGAGCGCGCGGCCCAATCGGGTGCAACCGGCGCATCGCAGCAATCATTTATGCCGATGCAATCGCCTGGTACACTCGAATCGAAACTTGTCCAGCTCTCGAACATGCGCACGACGATCGCGCGCAGACTTGTCGAGTCCAAGACAACCATCCCCCACTACCAGGTCACCGTTTCTGCGCGTCTGGACGCGCTCATGGAACTTCGCTCGCAGCTCAACGAGCAGCTCTCGGGCCAGGGCGTGAAGCTATCCGTCAACGACTTCCTCGTCCGCGCGTGCGCACTTGCGATGCATCAGCATCCGTTTGTAAACTCGTCGTGGGTAGACAACGCGGGCTCAGGTTCACCAGGCATCCAGATCCACGGGAACGTCAACATAGGTGTTGCTGTTGCGCTCCCCGAGGAACGCGGTGGCGGTCTCGTCGTTGCAACGATCCGGAACTCCGATTCCATCGGCCTGCGTCAGATCTCTGCTGAGACAAAGCGCCTCGCAAACAAGGCCCGTGAGAAGGGGCTCAGCGTCGAGGAGATGTCGGACTCCACGTTCACCATCTCGAACCTCGGGATGTTCGGCGTTGATCACTTCACCGCGATCATCAACCCGCCGAACGCAGCGATCCTCGCGGTCGGGCAGGCCATCGAGAAGCCGTTCATCGAGCGTGACGAGAACGGCGAGCCCGAACTCGTCATCGGACACGAGATGTCCATGACCATGTCGTCCGATCACCGCATCATTGATGGTGCGATGGCAGCAGCCTATCTCAGTGCTGTCAAGGATCTGCTCGAACGTCCGGCAACATTGCTCGTCTAAGCCTGTCTGACGACACGCAATCCATCGGTTACACTCTTGTCAGCACCCGCATCAAAGTGCGAGCGTGCTTTGACGCGCAACGGATGGGTCCTATGAATAAGAACAGAGCAACAAAGGTCGCGATGAGTGCCATGATCCTGCTGGGCACAGGCCTGCTGTTCTTTCTGCTGCTCCCTGTCGCTCGGAACGTATCGCTGCTGATCCTGCTGTTCGGCATCGGCGCGCTCATAATCCCATTCGTGCTGATGAGCAAGCCGGAAAACGCCGCATCGTGCGATCCCAATGGATGCGACGGAAGGAGCGTCTCATGCTATAGCGGCCCGGGCACAGTGGGCAATCTGAGCAGGAAGAAACCACTGCCCACGCACACAAACTACACCACGGATCCTTCCGATCCCTTTGTTGCAGGCAGAATCAGCGGATCGGTATCACTCGATGCAGAGAGCGAGTAACACGAGGTCAATCAATCCTCACCAGAATCGGCATCATCATTTGTAGCATCTGCCTCTTGATGATCACCAAATATCGCAGAGCCGACACGAATGAGATTCGCACCACACTCAATGCCGATCTCATAGTCGTTGCTCATGCCCATCGAGAGCAGATTAAACTGCCCTTCGCTGATATCGAGCTTGCCGATATCCTCGAAGAGATCACGCGTGCGTTCGAAACACTCGCGCGTTTTCGAGAGAAACTCCTGGTGCGATTCACCCTCGACCGGCGTCGGGCCCATTGTCATCAACCCACGCACGCGCACATACACCATCGTGTCGATCTGCTCTGCGAGATATTTCGCAGCCGGAAGCGGACACCCTTCCTTCGATTCCTCGCCTGTTGAGTTCACCTGCAGCAACACCTCGACCGTTGTATCGTGCTTCATCGCGTACTGCTGAACTTCTTCAGCAAGCCGTAGTGAGTCTGCTGAATGCAACAGTCGAACGACTTCCAACGTCTTCTTCACTTTGTTGCGCTGGAGATGTCCGATCATGTGCCAGCGAACCGGATGCCCCGCGTGCTCCTGCTCGGGATCGTCCTTGAAGAGTGAGCTGAGCTCGCGGCGCGTCTGCACGAGGATGTCACGACGCTTGACGTGCTCTTCCATCATCGCGGCACGCTGGATGAGTTGCTGCGCACGGTTCTCGCCAAAGTCCGAGTGACCCAAGTTGTAGACAGCCTTGATCTGGTCGGGCGACGCGTACTTTGTGACTGCCACCGTGATGATGTCCTGCGCCCTGCGACCCGATCGCTTGGCAGCATTTGCTACATTCTCCAGCACCTGCTCATACCGTTGCTTGAGCGCCTCACCCGTGATCTCTGGAGTTCCATCCTTTGCAGTGTCGTCAATGTCGGCTGATGTTCGCTTTGCTGTCGTCGTGCCCATGAAAACCTCCCGACCGAGACGTACATCCGCGACACGTCGCTGCATCGCACGGAAACCAACATGCAGGGTACGTCTGTTCCTCCCGCGCCGGCTACGAAGAATCCAAGAAACAGGAACCTTCCCAACGGAGCATATCGCGGGCTATCCTCGCAAATGGCAGACAACTCCACACGCTCTGATACACGTAAACCCGCTGTGCTCATCATACGTGACGGCTGGGGGGAAAACCCTTACGCCTCGCACGATACATTCAACGCCGTAAAACTCGCGTGCACACCCATCGATGAACAGCTGAAACGGGATTGGCCGTGGACACTGATCAAAACTTGTGGCGAGGATGTTGGGCTGAATGATGGCACCGTCGGCAACAGCGAGGTCGGCCACCAGAACATTGGCGCGGGTCGCATTGTCGATCAGATGTCAGTAAAGATTACCAAAGCGGTCCGCGACAGATCGTTCTTCTCAAACACTGCCCTTACCGAGGGCATTGTAAAGGCACGCGATGCGGACGCGAGTGTCCACATCCTCGGGCTTGCATCAAACGCGGGTGTGCACAGCCTACTGAACCACTTGTACGCATCAATCGAGTTGTGCAAAGAACTCAATATGCACAATGTTGTGTTGCACCTGTTTACCGATGGTCGCGACAGCGGCCCATTCTCGGGTGAAAAGTACATCGCCGAGATCGAGGCAAAGCTGAAAGAGATTGGCATCGGACGCATCGCATCGATCTGCGGTCGGTACTACGCGATGGACCGTGACAACCGATGGGAGCGGGTGCAACTCGCGTACGATCTGCTGACAGGTCAGCACGGTAACACACCCGCATTTGCCACCGCGCACGACGCGCTCAATCACTACTACGAGCATCCAACCAGCGAAGCACTCAAAAGCGACGAGTTCGTGACCCCGCGCATTGTCGGCGATCCTGCGCCGGTGCGCGACAACGACACTGTCATCTTCTTTAACTTCCGCGGCGATCGTCCGCGGGAACTCACCCGTGCGTTCGTCATGGATGAGTTTCACGGGAACGTCAAACCCTCACCCGACACTGGAAACAAAGGGTTCGATCGCGGCAGGAAGATCAACCTCTCCGCGTACATCACAATGACCTCGTACGAGGATGAGCTGAAACCACTGGTCTCAGTTGCGTTCGAACGCCCACCCAAGATGGCAAACATCATGGGCGAGTACATCAGCTCACTAGGGCTCTCACAGTTCCGCTGCGCCGAAACAGAAAAGTACCCACACGTCACATTTTTCTTCAACGACTACCGCGATGAACCGTTCGCTGGCGAGTATCGCAATAACCCGCAGTCGCCCCGCGTTGCAACGTACGACCTCGCGCCCGAGATGGCAGCCGAGGAAGTGTGCCAGGCAGTGCTCGATCGACTTCGCGCAAGCGACTGCGAGGACCTGCTGATCGTCAACTTCGCAAACGCCGACATGGTCGGACACACGGGCAAGCTCGATGCGTGCATCAAAGCCTGCGAAAAGGTCGATGAGTGCGTCGGTCATATTGTCAGCGCGACACTCGAACGAGACAGCAACTGTATTGTCACAGCAGATCACGGCAACGCCGAGCAGATGTGGCAGCCCGACGCAAACTCCCCGCACACCGCGCACACGATGTACGATGTGGCGTGTATCGTCATTGGTGAGAACGTGAGGCGTGCAACACTCCGAGGTGACACCGACATCAACGGCTGGTTCAATGAGCACGTGCGCGCACATCGCGGCAGACTCGCCGACCTGATGCCGACACTCCTTCACATGATGGGACTGGAGCAACCGAGAGAAATGACCGGCCAGTCACTTATTCTGGAGTAACGAGTTCGCCTTCGAGTGTCGTGCTGATCCGATCAATGATCGTGTGCGCTTCAGCAATCGACGCGTTGCGCGATTGGGGCATCGTCTTCTTATAGATCCACGGAAGCGGCAAAATTGTCAATGGCAGATACCACAGATACGTGTTGAAATCGTACCAGCCGAACCACGTGCGAAGCATCGAATCGGTCAGCCACACGCCCGGCCAAATAGAAAGCACCATCAGCACCCAAAAGATGAGCGGGAGCGTCGGTTTCATCTTCAGCGAGAATCCGATTGTATTCTCACTCGCACGTGAACCAATGAGCGACGAGTCGAACGGCTGACCGAACGCATCGCACTCGAAGAGCCCGCGTCCGCCTTGCTTATACCCAGCAAGTTTGCCGCGACGCGACAATGCTGACAACCGTTCGACGACATCGCTATCGGACAGAGAAGTCCTGACAGACGGCAGCATCCCTGCATGTTGTGTTGGCTCTGACATGCGCTTCCCCACGAGAGTTATCGCCTGAATCATATGGACAATGCAACCTGTTCCGGTTAATCAGGCAGAATCTGCGCCAACCATTGTAACAGCCCGCGGTATTCCTTGCATACCGGCAATGCTCGCGCATGCTGATGGCGCTGAGGTGGGAGAACCCAGCCTCACTCGCACTGTGGCATAGAGCTTGACCATGAAACACAACACAAAACAGGATGAAACAGACGCACTTGCGATTCATCTGCCCGAAGAGGGGCTCGATCGGATCAACTGGCGGTCCATGACGCTCAAGGGCGACACGGACATGATTATCCGTCACCCCACCCATCACGAAAAGCCGGACCATCCCATCACACAGCCGGAAGACCCGCGTTGGGTCCTTGCGCTCCAGGCCCATTCCAAACTCGAGGGTGGACGCATCGGCGCAATCTCACCCGAGAACCGCGAGAAACTCGTGGAGATGGGGAAGCAGTTTGGATTGCGCCCCTTCGATGTGCAACTTGTAATCGCGATCGTACAGGACAACGCACGTCAGGGGTTTGAGTCACTCAGCACCGACGCGACGCACCGACTCTCGTGCGTGCAGCGCGTAGCAACGCCCAGCGTGCGCAACTTCCAGATCGCGGTGATGCTGATGGCATCGCTCTCGCTCGGCGTGCTCGCAGCTGCCATGTTTGTGGTGTGGATGACCCGCTGAAGAAGTCGCTGACTTACTCCACAATCTTGAATAGTCGCCCTGTCTTGTGATCGAACAGGTAGAGCTCACCCGCCGGATCCTTGCCAAAGCTCGAGATGGAAAGATTCATCCCCGTGTCGCCAAACGCGGGCTTGAACGCGTCTGTGTGTTCTACAACATCGTCAGCGCGTGCATTCTCACCCTCACCACGAATCCTGAACGACCACACACGCCCGGACATGAAGTCCGCGAAGATGTACCTGTTCTTCAGCGCGGGCACGCCGTCAGCTTCGTAAAAATACCCGCCTGTAATAGAACCATTCTGGTTGTTGTTGTCCTTGTGCGTGTACGACCAGATTGGAAGTGTGACCGTTCCGGGCTCTGGGATGATCTCCTGCTGGTCCTTGGGACGCTTGGTGAACTTCTCCTCACCCTCCATGTAGTTCCAGCCGTAGTTCTCGCCGCCCTTTGAATCTGCAGGCTGAAGGTGGATCCATTCGCGCACGTTCTGCCCAACGTCCGCGATCCAGATGCGTCCGTGCGAATCGAACTCGAACCGCCACGGGTTGCGCACACCGAACGCCCATATCTCCGGCTGCGCGTCATCGCGCACAGCAAACGGATTGCCGCGTGGAATCGCGTATGGAGTCTCAACTGAACTTCGCGAGACATCGATGCGCAGCATCTTGCCGAGAAGCGACGTCAGATTCTGCGCATTCCCCTTCGGATCATTTGCAAGTCCACCATCACCCATACCGATGTAGAGCATCCCGTCAGGCCCAAAGCGGATGCATCCGCCATTGTGGTTTCCGTACGGCTGACGGATCTTCAGGATGACGAGTTCTGATGCGAGATCAATCGTGTTTTCATCGCTGAATGTGAACCGTGAGACAATCGTCTCGCCGTACGGTCCGGAATAGTTCATGAACATGTGGCGGGATGTCGCAAAGTCGGGCGCCAGTGCAACGCCCAGCATCCCCTGCTCCCAGCCCTTTATCGTAAACGTGTCCTTGGGCATCGTCAGCGCCGGCTCATCGCGGAGTGTCCCGTCTTCGATCACTCGGATGTTGCCAGTCTTCTGCTCGACAATGAAAACTCGCTGCGATACAGGCATCTCACGGGATTCAGTGTCGATCGCAGCTGGTGCAGGATCAAACGCCATGTCGACAGGCTGGGTCAGCCCGCCGCATACTTCTTGGAGATGCTGTGCCGAAACACCGCCCGCAAAGACCATCACCCCAACAACCGCTGATACTGAACGCATCGTGTTCTCCTTCAGTCCTGTGGAACGACAGCATAGGAGGGAACTGTGCAGCACGAGTTTGTGTTCCCAGAGGAAGTGCATATAGAAAGCCCATGGATTGCAATCCTTGGGCTTTGATTGTTCAAACTATCTCATGTATCACGCTCTTGCTCGGCGCATGGTCTCGGCATCTGCCGGCTTACGATCGCGCATCATCCGCACAAACGCATCGAAAAGATACGCAGAGTCTGACGGCCCGGGTGAAGCTTCGGGGTGGTACTGCACAGCAAACACCGGCTTGTCCTTCAGCCTGAATCCTGCCACCGTGTTGTCGTTCAGATGCACATGCGTCACTTCCGCGCCAATCGCCTCGAGCGATTCACGCTCTACAGCAAACCCGTGGTTCTGGCTGGTGATCTCGACCTGCCCTGTGAGCGTGTTGAGCACCGGCTGATTGATCCCGCGATGTCCGAACGGCAGCTTGTACGTCGTCGCGCCAAGTGCAAGGCTCAGCAGTTGATGCCCAAGACAGATACCGAAGATCGGCATCGTGTCCCTGTCATTCAGCACGTCGCGCAGCAGCGTGATAACACCTTCAACAGCAGCCGGATCGCCGGGACCGTTGGATACAAACAGCCCGTCTATCTCGCCACGATCTCGCATCGCAATCAGTTCACTTGCAGTCGTGCTAACCGGGACGAGCGTCACATCGCATCCGCGACTTGTCAGATGCCGAAGAATGTTCCGCTTTGCGCCGCAATCGATCGCTGCGACCCGCAATCTGCGATCTGTTCCCGCGCCAACACCCGAGCGCATCCACATGCCAAGATCCTCGGACCATGTGCTTCCGGATGAGCAGCCGACTTTCGTTGCAAGATCCTGTCCAGCCATCGAAGGCGCAGCTTTGCATCGTGCGAGCAGATCAGTATCCGAGACCGATTCGTCATCGGTCAGCGTGCCCCGCATGACACCCGCGGTGCGAAGCCTGCGTGTGAGCGCTCTGGTATCAACCTCAGCAAGTCCAAGGATGCCCTGTCGCGCAAGCTCATCCTCAAGATTGCTCGTTGCGCGGTAGTTCGAGTGGAGATGTGCGAGCTCACGCACGATGAATCCAGCCACCTGGAACCTGCTGCTCTCCACGTCCTCAGCGTTGACGCCATAGTTCCCAATGAGCGGAAACGTCGCAACCAGAATCTGCCCGGTGTACGACGGATCGGTGAGCGCTTCCTGGTACCCCGTCATGGATGTTGTGAAGACGACCTCGGCATCGACAACCAGCCCCCGGCCTGTCGCGCCGAATGCCACGCCACGCACGATGGTCCCGTCCTCCAGCACAAGTCTGGCGATGCGTTTTTCCGTGTCATGTGACAGTTCGTTGGGATTTGCATCGGCACTGGACGGCTGGTTCGTCATGGGCATCCGTAAAGTGTAGAACGTGACCGATTCACTCTTCCAAACCTCGGCCGAAAATCGCGGGATTTCGCGTGACAAACCACACAACAAACCCGCCTTCTCGCGGTTCTGTCGGGTGTCGGTTGAACGCGGGTTCGACGCGCCGGCTGGCGGGCTGACATACGCCATCCCCGATGAGCTTGTCGATTCCGCCCATCCCGGCTGTCGCGTCACCATGCCGCTCGGCCTAGGGAAGAAACTCGCTGCGGGGATCATCCTCGACATCGGCGACGCTTCACTGCTCGACGGCTACCCGATCGAGAAGGTCAAGCCGATCGCGTCAGTGTCCGGCGGTGCGCTCCCGCGAGATCTCGTGGCGCTGGCCCAATGGATGAGTGAGTACTACATCTGTCCAATGGGCATGGTGCTCTCAACAATGATGCCCGCAGCTGTGAAGAAGAGTGTCGGCGTGCGCACGCGACAAGTAGTGTCGCCGGTCGCGCTCGACGACGCTGTGTGGGAGCTGAAAACAACACCGTCGGCGAGCGCAGCACGCGATGCCATCCGCACACTCCCACATGACACCTGGCCGATCCCACCGAAGGAACTGAAAGGTCTGCTCGAACTCCGCACCATCGGTCCGATCAACAAACTGCTGGAGCTCGGTGTGCTTGTGCAGTCGGACGAGACCTATGTCAGGTCCGACGACCCGATGCTCGAATCGCTCGCGCACGATTCAACCACAGCCACGCCCCCACCGCTTACATCGGATCAGCAGCACGCCGCCGACGGGATCAACACTGCACTGACAACGAACCAGTTCGGCGTGCATCTCATCCACGGTGTGACAGGATCGGGCAAGACCGAGGTCTATCTGCAACTCATCCAGCGCGTGCTCGATGCAAACGCCAGCGCCATCGTGCTCGTCCCTGAAATCTCACTCACGCCACAGACCGCAGGCAGATTCCACGCGCGATTCGCAGACTCCGGCGTTGTCGTGCTGCACTCCGGGCTCACCGCGTCGCAAAGGTCGAAAGCATGGGCTCGCGCATCCGACGGGAGCGCCCGCGTTGTTGTCGGCGCACGTTCCGCAGTCTTTGCACCCGTCCCGAACCTAAAACTCATCATCGTCGACGAAGAGCACGCGACCGATTACAAGCAGGACCAGCTCCCGCGATACCACGCGCGCGATGTCGCGATCGTGCGTGCGAAGGAACTCGGCGCATCGGTCGTCATGGGGAGCGCAACGCCTAGCCTTGAATCATGGGCGAACGCGACCGGCGATAATCCAAGATACACGCTCTGGTCGCTCCCCAGGCGCGTCGGCGACAAACCAATGCCAACCGTCCGCATCGTCGATCTCATGCACGATCGGGCGCTCCGCGCAAAGCAGGACATCGCGTCACTCAAATCTCAACAACTCGTCAGCATCGAGCTCGAAACGCAACTCCATCGCACACTCGAAGCCGGCGGTCAGGCCATCCTGCTGCTGAACCGGCGCGGGTACGCCGGATACCTGCACTGCCCGAACGCAAAGTGTGGATGGGTGCTCGAATGCTCGCAGTGCGACGCGAGGCTCGTGCATCATCGGGGCGCATCGCTCCCACTTGGCGGCGTTGCACGATGCCATCACTGTCTGAGTGAGTCGCGCGTGCCGCGTGTGTGTCCGGCGTGCCAGGGAAACATCACCAAGTTCTCGCTGGGAACACAACGACTCGAGGACGAGCTCGAACAGAAGTTCATCGACGTGCCATTGGGCGATGGACGCGTCGGACTCGTGCGCGACGACACCATGCTGCGCATCGATGGCGACACCATGACCAGCGCAAAGACGTACCACGACGCGCTCTCGCGATTTGCGACGGGAGACGTGCGCGTGCTGCTGGGAACACAGATGCTCGCAAAGGGGCACGATTTCCCGAACGTGCGCCTCGTCGGCGTGGTCAGCGCAGACACAGCGATGCATCTGCCCGACTTCCGCGCTGCCGAGCGGACATTCCAGCTGGTGTCGCAGGTCGCTGGGAGAGCCGGACGCGGCGATCAGCCGGGACTCGTCATCGTGCAAACGATGGAGCCGACATCGACCGCGATCGTGCGAGCAGCTTCCCACGACTACATCGGGTTTGCGACGCAGGAACTCGCGGTGCGCACGCGATCGCACCTGCCGCCCGCGTGGCGATGCGCACGAATCGTCGTCCGCGACGAGGACCACGACAAAGCCCTTTCACGCGCACAGGATCTCGCGCAACGGATCAGAGCAACATCCAATCTCACCATCGACGGGCCCATGGATGCACCGATCAACCGGCTGCACAATCAATGGCGGATCGCGATCGAACTCCGCGCGCCAGGCGCTGGCGCACTGCTCGCACCGCTCCGCGCACTCCGATCGCAGGGCTTGCTCAAGTCAGATGCGAAGACCGCGGTGGATATCGACCCTGTGGGGATGATGTAAGACGGCATTAAACTTCCTTGTTTCTAACACCGTGATGTATCTCAAATCCTTCTAAGCATTTACTCCACCATCCATCAGCAACATTATTACTATCGAGCAGTCTATTTGCAAGTCTCGACATTGCACCGCGAGACTCGTTTGCCGGCACCAAAAATCCGATCCTGGTTGAAAAACCCCGACTTTCCCACTGACCTGGATGTGCATCCATAAGATATACCGAAGGAGAGTATTTGCAGCTGTCACTCAACAGACTTCGCAACAGGTTAAGTACGAATCCCGGCTTGTCGTCAGACAATGTTACAAAAAAAGCTATTAAAGACGCTTCAAGATCATCCTTCCATGGATTCACCGCACCATATGGCGACACGTTGCTCCTTTGAACATTTACGCACAAGACGTCATCAGGACATTCTGTTTTTTCTTCCAGAAGAAAATGTCGCAGCTTCACTTTCATAGTATCATGAATTTTATTTAAACGATTTTCATCTATACCATCACAGCTATATGCGAATAGCATGCAGGCGTGGCCGCACAAAGATCGGCAACTACTTCTCAAACAAATCCTCTCTAACTCACCCTGCAAAGCCTGAGCTGTCTTTGAAAAAATTCCACTTGCATCAGGTGTAAAGATCTGTACTACAACAAACTCGCCCTCAACTAACTTCTCTATCTCTTGTACTTCCCTAATTATACTAGTCAAATTGGGAGTATTGTACTCTATTTCAGTCAGCCACTTAGCGCGATGGTCGAGATCGCCAATGTCTTTTCTCTTCGACAAATAATCATTCCAAGCAGCATATAAACTTAACTTAAGCTCACTCTTTGAAACCCCAGCTGGGCCATACGCTCTAAACATGTGCGAAATTGCTACAATCTTACCATCTTGACATTGAGGATATGAATCATGCTGAACAACCTCCAAAGGACAATGATCGTCATTGCGAGGTTTATGTATGAGTTCAAGGAACTGATAGTATATTTTATTATAACTTACATCACTTTCGATTATCGCTCCGTTATCTCGACGAGCCACTGGCTGCTTGAGCGAAAAGATAAAATGATGCCTATTAGCGTACTTTGTCTTTGACTGTTTCTCTTCTCGAACCGGAAAAGCCCTGGCCATTATGGCCCCGTCAGGGTCAGCCATTTTTAGTTCTTCATTAACTGTTTTTATAAAATCCGGGTCATCTATACGACTTTTCTTCACAGAAGAGTCGGATACTTCCAATAAAACGCCCCCATATTCACCAAATGATCTAACCCATGCCGCATCAATATTTGAGCTCTTATATGCAGTGTCATCATTATTATTGCCACTAACAAGCTTCCTCAGGACACATTCTAAGCTGCCAGCCTGATCAGCCCCTTCAATTCTAATAATTGCACTACCCACATCAACCTCCAGTAACAACCAAACACGTTTCGCACGAAGAATAATGTATCGCATAATTTTCTGCAATACTGTTTATTGCTCAACAAAACAAAATAGGTGGATCTCCTGATAGAATTTGCTTCATCCCCTCGTGCGTTGCTTCAAACCCGAGCGATTCATAGAACCGAACTGCATCGGGGCGGGCCTTGTCGGTCGTCAGTTGCATGAGTGCGCAGCCTCGCTCCTTCGCGATGCGTATCGCGTGCTCAACAAGTTGTTTGCCGATGCCCATGCCACGCACGGACGTGTGGACGCGCACGCCCTCTATCTGGGCTCGCGTTGCGCCGGATCGCGACAGGTTCGGAATGATCGTCAGTTGCAATGTGCCGACGACGCGATCGTCCAGCTCCGCAACGTACACCTCGCTGTCGGGTGATGCTGTGATAGCTGCAAACGCGCTCTCGTACGGCGCGATGTCAGCCGATTCGCGTGTCTTTCCGATTGGATCGTCCGTCAGCATCGCGACAATCGCGGGGAGATCGTCGCGCGTCGCGGGGCGGAAGACGACCTCACTCACCACTCCGGCCCGCCGGTGTAGCGCCCGTAGATGTCGGCCATCGCCTGTGTCATCTCGCCCATCGTGCAGTTGGCGAGCGCGCCATCGACCAGTGACGGCATGACGTTCTTCTCGTCGCGACAGGCTGCGCGGATGTTGTCGAGTGCGCGCTCCACCGCGTCGTCGTCGCGGTTCTTCTTGAACGCGCTGAGACGCTCGACCTGGTCGATCTCGACCTGCTCGGGGATGACGAGGATGTCGATGGGGCGGTTCTCGTCCTTGTCAACGTACTCGTTCACACCGACGATGATGCGGTCGCCCGCTTCGCACTCCTCGCTGAACCTGTACGACGCTTCTGCAATGCGCCTGCGGAAGTATCCCTTGTGGATGCCCTCGACGACGCCGCCGCGATAGGTATCCGCGCCGACACGCTTAGTGCGCACGCTGTCTGACCACGCACCGCCACCCATCTCGTCGATCTCTGCGATGTAGCTGAGCGCTTCGTCTTCCATCTTGTCGGTGAGCGCCTCGACAAACCACGACCCGCCGAGCGGATCAACGACGCGAGTCACACCGGTCTCGTGCGCGAGTATCTGCTGGGTGCGGAGCGCAACGGTGACAGCCTGCTCCGTGGGAAGTCCGAGCGTCTCGTCCATGGAGTCTGTGTGGAGTGACTGACACCCGCCGAGCACCCCAGCCATCGCCTGGTACGCGACGCGGACGATGTTGTTGAGCGGCTGCTGCTCCGTGAGTGAGCATCCCGCGGTCTGCACGTGTGTCTTCATGAACCACGAACGCTCGTTCTTTGCGCCGTATCTGTCGCGGAGCATGCGCGCCCAGATGCGCCTTGCAGCGCGGAGCTTGCAGACCTCCTCGAAGAACTCGTTGTGGGAGTTGAAGAAGTAGCTGAGACGCGGCGCAAACTCATCGATGTCCATCCCGCGCGCAAGACACGCCTCGACATACTCCATGCCGTCGCGGAGTGTAAACGCGAGTTCCTGCGTCGCGGTGGATCCTGCTTCGCGGATGTGGTACCCGGAGATGGACACGCTGTTCCACTTGGGAACACACCGGGACTGGAACTCGATGGTGTCCACGACGAGCTTGACCGAGGGCTCGGGCGGATAGATGAACTCGTTCTGCGCGTGGAACTCTTTGAGGATGTCGTTCTGCAATGTGCCGCCGAGCGTGTCCCACGAGATGTCGCGCTGCTTCGCCATCGCGAGATACATCGCCCAGATGACCGCGGCAGGGCCGTTGATGGTCTGCGAGACGGTGACCTTGTCGATGGGGATGTCAGCATACAACCGATGCATGTCCTCGATGGTGTCGATCGCGACGCCGCACTTGCCGACCTCGCCCGCGGAGAGCGGATCGTCTGAATCCCGACCCATGAGCGTGGGCAGATCGAAAGCCGTCGAGAGCCCGGTGTTGGCAGCTGTGTTGGTCTTGGCTGCACTAAGAAGGTACTTGAATCGCTTGTTTGTGTCGTCAGCCGATCCGAACCCTGCAAACTGACGCATGGTCCAGAGTCGCGTGCGGTATCCCTGCGGGAACAGCCCGCGCGTGTATGGAAACTCGCCCGGCGACGCGATATCGCGATCGATGTGCTGGAGGCTCTCCGTCGGGCTGTCGGGACCGTAGGACGGGTTGAGCACGATGCCCGAGATGGTGACCGCGTGCGGATCGACCTTGTCAAACCCGGGGCCGGTGAATGTGGATGTTGCGGTGGTCATGCGCGGAGTCCTTACTGAGATGGAGTCATGTGCCGTCAGTCGATTCTAGGAGGGGTGCAGGTCTGCTGAATATGTATTCGTCTACAGAAGAAAAGCCCAGGGATTCCAATCCATGGGCTTGAAAATACGACAGCATGACAGTCCTCACGCAGCCGAGACAGCTTCTTCTTCAGCAACGACTGCAGCCTCGACATCGTCTGCGTCGAATGACACATCTGTCGCTCCATCCGGGATGGGGATGTAGAACGCAGAGAGCGTTTTGCTCGCGCCTTCTGGATCAACAACGACCCTCCCACCGCCACCACGCATGTGCATGGACCCGAGCTTGAACGCGCTTCCGAGCGCGAGCATCATCCAAAGCCCATCAAGGAGTGTGAAGTTTGTAAAGAATGTCAGATATGGGAGTGATGAGCTTGCAAGTTCGCTGGACTTGTCCGCAAGTTCACGGTACTCAGCCTTCTCATTGTCAGAAAATGCTGCCCAGCGCGATGTTGCTTTGTCCCACACGCTGGCTGGAAAATCCTTTTCACCGATCGGCTTTTCTTTGTCCGCACCCTCAGGCCACACGAGTTCCGCGCCAGTCTTTGTCAACTCATTCTGAACATCAATCGCAACCCATGAGATAAGATACTCATCTGTGGATGCTGCTGCACGGATCTGCGTTGCCTCCTCCTGAGTCTGGAGGTATGACGCTGCAAACCTGCCACCAATCACAGCGAGGACAGCAACCAAGGCAGCAACGCCACCGGACGCGAGATCAACCTTCGAGCCGACAAAGATCGACACACACACACCAACAACAATACCAATCAGCCATGCCAGCACGCCAAGATCTACGCCTGAAATATGCGTGAGATAGGCCCACCCGATCGCGCACGCTGCACCTGAAAGCACACCCGCAAAGAGAGCACGGAAGATCGGCATTGTCTTCTCCAGATCAGGTCGTTTGAGCAGCAATCGCACCATGCAACACCGCTTGATCCTGCATCGACACGATCGAACGTCATTCCGATGGGACCCCGCGTGCTTGGGGTGTGCAGCGCAACACCTGCTCGTACAATCAGTACAGCCCACACACACGGAGAGTGTGATAATGAGCACTATTTCATCGCATACGCTTTGCTGTACTGCCTTTACACTTTCTTTACCGGCAACTGCGCATACAGCTCGAAGTACTCATGATTGAACTCGGTCGGTGTATTGATCCACGCTTCAAAGCATGGCAGATCGTCGGGCACATACCCGCTTGCTGGCAACCACGTCGTGTAGAGCCAATCTAGCGCGCGAAGCTCAAGATCGATCCCGCCCTTCACGGTCACCTGCGCCACGCGCATCGCGGGAAACTCATACCGGCCGATCTCGCCTTCGGGCGCAACATCATCGACCTCGACCGCAATGTAATAATGGCAGTCTTCCAGTGCCGTGATCTCCGGATTCTCCCACTGATACCCCAGCCACTGTCTGTGCGCAACACCATGCATCACCGCCCAGTCGTACAGATGCTTCATCGCATCGATCACCGCGTTGTTGTGGTACGGATTTGAAACGCGGATGTACGCAACCACGCGCGCGGGTAGATCGCGCAGCGTCACAGAGAATCCGTCCGGATTCTCGCCAGCAGGCAATCGATCCAGACGATGGACACCGATCGCATTCGCGGTCGACTTGCCCAGCTGATCACGATTGGTTTCTCTGTATGCTGCAATATCAAACCGACTCGGCGCAACACCAAACCGCTGCTTGAAACTGCGCGAGAAATCAGACGATGACGCGAACCCGCACGCCAATGCGATCTGCGTCAGCGACCTCCCCTGCGGATGCGACATCATCTGGAGAGCGCGCTCCAATCTCACACGACCCACAAACTCACCCAGGGTCTCACCCACCATCGACTGGAAGATGCGATGGAAGTGGAACGGCGAGAAATGGGCCACCTGCGCAACATCCTCCAGCCGGACTGGCTCGTGCAGATTGGTCATCACAAAGTCGATCGCGCAATTGACGCGCTCAAGATAGACATCCGAAGTTGTGCTGCTGTGTGCCATTGCAGATCCGCAAGATATGACAAGTCACGCTGGCGTGTAATGTTGTACCATGCTCCTGAGCATCACACATCCATCACACCGGAACCACACCATGACCATGAAACTGCTTGTGACTGTCACGACCACCGTCATCGTATCTGGGTTTGCCGGCTGCACATCAAACGAGCACACCGACACGAACCATCACACGGGAGCATCATCGATGCCTCAACCTGCACACGGAACCATGCCGATCGGAGCCTTCTCCGTCAGCCTCGCTGTCAAGGACATCCATGCGTCCAAAGCATTCTACGAAGCGCTTGGGTTTGAGGAGGCGGGTGGCAACATCTCACAGAACTGGGTCGTTCTGCGTAACGGCACAACCACCATCGGGTTGTTCCAAGGCATGTTCGACATGAACATCATGACGTTCAACCCGGGCTGGACCCACGCAGCCCAGCCTCTGGACTCGTTCATGGATGTCCGGGAGATCCAGAAGTCGCTGAAGAATCGGGGTATCACACTCACGACCGAAGCGGACGAGAACTCCACAGGCGTCGCGAACTTCACGCTGATAGACCCCGATGGAAACATGATCCTGTTCGATCAGCACGTGCCAAAACCGGGTAGCTGAACAAGCCCGGCACATGCCTGTGATACTGCCCTCCAAGCCTCCTCGCACAGGCTGCGTCTAGATCGCGTGCTGCACCAAGGCATGCCGTTGTCCGTGACTCCTGATCTCATGTGATAGTGCATGACTTGACGATGGAACCACCGTCCCGTGTATCATCCCTTGATATGGGGCCGGATGACAGGCTGTCCACCAGCGGCGTGCATATCCATCCGCAAGAGCGCACAGGAGAACAACACGATGACAGGTATCGTACTCGCCCAGAACAACAGCGGAGCCTTGGGAGCAGGCCTCATTGGGATCGTACTTATGCTGGTCTACATTGCGATCATTGTTCTCATGATCGCCGGTGCATGGAAGATGTACGTCAAAGCCGGACAGCCGGGATGGGGTGTGCTGATTCCGTTCTTCAACTTTTACCTTCTGTGCAAGATCGTCGGCAGACCGGGATGGTGGCTCATTCTTATGTTTATCCCGATTGTTTCACTGGTCATCGCGATTATCGTGATGATCGATCTGGCAAAGTCCTTTGGAAAAGGCACTGGTTTTGCAGTCGGACTCATCCTCCTCGGATTTATCTTTTTCGCGATTCTGGGATTCGGGAAAGCCGAGTACCAGGGGCCTGCGGCAGCTTGATCTTCCATGGCCCGTCGCCGTGTGCCACTGCCCTTTCCTGATCTTACTGCCGCGCACCAATGCGCCCAATGCGATTACAACCTCGCGGGGCTGGAACATGTTGAGCACTGTCCGGAGTGCGGCACAGCGTTTGGACCCGAGTCGCATATGCGTATTGTCGGAATCCCTCAAAGATCGGAAACGGTCTTGTGGCGACGCATCGTCTGGGGCATCCTCATCATAGTTGGTGCAGTGCTGTCTCAAACGTGGATGTACTTCTTCGCATCGAGTGCGATGAAAATCGTGGGCATTGTGTTTCTTGTGCTCCTTGCGGCGACAACAGGCATGCTCCTCACATCCCGCCAGAAATCAAAGCCAACGGAGAAGATCACGTTCGCGTGGGCTGGCATCGGAAGAAGGGAATGGGGAAGGCAAGGTGCAAAGACCGAACTGATGGAATGGCCGCAGGAAGTAGCTGTCCAGATCATCACCGTCAGCACGGTCTGGCAACGACTTATCATCAAGACGATCGAGATGGACGGCGAATCATCGGTGTTCTTTGCATGCGGGTTCAAGTGCCGAAAAGAGCACATCCCTTGGGTTCAATCGACTATTGAAGCGCTCCAGCGTGGCGAGCCTGTACCAGTTGGTCCAATCGATATCACCCAAACCTGATCAGCCCAAACTCAACTCCATCGCACGTCTTCACTGACGTCAGGCCGAATCTCGCGGAATCGCAACCCACATGACGATAGTGTGTGCGGGCATGATTCGACCTGGCGGTGTCATCGCGGTATTGGCTCTTGCGCTCCTGTGCGTGGGCGTTGTCATGGTCACAAGTGCTGATATGCGCGTTGTCTCTCGCATCCCGGACACGCCGCTCGGCCTCGGCGATGTTGCCACACCCGAGGCAACCAGCGTTTCAGCACCAGCGCAGATCGAATCGGTCGGCGCGATGCTCCGCAGGATCGCCACTTCATCGCAGGTCATGTACTTCGTGATGGCGATCACTGCCATGCTGGTCGCATCGCTCATACCAATCAACAAACTGCTCGCACTTGCTGGACTCCAAAGTAACGCCAGCGACTCACACCCGCCTGTAGAAACGCCAGTGCTCCCCATGCCTTCCGATTTTCCGTGGCACAAGAAGACACTCCGAATCGCGTGGCGATGGTTCAAGCCCTTTCTCCACAGGGACTATCTCCTCCCTGCGACCGCGGTCATCCTGATCTGTGCACTTCTTGTATGCGTGTACGTCCCCGGATTGCGCAGCCCGCGGAACGGATCGAACCGTTGGATCCTGCTCCCGGGGCTCGGCGGGCAAACGTTCCAGCCGAGCGAGGTCGCAAAGTGGGCGATCGTCTTGGTGCTCGCGTGGTACTGCGCACGCCGGGCTGCAGTGCTCCAGTCGTTCACGCGTGGGCTCGGCCCCGCGCTCATCGGGCTCGGGCTCATTATCGCCGTCATCGCAAAGGAAGACCTTGGCACAGCTGCGCTCATCGCGGTCGTGTCCTGCGTTGTTCTGATCGCA
Organism: Phycisphaeraceae bacterium; assembly: GCA_020639155.1. Lineage (NCBI taxonomy): Bacteria > Pseudomonadati > Planctomycetota > Phycisphaerae > Phycisphaerales > Phycisphaeraceae > Phycisphaeraceae bacterium. Next base: position 240,306 of record JACKHF010000001.1, read on the forward strand.
GCGGGCGCGCGGATTCCACACTTCCTTGCGTTCTCGCCGGTCATGATCGCGGGCGCGTTCGCAGCGATCTGGCTTGCCCCCTACCGCATCCGCAGACTCATCTCCTTCCTCCAGCCGTACGACGACCCGATGGGCGACGGGTATCACATCATCCAGTCGCTCCTGGCGATCTCGGGCGGCGATGGCGCAGGACGCGGACTTGGATACGGGCTCCAGAAGCTCGGATACCTCCCAGAAGACCGAACCGACTTTTTGTTCGCAGTGATATGTGAGGAACTCGGGATCGGCGGGGGCATTCTCGTTGTGTTCCTGCTCTGCGCACTGGTATGGACCGCCCTTGGGATCGCACGAAACCAGACCGTGCCCGCGCTCAAACTCATTGCGCTCGGTGTCGCATCAACCATCGCGTTCCAGACACTCATCAATCTTTTCGTTGTCACGGGGCTCGCGCCGACCAAGGGCATCGCTCTCCCGCTCATCAGTTTCGGCGGCACGGGCTGGATCCTCACATGCGCTTCGCTCGGCCTGCTTATCGCGATAGACAGACACTCTCGCGCAGACGCATCCATTCTGTCACGAGAAGAAGCACCAACACACGCTCGAGACGGACACGGACTGGCTGTTGCCTGACCCAAGCACACAACAGAGTTCACCCGTCATCACCGCGATCTTCGCTGGCGGCGGTACAGGCGGGCATCTATACCCCGCCATTGCAATCGCCGAAGCGCTCGCCGCGCGAATCAAGGACACACACCCCGACACGCCGCTCCGTTGTGTGTTTCTCTGCTCGGACAGACAGATAGATCAGACGATTCTCTCGAATACAACAATCGAGCACGCTCAGATCGAGATCATTCCTACCGGCGCAAAGCCGATGCTGACATCACCGCGTGGGCTGCTGTCGTTTGCTCGGTCGTGGCGCCCGACTGTCCGTCATGCGAGAGATGTGATTCGTGATGCGGCGAAATCAAGCACGCACTGCATCGTCATCGCAACAGGCGGATTTGTTGCTGCCCCTGTTGTCGCTGCTGCATGCAAGGAACCATCGCTCGTCGCGATGTGCTCGCTGGACGCGGTCGAGGGCAAGGCAAACGCGCTGATCGAACGCATGCTTGCACGTCACGGCGGGATCGTGCTCGATGCCACCCTGCACGGAAAATCGACCCCACACGCAAAGGCAGGTGTCGCAACGCATCGCGTGGGACCACTGCTCCGCAGGGCATCGCTCGCGCCGGGAGATCAGCACCAGTGCAAGCAGTTGCTCTCACTTGATCCTGAAAGACCTGTTCTGGCAGTCATCGGTGGGAGTTCCGGCGCAACGAGTCTGAACACTGCGTGGATGCGATTCGTCTCGCAGCATGCAGACGCGCTTCAGCACTGGCACGTGCTGCATCAGGCACGAGCGGACGAGCACGACACACTCCGCGCCGGATACGACAGCGCGAAGATTGATGCTCGCATCGAGTCGTTGTTCGATCCAATGGGCGTTGTCTGGGGTGCTGCCGATCTTGCAATCTCGCGGGCTGGCGCGAGTTCGGTGGCTGAGGTCGCAGCCAACGCCACGCCAACCGTGTTCGTCCCTTACCCCTATCACAAAGACATGCACCAGCTCTACAATGCGGAACTGCTGAAGAACCGGTCCGCTGCCGAGATAGTGCGGGAAATCGTCAACGATCCGAACGCAACCGTAAACCGGTTTGCCGAGACGGTCGTCCCGCTCCTTGGCGATCAGGCAGCGCGCGATGCCATCCGATCACGTCTTGTCTCACTCAGCAAGAGCGAATCGGATGAAAATTCCATTTATATTGGACCTTTTGGTGCTGATCTCGCTGCGACTGCTCTGCTTTCCAGTCTGGCCCTCTACTGAACCGATCGTCTGAGAACATTGCGATCGGTGTCAGATGCACGATCGCGGTGTGCTAGTACAGGACGACCACAATGCAGGGAAGCAGCCCACGACATCAGACATCCGCCTATTCATCGCCGCAGCGGAGCTATTGCACGCACAAGCATGGCGTGAGTTTCTCGCGCGCGATCGTCTGGCACATCGGCGCAGAGCCGCCACAGGCGCTCATGACGATTCTCTCGGCAGCGGGCTCGTTCGCTGGCGCAGGAACGGATGTGCTTGCTGTCACTGCACAGGCTCTTTCGCTCGCCCGAGCGATGGACAACAACAACGAAGACGGCTCGGTCGCGATCCTCGTCACGGATCGCTCGCTGGAATCCGCTGGCGCAAGACTCGCTGAGCAACTCGCAAAGTTCACCAGTCGGGTTGCTGTGAAAAGAGTAGAACTGAATCCCGGATTATCTATCCGTCCAATCACATCACACGCCAGCACCACCAAACACATCGCCATCCCCGGGCGTACCACCCAGAGCACGATCGAGCCCAAGCCGATCGCTGGGATACACACACAGATACGTCCGGATTCGCAGCAAAGCTCGCTCCTTGACGCAGTTTTCGAGCAGACACATACAAACCGAACCCGCGTGATGAACAGAATCGTGTAGGATACGAACAGTTGATTCCAATGACACAGACCTCGACACATCAGCCAGACACAGACTCGCGCGATCCCATGCTGCGCGTGCTGCTCGTTGGTCCTGCGTCGGGGCAGTCACTCGCGATCGAGAACACTTTGCGTTTCTCGCGGAAGCTGATGCTTGTCCGGGCTCGGTCGTGCGTCGATGCTATCGGCGAGCTCACATTCTCGCCCGAACTCGATGCGCACAGCGACAGCTCGTTCACTGTCGTGCTGCTTGCTGACGACTGCGTGTTTGACATTGACGATTCAACAACGCACATCACAACACGTAGCGCGCGGGCGCGCCAGTTTGCGCACGCTGTGTCCCAGGTTGCGCCAATGGCACACATCGCGTGTGCTGTAAGTGCGTCTGTCGCATCTACCATCGCAACACCAGTCGGTATTGACAGCCTCGTCGATTCACTCGAAGGCATGATGTTCGCGATCCACGCCGACAGACCAGAACAGAAACAAGCCGCATCCGAAACAGTGTTGCATGTGGATGATGCTGCCGGCATGCACGCAGAACCCAAGCCAGGCGCAGACCAGTCGCGTGTTTCGCACGCGCTGCTCGCGTTTCTCTCGGGCTCTGCCGATACAGCTGGCTCACCAGCAACATCAGTCGACACAATCGTATCGAGCACCGGCGACGAGATAATGGTACAAGCACTCATGCGCGGACAATCCATCCTGAAACCCGCACTGAAGCTGATAGAGCATCGTCTCGGCACTGGGGCAGTCATCTACAACGCATCATCGCAGAAGAACGCACGAGGCGCATCGGTGAGCGTCGCAGGTGCAATCGTCGGCTCACTTGTTGCATCGCCCAAGGCGGATGCTGCATCTGTTCAACAGCACGCCGGTTGGCTTGGCTCGTGGCTGGCGATGGAGCAGAGTGTTGAGCAGATGCGTCACGATTCGTTTGTTGATCCGTTGACCGGTGCGTTCAACCGCCGATTCTTCGAACGAGAACTCCCCCGCATCATCAAGGAGGGCTCACACCACGACAGGCAGATCGCCATCCTCGTGTTCGATATCGACAACTTCAAGTCATTCAACGATCGATTCGGGCACAAGGCTGGTGACGACATCCTGTGCCAGACGGTGCAGCTTCTCCGCTCGGTCATCCGCCCGAGTGATCGCGTTTGCAGGATCGGTGGCGACGAGTTTGTCGTCGTTTTCTATGACCCCGAGGGACCGCGAGACATCAGCGCATCGCAGGGCATGGACAACGTGCGCACGCTTGTCGATCGACTGCAGACAGCCATCGCCGAGAAACAGTTCCCCAGCCTGAAACTCAACGCGCCCCGTTCGCTCACCATCTCGGGTGGGCTCGCATCGATCCCGACTGACGGCACCGACCCGTGGAAGGTGCTGCAGATAGCCGATGCCCGCGCGCTCGACTCAAAGCGTTCCGGCAAGGACACCATCACCTTCGGCCCGGCGCAGGCATCACGCTAGTGCCTACCTTTGCGTGTGCAGACACTCTCGCAGATTCGCGACACACTGAACGCCTACGACCTGAGCCCCACAAAGCGGTTCGGGCAGAACTTTCTCATTGACCACAACAAACTCTCGCTGCTCGTGGATGCGGCTGGTGTCGGCACGTCGTGCAAGGTCGTGCTTGAGATCGGTCCCGGCACGGGCACGCTGACAGAAACCATGCTCGATCATGGCGCAACCGTTATTGCCTCCGAGATCGATCACGGCATGTGTAGACTGCTCCGTGGCACGATCACCAACTGGCCCGACACATTCGCACTCATCGAGGGTGATTGCCTCGCATCCAAGAGCAGCATCGCGCCTGAGATCATCCAGGCTCTTGATGATGCCATGCGCGCGCACGGGACACAAACGTACAGACTCGTAGCAAATCTGCCCTACGCAGTCTCCACGCCCGTGCTGCTGGCGCTCATCACTCAGCATCCGAAATGCGATGGGATGTTTGTCACTATCCAGAACGAGGTCGCCGATCGTCTGCTCGCCCAACCAAACACAAAGGAATATGGCACGCTTGGGATCGTTGCACAAACATGTTGCACCGTGGAACGGTTTGCAACACTGCCGCCTTCATGTTTCTGGCCAGCTCCAGATGTCACCAGTGCGATGGTTGCGATCAGGAGGAAGCCGGAATCTCCATCGATAGACCCCTCATTCCTGGCAATCTTCTGTCGCGACCTGTTCGCCCGCAGGCGCAAGCAACTCGCTGGTGCGCTCAAAGCCATGGGATATGGGGGTATCAACTTTGCTTCTATTGCCCAATCAACCGCAAGAGCTGAGAACCTATCGCCAGAGCAGATAACCGAACTTGCGCTGCTTGTATCCGACTGTTCATCCACATCATGATGTCGATCTTTACAAATCACACACATTTCCTGCGGACTTCGGATATGCTCAGGTGTGGCCACAGAAGGAACTGAAGACCACTACCTCTCACACGCATCGGGAAACTGGCCCGAACCTTTGGGCACGGACCCGCTGCATCGCCCGCTCGCCGAAGACACACCGAATATCCACGATACCGGCGAACTCGGCTCGAAGCTGAGAACAGTGCTTGAGGATGCGTGTCACGGCAGGCTGCACAAGATCGAGTGGTTTAAAACAACCTGGCAAACATCCGGCGCCACAACCGGATACGGCAAATGGCAACTCGACGACGACCGCGTTGTTGATGTCATGATCAAGCTCCCAGTTGGTCATCGTGAAAAGTTCTGGACCGCCCGCCTCAATCACCCTTCGGCTGAAGCATGGGATACGCGGGAAACACTCGAAAAACCTACACCACGAGTGCTTGCCTCTGGTGATAATCTGGATGGACACGATCTTGCATGGCTGGTGATGGAGCGATTCAACGATCGTCCGCTCTCACATCACATCACAAAGCCGCACGTCGACCAGTTGCTGTATACTGCAGCACGTTTCCACGCGAGTGCTGTCAAGGAACATCAACTCACAGATCCACCAGACGAGCCTGACTGGCAGAAGCTTGTCCAGCGCTCGCGCGATCAGATTGAAGCAGGAACAGTACCTGAAGAAGATACATGGATGCGCTTGCTCGATAATCTTGAAAAGCACTTGCCGCGCTTGGTTTCAATCTGGCATGATCGTCCGATTGATACATGGTGCCATGGCGACCTGCATCCTGGAAACGCGTTTGTCCGATCGCTGGACCCAGACAACCCACATGATGAGTGCTGTGTGCTGATCGACCTTGCGATGGTGCATGCCGGTTGCTGGATCGAGGATGCGGTGTATCTCGATCGCCAGCGCTGGGGCACGCACGGAGCTCTGTTTGGTGTAAAGCCTGTCAGATCGCTGGCAGCCCATCGCGAACGACTCGGTTTACCGCTTGAAGGTTCGTGGCAGTTACTGGCAAACATCCGGCGGGTGCTGATGTCTGCGACCAGCCCTGCTTTCCTGCATCAAACCGGGCATCCCGAGTATCTTGCGGAAGCCTGCCGCGTACTTTCAACACTATTACCGGTCGTCACGAGCGATTCTTAGATCATTGAACTGATATTAGACCGATAATCAACTGCATTTTTACGATTCACATCGGTATGCAAACAGCATATAAAGACGCTATCCTCTGGCTCTACCAGAACCCGGTAGACAGGCTCGTGGCTCGACCACACAACACACGCAACCACAGATGAGAAATGGGGAACGACAAAAATGGATAAGTTGGCCAAGATGAAGCAGATGATTGACGACTGCCGCGAGGACTTTGAAAAGGGCATGGGTGGCAACAAAGCGGCTGGCACACGCGTCCGCAAGGCCATGCAGGACATCAAGGCACTCGCACAGGAAATCCGCGCTGACATGCTCGAAGCCCGTGGGAGCTGAGGCACAAACCTCGCCGTCATTTCACACTATGACACACGCACAGGACATCCCATGCCAGGATCAGGTGACTGGCTATCTCCTTGGTGATGCAGATGAAGCAGGAAAGCAGTTCCTGTTTAATCTCACAGGGATTGATCTGTCAAAGCGCCTGCTTGGTCGCAGCGACCTTGAGCAGTTCAATCCTCAGCGTGGCGACATGGCCCAGCTTGACGGTATCGTGTGGAAAAGCGATGATCTCACGCAAGCTATCGGTGTTCGTAACGTCGGTGAAAACGAGTTCTGGGTGCCGGGGCACTTCCCCGGCAAACCCCTATTTCCAGGCGTACTGATGGTTGAAGCCTCCGCACAGCTTGCGGGATATTGCTATAACGCGCGATTTGATGAACCGAAGCTCGCCGCTTTTCTCAAGATCGAGAACACCACGTTCAGAAGTGCAGTGGTCCCAGGCGACACACTTTTCTTGCTTCTAAAAGAGGTCAGTTTCAGCATGCGTCGGTTCTGCTCCGATGTGCAGGGCGTTGTCAATAACAGGATTGCATTTGAGACACGCGTCAGCGGGCTCAAGCTCCCCGATCCGTTCCCCGGGCAGTAAGAGCATGCCGCCAAACGTGCCGTTTGCACAACCGATCCTGCTCGACCCCCTCCTGATTGACAAGGTCTGGGGTGGTGATCGGCTTACGCGATTTGGAAAAAACGTCAAACCCGGCGCGAAGGTTGGTGAGTCGTGGGAGCTTGCAGATCTTGATTCCACGAGCACATCGGGCGCCGGTGGAGGCGCAGCCCATTCGCGCATCGCATCTCCCGAGATACCAAACGCAAAGACGCTGCGAGATCTGATCGGACTCGATCCGAACGCCATACTTGGCGATGCTGCACAACCAAAGCACCCCCAGTTCCCACTTCTGGTGAAGTTTCTGGATGCCGCTGAAAACTTATCTGTGCAGGTACATCCAAGCCCAACCTACGCCGAGTCACACGAAGAAGCCCATCTCAAAACAGAGTGCTGGTACATCCTCGACGCTGCGCCGGGGAGTGTGATCTACAAGGGTGTTAAGCCTGGTGTGGACAGTGTGCAGTTCGAGAAAGCGATCACCGACGGGACCGTTGTTGATCTGATGCACGCGGAGCCCGCGATTGTCGGACACATGCACAACCTGCCCAGCGGCACCGTCCACGCACTCGGTGCGGGTGTGGTGGTTGCAGAGGTCCAGACACCATCGGATACAACGTTCCGTGTGTTCGACTGGGGCAGAACCGGCCGCGAACTCCACATAGCCCAGGCGATGCAATGCATCGATTTCGACCTGGCACCCGTCGCCACACAATGGGATAGTCCGCTCTCCGATAATGGGTTGCGTAAGACGCTCGTGCAGACAGAGTTCTTCATTGTCGAGGAGATGCGGCTTGAACGGAATTACTCGTGCACCGGCGCTCCCAATGCGCATGCGTCCGGCATTCGGCCGGTCGTCATTATGCAGCTTCGTGGGTCGAGTGTTGTCACCGGTACTGATCGCTCAACAGAACCACTGCATCTTGTAACAGGCTCAACAACTGTTGTGCCCGCAAGTGCAAGCCGTGACTGTGTTATCACAGGGATGAGCGATGATTGTGTCTGCCTTGTGACGACAGTGATTGGCTAACACAGCACAATACCAGTGGTATCTTCAAGGCTGGTACTTATTTATCGCTTTGATTTGAGCCACGCGTGGAGCTTCTTTGCTGGCCACGTGTTGATGCAGTTCTTGGCGGACAATCCGCCGCGTCGCGCTGTGAAGATGCCATAGCGCAGGTTGTCTGCGTGCTTGGGAATGTGTGTGTCGCAGTCAATCGCAATGAGTGCCCCAGCTTCCACTGCCATGCGCACGTGGATATCGCGCAGATCGAGCCTGCGCCAGTGCGCGTTGATCTCAAGCGCAACGTTGTTCTCGACTGCAGCTGCGATGATCTCATTCATCGCGGGCTCAAGCCCTTTGCGTTTGCCGACGAGCCTGCCCGTCGGATGTCCGATGATGTGCACGAGCGGATGCTCGATCGCTTTGATCAGGCGCTTTGTCGCAACGTTCGGCTTCTGCGTCAGCGCAGCGTGAGGCGATGCGACAACGATGTCGAGTTCCTGCAACACATCATCAGGAAAATCGAGCTCACCCTTCGTCAGAATGTCAACCTCCGACCCGTGCAGGATCGTGATCTTCTTCCCGAAGTGTTTTCGGTTCGTCTCAATCTCCTTGCGTTGTTCGACGAGTCGTTCCGCGTTCAATCCATTCGCCTGCACCTGCGACTTTGAATGATCCGTCACCGCGATCGTGTGGAACCCGCGATCCAGATAGAGCGTGACAAGCTCCTCCATCGACATAGAGCCATCGGACCACGTCGTGTGCGCGTGCAGTTCTGTCTTGATGTCGTCGAGTTCGATCAGGTCCGGCACGTCTGTTTGCTTCGTCCACTTCGTCTCGCCGAGATCTTCACGGAGCTCGGGCGGAATCCACGGGACGCCGAGCGCCTTGTAGACCTCATCCTCGGTCTTTGATGCAACAGGTTTGACACCTCGCTGTTGCGGCGGCGTGTCGTTCTCGTCGTCCTTGTAGAGTCCGTAGTCGTTGAGCTTCATGCTGTGTCGCTGTGCGATCTCGCGCAAACGGATGTTGTGGTTCTTCGAGCCCGTGAAGTACATCAGTGCTGCACCCCAATGCTCGGGCGCGAGCGTTCGCAGATCAACCTGCATCTGCGTTGACAAGCCCAGGTACTTGTTCACCTCGCCGTCGAGGCGCACGGATGACTTTGTCTCACCCGACGCAAGCACCTTGATCACGCCGTCCATGGTTGTGAATGCCTCGTGGACAGGCTCGGGGTTCTTCGTGGCAACGAGGATGTCGATGTCGCCGATGGTCTCTGCGCCGCGGCGGAGTGAGCCCGCGCACGTGATCTGCTCGACACCCTTTACTTTTCGCAGTTCGTCCATCACGCGCTCTGCGATCGGCATCGCCAACCCGATCGGGAGCCTGTGACCGGCTGCCTGCATGTGCTCGATCGCGTCCTTGATATTGTCGACGGTCTTCTTCCCCATCCGGGGCAGGTTCATGATCGAGCCGGACTCGATCGATGTCTTCAGATCATCGATGCTCTCGACTTTGAGGTCCTTCCACAACGCGCTGACGGTCTTGGGACCAAGCCCGGGGATGTCCATGAGCGCAACAACGCCATCGGGCACCTGCCCCTTGAGCTCGTCGAGTTCCTCGATCTTTCCCGTTGTCACGAGCTCGATGATCTTGTCGGCGGTCTTTGCGCCGATGCCTTCAATCGTGAGCAGTGAGTCGCGTTTGTCGATGAGCGATGCAACGGGTGTGTGCGTCTGCTCGATCGAGCGTGCAGCGCGATCCGTTGCAGCGACGCGGAACTTGTCCACGCCGATCAATGTCATCAGCTTCGCCAGATGCTCGAAGGTTTCTGCGATATCCTTGTTTGTGAGATGCGCACCAACAGACGTTTTCTCAGCCATGCGTGATGGTATTCGCAGCGAAGTGCCAAACCGAATCAGCCGACCCCGCGCGACCGATCCACTTTCTTCGCCTTGCCCACGGTGCCTTCTTTCCTGGCATAGGTCCGCGTTACCTGCTCGACGTACCCATCCTTCTGCACAGCAAGGCCTGTAACGTGGACCTCTACCTCGTCACGATGCACGTTGGTATCGCCTGCATAGACCTCGGCGATCTTCGCTTCGATCTCCTCGACCAGTGCTTCGCGTTCCTCGCGCGGCACGAGCATGAGCGCAGCGAGCCATCGCCGGGCAAGGTCGGGCCCCGCCGGCTGAAGCAGCTCAATCAGCAGACGGACGTGATCGCCCTGACTGAGTGCCTTTGATGGATCGTGCGATGTGCTTTGCCCTTTGGGCAGCTTCAGCATGCGTCTGCTCCGTGCCTGTTGAGAGTTCCTTTATCGTAGCGGAATGATTCACGCCCGCGTTCCGGGATGGATCCATTGCTTCAAGACTCGCTACCGAACCGTTGCCAGCAGCGGCTTTGCTTGCGCGCACGCGCGTTTCAAGCGTTTGCACATACGTTTCCAGTCGGGACACACGATCGAGCATGCCCTCGACAGTCGCAGCCATCGCGCCGAGCAGATCGGACGGGTCGGCCATGCGGAGCGCGTCGCCCTTGAGGTCCTCCGAACGCATCGGGCCCGATCCCGTCAGCAGCCACGTGCCGGATATGCCCAGCGAGACGCACAGCGCCTGCAGGAACTCTGCGCTTGGCGACTGCCCGTTCATGTATCTGCGGACGGTCTCGGAGTTTGTCCCGGTCAGCTCCGACAGATGACGGTACGTCCTGCCGCCAGCAGCTGCGATGAGTCGTTCATGGAGTTGCGTCGTATCCACGCGAACATGGTACCACGAAATCGTGCCCTGTACGGGCATTGTCAACCCTGCAGGACCCCGAATACGGAGTTTTCCACACTCATTTTCGTGTGCCGGCACGAGTTTGTGGCAGAATGCAATGGAGTTGGCACAGAGTTGCAGGGGGAGATTCAGAAGTTAAGGAATCAGGCTGCAGGATCACTCTGTAGGCATATCCCACACCCCACAACATCTGTATACTGCGTTCCATGCCACGAACAACCAAGCACCGCTCTCGCACAACTGTTCGTCAGCCGGGACAACATCTACGGGACGAGTCCGAAGCCATTTTCGCATGGTGGAGCTTTCTCATCGGATTCACTGGCGCAATGGTCTGGGCTTCACTTTGGGGGTGGGGCAAGATTGTGCTAGGTTACAGCTTTGGGCTCAGAGATCTCATGTGGATGACAGGAGGCAGCCTATGCATCCTGTTGTACGGTATCTTCTTCGGCAAGGCGAGCTTTCGATCACTCAGGAACATCCTCATTGGTATGGAAGGCGAGATCACCGTCGGAGCAATGCTCGAAGATCTGCGTAAGCACGACTATATCATCATGCATGACATCCCAATCGTGTCAAGTACGGGAATCACCAGTAAGGGTATCTCTGGACTGATGGAACGGTCATCCGTTGTAGCTAACATCGACCACATTGCAATCGGACCCGCTGGTGTCTTTGCGTTCGAGACCAAGATGCGATCGAAGCCGAAAGACAAAGCGATGCCTGCCAAGATCACTGCAGATGCTAATGGAAGGCTGCTGGTTGCAGGATTCCCACAAGAACCTGATCCACGCTCGCAAGCCAAGCAGATCGCAAAGGAACTTGGGCGAATCATCAAACACCGCACCGACATGCATCTAGAGCCGAGGCCTGTTGTCGTGTTTCCTGACTGGTGGGTTGAAGAAACAATAAACCCCAAAGGTGCCAATGAAGGCGCATGGGTGCTCAACCCCTCGCGCGTCTTCGCATGGATTACAACAGAAACTCGGATCGCCGCCAATAGGGACACAGCACTTGATCCGTCTGAGATCAAGCGCATCGCAGCCGCGCTCACTGATCACATCCATGCCAATAGCAACTGAACCAAACCTCTTCAATGTGATACACTTTCGCTCATTACTCTCATCTGAGACAATACAAAATGCTCACACCGTTCCATCTCGCGTTCCATGTCCGTGACCTTGACGAGGCTCGCGCGTTCTACTGCGACGTGCTCGGGTGCAAACCCGGGCGATCGGCGGAGACGTGGTTCGACATCGACTTCTTCGGGCACCAACTCTCACTTCACAAGGGCGAGCCGTTCCCCACTGCGAACACCGGAAAGGTCGGTGATCACATGGTGCCAATGCCGCATCTTGGTGTTGTGCTTCCAAAGAACCGGTTTGACGAGGTTGCGCAGAACCTCCAGCACGCGGGTGTGAAGTTTATCTTAGAGCCGACCGTGCGCTTCCCGGGCGAAAATGGCGAGCAGTGGACCATTTTCTTTGCTGATCCATCCGGGAACCCGATTGAGGTAAAAGGGTTCGCGGACATGTCGCGCGTGTTTTCGACGAAGTAGCGTTCTTTTTCGTCTTTTTCACCCAACTCAGCATGGGCATACAATCGTGCGATGGTCGCGACCTTGCGATCGCGCACATGGTTGTACAGCACGCAAAGGAGGTTTCTCATGCTGGGCTGGGCAGTCACGTTTCTTGTTATTGCAATCATCGCTGGGCTCGTTGGCGCAACAGGTGTTGCGGGGATATCCGCGAAGATCGCGTGGATCATCTTCGTTGTGTTCATTGTGCTGTTTGTGCTGAGCATGGTTACCCGTGTGATGAAGGGCAAGCCGCCAATTCCCTGAGCACGATTTCATCGGATATGTCGAATACTTGACGTCGGATAGACTTTGGGAACTCGTTTCGCAGGGAATCCGTACAGTCTTTCCAGCATGAATCTTGGCGACATTCGATCAACCCGACTGATCATCTTCAAGGGTGTGCTCTTTGTGTTCCTTGGTGTGCTCGCGGGCAGCCTTGTTGTGCTTAACATTACAGACGTGTGGTGGGAACGACTGATCGTGCTTGCTGTCTGCATCTGGGCGTTCTGCCGGGCGTATTACTTCGCGTTCTACGTTATCACAAACTATGTCGATCCGTCGTTCAAGTACGCTGGGATCACGAGCGCGGTCCGGTACCTGTTCAATCGAAAATAATCCGACTTGACAGATTCTTGACAACCCTGTATGTTGCGTGCAGAGAAAATATCTGTTGCTGGAGAAAGAGGAGATCGCGTTATGATGAACCGTCGAGCACCGTTACTGTACTGTTGTGTCGTGCCGCTCTGCTGTGTCCCAGCAATCGCTGGCCCGGAAGTTCCTGCGGGGTTTCGTATCGACCCGTTCGCGAATGTCACCGTTCGCGATATGGTGTGGGGATCCAGTGCAAATGGATTCAGCAGTGACATCTACGCAACGTCCGGTGATGGCATCATCACGATCGACAGCGCAGGCAATGTGACGCCTTTTACTACCACCGATCCACTCATGATACCGACAGGGATCGCGTTCGACACAAGCGGGCAACTCGGTGGCGATCTGCTCATCTGCGAGAATCAGACCGGCAACGTCAAACGTATCGCAGCAATCGGGCTCGTCACGACAATCGCGACCATCAACATAGCATCAAACGGATTGACCGACCTTCTCATGGGTCCGAGTGTCGGCGCGGGATATGGATTTGATATCTACGTCAGCCACAGCGCAGAGTCGGGTGGCGATCCGGGACGAGTGTTTCGCATGACAACCGCTGGATCGATGAGCACATTGACTGTGTCGAACGCAACCACTCCAACAGGGATCACCTTTGCATCCGGCGGCACGTTTGGCGCAGCAACGCTGCTCATGCTGGATGCTGCAAACTATACTCAACTCGACGGTAAGGTCTGGACGATCGCGCCGGGCGGAACCACAAACAACCTTACGCCCGCAGGCTCAACACCGCTTTTCGATCCCGTCTCGTTGTCTCAGGCGCCTGGAGGCGCTTTTGGCAGTTTGGTCTACATCAGCGACTTTGCCACCGACAACATCTACCAGATGGACGATACCGGCAACGTCACACTGTTTGGGACCGGGTTCTGCTTCGCAGGATTCCCCGATTACAACGGCGACATGCTGTTTTCACAATCCGGCGACGTGATGTATGTCGCAAGCCGCTTTGTTGTATATCGCGTCATGCAAGGCACACAACCGCCGGAACCATGCTACGCCGATTGCGATGGCAGCGGATCATTGAATATCTTTGATTACATCTGCTTCGGCAATGCGTACGTGAACGAGCTTGTCACTGCTGACTGCAATGAAGATTGCAAACTGGATGTGTTTGACTACATCTGCTATGGAAATGCGTACGTAGCTGGGTGCCCATAAACGCTTCGCCCTGCAAGTTCACCCGACATCCACTAGTCCCAGCGTGTCGCCCCACATCTTTCCCAGTCTGCGTACGAGCAGCGCATCCCCCGGTTTATCGAGTGCTGGAGAATGCTCAACCCAGATGATCGCATCCCGGCGCGCCTGACGCAGAAGTTCGTGGTCCTTTGCTAGATCAGCAACCCGAAATGGGAGCTTGCCGGACTGGCGCGTACCAAACATCTCGCCCGGGCCGCGGATCTCAAAGTCCTTCTCTGCGAGCGCAAACCCGTCGGAAATCGTGCGGATCGCGTCAAGACGCAGATGCGCTTCGGGCGTTGTTGGATCTGCGATCAGCCAGCACGCGCTCGCGGCGCTTCCGCGACCGACGCGCCCGCGAAGCTGATGGAGCTGCGACAATCCAAAGCGCTCGCCGTACTCGATCACCATGACGCACGCTTGGGGAACATCGACACCAACCTCGATCACGGTCGTCGCAACAAGACACTTGATCTCGCCCTGACGGAACCGTTCCATGACCGCATCGCGCGTTGCCTGCTTGAGTTGCCCGTGCATGACTGCAACGCGTACATCGTGGAGCGGCCCGTTCTCAAGCCATTTCGCGATGTCGCGCACACCGCCCATATCGTCGGTCGAGTCGATCGTCGGCGCGACGACATACACAAGTTCGCCCGCATCGATGCGCTCGCGCACCTTTTCATAGACACGCTCGCGCTGCGTCGACGGAAAGACCCTGGTTTCTACGGGTTTTCTGCCGGGGGGGAGTCCCTCAATCGTGCTGACATCAAGATCGCCGAGCAGGCTGATCGTCAGTGTGCGAGGGATCGGTGTGGCAGTCATCACAAGCACATGCGGCGTTGACTTGTGCGACGTGTCTGTATCGACGGTGGAGCCCGTGCGCAGGCTGGCGCGCTGCTCGACACCGAAACGATGCTGCTCGTCGATCACCGCGAGTGCGAGTGACTTGAAACGCACGTCCTCTGTCAGGAGCGCATGCGTGCCGATGAGGATGTCGATCTCGCCGTTGACAAGCCGCAATAGAATCGATTCTCGCTCTGCTGTCGAGACAGCACCCGTGAGCAGTTCCACTCGCACATCGGACGACGTCAGGATGCTCGATATTGATGACAGGTGCTGCTCCGCAAGAATGGACGTTGGTGCCATGAGAGCAGCCTGATGACCCGATGCAACCGCCATCAGCATCGCGTAGAGCGCAACGACGGTTTTACCCGAGCCAACATCGCCCTGCACGAGCCTGTTCGCGGGCACGGTCGTTGTCAGGTCTGCGACAACATCACGCAGTGCCGCGTTCTGGTGCGTTGTCAGATCGAACGGCAGACGCGCGCGGATGCGACGATCGATCTCGTCCGACCACGCGAGTTCCGGCGCGACCAGCGTCGTGCGCAGATATCTGCGTTTGATCTGCACGCCGACCTGCAGCATGAAGAGCTCGTCGTAGGCAAGCCTGCGCCGAGCCATCCCCACCTCGTCCTCGCTTGCAGGCTTGTGCATCATCCGGTACGCGGTCGCAAGCGGAACGAGTCCTCGCTCGTCGCGCCAGACTTCCGGCAGATGATCGTCAATCTGCGCGAGTGCATCATCGAGAACTGTCTCGATCACCCGAGCGATCTGGGCGCTCTTGATGCGCTCAGACGCGGAATAAACCGGGCGAAGTTCCGGCTGATCCGCAGCATCTGTTTCTGTGTTCGTGTCCACGTGTTCGGAGCCGTCCTGTTCGATGATCCAGAATCTGGGATTCACCATTTGGATGCTGCCCGCACGCGCTTTCGCTTTTCCCTGCACGCGCAACTGGTGTCCCGGATGAATCTTCTTCGCAAGATACGACGCATTGAACCACACAAGATCGAGCCTGCCGGACTCGTCTGTCATCACCGCCTCGAACCTTGGCTTGCGACCGGCACGGACCATGCGCGTCGCGTCGATTGTTCCCTGCACACTCACGACGGATTCAGGCTCGATCCCGCTGATAGCTGGTGCTGTCTCGTAGCGTTCGTGACGCATCGGCAGATGCGCAATGAGCTTGCCAACGTTGGTCAATCCGAGCTCGCGCAGCAATCCCGCGGTGCGATCGTTCACACCCGGAATATCCGCAACCTGCGTCGTCAACTGAATGGGATGCGCGTGTGTCATTGCGCGTGCTCGTCGAGTTCGCGCTGGATAGTGTCCTTCTCGATCTGATCTTCCGAGTTTGCACGAGGATCGATCGAGCGCAGATACGACCACGAGTAGATGCCCGACGCGTGACCGTCTGAGAACGTGATGCGCATCGCGTAGTTCCCGACAAGTTCTGCATCGACCGCAACAACATCGCCCGTAGCTGCGCCGCGAGCGCCCGTTGGGAGCACGGTCAGCGGATTGGATTCCATGGACCTGCGAAGCTCCTTCATATCCGCAGAGGGAGACATGGCGCGCAGATAGGCGATCGTGTAGTACGACGTTGTGCCGTTAGCCCACTCAATCGTGAGACCGCGATCCTTCTTCAGGTCGATGTGTGCGGGCTGGATAGCTGCCATGCGATGTGACAATATGCACGAACGACACAAATGGGATCGGCTGGTGCTTTGCTTTTCGACGGTAATGGCTAGGATCAGACATGCCAGAGACTGTCATCGGCGCAATGGACCATCTCGTTCTCTCCATCGATCGTGTGCGTTCGCCCGCATGCGTCGGGCTCGACCCCGTCCTTGATCGTCTCCCCAATGAACTCAAGCAACTCTCACCCGTCGACGCAATCGAACAGTTCTGTATCGGTGTGATCGATGCTGCCATGCAGCACGTTGGCGTTGTCAAACCGCAGAGCGCGTGCTTCGAACGCTACGGCTCATTGGGCATGCGGGCACTCGAACGTGTGTGCGATCATGCAAACAAGCACAACCTGCACATCATCCTCGATGCAAAGCGTGGCGACATTGGTATCTCCGCAGCGCATTACGCTGCGTGGGCGCAAGAGATCGGCGCACACTCCATCACCGTCAACGGGTATCTTGGTATGGAGACGATCGAGCCGTACCTTGATGCAGGACTCGGCGTGTTCGTGCTGGTGCGTACGAGCAACCCCGGGAGTGATGCGGTGCAGTGCAGTACACTCAACGATAATCGCACGGTCGCGCAAATGATGGCTGATCAGGTAAGCACGCTCGGCGCATCGCACATGGGTACATCGGGCATCAGCGATGTCGGCGCAGTCGTCGGCGCAACAAAGTCGAGCGAGGGCGCAGACCTACGCAAACACATGCCCGACACCATGTTCCTCGTGCCCGGATACGGCGCACAGGGAGGCACCATCGACGATATCCGCGCATTGGTCAGGCTCTCCGGCAATCCCGGCGTGATTGTCAACGCCAGCAGAAGTGTGCTGTATCCGAAAGAACCGGAATCCGAGTCGTGGCAGGATGGCGTTGCTACCCGTGCACAACACTTCGCAGAAGAGCTTCGTTCGCTCTATCGATAAATATCACACCCGCATCGGTGAAGCTGCATGCACGAGTTCGAGCACGGATCGTGCAAACCGTTCGTCGCGCGTTGGATCGTGTATCACACCAGCATCGATCAACGGCTGACATAACGCCATGTCGTCGAGCAGTTTCAGTAGTGGCCGTGCCATCGCAGATGGATCGTTGGCGAGCGCCACAGCCTGCTTTTTATGCACGTCGGGCAGCATAGTTTCGGACACAACACCAGAGCCGATCACAATGGGTACGCCCATTGCAAGTGCTATGGACACCTCATGCGCAACGGGCACAGTACCAGCGGTACGAAACGACACAGCAATATCAGCACAAAGAAGTTGATCGATAACTGTGCGTTCCGGTTCATTGATTATGATGCACGCCGCGTTGGTTGCGCGTTCAAACTGGCGAAACCTGGCAACCGGCTCAGAAGCGCATCGCGCAGCACCAATAACATCGACACCGCACGCAGCAAGCCTGCCCAGCAGCATCGCGAACTGGAATGGAGGCTCAGTGTGCGCGTGCGAACCGAGCAACGCGAGCACACAGGCATTGTCAGGCACCTCATTGTCCTGACGCCATTGCGATCTGAATGTGTCGCGATGCTGAGGCGACGGGATCAGATACGAACACGATGGTAATGCATCCGGCACATCAACAAACGGTGGATCGAGATACACCATTGGTGAGCCAGAAGTAAGACCGGGATCATCGAGCACAATACCAATCACGCGTACGTCGGGCAGTTCACTCGCGAGTGCGTACAACGACGTTGAACTCCAGCAGCAGACAATACACGAATCTGACGAGTCGAATCTGTCACGCAGGTACCTGCGGAGTGAGCGTGCTGCTGCAGAACGGTTGATCCTATTGGATGTATTGATACCACATCGTGCGAGCAGTTGCTCCTCGCGCGCAGAACCAACAACAACATACTCATGCTGCAATCCGGCATCGACCTGCTGCATCTCTCGAACAGCTGACACGCAGCACATCGCCGCAGCATCGGTGCATGGAACACCCGGCACTCGACGCTGACGCAGCATAGCCCGGTCCTGCAATGAAACAGGATCGAGCACATGCACAATCGTCAGTGGGTCCCGGCCTGTCATTCGCTCGACTTACCCGAACGAGCTGCGCGAGAACGCTCCTTCTCGTAGAACAGCTCAGCAATTGCACGACCTGTCAGCACAGCCAGTTCGCGTTCAGCCTGATTCATTGCGGAGCGTGTCGTCGGGATGTCGCCGGTGTTTGGAGGCGGCGCAACAACCAGCGGATACCCCTTCATGTCATCAGATGGGTATAGCACTGCGTCTTCCGTCACATCAATGACGCGCATCCGCACAGATGAACTTGGCTGGAACGTCTGCCCGTCAGGCGATAATGAGAATGACTCCACGCCAACCCAGACTACAACATCTGCGCCAAGTGCCTGCCCAAGTTCTGCAATGGTCTTGCGCGAAGACGGATCTTCTGCAGCCACTGCATCCAGTGCGGATCGAGCGCTGATCATGTTCTCTACAAGCCCTTGATCCAGCATGTCGGCAACCGCGCGTTCTGCTATCTCGTATCGCAGCGTGCGACGTGGAATCGAGCCACGTGGATCCTCGATGACCAGCACAGTCGTGCGTTTCTTGTCAAGCTCGTAGACGCGAGGGTTCTTCGGACCGCCATGAATAAGCAGGTAACCAGCGCCAACCCAGTTGCAACCCGCACAACACAGGAGACAGATCGCCGCAATGAAACCACCAAGGAACCGAGTGTAATGCATGAACCACTCCAATACGAACGCGCCTCGTAAATGCTTCTGAAAAACTCAGTTTGCTGACGAGATGCGGCCCTCTGTCATGTGATCGTAGAACAACTCAGCCGATTGTTTGGCAAACTTTGACACAAGCACGGATGCGATCTGGTTTGCCTGGTATGAGTTCTCGTCGTATCCGGTCTTGTCGGGGAACCGCACCGTGACCGGATGCTCGAATGCCACATCATCCATGCCGAGCGAATCCTCCTCGTACACAGTGACACGGCCCGATACAACACCGTTCCATTCGATTGTGTTGCCCGGATCTGTCAGCCGGTACTCTTCCAGTGAGATCACGATCAATCGATCAACGCCAAGATCAGCAGCAACCTCGCCTCGCGGTCTGAGATACCAGCGTGGATTGTCGTACTGATAGCTCAGCACATCGACGGGAGGTACCCACCCCGGCACTGGATCTGGCTGTTTCGCGTAGAAGTCACGCAGGTTCTCAGCTGTGCGAGCAGCAATCTCCATCACCGCGCCGGGATTTGTCGCTTGAATCGAGCGATCAGCAGAGACCATCACCGCAAACCCCTGCGCATTATCGAGTCCTCGATAGGACGCATCGACATGTTTGGGTAGATCCCGCTTCGCAATCAACGCGATCGCGATAAGCTCGCACCCCGTTAGAAGCGATGTACACGCAAGGCATGCAAAAGCAGCACATACCACACCGCTGTGCTTGAGAAGACGTTGATGTATACGTTGACGCATAAAAGGACCTCCGGGGCATATCTATCCGGCCAGGACCGGTCAGTGGTTCGACGATCGGCACAGGAGAGTGTGCCAACGGCGACTCATCACCACGTCAGAAGGGTATAGACCCAGCCGAGCCCAATCAGCACCAGCCCTACCACAACCATCCGAAGGCGGAAAAACCACGGAAAGACCATGGGGAGATTCCATCCAAAGATAGCCGTCAGCGCCGAGGCCCAGAAGGCTGTCGCCGTAAACACAGCCAGCACAAAGCCTGCTGGCTGTGTCAAAAACGCTCTCACAGGATGAAGATGGGCAGCGTGCGAGAACGCTGTGGTCATCCCACAGGTTGGGCATGGTGTGTTGTAGTTTTCCATCCACGCGCAGGGCGCAAAGCCGAGTTGCGTATGCGTGCCATGCCCTGCTGGATCAGGTGATAACCATACAGCAACACCCAACACTGCTGCGAACACAACTGCAAATATTGCTCCCAGCACTCGTCGATTGGTCCGTTCCATTGCGCGCATCGCGTCCGCCGAGCGCAGAAGCGTGCGCGGCGCAGGAACAACGCTGGAGGTGTCATGTGACATGACTCAATCGAAACGGAACACGCCCTTCCTGTATCCATACAGGTAGGCGACAATGGTTGTAAAGAGGAAGAAAAGAATTCTGCCGAGCCAGAGATCTCGCTCCGGCGCACCGGGTTCAAGGTTCATGAACGTCGCCGCAAGGGGGTACAGAAACACAATCTCGACATCAATGACAAGAAAGACCATCGCGATGAGATAAAACCGGACGTTAAAGCGCTTGCGAGCGGTTCCGACAGTCACCATGCCGGACTCGTATGTCTGCCCCTTCGTTACACCGCCGATTCTGCGCGGTCCGATCACGAGCGATGCCACAACATTCACAACAGCAAAGCCAACCACCATCATGATCACAACCATGACAGGCAGGTAGCCGCCGATATCCGCACCGAGTGTGAGCGTTGGTGTCATAAGCAGCGATCATAGCGCACATGACAGCACATTGCAGATCATCCACGACCGACACGCAGGAGAGACGTGCCAGTCTTCTCTGGTCTATATCTCGATCTCAACGCGCAAGTTACCACTGTTCTCTTGTGCTTATGGGCCGCCGAGGATCGGGATTGGTGGTCCCCAATGAGAAAGTCTTTATCTCACGCAGAAATCACGAGGGAATCGTTCGATAGGTTGGCGGGCATCGGGGGTGCCCAGCTCCTGAGGACAGGAGCACTTTCCACATCTTTGCGTCAGCCCGGTGGAACCGCGCTTGCCGCCGCACCTGTGTCATATCGGAGCGGGCAACGTGAGCATGGACGGTATAAACGCGACGTCAGAACAGTTCTTTGAGGCACTGCTGGATGGCGATCGGGCCCAGGCCCGTCGATTTCTGGCCCAGTCGCTCGCAAATGTGCGCGAGCCACAGGACCTCGTTCCTTCCCTCTTCTGGCCGGTATACCAGAGGATTGAATCACTCTTCCGGCTTGACCAGATAACCAAGCTTCAGCATCATGCCGCAACTCGGCTGCTGCGAGTCATGGTCGATCAGGCATCTGCCAACTTCCTCCGCTGTGATCCGAATGGCCAGCAGGTACTCGCCTTCTGCGGCCCCGAAGATGCGGACGAACTCGGCGCCCAGATGGCAGTCGATATGATGGAAGCTGCAGGATTTACCATCCGATTCGCTGGAAGCGGTATCGCGATTGACGAGATACTGGCCCAAGTGCAATCAACAAAGCCTGATCTGCTGGTCCTATTCGCATCCGCACCAGGCGACCTCCCTCATACACGGGAGTTAATCGACACAATCCATGAGATCGGCGCGTGCCCGAATCTGCGAATCGTGGTTGGGGGCGGTGTGTACAACCGCGCTGAGGGACTCGCTGAGGAGATCGGAGCCGATGGCATGGCCGAGGACCCGATTGAGTTGGTGGAACTCCTGTGCATGGGTGTGCCACAAGCCGACCGAAGCGATCGGGCTCCGCGAAGAACCGTTCGAAAAGCAGCATAAATATTATTGGACTAAAAAACTCCGTCATTCCTGACGGAGTTTTTCTTTTTTGAAACAACCTGCAACCCGGAACCTGCTCGCATGTATATTGGTGCAGGAGATCTGTGTGAAACGGGCAGAAGAACAACTCATCATCGCCCAGGCATTGGCTGGCGACCGCAAAGCAGCGGGAGCGCTTGTCCGCGCACACCAGCGATCACTTTATGTCTATCTCTACCGGCTGACAGGCCAGCACGAACTGGCTGAAGACATTGTACAGGATGCGTTTATACGGGCACTGACCAACCTGCACACCTTTGATCCGAAATACAGGTTCTCGACGTGGTTGTTCTCAATAGCACGAAACGTGTGGATGTCAGACCTGAGCAAGAAGACGCGGAGAAGAACGCTGTCAATATCGATGGATGCAGCTTCGTGCAACTCGGAAGCAGATCCGTATACCAATGCTGAGCGTGAGAATACTGCTTTGTGCGCACGCGAAGCGCTTGGCAAAGCCATTCTTTCACTTCCCGTTGCGCAGCGAGAGGTTGTGCTGCTCTATCACCAGCAGCAATGGTCGATCAGTCTGATCGCAAAGGCGCTGGATATTCCGGAAGGCACAGTCAAAAGCCAGCTTCATCGAGCCCGTCGACGCCTGCACAAAGCCATGCTTGCAGCGGGGTTGCAGTACTCACCGGGACTGGGGTTGACCTCGACACCACACAGCGAACTTGTGGAGTCACTCAGCATCACAAAGGCAAAGGCGCGTGTTCGAAGCGTGACTGGTGGCAGATCTACCTCCGGATCCTTCGGTTCACTGGGCATCCAGATGGGGGGCGCGTCATGAGACTCTCCATCAGACACAGACTACACAAACGCGCACGCTCGACGGCCCGCACTTCGGAATCCGATTGGAATCTAATTCGCGTATCATCGCGCTCAGACTCTGTTGATCTTGTTCTGCATGATGACGGCCAAGTGCTTGCACGCAACGCACCAGACCTGACTGACACTATCCTCGACAACCTTGAAAAAACGCGTCCCTTGCTCTTTCCTCAACCCAATCGTCGGTTGATCACTGTGACGCCACGCCGAGTTGGGATAGTTGGTGGTTTGCTCGCTGCCTGTCTCGCGTTCACAGCATACGTGCAACTCGGTGCGGTCTACGAGATTCCATCCAATAGCGAGTACACCTTTGCTTCACGTACACCAGCCGATCGCTCAGCAACATCCGAGTCAGATGTTGTGCCTACGCAGAATCTTGCACCAGCCCTCTCACGCCCGCGCCTGACTGCCGATGGCATCATGAACAGCCTGCCTCCGCTGAATCTGAACGATCCAAAGAAGGATGGGCTGGCTTCAACCATGATGACCTCGTCACGGTTTGTTGGTACCTACGCCAACCTATCTATGCCAAACCTGCTCACAGAAATCGCTCCTCTGCCTGCCGCTCAGCAAACGGAGATCGTGGACTTGTGGCTGTCGTATCACCAGCCCGCCCCTCCTCCCCCCCCTGCAGCGGGCGCTGTGATCTACGCGGAAAACTGACAGTTTCGACGTGAAATACCCTCAGGAAGTTGCTCTGCTTGGCGATCTGCCCGCTCTGGTTATCATTCACCAGCCATGGGTAATCACACCACAATCAGTGCCGCGGACACCGCGGAATCATCCATCGTTCCGATCAGCGGGCGTATGTATCGCGTTGAGGTCAGGACGCTCCCCAGTCGCGACGACACGCGAGGTGCTGCTTTGCTGCGTCAGGCGAAAAGACGCAGGATCGGGCTTTCTGACGTCAGCACCGCCAAGTTGTATTTGATTCAGGGTGATCTCAGCAAAGCGCAGCTTGATCTCATTGTCAACGAGCTGCTTGTTGATCCCGTCTTTGAGCGAGCGACAATTGGTGCAACCGAGCCGAAGTCAGGGGAAGTCTGTATTGAAGTCCATCCGCTTCCCGGTGTGATGGACCCAGCAGCGCAGTCGGTGCAGGATGCGGTCTTCTCACTCACCGGCATTCGCGCACATGTGTCCACGGGCATGCGATACGACATGCACGGGCTGACCGAGTCCGACGCTACATTGCTTGCAGAGCAGACACTCGCGAACACCGTCATCCACGCAATCCACACCTCGCCGTTCCATCCCGAGACCCTGCCGTCGGGGCACGAGCACTCGTTCCAGCTTCGTCATGTTGCGATCCGTGATCTTTCCGATGAGCAACTGACCAAACTGAGTCGCGATGCGCATCTGTTTCTGAGTCTGACCGAGATGCAGCGGATCCGGTCGTACTATCAGGACGCTGGTCGCGAGCCGACCGATATTGAGCTTGAAACACTCGCGCAGACGTGGTCGGAACACTGTGTCCACAAAACACTCAAGAGCACCGTCTCGTATCGCGAGTCTCGAGATGGCGAGCCAACCGACACATCACGCCTGAAGAACCGACCCGGGCACACAATCAACGCGGACGGCTCGGTCACTATCGAGAACCTGCTCAAGTCCACGATCGCAACTGCAACATTCGAACTGATGGATGATGGTGTCGATTGGGCACTCTCCGTGTTCAAGGACAACGCGGGCATCGTTGCGTTCGACGACGAGAACGCGGTGTGCATCAAGGTCGAGACGCACAACCATCCGTCGGCAATCGAGCCCTACGGCGGCGCAGCGACCGGGATAGGCGGGTGCATCCGCGACGTCATCGGCACAGGCCTGAGCGCAAAGCCGATCGCCAGCACCGATGTGTTCTGCGTCTCATTTCCCAACGACACTTCTGTTCCCGCAGGGTGTATTGCGCCAAAGCGGACACTCGAACAGATTGTCGCTGGTGTGCGCGACTATGGGAATCGCATGGGCATCCCCACCGTCAACGGCGCGGTGTACTTCGACGAACGCTTTGTCGCAAACCCGCTCGTGTTCTGCGGCTCGATCGGCATCATGCCCTGCGATCTGACCGAGGGCGAAGCACAGCCTGGTGATCTTATCGTTGCGCTCGGCGGGCGCACAGGACGCGACGGGATCCACGGCGCAACATTCAGTTCCGCGGAACTCACAGACACGCACGCCGACGAGTTCGGTCACGCGGTGCAAATTGGGAACGCCATCGAGGAAAAACGCGTGCTCGACGCGATCATGCGTGCACGCGATGAGCACGATGCACCACTTTTCAGCGCGATCACCGATTGTGGCGCTGGCGGGTTCAGCTCGGCAGTTGGCGAGATGGGCGAAAAACTCGGCGCGAACGTGCAACTCGAAAACGCGCCACTGAAGTACGCAGGGCTCAGCTATACCGAGATCTGGATCAGCGAAGCGCAGGAGCGCATGGTGCTGGCTGTACCGAAGGAAAAACTCGACGCGCTGCAGGCAATCTGCGACGAGGAGCAGGTCGAGCTCGCGGTGCTGGGCACGTTCGGCAACGAACACAAGGAACTCGTACTCAGTTACCGGGGCACCGAGGTCGGCAGGCTCGCGATGTCGCTATTGCACGACGGCATTCCTATGCCGACGCGCGACGCAGTATGGAATGCGAAGGCGCCACTTATTCATAGAGCAACACAGATTCCCGCGTTCGGCGATGCACTACAGTCGCTGCTGTCGCATCCGAACATCGCGTCAAAGCACTGGATCATCCGCCAGTACGACCACGAGGTGCAGGGGAACGTCACAACGCGCCCACTTGTTGGCCCTGCCCTGCGCGGGCCGGGCGATGCGAGCATCGTGAATCCGGTTCCCGAACGCACTGAAAGTACAGATCGCGGGATCGCGATCGGATGCGGCCTTCAGATCGGCATGGGTGATCCGTCGCGCGGGGGCGATCCGTATCTGATGGCCCTCGCAGGGATCGACGAGTGCGTGCGCAATCTTGTGTGCGTTGGTGCTGATCCGTCGCGTATCGCGATCCTCGACAACTTCTGCTGGCCGAGCTGCAACGACGCGGAATCAATGGGCTGGCTGGTGCGCGCGTGCGAGGGGTGTTACGACGCGGCAAAGGCGTATCGCACGCCGTTCGTGTCGGGCAAGGACTCGCTCAACAACCAGTTCACGACCGACGACGGCAGAACGATCCGCATCCCGCCGACGCTGCTGATCACGGGGCTCGGTATCGTGCCCTCGATCGCGAAGTCGATCACGATGGATGCGAAGCTCGCGGGAAATGTGCTCGTGCTGGTCGGCACGCCAGCGACCGCGATGGGCGGCTCGCACGCGCAAACTGTGCTTGGCGGTGTGTGTGCCGATGTTTCTATGCCAGCAGTTGATCTTCAGAAACTTCCCGCACGGGCCCATGCTGTCGCGGACATGATCGCGAAGGGGCTCGTGCGATCGTGCCACGACGTGTCCGATGGAGGTTTGCTGTGCGCGATTACAGAGATGCTGATCGCCGGCTCGACGAAGCACGCGCCGATCGGATTTGAGATGGCGTGCGACGTTGCCAGCATCGATCCCTTCGCGCTCGCGTTCGCGGAGACGCCGGGACTATATGTGATGGAGATCGAGCCCGAACATCTCGACGCTTGCAGATCACTCGCGGACGAGTTGCATGTGCTCGGCACATTGAACAGCTCCGGCTCGCTCGTCTGGAGTCAGCAGAGCGTCGACGAGAACGTCGAGGAACTCGCGTCCATCTGGCGTTCGCCCCTCAACTGGTCGCAGGCCGACCCGCAGCTCGTCTGAACATTTCTGCACGCCCATTCGTACCACCCCAGCACCACATGGATCATCACCGGACACCTGCATGCAGACACCACGACCAACTAGACCCATCTACGTCGGTGACGAGCGCGTCGGCGTTATCCAGATCGGTGGCGGTCTTGATACAGCACACACAGACGGTGCGGTCCAGCAGCTCCCGTCTGCGCCATTGCCTGCAATCGCGCCGGCAAACTTGGCATCCGAGTTCATCCGTGCGCCGGTGTCTGTACAGACCATGACCGCGGGGTACACGCACGACATCGACAAGTGCGTGGCTGAGATCAACAAGCTGACCACCGCGGGCGCAGAGATCGTCCGCGTTGCGGTGCCCGAACGCAAGGACACCGAGGCGCTGCGCGAGATCATCAACCAGACACAGGTCCCGATCGTCGCGGATGTCCACTTCCACTTCAAGCGAGCGCTCGAAGCAATCGAAGCGGGTGTCCACAAGATCAGACTCAATCCCGGCAACATCTCCGACCGTGCGCAGGTGCAAGCGGTGATCGACGCGTGCAAGGAACGAAGCATCCCGATCCGCGTCGGTGTCAACGAAGGCTCCATCATCGAGCGCAAGGACAAACAGAAGCGCGCAAAGGAACTCGGCGCGTTCTTCTCCGACCGTAAGCACGGGTATCTGCTCGCGATCATGATCGCAAAGCTCGAGGAGTATCTCGACATTTTCTACGAGCGGGATTTTTACGACATCTGCATCAGCGCCAAGAGCATGGATGCTGCGATCACCATCGACGCGTACACGGAGATCAGCAAGCGCTTCGATCATCCGCTGCATCTCGGCGTCACGCACGCAGGCCCCAAGGAGACTGGTTGCATCCGTTCCGTCGTTGCGCTCGGATCGCTGCTCACAAACGGGATCGGCGACACCGTTCGCATCAGCTACGCGAGCGATCCGGTCTACGAGGTGCAGGACGCGCTGGAGATGCTGTACTGTCTCGGACTGCGCGAGCGCAAGGGCGCAGAGCTCATCGCGTGCCCGACGTGCGGGCGCATCCAGGTCGATCTGTTCACGCTCGTGCAGGAAGTGAACAACAAACTCGCGTCCGACATCTACCTGCCCATCAAGGTCGCGGTGATGGGATGTGTTGTGAACGGACCGGGCGAAGCCGAGGGCGCGGATGTCGCGGTGTTCGCTGGCGATCGTCGCGGGATCATCTACGTGCAGGGCGAGCGCGTCGCGAACGTGCCAGAGAGTGAAATCCTAGATCGATTGCTCGACGAGTGCAAAGCGTTCCAGGCGCGCGTCGAGCGTGGCGAGGTCAAGCTCGGTGAGAAGGTCGTCGATATTGTGCCACCCGACCCTATCGGCGAGCTCGGCTCCGGCTGGGAGAAGATCGCACGCGAGCGCACACAAAGCTCACCCGTGTCGCTCACCATTGGCAACAAAGCAAACTAAAGCATTCCTATCCCAGCTGTGATCGCATGGTTTCCAGCATGTGGATGACGCTCGCTGCTTCCTTCACAGTCGCTCGCTGCTCGATTGATGCGCCAGCACGCTGGTGCTGGATCAACGACAGCACGTGTCTGACCTCGCCGTCGTATCCCGTGCCCGGTTCCATCTTCACAGGTTCTGATGTCCCGTCGCGGTAGAGTAATAACTGATCTGTGCGGTTGATATCAAAGTCCGCTGTCGCGTGTTCGAAGACAACGGTGTATCGCATCTGGAACGGGAACCCGGGCGTGTGGTCCCATCCGCCCTCTGCAACAACGTGCGATGGGCCACTCTCAAAGTGAAACAGCGTGGAGATGTGCGAGAGCGAGCCGGTGCTTGTCACGCGCAATGGCTTACCGAAGCACCATGTAACAAAGTCCACATCGTGGATGTGTAGATCGAAGAGTGCGCCGCCTGTGCGCGCGTTGTTCGTGTAGAAATCCTGTGCCCATGTTGGGAGTGTGCCGAGCCGACGAAATACTGCACTGCGGACAGTGCCAAAGGTGTTTTCATCAATCTGATGTTTGAGCCACGACCACGCTGGCCAGAATCGCATACACATCGCGGGCACACACACACGGTCAACTTTCGCTGCAACATCCGCGAGGCACATCGCCTGGGCGTGTGACAGCGCAATCGGTTTCTCCACGAGCACGTGCTTGCCCGCCTGCAATGCGCGAATGGCAAGATCAACATGCGATTCCGTGTGGGTGCAGATGCTGACAAGATCAATATCTGCGTTCTCCAGCACGTCATTGATGCTGGATGTCGTTCGCGTGTCTTTCAGCAGTTCAATCTGCGAGAGCCCGCCACCGTCAAGATTGCCAGATTTCTCCGTGATCTTTGCCTTATCGATCGGCGAGGAGTCACACAGATGCACAAGGTTGCATCCAAATCCAGCTGCGTTTGCAGCAAGGTATGCACGGGCGTGCGTCCAGCCCATGAACCCCATGCCGATGATCCCGACACCGATCGATGATTTTCCGGGGTCTGCACCATTAACATCCTGCATGCATCGCTCCGTCACGAACTATCATCACACCCACTCGCACGCACAATCATTCACACGCGGAGGACACCCATGGCAACATGGCTGATCAAGACCGAACCGGACTGCTACCACTGGGATGATATGAAGCGTGACAAGCGCACCGCGTGGACCGACGTGACAAACGCTGCTGCCCAGAAACACATGCGATCGATCAAGAAGGGTGACATCACCTACTTCTACCACACGGGTGATGAGAAGGCGATCGTCGGCATCTGCGAGGTCGTCAAGGGCGCATATCCGGACCCGGACCATCCCGGCCTGACCGCCAACGGCGATCCCAAGCGAGTGCTGTTCGATATCAAGCCACTCAAAGAGCCAAAGAATCTCGTCACACTCAAGGACGTGAAGAACTCCGGGCTGCTCGATGATTTCCTGTTAGTGCGTCAGTCAAGGCTCAGCGTCGTGCCGGTCGACCCCAAGCACGACAAGGTGCTGAAAAAGATGATGGGCATGTGACTCGCATCGTTGTGTCACTTCAGCACATCATTATGCTTGATCCAGAGTGATTCGATCCGATCATCGATCGGGAGTCGCTCGGGAAGCTTCGTGCCGCAAGCGACAAGCAGGTCAACCAGACCGAGGTAGTCCGAGATCGCGATGTGTTCACGCGCGAGTGTCGGCTTGTCCGTGTTTGTTCCCTCCTGAACCGCTGCAAGGTCACCCATGTTGTGGTAGTTGCCCAATGGGAGACACAGGCACGTCGCGTCGTACCCCGCAGCGCAGAACACAGTCGCTTCGCACGCACCGCCAGCCATAAGCTTGCGCTGCCACGGCGTTCCGGTCATCTCGCTCTGCTTCTGTGACGCGCGCGGGAGCGCGGACCGACCAAACACTTCCTCCGCAGCGGTTGCGCACGAACTCGTCAGTCTCGGCGAAAAGATGCTCAGTCTATCGCCGACCCGGACAATGGGGCCGCCGCCGATCGGCACATCTGCAAATGCCCGAGAGTTCTCAAGCGCGATCACTCTCGCATTCTTTGGCATAGTCTCGTCCCTGCACGCGCCGATCGCGCCGATGAAACCGATCTCCTCGGCGCGTGTCAGGAGCACACGCACGTCCTGGACTGAATCTCCTGCTTGTGCGCGCTCTCGCAATCGATCAAACGCGTCGAGCGCAGCTGCAAGGGCTGCAAGATCGTCGCAGGCGTTCGTGTGCAGGATACCATCAATAATCTCCGCCTGTGGAAGATCCCACATCGCAATATCGCCCACATTTGCGTGGCATTCTTCATCCGTCTCGCAGATATATCGCGTAAAACCGTCGGCCGGCTGGTTTGTCTCGTCGAACTCCATCTTCTCGACGAGCGTTCCCTTCCAAGTTGTGTCATCGCTGCCAACAACACGGACTTTCGCATTCTCAAGATATGATGCCATCACGCCGCCGCGAAGCGAGAGTTCAAGCGTGTGCGGCGAGACGACGCGCTCCACCACCATCGCTGGATGGTCCATGTGCGCGGTGAAGTACACAGCTGGCTCATCGCGCCGAACGGAAGACAAGGACGCATCCAGCGACAATGTCAGGTTCCCGTGGGTGTCCGCAGCAAGCACAACACCGCTTCGCGAAACACACCATTGCTCCACCCAGTTGACAACCCGTTGCTCCTTGCCAGCAGCGGTCGGAAGTTGCGTCAGTTCGAGCAGGTCGCGCTTGCACTGCTCGGTGAGTTCGGTTGTGACAGTGTGCGTTGTTTCGGTTATCGTCATGGGCAACTGTATTCACGACTTCCCATAGACCGGAACCAGCGCAGAACGTGTGACTGTGTTCTCGGGGGATGCGAGAAAGACCATCGTCTGCGCGACATCATGCGTGTTCGGCCACGCGGCGTGATCCGCATCGGGCATCGCATTCCGGTTCGCTGGCGTGTCCATGATCGACGGGATTACTGCGTTGACAAGGATGCTGTCACTTGCAACTTCAGCACCAAAGGCCTGCGTGAATGCGCACACAGCAGCCTTGCTCGTTGTGTAAGCGACCATCCCTGCGCCGAGTTCCGGAAAGAGCCCCGGCCGTGCGCCGACATTCACAAGTCTCCCACCATGTCCCTTTTTCTTCATCGCGATCGCAGCGTGCTTGCAGCAGAGCATGCATGTCAGCACGTTCATCTGCATCATCGAGACAAAGTCGGATTTAGAAACACCAGTCAGTGGCGACATCGCAAAACCGCCTGCGACATGGATCGATGCCCACAACCCGGGGGATGCCGGGATCGAAGAATAGAACTTCGCAACATTCTCTTCGTCTATCAGATCGACACCATGTGAGATGCGCACACGCTCGTGATCCTGCCAGAGAACATCCTGTACTGAAGAGGACATCTCCGGCACATGGCAGACTGCCCCCTCATCGAGCAGTTGCTGGACAACATCTCGCCCGAGCGCTCCCGTCCCGCCAGTGACAACGACGTGTTTTCCTTCAAACCGATCTACGTTTGCGCTGCGCATGGTGAAGGTCTCCGATGATGGACACCCGACTATACGTGCGCACAGCAAAAAACGCGGCTGACGATCTCTCGCCAGCCGCGTGATTATCAGAAGCAATCGACGTGTCGATTACGGGCAGCCTGCTGCGTACTCGTTGCCGAAGCAGATGTAATCGAAGATGTTCAGCGAGCCGCTGCCATCGCAATCTGCGTAGGCGGTGTTCGCTGCGTACTCGTTGCCGAAGCAGATGTAGTCGAAGATGTTCAGTGCACCACTGCCATCGCAGTCTGCGTAGCAGGCTACACCTTCGGTCACTGCAACGTCATCAACGAAGAAGTTGGACAGACCGGTTGTCTGGAAGAGCTCATTGATCAGAGAGTAGATCTCGATTGTCACGGTCTGGCCTGCGTACGACGAGATGTCGAGCGAGACCAACTGATAGTCGACGCCGAATGTTCCCGGATCAAACTCGCCAACCAGCTTGTGCCAGATTGCCGTGCCGTTCACTTTGACTTCAATGTAGTCCGTGGACTCACCAACGGTGGGAACGTGCAGGTAGAACTCAAGATTGGTTGCGGATGCGGGGAGTGCAACGCTCTGGCTCACGCTGCCCTCTTCAAATGTGGTGATACCACCGAACCATGCCCACCATGTGCCGTTATTTGGGCCGAACGCCGGGTTGGCGGTGCAAGCAGCATCGCAAAGCGGCGTGCCGAAGTTCGATGAGAACTCAACCCAACCGCCACCGATACCAAGTTCAAACCCGCCATCGTTGATAATTTGTGCCTGTGCTGCACCAGCGATCAACATCGCCGCAGCAATACCCATCTTCTTCATGTGAGACTCCCTCATCTTTTCTTGCGGCACCCAGTGCAAGGAATGCGTTGTTCAGCAGTGCCATACTGACAAAGCCCCCACAGACACTGTTCCATGGAAAGCTCATATCCTCACAAACAGATTAGTACCCCATCCTTCCGCGGTTGCGAGAAAAACTAGCGAACAATCGTGTTTTTTTGCGAATTCAAGGTCCGATCGGAGCGCTTCAGGCACGACCTATAACGCAACGCGATGAAACCGCTGTAAACACCCGGAAACAGCCAAAGCGTGACAACCATACAAAACAGCACTCAGCTCGCGATTTCAAACTCGTGGTCTGCACCACGCAAACGGGCCTTTAGACGCTGGAGAATGAGCGAATGCATCTGGCTGACGCGTGACTCTGAACGACCGAGCACAATACCGATTTCCCGCATTGTCATGTTCTCGTAGTAGTACAGCAGCACAACCAAACGCTCTGCGGGAGTCAGACCCTTCGTAACCCAATCCTGCAGATCCGTGCGCTGCATAATCCGTGATACCCCCTCCTCGCGTCGACCCTCGATCGAATCGATGATTGACACTGTTTCACCGGATGGGCCAGCACGCTCTGCCGACAGACTCGACTGCACAGGAACCCGAGAATCTCTCACAATGCGATCTGTTTCCTCAGGGACCGCATCAATTTGTTCACGAAGTTCATCCTCGGCGATATCGCGACCGTGCTCTTTTCGAAACGACTCTCGAATCTTGGCGACCTGCGACTCGCGCCTGCGAGCGAGTCTTGAAGCAGGGTCAAGCGCTCGAATGTTGTCGAAGATCGCTCCGCGGACACGCTTCGCGCAGAAGGTTTCAAACTTCGCTCCCTGATTCATGTCATATGAATCGATTGCGCACATCAGCCCGAACATGCCGCTTGATGAAAGATCATCAACCTCCACAATCGCTGGAAGACGCGAGCGGATTCGCTCTGCTGTCGTTCTCACAAGGGGCATGTAGTGCACTGCGAGTTGGTTCCGCAGAGCTACCGCACCGGTCGCTTTGTATTCGATCCACACGTCGTGGATTGATCCCGACCGGGCAGTCTGCGATTTCGTGTTTGAACGTGTAACCTTCTTGCGAGCCGCAGCACTTGACCCTCTTGTGCGCGCCACCCCTGTGTCAGAAGGTATCCGGGCATTCACAGCACTTGCTCTGGAAGAGTTATCCACATTGCGAGAGGTGGTCGATCGACGTGAAGTTGCCTGCCTGTCCATAGCCTGGGATCTCCGTCAAAACCAATGCTTTGTGATGTCCGAGAAAAATCAAATCGAGTGTAGCGGAGATTTTATAAGACCCAGTGATCCTTTTGCAAGCCAAAACCGGCTGATTTTGCGAACTTTTTTCGGACTCGAATAAAATACCAATCATCTTCCTAACGTGAAGTTTTTACAATTCACTTGGGTCATACTCGGGTGCGCTGTACAGTGTGGCTCACAGAATCGCAACACAATATCTTGGTGAATCATCGCGTTGAACTCCATACCCAACCATTATCCAAACTCATGTGCTGAGCCATCGAACGGCGCTCTTATGCACACACAGATTCGCAACTCATTTGACCCTTACCAATATCTGAATCAGCTTCCAAACTTCGAGCGCACAGTCCCGCAACGGATTTCTCCAGCCACCTTCAAACTGGAACGGATGCGCACACTCCTCAGTAGTCTTGGGAACCCTCAGAACACATTGACACTGATTCATGTCGCAGGCAGCAAAGGCAAGGGCAGTATTTGCGAAATGACCGCAAGCGCCCTTCAGGGATGCGGATACACCGTTGGCGTTTTTACGAGTCCTCATCTCGTTTCTCCACGGGAGCGCATCCGCATCAATGATGCGATGATCGATGAGAGCAGTTTCGCAGATGTTCTTGCCCGCGTGGCTCGCGCGACAGAGAAACATCGGTTGACACGTGAAAACACAACGTACTTTGAAGTCATGACTGCGGCAGGGTTTCTCTACTTCGCTGAACAGGCGGTCGATATTGCCGTTATTGAAGTGGGGCTTGGTGGCACACTTGATTCAACCAATGTGATTCAGCCTGCTGTGTGTATCATCGGCGCTCTGTACCTCGAGCACGCAGCCATACTCGGCTCGACGCTTGAAGCAATCGCTTGCGAAAAAGCCGGAGTTATCAAGCCAAAGGTGCCTGTTGTCACGCTCGATCATCCGCCGTCGGTGATGGAGGTCATCCGCAAGAAGGCTGAAGCAGCAGATGCTCCATTGCACGTCCTGAGAGACACAATCCCGTTCTCATGGCGCGTATCTGCCAATGCTAATGGTCAACCACAGACTGTCATTAACCTGGCATGTCCGACAATCTCGCTTGAACATATTCCCGTCCCTCTGGCTGGTGACCATCAGGCAGTCAACTGCGCACTTGCCTTGACTGCAATCTCATTGCTCAAAGGAAACGACTTCTCGTTCTCTGAGCCGGCTCTGGTTGAGGGGTTGTCGCGAACCATGCATCAGGGACGCATGGAACTTATCTGCCAAAAACCGCGTGTGTTGATTGATGGTGCGCACAATCCAGAATCGATCGAATGCCTTGTCAAGACACTTGCGTTGCATCACACCTATGACTCGTTGCACGTTGTCTTCGGGTGTGCAAGCGACAAGGACATTCGCGGCATGCTGGCGCACGTCGCAACTGTCGCCGACAAGGTTGTCTTCACCCAAGCAGACTCTTCGCGCGCTGTCGATCCGAACCTGCTTTTGCAGCACTGGAACGAGTTGACAGACCGCCCTGCTCAAGTCGCTGCGACAGTCCCTGACGCTCTCAGAGATGCCGCATCTGTATGCACACCGGATGACCTTATCTGCGTAACAGGCTCGTTCCATCTTGTCGGTCAGGCGAAGGAACACGTCTGCTCACGTCTTTCTGCCGCGCAGGCCGGCCCTCAATAAAGCTCAATTTTTCCTGGCGTGTGCTCGCGAATTCGGATTCGCGTGCGAACACTTCTGCATGCAGTTGATCGTGATTGTCAGTTTGATCGTGGTCGCCGCCGGTGTGCTTATTGCACTGGCATGGTGGAAGTTTTCTGATGCAATCTTTCCAGGCTCAAGATCCACTGAACAGGAGCCGCTGAACCCACATATTAATGCAACCGTTATCTCCAAAGACCAACTGAACAACACATCATCTGACCACTAAACCATGCCACGCTACGCACTCTTTCTTGCCTATGAAGGCACCGCATTTCACGGATGGCAGAAGCAGGAAGTGGATGCAACCAGCGTGCTCGCGCGTCGTGCTGATCCAACACTTATAGCAGCAAAGCCGGGTTGCGTGGCACTGCGCACAGTCCAGGCAGTTGTTGAAAAGGCTGTCAGACAGGCTGTTCGTGATCAGGTGACACTTGTTGGTGCAAGCCGTACCGATTCCGGCGTACATGCACGGGGGCAGGTCGCTTCGTTTTCATCTGAGCACGATGGCAGGGGTCGGGGCTGGCCGATCGAACGAGGATTGGCGCCACTTGTTCGTGCAATCAACGCGCAGCTGCCGGAAGATGTGCTTGTTCAAGCTGCACGTGTGGTGCCGGATGAGTTTCACCCGATTGGCGGCGCAACACGCAAGGAGTACTCGTTTGTGTTTCACGATTCGCGGGACCGGCCGCTCTGGGATCGTCATCGCGTCACGCAGGTCTGGCATCCTCTCGATACAACACTGATGCATCAGGCCGCACAATACTTGATTGGAGAACATGACTTTGTGAGTATGTGCGCAGCAGATCACGGGAGACAATCGACCGTCCGCACAGTGTACCGGTGTGATGTGAAACGCATCGCCCCTGATCGCATCAAGATGCAAATCGAAGGGAATGGGTTTCTGTACAACATGGTGCGCATTATTGCTGGCACGCTCGCAGAAGTCGGAAGACATCGATATCCTCCTGAGCATGTACGCAGCATCATTGAAGCGCGTGATCGAACCAAGGCTGGGGTAACACTTGATCCGTCCGGGCTCACGCTCGAATGGATTGAGTACACACATCCTGAGCGAGGGCTTTTCCTTCGGTCTGACGAAACATGCAACACGAGTCTTCCGATTGAAATGCCTCGGCTGACCCTGCGGGCACCCGTCGAATCAGACGCTGACGCCTTGGCACCAATGTGGCAGGATCCTGCGGTGACCAAGTACATTGGCGATGGCTCTGTGCGCCCAATCGAGCGTGTCCGAGAGAGCACGTTCAAACGAATCGCTCAGTTAAAACAGACTGGTGCAACACTATTCACTGTTGAACGCAAGGACGAATCCGGCAATCCGGAGATCATCGGCGACTGCGGCGTGTGCCCCGTCAACTGGGAGGGGCCAGAGATCGAACTCGGGTACCGCTTCAAACAATCTGCGTGGGGGAACGGATATGCGACAGAAGCTGCGCGCGCTGCGCTTGATTACGCCTTCACAACAACGTCGCTCGACCGCATTCTCGGCTTGACGCATCCAGAGAATACTGCATCGATGCAAGTGTTGACCAAAGTTGGCATGACATCGCACGGGCTCACCGAGCGGTTTTACGGCACAACACTCCGATGGTTTTCGATAACACACAGACAATGGACTGACATGCGCACAAAGGAAGTAAGCGCATGAGAATCCTGCACATCTCGACACGATTGATTCTTGGAGGATCGCAGGAGAACACTGTGCTCTCGTGCGAGGGACAGGCGAATCTCGGGCACAATGTGCATCTTGCATTCGGCCCCATCTTCGGACCTGAGGGATCATTGCGTGATCGTGTCGCGCAGTTTCGTACGCAGGACAATCGAGCAATGACCATGCACGAAATCCCGAGCATGGTTCGCGAGATCAGCCCTGTGCAGGACATCTCGTGTTACTTTGAGCTTCGCGAACTCATTCGAACAATTGAGCCCGATATTGTGCATACGCATTCGTCAAAGGCTGGCATCCTCGGAAGGCTTGCTGCGTGGAGTATTGCCAAACATCGTCCAGCGTCCAAGCCACTCGGTGTTGTTCACACGATCCATGGTCCACCGTTCCACAAGTACCAGCGTCGCTTTACGCATAGCTTCTATGTTCATAGTGAGCGTTATGCCGCAAACCGATGCCACAGTATTATCAGTGTTGCTGATGCAATGACAGACCAGTATCTCGCGGAGCATGTTGGCGCATCGAGCCAGTACGTCACTGTGCGTTCAGGCATGGAAACCGATCGGTTCCTTCGGGCGGACTCTCCGGAAGTGCGTTCAAACTCACGGCGTTCGCTCGGACTGGATGCGGATGACTTTGTCATCGGGACTGTCGCACGACTCGCTGAGCTCAAGGGGCATGATGATCTTCTCAATGCGCTTGCGGACGATCTAAGAACGAACCCGACATGGAAGCTTCTCTGGATCGGCGATGGATGGTGGCGGAATCGACTGACACAACGCATCCACGCACTCGGACTCAGTAAACAGGTTGTCATGACCGGTCTGGTTCCAGGCGATCGCGTGCCCAACATGATTGCTGCGATGGATGTTCTTGCTCATCCGAGTTATCGGGAAGGTCTGCCTCGCACGGTGCCTCAAGCGCTGCTTGCTGGCGTCTGTCCTGTTGCGTACGACGTTGACGGCACCGGCGAAGCCTGCCAGCACGAACATACAGGACTGCTCGTGGCGCCGGGCGATGTGCAATCACTGCGCGATGCGATCGTTCGACTGTATTGCTACCCTGACTTGCGGGCACAACTCGCAAGAACCGGGCAGGCGTGGTGCAGGGACCAGTTTGGAGCACAAACGATGGTCGACAAGCTGGAGCACGTGTACACGCGAGCGCTTCATATCGCACAATATCAGGGATGATCTCGTATTCATGGGTACACCGTCGCACACATCTGTATCGCACGTCACACGCAATGTCCTCGTATGGGCACTGTGCAGCCTGTGTTCAGCGAATGTGCTGGCGCAAGGGCTGAACCTTGATCCCGGCAATACACCTCGTGCTGGCGATGGATTGCACGCGCTCGAGCTTGCCCAACAACTGAGTTCGCAGGCGACAGCTCTCCACAACGACCGTGGAAGCACAGCGGAAAAACGTAGAAATCGCGCCAAAGCATCGCTGCGAATGGTTGCGGCCGAGCTATTGCGATCCGGCGAGAATGCAGGAGCAAGTGGCTCGTCGGCTGTGCTGTATGGGCTGACACTCGCATCAAATATCCGTGCGTTTGATGATCTGATCGACAACAGATTGGGCAGTGTCGATGCCGCGATCCTTGAACTCGTCGCAGCAAGCGAGCCGGGTAGTGGCGCTTTTGATTCGGTTGCCAGTACGCCGGAACAACTCGACCAGGCGCTCGCTCGTGCGCTTGCCCCGCTTGCGTCGGCAACACTTGACGAGAGTGTCAAGCACGGTGGGTGGTGGCTTGAACGCTCCGAACGTTCAAACGAAGAAAGCAAGGATTCGGATCCGGTTGCCACTGTTAACCAATGGCTTGCGACAGGCCAGATTGATCCGGATACCGCCTCATCACTGCGATCCTTTGCGCAGCAGGGCGAAGCTGTTTCACGCATTCCCGCAGCGTTTGCGCAATGGCAGCATGCGTGGCGCAACATCAGCGAACTGATCATCGCACGCGAGAACGCTCGCACACGGTTTGGAAACAACACCGCAGATCATCTTGTCAGCATTGCGAGTGCATGCGCCCAAACACTTGCCGATCCGGATGCAGATCAGGGTGCTTTTCTTCATGCGCAGCATCAACTCGGCATCTCCGCGTGGTCGGTGCGCACGTGGCAACTGCTTGAAGCATCGCTCTCAAACGCATCGAACAGAACGATGCGCGACCCGTTGCGTTCGATGATTGAGTACCGGATCCCTGATGCTGGTACACCTGTCCGTGCCGGACAAACAATCCTCTCCGATGAGGTGCGTGATGCTGTGGACGCAATGGTAACACTGCTCTCAAGCCCCATGCATCTGCCCGATGAAGACAGGCTGGTGCGCCAGCTAAAGCCCGCCAGACGATACTTTGCAAAGGAACTCAACACAAGCACCGACCAACTCGCACGATTTCTCCCTGACGTACTCACGGGAAAGGTGACGCTAGCTGACCCCGGGTTGCTCTCAGCTATGCAAACCCAGCGCGACATGATCGGAGCAATGAGACTGCTGATTGCTGCGAGCGATACACTCTGCGGCACCATTGGTGATCCTGGCACGGGCATGCGTTCCGTTGCCCCACTCTGGTCGCGCGCGGCCGATCAGGCACTGAAACTCTCGCAGGATCTCGACAATCGTGAAGGTGCTGAAGAGGCACAGAAAAAATTCCGCCAGCTTTTGCTTGATCTGAGTCGGTTCGGGCTGCTGCCCGGCGAAGATGGATTGAGCCAAGCATCAAAGTCAATCGATTCGACATGGGCAAAGTTAACCAACAACCGTCACGCGGAACTTGGAAACACGATCCCGGTTTCACGCCAGGAGTGGATTACCAAGCTCGGTCGTGAGGGTGCAGAGCCGGAAGCGCTCCGCCTTGATGCTCTGACAGAAACGATGGACATACTTGTCTCCGCTGTTCGTGTTGCTGATGTGACCGGGTGGAAACAAAACAGTAACGTTACAGCAAACTCGCGCGAGCTATGGGTCCAGCACTGGGCCGGATGGGAACTCACAAATACAGCGCTCGGCATGCTGCTCGACGATCTCGAGCCAGACCTGCACCAACTGGTTACACTCGCTATTGACAGCGATCCGTACGATGCGCTGGACAAGGCCAAGGAGATCCGGCAGAATCACGCTGTCGTGCTGTTGGCTGGCGAGCTTGATGCTGCAGCTTCTCTTCATATTGGCAGATCTGCACCGGACATCAATCCAGCCGATCTGAATCGGCTGCCCGATCAACTGCTCCCCATGATCGAAATCTCGTTCGGCGTTCCAGCGGACAATGCTTGGCTGATCGGCTCGCGCCCCGATATTGCCAGCGCCTGCCGATACGCGGAGGAGTACGCCAATCGCTCGTCACGAGACGCGACTGCTGAGCAGTTCCGCTCATACGCCGCGCAGCGCGCATTTGTCGCACTTGAGGCTGTCCGCGCCAACCGCAGACCGGAGGGATAAGCTCTCTGGCATACGCATCGCACTCGCGCACGAGGAACCAGCCATATGGACCTGTACATTGACACTGCAAATATCGATGAAATCCGTGAAGCACACGATCTGGGTGTGCTTGATGGCGTCACAACAAACCCATCGCTGATTGCAAAGGAAGGCGTCGACTACGGCACGCGGCTGGCAGAGATCTGCAAGGTTGTCTCAGGCCCTGTTTCTGCCGAAGTCATTGCAACCGAAGCAGAGAAGATGATTGCCGAGGGCAAAGAACGCGCGAAGATCGCGTCGAACATTGTCGTCAAGCTCCCAAGCACAATTGACGGACTAAAAGCCTGCAAGGCACTCAGCGATGCTGGTATCCGCACAAACCTGACACTGTGCTTCCAGCCGCTGCAGGCGCTGATGGTTGCCAAGGCCGGCGCGTTCCTTGTCAGCCCGTTTATTGGCCGACTGGACGACATCGGCGAGGACGGCATGGATCTGATCCGCGCAATCCGAGTGATTTACGACAACTACGGATTAGACACCAAGATCCTGGCTGCATCAATCAGACACACCAATCACCTGCTGCATTGCGCTCTCGCGGGTGCGGACGTTGCCACAGTTCCTTTCGGCGTGATCAAAAAGATGATGAGCCATCCCCTGACGGACTCGGGGATCAAGACCTTCCTGGCTGACTATGCCAAGGCGTTTGGCAGCTAAGACCAGTACGTCACGTTTTCAGTTCAAAGAGAAACTCGATCTCGACCGGCACATTCAATGGCAGACTGGAGCAGCCGACGGCTGCACGTGCGTGTCTGCCAGCATC
The DNA here is from genome assembly GCA_020639155.1 of Phycisphaeraceae bacterium. NCBI lineage: Bacteria > Pseudomonadati > Planctomycetota > Phycisphaerae > Phycisphaerales > Phycisphaeraceae > Phycisphaeraceae bacterium. Next base: position 281,770 of record JACKHF010000001.1, read on the forward strand.
GCCAAAGACATCGATCAGAAGCTCGCTTGCTGCGTTGGCAACCTTTGGCTGATCGCCGAACCCCGGCCCGCACGCGACGAAGCAACCAACCCGTACGACGCGGGCAATCCCGTCCAGCGATCCAGCATGGGCTTTCACAGCGGCAAGCCCGTTGATTGCACACTGCCTCGCACACTCTCGGGCCTGCTCCAGGGTCACCGTGTCACCAACAATGCCGCGCATCATGACCGAACCATCACGAATGGGTATCTGCCCGCTGATAAAGACGAGATTTCCGCTCTGGTTTGCAGGTACATAGGCCGCCACAGGAGCTGCTGGAGCATGCAGATCGAGTCCCAGTTCGGTTGCCCGGGTTTCCGCCGAAATCGAGCTTATTGTCATGTGATTCTCCATTATCTCTGGTTCCGTCCACTCCTGTTATTGTTGCCGCTCGACTGGAAGCGTCTCGAAGGGCAAGTGGAATTCCTGTTTTCTGGCTTTGATCGATGATGAAATATGCGAAAAATGGAACCCGCGCCCCTTGACAGCCGAATACTACATACAGTAACGTATTGGAGATCCCTGCAGGGTCGACATATTGGCTGGTTGGGCATGTTGATGAAATGCTCTTATCACGCGGCCTGAGCGCCGCTCCCCTGATAAAAAAACCCTACCAGCTGAGACATTCCGATTCCCCATCTGCCCGTGTGATCTCATGCGGAAGCATCATGCAGATGTGGTCTCAGCGGTCCGGCTTCATTGCGTGTTAACGCATCCGGATCAACGAAGCGTGACATGTGTTCATGCGTATCGGAACGATACTGACATTTTGACAACTTGCGTTGGATGCTCACGTTGCATACTGCGCGATGCTGAGGCTGCGGACCTTGCGTCCGAAGCAAACTCAACACGCTCAGGCAACACTCAGTTCGGTTCCCCGAACGTATCGAGTCTCGTGTGGGTGAGTACCTCATGGACTGCTGCGTGAATTGCAGCGGCCTGCACTGAGTCCTTTAGACTTTGTGCCCAGCATGTTGTTTGGCTGGCATGATGCGTATTCGATGCATACGGTCCGGGCTTCCTGTGGAGTTCTCCGCAGGCTGATCAGGACCAACATTCAAATCAAAGCACTGGTCCAGCGTGGATCAGTCATCAGAAGAATCAAAGGAGATTCATATGACACGCAAGAATAAGGGCTTCACGCTCATCGAGCTTCTGGTGGTTATCGCCATCATCGCTCTGCTGATCGGTATCCTGCTGCCTGCCATCGGCCAGGCTCGCCGTACCGCCCAGCAGCTCAAGGATTCCAGCCAGGTTCGTGGTGTTGTTCAGGCCATGGCAATCTGGGCAAACACCAACAAGGACAAGTATCCGCTTCCCAGCGAGATCGAGATTTCAGGGTTCACACTGCCCACAGTGGCTGCTGTTCAGAACATCACCCTTGATGATTCCCACAACATCTTCTCGCTCATGATCTGGAACGAAATGTTCACGCCCGATCTGCTGGTCTCCCCCGCAGAAGCTGACGGTGAAATCGTTGTGTACGAAGGATACCAGTTCCAGGATCCAACCGGCGCAGCGCAGCCAATGAAGGCTCTGTGGGATCCGAAGTTCAAGGCTGTTTCGGGCGCAGGTGCCAAGCCAAACGGACCCCCACCCGCTGGCGGCGATGCCACCGTCGGTGGTCTCAGCTACGCGCACGTCCTTCCCGCAGGCAATCAGCGTGCTCGCTGGAAGAACTCGTTCAACTCGGTTGAGCCTGCTATCGGCAACCGTGGTCCTGACTTCACGCTCGAAACCGTTGGTCAGCGTCGCTGGCTCGAAAAGCCCATCACAGGCACCACCCCATCAATCACGCTCTCGATCCACGGCCCGCGCAACCGCTGGACAGGTAACATCGCCTACAACGACGGCCACGCCGAGTACGAGCAGCGCCCAGATCCCGAGGCAGTGACATTCACCTTCGGCCAGACATCGGTCGGTACCCAGCCAGACAACGTGCTCGTCCTTGAAAACGACGACACCGGTATGGCCGATCAGCCAATGATGAATAACAGCACAGTCGATCTGCGTCCGGTTCCAACCAACTCCAAGCGCAACGCGTTCCTGCAGCAGGCAGGCGCAATGCAGGGTCCGAACCTGACGCCGAAGGCCCTGCTCTTCTTCAAGTAAGGCTTCACGTTTCGTAGACACCTTGAGATGATTCGTTCCCCCGATCGCACGAAAGTGCGGTCGGGGTTTTTTCATATTTGATTAACTCCACAAGGCTAACCCGAACTTGACTTGACCTACACCTTCTGTCAACTTGCCTTGATCTACTACTACAGAGAAAGGCTGAGTTTGATCAAACAGAAGAGCTTCTGTTTACTCGGTCTATGAGCATTTTTCTGAGGGTTATTCCATGTTACGCATCCACACCAGAATAAGAACCGCGTTGTATTACACATTGCTTGCTGGAGCAGCATGTGCTCCTTCGTTATGTCGAGCAGATCCAGAGAGTAAACAGCATGTCGTTGGAAACCATCTCGGCTACACCATCGACTTCCCCAGCGCAAGAGCATTCAACTCTGCATCGCAATCAACATTTGGCTGGTTTAATGCCACACTCGATCCCAGCCCTAATAATGATTGCACAGGAAAAGATCCAGAGCGAGTCTTGATAGATGACACCGGAACCTTTGGATCGTCCTCAGGACCAATCACTTCAGGGCTCTACAGTTCTGTTTACAGCGATATGTATCAACTCGGCGTGAGCGGTTATCTTTGCGGCATAATCTACACCCTCGAAGCTCCAAATCCGACGTTTATTTGGGGCAGCGGACTTGGTCATCGAGTGGATGCGTCACGTACAAACGACGCTGCATCTGTATTTTCAACAGATGTTACCATTCGGAGCACAATATGCGGCGCAAACGACTGCCAACCAGAAGTGGATTATTTTATCAAAGACGATGCCAACCTTTGTGTGTGGGTGAGGCATACCGCAGAGTACGAGCTCGGTTCAACTGGCGGCGACGGGACGATTACCATCGAGTGCCAACCGGAGTTAGTTCTGTTTTCGCAATACATACATGATATCCTGTACGATGACGGCAAGGAATGCCATAGTCTTTCGTGCGCGCCGGATATAGACGCTCTGACAACCGTTGTGTGGGACAAGTTGACCTACGAGATCTTCGACTCGACCACACAGTACGCGACGAAGACGTACAACTTTGTAGGAGTTGCAAACGGCGGCGGTTCTATTACCTACCTCATAGGCCCAGACGACCTGACCTGCTCGGACATGTCGACAGGGGGCTCCTGCCAAGTCACAACGCACGAGTATTGCGATGACATTACCGAAGCAACATCGGTAACAACGAAGGTGGGATCTGGAGTGTATCCTCAATCAAGTGGATACGCTGTCAGTTACACCTCTTCTCCTGTTGTAACGCAAGCGGTCACTGTCAGGGTCACAATCTTCCATGAGTCCTGCAACACGCAGAGCAGCGATCCTGTGGATACGAATCGAGACCTTGATCATAACATGCTTGACAGAATCAATCTGATTGTTCGTGACGGCGCTTCAGCATCTCCCGATATGAACGGCGCTTCTGATGCAGACTACGATATCCGTTGTGATCTTGATCTTGATGGTGACGTTGATTCAACAGATCTCGCGCTGCTTGATGCAGAGTTCTGCTTCGCGGATCTTGACGAGGATGGCAATCTCGACACAGATGATCAGGATCTCTTCACAACATGGTACAACGCGCAAGATCCTCGCGCAGATATGAACGGTGACACGTACTTCACAATTGCCGATTACACCCTGTATGGCAACTTGTACTCTGCGGGTTGCCCATAACACCACACCTGCAGGTTGAATCATATCTTTACCCCGGAGGCGCTGCTTCCGGGGTTTTCTTTTATACGAGTGTCTGCAGCTCGCGTCGCATGATCTTCCCCGTCGGGTTTCGCGGGAGCGCATCGAGCACGCGCACCTCTCGCGGGATCATGTAGGGCGCTAAGCTCTCGCGGCAGAACGAGAGCAGTTGCGCCGGATCGAACGAGTCGTGCTCGACACCCTCGGCAAGCTCGACGAACGCAACTGGCACCTCACCGCGCACGTCGTCCTTCTTCCCCACCACCGCCGACGCAGCAACGGACGGATGTGTGTCGATGACCTGCTCGATCGTGCGCGGAAACACGTTCTCACCGCCAACAATTAGCATCTCTTTGAGCCTGCCCGTGATCGAGAGTGATCCATCAATATTGATCTGCCCAATGTCGCCCGTGCGGAACCACCCTTGATTGTCGAACGCCTTCGCAGTCTCGTCGGGCAGTTTGTAATACCCGCGCATGATGTTTGGGCCGGTGAGTCTGATCTCACCTTCGCAGCATTGCGGCAGATCTCTTCCATTATCGAGATCGACAATGCGCTGCTTTACTTCGGGGAGTGGTCTGCCGACCGAACCACGTCTGAAACTGTCCGGCAGGCACACATGCGTGACCGGGCTTGTCTCGGTCAATCCGTATCCCTCGTTGATGCGCCGGCCGAACTTCTCATAGAACGTCTCGGCAACAAAGTCTGACAATGGCTCACCACCCGAGACAATCAACCGGAGCGAGTCGAACTCATCGCCAGTGATGTTCTTCGCATTCAGCAGCGCGCCGTACATCGAAGGAATCGCAACAAAGATCGTCGGTTTGTGCTCGCGTATCAGGCTCAGTATCTTTCCGGGCACAAAGCGCGCGGTGTACACCACCTTGCATCCGATCATCAGCGGCGCAAGCGTGAGCACGGTCAGCCCGAACGAGTGGAACTGCGGGAGCACGCCCAGCAGGCAGTCATTGGCATCAAGATTGATGATGCGCTTGAACTGTGAGATATTCGACGAGATGTTTTTGTGCGTCAGCATTACGCCTTTGGGCTTGCCCGATGTGCCCGACGTGTACAGCAGCACGCCGAGATCGTCGGGCGCGTTGCGCGCGGGCCAGCGTGGCGACGGCACACCTTTCAGCGCCATGTCCTCCATCCGCACGAGGTTCGCACAGGCGAGTTTCGTGTTCGCTTGCAGCCCAAGGTGATCGAGCATCGGCTGGGCTGTGATGATCGTGTCTACAGCGCAGTCACCGACGACGTATTCCAGTTCCTCGTGCTTGAGGAGATAGTTCAGTGGCACCGGGACTTTGCCCGCGATCCACACGCCGAGGATCGCGATCGGGAACGCGCCGGACGTCGGAAGCATCAGCCCGACCATCTCTGTGGAGCACCTGCGTTCGATCTCATCTGCGACGTTCATCGCTGCGACAAGGATCTCGATCGCGCGGTACGAACGCCGATCGTCCACCACCGCGACGCGGCGAGGCGAGCGGAGCAGATGCCGGATGATGGGCCAGTGGATCGACATGGACGCAAGGGTACGCAAGTTTCCACACGCGCAGCAGTTGTCGGTCGGCATCTAAACCGGCATCGCACACGAACCCTCGCATACGTTCACCGATACCGATCTTCGCGGAGCCATACACATGCGACCACTGGTCTGGATGAGAACCGATCTGCGTACCCATGACAACCCCGCGCTGCATCATGCATGCAAAGCATCATCGCGGGGTGTCGTCGCGGTCTTTACTATCTGTCCGAAGCAGTGGCTCTCGCACGACATGGCGCCAATCAAAGCTGCGTTCATCCTGCGGAACCTCAAAGACCTATCCGAGACGCTCGCGAAGAAGAACATCGCGCTGAAGATCATCGAGACGCCGACGTTCGCAACCGTGCCGAAACTCCTGAAGAAACTCGCAAACGAGCACGAGTGCGATGCGCTGTACTTCAACCGTGAGTACGAGGTCAACGAGCAGGAGCGCGACGAGGAAGTCACGAAGGTGTTCGAATCGGCTGGCATAAGCATCCACGCATTCACAGATCAGTGCGTCTTTGCGCCGGGTGAAGTGCTAACGGGCAAGGGCGATCCATACACAGTGTTCACACCGTTCAAGAAATCGTGGTGCGCAGCTGTCGACGAAGATCGCGATCGCATCGAGCTGCTATCCGCGCCGCGCAAGCTCGCGGAGATGGTGTCAACGCCCGATGACATTCCCGCATCAATCAAGGGGTTCTCTATCGCTGATCCGCGCGAGGATCTCTGGCACGCTGGCGAGAAGCACGCAATAAGCAGACTCAACGCGTTCATCGAGAACCGACTGCGCTCGTACAAGGATGCACGCGACGTCCCCGCGATCAACGGCACCAGCACAATCTCGCCGTACCTTGCCAGTGGTGTTGTCTCACTGCGCACATGCGTGCATGCTGCTGTGCAGGCGAACAACGGAAAGCTCGACACCGGGAACATTGGCGCGACGACATGGATATCCGAGCTCGTCTGGCGCGAGTTCTACAAGCACATCCTGTTCCACTTCCCGCGTGTGTGCAAGCACCGCGCGTTCAAAGTCGAGACCGAACGCCTGCGATGGAACGACAACAACGAGCACTTCGCAGCGTGGTGCGAGGGGCGCACGGGGTTCCCCATCGTCGATGCTGCGATGCGCCAGCTCGTCCAGACCGGATGGATGCACAACAGACTGCGCATGATCGTCGCGATGTTCCTGTCCAAAAATCTCTTCCTCGACTGGCGCCTCGGCGAGCGTTTCTTCATGCGGCATCTCATCGACGGCGACCTCGCGCCCAACAACGGCGGCTGGCAGTGGTCCGCATCCACAGGCACGGACGCTGCGCCCTACTTCCGCATCTTCAACACCGTCACACAGTCGAAGAAGTTCGACCCCGACGGCTCATTCATCAGGAAGTTTGTCCCGGAACTCAAGGACGTCGACAACGACGCGATCCACGACCCAAGCACACTCCCCGAACTCGCGCGAGCAAATCTCGACTATCCGCAGCCGATCGTGGACCTGAAACAGACACGAGAAAGGGCGATTGAAGCGTTTCGGGAGTTGAAGTAAAGTCAATCCAAATCTTGCTTAACTTTTTCATATTTTAGAATGTGCTCTACCAGTTCAACACCCAAACCAGTTAGACCACTCTTTTGTGGCCCCGGATACAAACCAGATTTGTCTGCATACGCAAACTGGGTAACCAACCCCTTGTCTTGTAGTTTTCGAATCTGAACAAGCACCAAATCAGCGTGCCTTAACTCGCATTGACGAGCCACCGCTTCCATAATTTGTTGAGCGCCAAGAATGCCGCTACTTTTGCCCTCATAGTAGGTGTCTCCAATTTGGTATAGCGCAAACAAAGTTGCAGCTTCCCCTGAGCATAAGCTCGAAGCAATTAGCAATAGTTGATGATGAAATGCAATATCTACATCAGCTGGATTACTAGTAATACTTACAAGAAAGACTTTTCGCAGCAACTCAAGAATATCGGATTCAACACTTAACTTATCGATGTATGCAAGCATCACGCACAAACTGTCTTCAAGGCATTCGTCTGATTCATATTCTCTCGGAATCTTGCCTTTCTGTTTTAACGCCTCCCACTCACCTTTGAGCTGTTTTAGAAACCTCCATTCAATCCCAGCTTGGACTAATCTTCCAGCTGAGAGCACAATGTCTTTTCGCTCTGAAGCAATAATACCAGTAAGTCCACCAGCCGCGTTTGCTGCCTTATTGATTAAATCCCCCATGCGCTACTCCCCCGTCTCCAGGACAGCCATGAACGCTTCCTGCGGGATGGTAACGGAGCCGATGTTCTTCATGCGCGCCTTGCCTCGCTTCTGGGCTTCGAGGAGCTTGCGCTTTCGAGTGAAGTCGCCGCCGTAGCACTTTGCTGTAACGTCCTTGCGGTAGGCCTTGATGGTCTCGCGCGCGATGATCTTGCCGCCGATCGCGCATTGCAATGGGATCTCGAACTGGTGCCGTGGGATCTGCTGGCGGAGCTTTGTCAGGAGCACGCGTCCGCGCTGCTCCGCCTTGTCGCGGTGCATGATGGCAGCGAGCGCTTCGACCGGTTCGCCGTTGATAAGGATGTCGATCTTCGCGAGGTTGTCTGCGCGGAACCCGGTGAGTTCGTAGTCCATCGTGCCGTAGCCCTTCGTGATGCCCTTGAGCTTGTCGAAGAAGTCGTAGATGAGTTCGGCGAGCGGAATCTCGAACTGGATCATCACGCGCGTATCAGAGACGTGCGTCTGCGTTTTGTAGATCGCGCGCCGATCAAGCGCGAGCTTCATCACGTCGCCGACAAACTCGACGGGTGTCATAATCTCGACGCGGCAGATAGGCTCGCGGATCTCCATAACCTGTCCCATGTCGGGAAGGTCGGCGGGTGAGTTGACCTCCTGCTCGGTGATCTCGCCGCCCTTGCCACGGATATCGACGCGGTACGACACGGTGGGCGCTGTCTGGACGATCTCGACGCCACCCTCGCGCTCGAGGCGCTCCTGCACAATGTCCATGTGCAGCAGTCCCAGGAACCCGCAGCGGAATCCGAATCCGAGCGCTTCCGAGTGCACGGGCTGGAACGTGAACGATGCATCGTTGAGTGAGAGTCTTTCCATCGCGTCGCGGAGTTCGTCGAAGTCGTTGCCCTTCTTCTCTGACGTTGCGGGGTAAAAATCGCAGAAGACCATCTGGTTCGGTGGCTCGTAGCCTGTGAGCGCAACCTCGGCTGGGTTATGGACATGTGTGATGGTGTCGCCGACGCGAACGTCACCGAGCGTTTTGATCGATGCGATGAGATACCCCGTCTCGCCCGGGCCGAGTTCCTTCACTTTCTCGGGTTTGGGTCTGTACTTGCCGAGCTCTGTAATCTGGAAATCACGCCCGAGCCCCATCATGCGGATCTTGTCGCCCACGCGCAGATGTCCGTCGAACACGCGGATATAGACGATGACGCCGCGATAGTCGTCGTAGACCGCGTCGAAGATGAGCGCGCGCGCTTCTTTCACTTTCGGTGCGCGCGGCGCGGGGAGCTTGTCACAGATCGCAGAGAGCAACTCCGGAATTCCTTGCCCGGTCTTTGCGGAAACGAGGATGCAATCCTCGGCAGCAAATCCGAGCACGTGCTCGACCTCCATCGCGATCTCTTCCGGTCTCGCGCCGGGCAGATCGATCTTGTTGAGCACGGGGATGATCTCAAGATCCTGCTCGATCGCGAGATACGCGTTCACAACGGTCTGCGCCTCGACACCCTGCGACGCGTCGACGACGAGGATCGCGCCCTCACACGCTTTGAGCGCGCGCGAGACCTCGTAGTTGAAATCGACGTGGCCCGGCGTGTCGATGAAGTTGAGCATGTACTCTTCAAGCTGCGCCGGATCGTCCTTGCCCGGGTGGGCGTGGCGGACGGTGACAGCGGACGCTTTGATGGTGATCCCGCGCTCGCGCTCGAGGTCCATGGAGTCGAGAAGCTGGGCTTTGGCCTCGCGATCGGAGACCGCCTTTGTCGCCTGGAGCAGCCGATCGGCGAGAGTGGACTTGCCGTGGTCGATGTGCGCAATAATGGAGAAGTTACGGATGTGCGCGAGCTTGCTGGCAAGGGCATCCGAAACTGGGGGAGATGATTGATTCGCGTCGGTCATGCTGGGACAATCCTAGCCTGACAGCGTGCAAACATGCACCCAAATCCGTACGTTTTCGTGCGATTTCGCCGATGACACAAGCCCAGCGACCGTCGCTTGTGTGTTCAGACCATTCACTCTGACAGGACTCTCCATGGCCAACGCTCAGGTTCGACCCATCCGCAGCATTCTGACCGCAACAGGCCTGACATCCGAATCGTCGGGCGGTCTTCTCTTGGCTGCGCAGCTCTCACGCAAACTCAAGGCGCCGTTGCACGCCGCGCACGTTGTCACCACCATCTCCAAGGCGCACGAGCGCGCGTTTCCAGGAATTGCGAAAAAGCAGGAAGCGGTTGCGGCTGAAGAACTGGAACGATTCGCGACCAGCCACAACTTTGATGGGCCTCGCAGCAGCCTGCATGTGCTGACAGGCGATCTGATGAAAGCCCTGACAGAGCTTCGATACGACCTGAAGTCTGATCTGCTGGTCATTGGCAAGTTCGGCAAGGGTGGCCCAAAGCCGGGCGGGATCGGATCGATCGCGACAAGAATCGTGCGCAAGTTCCCGGTCTCCGTGCTGGTGGTGCCGCCGGACTTCCGCGATAAACTCGACACCATCGGCGTCGCAACCAACCTGAGCGAGGACGGCGACTGGGGTGTGGTGCGTGCTGCAATGCTCGCAAAGTCGCTCGGCATCAAGGAGATCACGCTCTTCCATACGTTCACAGTCCCAGCGGGATACGACCACTTCTGTCCATGGGATCAGGCAGTCGAGAAGATGCGCGCTGTTGCGGTGGAAGATCTAGAGGACATGAAGAAACGCCTCAAGGACAAGCTTCCTCCTGATGTCGCCATCAACGCCGTCATTGTGGAAGGCGCAGCCACTGACAAGATCCCCGCGCTCGCAGAAGAGCACAAGATCGACATTCTTGTGATCTCGACACACGCGCGCGCATCGGCGGTGCTGTCATTGCTCGGACACACCAGTGAGCAGCTTATCCGCAGTTCAAACTGCTGCATCTGGTGCGAGCGGAACCCGTCGCTGTTCCAGGGATGGTTCGATGGAATCAAGCATCTGTTTGATTGAGCACTGAACTCGAACAGCTGATACTGTTCCCGCATGAACCAAACGCATCGACTGCTGGTGCTGATCTGCCTGTGCGCACTGATCACGATCGCGACAGGCTGCATCTCCTATTCAACGTCCGTCGAGTTGCAAACACAGGTGCTTGCGCTGCCGACATATCAGCCGGGCAATGATCGATGGATCGAGATACCTATCCGCACAACACGCGGCGCTCGCCCGATCATTCGGGCAACGCTGCAATCTGGAAACGATGTCTGCGTGCGGGAGCTGCTTGTAGACACCGGCGCGTCCGGCTCGTACGTGCCAGTGCAGAAGGCGCGGAACTGGATGAGCAGCGTCAACGCAACCCATGTCACTTTGAATATCGGTGGCATACAGACGCAGTACAGCGTGGATACGTTTCAGGAGTATGACAACTTCTCTGGGTACGATCTGCTTGGATCCGAGTGGTTTGCGCATCAGGGTCATGTCATCGTTGATGTTCGGCACAACATTCTGCTTATTTCGACTGCACAATATCCAACGATGCCCAAGAACCAACAAGGCTGCTACTGGCAGGGTGTCCCGCTTCTTCCATACGGCCGATCAGTGACGGTGGACTCACCCTTCTTCATGAGCAATGCAGACGCACGCGAGTGGCTTCGTACACAATCGATCCCTGAAACACTGCTGGATGGAACGAGCGAACCATCGCGCTGGCCGTCATCTCTGAGCATCACAACGGAGCTCTCAACCCGCTCGCCGTGTGTGACCGCCCGCATCGGGACGGAGTCATTCACTGCGCTTGTTGATACGGGGTTTACCGGCGAGTTCCTGTGGCAGGGGCCGCCTGTGTTTCCGGTCGGATCATCGCGTCGTTATCGTCTGAACCATCACAACTCACGACTCCACGCGCAGCTGGCAGTGTTTCGCCAGACGATCTCCCTTCACGGGCTGGATATCCAACCATCGCACGCGTTCCTGTTAAGTACATCTATCCCACGGATCAACCCCGTCTTCATTCAGGGCGTCATCGGCATCGGCGCATTCCGCGATCATCGGGTGTGGTTCGACTTCGTCAACAACATGATGTATGTAGAAATGTCTATGACGACTACACAGTCATCACGCGGGCGTGAACATATGGATCACGATCGCCTGGACCGCGCCCACCTGCCCCACCGGTTTGCCCGCAATCATGACAGCACGATCGCCCGGCTTTGCCAATCCCCGCTGAATGAGATCCCTGTTTGCCTGCTCGATCCAGTCGGCAACGATGCCGGATGCTGGTGGTGTTGCAACGATGGGAATCACGCCGCGATTGACGATCATTCGCCGGCTCGCACGGACATCTGACGAGTACGCGATGATCGGGATATTGAAATCGAACATGCTCAGCACACGAGCTGCACCACCCGATTCCGACCAGCACGCGATGAGCGAGGCCCCGATGTCCTTTGCTACGTACTTCGCGCCGTGCGCAAGTGCCGCAACACCATCGAATGACCCCCGCCAGCGTGTTGGCGGTCCATGACGCTCGGGGCCTTTCGCGATAAAGCTCTCCGCCGTGTCCGCAATCCTGCGCATTGTCTCAACGACAAGCACGGGATGTTTGCCCGTCGCGGTCTCGGCAGAAAGCATGATCGCATCAGCACCATCGAAGATCGCGTTACCCACATCGCTCGCTTCTGCGCGCGTCGGCGTTGCGCTCTCGACCATTGTTTCAAGCATCTGCGTTGCGACGATGCATGGCTTTGCGAGGTGCTGGCATGATGCAATGATTGACTTCTGTGCAACGGGCACCTGTGAGATGTCCATCTCCACACCAAGATCGCCGCGAGCAACCATGATGACATCTGCGGCTTCGACGATCTCCTCGATGTTGTTGACCGCTTGCGGTTTTTCGATCTTGGCAACAACAGGGATCCGCGATGCGCCGCCAGCATCGGCAACGTGATCCGCCTTGGTCCTATCGATCGAGCACATGCCCGACAGCGCGTGCTTGAGTTCGAGCACCTCGTCAGCAGTGCGCACGAACGAGAGCGCGAGCAGGTCAAGCCCATGCTCCACTGCCCAGTGCACGCATTCCCAGTCCTTGTCCGTGATCGCCTTTGCTGAAATTTGACTCTGTGGCAGGTTGATGCCTTTGCCAGATGTCACAAGTCCGCCCACCGTTACGCGGCAGAGCAGTTCGCCACGGTCCGGCGCTCGAGCTACCGCGAGCATACGGATCAGCCCGTCATTGATCAGGACGCGGTGCCCCGGCTCGACCTCGTCGACGAGCTGTTTATATGTTGTAGGTAGAACAACAACCTGCTCGCCCGACCATGATTCCGTCGTTGCAACCTCAGCACCGGGACGAATGATAACATCACGCCCGGCAACGAGTTCGATACCCGGCGATGGCACCTTGCCAACACGGATCTTCGGTCCCTGCAGATCACCCATGCACGCTGTCGGAGTGCGCAGCAGTTTCGCAACACCACGGACTGTGTCGAGTCTCCGTTTGTGATCCTCAAACGAACCATGAGAGAAGTTGAACCTGAAGATACTCACACCCGCCTGGATGAGCTTTGCAACCGTATCAGGATGCTCACTGGCTGGTCCAATCGTTGCAACGATGCGCGTGAGCGCACGTGCTGGCGGCTGCGCAATATTCACACTCGGACCGAGCACCATCATTGCTGGGTCTGCCACCTTCTGTGCCGACGGTACATCCGATCGTTGTGTTGCCTGCGCCTGCATGGAACCATCGCCTTTCGTTCTTATCGAACGCCATGCTCGTGCGCAATCACAACCACACGAGCGTACTGGCCCTTGAAGAATCGAGTGCACGCAATCCTGGCCTCGGCAGCCGTGATCTCATCACGCCACAATGACCCAAAGTCCGTCGCGTTCTCGGCACTCAGCAGAACCTTCTGCCCATCCTTATCGACCACTTCGGGCATGGCATAAAACACGGCTTCCATTTCGGCGAGGGCTGACGCAGGAAATCCGGACGTTGCACGAGCCTTATTCAGCATCTTCCACGCATGATGGAGTTCGTCGTGAGCATCGATAGCCATCGATGACATCAGCACATTGATCGATCCGCGAAGGCGCAGATTCGGCGCATCCGACGCGAACAGGAACGGATTCGCCTTGTCGACAAACCGATCCATGTACCGTTCGTACATGCTGCGCCTAGCAGGCATGCGACGAAGCTCATACTTCGCTGGTCCAAGCCCATCCTCTGTCTGGTGGGAGGAATACCCCGTCTCGCGCGCGTGAAACTGCCACAGCGATTGGCCCTGTTCGGTCAGGCAGAACTCGACAAAGTGCCTTGCGACAACCGGATTCGGCGCTCCAGCAAGGATAGAGATCGGATCGGCATCAACGTATACCTCGTTGGCAGGGTCGGCATACCCGACGCGCGCAAGCTCGGGCGGTGTCCCTGGCTGGCTGACCGATTGCGCCTGCGATCTCCCATAGAAATCAATGCACACGCCAATCGCCGCTTCACCTTGGCCAACATCAATCGGCGTGCGCGTGGAGCTTGACGCGAACGTGCGTGAGTTCGCGCTCATCTCGCGCAGGATGCGCCATCCTTCATCAAACCCCTTCGCGTTCAGGATTGATTCGTACAGTGTCGCAACCGAGCCACTCATCCGGGGATCGACGAGCGCTATCCAGCCCATCAGCTTCGGATTCGTCAGATCATCAAACACCTTTGGCTCAGCAACACCAAGCCTCCGCAGCACATCGCGGTTATAGAGAAAACCAAACCCTGAGAGTGCTGTTCCGAACCAGTATTGATCGTCGTGGTACAGCTTCCCGGTGCCGATCACGTTCTCACCGAACCATCCGTCAAGCTGAGACTGCTCAAACGGCGGCTCCGGCGGCGCAGAGATCGGCCCTGCAACCTCTTCACCACTGATTGCTGCGCGGGCTGCGTTGTTCGCCGCGAGTTTCCCATGGTCGTAGCTTCCACCACCAAACATCATGTCGAACTCGAGCGCACCCGTTTCGAATCTGGCAACGCCGTGCTCATCAAGCGTGTACTTCCCCTGACGGATCGCTGCGCCGTACTTCGCTTCTAGCAGTCTGCGGATCTCACTCGTGCCGCCCGGAATGCGCCAATCGATGCGCACGCGGGTGCCATACTTTGCCTGGTGCCACTGATCGAACGCCCGTGCGAACTCTTCACGAATCTGCTGGACATGCGGCGTTAGTATGATGAGCGACTGCGTGTCCTCGGGCCATGCGGCTCTGTTCTTCGGGCGGAGCACGATCGGCATTGCGACAACCAACAGCAGAAGTGCCAACACCCCGAGAGCAACTGTCCTGTCCCGAACCTGTGGATGTTCGTGTGCCATCAGGCAACTGTATGCTGGCAGGACTCAATCACTGCTTGCCTGCTCCCAGCTTCATACACTCTGCACAATGCCAACCACACACCAACCTGTTGCGATTGTCACCGGTGCGAGTTCAGGGATCGGACGGGCCGTGACTGAACAGCTCTCCACGCTCGGCTGGCGACTGGTCGTCTGCGCTCGCGATGCGGCAAAGCTCAACTCGATTGCAACAACACCCAATGTTCGTATCGTCGCTGGCGATGTCGGCAAGCCCGAGATATCTGCAACGCTTGTCAACTCTGCGATCGATGCCTTCGGCTCGCTCGATGCAATTGTCTGCAATGCTGGCACAGCCCCTCTAATGCCGATCGCCGAAACCACCGACGAGGTCTTCGCACAGTGCTTTGACATCAACGTCATGGGGACAGCACGGCTGATCCGCGAGTGCTGGCCGATCTTTGTCCAGCAGCATCACGGTCGAATCGTGTGTACGTCATCAATGGCATCTGTTGATCCGTTCCCGGGGTTCTTCGCATATGCGGCGAGCAAGGCAGCGGTGAACTCGCTCGTGCGATCGTGCATGAACGAGGGACGCGAACATGGCATCGAGGCGTATTCTGTGGCGCCGGGCGCTGTGGATACACCGATGCTTCGATCTCTCTTTGACGAGACAATGCTACCACCATCACATTGCCTGACAGCAGATGCCGTTGCAAACGTCATTGTGGGCTGTGTGACGGGTCAGCGCGCTCATGACGCTGGAACACCCATTCTGCTCTCAGCCAACTGATCCGCATTCGCCTCGCTTGTATCTGCCCAACTGTCCGGACGCACACCGAACACGCCCGCGGCGATGAATACACATGCGTTTGGATGAAAACCAAGGCATATCGCTTCTACTATCCCCGCCCGCACAACACGGGTATTTTCGCACCGTTTGCAAGGACCACGCTGATGCCCCAAGTGTTTCCCTTCACCGCGATCCAGTACACAGATTTCACTGCCATTGGCACGAAGATCGCTCCACCCTACGACGTGCTTTCCGCAAAGGACAAACAGGCTTTGCTCCATCGCGATGCAAGGAACATCGTCGCGATTGATCTCCCGCACGTACCACCGAAGCAACTCGGCCCGATAGAGGCTTATCAGGATGCCGCAACAACGTTGCAGTTGTGGCTGAGCGACGGCACGCTCGCGCGCCGGGGAAAGCCCGTCATGTTCGCCTACCGCCAGTCGTTCGATTTTCTTGGGCAGCATTACCAGCGATGTGGCATGTGCTGCACTGTGGAAACCGTTCCCTTCGGCCCGCGCACCGGCGGCGGCATCCTCCCGCACGAGCAGACATTCTCGGGCCCCAAGGAAGACCGGTTCGCGCTGATGCGCGAGACTCAGACGCAGATGTCACCCATCTTCGGTCTACATCCCGATGACGACGGCGCTGCAACAAAGCTCGTCAGGTCTGTCATGGACTCGCGCGATCCGGACATCAGCACGACACTCGGTGAAGGACCGAAGCTCGTCACCGAAGAAGTCTGGATCATCGACGACGACGAGACAATGAAAGCCTATGAGGATGCACTCGATGGAGAGGACGTGTTCATTGCAGATGGGCACCATCGATACAACACAGCACTGAACTATCTCGAGTACCTCAAACAGGCTGGCGATGTTGCAGAAGATCATCCAGCACGCAGAACCATGATGGTCATGGTGAGCATGTCAGATCCCGGACTGGCAATCGGTCCGACGCACCGAGTGCTGGGCGGGATGGCGCACTACACCTTCGATGCGTTCTGTGACACAGCCAAGGACCTGCTTTCCATTGAAACAGTCTCCGGCGGGATCGACTCGATCGAAGCAGCAATGCACTCCAAGGGCGAAACGCACGTCAACGTGCTTGGACTCTACGACTTTGCAACACAGCGAGCGGCAATCTGCACACCCAGGGACCCTGATCCGCTTCAGGCAACGTGCGCCAATCGGCACGAGTCATGGCGCCAGCTTGATGTTGCACTTGTGCAGCATCTCATCGTCGAGCAGATCTGCGCACCAAAGCTCAACGACGGCAACGACGTGAAGTGGGCATTCCCGCACTCGATCCCCGAGGTGCTCGAAATTGGCGAGGGATCAGAAACGGGCGCTGGAGGCGGCGCTGGGTTTGCGCAGCTCGCGGTCATCGTGCGACCAACACCGTTGCAATCTGTACGTGACGTGAGCAAAGCCAACGAACTTATGCCACAGAAATCCACGTTCTTCTATCCGAAGCTCGCGACAGGGCTGTTCATGAATCCGCTGGCGTAAGGGTATCGAATCGCACATTGCTTGTGCCACACTCCGGACATGTGACGTACATCTTTGCGCCCGCACTCGACGAACTCTCAAGCCCACGCAAGCTGTATCCGCACTGAAAACAGGTGCTGGAATCAAGCTGGGACTGCAGCAGACTCACAATGATGCGATGCTTTGCGTGAACAAAGACAACAAACGGCGTGCACACATAACACACAAAGCCAATCAGTACCAGGACCGCAAAGAAACGCACACCAATATTCACTCGAAACAAAGAACAGAAGATCCAGATGAATGCAACATATCCTCCAAACACAATCGCTCCACCGATACATGATTTGACGACGGCACGCATCCTTCGATAGTACATCAGCTTGCGGTTTCGCTGAACCACGCTGCAATACAGGTTCTCCGCCTCCAGATCGAGCAGCCCATCCAGTTCCTCGTACCGTCGCCACAACGGCTGCACCGTGTACCACCGAAGGTTCATGCTGATTCCTCGGCTGGTACGAGTTGCTGGCGTGGCGGGATGTTCGCTGCGCCGCACTCGGGACACACAACGCGCAATCTGCCCGTTGCTTTCTCCGCCTCAACCGGAAGTCCAAGCAGGCTGTATTCACAATTACCACAGTTAGGTGTTGTGACAAGGTACACGCCAAGCACCCTTCGAACAAACCTGTACATTTTCTCCTGCTCATGCTTGCCCGCAATATCCGAAGCAAACAAGCAGAGAACGACAGTAACAGCCGTGATCGGAATGAGTGCAATCATAATGCGAATCCACAGATTCCCAGACTGAATGTCGCTGGCAAGAACCAGCAACACAATCGCACTGATAATAAGCGCAGGTACCAGCACCGCCATAGCTGGCCACATCGGTCTGAACGGCCGAACAGCCATGCTCAAAGTGCCATTACCATATCTTCCATACCACGATTTATAGAGTTGATACTCAATGTACACCTGCTCGCATTCAGGCTCCGAACACTCTTGAAGTCCAGAGAACTGTTTTAGAAACTTCTTTGTTCTCTTGTCGCGATCAGGGTACTCAACTATCTCCCTCAGCCGAATAGAACGCCACTCTTCACCTTGCTCATCAATGAGCGTCTTTGTATATTCCCAGAACTCACCGAACGTCATCTTCACGTTGTTGCGCTGGATCAGCGGGTAACTCGGTGGTGTTTTCGATCGCAGGAGCGCGCTGCTCTTCCATCCGCTTTCTGTTGGCATCGCGCTGCTCCTTCGGAATCTCGATCGCGATCAACCACATCAAGCCCGTAATCACAGCGAATGGACCGATCACCAGCAGCACAAGCACAACCAGCCGCGAGCCTCGCAGTTCACGGCGCGAAGGCACCCGGGGTGCGGTGTCCCCGGGTGCTGAAGGATGCTCGTTCTTGTCATGTATCTCCATGGAGGTGAACGTTATCTGGCTACGCCCACCAGTTTCCTGGCGCTGGCAAAGAGTTCTGCAACCTTCTGCCAGTTCACAATACCCCACCATGCACTGACATAATCAGGCCTGCGGTTCTGATAGTGCAGGTAATATGCGTGCTCCCAGACATCAAGCCCGAGGATTGGTGTGTGACCATCTGAGTATGGTGAATCCTGGTTTGGTGTAGATGTGACCATCAACGCGCCGTTGCCATCAACGCACAACCACGCCCAGCCCGAGCCAAAGCGTGTTGCTGCAGCCTTTGAAAACTGCTCCTTGAATGCATCAAATGATCCGAACGACTCATTGATCGCCGTAGCAAGTTCACCGGTGGGCGCTCCGCCGCCACCGTTTCCAGGTGCAGCCATGATCGTCCAAAACAGTGAGTGGTTCACGTGCCCGCCGACGTTATTGCGAACAGCTGCACGGATGTTTTCCGGCACATTGCCGAGATCTTCGAGAATCTCGACAGGGTTCTTACCAACAAGGTTCGTGCCCTCCATCGCCTTGTTCGCATTCGTCACATATCCGTTGTGGTGCTTGCCATGATGAATCTCCATCGTTTTGGCATCGATCACGGGCTCGAGTGCGTTGTGCGGATACGGAAGATCGGGGAGCTTGAGTGCGTCTGTCATGGCGTTCTCCTACTGGGAAGTCCTGAAATACTCAGAACTTGAGATGCGTGAAAAAAGTTGGTGTGACCGAGGAGTTTCCCGGCTTGCAACGAGTTGCAATAGAGGCTATGCTGGCGGCCCACATGAAGGCAGCATAGGACGGGCCGAAAATCACAGAGGCCGACCGCATTGCCGCGTGGAACGACATCGCGACTGGACGAGAGAGTGTGTGAGCAATCAAGCTCGCATAACCACGCCGCGACCCGGAAACACATCTGAATAACAAACATTTTTCGAACAAACTGCCCTGCGGTGGTGGGAGCCTCAGGGGTAATGGTTCGGGAATGCTGTGTCTGTCAACAGACGAAGAGGCGGCAAAATACCTGAATTCTTCGCGAATTCCAAATGCCGCGGAACTTTTGACACACATTCCCGTACCACAAGGGAGGATTCGCGCATCTCAACATGGTGGATAGTCTGGCAACTGAGTCCGGAAAATTCCTGATTTCGGATCGATCTTCAAGGGCTGGACCAAATCCACACCAAAGGGATACTCGAATCCTGTATGGTGTAGAAACGCAACACACGTCGAAGGCGGGTGCGACCGGGAATCGCATTCACAGTTCGGCTAGGCAATCGGGCTCACACCCAGGTTGCAGGATGATTGAGGAAAGCTGAATCACAATGACCAGCACACAAAACACAGTAATGAAGAAACTCAGCCCGCTTGAGCAGATCCGTCGCCGACATCAGGTCGCGGTCGTGGAAGCTCCCGAATCAGGCAAGGAAAAACGCGCAAGTCGACCAAGGCGCGCATTCAGCCCCGAGGAAAACCGCCTGCTGTCACAGATTATGGCAAAGCCGCAGGACTTTATCGATTCCGAGGCGTTCCGTGAAAACGGTGCAGAATCGTTCATTTACGCACAGGGCGATGACATCCAAATGCCGGATACAACGTGGTATCACCCCGTCATGGATGATCTGTCGTCGACACGAACACGAACCGTCAAGTCATCGCAGCAAGTGATTCTGACTGGCGCACAGGAAAAAGTGCTCTTTCACAAGTTCAACTACGCGAGATTCCGGATCCGTGAAGTGCAGATCAAGATCGAGGAGAGCGCCAGCCGCAAGCCCACACGCACCCAGGCCGAGGAAATGCTCCGTTGGTACCACGTCGCCGAGCGCGTGCGTGAGCAGATTGCAGAGACGAACCTCGCGCTTGTTCTTGCCATGGCCAAGCGCACGCGCATGAGCGAGGTCGACTTTGCAGATCTTGTCTCGGAAGGCAACATGGCGCTGCTCCGCGCGGTTGACAAGTTCGACGCGGGCCGTGGGTATAAGTTCTCGACATACGCGTGTCGAGCGATCCTCAAGGCCTTCTCGCGTCAGGGCATGAAGCTGTCCAAATATCGCCAGCGGTTCCCAACCGACTTCGATCCAAAGCTCGAGAAGTCGAACTATCTCGAAGTGAAGCGCG
Source organism: Phycisphaeraceae bacterium (assembly GCA_020639155.1). Taxonomy (NCBI): domain Bacteria; kingdom Pseudomonadati; phylum Planctomycetota; class Phycisphaerae; order Phycisphaerales; family Phycisphaeraceae; species Phycisphaeraceae bacterium. Next base: position 302,464 of record JACKHF010000001.1, read on the forward strand.
CAGACTTTGAGCGCGACACTGCTGACGAGGTCAAGCGCATCGTTCTTGAAAACCGTGCCGATCTGACCAGTGTCGAACGCACCGTCATTGAGCATCGTTTCGGTCTTGAGACACAGGAAAACGAGAAGCCGATGACGCTCGAGCAGGTCGGCCAGATTATCGGTGTCACAAAGGAACGCGTTCGTCAGATTCAGAACAAGGCGATGGAAAAGATCCGCGCTGAGCTGGAAGCAAACTTCCTCGGCACGAAGGAGGTCGATGATCAGCCACAGGATCTCGCCGGTGTTGCCCAGATGAACTAAGACGCCGAAGAACTGAGTCCTTCATAGGTTATTTCAAAACAACCCAAACACCCCGCCGACTCGCTCGCCGGGGTGTTTTTACATTGTCACATTGTCTTGGCACGCGGATTGTGTTTCTCATTGCGAGGAACACCGCGCATGCACGAGCATACTGGCACATCCAGATCAGCACATACACGCGTCACATCCCCGGTGGAAACGGGAATTTCGGCGTATGAACTGCTCAAGGAGGGCAGGCTTGGACATGTGCTGATCGAGCGGGCACGGATGCTTGCGAAGGCATCTGGCACGCAGGAACTGCCCGGCAGCGTGCGCATTGTGACGCAGCAGTTGCGCACCAGCGCAGCAAAGGACACGGAGGTCCGCAGATGAACTATGGCTTGCAGATATCAGCATCGGGCGCGCTCACCAGCATGTACCAGCAGGACGTACTGGCGAACAACCTCGCCAATATCGAGACACCCGGGTTTGCACGTGTGCTCCCAATGACGCGCCAGCGTGCCGCGGCGCGCGTTGAGGACGGGCTTGGGTTGGTTCCCTCAAACGAACTTCTTGAATCGCTTGGTGCTGGCGTCACCATGGCGCACAATGAGATGGCGTTCGGCACCGGCGGTATGGAGGTCACAAATCGCCCTCTCGACACCGCGATCCGTGGAAACGGATTCTTCACCATTGATGCGGGCAATGAAACGCCATCGCTGTCGCGCGACGGTCGATTCCTGAATGCAAACGGCACGCTTGTCCATGCGACCAGCGGGTATCCGGTACTTGATGGATCCGGAAGCACCATTCGCCTCCCAATCAACGCGCATGTTCGTATCGGCGAAGCGGGGATCGTAATGGCTGACGATCAGCCGATTGCGCAGCTCGGCCTTGTCGACATCGCTGATCCGTCACAACTCGTTCCAGAAGGCAAGGGGTTGTACGGCGCGAGCGCTGCTGTGATGGAAACAGCGCAGCCCGCGTCTGGCACCATTGTTTCAGGATCCGTCGAGCGTTCCGCTGTCGACGAGATCCAGGCGATGATGGCCGTCACGAGTGCTGCACGGTCCATGAGCACACACATGAACATGATCAGAAACCATGATCGTCTGCTTGATCGCGCAATCAACCAGCTTGGACGAGTCTCGTAAGACTGACTGAAACAGAAACGGCACGAACCGCAACGACACACACGACCAAAGGAAGTTGTACCCAATGGCCAATCTCGCACTCGAAGCAGCAGCATCCGGACTCTCGTCGCTCAACACGCGCCTTGATGTCATCGCGAACAATCTCGCGAATGTCAACACCATCGGTTTCAAGCAGAGCAGAGCAAACTTCGAGGATCTCCTCTACGTTGAGCGTTCACGTCCGGGCACACAGAACGCGTCTGGTGATGAGAAACCGACCGGACTCTATGTTGGTCTCGGCGTGCGCGTCTCGGGCACGCAAGTGAACTTCGCGCAGGGCACCGCGATCGAGGGCTCACCGACCGACATGATGATCGACGGCAACGGGTTCTTCATGGTCGAGGTGGAGCCAGGCAAAGGCGGTGACGGCGTCGCATACACACGTGCTGGCAACTTCCTTCGCAACCCAGACGGCGAACTCGTGCTCGCAAACTCGCAGGGTCGTCGCCTCATCCCCAACATCACCATTCCAGTCAACGCCAAGGACATCTCCATCTCAAGCAACGGCATCGTGTCGTACATCGAGGATGGCGCAACTGCACCAACGGAGGTCGGGCCGATCGAGATCGCTGTGTTTGCAAACCCTGAGGGTCTCAAGCAGGCGGGCGAGAACCTGTTCATTGAAACCGCGGGGTCAGGCGCTGCAACGGTCGGTCAGCCCGGCACGGAGAGCTTTGGATCAATCATCGGCGGCAGGTACGAGGCATCGAATGTCGATCCCACGCGCGAGCTCATCGAGATGATCCGCACACAGCGCGCATTCGAGATGAACTCGCAGTCCATCAGAGCAGCCGACCAGGCACTCCAGACAGTCGCACAACTGAGATCGTAGTGAATCATGGTCAATACACGGAGACAAGGACGCACTGAGCCCGCTATGACACACGCACGCACACACTTCCGCATCATTGCACGCACGATCGTTCTCGTGTGCATGGTCTGCGTGAGTGCATCGCATGTGACAGCGCAGTCGATCACGTCGATCCAGCTTCGCACGAGTGTGCGTGCAACCGAAGGAACACTCACAATTGGCCACGTTGCGAGAGTCTCTGGCATCATGGCGGACACAATCGAAGCAATCGAGCTGAATAATGGCAGATCAAAGATCGAACTCAAGGACATCCGCGACGCAATCCAAGCTGAACTTTCCGATGTGAACTGGGGTTCGGTCATTCTCAGCGGGAGTATCTGCACCATCGTCCGAATCTCCGAAGAACAACCGCATCAGAGAGCTGCTGCGTCGCACGCATCACGAGAAGATCACACGATCTGGAAAATCGCCACGGATGTTGATCGCAATCAGTTGCTCGGACGGATCGCTTTGGAGATCTGCGTAATGGCGGATCTGCCTCCCGATCGTGTTCGCATCGGATTCGATAGTGACGATGCTGGTGTTCTTGAGACAGTTACAGCCGGCCGGATTGTCCAAATTCAGTGCTCCTCGCTATCTGATAAAACACAGATGCGCGTGCGCATCAACGCGGACGAGCGAACTGTGCTTGACCAGGAGATCCGCGTATCGGTGGAACTGAAAGGTGCTGTAGCACGCACGAACAAGGCATTGCGTCCTCGTCATGCGCTCTCTCTCGAGGATTTCTCGGTGCGCGAGGAGTGGTACCGCCCGAGCCTGACCATCGCGTCTCAGGACCAGGTTATCAATACCGAGCTTCGCACGGGACTCGGCGCTGGTGCGATCATTCGCACAGCAGATATCACGCCATCACGCGTGATCGAGCGAGGAGACATCGTCATCGTCCGTTGCATCGCTGGGACGGTGGTTGTGGAGCTTCGCGCAAAGGCGCTCGCGGACGCACGTGCGAATGAGCATCTGGAACTCGAAACACTCGAACCCGATCGAACCCAGCGCAGACGCATCCACGCAGTTGCTCAGGGCAGAGGCAAGGCAGTGATTGTAACAAGCCGGTGAGTACTCACTGGAGGAGTTTGCATGAAGAAGTTATTCGCCATACTGACAGTATTCGCAGGAACAACATGCGCATCAGCGCAGAGCCTGTTCGAACGCACCAACACAACCCAACACTTTGGCTCGGGTGTCTCCGGCGACTTGTTTGTCATGGGACTGCACTCGGTGCGCAAGGACGAGGCACGTATCTATGGCATGCACGATCTCGTGCAGATCATCATCAACGAGTCGAGCAAGTCTGACTCGTCACAGTCACTCACAACCAACAAGGACTACTCGTCCGACGCAACCATCAACGCCTTCATCGATCTTGCGAAGCTGGCAGAACTCCAGCTGCGCGAGGGCAATATCGATGGCGTCGATCTGCTCGACGTTCAGGGCGGGCACGCGTTTAAGGGCGATGGCAAGACATCGCGATCGGACCGGATTGTGGATCGCGTCACCGCGACGGTGATCGACGTGAAACCGAACGGCACGCTGCTGCTGGAAGCTCGCGTGGTTCGTGGTGTAGGCGACGAGGTCAAGACATTGGTGCTGTCGGGCCTGTGCAGACGCGAGGATATCACCGCACAGGGCACGATCCTCTCGAACCAGATGGCCAACCTCACGCTGTTCATCACGCACGAAGGCGAACTCGCCAAATCGGGTGAGAAAGGCATCATCCCACGAGCACTGGAGTCATTGTTCGCTTTCTGACAGCAGATAACGACGTTTTGGTGGACTCAAAACGTCTGATAACACGATGTCGCTTCATTATTTCCCCGATCTCGTCGATGCATATCGAGACGCTGCACGCGTCGAGGCTCGCTGAATCCACAGAGGGAGCGGCAAGCAGTACACAGAAACTGGTCTGAAGACCACATCACTCAGATTCACCTGTTCCCAGACTGGAAACACACATTTGGAGATTGCACGGATGCAGACAAGCAGAACATCATTCATCACAACATCCTTTGCCATGACAGCGATCGCTGGCTGCATCGTCGGACTCACCGGCTGCAAGAACAGCACCACTGATGCAAACAACGGCTCATATAGCAACGGCTCAAGGTCGTTCACGAACAGTGGCGGCGCATACGGCACAAATCCCGGCACATACTCCTCAAACCGTGCAGGCGCGTTTGATCCGTACGGCGCATCAGTCACCGGAGACGGCACATGGAACTTCACCGGCGCAGCACCGTCCGCTGGTCCCATGTCGCTCTCACCCAAGACACCAGTCCAGATGCAGGCATCGAATGTCTCCACAGATTTCTATGGTCAGGTGCTCGCTGAACAAGGCCCCGGATACGACGCAATAGATCCCGCTCGCGCCGGTGGTGGCAGCCTGTCGCAGCTCAGCTTTACACTTGAAGGTGCAGACTTTGACCCGTGCGTCTCACCAAATGGTGAGTTTGTTGTGTACTCGTCCACACAGCACTCGATGTCGTCCGACATCTACATGAAGTCAACATCGAGCCGCACCGTGACACAGCTGACCGACGATGCTGCAAACGATGTCATGCCAGTGTTCTCACCCGATGGCAGCCGTGTTGCATTCGCATCAAACCGCTCTGGCAACTGGGACATCTTCGTGATCTCATCCACTGGTGGTCAGGCCGTTCAGGTGACAACTGAGTCATCACACGAACTGCACCCGACATGGTCGCCTGACGGGAAGTACCTCGTCTTCTCCCGTCTTGGCGAGATCTCCGGCAAGTGGGAGATCTGGGTCACAGAGTACGGCAACTCCGGCGTTGCACACTTCCTGACATACGGTCTGTTCCCGGAATGGTCGCCTGTTTCTGGCTCCGGCGAGAACGGCACGGACCAAATTGTCTTCCAGCGCTCCAGCAAGCGCGGCGACCGCTCATTCAGCGTCTGGACCATCGACTTCAACACAAACGGTGTTGCAAGCAACGAGACAGAGATCGCTCAGAGCGCATACCACGCGTGCATCAACCCCACATGGAGCAAAGACGGCAACTGGATCTCCTTTGCAACAGTGCCAAATCCGAGCCAGTGGGCCCAGGAGAACGACACCCGTCCGCAGAATGCAAACCTGTGGCTGGTCTCTGCGACCGGTGGTTCGCTCGTGCCTCTGACAAACACAGAGTCGGTCAATCTCATGCCGACCTTCGGTCCTGACAACACCGTGTTCTTTGTGTCCGATCGTGGTGGCGTTGACAACATCTGGCGCATGAACGCGTCAGGCGCAATCATCGCTGCTGGCGGCATCGCATCACCCAGCAACGGAACCATCACATCCAACCCGTTCAACTCATCAAGCGAGAACTCCAGCTTCGCTGGTGTCGATACCGATTCCGGCAACTAATCAATGAAACTCGCGCAGTTGGCGGAGACCAGCTGCGACACAAACGCGGCTCACGGGTGGAGACATCCGTGAGCACGCTTCAACCCGATCGCAATCGAAGACACACTCTGTCGTTCTGCTCCCGGAGATTCGATGACGCTCCAGCGCTTCCGCAACATGGCTTTACGGGCATGCCTGACTGGCACAGTTGCTCTCACAGGATGCATGGTTTTCGTCGGGTGTGCAAGTTCTGGCTCACGACTGACGTCGCCTGAAACGATCATGAACCCGTACGACCAGACGTTCGGCGGGCCTGTCTGGGCTGTTGTTCCGCTCAGGAATGAGTCAGGCACAACGCTGGCGGACTCGATGGTGCTGACAGACAAGCTCATCCAACAGGCAGACCAGATCGACGGGTTGACCGTAGTGCCGCTGAATCGCACGATCGAGGCTATGCGCCGGCTTGAAATGAGCTACCCCCAGTCTCCAAAAGACCTGAAGGCACTTGCTGAAGAGATGCAGGTGGATGCGGTCCTGGTTGGATCAATTACGTCGTATGAGCCGTACGACCCACCAAAATACGGCCTTGGGTTGGCTTTGTACGCATTACCGGGCGAAATGGCAACAAAGGGCGAACAAAGCATCAATCCGCAGCGTCTTATCTATCAGCCGACGGATTATTCATACTTTGAACGAATCCAGGAGGCCGATTCGCCCGTATCTGTTATCGGGACTACCCTTGATGGGAGGAATCACCGGGTGCAGGCAGAACTGCAAAGCTACGCAGAAGGGCGCATGAGGCAACCTTCGGCACTCGGATGGGAAACCTATCTCGCGAGCATGGATTTGTTTACAGAGTTCGGCTCGTGGTCAGCGCTGCGACAACTGATGGATCGGGAATGGGTCCGTCTCTCGGGCGTGAACACAAGAGGCCGATGGGTATATGGAGAACGAGGGGGTTGAACGCTGTTGGGGAGCAGTGAACAGCCAAGAACGGCGTGACTTGCGCATCACAGAAAAAGCACGCAACGGATTGCGGTCGAGTGCAGGATCGAGCCGAGAATGCGTGGGCCGGGAAGCACCCCGGTGGTGGAGGATGATTCACATGACACTTCCGATGATCGACGCATTTTCAGAGTACTTGACGGACGAACGCAGATTCAGTCCGTACACGGCTCGCTGCTATGGCGCAGACCTTCGCCAGTACACAGATTTCATCGCGCAGCAGTTCGGCATTGAGCAGAACGACGCTGCTGAGCTTGAAGCGTTCAAGAGCACCGCGCCGCCAAAGACCAACGACGTGCATGCCTCAATTGGACCACAGACGATCACTGGCGTGATCCGCGATGCATCACCCGATGTCATTCGCAACTTCCTCGCGCATCTTGCTGAGCAGTCGTACTCGGCAGCCACAATGGCACGAAAGATCGCAACGCTCCGCTCGTTCTTCAAGTGGGCCGAGAAGCGTTCGCTGGTTGCCTCGAACCCGATGACGCTCATCCGCACACCCAAGCAGGCAAAGCGCCTGCCCAAGGCAATCTCCATCGAGCAGATCGAACAGTTGCTTGCAGCACCTGATGACCGCGATCTGCTGGGCTGCCGCGACCGCGCCATGCTCGAAACGCTGTATTCAACAGGTATCCGCGTCTCAGAGCTTGTCGCACTTGATCTTGGCGATCTTGATCTTGAGAATGAAGCGCTCCGCATCCACGGCAAGGGTCGCAAGGAACGCATTGTGCCGATGGGTTCGCACGCACTCGCTGCGATCGTGCGCTACATCGAGCGTGTCCGCTCTGACTCACGTTTCTCTGGCGCGTGGCGTGAAGACTCCAGTCGTAAGCCATTGTTCCTCAACAAGCACTGCAAACGCCTGAGTTCGCGCTCGGTCCGCCGCAAGCTCGACAAGTATCTCAAGCAGGTCGGTCTAGATCCGTCGATCTCGCCGCACACGCTGCGTCACTCGTTTGCAACGCACCTGCTCGACAACGGCGCAAGCCTGCGCGATGTGCAGGAGATGCTGGGACACCAGTCGCTCAACACCACACAGGTGTACACGCATCTGACCGCCCAGCGCATGCAGGACGCGTACGAGCAGGCACATCCTCGCGCAGAAGCAAGCTAAGTCCAATCACGCTGCACAGTACTCATGCGCCCCACGACTCTCGTGGGGTGTTTTGTTGTGAGCCCAGCACACTCACCCACTAAACGGGCTCGGCCGAATCGGCTCATCCGCTACCAGCGCATGATACACGCGGATGTCTTCAGGAGAAGTATCAAATAGACGCATTTGAATCGGGCGCTGCAACTCACTTCTGGTGAGCAACTTGAACCCATGTATCTCTAACACGTCCAGCATTTCCATGTCGTCTCTACTTATGCCCGGCGTTGAGGGCTCAATCACCTCTTCATACCATCCACTCTGCTTCGATATCCGAAACACAGCGGCCCAAGGGTGGACAAAGGAAAGACGAACTGCGTAATCCGCCCATTGGACGCTCGCTTGTGCTTGGCCCAGATTCTTCTTGCCAACACGCAGATGAAGAGAGTGATCTGCATTGAGATCTGTGTCATTTGTCAGAATGAATCTTGAAATCAGTTCCGAGATGATTGGGTGAAGTAACAGTTTTTTTTGCTGCTGCTCCATAAAACCATAATGCGGCTTTGACAGATCACCAAATGCCTTAGTGATTGACTCCAGTATGTGCTCGAATCGATCCATTCGCTCTCTTCCAACAGTTCCCACGAGGACTACAGCTAAGAACGAAGTAATCTACATTCGCGCCCACAGTTTCACCGTCTCGTGATGCTCGCTCCACGCGTGCCAGACAGATTCAGCCCACGCACGAACAACGCGCTGATGAGTCTCCAGATCGGCAGTCGCTGCAACATCCAGCACCGTCATAGCATCCGCAAACGACGGTGGTTCAAGCCAGTGGAATGACTCTGCTTGTGCGACCGCAGCGCCAATGCGCCGGGTTGCCTCAGCAGCTGACACGTTCTGCTCAAACAGCACGTGCAACGCGATAAGGTGTCCAGCGACAGACTGGATGGATCGTCGCGACGGCGTCCCGGGATGCTGTGCCGCGTACGCATCGATTGTCAGCCGGTGGCACTCGGGATACCCGTACTCACCATACTCGCGTGCAAGCACGTCGCCGTACACCTTCCAGCACCCCGGCGAAGCGCCGATGTAGGCATGCGTCGGGCCGACAATGTCCGGGACATCTGCGCCGCATCCGGCACATTTGATTGTGGTTGTTGCCTCACTCACATGCAACTGTAGATCAGAGCGGCCTGTACTTGTCAATGATCTCGCGAATCTGATCGGGATTCGGCAGGTTTGGCACGTCGATCTCTATCCCGTCCTGACCGGAACTGGAGAGCCCGATCCGCCCGACACGAAACACTCGCTGGAGAAAGCTCTGCGTCACCTGGATGTTGCGAATGTTGTCGTGCACAACCTCGCTGGTTGCTCTGCTGAACAATCCGATGATGACCACGGTGCGTTTGTTTGTGATGCGCAATGACGTGCCGAGTGTCTTGATCTTCCACACACCCCACATCCCGCACGCACCTAGAAAGAGCACAAGAGAAACAACAAGCCACGCAAGCGAGTACGGGAACAGCCCCTTCCAGAAGAGCAGCATCAGCCCCAGAAGCCCAACTAGCGCCATTGCTGAGAAGATGAATGGATGTGCTCGGAACATCGCTGGTCGGACGTTGATCACGTCGACCTCTGGTCCGCGATCGGGTGGGAGCCCCGCTGCTTCAGCCTTGTCGAGCGGTCGGTCCATAGCGACTTCGCTACCCACTCGCTCCTGTTCATCCCCCTCATTAACAACGTCGTAGGTTTGTTCCTGCTCAATCTCATCCGTCTTTGGACCATGCATCTTCACGATGTCCAGGGGTTCATTTGATGTGGTGTTGTCGTCTGTCATAGAGCGTTCCTCGACTCCTGTGCCTCGTGGCATCGTGCAACAGTAGTATTGGGAAAACCAGCATGTGTCATCCACGTTAAGACCCGTTTCAGACCCCCTACCATCACGCTGATGCACATAGTCATGGTCAACTGGGCACGCATATGGGACGGCACAACCTCCGGCGGTGGTGTCAATGGGTACGCCCAAGGGCTTTCGCTCGCGTTGAAGGAGCGTGGGCACAAGATCTCCTGGTTGTGCGGCGGACGCGTCACTGAGTGTGTAACGGAAACCGACGCGCCTGGACCCTTACGTATCGATCGCCATGCAGACTGGCTCGGCGTGCACGTGTTCGAGGTCATCAACTCTCCTGTGCTTGCCCCATCGCTGGACCAGTTTCGAGATCCGGCGGGCGAGGTGTCTCAGCCCGAGCTTGAGCGCGTCGTCGGCGGACTGTTCGAAGCGATGAGGCCCGATGTCGTTCACTTTCACAATCTTGAGGGGTTCTCCGTCGGATGCGTCTTGCAAGCAAAGCAGGCAGGGGCATCCGTTGTGTTCAGCCTGCACAACTACCACACGCTCTGCCCACAGGTGTACCTGATGCGCGGACATCGCACGCCCTGCAGGTGCTATGACAGCGGCAAAGCCTGTGAAACCTGCATCGACGCGCCAGACCCAAGGGTACAGCGATTGAAGCAGATTCGTGTGATTCCCGCCGAACCAACCCCGCCACCATCTTCCTCTCGGGACACATTGCGCACACTGCGTACCGCGTTCTCACGTGCATTCTCGCGTGAACCTACACCCGAACTCAATGGGTCGCACTTGAAAGTGCCAAACCAAGTCACACCAGCAGAGAAACCGCTCACACGCCCATGTCGTAACAAGTTGGACTTCACTGCAGCGTTTTCGTTTTCAGATGATGATTCACGTGGCATGACACGGCAGTTCCTTGCCGAATCCGCTCCCAGAGCTTGGCAGAACGCAGGAGACACTGAGTGGCAGATCGTTTCAAATACACCCGAGTCTGATCCGACATTTGATCCCACAACACTGCTTGATTCGGATGCCAACCCATATGCACATCGTCGACACGCAATGATCGCCATGCTCAACTCGTGTGATCGCGTGCTTGCTGTATCGAGCTTTGTTCGTGATCTCTATCTCCGGATGGGTGTTGACAGCAGCCGAATACATGCGATAACCATCGGCACCCGCATGCCAGCTCTTGCGGAGCGGCATGCCGAGTTGGCGTTTGCCCCTCGACCAATAGCACAGGATCCAACCCGCCCTGTTCGATTATGTTTCATGGGCGCCAATCACTGGTACAAAGGGTTGCCGATGCTTGCCGACGCGCTCGAGTTGCTCACGCCCGAGTATCTGCGCCGATTCCATCTGGCTGTGCATGCGTTCGGGTTTGATTCAATCGCATGGCGGTTCAAACGTCTTGAACCAAGACTGGCTGGACTGGAAATCGGTGGAAGCTACCACCCCCCCGATGTGCCATGGATCTGCGGCGGGAGGGATCTTGGACTCGTTCCAAGCGTCTGGTGGGACAACGGACCTCAGACTGTCATGGAGTTCCTTGCGTGCGGCGTCCCGGTGCTTGGAGCAAATCTGGGTGGAATACCGGACTTCGTTGTGGATGGGCACAATGGACTACTCCATCGCGGCAATGACAGACACGATCTGGCGCACACGCTGGTCGATATCGCGAGAAATCCACATCAACTCGATCGATTGCGTACCAACGTGCAGACTCCGAAGACCATGGAAACACACGCAGCAGAGATGGAAGCAGAGTATTCCGCTGTCAAACGCAGCCAAACACAGTCATCGCACGTATCCTCCTGATCCACTTTAACGCAAGGAACGCCACCTCAGTGCCCCACGACTCGACAGAGCCATATCGTCTCAATGCACCAACAATGGATGCCATCGCAAGCGCGATTCCAGTGGCAGTCGAGCCACCCATCATGGCTCAGTTGGAACCACACGAACGTGCGCGCACAACACGATCTGCACGAACTGGGATCAGGACATGTCATGTTGCTGCGATCGTCGTGACATGGAATCGCAAGCATGTTGCAGAGACCGTGCTCCGCGAGATTGCAAACCAGCAGTACGCGCTGAATGCACTCGATATTGTCATTATCGACAATGGCTCTGCCGATGGCACAACCGAGCATCTCACTGAGACATTCAAGCCGGAAGTCGTTGTCGACAACCCGACAGCACACGCCCACGAACCGGCGTTTGCGCTCGTCCCAACGCAACAGACAAACACACTTGGTGTTCGATCGTTTACTGTCATCCGCAACACGCACAATCACGGCGGGTGCGGCGGGTTCAATACCGGCTTGCGGTATGTTGATCGATACCTGGCCGACCCGAATCGGGAGCGGCCCATTGACTATGCGTGGCTGGTTGATGACGACGTGGAACTGCCCGCTGGCTCACTCGCACAACTCGTGCAAACCGCTGAAAACAGACCCGCCGTTGGCTTGGTCGGGTCGCGTGCTGTCAACATGCACGATCGAAAGACAACTATCGAAACAACGGTGTATTTCGACTTTGCAAGCGGTCGTATGTGCGATACTCCACCCCACGGCCATCCTCTCCGTCGATCGCACGACGAATGGGTAGCAGAGGTGGGCGGCACGAAGGGCGAGCGTGCGTTTTCAGGACAGCGGGAGGTTGACATTGCAAGCGCGTGCAGCCTGCTTGCACGATGGAAAGACGTGCGCGAAATCGGATTCTGGGATCCGCGATTCTTCATCTACTGCGACGACGCCGACTGGTGCCTTCGCTTCAAACGCGCGGGCAGGAAGGTCCTGTGCGATCTTGATGCGATTGTCTATCACACACCGTGGTTCGACAAGCTCACGCCCGCGCGGTTGTATTACGCCCAGCGCAACGCGATGTGGGTCACGCGCAAGGCGTTCTCGGGCATACGTCTGAAGCGTGCAACCGCTGTGTGGTACGCGATGCTGCTGCGTGATGCGATGTACGCGGTGCTGCATCGCAGACTTTTTCATGCCAGCATCATCATGCGAACACTGCGGGACGCTGCACACGACCAAGGCGGGAAACTTGATGATACCGGGCCTGCACAGGAGTCCGTTGTTGATCTGCTCGCGTCAAAGCGTCGCATCGTTTGTCTGTGCTCACGAGAGATGGATGTGTCGCTGGCCCGACAACTCCACGCGCAGGTTTCTGCTGCTGGTGTTTCACCCGAATGGATCGAAATCGTTCGGAATGACGTGCCCCACTGCGAAGATCAGCCAGCCGGCACAACTCGCATTGTTTATGCCAAACGTCTGGCCTCAAAGATCCGCAGACAGTTCCCGCTGATCGCCAGCCGCATTGATGCTGTCGTGGTGTTCGATCAGGTCAACGACATGCCGCTGCTCCGTGGTAGTTGGAACGTGCATGTTGATTCTCGCGCGCCGGACAAAGCACAAGCCGAGCGGGCTGGTGCACTCGCAGTTGCAAAGGCGTGTGTGATCTGGGCGAGGACCATGTGCACAGCAGTGTGGAGCACGCTGGTTATTTCGCACGATACCGACGAACGAACACGGGCAACATCTGTGTCATGACGCATCGCCAAGACGTGCCAACCGGTGACCTACCCTCTCATGTGAGTTCTCCAAACGGACACATATCCCATCAGGATGCCCGACCGACATGGCCACGGACCGATACGCCGTTGCGCATTGCAATCCTCGGATGGGCCCGTCTATCCATGCAGGTACGTGAGGGCTCAGGGTACAACCTGTCAGCATCCGAACTCGCGTCAGGGCTTTCGATGAGCGGGCACACAGTTGTTGGATTATCCTGCGGCATGCGATACTCGCCGATCCCGGGCATACGTATCAGGCATCTTGAAACGTGGCGCAACATTGAGTGCTACGACATCATCAACAGTCCATGCCATTCGCCCGCTGCGATGAACTTCCGAAACATGCCCCGTGAACTGCATTCTCCCACGCTCACCCAGCGGATCATTCGCTGGCTTGATGAGCACCGAATCCAGATCGTGCATATCCACTCACTTGAGGGATACTCGCTTGATCTCATCAGCGCGATTCGCGCAACAGATCGACACGTTGTCTGCACGCTGCACAACTACTGGTTCGTGTGCCCACAGGTCGATCTTCTCTGGAACGAGACGCATGTGTGCGACAACTACGAGGGCGGCGATCGCTGCGTGAACTGTCTACCGAGATCGCCGAGCTATGCAAAGCAACGATTCAAACGCGCTGCTGGACGAGCACTTGACCGCGTGCTTGGCCCGAACCCAGCCAACATTATCCGTGGCACAGCGTACAGCCTTGCAGATCGTGTGCGAAACAAGCATTCCAAGGATACTGAACTCGCCGGCAATGATGAACCACTTGCTGATCCGGAGCTTGCACTCGGCTTCAATGTGGCACGCAACACCAATCGTGATGTCATTATCCAACACGGGCTTGCACTCCACTCGCACGAACAGACCCCCGAGCTTGGCGTTGCACCGATCGATCAGAACGAGCGCATGCTCGCACCAGATAACAACTCGAACGGCGACCGTCATCTTGTTGTTCTGAATGAGTACGGCAAGCGGAGACACGCGGGTGCTGACGCCTTGAACCATGCATCGCTGGTGACACCACCCAGCAGGTTCGTTGCCGATGTGCATGCGCGCATGGGCGTGGACAAGGACAAACTTCGCGTTGTGAGACTCGGCCAGCCTCACTTTGATCAGATCAATCGACATGCGAGACGGCACCGACTTTACGAACATCGCCCGTGGGATGCCTCGCATCCGGATCGGCCGCTCAGGTTCGGGTTCTTCGGCACCACACGCAACAACAAGGGGCTCGACGTGCTTGTGCGCGCGATCCCATTGCTCTCTCCAGAGGTCAGACAGAAGTGCCAGTTTTTGATCCGAGCAAGCGGTTGGGACTGGCCGTTCCGCAAACGCCTCAGCGTGTATCCGGAAGTCCAGTTCGCTGGCGGATACGACATGCTTCAACTCATCGCAGCATGGGGCGAGTACGACATCGGCGTTCTCTCGCATGTGTGGTTTGAGAACTCGCCATTGGTGCTTCTTGAACACCTGCACGCTGGTAAGTTTGTCATTTCATCGCGGCTTGGCGGCCCTGTTGAGTGGCTCAAGGAGCCAGAACATCATGCTCACTATAACGGCCTCATGTTCGCTGGGGGTGATCCGCATGGACTTGCTCAGTGCATCACGCGTTGCGTCACCGGTGATGTTGTAGTTCCAAGCCCGAAAGAGATCCACGATGCGACGCCGATACTGCAAAGCTACCCGGATCACGTACGCGAGGTTGAATCGATCTACCGCGAGTTTCTTGGTGACATGCCGGTGAAGCACACCAATGCGCAACATCCCGAGATAGAAGTCAAAGCGGATCACTCGGTGCTGCAGGCACAATAGCTGAGCGTTTCGGCACATCAAGTCCAAGCCTGCGATCTTCCCACGCGTGAAACTTCTCGCGCCATCGCGTCACATCGCGAGGATCAATCTCAACTGTCAGCACTGCTTCCTCGTCCTTCAGTTCGCCAAGAACCTCACCGCGAGGTCCGACCGCGATCGTCCCACCAACATACTCGAGTGACGGATCGCGTCCGATCCGATTTACACCGAACACGAACGCCTGATTCTCAATCGCCCGTGCGATCAGCAGTGCCCGCCAGTGCTCCTGCCTTGCGACGGGCCAGTTTGCACCGAGAGCAAACACCTCTGCTCCCATATCGAGTCCGCGCCTGAATAACTCCGCAAAGCGGAGGTCGTAGCAGATCGCTGGACACACGCGCATACTGACTCCATCACATCGCCAGGCGTATGTAATAACCTCGGCCCCCGAATCGAACGTGTCGACCTCCCGCTGCCCCGGGAATCCGTGTGAGAACGGGTGGATCTTCGTGTAAGTGGCAACGACACCATCCCGCGTCACGATCGGTGCTTCATTGCGGGCACGCGACACGTCCTCAGATCGCACTGTTCTGCCTGCCTGGATTGTGATGTCGTACTTGAGCGCGATTGAGCGCACAAAGTCGATTGTTTCACCATTCTCGTCAGCAGTTGCTGAAACTGCGAAGGAAAACCCTGTATCGAACATCTCTGGTAGCAACACAAAGTCACCTGCTTCGGGACGCGCATCCGACAGGAGATTCGCAACACGATCGAAGTTGGCATGTTTGTTCTGCCAGAGGATGTCAAACTGGACAAGATGGGCGCGCATGGGCAAAGTGTATGCGGACGCTCCTGGGACGTTTCTCGCATTTGTTCCAGCCAGCCAAGCCGATTTTACGGGAATCTGATAGAAATCCAATCGCACAATTGCCAACAACCAGTACAATGATGAAGTCAACTGCCATGTACCCGAACAAGCGAGCCATGATGGGTTTTTCCGCTGACATTCCAACAAGTGCTGGCCATCGTCCCGACTCTGTGCGCTCGCAACGTGCATCGGCTTCGCGCGCGCTGGTGCTGGCGAGCAGGTCGCCACGTCGTGAGCAGTTGCTCGCGAACTCCGGCTACACCTTTGAAGTGCTTGTTCCTGATGTTGACGACTCACATCTGCATCGTGGTGCGGTTGATCCGGACATGTGGGTGCAGGCGCTCGCATACTTCAAGGCGATGGCATCGGCACATATGATCAACCCTTCGATGTCCGTATTCGATCAACCCATCCCGCGCACCGCAAACACACTTGATGCGTTGCACACGCGCCCGCCTGTGGTCCTCGGCGCGGACACGGTGTGTGTGCAGAACAACGTGATGCTTGGAAAACCGGCAAACGCCGACGAGGCACACTCGATGATGCGTGCATTCTCCGGGGCATCGCACGATGTTCTGACGGGCGTTGCTCTTCTTGACCTTGACACACAATCGCGCGTGATGTTCACGGGGCACTCGCGTGTGTACTTTGATGTACTCTCTGAAGCTGCAATTGATGCATACGTTGCATCGAATGCATGGCAGGGCAAGGCTGGCGCCTACAACCTCGCCGAGCGGCTCGACGACGGCTGGAACATCGATATCGATGGTGACCCGACAAATGTGGTCGGCCTGCCAATGGAGCGCGTCCGTGTTGAACTGGCACTGCTCGGCGTTCGACCTGCTCGGGCGGAGCAGTCCACATGAAGCAGATGGGTATAACCGCAACGCTTGGTGAAGCAAGCTCGCTTGTACCCATCTGGCTCGCCGTGCCGATGGCTGGTGTTGTCATGCTCGCTGCGGCTGCCCACATCCTCACACTCAGACACGGGACGATGGACCACCGTCGGAAAAGCATCCGCACAGCGGTTGCGTGGCTGACGCTCATCACAGCCCCGCTCTTAGCAGTCGCTTTCAGTATCGCGACCACTGACCAACCAAAGATCTTTATACTCTCATGGCTTGGTGTAATGGTGCTTGTCAGCGTGATTCTCGTGCTCGCGCTCTCAGATTCACTGGTCACCGGGCGTGAGGTGCGCACGAAGCTACGTACCTTGCAGCAACAGCAGCGCCAGATGGTTCGAGAGGCGTGCGCACGACTCATGCAAGAGCAGACAGGCCAGGATGCGCACGGAGAGACCACCACATGACCTCCATCGATGGTCGTGGTCAGTCAAATAATGCATCAGTTGTTGAGCATCGCGGACCAGTGCCAGCATTCCTTGGCAGTGTGCTCAAACCTCTCTACACAATCGGTATTGCCCGTGCGAACAAGAAGTTTGATAGAGGCATCGGTGTCGAAACACTTGATATACCCGTGTTCAGCGTTGGCAATCTCACTGTCGGTGGCACAGGCAAGACTCCGATGGTGATTTATCTCGTGCGCGAGCTTCAGCGCCTTGACATCCGACCATGCATCGCAATGCGCGGATATGGCGCGACACCCGGGATGCCCAGCGACGAGCAGGATGAGTACACACGCGCGCTTCCCGAAGTACCAGTCATTGCACAACCCGATCGGATCAATGGGATTCGTCATCTACTCGCAAGTGAGCGAGGACAAGACATCGATTGTGTTGTGCTCGATGACGGGTTTCAGCACCGGCAGATTGCGCGGGACTGCGACATTGTATTGATTGATGCATCGAAGCCGATCCATCGAGACTCGTTGCTGCCAAAGGGCTGGATGCGTGAGCCGATCTCGTCCTTGAAACGTGCAGATGTTATCATCATGACACGCGTACAGGATGCAGTGGAACTCGATGAAGCTTTCGGAGCTGTTCGTCAGCACGCACCGGATGTCACACCGGTTCGAGCATCGAATACATGGACCGAGTGCATTGTCAACGAGAACAACACTGATATGGCTCGTCCCGTGTCGTGGCTTTCAGACAAGTCCGTGTTTGTGGTCGCTGGCATCGGAAATCCCAGCTCATTTCTCCGGCAATGCGAGCAGCACACCACATCGATCGCAGGATCCATGATGCTGCGCGATCACAATCCGTATGAGAACGCGACAGTCTTGCAGTTGATTGATTGTGCAGCAAAGAGCAGTGCCGATTGCATTCTGACAACCGACAAGGACTGGTCAAAGTTGCGCCATGTGCAATCTTCACGCTGGCCATGTCCTGTCGTACGACCGATCGTGGGAATGCAACTCGATAACCCCGGTGTGCTGACGCAGCACATTCTGTCGGTCTTTGAGCGTGCACGCGCAGCAACGAAGCCTCTGTCAGGCTGACGAGCCGCGCAGCGTTATTTCCGCATCCTCCTTGCGGACGAACGTCATGCGCTGGCGATCCTTCACCACGCCGGGGAACCTCAGCGCTTTGCTGTGTGAGACCGCGTAGACACCCGGCGCAAGCACTCCAGCAGCAAAGATTGACTCTGTGAGGTTCTGGAGTGCATCCGATCGTTTCATCGCGTACGGACGAATTGCTCCCGTCAGAATGATCGGTGCAGATGGATATGGAATCGCTGCATGCAACGCCTCTCCGGTCACTTCGAGCGTGTCCGTGCCGTGCAGCACAACAACCGGACTGGCATCTGCACCACCTATCGCGCTGGTGGCAGCGTCGCAGTCCTTCGTCGCAGAGTTGGGTGCTGCAATCGCTCGGACAATCTGTGTGATACGTGCTCGATCGGCATCGGTCATGAGCAGACTGTCCTTGCTCATAAGTTCAATGACGTTGATCGACGCATCATCAAGGCGCAACCGTCGAAGCATCTGGCGCACGATCGAGCCACGATTCGAGAGTTCGCCCGTCGACTCGTCGTATGTCTTCTCGATGGTGCCACCAGTTGTGACAAGGGTGATGGTGCGCACGGCATGCCTTTCGAACGGAGTGCAGGAGTCAGGGATGACGAGCAAACATGGTATCGGTTGGATGGTGATCGTCTTGAGCGTACCATCAGCCCCTCCGGCCTTCGGCTGGAGCCGCAGCCGAAGTGGCGGAATTGGCAGACGCGGTGGATTCAAAATCCACTTGGGTAAAACCAGTGGGGGTTCAAGTCCCCCCTTCGGCATTTCCTATCATATTCCTAACATAAAATCCCGCTTACCGGAACTTCCAAAGGACAAACGGAATACCATATCCACAACTCCAGAATTCAAAGAGGATCGTTGGAACTGTTGTAACTCCATTTCATCTGAGAAGATGCGGCGTATTCCATGGGGGGATCGAGATGCTTACACAGGGTGTGGGATATGCATGCCAGGCGCTAGCCGTCATTGCACTCGATAAGAAGAAGACCCATCTTGTCAAGGATATCGCCACCGAAGCTGGGATCCCCGCTCCGTATCTTGCCAAGATCATCCAGCAGCTTGCCAAGCGCGGGTTTGTCTCAACCAGGCGCGGTGTCGGCGGTGGTGTTACTTTAATGGTTGAGCCTGCATCAATCACCCTCTTCGAGGTGTGTGATGCGCTCGACGATCCCATCGTCCAGAAGCGATGCATGCTCGGAACAGAGGAATGCTCAGACGATCGTGCGTGCCCATGCCACGTGTTCTGGGTAAGCCATCGTGGCGAGTATCACGATTTTCTCCACTCGACAACGATTGCCGACATGGCTGCCTTTGAATCAACCCAGAAAGCGCGGGCCAACGGTGAGAAGATCCAGCAAGTGAATATCCGCATTCCCAAGCCAAGACCGTAAAACAGCTTGTCGCTACTTTGTTCCGATCGGCAGGAAGTCCTGCACTTCACCCTCCGTCCATGCCTGGAACCGTGGCCAGAACACTTCCTTGAGCAGGATCTTGACACACGCAGCGATTGGAATCGCAATCAGCAATCCATACACGCCAAACAGGGCACCACCCGCGAGCGATGCAAACAGAATCGTTGGCGTGTCCATCCCCGTGCTCTGCCCCTGTATCTTGGGTGTCAGGATGTAGTCATCAAATGCTTGCAATACGAGATACACAATAACTGGCGCTATCACGACCCACCACCATGCTGCACGGAACCCGGTGTGATCTCCCGCTGCAATGCCAAGTCCGATGACAGAAGCTGGAATACCAACCAGCGCAACGTACGGAATCATCGAGAGGAACCCGACGATCACACCGAGCACAATCGGCATCGGAACACCGATGAGCGCGTACGCGATCGAGAACAGCACGGATTGGATCAACGCGATAATCAATCTGCCTCGCACAAACCCAGCAACGACATTGTCCATCTGGGAGATGAGATCAACAACACGCGTCTCGTTCTTGTCGGGCAGCAGAGATCGACCGAACTTCAGCACTTCCGGATAGCCGGTGGAGATAAAGAAGAAGAAGAACGCGGTCAAAAAGAGTGCGAAGAGCAGTTTCCCGAGCGATGTCGCCGTCCGCAGCAATGTCGCGGCAGCGTCGACACCGGAACCAACCGCCCTGCTTGCAATGGCATCAGCATTGTTCTTAATCCAGTTCAACGCTGTTTCAAAGACACCATACTGGCGCACACGATCGAAGTCTGAGATATGCCCGACCGCATCGCGGTTCATCACAAACAAGCATCCGGACTGAACGATTCCCGGCAACCGGCTGAACGTTTCGCGAAGCTTCGGGATTGTGTCACGGAGTTTGTCGTCTTCGGTTTCGAGCACAACAGGCTTGGGATCCCCTCCATTTGTATCAAACCTACCCGCCATCGCAATTGCCTTCTTCAGGTTGTACTCAAGATCAAGCAACTCTCTTCGCTGCTGGGCAACAACAGCATCGTACGTTTCCAGCTCACTCCTGAGCTTGTCGAGTTCACGTTCACTGAGCTGCTCAGTTTGAGATGTATCTTCACCTGTACCTGCTGGCGGTTGTGTTGACTGTTCGAGCAGTTGCTTTGCTTTCTGTTGATCCTCTTCCGACTTGTCAAGCTTTTCTGTTGCTTCCTTGATCTGGGTTTCAATCGTCGTGATGGACTCTTCGTCTCGTTCGATCAGGAGCAGGTAGCGCCCATTGTTGAGATAGCTCTTCTGCCGTGAGAACTCGATCATCGGGAGCACACTTCTGGTCTCGTTGCTCAGCCTGACGACCTGCAGC
Source organism: Phycisphaeraceae bacterium (assembly GCA_020639155.1). Lineage (NCBI taxonomy): Bacteria > Pseudomonadati > Planctomycetota > Phycisphaerae > Phycisphaerales > Phycisphaeraceae > Phycisphaeraceae bacterium. The sequence continues at coordinate 323,543 of JACKHF010000001.1, forward strand.
ACATCCTCGGTTGTCGTCGCAATCTGCGAGATGAACCGTGCCCCCTGTGTCACAGCCAGCACAGCACCAAATGCTACAGGCACAACAAGAATGAACACAATAAATCCGATGAGAAACGCGACAGCACCCTGCCGACTGAACCATCCTCGTACAACAACCAGCCAGTTGATGACAGGTTCGAACAGATAGGCAAGCAAAAGCGCAAGCAGCATCGGGACAGTCACGATGCTCGCTTTGTACCCGATCAGGAACACCCCAACGATTGCAAGACCAAGCAGCACATCGCGCACTGGCTGAATCTGCCAGAGATGGCGATCCTGCCAGACCGGTTGCGCGGAAACTTCAGGCATGTCATCGGCACCCGACTTGGGAGCCTGTTTCCGACTGGATGAGGACGTGGTCTTGCGTTTGGCCATCGAGGTGTTTTATCGACACCGCCGACCCAAACAGGTGAGAATCGGAACCTGAGAACGAATGAAAATCGGCTCAGTTGCTGGCTTTGGGGGTCTGCTGCGTGTTTTCGCCGCGCTTGTAGACCGAATCATTGGGCCCAAACGCCTCGTCAAAGTCGAACACTGCCCGGAAGTCTGTTACCGTGTCCTGGTCAGATTTGCGCATCAACCCTGCGTCGATCATTGCAAAGACGATGTTGCCAAAGTCTTCCGTGCGATTCACGCCCCACTTTGACATCACCGTTCGAGCAAGCAGGCCATATCGCTTAAGTGCAAAGTCGCGAAGCCCCATGCAGAGTTGCTGTCCAGAAACATGACGACTTGCTTCTTCATCAGACGACAGAAGATCAATACTTGGATCGTCGGCATCTTCCTCACTTGATGCGTTGGTGCCATGCACCATCTCGGCGGTGTGTGAGAGTCCCTGGCGGACAAACTCGAACGCTTCCGGCGGGTAATCGCCAGCGCACGCTCTCAGCAGATCCCAGTACGACTCAATCGATGCCACGCCACACTCTCCATCGGCACGCACAGCACGCCTGTATGTTTATGGTATTCCATGTTTGGCATCGTGTCAGCACCTTATCCATCGGGTTTTCACCGAAACCACGCAATGACACCTGCGCACGGTTATTCACGGACAAACAGCAGCGCTTGACTTGTGCTTTCGTCCGAGAAGGCGGGTCGTTCAGAAATGGTTAGCGTGCAGCGTCAGCACACCCTGCACGGGTGCATGCCCTCAAGCACCACAGCCAGACACGATCCTGCATCGTGAATCGTCGCGGATTGCTCAACCCTTACCGCGATGATGCCAGCCACTTGCGCTTCATTTCGGATGATGAACAGGCTGGGATCCAACCCAAGCGCACGAGCACCGTGTACTGTTGCCATCTGGAGCAGCATCAGCGGATCTGCATTATCGCGCGAGTGCAGCAAACGCATCTCATCAAATATGCTCATCCCATCTCGCGTTGCATCGTTCGCAGTATCCGGAAGGTTCACGATCGAATCTGTGCCAAGCGCAACAGGAATGCCTGCATTCAGCATGTCTCTGTATCGATGTGGTCCAAAGTGCAGATGCGCACCAAAGTAGTCGCTTGCGCGCGGACAGTAAGCCACCGCGACGTTCGAATCAGCAAGTATTTGAATATCCTCATCGTTTGCGTTGTTCACATGCGCAAGCAGCATCGGTGTGCTTGCTTGAGACGCAAGTTCCAGCACCGGCGCAAGGTGCTGCACGGGCGACAATCCGTGCCCGATGCGTCCAGCAATATCTTCATCCCAGATACCGAAACGCTCTAGCAGTTCCCGTTGCGGCCCGGTTGCGCGCGCAACAAACTCCCGCTCCTCAACTGATTCCGCAAGGTGCGTGGAAACGGGCCAACCGAGTAAACACGCGCGCACCATCGTCCATTGGTACTGTCTGATGTCGACCGTGTTTGGCGCGTGCGGCTGGAGTCCCAGTTTGACGCGCGACGTAGGTGATGGGATCGGTTCGTGTTCAAACTCCTGCACAACGGGTTGGCCAGCACCAATAAGCAGTTCGGCAACGTGTTCCGTAAACATTGATGCAAACGAGGTTTCATACGTCCCAATCCCAAAGAACTCGATAAAACTCACACCGCGCATGCCTGAAGCTGAAAGCTGGCGGTACGGTGCAATACTGATTCGCTTCGGCATTGCTCCAGAAATATCGCCAATCGCGACGGTCCCGCCTGCACGGCTCAGTTCAATCCCGCGCTGGACCGACGCTTCAATCATGGCATCGTCCGTCAGACGGTTGGCACGAATCATGTCGACCCAAGGCACAAACCCCTTTGCTGGATCGTGCAGTTGCGGTCCAATGTGGGTGAGATCCAGATGGGTGTGTGCGTTGACCAGACCCGGAAGAAGCACCGAGTCCGGCAGTTCCACTCGAGTAGCGTGGATGGCAGCAGGATGGGCACAGACTTCATCTGGCATGCCAACTGCAAGAATCCTCCAGTCAGCCGGCTCATCAGTTGCACGCTGAGCCAGAAGAGCGGCTGGAGCCCAGAACCCCCCATCAGGAGACACACAAGCTCGCCCAACGAACAGCTTCAGAGATGAAGTATCATCTTGTTGTAAAAGATGTTGCGCGTGTTCCGGCGTCATTCCACTCCCATTTCTACTCCTGGTTCAATGATGTCCTGAATGGTGAACACTCGTACGAACGAAATGACGGTATCCATGTGCAGCGGAGTTTGGGACCGGCGACTCTTTTCCCCACGTTATCCACTCGTGTTGCACATGCAGGGTGTTTTGGTGATTCTGTCGGTTGTATGCCGATATTCTGCTGATGTGACTTTGATGTATTGACAGTTTGATCATCTTCTCGCGAATTGGCCGAGATCAAGCCTATTGTGGGGAAAGTCACGACTCGACACGCGAGGCACACCAGACGTTTTACGTGGTTTGCGTGCCGGGAAGACAGGGCATGGCTGGCATGCGTATGCATGCGACCTTTGCACGGTCTTTGCATTTGCTGGCAACTCATACACGCTGGTCCGACACGGGGTGGGACCTGCACGCAAGGGAACACACCCCGCTCGATCGAACATATGACTGGGAGATTGGCAACATGAGCAGGAATCACACGTCTCGCTTCGGCTCAACCGTCCGCCGTGCAGTCTTTGGGGCTGCTGCAGTGATTGTCGGGTTTGGTGCATTGACAGGCTGTACGTCTGAGCAGGCTTACGCCGACATCCGCGAAGAGAACCGTGCACTTAATGAACGCATCACGAAACTCAGTTCTGAGAACCTGCAATATCAGTCAGCCGCTGGTGTGCAACAGTCAGAACTCATCCGTCAGGAGCAGACGATTTCAGATCTGCGGCAGGCGAACACACAGCTGACTGATCAGATCACCAACATGGGCGGTCGCATTGATGACCTCAATCGCCGCTTGGTGGATACGCCGCTCACTATGCTGGACCCCGGCACAGATCGCGCTCTGCGCAATCTGGCGTTGAGCTATCCAAACCTTTTGTCATATGACTCGGAAACCGGCATGATCCGGTTCACGAGCGATCTCACGTTCAACTCAGGTTCGGACGTTGTCAACCCCGGCGCGCTCGAAGCATTGCAGACCTTTGCACGTGTGCTCCAAACAGAGGCATCAATCTACGACGTGCAAGTTGTTGGTCACACCGACTCACAACCGATCAGCTCAAAGTCTGCCAAGAATCATCCAACGAACCGCCATCTCGCGTGCCATCGAGCAATCGCGGTTGCAAACTCGCTTGTGAACACGGGTGTTCCTGCAACGCGCATCATGGCTGGTGGATGGGGTGAGTATCGCCCGCTCGTGCCCAATGCCGCAAATGGAAACACACCACAGAACCGTCGCGTTGAAATCTTCCTGACCAAATCAACTGCAGGTATCGGCTATGGCAGCAACCTTCCCAACAACATGGCTCCGATCACAACAACACCAAACCGTCCCGTGACACAGGTGCCTGAAGAGGTTGTAAAGTAAAGCAGAGTTTACGATTTTGATGTATAAACCGCACGGACCCGTCAACTCAGAGACGCGTCCGTGTTTTCTTTGCACACACCACGAACTTCAGAAACGAAAACAGATGCATCCCAATGAAGGGATGCATCTGATCGATTTTGCTCAAACTCAGTATGAAGTTTGTATCAGCTGCGACGACGGCGAGAGGCGAGCAAGCCTGCTGCTGCAAGACCAAGGACCGCTGAACCTGGCGCTGGAACTTCAACGATCATGTCAAAGTCGCCATTGGAGCCGTTGTCAGCAAGGAAGAACTCAGCAAATGAGCCGCCAAAGACCTGGTTCACAAAGAGCGAGATGTCAACATCCAGCCCATAGTTTGCATCGTTGTCATTGTCGACAAAGACCGAGTTGATAACAAGGCCTGAAACGTTCCACGGGCCTGCACCACCGCCGGTGATGAAGCTTGTACCACTATTAGAGAACGATCCCTGCACGTAGTCGACGCCCGCACCGTTGTTCGTTACGCCGAACTTGAACGTGCCATCAACCAGATCACCATTGTTGAAGTTGAGGAAGCCGTCAACACTGACGAGTGTTGCGGAACCAGCAACAACAAAGGGACCGTTTCCGCCTGTCAGGTTGTTTCCTCTGACTTTGTTGTCGAGAAACGCAGCTGCACCGAAGTTCATGCCCCATGAACCGGTAAAGTTGTTGCCACCGCCTGAACTGATTGTGGACACAGCATTACCCGTGCCATTTGGGCCATCTGTAAACCCAATCGCCATGCCATTGATGTCAAACTTGAGTTGGGAATACGGCTGAGCGTGTGCAGCGCTTACGCACGCTGCTGCAGCAGCCGCGCCGATAACGGCGCGTGTGATCTTCATTGCTCTCTCTCCTTCACAATGAACAAAAAACCGGATGTCACTGGCATGGTGTCTTGTCTTGTCGCCAGATTCGTAACAAGTATACCGGAATCGGCTCCGATATTGACTAGGAAAACTGCGTATTTTGGGGAGAATTTACGGACCCCTTACAAAGTCATCGCATCATTCCATTGTCAAAATGATTCTCGGACGAAGCCTAGTTTTCCACACTCAGACGCTCTGTACTGTTTGATTTGAAGGCTGTCTTATTCGCGAGGGACCCAAGCCAAGTGCAAGCGACAGAACTGCGATCAAACACGAAACAAACGCTGTAGGCGAGGTCCAGCTGAGTGCGTGAACGATCTCGGGCAGTTCGGCGGGCGGCCTGCCCCCCACCGATGGCACGAAACTGATGTTTGGCATGATCTGGTATGCTGCGGGATACTGCCAGCTAAATCGATCGATCTCACCCCGTTCTGGATCGGCAGCTTTTCTGCTCGATGCGAGATGCCCGGACGTGTGATCGAACCCACCTTCCGGCAAAAACTCATAGAAATCGAACTTCCACGCTTTGCGGTCGATCTCACCCCATGTTTCTTCATCAGATCCAAGACGCTGAGTTCTTGTCACAATCGCGAGCCGATCCGTGATGTTGCCAGCTTCAATCTCGTTGTCCAAATCGGCAAGGTCGATGCCGAGTGCTGGCGCGAATCTGACGACAGCGAGCCAGTTTTTGTGACGCTCGAGTTTGGGAAGGTCTGGATGACCGGGCGTCATTGACGCACGAAGTTCAAATGACTCGTCACCATAATGGACAGCAATACCGTCTTCGCCGCCGGGCATTGTGATGTCATCAATCCTGACATCTCGGCCCGCGAATCCGAACTGGCGAAGATCCACTCTCTGGACAGAGAAGACCTCTCTTGGGGCTGTCTTCTGAAATGTGCGTACTTTCAAGACCATCTGCCAGACCGAGACTGCACAGATGACAAGAGCGATGGACGCGATCGTCAGATGCGTTTTTCGTGACATGGTGCGACAGGGTAGGTTCCGAGGCTGAAGTTTCCTTATTTCGGGAGCAGAACAGGGTCGAGGCCCTATGATGGCACCACGTTTTTTCGTTGGTTTCGCACAGTCGAAGGACCCCACCCATGCCGTACACCTTGCGTCCCGATCAGGGGCTGGATGTCGACGCTGACCGAATCGACTACATCGCAGACCATGTCGACACGGGCGACCGGTGGGTGCTGAACTTCGGTCCGCAGCATCCCGCAACGCACACCACGCTGCGCTTGGTGCTGGAACTGGATGGCGAACGCGTTGCGCGATGCACGCCGCACATCGGATATCTGCATTCCGGGTTCGAAAAGCTCGGCGAGCACCTTGATTACAACCAGTACGTCACGATCTGCTCGCGGATGAACTATCTGTCGCCGATCGCCAACGACATCTGCTGGCATCACACGATCGAAAAGCTGTTCGCGATCGATATCACACCGCGCTGCAAGGTGGTGCGCACGATCATGGCTGAGCTTGCACGCATCCAGGACCATCTGCTGTGTGTTGGTGCTGCGGGTCTAGACCTGAATGCGTTTACAGGATTTCTGTACGCATTCAACTGCCGCGAGGACATCTACGACATCTGCGATTACATCTCCGGGCAGCGGTATCACCCGGACTGGACGCGCGTTGGGGGCGCAATGAAGGATCTGCCCGACGAGGAAGTCTTCAAGAGGATGATCAAAAAGTTCATCCACGAGACACTCCCCGGCGCGATCAAGGATCTTGAGAACCTGCTCAACCGCAACCGCATCTTCATGGATCGCACGCAGGGCATCGGTGTGCTGACGCACGACGAGGCGATCGCGCATTCGATGTCCGGCCCCATGGCGCGCGCCAGCGGCGTACGTCGCGATCTGCGCAAGGATTTCCCGTACCTGTGCTACGCGGACAACTGGAACGGCGACGGTGCTGAAGCGGTCAAGTTTACTGTCCCCGTTGCGACGGATGGCGATGTGTATTGCCGATTCCTCGTTCGTGTCGAGGAGATGAAACAGTCGATCAAGATCATCGATCAACTGATTGACTCCATCCCCGGCGGCCCGATGGACGCGTTCGCGGATTCAAAGATCGTCAAGCCGAGCAAGAACGATGTGTACGGTTCCATTGAGGGATTGATCCAGCACTTCGAACTGATCATGTCCAATCGTGGTTTCACGCCGCCGATTGCGGAGTGCTACGGCGCAAATGAAACAGCAAACGGTGAACTCGGGTTCTATGTGATTTCCGATGGCTCGCCTCGCCCGTGGCGTGTGAAGGTACGCCCACCATCGTTTATCAACTATTCGGTGGTATCGAAGCTGCTGGAAGGGCACATGCTTGCGGACACGGTGGCCATTCTTGGCTCGATCAACATCGTTGCTGCAGAACTCGACAGGTAAGCACACTTAGAATAAGCATCTGAAAACAAGGAGAATACATGAATCGTCTGACTTCATATCGTGCAACTTCATTGGTGCTGGCGGTAACTGGTCTGTGTGCAGTGATGCTAGCTGGCTGCTCATCATCACCTGAGAACAAAGCAGAACAGAAAGCAGAGCGTGCATCGAATCGAACTGAGAGCAAGGTTGATCAGAAGATTGACCAGAAGACCGACAACGTGATTGACAAGGGTATCGACAAAGTGTTCAACTGGTAAATCTTGGGTCTTGATAGCTTTTCAAGTAGAAACGCACACGGCATTGTCGGGTGCGTTTTTCTTTTAGTCGCCCGATGCATGCTAGCGAAGGCTCCATCCAATCGGTCCGCGGAACTTCCACTTTGCGTGGAGAGATTGAGCCACATCGGTGTTTTCAACTCGGACAGTCATGGTTTGTGCTGAAACAGCATGATTCAGAAGAATGCTGGTCGATCTCTTTGGCGCAACCAATCGATGAGATTGCTCAGCAGCATACACGGCAAGCCACGCGTCACCTTCGTTTTCAACACTGAATCTCACATCCAATCCGTCAACAGTCCACTCGTGAGATTCACCATGAGCAAGTGTCACCTCACCCTGCTCAACATGCATGCGGGTGCATGCTGTCAACACGAGTACTGAGCACAGAAACAGAGCCAATCGAATCACTGCAGCCATATATATACTCCATTCATTGGACACGTCGAAGTTTCGTTTGTCATGTGCGAACAGCAGTTCAAGCGTGCTTGCGTGCGTTGTGGCATGCCATGTCAATCACAACTGTGCAGGCAAGCAACAGAATCTGATCTTCGGTATCAACGATTTCCACGCCATACGTATCGGTCATAGTAAACCATCGCTTTGAGATTGTGGCAATGGTCTTGCCGTGACGCGAAATGACATACTCTTGGTGCAGAAAATCCCCTTCCGCCACGGGATCGTTTGGCCCGGGCTCATCGATTGTGAAAACGCACTTGAACAAGGTGAACAGCTTCTTTCTTACGACAGCTGCGAGTTGTCCTTCACGATAAATCTCATATGTCGGACCAATCGAGAGCAGTTTTTGATAGATGAATGCAAGCTGATTGCCATCCATATCCTGAAATGAAAGCCTGTCCCCGAATGTGAACACCTTGCCATCAACAAAGTACAAGCTCTGACCAAGCTCTCCCTTGATAAGAAAATCATCGCCCCACGCGAAGAGTTTCTGTTTCATTACGTACCGCATGTGAAACTATATTCCAACAGTTTCTCACCTGAGAACCGTGAAGGTGCCGCCACAACCTTTCACTTGCGGTATACTGGGCTTGGCTTTGGTATCAGATGAACTCGAAAGACAGGCACTCCATGCATGGAAAGGAAGCACAATCAGGACAGTCCCTGGCATCTGGTTTCAGACTGCGTGCTTCTCTGTTGGTACTTACGGTTCTGATAACTTGGACCTCCGGCCTGAATGCCCAGGCAATCAAGCAACGCGAACAGGCGCCCAAGCCTCCCACTATCGAGGAACTTGTCGATCAGGTGTTCACCGCAACCGGATCAGAACGCACACCAGACATCATCGAACAGGAGCTTGCGGATCTGTGTATTCGAATCGCTCTCACTGCCAACGAGTCATCGCTTGAGAAGATTGCATTGGCGGATGCTCCACGAAGGGTAATGCACGATATCAACGCGGCGCGCGATTCGCATTCACTATTTCTGGCGTACCGGGAATCTCCGCTTGCCTTTGAGTCTCTTGCGTACGTCCTGCGCGTGGAAACCAAGGACAGAGCACCGTCATATCAAACACTCGCCCGTCTTGCGAAGGAACGATCAAAGGATGTAACAGAATACCCGAATCTTGCGGCTGCGGTTGCAGCGGTGCATGAAAAGCAGTTTGTAAGAAGTATCAATGAGAATGTCGCGCGGGGCAGTTCTGCACGAGAACTCTTTGACTACTTCGTGAAGCATCGTCAGGCGATGGCACTGGACCCAGCAAGCACGCCAGCCGAAGTACTCGTCTACGTTGTGGATTCAGCTGCGCCTGTGAGAGAGCTTGAGTGGGCGCTCGAGGAGTACCGGAATCGAAAGCCAAATCTTGATCGCTGCTACTTCCAGATTCGATATGATGACTCGTACTTCAAGCGTGGCACAGAGAAGAAACTGACCGCTTCGGGCAGGTTCGATTTACCAGCAATCCAGAAGTATGGCGGTGTCTGCGCCGATCAGGCGCATTATGCAACGCATGTGGGCAAGGCATTCGGCATCCCTACTGCATATGTGCGCGGTCGAGGTGTTGATGTTGCGCACGCGTGGGTTGGCGAGTTTGTCATCAGGGGTTCGAAGTCGGAATGGAACTTTGACTCCGGCCGATACGACGGATATGAAAACCTCCGTGGGGAGGTGATGTGCCCTGTCTCAGGCAGGTGGATCAGTGATGGTGAGGTTGCGCTGATTGCCGAGTTTGCCAAACACACCCAGCTTGAACGTCGAACCGCAGCAGCGCTCATCGATGTTGCTGCTCGGCTGAACACAACATCACCCACCGATACCTTCGAACCCATCCTCGGGCTTCGCCAGGCAACGAAGCCTCGAACCATCGATATCAATGGACAACTTGAACTTCTGCGACTTGCATCAGAAGCATGTCCGCATGATGCGATGATCTGGCGTGCGCTCGCGAGTGAAGCAAAGCAGGGAAGGCTGACCATGAGTCAGATGAAATCCTGGGCCGACGATCTACTGAAGCTGTCAGGAAAAGACTACGCAGATTTCTCGTTTGAGGTGCTTGCTGACATGATCAGCGCGGTCCCGGATGCGGATGAGCAATCAAGGATGTGGGACTGGGCATTTGATCGGTTCTCCCGCCGACCGGATCTTGCTTCGGCAGCGCGATTCAGACAGGCATCCATGTGGGAGAAGACTGGAGATCCTAGCAAAGCGTGGGACGCATACAACGACGTTGCGATGCGGTTTGCAAACGAGAGTCCTGACACAGTTCCAGCTGTCGAGCAGATGCTCAATCTGCTCTCACGCAATCAACGCCGGAAAGAGAACGCGACCCCAATGCTGGAAAAGGTCTGGAAGCGCATACGCAAGCCCGATGACTTTGCTGTGCAGTTCAGAGCGCAGAGCAACTGGTATCGTGTCGGCGTGCTCCTTGCGCGTGAGCATGAGCGGAACGGCGATACGCAGAGAGCAGGCACCGTCCGTCGAAGACTGGGTATGGATTGAGTAGATGCTGACGGGCACCTTCATGAAGTTCTAACTTTCAGCCGGAGATAGAACGGAACAGTTATTGGACTATTTATAACGATGCGCTCAGTGCCTGTGGTCTGCTTCGGCACTCTTGGATGACGATCATCCCGGCCGAACCGGTTGTGCTGGCTCCCGTATGATGCATCGTGACGATCCGGCTGTAACGGCTCAAACGCAGGGGTTGCGCATCCGATGTGTCACACGCAGTTTGCGCGGGATGAAATCGGGCAGCACGCCTGTTCACCCCGTCAGGCCCATCTACATGGTGTAGGACATACATCATGGAGACCGCGGGCGGGACATCAATCAGGCTCATGGAGCACATAATGCAGCATACCACACCATGTCGCACACCAGCACGCCGTTCCGTCTTCGGACGCAGGGCTGGCACTCGACTCTCATTTGTTTCGTTGTGCCTCTTTACCGTGGCTGGTCAGGCTTTCATCACACCAAACCAAGCATTGGCACAGGATGGTGGCGTTGCGATTGCTGAGCGCGATACTGGTATGGGCCTGAGTTCGTGGTCGGGCAGTGTGTGGCAGGCTGCTGCGCAAGGCGATGAAAAGCGGTTCTTCGCTCTGCTCGATCAGATGCCGGATTCAGATTCCATGCAGGCAATGGCGCTGAAGGATTCCATCGCCCATCTGCGTGCAAACTTTGCAGAACGAGAGAATCAGCGCAAGGAGCATTTGTCCGAAGTTCGCGCCCGGTTCGAAGAAACGATGGCGCAGGAGCACACCGATCTTGTGCTGACAACCGCGCTGCGCGATGCGGTCGAGATTGAGATGTACTCGGCGGACAAGGCCGCGTTCCATGCAGACGAGAGTATCCGCAACCTTATCAAGGAAGCTGATGCAGCCGCAGTTGCCGCAGAAGATCGCGCGGACTGGCTGATGGCAAACGAGCTTTATTACAGGCTCAGTCTCCTGATTCCCGGCAACACCACCTACGACGAGAAGGTGCATGAACTCGGTCGCCGGCTTGCAATGATCCGTCTGTACGCCCCGAACAAACTCTGGGAGATGCGCAACGAGCGCCGCATGCTCGAAGACGAAGCAGAGCCACTGCCGCCGTTCAATAACGTCGGCGAAGATTTCCGCGAGAAACTTTCCGGCATCAGTGACGAAATCGTGATTGATGCTGTCGGCCGTGCGGCACGGCTGCACGTCGAACTCGGCGATGAGCTCGATCTGGTTCGTGATGGACTGCGGGCACTTGAGGTATTTGCAGAAACGCCTGAGCTCGCCGACACATTTGAAGGCCTGAAAGATGAGGCAGCGCGTGAGCGGTTCCTCTCCATGGTTCGCTCTCGTCGTGCGCAGCTTGGCCTGACCATGACCCGGGCAAGCTCGCTCATCGATGATCTTCAGAAAATCAACCGCGAGACGATCAACATCCCCAAGGAAGCGCTTCTGCACGAGCTTGGCAATGGCGCGATGTCTGCGCTCGACGACTACTCCGCGATCATCTGGCCCGACGAGGTGCGACGCTTTGAGCGCAACACCTCGGGCAAGTTCATCGGTATCGGCGTGCAGATTCAGATGAACGAACTCGGCAACATCGAGGTCGTGACGCCACTCGAAGGCACACCGGCGCAGCGTGCCGGCGTTCGCTCTGGCGATGTCATCAAGAGGGTCAATGGTGAATCCGCTGTTGGGTTTACGCTCGATCAGGCTGTCGACAACATCACAGGCCCTGAGGGAACGAATGTTGTCGTCAGTATCGATCGTGAAAACGACGAGGGCGAGCTTGTCGAGCACGAGTACAACATTCGTCGCGAGGTCATCAAGCTCCGCTCGATCAAGGGGTGGAAGCGCCTCGACGCCAACGAAGATAACTGGAACTGGTTTGTGGATGATGATTCGAAGATCGGATACATCCGCATGACCCAGTTCCATGAGGAGACATCGATCGAACTCGATCGCGCCATCGCGCAGATGAAGGCCGAGGGGCTGCAGGGTCTGGTGTTCGACCTGCGGTTCAACCCCGGCGGTCTGCTTGATGAAGCGGTCAGTGTTGTCAGCAGGTTCATTGATCGCAAAGAAGCAAATGAAGCGATTAACGGCGCTGTCGTGGTCTCTACAGAGAACAAACGCAATCTGCCACAGATGCGTCCGGAAGTTGTCCAGGGTCATCGCGATTCACTCGCTGGCATTCCGGTTGTTGTGCTGATCAACGAAGGATCGGCATCGGCAAGCGAGATCGTTTCCGGCAATCTGCAGGACTACGCGCACGCCGGTGCGATACCCGCTGTGATTCTCGGTTCACGCTCATTCGGAAAGGGCTCGGTGCAGAACGTGTGGTACCTGCGTTCATCACCACCCGCAGCGTTGAAACTGACAACACAGTATTACAAGCTGCCGGGCGGTCGTCTGATCCATAAGCATCCCGGCTCTGAGAATCATGGTGTCGAGCCTGACATTGAGGTCGAGATGCTGCCGAACCAGGTAACAGAAGCGATCCTGCTTCGTCAGGCAGCGGACGTGGTCACGCTTGATGAGAACGGTCTGCCGATTGTCAATGATGAGACACCAAACCCGGACGATCTGATCGACAAAGGCACCGACCTGCAGTTGCACACAGCTGTCGTGCTTCTGAAAGCGAAGCTGACCAAGGGTGAGCCGCGCCATGCACAAATCGGTGGCTCACAGCGGTAATCTCTAAGACACATTGCTCTGTTAATACAGCCCCGGCACATGCCGGGGTTTTTCATTCTGCACGAAGGGACTCACAGAAACTCAAAAAGCCCGGCCTGATCTGGCGGCTTTCTTCTTTGGGATGGTGCATTGTGCCGTTGCAGCATCAGCAATCCATCGGCAGCGGGTTTGAGGAATCGCTGGATCGACTCTACTTCATTCAGTGCTGGATTGATCCACGCCTTGATATCTTCCGGCTCAAGAATGCACGGCATCCGATTGTGAACTGAACGCATCTCTGCGTTGGGCTCGGTTGTTAATACGGTGCAACTGAACAACTCCTCGCGTCCGTCATTCGACACCCAGCGATCCCACAATCCAGCAATGTACATGGGTGTACCGTCTGCGCGTGTGATCAGGAACCGTTGCTTTGAACCATCCTCATTGGTACGCCATTCGTAAAACCCGGTCACCGGAAGCACACATCGGCGGGATCGGAACGCCTCGCGAAACGCGGGCTTCGTTGCTGCATTCTCACTTCGTGCATTGAACGTTGAAAACCTGACCTGCGATGACTCTGCCCAGTGTGGCACGAGCGACCACAGCATCATCATGCCATCAAGCACAAGTTGCTCGCCGGGCTTGAGCGCGTCGCGTACAGCGTACAGGACAGGAACACGCGATTTGGGTGCGGCATCCTCATTCGATGCAGGCCCACCAGACAAGAGAAGATCCTCGCGGATACGTATCCTGTATTCATCGAGATGGTTCTGTATCTCCTGCCACGTGAACTTGTGGATAATCCTGCCGCACATCATGAACTGTAGATCATTCAGCCTGCTACACGATCACCGTGTCTTCGGCAGGTCTGCTTCGCCGAGGAGTCGGAACATCTTTCGGCGAAGGATCTGGCCCGCCAGTGTGATGTCATCCACGGCAAGCGCGATCGTCGGAGTACCGTTGGGTCGGCGCATCAGCGGGTACGCAAAGTGGATGTTCAACTCAGCAGCAAGAAGTGAAAGACACAAGCTCGACAGGGTGTTGTTGTGTGTCATCTCGACAACCAATACGTCACGATCGGAGTACGGGAGCTGGAGATCCTTCAGAATTCGACGTGCAATATCCGCGTTGTTCGTCACCAGACGGACAACAGCGTGATCCGATGCCTCATGCACACTGAGCGCGCAGATGTCAGATCCCTTATGCTCGAAGGCTTCGACCAGATCGAACAGTCTGCCCACACGATTCGCGAGAAACACGCTGAACTGCGTCACAGTGGGTGGCGCAAAGTCGCGTCCTGTTTCGAGCGGAACTGCTGCTTCAGCCATCGTCGATCCTCCAACCCGTCATGACCGTGCGCCACGCGACGACCCGCCTCGAATACTCGCTGGCCCGACGTGCTGCACATCCATGACTTCCACCAGAGCGTTCCAGCGATCTGCTTTCCACATCGCGGAACAGCGGCTGATCCGCTGCGCCAACCCCGGCCGCTCGACAGTCCTCACGCATTCGCAAGGGCGGTCCGGCTGGCTGCTCCAAGCCATCATGGTAACCGAAAATGACGGGTCGGGTCAATAAAAAAACGCCGACATCGCTGTCAGCGTTGATTTCACCCCGATGTTGGTGTGGTGATCGGACGCACAAATGCCCAATCTGACAGAGTTTCCACACGATTTCAGCGCTCAGGCGGAAAAGCTTGATCCGCATCCGCAGGTGCTGGTGGCGTTCGGGTTTTCAAAGACGAACCCCTTGGCCATCAGCTCATCCTTGTAGTCAACCCGGGTCCCGTTCAGGTACAGCAGGCTCTTTGGATCGCAGATCACGGTGATGCCATCGATATCGAACGCCTCGTCGGTATCGCGCTGATGCTCGGTCAGATCGAGGATGTAGCTGAACCCTGAGCATCCCCCACCCTTGACGCCGACGCGCAGACGAACTTTGGCAAGGTCCAGACCCTCGTCCTTGACAATCTTGTGGATAGCTTCAACCGCTGCCTTTGTCAGGACAACGGGAGCAGCAGCGGTTTCGGGTGCGTTGGTGGTACTCATGATGCATCTCCATCCAGTTCATCCGGCAAGCCACCGGCATGGTGCGAATACTCGCATTCTATCGGCACAATCTGTCAGTCCAATCAGGCGTTCGCAGCCGCAGCTTTCTCTGCGCCTTGCTTGTTCTTGTAATCAGCAATTGCCTTCCTGATCGCATCCTCTGCAAGTACAGAGCAGTGGATCTTCACCGGCGGGAGGCTGAGCTCCTGCACGATCTGCGTGTTCTTGATCTCAAGCCCCTCGTCAACAGTCTTGCCCTTGAGCCATTCCGTCGCGAGTGAGCTTGATGCGATCGCCGAGCCACACCCGAAGCACTTGAACTTCGCATCCTCGATCTTGCCGGTCTCGTCGTTGACCTTGATTTGAAGCTGCATCACATCGCCGCACTCGGGCGCGCCGACCAGCCCGACGCCAATGTCCTTGCGCTCTGCGATCTCCTTCTGCGTGCCGAACGTGCCGACGTTGCGCGGATTCTCGTAGTGGTCGATTACCTTTGGTCCATACGCCATCATCTACCTCGATTCAATGCTGCACTCTCGTGCATGATGTCCATTCTTCGAAATCATTCCTAGTGCGCTTGCCACTCGATCTTCGATATATCGATCCCTTCCTGGTGCATGTCGTACAGCGGCGACAACTCACGCAGGCGGGAGACCGCATCAACGATCTCAGCAATCGCATAATCGACTTCTTCTTCCGTGTTCCATCTGCCAAGGCTTATACGCAGCGAAGAGTGTGCCAGTTCATCCCCCACGCCCAGAGCCTTGAGGACGTAGCTGGGCTCGAGTGATGCGCTGGTGCACGCCGACCCACTGGAAACCGCCAGCGGATGCTTCGCAACCGAGCGGGCGAGCGCCATCATCAGTCCCTCACCCTCGACAAATCCGAACGAGATGTTTGTGATGTTCGCAAGACGCTTGTCAGGATGGCCGTTGACCTTCACGACATCGAGCTTCGATGTGAGCTCGTTCTCGATTTTCTGGCGGAGTTTGAACAACCGCTCACGTTCGACATCCATCTCCGCTGCGGCGATCTCACAAGCCTTGCCCAGACCGACAATGCCCGTCGTGTTTAGTGTGCCCGAACGGAAGTTGCGTTCCTGACCGCCACCATCGACCAACGCCTGCAATCGCACGCGCGGCTTGCGTCTGCGAACATACAGCGCACCAACACCCTTCGGGCCGTAGATCTTGTGCCCGCTGAGTGAGAGCAGATCGACGTTATCCTTCTCGACATTCGTGGGCATCTTTCCGACCCACTGCGTCGCGTCGGTGTGAAGGAGCACGCCCCTCTCCTTGCACAGCGCACCGATCTGCGGGATCTCGTTGATCGTACCGATCTCGTTGTTCGCCCACATGATCGAGACAAGGATCGTGTCGTCGCGCATTGCGTTCTTGACGAGTTCCGCAGTGATGAGTCCATCTTCGCCCGGCTCGATATAGGTGACATCAAACCCTTCACGCTGCAGACGCTTGCACGGATCAAGCACAGCCTTGTGCTCGTGCATCGCTGTGATAATCTGTCCGCGCTTGTCGCTGCCCGCGGGCGCTTTGGCGTACATGTACGCAGCACCCTTGATCGCGATGTTGTTCGACTCGGTCGATCCCGATGTGAAGATCACTTCCTTTGGATCGGCGCCGATGACTGTCGCGACCTGCTTGCGCGCATGCTCGATCGCGTCCTCAGCCTCCCAGCCGAATGCGTGATTGCGCGAGCCGGAGTTGCCGAACTTGTCCGTGAAGTACGGGAGCATGGCCTCCACCACGCGCGGATCGCACGGCGTGGTTGCTGCGTGGTCGAGATAGATATGCCTTGATGTGTCTGCGCTCATGAACAAATCTCACTCACCCGCACGATCATCCGTGCGGGACGTTGGTTCTCAGTGGGCTCTCGCTCGGAAGCCTTCCCATTCGGTTTGATGCGACACCATCTCAATCCGTCACACCGAACAAAGTAACAACGAATTGGGTTGCTGCCTATTCAGGATATTGTTGGTCCAGAGTTGGTCAATTGCGACTGATTCTCGCCGCAATCGGCAAGAAACCCGCTCAAGAGGTGGCAGGTTTGCCTGTGTAGACCATGGTAACGCGATTTCCCGTATCGTTATACTCGACCTCGGCCATGTATGCCCGAATGAGCAGCAGCCCGCGCCCGCCGGGGAGTTCCACGTTTTCGGGCGCGGTTGGGTCTGATACATTTGCAGGATCGAATCCCGGTCCCTGATCTTCAACGGTCAGCACAACACGTCCGGGTATAACTTGATACTCAACACGAACCGGCACCGATGGATCGAGTTGCTTGTGCCCATGACGGAAGGCATTTGACACTGTTTCCTCAAACGCGAGCCTGATGGCAAATGTGCTTGAGTCATCAAACCCAGCGCGAGAAATATCTTCCACGAGCTGCTCGCGAGCAGCATCTATCTGCGCACGATCGTTTTCCAGAAGCAGCGTGATACACTCACCGTGCCTCTCAAATCTGCTGTCTTGGCCGGGTGTTTCCGCCATACGACTGTGCAAAACCTCCAAATCCAAGCTGATCGGCGCGTGTTGCAGACGCGAAACACGTGGTCGCGTTTAGCAATCAACGCAGCGTTAGAAACTCGCCCTCGCTTCATCCGCTGACTGGTGAATCTGGAACAGTGTGTGAAGCTGGGTAATGACAAAGACGTCGTAGATCTGCGAATCGATTTCTGCAAGACGCAGTTCGCCTTCCTTCTCCAGAATCTCCGAGCGAATACGGATCAAGGCACCGAGTGCCGCAGACGAGAGATGATCTACATTCTGGAAGTTGATAAGTAGCTTCGGTCTCTCCTGACTGGCAACGATCGACGAGATCTGATCTCGTATCGATTGGATGTTGGCCTCATCAAGGATGTTCCGATCAACGAACGAGACTTCCGTCACATCGTTCGCGTGTGAGATCCGCAGCCGTGACTCTTCTGACGCCATTGCATTCCTCCGAAGACGTAAGCCGAAAAGTGTAGGACGATCGACAGACAAATGCTGAAAAAGAAACGAGGCCCGGAGCAAACCGGGCCTCGTACAGAGAATCATCAATGCTCGATGGTCAATCAGAACCCACCGATCGCATCGCCGAACGTACCGGGTGAGTGGGCAGCCTCCTGCTCAGCCTGAATAAGCACGGTTGGCTTAATCAGGATAAGCAACGTCTGCTCTTCCTTGCTCTGCAGGCGGTTTGTAAAGAAGCGGTTGATGATTGGCATCTTTGAAAGAACCGGCACACCGGATTCCACTTCAAACTCGGTTACGAGACGCTGCCCACCGAGCAGCACGGTGCCCTGATCGGGAACATTCACCGTCGTCTGGACTCGCGTGACTGTCACAGTCGGAAGCTGGATGAACTGCTGCGCAGCTGACGAGTTAATCAACTGACCACCAGCCAGCGCGACAACTGGTTGCTGAGCAAAGCCTTCAATTCGCGACACACCGGTATCAACATTCATCGTGACATAGTTTCTGTCTGCCGACACGGTACCTTCGGCAATCAGCGACACACCCTCGGTTGTCACATCGACGGTCGGATCGAAGCCGACTGCCGACTCGCCAACAACCGATTCGAGATCGGAGATATACGCAACCTGTGTGCCGACAAACACGTTTGCAATCTGACCGTTTGTGAATGTCAGACGCGGCGCTGTCAACTGGGTTGAGCGTCTATCGGCCTGTGTTGCCTTGACCAGGAAGTCAACCGAAACATCGTCGATAAACGATCCAGCAAGACCAAGGGCGGGCGCACCACCAATAATCGCTGAAGCCCAATCTGACGCAGGAGCCAATCCTGATGTCAGACCCAACGAATCCCCAGTGATACCAATGATGGACCACGGCCTTGGGTTGACAACAGCAGACCCCTGCGTTGCACCAATTGTTGCTGGGAAGGTCGGATTTGGTGCCGTCGCAACTCGAACAGGCTGTCCACTCTCAAAGAAGTCACGAGGCTGAATGATCGGGTTCTGTGCACGTGCCGCGCGGAACTGATTGTTGTTTGAGTTCAGGTAAACATCGATATCAAACCCAATCTGCTCAAAGAAGTCCTGGTTCACAAGCAGGAACCGGGTTTCCACGTTTAACTGCACCGCTCGCGATGCGCGAAGCTGGCTGAGTAGATCGCTGATCTGCTGATGGTTGCGCGGCGTGTTTGTGACAATGAGGTTGCGGCCCCACGCACGCATTGTGCCTGTCTGTCCGCCATTGTCGACCCACCCTTCGAAATCCACTTGTTCCTGAATAATGTCCTGGATTTCCTGGATCATGTCCTCAAGCGGACGACGCTCACGATCCTGATTGTTTCCACGATCCTGGAATGGGCTCTGCCCACCACCACCCTGCGATGACTGCAGCGCCTGCTGAAGATCCAGTGTCGGGGCTTGTGTGAAGTCAGGAATCTCAAGCAGAAGATCAGAGATGTCATACACGAAGCGAGCATCGCGCGTACGCAGACGGATATCCTCGTCTGAAGAGAACGACACAACGCCATCAATCACTGCCCAGCCAGCCTTGCTCAGTTCGTCAGGAGAAACCTCCTCTGCAATACGATCGAGCAGTGTTTCGAGCGGAACATTGGTCAGTTGCATAGAGATCGGTGTCTCGGCAGAAATCCCGACATCCGAAAGACGATTCCAACGGGGCGTGATGTTCAGGTCGCTGGTCGAGCGCACAAACTCGATTGCGTCTCCGAGTGTATTGTCGTTGAACTCTACCTCGGGCACTCTGCGCTGGCGCAGCTGGGTCACCACCATCTCGTTTGCTGGCGAATCGCGATACGTCTGTGCACCAACACGGTTTGCCTGGAACGAACGCCACTCAGCGGGATAGCTGACGATGCTCGTTGGAGGAACAGCTGCGACCTGGTTCTCCACAGACAGATGGGCGAACGCCTCTGCCCGCAGCTTGCGCATTTCTGCAACACGCTCGAAGAACACAAGATCCTGATACACCGCGTGCAGAAGCAGTCCGGACGGATCACGAGGATACTTGAACAGCAGCTTATCGACTGTGCTCAGCGCTTCGCGATACTGACCGTTTGCCTGATACTCGCGGGCCTGCTTCACAAGCTCGTCGATTTCCTGAGCGCGGATGCGGGCTTCGCGCTCCTTTGCATCCTTTGCATTTTCTGCCTCAAGACTTTCCTGATCAATACGAATCTTGTCGTCAATCTGCCGCTGCTTCATGTCGATCTTGTTTCCAACGCTGCGAATGATCGCCTGCTTGTCCTCGTACTCGGACTGGGGCAGAATCTGATTGCGATCGATGGAAAGACGCGCTGCATCGAGTGCTGCACGAGCAGCAATCAGGTCGGCTTCTTGGAGTTTGCGATCTGCTGTCGCGATGTTGTTGTCAAACTCAGCACGGATGACCTGACGCTGCAGTTCAATCCCTTGGCCGTGAGCATCCGGATCAACGCTGTCGGGGCCACGCATCTCGATGCTGGAGTTCTGCAAACGCGTTCTGGCCTGCTCGAGTTGTGTTGCGTCAAGCACATCGGAGAAGTTATTCAGCAGTGTGTTATAACGATCGCGAGCACGAGCGAAGTTGTTCGCAATATATGCCTGATCGGCTTCTGCGAGCAGCTCCTGTGCCTGCAACCTGCGGGCCTGAATCTCAATCTGCGTGATGGACGGCTGATTGTTTGCCTGAGGATCGATTGTCACTACGGGCTGATTTGTTGAAGGCTGCGAAGGCGATGTTGCGGGATTATCTGGCTGGTATGTTGCAGGAACAGTCGGGTCTGGCTGTGTTGCAGGACGACTCGGCGGCTCAACATTGTTGTTGGGCGTTGTGTTTGATGGTGTGATTGGTGACACGACGCCGGGTTGTGGCTCATCGGGCTGAGTGAGCAGGCCGAGCGTGCGGGTTGGCTCAAACGCACCGCCATTGACACGCTCAAGCTCGATCAGACGATCAAGGTACGAGGTAAGTGTGTGCTCCTGGCCGCTCGTCAGTGTGATGCCGCTGCGACGGATGCGTGAGAACCCCTGCTTTGCGTCGGCGTACCGGCCCGCGTGGAAATCTCGCTCTGCCTGCGACAGCACGCGCGTCAGCATCGGCTCAAGATCTCCTCGCATCTCACTCACACGTATCATCACAGCTTCAGCCCGCGAGCGATCGGCACGCAGCGCAGTGCTTGTTTCAAGCACACGCGATGCGTGAACCTCTGCGACGGCAAGATCGCCCTGTTGCATCGCGAGTTCTGCACGCTGGAGTGAGACTTCAACCGGTGAGAGTTGGTCTATCTGCTCCTTTGCGATAGTCGCCAGCGAGAGAAGACGATCTGACTGATCAGGTGAAAGCTCGTCACTCGCTGGTCCCAACAGCATCGAACGAACAATGTCGAGTGCGTGGACAGGTTTGCCCTGCTCGAGCAGCTTTGATGCCTGCTCGTGCGCAAGCCCAGCCGTCATAACGGTTGGCTCGGGCAAGCCATCAAATGCGTCGACCGGCATGCCAGCAGCAGCGACAATTGAGCACTGCAAAGCAGCCATTGACATGGCACTTGCGACGAATGTTGTTGAGAGCGGGCCTGATCGCTTGTTGGTGCGAGCCATGCGTATCTCCGGATCATGCACAATGAACGGGGTGACTGTGTGACGTAATGCTGCGACGGGATTGCCGAATAAGGCGGTTGCGATTGGATGACAGCCTGATGACAGAGGGCTTGCCCCGCGAGTCGCAGGGACGAGCGTATGCTCGCAAACCGTGCCGGGCTGACCCGGCACCCAATCAAATGCACCACGAGCAGAGTTCTGCGCATCGCACATCATCTGTGGCACGACACGACATGGTTCTGGTTCGTGGATTGGCAGGCCCGAACAGCCTGCCAACGGATGTACAAAGCCTACGCGCCATGGTCATGGCGTGGAGCCTCCCTGGCTAAACCGACAGTGAGCGTCAATACACCGCAACACCATCGCATAACCAAGTTCATTCAGATAGAACCATCCGAATGAACACACCACCTGCTGGGCATTGTGATACGGCTGCCAGCAGGGGTTGGATCCGCATTTTCACGGATCGGTTTCTCAACTCGCCTCACGAGAAGACCGAACGTCAAGGCTGGCTGCATCCAGTTTGGGCTGTTCTGCCCGAATCTCATCCCTCAAGCCAGCGAACACGCAGCACGCGAGCAGCCTTTGCCTGTTCGATGCTTCGAATCATCGCGGGTTCCCGAAGAACCTTGGCAACCTCCTCGGCAAGCACCCGATCTGCGAGCACCATTGCTCGTTCAGTCAACTCGACATCTTCCGAAGGTTGTTCGGTGGGTTTGCCACGGGTCGGCTTTGGCGCTGTACTTGTCGATGGGGCTGACCGTTGCGGTTGCTTCGAGTTGTTGTCCGGCCACTCGCCCGTTGATTCCAGTGCAAGTTCCTCTGCGCGCATCAGACCATCCGCAAGAAGAAACACCTCGGCGTATCGTGTCTGGGGCGTCGGCTTTTCCATCCGGCATCTGACGAGGCATCGCCAGGCAGTAAACCCGAGATCGTTGCCCTCGTCGTCCACATTTGACTCTGGGTCAACATTCAATGTCAGCAGCCAATGGTCGCGCAGATATTCAACAATTTCCTCGGGTGAGAGTAAATCTGGCCGATCTTCCGGCGCGATCAGCACGCTGGTGTGCTCATGTGTTGACGAATCAACGCTCGCAAGTTCCTCGACGGGCATCAGTTCGAACGCAGCAAGCATGGCTTCAACCTGTTCGCGCAGATGGACCTCAACCCGCAGCGTCAGTATCTTGTGCTCATCAAGAAAGAGGTACATGAACGGGTTTTCGCTCATCACGCCAAACCCGACGAGCCCATCCTCAAGCAGAAATGTCTCAAACCGACGCAGCGCATCGATAACGTGCTCGATGCCGATGAGTTCGTAGGCAAGATACGGATCGACCTCGCGATACGCATCAACGCCAAGAACATCCAGAATCGGAAAGACGCGCCCTGGCGCGAGCGTGAGCAGCAGTCGCAGCAGCGCCCCCAGCCGATTCGCGCTGATGTTGATATCGAACAGGTATCTGTCAGGCCATTCATCCCATTCGTCAGAGTCCGTGTCTGCAGGCTCGAACTCCACCGTGTACCCGGGAGTGGGCACCATTGATTCCAGCGGATACACACCCAGCGGGAACGAGAACCCGTCCACCTGGATCCGCTTGAGCGAACTGTCAACCGCGCATGTCAGCATCCTGCTGCATCTCCCCCTGTACCTTGCAGAGCGTTGGAATATGCTCAGCGTATGGCTGACAACTCCAAAGCGTCATCACAGACCCAACCAGTGCTGCTCGCTGTGGCAGTGGGAAACACCCGCACTGCTGCTGGTGTTTTTATCGGCAATCAACTCGATCGTTCCGAACGATGGGTAAATGCTGAAACACCCAACCCCGCCGACCGACTCGCCGACCTGGTTTCAAGGTCTGGCACACGAGCCGCCGCAGTCGCATCGGTGAATGAACCCGTTGCAAAGACTGTCTGCGATGCGCTTGGCACACTGCTCCCAGCAGACCCGGGCGTATTTCGGATTGGTACCGATCTGCCCATCGAGATACCCCACAATCTGAAGGATGCATCGACAGTCGGGCAGGATCGGCTGCTCTGCGCACTCGGCGCATACTCACGAGCACGTCAGGCGTGCATTGTTGTCGACACCGGTACTGCGGTCACTATCAACTTTGTTGATGGCGAGGGCACATTCCATGGTGGTGCAATCCTGCCGGGACTGGGCATGATGCTGCGATCACTCCACACGAGCACCGCGGCAATCCCAGACATCAGCCCATGCCATGAGCCCGACGCAGCAACACCGTGGGGTAGGGACACGGCCGATGCGATTGCAGTCGGCGTACGTGCTGCCATTGTCGGTGCCGTCCACGAACTCGTCATGAAGTATGCTGAGCATTACGAGGGGTACCCGCAGGTCGTTGCAACCGGTGGCGACGCTGTGCGGTTGTTCTCAAATGACGATGTGGTCGAGCACATCGTGCCCGACCTGCAACTGCTTGGTATCAAAGCGGTGTGCGATGTCGCGCTGGCGGGGGAAGAGGAAGTTTCGTCGTAAATAAGAAAGCCTCACCGACCAGTAAGATCGGTGAGGCGATATGTGATGTATGAGTTTCTACCTCAGCGTCGACGGCGCGTCGCAACCAGACCGAGACCAGCAAACCCGGCGAACGTCGCGGGCGCAGGAACGACTGTAATGTGCCCCGTGTTACCAGACGTACCCGGGAATGTGCCATCAAGACGCACATGGAACCCGAACCGATCGACCTCATTCGCATCAAACGCATCGAAGTTGAACACAAGCGTTGTTGACGCTGTCAATCCGGTGTTGGGATTGGTCTTCCAGCCTGCAATGCCGCCAGCGCTGGCATTGTTCTCGTTCTCGTTCCACACGCTGAATGAAGATGTGGACGTACCGAGCAGGTCGTTGGTATCCGCCAACGCCCAGAATCCGAAGAGATCTGTAATGTTGTATGTGGAGCCGCCCACCGAGAATGTTGGACTCGAACTCACCGAGACCTCGAACGAGGTTGCAGTCAGTTGTGTCACAGACACGCCCGCGATGGCATCAACGGAAAGGAACGAACTGCGGGTCTGCGCAGAGGCAGCGGTCGTTCCACCAAGCAGCGCAACCAGCGCGCTGCACAGCAGTGCATTGCTCGTCTTCATCTATACTCTCCTCAGAACGCTGTCAGGCGTCCGTAGATGCAATATATCACCAGAAAGCGGGATGCCAAAGTAAAAACGCTCTGCAGGTGCACACTCAATACAACCAATGAGCAGAATTATGTTTATTGGACATGTAGTCGTGTGCTATTCGGACCTGCACTAACACACAAGCATCAGTTTGCAGATTCAAACTCATTCAGCTTGTCTGCAGCATCCGCAAATGCAAAGTCCTTCATGGTGATGCCGTTTGCATCATGCGTTGAGAGCGACAATGTAACCTTGTTGTACCTGATGAGAATGTCGGGATGATGCTGGACTCGCTCCGCTTCATCTGCAATCCGGTTGACAAACACCATCGCCTGGACAAAGTCATCGAACGCGTATGTTCGGCGGATCACGCCTGAAATCTCGTCCCAGTCTGCACGCTCATCCAGCGCGGACTGGATTGCCTTGTCATCGAGTTTGTCGAGTGCCTGGGTCATCATGACGGTTCCTCTGCCGTGGCCCCACCCACGGGTGTGTGTTTGCTCAGCAGATCGACCGGATGGCTCCCTCATCGCCAGCCGCCGATATGAAGCGAACACTGTACCCATATTCGCACCAAGTCCAGCCCGGTTTACAAACAATTTCCAAACGAATGCCCGCCAAGGAACACAAAACCCGCCTCGCACCGTCTCCGACGGGGGCACTCCATCTTGGGAATGCGCGAAGTTTTCTGATTAACTGGGCTATTGCCCGGCAGAGACACTGGAACATCATGTTGCGGATTGAGGATCTTGACACTCCGCGGACCAAGCCATGGGCGATGCAGCAGGCAATCGACGACCTTCAATGGCTGGGGATTGACTGGGATGGAGACCCCGTCACGCAGACAGCAGATCTAGCGCCCTACATCGAGGCAATGGACAAGCTTGCTGCACGCAGACTGGTCTATCCATGCGCACTGTCTCGAAATGAGATTTCACAAGCTGCGTCTGCACCCCAAGAGGGGTCACACGAACTGCTCTTTCCCGCATCACTGCGGATGGACGAATCGTTGCGCCCAAGCACATTCTCGCAGCACACGCCACCAAACTCGAGTGCACCATCTGCCATGGGATGGCGCTTTGTTGTCCACGACGTTGACGTCGGGTTCACCGATGTTATTGCAGGCACACAGTCATTCAACCCGAGCAACATCACCGGCGATTTCGTTGTCTGGACGAAGCAGGATCAGCCAGCGTACCAGCTTGCAGTTGTCGTCGATGACTACAGGCAGGGTATCACAGACGTGATCCGTGGTGACGACCTGCTGGAATCAACGAGTCGGCAGATCCTGCTTGGAATCGCTCTCGAGTACATCACAGCACCAGAAGATTCCATCCATTACTGGCATCTGCCTCTCGTAGTTGGTGCGGATGGCAGGCGACTGGCAAAGCGTCATGGCGATTCACGTCTCTCGATGTATCGCCAGAAAGGTGTCTCAGCCGAACGTGTCACGGGGCTGATAGCTGCGTGGAGCGGAGTTTTGCCCAGAACTGAGCCGAAACCAATGTCCGCAGCCGAGTTTCTTGTGCGATTTCGGTACGATAGAATGCCCCGCGACCGTGTGGTCTTTACACCACAGGACGAGCGCTGGCTGATAGGAGATGAATCATGACACGTGCAGCTCAGTCTTCAAGTAACATCAAGATCCGCATTGGTCTGCTACTCGTCGCGCTGGCAGCTGCTATTGGTGCTGTCATGACACTTTCAAACTGCCAAAGCGGGACCGTCACTACTGACAAGGTGACGTCGGTTCAGATCGCCGGGAAGCGATTCACGCTCGAACTGGCAACGAACGCTGATACACGTTTCCAGGGGTTGAGCAATCGTGATTTCATTGCCGACGACGGCGGCATGATCTTTGTGTTTCGATCGCCGTCTTCGCAGTCGTTTGTCATGCGCCACTGCCCCATTGACATTGACATCATGTATCTCGATTCCCGGGGGAAGATTCTCACGATGCATGAGATGACGGTGGAAGAGCCACAACGCGAGGGCGAGTCCGATGCCGAGTACAACGCTCGGCTGAAGAGATACCCAAGCCGATTCAGCAATGTGCAGTTTGTTATCGAACTTCGCGGCGGTCGGATGGCCGAAATCGGTGTCAAAGTAGGCGATCAGGTCACGTTGGACACTGGGAAGCTCAAGGACCTTGCATCCTAACCCGATCACTCTATATGCAGCGCGTGTTGTGCGCGTCGCACCAAGAGGATCAGACCTTGGGCAGAACACACAGGAACGCCGCACCGTCTTTCTGCGCATGTATCGCGGTATCGTCGTACACACCGCAGGTTGACCTGATCACTCGCTCGCTCGAGACGAATCTGGTGAACTGCTGGTCTGATGACGAGCAGTTGAGTCTTGTGCATTCGTCAATCGATGATGTGTTTTCTGCGCCCGAGTCCTCGGATCTGCTCTCGTGCCAACTCGTGTGCGTGTGTGATCCAGCACTTGATGCAAGCGAGATCAATCGATTGATGTCGCGTGTGCGCTCGCTCGACAGAGTATCGATCATGCTGTGTCATGCGCAGCATATCAACGCGATCTCGTGCGCTCACCCAAATGTGCTGCTGTTGCCCCTGGATACACCAGCAGAGCAACTAGCCTCTGCGATGCGCGGCACGAGTGCAGGACAGTCTCTCGTCGATGCAGTGCTGGCAGAACTTGCAATTGTGCAGTCGTCAACACAGGGCGCCGTCAGACACATGGAGCAGGTGAATGAGGAACTCCAACTCGCCGGCCAGATCCAGCAGGAGCTCATGCCCAAGGACCTCCCAGAGGTGGATGGTGCAGATATCGGCGTGCTTTTCCAGCCGGTCGGATTTGTGAGTGGTGATGTGTATGGCGTGCGAGAGGTTGCACCGGGCGTTGTCTGGTTCTTCCTTGCTGATGCGGTCGGCCACGGCATGCCTGCTGCGCTGCTTTCTGTGCTGATCTGCCGCGCGATGAACAAGGATGCGGATATCGCAGTCGCAAGTAAATCAAGCTACGAGGACTCACCAGCTGCGCGCATAGCACACTTGAATACTGAACTCTCATGCGCCGGAGCAGGGCGCGGCAGATTTGCGACAGCGATTGCAGGTTCGTTCGACGCGAACACGAACACACTCAAAATCGCGTGTGCTGGACATCCACCCGCGCTGCTTGCGGGTCTCGATGGCTCAAACGGCTACGTCAAAGAGGTGGATGCGGCAGGGCCGATGCTCGGCGTGTTCCCGGAAGCCCAATATGAGGATCTCACCCTGACACTCACTCCCGGGCAGTCGCTCCTTATTTACTCAGATGGGTTTGAAACCGCATTCCCTGACGACGAGGAAGCAAACAAGATTCAACGACGTGGCTCGCGAGAATATGTCAACCACTTTGCAAATCTTCCCTGGCCGACAAAGACTGATGGATGCCTGCAGAATGTCGTTAATGCGTTGCGAGGGATTGTGGGTGGGCACGCGGGCTCACTGCATCAGGCTGACGACCTGACAGCTCTCGTTATCGCGCCGAAGGCTGCTCAGCAGAGCAGAGCTGCTGCGTAAGCCCTACAACTCGTTATCGCCTGCGGCGCAATGCAAGCAAGCCTGTACAACCAAGCAAACCTGCTGTACCCGGAGCTGGTGTTTCGACAACACCGATGACAGTCACCGGTCGACCTGTCGCCACGTTTGTATGAATAAGAGCAAGAGCAGCTGTCAACTCACCACCTGCAGCGATGTTGACTGCATCAAACCCTGCATAGATACGCTTTGCGTTTGCGAGCGAATCAAATGGAACACCGGGCTCATTTGGCAACGACGGAATGATTGCGATGCCATCAAGCAAGCCTGTGTTGAGTTCTCCATTATCTTCTATAAGCGAGTTCGTAAAATAGTTGTGCGGATCTACCTGACCCACTGAAAGAGCCGTCCATTCGGTGTTGTGTGCAGCAGGCGTTCCACCGACAACCATAACAAACGCTTTAAGTTCGGTGTCAGGCCCGGTCCCCCACATCCAGATATCGAAGGTGCCTTGACCGCCGAATGGGATGCTGTCCCACAACCCATCCGGCTGCTGCCCGGCATAAGTAATCTCAACAAACACGTCCGCAGCAACACCGCATGTCAACGACATGACAAACGCACTACACACACACGCAAGACAACCAGAACGATGCCACATAATGTCAATCTCCTTCCCTGCCCACGATGATCCCAGTATACAACAAACACCGCATTTACAGCAAGAAAAATCGAAATACGAGTTATTTGAATGAATCCTAACTTAGGCACCCGGCAGATGCTTCTCAATCCAGTCGTCCTGGCGGAGTACGCTCGATCTGTTCCGACGCGAACGAGCCTCAGCGCGCCTTTGTGCGAACCGCCAGATGCGCGAGGAGAGTTTCCACAACGATGACTCGTGCGCCATCTCCTCGGATGTCATCCGTGAGCGGAGTCGCTGCCCGACGCGTGGCGCGTAAAGACGCATGAGGTCGTCGTCGAACGAGACAAATATCTGTGCGGATCCGGGATCACCCTGCCTGCCCGCGCGCCCGATGAACTGACGATCGATGCGTTTCGCGGTATGCATCTCGGTCAGCATGACGTGCAGCCCACCTGCCATGCGCGCAGCTTCATCGAGCTTGATGTCCGTCCCGCGACCTGCCATGTTTGTCGCGACTGTGATCGCGGGTCCCTCAGCACCGCCCGCTCGTCCTGCAAGCACAATCAGTTCCGCCTCTTCCTCGTCGTGATACGCGTTGAGCACACGATGAACCATCCCGCGTTCCTCGAGAAGACGAGACACATGCTCGGACGCTTCAATGGACCGCGTGCCGACAAGCACCGGTCTTCCTGACGCATTGACCTGCTCGATCGATTCCACGATCGCGTTCCACTTCGTCTTTGCATCGTTGAAAATGCGCATGGGCAACTGCTTGCGGATGAGTGGCTTGTTGGTTGGGATAACAACCACCGGCGTGCGATACACGTGCTCAATCTCGCCGGTTGCATCGGCAGCGGTACCCGTCATCCCCGCAAGGAACGGATAACTGCGAAAGAACCGCTGGAAGCTCATGCGAGCCATTGTCTCGCGATCGGCTGTAATCTCGACCTGCTCCTTCGCTTCGACCGCCTGGTGCAGTCCGTGCTCCCATGACCGATCTGCAAGGAACCGCCCCGTGTATTCATCCACGATCACAACGCGACCGTCAACAATCTGGTACTGATCGCCCCTGCGATAGCAATGGCGAGCTACCAGCGCCTGACGAACAAGCTCCTGCCCGCGCCGACGCGCACGGAAGATGGGTTCGTTTGTGCGTTCGAACATCTCGTCGCATCGCTGTTCGCCGCGTTTACGGAGTTCCGCCTTGCGACGAACGTGATCGATTGTGTAATCGGGCCCCTCATCAAGTTGTGCAGCCATGTGTGAAGCAGCACGATACACACCGGACATCGAATCGCCTTGTCGCGACTGCGCGATGATCAGTGGCACAACCCCCTCGTCGATCAGCACCGCATCCGCTTCATCAACGAGTGCGGCACGCAGTCCCGGCACCATCGGCCCCGCCTGCATGCCCTGCGGCGATCGCGCCATCAACGAGCGCCCCGACCACGCCGAGTCGATCTTGCGCAGACGGATCTGATCGCGCAGCCAGTCCGCTGTGATCTGCTTGGGCGTGCCATAGACAATGGAACGCGCGTACAACCCAAACCGCTCGTCCGGCGCTTGCTCCTGCTGGATAGCACCAACATTCAATCCACAACGGGCATAGATCGGCTTGCGGGATTCTGCGTCGCGACGCGCGAGGTAATCATTGACGGTGAGAATGTGCAGGTGCCTGCGCTGCCACGCAATAAGCACCGCAGCGATTGATCCCGTCAGCGTCTTGCCCTCGCCCGTAACCATCTCAACGACACGCCCGCGGGACATTGCAAGCGCAGCCATCAACTGCACGATGTACGCTTCCTCACCAATCTGTCTGCGAGCAACCTCTCGCACAAGCGCAAGCCCGTGGTGCAGTGTTTCCGTGTCCTGACGCTGACGAACGAACGTCTCTCGCACCGCCATCACAGCGTCATCAAGCGCAGCCTCAGACATCGCGTGCATCTTTGGTGCAAGAACAGCAACAGCTTCCGCTTCAGATCGAAGCTGCGCAATCGTGAACTGGCGCGCATCATTCCGCACCAGCAGACGTGTCGCGATCGCATCGATTCCATGGGAAAACTCGGGCCTGCGCCGTCTGCTGCGCAGCGATTCATGCAGAACGTTGTAGCGTGTGAGTGCCTGGGACATCGTTCACCTACAACTGAGCACGCCCCTGGACAAGCCGGCGCAGACGATCGGCCCATTGCGCGATCAACGGCTTGGGTTCGAGCGCAAAGCGCACGCGAACACGCTCGCCCGGCACGCCGAATGTCGCATCCGTATCTTCCGGGAGTTGCAGTTCGACAACGAAGTGTGGTCTGCGCGAGACAAGACCCGATTCCTGCGTCTGGTCGATCTCGATATCACCACCGCCCGCGTACCCGAGCGCCGCATGGCTCAACTGGCGGGTGCCGCCCTCAACGAATGTCACATCCGTGGTCCTGACCGACGATGACACATCGGCAAGCCTGCGCACAGAGGCGTTGATCTGGCCTTCCTCAATCCTGTGATCAAGAACTGGCAGCCATTGCGCGGTGGACATATCCGCAGCCACCTGCACGTTTTCTGTGTCAACAACCTCGCAGATGTGATCGCCCTGACTCAGGTACGAGCCAAGCAGCCGACCGGGGTCCGGCCCGATGACACGACCGGCGTGCGGCGCTCGCACAACGAGCTTCTCACGCAACCGATACAACGTATCGAGTTGCTGATTGATCGCATCGATGTATGTTTGGGCGACATCGATCGCTGCAGCACTGCGCGTTGCAATCGATCGCGTAATACTCTGGCGCTCGGCCAGCGAGCCCTCTGCGGAGGCGATCTCGCTGAGCAACTGCGGGCTCTCGCACACCAGCAGCACCTGGCCTGCCTCGACCCATTGCCCCGGCTCGACAAACACCTCTGTCACAAACCCGTTGCGTGAGCCAAAGAACACACCGGATCGGTGTTTCGATTCCACAATCCCGTTGGCATACCTTGCATCGGGCATCGGGATGATGCCCAGGACTGTTATCCCCAGAGCACCAATCACGAGCGATGTGCCCAGCCCGCGCATGCGATGGTCCGCAAGCTGCGGCGAGGATGACAGCCAGTGGATGAACTTGCCCGCAGGGAAGATGAACCACGATGCCATGGTCCATACTGCAAGCACAACACCGAGCCCAAACATCTTGCCCATGACGAACAACGTGATCGAAACAAACAGAAACACACGGTAGAGCAGCGACAGAATCCCAAACACAACAAGAATACGTCGCTCACTCGGCACGGTTGACGGCGGACGATCGTCCTTCAGCCGATACGCGTGCTTCTTGATCAGATGCTGGATCATCTGCTGCGAACGCTGCATGAGGTTCGGCACTTCGAGCAGATCCGAGAGGATGTAGTACCCGTCGAACTTCATGAGCGGGTTAGCGTTGAACAGCACTGTCGAGATGCTGGAGATGAACACGATGTTGTAGGCGATCTGATTGACCAGCCCGGTGGACTCATCGCCTCGCAATGTCATCGCCCAGACCCACGCTGCACCAGCTGCGATGGCAAGCTCAAATATCATGCCGCCCGCACCAACCGCCATGCGCTTCCACTTGCTGGGGAACGCCCAGCACGATGACGCATCGACATACGGCGACGGGAACAGCACAAGGATCATCACGCCCGTCTCGGGCACAAGCCCGCCGTAACGTTTGCAGATCACACCGTGCCCGGTCTCGTGGATGATCTTCGTGATCACAAAGACAATGGAAAGCCAGAACCAGTTGCTCGGCGCAATCGCGCTGTCAAACCCAGTGCTGAAACTGTCGAAGTTTGTCAGAAGCGGATAGATTGCTGCAAGCACCCACACCAGCCAGAACACAAAGCCAGTTTGGCCGATGAGCGGGCGGAACACGGGCTCCAGCTTTTCGAGAATCCAGTCAGGATTGAACAGCCGGATCTTGAAATACATGATACCCAGCGCCTTCTGGATCACCTGACCCTTCAGACGCTTGTTGGATCGTGTGAGCAGCTGCTCAACATCCGGCGTGTCTTCAACACGCAGAAGATTCGATGAGTACAACTGCCCGAGCAGTTCGACAACCTCGTTCTGCGTTGGCGCAGCATCGCCGTGACGTTCGAGCGCGTGCGTCCAGACCTCCTCGACCGTGCGCGCGCCGTCGAGCAGTCCAACCATCTCATACGCAACAGGGCTGAGGCGATAGAACTGATTGGACGTGGGATCATGCACCACGTGCCAGCGCCGACCGCGATAATGCTGGCGCGTGATCTGCACGTGCGAGCGCAGCGTGGGCGTCATGCGCGCAACGCGATGCCAGACCGGGCTGAATGTGGGACGCTCGCGTTCTCTCATTTACCACCACATCCACAGGCGGATGCGATTCCGCAATCTGCGAGTCACAATATCGATCAATGGACGGCGATCGGAATCAAGTTTCACGATCCCTTCAAGCCCGGGACGGAAGACGCTGCCCTGCGCCTCGTCAGCAAGCTTCGCGTAGACCTCAAAGACATTCTGTCCGTCGATCGGCTGTGCCGATGGAACCACACGCTCGACAACGATCGGCACGCGCTTGCCCGGCTGCGCCTTTGTTGCCATGTACCCGGTGACCTCACCCTCACGCGCGAGTCGATCATTCACGAGCTTGATGTCCTCGTCACGCACACGCGCCACGACACGAATGCCCTCAAGCTGCGCGATCTGGAACAACGGCTGCCCCTGCTGAAGTGTCTGGCCGACACTCGACGCAAGATCGCCCGCGATAATCGTGCCCGAGATCGGCGCACGAATTTCTGATCGTGAGAGATACTGGTTGATCACGTCGATCTGCGCGCGCGCCTGGGTTGCACGAGCGCGCGCCTGATCCTCATCGTCGAACTTACCAGCGTTGCGTGCCGCGTCGGCCTGTTTGTCCGCAAGCTCAAGATTCGCCATCGATTCAGCCAGGCGATCGAGCATCTCGGATGTGTCAAGCGTCGCGAGCAGATCACCCTCGACAACCTCAGCACCCGGCTCAATGCCATCGGGCAACACGGACAGAATCCCACCGAAAGGAACAGACACAACGCGTTCCTCGACAGGGCGCAGTTCCATTGGTGCTTCAACACGGTACGGTAGCGGCACAAGCGTCGCAAACAGCATGAACAGCCCTAGCGCGATCGCGCCGAGCTTCCACGCGGTGTGCTTTGGTCCCACTGCCCACGCCCCAACTTTCAACGATTCGTCCCACGCACGCAATGGCAGCACACGATCGTCACTCTTGCGAAGCACCAACACGGGCGACACAAGATCGAGCGTCGCCTGGATCATCTCGATGATCGTCGGCGAGACCTGTCCTTCGTGCGTTGATTCAATCGTGACAACACCAACAACACCATCATCGATGCGCAGTGGGATCGACGCGATCTTGAGCCGAGCATCAGCAGAGGCAAGCTCACGATGGGAATGAACGATTGCTCGACCGAGCAGCGCATCTCCACCCTCGCCCGTCTCGGGAGGCTGGGGATACACAACGGGTTGCTCCTGATCGAGGCACTCGTCCATCGCTGCTTCGATACGCTGGATGAGATTGGTGCGCCGATCAAGATGCTCGGTATCGCTCATCGCGACAGCGCGACAGGCCTGCCCTGCGTTAGCCTTGTTGCCAACGCTTGCTGCCCAGCCGATGGTGACACGATCTGCCCCGGCGTACCTGCTCAGATCATTTGCGACCTGCATACACGCGCCCTTGAACCCCTTGGCAGTGTTTATCGACGCGATAAGTCTGCCTGCGAGATCGAGCGCAGCGCTCGACTGCTTCGTGCGATTTGCCACCTGGCGCACAACGTGCGTATGCGCGTATCCAACAAGCGACTCGATCATTGCAAGGGTCGTGTGCAAGGCCTGCTGAGAACGGTTTTCGATCAGAATCGTGATAACAGCGCGATCGCCTATTGGCGCGGGCTGATTTGGCGCTTCAACGAGCGGGACCGAAACTGCAACAACCATGCCCTTTGGCGCATCGCTTGTGTAATACTCGGAGTTCTCTTCAAGCTTGAACACGCGCACGCTGCTGGAACCCGCTCCACTCGCAACTACGCGAGCCGCGATACGCTGATCATGGATTGCTTCGACCTGATCTGCAATCTCGTCCGGAACGCGCACACCAAGGTCCGGTTTCCCACCCATCTTCAGCATATGTTCAGCGGGCCAGATGAACATGAGCTCGGGCGCCTGCTCGTGGTCGGGCTCTGGGCTCTCCTGCGACATGGGAACGCGGAACAGGAGTGCAAGCCGCGCACTGGATACCCGCCCCAGCACTGACGCAAGCCGAGCAAGAAAGATGCGGTCATCCGGCGCAGGTGACGCAAGTTCTTCAACCACCCTGTTCCAGCCGGAAGCCTTGATGTTTGATACGTCGATCAACCCGCAATCTCTCCTGTATCCAGTCTGAACATATCAGTTCACGAGCGAAACTCAGTCACTGTCACATATTACACCAAGGCAGCGATTGTGCAGCCAAAACGCGTCGCAAACACTGTCACAACACAATCTTTGGTCCGCATGATGTGTCCGAACGACGTCCGGATTCTGCTCCAACGACCGAGTACCCGCTTTGGGTTATTCGCCACCAGCCCCAGCTGTTGTGTTCTCTGCAGCATAGATGCGCGCGGCCCACTCGCCCTGCGGCTCTGTGAACCTGACATACGCATCAAGACCAGCCGGCACGCTGAGCAGGTTCGGGAACTCGACGCGAATTGTCATCCGTCGGGCGGCAGACTCGATCACGGGATTGACCTCGGTCACCTTCCCCTTGATCACACGCAGTTCTCCCGGCACATCGAGCACAATCCACGCGGCGTCATCCTTCTTCAGGCCCAGCGAGAGCGCTTCGTTGCTCGGAACGAGCGCGAGCATGGTCAGCTTGCTCACATCAACAACCCGAATAACCGGATCTGCATGCGAGAGCACCTGTCCCTTGTCTACCTGCACCGCTGCGACGGTGCCATCAAACGGCGCTTTGAGGTGGTATGTCGCAAGCTGCGCTTCGAGTCGATCGAGCACAAGTTTCTGCTCTTCCATGCTCTCCTTTGCGGCTTCGTACGCAATCTGAGCGCCATCGCGTCGTGCCTTCGCAGCTTCCCACTCTGACGACTGTCCGCCCCCCTTCTGCCGAACAGTCTCCTCATTCTGGAACTCAATTTCGCGCAAATCAAGCTCGTTTTTGGCCGCTTGCACCTCGTAGGTGTTCACCACACGCCGACGCTGCAACTCAACCTGAGCGCGGATTTCTGAGTCAGTGGCGCGGACGAGCAGTTCGCCCTCCTTCACACTTTGCCCGACCTTCACCAGCACCTCTGCGATGTCGGTCGGGAAGTTGAATCCCATGGTCGTGTCATGATGAGGATCAGCAAATCCCCAGTATCCATCAAACGACTTCAGTTCCGGATTCGAAAGTGTCGCACTGCGATTCCGAGCCGGTGCTTCCGGTTGGGCAAATGCGATCATGCCCAGTGTTCCACTGCACAGCGTTGCACAAACGGCAAACGAGGTTAGACGTGAGCGTGATAGCAGTCTTTGCATGGTCTCTTCCTTCGGTGAGTTTCACTCTCACAATGCTTTGCCAATCCTTGGGTGAGATGAGAGTGGGTTCATTCTCTGCAATCAAAATGCGGGGAAACTCCGCATCGTTCCCTCCCACATTTTCGGAGCACTGCGGGATTGTTCCGGAACATCAGGACGCGCACGAACACATCGCCTGTCCAACGTCCTATATCTATGTGATTGCTCAGCTTCGACGGAATGCTGTTTTCACAGCTTGCGTCTTGGGGTTGAGCACGTGTTCGGGCTGATTATCGCGACTTTTCGCGTTTCTCAGCTACCCTTTGGTCCCAGCCGGCTCGATCACTGCATGATCGTACCGCTCCAGCACCCGGACCACCAGTCGGTTTGGGTGCGACGGGAGTATATCCGCCGGTTTGGCGGACAAGTTCCACATCACGCCACACGGAGCTCACGAATGCCCAATGCCACCGCGACCGACCACACCATTTCGCTTGCGATCAATGGTGGCTCGCCCGTCTCAGCGACACCCGTGCCATTCATGTCGCTGGGTTTGACGCAGCAGGACATCGACGCAGCCAACGAGGTGCTCAAGTCCGGCATGCTCCGCCAGGCAAAGAAATGCGCGGAGTTCGAGGAGCGGTTCGGGAGCATGAGCGATGCAAAGCACGCGCTGACGTGTGCCAACGGCACATGCGCATTGCAACTCGCGTATGGCGCAATGCTTGAGCCAGGCGATGAGGTGATCGTCCCAGCGTGGACATACATCGCGACTGCGTCCATGCTCGCAGCGGCTGGCTGCAAACTCGTGTTCTGTGACGTTCGCGAGGACACATTCCAGATTGATGTTGATGATGTCGCAAAGCGCATCACACCCAACACCAAAGCCATCGCGTGCACGCATCTCTACGGCATGCCTGTTGACATCGACGGCGTCCTCACCCTCGCAAAGAAGCACAATCTCCACGTCATCTTTGATGCTGCTCAGGCCCATCTGGCACGCTACAACGGCAAGGGACTTGGTGCCTATGGAGACGCGACAACGTTCTCGTTCTATGCCACAAAGAACCTCGGCACGGGTGAGGGCGGCATGGTCATGACAAACGACGACGGCATCGCACGGAAAATGGGGATGCTCCGCTCGCACGGCGAGACCGACAAGTACCTGCATGAGTCGATCGGGTTCAACTACCGCATGAACGACATTACTGCCGCAATTGGATGCTCGAAACTGGACACACTTCAGGACCAGACGCACGATCGCCAGAAAGCTGCGAAGCGCTACGACGAGATCATTGCAGAGATCGACGGCCTTGAAGCTCCGACACACACACCAAACGCGGAACCATCGTGGCACCTGTACACCGTGAAGTTCGATCCTGCAAAGTTCACCTGCACACGCGACGAGTTCATCAAGGCACTGGCCGCTGAAGGGGTTCCCAACGCAGTGCATTATCCCAAGCCGCTCACGCGCCAGCCCGCATTTGCGAAGTTTGTAACAGAACACCCGCCCGTGTCTGCAAAACTGTCCGAGCGCGTGTTCTGCATCCCGATGCACCACGCGCTGACCGAGGACCACTTCCGGATCGTGCGTGAGGCACTGACGAAGGTTGCTGACGCTTACCGGGCGTAATCAACCTGCCGCAGGCGGAACCGATGCATCGCCGATGCATCAGACCGTGTCGATGAACCTCCGGCTCAATCTCCCCACTCGGATAGGCGCAGCGATCGCTGCCGGGGTTGTGTGCGCCTCTGCCTCGCTTTCCGTTGCGCAACCGATCGACAAAACCTGGGACAACAGGGGATTCGAGCATCAGAAGATCGCTTTCGAAGCGATGCAGGCTGGCGACTATGCCAAAGCTGAAGCCGAGTTCCGGAAACAGATTGAACTTCAGCAGACAAACTTTGTGCCGTGGTACAACCTCGCGTGTGCGCTGTCGATGCAGGACAAAGTCGATGACGCGTGGGAAGCACTTCGCAAGGCTGTCGAACTCGGGTTCGATCGAGTCACACTGCTTGACAATGATCCGCAGTTGAACCCGCTGCGCGATGATCCACGGTTTATCAATCTCATCGATAAGTGGGATTTGATCCGCGAGACACGATCCGACCAGACGCTTGAGATCCTTCAGAAGCAGTACGGCCCAACATATACGTATGAGAAGGACGAACAACTTCGTCTGATCTTCGCGTCTGCGTTCAGCGACGTGTCGTTCGCGCAGGCAAAGCGCGAGATGTATCTGCTTGCTGCGTGGGGATCGAAGCATGTTTTTTACAACTTGCCCGCGCCGGATACAGACACCAATACAGCGGCTCCAGATTCCAACGAAGACAACAAAACACCTGAGAAGGTAGATGCGTGGGTCAGTGTGGTGCTCCCGAACGCAAAGGACTTCATGCGATGGGCGGTCAGCATCTATGGCTCGAACGCGATTACCGGCACGCAACAGATCGGCGGTTCATACCTGCACGACCAGAAGCAGCTTGTCTCGCAGAATCTTGGAACGTCGCTGCGCCACGAATACTTCCACGTGCTCCACTGGCGATCCAACGAGCGTGCTGGCAATCTGCACGCGGTCTGGGTGCAGGAGGGGCTTTGCTCGCTGGTTGAAGACTTTGACATCATGCCGGATGGTGATCTAGTGATTCGCGAGAACTATCGAACCAACACCGCGCGAAGACTCGCACGACTCGGCAAACTCATGCCGATTGAGACGCTGGCGGAGATGGAGCGTGATCGGTTCAATAGCACACGACCGCTCGCAAACTACGCGATGGCACGCACGTTCTTCTACTACCTGTACAGACAGGGCAAGCTCGGCGAGTGGTATCGTGTCTATGACGAGACCTACCGCGCAGATCCATCGGGAATCACCGCGATCACGCGCGTACTGGGCGACGATCTGACGCAGGTCAACCGCGAATACCAGCAGTGGGTTCGCAATCTCAATGAGGTCTCTGAAGCAGGACGCATTCCAGGAGCGGCACTCGGACTTGATACCGACGCTGGCAACGGTGAAGGGTTAACGATCAAAGCCGTTCGAAACCGGAGTGCTCGCACATTCCGACGGAACGACGTACTCGTCTCGGTCGATGGACGAAACGTGCGCGACCTGAACGAACTCTACAGGGTGCTGGGTGACTACGAACCCGGCGACATCGTGGATGTTGTCGTGCTTCGCCGGGGAAAAGAGATCACTGGCAAAGTGACACTGCAGCGCCCATAACAGACTTACTCAAGATATGTGTACCCTTCCATCCCGATCTCGTAGAACTTCAGGAGCGCCCTGCTCTCGGCAACCGAGAACTTCCCTGACTTGACCGCTCGTTCCGTTTCCTTGCGGATCATGCGTTCAAGCTGCTTTGAGTCGTACTGGGCGTACGCGAGCACCTCCTCGACCGTGTCGCCCTCGATGATCTCATCGATAATGTACCCGCCATCCTCGGTCAGACTCACGTACACCACATGCGTATCACCGAACAGGTTGTGCAAATCACCCAGCACCTCCTGATATGCTCCAACAAGGAATAGCCCGAGGTA
This sequence comes from Phycisphaeraceae bacterium, assembly GCA_020639155.1. Lineage (NCBI taxonomy): Bacteria > Pseudomonadati > Planctomycetota > Phycisphaerae > Phycisphaerales > Phycisphaeraceae > Phycisphaeraceae bacterium. The sequence goes on from JACKHF010000001.1 coordinate 363,609, forward strand.
GTAGGGCTGGACTTCCTCGTTCGGCTTTGTTGATGGGAGCAGTGTGTGCAGTTCCAGCGTTTCCTTGTACTCGCGAGAGTCCGGCGATGCGAACTTTGCGATCTGACCGTCCGAATCGCAGGTGATGTCACACAGCACAGCACGCTGCGTCGGTTCCTCGTTCAGCCGATGGATTGGGCAGATTGGAAACAACTGGTCAATCGCCCACGAGTCCGGGAGCGACTGGAACAGGCTGAAGTTGCAGAAATAGATCTCGCTCAGGAGGACGGGCAGATCGCGCAGATCGTCGTGCAGCGGCTCATCCTCATTCATTGCAAGTTCGAGCACCCCGCGACAGGTTGTCCAGAACAGCCGTTCAAAGTGCGCACGCATCGTGAGCGACAGGTACCCGAGATTGAACAGCGTCGCAGCCTCTTCCTTTGCCTGCAGAGCGTCGTGGTAGACCTCAAGATACTCACCGGAGGAGAGCCGGTCGTACGCATCGAGCAGATCAAGCACCGGTTGAGGGGTCTCGGGGTCCTTGCGGATCTCTGCCTGCATCGCGTGCATATCTGGCACGCTGGGAAACTCCGCTCGGCCCAGCACGTCGATCACCATCACGCTGGAGTTTGCCGACACCGCCCGACCTGATTCTGAGATGATGCGTGGATGCGGAATCCCTGCATCATCACATGATGACTTGATGCGGTACACGACGTCGGCTGCGTACTCCTGTAGGGTGTAGTTGACACTGGAATCAAATGTGGATTGCGAGCCGTCGTAGTCGAGCCCGAGTCCTCCACCGATATCGATTGTGTTGAGCCCCGCGCCGAGCCGGACCAGTTCCACGTAGAAACGGGAGAGCTCGTTGATAGCTGTCTTGAACCGGCGGATATCGCAGACTTGCGAGCCGATGTGGAAATGGATCATCTCGAGTTGATCCTCCATCCCCAGCGATTTGAGATACTCGAGCGCGCGAAGTGCCTGAGGTGCAGCAAGACCAAACTTCGATCGCACACCGCCAGAGGACTGCCATCGACCGGTACCGGAGGCGGTCGGCTTGATGCGTAGACCGATCGGCTGTCGAACACCATACTGCTTTGAGATCTCGATGATCAGATTCAACTCGTGAAAACGCTCGACGACCGGAATGATCTTTCTGCCGAGCTTTGTCGCGAGCACCACCATCTCGATGTACTCACGATCCTTGAATCCGTTGCAAATGATTGGGATATCGGGTGTGGTGCTGGTGAGTCCAAGCACCGCGAGCAGTTCGGGCTTGGAGCCGGCTTCCAGACCGCCGCCACAGACCTGATGCTCGTCGCGGATCTCCTCACACAACTGTCGCTGCTGGTTCACCTTGATGGGATAGACAAGGCAATAGGTGTTCTTGTACTCGTTATCACGGATCGCATCGGCAAATGCGCCAAAGATCTCGCGCACGCGCGTATGGATCATGTCCGTGAAGCGGATGAGTACAGGCGTGTAGATCTCTCTCTGGCTGAGCCCCTCAATCAGTTCATGCAGATCAATCTGTGGGATCGCGCCTGCAACGCCCTGACCCTCGGTGCGCATGGGCTGAGCGACAATAGTGCCCCGTTCACTGACGGCGTAATACCCACCAGCCCACGCCTCCAGCCCATACATTTCTGCCGACTGCGCAGCTGACCACCTGTCCTGTGAGGGTGATGTTTCGGACTCGGCCTGATCTGTCGGGAGAGTGTCCTGTGACTCAGCGGTTTGTGTCATGCCAAACTGTAGACGGGATCCGCACACATGCAGTGGAAATCAGGTTGGGTGCGATTGCAATCAGCACCGACGTGGGTGCGGCACACGCCGCAGTCGGGCGAGTCCCGAAGCTTGAGAACCCTCATCGGCAGCCGTGGTCAAACCCCCACTGCTTCGTTCAGCAAACGCTCTGAGTACGAGTTCATCGCGTCGCGTAGCTGCTCAAACGACTCAAGCACATACACGATCGGCTGGTAGTGATGGATCTCGAAGGGGGTGTCGCAGACAAGATCAAGGTTGAACGGTCTTCGATCCACATCGGATGATGAGAGCACAAACTTGCTCTCACCAATCGACGAGATCAGCCCTGATCCATAGAGCTTGTTCCTGCCATCTTCTTTGATGAGTCCGAACTCAACCGTGAACCAGAAGAGTCTGCCAAGGCGTTCGATGTGATACGGATCGTCTGTGTGCAGCGCTGCCTTGCCGTAGGTCTGCAGGAAGTCCGCAAAGATCGGGTCAGCGTGCAAAGGCACATGCCCGAAGACATCATGGAAGATGTCAGGCTCTGGCAGGTAATACTTCAGCTTGTGCGGACGGATGGTAATCGTCGCTGGGAACTCACGCTTTGAAAGGCACGCAAAGAATGACTTTGCAGGAAGGTACCCCGGCACTGCTTTGCTCTGCCAGCCAGTCAACGGAGCAAGATTTTTGTTCACATCTTCAAGTCGCGGCACCTCATTCGGCGTGAGACCGATCGCGTTCAGACCATTGAGAAACACGCGCGATGCCTGCTGTTCAAGTGTCTCATAGCGTTCGTGATACAACTCACGCCACGTCCGATGGTTTTCCTCGTTGTAGCGATCCCACAGTTGTGTCACATAGAACTTGTCCGGGTCGATCAGTTCCGCAGGAAGGTCACCAGATGCATCTGCGGCTGCTTGAGCTCGACGAAAGTCCTCGCCATCAATCACTTCGTTGTATGCAATATCAGCACGCATGATTGCCTCCTGTCAGGGTCTGGATTATGCGAACCCATCAACTCGTGCAGAGCCACAGGATTGCATAAACCCGCTTTCTCCTGTACATTCTAGTGCACGATCCAAGCAATCCAGCAACAGGAGCCCGCGATGACAATTGACCCACTTCTGTACGAGAAACTCAGCGGGAAGCAGGGAGACCCACAGAAGCGACTCGGTGAGGCGCTTTCTCAACACGCGAAGCGATCCGCCGAAACAAAGGAACTGCGAGGCGATGGGCATCCTGTTGCAGAAGGCATCAAGCAGGGCAGAGTACGGAGCACGCTGTTTGGCGGCTTGCGCAGGCTCTTTCATATGTAACAACACCCTGTTGCCGTTTGACGTGATACATGAACCGGATTTTCACCCGACTGCACCAAACGCAGCCCAAGCCTCTGCTTCTGAAACTGCCTGATCTGGTGCAATCGTGCGATCAGGCTCTGAGACGCGCGAGCGATACACCGCAGCCCGAATTGAATCCTCTGGATGTGGTCGCACAATCGGAGCATCGGAACCGAATACGAGCAACTCACCCGGAGTACAGCCGGAATCGATGATTTCGCGAAGCGGCAGGACCCGTTCCAGACGATGCGGCAGGTATTTTTCGAGCGCCTCAATATCTGTCAGCAGATGGCATGGCTGGGGAGAGCAGATCACACCCAGTTGAGCAAACCGCGGAACATCCTGCTCATCTATCAGCTCCGCATGCTCGATTCGCTGGCCTTGGCTCTTTGGTCTCACGCGTTCAATCGCATCAAGCATTGCCCGCACAGCACCGTCACCTATCGCGTGGGTTGCCAGCGGCAAGTCCAGCCTGTCACACACACGAATCGCCTCGTCTATCTGTTCAACTGTGTACATGGGCGTGCCGCACTCATGCCCAGCAATCGGACACTTGAACGGCTGGAGCATCCACGCAGTTCGGCTGTTGAGTGTGCCATCTGCAAAGAGTTTTCCACCACCCAGAGTTACCCGATCAGTCTGCCATGCATCTACCTCGCTTGCGATCTTTGCCAGTTCGGCTACTGGTGGAAACAACCGTACGCGAAGTGGAATACCTGACGTGCGATCCATCTCGCCCAGCATCGGGCCAAGCCAAACTGGCGCGTGCAGATCATGCACCTCGGTAAATCCGTGGGAAGCAAGCAACTCCATCGCATCGACAACGTGCCGACGACGATGATCCGATTTGGGTTCGGGCACAGCATCCCAGACGATGTGAGCTGCGCGTTCCAGCACAAGACCGGTCGGATCGCCCGCGGCATCACGCTCGATATAGCCGCCGTTTGGATCCGGCGTACCTCGCCTGATGCCCGCTGATTCCAGAGACGCGCTGCTGGCAGCGATCATGTGATGGTCGAACGACCACACCACAACTGGTCTGTTCCCGGAGGCAGAATCGAGTTGCTGCCTCGTCGGCGGTGATTGGTGGCTCCACCCCTCCACGCGCATTCCATGCGCGAGAACCCAGCCCACTTCTTCATTGCCAGCCATGCGTATCCGGGCAGAGATCTGATCAAGGCACATCTCAACAGACTCACAACGAGTCATATCGATCATCGACAGCGAGCGACCTAGTTGGGCAAGGTGTGCATGGTGCTCGATCAGCCCTGTCTTCTGTAACCGCATCTCAGAGTGTAATCAGCCCGGACACACTGACAGAGCAACCGCTTCATCCAACAACAAACCGGAGCTTGCGTTGTGCAAGCTCCGGTCGGTGGCGAACATAATCTATGTTCCTGAGACAGATCCGGTCGGGACACTTTGTTTGGTGCATGGCCGGATCAGAACGCCATTTTTATCTCAGAATGCGGGCATCATCGCTGTTGTCTTACGACGAGTTGTGCGACGCTTCTTGGTCGTGCGCTTCTTTGCAGCAGCCTTCTTCTTTGTGCGACGCTTCTTGGCAGGTGCCTTCTTGGCGGCTGCCTTCTTCTTTGTGCGACGCTTCTTGGCAGGTGCCTTCTTTGCAGCAGCCTTCTTCTTTGTGCGACGCTTCTTGGCAGGTGCCTTCTTTGCAGCTGCCTTCTTCTTGGTGCGGCGCTTCTTGGTTGCACGTTTCTTGGCGGGTGCTGCAGCCTTCTTGGTTGCGCGTTTCTTGGTTGCGCGCTTCTTGGTTGCACGTTTCTTTGCCATCTGAAATTCTCCTGATCAGAAGTTCTTTGTTGCGGCAGAATCATCACGTTCTGACTCGCAAACTTGTATGGGCCGGCTCGGTACATCGTCGCCACGCGACACAAGCACAACCCGGCTCTGGCGTGGTATCGGTTGGTCCTGCATCATTTCTTGAGCAGCAACCGACACAAGCCAACACCGTAATCTTGAACGAACACATATGCATGTGTCAAGTGATGTTCGCATATGACATGTGATTTCATCTCTGTTCTGTCGATTGCAGTGGCGCTTCATCTCGCACCAACTCAACTATGCTGACTCGCGCAAACAACACGTACACCCAATCTGCTTCCGATGGCACACAAACGGAGCAGCACGCCAAAATCCGCAAAAACAGAGCAATATCGCACAAGAATGCGAGTGCCGCTGTTGCTGCGATTTCTATTGCACCATGTGGCAATGATCGACTACATCGAAGCGTCATCCACCATCAAACTCAATCCAGCAACTGAAGTGAACAAGAGAAAAATTTTTCACATTGTGAGTGCTGATACGACCGCAACTCAACAAAAAATCTGCTCAGAAGCGCATTACGCACTTTCGTGGCATGTGTTGTCGATCCATTTCAACAGCTTGAGGATGAACTTGCAAGTTCGGATATCTGCATCATGGACACATGAGCAATGCTGCGTTCAGCACAAGCAGCTATGAAGCGGATCTATCCTTTTAAGTAATGCCTCAATGCTCGTGTGAACGGTGAACAAATGATCTCAAAACGCTCCGACACATTGCGATTTCGGCGCAAATCGCTGCATGTTCGATGCAATATCGGCACATTTTAGAGCGGCATGGAGTTGGTGCGCAGCCAGTCGAGTTCATCTTCAGTCAACTCTGCCCAATCGGGTGCTTCGTGCTTTTCTTCCACAAACTCGACTGCCTGAGCCGCCTTTGTCCGCAGTTCTGCTTCGCGCGCAAGCCGGATCTGCGACTCAACCCGCATGTAATCTCGCAGCGCGATATCGTTTTTCGGCATGGACTCGATTGTGTGGAGCGTCGGCAGGTTCGACTCGTTCACCAGGTTGTACAGCCTGAGTGTCTGATCATCTGTCGTTTGCATGGGCACGCGAGCACGAACAACGCCGTTGTAGGGGTTATACCAGAATGTCGCGTGCTCTGCCCGTGTCGCAGCGCGATGGAGCGGATGTTCGAGGTAGGCTTCGAGTTCGCTGGCAATCTCGATCCAGGGACGATCGCCGCGGAGCAGCGGATTTGATGGGCAGTTTGTCAGGAACCACTGGACGCTGACACTTCTCGGCCAGCCTCTACTGTTCAGTTCAACTGCGTCCTTGGCAGCAGCACGCGCCTTGATCTCGACCTGAAGCCGTTCACGATTCTCTATGAGCGCGTTGACATCGGTCTCTTTGATGCGGTTCTGGCCCTTGAGCCAAATGAAACCACATGCTGCAGTGACAACAGCAATGACAACAAGCAGATCGACAAACCACCGCATGTGCATGCCTCAACTGCCCGCACTGTGCGGGTAACCCCTCGCGCACACAATCGTTGCGTGCGCTGCATACATGTATCTGCCGATTCAACCAACAACTGGACATCTCGGGCGCATAACCCATGGTTTGCCGCGCCGGTTATGCGCATCAGATGGGTGATTCCATATAGATTTGCACCATCAGAAGCCCGATATGCAATCGCGGACACCGGCAATACGGGACCGCAGGGCCGCACGTCCGGTGGTTACATAACACCTACGCTTTATTGGTGCTGAAAGAAACACCCCTTTCCACTGGAGAATCCTGTGCCCTTGTCCACATCTGCGCTGATCCGAGCAACCTCACTTGAAAACGGACTTTCCGTCATCACCGAGCACATACCCGGGCTCCAGTCCGTAAGTGTGCGATGGCTTGTGCCCGCTGGCTACACCACAGAGCCCGAGAACAGGCTCGGACTCTCGGTTGTGGTTGAGGAACTGATGTTCCGCGGTGCGGGAGATCTCGATTCCAAAGCACAAGCCGACGCGTGCGATGCCATCGGCATGACCCGCGTCATCCAGTCCGGATCCACGCACATGACACTGGGCACGACAGTTATGCAGCAGCATGTCGCTGGCGCGTTATCGTTGCTCAACGACATGGTGCAGATGCCGAAGTTCGAGTCGGGCTCCATCGAACCCGCTCGTGCTCTTGCCCTGATGGGGCTTGAGTCACTCCAGGATGATCCAACACAACGAGCATCGCTGGCAGCACGCGCGCATCACATGGGATCGCCGTTCGATCGCACCGGGCTTGGCACAGAACCATGCATCAAGGCGATCACACGCGATGACGTGGCAAGCCACTGGAATCATCGCGCGGTTTCTGATGGATCAGTGCTTGCGCTCGCGGGAAACATTGAGCACGACGACGCCGTCGCTGCGATTGCACCACTCGTGCAGTCGTGGATGGGTAGCGCATCCGTTCCAACGGTGTCCGGCATGGGACCTCGCGGGTACCACCACGAGGAGGACGACTCGCAGCAGGTGCAGATCGTGGTGCTGTTCGATGCGCCGTCAGAGTCGCACACGGACTGCATCCTCGAACGGTTCATGGTGCAGGTGCTCTCGGGCGGGATGTCGGGCAGGTTGTTCACCGAGGTGCGCGAGAAGCGCGGGCTGTGCTACTCGGTCAACGCCGGGTATGCGACATCGCGCGACTTCGGGCGCACGAGCTGCTACGTCGGCACGATGCCCGACCGTGCGCAGGAATCGCTGGATGTCTTGTGGGCAGAACTCCACCGACTGAAATCACCCGGAGGAGCGATCACCGAGGATGAGTTTGCCATCGCAAAGACCGGCCTCAAAGCATCGACCATCTTCGAGGGTGAATCGACCGCTGCACGCGCGTCGGCGCTCGCGGTCGATCAGTTCAGGCTCGGCAAGCCCCGCGCATTGGACGAACTGGCAGCACAGATCGACGCAGTGACACTGGATCAACTCAACGAGTACGTGCAGCGGCGATCACTCGCACACGCCACGATCCAGACGCTCGGACCAGCAGCACTGAAGGCACCGGAGGGTGTATAAATACTTCCCGACTACAATTCGCAATGAAAGTCGATGCACATAAACATCCTCCAGTAGCATTTATCTCGTATTCTTGGGACAGTGAGCAGCACAGAACGTGGGTTAAGGATCTTGCTGCTCGTCTACGAAACAACGGCATTGACGCGAAAATCGACAAATGGGAAGTAGCACCCGGAGATCCGCTTCCTGAGTTTATGGAGCAAAGGGTTCGTGAAAGCAATTACGTACTCATTGTCTGCACCCCAATATACAAACAAAAGTCGGAAGAGCGTAAAGGTGGTGTAGGGTATGAGTCCACAATCATTACAGCGGAAGTCTTCACCAAGAGCAACCATCGCAAGTTCATACCGATATTGCGATCGGGCACAAGGCAATCAGCGATACCGTCCTGGCTCACGGGTAAAAGCGACATTGATTTGTCAGATAATCCATATTCTGAGGAGCAGTTCGATGAGCTTGTAGCCACGATGCTTGATCGACGAGAAAAAGCTCCACCGATTGTTCAACCACTAACAGCCACACCTCGGCAAAAGATAACAGACATTAAACCAGTTGAGAAATCACAGTTTAGTCCTGTTGAAATTATTCAAGTCCTAGAAGATGAAGTAGGGACTCCACGAAATGATGGCACTCCTGGCTCAGCCCTTTACTCGATTCCAATCAAGTTAAACCAGTCCCCTCCATTGGAGTGGCGACAGTTCTTTGTTCAAGCGTGGAACCACCCGGAAGAATATACCACAATGCATCAACCCGGCATTGCACAAGTACAAGGTGATCGAATCATACTAGATCGCACAACAGTTGAATTTCTGCGAGATACACATACAAAAACTCTAAGAATGGCTGTTGAAAAAGCAAATAGCGAGTACTTTGCACTAACAAGAAAACATTGGCTAAAGGACCAGCAGCAGCAGGCATTGATCGAGGATCATAAAGGCCATGTCAAAAGCGCAATAAGCAATATCAAATTCAAGTAATTCTACTGCTTCAACAGCCGTTCCAGATAGTGGATATCAACGCCACCGGTGCGGATCTCAGACTGTTCCATCAGTCTGCGATGGAGCGGGATGGTGGTCTTGATCGGGCCCACGTTGTACTCGCGTAGCGCGCGTGCGGTGCGTTCGATCGCAGCAGCACGATCGGGCGCGTGGACGATGAGCTTGCCGATCATGGAGTCGTATGTTGGAGGGACGCGATATCCGGGGATGACGTGCGAGTCGATGCGCACGCCGGGGCCACCGGGTAGTTCCCACTGGTGTACGTCGCCTGCGGACGGCATGAAGTTGCGATCGGGATCCTCGGCGTTGATGCGGCACTCGATCGCGTGTCCGTTGATATCGATGTCTTTCTGACGGAACGGAAGCGCTTCCCCCGACGCGATGCGGATCGACATCTGCACGATGTCGATGCCGGTGATCATCTCTGTCACGGGATGCTCGACCTGCACGCGCGTGTTGACCTCGAGCATGTAGAAGTTCTGTTTGTTGTCCATCAGAAACTCGACGGTTGCAGCGCCCGCGTACCCGGCGGACTTGATGAGCCGGGCAGCAGATTCGCACACGGACTCACGCTTCTTGCGATCGATGCCCGGCGCGGGCGCTTCTTCAATGACCTTCTGATGGCGGCGCTGCACGGAGCAGTCGCGGTCGTAGAGATGTACAGCGTGCCCATGCTTGTCGCCAAGCACCTGCACCTCGATGTGGCGAGCCTCTTCGAGGAACTTCTCGATGAAGACAGCGCCGTTGCCGAACGCAGCCTTGGCTTCCTGCGCAGCTGCGCGGAGATTGGTGCGCAGTGACGCTTCGTTCCGGCAGACGCGCATACCACGACCGCCACCGCCAGCAGCTGCTTTGATGATGACGGGATACCCGATCTCCTCAGCGACCTTTGCTGCTTCGTCCTCGTCGTCGATCGCGCCCTCTGACCCGGGGAAGATGGGGACTTTGGCAGCCTTTGCAGCGCGCTTGCACTCGACCTTGTCGCCGAGCTTTGCCATCGCCTCGGGGCTGGGGCCGATGAACTCGATCTTGCAGTCGCGGCAGACGGCAGCAAAGTCTGCACGTTCTGACAGGAACCCATACCCGGGATGGATCGCGTCGGCATCGGTCACTTCAGCAGCGGCGATGATGCGCGAGATATTGAGATAGCTGTCCTTTGACGGGCCGGCACCGATGCAGATCGCTTCATCGGCGAGTTTCAGGTACGGTGCATCCTTGTCGGCGGTCGAATAGACGCAGACCGTCTCAATGCCGAGTTCACGGCATGCGCGCATGATGCGCAGTGCGATCTCGCCACGGTTTGCAATCAGAACTCTTTTGAGCATGGACTGGTATCGCTCTCTGAGACACAGATGGTGAAGGGGAACGACAAGGCGTGTGGTGGATTATGCTGGCTTGATGAGGAACAGCTTCTGGCCAAACTCAACCGCGTCGCCGTCGTTGACCAGCACGCGCTCGATGGTGCCCGATGCTTCTGCCTTGATCTCGTTGAAGACTTTCATTGCTTCGATGAGGCAGACAACGGAGTCGCTGGAGACATTCGCACCAACCGAGACGAAGGGCTTTGCGTCCGGATTGGCTTTGGAGTAGAACGTGCCGACCATCGGGCTTTCGACCACGATCAACCCGTCGTCATTACCAGCAGCGGGCGCTGCGGTGCCGTTCTCACTCGGCGCAGCAGCCGGCGCGAATGGCATCCCTATAGGTGCACTGGGCTGGGCATACTGCACGACGGGTGCGCCCACACCGCCCCGCTTAATGACAACCTTTTCTTCCTTGTCGTCGAGATCGAGTTCCGAGAGATCGTTCTCGACCATGAGTTTGACAAGTTCCTTGAGCTTTCTGATGTCGATCATGTTGTATAACCCAGCGGCCAAAGCCGAATGAAAAAGCATGATGTCACGGGCAGACTCGCTGGAAAGCGATCTGCACAAGGCCAGCCGACACCCCGCCATGACTGGCTGGGATGGATTCCGGCGTGGTCAGAAGTATAAAGAGGGAGTGTGACGGTTGCGACCCTGACATGTCACGAATCTACGATTGTGGAAAACATCGCGTGAACTGGTGAGAATGACCAAAGGATGGATCAATCCGGGACAGTGGAGAGTACTCGCTCACGCCAGTCGCACCAGATGGCCATTGCAAGCGCAAGGTACAGACGCTGCGAGTGGTCCCGGCCCTTGCTGCATCCGACAGCATTATGCTCTTGCCACCAACGTGTGAGCAATGCACTGTTCCAATCGCGGCTATCCACAAAGTCGCGCCCCGTGCCTTTGACAGCAGCATCATGCTCTTTCAGCCAGCGCGCGATCAGCGTGTTGTTGAGCTTCGAGTTCGGAACACCGGGGAACATCTCGCGCCTTGCAAGGTAGCTTTCGAGCAGTGTCCGCACGCCGCCGGTGTCGTCGCGGAACCACTGGCCGATGGGGATGGCAAAACCCATCTTGGGGCCGTCAGCAATCAGGGATGCAACGTCTGCCGGAAGTCGATCGCGCGCCAGCGCACGGAGTATCGGCTTGGTTGTGTTCCCCTGCATGAGCACATCGACCGGTGTCGACAATCCCAGTTCAACGATCTCGGGCGCGAGCAACGGACATCGCGCTTCGAGCCCGACGAACATCGATGCGGTGTCCGTCTTGCGGAGCAGATCGTCCGGAAGGTACACAGAGAAATCCGCACGCATCGGATCGGCCATGTTGTACATGATGGTCTCGTTTGGCCACCAGTCCTGCTTCTTTGGTCGAACGCAGTTGATTCGCAGCAGATCGGGATACCCGTCTCCTCGTGCAGCCTCGATCAATCGCCTGATCTTGCTTGATCTCGACTTTGGATCGCGATCTGGAAACAGGGACGCGGGCATGAATCTAATGAGCTTCTTCCATCGCTGGAGCATCGCAGAAACACGATGGCGTTCGTACCCAGCAAACAGCTCGTCACCGCCGTCGCCTGTCAGCACGACTTTCACGTGCTCTCGCGCAGCTTTGCACACCCAGTACGTCGGGAGCAATGAGCTGTCACCGAACGGGAGCCCGAGGAACTCGATCAGCTGAATCATGTCCTGTGCAACATTCGGCTGCACGTCGAGCGTCGTATGGTCCGTGCCGAGTGCCTTTGCAACCGCTTCGGCTCGCGCAGATTCGTCGTAGCGTGCATCCGGCATGCGCATCGTAAATGTACGGAGTGTTCTGCCCTGTTTCCGGAGTGCTTTCTGTGCAGCATGTGCGACGAGGGCCGAATCGATCCCACCCGAGAGCAGGCATCCAACGGGAACATCCGCTTCCAGGCGCGATTCGACCGCTGTATCGATGAGGGCTCCAAGTTTCGACTTTACCTCGTCGAATGAGACGGACCGCTTTGGTTTTCTGGTCGGCAGTTCGCGCCAGCGTTGCGACACATGTCTGAGACCCGATCGAGAGCAACTCCACGACTCGATCGATCGTGCAGGAACCTGATGCGTGTGCTGCTCGGCTGGGTGGTCGAGAAAACCAAACTCCATCCACGCGTGCATTCTCGCGTCGTTGTCCTGGGCATCCACAGCGGCGACACCATCACCTATCGCGTGCACACAGTGCATCAACGCGCTTGATGCACTTGAGAAGACAACGACGTGATCATCATCGAAACTTGCAGGATCATCCCAGACATACAGCGGCTTCTCACCAGCGAGATCACGAGCCGCGACGAGCGTCTTCTGCTTCTCGTCCCACAGAACAAACGCGAACATGCCGTCGAGATGGTTCGGGAGTTTCCTGCCCCACTGCCGCCAGCCGTGGATGAGCACCTCCGTGTCTGAGTGATCCGTTGCAAAGACATGACCGAGCGATTCAAGTTCCGTGCGAAGCTGGCGATGGTTGTAGATGCACCCGTTGAAGATGACCGCGATCGTACCCTGATCACCAACCCCTTCTCTGACCATCGGCTGCGCGCCATCTGTAAGGTCGATGACACTGAGTCGATGATGGACCATTGCAACATCAAGCACCGCACCATCAGCAAGCGTTACCCGTGTCCGCCAGACATTGCGAGCATCGGGCCCGCGGCGTGAGAGGACGGGATCCATCGCGCTGAGCCACGCCTCCGGAATCGCACGATCCGGCGCAAGCAGTGCTTGCTTCTGGTATCTGATGATGCATCCAAGGCCGCACATTGAACGGGAGGATATGAGCGAAACCCGTCACACATCACCACTCGTCACCTGTTGATGTGATCCTGCCACCAACGCCGCCAGTTGTCGCGGACCTCGACCAGTCTGCCCGATTTGCTCAGCGCTTCACCACCGAGATACGCGTCGTCGAAGAACGAGTACTCTCTTCGACCTTTGTGCTCAATACTGATGCGATCTATGGCAAATGCAAGATCGCCCACAACGGTTGCAGCCTGATGCCCGACAAACCCCCACCCTGTGTCACCCTCTCGTGGGAGCGACGAGGGATCGTCGATCAACTCGATGACCTCATGCATCATGCGTACAGCCAGCACATCGCGAACGTATGTAAGTGCGTCTGACTTCTCTGACGATGTGCCAACGGTCAGCGCTTCCTGGAGAGATTCCTCGCTCCATGGTGCTTTGCTGGATTCCGATCCCTCCGGCTGAACCAATGGTGAGCTTGCAGGCCCGGGCAGACGCGCCGCAATCACGACAAGTACCAGACAAGCAGCAATCGCTGCGAGAAAATGAAGAGCGGGTTTCATCGATCAGTAGTATACATCACTTCGACACTGCTCACGTCACAGACATGTCACAGCACGACCTTGATTATGCGTGCTTATTGGCCTTGCGCCAGCGAGTACCCGCGCTGGCCGTCAAAGTGCTGGAGCGGCACAACACTGACAACGGGGCACACTGTGCCGATCTGCTCTGCCAGTTTCAGCACATCGTTCTGGGTAATGGTTCCGTTGTCCCTCGCCGCAAATCTCAGGCATGAGTGGTCGACACACTCGGTATACAGAGAGCCGGTCGGCCAGACCTGCGTGCCGCGGTTTGAGATCATCGATAAGTCGAACTTGCTTCCCTGGCACACAGTCTTTACAGCTTCTGCAACATCGCTCGGGAGTTTCATCGTCTGCACATACACATCCGCACCGGTCATAGCGCGCTCACCAGTATCGTTGGCTCGCATCATGCGGAGCTTGCTCGGCTGACTGGGTGGTGAGAACTGCGGCACATCCTGCGATGGAACGCGGACAGGTGTCGAGTCAGGCTTTGCCCCAATGCGATCAATGATCTCGCCTGCAAAGTCCATCGTGCCGACGCTTGGCGTGTTCTTGTCGCCGAAATCACCGGTGTGCACACCCGCTTCGAGTGTTGCAAGCAGCGCGTTCTCGATGATTGCTGCTGTGCGCACAAGCCCGACATGGCGGAGCATCATCAGACCCGACAGCAGCAGACTGGTCGGGTTAGCAATGCCTCTGCCAGCAATATCCGGCGCGGTGCCATGAACTGCTTCGAAGATACCGATGTGCTCACCGATGTTCGCACTCGGCGCAAACCCAAGCCCACCGACAAGCCCCGCGCACAGATCGGACACGATATCGCCCTGCAGGTTGGTCAGCACCACCATCTGGAACTGTGCGGGGCGCATGACGAGATTCATGCAGAGTGCATCGACGATGACATCCTCGGACACGATCTCGTTTTCAGTCCGGGCAATCTCGCGGAAGCGCTCGAGGAACATGCCATCGGTCAGCTTCATGATGTTGGCTTTGTGGCCGCAATGGATCCGTGTCAACCCGAGTTTCTTCGCGGTATCGAACGCAAACCGGCAGACCTGATCGCACCCTGGCGCGCTGATCAGGCGCAGGCACTGCGTCACGTCGTTTGTAAGCCTGTGCTCGATCCCACCGTACGTGTCCTCGACGTTCTCGCGAACGACGTACATGTTGATTTCCTGGCCCGCACGCGAGTACACCGTGTCGACGCCGGGCAGCGTTCGGAAGTGGCGCAGATTCGCGAATGCTCCCCACATCTTGCGAGCGGTGACATTGATGGACTTGCCACCCCCACCCTTCGGTGTACCCATTGGTCCTTTATACAGAAGCCCGCAGGACTCAACGGTAGACACAGCCTCATCGGTCATGCCCCGCGTGATGCCCTTATCAAACACCGCCTCGCCCATCTCAGCCGGCAGAAACTCGATGGACTCATTCACGCCAGCAGCTTTGAAGATCGCAAGGACAACGTCCATGATCTCGGGGCCGATGCCATCACCCGGGGCGATCGCAATGCGGATCTTTGAAGAGGAGGATTGTGTGTCAGTCATGCCAGAAAGGTCTCCGCGAGAGGTCAACTCATGATCGGCTTGGAGGGACAAGCGGCCCGAAGATAGGGTCTGGAGCAAGCCGGGCGTTGTCAACGTCCGGGAAGAACCAAGTTTTGATCACACTTTGCGCAAATTCAAAGTTCACCTGTGAAGTGCATGCTCGATCATGGTTTGTGTGACACTGCCTTCACGAAGCACCCGTCTGTTCTCAACGTCATACACCGTCGATGGCGAGCCGCTGGATTCCGATGGCACATCAAGCACGAACAGTTCGTGCCCGACTCGATCTTCGAATGTTTCACGCACCTGAGCGGCGGAAGCCAGCGCGGATTGCCCGGACACGTTCGCACTGGTCGCAACAAGCGGCTCATCAAGTGCTGCGATCAGCTGCTGCGCGATCGGGTGATCCGGGCAGCGCAGCCCGACAGTGTGAGAGTGCGCGGTAATGATGGGATGGATGTGAGATGCGGACGGCACGACGAGTGTGAGCGCGCCGGGCCAGAACTCGCGAGCAAGTTTCTCTGCTCCATCAGACCAGTTCGATGCGCACGATCGCGCCATGTGTACGTCGCGCACGAGGAGCGCCATCGGGTTGTTGCGCGGTCTGCCCTTGAGTATGTACAACCGCTCAACTGAGAGTGCATCGGCTGCGCGCACACCCAGTCCCCAGACAGTTTCAGTTGGGAACGCAACTACTGCACCCCTCCTCAGGTGCAATGCCGCATTGCAGATGTCTTGTGATAGCGCTGACATTTCGGAATGAGTACAAACAACGAACGAAGTGGGAATACTCGGTACAATCTCTGTAACTATATTCACAATCTGTTCGTACCACTTTCAAGATTACAGGGAAAAAACAAGACTCGGTACGTGCTGCCAACTGGACTGCTTGACAGTGTCTGCTCTTTGTGTTCTACTGATATCGAACGAATCAGCTTCAATATCGTCTTTGTGCTGATTCGACTGGATCTCGCACGCAGGCGCAACGCGCCACGGGGGAACCCGAAGGAGGAAACGATCATGAAACGGAGTCACAGAGTGTTGGCCAGCGCCGTGCTGGTCGGGGCGATTGGTACGCCCACGTTGGCGCAGTACGCGCAGGACTTTGAGGGGTTGACTGCTTCTGCCGCAGGCGAACTGCTCACAGGGCAGGATGGGTATTACATCCCCGCAGGCACAACAAGCGTGGATGCATTTGTACACACGTACGCCGGCAATCCTGCTGGCATCCCACAGAATCCCAACGGCGGGAACAACTTCACATTGGGTGTTGGCCCGGCCAACCCAACCTTTGCGCGTGCGCAGCGCGACATCACAACCGGTGCCGCATGGGGTACGGGTGTGTGGAAAGTGTCATATGACGCGCTGTGCATTTCCGATCCTGCGGTCGCACAATCAAACAACTTTGGGAGTTTTTCTGTTCAACCGTACCCAGGCTCGGGTAGTTACATTCATCTGTTCTCATATGTTGATCTGGCTGGCGGCCCCAAGTGGCAGGCGTTCTATCTTGGGTATGATGCTGCAGGAACCCCAGCCGTCGCACCGGGCACATCGCCGGGGCCTGAGTGGACAGGGCTGACACAGAACTTCTGGTACCACTTCGAGACCACGATCGACTTTGGTGCAAACCAGATCACCGATGTTTCAATTACGGATCTCTCAACCGGTACGACGGCAAGCGCGACACTGGTCGATGTGTATCTTGAGGGAGGCACCGCTGGCGCACCGGCACAGGCAACCGGGTTCCGCATGTTCGGTGGCGGCACAAACGCAGGCAACGGCGTCGCGTGGGACAATCTCGACTTTGTGCAGATCGATGCGCCGTGCTACGCGGACTGCGACGGGAGCGGCGCCTTGAATATCTTTGACTATATCTGCTTCGGCAACGCATATGCGAACAACGATCCATATGCAGACTGTGATGGCAGCGGAACATTGAATATCTTTGACTACATCTGCTTTGGCAATGAGTACGCAAACGGTTGCCCGTAACTGTTCCACTTCGGACTCGAAAAAAGAAAGACACCCCGTGGATTCAGACTCCTCGGGGTGTCTTTGGTTTACATCACATCACCTGCGCCGCTTTTGGCTCATCAGTTCTCGACCCCGGGCATCTGCATGTCGATCCTGTTTCGTTCAAGGCTTGTGCCCATCGCAGCATACAGGCGAGCAATTGCGGTGTTATAGTTTGCGATTGCACGGATCTCCTGTCGTTCGGCGTTGGCCAGCGAATCCTGATCGCGAAGTTCCTCATTCAGCAGCGCGATCGAGTTCTCACGGGTGAACTGTTTCTCAACATTGAGTACTCGCAGCTGTTCGGCGGCTGCAAGTCGGCTGAGTTCTGCCTGACCGATCAGAATGTAGTTTGTCCGGACATCACGCAGGGCGGTCAGCACTTCCTGCACAACCCCCTGCACCGCGTCGCGGTATGAGAGCGATGCCTGGGCCTGCTGATGGCGCTGACGTCGATATATAGCTTCGGCTTCGCGATTTCCGAGCGGATACTCGAAGTTCAAACCGACAAGATAGTCAACAAACTGGCCTTCGGCGGTCTCCGACCACGCGCTACCCCAGTCGTCGTCAAGCCCGTTCAGCTTCGCCTGCAGTTGCAGATCGAGTTGCGGGAGACGCGCGTTGTTTGCAGCACGAACCCGTGTCGACGCGTCATCCATCCCAAGCACCGCCTGCATGAGTTCTGGGCGATGTTCTATCGCGGTCATAAGACAATCACGGATGCTGAATGTCGTGGTCTCGTCTGCGGGGATGTCGCTTGGCAGGATCAGAATATCCGACCCAAGCGTGAGTTCATCATCGTTGATCAATCGCTTGAGTGTGTCCGATGTCACGCTCAGCGTGTTTCTCGCCTCGATGACATTCTGGATTCGGGACTGCACATCGGCACGCGCACTTGCGATCTGGGCGCTGTTCGTCTTGAAATCCCGAAGCTCGATCTGGCGGAGGGTTTCGCGCGCCCGCTCAAGATTGCGTTCGAGAATCATCACGTCGTGCTGAGCAACGTATAGATTCCAGTACGCCTGCTCGGTATCGGTCACAAGCTGGATGAGATTCGCGCGGAGTGCCTCGATCTCGCTCCGCTCGGCGTTACGCGCGATACGAACTGACGCGAGAGAGATATCAGAACCGAACCCGCGCAGCAGCGGCTGAGTAAGTTGCAGGGTCCAGGCGACCTGATTCGACGGATCCGGATCGGAGGTCTGGCTCGGTGTGCGTGAGTCTGTCAGCGTCAGATCCTGCTGAACCGCCAGCGTCGCTCCGGTTTCCAGTCTCTTGCGCAACCCGCTGTTGAGCGTTGTTGAGTTTTCAGCAAACGCGCCGGTACCGATCGTGTTCGACCCAACAGTCTGGCGTGTTCGAGGTTGATCCAGACTCGAGTACGTGCTGTCCGCGAAGAGCACCGTGTCAAACTGTGACTGCGCCTCGACAAGCTGCTCGCGCGAGATCGCGGGATTCAAACGAGCAAAGGCGGTCTGCAGGTTGTTCGCAAGCGCAGTTCGTACCGCACGTTCGAGCCCGATGCGGGCAACGCGGACTGGCTGGCCGAACAGATCCTCGCCCGGCGTCAGCATGTCCGCTGTGTATGAGTCGGGGCCTGCCATCTGCTCGACCTCGGTCATGAACTCGGGGCGGATACCGAGGACATCGCTCGATGTTTCGCGATGGACGGTCTGGGCTTCGGGGTACTCGTTTGAGCGAGCAAGCTCGCGCGCGAGTGAGTTGAGCACCTGCGTGCGCATCTCTTCCTGGCCTGTCGGCTGGAATGGCGATGCGCAGCCCGAGAGAAGCACAAGAACAGAGGCTGCGGATATCCCCAGCGCGCTCAGACAAGCCCTGCGTGTGTCTGTGGGTCGTGGTTGAAGGTTCATACTGCTTTCCCTCATGTTGCTCTTCTGGTCATTCTGCTGACGATCCAGAGAGACCCGGCTCGACGTGCGGATCAGAGTTCGCTCAATGCTGAGCGGGTGTCACACATCCGACGCGGTCGAATTGTTGTCACTTATCGAGCGGGGTTTTCCACATTGCCCTGTATATGGGCATCATTGTGCGAAACCAAGGTGCCGTCACCGCCTGACAGCCCGACCGCTGGTGCAATCCATTGTTGCGCTGGTAGGCCCCAAATACCACTCCCACGCTGAGATGCACGTTGTCAACACGATCTCGGCATACCCCCTGTTTTTTCACGAGCAACCGACACGCCCCGTTCCAATGATTTGGTCCGAAATGCTCCTGCGTCGGCGTACACTGGAGATCGCTCCATGGCATGCCAAATACCCAGCCCCGACGTTTGGGTGCTGCGTGGGAGATTATGCCATGCTGGCGAAAATCGGCTGATTTGGCTGATACCCGGGCAGTAGAGGAGGTTTTTCCCATGGCACACACACATACTCGCTTCGGCCAGTGGTTCGGTTCAACCGCGATCGTCATCAGCAGCACGCTAATGCTTGCGAGCAATGCAGTTGCTCAGGACGACATGATCGCTATGACACCCCACTTCATCACGACAACAACAGCGGATGCTGTGCTTCGGGCTGGCGATAGCGATAACAACTACGTCGTCGCCAATCCGCCCGCGGATCTTGTACTGCGCGCCGATGCAGAGCGTGACAACTGGTACCGCGTGTCGTACCCCGCCGGATCGACTGCGTACGTGAAGGCGGAAGATGCAGAAATCAGCAGCGATGGTTCCACGCTCTTTGTAAAGAACGCAAACGCAGTGAAGGCAAAGAACACGCGATATGGCGCTCGTGGCAGTTGGCGTTTCATTCGGTTTGAGCCTCCGGTGAAAACAACCGACGCCTTCAAGGTACTCTCGACCGAACAGGACAGCTCGGGCAAGTCAATCTATGTGGTCGAACTCCCGCTCAGTGCTCGGGCCTTTGTCCACAAGAGCTATGTGCGGGATGCAACTCCGACAGAGATTAAGGAGCATGAGGCGGGGCTTGCCATGCTGGGGCTGTCGTACACCGGGAAGGTCACAACACCAACCCAGACGAGCGAATCAAACACACCAACAACAAACGAAAACTCCGCAGAGAACACAGCGCAACCTCAGCCAGCAAACAACACATCGACTCAAACTGAAACACCCGATCCACTTTCTCCAAACACAGAAACGCCAACATCAGCAGGCAACAACACCAGCACACCAGTCGATCCTTCGACCGAGGTTTCTCCTGCAATCGACCCAACCCAGAATCCTGGTGGCACTCCGATAGAAAAGACGACACCCAAGGATCCGTACGAGAAATACATGCCGCTGCTGAACGCATTCGACGCGGTGCAGAAGCAGGATATCCATACGGCAGAGTTCAGCGAGCTTATCAACGAGTATCAGATTGCGCTTGCCAAACTCGATCCAATCGAGGATGCGTCGATGCATCGGGTGTTGAGCCAGCGGCTTGAGTTGCTCGTTCTGCGCCGCGATCTGCAGGGGATTTACCGGGATCAGGCAGAGCAACTCGCAAAGATCAAGGGCATCAACCAGACGGTCGAGCAACGTCTGCAACTCACGGATCCTACCCGGAAGTACAACATCATCGGCAGACTGGAAACAAGCGCCGTGTACAACGGTGATCGCATGCCCATGATGTATCGCATCCAGTCTGTTGGCGAGGCGTATCCGCGGACGCTTGCGTACATCAAGCCGACTGAGAAGTTCCATCTCGGCGCGATGGTTGGACGTGTTGTGGGCGTTGTTGGCGAAACAAAGCTGAGCAAAGGGGTCAACCTGAACATTGTTGATCCCGTCAGCATTGAGACTCTGCAGTCGGGGTCTTCCCTCGCAACACCAACCTCATCAACGCCGGCGAATACTACAAACCCAGCTCCCGCTGGTGCGCCAAACAGCGACTTCGTCTATGTACCAGACGAGAACAGGTAAGCCAGAGCCTAGGAGAACCACATGCCCGGTCAAACAATGCGTTTGATCGGGTTTTTCTTTGTACGCAGCGCGTACAGTCCTCCATGCTTCATTCACACGAGACCCCGTTGTTTGGCGCGGGGCTCTCAACGAACGAGTACTGGTACCTTGCTGCCAAAGCTGCAACAGAGCAGGCGGTGCAGCCATTACGCCGTAGTGCGGATATAGCGTTTGTCTTCTTTACCAAAGACCATGTCGAGTATGCGGACAAAGTTGCGGAGCTGGTCCGCAAAGAGACCGGCGCTGCGAACCTTCTTGGCGTGAGCTGCGAGGGAGTGATCGCGGGTGAACGCGAGATTGAACGCACGTGCGGGCTTTCGGTGTTTCTTGGCACAATCCCCCACTGTCGTGTGCGTCTTTACAGTGTGCATGACATGGCCCATCACGATTACGCCAGCGAGGACGCGCGGCGGCGTGTTGCAAGGGTGATTGGTGCAGACGAGCATCTCGCGTCGAGCGTGATCTTTGTTGATCCATTCACCGTGCCCCTGCTGGAGCTTCTGCCCGCGATGAACGAGTGCAGAACAAAGAATTCGCACAACGAACCGATCGGCAGTCTCATCGGCGGTGTTGCGTCTGCTGCAGAAAAACGCGGCGATAACCGTTTTATTCTCTCATCCGGCATCGACACGCCTCGCATGTTCGATGGTGGCGGCGTCGGCATCAGCTTCTCGCATGAGCCGGATCAACCACACCGATTCGACCTTCGCACTGTCGTTTCCCAAGGATGCAATCCGTTCGGCGATCCGGGCATTGTCACAAAGGTACACAAGAACTTGATCGTTGAGATTGGCGGCCGCCCGGCACTGCAGTTCATGCAGGATCAGATCGAATCACTGAACGAATCAGAGCGAGAGCAACTCAAGCGGGGCTTGCTCATCGGGCGCGTGATCCACGAATACAAAACACGATTTGGTCGCGATGACTTTGTTATCCGCAATGTTATTGGTGCAGATGAGGAATCGGGCGCGGTGGCTGTGCAGGATTTTCTGCGCGTCGGACAGACCGTGCAGTTGCATCTTCGCGATGCACAGTCTGCACACGATGATCTGCAACTGCTGCTCGACGGGCAGCGTCTACTCGGCAAACCCGCTGGCACATTGCTTTTGACATGCAACGGACGAGGCTCAAGATTGTTCCGCACAGCTGGTCATGATGCTCGCACCATCTATCGCGCGTTTGACTCACTCGCACCCGGGCCGGAACTCGCAAAGGCTGGCGAGTATGTTGCAACACAGAACTCCAGTCGCATGGCACTTGCTGGCATGTTCGCAGCCGGTGAGATAGGTCCGATCGGGAACGACAGCTATCTGCACGGGCATACGGCATGCGCACTGATGTTCAGAGGGGCGGATGATCAGGATCCATCTCCGGTGCCACAAGCTAGCCATTCTCGGACGTCGTAGTGACAAACATCCTGCTTCACCGATCTCCAAGCGACTGGTATCGAATGCCCGATGCGTTATGCTGGATGCGCACTATTGATACGGATTGCGCAGGGAGATGCACAAATGGTCAGGATTCGGTCTGTCGCTGTCTTTGCATGTGTTGCTCTGGGTGCCGCTGCGCCAGCGTCCGCGCAGGACAACACCATCACGCTTGAGAAGATCATGCGCGATCCGGAGTGGGTGACGCGCTCGCCCGAATCGCCGTACTGGTCCCTCGACTCGAAGACAGTTTATTACAGCCAGAAGCAACTCGGCACAGACCTGCGCGACATGTTCGCGGTGGATTACGCGAATGATGAGGAAGAACTGCTCTCACCAGAGCAGCGCGCTGCTGCCGATCCTCGAAATGTCTCGTACTCACGCGACCGGTCCCGCGTGACATGGTCAAGCGGTGGCGACATCTTTGTGCGCACCATGGAAACGGGCGACATCATCCAGATCACGCGCACCGGCGACAACGAATCGTCGCCCATGTTTCTGACCAACGGCAAGCTTGCTTTTCGAAAGGGATCGACGTGGTTTGTGCGCGATCTTGCAACAGGTGCTGAAGAGCAGGCTGGTGATGTGCGCACAGGCGAGGATCCGGATATCGCGAGAGAGAAACGCGAGTCGCGCGAGAAGTCGTACCTTGAAAACCAGCAGGAGCATTTGTTCGAGATAATCCGCGAGCGCGACGAATCGGCGGATCAGCGCCGCGAGCAGATGGAACTGCTCCGGAATGCTGAAACCACGCGCAGCTATCCCACGACATGGTTGGGCAACGGTCTAGACCTTGGACAGTCGCAGCTGTCACCGAACGGACGCTGGCTCGCGATTGTCTACAGCAAGTCTTCCGGCTCACGCGCAAAGCCCGACACCATGCCAACATGGATCAATGACGACGGGTACGTGCAGTCACGCAACGTGCGTTCGCTCGTCGGCACGAGCGAATCCAGCAATGACATGTTCGCACTGGTACACATCGAGACTGGCACGCTGATCCAGGTCGATCTTGATGCGCTCCCCGGGCGCACCGATGATCCCCTCGCTGAGATACGCGATTCGCAGAAACCTGCGGATGCAAAGGAAGATGGCACGCTGGACAAGGAGAAGAAGCCCAGCAAACCCAAGCCACGAAATATCGGGATTCGCAGCGTGCGATTCAACGACGACGGTTCGTGGGTTGCGCTCCAGTGCCACTCGGCTGACAACAAGGACAGGTGGATTGTGACGATCCCGTTCGAGCACGCGTTTGCACGCCTCAATGACTGGAACGAGGGCGCAGACGATCGCAAAGAAAAGGGAGATGCGAAGGCACAGCCCGACGCACTCACGCCGATCGTTATCGAGCACCTTCACGATCCCGCGTGGATCAACGATCGGATGAGTGAGATGGAGTGGGTGAACGGAAGTGAACGGCTGCTGTTCGTATCGGAGCGCACCGGGTATGCTCATCTGTATGTTGCCGACGCGACGGGCAAAGCACAGGACCCGCGGCGCGCGGTGGTCGTGCGCCAGCTCACGCACGGGCAATGCGTCGTGACAGATATACAGCAGGATCGCGACGGGCGCAATGTATACTTCCGAGTGAACCGTGATCATCCGGGCATTTACGAGATCGAGCGCCTCTCGCTCGGATGGGGCAAGCCAACGCAGATCACATCGCTCGGCGGTGCGAATCGCGCGTGGCTGTCACCCGACGATTCCCGCCTGCTCATCGAACACTCCACCGCGATGCGCCCGCCAGAACTGTTCGTGCAGGAGACAACGCCCGGCGCGGACGTCATCAAAGTAACCACGACTGTGACCGACGAGTTCACCTCACTCCCGTGGATCGAGCCGCAGTTTGTCACAATTCAGGGCGTTGACACAAAGCCGATCCACGCGCGCCTGTACCTGCCACCAGCGGATGCTCCGCGCATGGACAAGCGTCCCGCGGTGCTGTTCACGCACGGCGCGGGATATCTGCAGAACGCAGATCAGGGATGGAGCAGCTACTTCCGCGAGTTCATGTTTCACAGTCTGCTTGCGCACAAGGGGTACGTCGTGCTCGACATGGACTATCGCGCCAGTTCCGGGTACGGGCGCGACTGGCGCACCGCGATCTATCGCCACATGGGTAAGCCCGAGGTCGAGGACTTGTCGTCGGGTGTCGACTGGCTCGTCGAGCATCACAACGTCGATCGAGCGCGCGTCGGCACATACGGCGGTTCATACGGCGGATTCCTGACACTCTATTCCATGTTCACAGAGCCCGATCTCTTCGCGTGCGGCGCAGCCCTGCGACCCGTCACCGACTGGGCGCATTACAACCACGGGTACACCAGCAACATTCTCAACACGCCCGACGACGATCCGGAAGCGTACCGACTCTCATCACCGATCGAGTACGCGGAAGGCTTGAAGAACCCGCTGTTAATCTGTCATGGCATGGTCGACGACAACGTGTTCTTCAAGGACACCGCGCGCCTCGCGCAGCGACTGATCGAGCTGGAGAAGACGAACTGGGAGGTCGCGATCTTCCCGATCGAGGCGCACGGATTCACCGAGCCGAGCAGCTGGCTCAACGAGTATCGACGGATCGAAGCGTTGTTTGACCGATGGCTGATGGGAGATAACTAAGGCAACTTGTGCTGGTGGGATTTTCACCACAGAGGCGCGGAGACACAGAGAAAAGGTGATCAAACTCATTCGTCATCCCCGCGAAAGCGGGGACCCAGTAAAAGCACAATCTGAACGAGCCCTGTGCGCAAGCACAGGGTCGATATCGTGATCTGATTCCGGTCTTTCGGTACCATCATCCCCGCACTCAGCCAATAGCTACTTTGTGTCAGGCCAACCCTATGATATGAAAGAACTGCAGTGAGGTACGATTCTAATGACAAATTTAAAGACCACCACAGCATCGGAACCATCACGCAAATCCTGCTTCGTTGTGATGCCAATAAGTGACCAGGAAGGTTACGACACCAACCACTTCACAGAGGTTTATAACTACATTATTAAGCCCGCGATTATCGATGCTGGCTTTGATCCGTTTCGTGCGGACGATACAAAGGGCACAAACTTCATTCAAGCTGAAATTATTCAGAAGACAATTGAGTCGGATTTAGTTGTTTGTGATTTGAGTTCTAAAAATGCAAATGTCATGTTCGAGCTCGGTCTTCGTCAAGCATTCGACAAACCAGCTGTGCTACTAAAAGACAACCGTACAGGAAGAGTGTTCGATATCGAGGGATTACGATACACGGAATACAACTACACAGGCAAGCACACCGAAGTTCTTGTTATGAAAGAAGAAATCCAAAGGGCAATTACTGAAACCTGGTCGCAGAAGGACAGCCCCTCAACTCACAACTCTCTTATTCGACTTCTAGCAATTGAAAAAGCACTCGGGATCGACGTTCCATCTATCTCAGATATCCCTGAAATGTTTAAGGCATTAACATCAGGGATGGACGGACTTCTTAATCTGCTTGGATTGACTCCTGCTATCTCAGAACGGTTACTGAGACTAGTTGATGAATATGAAAAAGATCTAAAAGAAGATGTTATTTCATACACCAAGTGCCCCCCTAGCGGTCTGTGGCCATTCGATGTGTTATTTGATCGATACCGTCGGCTTGAAAGTCACTTTAATCGAGTTATTCAACTAAAACTGATTGCTGCAGAGCTTATTCTTGATAAAGCCAAGAAAGCCAACATAAAGGAGCTAGCTCGACTTGATGACATGTCATTAATTAGCTGTAGTCCAGTACCAGCACCCGAGTTGCTATGTGCAGAGGATCATCTTAGGCCAAAGAATTCACCGTTTGTCCAAGAAAAAGGATAAATCTGTGTCCTTGCGTTATCAATACCACTACCTGAGTTCAGCTCATATCTACTTTGAAGATCAACACAAACGTGAATACGAGACAATAGACACGTAACGGGCAAGAAACGACAGAGAAACGAAGATCATCACATCGCTAGCGTTCCGTGTACGACAAATAGAGCAACAAGACCAACTCACTGGTATTCGTTTCATGAGACACCAGTGGCACTTGAACAAGCACATATTCACAAGAAACAATCTGCTACTCGCCCAGCGCGATGTCCTGCCACGCGCCGCCTGTGTGACGGACGATTGCGCCCGTTGCTGAGTAAATCACCTGCTCTGCGATGTTCGACGCGTGGTCTGCCATCCGTTCGCACAGGTTCGCAAGTTCGTGGAGCAGGAGCGCAAACTCCACCGCAATGCGACCATCGGCGATGCGTTCCTCGGCGTTGCGCAGGATCGCTTCCTTGAATGCTTCGACCGTGTGCTCGGAGTTGAGCACAACACGCGCCAGTACATCGTCCATGCGCGAGAGCGATCGCGTCATGTCACGAAGGATGCCGAGGACAGAGTTTGCCATCATGCGGAATGACGCGGGGATCTCGTCATTGCTTTCAGCCATCGCGGTGACGCGCTCTGCGATGAACACCCCCGCGTCTGCGATGCGTTCGAGCTGGTTATTGATCTTGACAATCATCAGCGTCTGGCGGACTTCTGCCTGGCCGAGCGACTGTCCGAACTCGGCTGCGCGAGAGAGCAGCGCCACCGCTTTGCGTTCGATCTCGACATCGATGCGATCGATGGCCTCGTCGCGATTGATCGCTTCCTCAGCCTTTGCCTTGTCCATCTGGAAGATGGATTCAAAGGCAACCTCCACGAGTTCCTGCACGCGCTGGCATTGCGCGTGGATCTCGTCCTGGAGATTGCTGAGACCCTGGGTGAGTTCGCTCGACGGGGCACTTGCCATAGAAAGATGCACTCCGGTGGAATCGATGCTGATCGGCCTCGATGGTAGCCCGCCTGCTGCGGGCACGAACCAGCACGCAGGTTGACTCGTACCTTGTGTTTTCCCGTGAAAACGGGCGTTGAGTGATGACGTTTGTCGTGGCACTGGTGTGAGTGCAGGAAACGGTCGAATGTGCCGATTATCCTGCTCCCCTGCATTCGTGAGATCAGCACTGTCCGTGATCTTCACCGAGGAGAAACCCATATGGCATTTTCCATCGAACTCGTGCACGCTCGCCAGATTCTTGATTCGCGAGGCAATCCAACGGTGGAGGTCGAGGTCGGGCTCGATTCGGGTGTGATCGGAAGAGCGGCTGTGCCATCAGGCGCATCGACCGGCGAGAACGAGGCGGTCGAGCTTCGCGACGGCGACAAGGACTTCTATCTCGGCAAGAGTGTGATGCAGGCGGTGGACAATGTGATCGAGCGCATCGCGCCCGCGATCGAAGGCATGGACGCGCGCGAGCAGGAGTTGATCGACGCGACGATGGTCGAACTCGACAACTCCGCGAACAAGGGCAATCTTGGCGCAAACGCGATCCTTGGTGTGTCGATGGCTGTTGCGCACGCAGCAGCGGAAGCGTCGGGCTTACCGCTCTACCGGTACCTTGGTGGGACTGCAGCGCGCACGCTTCCCGTGCCGATGCTCAATATTCTCAATGGCGGCAAGCACGCTGACAACACTGTTGATTTTCAGGAGTTCATGATCCAGCCGTGGGGATTCGACGATTTCCACGAGGCGCTGCGCGCGGGCGTCGAGATCTATCACTCTTTGAAGAACGTGCTTCACAAGCGCAAGCTCTCCACAGCAGTCGGTGACGAGGGCGGATTCGCGCCGGATCTCAAGACAAATGAAGAGGCGTTGCAGATCATCGAGGAGGCAGTCGGCAAAGCTGGATACTCGTGGGGTGAGCAGATCTTTGTTGCGCTCGATCCTGCTACAAGCGAGTGCTGGAACGAGGCAGAGAAAGACGGCAAGAAGGGGTACAAGCTGTTCAAGTCCACCGGCGAGGTGCTGTCGTCCGACGACATGGTCTCGATGTGGATCGACTGGGCGAAGAAGTATCCCATCCGCTCGATCGAGGACGGGCTCGCTGAGAATGACTGGGCAGGTTGGGCCAAGCTCACAAAGGCGCTGGGCGATAAGGTGCAACTCGTCGGCGACGATCTCTTCGTCACCAATCGCACGTTCGTCGAACGCGGGCTAAGGGAACACAGCGCAAACGCGGTGCTCGTGAAGGTGAACCAGATCGGCACGCTCTCCGAGACGTTCGACACCGTGAACCTTGCGCAGCGGAATGGGTGGGCTGCTGTCATGAGCCACCGTTCCGGCGAGACGGAGGATGCGACGATCGCTGATCTTGCTGTCGCGACAAACTGCGGGCAGATCAAAACAGGCGCACCGTGCAGAAGCGATCGCAACGCCAAGTACAACCAGCTTCTTCGCATCGCGGAAGAACTGGGCGAGGCGGGCGTCTATGGCGGGAGCATGTGGCGGAAAGGGTGAACGGGAAAAAACTACGGCTTTGGTCGATAGTCAAACTTGTACCTGAACTCCTCGAATGTCTGCTCTTTCTCCGGATGCTGTTTGAGATATTCAATCGCATGCTCATCACCTGCTTCCACGGCACGATGGAGCCACTCGCGTCCCTTTTGCTCATCCCGCTCAAAGCCGATACCATAAAGGTACATCCACGCAACGCGGTACATCACGTCTGTTCGCCCATTCTTTGCCGCCCGCTCGTACATCACACCGGCAGCATGCTTGTCTTCAGCAACCCCAATGCCCTTCTCGTACATCCAAGCAATATTCACCATTGCTATCCCATTGCCCTGCTCTATCGCTTGGTTGTATAGGCTCAAGGCCTTATCGTAGCTTTGCTCAACACCACGGCCTTCCCGATACAAATTTGCAAGCACAACCATCGCGTCTGTGTTTCCGGCTCCGGCAGCTTTCTCGTACCAATAGAGCGATATCTTGTTATCCTGTTTCACATTGGTACCGCTGGCGTAAGCTCTACCCAGCATGTACATGGCAAAGGGCTGCCCAGCTTCTGCTGCACGCCTCAACCACATCATGCCTCTTGCCACATCCCGATCAACACTCCATCCGCTTATGTACATTGCAGAGAGTTGAGCCATCGCCTCTGCATTGCCGTGTTGGGCTGATCTTGTAAACCACTTCAGTTCCAGATATGCATCCTGTATGACCCCCTCGCCAGTCCTGTATGCGCGGGCAAGATTGAACATCGCGTCGGGGTTACCCATATCTGCTGCCGACATATACCACGATGCTGCCAAAGCTGCATCCTGCTCAACACCGAATCCGTCTGAGTATGCTAATCCCACCTTCAATATTGCCTGTGGATTATTCAGACTTGCAGCTTGACGCCACAGTTCCAGAGCTTTCGTGGCGTCCTGCTCAACACCCAAACCCTCTCTATACAAGTTCCCGAGAAACACCATCCCAAGTGTGCTTTCAAGTTCAACTGCTTTGGAGAATAGCTCGACCGCCTTTGTAACATCCTGTTCAACACCAAGCCCTTGCAAGTAAGCAACCCCAAGGTTGCAGAGAGCCTCCGGATCTCCTCCATCTACAGCTTGTTGCAATAACTTGATCCCCAACGCCGGATCGGGCCTTACAACTGTGGTGCCCGAAAGACCAGCAATATATATTGCTCCAAGTTTTCCTGCTGCACGGGGATACTTCATCTCTGCAGCACGCCTCAGCACGTTCATTGAACCGTGAATGTCCTTCATCATTTCCGTATGAAATGCGAGTACTTCTGCAAGTTCCGTCATTGCCTCCGGATCCGTCTCTGCGCGAAGTGAAAGCTCCCTTGCTTTCTTGCGCTGGTCGAGCATCCATTTGTAATCAAAGTCGAATGCGAGTTCATCGATACTTGAAGCGAGTTCCGGATGTTCAGCAGCAAAGTCCGGATGCACATGATGTACCATCGCAGCGACGAGCGGTGCGTTAACAATGTCGTCTGCAAGAACAGTTGCTCTTGCTGCAACCAGCCAGAGGTCTTTCGCTTGCTCGTCGGGGAGCGCAAGATCATTGATGTGCGGGCGGAGTGAGAGCAGCACATCCGCTGCCTGCTTCTGCTGATCCTCGATGTCGGTGATAGCTGCAATCGCATTAAGCTGCTGCGTTGCTGACTGCAATGACTCAGCAAGTTCGCGTGCGGGCTGGGCGGTCGCGGCAATCGAGATAATCAGCGAGACCACGACGCACAACGTATGGTGTATCGACTTTGCAAGCATGCTGTCCTCCACCTCTGTCCCGCAGATACGTGCTGAATCATAGCATCATACTTCCAACTCAAAAATATACTCAGACAAAGGTCAAATCCTGAACTTCGGCCATGGCTAGTACTTCTGAGTTTCATAAGTTGTCTGTGCAAGCTTGATGCGCTGTGAAATAAAAGATGGCAATGACTGAATGTATGTATCTATCTCTTGTGGTTTCTTTGAGGAGCACAAAATCATCACAACGTTGAAATCTACGGATATATATACACCTTCACGTTCAAAGGTCCAGGTCGGCCCTCTCGTCTTGTAGTGGAACCTCATCTTCCCACGAAAGAAGTCAACTCGATCGAGTTCCAACTCGTACTGACTCGACGAAAATCGAGATATCGTATACAAAATGACCTTTTCCGAGTGTGGATCAAATCGAACTGTTGTCCTTCGCCTGCATTCGACGACCCCGAATCCAAACAGGAGCACCGACACAACAAGGAGACCAACAGCCAAGAATCTGGTGTCGGGGCCAGCAAGGCTTGGCTGAGTGAGTACCAGCACGCCCACAATCAAGCATGCAAATGAAATCCCAATAATCCCGGCACCATTTGCGGTGGCTCCGTTGGAAAATACGATATAGTCAGCCTCGTCTGTCCAGTTCAAACGAAACGTGGCTCTGAGACGAGGGCTTGCCCCGAATGGCACCGGCTCTCGATTGGTCATTCAGGATCCAGTCCAAGATCGAGTTGTTTCATTGCGTCTTTCGCCTTGTCATGCCCAGCCTCGTGCGCACGAATGAGCCAGTGCTCTGCCATCTCACGATCAACTGGATGCCCGTACTCCTTTGCAAAGCACCACGCAAGATCGTACATCCCACCCGGATCACCGAGCAGAGCAGATTTTTGATACCACTTGAACGATGATTCCAGGCACTTCTCAACACCCCATCCATTGAAGTACATGCTTGCAAGAAAGTTCATTGCTGGTGTGTAGTCTTGTGAGGCTGCAATGCTGTAGAGACGAAACGCCTCCTCCGGATCGACCTCAACCCCCTCTCCCCACTCGTATGCAATACCGAGCGCTGTCATGCTCGCAACATGCCCTTCCTCCGCAGCCCTCGCATACAGGGCCACTGCCTGCTTATGGTCCTGCAGCACATGCCTACCTTGCGCATACAACAACCCGAGGAAGAGCATGGCTTCAAGATGCCCGGCTTCAACCGCCTGCTGATACCAGTACGCCGCTTTTTCATAGGACTGCTCGACACCATCACCATCTGCATAGCGCCAACCAATGGTGTACATGGCATCGCTGTCACCCTGCTCAGCAGCACGTGTGTATGCAGCGATGTCGAAGTGAACTGTCATTTCATACAGAATGGTACCAGTAAGTCAGAGTGTACAAAAAGAACGAACCCGGGTGAAGTTCACCCGGGCTCATGAATCGGCGTTGGCCCTGCGTGAGGGACCGTTCCCAAAGACGATTGCACCAGTGTCGGTGGGAACGCTTCCGCTTTTTGCCGAACCCAACTGCGTTCGCTTCCGCCCGCAGCCAGGCCATAGGAGGAGAGAGAGACAAGACAACCTCAACATGCCACAGGTTTTGGTCTGTGCAACCCATTTGATCGTTTTTTTTTGCAAATTCGTCATAATCGGATATGTTCATAGCTGAAAACCCTGTTGATTGGCTGAAACTCATGGCATCAAGCATTGCAATCAGCAGCAGCGTCAATCCGTGATGTTTGCCATGGGATGGATTCGTGGTTGATATGCAACCATATTTGTTACTGGACGTTCATGCCAGTCGTTGTTTTCTTCTCGCGCGATCACCGAAACAAGCACTGTTCATCGTTCGCATTGGAGCATTCTTGTGTCACAACACTATCGGACGTTTGGTCTCGCATGTGCTGCCCTGCTGATTTTCTCTTTCAGCCGTGTTCAAGCTCAGTTTGTAACGCAGGGACCAAATGCGCGAGTCGAGTTCGATGCAGTCAATGTTCCAAACGAGTTTCTCTCGAACGATTTTTCACTTCTGTGCTGGGTGTTTCCGCAGCAGGCGATCAGTGGTAGTGCTTCAGTTCTCGATTACCCGGGTGTTCTTTCAGTTGTTGCCCTGCCAACCAGCACCCGAGTTGTGCTCGCTTCATCGAGCATCGGCAGCCCTTTTATAGCTGATGTCCCATTCCCTCTCCCGACAAACGAGTGGTCACTGATCGGAGTGAGCGTTGACCGTGCAAACGCTGTGTTTCGTTGCTGGACACATACTTCATCCGGACTCCACGCCAGCAACACGATTTCCTTGGCTGCTTTAGGCACTCAAAGCCTCGGTCCTGCGACGGGCACATTCCACATCGGTGCCGACAAAGCAGGCACGCCGTCGCTACAGGGCATGCTTGGTCTTGTCGCACTCCGTACGCATGTGCTTGGATCATGTGACATGGAGCAGATGTATGCCAGCCATGATTTTCTCGCACCACATATGTACACGAACCCGAACCCGTGCGGCTACATGAATGGTGTCGATGGCTGTCGCTGGATGGTGGGTCATGGCATGACCGCTGGCGCCCTTGATGGTGGTGTTGGTGGCACTCTTTACACACGATCTGCGACCGTTGGAAGCAGCGTGATTCCAACAAACGTACACGTGTACAACAGCACATTTGGCGGGACATCAATGCACTGGCACAATCGGCTCCGTGTTGTGCAACCGGTTTCCCATGTGCAGGATCTCGTATATGTGTCGCACTTTGAACCTCCATTTGACGGTTTCTTTGTGCGTCCCGTGCCCACCGATGGTCCGACAGAGGATATCGCCGGACACGAGTTTGCACACAGGGCGCGACAGTTGCTTGAGGGGCCGAACGGTCTGGTACGAGTTGTCATCAGTGCCAATAGCCGCGCAATGCGTTTTCTCGATGGTGACGGTGGAGATGCGCCGAACTTTTTGCACGGATTTCTTGCAACACATCGCAGCAGCATCGCGGGAATAGCACAGCGCCCTTTGTCACTTTGGACCTTTCCGACACTGCACACATGGTTCGGTTTCAGCTTTCGGCAGGAAGTCATGCGGCATTCCGGCACGGTGGAATCGATCATGCAGACCACCACAAACCATCCGTGCCGTGATTTTTCTCACTTGCATACCGGATCTGTC
The DNA here is from genome assembly GCA_020639155.1 of Phycisphaeraceae bacterium. Taxonomy (NCBI): domain Bacteria; kingdom Pseudomonadati; phylum Planctomycetota; class Phycisphaerae; order Phycisphaerales; family Phycisphaeraceae; species Phycisphaeraceae bacterium. The sequence continues at coordinate 397,370 of JACKHF010000001.1, forward strand.
GGGGCAAGTTCAAATGGACCGGGAGCCGGAGTCTGGTTGTTTGACGGCGGTTTGTGTGCGATCAAGGCGCAATCTGAGCCAGGCTCGCTTATGACGTCTGACGCCCCGCTTGTTGTTGAGGCAAACTACCTCGCGTATCCCGGCGCAAGCATGCTTCGTATCACTCCAGAGCGTGGTCCATCTCAGGCAACGGTCGGGACAACCGCTGCACCAACCGTTGTCCCATGTGACACGAGCACCCACACACACACACTTGGATCCAACGACTCAGTCGTTGGACAGGTTGTGAAACTGGAGGGTGATCATACTTCGGTGTACGCACCAGGAGCATTGCTTGTTGTAACAACTGGGCCTGCGTTTCCCTCAAGCGGTGTGATCGAGAGTGTTGTATTAAACGGCACACACACGTCAATAACACTGAAGCACCCTCTCCACGCAACACCAGGCGCAGGTGACCAGATTGCAACAGGTCCGTTTGAGATGCGTGTCTATTCGTATGAGTTTGCACAGGTTGCATCCGGTGATCCGAACACATGGCGAGGGTTCGAGTTCGCGGAAGTCCCGGGGGGAGCGGGCGCGGTCGTCTTTTCAGTCAACGCATACAGGCCGAATGTAAACGGGTTTATCATGGGCTCCGTCGGCTGGGGAGGCAACGGATATCAGCTCCAGATCGACAAGTCCTCTCCTGAAGCCATAGTGAAGTGGATGAAAGAAACCAAGGCGGATATCTGGTTGCAGGTAACAGCAAACCAGTTTTCTCAGCCACCAACAATGCTGGCATACACAACATTCATACGGCAAGCGCTTCCCAACTGCGACATCATATGGGCTGGCGAGATGTCTCACGGTGGCGGCCCAGGAGCAACGCAGGCTCCATGGCATCAGTATATTATTGACAATGCAGACAACTCAGATGTGATCGGGCTGTCATCCCTTGACGATCCAAGACTTGGTACGTTTGAGCAGCAGATTACCGATGGTATGAGATCGGATACTGCGCATATTACAGCTCGAGGCAACACGATCCAGGCGGAGGTCTGGCTTGATCTGCTTGCGCAATACCTCCTTACCCCGTGCCCCATCGCAGACTTTGACCACAATGGCACCAAGAACGTCTTCGACTACATCGCCTTCGGCAATGCGTATGCAGCGGGAGATTTGAGAGCGGACATCGACCAAAGCGGCACCTTGAACATCTTCGACTATATCGCGTTTGGAAATAACTTTGCTGCATGCCAGTAGACCTTGAGAGTTTGCTGTGATCGCGGATACTGTTTCACATGCATACCCGTCTGGCAACCGAGCATGATGTTCCCGCTATTACGGCGATAACCAATCAGTCTATTGCCACATCGTTCGCGCACTTTGCCACATGTCCAATTGCAGTCGAAGACGATCTTGCAGATTTCCGTCAGAACCACGCGATGCTCCCGTGGGTGGTTGCTGTTGAAGAAGATGAGAATGGGAAAGCACAGTGCATCGGGTACGCGCGATCGAGCAAGTGGAAATCGCGATGCGCGTACGACTGGGCTGTTGAGCTTGGCGTGTATGTGCACCCCGACCATCACCGCAAGGGGATCGCCAAGGCTCTGTACACACAAACTCTTACGATTTTGAAGGCGCAGAACTACCGAACAGCCATTGGTGGGATTGCGCTGCCGAACGAGCCGAGCGTGCGTCTGCACGAATCGATGGGATTCAAAAAAGCGGGTGTGTTCGAGCACGTCGGATACAAGATGAATGCGTGGCGCAGTGTCGGGTACTGGCAGTTGCATCTGGTGGATGATCTTGATCCACCAAAGCAGGTGCTCAGTGTTGCAGATGCGTGCGCACAGCTCGATATGCGATCAGTTTGATACACAGCGTCTTTTATACTCCGTGGTCCCAGCCGCGACAGTGGACAGCAACCATGTTGTTCTCTATGCGAAGGTGGACCGTTCCCAGTGTGCCGTCGACAACGCGCCCTATCCGGGTCAATGGGACATCTGTAATCAATCGGCTCGCTATCTCGTCGTTCGCGGTCAACAGCAACTCGTAGTCCTCGCCATTCCCCACTGCTTCCACCGGATCCTGACCTGATACACGCAATGGAATCGCCACTGCATCGAGTTCGATTGCAACTCCGGACGCCATGGCAACCCTGCCCGCATCAATGCCGAGCCCATCGGAGATATCGATCATCGCGTGGAGCGCATTGCCGAGCTGATCGCACAACTGCTTTGCTTCGCGCACCCGAGGCGTGAATGTCAGATGATGATCTGTCTTGAAAGAGCTGCCGATCTTCCCGGTCACATATACACCATCATCCGGCGTTGCTGTAGATCGCAGCACTGGGCCTCGCATCGGATGCGCGTTCCCCACCACTGTCACTGTGAACATTGTGGGCGCGCCCTCGTGCAGTGTCTCGTCATACATCGCAATGTCGCCACCCACCAATGGGCATTCCATGCGCAGCGCGGCTTCATGCATCGCATCGAAGATGGCATTTGCGCGTTGGTCGTTCCGTTTCATTGCTGCTGTTGCGAGCGCAATCACTGGTGTGCCACCCATCGCAGCGATGTCCGACACACTCCGAGCAACGGCTTTGTGCGCGATCTGCTCGGGCGTCGCGGACGGAAGATAGTGCCGGCCCTCGATGAGATGATCGACGGTCAGCAGCTGGATGCCCGCGCTTGTCTGGATCGCAGCGCAGTCATCGCCTGGCGGCACAACAATGCCAAACCTGCCCGCGAGTGATCGCGAGCGCTGTTCGATGTGGTTGAGCAGATCCTGTTCTCGCATGGCTGACTCATCCGGTGTACCCTGTTGCATGGCAGGACGCAACACCGGTCTCGACTATGGTACCGCGGGTGAATCGCACGGCCCGTGTGTGCTGGCAACGATCACGGGATTGCCCGCTGGGCTCGCAGTTGATACCGACTTTATCAATGCTGAGCTCGCGCGCAGGCAGGGCGGGTACGGTCGCGGCGGCAGACAGAAGATCGAGACAGATCGCGCCGAGTTTCTCTCTGGTGTTCGTCTGGGCAAAGCGATCGGCAGCCCGCTGACGATCAGCGTCGTCAACAGGGACAGCCGCCTTGATGATCTGGAACGCACGCCGCCAGTCTCGCGCCCAAGACCGGGGCACGCGGACCTTGCTGGCGCGATCAAGACGCTGACAACGGACTGCCGGAACACGCTCGAACGCGCCAGCGCACGCGAGACTGCAGGTCGAGTCGCTGCGGGTGCGGTCGCACGATGCCTGCTCCGCGAGATCGGGGTTGAGGTCTTTGGGTTTGTCAGGTCCATCGGCGGCGTGCGCACGAATGTCACAGTTGATGCAACAAACTGGCGTGATGCGCTCATCGCTCGCAACGCCAGCGAGACATACTGCCCGGACGATGCAGTTACATCGCGACAGTGCGAGTTGATCCGACAGGCGAAGATCGACAAGGACACACTCGGCGGCATGTGCGAGGTGCATGTGTTTGGGTGCCCGATCGGACTCGGCTCGACCGTCGACTGGCGTGATAAACTCGATGCAAACATCGCACTTGCGGTCATGAGCATCCAAGCGTTCAAGAGCGTCGAGATTGGCATGGGTCGCGATGTCGCGGATGTATCCGGCTCGCAGGTGCATGATCCAATCGGGTATGACGCATCGCTGAGGAGCACACCAGCACTCGGATTTGTGCGATCACGCAACAACGCGGGCGGCATCGAGGGAGGCATGACAAACGGGCAGCCCATCGTTGTGCGCGGCGCGATGAAGCCGATCTCGACACTACTCCAGGGCATGCCAAGCATTGATCTCAATACGCTGCAACCCGAGCAGAGCCAGTACGAACGCAGCGACGTGTGCGCTGTGTCAGCGGCGAGCGTCGTGATGGAGAATGTTGTCGCATTCGAGATCGCGCGTGCTGCAATGGCAAAGTACGCTGGCGATACCGTGGACGAGTTCGTCCACGCGTGGCAGCATCATCTTGATGCAGCAAGAAAGCTGGCAACCGAGTAATACACACTGAAGACGAAGACAGAGAGAAAGAGACGTATCAACAATGGCTGACGAGTTCCAGTGTCCCCCGCCAACCAAACAACAACACCAGCGCTGGGGAAAAGCAGCAAGTAAGCATGAATCAGCTTTCCTTGAGGAGCGAGGGTTTCGGCGCACCGAGCTTGCGCGCGTCATCCGTATCTCGCGTGAGTTCATCAGAGGATTCCGTGCTCTCCACTTTGCGGGTCCGTGCGTGACCGTCTTCGGCTCGGCACGGTTCAAGGAAGGCAACAGGTACTACGAACTCGCAAGACAGGTCGGCGCAGCACTCGCAAAGCTCGAGCTGACTGTGCTCACCGGCGGCGGACCCGGCATTATGGAAGCTGCGAATCGCGGCGCGTACGAGGCTGGTGGCAAGAGCATCGGTGTGAACATCCAACTCCCGCACGAGCAGCAACCAAATCCGTACGTCCAAAAATTTGTCGAGTTCAGATATTTCTTTGTGCGCAAAGTCATGCTCGTCAAGTACTCGCACGCCTTTGTCATCATGCCCGGTGGGTTCGGCACGCTCGACGAGCTCTACGAGACGCTCACGCTGGTGCAGACACGCAAGATCGAGGATTTCCCGGTCATCCTCATGGGCACGGAGTACTGGAAGCCGATGCTCGACTTCCTCCGCAACACGCTCGTGCCACAGGGAACCATCAGCCCGGAAGATATCGATCTGATGACAGTCACCGACGATGTGAACGAAGCGATCTGTGTTGTAAAGAGCATGATGCAGCGGAACGCACGTGAGATCGCAATCGCACGCAAGCCGCACAGAATCTGGTTCCTCGGCGAGCATTGACAACATTACACTGCGATCTGCGTGCCGCACTCGGGACATACTGCTGTGTTCGAGTCTTCAGTAACAAGCCCCTCGCTCGAGTAGCCGCACTTCGGGCATCCGTGCGCCATTGCAATGTGCCAGAGTTTTCTCGCTCGCCGGCCAGCAAAGATCGCAATCAGCCCCGGCACGATTGCAATATTCCATATCGGGATGAACAATCCGTACAACCTCGTGTTGAACGCGGGCGTGCCGAGATATGACTGACCGATCCTGAAGTATGTCGGATGGAAGCTCGGTTTGCTTACAAAGAAAACGTCGTACATCCAGCCCTTGCTTGAGAGCCCGCCGCTCCAGATCGACGACATGAGCACGACATTTCCGCGATGGATCTCGACAAACTTCGGCTGGTATGTATAGAACGACGTGCGATGCCGTGTCGCGAACCACGCGACGAGCAACAAGATGCACAGGGCAGCACACACGAGTGTGATACCCATCCACAGCCTGGCGCGTGCAAGCGGCATGTGTGATTCTATAGAGGCGGTGCTTCTGGTGCGTTGCTGTGTCGCTTGATTTGCTATGATGCGAGCATGACTGTCACACAACCACACCGAACGACAAGAGCCATCGAGATCTTCTGTGTTCTCTCGCTGCTGTCAGGGTGCACTGTCAGACAGGACACCGCGTCTTCCACTGTTGCCGCAATCGACACACCAGACGAGAGCCTCGTAAAACAATCAACTGCGCTCTTCGAACGTCTCTCGAAACTGGACGGCACATTCCTCGTGCCAACGGAGCGAGCAAGAACAACGTACGTCACATTTGAGAATGCATCGCGCGGCGGATCGATTGTGGAAACGTGGCGCAGAAAGAACGAACCCGTCCACTCGATCACCGTGTTCTACCGCGATCAGGGCGTGGTGTACTGTCGCCATTACTGCCCGCAGGGAAACCAGCCGATCCTGCGTCTTGATTCCTTCGATGGCACTGTCGCGCACTTCTCCCTTGTGACACTGACAGGCGATCGGGATCGTGCGCATATGCACCTGCTGACAATGGAGTTTCCTGCATCAAACGATCACGTGGGTGTGGAAGAAGTATATTTCACCGGCGACGAACCAAATCCGAGCGCGATGCGCGTCTTTGAACGTGTCAACGAGATGGTATTCGACACAAACTAGGCCCTAGATTGATTGTTATTAGTTAGTAAGCAATGTCCCGCACTCCGGGCACGCTGATGCCGACTCTAATCCCTCACGTGAGTACCCGCACCTGGCGCAACGGTTTTGCCTGATCCTGCGGCGCGATCGCCACGCGCCAATGCCGAGCGTGATGCCGAGCCAAATCGTTGCGTAGAAGAGTGTGTTGATGATGAAGCCAGGAACGACGGGCATAAATGGAAGTACGTTTGGCACCCCTTCCTTGTCATTATTCAAATGCCACGCGCCAGCAACATGAACACGATGATGCAGGTATTCCCCAGATGGTGATGCTACATAAACCGAGTCAAATTCCTGATGAACCGACCATGTCAGGGAGCACAGCGGCCAACCAACATCGCAGAAGTTATGAAAATCGCCAGATCCATCGTGTGATTGTGGCCTCAAGTGTACGGAAATAGAATCCATTTCAACAACAATTGGCAATCGGTCGCCTGCTTGAGACGCAAACTCCTCAACTGTTCCAGTACGATCAAAGTATATAAACGATCTATACAATTCACCAGTTGAACTGGTCAAAACCCATAGGTTTTTCCCATCCTTTGACGAAACCAATGATATGGTTGGCGCGTTGAGTAAAACGTATTTACTGTGCACAAGAGCCATCGAAACCCATGCCACAGCAACCGTCGCGACAACGCCAACGAAGATCGCGACAACACCACGGCGAATGTGTTTTCGAGTGCAACGCATTGCCCTATTTTAGTGTTGTCCGATCGGTGCCGTTTGTTTCGGAGCCGTTCCGCACTCCGGACACGCAGCGGAGTGTTTCAACCCCTCACGCGAGTACCCGCACCTGGCGCAGCGGTTTCGCCTGACTCTTCGACGCGATCGCCACGCGCCAATGCCGAGCGCGATGCCGAGCCAGATCGTCGCGTAGAAGAGTGTGTTGATAATGAAGCCGGGGAGGATGGGAACATACGGAATCACAAAGAACTCAATGATCCGATTGCGAAAGAGTTGCACACCGCCATAAGTAACGACATTCTCGGAATGCCGGGTAGCGCCAGGCTCGATTCTTGTATCACAGATCAGCGATCGCATCGGCCATCCTGCCGCGATGATAATCACATCGTCTGCTTCCTGCTGAAGAAACATTCGAGAACGAATGAACTCGGGAAAAGCTGCAAGATCAGCCAAGTGAACGCGATGATGGTCCCTTGTGTCAAGCTCAACGTCAGGTTTGTTTGACGTCAGATCACATAGCATTACTGTGACCCAGTACTGTTCTAAAAAACTGGATTTCCATACGCATTGATCACTGGTTGCAATCACATGAAAATCTGTGTCTATAAAGGCATCCTCAAAACTCCGAAACAGCAGCGTTGACATCGCTAGCCACGACATAACAACCGTCGCAACGACACCGACAATGATCGCAACGATCCCACGACGAAGATGCTTCCGTGTTGCACCCATAACAGTATTCTATCTCGTGTTCACCGCGGCACCGCGCTTGTTATCCTCAGCGATTGCATCCCAAGCAATCTACCCTGCGATGCGCATCGGTGTGTTCGGCTGTGCATAGGCCGCGGGCGTGAGCATGATCGAGACCGGGATCGACGCTGCTGGCGCATAGGTGTTCTTGTGCGCTGTGATGGTGTACTGCACCGACTGCGTGCACGGCGGGACGGTCGTGTCGAGATACTGCCGCGCGCCGACAACGCCGAGTTGCTCGGTTGGCAACGGCGCGGGCATCGGATCGCCCGGATGCGCCGGCGCGAGCTGGACAGAGCGTGACACAGTGAAGTACGCCGTGCCGCCGCGCGATCGCGCCTTCCACGACAGACGTACAAAGCCCTCGGTGGTGCGCGTCGCCGTGATCTGGTGCGGCACTTCGGGTGCTTGCGAGCCGTGCGATGCAACAGGTGGCACACTGGCGAGCGCATACACACTGGCCGGATCGCTTTGGACCTCGGCATAGGCGCGCACGGTGACGATGGCCTTGCCACCGATCGCGCGCAGTTCCGCGAGTGCGGTGTCCGCTTCGAGCGTCGCGTTCTTCGCAGCAATCATTGCGATCTGTGCCGCGTCACGCTTCTGCCGCGCGATCTGCGTGAGCGACTCGATGCGGGATGCAACATCAACGGAGAGCCCGATGTCGCGTGCGTTTGCAACCCAATCCGCTGCGCGCTGCTCGTACCACTCGATGGCTTTGTTCTTTGGCTTTGGGACGGTGGGCATCGTGCGGTCTCGCTTGGGTTCGATTTCGGTGTCTCGTTCGAGGCGTTGCGTTTGTTTCGCGCGGATGGCGTGTGTTGCAATGCACATCGAACGGACGCCGGTTTGCCCTTGATACGGCCTTGACATGCGAACATTCGTGCCAACGCAGGCTTTGATTGTCATGATCTCCGCCTTTGCCGGTGCGATGGTGATTTTCGGCGAAGAAGAACGGCGTGCAGATACCAATATTGAGCGATCCAACGCGCATGAAATGCCGATCCCGTGAGGGGGGATCGCGGCCCCATCCTGCGGGAATGCGATTTCCAGCCAGTGGACCGTGAAGCAGGAATGCAAGGTCGGCGGTCCTTACTGCCCGATCGCAACCTGCATCTGTAGGGCTTCGATGCCAGAGGTTCCGATCGTGGTTCTCATGCACCCGCTCTCAATCGAACGAGGCTGGAATGCCATACATACATGGATGCTTTGCATTGTGCAGACACAGATCCGGATATCGCAACAAGTGTCTTGTCATCTCCAGTTGATTCAGGTATCGTAAGTCATAGCGGGCCTGTTCCTGCCCGCGCCGATCCATCTCAGCCGACCATGCAAGGACATCAACCCATGATTCGAAGGCTCTCGGTTTCGAAAAGTCTCCTGTGTCTGATGACATTGGCCATTGCTGTGCGTGCAGAAGCGCAGTGGTATCCGCGGTGGAAAGCGGACGGTGGGTATCCGGGCACAGAGAACGCAGTGTCGGATCTGATGATGTGGGATGCTGATGGGCCGGGCGGCGCCGACCCCGTCGTCGTAGTTGTCGGTGGCTTTCAGTTTGCGGGCAAGTCGCCGACAGGCGGCGTCGCAGTCTGGGATGGCGCTACGTTCCAACCTCTCGGTGAAGGTGTAGACTCCCAAGTGTCCGAAGTGTTCGAGTGGAACAATGAGTTGTATATTGGCGGGTTCTTTGACAAAGCGAACGGCTCATCGACGAGCCTCAACCACATTGCGCGATACGACGGGAGCGACTGGGTACCACTTGCCGGGAACGGCGCCAACTACAACGGTGTCGATGGCAATGTGTATGCGCTCGCTGAGTACAACGGCGATCTTATTCTGGGGGGGAGTTTCCGTCGTGCCAGAAGCAGTTTCTCCGTTCCCATTACAGCGCAGCGAATTGTTGCATGGAACGGCTTGAGTTGGAAGACGCTCGGTGAAGGACTTCATGGGACTGTGCGGGATCTTGTTGTCGGTAACGGTTTTCTCTATGTGATCGGCGAACAGAATCTGCTCTTTGGAGCACATTGCGCTCGGTGGGATGGCACGTCATGGACCACCATGCCACTACCGAACTCCAGTACATATCGCGGCTGGTCGTGTGTTATGCACAATGGCGAACTCTATGTTGCGATTACGGAAGGTTACGTCACAACACGAATATTTCGTGATACACCGACGGGCTGGGTCGAAGCTGCCCCAGCGATTGCTCTCGAATCGCCACGGCTCGATGTCTGGAACGGGGAACTCATCCTGACCGGAAAAAAGGGATGGCCCCCCTCACCGCCGAACCCGCCGTATGTGCTCAGTGGAGGTCAGTGGCTAGCGATCGGTGGCGGCATTGTTGACAGCACACTCATTGTCTCTGCGGTGCAGGCATTCGGTCAGGATCTTCTCGTCGGCGGCAGTTTCACGCACAATGCGCCACACAAAGCGCAGCACATCGTGCGTTGGGATGGCGCAACGTGGTCGCCGCTTGCCTGCGGCATCGGCGACTATGTCTTCGACTTCAAGTCTGTCGGCACGCATCTGTATGCTACGGGCGGATTCGAGGGCGGGGTCGTTGAATGGGACGGTTGCACGTGGCGGGTACTCGGCCCGCTCGGGCCTGATCCATATGGAACCACGTTGGAACATCACAAAGGCGATCTCTATGTTGGCGGTATTTTTCAAGTCACTGAACCGATCAACGTGTACGATCTTGTTATGCGGTGGAACGGCACGGCGTGGGAATCAATTGCAAGTAAAGATGCCGGCTCATCATACGATCAGGTCAGGACGATGGTGTCGTACAACGGCGATCTCATTCTCGGCGGAAGGTTCGACACAATCAACAAAATCAATGTCAAGTGCTTGGCACGATGGGATGGAAGCACATGGCACCAGTTCGGCGATGGCACCCTGACCGATGCAAAAGCACTCGGAGTATACAACGGTGATCTTTACCTTACGGGCTATTTCCAAACCGGCACGTACGTCGATCGCTACGACGGAACAGCATGGACTCGGGTTGGCACATTCCAGTCGTTTGCAGATCCAGGTGTCCTTGCAGAGTACAACGGCGATCTATACATTGGTGGTCGATTCAGCTACATCAACGGGATGCGGAGCGATCATATTGCACGCTGGGATGGCAGCCAATGGCATCCGGTCAATGGCATAGGCGACTCCAACAAGCATGTGTCCGATCTCGCGGTCCATAACGGGTTGCTGTTTGCGTCGGGTGACTTCTATGTGCTGGGTAACTCGATCTCACCATACATCAACGCATATGACGGCGAGCAGTGGATTGGTATATCTCGCAATGGGCCGGATGAGTGGATTCGGACGATTGCCTCACACCAAGGTCACCTGCTGATGGCGGGAGAGTTCGATTCTGTTGGTGAGTTGTCCTCACCCGGATTCGCGCGTCTTGAGCTCACCTGCTACGCGGACTGTGACGAATCCGGTATGATCGACATGTTCGACTATATCTGCTTCGGCAACGCCTATACCAACAACGAGCCGTACGCAGACTGCGATAGCAACAGCACATTCAACATCTTCGATTACATCTGCTTCGGCAGCGCGTACGCCACCGGCTGCCCATAATCGCCGCCGGGCGATCAGTTCTCACGAGCGGCTGGTCACATCGACGATACGTATGAATGGCATCATCGCACGGCAACCCGCAACCTCGCTGGGACTCCGATCCCGGGCAAGATGTCGGTGCAGAGGAAGATCGGTGGATCGGTGACTACCGCTCGATCGGCCTCACCGAATGGCCCCAGGCACTCCGCGAAAGAGTCACCGCGCTCCACCGTCGTTCAACATGGCGAAGACGGTGGTGGCTGATCTCGCTGCTTGTCCCCGTGGCAATCGTGTTCGCCGGCGTCCCGATCATCCAGGATCTCCGCCCGCAGACCGGCGCTGTGATCGGGAACGTGATCGTGACGGTGTGTGTCGTTGTATCTGTAGCGCTGGTGATGGTCGGCTTGCTGCTGGCGATCGATCATGACAAGTTCCGCGTGCGGTCCAAGGGTGCGCTCAAGCGTGACAAGATCGAGTGTTTCGTTCTCGGCGAGCACATCCAGGCGGAGGCCGCGGCTGCCGAAGCGCTGGGTCAGCCCATCCCTTACGCGGGTGCGCCGCGCGAGATCTGGCTCGACCCAAAGACATGCGCCGTGCTGTGTGTCGGCGACCGTGTGCCGCGTCTTCTGCCAATCGTCGCGGTGCGCACGATCACGCGAATGCAGTCATCGTTGGTCGCCCAGCATATCACTGAGCCCGTCTCACCTCTCCCGCTCATCGAGCCTGCACAGGGACCTGTGAGCCCGCGCGCAAAGGAATGTGCGAGTGAGCGAACGCTCGATGCCGCAGAAATCAAGGAGTTTGCCGGCTATGTCAAGAGGGCCTCCTTGAACGCCGACCCGATGTACTACTTCGTATATGCAGCAGTCATGGTCGCACTCCCGGTGATGGTTGTCCTGATCTGGACGGGCTATGTGCACTTGTGGCCGCACGTTATTAGTTCTGGGTTGGCAGCATTGTGGATGACGTACCGGGCCAAGAGATTTTGTAAGAGCAGAGCATGGGTCCGCGTGCTCCGGCGCGATCTCAAACGCGGCGTTGTTGAGATAATCGATGGCTACGACGCGATCGCGGACTTTGGCCCACTACCGCCGGGCGTACCAAAGCCGATCCCACCAGAGGTCGTTCACCGTCTGCCCGAGTCTGGTGTCTGGTGGGAGGCCGATGGCGTTCCAGCGGCGTGGCGACGGTAACGCCACATTCAACATCTTCGACTACATCTGCTTCGGCAATGCGTGCGCGGTTGGGTATGCGTAAACAGATATTTCACATCACAAAAAATCATCCGCGATCACTCACGATACACGCCGGGCATATTTACTTGCCTTCGGGACCGAACTCGAACCTCCGGGGCGTGCCACCATTGGCATAGCCGATCGAGGCAGTGAGGCCGCCCTCCGCCGAGCGTTCGTACACGATGCGCTGCGGAGAATCGTGGCGCGGGTTCTCGAACACCGCGCGATTTGTGCCAATCTCAGTGAGAATGAACTCGGTCGGCGGACGCCCGTTGGGCTGCGCGATGTAGACCAGTCCCTCGTCGCGCTCGACGATGCGCAGGTACTCGAACGCGCGCAACCTGTCACGTAAAACCGTGCGCGACACGGCGAGCATCGCGCCGCCCAGTGGCGGGGTCCAACGCTCCTCGATCGATGTCGTGCCGTTCGAGCCGCTCGTTCCAACCCACGCGCCGGTGAGCCACGCCATGTCGTCAATCTTCGCCTTTGCCGGAGCTGGCATCTCGATGTCCTCCGGATGGCGGTAGAGCGCCGACGAGGTGAAGCCATCCGGTGGATCAACCATCACAGTGGCGATCATTCCTTCTTCCGTGATGCGCAGCTCCCACCGGATCAGACCGCCGCCGCCCACGGGTTCACTCTGGTATGTGAAGGCATTGTCCTTCCATTGACCACTGTAGAGCGAAGCCGAGTTTTCCCAGGCAACTTCGGTGGGCGAGCCATCGAGTGGTATACGTATCTCCCTGTTGCTGCGGACCAGGACGAGTGCATCATCCTCGACGCGCAACCTGACCCGTGTGCTCATGCTGGGCTGGTGCTTCTCGACGGGGCGGCCCTCGGTGCGATCCTCAACGAAGATCCAATCGCCGTCGAGCGCTTTCACGTCGTCGGGCTGGGACGAATACTCACCCGTTGCCAGCGCCGCAAAGGCCACGCCGAGGGTTGCAAAGATCGCAAGTGCTGTAACAACCAAAGTGCGCATTGAGAAGTCTCCTGTCGAGTCGAAAATGGTACAAAAAGTGCATCTTTAATGTTGCAAATATAAGACGTACGGTCATCTGCTCTGTTCCAAAGTATAGGAGACAGGCGACATGGGCGGGATTGCTGAAATGCGTGGGCTTCCAACCGCTGTTCCCTGGATGCGAACTGTCTTTGCACGGGTAGCGGTCGGTTGTCCGACATCGTTCCTCCTGTGACAGAACATGCAGCTATGGACACCGCACAGTGTTTGCTGCGCCCGGTGACCCGATTGGCCGCGACAACTTCCACACTGAATCGCATTCCGGGCATATCACACAATCAAGTTCGTCTGTTGGCAGATCTCGGATCGAGTATCCACATCCCGGACACAGTCTGTGGCGAAGGCATGCATTGGCAGTTGCCTGGGCTCGCTGTTTGTTTGTCATGACAAACATATACATCACATACTCCGCAACAAGTAATGCACCAATACTGTAAAACACTCCCGTCGATAACCTTGGACCATTCAGTAGATTGCGTGGGCTGAATGCACACACCATGAGTGCAATGAGCTGCACAACCAAAGCACAAGGAAATATGACAAAGTACTTCCATGACACCGCGCTGCGCGATTTGCGCTCTCGGAAGCTCACTTCTTTGTCGTACTTCCCGCGATACCAACGATACAGCACGACACACTTGCCACGTTCGTCCTCCACAGAGCCACGCATCCACTTCATCATGGATCAAGCTCCACCCTCGGCACGACGCGCTGGGCTTCGTCGCGGATCTCAAAGTACGTCTGCGGCTCGTGCCCGAACATGCCCGCGACGATGTTTGTCGGCACCGACTGGCACATCGCGTTGTAATCGCGCACGTTCGCGTTAAAGAACCTGCGGGAGGCTGCGATGCGGTCCTCGGTTAATGCGAGTTCCCGCTGCAGCTCCAGAAAATGAACATCGGCCTTCAGTTGCGGGTATGCCTCGGCTACCGCAAACAACTGCTTCACACCGAGCATGAGCGACGATTCATCGCTTGCCTGGCTGTCGTATGCGCCGCGGTTTGCAGCTGCTTTGTTGCGAAGCTCGACAACGCGTTCCAACGTCTCCCGCTCGTGCTTTGCGTATCCCTTGACGGTCGCAACAAGATTCGGGATCAGCTCGTACCTTCGCACAAGCTCGACATCAATGTCAGACCAGCTCTCGCGAATGTGCAGGCGCAGCTTGACGAGGCGGTTGTAGATCGCGATACCCCATCCCAGCACCACAAGCACGATGAAGCCGACGCAGAGAAGAATGCCAAGAGCGGGATTCATCGCGGTTCCTCCAGCATTTGATGATCAGGATGCATCGTATTGCGCTGGGCAAGCTCAACACGTACATGTTCAGGCCACAGATCAAGGAACCGGAAGAGCCAATCGAGACGCTGCCCGAACTCCGCGGGCTGCCATCTGGTTCTGCCGTTTGAGATACAAACACGAGCGCGTTCGATGTCGACAGTCGGCGCGTCATGCGACATAAGGAACTCCATCATCAGTGGCGTGATCACGTCGTAGGCAAACTTGCGATCGGAACTGCTCACGTAGAACCGCTTGCTGAACTCGGCAGACTCGAAGTCGATATCGTTGAACCCCAGCGCTCCCTTGATCCAGTCGAACACACCCTCGCGCCGGATAAGCAGGTTCGGGCAGTGCGCAAAGGGTATGTGGACAATGAGATAGCTGAATCTGTATGTGGTTGTTGTCGTTGTCTTGCCGTTGTTGGTCGTGACCTTGTACTGAAAGTCGCCCATCCGCACGTACATGGCGGTGGAGAACGGGCTATCGTGCTCCTCCAGCATTCCTGCAATCGTGTTGTACGCGCTGCGTGAGTGTCCCCTGCGGAAGATCTCAAAGTGGGAGTAGTGATCGTCATGGTCCGGGTCGTGCCCGGGATAGAACGACAGCCCGAACTGATGTGCGAGCGCTATTAACTCATCACGGCGCTGGTTCGCAGCCTTGCTGCCCATGACAGCCGCAACGATAGCTATCAGTGCAAAGAGTGCAAAGAGCAGGAGAACCACTGGAGGCATGGGAAAGTGTAGGTAGTAGATGGGCTAATCAGGCTAAATACGCCCAAGTCGTCTATCAATCATTACTGATTAAAGACTGACTTAAGTTTGAACTATAATACAGCAACGACCCAAACCACACAGGAACACAATCTCATCATGTTGAACTTTACGACGAAGCGAGACAACCACTTACTGAGTCTGGAACGGTCACTTTCAAAGTGAACTAGCCCATCAAGTATTGAGTACGATATACTGTCTAACAAAGACCAACTTGGGCAGCACATATGTCTATAGAAAACTTGCTGATTGAGCACGCCACTGCTTTGAGACGATATCTTGAAAGTTCACATGCAGGAACTTATGTGGAAGTTCTTAAACTTTTTCCGGACAGCTGCTGCTCGGTTTCTTCAAAATTTTTTCTAAAACTACTAAGCGACAAAGAACACATCTACCGTGGCGTGCTTGTTGCTAATGGCAGACGAGAATGCGCAACCCACGCATGGGCAGAACTTGACGAATACATCATTGATATCACAGCAGATCAGTTCAGCGATTTCCATACTCCAGTGTTTGTAGGTAAAAACAGTGATTGGCATAGCACATTCGCAGGAGCGACTCGACACGGCCATCACGAGTCGGTTCGATTCGACTTCTGTCATCAAAGTGAGTATGATCTGCTACTAACACACATTGACAACTTTAAACAATGATCATCATACGTAGTAGTAGTGTTACACTACTGGCGAGTGCCCATTCGCATACCTGCATCGCAACAATCCAATATACGCCAGCGTCTCAAAGCACAACAGCGACAACCCAGCCCCAAGCAGCGCTGCTTCCACTGGCATGAACATCAGGTACAGGCGTTTCTCGCCCGATCCATGACGCAGGGCGTTGTCTGCTATCTGGTTTGCCACGATCATGAGCCCGATCGTTACCACGGCAAAGATCAGCCAGCCGATCGACGCGTGGGAAACAATCGACCGTGCAACATCGGGTGTGATGCGCCACTTTCTGCGTTTGCCGATCAGCCTGAATCCCAGACTCTCTGCGTGCGACAAACCAGCAACTGCCAGCGTTCCCAGCACAAGGACTGCACCAGAAACGACAAACTCGATACGCGTGCTCGACGAGTGCGTCAGCCACGTGCGCAGACCGGATCTGCTCGGCCCCGGCAGCATTGGTATCACTGCAAAGCACAACGCTGTCACGAAGCTGTTGATCCACAACAGCCTTGTCGATCGCGCATGTTCCGGGATAATGTTCGAGAATGTACGCAATGGATGCAACACAACAGCAGTGTTTGTTTTCAGCCATGATCCCAGTGAAGGCTGCTGCTGCCACGCGCTGCCCGTTCTCACACCATCGACAGATGATCCGCACTCCGGGCAGACCTGATCTTTTGAAAGGGAGTCAACGTCGTAGCCGCAGCGTTCGCAGAGACGTGGAAGATCCGGCTGGTGGGTGCGTTGCATGGATGCTCCTTGGGGTGGAAACGAGCATCTCTTTTCAGGTGCGAACTCAACTCCGCAAAGGGTATCCGCAGAGAAGGTATCTCCGGTTTCGTCTCTCTCCGGGCTGGCGTTTGATTGGGTATGTGGTTATGCTTTGTGCTGTCTCAGTCTTTGGACTGCTCGTGGAGTGCTGCGTGATCCGAATCGAACACATCTCACCCGATCATCCGCTGTACCACCAGCAGACGCAGCTGCGCGAGCAGGTGCTGCTCATGCCGATCGGATACTCCTTTGCCAGATTCCGTGACGAGTACGCAGCGGTTGATGACGCAGGCATGCACGTGGTGGCTGTGCTCGATCATCCAACAGGACCGAAAATCATTGGAACCGCGACGCTCGTGGTTTCGGGTGATGATCCGACCATGGGCAAGTTGACCCAAATGGCGGTTGATCCACAGCGTCAGCGCGAGGGTGTTGGTCGCAGGCTGGTGACAGCAATCGAGTCGCTGGCGTTCGGTGAGCTAGGCATGCGTGAGATCTACTGCCACGCACAGACAACCGCGAGCGGGTTCTACACCTCACTCGGCTGGCAGCAGCAGGGCGACGAGTTCACCGAGGCTGGCATCCAGCATGTGCGGATGCACTTTGTGCCACACGGAGAGTGATCGCTGCGTTCAACCAAAGAAAAAACGGGGATTGGCTGATCCCCGTTTCGATTGAAATCAGGTTCTGTAACGTTCAGTGCCCTTCAGTGTGCTCAGGCTCTGCATGACCCGCGTCATGTTCCGAGTCATGGCTCTGGTGGTCCGTGGGTGCATCGGCATCGAACAGATGCGCCGTCGTGCCGTGACGCTCGCGTGTCTGGTTAGCATTTGATGCATGCGCATCGACATGGTGTCCGTGACCACCATGTGCATGATGCAGATCAAACTCGTGCTGCCAGATCTCTTCGCCTCGCGCTTCGATCCATTGCCAGTCGAGGTCGACGGGTTCCTTGGAAGCCTTGTTGTCCTTGAGCCATTTCTTCAGATTGAGATTCTTCTTTGCTTCGGCAGAGAGATGATCTCGCTGAGCAATCCACTCACGCAATCCCTGCTCCTTGACATATCTTTGTTTCGCATAGGCAACGATCGGGGTGTTGGAGCGTGTCAGTTCGAGCAGCTCGTCTATTTCCTTTGGCTTGACCTGATGTTGGGTGCCGCCAGCAACCATCGGCGCTGCTTTGAAATCATACACTGTCTGACGCTTGTCGAGATCAAGCATCGTCAGACCAATGAACAGCATCAATCCGAGCAGACACGTTGAAAGTACAACCGCGTTGAGCTTGTTGTCGTACTTGATGTGCATGAAGAAGAGCACCACCAGCGTGCCCTTGATAAGCGCGATGAACATGGCAACACCGACATTGAACCAGTGCGGGACAGTCACCATGAGTGCAGATGCAATACTCTGCTCGAAACGAGAGAACGCAACAGTCAGAATCGTGAAGAACAGAAGAATCACAAGCACCGTGCGATTCGTGAACGCTGGCACGACATGATGCGCCCCATGATCGCCATGACCCGCGTGAAAACCGTGCGGATCGTTGGGGTCCCAGTTTGGATTTGGTTTGTGCGTCGTCATGTGCTCACTCGTACGTGTGTTCTATGGGCTTTCCTGAGAACCGATCTACCGGACAGATTAGTGGATGAGGTACAGCAACGGGAACAGGAAGATCCAGATAAGGTCAACGATGTGCCAGTACAACCCGACATTTTCGACAGCGGTGTAATGCTTCGGCCCGAAGTGACCTCGAACTGTTCGTATGTACACCCAGAAGATCAGCGCCATGCCGATGATAACGTGCGTCGCGTGGATGCCGGTCGCACAGTAATACACGCTCCACCAGATCGGTTCGTTGGGATCGGTTGCAAAGGGGTAGTTGAACAAGCGGCCGGGACGCTTGCCCTGAGACCACTTTGGTCCATACTCAAAGTAGAGCTTGATAAAGAGGAACAACCCCGCACAGAAAAGAGTGAAGATAAGGTTGAACTTCATGCGTGCAAACTGACCCAGCTGCGCATTACGAATGCTCATCGCCATCGTGTAGCTGGAAACAAGAAGCACAACTGTGTTGATTGCGCCGAATCGCCAGTCGAGGAGGTGGGAGCCGTTCGAGAATGCTTCCGGATGGAGCATGCGCATGACGGCGTATGCGCAGAATAAACCGGCAAACAGCAGCACCTCGGTTGCGAGGAACAACCACATGCCGAGCTTTGCAGCATCGAACTCGTCGTCTGCGGTACGCCAGTGATGGCCCTGCACGTACCTCTCGTGGTACGGTCGATTGTCTACGGATGTGCTGTGGATACTTGTCATCAAGGTCTCCGGACCTGCTTCAAATCACATGTCGAAACACGTCAATCGATACATTCAATCGCGTCAGTGATGACCCTTTGCACCAGCAGGGAGCGGTTCTGGCAGCGGGAAGTCTGCCGGGTCGCAGTGCGGCGGCACAACATCATCAAAGTCATATGGACCGTGAGTCACCAGTGGCTCGTGTGCAAAGTTGTGCTCATCCGGTGGCGCATCGGCTTCCCATTCCAATGTCAGGCCGCCCCACGGGTTTGCTGGTGCTGGCTTGCCCTTGAACATCGAATGCAGGAATGCGAACAGGTGAATGAGGAACCCGAGCGCGAGGATCCATGATCCGATCGTGCTGAACTGGTGCATCTGACGGAACTCATCGATATAGCTTGCATACCGACGTGGCATGCCGTTCACACCCAGAATGAACTGGATGATGAATGTCAGGTTGAATCCGATGAATACCAATGCAAAGCCTGTAATACTGATCGGCTCAGAGACCATCTTGCCGAACATCTTCGGCCACCAATGGTGCAGGCCGGCCATCATGCCAATCACCATGCCGCCGAACATCACATAGTGGAAGTGCGCAACGACGTAGTAGGTGTCGTGCAGGTGGAGGTCCGTCGCGAGCGTCGCGAGCGGGAGTCCCGTCAAACCACCGACCGAGAACGTAAAGATAAACGCAAGTGCATACAGCATCGCTGTGTTCAGCGCGATTGAGCCCTTGTACAGCGTGCTCACCCAGTTAAACACTTTCACCGCGGTGGGAATCGCAACAAGGAACGTCAGTGCGGAGAAGACGACTGCAGCAAGCTCACCCTCGGACGTGAACAGATGGTGTCCCCACACAAGGAACGCAACACCAGCAATCGCGAGCGAACTGAACGCGATTGCGTGATATCCGAAGATCGGCTTGCGGGCATGCACAGCAATGCATTCAGAGATCACACCCATCGCGGGCAGGATCATGATGTACACCACCGGGTGCGAATAGAACCAGAAGAAGTGCTGGAACAGCACCGGATCTCCACCGAGTGCCGGGTCAAAGATACCGATACCGAACACACGCTCGAAGATCAGCAGCAAGGTTGTGATACCGATGACGGGCGTTGCAAGAACCTGAATCAAGGCTGTTGCATACACCGCCCAGACAAAGAGCGGCATGTCGAACCATCCCATACCCGGTGCCCGGAGCTTGTGGACAGTCACCACAAAGTTCAGTCCGGTCATAATCGAACTGAATCCCATGATGAACACACCCAACACAACAAGCACCACATTTGCGTGGTCGACTGCTTCTGATGACGAGTATGGCGTGTAGAACGTCCATCCTGTTTCTACGCCACCCATGCCAACGGACCACAACGCGAACAGAGCCCCGAACAGGTAGACGTACCAACTGAACAGATTGAGCTTTGGAAATGCAACGTCCTTCGCTCCGATCATCAGAGGAAGAAAGAAGTTGCCAAGAGATGCGGGGATACCCGGCACGATGAACATGAACACCATGATCGCGCCGTGGAGCGTCATGATACGGTTGTAGTTCTGCCCTGCAGCACCGATCGACTCCGGTTTGTTAAACACGAGGAAAGAACTGCCTCCGGTAACTCCGGTTGCTGTATCGCGGATCGGATCAAGCAGATCGGTGCGCAGCAGAATTGCCATCAATCCGCCACAGAAGAAGAAGAACAGCACAGCAACCAGGTACATCACGCCGATCTTCTTGTGATCGACGGTCGTCGCCCAGTTGATGATGTCTGCCCAAATTGAACCGCGGGACTTCAGGTAACTCCCGTGGTGGCCGTGATCATCGTGACCATGGTCGGCTGGCCTTGATGTGTCAATCGTCGTCATATCGCACTCACTCCAATGTACACAAACGCGTGTGCACACATGTGTTCACCGCTTAACCCTCTCCGCCTTCGGTCGATTCACCGTTCGATGGGATGATTGTGCTCGGTGCCTTGTCGCTCAGACTGCGGATGTAAGCAATCACGCTGTTAAGTTCCTTGTCGGTCAGCGGGATGATGCTCATCTGGTTTGCAAACCCGGCGCGAACCTTCGCGCCCGGGATAAGAATGGATTCACGGAGGTGATTTTCGTCGGCTAGAATCGTCGAGCCATCGGTGTACTGATGCTCATACCCAAAGAGATTCTGCCAGGTTGGACCTGTGTTGGCTTTTCCATCGACGCTGTGGCATCCGTTGCAACTCTTGGCAAGGTAGACCCACCTGCCGATTTCCTCCGGCGTTGCGTTGGGATCAGGTCTTGACCATTGGCTCACGAGTTCCTTGTACACCTCCGGCTCAACCACACGGAGGACGGCGCTCATACGGGAGTGCGCATCACCGCAGTATTCCGCACAGAAGATCACGTGCTCGCGGTACTTGTACCGTGTCGTCCACACCACGTTACCTTCACGGCCTTGCTCCTTGTTCTGCTCCGGTTCATTCCAGCGGAACCCGTACTCATCTGTCAGGGGATGCGTCTGGAATGCATAGCTCGTCATGCGGTTCGGAAACACGTCTGACTTCATGCGGAAATCCGGCACAAAGAAGCTGTGGATCACGTCAAGTGATTTCAAACGCAACAGCACAGGCGTGTCTGCTGGCACAAGGAACATCTTCGCTTCCTTGAATCCTCCCTTGTCGACAATCACCGTGGAAAGCGCTCCGTTGGAATACTGGAAATCCCAGTTCCACTTCTGTGCTGTGACGTCGATCGTCTCTGCATCGGAACCAGCGATCTGCCCGTCGGCGTAGGCCCAGAATCCCCAGAAGAACATAATGACAAGGAAGATTGTTGGAACAACAGTCCACGCAACCTCAAGCGGTGCGTTGTGGGCGGGGCTCCGCTCG
Organism: Phycisphaeraceae bacterium; assembly: GCA_020639155.1. Classification (NCBI taxonomy): domain Bacteria; kingdom Pseudomonadati; phylum Planctomycetota; class Phycisphaerae; order Phycisphaerales; family Phycisphaeraceae; species Phycisphaeraceae bacterium. Next base: position 419,307 of record JACKHF010000001.1, read on the forward strand.
ATCGGCACACCGGCCTTGCGGCGATACCGAACAACAAAGTAGAGCGAAAGGCCGCATACCAGCACCAGTGAGACAATGGAGACCCAGTTAATGAATGCAAAGAGCGCTTCCACCTCGCTGCCCTGCTGCGTATGCCCGACACCACCGATTGCAGCGTCGTCATGGCGCGGACCATACCAGACCGAGCCGTTGCTCTGAGTCTGTGCAAGCATCTGCATGGGTGCTGTGATGAAGTTTGTCAACGTCATGCCTGTGACCCCAAAGCTGTCGACCCCGCAGGCGCCACGGCGCGAGTCTTTGCACCGCGTGCTGCCTTGTTCTTCTTGACTTCGTAATATCTGAGCGATCCGATGAGCAGAGCAATCCCGAACATCGTGACCAAACCCACAATCTGCATGAGGCGGAACGCCTTGAATGATGCGGTTCCCGCCTTGGGATCAAAGCGATAGCAGAACGCTGCCACCTTGTCCGCAAAGTCGCGTGCGAGTTTGCCATTGGATGCTTCGATCAGCGCAAGCTCCGCGTTGCGTGGCGAACTCGCGAGCGAGAACATGTTTGCAAAGTATGTGGAAACCACACCCTCCGGCGTTGCAATGAATGCGGCTGTCGGGTGCGAGTACTCATCCACCTTCGGCAGATACTTGTACTGAAATCCGAGCGCCTCTGCAAGACGCTTTGCGTTCTCATCGGTTGTGGTATGGAAGTGCCACCCATCAGCAACGATCAGAGGCTCTTTGTCGCTAGCCATCTTGGCGTAGCTGCGAAGCGTGTCCTCACGCATCTCATTCGCTTGCTCTGTCGTGTTGGTTGGATCGAACGACACAACAACAACATTGAAGTCTTTTCCAGCAACATAATCGATCTGGCTGAGTGCCTGGTTCAGCTTTGCAATCATCGCGGGGCATGCGACCGGGCAGTCATAATACACCATGGCAAGGAACACCGGTCTACCGCCAGAGCGTGACTGGAAGTTGAAGTACTCTGCCAGCTTGACTGTCTCCCCGCTCTCGTCGACCAGATCGATATCGAGTGGAAGCTTCTCGCCGATGCGATCAACAACACCAACATCGTTGGTTTCCTTTGGCAGGGTGTTGTACTGCGCGTGCGAGGTAGCAACAACACACATCACACCGATTGCAATAGCACAAACGCGAGAGATTCTCGCAAGGAATGTGCTGGTGATGAGTGTGCGGATTAACATTCTGTACTCTTCCGATTGATCTGTTATCTGCTGCTGTACCTCTCAACAACTGCATTCGCTGCGTTTTGAAGCGCAGCCGCCTGATCGAATCTTGTTTCTGCCGCCTCACGCATCTCAAGCCATGGTCCTGCGGGGAGGGTGGTCTCCATCTTCCGCATGCGGACCGTGGTCATATGCGAGCTGTAATACATAGAGACAACAATGATGGTGGCGACAACGCTGATAGTGAGCAACGCGAAGAACACGCCAAGCTGCAGCGGATTGACGTGCGAGCCGTGCTCCTCCTGCGGTCTCTCACTGTGGGTATGGCGGAACCACGAGTCCATGACGACCGTGCTGCCGTGTGATGTGTCGTGTCCGTGTGCCATGTGCATCTTTCCGTCAGTGTCAAACCAGTATCAACCCATACAACTCAATCAGACATAGTTCTTGTGTGCGAGTGCCTCACCAATGCGAGGGTCGTGCAATGCTACAACCGGACGAGCAGCCATCTGGTTCATGATGTACCAGCCGACATACAACCCGAGTGGCGCGAGAATCGAAACAATGTCTGTAATGATGTGCATACCACCATATGCGATCTCCGCGTCGAGCCCCTGGTCCACTGCAGGACGCAGAATCCAGTAGATGTCGAGCACATGCATCAGCAGCATGTAGATAGCAACTAATGCGAGCACATTCATGTTGCGGCGGACTGGACGCCACAACAGAATGTACCACGGTACAAGGAAGTGCCCAATGACCAGTGTCGCTGTGAGCACAGGCCAGCTCTGCTTGCGGAACAAGAAGAACGACGTCTCTTCCGGGATGTTGGAGTACCAGATAAGGAAGTACTGGGAATACGCGATGTAGGCCCAGAACACCGTAAACGCGAACATCAGCTTCGCAAGATCGTGGAAGTGCTCGTCTGATGCTGCGCCCTGCTTGAGCAAACCCAGGCTCTTGATACGGGTCAGGGCAAATGTCACAAACGCAACCGATGAGAATGCGCATCCCGCGAAGAAGTACACACCCCACATGGTTGAGAAGAATCGATAGTCGGCAACAGCCTTGAGCCAGTCGAATGAGAAGAATGCAACCGAGAAACCAAAGAGCAGCAGTCCGTATGACGCATGGAAACGTTGCTTCGCGGTGATCCACTTGTCGCCAGTGCGATCCTGCTCAAAGCTCGGACGCACAACCTTCATGAGCAGCCAACCCCAGATCATTGCGTATATCACAAGGCGTGCAAGTACAAATGCCACACTGAAGTAGGCGCTCTTGTGTTCAAACAGCGCGTCACCGGTTGTGTAGCTCTCGACACGGAATGAGCAGACGATGCCACCGCTCAGAAACTCAATGAAGTAGAATACAAGGAACAGCCCGAACGCAAACGGGAGCATGTTGGCGAGATTCTCGAATGGGCGCTTGATCATCGCAGTCCAGCCGGAATCGAACATCATAAACACGAGTGTCCAGAACAGCCCGCCGAGCGATAACCCCATGCAGATCATGGTGCCAACAAGATAGCCCATGATCGCCTGCTTCTGCATGCCCATCGCGGTGCCCATGATGATCGCAACAACGCCGCACACCGCGCCCACACCCATCATGGCCATAGCACGAGTCGAGATCATCTCGCGCTTGAGCGTGACGTTCTCGGGCGCGAGTGCGGGATGGTTTGTCACTGAAATCGCGTGGCTCATCAGTTTCCACCCTCCCCGGTATTCGTGTTCTCATCCGGTGGCACAGGATTTGGCTCACCCTCGGGTTGCGAAGAGAGCTCGGGAGCAGCCGCTGTTGTTGGCACCGGATTCGTGGGTCCGAGTTGCTGCAATGTTCTGATATACGCAACGATCGCCCATGCGTCACGCGCATTCACGCCGTGGGAATATCCAGGCATGGTCTGGCTTCCTCCAGGCAACGCCTCGCCATCAGCAAACGTCCACTGGCTCCACACACCGTGACGAACCACGTTGAAGAGGTAGCCGTCCTTGCCCTGACGCTGAGCGCTGTCTGTGTACTTTGGATCGTGGAAGTTCGCAGGTGCGATGGCAAACCGCTGGCCCACTGTCGCAGGTCGAACGCCGTTGATGCTCTCGCCCTCATATCCATGGCACATTGAGCAGAAGATGTCGTATCGTTCCTTGCCGCGAGCAATCAGTTCGGTCGTGACCTCCACCGGTATGGTGTTGAGGAACGCGCCATCGTTGCCGTCGGCACCATTGGTCCCAAAGTAAAGCTGTGCGTTGTCGCCGAGCAGATCCTCGCGATCACTTGCAAATACCGCAAGCGATGCGTCGGTACCAAACATTGCCGGAGATACTGCAACCCGCGAGAACGCAACCGTGCCCTCAACCCGCGGACGCATGGTTCGGTTGTCCGCAAAGAAATCGCTCTCTGTTTGCGACTTCCACTTCTGCTGGTCATCCATATCGGGGAAGAACTGGTGTGGGGATTTGCGTGAGCGATCACCCCGGCACCCAGTCAGGCCGGAGAACGCCGTTGCAACTGTCACAGCCAGCAGCACACTGCACACAAGTCGTGCGCAGCTTGATGTGGTTGTGTGTGTGTGTGTCGTATGCATGCGTGATTCCGAAACGTGCGTTTTCATCGAAACGTGCAGGACCCTGTTCAAACTCGTTCAGCCTTCATCCTCGATCAGATCGACGTGTGTGCCGCCAAGCTCTCGAAGCATTAATGTCACTCCCTGCGGATCAAACTTCGGATCATCTGCCTGAACACAGACCATGAATCGATCGTCTGAAACACGCAGGAACCGCTCGTGTGAGAACAACGGGTGGTTCCATCGCGGCAGACCATTGAGCATGAGCATGCTGCCCAGCGCAGTGAACGCTGAGAGCAGAACACCGAGTTCGAACATGATGGGAACGAACGGCTCCCACGCGCCGTATGGCTTGCCCTGCACAACAACCGGATAGTCAACCGCGCTCATCCACCACTGCATCAGGAACGCGCCGCCAACACCCGTAAATGCGCCGAGCGCCATAATGACGGGAAGTATGGTGCGTTTCACACCCATTGCCTCATCAATCCCGTGGATCGGGAACGGAGCGTACACATCCCAGCTTGTGTACCCCGCATCGCGGATGTGCTCAGCTGCGTGGGTCACATCGGCGGTTGTATCAAACTCGGCAACGATCCCATGCACGGGATTACCACGCTCTGAGACAAACTTCGCCGGCTTTGGCTTGAACAGGAACGGCAGATAGTCACTGAGTGTGATCTCAGCCATGATCAGTGCCCTCCCTCTGCATGATCATCATGATGACCGTGCGGATCTGCTTGCGGTGTAACAGCCTTGATTTCCGCAATCGGGAACACGGGCAGGAACCGCATGAACAACAGGAACAACGTCAGGAACAGCCCACACGAACCCACGAACGTGAGAATGTCCACGATGGTTGGATGGAACATGTGCCACTCACCGGGCAGGAACGAGCGGTGCAAACTCGTCACGATAATGACGAATCGTTCGAACCACATGCCGACTGTCACAAACATCGCGACAATCCAGATTGTGACCGGATTCTGCCGCATCTTTCGGAACCAGAACAGATTCGGAGAGATCACGTTGCACGAGATCATCGTCCAGTAGGCCCACCAGTACGGCGCACCGTTGTGCGGATCAACCCAGAGTGGCGTAACACGATTGTTGATGAACACACTCCACTCATACTCGTTGCCGCCGTACCACGCGATGAAGAACTCCATCATGTATGCAAACCCGACCATCCAGCCGGTGACCAGAAGGATCTTGGACATGTTCTCGAGATGGCGAATTGTCAGCAGATCCTTGAAGTTCGGGAGCAGTTCACGAGCTGGGATCAGCAGCAGCAGCACCATGGCAAACCCGCCAAAGACGGCACCAGCAACGAAGTACGGCGGGAAGATGGTGGTGTGCCAACCGGGGAGTACCGATGTTGCAAAGTCGAACGAAACGATTGAGTGCACCGACAGCACGAGCGGCGTCGACACACCTGCGAGCAGAACGTACGCCTTTTCATATCTGTGCCAGTGACGCGACGACATACGCCAGCCCAGCGAGAGAAATCCGAGTACATAGGCGCGGAAGAATAGTCCGATCGACCGGCGACCTTTGCGCCACTCGGCATCCGCACGATCGCGGAGTGTCGCAAAGTCGGGGATCATCCCCATGTACCAGAACAGCACTGAAACGGTGGCATAGGTTGACACCGCAAACACGTCCCACAACAGCGGCGAACGGAAGTTTGGCCAGATCCAGTTCGAGTTCGGAATTGGGAACAGCATCCAAGCAAACCAGATTCGGCCGACGTGGATGCCAGGGAAGATGCCGGCGCAAATGACTGCGAAAATTGTCATCGCTTCGGCAGAGCGGTTCACAGCGGTACGCCACTTCTGTTTCAGCAGGCACAGAATCGCACTGATAAGTGTGCCAGCGTGACCAATACCGATCCAGAACACGAAGTTCGTAATGTCCCATGCCCAGTCGACCTGGTTCGTCAGACCCCAGACACCGACACCGGTGATGATCAGGTACCCGATCATCAACTGCAACACACCAACCAGTGTTGCGGCCATGCCCAGCAGGGGCAGCCACCACTTGCCGAGCGGATTCTCAGCATAGCCGCAAACGATTTCGGTAATCTCATGGAATGAGCGATTGTTGAGAACAAGCGGCGCACGCTCATCCGGGGGCAGGTTGACTGTCCCGTCGATCGTACCGGGACGCGGCAGATCGCCAATGTGACCTCGCCCCGCAAGCAGATCTGCGTTCTGGCGTTCGGGTGAGAGTGTGGTCATGCCAGCACCCCCGATCCCAGCACTCGAAGGCTCATTCTGTATCCCTTCTCATTTACCTGCTTCACGCGGTCGAGAAATGCGTGCTCACCCTCGCCAGTGTGTGATTCTTCTTCGTGTCCGCCGCCAGGACGATGCGGCTCATTGTGCCCGCCGCCGTGATCACCACCATGTCCGCCCCCATGATGCAGCGGATCGTGCTCGATCTCGGCCTTTGTCATGAGCAGCGGGTTGCGATTGCGGATCTGCAGCAGGTACGTCGTACGCGGACGGGTATCAAGGTACCCAAGCAGCATGTACGAACGCTGGCTATTGCGCAGCTTTGTCACCGCTGCGTTGTTGTCGAGCAGATTGCCAAACGTAATCGAGTTGCTCGGACATGCCTGCTGGCATGCTGACTGCACAAACCCATCGGGCACGCGGGCAAAGTCCTGCATGCCTGACTTTGTCTTGAGTTCGATCTTCGCCTCGTTGATGCGTTGGATGCAGTAGGTGCATTTTTCCATCACACCACGGCCACGAACTGTCACATCCGGATTCTGACGCATGCGCTCAAGTTGTGTGAGACGCTCACGAAGACGCGGTGGAATGAGATTGATGTTCTTCGGCAGGCTGTCGTTCAGCTTATCGCCTGTCAGATTCTTTGTTTCCTGATTCAAACCGCCAGCAAGACGCACCTGACCATAATCGAAGAAGTTGAATCGACGCACCTTGTATGGGCAGTTGTTCGCACAATACCGGGTGCCGATGCACCGGTTGTACACCATGTGGTTGATGCCTTCGTTGCCGTGCGTTGTTGCGGTCACGGGGCACACCGTCTCGCATGGCGCGTTCTCGCACTGCACGCACGCAACAGGCTGGTGCAGCATCTGCGACGGGTTATTCAGGTCGCCGGTGAAATAGCGGTCAACGCGGATCCACGCCAACTCACGACCTTTCGCGACCTCATACTTGCCAACGACGGGGATGTTGTTCTCGCTCTGGCATGCAATAGTACATGTGCCGCAACCCGTGCAGGTTGTCAGATCGATTGTCATGCCCCACTGCGGTCCCTTGGAGTAGACCGAACCAGCAGCGGCGTCGGCGTGGCTCTTGTTGAGCGGATTCTCGTAGATGCTCTTGTTAGGAGGTGTATGCGACAACTCACCCATTGATTCGGCGAGGTTCAGTTCATCCTCGTACCGATACATCTTGTCGATTTTCTCTTCACGACCGTCGTGCTTCGCCTCAAACTCAGCAGCGTGCTTCTTCCACCACGAGAAGTCGATCTGCCGGACAATTGCCTCCCGGTTTTCCATCGACCAATGGTTCTGGGTAGAAGCAACCAGTTCGCGTCCGGTCGCACGCTCGATCTTCGCGCCATTCGCTATCGCAAGTGCGGCAGCCGTGCGCATCGCAAACCCGTTATGACCAATGCCGTTACCAACGGCGCCGCACACCGTCCTGCCATATCCAAGCGGGAGCACGATCGTGTCATCACTCAACCCGGGCATCACCCAGAGCGGCATGGTGACCTTGCGATCGCCGATTGTGATGGTGACATGCTCACCCTTTGGCATCTTGTGTATGTACACGTTCTCGGTGTTGCCTTCGGGCTCAAGACCGAGCTTTTCCGCTGTAGCTGGGCTGACGCAGGCAGGGGCTCCCCATGCGACCCGCGTTGCAGTTTCCGGGAGTTCGTGCAACCACGCATTGTTCGCGAATCGGCCATCGTGCATCTTGCCAACGTGGAAGATCACATCCATCGATTCAGTCGATGGCCCCGCGGCCAGCGAGATTCGCCCGACCGCGTCCGCAATACCGCGTGCATTCAGGTTCAAGTTGCCGGGAGCTGGTGCAGAGTTTGCAACCACACCATCGTGCAGTGCTCGTTTCCAGTTTCGCTCAAAGTTTGCGCCCCACTGGAGCGTTTCACGCCATGTGTCGCGCACAATCTCGTGACCATCCGGTGCTTCGCCAAGCAGTGTTGCAAGCAGCTCGATATCCGATCGACCGCGATACAACGGCGCGATCATCGGCTGGATCGGCGAGATCGTTCCCTCATACGAACGCACATCACCCCATTGCTCGAGATAGTGCGTGCCGTTGAGCGACCATGTCGACACAGCCTGTGTCTCAGACTGACCAACTGTCAGTGTGATCCGGTTGGCTGCCTTCATGAAGGCGCCAGCAAACTCAACATCGCTCGGCGCGTCATACACGGGGTTGACGTTCAGGCATACGACGGTGCCAATACGATTCGCATCAAGCAGGCCGACAAGATTGGTCAGACCGTTTGCAGAATCAGCATACTGCGATGGCTGCATAGGCAGATACGACACAGTAGAGCCGACGTTGCCAAGTGCGCTGTTGAGTGCATGCACGAGGGCATGGATCTCTGCGGGCAGTGAGTCGCCAGCCATGATCAGCGAGTGGCCAACAATACCGCTGGCTGTCAGGTCATCGACCAGTGCCTGAATGAACGTGCCACCACGCCCAGCGAAGTCCTCGTTCACTTCAATCTCGAACTTGCCGGGATCCTGTATCGAATCAAGCGCTGCGAGCACCTCTGCGTGTGCACCCGCCTTGCGGAGCACCGCTTTGGCAAGCGCAACGGCGAACGCCCTGACACGAGAGGGGGCAAGACGAACACGATGATCGGCGACTGCACCAGTGTTCGAGTATCGGCTCTCAACAACATACAGACGGCTCATCTCGTCATGCGAGGTCATCACCCTGCGAGATGCGGCAAAGTCGCGAGCCGCCACGAGTGAACCAGCTTCATTCTCAAGGAAATCGCGATCGAGCGAGACCACAACCTTCGCGTTCTTCAGATTGAACACTTCACGGCAGGGTGTGCGAAGAGCGATGCGTGAGCCTTCTGCAACAGCGTTTGTTTCGGCTGCGTTGTAGGGCACCCACTCCGCTTCGGGCCATCGAGTCATGATCTTTTCACGCATGCGCTCACGTGAGGGGCTGTCAACCTTGTCAACAACGAACGCAAGACCACGACCGCTTGTGCCGTCATACTTTGCAAAGTGCTCGGCAGCCCAGACATCAAAGTCTGCCCACGTTGCGTCGAGCCTCCCGCGTGCGGGGTTCATAAACGTCACACCAGAGAGACGATCCGGATCATACATCTCCAGCACCGACGACTGCGCCCAGAGCGAACTCTTGCCCTGATTCACCGGATGGAGCGGGTTGCCCTCGACCTTTGTCGGACGGCCCTCGTGCGTCTCAACGATCAGACCCTCTGCACCACCGGTCGGTGTGGGCATGCTTGTCGCAAAGTACAGCGCTCGCCCCGGAATTGTCTCCTCGGGGATCTCTGATGAATACGAGAGAATCTTGTGGTCTGGTCTGCGGCAGCCCGGCAATGCAACTGCACCCGCGAGTGCAAGCGATGCGCCCATGATCTTGAGCACGTCACGGCGCGACTCACCATCCAGCACCGACGCGCCAGACTGGAACTCACGTTCCACCCAGTTACGAAACTCCGGTGTATCGGAGTACTCGTCCAAGCTGCGCCAGATCGGCGAGCCGCCAAGTGTCGGCAGCGTGCGTCGCGTCTGTGCGCGCATCTCCGCCGGGTGCGATTCGGTTGTCGATGGACACTGATCGAGCGATTTCATCGGTTGCGTTCTTCCGTTTGCTCGGGTTGATGCTGTCCCGTCCCCTGCGCTGACTCTTCAACTGCTGTGTGCGCAACTCAGTAATGGCACTTGCCACAGTCCTGCGGCGGGTTCAACCCCTCCGCAAGTTCCATCGCCTGCGCCCTGTTTGATTCCCTGTTCGCAAACCACGTGTCTTCAACCCACTTAAGTTGCGTCACTCTGTCCGGCGGAACGAGGAAGTTCTGCGGATTTGCTTCATGATTTCTGTTCTCGCCCTTAATCTGGCGATGGCAGTCAAGACACCATGACATGCTCAAGCTCTTGGCTTGGTAGACCTCAGGCATGCCCGCAATCTGGCCGTGGCATGAGTAGCAACTCACACCCGCTGCGATATGGGCGCTGTGCGGAAAGTTGCGGACGTAATCCGGGAGTTTGTGAACTCGGCGCCATTCGATCGATGCGCCACCCTCAACCACCGCAAGTCCTGCAAGTTCGTATTCGTGAAGCTTCTCGTCGGCCTCGTCGTGCATGCCCTCATGATGGAGCGCTTCGATCTCTTCAAACCGGGTGCCCGCTGCGTACGCATCGCGGACGAACTGCACCTTTGCTCCGACCTTTGTCTCAACTTCCAGATTCAGTCTGCCTTCGGTGTGACACCCCATACATGTCGCAACATTCGGAATGTTCGCTTCGTCAGACTCTTCAACGTGCGTGTGGCAGTACCGGCAATCAATGCCAAGTTTGCCCGCGTGGATCTGATGGTTAAATCCACCACCCGGCTGACGGGGCATGTATCCCACTTCCCAGAACTCGGGCGTCGCCCAGTACCACACGCTGCCAATCACGGTGGATGCGCCGCACAACCCAAACACAGCACCAAGTGTTGGAATCGCGTTCATCCATTTCGGAAACAGTGATGCCACAACGCTTCTCCGTTGCTCCAACGCTGCAAAACAGCAGCTGTAAGGAAAGCCGTCACCAACACTTGTCAGAGGACACCGAAGCCTCCTCCAACACAACACGAGACCGACAGCAAACACGCCATCCGGCGCACTTCTGCCCCCCCGGTGAAATCAAGGTTTGCGCTGCCCGTCGGGAAAAAATCTGAACAGAATCGAACGTGCCGCGACTTCACGCAGGACTCGCTGAACCGGGGCGTTTACTGTCTGCAAGTCGGGTGCATCTTTCAATGTACCCACATGTCGTTTATTTAACTGAGAATGATTCTCAATATATCGACGGGCTGTGTTTTGCCCAAGTCACGGCCTCTCAAATGCAAACAAAAAACGAACATTCCGTCCCCAACGAACCAACCTCACCAATCTGGGCGCAAAGCACTGTGCAGGGTGTTGCAATCGCAGTTATCGTCGCGCTCGGGGCATACATCACACACTTTCCGGCCTTCAGCATGAACACATCGTCTTCCGCTGGAGTGCTTGCAGCACTCTTTGCATTGGGGCTGTTCTGGTGTGGGATCGGGTCAGCATCGCACCAGCGCGCATTCATGCTCGGCGCAACGACCGGATTAGTTGCAGCAATACTCACCACACTCATTGTTTTCTCGTCTTCGATGGTGCATCAACCAAGTGTCGGCGACACTCCAGCACCAGGTGCAGAAGGGCTGCGACCAGGTGCTGTTGGAGCCTCAATCGGGTTTGTTGTTGGCGCAAGCATTGCTGGCGCACTGCTCGCGAGCCTCGGGAGCGTGCTTGTCAAGGGACCAGCGTGGCTCATCCATGCCCGTGCAACATGGACTGCGCGCACGACACCGAAGCGAATGATTATTGTGCTCGCGGGAGCACTCGTTCCTCTGATTGCAACCGGGAGTCTCGTTACCTCAACACGCAGCGGATTGGCTATCGCGGACTGGCCACGCAGTGATTCTGCGTACATGTTCTTCTACCCGCTCAGTCTGATGGCCCAGCCCAATATCTACTTCGAGCACACTCATCGGCTCTTCGGAATGCTCATCGGTATCGCTGCAATCTTTGCTGTTGCATACATCTGGCTTGGCGATGCATCAAAGAAGGCACGCATCGGAGTCACGGTTGCGCTCGTACTGATCAGCATCCAAGGATATATTGGCGGCAATCGTGTTGAAGAAAAGAGCCAAATCCTCGCAGTTGTTCACGGCGTGCTTGCACAACTCATCTTTGCACTGGTCTTTACATGCATTGTCTGGCAGACCACCCTTTATCGTTCCAGTTCCACCCTTCATGCACATCCGCGTGATCGAAAAATCAAGTTGTTCGGCATGGGGTTCCTGCACGCGTCAATCCTGCAGTTGATCCTCGGCGCAACATTCAGACATATGAAAGCAAGCGGCTCAACGGCTGCGAACCACGCGCTGTGGACACATCTTGGATTCTCTGCAATTGTTGTTCTTTTTGGCGTTGCTGCTGGTGCCATGCTCATCTCGCGCAGTGACACCGAGAAAGATGAGTTCGAACCCACGGCACGCCGGCTTGGGTGGTTTTCGATTGCGGTCGTGTCGCTGCAGATCGTGCTCGGATTCATGGCGTTGTTTGCGGTCATGAGAACGCTGGGCAAGCCAGATGAGAATGTCATTCCCAATGCAGAAGATGTCGCCACGATGTCGCAGGTGCCATGGAGCCGTGCTCTGACGACCGCAGCCCATCAGTTCAACGGTGCACTTGTTCTTGCAGCCGCTGCAATGGCGTGTGTGTGGGGTCGCTGGCTGAAACGTCATACGAGCAGTGCAAGCCAGACCTGATACGCTGGCAAAGTTCACTCGTACAATCCCACACATGATGCTGCTGACAATCGCGCATTCCGTTTCCGATGATCCCTCCGCCCGCAAGGCAGCCGGCTATCTCGCAGTGCTTCTGCTTGGTATCTCACTTGGTACGCTTGTGATCCTGACTGGCTTTGTCATTCTGTGGCGGAAGCATGTACGCGAGCACAGCTCGATTCGCGCATCGGCCACGCGAGCGAAGACCGATATCGACCCGTGGACAGAAGCGGGAAAGCGTGTCAATGCTGACGACTTCGACGAGCCCGATGTCGTTGACCCCGACTCGCACACACGATCGAGCCGACGCATCACACACAACCCACGCTTTGATCCACCATTACCCCCACTATCTCAGCGTCTCGATGATGAGGACGTTGACGACTCCGATGATGACGATGCGAATGACCAATCGGATGGACCAACACGCACACCACCACGGCACGGAGGCCCGTCGCGATGAGTGAGAAAGAGGCTGCCCGTCCTGTTGCCCTCATCACCGGCGCTTCAAAGCGTGTCGGCCAGGCTATCGCGTGCGAGTTCGCATCGCGCGGGTTCGATCTCATACTGACCTGGCACACGACAACACCCGACGCAACCATCGAAAAAATCCGCACCATCAATGCTGCACTAGGCACTTCAACGTACCAAGTTGACATGAACGACACGGACCGTGTTCGGGCGTGGACAAAGGAACTCGCAGAGCATCTGCCTCGACTCGATGTCCTCGTACACAACGCCTCTATCTACCATCCGACACCATTACACTCGATCGATACCAACACCGCAAGCACGTGCATGCGTATCAACGCGCTCTCGCCACTCCTGATGTCCGTTTCACTTGCGCCACTGCTTGCAAAGAGTGCGCTCCCGAGCGGTGGGGCAATCGTGTGCATGTGCGATATCCACGCGATGGGTTTACCAAGGAAGAACCATATTCCCTACTCAATGTCAAAGGCAGCACTCACAGAGATGGTCCGTTCGCTTGCGGTTGATCTCGCTCCCAACGTGCGTGTGAACGGCGTTGCGCCGGGTGTTGTTGCGTGGCCCGAAGATGGACCCGAGAGCGACGAGGCAATACAGCAGCAGTATCTTTCGCGTGTGCCGCTCAATCGGGCCGGAACACCCGAGGATGCCGTAAGCGCAGTCGCATGGCTTGCGTGCGATGCTGCGTATGTCACGGGGCACATCCTCCCGGTTGATGGCGGACGCTCGCTGAAATAAGACCTGTTGTGCGAAGTGTTTGCACCGCGTTACCCGATGTACATCGCGTGCATCACACACGCACTCCCACTCGCACTCCTTAGGAACCGTGCATGCAGGCAGTCGCACCACCCGCTGAAGCAATCCAGGCCGCGATGATCGCGACCGCAGCATCGTGTGCTGTGGGTGCTGTGATCGGTGCAGTCGCGGGCACACGCAAGGTCCACTCGATGCTTCGCACGCTGCTTCTTGCAACGGGAGCGTGCGCATCCGCTGCGATTGCGCTCGGCCTGTTGATCCGATTTCAGTCGTTTCCGCTGCAGCGGGCGGTCGATCGGTCCCCGTGGGCGATTACTGTTGGTTGCATAGTTGCAATCGCCGTCTCGTCTCTCGCGCATCTGCTGCGCCAACGGACACTCATCGGATCACAGTCCACATTGAAGTTGCTCTTGACCGCTGGAACAGGCGTTGCGCTTCGCGCAAGTGCCATCGCAGCATCGCTCGTCATCGTCAACTGGCGTTTGATCTCAAAGTCATGGTCTATCACCGAAACAGTTGCATGGATCGCGCCGGCATCTATGCTTGGTGCGATTGCATGGACCGTGATTGACAACGCGGTACACGTGCGCAGATGTGACAGCGACAACAAGCAGACAACGTCACATCACTTCCTCTGCAATGTGTTCTTCAGCACTGCACTCCCACTGTTGATCGGAGCGGGCATTGCAGCAAAGTTGTTGCTGGATGCGGGGCTGTCAACATTTCCGCCCGCACTTGGCGCGACATTTGCTGGCATCACAGCAGCGATTGTTGCGTGCGCTGTGACATACAGAGTCATTCACAGAAATGAACCGGACAGATGGACCTCGTCATCGAGAGGATTCGCAGGCGCAGCCATCGTCGTGCTGACCACGACGTGGCTGGTCGGTATGTGGACGAGTTCTGCTTCTGCATGGATGACACCAACGAAGCCCGCGATCGCGGGGATCTGTATCCTGCTTGGTGTATCTCTGCCGAGTGTGTTCCTTGAGATCACACGAAACAAGCATCTCGCCATTCGACTGAGCGTGCCAGTCGTCATCGCAGCAGTGTTCTGCGGTGCGGGCGCAGCTCTCCTGCATACTGGCAATAGTGCAGAGAGTGGTACATATGACTATGAGTACGACTACTCGATGCTTGACCCACGCTAATCGGTCTTTGCAGCCGCTGCTTTCGATGCACGCTTCACGGCTTTCTGCAATCCGTGCAGTTCGGGCGGCGTGAGTTCGCGCCAGTGACCGCGCTGCACGCCCTTCATCTTGAGTGGTCCGATCGCGATGCGCTCGAGCTTCTTGACGGGATGATCAACGTGTGCGAGCATGCGCCGGATCTGCCGGTTCCGCCCCTCGTGGAGCGTCATCTCAAGCACCGTCGTGTCGCGGTTGCGTTTGACGAGTTCCACTTTCACTTCAGCAGTCCGGCTCGCGCCGACTGTTTTTCCTGATTTTCGATCGGCCAGATACAAACCATCGCGGAGTTTTTCGATCTGATCGTCGTCCAGTGAACCACGCACATGCACGAGATACGTCTTGGGCAATCCATACCGCGGATGTGTCAACGCGTGCGCAAGATCGCCATCGTTTGTGAGCAGCAGCAAGCCTACCGATTCAAAGTCCAGTCTGCCCACGGGGAACAGTCTCGGCGCGAGCGGATGGTTCACAAAGTCCGTCACGATACGACGCAACGCGCCTTCTTCGTCGCGCGTTGTTGTGACGGTGCGCGCGGGCTTGTTGAACATCACATAGACATTCTTTGAGGGCTTTTTCAGCTTGCGCCCCTCAACGACAATCGTGTCCTCCGCTGGGTCCACCCACACGGGGAGTTCGGTGACAATCCTGCCGTTGACCTCGACGAGCCCGTCCTCGATCATGCGCTCGCAGTCGCGGCGCGAGGCGATGCCCGCGTCCGCCATCACACGCTGCAAACGCTCACCGCGCGACGCGTCGGTCAGTTCCGACGGACGGTTGTCGTTCTTTCTATGCTGGCGCGACGGCTTGGATGCTGCGTTCCGAGTTGTGTGGGATGAGTTCTTCTTCGGCGCGCTCTTTGACGGCGCGCGTGCGCTTCGTTGTTGTTTCACTGTAACTCTCTTTCGGGGTGATCTGTCTCACGACGATCGTGCTGCACAACGCGTGCAGCTGTTACATGTCAAGCAGGATGCGTGACGGATCCTCAATGGACTTCTTGATATGGACAAGGAAGCTGACCGCGTCGGCACCGTCGATGATGCGATGGTCGTAACTCAGCGCAACGTACATCATTGGGCGGAGTGCGATGCTTCCGGGGTTGCTTGGATCTTCGACAGCGCGCTTCGTGATCGCGTGCATGCCAAGAATGGCTGATTGCGGCGGATTCAGAATCGGCGTTGACATCATCGAGCCGAAGATGCCGCCGTTGGTGATCGTGAACGTGCCGCCGGTCATCTCCTCGATAGTGAGCTTGCCGTCGCGTGCCTTGATCGCGAGTTCCTTGATGGTCTTCTCGATCGTTGCGAACGACATGCCCTCAGCATTGCGGAGCACGGGAACAACGAGTCCCTTTGGGCTCGAAACTGCGATCGCGACATCGCAGTAGTCATGCTTCTCGATCTCGGGCCCCTTGTCGCCACCCGCAATGAACGCGTTGACCATGGGGAATGCGCGGAGCGCGCTGGTTGCGGCCGCGACAAAGAACGACATGAAACCGAGATTGATATCGTGCTTCTTCGCGAAGTCTTCCTTGTATTTCTTCCGCAGATCCATGACCGCGGTCATGTCGATCTCGTTGAAGGTTGTGAGCATGGCAGCGGTGTGCTGCGCATCAACGAGGCGCTCGGCAACACGCTGGCGCAGGCGCGACATCGACTCACGCGGCGCGTTACGCGACCCCCGAGCAGGCGCTGCGTGCGCCGTGCCGTTCATTGAGACGCTGCCATTGGACTGCGCCTGATGGAACGCAAGGACATCCATCTCGCGAACACGATGCCCCGGCCCCGTGCCAACAATCGACGCAGGATTCACGCCGAGTTCGTCCGCGAGTTTGCGTGCAGCGGGCGTGATGGACACATCGCCACCCGATGCTGCCGGTGCTGACTGCGCGGGCTTTGGTTCGGGTGATGCCTTCGTTTCAGTCGCAGCGGGCTTTGGTGGTGCAGCGGTTGTTGCTGAGGCGTTCGCTGCTGCTGCTTTTTCCTGCTTCGCTGGAGCGGCACCTGCCGGCTTCTCTGCAGACTCATCGATCGAACCGACGGTCGCGCCGACCTCCACCTCGTCGCCCTCGTTTGCGGTGCGCTTGAGCACACCAGCAGCCGGTGCTGGCAACTCCATCGTGATCTTGTCGGTTTCCAGTTCGAGCACGGTCTCGTCGCGCTCGACCCATTCGCCATCCTGCTTCAGCCACGCAGCAATCACGCCGGATGTCACACTCTCACCAACTGTTGGGATGACGATGTCCGTCGCCATGGTTGTTGTCTCCGTTGTGCTCACTGTGGGTGCCTGTGGTTGGATGGTTGCAGAGAAAATGGATCAGAAAACAAAACCAATGGGAGGCAGCTTACTTAGCGCCGGCCTTTGCCTTTGCTCGTACAGCAACCGAGGATGATTTCTCGGGTTCATCGGCGAACGCCTGCGCGATGAGCCACTCCTGCTCCTCTTTGTGCATGCGCTTGGAACCGGTTGCGGACGACGAACTCGCATCGCGCCCGATGTATCGTGCGATCTCGATGCCCGCCTTCTCGCGGAGCTTGTCCTGCAGGAACAGGAACGCGCCAATGTTTCGAGGCTCTTCCTGCACCCAGACCAACTCTGCGGATGTCGGATACCTGCCGACGGTCTTCTTCACAAGTTCGGTGTGCAATGGATACACCTGCTCGACGCGGACAATCGCAACGTCGTCGCGTCCGAGTTCGTCGCGCTTTGCTGCAAGCTCATAGAAAACCTTGCCCGAGCAGAGGATCACACGCTTGACCTTGCTCACGGATGTCTTGCGAGTGCGCTTGCCGTTGTCACCCGCGCCCGCAGCTGTAAACTTCGGATCGTCGATCACTTCAAGGAATGAACCCTTCGTCAGTTCGTCGATTGTGCTCGTCGCAGTGCGAAGCATTGATTTCGGCGTCATCACAACAAGCGGCTTCCGAAAATCGCGCTGCACCTGCCGACGGATCAGATGGAACATCTGCGCACCCGTGGATGGGTACACGACCTGGATATTTTTCTGTGCGCACGACTGGAGGAACCGCTCCATGCGACCGGACGAGTGCTCAGGGCCTGCGCCCTCATATCCATGCGGGAGCAGCATCACCAGACCCGACCACCGATCCCACTTGATTTCTGCGTTGACGATAAACTGATCGATGATGGTCTGCGCGCCATTGACAAAGTCACCGAACTGCGCTTCCCACAAGACCAACTGATACGGATCGACCATGCTGGCGCCGTACTCAAACCCGAGCACGGACGCTTCCGAAAGAGGGCTGTCCCACACACCGAACTGCGCCTGACGCTTTCTGCCATCGTCCATCTTGGAGAGCGGCGGTGTATCGGTACCGGGCATACCGACCTCGGTGATGTGATCGAGCGGGATATATGCCTCACCCGTCTTTGCATCACGGAGCACACCGTGACGGTGGCTGAACGTGCCTCGGCGACAGTCCTGACCGCTCAAACGAACCGGCACGCCTTCAAGCAGCAGCGACCCGTACGCGAGCGATTCTGCATCGGCGTAACTAATCTTCTTCGTCTTTGGAAGTTCCTTGCGATCCTTCAGCAGATTCACAAGCTTTCGATGGACATTGAAGCCTTCAGGGACTGTGCCAAGCGCGTTGCAGATCAGCGTCAACGTCTTCATTGGAACACCGGTGTTCACCGGCTCAAAGTCCCACGACCGCTTCATCTTCGACCATCGGCGCGAACCCGGATCGATCGTAGGGTCATATGGCTGGTTCTTTGCAGCGTCTTGCGCGCGCTCGAGCGCCTCGTTGATCTCGTCCTTGATCGCCTGCATCACCTGATTGTTGATGACACCGGTTGCGAGCAACTTGTCAGCGTACACGTTCAGGACACTCGGCTTCTTCTTGATCTTGTCCGCCATCAAGGGCTGGGTGAATGCTGCCTCGTCCTGCTCGTTGTGACCATACTTGCGGAATCCAACAAGGTCGATGAACACGTCCTTGCCGAACTTCTGGCGGTATTCGACCGCGATCTGCGCAGCTGTCACACACGCCTCAGGGTCGTCACCATTCACGTGGAAGATCGGCGCATCGATCATCTTCGCGACGTCGGTGCAATAGCGGGTCGATCGAGCGTCTTCGGGGAGCGTTGTGAAACCGATCTGGTTGTTAATTACGACGTGGACCGTGCCGCCAACCGTGTAGCCCTCGAGTTGCGACAGGTTCAGACACTCTGCGATGATGCCCTGGCCAGCAATAGCTGCATCGCCGTGGATCAGCAGCGGCATAATGTGCTTGCGCTGGAGATCACCTGAAAGGTACTGCTTTGCACGTGCTCGGCCAAGCACAACGGGATCGACCGCATCAAGGTGGCTTGGATTGCTCGACAACGCAAGATGCATTGTCTTTCCGTTTGCCAGCGTGCGCTGACCGGAATATCCGCGATGGTACTTTACGTCGCCGCCGCCATCGACAAAGTCCTCGCCCCACGTGTCCTCGAACTCAGTGAAAATCTGCTCGTAGCTCTTGCCAACAACATTGTTGAGCACATTGAGTCTGCCGCGATGGGCCATGCCGATCACGGTCTCTTCGACATTGAGATCTGAAGCACGTTCGATCATCTGTTCCAACAGCACGATCAGAGATTCGCCGCCTTCGAGACTGAACCGCTTGTCGCCCGGATAGCGCTTGCCGAGGAACGTCTCGAATGATTCACTCTTCAGTACCTGCGAGAGCAGGCGCTTGCGGGTGTCATCGCTGATGGGAATGCGTCCCTCGTTCTCCTCGATCACACGCCAGAGCCATTCGCGCTCTTCGGTGTTCTGCACGTGCATGTACTCAAAGCCAATGTTCCTGCAATAGGTTCGATCAAGATGATCGATAACCTCTTGCAAGGGCCCGCCCGCATACAGGCTCGCAGCTGATGGATCGACGTGGCGCGTCAGATCTGCCTTCGCCAACCCATGATGTTCGAGTGTCATCGCCTTCGGACGCTCGTTGACGCGGCCGAACGGATCGACGGTGGCTGCGATGTGCCCGAGCTGGCGGTACGCATAAATCAGATCAGCGATCCCACGATCGACGCCAGAGGTCTTGTCGGAGGTGCTGCCAAGGCTTGAAGCGAGCTCAAATCCCTGAAAGAAGGCCCTGACATCGGGCGGCAGTGAATCCGGGTTGGTGCGGTACTGCTCGTGCTGGGCATCCAGGTACGCTGCGTTCCAACCATTTGTAGCTGCTGGACTTGCGCTCGTTCCGGTTGTTCCACGTGTGGAGGTCATAAGGGTCCCTCGGACCGTGCCTTTGCAGCCGCGGACGAGCCGAACCAAAGCCTGTCTTCAGCCGGCGAACGCTGCAGGTCCGTTTGCCATCGGCTGAATCGTAGCCGACACCCCGAAATGCACAAGAAAAATGGGTGGAAAGGCTGATTTCGCGCTCAGATGCTCGCAGCCATCGCCTCGACGATTTGGGCAAATGGCCCTGCGTCAAGCGATGCTCCACCCACCAGAAACCCGTCGATATCGGGCATCTGGGCGAGTTCGGGCGCATTTCCCGGCTTTACACTGCCGCCATACTGGATGCGGATCTCACTGGCAAGCCGATCGTCGTGCATATCAGCCAGAACAGCCCGAATCTGCTGATGTGCTGCCTGTGCATCGGCTGGAGTTGCTGTCTTGCCCGTGCCAATTGCCCAGACCGGCTCGTACGCAATAACAATTCGTCCTATAACATCATCCGGCACCAGTGCCAGACCAGATCGAAGCTGCTGCTCATTAATCGCGTCTGTCTGGCCAGCCTCTCGCTGATCGAGCGTCTCACCGATGCACAGAACCACGTCGAGGCCTGCATCGAGTGCAGCTCGAAGTTTCTGGTTCACAATCACGTCAGTCTCACCAATGACGTGGCGACGTTCTGAGTGTCCGACGAGCACCCACGCACAGCCACAGTCTTTTAGCATGGGCAGAGAAACCTCGCCGGTGTACGCACCATCCGAATATTGGCTGCAGTCCTGGGCACCCATCTCGACCGAAGCAGCACTCGCACGGACAGTGGCTCCAACCGCATAAAGGTACGGAAACGCTGGAAACAGCGTGACATCCACCGATGTGGACGCGTCATGCACTGCCCTGCCTGTTGCTTCAGCAAGTTGGACTGATCGCTGACGATCGAGATTCATCTTCCAGTTTCCACCAACGATCGGCTTGCGCTGTGCCATCGATATCTCCTGTCCAGATCAAATCGGCTCCGCTTTCTTCTAAAGCCGAGCAATCAAGTGCAAAGAATACTCCATGCCCAACGACCCATCCGAGACACAACTCCCGATCACCATCGACTGGACGCAGGTTCGCGTGGTTGTAACCGGCGCATCGGGCTTTCTTGGACGGAATGTGGTCAACGTGCTGCGAACGCGTGGAGTCCCGGTTAGGCACATCGCAACACCATCGCACCACCAGTACGATCTCACGCAACCCGGTGCTGCATCTGCCATGCTGCGTGAAGCCTTTGCCCATCAGCATGCAAAGCCCGATGTCGTTATCCACTGCGCAGGATTCGTCGGTGGTCTCGGCGCGAATCGCAACTTCCCCGCGCGCATGTTCCACGACAACATGGCGATGGCACTCAATCTCGTCGAGGCGTGCCGCACCGACATGCTCCCGCTACGGAACGGTCGCATCGTGCTTGTCGGCTCTATGGTGACGTACCCGGCAGATGCTCCGGTCCCGTTCCACGAGGACACACTCTGGGAGGGCAAGCCCGAGCAAGGCTCGTTCCCGTATGCTGTCGCAAAGCTCGCGTCGCTTGAACTGCTTCGTGCGTATCACACCCAGCACGGACTTCCCAGCGCATACGTCATACCAACGAATCTCTACGGCCCCGGCGATAACTTTGACCCTGCGACCTCGCACGCTGCTGCAGCGATCATCGAGCGCTGCGTGATCGCTGCGCACAACAACGAACCCACCATCACGAACTGGGGATCAGGAAAACCGACGCGCCAGTTCCTGTACATCGAGGATGCAGCGAAGGGTGTTGTTGCTGCTGCCGAACGTGTGACCGATCAGGCACCAGTACCGATCAACCTTGGTACAGGACAGGAGACATCGCTGAAGGACTTTGTGCAATGCGCGTGCGATGCAGCAGGGTTCACCGGCGACATTCAGTGGGACACCACAAAGCCCGACGGCGTTGCACGCCGCAGCCTCGATCGATCGCGCGCCAAAGCACTTCTCGGCTGGCACGCTGCCACCCCCTTGCACGAGGGCGTTGCAAACACCGTCGCGTGGTATCGTGAAAACATGCTCAACTAGCTCGTTTCCAGACCTACGA
The DNA here is from genome assembly GCA_020639155.1 of Phycisphaeraceae bacterium. Lineage (NCBI taxonomy): Bacteria > Pseudomonadati > Planctomycetota > Phycisphaerae > Phycisphaerales > Phycisphaeraceae > Phycisphaeraceae bacterium. Next base: position 441,347 of record JACKHF010000001.1, read on the forward strand.
TGCACGCGATGGTCCGTCTCTACCTTGACAATGCTGCGACATCCTTTCCTAAGCCGCCGGGCGTGTATGAAGCAATGCTGGAGTTTGGCACACATATTGGCTCATCACCTGGACGAGGACACTACGCAGAGGCGAAACAGGGCGCAGCCATACTCGCCGAGACACGATCACTCCTGTGCGATCTGTTCAACGGCGAAGATCCAAATCATGTCATCTTCACACTCAACACCTCGGATGCACTGAACTTAGCGATCAAGGGTATTCTCGGTCACGCAATCCTTTCACGCAAGCGAACCACCCGCCCCGTGCATGCGATTACAACCAGAATGGACCACAACTCGGTCCTGCGACCACTTGCTGCGATGCATTCTCAACACGACGTGCAATGGACGTGCGTGGATGCCGATCCCAAGACCGGTGTGATTGAGCCTGCATCTGTTCGCGACGCAATGTCAGACGACACCGCGCTCGTCGTGATCAACATGGCATCGAACGTCACTGGCACGATTCAGGACGTCGCATCCATCGCTGACATCTGCCGAAAAAGAAACATCCCACTGCTGGTCGATGCAGCGCAAGCCGCAGGGCATCTGCCAATCGACGTGCAGACACTCGGCATTGATCTCCTTGCTGTGCCGGGACATAAGGGACTGCTCGGTCCACAAGGAACAGGCGCGCTCTACATCAGGCCCGGCATCGAGCAGCGCATGACAACCGTGCGCGAGGGCGGCACGGGGAGCAGCTATGAACTGGACGTGCAACCAGACGCGATGCCCGAGCGCTTCGAAGCTGGATCGCACAACACCGTTGGTATCGCGGGCTGGCGCGTTGCGCTGCAGTGGCTCAAACAGAAATCAGTAGAAACACTGAGACTGCATGAAGTTACACTGGGAGAACAGTTGATTCGCGGGTTTGCTGATCTTTCCTGCAATGGACTTCAACTGCTTGGACCTGCCAGGATGGATCTTCGCGTCGGGGTGTTCTCGGTTGTCCATCAATCTATTGCACCAACAACACTTGCACAGCGACTGGAACAGCATCAGGTTCTTGTGCGAAGCGGCATTCACTGCGCACCCCGCGCACACCGCACATTCGGAACACTGGAAAATCCCCGATCGTTGGGTGCAACAAGACTAAGCCTCGGGCCGTACATCACTTCGCACGATATTGAGCGAACGTTGAGTGCGCTTGCCGATAGTGTGGCAACACCGAGAGTGCTCGCAAGTGCGAGTGTGAGTTCCTGACTGAGTGAATGCAAGGGGTATCCCGTGACTCGGCCACGCGTTTGTATTGTGTCGCACGAGTTGATGCCGTTTTATGGTGCGGGTATCGGGGTGCATGCAAATAATCTGGCGCGTGCAATGCGCGATGCCGGGTGTGAGACACATATCGTCACGGGGCCGCATCCTGATCTGAAGATTCGCGATGCGAGCGAGTTGGATGGTATCCATATCCATCCAGTAAACATTGATCGTGCGCGGGCAGTGCTTCAGTCATCGCTTCCGAAGGTTCCGCCCACATGGAACGACATTTATGCGCGCGCTGTTGCAGAAGCGATGCACATTCTGACGCTCGAACAACCATTCGATCTGGTCGAATATCCCGAGTTTGGTGGTGAGGGTGCTCTCATCGGAGCGTGGCGAGCTTTAGGCAAGATCCATGCAACAACACTGGTTGTCCGCTTGCATACTCCTTTGCAGATGTGCATGGAGCTGAATCGCGAGCGCCCAAGCCCAAAGGACCATGTGCCTGTATTCAGGCTGGAGATCCAGTCGATCCTGCTGGCTGATGTTGTGGTCTCCCCTTCTCGGGCGCTCTTAGATCGTGTGCGATCACGCTTTGGATCAAGTGATCGCTGGCCGAAGATCGAGCGTGTTATCCCAAATCCATTTGACGTGGAATCTTTCACCCAGTTGTGCCAGACGAAACAAGTCTTCGAGCAACCAACGATTCTCTACGTTGGTCGGCTCGAATGGCGCAAGGGGGTTGACACGCTGGTTCGTGCGTGGGCTCGTGTCAAGATGCACCACAAGGATGCCCAGCTTGTGATTGTCGGCACAGACACGCACACAGGACCGACGCGTGACAGCTCGTTTCACAGTTCGTCCATGCGAAGCTACTTGAACTCACTTGTCTCTGCAATGAACCTGAACAGCTCAATCCGGTTTCTTGGCGGTGTCGATCGAGCGTCCCTTGGTCCCATGATGCAGAGCGCAGCAGCCTTGTGTCTGCCGTCACGATTCGAAAACTTCCCCACCGTTGTGCTCGAAGCATTGTCAGCTGGAGTGCCTGTTGTCGCATCCGACGCTGGCGGGCAGGCGGAGATCATCGACGAGGACATCACAGGGCTGCTAGCACCTCCAGACAATGATGAACAGCTTGCAAAGGCGCTGATGCATGCGCTGGACACACCGTCGCTTGCAGCCAGCGCTCGATCGCAGGGGCCAGCACGTGTCGCAATACTGTGCGAACCCTCTCAGATTGCCCAGCAAATGCTCCAGCTGATCCCGGAACCAACCGAGGAACTGCGTCCTGAGGACCTTGCGGCTGAAGAAGACCTTGCCCAGATCACAACCAAGGACGATGAAACCAGCGCCAGCGAGTGAAGCTACGCTCCATGTGTGACCAGCAGCGACGCATCATCCCCCTCTCAGTTTGACCATGTCCCAGTACTGCCAAAGACAGTGCTCGACACGCTTGCACCGCAGGTCGGCGAAACGTATGTCGATCTGACAGCAGGACTTGGCGGACACGCGTGCGAGATCGCGCCGCATTTGGGACCAAGTGGAACGATCGTGCTGGTCGACCTTGATGAGAGCAATCTGTCACGCGCAGCACAGCGAGTGCAGGCCAGAGCAATTGCTCCGCACATCGAGACAATCCGAGGAAACTTTGCAGACGCACCTCGTGAGCTTGAAAAGCGCGGGATTGTCGCTGACATGGTGCTTGCCGATCTCGGTTTTTCATCCAGCCAGATGGATGATCCGTCGCGTGGTATGTCGTTCCGGGCTGATGGACCGCTCGACATGCGTCTGGACCGATCGATCCCAGTGACCGCACGCGATCTTGTGATGACCATGGATGATCGTGAGCTTGCGCGGATCTTCAAGCAGTTTGGTGAGGAACCAGGCGCGGGCCAGATCGCGCGAGCAATCGTGGAGCATCGCAAGCACACCCCAATCGAGACAACCCATCAGCTGGCTGCGGTGGTTCGTGACGCACTGAAATCCAGCCGAAAAGGAGCAAAGCCGGGGATTGACCCGGCAACCCGCGTGTTCCAGGCACTGCGCATCGCGGTCAATGACGAACTCGGCTCGCTCGAGAGACTGCTGAAATCGATCGAGCGTGCTGCCGAAATCCGCGCAGCTGGGCCTCACAACCCGCACAGCCGGCCCGCGATACAAACCGCACAGACCGACCCCTGGCTGGCAGCGGGTGCGCGAGTCGGCATTATCAGCTTTCATTCTTTGGAGGATCGACCGGTCAAGCGGTCTATGCGGGCGCTGGTGGAGGCTGATCATGCCTCGTGGATCAACCAGCAACTGTTGCGCCCCGATGAAGAAGAAGTCGCAGCGAACCCCCGATCCAGGTCGGCCAAGCTGCGTGCTGTTCGACTTCGAGGCTGATCGCGCAGATGCTCCGAAACGCCGGAGGTTTGACAGAAGCCATCGGAGAGAACAGAATCACAAGAGGCAGGTCAAGGCGCATCGCCCCGGGCGACGATATGGCCTACTCTGGAGGAGTCTGCGGAGTGGTGTCCGCGGAACAAACCAACTGGTGGTGGTGCAGTTTGAGATCAGGAGTGGATTTGGGACATCCGCTCCGGTGTTGGTCGGTCTGCGCATTGTGCAGACTGAGGCTGGATGGCGTATCACCAGGGGTTTGCACGGATGACAAGCGAACACAAACTGAGTCTGATCATTGGCGTAACCGTTGTGCTGTTGGTCTTTGTGCTTTTGACCGACCACATGTCGAGTGAACGCAACACACCTCTGGCAGCGGTTGGCCAGGAAGACAGTCTCATCACCGACGACCTGCTGCCATCGCAACCGATCCAACTCGTTGACATGACGGGCACCGGGCAGCAGCGCCAGATCGGTGTGCATTACAACGCTCCCACTTCTAACACTCGCGCGCTCTCGGATGCGCATGCGTCAGGTTCGCAGATCCGCAATGAATCGCCGGCAGAGAGCGAAGAGCCCAACGAAAGTGATCGTTCTTCTGCCAGCACAAGGATGTTGGCGACCGCAGGCGAACTTGGTGACCGGTTTGCAGATGCAATCAAGGGGTCACTTGAGAATGCGCAGCCTGCGTCGCAGACAGATCGCGTTGCTCCTCAGGGAGCAAGTGAGGCGGAGCGTCTACTGGTTGCCCCTCCACAGGAAACCAGACAAACCACGCTCGCGCAGCACGATGATCCTGCCATCTTCAGCATGGATCCGAAGAGTCGGTTCCATCCGGCTGGTGAAAAGTCGGCCAACGAGATGGTCGACTGGGAGTTCCGCACCGTTCGCAAGAACGAGAGTCTCTACGCTATTGCTGAGGAGTACTACGGCAATGGCAATGAGTGGCGGCGCATCGCCGAGTTCAACGCGGACAAGGTCAGTCAGAGCGGTTCCGTGAAGCAGGGTGTGAAGTTGCGAGTTCCGTTGGGAACAAATCTGGTGATTGCAAAGGCTGAGCCGAAGCTTGAGCAGCCCGCATCAAAGCCAGTCGACTCCGCAAAGATTGCCGACGCCCATGCTGCGAAGACTCGTGCATACGTTGTAAAAAAGAACGACACGCTCGGACATATCGCACAGCGTGAGCTTGGGAGTGTGCGCTTTACCAAGGTGCTGCTCGAAACAAACGGTCTGAAAAAGAACGATGTGATCGTTGCTGGCATGACCCTGCAGATTCCCATCCAGTAGCAACGTGTGTGTGATACCTGAGAAGATCGGAGAGATGGTCCGATGCACGCCAAGCTCGTCGTGCTGATTGTGTCGATCGCGTGTGGCGCGCTCACGCTACTGGTTGCTCGGCATCTGCGATTGCAGGCCGACCACGAGATGGCAGCTGCACGTCTGCGCATTCTTTCTCTGGATGCCACACTCTGGGATCTGCGAGCCGAAATCGCTGCGAATGTCACTCCCGAGCGCATCGACGAGCTCTCCAAGCGATTTGGCGAGCTTGCACCTATCGTTCCAGAACCCGAGCCGGAATATGACGCCGAACTGATTGACTTTGTTCTGCCATCAATCGACCATGCGGATGCGCCGATCTTCCATCAGATCGACTTCTCGCAACCGGATGATGCGCAACCAGAAGGCGGGCACTGATGACATCGAGGCATGCCCACTCACATGACGGAACCACACTGTTTGAGCAGGTTCCTGGCACGCATGATGATGGCGACATTTCTCATGACAAGCAGGCAGCTTGCATTGATACCCGCATCAACCGCATCTCACGCGTCATTGGAATCGTCTTTGCTGCTGGCCTGATTGCAGTCATCGGGCGCGTTGCCCAGTTGCAGTATCGTCCACCTGCACAGTTGCAAACATTGTCGCTGCAGACGATCTCGGGCCGACCCGTCACAGCTGCGCGCGGCGACATCATTGATCGTCGTGGCAGACTCATCGCGACGACGCGTCTCGGCCACGCAGCGTTTCTTGATCCGACACTCTTGCCAAAGGATGTCGATCCTGTCGTCATGATGCTCGCGGATGCGCTGGACATTGAGCCCGATGCGCTCGGCGAGACAATCCACGAAAAGATCGCAGAAAACATCAGCCGTGGCTGGATCCATCCAGATGATGTTGACAACTCGCGCAGTGCTGATGAGATTCGGCGTGAACTGATCGATGCGGTCAAGTCACAGGTTGGGCTTGGTCGCAGTACAAACGACGAAGCTGCAACCGCTGACTCTCCCCACTTCAACCAGTACATCAGACTGACTGGCGCATTGACACCGGAACAAACAGAGCGGGTTCGCGCGCTGCGAAAAGATATACCGGGGCTTGGCATCGAAACGATTGGCGTGCGTGAGTATCCCACCGGTGATCTGGTTGCGAACATCGTCGGATTGCGCGGTGTCGATATCAACGGCACCGTCGGTATTGAGCGCGTGATGGACAAGAAGTTAACTGGCGCTGACGGTCATGTGCGGTACGTGCGTGATGCTGCCCGCAGGCCGCTATGGATCGCACCGAACGCACTCGAGCGCGCACAGCGCGGATCGACCGTGCGTCTGAGCATCGATGTCGAGATCCAGCGCATCGCCCACGAACATCTTGCTAGCGGTGTTGAGTACGCCGACGCAGCTGGCGGGCGCATCATTGTGCTCGATCCCCATACCGGCGAAGTGCTCGCGATGGACGACGTTGTGCGTGATATTGATGTTGTCGACGAGTTCTGCTGGTCGGACAAACCCGTACCAGGATTCAGACCGACACCATTTGTGCCCGCCCGATACAGACTCATCGAGAAGGACCCACTCCGGGAGTTGCATCCTGCACTGGGACGCAATCGAAACCTCACCGAAACATACGAACCCGGCTCGATCTTTAAGCCCATTGTCTGGGCAATCGTGACTGATCATGGCGGGATGAAACCGGACCAGATGGTTGATGTGTCTAATGGTGTGCGCAAGGGCGACTTCTTCCGCGCAATCAACGACGTCAGCAAGACGCGCAACGAACGTAGCTGGTACGACGTGCTGGTGTACTCATCGAACGTTGGCATGGCGATCGGTGCGCTCGAGCTTGAGTTTACAGAGCTTCGCGACGCGATTCTGAAGTTCGGCATTCGCGAGGAAACCGGCATCGAACTGCCCGGTGAAGTAAAGGGCATGCTCACATCGCGGCGTAACTGGAGCTACTACTCGCAGACCGCTGTGTCATTCGGACAGGAGGTCGGTGTCACACCGATCCAGATGATTCGCGCGTTCTCCGCGTTCGCACGATCGGGTGATCTTGCTGGAACCATCCCGGACATCACGGTGCTGACGACGGACCACGGTGGGTTCCCGACGCAGGGCAAGCGAGCCGTCGGTGCTGACGCAGCGATCCTGACGCGAGGCCCCATGGCTGAAGTCGCAAAGAACATGGAAAAGAAACTTGCGACTCGCCAGAAACTCGACAACGAGCCAGTCGAGACATGGCACTACACCATGTTCGGCAAATCCGGCACAGCAGAAGTTGCGATTGGCGCACCGCCAGAAGGCAAGGTCAAACCCGATGGGTTGGCAAAGGGGTATTACCCGAACCAGTACATCTCCAGTTTTGTCGCAGCCGGACCAGTTGAAGAGCCTCGCATTGTTGTGCTGGTGCTGATCGATGATCCCGGACCGAAGATGGTTAAGGCTGTGCGGTACTACGGGTCTGATGTTGCAGGGCCTGTAGTACGCCGCGTGATGGAAGATACGCTGGCGTATCTTGGAACGATGCCGAACATCATCGAAGAAGCTGAGCCGAAGCAGATCGCCAGTTCTCAGCCCCAGTAAATCGTCTCATCGCACTGGCGATTCGCCCATAACGACATTATTGCGAGCTCCAATGCGCGTGATCTCGCGCGTAAACTCTCTGTATTCCAGGTCGAGAGAGTTAAGATCACGCGCGAGATACGCTTGCAACGTTGTCGATCCACGTCGTGTTGCGCGGGCGATCTCGTACTCGCGTGCATCAAGACGCGCACGGAGCACAAGCTCGTATCTTCCGTTTGCTGCATCCTCAAGCATGGTCGAGAGCGACTTTGCGTACGCACCATCGCGGTACTCGTGCAGAAAGTGGATGAGTGCCCAGACCTGCGCGTAGTAATCGAGTGCGCGACTCTCGGACTGTTTCAGCAGTTCATCGGGCGACTGCGAAAGCAGTGTTGGTAGTGGCGTGAGTTCGTTCGCTTCGACGATCAGACGCAACCGATCGAATCGTTCGAGATTTGCCCACGGGAGAAAACGCGGCTTACCGAGCGTTCCATCGAGACGGAACCCCTCCATATACGTCGCAACACCTTCGTCGAGCCAGATCGGAACCGGGTCAGTAAAAGTAGTCTGGGCGTACTGATGCCAGCCCTCGTGCGACGCGAGCATGAGCGTGTCGTGGAGTCCGATGTCCATGTAGATCGCGATGCCGCCCGCTGAGAATCCGCCGCGACGTATGCCGACAAACGCGGATGCGTCTGATCCGAGATGCTGCGTCGCGAGCAACTTGTACTCGTTCTGCGTGGTTGTAATGAACGTGCGATACTGCGTCTTTGCAATCGGTAGGTTTGCAAGCGCATTTGCGTAGTGCAGCGAAGCGCCGTCAAGAAATGCAGGCAGGTGTTGCACAAGCGGAGATGTTGCGTTCGTGAAGTACAGCTTGTGCGACGCGGTCGCGACCTGTCCGCCGTTGGCATTGATCGCGCGCCACGGCTCGACCGCGTACAACGATGGGCTCGGTGACGAGCGAGCGTCGGGTGCGTGCGACGAGCAGCTGCACAACGCAGTGATACCTGCACACAGGATTGTTGCAGCTGTTCGATTCATCCGAGCTGTTCCATCGCCTGCGTGAGCGTACGTATTTCCTCTCGCGTGCGTTCGAGTTGCTCACGGGTCTGGTTCACCAGATGCTCGGGCGCTTTGTCAACATACCCGGGATTGGACAATCTGCCCGCGAGTGCTTTCTCGCTCTTTGTCAGTTCTTCTATGCGCTTGGCGAACTGTTCTCGCTCAGCGCTTGCATCGACAGCGTCTGACAGATCGGAGAGCGCGTGCTCATCAGAACCGATCACAAGCGGGATCGATCTCGATTTGGGATCAGCTGTTGTGATCTCGCCAATACCAGCAAGCGTACAGAGCGCCCGCGAGAAATCGCCGTCGGCATCCAGCTTCGCTGCAAGCGCTGCGTTTGGATGGAACGTGATCTTCTGACGCGGCTTGACCTGCTGTTCGGCGCGGACCTCACGGATGGCTGACACCAGCGTGCGCAGTTCCTCGAACGTTTGCTCAGCATCATCAGAGATGCACACGTCATCGATCTCGGGCCAGCCCGCGGTGCAGAGCATGCCTCCCTTGCGCGGCGCGGGAAGTGAGACGCCATCGATCTGCCGTGTCTCGACGTGTTTCCACACGCCCCAGATCGTCTCCGTCACAAACGGGATGAGCGGATGGAGCACACGCAGGATCGATTCGAGCGTGTGCGCGAGCACTGCCTGTTGACGAGAGTCTGACTTGAGCGTCGGCTTGATTGCTTCGATGTACCAGTCGCAGAAATCACGCCAGAGAAGGTCGTACGCCACCTGCGAGTAGTGCGCGAACTGATACTCGCTGATCGCGTTGTCGATCTCCTTCACAGCCTTTGCCAGCTTTGACAGCATCCATTTATCGATGAATGACATATCAGCGGGATCGACCGGTGTCTTGTGGGTGGTGCGTTCGACCTCGCCGAGCATCATCATCGCGAACTTTGTCGCGTTCCACAGCTTCGTGCAGAAGTTGCGTGCTGCATCGAACCGCGGAGACGAACACGACGCGAGCGGCATGTCCTCGGTCGGCTTTGCCAGACCTGACACAACGCCATACAGCGTCACCATCTGCTTGCCCGGCTCAAATGGAGAGTCCTGCACAGGCGCGGTAACGCGATGCCCGTTTGGCGTGGTCGTCATCTTCGGCTCGAACATCTTGCCCGTGTGCGGACAGATGATCTCCAGCGGCATGCGCACGTCCTGCGTTTGGGTCGCAATCTGGCACATGGTCAGACGCAGCGCATCGGCACCGTGTGTCTCAACAACATCGAGCGGATCGACGCCATTGCCGAGACTCTTTGACATCTTCTGCCCCTGCCCGTCCTGCACCGTGGGATGGATGAACACATCACGGAACGGGAGCCTGCCGTCACCCGGCTGGGCGTTGTCCATCTCAGCAAGCAGGTACCGGTTGAACATGACCATGCGTGACACCCAGAGCGTGATGATGTCACGCCCGGTCGACAGCACCGACGTCGGATTGAACGCGCGGAGCATCGCCGGGAAGTCTGTGATGCCTGTGTCACGTGCGGCGAGTTCGGCGTCGGGCCAGCCCATCGTGGACATCGGCCAGAGCGCCGACGAGAACCACGTGTCAAGCACGTCGGGATCGCGCTCGAACCCGATCGCTTCCCACTGTGCTGTGTGTACCGTGTCCTCAAGACACAGATACACGTCGATATCTGTTATTGCAAGCGCATCTGCTGCATCAGCGTGATCGACATGATCACCTGTGGCTGCGCTGACAACCTGGATCGATGCGCCCTGGACAGTGCGATTGATCAACGGTTCGACATCTGCAAAGGCAGCAACATCATTTGCTTCGATGCGTTTGTGCCACACCGGGATCTGATGCCCCCACCACAGCTGTCTGGAGATGCACCAGTCGCGCAGGTTCTCATGCCAGGCTGAGTACGAATGGGCATATCTGTCCGGATGGAATGTGAGTCCTTCGTTGTGCAGGGCTCGTTGCGCAGCACCCACCAGCGCATCGTCTGTCACCTTCACGTACCACTGGTCAGACAAGTACGGCTCGACCGGCACATGGCTGCGGTACGAATGTCCCACGGCGTGGGTGTACGGCTTTGACGCTTCGAGCAGGCTCTTCTCTCGGAACCACGCAACGATCGCCTCGCGCGCCTCGTACCGATCCATGTTGAGCAGGTGCGACGCGAATGTTTCAGCCTGTGCGAAGTCTTCCTCGGGCCAGCCGTGCTGGTTCGAGATCGACCCGTTCGGCGCCATCACGTTGATCGCATCGAGACTGTGACGCTGACCGATCTGCCAGTCGTTCGGATCGTGCGCAGGTGTCACCTTCAGGAAACCCGATGCGTACTTCGCTTTGTTGTCGCTCGATTCGGGATCGGGCTTGACCACGTAGTCATCGCCGATGATCGGGATGATGCGGTTAACGATGGGCAGCTTCACGCGCTTGCCAATGAACATTGCGCGCTCCCCATCAGTCGGATTCACAGCAACAGCTGTATCACCGAGCATCGTCTCGGGGCGTGTTGTTGCGACGGTCACATACTCACCAGTGGCGTTGCCCTTGTCATCCACCACCGGATATCGCAGGTACCAGAAGAACCCGTCGACATCAATCATGTCGACCTCATCATCCGCAAGCGCTGTCTGTGTCACCGGATCCCAGTTCACAAGGCGCTTGCCGCGATAGATCAATCCGTCCTTGAACAATCGATAGAACGCCTCGCGCACAGCGCGTGCGCACACAGTGTCCATCGTGAACCGCTGGCGTTTCCAGTCGCATGATGCACCGAGCCTGCGAAGCTGATCCGTGATCTGCCCCTCGTAATCATCCTTGAACGCTTGGACGCGCGCAACAAAGTCCTCGCGTGCGTACTCGGTGCGACGCTTGCCCTCCTCTTGCATCAGGCGTTTCTCAACAACAGTCTGCGTGGCGATACCAGCGTGGTCCGTGCCGGGCATCCACATCGCCTCGTACCCCTTCATGCGATGGGAGCGGACGAGCACGTCCTGCAGGGTGTTGTTCAGCGCGTGGCCGAGGTGGAGCCTCGCTGTGACGTTCGGCGGCGGAATCAGGACAGCGAACGGCTTTGCCTCGCCCGAGACGACGCGATTCGGATCGGCATCGAATGCGCCACAGTCCAGCCAGCGCTGGAAGATACCTTGCTCGTGGTCCGCCGGCCGATACTGTTTCGGGAGTTCCGGCAGCGCACCAGCAGATGTTTGGTGTTCGATAGTGGGCTCTGCGTTCGTCATGAACAACTTTAGGTTGACGCTGGCAGGAGAACACATGCGCATCGCACAGCCAGTCCGTGATTTTCGTTCCCTACACCATCGAGGCGGGTCGACTGTACTGATTGTCATCGTGCTGGTACTACTCGCGGCACTTGTCGGTGGCAGCGTGTATCTGTGGAACACACTCATTGGAACACAGACAAATACCACGCCGGATCACACGCAGGGCACCGGCATCAGCACGCCAGAACATGCTGAGGAGATTCTGGAGAGCGCCCGCGCATACCTGCGGGAGGACCAGCCCGAGAAGGCGCGCGTCCTGCTTGAACTCGCCATTATCGACTATCCTGCCGACCAGGATCTTCGAGTCGCGTACGCGGAGTCACTCCTCGGCGTTCACAAGGAAGAGCAGGCATACGAGCAGTACGTTGAATCGCAGCGGATTGGCCCGAAGCAGGCGTGGATTGAAGCGGCTGCTGGCACGCTCGCGAACAAACTCGGGCAGCCTGATGCCGCCATGCTCCATTACAAAGCTGCGCAGCAACTTGATCCCAACGATCCGAAGCACCCACTTTACCTTGGTCAGTTACAGCGAACCGCAGGACAGCGCACTGAAGCGGAAGCCAGCATGATGATGGTGCTGCGCCTTGACGCTGAAAACGCAATCGCTGCAGGTACACTCGCAGACATGCTGCTCGAAGACAACATGGTTGAGCAAGCACTTCGTCAGATCGCCATTGCACGCAAGGTGGAACCGGACAACGAGGTGTGGAAGCTGATCGAGGCGCGAGGCCTCAATCGGATCAACAAACCAGAACAGGCGTTGTTGCTCCTGCAAACATTCAATGTGAATTTTCTTTTGAAGGAGCATGTGCGCAGGCTGTACGGCGAGGTGTGTGGAAAGCTCAACCGGCCGAAGGACGCAGCGAACCTGTATGCGCGCGCAGTGGAAGTTGATCGGCAAAACACTACGCTCCTGATGGAAACAGCAGCATGGTTCGAGCGTGCTGAAGACTTTGCCCAAGCGCTCGACTTTGCACGTAGTGCCGAACAACTCGGTGCGGAGAACGCAGCACGCATGGTTGACAGATTGAACCAGAAGCTGGCTGATGCTGGAGGCGGCGAATAAAAAACGCGATCCATGCTCTGACGGATCGCGCTGAAGTACTCATTGAACCACTGAATCAATCTGTTATGTTCAGCGGCCTTCGCCTTCCTGCTCAGCGCCCTCGAATGACGCGGTAATGGTGACCGAATCACCAAGCGCGTTGTTAGCAATCCCGTAGTTCATACCAAAGTCTGACCGCTTAATCTCGAACTTCACCTGGAAGCCTGCAATCTTCTTGCCGCGGCTTTCACCAGTGCCGATGAACTCGGCCTCGGCTTCGATGGGCTTTGTCACGCCGAGCATGGTCAGATCACCACGTATCTTCCCTTTGCTGTCAGCGAATGCTGAACCTGACCCTTTGAATGTGATCTCCGGAAACTCCTTTGCAGAAAAGAAGTCGCCACCCTTCAGGTGGTTGTTGCGGCCTTCGTTTCCGGTATTCACGGAATCAGCTTTGATAGAGACCTCAACCGTTGCGACCTGATTGGTTTCCGGCACAGCAACAAATGTCCCCGAGATCCCATTGAACTGTCCCATGAAGTTTGAGACACCGTTGTGACGGATGGAGAACACGAGCGAGCTATGCACGCCATCAACCTTGTAGACAGCCTTGTTGCTGAAATCAGAAACCGATGTTATTTCCATCTTTGGTGCATCTGATATCCCAAAGCCGCTCAGCACCGAAACACCAACGCCAGCTGCGCCAGCAAGAATAAGACCAAGTGCAACCTTCCGAATATCCATGTATGAACTCCTCATGTGCAGCGCGTCGTGCGCTGCGGCCGTGTTCGATGCGTCGTGGTTCCTTTGAGTAACACGTTCGCATTATGTTAGCGCGACATGCGTTCGAATCAACCCTCGGCAGACGAACACACCAATCGTGTCGTTCATTCCCTACGCAACCAGTTCACCCATCTACTCTTCTTTTAATGAGTACAACAAAGATATCCCGCCCGTTCGACACCCGTACCGACGCCACACTCCAGCAACTGGACACCACTGGCCAGTACAAACACCTGCACATGCTTGACTCGCCGATGGACGCTGTCGTGCGCATGCGTCAATCGGACGGGGCATACAGGGACACGCTGTGCTTTTGCTCGAACAACTACCTCGGGCTTGCCAATCACCCTGAGGTTGTGCAGGCGGGCATCGACGGTCTCAAGAAGTACGGCGCAGGCACCGCTTCTGTGCGTTTCATCTGTGGCACCTTTGAGCCTCACGAAACACTCGAACGCACCATAGCGAAGTACATGGGCACGGAATCGAGCTACACGTTCGTGTCATGCTGGACCGCGACGGAAGCCTTCTTCCCAACCGTGAGCGAAGCCGGTGACATCATCATCTCGGACGAACTCAACCACGCGTGCATCATCGACGCGATGCGCCTGACACCCGTCATCAAGAAGGGTGTCCACAAGGCTGTGTTCAAGCACTCTGACATGGGCGACGCGCGCGCGAAGCTGCAAGCTGCTGTGCAGAACCCGGATGTCACTGGTCAAATCTGGGTCATTACCGACGGCGTGTTCTCCATGGAGGGTGATATCGCAAAGCTTCCCGAGCTGCGCGCATTGTGCGATGAGTTCGGCGCGATGCTTGTTGTTGACGACTCACACGGCCACGGTGTAATGGGAACAACCGGGCGCGGTATCCACGAGCACTACAACATGCTGCCCGGTGTGAGCGGATTCGATGCTTCGCGTGGCGCGGTTGATTTTTTCACCGGCACACTCGGCAAGGCGCTCGGCGGCGGTGCTGGCGGGTTTGTTGCTGGATCAAAGCGATGCACGGAACTGCTCATCCAACGGGGCAGACCAACGCTGTTTTCAAATGCGCTCCCCGTCACCGTCGCGTGCAGCGCGAACAAAGCGATCGAGATCCTGATGAACGAGCCGCAGCGGGTGCAGAAGCTCCGCGACAACGTCGCCTACGCGCGCAAGGGCATCAAGTCAGCAGGGTTCGACGTGCTCGAATCCCCCACCGCGATCTGTCCCATCATCGTCGGCGAGACTGCAACAGCCATCTCCATGAGCAAGAAACTGCTCGAAATGGGCGTGTTCGTGATCGGATTCGGGTATCCCGTCGTGCCCGAAGGAGAAGCACGTCTGCGTGTGCAGATATCAGCAGCACACACAACGGAGCATCTTGACGAGTTAGTCGGCGCCCTACGGCGATTGTAATCGATACGGATCCAGTCGATCATCAACAGCATGAATTGAGGCGTAGATACTCTTCAGCCACTTATCATACATAATATCTTCATCAAACCCATCTGAATACATTATCTGCTTGACATCTTCGGAGTACACATCTGAATCATGCAGCCAGTGTGCCATCGCCCTGCATTTTTCCCGAACCTCAACACGAGACGTATCGACAATCTGCTTCACGACGCGACGAATCCGCCTGCAGCTTTCGTCGGAAACTCGCGCTTTGCCGGATGAGCGGATAAGCCAGTTTGCGTGGCCCCTCGCATAGTCAACGCCTCCCATTCCGATCAGAAGGAACGTCCAATCCTCCTGCAGCATCAGATGATTGGAAAGCCTGTACACAGCGAGTATCCGCTCGACAGCCGCTTCCTCGTTACCGAGTCCTTGATGCCTGATCGCATCACAAGCAAGTACTTTTACACATTTTCGAAGTGAACTCGCCACCTCAATTACTCTCTGATGAGCAGGATCATTCTCGTCGTTCATGTCCGCGTGCTCCAATGTGCACACCGGCCTTCGTGTTACTTCGATGAGTTTCTCGATGTCAGGCTGCGCAGCTTCGAAACTGTCGAGAACATCCTGTAGCAACGGCGCATTGGGATAGGGCTGGATAGGGTACTCGTAGATGTTCAGCGGAATCTCGAAGCCGTCGTAGCTGAGTTCCAACCACGCAACATCTCTGCACGAATCGGACAGCTTCGTTGCGATCTCCTTGTACAACCTCGCCGTTTCTTCGCCATCGTCCAAGGGCACAGCATCTTCCTGTCCAGATGGTTGATTGTCCGGCGCAGTGATCTGAGCAGTTGCATATGAAGTCGCTACAAGAGTCTGCAGCAGGAAAACAAAGAGACATTGATATTGATTGAATCGCATCCACCTATTCTATGGGATTTTTCTGCCCTGCGTTTCGCAGATTAATCCTCTGCTTATACATGGGCTGGAGCACCAACAGGCAGGCATTCTGCGATCTGCACCGCGTTGAGGGCCGCTCCCTTGCGGAGCTGATCCCCGCACACCCACAGCGAGAAGCGCCTGCCGTTTGATGTCACGTCCTCACGCACGCGACCAACGAGCACGTCGTCCTGTCCCGTCGCATGAATCGGCGTAGCAAGTGGGTGTGCTACACCATCACAGAATCTGACACCGGGTGCATCCCTCAGCACGTGTTCGATCTCAGCGACTGTTGCTCTGCAATCCGTCTCGATCGTAATGGACTGGCTGTGTGCACGCATCACCGGCACGCGCACGCATGTCGGCACAATCGCAAGATTGTGATGATCCCATATCCTGCGCGACTCTGCAATCATCTTCTCCTCTTCACCGCACAAACCCGTGTCCGGATCAATCGCGGATTCGTGCGGAAACACGTTCCATCCACACGACACAGGAAACACACTCGGCGCGATTACGATTCCGTCGAGTACTGCCCGTGTCTGCGTGCGGAGTTCGTCGATCGCTGCGATCCCAGCTCCGGACACCGCCTGATATGTCGACACAATCACGCTGCGCACGCCGAACGCTCGACGGATCGGCTCGAGCGCTGTCAGCATGATGATCGTCGAGCAGTTTGGATTCGCGATGATGCAGGGCGAATCATTGGCATGCAGCTGATCGGTGTTGATCTCGGGAACGATCAAGGGAACGGCAGAATCAAGACGGAACGCAGACGAGTTGTCGATGACGTACGCACCACGCGCAACAAAGATCGGCGCGAACTCCCGGGCGGTGTCTGCATCCGCACAGAAGAGCGCGACATCACATGATGGCACACTCTCTTCACTCAACGCGCGAATCACAAGTCGATCACTTCCGTACTCGACAGACTCTCCAGCGGATCGGCTCGACCCGAACAAGGTGATCTTTGCTGCTGGAACACCACGCTCGCGCAGGATAGAGATCGCCTCCCGTCCGACCGCACCCGAAGCGCCGACCACAGCAATACGCAGTTGATCAAGCACACACCACCTCCGGTTCATATTCAGTAATATTCGCTGTATTCTGCAGATTTCTGCGAAGCTCAAGCAGGTCTGCCACAACCGCCTGAGCAGTCGGCAGTCTACCTGCTCCCTTCCCGCGCAGCACGATCGACGAACCGTCCGAGTACACAATCTCAACAGCATTCCACGCGCCGGGCAGGTCGTACAGCGCATCGTCCGGGCTCACAGGTGTGAGCAAAACTCCGATGCGTCCGTCGCGATCGAGTGTTGCGACATGCCGCAGCACCACACCATTGTCAGATCTGGACATGCCCGCATCTTTCACTGATTGCTGGCGATCAACACGCACCTCATCAGCACGTACTCCAGCGCATTCCGCAATCACGCGGAGCTTGTCAACAGCGTCCGTGCCATCAAGGTCACGCGATGGATCCGCTTCAGCAAACCCATTACCCTGTGCAAGATCAATCGCTGCATCAAAGCTGATACTATCAGCGATCTGGTTCAGAATGAAGTTGGTCGTGCCGTTGACGACACCTCGAACAGCCTGCACCGATTTCCCTCGCACGTGCTCCAGCACGGGCACAGCACCACCAACAGCACCTGAGCACAATAGTGCAGCACCGGTATTGTCAGCAAGCATCGCCAAAGACTCGCCGAAGTCAGCGATGAGCGCCTTGTTTGCGGTCACGACGTGCGTCCCATTGCGTAATGCTGCAGTAACAGCATCTCTTGCAACGTCGATACCACCGATGACCTCGACAACAACATCCGCATCTGTGTCAGCAGTGACAACGGGATCGCCCGACACAACAATCCCGTTCAATGGTTTGTCAGCGTGTCGATCAGGATTGCGTGCGCACGCTGCAACGACATCAAACTCATCGGGAAGCTGGTTCAGCAGTTCCAGCACGCCGCTGCCCACTGTGCCTAGCCCGAGCAGCGCCACGCGTGTCGGCGCAGCCGCAGCACGTGGAGTTTCAAGCACAGATGCGGCACCGCTCACCACCGTTGGTTGCGTTGCGTTGAACGCGCCGAGCTCGAACGTGATCTCGTGATCACGCGCAAACTGCACCGCTTTGTGCTGGATGATGGAACCGTCGAGTTGCAGCGCATCGTCGCACGAAATCCTCTCAAAGCGTCTCGGCGGAGTGCCCGCGATCGCAGGGTCCCACTCGTAGAGCCCGTCCACGTCCTTGATGAGTCTGCACCGGTCAGTACCGAGTGCATAAGCGAGAAACAACGCTGACTGATCAGACCCGCCACGACCGAGCGTGACCGTCCTCCCCGATTCGTCGATCGCTGCAAATCCTGGCACAACAACAACGCCGTCACGATCCAGAGCGCGTTTGATCAGTGCACCATCAACGCTGACGGGTGTTGCATCGAGCGCATCACCCGTTGCACGGAGCTGGATAGCTCCGGGCGAGAACACTGTCGATGGAATCCCCGCTGCATCAAGACACACGCCGAGCGTTGCTGCGCTGACCGTCTCGCCGGTTGCGATCAGCGCCGCCTTTGTGTGTGGCAATGCGTCGTCGGAGATTGATTCTGCTTTACAAACGAGCGCATCGGTTGCGCCAGCAAATGCTGACACCACAGCGACAACGCGGTATCCATCGCGCCGCCAACGGTATATTTCGTGCACCGCGATGCGCAGACTTGTCTCGTCGATCAGCACGGAACCGCCGAACTTCAGCACGATCAGAGGTGAGCCGGACATGATGCCTCCTCTCGCGCAGACGTACATGCACGCGCTGCCTCAAGTCCGCGGGCAAGATCGGCAATGACAGCATCGGTCGGCTCAAGCCCCACCGACAACCGCAGCAAACCGTCGGTGATGCCCACTTCGAGCCGCTGATCACGAGGCACGTCCGCGTGCGTCATTGATGCCGGGTGTGTGATGAGCGTCTCGACAGACCCGACATGCTCAACCAATGTGC
The DNA here is from genome assembly GCA_020639155.1 of Phycisphaeraceae bacterium. Taxonomy (NCBI): domain Bacteria; kingdom Pseudomonadati; phylum Planctomycetota; class Phycisphaerae; order Phycisphaerales; family Phycisphaeraceae; species Phycisphaeraceae bacterium. Next base: position 460,248 of record JACKHF010000001.1, read on the forward strand.
ACAGGGTCAGGCTTTCGACAAACGCTCTTCCCGCATCGATCCCACCTTCGACTTCGAACGTCACAACAGCACCGTGCTTGCCGACTGTTCCGAGATGCTGGGCCTCGGCACACTCGCGTGCAGCACCTGTCGCAAGCGATGGGTGGTACACAGCCTTGATGCAAGCCTGCTCGTTCAGCCACTGCGCAACTGTCTCCGCGTTTGCCCCCTGCTGACGGATGCGCAACGGGAGTGTCTTGAGCCCGTTGATGGTCAGCCATGCGTTGAACGGTGTCTGGATCGCGCCCGTGCACTTGCGGATGAACCGGATGCGATCGAGCAGGTGCTGATCGCGTGTCACCAGCGCGCCGCCGAGTGCGACAGAGTGGCCGTCGATGAACTTCGTCGTCGAGTACACGGAGATATCTGCGCCGAGGTCTAACGGCTGCTGGAGCACCGGTGTCTGGAACGTGTTGTCCACCGCCAGCAGCGCGCCGGTAATCCTTGCGATCTGTGCAATCCCGCGGATATCCGTGATATCGAGCGACGGATTCGCGGGCGTTTCAACGAAGATCAGCCTTGTGTTTTCGCGAACGGCTGCGCGAATCTCGTCGAGATCGGTCGAATCAACGAACGTCGATGTGATACCGAGATCGCGAAGCACCTGATCGAGCAAACGCGTCGTGCCGCCATAGACAGACCGGCCGCAGACGACGTGATCGCCCTGCTTCAGGAGCGCGAGAAACAGCGCGGTTTCGGCTGCGAGACCCGTCGCAAAGCACGCAGCGGGGAGCGCATGCTCGAGATCGCCCAGTGCTTTTTCGAGCGTCGCAACCGTCGGATTCGAGACGCGCGAGTACTGGTGCGTCGCAGTCGAGCCGACCGAATCACGCGAGAACGTGGTCGACTGCGTGATGGACGCGACCAATGGCTCGCCATCGAGACCGGTGTGCCCGATCCCCGGGCAGTACTGCTCGGGCGTAAGCGGAGCGGGAGAGAACGAATCGATGTTGGTATTGAGATACCCCATGCTGTGAACTCCTTCACAGCATCGAGAGCATCCAGACATGGGCGTGGACCGCAGCGACCATCGCTGCTCGTTTGACGAATCCGCTGCACAAGAAGGTGCACTCGTTTCGTCCGCATCGTTCCCCACGCCGGGGCTGGCCTCGGCACCGTGGCTGGGGTTTCCAGCTCGGTTGCCGCCCGGAACCGTCAGAGGCGATCCGGGACTCTTGATGCAAGTTGGACAGAGCGTACCCAATATCGGCTGGCACGTCAAGGGGTTCGTTCAACTCCTCAGATCCGCTGATTGTTCTCACCCTAGCGATCTTTGGTATCCTTGGATCTGATGCTGTGATATACACATGCGAGGAGTACCCATGTCTGACTTCACGATTCATGAATCAACAAACTGCTATGCCTGCGGGTACGACCTGCGTAGGCTGAAAGAATCCGGTCGATGCCCTGAGTGTGGTCTCCATATTCGCTTCACGCTTGAATCCCGTTACAGCGAACGAGTTCTTCAGCGTGAAAATGCACAAGCAGAGGAAGATCGCATCCGATGGGAACAACAGATGGCTGATTGGAACACGCAGAATGAAATCAATCAAAAAATCCAGCAACAGTCGCTCGAAGAGGCTGAACGGTACAGCCGTATCCTTGATCGATGGGAGCATTTGCAGGATCGATTTGAAGGTGTAATCGCAAGAATGGAACAACAACTCACTACAGAACGTGATGGATCTGATGTGTAACGACCAGACGCCAACATTCGAGGAATGGGTCGAGTACTGCTTCACGCAGGGATATGCAGACTTCTCCGGGTACAGTGAAGACATCGATACTCCAGCAGCAGATGTGCGAGAAATCAGGTTTCATCGCATCCATGATGAAACCCTGACCGACTATCTGATCAGGTTGTTCGTAGCGCCGGAGTTCATCGCTGACAGATACACAGATGATCAGATTGCAGATGCAACATGGTTTCTCTTTGGTATTGCATCAAGCTACCTCCACCATGTTCGAGAGAGCATCGTCCCAGTTGAAAAGCAGATAACATGCCTCCGCGCTGTTGCTTCGATGTATCTCAATCTGTACGACAAAGTATGCGGCGACAGAGGTCGGTCACCTGATATTGATTTGACTAGCCTCACGGGAAACTACTCACACACCAAGATCGATGGAGCTGTCTACATGATCTGGGATATGGACTGTATATCCAGTCCGTTTACATTCCCAAAGGAGTTTCCCCATCTGGTTGATCCCGGATTTGAAGTGCTTTCGATCATACTACAGGAGTGCAAGCTTAGCACCTGTCACATCAGCGCACTCCACGGGCTTGGACATGAGCACTACAAATACCCCGACCGATGCGAAGCAATTATCGACCAGTTTCTCAGCACACGCCGTATTCCTGAATGGGTGCGGGAGTATGCACTACTAGCGCGAGTTGGAGGTGTTATGTGATCAGAAAGGTGCGAACAATTGAGTACAAACCGATCATTGATACGTCTGAAGTGAAGATCAATGCCGGACAGCATACGAGCGTACGCAGTTAGAGTTTAACACACAACACAGAATCTACTTTGCTGCTCTCTTTGTCCTCTTTTTCGTTGGCTTCTTCTTCGTCACAGCACCCTTCTTACTCGGCTTTACTCTGGAGAGATCACGCAGCGCGTCCTTCCCGATCCATCGTGCAGCTGCGTTGTCAGAAGCAGCCAGCCGATTCGCCAGCGCGAGCGCGTCAGCCTTGAGCCCCGGCCTGCGCGACCCAATCAAGCGCAGCGCCCAGCTCACACCCTTCTTCACAAAGTTCCTGTCATCGGTCGCGCTGCGCTCGATCAATGGCAGGTACCTTGCAAACTCTGCATCGTTAGCCTTCTTGTCATGGAGCGCAACCGAAGCGAGCAATGCGAACGCTGCACGTTTGACGAACTCGTCGCGGCTCTTTGCCCACTGCGTGATCTTCGCGTGTGAGTGAGGAGATTTGTCAAACAGATGGAAGCACGCGGTGTCACAGATCGCCCAGTTATCAAAGTCCTTGCACCACGAATCCATCTGCGCTGATGTCAGTCTGTCCGGATCGCCAACAAAGCACGCGAGGGTTCTCGCTTCGTACCACTCCGTCTTCCAGAGCGCAAGCGCGAGATCGTGGTCCCTGCCGATGGGCTTGGCAAGTGATTTGATGCGGCCGACCTGCACGCCGAACGCTTTCTTTGTGATGATGCCGAAGCGAGACACCATGTCGCTCAGGATGCGATCCGATCCCATCGCGCGCAGCTGATCGACCAGCTCGCTGACGATTTGCTTCCGCTCCTGCGCAGTTCGAGCGCCCCCATTCGGTGCAGTCCGTCGCGACTTTGCTGCTGGCTTCTTCGCCACAATCTTTTTCGCAGTGGGTTTCTTCCTTGGTACTTTCTTTGATGTTTTCTTTGTCGGTGCTCGCTTTGTCTTTGGTGCCATGCGCTATCCCCGAGCGTGATGGGTTTCGGCGAACAAGCCATCGAGATTTCTGTATCCTGCTTCCATGCCCCGATCCATGCCGGATTTTAGTGCGCCATCACGCGCGGCCTGTGACGTGTACCTGAACGTCATGTGCATGTTCGTTATCGTGCCACGCTCCGTTGCCAGTTCGGTCAGCACCAGCGTCGCGATCTCGTCAGCCATCGGAGCATCGCAACCCATGTCAAAGATCTCGCTGCGCACCAGCCGCTCCGGCGGCTGAAACTCTGCGTATGTGCCATGCACTGCCATATCGCCATGCGGGTGCTTCCACTCCCTGCGGAATGATCCATCGACGCGGTGCTCGTCCTCGCACATCGTCATCTCCCAGCCCGGCGGGAGAAACACCCATTGCCTGAGCATGTCGGGGTCGGTCATTGCTTTCCAGACAAGATCGCGAGGGGCATCAAAGTTGCGCGAGAAGATAATGTCGTGCTCGTTCGGGAGCGCGATGGTCAACACGTTTGACACCGCATCCGAACCAGGTGCGAGGTATGCTGCCAGATTCGCAACGTGCTGGATCCCGCCATCGACTGCGCCGTACTCCCTGCACACGCGATCACGATCTTCCTTCGATGGGAACACCATCCGAAGTGTCAGCTTTGTTCCGGTGTCTGTGCGATCGAATGTCACAATCGCAGTAAACGCAACGTCGTCGGTATTATCAACACCAGTGTGCGCGTACACCAGCCGTTCGTTCTCAACGATATCCTGATAGGTGATCAGGTTCGAATACACGCGCTTATCAGGGCCAATCATGTCGAAGCGCCATTGGCCATCGACGCGAAAGTCCATCGAGTGGGTTGTCGTTGTGAATCCGTCTGGCCCCCACCACTCGCCCAGCACATCTGAATCGGTCCATGCGCGCCAGACAAGATTGGGTGATGCATCAAAGTGACGAGTAAACAGAATCTCGCGATCGTCCGATCTCATGACTGATCCCTTCCCTGAGTGTGCTCTGTGGTGTGATCGCGCTTGAGTTGCTCAAGCACCGCATCGAGACGATTGAAGTTCGATTCCCATTGCTCCCTGAACTTCTCAAGCCATTCCAGTGTCTCGTCCAGTGCGCTCGGCACCAGTACGCACGGCCGCTTCTGCGCTTCTCTCCTGCGTTCGATCAATCCCGCGCGTTCGAGCACCTTCAGATGCTTTGTAATCGCGGGCATAGTCATGTCGAACGGCTCTGCCAGTTCGGTGACGCTTGCCTCGCCCCGCGAGAGTCTCGACAGGATCGCCCGGCGCGTCGGATCGGCCAGTGCCGAGAGTTTCTGACTGATTGGATCGAGTGCGACCATGTGGAACTACCTTATTCAACCGATCAGTTATTTTACTATAAAGTAAAATATTGTCAAGCACAAAGGCATAAACGCCTCAAAGTCAATGAGGGTTCCAAAGTCAACTATACTTATTGGACTATTTAGCAGTTTCGGTACTTGTCGTTCAATCCAACACCACTCACGATCATCGGGACGATCTTCTTCAGCCGGGTCTGCTTGGTCTCGTCGCGCTTTGCACTTGAGATATGCTCGGCGTATTCGCGCTGCTTGCCCTTGGGCATCGCGCTGAATGCTGCATGCGCCTTCTTGTTCTTTGCGAGCGCCGCTTTGAGTTCCGCCGGAACCACGACCGGCTTGTTTCGATCGGCCTTAATCTCCTTGCCCGCTTCCTGCAGCGAGATTGCTTCCTTCACGTAGGCTTTGATTACGGTCGCTTTGATGTCCTTCATAGATGTCATGCGCATCTGTCGCTGGGCTTTGGTCACCCCCTCCTGCGCATTCATCAGCACGTTCTTCGGGTCTTTCAGAAGCGCCCCCTGATGGAACCACAGTGCAAAGAAGTTCTTCATCGCAGCAACACCAACAATGTTCTTGCCGTTGTGCGTGTAGCACGGAACGCCCCATTTGATCGTTTCGTCAAGTGACGTTTGCTGAAGCACTTCCCGTAAACGGAGCAGTTCGTCATGCCATTGCGATGGATTGTTGTAAAACTCATCGGGGGCTTTGAATCTGTGCATAGCTCAGAATTATACAGCATCAACCTCGCTATAGCGGTCATATCGTGTCATTCAACCTTAGACTATCTCGATCTGTGTGATCCGATCTGTGTGTGATTGGTGGATACGCGTGCCGAGGAACGACTCAATTACGGCTGCATTTGTCTCGGCGTGGCGCGACAACGGCCCCGTGCAGAACCTCCCCTCACCCGCGAGCGCCATCGGGAGCATCAACTGATCCGCGAGGTACGTGCCGATCGGTGCGCCGTACTTGAGATAGTCCCGCGCCTCGTTGGCTGCACTGCGCGCGACGTGTTCTGCTGAGACGCCGCGCTGGCCGAACCCCGTAAACACCTCGACGTGGTTTGCGTCGCCGAGTTCGATACCGAGCACGTTACCCATGCCGTCCGTGTCCTTAAGCTGGTTGACACCCATCTCATGATCCCCGAGCGCAAGCACGTTCTTCACGATATGAAGCTCGCGCTTTCCGATTTCAGCGGGCAGGCTCGCGAGCGTTGCAATAGCGCGCCGGTGCGTGATCTCGTCGCGAACGACACACTCTATTGGCGTGAGCATTGAAACCGGCTTGATGCGCATGCGCACGAGACCGCCGCCCGCTGGGTAGAACCCGTAGCGTTCGAGTGCGACATCAACCTTCGGTCCCATCCGCGCGAGCATCGGCACGAATGAACGCTGAAGAAAATGCACTGTCGGCGCGAACATGTTGTGCGTGCCGCCTTCGAGTGTGATCGTTGATGGGCTGTCCGCAGTCATCAGCGCGGGGAGCAGCGTCTGGAATACCAGCGTTGTGCTTCCAGCTGTGCCAATGGAAAAGTGATACTCGCCCGGCGATACAGTGCCGGGCGTAAACGTGACCTCCGTCGAGCCGACCGTTGCGCCCTGCACCTCGCCGTTGCAGACGTCGCGCGCAGCGAGCACGGCGGTCAGATGCTGACGAAGAAGTCCCGGCTTGGGACGGTTGGCGCGGATGTTGGTGATAGAGAACGATGTGCCCGTCACCATTGAAAGCGACAGCGCTGTACGCAGGATCTGCCCGCCCCCTTCACCAACTGAGCCGTCAAGTTGCACCATTGTTGTTGCCATGTGTTACTTTCGAGTCACTAATCATCCGCCTTGTCACCATCCTTGATCACGAACCGTGCCTGCAACCGCGCGACCTCGCTGGCGAGACCCGCGAGTTCGACCGATCGCAGCACCTCGTCGAAGTCCTTGTACGCCTCGGGCGCCTCGTCGATGGGATACATTCTGCAGTTGGTGAGGATATCACGTTCTGCGAACGACGCGTCGACCTGCGCCTGATTGAGTGTGCGCCCCGCTGCCTTTCGACCAAGCGCACGACCCGCGCCGTGGTTGATGCTGTAGCACGACAGCGCAGCACCGGGGTCGGCCACCATCACAGCGCTCCCTGCCTGCGGGTTTCCCGGGAGGAGGATGGGATGGCCCGTCTCTGCAAACGGAGTGTTCTTGAGTTCGTGATGACCCGCGGGAAACGCGCGCGTCGCGCCTTTGCGATGCACCCACTCGAGTTTGTTATCGACGACTTCCTTTCGCGCGATGTTGTGGCTGATGAAGTACACCAACTGGCCGGTGACTCCCGGGAAGATCTCCTGGAACGCTTCGAGCACGAGCGCGTTAATGAGCAGATGGTTCACGGTCGCAAAGTTCGCGCCGAGCGCCATGTCGTCGAGATACGCGTCCGCCTCCGGTGATCCGAGCGGTGCGTGCACGAGTTGTCTGTCGCCGCCCGGGAGCGGGATTCCCCACGATGTGAACTTGTCCTGCAATACGCGGAACTGCCCGCTTGCAAGATCGTGCCCGAATCCGCGTGAACCGCAGTGTGACAGGAACGCAACGCCGCCATCGCGCAGACCAAAGACCTCCGCAGCACGTTGTGCGCGCTCGTTGTCGTGCACACGCACGATCTCGCATTCGCCGAAGTGATTTCCCCCGCCATATGAGCCGAGCTGGCGCATCTTCGCAGGAAAGCGCTCATGGAATTTGGGCTGACGACCAAGCACACGCAAGCGTTCTACGAGCGCAGCAGTTGAACCGTCGTGTCCGGTGTGCTCGCTGTCCTCACATCGGCTCGCCCAATCGAATGGGATGCCGAGTGCTTCGCACACCTCGCGCGATGCGCCTTCGGTGACCGCCTTCTCGCCGAGCAGCTGATCTACAGCACGCGCTTTGGGTACGCTGCGCTGGCCACGACCAGCACCTGTTGGCGTGCGTTCGCAGATGGCGTTGATGAGTGCGCGACGCGCTGCTTTGTCGGTCACCGCGCTCTTGTCGATGTCGATCGCGAGCAGGCTCATGGAGCACTTGATGTCAACACCGACAGGGCCCGGATATATGTGCGACGGGCTCGACATCACGCAACCGACAGGTGTGCCATAGCCGACGTGCGCATCGGGGTTGAGTACAAGATGCGACACACCCGGCGCCATCGCGGAGTTGATCGTCTGCTTGAGACACCCCTCGTCGAAGGTTGCGCGGATCGCGTCCGTCCCGATGACGGTGACAGGCCGCTGATCGTTTGGGAGCGGGAGCATCGCGGTTGCTTCGCCTGTTGCGATGAACGGAGATGGTGTTGATTCGTTGCTCATGACATATCCCTTTGCATTCATTATTGATTGGCAATGGCCCCGGCAGGATTCGAACCTGCGATCTCCGCGTTCGTAGCGCGGTGCTTTCATCCGCTCAGCTACGGGGCTCTACACACAGCTTCAGCGACAAGGGCTTGAGAAACGTTCCCGGTGCTCTACCAGTTGAGCTACACCAGCAATGCTGATGATGGGACTCGAACCCACAACATACGGATCAGATGTAGTTCCTCGGGCATTCGCTGAAACCATCCACGTTCCTTTCCTGCACGTGTTCTGCTTCCTTCTGAATCTGGATGGGAGGATTCGAACTTCCGACAATGTGCACCCAAAGCACACGCTCTACCAAGCTGAGCTACATCCAAGATCGGCTGACAGTGACAAGAGATCGTGAGACGTTCGCGCTCTAACCAGCTGAGCTACAGCCCCGAAAAAGATCAAGCGGAGCTGGCGGGACTCGAACCCGCGACCACGAGGATTGAAACCTGTAGTCCCACAGGCATTCACTTGTCAGCACATTCGCACGGTGTGCCAGCAACAACCAGTATCGAGAGACGAATCGCACGAGCCGCAAAGCCGACGTGCTCCGGGATTCGAACCCGCATTCACCAATGTACTCCCGATTGCATTTGCTGGCACTCCAACATTCACTGTGAATCGCAATCACTGGCAAGGGTCTGGTCGAGACATGTACGGTTTGGAATCCATGGAGTCACGACCGCATCCAGCGAAGACGATTCATATTTCCTTCCGTTACTCGCGTACTTCTTCTTGTTTATCCGGGGCCTCCGGCCCGATTGCCGGAGACCCCACCACATATGTTTTCAGATCGACACGGCGTTGATCACATCAACCCAGTGCTTTGCATCCGCGCCTTGCGACGCGAACTTGCTCACCACCTCGAACACAGCATCAGAGAACCCGCCGATGTTGAGGATGTCGTTGCGGTCCTGCGCCTGCGTCGTTCCATACGGCTGGAGATCGATGCAGACGAGCTTTGCCTTCGGGCAGCGCTGCTTGAGTGTGTTCCACTCCTGCATCGTGCGCGTTCCGTTGCGCCACGAGTTCGGCGTGGTATCCACCCACGACTGGTTGTCCGAGACATAGATCAACGTGTCCACGTGCGAGCGCGACTTGTTGAGGTGCACAAGCGGAGCCGAGCAGTTCGTTCCACCCCACGGTGCTGATGCGAGCTGCGCCGCGTTCGTCATCACCGTGTCACGCGGGTTGAGACGCATGGCCACGACGGTGTCGTTGAATGGCACGATCGTCGCATCCGGGTTCTTGCGGAGCACGGTCGCTGCGATTAACGCCGCGACATCGATGCACTGCACTGCGCTCGTTGCGCCCTTTCGATGCCCCGTCACAGGTGAGTGCATCGAACCGGACACATCGATACAGACATACGTCGTTCCGTCGATCGCAGGCACGTTGCGCGTTGCGATCTCTGTCGCGATTTCGAGTGAGTGCCTGATCGTGTCGGGCACGTCCTTCGATGCCATCCGATGCGCCACCAGCAGCTGATACGGGAACGCCCGTGCACGCATGATCTGCTTCTCGTCTGCGAGACGGTTTGCGATCACCTTCACGACATCCTTGTCCTTGAGCACGCCGTGACGTGCAAACGTGTTCAGGTTCATTCGCGTCATCTGCCACGATCCATTCCGCGCAATCTGTTTCCACGCCTTGGTGTCAAGATTCAGCGATGTGAGCATCTGGAACGGCACATCCGGTATGTTTGATGTCGCACCAGACTTGAACGCCTCGAACTGCTTCACGATGTCGGGAAGCGCGTCCGCGTCGTGATCACGCCCAATGAGGTACCCATACAGCGCCTCACGCGACGATGTCTGCGGATTGGGATGCACCATCTTCACGATGTCCGCCAGCGACGGATCGTTCCCAACCGATGCGAAGAACAACGCGTCGTCCGTGCGTGACTCAAGCCACGAGCGCACCAACCGCTTGGGCAGTGTTCCCAGAGACTTACGACCCACGACACCCGAGCGCATGATCTGCACAAAGTTGCGGAGCATCTTCGGCGAGTCGATCACGCGATCGAACACCTCAGCCATCAACCCGGGCGAACGGACGGAGAGCACCGCACACAAGAGCGCGGGCAGATCCTTCATGTGCCCCTTCGATCGGCAGTACAGCGCGGTTCGCGCGATGAACTCTGGTGAGACCTTCTCGCACAACGCGAGCACTGTGTCGAGTTGATCCTGGGCGCTCGCATAGAACGTCGAGTTCATGCAGCCGGTCGCAACGTACTGTGCGAGCATCTGCTCTGCAGACATCGCGTAGGCGTTTCCACCCGCTTCGTTGCGGGCTGTGGCTGCCGGAGCGAGTCGGCCGCGTATTGATTTGAAGAGTGACTTACTTGCCATGATCGGTCTCCTGTTCTCAGGTATGCCGACCAGAAAAGCACACACCGTGCCAAACGACGGGACAATCGAGCAAGGCAGCTGAAAATCGTTGATTCCAACGCATAGATAGCGTTTGGGTTTGATATTGGGATTATCGAAAGGAGTTTGTTGAAGCTGAATAACTATAGATTTGTATCATTTTTATACTATAGTATCGTATATGATCCGTCGTTCGACTTCAACTTCTTATGCAACTCCGCGACCCACGGTTGTCGTGGGGTTGCTCGGCACAACCCTTGATGCAGGAAAGGGCCCAAAGCGATGGGAGCGCTGGCGGCCCACCGTGTCGCTGTGCCAGCACGAGGATTTTCTCGTCGATCGGCTCGAACTCATCCACGACAAGCGCGCTGGTTCACTTGCCGATGTCATCGAAGCAGACATCGGCGCGGCCTCACCCGAGACGAAGGTTGTTCGCCACATCATCAACATGCGCGATCCGTGGGACTTTGAGGAGGTCTACAGCTCACTCCACGACTTTGCATCAAGCTATCCCTTTGATCCTGATGCTGAAGACTATCTGTTCCACATCACGACCGGCACGCACGTTGCGCAGATCTGCACATTCCTTTTGACCGAAGCGCGATACTTTCCAGGCAAACTCATGCAGACATCGCCGCCGCGCAGAGCAGCCGATGGCCCGGGCAAGTTCGGATTGATCGATCTCGATCTTTCAAAGTACGATCGGCTTGCATCGCGTTTCGAACGCGAGCACGAGGATGCGGTGGCGTCACTCAAGGGTGGGATCGAGACACGAAACGCTGCATTCAACAAACTCATTGATCAGATTGAGCACGTCGCTGCGCGCACAACCGATCCCATGCTCATCACCGGCCCTACGGGAGCAGGTAAATCCAGACTCGCTGGACGTATTTATGAGCTTCGCAAGCATCGCAGACTTGTTGCTGGTGAGCTTGTTGAGGTGAACTGCGCAACACTCCGCGGGGACGCTGCGATGTCCACGTTGTTTGGACACAAGAAGGGTGCGTTCACGGGTGCAATAAATGATCGTCCGGGGCTGTTGCGCAGCGCGCACACCGGCGTGCTGTTCCTCGATGAGATAGGCGAGCTCGGGCTCGACGAGCAGGCGATGCTCCTTCGCGCGCTCGAGGAGAAACGATTTCTTCCGCTTGGTGCCGATACGGAGATCACCAGCGACTTCCAGTTGATCGCAGGAACAAATCGCGATCTAGCCCGGCATGTTCGCGATGGCAAGTTCCGCGAGGATCTGCTTGCGAGAATCAACTTGTGGTCGTTTGCGCTGCCGTCGCTGTCGCAACGTCCAGAAGACATCGAGCCCAACATCGAGTACGAGCTTGAGCGGTTTGCGCATCAGAGAGGGCACTTTGTCAGGTTCAGCACTGAGGCGAAGAAGTTGTTCCTCCAGTTTGCAACATCTGCGGATGCAGCATGGACAGGGAACTTCCGCGATCTCAACGCTGCGCTGATCCGCATGGCGACCCTTGCGCCGGGCGGGAGAATCTCGCGCGACATTGTCCGTGAGGAGATTGATCGACTGCGCGGGGCATGGTCGACGGGCAGGCAAGCTGAGAGCATCGATGCATTGATTTTCTCTGTATTGACACCAGCACAGTTTGACGCGATCGACCTCTTTGATCGAGCGCAGCTTGCTGCTGTCATCTCCGTGTGCAGGCAGTCAAAGACGATCTCCGAAGCAGGTCGAGCGTTGTTTGCAGCATCGCGCAAGCGACGAGCATCGACAAACGATGCCGATCGCCTTCGCAAGTATCTTTCACGCTTTGATCTGAGTTGGGACATCATTTCAAAGTAAATAGTTCTAAAAACTGACTGCAACTTATCTCGTTTCATGCTGGCCGAACGTCAGATTGATGTTCAGCTTTGTGCTCTGCATGAGTCGACCAATATCTGAGAGACTCAGCCTGCTGTTTGCATGCCCGGTGACGATCACATCATTGGATACGTCAATGCACGTTGTTCTCCACTCGGCATCATCCGGCCCTGCCACCCGCGCAAGCTCCTGCCCTGACTCGGCATCAAGCACATAAAATCCGGAGGTGCGGAGTGCTGCGTACACCACTGCTCCATTTGGATCAGGGGCAAGATCAAGGATACCACTATGAAGGATTGGTCCCTCACGCTGGACGCTGCCGGTCATCGGGTTGCAGATATACATCCTGGCATTCTCACTCCCAACAAACAGCCGATCTCCGTTTGCAGAAAACCGTATCGCACTCGGACGATCAATCTCGTGCGACATCGTTCTGGTTTTTCCACTCTGCGGATCAATCATTGCGAGTGTCGTGGCCTGCTCACTCCGCGGCTCTGCTGCGAAGATCGCAACAATCAGCGAACCGTCGGGATGGACTGCAACTCGGCGTGCCTCGCCAACCCCTGGGATAGAAATCTCCGCCCGGTTCACCTGGTGGGAGTCGAGATCACGGAACACAGCTACCTGACTGTCAGCGTCACATGCAACGGCAAGCCACGTGCCATCGGGTGACCACACAACATCATTCGCAGGTCCAAGGCATTCAATGGTGCGATCTGCCTCCAGCATGGTGTCTGCATCATCCCAGAGCACACACACACCATCACGCCCAACCGACACACACTGTGATGTGTCAAGCGGGTTCACTGCAACTCCTGTAACAATGTGCTCGACCCCACCTACATGTGCTTGCACACTTCGTCTTGATGCGTTCCCTGCTGGATCGAACACACGCACACGTGGCGAATCCTTTGCTCCAATGAGAATGCACTTCTTTTTCCAGACGACAGCCGATACCGACCCAGGATTCACATTTGAGATCTGATCCCACGGATTGACAGTCCGTTTCCATGACGCATCAACATCGAACACGGTCAGCATTCCCGTGTGATCCAGTGCAGCAAGTCGGGCTCCGTGCTCGTCAGGAGCAAGCAGAACGCACTCTCCGTGCAGTTGACCGGTAACGTATTGTGCTGGCGGTCCCTCCGTCGGTTCGGATCCCGTGACAAGAAGCCCGTTGGTATCCCACACCGACACGCGCCGATCCTTCCGTGCAACGAACATCCTTGAACCATCGGCACTGAACGCAGCCTCACCTGCCCACTCACCATCGCTACGAAGAAGCCGTGACTGCTGCTGTGAAGTCGGGTTCAATACATTATCCGCTCGAAACATGAAGAGCAGATCGGGATGTACTGCTACAGCAACAGGCGAGCGTTGCGATACATGAATAGAACTGAAATCAAACTCTGATTGTGACTGGAACCGAGAGAGCTGCATTGCCATCTCGCCGCGTGCAATCTGATCGAGCTGCGCGAAAACGTAGAGCGATTCAATGCACGATCGATCGGTTGCAACGAGTGTAAACGCTCCATCTGAAGTAAACACAGGGGCGGTGAGCCGGCTGCCGTTTTCCTGAGCGGCTGGAAGCACGTAATGAGTTTCCAGCGAAACGGGGAAGATCCATATCTCACCATTCGACATGGTTGCACCGAATCTCGCGCCATCGGCAGTAAAGGATCCATCGATCAGGCCAACCTTGTCAAGAGATATATTGGCAACATTTTCACCGGTCTGCATGTCAATCGTGCGGAGGGAAGAGCGTGACCACGTTGCTGCGAATCGGGTGCTCCCACTAAGGCGAACGTGCTCATCGTCCGATGGCAGAAAGACAGGAGTCAGTTGTGCTGGTTCTGTGCTGCTGCCGTCAGACACGCGCCACGACTGCACAATACCGTTTGCACGTGTCAGCGTGACAACGTCATTCTGCAGATGCAGAATCGCAGGTGTATTCCCGGGCAGATTGGTATCAGACAGTTCCGCGTTCGTATCGATCTCGCAGAGTCTGGGGTCGTATGTGGCGGCTTCGAGCAGTCCCCACGCTGCACGACGTGTGAGGGGATCAATACTATAAAACGAGTTCTCGTCTGGAGATACCCGTATCTCATTCCGAAGATACCGTGCAGCACCGAGTGTATCTCCTGTGACTGTGAGCGTGCGCCCAAGCGTGATGTTCTGCTCACGCAGTGCCCGTGTCTTCTGATTCCGTTCAATGCGCAACATCCCAGCCTGCCATGCCATGATGATGCCAAAGACCGTCACGCCAACAACGGCTGCCGCTGCAAAGATTGTCAGTTCCTTGCGTTTCCAGAGCGCCTTTCGCAGCACATACAGCGTGCTGTCTCGGCGCGCATCGATTGCTTCTCCCGCGAGATACCGCCGGATATCCTCGCCGAGTGCTCCAGCCGACTGGTACCTGCGATGAACGTCCTTATTCATGGCCTTGGCAATGATTGTCCATAACTCCCCATCCATCCCCTTGACACGGACAGGATCTCGCGAGGTGATCTGTTCGAGTGCTGCGTGAAGCGGACCGTCTGTTTCATACGGTCTGTGACCAACAATGACCTCGTAGAGCAGAACACCGAGCGCATACACGTCGCTGCGCGTATCAACACGTTCGGGGTCGCCCGAAACCTGCTCAGGGGATGTGTAAGCGAGCGTGCCCACGAACGCTCCGGTCATTGTGTAGAGTGGATCGTCCTGCTCGCGTGAATGCGGACGCGCAATCCCAAAGTCGAGAAGGCATGGCGTGGGACCAATCTCGTGTTCACCTGTGCCTGCTCTGTCGACATGTTCCTTCGGTGTCCGCACGAGCACATTGCCTGGCTTGAGATCACGATGAATAACACCCTGCCTGTGTGCATGCTCAACCGCTTCGCACACCCGCTGCAGGACGAGAAGGCGGTCTCGAAGCGTTTCTCTTGTCAGCGACTTTGGTTCGCCGATCTGTGCAAGCCAGTCGTCGAGTCGCACGCCATCGACGTACTCCATCACCAGCATTCGACCGTCATCATTGATCTCGCTGCTTTCATAGATGGTGGCTATACCCGGATGACGGAGCATTGCAGCAATCTCTGCCTCGCGTTCGAGGCGCAGTCGTTGACGCCCATCGTCGGCACCGAGCGCAGCATAGTGGAGCATCTTGATAGCAACACGTCGTTTCGTATCAATCTGCACACCCTCGTACACGATTCCTTGGCCGCCTCGTGCGATCTCGCGGACGATTGTGTATCCGGGTGCGATACTTGAAGATACCGGCTTTGGTTCCCTTGGAGATGGTGCAAGCCTGACCGATGGCATGCTCGCAAGAAACCGGGCATTCTCGCGCGATACAATCACATACTGCGCGCACGCATCACACCTGTGCACGTGTGATGCAATCGAGCCACCCGGATCTATTCCATCGACAGCAAACGCTTCGAGTGATGATGGTGATGGGCATGATTCGACCGATGGTCCATCATCCATCATGGCTCATCATCCCACGCCGCTGTCAGATCCTCGACAATTGTGCGCAGCCGCTTTGTCACCCGATTCTTTGCAACGTACACCTCGTCAACAGATAGCCCGGTTTGCCTGGCAGCTTCTGAGGCTGGTACACCTTTTACGGCAACAAGCTCCCACGCCTGCATAGTTGCATCGCTAGTGCGCGAGTTTGATCGCAAGAGAGCCATCGCCTGATCAAGAATGGCGCGTTCACGCGACAACGTCCATTCTCTCGTGAGATGATCTTCTGTTGCAACATCGATCATCGCTGTCTCGTTCGAGAGCAGACCCCGGCGTTTCATGGATCGCTGGGTATCAACAATCCTGTTCCGGGCAATTGAGATCAACCATGAGCTGAGTCGCCCCTTCTCTCGCTGGTACTTCCCCTCGCGATAGTCGCGCGCAAACTGCGTCAGTGATTCCTGCGCTACGTCCATTGCATCAGCTTCAGGCAGATGCCACGAACGCGCGAACCCATACAGGATTGGTCGGTACCGATCGTCGAACGCTTCCCATGCAGGGTCTCTGACATCGTGAAGAGCCGCGAGCAGGGCTGTGGTGGTTCGGGTCGCGAGCGGGTGCATGATGGCTCCCATTCAGAAACGGAGGGTTGAAGACGCAATTTATCATATCTTCTTTTCACAAGTGCAAGGTTCAGTTGTTTGCAACGCAGACTGTGTGGAACTGGCATCAAGCCAGCAGGAGAACCACCCATGAAAGCCGCAGTTTCGCTCATATTGACTGGAATCACAACGACACCAGTACTCGCTCAATACGACTATCACGACTGGACTGCGAATCTGACAAACTCCAATAACGTCGTCAAATGGAACTTCACCAACACCAGCAGCGCGGGGACCATCACAGGCGAGAGCGTGTATCCGGGATTCGTTGCTGGACCGGGCTCGTGGGGAATGCCCACAGCCATCACAAATCAGGGCCCCTTTGCGACCGGCTTCCAGATCAACGGTGCTACAAGCACGTCGTCATTCGCTGAGTTTGCGTTCTCAACCGGGTATGCGTGGGGATCCGGTGGTCGGATGATTCTCGGAAACATCCACAATCACTATGAGTACGAGATAGCCGCGTGGGACTTTGCAAACAACCCCATTGATGTTAATACCTGGCAACAGATTGGACCCGAGTACGCGAGCACCGCGCCGGGATCTTCCGGGTACTTCTCAACAAGCTCGACACAACGGAGTGCGAATGGGCTTGCGTCTCGGTTCTATGTCAGTGACACAAGCGCAGATCCAAATCTCGGTCAGGGCGGAGTCATCCTGCTCGGCGGATTACAGAACGTCGGCAAGATCCGGATGACACTCACAAACAGCCTGCTCGCCCCGAACGCGCAGGCGGTAGATCTCATGTTCATGTGGATCGGCACACCCATTCCCTCTCCAGGTCCACTCGCCCTGATGGGCATTGCGGGTGTAACCGCAGCCTGGCGTCAGCGCAGATAGCACGTTTTCAGTTCGCATCATCACACACATTCAAGACATCGTTCACTGTTCAATCAAAGAAGGAGCATCACCATGACATCCACAGTTTCACGTCTCACCTTTGTTTCACTGGTTGCATTCGCTGGTTCAGCACACGCCGACGATCTGACCCCGCCGCCGTGGCGCTTCAACCCCGGCACGACCGTGCAGCACTGGGATTTTTCCAGCGGTCCAACGGGAGTAACACCAGACGCGCTTCCACTCAACAACCCATACGGCACGCCGCTGCTTCAGCCGAGCACAACATCCACGTGGTTCCCGACGTTTGCAGGTGCAAACGACGTGTGGGAAATCACAACCGGCGATCTGCAGTTTGAGGTGCCAAACACCGGCGTTCAACAGCATCAGAAGGAACTCTGGCTTCAGGTCACATACTACGATGCGACAGGTGCGGGATTTGGGCCGAACTACTCCGTTGCAGGTACCACTGGAGTGTTCACTCAGATTGGAGCGCCCCAGCAGACATTCCTGCCCAACGGCTGGGTGCACGAGCTGACCAAGTGGAATGTCGCATCGTGCCCATCGCTCGAACGAATCACAATCTTCGGCGGCATCGCTGGGGCTGCAACTGTGATCGATCAGGTCGTGATTGATACGCAATGCATGCCTATACCAGCACCCGGCGCAACCGCATTGCTTGGTCTCGGCGGACTGGTTGCGCTCCGTCGGAAGCGGTAGATGCACCAGCTACTTTCTCATCCAGTTCGTCCCGGGTATTGTGTCCTCGATACCCGGGACGCTGTTCTGACCTGACTTCAAAGTGCCTGAGATTGATCAACTCTTTGTACTGCGTTGAAGCATCTCCGCCTTATGGTTTCCGGACGGACGAATCGGATCGGTCATGGATTCTGTAGCTGCTGGCAGATCGCAATCCTCGAAACCGAGCAAAGCATCTATGAAAACCCTTAAAACTCGGTACACTATAACGATTGATCGATGAAAGGAGTCTGCTCAATGATCGGTGCGCTCTTTGCTTTGCTTGGCCCAGTCATACTCGACTTTGAATCAGGATGTGCAACAGCACCTGCTGGCTGGAATGTCACAGGTGGCACGCTCATGTGCACTGCGCATTCTCCTTCGTCTGCAGGGACCTTTGGCGCACTGGGTACAGGACTGACGACATTTGTCGCAACAAATGCTGCGACAACTTCTGCTAGTGTCATTGTTGCGCATCCTGTCTCTCCAACAGGTGTCGAAGCTGATATCTCTGTCTCCAATTCCGGTTCATTGCCAATCGGCACTCTTGCGACCTACACCTTTGTTGGCACGAATGGAAACATCACGCTCACACTCAATGGTACGAGTTCGAGTTCCTATGAAGCGGTGTGGGCATCGGGTGGATCGTTCTGGACATGGCCGACCTTCACACCCGGACGATTCTACAGACACACATTGTGCATCGAGAACTCGAACACAAGCAATGATGTGCTCGCGACAGCTGTGATGGTCGATGAGTACGACCCCAGCACCGGCGCAGTGCTCAACTCAGTGACACAACAGATCACACCACCATTTGTCATCCCGGGATACACGCGGTTCGATGAGTTCGTTGCAATTAGCATTGATAAGCCATCACCATCACCCGCGACAGCAATTGACAACATCGTCATTGAAGAAAAGGCGTGCTACCCGGACTGCGATGGCAGTGGTTCGCTTGATCTGTTTGATTACATCTGCTTTGGGAACGCCTATGCCATGCAGGACCCATACGCAGATTGTGATGGCAGCGGCCAGCTCAATATCTTTGATTACATCTGCTTTGGAAATGCATATGCCGCTGGGTGCCCATGAGTTGCCCTAGACAAGTTGACAAACTGCAGAGGAACCAAAGTGAGACGACCTTCAGCCGAAGTTTGAGAGACCGCCATTTATCAACCTGAATATCAGGCAACTGGACAGGTCACATGTGTCAGGCCGGCATTCATCCGAGAGCATTTCGACGCTTGACCAAACGGATGCCATTGTGGTTTGCTGCTTGACATATGACCCATTTCTGGTCGATCTGGAGCCAATTCAAGCATGTCAAGTGACAACGAACATGCACTCGTACGACATCAAGATGGTGTATGCTTGCCACCGATATGCACAATAAACGGAGTGCAACAGGCTTGAATCTGCTAACAAATGCCGTACAATCAAGGCGCGATGAATGAGCGCGAAAGGGGCACGCGGTATGGACAAACTTCAACTGGCACTGCTGACAAAGTGGGCCGAAGATGCCAACTTGGGAGGAATCAAAGGACGAAAACGCATGCAGAAAGTGATCTACTTTCTAAAACAGGCAGGATGTCCGATTTATGCTGACTACACCCTGCATCACTATGGCCCATACTCAAGCGAAGTGGCAAATGTGACAGATGTTATGGTTGCTGAAGGTCTGCTGAATGAGCAGAGCGGCAGCGGCATGGGAGGTGGCCAGTACGACTACACGCTTGGCAGCAACACACGCGGCATGATTGAGCGGATTGGCGATAACGAATCAATCATATCGTTCAAGAACTTCCATAAAAGAGCAGTTGAACTGCTCAACTGGGAACTCCGGGAACTCGAACTCGGATCCACGATCCTCTACTTCTATCACTCTCAGCATCCCAACCAGAGTTGGGATTCCGCTTTCGACCAAGCGTGCAAGTACAAGCGCGCAGATTCTAAAAACCCCATTTCACTGGCAGCTCTCAAACTCGCGCAGCGATTTGCTGGAAATGCCTCAGAACGAGGTGATTGAATGTCAGACAAGGTCTTTCGAGACCCCCTGTACAACTACATCAGCGTTGACCGTGACCAAGACAGTTGGTTGCTGAAACTTCTTGATACCCGCGAGGTACAAAGACTTCGTCGAATTCACCAGCTTGGTGTCAGCAACTACACCTATCCGGGAGCAGATCACAATCGATTGGCTCACTCGCTCGGTGTCGTGCACTTGATGCAGATGATTGTTTCTCACTTTCAGCGCAATTATCCACAAGTCAGTAATGACGGAGCGGCGCGTGATGCACTTCTTGCCGCCGCACTCCTGCACGATGTTGGACACGGTCCATTTTCCCACCTCTTTGAACCATGCCTCGGAATCAAGCATGAGAAGTGGTCAATCGCTGTAGTGCTAGATTCCGAATCAGAAGTGCATTCTGCGTTAAAAAAACGTGACAACTTTCTGCCTCAGAGAGTCGCAAACCTCATCGATGAGAATAATCATGATCAGCCGACTTGGCAGAAACTGCTTTTGTCCAGTCAACTTGATGCAGATCGGCTCGATTATCTTCGTCGTGACAGCCTCTTCACAGGTGCAGGATATGGACACTTTGATTGGTATCGATTATTGACAACAGTAGAGTTGTTTGGAGATGACCCGTCCGATTTCGATCTCGTATGGCCTGAGAAAGCTGCACTAGCTATTGAAGAATATATCTTCGCACGCTTCTATATGTATCAGAATGTATATCTACACAAGACAACTCGCGGCTTTGAACAGTTGCTCCAAGCTATGTGGCAACGTGCCACAACACTTATGGAGAATGGCGATGATGTGCATGCAACGCCTGTTCTAAAGGATTTCTGGAGTCATTCAGACCGAACCCCTGGAAGTTTGCCGCTAAAGAAATACCTCCGGATCGAGGAGTTCGCTGTTCTTTCACAAATTGACGTCTGGAGAAATCATCCAGATAAACCGCTCTCCGATCTTGCTCATCGTTTCCTCAATCGTGATGGTTTCGCCATGATACCAGCCCCAAGTGGAGAGAACCCACTAGAAAGCGGTGGCGATTCCGAATGGCTACAAGCACTTGCAGAAGTTGTGGGAAAGGCGGGATTTGAGAACCCAGCCTGTTACTGTCTATTTGATGATGTCGATGGCAAGTATCGCCGACCTTATAAGCCAGAAAAAGAGGGGCAGCAGCAGAGTGCAAGCACAGCGATACGCGTGCGCATAAAGGGAGAATCTGCCCCCATAGAAATATCATCATACTTGCCTCGTCTTGCCGCTGTTACGAATCTACCGCCGCCAATGCGAATTTACTATGTCCCTAAAGAGGCGAGGAACGATGCCAAGAAACTACGGGAGACTTGGACACCTTCTGTATAATATCTGAAAAGATTCAAACCTTCGCTTTCAACATTACTTACACTTTCTCTAACAACTCACATATACGCATGCAATGCAGCACTTTTCTGCTGCTGGTACTTTGGGGATAACTGCTGGCCGTAACCCATAGACTTGGCCTATTAGTGCGTTGGTCTGGCACTACAGCCAGCCACTAGTTGGCCGTGCTTACCAGCAAACTTCGGAGTTTAATCCTGTATCTGCACCGGGCATCGACCGAAAACTGGATTCGCACGCTGGGTGCATTCCTGGCCTGTTTCAGAATTTAGAGACTCTGCTGCAACGTCTGCGGCCCACAAGGCGACTGAGCACCATTTGATTCAGTTCTGCTATGGAACTGATGGGAAAGAGACGATACTCTACGTGGAATGCGGATATGCGGCCCAACTCTCCTCGCTTTCTCAGTGCTTGTGGCATGCCTCCTATCCAGTCTTTCTGGAAGCAATCGTTTCGAGTCGCATAGTGTCGCGTCCCATGGCTGTGAGCACACGCACATCGACATAAGTACGCACTGGCACTCCAGTTGTGAGTGCGGCAGCGTGCATGAGACAGAACAGGATCACGACCATTGCCATTGCTCCCAAGCATTGTGCATTCATTCAGTTACACTGACGCTTGTGCAGTTCCCGCAACTGGGCAGGTATATTCCTGCTCGTTCTGTTCCATGTGCGCGAGTCTACAACCAACTTGTCGCGATTGGTCCGCGCAGAACTCCGCCTGGGAGCGGTGACATTCAATGTGCTACGTCTCAACGCGACGGGATCGTTTCAACGACACGATTGATCATTTAGTTTCCTGCTGGCATGCCGGTATCGCAACCTGAGCAGCATGCGCTGTATCGGTTGGTGCTTTGTGTATATGCAGGAGTTTTCAAATGGATACGAGTGTTCGTCACGCTGCGAGCGTGCGTGTGCGCCATGCGGTTTTCGCTTCGTGTATCGGTGGTCTCGTGCTTCTCTCGGGATGTGCCCGGTATCAGCCGTCGCCTCTGGATCTACAGCAGCACGCCGAGGAGTTCCGACATCGTGCGGAGCAGTTGTCCGTTGTTGCTGAACACATGCGATCTTCGCCGTCGCCGGACATGCCGGACGCCCACGTATTCGATGTGACAGATGGCATCAGTATGGATGAGGCGGAGGCGATCGCGCTGTTTTACAACGCGGATTTACGCACTGAGCGCCTGCGTGCTGGTCTCACGCTCGCGACAAAGGAGAACGCGGGGCTTTGGGACGATCCCGAACTGGGATTTGACGGCGCAGAGATTCTCTCACCCGCATCACCGTTCGAGTATGGCGTGACGCTGCAACTTACTGTGCCGGTTTCGGGGCGTCTGCGCGTTGAACGAGCAAGGGCGGACGCTGCGCACGAATCGCAGCTCAGACGTATTGCAAGCAAGGAATGGGCAACGCGGATGGATCTTCGCAGGGCGTGGATTCGATGGTCTGCTCAGGTCGAGCGGGAGCGCATGCTCAGTGAAGCGATCGATTATGCCTCGGACGTTGAGCAAGTTGTTGATCGACTCGTGCAGGCGGGTGAAATGAGCCGGGTTGAAGCAAGGCTGCTGAAGATAGACATCGAGCAACTGCATACAGATCAACTCCAGGCTGAAATCGACAGAACACAAGCGAAACAGACGCTGCTGGCATTGCTTGGGCTTTCTGCAGATGGGAACCTTGTGTTCGAATCGCAGATTCACGCCGAGCCTCCCCCACTGCCTGAACAGATTGACACACATCTGATCGAGCACAGCCCCGAGGTTGCAGCGTTGATCGCCGAGTATGAGGTTGCGGAAGAGTCACTGCGCCTTGAGGTGCAGAAACAGTACCCGGACATCACAATCGGAAGCGGGTACAGCAACGAAGACGACCACCGATTGCTGCTGGGTCTGTCGCTGCCTGTTCCCATACTCAACGCCAACAGAGCGGGAATTGCTGAAGCTGCTGCGCTCCGCGATATCGCGCGAGCAGATGCAGAGCGTGCACTCGAAGATATCTGTAACTCGCTGGTATCGGCGCGCTCGATGTATGAGGCAGCCACATCGCAACGAATGGAGTATGAGCATCGCGTGCTGACGCTTCTCGACGAACAGTCGCGTGAGCTGGCAGCTCTTGCCGAACTCGGTGAGGTAAATGCGCTGATGCTCGTGGAGACACTCTCACGAATCACTCTCGCGAGGGTCAGAGCACTTGAACTGCAGCAACAAGAAAGCGAACTCGCGATCAATATTGCTGAAATCCTTGGACCACGCGATATGCCGGAACATCTCGAATCGAACACACACGAACCAACACAATCAGGAGAATCGCGATGACATCGCGCACACTTCAGACAGCATTGTTGTGTCTTCTTGCTGCTGCACTCAGCTCATGCGGGCGCAGCACCACGCAAGGCGATGATCACACATCATCCGACCATGAGTCTGCCCCGGCGCAGACAGGACCGTCAAACGCAGTTGATATCCCATCCTCGGTTCGGCAGAACTTAGGCATTACCTTTGTGCAAGCTGAGGTGCGCCGCGTTGAACAAACACTCAGGGTGCCAGGGCACTTCGAGTACCTTCCATCGGCTCGCAGGGAGTACCGGCTGACACTCTCAGGTCGCGTTGAGTTGCTTGTCGATCAGTTTGACGCAGTCGAGACGGGAACACCGCTTTTCCGGATCGACTCTCCCGACTGGCGGAGCCTGAAGCAGCAGCTTGTTGATGCGGAGTCCGCGGTAGAGCGTGTCGAAGCAAGGTTGCAGAGCTTCGGGCCGTTGCGAGAAGCGCATCGAAACCATGAAAAGCAGCTCGAACAGACAATCGAGATTCGACAGGAGCGCGTCGCGCAGATCGAAAGCGTTGCGCAGGCTGGCGGTGGTCGTGTCGCTGAACTCAACACAGCACGGGATGCTGTAGCGACAGCCCAGGCAGAACTCGCTGAGATTCTTGAGAAAGAAGCTGAGATTGAGGCTACAGAGATCGAAGCAAAGTCAGAGCGCGCAGCAGCTGTGTCAAAGCGCCTGTATCTTCTTCACACCGCATCAACACTGCTTCGTCAGCCCGTCGATGCACTCACATCTATCGTTGACACTGAGCATGCACCGGAACCCCGTTGGAAAACAATCGCATCGGTAGAGGTGCTCGCAACAGACAACGGCATCGTCGAGCAGGTGATGCTGACACAGGGAGCGTGGGCCGAGGTTTCGCAGAATGTTGTGACGATCGTTCAGCCGGATCGTCTGCGTTTCAAAGCGAGCGGACTGCAGACCGATCTCGGACTTTTGCGTGACGGGCTGGATGCGACCGTTGTTCCGCCAACATCATCCCGAAATCGTAACGTGATCGACATGATGGACTCAATGCATGGCACGATCATGCTCGGACCGGGAGGCAACCCCGAAGAGCGCACGATCGATCTGTATGTTGTGCCAGACTCGCTCTCAGCATGGGCGCGCGCGGGCATGTCTGCGCAGCTTGAGATTGTGACAGACGCGTCCGCATCACCGACGCTGGCGATTCCAGCTGCAGCCGTGCAACGAGATGGACTTGTGCCCGTTTTCTTTCGTCGCGATCCACAGAACCCGGATAGAGCAGTTCGCGTTGAAGCGGATCTCGGGCGCGATGACGGACGCTGGGTTGTCGTCAACAGTGGGGTGCGCGCCGGAGACGAGGTTGTGCTCGATGGCGCTTTCCAGCTCATGCTTGCGACCGCGTCGGCTGGCACGCAGCAACGAGGCGGGCACTTCCACGCGGATGGCACGTTCCACGAGGGCGAAGACAAGTAAGGAGCTGGATTGTGCTGAAGAAACTGATTCGGTTTTCGCTCGACTACTCCTCGATTGTGATCCTTGCTGCGATCATGCTTGTCGCGTATGCAGCGTATCGCGTGCCGAGAATGAGTGTCGATGTGTTTCCAGAGCTGAATGCCCCGACCGTTGTGATCATGGCTGAAGCAGGCGGACTTGCGGCCGACGAGGTCGAGCAGTATGTCACGTTTCCCATCGAAGCGGCTGTCAACGGTTTGTCGGGCGTGCGTCGTGTTCGCAGTTCCAGCGCGATCGGGCTCTCCATCGTGTGGGTTGATCTTGACTGGGGTGCCGATCTGTACCGCGCACGACAACTCGTCTCTGAGCGGATAGACGCGGTACGCGGCAATCTGCCGGAGGATGTGCATGTTGAACTCACACCCATCAGCTCCATCGTCGGCGAGATCATGCTTGTCTCCGTCTCGTCGCCGGACGGGAGCGTTTCACCGATGGAGTTGCGATCGTTCGCGGAGTTTGATCTTCGCAATAAGGTGCTGTCTGTACCGGGTGTAGCGCAAGTCGTCGCAATCGGTGGCGATCTTCCAGAATACCAGGTCAATGTTGATCAGGAACGACTCCTTCTCTATGGCCTGACCATCTCCGATGTGGTTGAAGCTGCACGAAGCTCGCACAGCACAGTCAGTGGTGGTTTTCTCACAAACACGAACAACCAGGAGATACCACTCAGGCAACAGAGTCGAGTGACATCCGAGAATGACATTGCAAACACGATTGTGAAACACCACAACGGCGTGCCAGTCACAATCGGACAGGTGGCGGATGTCAGACTGGGTCCTGCGCTTAAGCGCGGCACAGGGTCGGAACGCGGACTCCCGGCTGTGATTCTCTCCATCAAGAAAACGCCGGGCGTGAACACGCTCGCACTCACAGAGAAGCTTGATGCGATGTTTGATCAGATTGAGCCTGTGCTCCCGGATGGCATGACATTGAATCGGGATGTCGTGCGGCAGAGTCATTTCATCAACCGGTCGATCCACAACGTGCTTGAGGTGTTGCGGGATGCGGTCATCATCGTCACCCTCATCCTGATTCTGTTCCTGCTCAACATCCGAACAACAATCATCACGTTGACAGCACTGCCGGTGTCGATCGCAGCAGGACTGCTCATCATGGACTGGCTGCATCTCGGACTGAACGTGATGACACTGGGTGGGCTTGCGGTTGCCATTGGTGTGTTGGTTGACGATGCGATCATCGACGTTGAGAACGTGTTCCGGCGTTTGAAGCAGAACGCGGCAGCGCCAGAGCAGGAACGAAAACGCATCACCGATGTTGTATTCGATGCAAGCAACGAGATCAGACCAGCGATGGTCTTTGCCACCATCATTATTGTGATGGTGTTCATCCCCTTGCTGTTTCTGCAGGGGCTCGAGGGGCGTTTCTTTCGCCCGCTGGGTCTGACGTACATGGTTTCCATTCTGGCATCGCTTGCGGTCGCATTGACAGTTACGCCAGCATTATGCAGGGTGCTGCTTCGTGGAGGAAGAAACAAATCGCATGGAGAAACGGACGGGTTTCTTGTCCGATGGCTCAAAGCGTGGTATGCCCCCGCGCTCAGGTTCGCATTGCGTTTTCGTGTGCTTGTGCTGTCACTGGCAGGTGTCGCCACCGCAGCATCACTCTGGCTTGCGTCGACATTCGGAACATCGTTTCTGCCCAGTTTCAACGAGGGAACATTCACGGTGTTTCTGTTTGCGCCACCCGGAACGTCACTGATCGAGAGCGACCGGCTCGCGC
Organism: Phycisphaeraceae bacterium; assembly: GCA_020639155.1. Taxonomy (NCBI): domain Bacteria; kingdom Pseudomonadati; phylum Planctomycetota; class Phycisphaerae; order Phycisphaerales; family Phycisphaeraceae; species Phycisphaeraceae bacterium. Next base: position 487,209 of record JACKHF010000001.1, read on the forward strand.
GCGGTATCGAGCAGCGGTTGTCAGAGATCGATGGTGTGCAGACGGTTGCTCGCAGAACCGGACGCGCGGAACGCGACGAGCACGCCGAACCGGTCAGCAACTCCGAGATTGAGGTCACTATCTCGCCGGGTTACGACAGGCTCGATGTGCGCGCTGCGATTGATACCGTGCTCAGTTCCGTCCCCGGGATTGTGACGCAGGTCGGACAGCCCATCGAACACAGGCTCAGCCACGTGCTCTCGGGAACACCGGCCGAGATCGCAATCAGTGTCTATGGCGATGATCTGTCGCAGTTGCGATCCGTTGCGAAGGAGATCGAGACCGAGCTCAGATCACTGCCAGGCGCTCGCGATGTCAATGCGAACCGCGAGGTCATGATCACATCGCTCCCAATCCGGTACAGACATCTCGACCTTGCAAATGCGGGGCTCGCGCCGGCCGATGCTGCTGAACAGGTCCGCCAGGCAATCTACGGCGAGACTGTTGCCATGGTGAATCAGGGCTTAAAGCAATACGGGCTTGTCGTCAGACTGACAGAAGATCAGCGTGAATCCATTGAGCAGATCGAGCAACTCATGCTCCGCGGACGAAGCGGTGCAACCATCCGACTCCGCGATGTTGCGGACATTGGCCCTGAGCGGTCGAGCAACCTGATCACGCGCGAGAACGCCCAGCGAAAAGCCGTGATCTCTCTGAATGTTGCCGAAGGATCAAACCTTGGTGATCTTGTCGCAGAGGTTCGCGAGCGTGTCACTCCGATCGTCCAAAGGGCCGGGTACACCGTTGTGTTCGGTGGGCAGTTTGAGGCCCAGCAATCAGCAACGCGAACGATCATGATCTCAGGGCTCGGCGTTGTCGTCATCATGCTCATGCTGCTGCACATGTCCACGGGATCGTTCCGTGCATCACTGCTTGTCATGCTCAACATGCCGCTGGCAATGATCGGCGGCGTTATTGCCATCTTTGCCACTGAGGGCAGCGGCTTTATTGGCAACATCGTCGGGATCTTCGGCTCGGGCAACGGGTATATTGCACCGGTTGTCTCGATCGCGAGCCTTGTCGGATTCATCACGCTGTTCGGAATCGCTGTTCGCAATGGCATCCTGCTCATCAACCATTACAACCATCTCATGCGCATTGATCACGTTCCGTTCGAGGAGGCGATCGTTCGGGGATCCATGGAGCGGCTGTCACCGATTCTCATGACCGCGATCTGCGCTGCGCTGGGGCTTGTGCCGCTCGCGCTGGCTGCTGGCGAGCCGGGCAGCGAACTGCTTGCACCACTCGCCATTGTCACGCTGGGAGGCTTGCTCAGCTCGACATTTCTTAATCTCGTTATTGTTCCGGCTGGGTTCTCTCTGCTCTGTAAACCATCATCAATACAAGAGAACACCAGCAAGCACAACCACGTACACACACACTGAAAGGAACCCATCATGAAAAACACACGGTACATTTTTGCAGCACTTGGTCTGGCAGCAGCCCTTACCCTTCCAGGGTGCGAGAAGAAGCCCGCGACCAACAACTCCGGCGACTCGACCACTGGAACCTCACAACCAGACAGTCATGAGCATGCCGATGACCACGCCCACGACCACAGTGATGATCACGGACACGACGAAGAGGTGAGTCTCGGCAGTGTGCTGATCGGCGGGCACGAGATCAGCTGCGCCCAGGGGCACGGGACCATCGAACCCGGGAAGGAACTGCATCTCGTTGTTAAACTTCCCTATTCCGATGATGGGTCAACTGTTGTTCGTGCGTGGATCGGCACGGAGGATCGATTCGCGTCGATTGTTGCAAGGGGTGAGTACGCACCATCACACGACGACTACGACATCCACGCAGTTGCACCCGATCCATTGCCCGAAGACACAATGTGGTGGATTGAGATCGAGAAACCTGACGGCACAAAGCACGTCGGATCAATCCAACCCAGATAACCGGCTGTTCGTTATTTGGTGCCAACTCCGAGCAAGAAACGCATTGATGCAACAGCTTGCTCAGAAGCTCACTGATTAGTTCGGTGGATATCTCTTTGGCAAGCGATTCGTGCTTTCGATTAAGAGCGACTGCCTACAAGAAAAAGGCAGACTCAAACTGACCCACTACCCAATATTTGGATAGCACATGTCACGCGGCTCTTTGAAAGCTACAACGGGCTCCGCTCAAACTCCGCATGCGGTAAACCACTGTCGTCTAGCCTTAGTTTTACTCTGAAGCGGCCTTCACCGAGTCGAACTGCCGCAGCATGTTTTACTGAAGGACCTGTGTCTGAATCAATAGCCACATAGAAAACCACAGGATCATTACGCGACAAACCATACGCATCTGATACTTTGCCGCTAATAACTACTTCCTCTTGCGATTTAATCGGAATCCACTTGCTCTTGTCGGGGCCGATCAACACCGTCTCCATGTTGACAGTTGCAAACTGTACATCTCCTTCTACTGCTATCCAAAGCAAGCCTAAACTCTTGTTCTCAAACTGGACTGTCTGATCATATCCATATGCAGGCACGTTTCCCGGACCGAGTCCGTTCAAAGAAGATATTAGCATAAATATCACTATTAACAATACAGCAACAACGATCGCAATGAATAGTTTATTCCAGAAGGCTCCAGTCTTCTTACTCTCGGTATTTGTCAAACAATCATGGGCCATTGTATTTACCTTTGCCGCTACACATTGTATTAATACGATTTGTGGCCATGTTGGAGCCTTGGCCATAACATATTATTACATCACCGTATTAACATGAAGGAGTTCGAACCCTCGACATTCACGTTTGCAACCTGCAAACGCAGATTGTTCACCTGCACTATCGACATCATTTACACGTGCTCTAAAACCACGCAACTGCGCATGGTATGCGGCGATTTTCCGCTGCTGGCAGCTCTTGGCACGTCCTGCCGTCACCAATGGAGTGGACCTGCACAGAGACTGAGCCCGGCAACCTCTCGATTGTGCAACGTTGGGCACAAATCAGCCTTGTTAGCCAACATTCTACGGAGCATAACCTCGCATAGCCGAAACGCACGAGCACTTCGTGTACTCGGCGTGGTGGCTCATCTCCTTTTGCGTTGCAAGCTCTGATGCCACGATTGCTCCTGCGACTCTTTGCACGGATCACGTCATGTGAACATGGAGACCTTGCGCAGCACGATCGGCGATCAAGTCTGTCTGGCTATGTGTAGACGGGTGCTCGGAAACATCGTTCACATATCTCTGGCCAGAGATTGCCAGCAGGTTTCAGAGCAAGTGGCCAGATGAAGCCATTCACTCTCTGTAACCACACATATCAGAGCCAGCAGGCTTAGATACGCAGGCTTCGAACTGGCACGGGCCTTGCAACTACATCTGTCAGGGCAATGCAGCCGTGTCGTGCTGTGCCTTTCTGGATCAAACTCACCCCGGTCTGCAAGAAAAAGAAAGAAGGAGCACAAAGTGACACACAACACAACCAGAGGTATCGCGGGACTTTTCTTGCTCGCAGCAATGGCGGGCAGTGCAGCTGCGCAAGCGGAGTATGAGTTGCACATTATCGAGGCCCTGTCCACATTCGGGATTCCAGAGTGCTATACGCATGATGTGAACGACGCAGGCACTGCAGTCGGATTCATGACGTACACGACGACCCTTCCCAGTGGGAGCATGAGCACGTCATACAAGGGGTATACGTGGACACCAGCTGGCGGCTCGATTGTGGATACTGCTACATCATCTATTGACACGCTGAATAACACAGGTGATCTGGTTGCTGGGAGTGTTGTCAGGTATATAAGTGGTTCGACAGCTGTTATTCCAGGGATCGGTTCTTATGCCAACATCCGCCCGTCAGCAATGACGGATACAGGCATGGTGGTTGGTGCGGCTCACTGGCGCAGCACGAGCAATCAGTCATATGACCGAGCGTTCTACTGGACTCCGGCCACGGGCACAGTCGATGTGGCACAGTTTGTTCCAGCCGCCAGCATGATCCACGACACAAACGAGTCAGGACAGGTTGTAGGATATGTGTCGGTCACCTCACAGGAAACAGACACTGAGGCATTCTATTACGACACCGTAACAGGAACGCATGTCGATCTGCACCTCGCGCTCGCTGGTTCATCTCTTGGAACAAGCAACGCGTACGCGATCAACAACACTGGTGTTGTTGTTGGGCAGGGTTGGGACGGTGCTGTGCAGACCGCGTACACATGGTCTCTCGCCAGCGGATTCGAATATCTGCCCGGATTGCAGGGCGGGCTCTCCAGCAATAACACACCACTCGACATCAATGATGAAAACATCGTTGTTGGGGCAGCAGCTCCTGCGGGCACATTCTCACGTGTTGCGTACAGATGGTCTCCATCACACGGCATTGAGGATCTGAATGATCTGGTTGATCCTGTGAGCGGTTTCATTCTTGATCGGGCTGTTTCGATCTCGAACTCGGGCAACATTGCGGGGTACGGCCACTTCGGCCCTGGATTTGGTACATCGCGAGGATTCGTGCTCGTTCCGATCGACTCAACATGCTACGCCGACTGCGATACGAGCGGTTCGGTAGATATCTTTGATTACATTTGCTTTGGCAACGAATATGCTGCCATGGCGCAGTACGCCGATTGTGATTCCAACGGCACGTGGGATATTTTCGATTACATTTGCTTTGGCAACGCGTACAGCACTGGATGCCCGTAAGGAGCACAGACTGCGTTTCTATTCGAAACACCTAGCCATTGCAGACACAATGCAAACGGAGAAACACAATGACAGACCTATTCCACACACATTCTTATGCTCGATCGATATGCGCAGCAACGCTTGCCATCTCGATCTGTGCCAGTGCAGTCGCTCAGACAGTCCCTGGGCCTGGTCAGACGGTGCACTGGACAAATGCGATGAGTCCGGTGTCTGTCTCGAGCCAGATCACCGTGCCCGATACAGCCACACTCATCATTGATTCGGGTGTGACGGTAAACATCGGGCCGAATGGTCAGATACGCATCGACGGGACCGTCCGAGCTGAGGGAACATCTGGGAGCCCGGTGACGATTAATGGTGGCACGAGCATTTTTTCTCCACCTGTCATCGCGCGATCCGGCGTTCTTGATCTTGCGAATACTCAATGTTCTGCTCTATTGACAACTGCAAACGCGAGCACACTCTTTTCAGAAGCTGCAACAATCGTCGCTCGCAACTGCACATTCACAAATCAGGGCGGCTTCTATACGCGATGGGGGACTGTTGCGATCTATGATTGCAACTTCAGTGCGGCAACGATTGACCTTAATGACACATATGTGATTTATGAGGGGGGCACACTCAGCAACACTGTATTCCGATCGGGCAGATACCATCTTGCCCAAACACTCCACATAGATGGTGTCAGTGCATCGGACAACACATCTGATGCGCCATTCCACATTAACGGTTTCGATTACTTCTTTGGTCCCAACAACACGATCCAGAACAATCTATATCCGGTTGTTCTTGATGGCGCTGGCATTGAACCTGGCAGTACTCTGCCCGTATCAGGGAACATCAACAACCATTTGTATATGCCGGTGCCACAGATCTCGGGATGGGTAACATTCCCAAATCTTGGCATGCCGTACGTGGTCAACCATGACCCTAACGAATCTATGTGGCTAGGCGGAAGGCTCGATATTGAACCTGGCGTCGAAGTTGAGTTCATGCCCGGTGCATATTTCTGGGCGACATACAACTCCGAAATTACCGCAATGGGAACGCCCGAACAGCCCATTACTTTCAAGCCTCATATTCCTGGAACCGAGTTTCTCACAGTGAACTTCGCAATCAACTCAAACCGCCCGCATGCGCGATACTGGAAGATGACTGGTTCAGAGCTTGGGGTAATTAGTGACGAGACCAAGACGTATATCGATTCATGCGTGTTCGAAGAAAATCAAGTGGGCGCTTACGTGTCGAACTATGGCACTCTGGATGTAAAAGGATCTATCTTTACGAACAATACTGTTGCTGGAATTCGGACCTCAACACAAACAGGTTCCGTCAGAATGGACGGGCAGTGGAATCCGAACTCATTCGAGAACAACACATACGGTCTTGAGGTGCGGAACAACAACAACGCGACTGCCATGAACAACTGGTGGGGAGATCCGTCTGGCCCCAACCATGCAATCTATAACCCTTCCGGCCAGGGAGATAATGTGACGGCAAACACACTCGTTCAGCCGTGGAGAACAACACCCCCCCAAACAACGAACCATCCTCCGCTCGTCAGAATGCTCCCAATCGGTGCACTCCAGCGCGAGGGGAACCAGATTATCCTGCATTGGGAAGTCGAGGACGATGGATTTATTGCAACCCAGCACCTGTACTTTGCTGATCACGATGGGTTGCCACTCGAGATTCTTGTTCCCGATATCGCACCGAATGCGCGCAGTGTCGCGGTGACGATCCCCGATCATGTCCCATCAAATCTTCTCGATGCAGCGGTGTTCCGTGTTGTTGTTATCGACGAGCTTGGTCAGCAGGGGTTTGATGAGGTCATGTTCGGATACCCGATCTCGGATGTTCCGGGGACAGTCATACCAACCCCAATCACAGGACCATTGCAACCCGGACAGAATGTTGATGTCTGCTACACCTCTCAGGGTGCGAGCGGCACGACCAGTGTATATCTCTTCATCGACGATATGCGGTATGCGCAGTCCCTCGGCGGCGCGCACACCGGCGTGAGTTGCCTGCCACTGGGGCTTGACACACCGGCTGTATCGACAGACCTTGCACGTATCGGTGTTCGTTTCAACTATGGTAACAACTTCTACAAGTGGGAGTACACACCGTATTTCTCTATCCGGCCTGATGCAAGCACAGGTGATGCGCCGCCGACAGTGAGCCTCACCTCGCTCACATCGCCGTCAACCTACGGTAGCAACCAGACTGTACCTGTTACATGGTCTGCCTCGGATGATGACTTTGTTCGCAACGTCGATATTCACGCCTCATACGACAACGGCGCAAGCTGGTGCGTGATTGCCCAGGAACTCGATGGATCGAAAGCCCAGTTCGACTGGAAACTTCCCGAACTGGTTGATCCTATGACAGCGATCGTTCGTGTCATCGTTCGCGACAAGCGATTCCAGGTGACCTCTGCGACAAGCGCGACGATCACTCTAGTGCCGGATGCGCCCTGCTACGCCGACTGCGACAACTCAGGAAGCCTCAATATCTTCGATTACATCTGCTTCGGCGTTGAGTATGCAGCTATGAGCACATACGCCGACTGCGACAACTCGGGTGCGTGGAACATCTTCGACTACATCTGCTTCGGCAGCGCATACGCGGCAGGGTGCAACTGAAACACGGTGGAAAACAACTAGACACAAGGACACAAACAATGAAGAGACAGTTCATTCCAACATCGATCGCTGCAGTGATGCTGGCTGCAGGAACGACATCAGCCGACATCATCGAACAATGGATGCGTGTCTTTGAGGGATCCCCCGCGCGGATTCGAGTAGCAGGCAACGGCGATGTCATTGTCGGTGGCTCACGCATTGTTGGGACAGTCTTTAACATCCCGACAAACGTGCCCGTGTACGATGGCTGGCTCGTCAGACTTGATCCTGATGGAAACATTCTCTGGCAATGGCAGTCAGAGTGGGAAGAGAGTGATTTCCTCGAGGACTTTGCGATTGCCTCCAACGGCGACATCATTGCGACGTTCGGGACAGCCACCACACTCTCGACCGGCGATCCCGACAATATTCGCACAGTGCGCATCGATGCAACCGGCAACACAGTCTGGTCTCACGAGTACTCAGGCCCAGCTGGTATTGAAAACGCGACCCCGCATCATATTGCCCTTGATGCGAACGATAATGTGTATGTTGCTGGCGAGGAGTATGGTCCTGGGAGCAACTTTATAGACGGCGTAGTTCTGCGGTACGACAACAATGGTAACCTGCAATGGATCCGCAGTCGCGGGGGTGACATGTGGGATCGCATCGCAGATATTGCTGTTGACGCGCAGGGGCGGCTCGGTATTGCTGGATCAGAAACAAGTTCGCCGGGAATCCTCGCGTACATGGCGTCATTGATGGATGCCAACGGCAACACACTCTGGACATATTATAAAGAACCGTCCGTGCCCGGGAATGCAGATGCATTCGATGTCGAGTTTGATTCAGCAGGCAATCTTGCTGTAACGGGCACTGTCGATCTCGGTGCATCCACCGATGACATGCACACGGTGAAACTCTCGCCGACTGGTGCGGTTGTCTGGCAGAGAAACTACAACGGTCCGGGCAATGGGTGGGATCGTGGCTATGCGCTCGCGATTGGTCTGGACGATCAGGTCTACGCGACTGGCGAAGCATGGAAAGGGTGGAGCTGGGAGTACTTCGACATCCAGACGCTCGGCTACACTTCATCCGGACAGGTGAGGCTGTTCAACATCTACGGATCAATCGGCCCTGCGTTTGCAGAAGACCAGAGCCTGAACATCGCAACATTTCCCAATGGTGAGGTGGTTCGACTCGGATGTGACACAGACAAGCCTGGGCCAGACTACATCATCCATCACTTCGCAGCTGATGGGACACTGATCGATGCAGTCGAGGGCGATCTCGCTGGCGGCAGCACGTCATTCAGTTGGAAGAATCTCGCGCTCGATCCAAACGGTCGATATGCGTACTTCTCTGGATGGGGTAACGGGTTCTCCAGCAACCCGGTGACATGGTCGTCAGTTGTCGTGAAGATTGATCTGGGAGGCACAGCACTCTGCCCGGCAGATTGCGACGAAAACGGCATGCTGAACATATTTGACTACATCTGCTTTGGCAATGCATACGCAAGTCAGAATCCGTACGCGGATTGTGACGGATCCGGTGGATTCAGCATCTTTGATTACATCTGCTATGGCAACAAATATTCAAACGGATGCCAATGAGCTGGCCTGTCAATCAATCCCAGCTTGGCTGTCGTTTCACGTTGTTATACATGTGTGTCACGAATCACATTGTCAATGCCATAGCAGATGTTAGAACAAGTGCAAGATAAACATCCAGCAGGACTATTTGGTAAATTTCATGATCCGCAAGTCGCATCAATCAGATGGCGAGTTGTGGTCGCTCATTTCGGTCGTCATCTGCATAATCTGGATGGCACACGTTTTATGTGTGTAAATGCTCGGCCCATTTATCGCATCGTTGACCGAAGCATCCAGCTTGTTCGAACTGATAGCGAATGCGGTTGTGTTGTCTCGGCGTACGACGCGCTGAGCACATCGCGTCCGTCGGCTGTGATGTCGTAGCGCGTGTCCGGCAGGCCCGTATGAGTGCGCCGAGGCTCGGCTGTCACCAGCGCGTCATTGAGTACCGCACGAAACACATCGCCTGCTCGCCGATAAACGAGGGTGCCGTCACCTTGCAACCACTGCGGACGTAATCCGCCATCTGAGGACACGCGCACTTTGCGCGTGCGCAATGGCCATGACTCGACATAGACCTCAAGCCCGCCGGTCTCCATTGATGTGTATGCGAGCATCGTGCCGTCGGGGCTGAGTCTGGGGCTTACACGATCAGCCGACGTTTCAAACACGCGCTCAAGCGAATCACTGCCAGGACGCAGCAGAAAGATGTCTGTTGTACCGTGCCCGTCGGTCTCCACTGCCAGCGCCACCGTGCCATCCTCCCACTGCTCGCTCAGGACAATGCCGCGCTGCGCTTCTGTGTGGGTGTAGATGGATCTGGCTGGCATGGTTCCTTGCGCATCAATGCTCCAAACATGCATGACATCATCTGCATCTGGTGCAGCGAAGAGCACCGACATGCCGTCGTTCGACCAGCACGGGAAACTCACATGCATTCCGCTGGTCAGTCGCACCGGTACTCTGCGAGCAATGTCGACACGCCAGAGATCAGTGCCATACTCGTCGGTTGCGACGTAGACCACCGTTTGCTCATCCAATGACAGACGTGGCATATCGAGCGTCATCTGAGCATCAAACATGATCCTCCGCTCTCCTTCTGCGCTGTGCCATTCGAGGAACGATCGCGATGTGTATGAAATACCATCGCCGACAAACACAAGCATGGACGTGTTGCGTGCATCGAAGCGAGGATAAGTTAACCCGAGTTCAAACCCGATGCCATCAACAATGGTTGTGGGTTCGCCCAACGCGGTGCCGGATACCGGATCAATCGTTGCATGCATGATCACGCCATCACGCACAAACAGAAGTGATCCGTCGTCAAGTACGCGGGGACACGAGGCATTGTCCACAATCGTGCGCACAGTACCCGATTCGAGATCCACTGATGCGATGCGCGTGTGTTGTAATGCTGGCTCATGCACTACAAGTACCAGCGAGCGACCGTCAGCCGATATCGTCAACTGACAAAGCAGTACCTCGCTCATATTCAGCCCGACAACCGGGACAGGCAGGAGTGATCGTGCAGCAGCATCGACACGGAACAGACCGTGTCCGTTGGATCCAACTGTGTACACCGACCCGTCACGCGCAACACACAGGCCCCATGCAGCGTCTGTAAGCGAGCATAATGCAATCGGTGCGCCATTGTCGAGTTGCACACGTCGGATCTGCCCATCATCATGGTCGTAATATACAACGGCGCTGCCGTCGGCAGTAAAGCACGGCGAGAACGCACCTTCGGTGTCTTCGATCCGTCGCGTCTGTTGCGACAGCAACTCCTGTACACAGAGCACCGTCTTGCCCTCGTGGTTGCGCGACGTGAATACCACGCAATCGAGTGTTGGTGAGAGTGAAAAACAACCACCAACACACTGCAGAAAAACCTCATGATCACCGGTGTCAAGAGTTGCCGTCAGCAGAGGGGGCGGCTCATGGGGAAGATATCCTGATTGAGGGCTTGTCATCCATGCCGCGAGAAGGATCAACACGAGCGCGCTAATCGCAATAACAATCGATGGCACTCGTGCGGGATCGTTAGTCAACTCCCTTCGCTCCGGCTCACGCAGATCAATGCGAGCATCGCTTGCATCACGTCTGCGCATTTGAACATCCGTCCGCAGACACGACGCAACAACGCGGCGCACAGCATCCGGCATGCGTTCAAGATGCGCTTCGATTTGCTGCGGATGGCATCGCGCGTATGACACACCTGCCATCATCTCAAACAGCACACAACCAAAGGACCACATGTCGGTCCGTCGATCGACAGCATCGCCGCGGGCCTGCTCCGGACTCATGTAGTCAGGCGTACCCGCTACATGCGCACGACCGCTGCTTTCGGCCACTCCCTCAGATTGCCTTGCGAGCGCGATGCCCAGATCGAGTACTTTCACAGTACCGTCGTCACCAAGCATGATGTTCGATGGTGTCAGATCACAATGGATCACACCTGCCTCGTGCGCCGCTGCAAGCGCGACAAGTACTGCATCCGCAATGGATACTGCCTGCTCGTGTGTCAGTCGTGATCGCTTGAGCTTTGCAGCAAGCGTCTGTCCGTGCACATACTCCATGATGAGCACGGGACCAGATGTTGAATCCTCAATGCTATAGATTGTTGCAATGCCGGGGCAGTTGAGCGCCGCGAGAGTTCGAGCCTCGCGCTCCAGTCGCAATCGACGATCAGCGTCTGTTGCGAGCGATGCGGGCAATACCTTGACAGCCACGCGTCGGTGAAGCCTCATGTCTGTTCCTGCGTAGACCGCACCCATGCCGCCCTGACCAATCAGTTCATCAATGCGCACTGTGCCGATCATTACGCCAATCAGCGACTCGTTGCTTGAGCGTTCTCCATCAATCTCCGGCGGTTCGAGCGCATCACCGGCACGTGTCAGCGCATCAAGCAGCGAGAGCACCTCGCGCGCGGTCTTCTCGTCATCTGCACTCTCTCGCAATACAAAGCTCTCGCGCTGATCCGCACGCAATCCAAGTGAACGCTCAAGCAGTTCCTGCACGCGCGCGAGTAAATGTGATTCTGGCTCATGCATCGGAAGGCGTCCCTTCCTGCTCGCTATCAAACGGGTACAGCACCCGTGCGAGCCATGCCTTGGCGAAAGTCCATCGGCGATGGACTGATCGCTCGGTCACACCAAGATGCCGTGCAATCTCCTGAACACGCATGCCACCAAAGTATCGCATCTCAACAATCTTTGCAGCATCCGCATCAACCGCTGCCAGCGTGTCGATCGCATCGTTGAGTGCGACAAGATCAACGTCTGACATAGCCACCGTATGTGCAACATCGACCGTCACTGGCGTTCGAGCAAGATGCTTTCCCCGCTTTGCTGCGTGCTTGGCTCGGTGATGGTCTACAAGAATCCGACGCATCATGACTGATGCGATCGCAAGGAACTGTTCCTGATTCTCCCACCGCTTGGTACGCTGGGATGTCAGGCGTAGAAAGACCTCATGAACGAGGGCGGTCGCCTGAAGCGTGTGGCCGGAAGGCTCTTTCTCGATCTGGGACCGGGCAATCGCACGCAGATCGCGATAGGTACGCGAAAGCAGTTCGCGCGTGCTCAGCCCGTCGACGGCATCGGAAAAAGAAAATTCAGGACCGGTGTCCGAAGGCACAGTGTTTTCTCGCGGGGTGGACTGGAGGATGGTCACATTCTCGTTGTCCATATCAGTGTATCTGAGGAGAATGCCATGAGTTCGCGGAAGATCGGTCTATTGGCCGTCGCTCTGTGCTGCAGGATTGCAGCCGCACAGACACCCCTTGACACGCGATTCACGTATCAGGGACGGCTTGACGCGGGCGGTTCGCCAGCAAACGGCATTTACGACCTTCGTTTCAGTCTGTATGGCGATGAAACGGGTACTGTGCTCGCCGGCTCTCCTGTTGACATCGAAGACGTGCAGATCACAGATGGAATGTTTGCGGTCGAACTCGACTTTGGGATCCAGTTTACAGGCTTCAAGACGTGGCTCCAGACCGAAGTTCGGCCCGGCGCATCAACCGGCCCATACACCGCGCTTTCGCCACTCCAAGAAATCACCCCAGCGCCAATGGCCCAGTACGCAATGGGACCGTTCTACCAGATCCCCGGTACCTACGACCTTGCCTACACCTATGGACATGTCGGCATCGGGCGCGAGCCGGACGCAACATTTGCCAATCACGGGTTTGATCTTGATGTGAGCGGGAAGTATCTGCGTCTCGGACTCGAAGAGAATGGCGGTGGCGCTCTCGTGCTAGCGAACAACCCAGACGACAACAAGATATGGCTCGAAGCATACAACTCCACAAGCACTGGCACAGCGTCAGAACTGATTATCGCAGGGTATAGTGGTAACTCGGTGCCAATACGTCTCAACGGCAATGTTGGTGTCGGCACAGCACCCGCTGCATCAACGCAGACACGACTCTTTGCGTGGGCTGGACCTGGACAGGACGCAATTTGGGCCGATGCCGATGGGAGCAATACCGGTGTATATGCGTTCACCGACACTGGCTATGGTGTGCGTTCGATCACCTCATCGTTCACCCAGGGAACCGCTGTGTACGCTGATGGCGGTGCCTATGGTGTATACGCGCGAGCGACAAGCGCAAATGGCGCTGCAATCTATGCAACGAACGATTCTGGCAACGCCCTTATCGCAGTAAATGATGAAGCTGGCTACGCCTCACTTGCGGGCATTACAAACAACGCCGGAGCATGGGGCGGATACTTCAGAAACAATGCTGGAGGCTCGGCCCTGTGGGTCGATGGACTCACGCAGACAAAGACACTGCAAATCCTCGGTGGTGCGGATGTTGCAGAGTCATTCGACATTGCACCTGCAGACTCAACTTTACCAAAGCCAGGCATGGTTGTCGTGATTAATCCGGCACAGCCCGGCGCGCTTCGCGTCAGCGATACATCGTACGACATGAAAGTTGCCGGAGTGATCAGCGGAGCAAACGGGCTCAATGCTGGCATGGTGCTCGGTGCAGAGGATGTGAATATGGCGCACGGTCAGCACGCTGTTGCGATGGCAGGGCGCGTATGGTGTATGGTCGACGCAACACTCGGTGCAGTTGAGCCCGGCGCATTACTCACAACTTCGACAACTCCCGGTCACGCGATGGTCGCTTCAGATCGCGAACGATCGCACGGGTGCGTCATCGGCAAGGCCATGACACCGCTGCACGAGGGCAAGGGGCTGGTGCTCGTGCTTGTGAATCTTCAGTAACATCGCCGCATCGACTCATGTGATCAGATCCATTGGGGTTCTCTCATGACGCACACAATGCACAGCAAAGACACATTTATCCGTCATATCGCAATCACAGCGTGCGTACTTATGTCATCGGGCGCAGCATTCGGACAGATCCATGAGGCTGGACCCGATGCCGCAAGTGACGCACAACTCGCGCGAGAACTGCGCGTTGGCACAATGCAAAGCACACAAGCAACAACCGCCATACCCGGTCTGATTGCAACTGAAGACGCACTGCAAGCGTCCGTAGATCCGCGAATCTCTCTTGAGGGCATGGCTGGCTCCATGATCGTGCCCGATCTGCCCGAGGGATACATCGTGATTCAGGGAGATATCCAACTCTCGCCCGCAGAACAGGAAGCGTGGAAGATGAGCGGCCCCGAAGCCGTCTTCGGCGCGGTCAACTACTGGCCGGTTGTTGTTCCATACGACTTTATGAGCGGTGTCACAGCATCGCAGCAAACCGCCGCAGTCAATGCAATGAATGCGATTGGGCAGCGCGCTGGCGTTGTCTTCCGACCAGCAGTCGCTGGCGATGCAAATAGAGTCCGCTTCCAGGCAAGCACCTTCAACAACTCAGCCGTGGGAATGCAGGGCGGCACGCAGATTATCAACATTGTCTCGTGGAACACCCAGATCATCATTGTACACGAACTCTATCACGCGCTGGGTTTCTGGCACGAGCAGTCCGCATTTGATCGCAGTTCCTATGTCACAATCAACTATGGCAATGTCTGCGGATCAAGCACTGTCCCCGGCAATGCATGCAACGCCAGCGTATGTAACCTCTGCATCAACACTGGTGGTACACCTATCTCATGCGCCTTCAACTTTGACATTGTGCCTGCCGCATCAGTGTGGGGACCGTACGACTTCGACTCGTTCATGCACTATGGGCGCAGCGCGTTCTCGTGCAACGGGCAGGACACGATCACTGTCAACACACAATGGAACAGCCAGTGGCAGAACGCCATCGGACAGCGAGACCATTTCAGCTTCATTGACACGCTCTCGTGCAGAGGCCTTTACCCATTCTCGGGCGATCGCTGGCTGCGACAGGGCGCAGGCGGGTCGGGTGTCGGTTCGTTCGTGGAACCGTTCAACGGCAGCTTCAATCAAGCAGCCGGTTTTACGCCACAAGGTGGCACACTATTTGTTGATCCGGGAACATACTCAGGAGTCGGGATCTACACCATTCCCAAAACGTATCGCGCCACATTCGGTACGGTTACTATTGGCAACTGATGCATACGCAACTATGATCCATCTGCGCGACGCTGGTGTTAATGTGCGTTCCCCTTTGGCACAACCAATGCTGTCGCTTGACGGAACAGGGTAAAAGCTGGCACGATAACACATCGATTCACAATCGATATCCGCGATGGATCGAAATCTCACTTGCGTGAATCGCCAGAACCAAACCGAGTGCTCATGCGCTGTGCGTGAGAACTTGGAACTGCTCATCGCGTTACGAGAACCTCGATTTCCGAGGATAAGAGAACACGGCTTCCCGATGTTGTTGAGTTTGAATCAAAGACACAAAACAAGTTCATTGTCATCGGTTGCGTACTATCCCGTGAAGTATCCAAACGCGATGTATGTGTTCTGCCTGATGTCCGAGATACATCCTGGTTGGTTTCAGAGCTCTTTGCCTGCTCGGATAGCCGGCTGTAGACACATACGCCTACAGTCTACCAATGAGACACAAACCCGTTCTCCTCGGCTATCTCCCCACAAGTTTTTTCTTGCTGATGTTCGCGGGGTGCCATGCTGACAGCCTGCGGGTCCCACAATCGGAGATGACTATGGATACGCAGACCGCATCTGGCCCCTTCGATGTAAACCTCGCGATGCAATCTGACGCGGCAGGCATAGGCGATCCGAACATCGGCAGAATGTCGCTCGACAAGCAGTTCCACGGCGATCTCGAAGCCCACAGTCTTGGCCAAATGCTTGGTGTGCGTTCAGCAACCGATGGGTCCGGAGGATACGTCGCTATGGAACGCGTTGTGGGAACATTGGCAGGACGCACCGGATCTTTCGTTCTTCAGCACAGTTCCATAATGAAGAGGGGAGTGCCGACACAATCGATCTCGGTCGTTCCCGATTCCGGAACAGATCAACTTGAGGGTTTAGCTGGTCAGATGGCAATCGATATCACCGACGGCAAGCATTTCTATCGCCTTGAGTATTGGTTTGAGTCCGAAACCGACAAATAAACATCAAAGTGTACGCAAGAGAGTGTTCGTGATATTGAATCAAGGTGACAGTGGCCAACAGAACACTTCTAGAAGATTTTTGAGCATGAGAGCTTCACGTTGGTCGGTCTACCGTGAAATCCCAACCCTCAGCATCGCATTCAAACGTGCCATCTCGCAAATAGAAAAGAAAATGCCGTGAAGCTGTGCTCGGTGGACTGAGATGAATCCAGTCGTTCGGGCACAGGGGTAAACGAAGATCTCCCCTTACCTCATAAAACTCACCCCACCGAGGTGCAACTCCGCTGAAACGGCACTGGCCTCGGTACCACCCCTCGTCGTTTGTCGAACCCAAACAATACCGTGAGCAACGCCGAAATCGAAGCATCCCCACGTCACCCTCCTTGTACCGAGGAAACTTCCATGTATTCAACCAAAACGATAGCACCAAATCGACCCCATCAACCTTCGCTCGAGGATCTGGCGCATTGGGTTCGGCGTTCCAGCCGTCATTCAGTTGCACGAAAGATGTCATGCGTCAATAGTTTACCTTCCAGCTTCTCAGTTCTTCCATGATCCTTGTGTTTAATGCTGGCATTGCTCGGTATCGATACGTTGCGTTATGAATCGAATTATTGAAGCCCTGCAGATGCTCGCGGTGATCGTTGCCGGTCTTCTCAGCGGGCAGCAGTTGGTGATCGACTATCTTCGCAAAGAGAGTTGCGATCATCATACAAACCAGAGATCATCCTCAGAATCCATGTGGTGTGATCGCGTGTCGATCACGGGTCAGTTAGCGCGATATCTGGGGGCAACAAACAAACACGCAAACTGCTCATTCACCTATGAGCGTTCCGGATGCGACGCACTTGTTGCCTTCGTACAACTCGAACATTCTGCCGGGACGAAGTGACTCGTGGGGAGCATTCTCCATCTTGTAGCTGACATCGGCAATCCAGTCGTACTCAGAGCTTTCCGCCTCTCGCTTTTTGATTGCCAATGACCATGCGATTTCTGGGGGCCACGGTTCGTCAGCATCGGTGAATCGCACCATCGTCATATACGGAGGGGAACCCACACCTGCTGGCGGTTTGCTTCGTCCTCCCTCTTCTTTCTTGATCCAGTGGATTTTCGCTCGCATAGCTAAGCATTCCAAACCTAAAGCTTCGATGATTTTTCTTGTCGCGACTCTTTTATTCCCTTCGTACAACTCAAAGCAGCTCATACGGAGCTTTTTGATCCGAAATCCATTAATGCACACCAATGTTATTCGCTCTCCAACAACTCAATTATCCTTACGTTCAGTAACCAGCCATTTGTTGGAGGCCGTCTGAAGGGATTCGAACCCTCGACATTCACGTTGACAAGATGAAATCGCAGATGGCTAACCTCCACTCCTGCCGCTACTTACACGTTTTCTGAAAACTCACATGTGCGCATGGTATGCGCAACTTTTTCCGCTGCTGGCAGCTCCTGGCACCTCGTGGCCGTAACCGATGGATTTCGGCCACTTGGGCGCTGATCCCGGAAGCCATCTATTCTCGCGACAGTCGGCACCAATCGGCCCTGCTGGCATGCATTCTCCGGGGTTCAACAACCCCATCCGCACCGTGCATTGCACGAACGCACCAGCCTCTCGTGCGTTCGGCACGGCAGTTGATCTGCTGTGGGCTTGGATGCTTCCGTGCCGCGATTGCTCCTGCCACTCTTTGCATGCATCGAATAAAGTTGTAAAATCGCATGACTTGTATCAAACAATCCGTGCCGATTCAATGCGAAGTCAGCGCCCAAGCTCAACTGGAACTCTGACTGTAAACTCCGCTCCGGCTGTCTCAAGATTACGCACAGTAATTTCGCCATCATGTAGCTCTGCGATACTCTGCGCAATGCTGAGCCCCAGCCCATGACCGCGTCCCCGCCTCACCTCCTCCTTGCTCTGCACAAATCGGTCAAATATCTTGTCGAGCAGTTCTGGTGGCAAACCAGGCCCTTTATCCGAAACAGCAACGTACAGACAGCTGTCCTTGCACGTTGTTGAAATACGCACATCGCTGCCCTTTGGTGCAAAGCGAATAGCATTTCGTAGCAGGTTGTCGATCATTGTCCGAAGCAGCTCAGAATCGCCAATAACTACAGCATCGATGGTCCCATCATTATCAAGAAGTGTGGGAACCAACTGAACTCCGTACTGTTCTGCCATGACGGCACAGTTTTCTACAGAGTCCATCACAAGTTCATTCGCAGGATATGTATCTCGTCGCTCAAGGTCGCGACCATCTTGCACACGCGTCAGCATCAGAAAACTTTCAACAAGTTTACCCAGTCGCCGCATTTCTTCTTCTGTTGAATCAACAAAGTATGCCGCATTCTCATCAAGCTGATCACGTTTGAGCGTCTGCGCTTCCAGCAAGAGCGTTGCGATAGGTGTTTTGATTTCATGGGATATATTCGACAGGAATCGCTCCTGAGCTGCAAAGGCATTGCTGATGCGCTCGCGTGCCTGATTGAGTTCGTCGGTAAGCTCAGCAACCTCAGCATTCTTGCTGTCAATAGTTAACTCGTGGCTGATGGATTCCGGTCTGAGTTGCCCGGCAATCTCTTTCAATCTATGGAGCGGCTGTACAGCAATTCCGGCAATAAACCATCCGCTAATCAAACTTGCAATCGATCCAAGCGACGCGCCGATAACCAGCACACGCGAAATCATCGCTAGCTGTCTGTCAATATATGCATCTGTTGTAACGACAATCAGAGCGAAATGACTGCCAAACGAATCGGTCAAAGGCAAAGCAATAGCACGGGGTGTTCCTTGTGTATTTTCGAACACTGGGGTCTCGTCACGAAGATCCCCCTGCAAAGGAGCATCATTCTCAATGGCAGGAAGTGCAAGTGATTGGATTGTTTTCGGCCACCTTTCCACATCATTGACAATACTTTTCCCTTCATGATCTACCACATCAACAGCAAATCGTTCAAACTGAACGAAGCCCAACTCTTTGTTTGAGAGGTTGTAGAGTTCGGTTGCTGAGATTGAAGGCAGTGTGCCTTCGATAGCAGCAACCATGTTGCTTGCTCGCTCCAGAAGCATTGTGTCAAACTCGCGCTGTGCATTTTCACGCTGAATCAAATAGTATCCACACCCCGTGACCAGCTTGATCAAAACATAGATGGCAAAGACCCATAGCGTCAGGCGAGTCCTGAGACTAACTCCACGAGCATGTTCGATTTTCTTCTCCCGGGTATCCATTTTAATCCATGATTCCAAATCGGTAGCCCGCGCCTTTGACAGTGTGTATCAGCTCCCGATCAAATCCACGATCGACTTTCTTGCGCAAACTTGAGACGTAGACATCGATAACATTGCTGCTTGCATCAAAGTTCATATCCCAGACTTTCTCGCTGATCTGGGCTCTGCTGAGCACTCGATTGGGAGTCCGCATGAGATACTCGAGCAGCGCGAACTCCTTGTTTGACAACTCTACATCCCTCTCGCCTCGTCTTGCATGGCGCGAGTAAAGATCGAGTTCGAGATCCTCAAACTTCAGCACTCTCCCCTCGGATGCTTCGCCGCGACGGAGCAGGGCGCGAACACGCGCGAGCAACTCCTCAAACTCGAACGGCTTTGTCAGGTAGTCGTCAGCACCAGCATCCAAACCAGCAACCTTATCGTCTGTCCCGGACAACGCTGTCAGCATGAGAACAGGAGTTGAAATTTTTCGGCGTCGAAGATTCCGGCAGACTTCAACACCGTCGCGGTCCGGGAGCATCAGATCGAGAATGATCACGTCGTACTCACCACCAGCTGCGAGTTCTTCTCCACTGAAGCCCTCATGCGCGATATCGGCGGCAAAGCCGTTCTCCTGCAAGCCCTTCTGTAGTCCTGCTGCTATTTTCGGGTTGTCTTCAACGATCAGTACGCGCATACGTGCTTCCTCTCACTTGCTTTGAGTGTGATCAACTGAATCACAGCGACAACGACAAACTATATCTCTCCTCGCAGTTCAGTGGGAGTGGTTCCGATCTATTTAACCTGAGAGGATGCAAAATGAACTGTTTTTCATAAAAGGTTCAGAGACGACTCATGTGGGTTCAGGAAGATGTGGTTAGTGGAGTTCAGCCGCATGGCACAAGCTTGAACTCAACGAACCAGACACCGCTCATTCATGGAGACACAAAATGACACGCACAACACGAACCACAGCAAAGCAGATCACTCTCGGCCTCTTTGCAGCATCAGCGCTGGCACTTCTTGGTATGTCGATAACTGCCTGCAACACGGCCAAAGGAGTTGGAGAGGATATTGAATCGCTTGGCGATGGTATTGCTGACACTGCAGAAGATGCTCGAGATGGTGAGTAATCAGAATTATTTCGATTTCACACATCCTTCAGCGTGATCTCATACGAGCAATGGATACTACACCAGAAGCACGAGAACTGACAAAACAGCATTCTCAAACGGAATTAGTTAAGCACAGTTACAGTAAAGGAGACAATCATGTTAAGCTGGGCACTCGCATTTTTCATCGTGGCGATCATCGCAGCAGTCTTTGGCTTTGGAGGTATCGCAGCCGGAGCGGCATCCATCGCAAAGATTTTATTCTTCGTCTTTGTGGTGCTCTTCCTACTCTCACTTATTGCAGGACTGGTTCGTCGCGGCTCATCGCATCCATTGGTATAAATCGCTGTGTTTTCGTAAAGGAGGTCGATTATGGCACGATACGCAAGTGCAATCATCACGCTCCTCATAACGACAGTCTTTGGCACATGCATGATTGCAACAATCACAGGCTGTGAGGACTCAACTGATATTGACGATATTTCAGATACAGTCGAAGATACCGTGGATGATGCTGGCGATGCAATCGAGGACACCGTTGAGGAAATCGCCGACGAAGTCGATGACGCAACGGATGATCTAGAGAACAGTGCATCACCAGAAACACCAAACAGCAACTGAATCTGGAATCCTCACTCACATCGCATGCAAACTTTACAATACGAAAGGATATGGCAATGGAAACCGTCCTGAATTTAGACAAATCAACGATCAAAGGCCTTCAGGATCTTATTACCATCAATCTTGACAGTCAGCACGGCTTCGAAGCTGCAGCCGAGCAGATTGAAAACAAGGATATCGCAAACTATTTCCGTCGCTGCGGCGAGCGTAGAGGTACATTTGCGCACGAGCTCCAGCGAGCTATCAAAACGACTGGAGAAAATCCCACAGATCACGGCAGTATCTCGGGCACTGTGCATCGATGGTGGCTGAACATTCGTGGCACGGTGCAAGGGGGTGACGAGCACGCTGTACTCTCAGAAGCCGAGCGAGGCGAAGATGCGATCAAAGCCCGCTATGAGAATGTGCTGAAAGAAACAGCCGGAAGCCCTTACAACGCGGTGCTGCAGCGCCAGTATGCATCTGTCAAGGAAGCACACGACACTATTCGCGATATGCGTGATGCTCGAGCATAGTGGCGGCATTCACAAAGAGGGTGAACAGGTCGCACTTGTGGGGATAGGCCGGCTCTCACTCCGTACCAGATACGGTGATTGAGGGCCGGTTTCCCATTTTTTTTGGACTTCTGCGGTAACCAAAGGAGTAGGGTAATGCGTCTCACCGGGCTTGTCATACTTCTCGCAACAACTGTTCTCTGTGCTGCGGGGGAGTGCAAGTCACAGTCTCAGGAGGCTGCTCCTGACTTACCCCAAAGAATTGTTCGGGCAGAGCAAGCATTGGCTGAGCTCCCAGGACTTGATTCAAGTGATGTAGATATCTTCGATGACAATATTGTGCTGACTGGTAAAGCCATTGATTCTGGCGTGGTCACAAAGGCAAGCGAGCTTGTCCAAAGTATCACGGGCATTGAAACTATAGATAATCGGATCGAGTTATCGTACAACATCAGCGATCGCGTACGAGGAGCAGCGGATCGGGTTGGCGAGAGAGCCGAGCAATGGCTTGCATACCTTCCCTTGCTACCCATTGCTGCTGCAATTGTTGCTGCGGGCATGCTTCTTTCCTGGTTGATCGGTAAGTGGCGCTGGCCATTCATGCACATGGTTTCCAACCCGTTCTTGCGTGATATCACACAAAAACTCACACAAATCGTGTGCCTTGTTGTCAGCATCCTCTTTGCACTTGAGGTGCTTGATGCAATGGCACTTGTGGGCGGGGTGCTCGGAGCAGCTGGAGTCGCCGGTATCGCAATCGGCTTTGCATTTCGTGATCTCGTCGAAAACTACATCGCGAGTATTCTCCTCTCAATCAGGCAACCGTTCAGCCCACGTGACCACGTATTGATTGATGGGCACGAAGGACTCGTGACACGATTGACAACAAGATCAACCGTACTGACAACGTTTGATGGCAATGTTGTGCGCATTCCAAACGCGACCGTGTTCAAATCAACAATCATGAACTATACATCGAACCCCGAGCGAAGATTTGATTTTACAGTCGGCGTTGGATACGACGTCGATCTTGAAAAAGCACTCAGTGTTGGCGTGAACGTACTCAAACACAACGAGGGTGTTATGACATCTCCCCCACCATTCGCGAAGATAACAGAGCTAGGCGATTCAAGCATCACCGTCCACCTGTTCGGATGGGTAGATCAGGCCAAGCATGACTTCGGTCGTGTACGCAGTCAAGCAATGCAGGCTGTCAAAGCAGAGTACGATCGTCTCGATATCGACATGCCAGAACCAATCTACAGCATCAAAGTCCTCGGAGAAAAAATCAAAACTTTAGTTCGCGATTTGAGCGAGCATAACGAAAACGCGCATCAAGGAGAAAATCGAGACACGGGGTCTGTATCAGTTCGCCATCGTGTCCCATTCACCGCAACATCTCCTGCAGACATAATGAAGGACACGACGATCGAGCGGCTCGCTGATCAGAATGAGTTGGATGGCGAAGGCAAAAACCTGCTCAAACCCACTGAATCCGAACAGGTGCGCGAATCGGCAACAGCAACTTGACATTTCATTCTGACTAGCGCATACTACCCAAAACCCTGCCGATGTTGTCAGGGGCTGGCGTAACTTTGTTCCGTGCTGGAACTGCCTGCCTTTGGAGTTCGGAAGTGGGTATACCCCATAGATCAGGTGTTTTTCTCGCTGCTTGTATCAAGCACCTGCTTTGCTGCTTCAACAAGTTTCATTCTGTTATCTTGAGCCGCGCGGCGCAGCTGCTCGAAGGCTTGACCCTCCGTCATCTCGTTCTCCCCCATCAAGATTCCCTTCGCTCGCTCGATCACCTTTCGGTCCTGAAGTGCTTGTTTGAGGTCTCCGATCTGCTCTGTCAGAATGCGAAGTTGTTCAAATCGTGTGTAAGCGACCACGATGGCTGCCTTCAGATCCTCAGCAACAACTGGCTCAATCAGATACGCCATGACATGATCTTCCATTGCCTTATTGACGAGTTCCATCGAACGTCGTGCAGTTACAATCACACTCGCACACGGTTCGATCTCACCGACTTCAATCATTGTTTCAAGCCCATCCCCATCAGGAAAAACGATTCCTGTCACAACAACATCAGGCTTATCAACTGTGATTGCGGACTTCAACTCAACGATAGTGCTACATCTGGCAACGATATTGTGACTGGTGCGTATGGCAGCAGCAACGGCTTCCAATGTATCGTCGCTGCCATGAGCAATAACAACGTTGAGATTTTGAATCATGGTTTTTCCTTGATTGGCTCTACAAGGGGTGCGGCACGATGCCGAAACAACCCCCTTGTAAAACTGTACTCCCATCGCAGCACCAGAAGTCAAGAGCACAAACATGCAACCAACAGTACCAAGTTCTCACACGCAACTACAACTGCAGATATGCAGCTACACCTGAGGACCGCATGAACGAAGCTCAAAGCCAGTTGCACATGATGGCATACAGCAGCAAACGACAATCGTCGCTTTCCGATTCCGAGATCATCGACGGCATTGTGCTCCCTGCTATGCGAAAGAACAGAATACTCGATGTCACCGGATGTCTTTGGTTCAACGACACATACTTTGCGCAACTGCTGGAAGGTGCGGCTGATGTATTGCACACACTTATGCACAGAATCTGTGCTGATCACCGGCACACGAATGTTGAGGTGCTGATTGATCAACCATTGCCAATAAGGCACTTCGAGCGGTTCTCTATGCAGGTTGTGCCCGTCAAAGGAAGATTTGATATTAAGAAGCTACTCATCTCTGCTGAAGCGGGAAGTGAGATTCCGCAGAAAACAGAAGAGAGCGCACCGCACCGTACACTGTTCGGCACATTTACTCGCTTGTTCTGGTTCTGAGAACCCGAACAGTGCTGAATCTCCATAAGGCATCAAGTACTAACAGGATCAGGAATACAAACCGAAATATGAACCATAATTCATGTTGAAGTCACGGGATGTTCATACTACGAGCTGAATATGTCTCTAGCTGACTCGGGATGGATCATGTTGAGCTTATACAAAGCTTGCCCTGCCCGGTCACAACGAAGATAAAGGAGACATACACATGTTAAACAAGACAACAACCGCATCGATCGTGCTCCTCAGCACACTTGCTGGAACAGCGTTTGCACAAACTGATGGCAACATTACCACAACAAAGCAAACACCTGAAGCAACACAGAGTTCGCCTCACACCACTGCTATTGAGCTCTATGGATCGAGACAGGCAATTCAGCTGGCAACTCGGGCAGAGATGCTGCAGACATCACTTGCCAATGCTGTTCAGATTGCTGAAAAGCATTGTAATGGCACCGCAATTGGATGCAGAATCAGCCCGTCTATCGACACCATTATCGATGTCAGGTCGTACAAGAATCGCCTCAATCGAGAGTTGCCGATGCGCGAGGACAGCGTAGACGAAGCCAGCAATGTAAACCGACCAACAGATTATTCAGTGAATCCATCATGCTTTGCAACAGTCACATGTGTCATGGAGAACTCACAGGTGCGTGACGTCATTGTCGACATGCGCCAGGGGAGCGTTGTCGGAATGGCATCAGCTGCAAACTCCTCAAACATGTATTGGCCTTCCGAAGCTCGGATCACAATGTACAACGTGTATGGCGACAGCCAGCGCGCAGAAGCGAGCGATGCAAGCAGGGCTCCCCGTCTGTATCGAGCAACCGATATCATGAATACACGTGTTGAAAACTTCAGCAATGAATCTATCGGCACAATTAGTGACTTCGCGATCCAGGGCAGAACCGGCCGCGTGGTCTACGGGGTGCTAAGTCGAGGCGGCTTCCTTGGTATCGGCGAATCGTTGTACGCTGTTCCGACAGAGGAACTAGCAAACTATAAAAATGACAAACTCACTGTCGGCTTCGACACCGAGGTTCTCGATTCGTTCAATGGCTTTGACGACGACAACTGGCCACTGCAAAGTAACTTGCAATGGACGTCAAACCCAGTCGAAGCGAACGACAACAAACATGAAGTGTATGAAGTTGTGAAAGCATCAGAAGTTGTCGGCGAAACACTCAAGACGCGCGAGGGTGAGGACGTTGGCACAATCAGCGATCTTGTGATTGATCCCATGCGAAGCAGAGTTGCGTTTGTGATTGTTCGGACCGATGCTGGTAATGTTGCGATTCCCATGGGAGTATGCCATTTCTTTGACACGCAGTGCATCGTAAACATCGAAAAGGAGCAGGTTGATACCGCAGCAACCTTCACCGATGAGTATGAACCTGTCTGGGATGATGCTGAATGGAGTCGCAGACTTCATGAAACATTCAACGTTAAGCCGTACTGGGATGATGCAAATACAAAGCAGATGCGGAGCAGCGACGCTTCAGATAATCGATGAACAGAAAAGGGAGCACGAGAGCCGCCGTCACATATCGTTCCCAGCCACGTGGCGTGCGGCTTTCGTCCCCCTTCCAAAGATGACTCTGCGATTTTGCCCCCCTGTCGTGGCGCTAGTGGATTGATGAGAACTGCATTGGATGCAACTCTCACACCACTAGCGCCCGCTTTGGTGTCTCAGTACATCAACGTTAGGTCTGCAGTCTCTTTCAGACACTCAGGATCCAAGGCTGTCATGCGAGTTTAGCTCTCATTCCTTTGCGATATGAATTAGATTGTCAAGCCCTGGCAGATGCTCGCAGTGATCGTTGCAGGTCTGTTCAACGAGCAGCAGCAGTTGGTGATTGAGTACCTAGGTGAAGAAAATCGTGTGCTGAGGGAGCAGTTCGGCAAGCGACGACTTAAATTCACCGACAAGCAGCGCCGCAGGCTGGCTGTTCGTGCGAAGCGGCTTGGCAGGAGAGTACTTCGGGATGTGTGCTGCATTGTTACTCCAGCAACACTCTTGCGTTGGCATCGGAAGTTGATCGCGCGCAAGTACGATGGTAGACCACGCGTCATGGAGCACATACGCAAACTCGTTGTCCAGATGGCAACTGACAACGATTGTGGTTATGAGCGGATTGTTGGTGAACTCAAAGTGCTCGGGCATCGTGTGTCATCTTCGACCGTTGCCAACATCCTGCACGAGCAAGGCATTGAGCCAGCACCTGAGCGATCAAAGCGCACCACATGGCGCAAGTTCCTGAAGCGGCACTGGTTGGTGCTAGCCGCAACGGACTTCTTTACCGTCGAGGTGTGGACATCAAGAGGGCTCACACGATTCTGGGTGCTCTTCGTTATTGAACTCGAGTCGCACAAAGTCGAAGTCGCTGGCATCACGTCGAAACTCTCAGACGCATGGATGCAGCAGGTCGCTCGGAATCTCACGGATGTCTTCGATGGCTTCCTGCTTCACAATCGGCTCGTGATCCACGACTGAGATCCAATGTTCACAATGGCATTCCAACGGCTGCTGAGAGAGTCCGGCATTGGGTGCGTCAGACTCCCGCCCAGAAGTCCGAATCTCAATGCCTTTGCAGAACGGTTTGTGCTCTCGATCAAGAGCGAGTGCTTGGACCACATGATCCTGTTTGGCGAGTGTCAACTGCGCCACGCTATAGCTGAGTATGTGGAACACTACAACGCAGAGCGCCCTCACCAAGGGTTGAGCAATCTGCGAATCGGCAAACCATCACCGCCCGAGTATGAACCGGCTACAGACGTTGGTTGTAGTGAGCGACTAGGCGGTTTGCTGCGTTCCTACCATCGAAAAGCGGCGTGAACTCAATATTTGGATAGGACGGGGACGGCATCAAGGCATTTGCAACAGATGCATCATCGGGTCGTTGAACACGCCCGACAAACCTCCAGATAACGTCGAATCGCGCGAACGATTGGGCGGCTTGCTCCGTTCGTATCACCCGAAAGCAGCGTGAACTGAGTATTTGGACCCTACACGATGTCGCACCATGGTCTTATAGGCCGCACGAATATTTGAACAGGTCAGTTGCTGCAGTCAATAAAGCGGCGTGAATAAGATGCAATCCACTCTCATCACCAACCACGCGATTGAACGCAGTAGAGGATCGCAGGATATGTTGCAACGAATGTCCAAAGGAAGCAGTTAAGCCCCATCAGCACCGCATTCAAAGCATGAAACAATACTCCGGAGATGAGAATTGCGATTGAGAGCGGGTAAGGAGTGACAATCACGAGCGGGAAAAAGCACTCCCATCCAATAATGAATCGCGAAATCAATTTGGCCAGTCGCGGGTGAGCCTTGAGGTGAGCCGCAATCGACGCATTCCCGTAGATTTGTGTTCCCGCGATTCCGACCAAGTATGAACCGTCGCGCCAACCTCGCGCAGAGGCTTTTGCGACGCCGGCAGTCAAATAGGAAAGGCAGGCTTGCATAGCAATGAACCACACCCCGGCGGTAGTTACTAGGTCGGTTCCAACAAGCATACAGATTCCAAGTGGCCAAAATATGACGCTGGTCATCTGATCAGATCCGTCATGACCATAAGTGGTTCGGACGACAAGCGACATAGACAGAATAGCGATGGCCAGAAGAATCAGGCCATTTAAGGCCACAGCTTCATCACCTGCTACCACGCACACTGCGAGGGCCATGCGCATTCCTATAAGCACCAGTACATTTGGATATCGCAGGACCGAATCTAGGCAGGTGGCCAGCGTACCGACGGCGAAGACAGGTGCTCTCAAGCGTCCCAGTATCCAGCTCATAAGACCTGAGTTTGTAAGTAATCGCCGATTTGCCAAATACTCGGCATCGGCAATCGCGACCCCTACAGCGCTAATCTTCGCGGTCAATAACAGGCATGTCTGTAGATCGATATTCATTTATATTGAGTGTAAGGCAGATCGAAGCAGAACACGCGGTCGCTCTTCACTCTGGCTTCCGAATGACTGCATCAAAAGGAACTGAGTCGATTGCGGCTTGATCGAACGCGGAAGAGAGGACACGAAGTACAGTAACGTAAGGTACGGTATCGATCCAACGATCGCCCGATCCGCTCGGCGAACCAACTCGGCCATCTCCGTGACTGAATCGAACAGCGCCTTAGAATTGCGCTTTTGTGGATTCCAGATGAAGTTCCACCATCGACGGGCGCTTCTCATCCTGATTTCGGTCCAGTCGGTTGACGTCCCGTCAGGGAATCTATCCTGAAACAACAAGTGGTAGTCACCCGTGAGAGGCCTCGGTGCAAAAAACGTCCACACTGGCACCATCGACAAGCGGTCCCAACGACGAATAGTTGGCTTCAACTGCGGGATAAGCACTAGTACCGATGAGAGGAACCAAATCACTAGAATCCCGATGGCGGTGAAATCAAGTGCAAATCTAATCATGCATACCCAACCATCTGCCTGAGATACTGGTGCCGAAGCTGCAAGAGCTCTTGAACTGATGCGCTGGGTCCGAGCCGATCGATGTCAGATTGATCGAGGTGCATAAGATCGGGAACGACACAACCGGCACATGTGACAGCCAAGCCTACTGTAACGCCTATCGCAAATGCCGCCGCGACTGCCCATGCCGTTGTATCACAATCGAACTCGTAGGCCACGTTCCTCCAGCGGTCCATGTCGTTCTGAGCTTTCATCAGCTCTGCTTCAGCTTCACTGAGATCTGGCGTAACCTGAATTACTATCCCTTGGAGTCTGTCTGCCTGTCCAGGCTCTTCGAGGTATTCGACAAGTTCGAAACCCTCCGGCGCCAGCCGTCCACCATTGTACGGTAAGACGAGCACGGTATAGTCCAAGTCATCCGGCACTGCCAAGCCCGATGCCAATATATTACCGCCGTATCGCAACTCGGCAAACACGCTTTGTTTTGATATCAACTCGATAGCCTCGCCAATTGGCAGCGTCTTTCGGCAGGCGAATTGCTTTTTGAGGTGTCGAAAGATGCTTGCTGCCCGTTCACCGCCTTGTATTGCTGCAGTGCGGACTTCCTCGATTGCTTGAGAGTTCCCCTTGCTTAAGAAAACCATCATACTGCCTGGAAGTCCAAGTGTTGGTCGCTGTCCAGTAGTCGGTGTCGTATTCAAGATTTTGATACTGGACACCTCAGCTACACGCGAACGCATTGCAGCATAGATTGGAGCTGTAGCTCGTTCCTGTGGGTTCTTATTGATCACTGTCATAATCCCCTTGTATATGCGGTATCTCTGTCATCAGTGTAATGTCGAGTGAGTGCCTATATTTAATAGACCAGATGTGCTAGGCAGTCGAAATGCTATCCTCTTGCACGTCGGTCCAAATACTCAACTCAGTTTGATTCTATGCACCGCGAAGGGTTTCGAATGCAATGGGATTACCTTTTGCTTCGCCATCCCACACACGAGTAGCCGGCAGTTGAGATTTACTTGCGGAGGAAAATGAGCTCGTAATCTACATGTCTCTGCAGTCAGGCGACGAGTTGTGGTCGTTGCTGCTGCTGCGGGATGCCAGTAAGTAACTGTCATCACTCGTCTTATGCTCCTGCTTAATAATTGGGTAGGATGTCCTCATCAGGGGTTTGGCAACGTGCGAATCGGCAAGCCCTCACCACCCGAGTATGAACCATCAACGGAAGTTGGTTGCAGTGAACGATTGAGCGGCTAACTGCGTTCCTACCATCGAAAAACGGCGTGAGTTCAGTTTTTGGATAGAACGGGTTGGTAAGTGGGGATGTTGTCCGCAGTTGGCTGCTCTAGTCACGCGCTGACACCTGTCTGACAAAGCGGGTGAAGGGATTCGAACCCTCGACATTCACGTTGGCAAGCTGAAAGCGCAGATGGCGAACCTCCGCTTTCACCGATACTTACACGATTTCTGAGAACTCGCATCTGCGCATGGTATGCGCAACTTTTTCCGTTGCTGGCAGTTTCTGGCACCTTGTGGCCGTAACCGATGGATTTGGCACCCTCGGGCGCTGGTGTCCCGGAGGCCGTCTATTCTCGCGACAGCCGGGCACCCAATCGGCCCTGCTGGCCAGCATTACTCTGGGGTTCAAAACCCTACGCGCATTTCACGAACGCACGAGACGCTGGTGCGTTCGGCGCGGCAGTTGATCTGCTGTGGACTTGGATGCTTCTGTGCCGCGATTGCTCCTGCCGTTGTTTGCACGGATTGCGTCGACCGAACATATCGACCTTGCGCGGCAGTTGCAGAACCTCAAGGTTGAAAACCAGATCACCCAAACCAAGCCAACCGAAAGGTGTATCTGAATGCTCGAGATCGCGTAGCAATACTCCACAATCTTGAATCATAATGATTCATCTGGCATTTCACTGTTAACCCGATGCAGGCCTAATGCACGTGCGGCTGCAAACCACTCATCAACTGTGCCGTTGTCACTCCCTCGCGACTGCGTAAAGAACAGAACGATGACATCTGGATCCGGAACCGCGACGGCAACTGTGCCATCCGAGCCGGAGTGCCCAAAGACCAGTGGATCATCTCCATACAGACTCCAGTGATATCCATAACCACCGTCCTGATCAAAGCCGTGCTGTGTCAATGCCGCTTCTACAAGACGTTGAGACAGCAACTGCCGCGTGGATGGCGAAGTATCTTCCTTGCTCTCATTGATCCAATCCATCCAGTACGAAAGCCATCTTGCATAATCCGTGATTGTTGAAACAAGCCCGCCGGAAGCTCGAAAGTATGGAAAGACTTCTGACTCCTGCGGTGTCCAATACTTGTACCATTCCTTTGTCTGGTCGTCGCGCTGATACGTTGGATTCATTTGGCTTGCCCATTGTTCACTCGGTGAGTAGCCAATGTGTGTGTCGTTCAAACCCAGCGGCATCAGAATTTCGGTTGCAATAAACTGCTCTACAGGCATCCCCGAGAGATGTGTCACGAGCGCGCCAAGCGTGAACGAGTTGACATCGCTGTAGGTAAACTGATCGCCGGGAGAGAGTTGCGGCCCCTGCTTGCCACAAACATCGACGATTCCCTGGAGCGTATCAAAGCTTGCCGCAGGAACCGGCCAGCCCTCCTGGATAAAACCGCTTGTATGCGTCAGCAACTGCTCAACTGTGATATGACGCGAACGATCGTTATCCCATGACGCAAAGTATTCTGCCGGGCGAGAATCCAGCCGGAGAAGCCCCCGATCGATCAGCATGAGCGCAGCCGTTCCAGTGAACGGCTTGGTCATTGATCGCAACCGGTAGTACGAGTTTTCTTTGAGCGGAATGCCGGCTTCCCGATCGCTCCAACCAACAGCTTCATGGAGAATCGTTTTTCGGTTTTTCACGATGAGCATTTCTGCTCCCACGATGCGATCATCTGCAACAAACTGCTCAGCTACTTCAACCAGATGACGAAGGTCTTCACTCTCAAGTCCCAACTCACTTGGATCAATCTGTGGAAAATGCCTTTCTGCAGGACCTATTGCAGGCCTTGTCTGGCACGCAGCAAGCAGAGTGAGCACTGCGGCTGAAGCACACAACAGAAGCAACCTGCGAGCCCAAAACCACCAAATCCTGAGATGAATCGCTTGTGTGACTTCGTTCATGGAGTTCTACTGAAAAGTTGTGCGATGATACAATCATCCAATACAGCTACTGGCATCCCATCGCAAATGCATTGCCGTAGCAAATATAATCGAAGATGTCAAAGTCACCATCACCGTCACAATCAGCGTACGAACCAAGCGCTGCGTACTCGTTGCCGAAGCAGATGTAGTCAAAGATATCAAGATCATCATCGAGATCACAGTCAGCATAGCACCCGCGAATGGTAAAACTGTCGAACCCCGACCATTCATCACCGATGACAGCTTCCACCCTGACGCGAATGTCTGTCACGTTTCTGAGAATAGCGTCCCACTCCCTTGCATTGACACCCCAAACCTCGGCAGTTAACGGTGCAGCATGGCGTTCCCAGGTTGTTGTGGGCAAATCAGTGATGAATACATGAGCAACTGTACCAGCCGTTGATGTGATGGTAACTGTACCAAAGAATGGCAACGGACCTGGGTTGTTCTGGTAATCACCCTCTCGGAAGTAAAATGACATGACGCCATCGTTGTATTGCGTGAGATCTCCGTGGTATGTGCTGGGAGCTATCACTGCCATGTCCTCGGTATTCCCGTTGTCAACAATACGCAAATAACCATCCGACACGCCGCCTGACGATTCCCAGTTGACAACGGCACCGGTGTTTGGCTGCCAGCCATCTGTGCCGAACGAGAAGGAACTCATCAGCTGCGCCGAAGCATTTGCGCAAACGGCAAGGCAGATAAATGCTATCAAAGAGCATTTTTTGTCGGTATACAGAATATTCATCGCTCTGCTCCTTCGATATGCTCAACCAGTTGTTTCACCGTCGCTTCGAGCGTTTCAATGCGATCGTGCAGCGCTGCAATCTCCGCGTCTTTTTCTGCACGCAGTTGCTTGACAGCTTCTGTCAGGAGTGGCGTCATCCGGCTGTAATCCATGCCTGTGACAAAGTCACCATTGTCCTCGTACGCAACGATTTCCGGTAACACCTGCCCGACTTCTTCACCGATAAATCCGATGTCATGATTGCCACCGTGCGCCTGATCCCAATCGAAGTGCACGCCGCGAATGCGTGTGAGTTGATCAAGCGGGTCGGAGATTGCTTTGATGTTGCGCTTCCATCGGATTGACGATGGAGAGCCATAGTTGATGCCAGCGCCAACAGCATAGAAGTCGTAGCCTGAACTGCTTGCGCAGTCGCCTCGTACAGCGTAAGCGGTGCCTGTTACAGGCGAAGTACGTCCCGCGATAGCTGTTCCGCCCATGGTGTGTTGAGTTGCTAAGACAGCTGCAAGTGCGCTGTATGAGACGCTACTTATTGTGTCATTGCACGCAATGCGATTACTGAAGTAGATTTGACCGTTTGGGAAGACCGTGATCGCATCCTGGACTGTTCCTGCGAGTTGGGTGCGAAGTGTGAGACCGATGTCTGACGTGTTTGAAGTGTCTCGCGCCTGGATGTACGCTGTTCCAGCCTGTCCGTCGCCCTCGTACGCGTGCAGCCAGAGATGGCCACGCCCGTAATAATCGCCTGTGTTGTGCAGTTGTTGCTTTGGAAGTGTCGTGCCAATGCCAAGATACCCCGCACTGGTCATCGTCGCGTGTGTGTCTATGAGGCCTCCGACAGCCTGGCTCGTTGCAAATCGCAGATCTGACCCATCGGCCCACGTCAGATCATTGCCTACAGACATGTACAACCAACGATCGCCGGACGAACCAGTTCCAGTGACACCGAGGCGTGGCACGCTAAATGGTGCGATTTCGCCATGTACCTCAAGTGGGAGCTGGGGAAACTGCGTCCCAATCCCAACACGCTCGCTTGTATCAACGAAGATACCTCGCGTCTGCATCGCGTATGGCGCTCTTGTGATGGGCTGGCGGGGGCTCAGCGGAACAAATGTTCCAGTTCCCGCTGGTGATCGCACGTCGACGCCAAGCCAGCGCTGTTCGCCATTGAATGCGCTGGCACCAAAGTCAAGTTGCACGTTAAACAAACCATCATCAAGCACGATGTCGGTGATCGCCTGAGTCGAACCTATCTGGTTTCCATTGGTCTCAGCATCGTACAAGCGAAACCGCATGTCCGCAGTGCTCCCAACAACAGCGCCGCGTGATTTCAAATGCCCCTGATACATGAATGTTGTGTCTGTTTGTGCAACAGCACTCGAAACAAGGGCAATAACAGCGAGCCAGCTCCAATATGTTCGTTGAGTTCGCATGTACTTTCCTGTATTGGAGAGGTGGCGTTTGAGCAGATCAGGGGCGAAATACAACCAGACTGAACTCGCCGTCGATAGACGTAGATGGAGTGCTCAGTTTGTCAACTCGAACCTTGTATGAGCTGCCACCCGATGAATATGCACGCACTATCACCATACTGCTGGAGTGAGACGTTGCAATGATGATGTCGCTTTGCTGTACACCACCATCGACATAAATGTTGTACACACCATCAGACGGGTGCGTCACCGAGGCGATATTCGCAGAGGAAGAAACAACTGCGCCATTTGGAGCAATCCTGCAGTATGCGAACACGGAGCTTGTGCGCTGCACGCCAAATCTGATTTCACCGCCATCCGCGTTCAGATACAGCGTTGCAGCTGCGCCGGCATTTCGCGCCATGATCTCATTGGAATCAAGACTGACGTTTGGGCCCATCACATCGCCAAGCACCAATGTGCCGCCACCAGATATTGATGTGTCTGTGCCACCGGTTGCAACAATCGCGTGGTCTTCGGTGTCTGCATGCACAGCTATGTGTGAAGACGGGGATGCAGTGGTTCCGAATCCCACACTGCCAGCTGGATCGATCGAGAACAACTCGTTGAACCCAGCGCTATTGGCGTAGTCTGACGTGCCGAATCGGAGTGTGGAGGTTGGGTTCCACGCGATGGTTGGCGCGGGGTTCAGTCCCATTGTGAGCCAGTACGGTCTGCTGCTAAACACGCCAGTGGTGCCGATTCGCGGCGTACTGCCCGGCCCAATGTTTCTGTGGACTTCCAGCGTCATTTCCGGAGATGTTGTGCCAATGCCGATCTGGTTGAACTCGTCAACAAATATGCCCCGTGTTTGAATGGAGAACGGCGCGCTTGTGATGGCCTGTCGCGGAGTCAGTCGTATGTACACGCCCGCCCCAGGAGGGGTGCGCACCTGGATGTCCAGCCACATTGATGTTCCATCAAACGGCGCAGCACCAAAGTCGAGATCGGCTTGCATCAGGCCGTTATCAATATCCAGACTGGTCAGCACGAGTGTGGGGCCGATCTGATTTCCCCCGTTGACAGCGTCGTAGAGTTCGAACTGCACGTCAGCTGTTCCAGTGAACGGCGAGCCCTGCCAAGCCAGTGTTCCTTGGTATGTGAATGTGGTTGTCGTGGTTTGTGCGGCACATTGAGTACCGATAAGCAAGACAAAAGCAATCCAGACTGCCGCACATCGCATGACACAAACTCCTCATCTATATCTGTCTACCTCTGCGGTTGTTGGATCCTGTCCTGGCTCCACTACAATCCGTCATTGTGTTGTGTGCTTGGACACGCTTTGGAAAAATGTCCAGTGAGCAATGACTCTTCGCCAATCTCATCAGCAACCCCCCGCCACAACGCGGAGGAACTTCTGCCGCTCATCTATGGTGAACTGCGGCGCCTAGCTGAGTCTCGATTGCGATCACTTCCTCCAGGGCAAACACTGCAGGCAACAGCACTTGTCCACGAGGTCTTTATCAAGCTCGTCGGTCAGTCTGATCCAGGCTGGGACGGCAAAGGCCACTTGTTCGGGGCCGCTGCGAGAGCGATGAAAGAGGTTCTTGTCGATCAGGCAAGGCGAAAAGGAGCTTTGAAACGAGGCGGAGATCGTCAGCGAGAACTGCTCGATCCCAATGCCATAGCTCAAGATGATGACAGCTCTCTGTGGGAAGACATCCTTGAAGTTGACGCGTGCATGGAGCAGTTTGAGCGCGAACATCCACGCTCAGCACAGGTTGTTATGCTGATGTACTTCGGAGGATTGAACTCCCATCAGGTCGCGGCAGCGCTGGATCTGAGCGAACGCACAGTTCGCCGGGACTGGCGATTTGCGCAGGCATGGATGTCAGCTCGGTTGTCCAAAGATGAGTACCACGGACGGATTGATACATAGTTCGATTGATTCACGAACAGAGCTATCGACAGATCGTTGTGCAAAGAGCATTCACTGGGGTTTGTATGGTCGCACCATCGAAGTCACTTCGGGATTTGTTCGACACGATTGTCGACCTTCCCATCGACCAGAGGAATGCGTTCATCGAGCAGTATTGCAAGGATGCGCAGACTCGACAGCAACTTGAGGAGCTTCTACTCCACGACACACTGAATACAGCAGACTCCTTTGTATCCCCAGTACTGCATCTTGTGCCACAGAATCGGACTGCTGAGCCGGCTGCTGGTTTTATTTCTGAGATTGTCGACCTTGGCATGATCGGGCAGGTTCTTGATAACCGGTATCGAATCGTCGAGGTAGTTGGCCAGGGCGGTGTCGGCATCGTCTTTCGAGCCGAGCAGATTGCACCGGTCAAGCGGGGTGTTGCTGTCAAAGTACTCAAGCCCGGCATGGATACCGCTCGCATTATCGCGAGATTCGAATCAGAGCGGCAGGCGCTGGCCCGCATGAATCATCCGGGCATTGCTCGCGTGCTGGATGCGGGCGCAACACCATCTGGGCGATTGTACGTTGTCATGGAACTGATTCCGGGCGTGCAGATTGCGAAGTATTGCGATCGGCAATCACTTGATATTCGCGATCGTGTGCAGCTGATGCTGAAAGTGTGCGAAGCAATGCAGCATGCTCACGAGAGAGGAATCATCCACAGAGATCTGAAGCCAGCAAACATTCTCGTTGCCGATTCTGGCCAGCCTGTCATCATCGACTTTGGGGTTGCCAAAGCAGTTGGAGACATGCTCGCGGATACGCAGCACACACAGCAGGGGCAGTTAATTGGCACGCCTGAATACATGAGCCCCGAGCAGGCAAATCTCTTTGCTTCCAGTGCTGATGCTCGCACCGATGTCTATGGGCTCGGTGTTATTCTGTACGAACTTCTTACCGGCAACACACCCTTTGATAACGAAGTGCTGCGCTCAGGCGGGATGGCTGAGATGCAACACGTCATACAGAATGTCGAGCCAAAGCGCATGTCCACGCGAGTTGGTAGCGATGATCCTGCTCGAACGACACAGCTGCGCGGTGATCTGGACTGGATCGTCGAGCGTGCCATGCAGAAACAGCGTGAGCATCGGTACCAGAGTGTGCAGGAACTCGCGAATGATCTGAGCCGATACCTGCGAAACGAGCCTGTTCTTGCGCGTCCTCTCAGCATGAGATACCGGACGGGACGGTTTGTTCGACGACACCGCGTGCTGGTGTATGGCACATCGGCATTGATACTCACACTCGTCACAGGTGCGACAACGAGCACGGTGCTTGCTTTCCGTGAGTGGCACCAACGAACACTCGCTCAGGACAATGCTGTCGCTGCGAAGCTCGAGGCATCGCGCGCGGCAGCTGTCAATCTGTTCCTACGGCGGATGCTAGAAACAGCTGGCAATCTCGGCTCGGATGGTTTGAACGTCACGATGGGAGAGGTGCTTGAAGCAACATCCCAACGCCTTGATCGTGGCGAACTTGCTGACCAGCCCGATGTCGAAATAGAAGTTCGTTTTATTGTTGCGAAAACATACCTTGAACTTGGATGGCCAACGAGAGGGGCGCAGCACGCCCAATGGGTTCTTGACCATGTTGAGGACCAGTTCGGACTCAACAGCGAGCGCACAATCGAGATGTTCTGGGTGTGCGGCGAAGTGCTTAAAGGGAGCAGCAACTACACAGAAGCACTCGCTGCATTCCAGACATTGCACGAAGTGTTGTTGCAAGAGGCTGGTCCAGATGATTCGCGCACATGGACCGCGCTCAATCAGGTTGGAAACACGCTCTTCAGACAAGGAAACGTACGAGAAGCTGGTCAGGTACACGAAGAAGCGCTCAAGCAAACACAACGACTATTGGGGAACGATCACATTGAGACAGCATTGGCAGCTGCGAATCTTGGCGGTGTCATGCGTCGCATCGATGAGTGGGAACGGGCCGAAGAGCTGTACCTTCAGGCTCTATCAGTGATTGATCGAGTTGGTGATCCGGCCAGCAGTTGTGCGCTCCGACGTGAGATGGCTGTGTATGTACTCCCATTTCTGGGACGTGATGCTGATGCAGACCGTTACATGCGTGAAGCAGTCGACATTGCACTGACACAACTCGGCGAACACCACGGCGGAACATTTGGAACGCTTGAGTACGCAGCGTTTCACAGCATCAGACTTGGGCATCGGGAAGAAGCCCTCAGCTACCTGCGTCAAGCTGTCGAACTTGTCAAGCAAAGCATCGGCACCGGATCGTATGAACACGCAGAAAAACAAACTTCGCTCGCGTGGCTTTATCTCTTAAGTGGCGACAGCCAGGCAGCAGTCGTCAGCGCACGTGACGTGCTCTCGATTCTGGATTCTGCCGAGATTCGAAACGCAGAAACTTCGATGAGCATTGCATCGCGGAATGACCGTGTTCGGGCTAGGGCAATGTATGTCCTGTGCCACGCGTTGCACAACACAAGATCGTTTGACAATGCCATAGCAGCTTGCCATGAGCTAATTGCAATTGCTGAACAACAGCCAAAGGCATTGACAAGTTTTCGTATCGAAGCTACTCGAATCATGCTTGCCTGCGAACTCGCACTTGGTCAAACCAAGGATATTGAACCGCAGATCCGTACGCTTCTTGCTGAAACAGAAACTGTGTATGGCACCGACCGACATATCACAGCACGTGTTCGTTTTACGCTGGCAGATTGCCTTGAAACACTGGAATTGCCAGGAGGTGCTGCAGAGCGCAAAGCTGCGATTGCAGTGCTTGAGAAAGCTGCTCATCTGCATTAC
Source organism: Phycisphaeraceae bacterium (assembly GCA_020639155.1). Lineage (NCBI taxonomy): Bacteria > Pseudomonadati > Planctomycetota > Phycisphaerae > Phycisphaerales > Phycisphaeraceae > Phycisphaeraceae bacterium. The sequence continues at coordinate 526,418 of JACKHF010000001.1, forward strand.
CGTCCCTTTGCCCCATTGCAGCGATGACAAGACCGCCATGTTCTCGCCTAGTGCTCATTCGACCATAAGTTTATTGCTGCAATGGAGCATAGACATTGACAGATAACCGCGTGGAAGTGCAACAGAACAGTAATGCAAAACTGAAAAAGCGTCGGCGATCTCAATGTTGTGCAATTAAGTATCGGCTACGACTGAGCGGCGGCTTGCATAACTATTGCCACACGGTTGGGCAGCTTATGGGCGTTTGCATGTTTGCATTATCCGCACATCGGCAGTCAAGTGCTAGAATAATGATCACACCAAAGCCGAGAGAACCAGCAGATGAAATTGCGATTAATCTTTCTAGCTGTGATTCACCTGATGCAACTTGTCCATTATTCGGTTGCTCAGCCATTGATCGCAACCGAACTTCAATGCGAGCATCTTGTTGATCCGATTGGGCTCGACAAGACGCAACCGCGGCTGAGCTGGATCGTAGAATCGAACGAACGAAACGCATATCAGGTGGCGTATCGCATTTTGGTTGCATCCTCTCTTGAGAATCTTGATACGGATGTGGGCGATCTTTGGGACACTGGAAAGATACAGACAAACGACACGATCGGCATTATGTATGGCGGATCACCGCTTGGATCACGGCAGCGGTGCTACTGGAAGGTGATGGCGTGGAACAACCGAGATGAACCCAGCGAGTGGAGCACGCACGCATCTTGGGAAATGGGCTTGCTGTCAAAGTCTGATTGGCATGCGCAATGGATCGACGTGCAGCCGATACGAACGCCGGTTATTATCGAAAAGGCGGAGTACTACGCTGTCGATGATTCCGTGCGTGTCGATGTCACAAACATAGTGCAGCAGGTTGTTGATGCAGGCGAGTCACCAGTTGCAAGCAATGAAGCACTTGGCGGTGATCCTGCCTTTGGGATTCGCAAACGCCTTGAAGTTCACTACAAAGTCGAAGGCATCTCTATGCACACAGATGTTGCTGAAGGCGCAACAGCAAATCTGAACAACACGCAGTTGCCATATCTCCGCCGATCATTTACCGTCGAAAAACCTGTTCGTCAGGCTCGGTTGTACGTATCTGCCCTTGGCTTGTACGAGCCATATATCAACGGCGACCGTGTCGGCGATGCCTGTCTCGCGCCGGGCTGGACCGACTATCGAAAGCGTGTGCACTACCAGATCATTGATGTAACATCACACCTTCACCAAGGACGTAATGTGCTCGGTGCGCTGGTTGGTCCGGGCTGGTTTGCTGGAAGGGCTGGTTTGTTCCACGCCCGCGCTTTTTATGGAGATACGCCAGCGCTGATTGCACAGCTTGAGATTACATACAAGGATGGTACTACTCTGTCTGTTGTTTCAGATGAATCATGGCACAGGCATGATGGGCCAATTGTGTCATCCGACATTATGGACGGCGAAACATATGATGCCCGTGCGGAAATCGACAACTGGTGTGCCATCTCTTTCGACGACAGCAACTGGATGTCCGCTACAACACGTGAAGAAGACAGAAATCTTGAGTGGGCGCCGGATCTTCCTGTTCGCGTGCTGGAGCAGCTGCCAGCACACCAGGTTACTCAGCCAACACCTGGTCGATGGGTTTTCGATCTTGGTCAGAACATGGTTGGTGTTGCTCGCATCAGCCTGAATGAATCGCCGGGAACTGTCATCACAATACGCCACGCTGAGATGCTCAACTCTGATGGCACGCTGTACAGGGACAATCTGCGGGGGGCTGCTGCGACAGACACGTATGTGTGCCGAGGCGGTGGCAGCGAGACATGGTCGCCGCGATTTACATTTCATGGATTCCGGTACGTCGAACTCTCGGGGCTTTCCGGCCAGCCATCATCAGATGCTGTCACCGGGATCGTACTTGGATCAGATCTGCCATCATCGGGAACATTCTCATGTTCCGACGAGCGGCTCAATCAACTCTATTCTAACATTGTCTGGGGGCTGCGTGGGAACTACCTCAGCATTCCGACAGACTGTCCGCAGCGCGATGAACGCATGGGCTGGATGGGTGACGCACAAGCTTTCATTCCAACTGCCACTTATATTGCGAATGTCGCCCCGTTCATGACAAAGTGGATGCAGGATGTGCGAGATGCGCAGCGTGAAGACGGAGCCCACTCTGATGTCGCTCCTGTTATGTTTAGGCTTAACTATGGCACCCCTGCCTGGGCGGATGCGTGCGTCCTTGTGCCTTGGACAATCTATGAGATGTACGGAGACATACGAATCCTGGAAGAAAATATCGAATCGATGACACGCTGGGTCGACTGGTGCCAAGAACACAGCACTGATCTAATCCGCGATCGCGATCGTGGCAACGATTATGGTGACTGGCTCTCCATCGATGCGGATACGTCAAAGGAACTCATTGGCACTGCGTATTTCGCGCGCTCGACAGACCTTCTTGCGAGATCGTATCAGACCATAGGACGTACAGATAAAGCCGACCAATACAGCGATTTGTTCAACGGCATTCGAGATGCATTTGTGACAAGATATGTTGATGAAGACGGGCGCATCATGAATGGCACGCAAACTGCTTATCTTCTCGCGCTCACCTTTGATCTGTTGCCAGAAGACCGGCGTAACAACGCAATCGAATATCTCATCGACGAACTTCGCGGTCGAGGCTGGCGACTCAATACCGGGTTCATTGGTGTGGGCTTGCTCCTACCAACTCTCGACAACGCAGGACACCCGGATGTTGCGTATCGCCTGCTTATGCAGGATGAGTTTCCGTCATGGCTTTACAGTGTGAAGCATGGCGCAACAACGATATGGGAACGGTGGAATGGGTGGACTCCAGACGAGGGTATGAATGATCCGGGCATGAACTCATTCAATCACTACGCGCTGGGCTCGTGTGGTCAGTGGCTCTTCTCGGGTGTAGGTGGAATCCGTCCTGATGATCCTGGCTTCACACGAATCACCATCCAACCACATATTGGTGGTGGGCTGACCTGGGCCGAGACTTCTTTCCGATCTGTCTGCGGACAGATTGCAACCCGCTGGGACATCAAAGACGATAAAATCACATTGAATGTCCAGATCCCTGCAAATACATCAGCAACGATCTATCTGCCAACTCACAACATTACTTCCCTGCGCGAATCCGGCATAACTATCTACCAGCTGCAAGGTGCACAAATAGTTCAGCAAGACGCGAACATGGTTGTGCTTAAAGTCGGCTCGGGCCGGTACACATTTACCGCGGATTATCGTCTGCCTTGACCTGCGCCAATGCCAGAGATCACCCGCAGCATCCGCGTGACGCAATCACATGTCGGCTACGACTCGGCGGTGTTTTGCAAAGCTATCACCGTGCTGACGAATGAGTTACTGGTTGTATTAGTTATTGCACAGGTCAGGTCAAGTGCGAGTGTCTCGACCATTTCATACCCATTGGTCTGAAGCACCTCGACTATCTGGTCTTTGAGTATGTAGAGCACTACCACACCGAGCGACCGCATCAGGGATTGCAGAATCGACTCATCATCAAAGCTCGTGATCACCCTCAGAATCCAGGTAGAGTGATCGCATGTCGGTCACGGCTCGGCGGTGTATTGCGGAGCTATCACCATGCAGCAGAATGAGTTACGGGCCGCATTCGTTTTTGCACAGGTCAACGCGAGTATCGATCCCGTGCCCTTGTCTTGGAGCGATATTAAAGCGACCGGGGCTCTCTCTGACGATAAGGGCGGTTGGGCGAGTCTTTATGTGCTCACCGCTTGCAAGCACGATACTATGCGACCCCATTGGCCGATCTCCGGGGTTGGTGGTAAGTACGTATACAAGGGATTCGGCTCAAAAGCGAGAATTATCGATAGTTATCTGATACCGCAATCATTTCTCGAATCAAGGAGGCACAGTCGATGCTTAAAAAGCTGGGGCCTACGTTGGTCCAAATCGGATTGCTTTCCCCATAGTATAACAGCGCGTCGAGAACATTTGGTAAAACCACCTATTTGTTTTTTAAGAGCGGATTTATTACAGTAGCATGCAGAGTGACAATCGGGGAAGCTGAAATGGCATTTCATCAACTGGAGATCAATCGCTATGATAGTTCATCACATGCGATTGCCCATGCAATAAGGCGAAGAAATCGTGATCTGGAGTGTATCATGACCGTGATCAATGAGTTGAATGCAACGGGCGATTCTGGACTCCCAATATCGGTTCTGGAACAACGACTTGCACCGCCGCATGATGAAAAGCTCATAGATTCTCTTGAGGAACTTTTGGCCTATGGAGTAGTGATGATAGTTCCTCGGCACAATTTTGTTTTATGTTCTGATTGGAAAGATCGCCTTGAGGATATGAATATCGTAATTCAGACTACTCCATGATGATGCCTAGTCGGGACCAAGAAAGGACTCGCTCTTGACTTCTGTGATAGGTGATCTCGATGTGGAGCACTTCGAATATTGGAGAGGCACTGTAGCCTTACTGTATGCTCGTGTTGTTGAGCTGCAGTCTGATCTGAGAGAACCGCTTTCTTCAAACACAGTAGGTCAGTATCTTAAAATACGACTCGAAAAGCTCGCAACTCGATTTAGCAACGAACTCAAAAAGCCATATTATGACAATGCTTCACCCTATATCTACTCAATGAGCGCCGGTGATCGGTCCCGACTCATTGGTTTATCAGAGCAACTTCATCATATCGACTATGTTGCTAGAGAGTTGCCCCATTTCACCTCCAGGGGATTGGTACGTAGAAGACTCCCTCCAGCGGCAGACGGCATTGAACGGGTGATTGCGCTGCTGTATGCTGTAATTGCTGATGTCATGAAGTGTATCCACTGCACTGCACTGGGCTTTGAAAAGCGTGAACCAATTGTAAGATGGAGGTGGACCACTGAATATATGCACGACTCATTTTGGAATATTTCTAGATTTCCTGCAACAGACTTAGTCCGTGCATACATGTGGCCGCTCATCGGGCACGAGATAGGCCATTCCATATATAAAACTATCATGGATCGTCATGTTCAGCACATAAATGTGGATGTCTATAACAATTTGGAGAATGTCAAAGCAAAAATATTTGGATTGTACCATAAGTGTGCGACGAGATTGCAAATTGACCCAGAGCTTTTAACCACGGCCGATGTAAGCAAGATGCAATTAGAAGAGTTTTTTGCGGACGCTATCGGCGCACATCTATTTGGATTCGCGTACTTTGACGCAATATTTCGATACATGGGAGCAACAGGGGATCTAAGTGTGAGTGCGAGTGATTATGATATCAATATGCGATTTCATGATCAGGAAGCCCGACAAGCCGTACTTGATAATGTCAACAGGCGTATGAACGCGGAGTTTTCTAACAGTCTGGGCCAGGCTCATCCGATGACCATCGTTCGGCTTGCTTGTATCGCCAAGATGTGTGATATTAACAAGCATGAGGTGGCGATTACTGGTTCGGTGTTTAAGTCGCTTGAAAGCGAATTGCCTCAACTTCCGGGATGGACTAATTGGCATAAGGGATTATGGAGAGTCCTAGATAGGCAGTTGAGTTCACTCGCCAACAGTCTTTCTGAATATATAGTGAATCTGTTTCCACAAATAGGTCTGACCGAGCAGCACTACCTACATGTAAGCGAGATATCACAATCATATTCAACAACCGCGATGGCGAACGTACAGAGTCCTGATAGTCGAGTTATTGTTATCGCAGACGCCCTTGTGCGGAGACAGAAGAGAAGCATGGGAACAGCTGCGGGTTGTTTTGTAACACCTATTTGTGCCGTGGCACAATAGCTGGGAATATAAGATGCCGAGAGCATTAATACTTGTGTCAACAAACGCCAACTGGGAGAAGACCCAAGAGAAATTAGATGAACTCTTGGGCGACGTCAAAGTAATTAAGGAGACAAACGCCGTCATTGAGTCATGGTGTTCATGCATGGGGCATGCTGATTATGCCTTGCGAGTATTTGGATCTTCGCTGGAGAGTATCAAACGCCTGTCTGCGACGATTAGAGAAAAGCTTGCAAGCATAGATGGCACGGATAACAATCATGTTTCTACCGAGTCTATTGTAGGGTCGTCTTATCTTGATCGAGAAGGTCCGACTTACGTTGCTAAAGAGTTGACAAGAGTGACTGCGTTGATAGATCAATGTGCTGAACAGCATAAATTGGACGGGAAGCAAAGCGAATATATTGCGTTCTATGCACTCACTATCGCTGAGAATATAAGAGCTATGATTGAAAATATGAAGCGTGTGAGTGCCAACGATGCGCTTGCAAAGGTGTCGCTACAAACTGTGTTGAACAAACTGCAAGATTTATCGCTAAGCGAGCCTTTGTTTATCAAAGGGAGGGCTGTCGAAGCAGGGGTGTAGCTTAGGCAGGCTGTCCGCATCAGAAGAGACAGAGCCTCTAATCCATTCCCCTCCAAACACTCAACTCCCCCATGATTCTCGGCTCTAATGCTGGCTTCGCTGGTTTTCGATACGCTGCAGTATGAATCAGTTCGTCAAGCCCTTGCAGATGCTCGCGGTGATCGTTGCAGGTCTGCTCAATGAGCAGCAGCAGTTGGCGATCGAGTATCTACGTGAAGAAAATCGAGTCCTGAGAGAGCAGTTTGGGAAGCGTCGGTTCAGGTTCACCGATAAGCAGCGCAGACGTCTCGCAGTTAGAGCGAAGCGGCTTGGACGCAAGAAACTGCATGAAATATGCTGCATTGTGACTCCTGCCACACTGTTGCACTGTTGCACTGGTATCGGAAGTTGATCGCCCGCAAATACGATGGTAGCGAGATGCGAAAGCCAGGCAGACCGCGCGTCATGGAGTACCTCCGCAAGCTCGTTGTGCAGATGGCAACTGATAACGACTGGGGTTATGAACGAATCATTGGTGAACTCAAAGCACTCGGTCATCGCGTCTCTTCATCAACGGTGGCCAACATCCTGCACGAGCATGGGATCGATCCCGCGCCCGAGCGATCGAAGCGTACGACTTGGCGGAAGTTCCTGAAGACGCACTGGTCAGTGCTTGCAGCAACAGACTTCTTCACCGTCGAGGTGTGGACACCACGAGGGCTTACACGATTCTGGGTATTGTTCGTCATTGAACTCGAATCCCGCAGAGTAGAAGTCGCAGGGATCACGTCGAAGCTGTCAGACGCGTGGATGCAGCAGATCGCGAGGAATCTGACCGACGTGTTCGATGGCTTCCTGCTTGGCAAGCGGTTCCTGATTCATGATCGTGACCCCATGTTCACGATGGCATTCCAACGCCTGCTGAGAGAGTCCGGCATTGGCTGCATCAGACTCCCGCCCAGAAGTCCGAATCTCAACGCATACGCTGAACGGTTCGTGCTCTCGATCAAGAGCGAGTGTTTGAACCACATGATTCTGTTTGGCGAACGCCAACTCCGCCATGCCATCGTTGAATATGTTGAGCACTACAACGCAGAGCGCCCTCATCAGGGGTTAGGCAACGTACGAATCGGCAAGCCCTCACCACCCGAGTATGAACCGTCCACAGAAGTTGGTTGCAGTGAACGATTGGGCGGTTTGCTCGCACGATTGCAGAGCGCCGATCTGCGCATGTTGTGCGCGCATTTGTCCTTTGCTGGCATTTGGTGGCGGCTCGTGTCACGAGCGTTCAGGGTGTCAGCGTGAAGCACTTGTAGGTAAGTGGCGCTGTTGTCCGCAGTTGGCTGCTCTAGTCACGCGCTGACACCTGTCTGACAAAGCGGGTGAAGGGATTCGAACCCTCGACATTCACGTTGGCAACGTGACGCTCTACCACTGAGCTACACCCGCACTCAATCCGCTTCCCGAAACATCGGTCCAGCAGGACAGGGAGGATACCGCAAGCAACCCGAGAGTCAACTTCATGCCCCTCTCCAGACGCTCCAAACGCCCATTTGGATCAATCATGCGGGCTGGGAGCCCCCTCTATCGTCTCAGGGCACGGTCTCATTAGCGAGCGTCGGAAGTGCGGGCAACAGATCCTGTGGCCCCCGCCGCATCTAGCGCTTCCAGAACAATCCCGGCAGTATAGTTGTTCGCAATCCACGGTATCTCGCCAACTGACTTTGCAGGAGAGTAGATTGCCAAGGTTGGGATACCAACCTGCCCCAGATCATCATTCAGCACTTTCCAGCCGGGGGCGCTGTTGCTCGTCAGATCTGCAACCAGCGCAACAACATTCGCACCACGCAGTCGGCTCTTTACTGGCTCACGATTCAGCACACCCGCCTTGAGTGCTTTGCAGTTCAGACACCACTCAGCAGTGAAGTCAACAACGACAACCTTGTCCGCCTGGAGTGCTTCACTCAGTGCCTCTTCGGAGAACGGAATCCAGAAGTTGTTCTTTGCCTTGATAGTCGAGTCTACGGCATATGCTCCAGCAAGCGATGCAAAAACCAGCGATACAACACCAAACACAATTCGCCTTCCTGTCCTTGGTGTTATCTGTATTGTTCGCACAAGCAACCAGAAACAACCCCCAAGCACGAATAATGCGACCAGCCAGATGTGAATCTGCTTCCACCACCATGGCATTTTGACATACAGACCAGGACGCTCACTGATAAATGCAACCGCACCAGCACCAACAAACCATGCCGCAGCAGCAAGCATGAACAACCCCATGACCTGCTTGACTAACTCGCTTGCAGGACCAGTCCGTGGAAGCTTGTTGACTAATGAAGGCTTGAACGCCAGAACCAAATACGGAAGCGCCATGCCGATACCGAGCGAGCCAAAGACTGCAAGCACTGTGACCGATGGCATGGTTGCTACTCCAGCAAGCAAAGCACCAGCTACAAAGCCGAAGCACGGCAAGCCGAGCACAGCAGTCATAATGCCAAAGAGGAATGAACCCCACGCAGAATCTGCTTTCGGGTTGATTGAATAGACCCAGTTTGGAAGTCTCGGCGCAAAGGCTCCCATCGAACCAATACCCATCACAGCAATGATGACTCCAAGGCCAAGTGTCACCCACCAGATGCCGAAGATTCGCGAAGGATCCGTCACACTCGACAAGAACGCAACTGGCATTCCGATACCAATCCAGAAGGCAACCACTCCGAGTGCCATCCAGACTCCAAGCAGGATTGACTTGCCATGCGAACCTGCATGCTTGGAAATCGCCATCACTTTCATTGGTATCACAGGCAGCACACATGGTGTTAAGTTCAGAATTAAACCGCCGATAGCAGCAAGTATCGAAAGAACAACCACACCAAAAAACGTATCACCCGATGGGACGGCAACACCGAAGAATCTTTGTTTCTTCGTAGCCTGCAGTTTGGCAGCTTCATTTTCATCGATGGCACTCTCAACACCCTGCACTTGCAACGACGCGCCGTCCGCGCTTTGGAACACGTCTGCATCGAATGCAGCAAAGTCAGTCGCCAGTTCCGATGGAACATCGCTCGGATCAAATGTCGTAGATCCACTTTCAGCAACACGAATGACGACTTCCGCCTGTTGTGTCAACGGCATAAGACACCCGGAGTCGTCGCATGCCTGCGCGTAGTAGTCAAATGTGATCGTGACATCGCCAGGCTTTGCATCGCTAGCAACAGTCAGGGGCACAAATGTCACTGCCCGATCCGAGAACACCGGAACCGAGACCATACCCATACCCGACGCATCAGGAACCATCGCCTCGTGGAGTCCTGCCCACTGGATCGCTCCCCGCCTGACAACACCGCCCGCAGAATCAGAAAGCTTCAGCGTTGTTGTCAGCGCAAACTCAAATCCTGTCGCGGGCAGCGCGTTCTGCTCATCAGCAGGCCATGTGTGGTAGCCGGGGTCGTGCTGCACGATGATGGCAACAGCAAGTTGACCGCCCGGCGCCACCATCGTCGTCGAAGGGACAGCCGAGACCTCCCATCCAGCAGATGGCTGGGCATGCGCACTTTGTGCGCTCAGGCCCGCCAAGCACACCACAACAATGCTGACAACAAGACGGACCATCATGCGATACATCACGTCAGAGGCGGAAACCCGATCCATATATACGTGCGCGTGTGCCAAATGTGCTCTCCAGTGAAGACGGGCCAACTCTGCATTGTTGGTCGTGAGATTCAAACCCGCCCGCATCCTCAGATTGTTCCGCCTCAGCGCAGTCTGACGACCGAAAGAGTCCAGAGTCCGAAAAATATACCAGCTTTTCCCATTTTGCGCCAGCAACCCATGCGCCGCCTGCAGTCGGCCCATGAGGATTCAACGCAATCTCGTGATTCATCCGATGCACAGCCGGAAATCACGTTACCGCATTCCCGATTTGCTCACCGCCCATGGACATACTCGATCAAAGTGAAGTTGATGCATTGCTCGCAGCTGTCGGCGGAGCAGAGCCGGAACCCGAAGAGGACGGCGATCTGTCCGTATTCTCGCGACATCGCACCTCGATCGAGAACGTCGAGATCAGGCCATACGACTTCAAGAGACCCGAGCGCGTCTCCAAGGATCAGATGCGAGCGCTGCAGACGCTCCATGAGACCTTTGCCCGAAACTTTGGTGCTGCTCTCTCAGGATTCCTTCGCACCATTATCGAGGTGCGCGTTGCTACCTGCGAGCAGATGACCTACGCCGAGTTCATCGCAAGTCTGCCAAACCCAACCTCATTCAACCTCATCGGATCGGATTCACTCAACGGGCAGATGTGTCTGGAGATCAGCCCGCTCATCATCTACCCCGTGATCGATAAGCTGCTCGGCGGTTCCGCGCAGGAACTCTTTATCCCCCAGCGTCCTGCGACAGCCATCGAAAACAGACTTATCACACAAGTCATTCGTCGCGCCATGACTTCGCTCTCTGAAGCGTGGGACGGTGTTCGCGAGCTGAAGTTCCATGTCGAGAGCACAGAATCAAATCCACAGCTTGTGCAGATTGTCCCGCCGAACGAGGTCGTTGTTGTTGTGGGATTCGAGATGAAGATGTCAAACCGCGCCGGAACGATCAACCTCTGCATTCCGTACAACGTCATCGAACCTGTGATGGACGATCTCAGCTCTACATCATGGTTCAGCGCATCATTGAAGGGACAGACCCAGGAGATGCGCGAGCGAATCAAGGAATCGATCGGTATTGCTGGTGTGAGTGTCTCTGGTGTACTGACCACAACCACGGTATCTATCCAGGACCTGATAAATCTGTCGGTCGGTGACATCATCATGACAGAAACAAACTCATCAGCACCAGTGACACTGTGCGTCGAAGGCAAGCCCAAGTTTACTGCGATTGTCGGTAAGCATCGCAATAAACGTGCTTTGCAGATCAAGGACAAGATTCAGACAAGCAAGGAACGGAGGCAATCGGCCAAGTCTGCAGACACCGCCGAAGCTCCTGAGATCAATGTTACAGCAGGAAGCAGCGGTCCGATACCGATTCGTCCGACGAAATGACGTTGGTGTGCATGCATTCACGGCTGAAAACAACATCCCCCGGATTGTGCGCGGGATTTGCGCAAGCACCGAGTATCACGAGAAAAAGCACCGGTCCGAGTCACAGACATCACCAAAGTCAGGCATGGAATAAACCGATCGAACATGACGACGCAGCTCGAATCGCGGGCTGAGGCTGCAACGGGGAAATACGATGAGCACACAAGCTGAGCAGGAACAGATCGTCGCAAGCGCAATTCGCGAGATCAGCCACATTGCGACACTGCCCGAGATAACGCTGAAGATTGTCGAACTCGTCGAGGATCCGAAGTCGACCGCGCAGGATCTCCACAAGGTCATCAACAACGATCCTGCACTCTCAAGCCGAATCCTGAAGGTTGTGAACTCATCGTTCTACGGATTGCCTGGACAGATCGGCTCGATCAACCGGGCCATCGTCATGCTCGGTCTGAACGCAGTGAAGAACATCGCCATTGCTGCAAGTCTTGCCAAGCTGTTCCGCGGCGGCGAGTTGACAAACCAGGTCTCGGCCAAAGACATCTGGGAGCACTCGATTGCTGTCGCTGCAACGATGAAGCTGCTCGCTGACCGCCTGAAACTCGGGCTCGCTGACGAGGCATTCCTCGCCGGACTCATGCATGACATCGGTTTGATCGTTGAGATGCAGTTCGACCGGAACAAGTTGATCGATGTTTTCCAGGCTATCGGTCTTGATGGCGATGGCGCACCGTGCCTCGATATGCTCGAAACCGAGCAGCAGGTCTTCGGCGCGAACCATCAGCAGTTTGGCGCAGCACTGTGTGAGAAGTGGAAGTTCCCGCGCAACTTTGCGATTGTCGCGGGTCATCACCATGACCCATTGGCAGTCGCCAAGGAGAACCGCCGCCTGCCGTGTATGGCGTTCATAGCTGATCGCCTGGTCTCAGAGGTAAAGGGCGGGTTCCGCGCCGACTTTGTTGAGTTGACATACCCGAACGATGTCCTTGACGAGTTGGGATTGTCCCTGACCGCACTGGACACGCTCAAGCAGGAACTGCCGAGTCATCTTGACGATGCCTCTGCACTGTTGAGCTAGCGACAAGGTATAAACACGAATAAATATGCTTCTTGACTTTGTCGATTCGCTCAAATTGACCTGTTTATCACGTTTTTGGACGTTGTGGGCCCAGCAACATATCTCGTGATTTGATTTTTTCTGAAGAATAACGCAAATTACGTCCGAGAAATACGGCTGTACTGCACTTGGGCCATCAAAGAACCGATGAACTCAGAGCACAAGGACGTATTTCCCAGCGATTCAGACACGCTGGATTTGAACTCTCTCTCTTTCTCCCTCCGGGCGGTCGCGCGAAAGCGCGGCCGCCTGTTTCGTTCCTGAATCTTTCCTTGACAAACAGATGACAGACCTCATTGTGGCTGCCTTGAATCGAGCATGTCATTCGGACTTGGACACGGTCGCCAACTCGATGCTACCGGGATTGCAATCGGTGAGGACGAACTCCCCCCATTGCCCGATGAGATCGCCACAGATCCGCTCGCAGGCGTCATAGATCCGTGCGCATGGTTTTCCAATCCAGCGCAGCCATTGGAGATTGAGATCGGTTCAGGCAAGGGCACTTTTATCCTGCAGTACGCGAGTCAGCATCCCGAGGTGAATCTTCTCGGAATCGAGATCGCGGGCGAGTTCTGCACATATGCTGCCGATCGGATCAGACGCGCGCAACTCAGCGATGTGCGCATGCTTCGAGCAGACGCGACAAGTTTTCTGCGCTGGCGGGTACCCACGGAGTGTGTGCGCACGGTCCACCTGTATTTTTCAGATCCTTGGCCGAAGTCCCGCCATCACAAGAACCGTGTCGTGCAGGATCGATTCCTTGCGGATGTGCATCGCGTGCTGGTACCTAGCGGCGATCTTCGCATTGTCACCGATCATGACGACTACTGGCAATGGATGGAAGCGCACGCGGATCGATGGTGCATATCACCACCCGAGCCGTGGCAGGATCGTGTGTATGTGCGCGAGGAGTTCAAGCCAGCCGACGGCGCGGGAGATAACGAACTTGTCGGCACAAACTTCGAACGCAAGTACAAACGCGAGGGGAGACCGTTCCATGCGATGGTGCTGAGGAAGCGGTAGATGAGGAGTAAGCAATGTCTATTCAGGGCTATTACCGCTTTTATTCATTCAAGGAGATAGCCCCACGCCTGTTGGTTCAATCACTCCTTGACATTTGCAGAGGATCGCAGTTCCTCTTGGGCTTTCGAGGAAGCGGCCCATGTGGAGACTGGCAGAAGGTAAAGAACCTTGAAGACGACAATGACTCTGTTCCTTTGTCTGGTCCGTTTGGACCAGAAGAGTTCATTCGCCACATGACACTCGACACGTGTATGACCGCGGACTTGTACGAGGCCAAGTTGTCATACGCCATTCATGAATCTGCGCACAGCACTATCAGTAGAGAGATCTTTGGAGATGCTTCGCCTCCGAGCGGCGTTTGGATCAGCATCGGTTGGCACGACATGTTTTCTTTCGCGACGTGTGAAGATGGCGAGTACTTTGGCAGGCCCTATTGGTCACTCTCGCTGGAGGGGTACTCGACTCCAAATGACTGCGTTGAATACCCGAAACGTCTCTTCGGGACGCCGGTTGTCATGGAACTGGAGCGCAAGTTGAAATTGCTGGATCCAGAACTCAAACGCTGTTATCACTACAGCGTGTAAAGGTGTCGTGCGCAATACTGAAGTGAAGCATCTCACACCATCAGCCGTTCTTTCCCCAGCGCGAGACGAATATCCGCTGCCTGGCCCGAGTGCATCAATGGGTGGAGTACCTGTGATCGCAGACACTTCTCGTATGTGCCGAACCAGTTGGCAAACTGCTCGGGGCATCCCGGTGCGGTCTTGGCAAGATCCGCGTCAGTCAGTGTGTCTAAAAGCGCATAAGTCTGCGTTCGTATATCGTCATACATCTTCACAAGTTGATCAAAGCCTGGGTACATCGTTGGATCTGTTGATGGTGTCGAGCCCATCCTGAAGAGATGCTCATGTGCAGCCATCGGGTTGGGTTTGTTGAGCATAAACCCCTGTATCGCCATCCCTTCAACCGTGGCTAAGTGCCCCACGATCCAGAGGGCGTGGTTCCCCCCGTTGACTGTCGGCTGTACAAGCGGGGTATCACGAAGATCAGACAACAGGTGCATTGTGTAGCGACGGCTGGCTTCCATGCTGTCACGAATAAACTGGACTGTGCTCATTGGAACCTCTTATTCTGTGAAGAGATAGAAAACAGCCATGCCCGATATCCACATGTTTTGCACATTCGCTGCTGTCATCGAAACGGAAACTCTTCAACTAATTATCCCCGTATCAGGCTGGGAGAGTAGGTCTTAGCGCAGGCTTAGCGCACCAAAAACATTAGTCTGGCGATCATTGTGAGCAGAACGCGAGCTTGGGTTTCCAGGCTCGCACACGCTGTCTGTCCCATGTGTGGGGAAGTTTCACAGCACTCGATCGTCCGCAGACTCCTGCGGACACAGAAACACCAGGTTCAGGGAGAACATCGAAAATGCGCACACTCATGAAAACAGCAATGGCAACGGTTGCTCTGGCAGCCACAGTTGCATCGGCCCAGGTCAAGGTCGATTCACAACTGCCCAAGTACCAGAAGACCACCGAGGTGTCCGGCACAATCAAGAGCGTTGGCTCTGACACCATGAACAATCTCATGAACTACTGGGGCGAAGAGTTCGCCAAGTTCTATCCGAACGTCAACACAGAAGTTGACGGCAAGGGCTCATCCACAGCTCCCCCAGCACTCACAGAAGGTCAGAGCACATTTGGCCCCATGAGCCGCGCAATGAAGTCCTCCGAGGTCGAGGAGTTTGAGAAAGCATTCGGCTATAAGCCCACACAGCTCCGTACAGCTGTTGACTCACTCGCGATCTTCGTTCACAAGGATTGCCCCCTCGACTCGATCAGCCTTGAGCAGGCCAAGATGGTCTTCTCCGTTGAAGGTCCGACCATGACATGGGGCGATCTCGGCGTGACCAACCCCCGCTATCGCAACAAGATCATTCAGCTCTATGGTCGCAACAGCGCATCGGGCACCTACGGCTACTTCAAGGAGCACGCGCTCGGCAAGACTGACTACAAGCCAACAGTCAAGGAGCAGCCGGGCTCATCAGCTGTTGTCTCAGCATGTGCAACCGATCCCTACGCCATGGGATATTCAGGCGTTGGTTACAAGACCGACGATGTGAAGGTGCTCAACATCAGCAAGCGCACAGGCGAAGAGGCGTTCTCAGCAACAGCAGATAACGCTTACTCCGGCAAGTACCCGCTCGCTCGCTTCCTCTATGTGTATGTCAACTTTGACAAGAGCACAGGCCTTGAGCCACTCCGCGCTGAGTTCATCAAGATGATCTACAGCCAGGCAGGTCAGGAAGCAGTCGTCAAAGATGGATACTTCCCCGTCTCAGCGATCATCGCTCGCGAGGATCTGAAGAAGGTTGGTATTACTCCCTTGTTCTGAACACGAGGTTCCGGACAGTTCGTCTTATGAGATAACAAGCTGATTCCGAGAGGAATCGCACGAGGGAACAACACTCTCATACCGGTTGGCTGCTGACGTGGCCAACCGGTCTTCGTTTGATAGTCCGCGTTATCACACGTGATTCTTATCACAAGTTGTGCGCATGTTGCACACAAAGAACGGTATGCTCACTCCCCCATGTCGCCACCAAACAAACCCAAGCTGACTGTCAAAGTTCCGATCCAGCCCGATGGGGCGACGAACTCGTCACCATCAAACTCAGGGCGCAGAACAAACAAGTCAGTCTACATATGGGACAAGGGTGCCCAACTGTTCATCACTGTCGGTGGCGTTGGTGTGCTTGCAGCGGTCCTGGGTATCTGCCTCTATCTTTTCTCAGAAACCCTCCCTTTGTTCCACAAGGGCAAGGTTCACAGCTCGCACGTTATCCATCCTGAGAGTGGAGCAGCAAGCGCAACGCTCGATCCATCACTCAGGTACTGGACGCTTCTCGATGAATATCACGCGGCAGCGATGGTGATTGCATCGGACGGCACTTTCCGAACCATAGAACTCGATACTGGTGCCACAATCCAGCGCGGCAACTTCACCCATGTCACAGAAGAGTCATCGTCTGCCACACTGAGTTCGATGTCTTTGGACGTTGTGACCGGTGCCATCGCGGTCGGGTACAACGATGGCTCGGTGCGTGTTGGCAGAGCTGGCTTCCAGTCCCGATCCCTCCTGCTCGATCAGGCACGCTCGGCAACAGTTCCATCGGATGTCACGCTTGAGCCCCGTCCGATCGAGATCCAATCTGCAACAGATCACGAGCATGCTCTAACCCAAACATTTGCACGTGTTATCGATGATGCGGTCGGTCTTGTTTCCGTGCCACAATCAGCAGAGCTCACACTCGTCAACTTCATCCAGCCAATCGTCGATCTTGGTGCGCCAACGCAACTCGAAGAGGGGTCCGGCGCAGTCGCGCGCGTCGACTTTCGCAAAGGCACGTCGAACGAGTACCTTGCAACGCTTCGAGCGGACGACACGTGCGCACTTACCTCCGTGCAGTACAGCACACCGCTGGGTGGTGGAGCACCGATCACCCAGCTTCGCAAACTTCCGCTGGTTCTTTCACTCCCATCAGACCGCAACCAACCGGATCACATGATTGTGACCGCTGATGGTGAGCAGTTGCTGATGGTGTGGAACGACGGTTTTACACAGCGATACGCCCGTCCCATCGACGAGAATCCAAACAATCGCACGTATGAGTTAGTGCAAACATTCTCGTTTGCCAGCGACAATGCCGACGTTACGTCTCTGGAGCTACTCAATGGTGGCCAGACAGTCATTGTCGGGTTGAGCAACGGCACAGCTTCGGGCTGGTTTGTTGCGAGAGATCCCGGCGCAGGTTTTCGTGATGGCAAGGCATTTGTTCAGGCACACAAATACAAGGCAACGAAGTCTGCGATCATCGGTGCAGCATCGAGCAAACGGGACCGCTCATTTGCTGTTGTTTCTGACGAGGGTCAGGTCGCGATCTGGCACATGACCAGTAGCAAGAATGTTGCAACAACAAACGCTGCCCACACCGCATCGCCCATCGTTTCCATTGGCATGTCACCACGCAACGAAGGTGTCATTGCGCTACACACAGACGGTTCACTCTCGATGGTCGAGATTGAGGAAGGCTATCCTGAAGCAACCATGAAATCGCTGTTTGGAGCGGTACACTACGAAGGCGAACCGAAACCAAGCTATGTCTATCAGTCCTCGGCGTCTGACAATACCGCTGAGACGAAGATGAATCTTCGTCCGCTGATCCACGGCACACTGAAGGCGACCGTGTACGCGATGCTAATCGCAATCCCGCTCGGCGTGCTTGCAGCGATCTATACAAGCGAGTTTCTGCATCCGGATGTGCGCAGATACATCAAGCCTGTGGTTGAGCTGATGGCTTCGCTGCCCTCGGTCGTGCTCGGGTTCCTTGCAGCCTTTGTCGTTGCACCGTGGGTTGAGTCGTATCTGCCAGCCGTGCTCATCGGCGCATTTCTTGTTCCCATCGGTCTCTACTTCGTCTCGTTGTGCTGGCAGGTTGTTCCCGATCATCTCACTCGCGCTGTGCCGAGCAGCGGCAAGTTCGGATTCATGGTGCTCGCGCTGCTGGTAACGGCAGGTATCGCCGCTTTGCTCGGTCCGACTGTTGAACGCACACTCTTCAAGCCCACACGCATCGACGTGCTGACCATGGCAGGATCTGTCGAACCAATCGATCATGCTGATTGGCCAGAATGGGTTGGTGCTCGCACCGGCGTCAGTGCGCAGGAGCAGAGAAAACTGCAACGCGATGGTCTGGTGTTCCAGTTCGGCGAGGTGTCAAAGCCGATCGAACCCGAAGATGAGTGGAAAGCCGATTACGAACAGATCATTGAGGAAGCAGGATACGACCAGCCGAGCGTGCGTCGATGGCTTGATGGTTCGATCGCATCTGCAAAGCCGGGCTGGCTTCTCGTCATGCTGCTCCCATCAGCGATCATCGTTTTCCTTGTGCAATCGAAGCTGATCTCGCGTTCCTGGGGCAACTGGCTTGCCACGCTCCCACATCGCAAAGCCGCGCTTGCCGAAATGGGCAGATTCTCCGTTCTGCTTGTCATGACATGCGTGCTGGCATTTATCCTCGCGGTTGTACTGACCGGGTCCGGATTTGATCCACGTGACTCGATATTTGGGCCGTTTACGCAGCGAAACTCGCTTGTCGTGGGGTTGATCATGGGCTTTGCTGTGATCCCGATCATCTACACCATTAGCGAGGACGCGCTCTCGAGTGTGCCGAACTCATTGCGCTCCGCATCACTCGGGTCCGGCGCAACACGCTGGCAGACAACCATCCGCGTGGTGCTGCCCGTTGCAGGATCGGGCATCTTCTCCGCGTGCATGATCGGGCTTGGTCGCGCAGTTGGTGAAACCATGATCGTGCTGATGGCCACGGGCAACACAGCTGTCATGGACTGGAACATCTTCGGTGGGTTCCGCACACTCGCGGCAAACATTGCTGTCGAACTCCCCGAGGCTCCGAAGGGTGAAGCGCACTATCGAGTGCTGTTCCTCTGCGGTCTTGTGCTGTTCATCATGACGTTCATTATCAATACAACCGCCGAACTTGTGCGCCAGCACGTTCGCCGAAAGAATGCAGGTCTGTAATCACGAAGGAAGTATGTTGAGCGCATGACATCAATACCTCCCCCAACCCCACTGCCTGGCGAAGCTGACAAACCGCAGCGCGAAGTGTTCCATATTCGCCGTACACCGTTGTCAGGTCGCGGCGAGCCGATGGTGTGGCTGATGGGTGCGGGCCTTGGACTGTGCGTGCTGCTGATTCTTGGATTGCTCGGTGTTATCCTCGCCAATGGACTTGCAACCTTCTGGCCGAGACCCATCGAACGCATCACGCTGACCGACGGCACAACACTGCATGGTGTTGAGGTCGCGCGGGAGACATACCAGCCAAACGATGCTGTCCTTGCAGAGATGAAAGATCTCCACGACAAGGGAGAGCTTCCCAAAGGATCAGAATCATCATCCGGCAAGCCTGTCAGGGTGAAGTATCGTGTTGGCAACCGTGAACTTGATCAAGCGACATACGAGTGGATCCCCGCTTACACCATCGCAAGCACTGACAAGGCTACCGACGCCGCTCTCTTTGAGCGCGACACGTGGGGTGTCTGGATTGGGACTCCTGAAGCATTGATTGTGCAGCGGGAACGACCGCTTGCTGATAGTGAAACACCGGAATCACTCGGTGAATCGGGCACAACAACATACGAAGGCAAGTCGCTCCCTGTGACTCGCACGTTCGATACGCGCGGGGACGAGACCATTGCAACGGAGCGCGTCCAACTCTCCGAAGGTGCCGATGCGACGCTTGATCTGCTCAAGACAATGTTGCCTGAAGCGATCAAACGAAGAAAGCAACTGTTCTCTATTGAGAAGTACGAACTCGGCCACGTATACGCACAACAACGTGCAACACAGGATCGTATAGACAGCGCACATTACCTTCACAAACAATATCTCGAAGCCAAGGGCCAGAGCAGAACGTGGCCGATGATTCGCTGGATCGCCGCGATCATTGGGCTGATAGCAGCATGTGCTGCGGTGCGATACCTTGGCAAACGCATCCCAACGATGCGCGGCATGCAACAAAACTATGGGAAGATTGCTCGCACGTCGGTATGGATTGCCATCATCGGTCTTGCGGTTGTTGTCTGGGGTGAAGCGCCGTGGCGTGCTTCAGGCATGACCGAAGCCAAACGCGATCAGATCATCGCAAAGGCTGCAGATCGCAGCAAGGAACTTGCAAGCAAAGCTGCAGAGATCAGCGATCGGATCACCCAGCTGCGTGCTCAGGATGCACAATACCGCATTGTCACGACAGATCTTCGATCCGGACGCATTGCTCCAGTCCGTGCAACAGAACCTGATCAGCCACTGATCCTCTCGCAGGTTTACCGCGTTGTCACAACGAACCGCGAGTCGACCTTCGGCAAGTTCGGCGTGTTCATGTCACGCTGGCGTGAGTTTCTGACTGGTGATCCGCGCGACGTGAACTCCGCCGGCGGTGTCTATCCGGTGATCTTCGGCACGGTGCTTCTCACACTGTTGTTGTGTGTCACGGTCGTACCACTCGGTGTTGTTGCAGCAGTGTATCTTCGCGAGTATGCCAAGCAGGGTGTTGTGACCAGTGTTATTCGCATTGCTGTAAATAATCTGGCGGGCGTTCCCAGTATTGTGTATGGCGTGTTCGGGCTTGGTTTCTTCTGCTACACCGTTGGTGCGTACGTTGATCGTGGTCCGAGCGAGCCATCATCTGCGCCCAGTTGGCTCGCGCTGCTTCTGATCACGTGGATTGTGATCATCGGCGCATTGGTTGTTGGTCTGTTCGCAAAGCCGGAGCCGGGTCAGCCGGAGAACACGGTCACGCGAACGTTGAAAGTGCCAATGGTCACGATGTGGATTATCGCTGTGGGCCTGATGGGCACACTGGTCGCTACAACGCCGTACTTTGGTGGATTCTTTGCTTCGCGCCCGATGACTGATTCCGTCTTCCGTGGCCCCGGTATTCTGTGGGCTGCGTTAACACTCGCGCTGCTCACACTTCCTGTTGTCATTGTCGCAACAGAGGAGGCAATCGCTGCGGTCCCGCGCACCATTCGTGAGTCGAGCTTCGGATGCGGCGCATCAAAGTGGCAAACCATCAGGCACATTGTGCTTCCGTCGGCAGCTCCGGGTATTCTCACCGGTGCGATCCTTGCTATGGCCCGCGGCGCGGGTGAGGTTGCACCGCTTATGCTCGTCGGTGTGCTCAAGAGCGCGAAGGAACTCCCGCTGGATGGCACGTTCCCCTATGTTCACCTGGAACGCTCATTCATGCATCTCGGATTCCACATTTACGATCTGAGTTTTCAGAGTGCAGACTCGGAAGCCAGCCGACCGCTGGTCTGGACCACGACCCTGCTGCTCATTGTTATCGTCCTTGCACTGAACATCGTGGCGATCCTTATCCGGAACAGACTCCGGAAAAAGTTCTCCACGGGGCACTTCTAGGAGTATTCCTAATGAAATACACATATTCAGAGGATGCAGAGAACGGAATCTCAAGTACACTGTCACGACCCGTTGTTGTTGAGCCACCTGTCATGAATGATCGCCCCGCATCCACTGATACCGCACCACTCCAGCCGACTGGATCGGCTGTCATTGCTGAATCTGCGCAGAAGACATCTGTCATCGACGCGATCAAACGCAACGAACCGATCGAACCGGTTGTTCACAGCACACTCGACGATGAAAAACCGATTCTGGATGTGCAGGATTTCTGCTTGTACTACGGCCAGTCAAAGGCGCTGCACAACATCTCGATGATTGTGCCTGAAGCTCGCGTTACCGCGCTCATCGGGCCATCCGGGTGCGGCAAGTCAACGCTGCTGCGTTCTGTCAATCGAATGAACGATTTGATTGATGGCGTTCGCGTCACCGGTGAGATGGTGCTCGCGGGTCGCCCGGTGTATGCGCACGATGTTGATGTTATCGATCTTCGCAAGCGCATGGGCATGGTCTTCCAGAAGCCCAACCCGTTCCCCATGTCGATCTACGAGAACGTTGTTTACCCGCTTCGAATTGATGGCGAGAACAGACGCAGCGTGCTCGATGAAGCCTGCGAACGATCCCTCAAAGCAGCCGCTATCTGGGACGAGGTCAAGGACAGACTCAAGCGTTCAGCGCTCGGACTTTCCGGAGGTCAGCAGCAGCGCCTGTGCATCGCGCGCGCGGTCGTTGCTGACCCCGAGGTGTTGTTGATGGACGAGCCGTGCTCCGCACTTGACCCCATTGCAACACTCCGCGTTGAGGAACTCATCCACGAGATCAGCCAGCGGTTCACCGTCCTTATCGTCACGCACAATATGCACCAGGCGACCCGTGTGTCGGACTTCACCGCATTCATGTACCTCGGCAGGCTTGTCGAGTACGGCGCGACAGCCGATCTCTTCCAGAATCCGAAGCTGCCGGAAACAGAACAGTACATCACCGGTCGATTCGGTTAAGCATTTTGGGTTTATCACAGCTTTGTAACAACCCCGCGCCAGACGCAACCCGTCTGGCGTGTTTTCGTATCGACTGATCCGCGAACATCTGCGTTTCGCTTCACATCCCCTGCTTATTCGGAGAGTATCGATGCGCTTCACATACGTCGCACCAATCGTCGTTATCGCTGCAACTTCCACCATTGCAATCGCCGATCAACTGGCTGTTCCAAGCGGATACCCAAGTGCAACATTTGAGGGATGGAAATCTCCCCTCAATGGCGATGCCCGCACACTTCAGACAGCGTACCCAGCGTCAGAGCTTGCAAGCATCCCCGTCGGTGCGCATATCACTGGTATCACATGGCGCCTCCATTTCTCAGAACAGACATGGCCGATCCAGGATGCGACATGGGAGCACTACGACATCAGACTCAGCACACCCGCAAATGCTCCCGGTAATCTCAGTCTGGTGTTTGCAGAGAATGTCGGTGCAAACGAGACACTCGTTCGATCAGGCTCGCTCACCATCCCAGCAAACACGTTCGCGGGAACAATCTCAACCCCCGGCGGCGCGCCAAATGACTTTGGATACACCATCTCGTTTGATACACCGTACATCTACGACGGCAATGATCTGCTGGTTGAAATCAGACACACCGGGCACGGTGGCACGAGCAGCCCGTTCCTCGACTTTGCATTTGACTATGGTGGTTCGAACAGTGTCTATCAAGTGAAGGATTTGTCGTACACATCTCAGGGTGGCCCCGGAACCGCAGCGTTTGGATATCCAGGCCCTGTGATCGCACAACTGACATGGGTTGTGCCAAGCCCATCAAGCATCACCATTGCTGGCATGTTCGCAGGGCTGGCAGCAGTGCGACGCCGACGCTGAGTCGCAACTGAACCATCCTGCGCTACGCACCAGAACCTGAAGGCGGTTTCCATCCGGCCCAACACGTTGGGCAGGTGATGCAGCCATCGGGTTCTGGTTTTCTGTGATGCAATGGGCCCGCGCATGATGGACAGACTCCATCGTGAATCAATGCCCCTGAAATACGTCGAAATGCAATCGTTCGGGCGACATAGACCACGAAGTATCCAACGCCGAAAACGAGAACGATGCCGATGAGAAGCCAGAACATGCGGCGGATTCCGAATGTAGAGCGTGCAAGCGCACGACTTGTCCCAACAGACTGATGATACACAAACATCCATAGCGGCGAGAGCATAAAGAACACAAGAAGTGATGTTGCAGCAGCGCCAGCAGACTGGTGCATGCGAAGCAGTTGATCTACTGACGATTTCACTTGATGTGAACTGCTTTGCTCCTCTTTACCCTCCTCGACTAGTTTCATTAGCGCAATAACCTGCTTGCTGGCTATTGGTACCGCTTGACTGCGATGATCTTTTGTCGTCTTTGGCCATCGCCATTGGTTGTGGTTGTACATCTGTTTGATCATCTGGAGTGCATCATGTGGATAAGATCCAGATTCAGGCTGATGCTCACGCAGGATATTGTTTGTACTCCACTGAGTTTCACACTCAGGGCATTGCACCAGCCCATCGTGTTCAGGCTGTGCTTTGATATCGTACCCACAACTGCCGCAAATACCCTCGGCAACGATTGGTTGCACGACTGTCCGTGAGTTTGATTTCACAACCGATCGCATCACACCGGGCATGATAAACCACATCGAGAGCCCCGCTGTAGCAACCCCGCCATACATGACCGATGTGGGCAATCGCAGGTGTTTCGATACGAACATAATCCCTGCAATAACCAGTCCACAACAGATCGAAGTTGCAACAAAGCCCTTATTCGACCGCAGTGCTGCAGTAAAGTTGCCGATTGCTCGCTCCACGCCAAGACGCATCAATGGATCGCTCACCCTCGGATCATTTCGCAATCGACGAACATCGAGGATCGTCAACGGCATGCTGGCGTCGTCTACAGGCTCTGGAAGTTTTTCGGGAAACAATCGCATGAGTCGATTGTAATCGATCCAGGGTGGTCACGCGCGCCACGCTGCCCAGCAGGTTGAGCAGACGATGCACCCGTCACCTGCACGTGCAGCATTGTGAAGCAAGCTCACACACGAAGGACAGATCTTGGCTTGGACACATGCGACTCGGTGCTGCTTGGGTTTAATATCAAGGATCATTCCAATACTGCCTGCGACTATCCCGATGACTGGAATAAGCAACACAAGATGAAGCAGCGATCCTCCGGTGAAGCTACCAGCAACAACCTGCCCTCCAATAACAAACGGGAAGATGAGCAGCAGCTGGTTCCGATGCATTTTACTTACGTGGGTTGAAACGCTCGCAAGTTGTTTTCTGTGGACATCATCTTTGGTTGTCGACAATGCAAGATCGTATAGTGAACGTGTAACGACAGGCACATAGAGCCTTCTGTCGTCCTTTGTTACCCACGCTCGCCTGCCGAATATTTCTGATTGACGAACCCCAAGACTGCCAACGCGTCTGCCAGGTTCATATGGGTGCTCATCACGCGCAACCATGTACTCTCTATGCCACGCGGCACCGCATTCGGGGCAACGTACAAGCAGCATAGTGTCATGAGGAATGCCAGCGATGTCGTAGCCGCAGCTGCCACAAATCCCATTGGCAACGAGCGGTTGCACAACCCTTCGCCACACAGCTTTGCTTGCGCGCTTTGAGTACTGAACGAGGATGAATGTCAGTATCCCGGCATATACAAAGAATCCGAGCCCCAGATACAGTGAAGCAGCAGTGTTTGAGTAGCTTCGTGTCAGGCCTACATATGCGAGAAGTCCGACGACAAGGACAGCAAGGACGATCCATTGCGATCTGGCACGTGCAGCCCACTCATTCCCGACCGCTCGAATGATCGCGGTGCGAAACACAGGATCAGCCGACCGAGCGTCATCAAGGAGCGAACGCAGTGGCATCACTGCGAGCGTGGCAGCATTGTCATCAATTGGTGTCTGTCCGAACATGCACACATTATAATCGCCACGCAGCGCCGCATGTCTGGCAGACCGTACATCCATCGGAATCCGGTTCGATCCAGTCAAGAAAATCAGCGCACGCTGGACAAATGCGCTGGGCGAGTACCTTCTCTCGCGTCGATCGAACATACTGCAGGTGTGCTAGATACCGAAAGTTTCCAGCGAGCAGTATTGCTATTGACAGCAAACCAAACTGATTTCCTGCAATGAACTGCCCGGTCTGAACAACTGTGTAGACGTACCTCCCCAAGGCTAGGATCGTTGCAAAGAGCACAAAGTAGGTGCCGACTCGAAGACAACCGGGGCGTTCTGACGTTTGCGATCGCAGCACAGCTTCGAGTCGCCCACGTCGATCGTTGTCCCCCTCGGCTTCTACTGCGAGATGAAACAAACCTTTCGCCTCTGGCACACGCTGCTGGCGATCATCAAAGAGAAAGAACCCGTCAAGTTCGTAGGGATATTTTTCTCGCAATGCCCGCGATGGAGGTATCGAAGTACGCTCTGGAAAATCCGTCTTCCTGATGCAACGCTCCCCCCGCCAGTGTGCGCTGCATTCCGGACACTGCACAGTACCTGCCGCTTGCAGATCAAGCCCAGCAAGCGGATATACACACGAGGGACAAAGACTGTCTGCAAGCATCACGCGGACAACGTTGCCCTGCACAGGCGCTGTCCTGATCCGCTGCAAGATGATGTGCCACACACAGAGACCAATACATATCACAGAACACGACCCGAGAAAGATCCACCATGCAGTGAGTGACCAAAGAGCATGTGCAAGGGAGCCAAGACAGAAGAAGACGGTCGCTCCTGCGAAACAGAGCGCGACAAACTTCCGGTCGACCGCGCGAATGCCGTACCTGTTCTGCATGACAACGCGACGAACGATCAGTCGGAATCGCGGGTCGTCCATTCGCGGATCGGCCAGGAGCGCAACATGCGACACCGGCGTGTATGCTTCGCCCTGATCATCGACGAACTGATGGATCATTGCCACGAAGGATCATACTCGCCACGCAGCACCGCATGTCTGACAGACCGTGCAACCATCGGATTCCGGTTCAATCTCGTCGAGAAAGTCTGCGCACGCTGGACAAATCCTGCGCGCCAGTGCTGCATCGCTTGTCTTCGCGGAAAAACTTGAACGCGCCATCCTCCATGCGAAATAGCACATGGAAAAGAAGGTAGACAACGAGCATATCCGAATCGCAAGGTGCATCGACAGCCGTGTGGGGATTGGCTGGAACAGGCCAACACTGGGGAGCATCATTGCAGCCATCGCGACCATTCCGCCCGCGAGTATCCAGCGCTTCCCTCTCGTGCTGGTGCGAGCTTCTCTGATCACGTTCTCAAGCCGCTGCTTCTTGTCGGCATCCGTCTCTGCACTCGCTGCAAGAAAAAACACACCGCCACCATCCGGTACTCGCCTGTTTCGATCGTCATGCTGCACTGATGTGCCAATCTCACCCGGCGTGTAAGCACGGAATGTCTTTGTTCCGTCATACTCACCTTGCGTGTACACTGGTCTCCGAAGAACATGATCGCTGTGCCAGTAATGCCCACACTCGGGACAACACAGCAGATTGTGCTCATCTGTGTGTTGCCCAGCGATCGAGTAGAGACACATCGGACAAACTGCATCGACAAGCAAGAGATGTGTGTATCGATCCCAGTACCGTACCGTCAGGCCCTGATACATCCAGCGAGTTGTAGCAATAAACGAAACAGCTATGATTCCCATGAAGGGAACTGTAAAGTATGTAGGCAGTCGAAACACCACGGTGATTGAAATAGCAACTGGAGTCATCAGGCCAAAGATTGCAGCAATCAAAAAAATCCTTCGTCTCATCACAACCGCATATACAACATCCGTCATCCGCCGAAGTGTGAGACGAAACCGGGGATCCACCATTCTGGGATCTCTTACGAGGTCAGACATCGCTGGTACTTGGCAAGGCTTACCCGCGTCGTCGAATATGGTCGAGCGTTGTTTCACAGCAGCATTGTTCGCACGGACACCAATGGCTGCCGGGCATTCCACGGTATGTGGCCATACCATGATCCATGGGCCAGCGAAGGCACCATTACGAACAGGCGTTCGAACACTTCCTGCGGGAACGCCAGATTCCGTTCGTCTCGGTCAACGAAGCCAGACGTGCGCTATTCGGCGCGCAGTACGAATCAACGCCGATGACTCGGACACCCGGATATGACCACGACAAGGCTACCAGCGACCATCCGGCACGCCCGTTGAAAAGTTTCGATCACGTGCTCTATGGCGAAGGGCTGAATCTCATTGTTGATGTCAAGGGCCGCAAGATCGCGTCGCGCAAGCCTCGCACAAAGCAAAGCTCTGACACCAGACGAAAACCGCAGAACGACTCTGATCGTCCAACCAGAGGCAGACTGGAATCGTGGGTAACGCAGGACGACGTCGATTCACTCTCCACGTGGCAGAGCTTGTTCGGCGATGGATTCAGCGCAGCCTTTGTCTTTGTGTACTGGTGCGATGAACAACCGCCGTCGGCACTCTTTGAGGAGATCTTCTCGTATCAGGGCAAGTGGTACGCGGTCCGTGCTGTGGAACTTGGTACGTACCGGTCTCAGATGAAGGTCCGCAGCCCACGATGGAGAACCGTCCACGTCCCCACCGCTGCGTTTGAGAAGATCAGTGGACCACTTGTAGACCAGTCCGAATACAAAGCTTCATGAGATCGTCTTTTCTGCGTGTGCGAGTTGTATGATTGGTAACTACAGAGCCGGCCGCAACATCTGTGTGGGTTATACTAACTCAGTTGGGAGTTTGTACGTTCTAGGCCGAAAATACTGATTTTATGCTCTACACTCAAACATGAACAACATTGCACACTTGATGGTTGTATCCGATTGTAAAGAAGCAAGGATCGCGAACAAAGAGCGATGGAGGTGTGTCATGTCAATGCTCAGCAGGTCGCTGAAAATCGCCGGAGCGATACTCCTGCTCCCGATGTGTCAGTCATGTCTTGTTGCGCAAGGCACAACACCGGTTCACATTACGCCAGACAATACTGGTCTACTCAAGGTTGATGATGTCGTGCATGGTCGACGCCTGTTCACTCAGGAGCTCGCATGGTACGACAAGTGGACATACGTCAGCCCCGACACACTTGAGCCAACAGTAACACGAGTAGATACAGAAAACGGCTTTGATCTGCGCTTCAAGTTTACAAACACATCAGAATCCGCGAAGAAGATCGGTCGCATTCGGGTATCCGGCCTTGAGTTCGATCGCAACACGACCGAGTACCTCGATCATTTTCAGGGAATTTCATTCAAATCAGCCGCTGATTCTTCCTTCTGGCTGTATCCAAAGCTCTATCCGGATTCGCTATACTCGCCCGTCGCAGTGCTACGCGATGCGAACAAGGCAGCAGGAGTAAGCCTGCAGTATCCTGTTCTGGCGTACAAGCACAGCGTCCGTGTCATGGTTTTGCCGTCGAAGGTGCAGGGATCACAGCGATGGAGCGTGTACTTTGAGTTTTTGAATGTTGGAAACGAGCACCCAACCCTTGCGCTGGGTACCACACCGCTGCTCCAGCCGGGAGACACACACACCTACACCGTTTCTGTTCGATTCGATAACAATCCGGATGAGTGGATACGAACCCTCGTCCCATACAGGGATTATTTCCATTCGCTGTATGGCGATGTGAAATACGATCGGAACACGTCATCGATTCGTGGCTACTTTATGGCAACCCAGGAAAACCTCAGCCCGACAAATCCATATGGCTACGCGTTTCCGAATCGTCGCCCCGACACCAATGGATGGGCTCCAACCATGCAACACATCAAGGGTGTGAGTGGATGGGACAGCACGCTTATCTGGCAGGCGACCGGCTACTACCGAACGAACCTCGCAGCAAACATGCCGTCACTATTTGCATCACCATTTCTTGACAGACCCGCGATTGCTGGTGCGCTGAGTCCCTCAACCGGGTTCCCGTCGCTGGTCTCAAGCGGCAGAAGCTTTGGGCTATGGTGGGGACACTCCGCGGAATACGCAGATCGCTGGGATCCCTCCTCACTTGAGGATCTCAATCCATCAAATCCTGTTCATCGTGCTGCTGCATTCCGTGAGATGGATATCGCAGTCGCCGCAGGAGCATCTGTCATAGGACTTGATGCGTTTATAGCCCGGCACATGCCCGTATGGACGCAGATGGAGTGGCTCAACCAACTTCAGACCCGGTATCCAGATATCCGCTTCATTACAGAACCAACATCGTGCGATATCATCCACACCGTGTGCCCATCGTGGGTCCTCATCACCACGAACTCTCCCAATCCACTCCCACAAAGCGAGTGGCACCGTGTTACAAGCCCCCATGTACTTGCGGACTTCTTTCTTCCGGGTCATGAAACAGTGGGCTCGTACTCATTCCAACAACTGAAGCTGAATCAGAATAGAGGGCCAACCGAATCTGAAGTCAACGCAACAGCGCAATGGCTCGGCAGCCTTGGATATGTGCCGCTGGTGTTTACTATCGAAGATCTTGTTGCACCTGTGCAGGTTGCAAAGTCATGGGAGTTCACCATCCCAGCGGATATCCGTCCAGGTGCATCCGCATCAAGCGCCAGCTCTGGTTCATCTTCATCATCAAGCAGCGGTTCAGGAAGCACTCCTTCATCAAGTGGTGGATCCGGGAGCAACCAAAGCAGTTCGGGATCGTCCTCCTCACAACCTACGACTGGCGGCGGCCAAGCAACAACACAGCCTCCTCTGGCGACTGTGACCGTATCCGGAACGGGCTCCGGGCAACCAGCGTCTGGTGCCAGCCAACCATCACTTCCCTCTACTGTGCCGTTTACTGTGATCCCGCCCATTCTGAACAGCATCCCTCAATCAACAGCCTCTCCAACAACACCTGAACTTGGCAGCACCACGACCGCAACCGGAAGTGGAGGTGGATCAGGTTCACGTGGAGGATTTCGTGCTGGTGGAGGTGGTGGCTCATCAAGTACAGGTGCATCGGGTGGATCAAGTTCAACAGGCTCATCCAGTGCGAGTTCTGGTAGCTCACCAAGTGCCGGAGCGAGTTACAGCAGTTCCGGCGGTTCATCAATCGGAGCTGGAGCAGTATTAACCTTTGGGACAACCACAGGCGGACCAAACCCGTCCAGCGCTGTCCCTGATGGCGCTGTGATTCATCTCAGACGATGGGTCGAAGGCGACATCACGATGCCATATGCCCGATTTACGGACGAGCTAACAGACACAAACACAGCGACTGCAGAAGCTGGGGATACTGCAGATCTGATCGCACGCTCGGTTCCCGGCATCCCTGGAGCTTCGGGCAAACCTGCCCACACTGTCCTAGTATCTCCGCATGAACTCAAGAGCAAATATTCGTCGATCGATTGGCGCGGGTATCGCCATCGTGTGCGTCGCGGGCTCCGCGTTGGCGAGCCAGCCACAAACCCAGCCACAGACACCCCTCAGGCCCCCTAGAGCAACCAAGCCCGAGGGGAAGTTTGTCCTGAATATACTTGTTGCGGTTGTTATTGGCGGTCTTGTGATGGGCGCGTCTGTCATGCCCGCAAAGCGCGGTCACCAGGACTGAGAAACATGTTGCTCTACGGAACAGAACTGATACCGAGGCTGTTTCCTTTGTGACTGGAACCGGATACTTCCAGCAGGTGTCCAACAGAATATCCACATCATCAATGCACACGATGGAGGTGCGTATATGCAATCTGAACACAACGAACTTCGTGCCCATGCACGTCACAAACTGCTGATCGTGTTGAACTGCGGATTGGCTGTCGCGGTCGCAGGTGTCGCAACGACATCAAGCGTCATTGGGCAGGCTGGTCAGGCTCGCGGCAGAGGCAACTACACCGCTATCAGCGCAAACATGCAGGGCGGTAACTCATCAGCAATCTTCATTCTTGATGCTGCGAATCAGGAGATGGTCGCCGTTCGCTGGAACGACAGCAGGCGAAGTCTTGAAGGTATCGGGTACCGCAACCTGACCGAAGATGCAAAGTCACAGGCACCCACGACTCGATAATGTTTGCCCTTCAGCCAGTTCCATATAAACACACTGCCGTGGAGGCATGATTATGACCACACAACACACACACACAAACAACAGCGTGCTGACTGTCACAGCCATCGGCCTGTTCGTCACACTTGTCGCACTGCTCTGGCACAACTCATCAGCAGTTGCAGATCCATCCGATGCGGTCGCATCCGCAGGTGATTTCACTATCCTCGCCTCTGATGGAGGCAACGAGGACGTGGTGCTCGTGCTCGACAATCGGAACGAAGAACTGCTTGCATACAAGATCCGGAACCAGAACCAGATTGAGTTGTTGCAGAGGGCGTCGCTTGCTGAACTCTTCGAGCGTGGCAAGGCCGGCGAAACTCGCAGTCGATAACGTATCCGCTCGTATCCCGAACCTTTACTCTGATCGATGCACAGCTGTTCATTTGCGCCGTGACCATATTCCCCCTCCCACAGTTCGAAGCCGACCTGAAACACCAGCAGGAAGCAGACGCTCGCGCGTACGCAGAGCTCAACGCGCCGAAGACAATCGTCGTGCGCTATGGCGTCATGGGAATGATCGGCGAGTTTCCCTACGAAGGCAGCGCAAAGCCGGGCTGCGGATCAAAGATTGTTGTCAAGACATTTCGCGGCACCGAGATCGGCGAAATGCTGACCTCCACCTGTCCGAACGCGGGTTGCGGCAAGAGTGTCTCGCGGAAACAGATGCTTGATTACATTCAAGCATCCGGGGGCAAGCACTACCCTTTCTCGACTCGCGGCAAAGCACTCCGTGTTGCGACACACGATGACATGACCGATCAGTCACGCATCGAGCAGTCGCGACACGAGTTGAAGATGCTTGGCAGAAAGGTCTGCGAGCAACTCGGCATCGAAACCAAGATCGTTGATGCTGAACCGATCATCGGTCGCGAGCTCGTCACGTTCTACTACGGCTCGGAGGAAAGACTTGATACTCGCGATCATGAGCGCCTTGTCAACACGTTGACGCATGAACTCGATGGCAAGCACGGCAGTCGTGTTGATCTCCGCCAGGTCGGCGCACGCGATGAGGCACGTATCACTGCTGACTACGAACGCTGCGGCGAGTACTGCTGCTGCAAGAACTTTCTGAAAGTGCTCAAGCCGGTCCAGATGCGCAGTGCAAAGATCCAGAAGGCAACGCTTGATCCACTGAAAATCTCGGGTCGTTGCGGCAGACTCATGTGCTGTCTGCGATACGAAGACCAGACATACGACGAGCTCCGCAAACGCCTTCCCAATCGGAAGAAGCGGGTCGGCACTCCCGATGGCGATGGGATTGTGATCTCCAGCCAGATTCTCACTCAGCTTGTGCTTGTCGAACTTGACGCATCGCGTGAACGCATCGCAGTGCCAGTCGAGAACATCACCGAACCGGGACAAGCAGTTGCACCCAAGCCAGCACCTGCAGCAAAGCCGGACACTGATCAACCAAAGCGCCGCGAACGCAGACACGAACCCAGAGATACTACGCAAAGCAACGAGCAGGCCATCTCGTCAGAAGATCATGCACAAGATGCGGCGTCCGAAACGCGATCGCGGAAACGCAGGCGTCGTGGCAAACAAGGCACCCAGCCGAGCACATCTTCCGATACCCCTGAAGTTGTTGCACCCGGAGATCACACCGCATCAGAAAAATCAACAGAGAGCAGACCAACAGAAACTCCCGCCCGTCGGAAACGTCGTCGCCGCAGGTCACGTGCTGCTGAAGAACTCAGGCAGACTTCCGGGAATGAGCAACCCGACGCTCCATCGGTTACCGATACGCCGCCACCATCGACCTCTCATCAGCAAGACACCACGAGCGCGTCAGAAGAACAAACCGCATCGGATACACCGTCACGTTCGCGCAGGCGCAGACGTCGGAGACGCAAACCGAACAGTGATGGCACGGGTTCGTTGTTTGAAGATACACCACCATCTGATCAGGAATAGCTACTCGGCTGCTTCATCGAAGAACTCCGGGAGTGATGCAACAAAGAGCTTGATCTCATCGCGCACGCGCCGGTAATGGGCGATCGCTTCCTCTTCTGTTTTGGCATCGTGCGCAAGAGCTGGCGGATCCTCAAACCCGACATGGACGACCTTTGCTTTCCCGGGAAAGATCGGGCATGTTTGATGTGCAGAATCACATACAGTCACCACATAGTCGATCTGTTCGTTCAGGAACTCGTTGACGTGCTTTGATGCCTGATGCGCAATGTCAACGTGCGCTTCAGCCATCACACGGACTGCCATGGGGTTGAGTCCGTGCGGATCTGTGCCGGCGCTGCATGCATCGATGACGTCTGATTTAAGTGCGTGGGCCCATCCCTCGGCCATCTGGCTTCTGCACGAGTTGCCTGTGCACAAAAACAACACGCGAAGCTTTGGTACAACTGGTTCGTCCTTTGGTTCGATCATGGATAAGTTTACGCCGGTGTCTGTGCTGTGTTCATTTGGGATCCTTTATCAGATCTGAGCGCGAGCAGGCGAGCGAGCTGCTCCTTGGGTATCGCGCAACCACAATCGGCACACTCATTTGTGCCATCGTCGCGCGTCAATACGCGTGACAAGCTCGCAGCACACCACGGGCAGACGTTGTGCTTGATATACAGATCACGGATCGCCTTCGATGTATCACGCCGGTACACCCAATGCCAGTACGCTGCGAGCAGCGCGATACATACGATTGAGAAAACAATACCCAGCTTTGTCTGAAGCACCCGCGAGAGAAAGATGCCCAGTACAAGCAGGCCTCCGCTGATGCCAAGGTACGACAGCAGGGTTCGCTCTTTCACACCCATTTCATTCTTCGCATTGTGCCAGAGCCAGCGAATCTCTGCCAAATGGCTGTCACCCTCAAAGCTCACCAGCGCGGGTTTGATCGATTTGTGTATGAGCACATGATTCTCACCATCCCCGGTCTTTGCGATCGCAGGGGACAATCCGAACGATGATGCATGCCATCCCGATGACATCGAAGCCTTCCACGTGCGCTGTCCGGGTACGAGCTCGTGGTGCCGATGGATGCAGTCATCACGCCATGCGCATCCGCATTCCGGACACACACGACACACGTCATTCTCGATTGGGCATTGCGCAAGTGGGTAGTAGCATCGTGCGCACAAGCCTTCAGCAATCACGATTCGTGCGCCGTGCTGCAGGCGGGCATCGATCTGCTTCCTTGTCCATGGCAGATTGACATACACCAGTTGCATGATGAGTGCAAGGCCCACCGAGCATGCGATGAGCACCGGGTAGTGCACCCAGGGAGAGATGTTTGCAAAGCCAAAGTACTTGAGCACGTCCTGTGCGAACACCGCAACAAGGATCACGCACAATACAAACGTGGTTTGCGTTCGCATGTCGGTTGAGAATACAACTCCACGAGACAGAATTCGCTGGTACACCTCGTCGGGGAGACTTCGCGTTGGATCGAATGTGGTGTGCTCAACGCGGAACTGGTTGCTGCGATGGTCGGTCGAGTACATCGAGAACACACTGCGACGAAGTCTGGTCATTGTCGATTCATGACCAACGGTTGTGTTGTTCAACTCTTCCATCGGTTATCCCTAGGACACGAACCACGATACGAATGCATCGGCCCTATCTGCTTCGTCCTTGTTTCCATTGGCCCGCCATATTTCGGTAGCATCTTGCATAACCGATGGAACAAGGCTTCGCCAGACTTTGTGTCCGATTGTAAAGAATGTTGTATTTAGAGGGGAGTTACTCTTTGTGTGAGCGTCAGATTCACCATCTGATGCACTCAGGATAACACCTCCCTGCCGAATGTGCTGGGCCGTTCTTTCCCGTATCCACTGGCATATCAGGTCAGCTTGTGCAGCATCAATCGTGCCAAGTTTTATGCCACAGAGCAGAATACCAAGAAAAAAGGCCCAGCCTTCGTCATCAATCGTCTGGAGTCTGATGGCTGAGTACGACAGCGCCTGCATTGTTCGTTGCAGCACAGAGTTGCACAGCCGATCGAAAGGCTCCTGCTGGCGCACCTTTGTTTGTTGTTCTGGTTCGACACTGTGAAGCTCAATCGCACTGTCGACTGCGATAATAACTGTCTGGTTATTCGCAAATCCGTACCCTTCTAAATCATTCGCCTCTGCAGCAAGCAGAAACGAGCAGCAGAACAGACGGATGACATGGCGTTCAAGAAATGGGAACGGGTTTGTCCTGTCAAAGCCCGGATTGCCAGGCTCATCCCAGTGGCAAAGTGAAAGCACCTCGCGCGGTCCATGAATAGCCTTAACGTCCTGCCAACCCAAGGATCGCAGCGTTTCCAATGCCTGCAAATATTCGTCAACTTCATATCCGTAGTCAGATGCTGCTATGTGCAGAAGCATTGCGTCAGTTGTGGCTGTTCGGACACTATCTATCAGTGCTTCCATATCCGGGTTCAGCGATTGCATGAACGCCTCTTGTTCTTCAGTGAGCGGAATCTTGTGTTCATACATGGCAAGTCGCCCCGACATGATTTGAAATCAATCTTCCCTGCCTTCTAAGACCTCTGGAAGATTTGACGATATACTACCAGATCTTTGACAACAGGGGCCGATCGGTATCGACCGGGCAGGGAAGGTGCAGGGTGGCGCGTCGAGGAGTGTGCACCTCGGAAAAAGTACACAACACTTTATAGCTGCCAATAACAGCTACTCCCTCGCTGCTTAATAGCGGTGAGCGGCCGGTTCACAATGTCTGATAGTGAGCTGGCTGTAAGCATCAGGCTGTCTCGCGCTGGGCGCATCCAGCAGCGTGAGCGAGGAACTTCACTGGACGCTGGGCCGAAGAGCACGCTGTCGTGAGCGGGCACAAGGCCGAGATCAAAGTCGCGACTACACGCGTAGAGGCTGTGTGCTGACTGCTTCGGGACGGGAGTTCGATTCTCCCCGGCTCCATTTCAAATCACAAAGACGCGCGATGGGTACATCCATGGCACGAGTTTCTCTTCTCTCAACTGGCGGAACCATTGCATCCTTCGGCTCCGGGCTTGTCTCCGGTGATGCGCTGCTTGAGGCGCTCGGGCTCACTTCTTTGAACACAGAATGGTCAGTCGAAGAGGTGTTTCGTGTTCCCAGTTCACAAGTCACACCCCAAATGCAGGTTGAACTTGCACGCAGAATAGACGCTGCTAGCCAGAATGCAGACACAGTTATCGTCACGCATGGCACGGACTCGATGGAAGAATCCGCATTTATGGCTGATGTGCTCTGTCAGACCTCCACACCCGTTGTGTTTACCGGCGCAATGCGGCCCGGTTCGGATGGTGACGGCTCGAGCAATCTTGTGGATGCGGCGACAGTCGGACTCGCGTGCTCAACTCACACTGTTGGTGTGACCGTTGTGATGAACGGTCTCATCCACGCTCCTTCCGAGGTCCGCAAGCTGCATTCTGGTGCTGACGATGCCTTCTACTCCCGTACGCCGTTGGGACTCGTAGAGGGGGAACGAGTGTCGTGGAGTGGTTACAAAGCCCACCGGTTCCGGATCACACTCCCAGACATACGCGCGCAACCCGCGCCCGATGTCTGGTTGATCCGAGTGGGTGTTGGCGAGCAGCCCCAGATTCGTGCTGCCCAAGAGACCGGTGTGCGCGGCCTCGTCATCGAGGTGTTCGGCAAAGGCAACATGCCCTCACCTGCACTCGACGAGGCCCGCGCATGCGCACAACACGGCATGGTTGTGGTCTGCACATCCCGTTGCGGCGATGGCGATGTCCAGATGACGTATCTGGACGACAACTTCATCGCCGCACCGCACCTCGACGGCCTCAAGGCACGCCTGCTGCTGATGCTGTGCCTTGGAGCTGGCATGAACCGGCAGGGTGTACAGCAGGTCTTCAACCGCAACTGACACCGCACCAGCGGGTATGCATAGAAATACAGGGTGGTTGTATTGAGTTCGGGGCGTGTATCCATTGCAGATTTGTTGTCACCTGACACGGACGATTGCCTACGCTCTGGGTGTAGCGTGCCGAACTCCATCACATCTGCGCAGTACAACCTGCGCTTTGCACCTCGATATATCGCGTACCCATGAACTTAACTCGACATTCTTGTTTCCCTGACACATTCGCTGCCTTGTGTAAACACACTCTTTGTGCTGTAACAGCACTTACCCTGTTTGTCTGCTCTGCTCATACCGCGTTTGCTCAGCCAATTACGGCGAACCAGCCCGATCCGCAGACCGTTCCCTCTGCCGACCTACTCTCGCTCGAAGCACTTGAGCAGGAGAA
This sequence comes from Phycisphaeraceae bacterium, assembly GCA_020639155.1. Taxonomy (NCBI): domain Bacteria; kingdom Pseudomonadati; phylum Planctomycetota; class Phycisphaerae; order Phycisphaerales; family Phycisphaeraceae; species Phycisphaeraceae bacterium. Next base: position 564,235 of record JACKHF010000001.1, read on the forward strand.
GGCGCGTATCACAGACCTTGCCGATCTTGATGCCGAGACCAAGGCTGTTGCCCTGCAGGCAATCAACGATGCGATAAACAATGTCAATGCTGCCCAGGCAGCCCGCAACGAAACGAGCGTGTTGTCGCAGGATGTCGCCAAGATACCCGGGTTGATCACACAACTGCAATCAGATCTTGAGCAACCCGCGGGCGAGGTAACGATTGATCAGAATCCGGCATTAACGCTCGAACAGATCGTTGATCAGAATAATGCTGCTGAAGCAGAACGAACGGCATCACAGTCGGCTCTGAAGACACTGCAATCAAGCCTTGATGGCATCACTCCTGAAATTGATACACTCAACGCAGAGCTTGCGAATGATCGCAACACGCTTGAGGAAGCACAAACGGCGCTGAACGCATCTCTCGATCCGAATCTTGCTGAAGTTGTCCGCAACGCGACACGGCTCGCCCAACGGGCCAAGGTCGAACAGTTGCAGGCGACAATCGCAAAGAAAGAGAAACGGATCGAGAAGCTAAACGCGCAGCGGCAGCTTCTCCCTTTGCAGATCTCGAAGGGACAACGACGCGTTGATCGTGCAACGAAGACGGCACAGTTGTGGGAAGCACGTGCAACACAAAGACGCCAGGAACAGGCAGCCGCAGAAGCAAAGGCTGCCGAGCAACAGGCCCAGGCGGCGTTGAACTATCCCGAGCCAATCAAAGATGTCTTTGCCTTAAAAGCAGAGTTGTCAAAGACATTCGATGCTGACAGCAATCCTGAGGCACCCGATGCGCAGATTGGGATCATTAACAACCAGATACAGGAGGCTGCTGGCAACCTGAGTGAACTGAAATCGAAGATCGCGTTCACGCTGAATCGAGGCAGAATAGCGGAGCAATCAACCGCATACGGCTTGTCTCTGCGCTCCGAGCTCAACTCGCTGCCAAACAAATCTGAGTTGCTTGGCCAGCGGCGCACCCTGCAATCCCGAATCTCTGCAACAGAATACAAACGTATTGACCTGCAGGAGATGCAGGGCCAATACCAGAATACAACGGCAGCCATCAACAGTCTTGTTGCAGCTTCCCGAGGAGATAATCAGTTCACCGAAGACCAACTGAAAAGCAAAGCCAGAGAGGGGATTGAAGGAATCAAGGATAACCCTGGAATCGTAAGCACAATCGAGTCAGGGCTCCAAAGCTATAACAAACTGATATCCAAACTGAATGAGCTTGATCAGGTTCTCGCGCAGACTATCGAAGCGACCGATACGTATCGGTCGTTTATCGAAGAGCGCATCCTCTGGATCAGGAGTGTGCAGGGTGGTGTGATCCCAAAGCCGCGCGACATCGCAAGTGCCGGTGCGTGGCTTCTGAATCCGACCGCGTGGACCTCGGGGCTCAAGTCACATTGGATCACAAGGTCTTCAATCATCGGATTTGATATTGCCATCGGCGGTATCGCTTTGCTGTTGCTCGCGTTCCTGCCGTCGCTGCACAAACGTCTTCGTGATCTTGCGCCCAAGGTGTCAAGATTCGCAACAGACAGATACTCATATTCTGTTGCAGCACTCTTGCTGACGATCGCAATCGCAACATGCGCAACGATGCTTCCACTCGCGATAGGCTACTGGCTCTCGCAAGCATCTGATCAACTTCTCAGTTCTGTGGGCAATGGGTTGTTGACAACTTCGGGCTTTCTCTTTGTTGTTGTCTTTGTGCGTACAGCTGTGATCCCAAAGGGGCTCCTCTCATCGCATTTCAGATGGGCAAGCGATGGGCTGTGGCTTGTGCAGAAGACAACCACCATTGCTGCAATCACCGGGCTCCCTCTGCTGTTTCTCTCGACAACACTTGCAGCGCAGAACACGCTTGCTTATACCAACTCGCTCGGCAGGCTCGCATTTGTTGTCTTGTGCGGTGTGCTCGTCTGGGCAAACGCTCGCATCTTTCATCCCCACGGTCCATTTGTAAAGCCGTATGTCTCGAAGAAGTCAGACACATTTATCGCGCGCATGCACAAGCTGTGGTATACGGTCATTGTCGGCATGCCCGTCATGCTCGGCATCCTCGCAACACTCGGCTGGTACTACACGGCAACCAAGCTTGATCTTCGTGTGCACCTGACAATGTGGACAGTTACTGCCCTTATTGTGATCAACAGCATGCTGCTCCGCTGGTTGTTCATTGAGCGACGACGACTGGCCCTCGAACGCGCCCGAAAGAAGCGCGAAGCAGAACAGTCGCAAGATGGCCAAGCTTCGAACACTGTAGAAGAATCGCAACTGGATGTACCCGAGATTGATACCCAGACTCGGCGGGTAATCCGTGCTGGAGTGACACTCGGTGCAGCGCTGGCTCTCTTTGCGATCTGGGCAGACGTACTGCCAGCTTTGCGCATGCTCGATCGCGTGCAGTTGCTTCCTTCAATCAGATACCTCGAGAGCCAGCAGCATTCAGATGCGCTGACGAGACTCGAATCGATCGTTCGGTCACCCAATGATGCCAACGCACAATCTGAATCAAGGGATGCATCGACGTCGCAGCAATCACCTCAGAGCACGTCAGAATCTGCAGGCACAACAAACTCTGAAAGGAATCAGGAACAACTACAACCGACTTCGCCGACAAGCCTCCTCACGCAATCAGTGACATCGACCGATGAAACTGCGAGTATTCCAAAGCGTTTCACGCTGATGGATGCTCTTGCAGCAGCTATCGTGCTGATCATCTCGTTCGTGCTCGCACGAAATGTCCCAGGTTTGCTTGAGATTATTGTTCTCAAAAAACTCCCGCTGGATTCGGGCTCCCGGTTTGCAATATCAACCATCGTGCGGTACCTGATCGCGTTGATCGGAGTCATCGTGGCGTTCAACGCGGTCGGTCTGAAATGGAGCCAACTCCAGTTTCTCGCGGCTGCAATCACATTCGGTCTCGCCTTTGGGTTGCAGGAAATATTTGCGAACTTTATCTCAGGGCTCATTATGCTGGTGGAACGACCGGTACGCGTCGGTGACACCGTAACCGTGGGCGGCGTATCGGGTGACGTTACAAAGATCAATATCCGTGCAACCACGGTGCGTGACTGGGACCGCAAGGAACTCGTTATCCCGAATAAGACCTTTATCACAGATCAGTTCGTAAACTGGACACTTTCCGACAAAACGCAGCGGCTCATCATTCCTGTTGGTGTTGCGTATGAGTCGGATGTTGATAAGGTGCGCTCTGTGCTCCTCGGCATTGCCCGCGAACGCGAGTATGTCATGAAAGATCCTGCCCCGTATGTTGTGTTCCAGAGCTTTGGTGATTCCACACTGAACTTCGAACTCCGCGTATTTTTGCACAGCCTCGACAACTATCTCGAAGCAAAGACCGATCTGCACAACTCAATTACAAAGGCGTTCCGAAAGGAAAAGATCGAAATCGCGTTCCCGCAGCAGGACCTGCACATCAGATCTATGGTGCCGTTTGCACTCGAAGAGAGCCGTGCTCCAAATGGATAACTGCCAATAGCGCTTCATCATGGCATCTTTTCTGGTGCAATCAACCATACTGGCTCTGCGCCATCCGTTGCCTGCACAGGAACAAATCCGATGTTGTCGAGCACGCTGGCATCGTGTGGTCCTTGCGGCGAGAGCATCACAGCAATAACCCAGCCGTTGGCAAACTCCATCGGCCACACACGTACTTTCTCTGTGCTGAAACGTTCAGCTATCATCGGACCGAGTTGACGCTTGCGCTGAAGGTCCTTTTCTATAAAGCGGACACGAGCAACATCGGTAATTGAGCTCGGCTGAAACTTGAATGCTCCAAGCCGAGTGTTGATCTCGCTTGCGAACGTGTCAACGTCTTCTTGGGTAAGTACGCCACGCAGAGCGCTATTCAGCTTGGGCGAATCGTTCGACGGTGTTTGGTCGGGCTGCCATGCGATCTGGTCGAGTGTTGCGCCATCCTGAATCGACACCAACATCCGTGCAAGCCCTCGCTGCTGGTTCACGATTGCAGCATTGAACGCGAGAATCGCGGTGCCCACCGACATACCAACAGTCGCCAGCACAATTGCCAGCACTGTCATGCCAGCACCGCGCAGTTGCCCGCTGGATGACTTGATACGCCATGCGGCGACCACCGCAAGCACCAGCGCTCCCGCTCCCAACAGATGCGTCAGACCAGGCACAAAGCACACAAACCACGCACCAATACCGCATAACAACGCAGCAACAGCAACGCGCGAAACTGGGGGCTTTGCAGCACCGGCTGTTGACTCACTGGATTCATGTCCATCCATCCGAACAGCATAGACTGCATAGCCGTCGCATGGAACAGGCTTGAGTGGCTGGAATCAGGACTTCGTCGAGCTTGGCATGTGATCAAGCACCTTGTCGATCAGCCCATAATCAAGCATTTCATTGTCGTCAAGCCAGAGGTTGCGGTCACAATCCGCTTCGATCTTCTTGGTGTCCTGGCCAGTCGCCTTTGAGTAAATCGAATACAGACGATCGCGGAGGCGGAGCATCTCCTTCGCCTCGATCTCAATGTCGGTCGCCTGCCCCTCCATCACACCGGAAAGCAATGGCTGGTGCATGAGGTTCCGGCTGTTGCGGAGCGCATATCGCTTGCCCTTGGCACCGCTTGCAGCGATGACAGAGCCCATCGACGCGGCCTGCCCGATGATGTATGTGCACACATCGGGCTTGATGAAGTTCATCGTGTCGACCATCGCAAGTCCCGAAGTGACAGAGCCACCGGGCGAGTTCACATACAGATGGATATCTGCCTTGTCATCCTCGTTAGCAAGAAACAACAACTGCGCGACCACCAGATTCGCAACCTCATCCATCACGGGACCACCCAGAAAGATAATTCGATCCTTCAGGAGGCGTGAGTAGATGTCGTATGACCGCTCGCCGCGACCAGTGTTTTCGATGACAATCGGAACGAGGTAGCTCATTGTGTCTTCCGTGTGTGTGCTCTGTGTGAGACGAAAACCAGGATCAGTGCAATGGAACGATCACGCGTTTGCCGCTGGCTTCGGCGGGGCTGACAGAACCTCGTCGACAAGTCCGTAGGCCTTCGCTTCCGCAGCTGAGAAGAAACGATCACGCTCTGAATCCTTGCGGACCTGCTCGACCGGCTGCCCGGTGTGATTCGCAATGATCTCGCTGAGTTGTGCCTTGCTCTTGATGATCTGTTCAGCCTGAATACGAATATCCTCGGCCTGCCCGGTCACACCGCCATAGGGCTGATGGATCATGACCTTCGCATGCGGGAGGATAAAACGCTTGCCCTTCTCGCCAGCTGTCAGCAGCACTGCGCCGCCCGAGTACGCACGACCGATGCAGTATGTCGCAATTGGCGATGCAAGAAACTGCATCGTGTCGTAGATCGCTAGCGTGTCATCGACAGCGCCGCCTGGCGAGTTGATGTACAGACTGATCTCCTGTCCCCGCTTCTGGTTCTCAAGGTACAACATCTGCATCATGACGCGGGCAGCGGAGGCGTGGTTAATCTCGCCAATAAGAAAGACAACACGATTTTCGAGCAACAACTCGTCGATGGTCATCTCTCGTGTTCGCTGGTAGGACACGCCGGAGTTTGTGGTCTCGGGCCGGATCATGCCGAGCGATCGAACAAGATCATGTGCTGGAGGAATGGTCATGGTGTGTTCAGTTGCGTTGGTCACTCGCACGCTCCGGGCAAAGGACAAAAAAGCGGTCTTGTCGTGTCTGATAACGTCGAACAATCGATCCCGACGCCGTTCGGATGACCGTTCACGCAGAACGTGACTGGTCCCTGTTCGGCGATGGTAGCCGACTCCATTCCTCGGCTGACGTGCCCCCGCAACGTGAGCAGGAATCGTGGTTTCCATGCACTGCAACCGCAATAACTTGTCGATAGACCTTCCTCCTCAATTCTGCCCCCACCCATTGCTTCAGTTTGCCGATCGCGTGCGATGAAACTAGCATCGGGGCCCGCCCAAAGACCGGGCTGGGACGGAAGGGACACGCGCTCGTGCCAACAGCCATCGTCAGTGACATTCACGGGAATGCAGAAGCCCTCAGAGCAGTGCTGCGAGATATCGAAGCCAGAGGCATCACGGACATCATCTGCCTCGGCGACGTCGTGGGATATGGTCCGGAGCCCTTGGAATGTGTGGACATGGTGCGTGAGCGCTGCAGATGGTGCCTGATGGGCAACCACGATTACGCTGTGCTATACGAACCCACCAGTTTCAACCCCGCTGCAACCGCTTCAGCGTACTGGACACGCGATCAGTTCGATGCAGAGCCTAACGAGCAACTACGGCGCGAACGCTACGAGTTTCTTGGCAGACTCCGTGTGCGTGTCATCGACCCGATCGGAGGAGAGCAGCCCGTTCTTGCAGTACACGGATCACCGAGAAAACCAATCAACGAGTACATCTTCCACGATGATCCCCGTGATCGACCGGACAAAATGGAATCAATCTTCAGGCGTGTTGATCGCACTGCGATCGTTGGTCACACGCACGTGCCCGGTGTGTATACCGACGAGCCGGACTTTTATAAGCCCGATGAACTCGGTGAAAACGGCTACGTTGTGAACGACAACGAGAAGGCAATTATCAATGTGGGATCCATTGGTCAGCCGCGCGACGGCGATCCTCGCGCAAGCTACGCCATCTATCATGCTGAGAATGGTTCACCGGCACGGTTCGAGTTTGTTCGCGTTGAGTACGACATCACCAAAACAGCCGAGTTGATGCGGCAGGTTCCTGAACTGACACCGTGGCTGGCCGACCGTCTGTTTGAAGGCCAATAGAGAGCAATTCCCCTGAAAACACGAACGTTTATGTGAGCACCCGCTGCTCGACTCCTATCATCGCAGCCTCATGGCGCAGAAGCCCAATACAACACTGAGAATCGTCATTCCGCTGATCGCCATCGGTCTGGCGCTGCTCACAGGCTGGGCCATGTTCAGGACCACTGGCAAGTCAACCCAGACACCCTCGAATCCCAACGCGAATAACAGTGGTTCTTCGTCCCAAACAGAATCTGTTGCTCCAAGCACAACGACAGGCAACGAACAACCGGACACGGTTGCACAAACTCCAGCATCCACCCAGCCGGATACAGCTACTCCGCCATCGATTGAACAACCTGCAGCACCTTCCACAGTGACTCCGGTTGTTGGCACGATGCGGGCACGTGTTGTAGAGAGTACAGCACCATTCACCCCGATCGGTTCGCTTGACCCTGCTTCGGGCTACCTGCTCTCTGTCGAGTTTGAACCAAACGGTGCAGGCATCCGAGCGCTGGATCTGACCGACGAGTTTCAGGATCTTAAAAGCACCGAGCATGTTCGTATCCAGAAGGTAGAGCGAAAGATCACGCTTACCCCACCGTATGTTGCTGAGGGTGATACGCCGCCCGATATAACAACCGGCACGGTGCGCGAGTTTGTCCCGTACGGCGCACTTGAGATCTATGCACAGCGGGGCAGACTCGATCGCAAGGACCAATCAATCACAGCAACACCGATCCGCATCGGCACAACCGATTATGATATCGAAGCGCCATACAACGCCGACGACAAAGTGTATCGTGCAGCGCCTGAACTGCTGGTCACTCCACGGTATTGGTCCGAAGTCTCTCCCGGTGTGTTCGAGTGCATCATCGAGGATGAAGCAGGGAACGCCCAGCTGAGAATCAAGCGTGAGTATATTGTCAAGAAGAAATCTCGCACGCTCGAACTCGCTCAATCCATCGAGAACCTGACGAATGAGCCGATTGAGTATGTGCTACTGAGTTGGGGCCAGACCGAACGACCACCTTCAGCAAACTCGTACGCAGGCGACCGCAGGCGCGTGCGGTTTGGATATCTGCTCAGCGCAGACCCAAACAAACCCGCACGAGACCGTGTTGTGCTCGCAGAAGGCTATCTCTGGGGCAGAAGTTCGACACATGTCCTTGGAAAGAAGGATAGAGCAACTGGTCTCTACCCCGGACATCGCATCTGGCCGAACCCGCAATCAACCGAGAAGGGGTTCAGGCTTGCGTGGGTTGGTATTGCTGACCGATTCTTCGGCGTTGTCACGATGCCACGGGTCGGATCAAATCCCACATCCAAGCAACTCACCAGCATTGAAGCAATCGATCGATCCCTGCTCGACCCATCGAGCGCAGATGCTACAAATACGATGGTACTGAGGTTTGTCTCACCCGCACGAACCATCGCTGCAGGTGAAACAGCGCATCTTGATACAGCAATCTATGCTGGCCCGCTCGCAACAGCAGCGATCAAGTCAGAACCGATCGCTGTCGAGATGGGCGCGATAAAGATGATCGCGTACAACCTCGGCGGCGCGTGCGCATTCTGCACATTTGAATGGCTCACTCATCCGCTCATCTGGATCCTGCGCACATTGCACAGCTTTGTCGTCTTCGACTGGGCGATCGCGATCATCTGTCTCGTTGTGATTGTGCGCACACTGCTCCATCCGATCACAAAGTGGTCGCAGATCAGGATGCAGCGTTTCGGCAAACAGATGCAGGCGATGTCGCCCAAGCAGAAAGCCATCCAGGAGAAGTACAAGGACGACCGCCGCAAGATGCAGGAGGAGATGACGCGTCTGTGGCGGGAGGAGGGCATCAGCCCCGTCGGCATGCTCGGGTGCCTGCCCATGTTCCTGCAGACACCCGTCTGGATCGCGCTGTACGCCGCGCTGTTCTTTGCGGAGGAACTCCGCCACCAACCCGCATTCTTTGGTTTGTTTCAGAAGATTTCAGGCGGACAATGGCCGTTCCTCGCCGATCTCTCAAACCCGGATTCGTTCATCCCACTTGGACACGCATTCACCCTCAAACTCTGGGGAGCGGTGACCGGTATCAACATCCTTCCCCTCCTGCTCGGTGTTGTGTTCTTTGTGCATCAAAAGTATCTCACGCCGCCAACCCAAGCCACAATGACACCGGAGCAGCAGACCCAACAGAAGATCATGAAAGTCATGATGGTGGTCATGTTCCCGGTATTCATGTACAACGCACCGAGTGGTCTTGCCATCTACTTCATCGCAAACTCAACAATTGCAATCTTTGAGAATAAGTACATCCGCGCTCACATGGACAAGTATGAGCTTCTCGATCTTGAGAAGAATCCGATGAAGAAGCGCAGCTCGGGCGCTCAAATCCGGAAGGCTGTTCCAAACAAAGCCTCTTTGTCAAAGCCAGGCGCTTCCTCCTCGCGCACCAGCAAACCTGCAGGGTTCCGTGAGCGTTTCCGTCAAGCACTCGAGGAGCAGAAACGCGTCGTAGAGGAAACCCGCGCGAAGCAGGCAAAGCAGATGCGCCAAGCAGGCATTGATCCCTCCAAGCCCCGAGGCGGGAAGAAGCCACCCAAACGGTTCAAGGATCGCTCCTAGCACACCAGCCCGCGGGGATCGGGTTGGAATTCCGGTTTCTACCCCGCGAGATTTCGGTTGTATTACAGGGATTTGTGCGGTACACTGGTCAGATGATGAAGACCTGCCAGTATCCGAAACTCGCGGAACTGATCGATTACCTCGACAGCCTTGCAACAAGGGCTGACCTGCATGTGCTTGCAGACATGCTCGATCGGCTTGATGTCTGTCGCGACGACATCGCATCCTGCTGCCAGTTTAATCCGTGCGGGTATCGACGCAACATCATCTCCAAGACAGAGCACTATGAACTACTCGCGCTCTGCTGGCGTTCGGGTGACTGCACGCCGATCCACGATCACCGCGGGTCATCGTGCGCGTTTCGCGTCGTTGCTGGTGAGGGCACAGAGATCCGCTTTCAGGAGACAGCATCGGGGCTTATCTGCCCTGTGGAAACCGTCACGATGCAGCCGGGATACGTGTGCGCCGCTGAGGATAACGACATCCACCAGGTCGCAAATCTGCAGGCACCCGGTGTCGATCTCGTGACAATGCACATCTACACGCCACCAATCCAGCACATGCGTACATACAAGTTCGGGCAGCGTGATCCCGTCAGCACGGTGAACATGGACCAACTCTATCCTGCACGCTGAACTCGTCTGAAGTTAAGCGACGCAAACCACTCCAGTGTGATCATTGCCAGCGCAGCGATCAGACACCACGGCCAGAGTTCGCGCTCAACATGTGCCCGAGCCCCGCGAAGTGCACCACGTTCGCCAATATCCAGCTCTGTCGGGCTTCGCATCAGTGTCTCCGTTGCACTGAGCAGGTTCACAGCGATCGGTTGCCATGCACCTGTCACCAGAGTTGGAGTAGCACCCGACTCCCCGATCTGATACACACCCGCGCGGGAGAGCATGCCCAAGTGCGCAGCCATTTGGTTCGGTCCTGCCATATCGGCCCCTGTTATATTTTTTAGCACCGTCTCCTGCGCTCTCATGCCGAACCATCGCACGAGTGAGAACGCACTCTGCACATCTGACATATTATCGCCACGACGTAAGGTAAACGCATTTTCTGCCGTCGTAAACGAAACACTGGCATTCGTCGGATCCGTGCCAGTGAGGGACTCCACCGCTGTCGCAAGGAAGATCGCAAATCCCACGTCCATCGGCCACGCACTGGTAGCGAGTTCAAGCCCCACAACACAATGCTTCACACCCTCGCGTTCGTGCAACAGCAGAACTGGGCCGCGTACACCTTGCCCAAGCACAGTTGTTCTGAACCCGTCAATCTGCGCTTTCATTGGCACACACACACCCGACACGCTATCGAGTGAAACGTCGCGCAGCAGCGGATGCCGACGATCCCACACAAGGATAGTTACTGGCTGTGCGGGATCTGTCGTCCCTTCCGAGACAATGTCCGCGCCGAACGAGATCGTCGGCACAGTTGGAATGCGCGCAGGAGCAACTCGATCAAACACAATCATGTCCACATTCGGTTGCGCCCCACCCTGTTCGAACCTGCGCCACGCTGTTTCGGTGATCATGTCGAGTCTTCGCTGTGGAAGTTCTGTGAGCACATCACCCACCAGCCATGCAGCACCGCGAAGTTGGTTACCCTCTGCGAGTTCATCGTCGGGAACAACAAAGAGGATCGATGGCAGCCTCCCGGGCTGGAGCACGATGGATGCCTCATTGTCTGCTTCAAGTGCATCGTTTGTGCGAAGTCGAACTGTCAATACGCCACCGCGCGGCGCACGAACTTCAAAGGTCTCCTGCGCAACCAACTCGTCAAAGATACCGACAATGCGGGATTCAAGCAGCGTGCCGTCGAGCCAAAGCTCAACCGGCACAGAGGGCAGTTCCACGGGGTCTGTCACAAATGTTCTTGCTTGAAACTGCGCCAGCACACGTGTCAACCCGGCATCGTTTGCATCCCTTCGCGCACTGATGTTTGTAATCCCAGCGTTCCACGTATGCTGAACAACAGTGTCGGGCTTCGGAGCGATCCGTTCGTAGCTGATACGCACATTCGACATCGCAGCCAGCTCAGCCATTGGCAAGCGCACTGAGGTTGTTTCACCCTCCAGTGTCGTCATTGTGCGATCAGCACCAAGATTGCCGCCGTCGGTCAGCAGCACAATGTGTGTTGGCAGCAGCTTCGGCGCTGCATCAGCAGTGTCAGATTCTGCTCCATCTGTTTCACTCTGTGTGCGTTCTATCTGTGTTCGCACAATACCGGAGAGCAACTCAACCAGCGTGTCGATATCCGCTGGCTGATCCGTTTGTGAGATTGAACCGATGGCATCCTCAATCGCACGCCTGCCGTTGCTTGTCGGCACGATCAGTCTTGGCACAGCTGCAAAGTCAACAATCAACACGTCACCCTGCTCTGCTGTCTGCGCTGCGATAACGGCGATTGCCTTTGCTCGCTCAACCGCAACATCGAACCGCGATCGCTCCTGATCCATGTCCTGCGCAGCCATTGAAGCGGAACTGTCAACAACAACAACCGTGCGTTCGCGATCCGCACGCGACTTGTTCAGCACTGGCCTTCCAAGCGCCAGCAGCAGCATGCTCAGCGCAAGCAGTTGGAGAAGGAGCGTCAGACTCGGCTGCAATAGTCGCCATGGCACATTGCCCTGCGTATCGCGCTGATTTGCAAACCAGAATCGGGTTGAACTCACCAGAAGCTCGCGCCGGCGCAGTTTCAGAAGGTACATTGCGATCAGTGCTGGCACGCACACGCATGCTGCAATAATCGCAGGAATCGGCGTGAGAAACGTCATTCGGTTTCAGCCTCGACCGATGCATCCGTCTGCATCGCATCGCCAACTTTTCTGATAGCTCCCTCGATCGGCCCTTTATAGTGCTCTCCAACGATGTATATCTCACGCGAGATATCGCGGCTTGCCTTTGGCTTGAATCCCTTGACCTGCTTGAACACACGACTTGTCCGGTTCAGCAGCGGCTTGTACTCGCTGCCTTCGAACACCTTCATCGCAAGCGACGAACCCGGCTGCACAAGCTCTGCGATCCGATTCAGAATCTCCTGGCAAAGCATGCACGAAACGAGATCATCGCCAGCACCGGATGTGTTCGGTGCCATGTCGCTCACAACAACATCAAACTTGCCACCAGCAGCCTCGATGAGCGTATTGACATCAAATGTTCTTACATCGCCCTGAAATACGCGAACGTTTTTCTGGAACTTCTCGCGGACATCCTTCAGGTCGAGCCCGACTACGCGTCCGGTATTCCCCACAAGTTTCGATGCAACCTGCAGCCACGCGCCGGGCGCACAGCCCAGATCCAGCACGCGATACCCGGACTTTATCAACCTGAATCGCTCGTTGATCTGGATCAGCTTGTACGCACTGCGCGCAAGATACCCCTCTTCCTTGGCCTTTTTGAAATATTCATCGTGGAGCACGCGCTTTGCCATGCGAGATGATAGAAGGGATCTGAACGGTGTCGCTATGCGTGTGACAGAACGGTGACAAACAGGGTGGTTACATGGTAGTGACGCACTGAATGCCGACTTGACCGTATACCTGTATCAGTGAGAGTGTCGTTCGGCATTGTCACCAGTTACACCCATCCACGGAACACGAACCGGCCCGAGGCACATCACCATGAAACACCCCCACCTTGCTCGTCATTCCAGGCACATCACACGACTGCTCGCCAGTGCTGCTGTCTTCGGAGCAGCACTCCCCGCACACGCAATGCAACCGGAGATTACCGAGGACACGTTCATCAGTGTCAACGTGATTGTGCCCCAGCGCCACGTTATCACACCGCGCGACAACCGGTTCGGCTCTGTCGAGCTCAAGCAGGTGCAAGCAAAGGTTCAAATCGCTAACCAGATCGCAACGACCACACTCCGCATGGCTGTGTACAACCCTGGTGGTCGTATGGCAGAGGCGCAGCTCCTGCTGCCTGTGCCAGAGGGTGCAACAGTCAAGCACTTCGAGCTTGAAGGTCTTGGCGAAGAGGGGATCGCAAAGATCCTGCCACGCGACGAGGCACGTCGCATGTACGAAGCAATCGTCGCTAAGGCAATCGATCCCGGACTGCTCGAGTTTGTTGGTTATAACCTCATCAAGTCGTCCGTGTTCCCTGTACAGCCGGGACAACAGCAGTTTGCGACCGTTGTCTACGAGCAGGTGCTGGCTGCGGAATCCGGACGCATCGATTACATGCTTCCTCGCACCGAAGCGCTCGAAGCAACCGGCGTCGCATGGACATTCGACATCGACATCATCTCGAACGACCCGGTTTCGACCGTCTACTCACCCACCCATGATCTTGACATCAAGAAGATCAGCTCAAGCCATGTTCGCGCAAACGTCCCCTCAAGGTCTGCCAACCAGAATAATGGCGCGTTCCGTTTGTCGTATCTCATCGCTCGGAACAACTCAGATCAGATCACCGCATCACTCATGGCCTATCCCGATCCGCAAATCAACGGTGGCAAGGGGGGGTACTTCCTCATGATCGCTGGTCTGCCCGATGAGGCAGACAGGCCAAAGGTCAAGCGCGAGGTCACACTGGTCATCGATCGCTCCGGCTCGATGCGCGGTGAGAAGATCGAGCAGGCACGCGAAGCGGCGCTGCAGGTCATCGAAGCGCTCGACGAGGGCGAGGCATTCAACATCATTGATTATTCAACTAGTGTTGAGATGTTCGCGTCAAAGCCGGTGATCAAATCGAGCGAGACCATCGCTCAGGCACGAGAATATCTCGCATCACTCACACCCAATGGCGGCACCAACATCCACGACGCGCTGATCGAAGCGCTCCGCCAGCCCGCGACGGATGCCATGCTCCCTATGGTGCTGTTCCTGACAGACGGACTGCCGACCATTGGTGTTCGGAACGAAAAAGAGATTGTTGATGCAGCCAAGGCGGGCAATCCACACAACCGGCGCATCTTCACCTTTGGTGTTGGTGTTGATGTGAACGCACCGCTCCTTCGCACAATCGCAGATGGTGCGCGTGCAACATCCACATTTGTTCTTCCAAATGAAGATGTGGAGGTGAAGATCGGGCAGGTCTTTACCAGATTGTCAGGTCCTGTCCTTGCATCGCCCACGCTCGTTGCGCTCGGAGCGGACGGCACGAGAAACACACGCCACGTGCGCGACATGATTCCCGGCACCATTCCCGACCTGTTCGAAGGTGACCAACTCATCGTCCTGGGCCAGTACACGGACGACAAGGATCTGAAGCTGCAACTCTCCGGGGAGTTCTATGGCGTGCAGCGTGCATTCCAGATGAGCTTTGATTTGACAAAGGCTTCCACAGAGCATGCGTATGTGCCGCGTCTGTGGGCGAGCAGAAAGATCGCAACACTGATCTCTGAAATCCGTGCGATGGGCGCCGGCGGATATGGATCGACACCTGCAACCGCTGACCCAAGGTTCAACGAGCTTGTTGACGAGATCGTGCGTCTGAGCACCCGCTGGGGTGTGCTCACCGAGTACACAGCGTTTCTCGCTGCGGATGATGAGATGTCACTCGCGCTGGGTAGCGAGGTTTGGCGTGGACCGCACACACGCGCATTCAATGGAGCGCCTCCAGCGGAGGGTGCCTCGCCCCCCTCATCCGCACCTGCACGAGAGATTGCCCGCTCGGAACTGGATGCCAAGGCGGTCGCAAAGCGAGACGGTTCTGAAGCGATCAGCCAGGAGATGAACATCGGGTACATGGAACGCCAAGCTGTTCTGAACACAAACAATGACATGATCACGAGGGACATGCGCCGCGTGTCAACAGCCAATGTTCGCCAGATAGCGGACCGGTCGCTGTACATGAGAAACGCGCGATGGATCGACGCAGATCTGCTCGACAAAGAAGCAGAAGACCCAGAACAGATTATCGATCTTGGTTCTGACGAGTTCTTCACCTTTGCGGTTGATCTTGCAAAGCAGAACCGCCAGGGCTTGCTCGCGCTGAACAACGACCTGTACCTGATATATCAGGGCAAGCGCACGCTCGTCAGGTTCCAGGAATAGATGTGTGATCCACTGATAGAAACATCACAACACCACACGAACACACCATCCACACGGAGTTTGAATATGAAACGCACAACAATGACAGCAGTTGCAGCAGGACTTGCCATCACCTCGATCGCAGCGGCGCAGCCGACCGATACCACGATCAACGTCATACCGATACGAGATGTTCCGAATATCGAACTGATTCGTCCTTCGCCCAAAGTGCCGCTTCAAGTGCTCGAACACGATACGCAGCCCGTGATTGAGGTTGTCTTTGTGCTCGACACAACCGGGTCCATGGGCGGATTGATCGAGGGCGCAAAGCAGAAGATCTGGTCCATTGCAAACATGATGTCCACCGGCAATCCTGCACCGAAAATTCGCATCGGACTTGTCGGATATCGTGATCGATCAGACGCATACATCACAACGGCTGTCCCGATGGCGGATGACCTTGATCTTGTCTATGCGAAACTGACCGAGTTTCAGGCTGCTGGTGGTGGCGATGGACCGGAGAGTGTGAACCAGGCCCTCGCTGAAGCTGTCAACGACACACAATGGTCCGATGGTGACAGCGTACTGCGCATCGTCTATCTCGTTGGCGATGCTCCACCACACATGGACTATCAGGACGACATCAAGTACCCGCAGACCTGCGAAGCTGCCGCACGAAAGGGAATCATCATCAACACCATCCAGTGCGGAATGATGAGCGAAACAGCACCAGTCTGGAAGGAAATAGCAAAAAGTGCCGAGGGTGAGTACTTTGCCATTGAGCAGTCTGGCGGCGTTGTTGCAGTCACAACACCGTACGACGAGGAACTCGCACAGCTCGGTGTTGATCTTCGTGCAACAAACCTCTATTACGGCGACAGAGAAATGAACATGCGTCAGCAGGCCCGTGAAGAGCTTGCGACAAGGAACGACAAGGCTATCGCAGATCGACCGGCAGCTGCAGCTGAGCGTGCTGCGTATCTCGCATCCGGTGCTGGCGGCGCATCGCTCGGTGCAGAGCAGGAGCTCCTGCGCGATATCTCTGAAGGCACCGTCAAGCTCGTCGATGTAAAGGATGACGAGCTTCCAGATGTCATGCAATCCATGAATGAATCCGAACGCGAAGCATACGTGAAGGATCAGTTGCACAGACGCGAGCAGATTGCATTGCGAATCAACGATCTGAACGCAAAGCGCACTGAGTTTATGAAGAATGAGCTGGTGAAGAATGGGCCGGTTTCATCGTTTGATACCAGCGTGCTCGAAGCGATGCGCAAGCAGGCGGTTCGTGCCGGCATTGAGTACAGGGAAGAAACACCGTCGCCATCCGAAAAAGAACTCGAAAAGGACAATGGCGACAAGTAGTACACCCCGCGATGGCAGGCATGATCTCCGCTTGCCACGACACCACGACCCGCTCCAGCGTCCTGGATGATGCTGGAGCGGTCGTTCCGCAAAGAAGGATCCTCCGTTTCGCCGATGAAGACCATTCAGCAACAGAGCAAAGGAGCAACCCATGCCGATGGGCACCGTGCTGGTCGTAGAGGATGACACGTCAATCCGCAAGGGTGTTGTCGATACGCTTACATTCGCAGGCTATCGCGCAATCGAAGCCAAGGACGGGCGTGAGGGTTTGTCCGCAGCGTTTGCGACGAATATCGACATCATCCTGCTCGACATCCTGATGCCGCACGTTGACGGTCTGACCGTGCTCAAGGAGGTTCGTGCAAGCAGGCCCACGCTGCCCATCATCATGCTCACCGCGCGAGGCGAAGATTCGGATGTCGTCACTGGGTTGAAGCTCGGCGCGGACGACTATGTCGTCAAACCCTTCAGCGCGACGCAACTACTCGCGCGTATAGAGGCGGTGCTCCGGCGCAGCGCAGAACGCCCCACGCATCTGAATCAGTTGTGCATCGCAGGGATCACCATCGATTTCGAGCGCCGAGAACTGACACAGTCCGATGGCACCAAGATTGTGCTCCCGCAGCGCGAATCAGAAGTGCTCTCGTACCTTGCAGCCCATCGTGGACGCGCGATCAGCCGCGACGAACTGCTCAAAAGAGTCTGGGGTGTCGACCCGCGAGGCGTGCGCACACGAACAGTCGATATGACCATCGCACGACTACGCGAGCAGCTCGGCGACGATCCAACCGAACCGCGCGTCATTGTCACAGTCAGGGGAAGAGGGTACATGCTCATCAAGGAGAACGAGTCAGAAACAAACGCGTTTACGGAAGGAACGCAGCAGGACAGCGCATAACCATGTCCACAATCGGCCGAATCAACCTCAGCAAGATCAGGGATGCACGGGCCTGGCTGGTCTTTGCATTGTGCGCGCTTGCTTCTGCAGCAGCACTCGCATGGGTCAGTGTACGTGCGCTGCAGCTTGAAACCGGTGAGAAGCAGGCTCGCGCCAACGCAACGTTTCAGGAAAAGGTCAGGCTCGCACTCTGGCGAATGGACTCAACCGTCGCGCCGATCCTTGCCGTGGAAGCCTCACGCCCCTACTTCCATTATCGCAGTTTCTACCCCGCTGACCGTGCGGTCACACGCCTCCTCGAAGACATCACGCCTGGCGAGATTCTGGTGCCATCTCCACTGCTTGAGGGTGCTGGCGAGTACATCCGTCTGCACTTCCAGATTGAAGCGGACGGCACTGTCACCTCACCACAAGCGCCCAGCGGCAATCTGCTCGATCTCGCGGAAGGGCAGCACGTCGCACCAGCACAGGTTGAAACAGCGATACAGCGGCTTGATAAGCTCACCGTGCTTGTCCGCGGCGCAGAGCCGACGACCGATGGAATGCACATGCTTGGATTTGAAGAGCGCGAGAAACAATCCGAAAGCTTCGAAGATCCGTTCGGCGCAGTGCCAAGCAGTGCAAGCCTCACACCAAAGAACGAACAGTCAATACCTCCCGGCTTTGTTCCTGAAAGGCAGGCGCAAACACGCGCGCTCCAACCACCAACAGAACCAGCAACGACCGATGATGCAAGCAACGCCAGAAGACGGTATGCATATAAGGATGAGGACGCGTCGCTACGGGAAAAGCTGATAAACGACGCGCAGACACGCAACAGTCCAAACGATCGGTCGGATTCGGAATCTGCACGCGACCAAGCCGTATTTCTGACTCAATCTCCATCCCCTGCGCTGGACGAGAGCACCCTTGGTGTGGATATGAACCAGACAGGACTGACTGCCAAAGCAATCGGTTCACCTTACGACAAACTCCCTGTGACGATGCTGGCGCAGACGGATATCACACAGGAACCATTTGTCGCCCAGTGGCGATCGGGTCTGCCCGGATCACCAGAACTGCTGTTCACACGTCGCATCATGTTCGCAAATCAAACGCTGACACAGGGGTTCTGGATCGATTGGCCAGCGCTTGAAAAGGAGTTGCTCCAGTCTGCACGGTCTCTCCTTCCGGATGCCACTCTCGTACCGATCTACGAAGCATCGCAACGAGAAGCTTTCAGAAACCAGGGCAGACTGCTCGCAACTGTTCCCGTTGTGTTCGAGCCAGGGACACCAGCGCCTGTCAGCGCATCAATGTTCTCTCCGACTCGTCTCGGACTGCTTGTCGCGTGGTTGAGTCTGATTGCAGCAGCTGTCGGCATCGGCGTTGTGCTGCGAAAGAGCATGGAACTCGCCGAGCGTCGCGGGCGATTCGTCTCGGCAGTCACGCACGAACTCCGCACGCCGCTCACCTCGTTCTGCCTGTACACAGATCTGCTCGCCCACGACATGGTCAAGGACGAGGAAGCAAAGACGCGATCACTCGATACGCTCCACCGTGAAGCGCAGCGCCTCGCTGGCATTGTCGAGAACGTGCTGGCGTACGCACGGCTTGGCAAGCAGAAACGCACACGCAGCCTCTCACGTACGCCTGTCATTCCCACAATACAGCGGATGATGCCAACACTCAACGATGCAGCGGAACGTGCTGATATGCAGCTCATGCTCGACATACCCGAAGCACTTGAGGGAACATCTGTCACAGCAGACGAGACGACGGTTGAACGCATCTGTGCAAATCTTGTTGACAATGCCTGCAAGTATGGCAAACCAGATCGTGACGACATCGAGCCAGCGATCGAGATCTCCGTGCAGCACGCCGAACGAAACATGGTCGAGATCTGTGTGCGTGACTTCGGCCCGGGCGTGCCTGCACACGAGCATACGCGCATCTTCAAGCCGTTCGAACAGGTTGAGCGCGATGGAAAAGCCGAAGGGCTCGGGCTCGGACTTGCACTCTCACGACAACTCGCCCAGCAGTTTGGGGGTGACTTGATCTATCGCGATGCCGATGGAGGTGGCGCCCTGTTCATCCTCAGGCTCGTCAGGGCTGCCAGTTGATAGGTAGGTCTCTGCGCCGATCCAGCCCGTCTCAGGATTGATCCTGCAGCCCACGAAGCTAAACTCTCGACCCGCGACTCGTCGAACCGACAAAGGTCGCACACATCCGGGCCTATAGCTCAGCTGGCTAGAGCGCACCCCTGATAAGGGTGAGGTCACAGGTTCGAGTCCTGTTAGGCCCATTTCTTCATGCCAAGTTCTACCGTAGCAACGCTCTTCTAACAGCCTTTTTTTACTGAAATCAATGTTCTTGTTCAAAATTTGCAAAGACCGAACTCCAAAACATGCTAGTCTGAAATAGTCCTGCATCTTCGCAGTTTATGTTAGTGAATGCTCACTAACGTAGTGGGCTGGGCAACGAAGATGCACTTCTCAAGCCCGTTCTCAGCAATAGAGCAAGGAGGGAAACACATGAAAACCATGCTCGCAACACTCGCACTCTGTGGCACACTCGCGGCTCCCGCTCTGGCGGAAGGCCCGGAACACTGCACAAACAACTGGCGCCCGCAGCGAGGCCAAATCATCAACTACAGCCAGCCAGTCCGCTCATCCGCATCGTTCTCGATCGGCGGCGGAAGTAGCAAGGTGACAGTCGTGATTGGAAACTCACGCCCAGCGCCACGTCCGGTGGTCTGCGCCCCCGTGGTGGCCCGCCCAGTAGTCTGCGCTCCTGTGGTCACTCATCCAGTGGTCTGCGCACCGGCCCCCCAGCCAGTTGTCTGCCATCCCGCACCCCGCCAGATCCTGCACTGTGAGCCGCCACGCCGGGACAGCCACAACCACGGCTGGTCGAACGGACGTGGGAACAATCGTGATCGCGGCGGATGGGGTCGATCAAATGATCGTGGACATGGGCAATCAGCCCATGGAAACCGGGGACGCGACAACGACCATTGGAATCGCGATCACAACAACAACGGACACAGAGGCCGCTGAGTGACACGTCTCCTCTTCAGTTCGCCCTGGTGACGCACGTGCGTCACTGATCTCCGAGCAGTCGCCCATGTTGGGCGGCTGCTTTGTCACCGATAATCATTTGCTTTGCCTGCTCCATCCCCAACTCGTGCATGAACCGACAGTTGTGTGTTGCGTATCTCTCGAAAGACACGGACAATCAGCGAGATACTGCCTGATTTGCCGATGCTGAGAAATCAGCACTGGTGTTTTCCCACAAGTGCAACCAGAGCTGGCGCATACACCATATATGTAATGCCTGAACGGAGACCGAATGGCCACGGAGCGGACAACCTTTTCCAGCGACTTCCGTCGCTTCTTCTTCAGAGGTCTGGGTATTCTGCTTCCCACCGTGCTGACGCTCTGGATTTTGTATCAGGCATCCCTCTTTGTGTTTAACAACGTCGCAACACCCGTCAACCGTGGCATCAGAACCGCAATCATGCTCGCGATTCCGCAACTTCCCGAGAAATACCAGCCGATCTGGTACGAGGTGAAGGAAACGCAGGTGAATCGCCGCATGCAGGAAATCACCTACGAGGACATGACGGAAGCCGAGCGCGAGCGCGCGCGCACAAAGGTGCGATCCACGATCCGGCATGAAAACTTCAAATCCTTCTGGGAGGAGCACTGGTATCTTGAAGCAACTGGGCTACTGCTCGCGATCGTCCTGATCTATCTTGCTGGCGTTCTGCTCGGCGGACTCATCGGACGAAAGGTCTACCACCGCATTGAGCAACTCATCGCGCGCATCCCCGGGTTCAAGCAGGTCTATCCGTACGTCAAGCAGGTCGTCGACATGGTCATGGGTGAGAAGACGATCGCCTTCAAACGGGTTGTTCTTTTGCAATGGCCGAGCGAGGGGAAGTGGACAATCGGATTCATCACCAACAACTCAATGACTGTCGTGAGTAACGCAGCGGGCGATCGTTGTGTCACTGTGTTCATTCCCAACAGTCCAACACCGTTCACAGGATTTGCGGTCGCAGTTCCAGAGAATGAAGTAATTGACCTCCCCATATCCGCTGACGAAGCAATTAGATATGTGCTGACGGGCGGCGTGCTCATGCCAGAGCGTTTCGCACCGCCGGAAGCAATGGAAGCCATCGAACAAGCCAAGAAGAAAAACGAGGACACGCTTCCTTCAGGCGAAACCAAGAGCCAGCGCGAAGCAGGCTGAGACTGCTTTCCGGCATGTCTCACTATGATGATGCACCCTCCACGAAACAGAAAGGGAGGCCGAAATGGCACAACGCGCGCAACTCTTTGTGTGGGACGATCTTCCGACCGATCAGCCTATGGCGAGAATCGATCGCAAGCGCATCATCGGATCGCAGATGATGCTCTCGCATGTGACACTGCACAAGGGATTCAAGGTTGGTGTGCACACACACGAGAACGAGCAGTTTGCGGTACTCCTTTCTGGTCGCATGGTGTTCACACTTGAGGATGGCCCAGACGGTGCATCACGCACTATCGAGATGACGGCCGGTTCCGTGCTCCATCTGCCATCAAATGTCCCTCACGGTGCCGAAGCGGTCGAGACCAGTGTCATTCTGGATCTGTTCAGCCCACCCAGTGAGAAAACGGGTGTAGACAAGACACCTTCTGAATAACACACCTGATTCAGGCGACACCCGTCAGCACACCCGTACAAACCATCCCTGACAGCATTGTTCTTGGGGTTTGGCTCTGCCACGCCTAAACTGATACCGGAACACGGTCGAATCGCTGTCTGGCTCGTTCGGCTGCTGGCCGGGGAGCACTGGCATATCAGCAATCATGCAGACAGAGTTGTACACATGGAGGTCACAATGCGCATCGACGTCATTGGGCGTGGCATTGACATCACAGACGCTATCAGAGAACATACCGAGACGCATGTCGGCAAACTTCCTCGGTACTACGACCGGGTCCAGCAAATTGAGGTGACCGTCGCCCAACTCGACCACACCCACCACCCGACGTTCGACGTCGAAATGAATATTCATGTGGAGCACCACGACGCATTTATCTGTCATGCTCGCAGCGATGACGTCTATTCAGCCATTGATCAGGCAACGCAGAAGGGCGTCAGGCTGCTGACAGACTTCAAGGACAGGCTCCGTACTGAAAAGCGTTAGACGCGATACGCTCTACGGGAAAACGCATCAATGAAGCTCCTCGATTTCATCGAACCACAAGCCATCGTGCCGTCACTGACCAGCACGTTCCGCGATGATGCGATCGCGGAGTTGTTCGCAGCACTTGTCGGTGCCGGAATGATCAACGAGGAAACATCGCGCGAACTCATGGCGAAAGTACTTGAGCGTGAAAAGCGTGACTCGACCGGGTTCGGGATGGGCATTGCGGTACCCCACACCAAGCACGTAAAGGTCACAAAGATGATGGCTGCGGTCGGCATCAGCAGGAAGGGGATTGATTTCCAGTCGCTCGATCGTCAGCCGGTATACTCGATCATCCTGCTGCTCAGCCCCGCTGACAAGCCGGAAGAACATCTGCAGGCGATGGAAGCTATTTTCACCTGCCTGAATCGCGACTCTTTTCGTCGCTCACTCCGCAATGCAGAGAACGCCGAAGCGGTTGTGGAGCTTCTGACCGAAGCAGACGCCCAACGGCAGGCGTGGTAATCGGTCGTTCGTATTCGTCCACGTGACACGCGCTCGTGGCTGAAAGAGAAAATCAGACCTGTCGGTCGAACACTGATCGACAGCGCATCGTTGAAATCACACCGATGAGTTCACTCATCGGGACGACATCTGAGATGTTGTTGCTCTTGAACCGTGCGTCATTCATCTGTCCGCACCCGTGAGGACCATGCAGAACACCGTGGCAGACAAACTGCAAACCATCGTCACTATTGTCAATCGCTTGGGCCTCCATGCCCGACCGGCGATGGCGCTCGTGGACGTAGCAAACACGTTCCCCTGCGAAATCACACTTGCGCGCAAGAACCAGTCTGTCAACGCGAAGTCTGTCATGGAAGTGCTGCTCCTCGCTGCAACACAAGGGTCCGAGCTCACAATCACCGCAAAAGGCGACAAGGCACAGGAAGCCTTGGACGCGTTGAGTGATCTGGTTGCGCGGGGATTCGACGAGGACTAACCGACTATCTATCGATCATGAACACCGTTCCATGACCACGCAAGCGATGGATCCAGAGGCTGAACAACCACACCAGCTGTAAGTTGGCGCACCATCGCGTCCATATGCACACGTTCCTGGCGAAGCACCAGTTCACGTTTGAGTTCGTTGCGCACCGCTTCAAACTGCACACCATCCGGCGGGTACGTTTCCTCAACCCACACGAGTGCATACTGACCATCTCCGAGCGCAAGGACTTGGGATATTGTACCGGGAGTCGTCGTTGCTATCGCGTTGCGTATGACCTCGGGATATGCAGGATCCGATGGGCTGACCCGCAACATGAGTCCGCCCTGCTGCGCTGTGACATCTGTAGAGTGAATCACTGCCTGCGCAGCAAACTCCAGACGACCGAGAGTTCCAGTACGAGCCGCCATGTCGTGCCATATCTTCTCAACAATCGCGCGATCGCGGACAGTCATCACGCGGAACGTTACAGTCTCACCATGCACAATATCAAAGCGATCTTTGATCAAATCATCTGTTACAACCACCATCGGCTGAACAAGCATGCGAAGCATTGCAGTGCGCCGCAGCACACGATCAAAGCGCACTGGTCCCAAGCCACGGGAGATACGAAGTTCATCCAACGAAACACTCTCATTGCCCGATGCTACCAACGATCCAAGCACAAGTGAACGCTCCTGATCGACCAGCTCCTGTGTCAGCACCAGCCCTGCATTCTCGAATGCTCTGGCCACAGCACGATCCAGCACGACTTCGGCGAGCGCTGATTCACCTGCAATCTCACTCAACATCGGCAGGAGTCCATCCCACGACACCTCTGTTCCATCAATCAATGCAGCAGGACGGTCCAGGTGCATCCTGTCCGGCATCGTTGTCGACTCTGACAACCTCGTCATATGTGGGTCAATGGTCGTGCTGGAACATCCACCAAGCCCAAATGCCAGCGGAACACTGCCGCCCACCAAGACGGATAGCAATAGACCCCGAGTTCTGATCGTTGTGCGTTTGTACAGATTGCAGCGTGCTGGAACCATCCAGCAATCGTAGAGTATGGGATGGATGATGCGATGAGCAGTCAGGATCAACCAGCACAATCGCCACAACTGGGTCGTGCGCAGCAGTCCACGGTCGTGATGGTGCTGTGCCCATATTGCGGCGAAATATCAAATAGCCCACGCCAATGCTCCCACTGCAAGGGACTCTTTGAACCGCTTTCTCGTCAGGCAACACAAAACGCAATGGGGCCGTGGTTCCTGCATGATCCAATCCATCCGTTCCGACCCGGATGTTCGTTTGATGTGATCAGAACCATGATTGCAAAGGGAAGAATCACACGCGACACAGTTATCCGCGGTCCAACAACAATGCAGTTCTGGTCACTCGCAGGGAGAACACCAGGCGTTGCACATTTGCTCGGTGTATGCCACGCGTGCAACTCACCAACTGATACCAATGCCAACGTATGCACGCAGTGTCAGGCTCCCTTTGATGTTCCTGATGATCGCCAGTATCTTGGGCTTGGACCTGTTCGTATTGTGCCCGGCCATCCGATGCCATCACCCCAGCAGAGCGCCTCGTACACGCCGCCACAGCAAACGCGCTTCGAGCCTCACACCCAAGTCGAACCAACTCCGCAAACGCCTACACTGCCCACCTTTTCAACTGAAAAAGCGAGCGAGCGAGGCCTTGGTCCCTTGATTGCTCTTGGCATCAGCATGCTCGCAATCGGTTCGGTCCTCGGCGGAGGAGTTGCATGGTCTCTGCTCCAGCGCACTGAGAGAACAGATCCGGAGAAACCTGTTTCGTCTGCAACACATGCTGAAAACACGCCAGATGAGCCTGCCTCAACTGCGCCAGCAGATGCTGAAGAACATGCCACACCGGTGCAGACTGTGCCCAGCGAGCCCAAGACGCTCAGCGACAACACACCCGTCGTACCGAATGGCGCATCACCCACGAAAAACCCAATCACGACTGAAGATCAAGAGATCAACACCGAGGTGCTGGCAAAGGCTCGATCGCTGCTCGCAGAACTGCGCAACGCCGCATCATTCACAACACAAAGGACAGGTATTGAATCGCTACAAAGTTATTTGGACCAGATGACGGAGAAAGGCCAATCAGAAGAAACAATGTCGCTTTCTCAAGCCGAGACCTGGCTCAGTTCAAATCTCGCCGCATTTCGCTGGCTTTCCCCGCAATAAGACAACAAGTTTTTCATTAACTGCAACCCGTCTGGTCTACACACAAAAACTATTCAATTTGAGACCAATGGGACATTTTTTGGAACAACTCTTCCGCGTTGTGTATCTACTGTACTAACTCGAAACTTCGGCGGGGGCCGAGGCGTTTCGGTTGCGCACGCATCGTGAATAGGTTGCGCCAAGGTGCGATGGGGTCGCAAGATCTCGACTCACTTTCGGGCGATGTCGGTGCGCGCTTTATTTTTTGACATTGTGTCTCACGCGCATTTGCACGGGTTCCCCTCGTTGGCTGAAAATGCCGGGAGCACATATGAAGTTGATATCAAAGAAGTGGCGCACACGATCGCGCAGATCTCGGGGATTTACACTGATTGAACTGCTGGTGGTTGTCGCGATTATCGCGCTTCTCATCGGTATTCTGCTGCCAGCACTGGGTGAGGCGCGCAGACAGGCAAAGCTCGCGCTGAGCATGTCAAACCTCAAACAGATGGGGGTCGCAACAGCGAACTACGCCTCAGACTACAAGGACAAGATTGCCAGCTTTTCGTGGAAAGCAAACAAACCAATGCCAGTCCAGTCTGGTCTGGCAACCCTCATCACAGCTGCTGACGACATGCAGGCTGCAGCCAACCAGGCGGTTGACATCATCCGCAACCGTTCCGGTCGCGATGACATCCAGCGCATCGACAATCTCGTGCCACACATCAGGTACTCGCATCTTGTTCTGAATGACTATCTGCAGCAAAAGCTGCCAGAACGCATGGTTGTCGATCCCGGCGACTTCACGCTGCTCAGTTGGCAGGACGATCCGGTGAACAAACACGATCAGAACTTCTGGATGCCGAATCAGGAAGCTGCATCTGCCGCTAACAAGCGCTGGCCATACAGTTCCAGCTACCAGATGGTTCCAGCCGGGTTTGACCGAACAAATATGCCGAATCGAGTCACTCAAGCAACCGATAATGTTCGCGGATACAACTTCAACCGAACCAACTTGAGGCTTGGCGACAAAGGCAGGACCGGCGTGTCTTTCCCTGCTGCAAAGGTCGAGTGGATTATGCTCATGCAGTTCCACTTCGGCAAACGAAACAGATTCTTTGCGGATGCCCAGGCACGTGTCCCCAACTCGTTCTTTGATGGCTCAGTTCGTGTTGTTGCAACCAAGGACTCGAACCCCGGGGGGAATCCAAACCTGCCAACAGCAACGAACGTGTACATGAACAGTACGTATGTACCCAAAGCGTGGGAACCCCAGACCCCGGATGGTTCAACGAGCTTTGTCTTTGACCGCCTGTACTACCGCTGGACACGTTCGGGCCTGAAGGGCATCGACTTCAACGGTGGCCTGAATGAGACGACCGGCAAGTACGAGGAGGTCGTCAGTTCAGGGTACTAAGCCCTTGGCAAAAGTCACCCTCCTGCTTGGAGTTGGCAATCAAACCAAAGCCAACCTTCGCATACGGCGAAGGTTTGGCTTTTTCTATTCCTGCTTGAGAGCATTCTCGAAATTGTGTTACAGCTCGTTCTTTTCATGGAACTGAAATATCTGGACGGCTGTATACTCTGGTCACATGTCGTGATCGTGGTGGGCAGGATCGTTGGATTCGGTGTTGCGTGCTGCGACGAAAAGCGGGCCTACCGGCTGCTTGTTCGTTCTTGAGCAAAGGGTCGGTTGCGCTGTTTATGGTATGACATTGTGTCTCATGCGCAAGCGTTCCAGAGCTCCATTGTGGCCCATGTGGCCGGGAGTTTGTCATGTCGATGTTGTTGAAGGAGTGGCGTGCGCCGTCGCGTCCAAAGCGAGGGTTCACTCTCATCGAGTTGCTCGTGGTCGTTGCGATCATCGCGCTGCTCATCGGTATCCTCCTGCCAGCGCTCGGTGAGGCGCGAAGGCAGGCGAAGCTCGCACTGTCTATGTCCAACATCAAGCAGATGGGAGTGGCGACAGCCAACTACGCATCTGACTTCAAGGACAAGATGTCGTGCTTCTCGTGGCAGGCTGGAAAAGCCATGCCGATCCAGAGCGGACTCACGACGCTCATCACTGCACCAACCGGTGCCAATGGCGATGTGCAGGCAGCTGCGAATCAGGCTGTCGACATCCTCAGGTTCAGAGCGGGCCGTGGCAACGGCACAGCTTCGCCGATCACACAGATCCAGACTTGGATCCCCCACGTGCTCTACTCGCACCTTGTTGTCAACGACTATCTGCAGCAGAAGCTACCCGAACGCATGGTTGTTGATCCGGCCGACTTCGCTCGCTTGAGCTGGCAGGACGATCCGGTCAACAAGTACGAGAAGAACTTCTGGACGCCGAATCAGGTACCGTTTTCTGGCAATGACACCCGTCGCTGGCCGTACAGTTCGAGCTACCAGATGGTGGCCTGCGGCTACGACCGAGGCGCCCCAGTCAACGGACGTATCACACAAGATCCAACAAACACCAGCTCGTATGTAATGCCGACCAGTCCTGCTGGCGCGTTGCTTGGTGACAAGAAGCGTTCGGGTGTGTCGTTCCCCGCTGGCAAGATCGAGTGGATGATGCAGGAGCAGTACCACTTCGGCAAGCGCAACCGCTACTTTGCCGACGAGCAGGCACGGGTTCCAAACGGGTTCTTCGACGGCTCGGTCCGTGTCGTTGCCACTCGTGATTCAAACCCGGGCGGCAATCCCAACTTCCCGACCCAGGTCAACACCTACATGGCCAGCGTGTATATCCCCAAAGACTGGGAAGCACGCGGACCGGACGGCTCGGGTAACTACCCGTTCGATCGTCTGTACTACCGCTGGACACGCTCGGGCATGAAGGGCATCGACTTCAACGGTGGCCTGAACGAGACGACCGGCAAGTACGAGGAGATCGTCAGCGCTGGGTATTGATTGATCTCGGATCCAAAGATCATCCTCGAATAAGGATGATCAACGTGAATCTCCGACCCGGCCTGTGGACAACCGCAGGCCGGGTTTTGTTTGCATTTTGAACGATCTTAATCTGTTTTTGTTTGGGTTGCTTTGTATTTTATCTCCAGATGTGCAGATCAACCCTCGCAACTCAATCCAAAATTATGTAGTATGAAATTGTTAACGGACAGTTTATGTTTCTCCGGATACGTGGCTATCGCATTTTTCAGCTTCTCTGGCTGGAGGATGTGTTCGAACCGAAGCTCGTCTCACGTTGTTATTCATGGCATTGTGTCTGATGTGAGGACCAGCGGGTCGTTCAGTGCAGGCCCATGTGGCCGGGAGTTTGTTATGTCGATATTGTTGAAGGAGTGGCGTGCGCCGTCGCGTCCAAAGCGAGGGTTCACCCTCATCGAGTTGCTCGTGGTCGTTGCGATCATTGCGCTGCTCATCGGTATCCTCCTGCCAGCGCTCGGTGAGGCGCGAAGGCAGGCGAAGCTCGCACTGTCTATGTCCAACATCAAGCAGATGGGAGTGGCAACAGCCAACTACGCGTCTGACTTCAAGGACAAGATGTCGTGCTTCTCGTGGCAGGCTGGAAAAGCCATGCCGATCCAGAGCGGACTCACGACACTCATTAATGCACCGGCAGGTCCTGGAGGTGATGTGCAGGCAGCTGCGAACCAGGCTGTCGACATCCTCAGGTTCAGAGCGGGCCGTGGCAACGGCACAGCTGCGCCGATCACACAGATCCAGGGCTGGATCCCCCACGTGCTCTACTCGCACCTTGTTGTCAACGACTATCTGCAGCAGAAGCTGCCCGAACGCATGGTTGTTGATCCGGCCGACTTTGCTCGCTTGAGCTGGCAGGACGATCCGGTCAACAAGTACGAGAAGAACTTCTGGACACCAAACCAACCCTCATTCGGAGGTAACACAGACCGTCGCTGGCCGTACAGCTCCAGCTACCAGATGGTGGCCTGCGGCTACGACCGAGGCGCCCCAGTCAACGGACGTATCACACAGAGCACAGCGCACACAAGCTATTACCAGATGCCGACCAGTCCTGCTGGCGCGTTGCTCGGTGACAAGAAGCGTTCGGGTGTGTCGTTCCCCGCTGGCAAGATCGAGTGGATGATGCAGGAGCAGTACCACTTCGGCAAGCGCAACCGCTACTTTGCCGACGAGCAGGCACGGGTTCCAAACGGGTTCTTCGACGGCTCGGTCCGTGTCGTTGCCACTCGTGATTCAAACCCGGGCGGCAATCCCAACTTCCCGACCCAGGTCAACACCTACATGAACAGTGTGTATCAACCTCGCGACTGGGAAGCACGTGCTCCTGATGGCTCGGGTAACTACCCGTTCGATCGTCTGTACTACCGCTGGACACGCTCGGGCATGAAGGGCATCGACTTCAACGGTGGCCTGAACGAGACGACCGGCAAGTACGAGGAGATCGTCAGCGCTGGGTATTGATTGATCTCGGATCCAAAGATCATCCTCGAATGAGGATGATCAACGTGAATCTCCGACCCGGCCCGTGGACAACCGCAGGCCGGGTTTTCTTCGTAATTGAGCAAACAAGCTGCATTTACATGAACATTTTCGACTTTTTGCCATCAAATCAGGTCTTTGTTTGGATTTATTTCTGGTTTACCGCGAATCATCTCTTAGAATGCATTTGGACGAAACTGACATAGAGCGATCAACAGTGACAGCGTTGTATGCAAAGACGTCAGCAGCATTTTTCAGCTTCTCTGGCTGGAGGATGTGTTCGAACCGAAGCTCGTCTCACGTTGTTATTCATGGCATTGTGTCTGATGTGAGGACCAGCGGGTCGTTCAGTGCAGGCCCATGTGGCCGGGAGTTTGTTATGTCGATATTGTTGAAGGAGTGGCGTGCGCCGTCGCGTCCAAAGCGAGGGTTCACCCTCATCGAGTTGCTCGTGGTCGTTGCGATCATCGCGCTGCTCATCGGTATCCTCCTGCCAGCGCTCGGTGAGGCGCGAAGGCAGGCGAAGCTCGCACTGTCTATGTCCAACATCAAGCAGATGGGAGTGGCAACAGCCAACTACGCGTCTGACTTCAAGGACAAGATGTCGTGCTTCTCGTGGCAGGCTGGAAAAGCCATGCCGATCCAGAGCGGACTCACGACGCTCATCACTGCACCAACCGGTGCCAATGGCGATGTGCAGGCAGCTGCGAACCAGGCTGTCGACATCCTCAGGTTCAGAGCGGGTCGTGGCAACGGCACAGCTGCGCCGATCACACAGATCCAGGGCTGGATCCCCCACGTGCTCTACTCGCACCTTGTTGTCAACGACTATCTGCAGCAGAAGCTGCCCGAACGCATGGTTGTTGATCCGGCCGACTTTGCTCGCTTGAGCTGGCAGGACGATCCGGTCAACAAGTTCGAAAAGAACTTCTGGACGCCGAATCAGGTACCGTTTGCTGGCAATGACACCCGTCGCTGGCCGTACAGCTCCAGCTACCAGATGGTGGCCTGCGGCTACGACCGAGGCGCCCCAGTCAACGGACGTATCGTACAGAGCGCAGCGAGCACAAGCGCATACCAGATGCCGACCAGTCCTGCTGGCGCGTTGCTTGGTGACAAGAAGCGTTCGGGTGTGTCGTTCCCCGCTGGCAAGATCGAGTGGATGATGCAGGAGCAGTACCACTTCGGCAAGCGCAACCGCTACTTTGCCGACGAGCAGGCACGGGTTCCAAACGGGTTCTTCGACGGCTCGGTCCGTGTCGTTGCCACTCGTGATTCAAACCCGGGCGGCAATCCCAACTTCCCGACCCAGGTCAACACCTACATGGCCAGCGTGTATATCCCCAAAGACTGGGAAGCACGCGGACCGGACGGCTCGGGTAACTACCCGTTCGATCGTCTGTACTACCGCTGGACACGCTCGGGCATGAAGGGCATCGACTTCAACGGTGGCCTGAACGAGACGACCGGCAAGTACGAGGAGATCGTCAGCGCTGGGTATTGATTGATCTCGGATCCAAAGATCATCCTCGAATGAGGATGATCAACGTGAATCTCCGACCCGGCCTGTGGACAACCGCAGGCCGGGTTTTTATACCATCGCGCAATCAGATTTCATATTGGACTTTTCAGGGAACCTCGTGATTTCGCCGACGAATCTGTGGTAAAATGTTTCCAGCACACTGCTTTATGAGCATTTGAGGTGCTGCACATGCGAAAAGACTTTGGACAACCCAGTACGGCATCTCTTCTTTGCAAGAAACAAAGTTTTCGTAACTGGAAGGGATTTACACTGATTGAGCTGCTCGTGGTCGTTGCGATCATTGCGCTGCTCATCGGTATCCTCCTGCCAGCGCTCGGTGAGGCGCGAAGGCAGGCGAAGCTCGCACTGTCTATGTCCAACATCAAGCAGATGGGAGTGGCGACAGCCAACTACGCATCTGACTTCAACGGACTCACCGCATCGTTTTCATGGCAGCCTGGCAAGCCGATGCCAACCCAGTACCCAGATCTTGTTATGGTCCCATCAACCCAACCGATGCAGGCCGCAGCAAACCAAGCAGTCGATATACTGCGTAGGAGAACAGGCAGAGAGAATCCCAGTTCAAACGGATTTGTTGTCATGACCCAGTGGATTCCGTTTGTTCTTTATTCACATCTTGTCGTCAACGACTATCTACAGCAGAAGCTGCCCGAACGCATGGTTGTCGATCCTGCTGATTATGCACGTCTGAGCTGGCAGGACGATCCAATCAACAAGTTTGATACCGGCTTCTGGCAACCTGTGCAGCCTCCGCCATCACAGAACAACCGTCGCTGGCCATACAGTTCCAGTTACCAGTACGTTCCCGCAGCCTATGACAGGAGCAATGTCGGCGCACGCATTGAACAGGGACAGTTTACCGAGGTGTACGTGTATGGCGAGAACACGAGACTCGGCCAGCGCTCACGTGCGTCGGTCTCATTTCCAAGCCGGAAGGTGGAGTGGATGATGGAAGCACAACTCCACTTCGGCAAACGCGACAGGTACTTTGCTGATCCACAGGCCCGGGTGCTCAACGGGTTCTTTGATGGTTCGGTGCGAATCGTTGCGACAACCGATGCGAATCCTGGTGGTGCTCCAAACTCGCCGCAACTGCTCGCTGTACACGTACCGCTCAGCACAGCAAACTATTACCCCTCGTCGTGGGAACCAAAGAATCCTCGCGGCGACCACGGCATCTACCCGTTCCAGGCATTGTACTATCGCTGGACTCGCTCCGGCCTGAAGGGTATTGACCTGAACGGGGGCGAGAACGACAACGGCACATTCAACGAGATCGTTTCCTCAGCGTATTAAAGCGTCACCAGTTTCATGTGAAATCCCTAACTGCGAGGCTCTACACTGGGGCACGTTTTTTCATCGCGCATTGGGCAGGAGTTCACAATGAAAGTGCTTATCGCAGACAAGTTCGAGGACTTCGGCATTGATGCCCTGAAGAGGCTTGGGTGTGAGGTCAGTTCAGATCCCTCTCTCAGCCCCGAGACGCTAATTGCAGCAATCAGCGCGTTTCAGCCAGATATTCTCATTGTTCGATCGACGAAGGTCCCCGCAGCTGTCATTGATGCTGCTTCCAGTGTCAAACTCATCATTCGTGCTGGCGCAGGGTACGACAATATCGATTGTGCCGCTGCTGCAGCAAGGCACATCGGTGTGTGCAACTGCCCGGGGATGAACGCGATAGCTGTCGCTGAACTTGCGATGGGTCATCTCATCGCGTGTGATCGAAATCTCATGGACCAGAAAACTGCATTGATGCAGGGCAAGTGGAACAAGAAAGGGTTCGCTGGCGCGCGCGGGCTCAAGGGATCAACGCTGGGAATCGTTGGGCTTGGTGCGATTGGCAAAGAACTGGCAAAGCGCGCTCGTGCATTTGACATCAACCTGATCATCTGGTCACGTTCCATCACACCCGAAGCTGCAGCCGAACTGGGCGCAACATGCGCTGGCAACGATCGTGCAGCGCTGCTGAACATGCTCCCGCAGTGTGATCATGTGTCGATTCATGTTGCATCCGCGCCGGACACGGATGGGATGTGCGATGAGACGTTTTTCGCCGCAATGAAACCGGGTTCGACATTTATCAATACGGCTCGCGGAAGTGTGTGCGATGAGCAAGCACTTATCGATGCTATCAAAGCAAAGAACATCCGCGCAGGCGTTGATGTGTATGCGCATCAGCCCGGCACGGGTGAAGCAGATTTCACCTGTGAAGTTGCTTCGCTGCCCGGGTGTTCCGTTTCCCACCACAACGGCGCATCAACCGATCAGGCCCAGCGCGCTGTTGCTGAAGAAACTGTGCGCATTGTGAAGCAGTTCATGGACTCCGGCGAGTTCCTGCATCGTGTGAACTGAAAAGGGAGGCCCGTTGCCTCCCTCTGATCGATCAGTTGTTTCAAGCACTCAGCCGCGGTACGACTCAACCGCCTGTGCAATCAGACGCGCACCGAACCCCGTTGGGCCGGGGATGAACGGACCTGAATCCTTGTCTGTCGCGTGTGTGCCAGCGATATCGAGATGGCACCACGGGATGCTGCCGTCGACAAAGTAGCTCAGGAACGCTGCTCCCTGGATAGGATGCGCCTCGCGAACGGGCGCTGAGTTTACGATATCTGCAATTGGTGATTTCATCATTGCACGATACTCGGCATGATGGGGCAGACGCCATACGCGTTCGCCCGATCGACCGGATGCCTCCTCAACCGCTGTTCGCAGTTTGTCGTCATCGCACCACATGCCGCAGTGAACAGAACCGAGTGCAACAACAACACCGCCGGTGAGTGTTGCGCAGTCAAAGATTGCAGCGGGGTCCTCCATCTCGCACGCCCAGCACAGACCATCTGCAAGTACGAGTCTGCCTTCGGCATCGGTATTGGTCACCTCAACCGTCACACCATTGCGGTATGTGATGACATCGTCAGGACGGTATGCTTCGTCGCTGATCGAGTTCTCTGCACACATGAGCAGCGCAACAACAGGCACACGGGGCTTGATGGTTGTTGCGATCGCATGCATCGCACCAATAACCGCGCATCCACCATCCTTGTCGCGCTTCATGCCCTTCATGCCGTTGTTGATCTTGAGACTCAAACCACCTGAGTCATAGGTCATTGTCTTGCCGACCAGTACGATCGGCTTTGATCGGGCGCTTCCGCGCGGCGGTGTGTACTCAAGGCGCACCATGCACGGCGCATTCTCTGACGCTTTGCCAACATTGATAAGGCCAACAAATCGTTCTTTTTCAAGCTGTTCGCCCTTGAACACGGTGCATTTCAGACCAACTGAACGAGCCATCTCCTCACAGGCCTTTGCCATGTACTCAGGCGTTGCGATGTTGGGTGGTGTCTGTGACAGTGTTCGCGTCACGTTGGATGACTTTGCGAGTTCCAGCCCGCGCTCAATCCCATGATGCATCACTCGATCGGAGCAATGCACGTGCAGATTGGTGCGCGTTGGCAATGTCGTTGCCGTTCCTCGTAAATGGTCAAAGTTCCACGAGATCAAACCAAGACCAACGCCGATCGCCTCGGCAAGTTCACCTTTATCACGCTTGAGTTGCGATGCAGGACCTGCAAGGTCTACTTCTACTGAAGTCGCATTGATCGCGCTGAGTTTGCGACCGATCATACCGCCGACTGTGCGCATGGCGCTTCGGCAGCAGTCTGCCTTTGCACCAAGACCAATGAGAAGCACACGACCGCATCCCTTGACACCGAACACCTCAACAATCGAACCCAGTGCGCCGGTCGCATCATTGCGTGACAGCGCGGCAGAAATCAGACCGTTTGTGTCGTGAGCGCGCGTCTTTGTGTCGAGCTTCTCGCCCTGGAAGTATCCGATAGCGAGCGCATCAACAGTGGATGTGCGGGAGGTTGCAACAGTAACGGATTGAAACATGGAAATCGATCCTTATCTTGCTTTGTGTGTATGGTGAGAAAAATCACCTGAAACTGAGGCGGTTACTTTAGGTCGTCCGGAAGCTTCGCGTGAATCTTTTTCAGATCCTCAGCCCTGTCTCGCGGCATAATCAGCGTTGCATTCGGCGTCGTGATAACGATAAGATCACTGCACCCCAGCATTGCCACAGTGTGTCCAGCCTGCCCCGCAACGAGATTGCCCGAACTGTTTTCACTGACCACCTGCACACCGCTGGCACGGTTGTTGTTCGAATCCGCAACCAGTGTCTCGGCGTAGCTTGGCCACGATCCAACATCCAGCCATGACAGATCCATCAGTACCGTGCAAACAGCGGAGGGCGACTCGCGCGACGCAGGCTCCATGACAGCATAGTCGATACTCTTCTTTTCGAGTGTCGGATACAACTCGCACAGTGTTTCCTGCTGCGCCGATGTCCCCCACTGCTGCTGGATCGCGCGGAGAGTATTGTAGATTGCTGGCATGTGCTTGTGCAGACGCTGCATGATGGTCGACGCGCGCCAGACAAACATGCCGCTGTTCCATCCGAAATCGCCGGACACAAGGTATTGCTTCGCGGTCACTTCATTCGGCTTTTCAACAAACCTCTCCACAGAGAATGCGATGGGGTTGCCGTTGTATGTTGCGCCTGGATCCGCGAGCGCGTGGGCACGCTGCACATATCCGAACCCGGTGGCTGGGTACGTCGGCTGGATTGAGAACGTCACGAGACGTGATGGCTCAGCTTCAACAAGTGAGAATCCTACTGCCATGCGCGCTGCGAACACATCGACAGGCTCGATGATATGGTCGGCTGTCAGAATGCAGAACACAGCGTCGGGATCGTGCTTCTCAAGCACCGCCGCTGCAAACCCAACCGCACTGGTTGTGTCCCGTCCCTCCGGCTCTCCCAACAGGTTCTCGCGCGGCACCTGTGGGAGTGAGGTTGCAATCTGATCAATGTATGCCTGCCCAGTGCAGATAAAAACACGCTCGATTGGGACAACGCGAGTCGCGCGCTCAACCGCGAGTTGAAGCAGCGATTTAGCCTGCTCGTCTCGCTCAATAAACGGGATCAACTGCTTGGGCGTGGATTTTCGCGACATCGGCCAGAGACGCGTTCCTGCTCCCCCGGCCATGATGACAGCATACCGATGCTCTGTGAAATCAGTCATGCGGGAGTTTAGACGACGTAAAACGCTGCCGTTGAGTTACTGGGTTGCAGGGACCATCGCGATAAACTCGGGACCGCCATGCTCCTCGGTCAGCCACTCGCTGAAAACACCAACGGTCTCGATGGCTTCCATGTAGATCGTCCACTGGAACATCAACCACAACAGCATGACAACACCGAGCCATGCTGCCAGTTCTCCGACCTGTGATCGCCGACAGAAGAACAGCAACACAATAGCGGTACCAGCGGTTGCTATCTTGTACCCGATCACATGCAACGGATTACCCGAAGCCATGACAAACCTTGCGATGGGATTTCCCTCAAGAAAGCCTGGACCCATCGCATGTGCCAGCGTCATGTACAGGTCACCGCAGGAGAGAAGTGTAATGGCGATCAGCAACCAGATAACACGGCGCGACCGATGCGAGGGCGATGCCCATTCCTGGATAACGTTTGCAATCCAGCGGGTTGATTGTGCCAGGCTGTGTGGCTGAGAAGCCAGCGCCATACCGTACCCTCCGCACGAAAGATCAAACTGATTCGTCTATACGGGTCGGTCTCCTCTGGAATTGCGCAATTCTTTTGTCTCGGGCTGACCAAAGGCACAAGTTGCGCCGAATAGAACACTGGTGCCGGTTGTCTGCATTGGAGTGATTTTCATGAAGTTCCAGCGGGAAACACAGCAGAAGCTGGTGCAGGCTCGTGGAACACCTTCATTTTCCACGCCTCCGGGCCCGACCTATAACTACCAGCAGATGCGAATGCGTTGTTGTTCTGAAATCACCCGACTTCGTGGAACACTGAGTCTGATTGCTGTTACGCTGGTGTTGTTTGTCGCCAGCACCCGCGCACACGCGCAGGTTGAAGGCAACCCCGTCTATCTGAACGACTCGCCCCGAGCTGCAGCCATTCTTCGCGATCTCCCGAATATGGTGCGGGTCGGCAACCAGACTGAAGCAGTCAGATCGCTGCAGACGCTGCTCACGCAGGAACCCGACCGGGTGATCAACACTATGGGCTGGGCAGAACCGCATGCAGGAACTGCTCGTTCGATGGTTGACCCGCAGCGCTGGTTAAATGAGGACAAGGACCTGTTTGTCTCTGTCCGTTCACAGGTTCACGCAGCATTGCTCGCATCGCCCGAGCTGCTGGACCGGTACCGGCGCACGTATGAGCCAGAAGCAAAGGCTGCACTCGAACGAGGTGAGCACGAGCAGGTTGAAGCGCATTATCTTCTAACATCTTCTGGCTTTGTTGCAGCGCTTCGTATCGCGCAGGATCAGATTGAGCACGCGCATTTCGGAAGCGCATACCGCACGCTCTGCCAGCTTGAGCACCATCCAGAGATGCAGGACGATGCGATGCGAACTCGGGCAGCATCGATCGCTATTAATCTTGTTTCATGGAGTGCATCACAGGACGCTGTCGCACTTGCTGGGCGTTGGTCCAGCGGGATTGCAGGTATGCAGGTTCCTGTTTCACCAAACACGTGGCCGGATCGCGCGCGCCTGCAGCAAATCGATCTGCTCAATAGCGCGAGCGATCTTGTACCAGAGAACAACAGGCAAACTGTCGCGACACAGATTCCGGATGAGCCTCTCAACACTATCGCACTTGATTGGCCGGAACGCGTCAGCAATACAAGCACACTCAGCCCGCCCGAGCTCCGCGACGAATCCGGCAACGTGATCAGCAACACACTCTGGGTGTTCCCATCCGTATGGAATGATCTGTTGATTATCAACGATGGAGTCTGGATCCGCGCGCTGGATCGGTACACGCTCGAACCGGTCTGGCACACCATGCCACAAATGACACCGGGTGCCCAAGGCATCGACAGCGAGCAATCCAAAGCATGGCGCAT
Organism: Phycisphaeraceae bacterium; assembly: GCA_020639155.1. Classification (NCBI taxonomy): domain Bacteria; kingdom Pseudomonadati; phylum Planctomycetota; class Phycisphaerae; order Phycisphaerales; family Phycisphaeraceae; species Phycisphaeraceae bacterium. The sequence continues at coordinate 603,127 of JACKHF010000001.1, forward strand.
CAGGCTGGAAATGACCGCGGGCAAGGATATGGCAGATCCCACAACGGTCAGCATCACCGATGGTGTCGTTGTCGCAACAACCGGGCTGGCAGATCCCTCATCAAACAACCGCAATGGTGATCCCCGTGTGCACGGCTTCAAAGCCGAAACCGGCGAGGTGATGTGGAGTGTCAACGTCCAGTCGCTCGATCCGACACTTGCAAACACCACGATTCGAGGACCGGTCGCTATTGATGACGGCATTGCTGTTGTCACCCTTATCTCCAGCGGACAAAGCACCCGTGTCAAGAGTCGGTATCTCGTCGGTCTTGATCTGTGGACTGGCGCGTTTCGGTGGTCACGTCTTGTCGGCATTGAGGGATGGGTGCCGTGGCAGCCGGAACAGCGCGAGCGCGTTGTGAACGCGAGCATTGCCACCGACGGATGCGTATTCACCACAGACAAACTCGGTGTCATTGCAGCCTACGAGATCTCCAACGGCCGCCCGTTGTGGGTTCGTCAGTTCGACACACCCGCACAGGTCACGCTGATGCCACGCAGAGTGTGGGAGATCATGACGCCTGTTGTCGCCAATAACACACTATTCAGTGTATCGCCAGACAGATCAGCACTACTCGCGATCAACGCGACAACTGGCAGGATCGATGCGCAACGTCCCGCATCAACACTGGGGAATCCCGCGTACCTTGTGCGCGTCGGAGAGTATATCGGTGGGCTTGGCGCATATGGCGTCGGGTTTCTTCCCATTGAATCCTTTGCATCGGCACGACCAAAGCTCATCGAGATGCGAGAACTTCTTGGTCGTGCGGTGCCTGTCCAACGTGAAACTGGAAGCACCAGTGTGTGGTCGCTCCTCAGTCCAACAATGGACGGCTACACGTTCATACCACCAGATGCTCCAACAAAGCAGGACATTGTGCAGCTTGATCGTGCAGGTCAGGTTCTTGCAATGCCTGACCAGGTGCTCGCATGCGATGGAAGAGCGGTCCACATATATCTGACATGGTCGCGCGCAAACCATCTGTTGCGTGCACGCATGGAATCATCTGAGAACGACCCGCGACCGGCGCTCTCATTTGCAAAGTTCGCGTTCATGCTCGGCGAATATCAGGATGTTCTGCAGGCGCTGGATACCGCACTTCGTGCGGTCGAGTCAAAGGAGGGCACGGAACTGGTTGATGCTCGTGCGAGGACGCACACGTCGATGATGGAGTTGCTGACGCTGGGTGTCGAACGCATTAGCAGATCACCGCAGAACAAAATCGTGAAAGCTCCAACTGCCGATCTGCTCGACGAGGTTGGCACGCGTATCGAACGGCTCACCACAACAGACATCGAGCGCGTTCACACGGCCTTCGCCATGGGCAAGCTGCACGAGGTAGCGCATCGACCAGATCTTGCGCTTCGCAGATATCACGACATCCTTGCCAATCAGCTACTCGCATCCCAGATGTACTCAGCAAACGGTAGAACAAGAGATGCTGCGTCAATCGCCACGGATCGGATCCGGAGCATCGCAGCAGAGTTTGGTCGCACCGCGTATGCCCAGTTTGACGCTGAAGCTGAGATCGCCTGGGAGCGTGCCCAGAACAGTGGCGATGTCGCCAGCTACGAGCGCACAGCCGTCATGTATCCAGGCGCCGAGATCACTCCACTGGTCTGGCGTATGGTTGCACAGTTCTGGCGCGATCAGCCGGATCCGCTTTCGAGCGCAAAGACAATCAGCTCGCTCCGGTGCGCACTTGATGCCGCAGAAGCAAACATGCGGATCGATGCCACTGACAGCACACGAGCGGTCGAAGACCTGTATCTTGGCTCGCAGCAACTCGCTGAAGCGTTCGCATCTCAGTCACGTTACGCCACCGCACTGAGTCTGCTGCATCGCATCGAACAGACCTATCCCTCGATACGTTCGGCCAATCCTGACGCCCCTTCGTTTGCATCGTTCGCTGCAGATCTCAAATCGCGACTCGGTGCAAGCACACGGCGCGCTCGAATCGGAACGCAGTTCTCGCCTCATGCGCAATCTATTTCGAGCTGGATTCACATGAAACCTGTGCTCCGAGAGTTTGGTGACCTCGCAACGGAGCACGTGATGCTGATGTCACGCACCGAGCGGAGAATCGGGCTGTTCGGCGCAACCACCTCAGCAGTTCAAAGCAGTGCTGGCATTGATCCGCTGTCAGAACCGCTTCAGCCAATCTGGTTCCGTGATCTGAATGAAATCGAGCCAGACCTGCTTCGGTGTGATCAGGAGTGTGTCTATCTGACATGGCCAACCTCCGCCGGTTATGTCTTTGAGTGCATTGACGCGATCACCGGCGAGACACGCTGGAGGACAGATCCTTTCAGATCGCTCTTCCCTCGAGATGATGCGTTCGCGCAGATGCTCATTGATGATCGAGGGGCGCCTCGCATTGTTGATATTCCCAATGTCGGCATGCGTCAGTTGCAGGAAGTCGTTGTGTCGATGTCGGACTCCCAACTCGCCGCTGTCGAACGGAGCGGACGCATCGTCGTGTTCGATCTGGCAACCGGCAGGGAGACGATGAAGCAGGTCTCATCAATTCGCGTGGTACAGGATGCTGACATCCTTGATGGTGTCCTCACTGTCATCGGTCGCGAAAAAACACCGCAGCCAGTTGATCGTGGCGGACTGCCAGAGTCATCCCAGTCGGTTGCGCTTGTGTACGACACCGCCACACAGCAGCAGTTGGTCGAGTTTCGCACTATTCTTGGTCCGGCGCACTGGTGCAGGGTGCTGAGCAGAGACAGAATCATTGTTGCCTCCACACTGGAGGTTGTCGCACTGACAACGGCGGATCGCTCGGGCAAGGCTCCTGTTGCATGGCGTTTACAGCATGACGTAAGTGAGCAGGCCGTTGATGCGTGGGCCTACGCGGGCAGTGTTGCATTGTTCCTGGAGAACGAGTCGCTGCGCGTTGTTAACGCGGCTGATGGCACAGTGCTCAATGAGAATGTCCGAACAGATGATCGCATCGGTCTTTCCTCGCGCACGAGAGCAATCGAGGTGAACGGAAATCTCGTGATAAGCTCCAGCAAGGGCGTCATTGTTATCGATTCACATGGTGATACCGTCGGCATCGATTCGCTCGGTACATCGCCGGCGCTGTTACCCGGTGAGGTTGCAAGCGATGTACTCGTGAGTGCTGTGCGCACGCCAAGCGTCTATGTCAATGGCACCGGCAGATACCAGTTGTACGTATTCTCGACGGGAGACGCGTCACTGCTCGCTACACAGGATATCGTGCTCCCGCAGGCTCCAAGCTATCTCTCGCTGCTCGACGGCTGCATTGTGATGACCAGCGGCGGCTCGACCCATGTTGTGTTTACAACAGCCGATGCGTCATCGCCCGAATGATCACGCAAATATATCAATAGCGCCCGCGATACCGAGCACGCAACTCACAATACCGTTCAGCGTAAAGAACGCCATTGCCAGTCCTTTCTCGCCCTGCTTCATCAGAACAAGGTGCTCGGCTGCAAGAAGCATGACTGCTGCTACAACACCCAATCCAAACACGATACCGAACCTTGTGTCTTGCTGCCATGCGAGCACCAGCATCACGATCGCTATCACATGGAAGACCCTGCTGACCCAGAGTGCCCCGTCTGCACCCAGCGCAGCTGGGATGGAATGAAGCTTCTTTTCGCGATCGAACGAGAGATCCTGCAATGCATAGATCACATCGAACCCGGCCACCCAGAACACAACCATGCCCGCGAGCAACCACAACGCGGGCATGTCGGCGACCGCTTCGGGTTGCATCGCAATACCTGCCGCGATTGGGCTGGCTGCAAGCGCCCCGCCAAGAAACACATGACACAGCGCGGTAAAACGCTTTGTAAATGAATAGAGCGCAATCCAGCCCAATACCGGAATGCTCAGCACAACCGGCCAGATATTCCCATCCACAAACCAGAATCCCGAACATGCAGCCACAAACACCAGCGCGCTCACCAGCGCAATCTTAATACCATCAGCAAACAGAACTCTGCCCGACGCGATGGCGCGTCGAACAGTGCGTGGATTCTCGCTATCGATGTGCCGGTCCGCGAGCCGGTTCACAACCATCGCCCATGTTCGCGCGCACACCATGCACACCACCACAAGCACAAGCTTCAACCACGTTGTTGACGCTGGTTCTGTTCTGTCCCAAGCAAGCAATGCTCCCAGTACCGCAAACGGCAACGCAAACACCGAGTGGGCGAGTTTGATGTCCTTCGCCATAGCGCGAATAACACCCAGCGTGCCTGTAACAGCTGGTGCGGGTTGTGCAATCGTTGTATCAGACATCGGTCACAGGGTAGATAGTGTCACTGCGCATTGCCTGTCTTTCCCGCTTCCCGTTCGTCGCGTCTGTGGAGAGCCTCAAGCCCCTCATCGGACGACCTGAGCGAGAACGACTTGAAATCGATGGTTCGGCCGTTTGGCACCTTCTTTGCTTGCACCCATCCTGTCGAGATCATGCTCTCGAGCGCATAGACGTGATCGAGCATCACCCGATCTCGTTGATGCGGCGGGAACTGCGACGAGATGCTGGAGTACAGCAGATTGAGCATTTGCATGGAATCGGACGTCTGGTTGAGCAGGTTCACAAGGTTCGCATGGAGCCCAGTCTTTGGAAGAATGTACTGTCCCTTGCGCCAGCATGGGATGCGTTCGATCCGACCATTCTGGAGTAACGCGCCAAAATCATCCTTCGCGCCGGACAGGTTCAGATTCAAAGTTGACTGGTGGGCAACGGCAAGCTTCTCATCCTCACCAGAGAACATACCGACGAGCTTCCGGGCAGCGCCAATATCAAACGAACCCAGTTTATATCCTCGAATATCCTGGTTTGAGAACCCCCCCTGCGCAAGCCACCGCCATGCCTCGGCGGGGGACAATCGCAGTCCTGCCGATCGTGCTATCTCTCTGCAGTGCTCACGCAAATCCGTAAAACACCCGTTGGATGCGTACCAGTACTCAGCAAACCGGATGTGCTGATTAATGTTCGCACGGGTTTTGTCGTTGTACCAGTTGCGCAGCCAGTCGGCATCAATCTCAGCTCGTTCTATCTCAAGCAGCGTGTACGCAGCTTCGCGAGAGGACGTGTGCGCAAGTGTCATGCCTGCGGAAAGCACCGGGTCTGCAAACCCAGCGGCTTCACCAACAAGAAACCAGTTCTCCCCTGCAACCTGCTTTGCAAGATACGACCAGTCACGTGTCGATTCCACGTTACCACGCTGTGTCGCGTTCCTGATCAGCGGCTCGATTTGCGGATGCGCACGCGCGGTTTCGTTATAAAGTTCTGCGGGCGACTTTCCGGACTGCTTGTAATACGCGGCAGGGCACACAAGACCAATGCTGGTCCGTGTTGGCCCGATCGGAATGAACCACATCCATCCCCACGGCAAAGATCTGATCTGGATGCGTGTTGCACCAACACCGATTTTCACTGCCCACTCAGTGTTCTCCCAGTAATCCCAGAAGGCAATATTCTCCAGCACCTTCGGTGCATCAACTTTCACGCCGAGTGCCCGCCGCATCAGCCCGACATTTCCCGATGCATCAACGTACCAGCGTGCGGTCACCTGCTCGCCGGATTCGAGTTCAAGAGATTCAATGCGTGCGATCGGCGTGCCTTCGTTCTCTACATGCACCTTCGCAACACGTGCTGGTTGCAGCACATCTGCACCGCAGGACTTTGCATGATTCAGCAGGATGTCGTCATAGATCGCCCGATCCACCTGAAACGCGGTGGATCGTCGTTGCCCCTCAAACTTTGCGGGACGAGGTTCATCAACAAAGCTTTCAACATCATAAAAATCAAAGTCCCAGCTTTCCTGATCACGTCCCCAGGTCAATGACGCACCGATCTTGATTGGGAAGTTTGCTGCTTCAACCTTGTCCCACACGCCCATCTCGTTGAGCACGCCACTGATTGCGGGCAACTGGCTCTCGCCGATGTGGTCGCGTGGGAATACCTCGCGTTCGATCACGACAACGCGCAGTGCGGGGTTGTACTTCTTCAGCAGTGTTGAAACGGTGCTGCCCGATGGGCCGCCGCCGATGATGGCTACATCGCATTCCATAATGTGCAATCGTAAGCCGAACGTCGCACGGCTTCGATCCACGACATTTGTCGTTGCATACATATGAATGCAATAGACCCAGCAACGGGTCGTTTGCCTCGGAAACCCACCCAACCCGCATCACAAAGGAGAAGGTCATGCGTTACGCACTCGGCTTTGGTCTCGTCTGCGCACTGGGCACAATCGCAACCGCCCAACCCACCGGAAAGGACTGCACGAACACGTCTGTCAGCCTCACCCCGCTGATCGACCTCGCAGCAGGGCTGTATCAGGGATATGAGGGTGGGCTTTACCCTGGTGGGATCGATACGCCTCCGATCCCTCATCTGATTGCTGGCATCAATCGGGGAGAGCGTGTTCGGCCATTGAATGAGAGTGGGATCCCGGACCCCGATGGAACCATTGTGCTGCTCACCATTGGTATGAGCAACACGGGCATCGAATCAAATGCTCTGATCGATCGGTACGGTCACTTCGCAAACAGCAACGCGCGCGTGAAGGTTGTCAACGGCGCACAGAGTGGGCAGACAGCCGCGATCATTGCAGATCCCAGTGCTGCGTACTGGAGCAATGTTCTTGCAAAGCTGGAGGCAGCAAATGTCTCTCCAGCACAGGTCCAGGCTGTATGGCTCAAGGAAGCTGACAAGAACCCTACCGATCCATTCCCGGTGCATGCTGAAACACTGCGCGATGAGTTTGAATCGATCGTGAACATACTCACCGACATGTTCCCGAATCTGCGCCAATGCACATTGTCGAGCCGCATCTACGCGGGATACGGGCCCGGCCCACTCAACCCCGAACCCTACGCATATGAGAGTGGGTTCTCAGTGAAGTGGCTGATCGAGGATCAGATACAGGGCAAGCCATCGCTCAACTTCCATCCGTTGCAAGGACCTGTAGAGGCACCATGGCTGGGATGGGCTGCATACACATGGGCCGACGGACTTGTCCCGCGTTCTGACGGGCTTATCTGGGAGTGCGATGACTTTGCCAGCGACGGGGTCCACCCGAGCCAGCAGGGTGCAGCAAAGGTCGCAAATATGCTTGTCCAGACCTGGGCGAATGATCCGACAACACGTCCTTGGTTTGTTGGTTGCCAGCCCGACATGACAAACGATGGCAATCTCAATATTTTCGACTACATCGCATTCTCAAACGCCTACGTGAACAACTCGCTGCTCGCAGACTGCGATCACGATCGATCCCTGAGCATCTTTGATTTCATCTGCTTCGGCAACCAGTTCAGCATGGGCTGCCAATAAGCCTCGCGCCAAAGAGAACGCCCCGGCACACATCGCATGATGCGCACCGGGGCGTTGCTGTTTCAGCGAGGTGCTCATGCAGGGAGCTTGCTTAGCTCCGCACGAACACGATCAACCAGTCTGCCGACGATGTCAGGCCCGAAGTCGAACGGCAACCCCGCAGCCTCGAACAACTGGGGCAACGGGCGTGAACCTCCCAGACGCATCGCGCGTGCGTACGCATCGAGTGCAAAGCGTTCGCCCTCCTCAAGGCTCTTGATCCACAAACCGAGTGCACCAAGCTGCGCGATGCCGTACTCGATGTAGTACATAGGGACGTTGAACAGGTGTGACTGGCGCTGCCAGTTTGTCTCGTGAAGCTGCTCAAAGCCGGACCAGTCAGCGCTGGAACCAAAGCGTTTGTGCAGCGTCAGCCAATACGCCGAACGCTCCTGCTGTGTGTGGTTCGGATGCGCATAAATCCAGTGCTGGAACGCATCGATTGTCGCAATCCACGGGAGCATTGTCACAGATCCCTCGATCTGCTGACGCTTTGCACGCATGTAATCTGTTTCGTCAGTAAAATACCGATCTCCACCCTTCCAGTACGGCATCGTGAGCAGTTCCATGCTCATGGATGCGACCTCACAGAACTCGATCGGCGCATGGCGGTATGCAACAAGCGGCTCATCCCGGCAGTACTGCGAATGGAACGCGTGGCCTGCCTCATGCACCATCGTGTGGACATCCCGCTGCGTTCCTGCTGCATTCATGAAGATAAACGGCTTGCCGGACTTGTCCTGCATGTACTGGTAGCCGCCCGGCCCCTTGCCCTTACGGGAATCGAGATCCAGCAGCGATTCAAGATGGCGTGACGATACAACACCATTGTCGCCAAGTTCCCGGAACATTGCGCCCAGATCAGGGCTGAACGCATCGAAGACTGCGCGGGTCTTTGCGACAAGGTCGGCCCCATCGGTGAACGGCTTTAGTGGAGCGCGTCCCTTGACATCCACCGCGAGATCCCACGGACGGAGTGTATCGATACCAAGCAGCTGCTTGCGCTCCTTCTCAAGATCACGCATGAACGGCACAACGTGCTTCTCGCACGCGTCATGAAATGCTTTGCAATGGTCGGGCGTGTAATCAAAACGATGCTTTGCAACAAACGTGTAATCGATGTAGTCCTTGAACCCCGCGTTCCTTGAGAACGAATCGCGCAGCTTGATCTGTTTGTCGAAGATTGTGTTGATCGGTTCGACATCCTGCGCACGCCGCTGGGCAACTTCCCTCCACGCCTGCTCGCGCACCGCGCGATCGGTCGACTCGTAATACACAGCCATCTGCGGGATTGTGCGTTCCTTGCCATCGAACTCCACCGACATCCTGCCGACAATCGCTTGATACTCCTGGCCGAGCTTGTCGAGTTCAGTTTGGATAGGCACGTTCTCATCACGGAACAGATCAACCTCAGCCTTGATATCGCGCGTCAGCACAACGTACCTGCCATTGCGGAACCCGGCATCGCCAATCCCGAACTGCTCTGACAGTTCGGCCTGCTTCTTGTTAAGCTCAAAGCTGATGCGAGTCAGCTCTGGTTGCACATTCTCGACGTACTTGGTGTACGCATCTGCGCATTCGGGCTTGTCTGTGTTGCACGTCATCGCAATGTACAACCCCGCAGCGCCCTCGGAGCAGGTGGCGTCAAGATCGGAACGATCCTCGAGCCAGCGCTCAAGGTCGCCAGCACTCGTGACATCGCGATCAAGCAAAGAGCGGAACAACGGCTGAAGTTCTGACCACTGTGTGGCATCAATGGAATCAGGAACGAAACTGGCTGTGCTTGTGGGCATATCTCTCTCCAAAGAGTGAATGAACACGTGTATAACAGTTGGAAGAAGCAAGTTTAGTCGCGCTGCGTGGCACAAAGGACGCACAAGATGAAAAACCCCGGCAAGTGCCGGGGTTTTGAGCGTTATTCGATGTTGAAGGCGGGGGACTATCGCATCAGGTCGCGGAGTTCCTGGAGACGATCACGCTTCCAGTCATCCCACTGCTCTGGAAGAATGCCCAGTGTCAGCAGCGCAAAGTTGGGGTTGTTCTCAACCATTTTAATGATCTTGTTCAAGCCCTGGCGCGCCTTCCCCACAAGAGCACCACGGAGTTTGCGGTCCTGCTGACCTGCGGCAAGATTGGCTGCACCCTGATACTCAACCACATACTGGCCGAAGCGAACCTGATCGTCATACACACGATCACGGTACCGCATGTTTGCGCGCTCTGCTTTGGAAATCGGCCATGCAAAGGTCTTCTCTTTCTTGCCAACCCACTGAATCTCGTTGTAGCCCATCAGTTTGGCGAGTTCATCAAGGTCCCTCGCGGTTCCCTTTGAGAAGCGGAACTTGGCGGCCTGCTCAGAGTCGAAAGTGAGAATCTTGCCCTCTTCGTTGAGCACATAGTCACCATTCTCCGTCTGATACCATGCCACACGGCCCGTTTCCGGATCGATCGTGCATGAGAGCGGGTAATCCATGTGCTGCATGGACTTCATAATGCTGGGGTCATACCCGCCACGTGCGGAGATCTTCTCCATCTGATAGATCACTTCTTCAAGATCCCGGCCTTCAACAGCTTTCAGTGCGCCGGACCAGCCCGTGCATGCCCCATAGTTACCCTCGGGTGTGAAGTAGATCTCTTCGATGCAATGACTGGTCATTGCAGCAGCAGAGATTGCAGACTCAATCCAAGCAACCACACGGAAACGAGGCTTGTACTCCTCGTGGATCACGTCGCTGAGACGCTGGATTTCCAGCAGCAAACCGCCACCGGAGTTCACTCGGAAGACCACAACCTCGACCCCATCCGCTTCGAGCATCGGGATCATTTCTCTGAGGATGTGGGCGGTCATGTAGAGACCAACCATGTCCTTGTCGCCGCCCTCACCAAGTGTGATGATCGCGGCACGAGGCACACCGTTGCGGAGCTCATATGCGCCGTCATCCGCGCCAACCAATGAGTTAATGTCTGTATTATCACCGACAGAATCTTCGGGCGTTGCATCATCTTCAACCGCGGGTTCGGTGTCGGTATCGTTTTCCGGCTCAGCCTGCGGCTCATCGCCTCCACCTGCTGGGGCTGTCTCGTGATAATCAATATCTGATCGAGTGATAGTGACCATCTTGCCATCGGTTGTCTTGACCCAGACAAGTGCGCTGGTTTCACGAACAATCTCACCCTCGATGGTTCGCCCATCCTTGAGAATAAAGCGATCAGCGTCAGCAGCACTGACAAACATCAGAGCAGAGAACGCTGCAACACCCGCAAGGCACATCGCTGTTTTACCCATCGACCTTCGTGTTCTTCCAAACATGTCAAACTCCGACGTTTAAGGACTGACTGAGAGATCTCTCAGAAACTCTGTGATTGAGAGGTGTTATCGCAGCAGCAACAGTTCAAGCTCGTGCTGCACCTTCAACTGACCGATCTGATCCAGACCGGGGATTCCATATCGACCCAGTTCCGGGCCTATGGCTTCTTCATACCGCTTGATGAGGGCTTCCATCTCCTTCAGCTTACGGATCTGGGTGGAGATGGCACGCCTGCGATCACGAATCGAGTTGGCGGGCTGACTGCCTGCTTCCTGGTATTCTCGCACAAGATCCTGCAACTGACGGGGCGCTTTCTTCACGTTGTCACGCCATTGCTGCATGATCCGATTGCCAGCGCCCTCGATCAGCTCGGCATTACGAGCAATCCCGAGCTCGAACAACAGTTGCTCCATCGAAGACACTGTGCCCTTCGATATGCCAATGTCCAGCGCCTGACGCGCTTTCAGTGTCAGGTGGTCGTCGCCAAGACCGCGAACTTCGTCTTCCATTGTGTCAGCCGATCCCTGATCGCCTGTTCCTCCATCGTCTGTCAGGAGGAACTCGGTCGGGCTCTGAGGCATGCGCTCGAGCAGATCGGTACGTCCACCAATGTTGGTATACGAGAGGACAAAGCTGCGCTCTGCCATTGCACGGCAGATGCGTGTGTCATATCCGCCCTGGATAAACATGCCTCGTGCGTGTCCCATGCGGAGCGAACGCTGCTTCTCACGTACAACCTCGTCGCCGACACCGTCAAACAACTCATCCATGCCACCGATGCCACCAATACGAGCTTCAGGCGTCATGTAGATGTTCGAACACGAGAACGGCAGGAATGCCGCGCCACCCATCGCCTGCTTCACCCAGTACACGATCACGGGTTGCTTGTCCCATTCTGCTGGGATCTCACGAGTAAAGATCGGCTCGATATCTTCAGCGCGGAACAACTGGTCAAACGCAGTAATATCTGAATCACCGATTTCCTGCTCACGAAGTCCGCCAAAGAGTGAGCCATCCCATGTATTCTCAAGCGTGATGATGATGTAGTCGGGTTCGTATTTCTGCGCGTCCTTGATGACCTCACGGATCGGCGTCTGGGTGATGTCCTTCGCGAAGACACCGGTCAGATCGAAGTGGTACACCTTCATCTTTGCGGACGAATCAGGATCTGTCGTAGTAACAACTGAGCCGCCATCAAATGCGGAAGCGACCGGAGCCACAACTCCCGCGGACACCGCAACAGCACACGTCAGACCGACAAAGTGTCTCTGAAGCTGACCAAACCTGTTCATAATCCACATCTCCTCTTGCGAGCATCGGCACTCCGCCGATTTCAATCATGTTGTCCGAATGCGTTCAACCTCTCGGATCATCCAGAATGACCCCAAGTATGCACGATAAGAGTGATTGTACTCGAATCGACTCCGCACTGCTGATCCGCCACCTGATACGCACAAGACATCAGCACGGATCAGTCGGCATCCCCACTTCTGTACAACCAGTTCTTACCAAAGCCCAAACACCCAAACGAATCTCGGGCATCCGCTATTCCGCATCAGAACGATGACTGCTGATTCTGATGCCCGAATCAGAAAAGGGATCCATCAAATCACCGGACTTTGTCGTAGCAGTACAGAATGACGAGGTCCGTGGGCATCCCTAGAGCATGCGAGAGCCCATCGCTAGCGCCTCCTGCTGGGACGTGACCCGCCCCTCAAGCTGTCCGTCATAGACCTCATCGAGAGCCCGCTTAAACGCCGGCCCGGGCACAAACCCTGCAGCTACAAGATGATCGCCAGTCAGCAGCGGATCGGGCGATAACCCGACACCGTCACTTGCCAGCAATCGGACAGCAGTCTCAATCTGCGAGGCGACATCTGTCCCCGCAGCTTTATCCATCGCAGCGACGATCTGCATCGCGCCGGCGAACCCCGGCATATCGGGTGAAGATCTATTGAGCCCGACCGATGCCAATCGCTTGCGCTGCGCAACGGACATCCGCTCCCAGAATGATAGAACGTTTCGGACGATCGCGCAAAGCTCAGCGATGCCAGCTGTCGCGTCATTGCTCAAACACAACGACTCGCGCACCTGCGCGACGACCTCATGATCATCGCCTACAACGAGCGTGCTGTGGATCATCGGTGTGCCGACTGTGGTGTCAATATGCTCCAACTGGATCAGCCACGCAGCAACTGCTGTGATTGCGCTGGCATCCGATGGAAGGTGAGCAACCAGCTCCTGCTGAGAATCTGTTCCCGCGACGCCCAACACCGGCTCAACAAGATCAAGCTCGTGTATGATGCGCACAGCAGCGCCCCGTCCGGGATGCGCGAGCATGCGGAGCACCTCATCACCAACGCGCTCGCGTGACACGCCGACAAGATCGCGCGCGTGATCGCGGATGGCTTTGGTTGTGTTTGTTTCAATCGAGAACGCAAATCGGGCAGCAAACCGAACCGCACGCAGCGCACGGAGATGGTCCTCCGCGAGCCTGTCCTCCGCAAGCCCTACCGCTTTGATGAGCCCTGCGCGCAGGCACGCAAGCCCGTCCACATAGTCGATCACCCGGCCCCGAACACTGGCAAGTCCCTGCGTCTGTGAAATGTCCGCGTCCGCCAACGGGTCAAGGAACATCGCGTTAATTGTAAAATCACGACGTTTTGCGTCCTCGTCAGGTGTTGAGAACGTCACCTCGTCGGGCCTGCGCCGATCGGAGTACGACCCGTCCGTGCGGAACGTGGCGATCTCGACCGTCACGCCTTTTCGCCGAACCTGCACAACACCGAACGACGCACCGACAAATCTCGCACCATCAAATAGCTCACCGACACGATCCGGTGTTGCGTCCGTCGCGATGTCGTAGTCCTTCGGATGCTCGCCCAGAAGTTCATCGCGAACACATCCACCCGCGAAGTACGCGATGTGCCCTGCATCGCGCAGCACGCGCACCATGTCCACAGCGACACCACGCGCGTGCTCGGCGCGCTGAACTGGATCGGCATGGGTGAGAGAAGCTTCGGACATGGCAGTTGGCTATTCGTGCGATCTGACGCAGGTTGGTGCTGATCCGTTCGCTGGATCATCGCGGCACGCATCAAGAAAGTCCACCGCGCGGCGCAGATGCGGGATAACAATCGAGCCGCCGACAATCAGCGCGATATCGAAGGTCTCGAACAGTTCCTCGTCCGTCGCGCCGTGCGTGATGCACTGGTCAATGTGGTACGCGATGCAGTCGTCGCATCGGAGCACCATCGACGCGACGAGCCCGAGCAGTTCCTTCATCTTCGCGTCGAGCGCGCCAGGCTCGTACGTCTTCGTGTCGAGCGCGAAGAACCGCTTGGTGACGAGCGTCGCGCCCATCGGCACCGAGCCATCCATCCGCGTGCCACGCGCTGCATCATCACCCAGAATTCGGCAGTTGAGTCTGGATCGGAACGCGTGGAACTGCTCGCGTCTGCTCTGCGATGTCTTGTCGGGTTCGGTGCTCATGTGCAAGGGTATCGCGCATCAGCCCTTCCAGCGTGCGAACATCTGCGAAGCACGACAGCGTTTGTTCTATCATCGCTCATGACCCAATCCTCCAGCCAGCAATCGAGCCCGAATGACACCTATACCAGCCCGCTCGCCTCGCGCAACGCGTCGCCGCAGATGCTGCGTCTGTGGTCGCCGAGACACAAGTTCAACACATGGCGGCGTATCTGGCTGGCGGTCGCCGAGGCTCAGCACGAGATCACAAAGAATGACCCTGCTCCGCTCGTGACGCAAGAACAGGTCGAGGAACTCCGTGCCGTCGTCGAGCGGGGCATCACCGACGAAGAGATCGCCCGCGCAGCTGAACTCGAGCGCGAGCTGCGCCACGACGTGATGAGTCACGTGCACTGTCTGGGAGAGATATGTCCGAAAGCAAAGCCGATTATCCATCTAGGCATGACCAGCCAGGATGTGGTGTGCAACGCGGACATGATGACGATCCACAAGTCCATATGGGCTATATCAGCGAAGGTGCATCGATCCATCGTTGCACTCGGCAACCAAGCGGCAAAGAATGCGAGCGCCCCTTCACTGGGCTTCACGCACTATCAGCCTGCTCAGCCAGTCACAGTTGGTCGACGAATTGCCGGCTGGGCATACGAGCTAAAGCTAGCATGGACACAGTTTTCGGATACGGTACCTTCGATTCGAGGGTTAAAAGGCGCTACAGGAACCCAAGCGTCATTCCTCAGTCTGTTCAACTCGGATGTACAGAAAATAGATGAGCTTGAGGCTCGCGTTGTTAACAGACTTCAAGCGTGGAACGGTAACGGTCGTGAGCCTCACCCTCTTGATGCTGAAGATCTAAGAAAGCAACGTGAATGGTACTTGAGTAGAAGCGAGCAGTACAAAGACGTAATAAGTAGATTGAAAGTTACCGAGGGAATAGAAGGGCTGCGAGCTGATCGAGTTCGCCTTGGCGTTGGTCTTACCCATCCACTAACTGGGCAAACGTATCCACGCGTTGTAGATACGGCAATTCTGGCACAACTTGCTTCCATCTCTTCCGTCCTCCACAAGATCGCCACCGATATCCGCCTGCTCTCCAATCGTAAGGAACTCGACGAGCCGTTCGAGGACAAACAGATCGGCAGTTCCGCTATGCCATACAAGCGCAACCCGATGCGCTGCGAGCGCATCTGCGGGCTAACGCGCTTCGTGATGAATCTCGTGGGCAACGCCTACGACACCGCTGCGACGCAGTGGCTCGAACGCACGCTCGACGACTCGTCAAACCGCAGGCTCTCCCTGCCCGAAGCGTTCCTCGCGCTCGACGGCGCGCTCGATCTGATGCACAACGTCGCGTCCGGGCTCATCGTCAACGAGGCGATGGTGCGCAAAAACCTGATGCTCGAACTTCCGTTCATGGCAACAGAGAACATTCTTATGGAAGCGGTCAAGGCTGGCGGCGATCGGCAGGACCTACACGAGCGCATCCGCGTGCATGCGCAAGCTGCGGGCCATCGCGTGAAGCAGGAGGGGCTCGACAACGACTTGCTCGAAAGAGTGAAGAACGATCCCGCCTTTGCACCGCCCGCGCTCAAGCACGAACTCCAATGGGACTATCTGATGGACCCGATGAAGTACGTCGGACGCAGCGTCGAGCAGACCGAGCAGTTCATCAAGGAAGTTGTCGAGCCAATGCAGCAGCAGTTCGGCGATGCAATCGCAGCGATGGAAGAGTCCGGGCCGAGGGTGTGATCAACCAGCAAATGCACCACACTCGGGGCATGGCGTGTTGGGAGTGAGTCCGTGGAGTGAGTATCCGCATCGACAGCACAATCCATGACGTCTGCGCCGATGTTGCCTGATCCTTCCCGGCACGACGAGAATACACCACCACATACCAGCATAGAACGCGGTATCCGCTGCAAACCCCAGCGGCAAAACACCAAGCGGCAGGAAAACTGCGTAGCGATCCCCCGGAAGATGCAGTGTGGTTTCCGCAAATGTGCTGCCATTCGAGATAAAACAGCCAAATGACAACACACTGTAACCGGATTGCGCGCATCGAAGTGGCCATCCGGAAGTCACAACATACTTGCTCTCTGATGTATCATGCTGAAATGCCCAAGCGGGCAACGCAGGCTTGGTTCGGATGGGATATGTGTACTCGTACGGATCGCCCCAACTTCCAATGCCATTTGCTGTGACAGTGTTGGACGTAGCTGTAACTGTGCAGTTCATCCCTTCCAGCGGATACGTCCAATGCGACGTGATACCGGAGATCTCTGACACACTGACAACGATGTGACGGTTCTGCTTGGCATCAATCACAACAAACTCATGTGCGTTGTCGCCCCATGGTTCGTGGTATCGGTTCCATGTGTGGAAACCAGCCGCTAACAGATATGTTGTGCCTGCACCGAAGACCAGCGATGCGGCCTGCGTTTGGAATCTATGTTTGAGTAACCCGAACATCATACAGTGCGTTCCGATGGCATTGCGCTATGCAAAGCCTCGGAACATTATACGTGACATGCCTCTATGCAGATCCGGCTCGTCATGCGGTTTCGTCGGGGGCGCCCGCGAGAGCAAGCTGATTGGATTTGCCCGCGCGTTTCACACGTGCTGCACCAGCTACCACCATCATCCATTCCTCGCGCGTGAACGCTGCAACACCTCGCTCGACGAGGTACCGAACAAGCTCTGCCCGACTCTTCGTCCCAAGTTTCCGATGGATGGATGTCAGATGTCCCTCAACTGTTTTCACAGAGCGGAAGAGTGTGCTCGCAGCGTCCTCGGTGGTTTCTCCGAGTGCAATAAAATGGAGCAGTTCCATCTCGCGCGGTGTCAATCTCTGAAACAGATCAAGACTCGGCGTCTGCAGCACTGGAATGGGGATTGAAGGATCGTGCAGTGTCGAGCATGGTGCTGTCTGCAGGAGCGCGAGCACGCCCCTGTGACCGAACTCAGATGCGTCAAGCACAACGACTGTGCACAGGAATCTGCGATCTGCACCGAACTGGAAGAACACCTCCGTCGTTCCCGTTTCCATGACCCGCCGACTGGCGCTAGCGCGTTCTTCAGCCACGACCTCTGGAAGCAGATCGAAGGGTGTCGTGCCGATGACGTCTTCCATGGGCCGTTGACACAGCGCAAGAAACGCGTCGTTGCACCAGAACACCCGAAGCTGCTCATCGCGAGCAACCGCAGCAACACCTGGCACAGCACCGTACAACTCAAGATCGGTGGGGCTGACAGGACCGAGTGATGTGACAGAACCAGACCGCATGGAATGCAAAGCCTCAGGGTGGAACAGGAACTTGGATAAACACACGGAAGAAACGCAGCACGCTCAAACACAGGCCAGCTGCGTGGGGAGATGATCTTCGGCAGTCGATAGGAGTCCGTCCACCTTTTCTGAGGGGGCTGTGGAATACACCCTTGTTTTCCGGCTGAAATCGCAGCATTGCACCAAGATCAGGGAGTATTACCCCTCCTGAGTTTTCCGGAAATGAAGCGATCGCCGTCCAACATTTCGCGCTCATTGCTCATTCTCCTCTTATGCCGGCGGGGGCATCAGCGCGGTGTACGATCGACCGGAGGTGGAACCATGCCCCAGTCAGGTCCTTACGCCCGTCAATCCAGAGCCGGACGCCGCGTCATTGTCTCGCGTCCGCCGCCACGTCAGATGGATATTGCCCAACTTGGTTCAATGATGCGTGGTCAGCCGAGGCAGGTCTCAATGCTCGGCTCGCGCCCATCCTCGCGACAGATGCCGCAGATGATGCGCCCGCGCGGGATGTCCAAGATCGCGCCGCGCCTCATCATCGCGCTCGTGCTCGCGTTGGTCGCCATCGTCGGATACATGAACAAGTCGTCCATCAACCCGCTCACCGGCGAGAAGCAGCACATCAGTCTGACACCCGATCAGGAGATCCAGCTCGGATTTCAGGCTGCGCCGCAACTGATCGCCCAACACCACGGTGTCGCACGATCCAACCCGCAGGGGCAGGCGATCGTCGAGCAGGTTGGCAAGAAACTTGTCGGTGCGATGCAGGAACTCCACGCTGGTCACGAAAACATCTGGCCGTTCTCGTTCACACTGCTTGAGGACGATAACGTCGTCAACGCCTTCGCACTCCCCGGCGGCAACACATACATCACCGAAGCGCTCTACAACAGACTCGAAACCGAGGGACAGCTCGCGGGCGTATTCGGGCACGAGATCGGGCACGTTGTGCATCGCCACGGCGCGCAGCGCATCGCGAAGCAGGAGCTCACGCAGGGACTCACCGGCGCAGCAGTCATCGCTGGCGGATCGCAGCAGTCCGCGCAGTTCGCTGCGATGCTCGGCAACCTCATCAACATGAAGTACGGCCGGGGCGACGAGCTTGAATCAGACATGTACGGCGTTGAGATCATGGCAAAGGCTGGGTACGACCCACGGTCCATGGTCCGCGTGATGGAGATCCTCGCAGAATCTTCCGGCGGCGGATCACGCCCGCCCGAGTTTGCATCAACGCACCCGAACCCCGAGAACCGCATCCAGCGCATCAGAGAAAAAATAAAAGAACTCTACCCGGATGAGCGTGTGCTTGATGCGATGGTGCAGGAGTGAGTGGAGAAACCACAGAGGCACTGAGACACAGAGCAGTTACATCGAAGGACGCACTCGTATTTCGTCTGAAGAATCGTTATGGGCTGCGTCTAGAGATGCTCGAAGGTCACTTGGAATCTCGGCGTGAAGAAAGTTGATCGCTTCAGGAACGCGGCCGATTTCTTTTTCACGGATCAACCGATCGTACATTGACTTTTCTGTAAGCACAACAAGCCGATTCCTGCAACTTGGAAGCATCATCAAAAACAGCATATCTGCTCTGATTTTGTGGAGCTTTGCCGAGGCTTGTTTTCCACTCGATGTGAGTGCACCACTTGTCGAGATAACTGCAACGATACTCTTATCAAGACTGACTGCATCAAAGTCAAAGACTCCACCAGCCTCAAGCACCAGTCTTTCTCGACCAAAGTGCTGATTAAAGTGTGTTCTGAGCCACTCGGTACGAACCCAGTCTTCTACCTGTAAGCGAACCCTGCTGTCAGCCATAACTTATACCGTAGGCTCATTCCAGTTTCTTCACACTTCCTTCATCTCTCAGTGTCTCTGCGTCTCCGTGGTTCATCCGACTGGCTACCCTTCACGCCACCACAGGAGAGAACCATGTACAACGTCGACGCATACGCAGCCCAGACAGAAACATCCCCGCTCGCGCCGTTCTCGTTCCCGCGCAGGGATCCACTCCCGAACGATGTGCAGTTCGATGTGCTCTTCTGTGGCGTGTGCCATTCCGATCTGCACACGGCGCGCAACGAATGGGGCGGGTTCTCAAAGTTTCCGTGCGTGCCGGGACACGAGATCGTCGGGCGCGTCACAAAGGTTGGCGGTGACGTTTCAAGGTTCAAGGTTGGCGACCTGTGCGCTGTCGGGTGCATGGTCGATTCGTGCAGAACATGCCACTCGTGCAAGGACGGGCTCGAGAACTACTGCGAACCCGGCGCTGTGTTCACCTACAACTCGGATGATCCGCACGGCACGACAGCGCACACATTCGGCGGGTACTCCACCGCGATGACAATCAACGAGGACTTCGTGCTGCGCGTGCCTGAGAATCTCGATCCTGCTGCGACCGCGCCGCTCCTGTGCGCAGGAATCACGACGTACTCGCCGCTTGCACACTGGAAGGTGACCAAAGGACAGAAAGTTGGAATCGTCGGGCTCGGCGGTCTGGGGCACATGGGGCTGAAGTTTGCCCACGCAATGGGCGCGCACACGGTGCTATTCACGACATCGCCGGGCAAGGCGGACGACGCGCGCAGACTGGGAGCAGACGAGGTTGTGATCTCGCGCGATCCATCGCAGATGGAGAAGCAGGCAAACTCGTTCGACTTTATTCTGGACACGGTCAGCGCATCGCACGACATCAACGAGTATCTGAACATGCTGCATCGCGACGGGACGATGTGCCTCGTCGGCGCGCCGGAGCATCCGCATCCGCCGTTGCAGGTCATGGGCATGATCTTCAAACGTCGCAGACTGGTCGGTTCACTCATCGGCGGCATCAGGGAGACGCAGGAGATGCTCGACTTCTGCGCAAAGCACAACATTGTTTCTGATATCGAGATGATCCGGATGGACCAGATCAACGAAGCCTACGAACGCATGCTCAAGAGCGACGTGAAGTATCGGTTTGTGATCGATCTGAACTCGTTGCGGAAGTGATTCCCACAGTTCGGGCGTACGCTTGCACATGGACATGACACCGGACAGATGGGATAACACCAACGCGTACATGCGCGAGGTGTTCGGGAAGGACGACGATCAGCTCGCAACGCTGATGGACCGCGCGATCGCTGCGGGGATTCCCGCGATCTCGGTCTCGCCCGAGGTCGGCGTGTTCCTGCAGATGCTCGTTTCGACCACCAACAACGGGATGGGTGCGATGCGCGCGCTGGAGCTTGGCACACTCGCGGGGTACTCCTCGACGTGGCTGTCCAAGGGGCTCGCTCCAGATGGCAAACTGATCACGGTCGAACTTGAGCCGAAGCACGCCGACTTTGCCCAGTCGTTCTTTGATTCATACGGGATCGCGCAGTCCATCGAACTCCATCGCGGGAAAGCGCTGGATGTGATCGACCAACTGAACTCCGAGTTCGGCCCCGCGTCGTTCGATGTGGTCTTTGCTGACGCGGTGAAGCGCGAGTATCCTGAGTATGTCCACCGGGCAAAGCCGCTGGTGAAGGTCGGTGGTCTATTCATCATGGACAACGCGCTGGGTGCGGGCTGGTGGATCGACGAGACACCGGGCAGCAACCCCGATCGCGATGCTGCCGACGAAGCCAACCGAATGCTCGCCAACGACCCCGATTTCCTGACCGCGTGCGTGCCATTGCGCGAGGGGATCACGATCGCGAAGCGAATCAAATAAAGTTATTGGACAAACTAACGCGATAAATGGGCGCGCCAGCAGCTGATGTGTGTGTTCTATTTGCGTTTCTCGTCGATATGTAGTACCATTGGATATACGAAAGGAGATCGCGATTGATCAAGTCACTCACAAAGCACGGCAACTCGCACGCGATCATCCTTGATCGCACGATTCTGGATCAGCTTGGCATCACGCCGGAGACACCGGTGCAGGTCACGGTGTCTGACGGGCATCTGACCATCACGCCAGTGCATGTCGGCCTTGGCACAGATCGTGTCAACGACCTGATGAAGAAGGTGCGGAATCGATATAGCAGCACGCTGAAGAAGCTGGCGAAGTAAGTGACGCAGAACCGACCAGTCCGGTTTCTGTCGGTACAGGACGTGCTCGACATCCATCAGAGCACGATCGATCACGAAGGCGGAGCAAACGGGGTACGCGACATCGGACTGCTTGAAGCAGCAGTATCGATGCCGAGGCAGGCATTCGATGGCGAGTATCTGCACGGGTCATACGCTGCAATGGCTGCTGCGTATCTGTTCCATATTGTGCAGAACCATCCATTCGTCGATGGAAACAAACGCGCGGGATTCGCTGCGGCTGTCGTGTTCCTGTATGCCAACGCAATCGAGTTTGACGCGGAACCTGATGATGCAACCGATATTACACTCGCGGTTGCCAGCGGAAGCACAACCAAGGACGAACTGACTACCTGGTTCGCGCAACACACGAGATAGCATCGCACCCGATATCCACCAGTGACCGCCAATCTGATACGATTTACCATGCTTCGCGCGGACAGCATCAACTTCCAGTACCACGCCAGTACGCCGATCGTACGGTCGCTGTCAATCGCGCTGCGTCATGGCGAGTTGGTATGCCTGATAGGCCCCAACGGCTGCGGCAAGTCCACAACACTGCGATTGCTTGCGGGGTTGCTTACACCAACATCAGGCAGCATCTCACTCCACGATCAGAATGTATTGACCATGCGCACACGGGATCGCGCGCAGCAGATCGCGTTCGTACCCCAGCGAACAGATCTTGCATTCTCATACACCACGCGCGAGTACGTCGGCATGGGGCTCATCTCACTCAAGCTGACTGCGAGCGAACGCGAAGAACGGATCAGCAGCGCACTCAACGCGGTATCGCTGCACGATGCAGATGCAAAGCCGGTACATGAGTTGAGTGTGGGAAATCGGCAGCGGGCAACCCTCGCACGAGCGCTGGCGCAGCTTGGCTGGACGGCACCGAGCACATCGCACGCAGGATCGATGCTGCTGGCTGACGAGCCGACCAGCGCGATGGATCCATACGCTGCCGAGCACGCGATGCGATTGCTCCAAACCCTGACAAGATCACACGAGCGCGGGGTGCTCGTCGTGAGTCACGATGTCTCGCTCGCGGTTCGCTGGGCAGACCGAGTCATTGTGCAGGACAGCACGGGCACGATCGCGCTGGATGACACGCCCGAGCGGGTCGTTGCATCGGGAATCCTGACAGAAGTGTTCGGAATTTCGCTCAATGGACTGGTGCAGGATGGCAAACTGCTGGCTGTCGCCCCGGGTTCCCCGGCATCTGCCAGCCGTTGACCGGTTGCGGACGGGATCCACAACTGGCCGTATGATGCGTCATGCCACGCGGCCTTCTCCCAATCATCTTTATTCTTCTCTTCACGGTGTTGCCACCGGTTCTTCGTGCGATCTCAGAATCGAAGAAGACCGCGAAGAAACGCAAGGCGATGAGCCAGATCGATCGTTTGCGCGAACTGGGTCGCGATGATGAAGCAGACGCGATCGCAGGGATGGCTGGCCTCCCTGTACCAACCCGAACTGCATCAGCACCCAGCCTAGCTGACGAGGATTCCCCTGTCTGGGATCCCAACGCTGGTCTCAACAAACCGTTCGCTTCGGTCGATGCCACCGGTCAGCCCAGACCGGGCTCGC
This sequence comes from Phycisphaeraceae bacterium, assembly GCA_020639155.1. NCBI lineage: Bacteria > Pseudomonadati > Planctomycetota > Phycisphaerae > Phycisphaerales > Phycisphaeraceae > Phycisphaeraceae bacterium. Next base: position 626,250 of record JACKHF010000001.1, read on the forward strand.
TCCGCGAGGCACGGATGCAGCAGATCCAGGAACGCAAAGCGCAACGAGATGCTGAGATGCAGCGCCTGCGTGATCTTGCACGTTCGCGTGCAGCCTCATCAACCGGCCCAGCAGCATCCACGAGCACGCCTGTATCTTCACCTGCACAAACAACGTCACCATTTGTACACACACAGTCTCAATCACCATCATCCCCTCAGAATGTGCATCCCGCGATCGCACGTATCAGAGCTGCACTCGATGCGAAGGTTCAGCAGGAGCAGCAACTTCGCAAGCAGGCATCCCGCCCCGAACCAAAGCCCGAAGAGGAACAGATTTCGCTGGTGGAGCGCGAACGCCGACGCGAGAAGGCCGAACGCCAGCGGCTGGCGCGCGAACGTGCGCAGCGTCAGGCTGCAGCCAAGCAACACGAGCACATCCATCACGAGGGTGAAGACCTGCGCGAGCATCATCTCGCCTCGTTCCAGACATCGCTCGGCCCTGACGGGTATTCCGATGAATCGCAATCCAACTTCTCGAACCCCGCACGCCAGCGACTCGGACTCGGGTCTGATGTTCGCTCGTTGCGTCGGGCGTTTCTTCTCTCAGAAGTGTTAAAGAAACCAGTCGCGCTGCGTGAGGATGAGAATGACCTGGTGTTCTGATGTGCTCGTACACTGCGCTCAACGCGTTCGCACAGTTGCCATGTGCGCAGTGGCCACGTGTGCGATCGCACTTACAGGCTGCGGATGGCTGAACTTTGATCGTGGGCATCCTCAAGACAACTTTGTCAATGAGATTTTCTCACCGACCACGCCGTTGCAAGCTGCCCAGATGGCAACCAATCCATACGATTCCAACGAGCGGTATCGTGGCGTGCTGCTGCTCGCAAACGCAGTATTTGCGGGCGAGGATGTCTATCTGCGACTCTTTGAAGCATCGCTGCAGGACGAGGATGAGGGGGTGCGTGCTGCAGGCGCGCGCGGACTCGCAAACCATGGAAACCCATCCCACGCTATCGCGCTTGCTGCACTACTGAATGACACATCAGATCTGGTCCGACTCGAAGTCACCCGAGGCCTGCAACGATTGCATAACCCCGAGGTGGTCCCAGCGCTGCTGCGGGTTGTGTCACCCGAACATGAGGAAAGCGCAGCTGTCCGGGCTGAAGCTGCAGACGCACTCGGGCAGTACGACCGGCTCGACGTCGTCGATACACTCATCACCGCGCTCGATGATCAGGATCTCTCTGTGAATCGAAACGCGCTTCGATCGCTGCACACTCTCACAGGGCAAAGCGATCTTGGACTGAACAGAAGCGAGTGGTCCCGCTGGCGATTGACAAACGAGACGCCATCCGTTGTCTTTGCTGGAAGGACCGATTACATCTATCCGGTCTATTCACGATCGCTCTATTACTATGAGTACTTACCGCTTGTACCGCCCGCACCGATTGAAACGCCATCTACACCAGCAGGCTTCCCTCGACGCGAGAACTAGCACACCATCCGCACATTCGGGCCGATAGCACCCTGATGCAGCGGGCTGATCTCTCTTCCACCACACGGACATCTGCCAAACCCAAGGCAACAGCGCTCGTACGCACCACCGGGTACGCACTCACCGGCGACATTGCGCCAACAGATAGCTTCTCATCACACACACCGGGCTGCTACACGGGCGTCGTGGAAGCGGCTGATACAAGCGGGCCTTCGATGCGTGATCTGCTTCACACCCGTGTTGTTGTGCCAGCATCTGTCCCGTGCGCAACCTGCAGCACATGCACGGCTGGATTGTCGGATCACTGCCCGCATCGAGAATCTGTCTACGAGCCAGATGCAGTCTCGTATGTACCCGTCCAATCTGTTGTCAGAATCCCCAACGACATGTCAGATACTGACGCGTCGTTTGCCCAACTGGCAGGCACGGCAATGCGTATTACAACAGAAGTTCCCGTACAGCGTGATGCGTTTGTTTCTATCGTTGGATCATGCGCGCGCACACTCGTGTGCGCACAGGCGATGCGGCTTTCATGCCCACTCACCCGAGTCGTCACGCTCAACCAGACATCATCCGCTCTGGTTGCGCAGGTGTGCGACCAGCTCTCGATCAAGCACCGGCCGGGAACCGACGCTGGACGACGATCAGATCAACACGCTGTTGTTGAGTGCTCCGGATCGCGTGAAGGATTCCTATGCGCGTGCCAGCTTGCCCAGCCTCGCACAACAGTTGTCCTCGCTGCGACACGTCAGGCGGAACTCTTTGATCTTTCGCTCGCTCACGAGAAGGAGCTTCGCATTGTCGCGACACGACACGGATCTCTCGCCCAAGGCGTGATCGAGTTGTCCCGAAAAACGATCGACCTTGCTCCAGTGATTCGGTCGACCGTATCAATACAACAGATCGCAGGTGCGTGGGATGACATCAGATCCGGCTCGTGCCTAGCCGCATATATGTCACTCTGACAGAGCAAAGATGATGCAGTAGTTGCAAACTGGTCGCAAGTGTCTGTACTGTGTTTTGGGGTGTCACCTTGAAACGATCGGTATCATCTGACGTAGACACAGTTGTTCTGAGTTATATAAAAGGAGAATCCACATGGCACGTCTTTCACTGATCGATTCCGCAACCGCAACCGGCAAAGCAAAGGAACTTCTTGATGGCCCGCTCAAGGGCAAAAACTTCAACATCTTCCGCGCGATGGCAAACTCACCCGCTGCACTGGAAACATATCTCGGAATGGCTGGCGCCCTTGGCAAGTCTTCATTGTCTGCGGCTGAACGTGAGGTTGTCCAGCTCGCTGTTGGGCAGGCAAACGGGTGTGACTATTGTGTTGCCGCGCACACCCAGCTCGGCAAAGGCGCAGGATTAACCGAGCAGCAGACCATCGAGGCGAGGCTTGGCACTATGACAGATCCCAAGCTGAACGCGCTTGCACGATTCGCACTCGCGCTGAACGAGAAAAAGGGCTGGGTGTCGGACGAGGATGTTGCATCATTCCGAGATGCAGGGTATAACGACGCATCCATCGCCGAGACAATCGCTGTGTTTGCGCTTGCAACGTATACAAATGTGTTCAACCACGTCGCAGAAACCGCTATCGACTTCCCAGCAGCACCCGTGCTGACAGCAGGGGCAGCCTCGTAACAGCCGTGTCACGGGTATGCACGCGGCTGGCGGGAGCTACCAATAATGCTCTCCATGACTGCGCGACCCCATGAAGCAAAGCAGATGCTCGACCTTTCGGCTCGGCTTGCCCTGCGCGCGTGGGGCAATGTCGAGCCGAACCCCTTAGTCGGCGCGGTCATCGTGCGTGATGGCACCATCATAGGTATGGGACATCACACTCGGTTCGGTGAGATGCATGCTGAGCGAATGGCGATCAATGATTGCATCGCCCGCGGCAATGATCCCCGTGGTGCGACGTGCTATGTCACACTCGAACCATGCACACACATGGGCAAGCAGCCGCCATGCACTGAGGCGATTATCAATGCGGGCATTGCACACGTTGTCTACGCATGTGCCGATCCGCATAACTTGGCTGCTGGCGGTGCCAACATCCTTCATGCCGCTGGAATACATGTGCAGCAGTCTGCCGAGAGCGAGCTTGCATGTGCAATCTCCGAACCTTTCCGAAAACGGGTTATCACGGGGCTCCCCTGGGTCACCGCAAAGTGGGCGCAAACCATCGATGGTCGCATCGCAACACGCACGGGATCCTCAAAGTGGATCTCATGTCCACAGTCGCGAGCACGAGTGCATCGCTGGCGAGCGCGAACCGATGCCATCCTGTGTGGGCTCGGCACTGTCGCAGTTGATGACCCGCAACTCACTGCGCGCGATGTGCCGCGTGTTCGGCGCGTCGCAACCCGCGTTGTTGCGGATGCAAACCTTGACATCCCGCTCCAGTGCAATCTTGTGCAGAGTGCGAGGGAGATACCGACGATCCTTGCGTGCGATGCCGCCAGTGCCGAGGCTGGCATCAACGCGTCAAAGCGGGAACAGCTTGAGAGCACGGGCGTGATCGTGCTCCCTGTCAAACCAAAGCACGCGCCGTCGGTCACGTTTGCCAAGCCGGGGGGGAGCTTTGTCGATATGCACGAGATGCTGCGCCAGCTCTGGGACCAGCACTCCATTGCCAGTGTGCTGGTCGAGTCCGGCGCTGGTCTGCTCGGCTCGCTCATCGAAGCGGACCTCATCGACGAGGCACTGGTCTATATCGCCCCACTCCTGCTGGGCGACGATCTGGCACGATCCGTCGCGACAGGACGCGTCGCTGACTCACTGTCTGCGGGGCGAAAGTTTGAACTCAGGCGTGTGAAACAGATCGGAACCGACGTCGAGCTTCTGTTCCGCAGACCACGAACGCAGGCTGACGCGGCAAGGCTGCACGCGTAGGCTTTGCCCACATCCATGAGTACCAAGAAGAAGAAAAAGAACTCCGGCCCGCCGACGATCGAGAATCGTCGTGCGAGGTTCGAGTATTTCCTTCTCGACACGCTGGACTGCGGCATCGTGCTGACCGGGTCGGAAGTGAAGGCTGTTCGCGCTGGCATGGTGTCGATGCAGGAAGGGTTTGTTCGTGTAACAACCTCACCAATTGGATTCGAGCTCTTCGGTGTTTCTATCGGCGAGTATGGCCCAGCTGGCCCCATGCAGCACAACCTGACACGGGTTCGCAAGCTGCTCGCTCACAAACGCGAAGTGAAGAAGTTCCTCCAGAAGGTCGAGGCAAAGGGCATGACCATCGTGCCAACGAAGATGTTTTTCAACGAGCGGGGGTACGCGAAGGTTCGCATCGCGCTCGCGCAGGGTAAGGCAAAGCATGACAAGCGAAATGCTATTCAGGAGCGCGATGTCAAACGTGATATCGATCGCGCCATGAGTAAGAGGATGTAGTTCTTTCGGCGGTAGTGTCAGTTCATGTGACCGATGATCACTGGTACATGTGCCCACTGGAACTCGGCAGCCCACACGTCAACTGGGGCTGTCCACCACAGGACCGCGTCGGCGTTCGTTGCTTGCGGCGTTTCGGGCATCGGCTCGGGCAGTTCGACAAACACGATGCGACAGTTCACATCCATTGTTGATCCTGTTCCGCCAGCATCAGCGAGTTGATCGATTGCGTTGGCGAGTGCGCTCTCTGTCATTGCGCACTGCAGTGTGTAGATAAGTTGCATGGGTTCACTGGAAACAACCGAGTTCCCAGTCATATCTGTGAATACCCGCGGCGCATGCTCTGACGCGTACGCGTTGGGGCCGAGGCGTGTGCTGACGTGAAGGTCGGCGGCATCAATGGCCGCAAGTGTTCCAGGGAGATGCTCCTCAGTATGAAGCGCAAGTGCCCAAGAACCCTCGGCTGATTCATTCGCCGATGTCAGCAATGTGGCCACACGGTCGGCAAGGACAGTTGGTTGATTGGACTCAAGCATCACAATCAGTTTGCGTTCGCGAGCGAGCTCAAGCGCACGCGCGACTGGAACCTGTGCCTGAGGCGGAGGCACAACGGATGCGATTGTGATCCCCTTCTGAGTCGCAACGACCGGTGCGATATCCGTCTGCGATGTCGCCGCAGGTGACGAATCTGACTTTGCGACCGCCGCCGCGAGCTGATTTCCACCATCTGCTCTGGCAACGTGAGAATTTTCGTTGATCGCGCCCTGCTCTGTCTTTACCGAGTTCGTCTGCCTTTCCCCATTGATCGCAACACCGTCATTGACATGCACAAACTGCTCACGAACAAGCTCGTACATCACAACCACAGCGCCGGTAAACACCACAACTGCTGCAAGAGACCCGATCCTTCGCACGATTGGATGGGCATGCCACGGCTTGCTTGGTCTGTAATCTTCCAGCGTTGTCAGCTTTGTCGCCGTGAAATCAAGCGACGGTCTTCCGTCAACTTCTGGTACAAGTGCAAAATCTATCGCAGCTTGCACAACCGACGACGACATCGCTGGTACGGAAGTTTGCTTGACGAGTTGACGATCTCGGCGGTAGGTTGCCACATCCTGCGCACACTTCTCATTCTGTTCGAGCACACGACGCAGCCGAACGGCATCGCTTGCTTGAACACAGTCCTCGATCATTGCCAGCGCATCGGCTTCTGAGATGGCGCATCGCTGTGCAACATCCGAGTGTCTGCTGTGATTATGTGTGCTCTTGTCCACGTTCCCACCACGGATTCAGAACTGATCAATCAATACCACAATCGTCCTGCGCAACACGCGCATCTGGCCCGTCAGATCCCAATGTTTCCATCGCCTTCCGGAGCGCCTGACGCGCCCTGAACAGACGACTTTTCACCGTCCCGACCGGGACACCAAGAACCTCGGCGATGTGCTCGTACTCCAGATCGTGTGCATCGCGGAGCAGGAGAATCGCCCGTTGCTCGTCGGAGACCATTGCGAGAGCATCGGTCATCCGCACAATCAACTCACTCGATTCGACGGCCGAAGACGGTTCCGGTTCCGGCTGAGGAGCATCTGTTCCATCAGGTCTTCGAACACCAGATCTCCCAGCCCCCGCACGGGCAGCAGAAACCGCAATATCGAACCGCCCGTCCCCTCCATTCTGCTCCCCCGCAGTCATCATGCTGTCGAGGCTTGCGTGCCGTCGGTATTTCTCAGAGCGCAGACGTGTCAGCACCACATTGATCGCAACACGCGTCATCCATGTGCTTAGCCGCGCTCGGTTGTCGTACGAGTCGAGTCCTTTGATAATTTTGACGACAGCGTCCTGAACGAGGTCCTCAGCCATCTCACGATCACGCACCATCCGATAACAAATCGCAAAGAGACGCTGTTGGTGCTTTGTGAAAAGGATTGCCCATTGCTCAGTTCGCCCCGCTCTGATCTGTGCGATCAAGCGAAGGTCCTCCTGTTGGGAGCGCTCTTCGGGAGTTGTCTCTTCAGAGGAGTTCTGAGATTGCAGCCGGTCCCGCATCACAGCACGTTGTCTCGCATCGCGCAGCGCCCGCTCTTGAGGAACAGATGGACGCGCAAGTTCGGCTGATGTGCGGGCACAGTGATCGCGCATGAGGATACAGGCTTTGTCCGACGGCTCAACCGCGTATTGGTTCCTTCAGATCTTTGTCGAGTTTGCCAAACCACGCCGGTATCCATTCGCTCAAACGAGGGAGTACGTTGCAAATCCATGGGCAGGAAAACGCCTCGGGTTTGCTTTTACCTGCCCTACTTACGGCATAAGAGACTGTATCTATCGATCTATGGCGGTGCTTTTGGCGCAGTTTTCGCGCTTCCAACATTCGCAAGCCCAGATTGTCTGCAAGTTGTTTCCTTTTTCGGTCGAAAACGTTGCATTGAAACCCGCTGGTGACTCCAGCACCTTTGCATCCTGACTTTGTGGGGTAATGCCAAGGAAGCGCACAGGCAGACAGGCACGGAGGACGATCATGTTCAAGTGGTTCACATCACGCTCGCTGTCGACGAAAATTATCGTCAGCGTTGCAGCACTGATGATCGCGATTATCGCGGTCAACTATTACGTATTCCTGACAGGGTACAAGAATGACACAGAAACAGCGCTGATGGATAAGGCCGCGGCGTTTACCGCTGTCGCAGATGAAACAAAGAACCATGTATCGTCCATGGTTGCATCTGGTGACATCGATCCCCATCTGCTTGATGAGGCACTCGACTATGTTGCCAATGGTGGGTCGTATGCCGACACAAAGTACTTCGACACGATCCCAGTCATTGCCGGCTGGAAGTCTGCAGCTGCCGCTGCTGAAAACGAGCACTTGAACTTCAAGGTTGTTGCATTTGAAGCACGCAACGCAGAGAATCTTCCTCCAAAGGGTTCTTTCGAGGAGGAAATGCTCCGCGAACTGACCGCTGCATATGAATCGCGCGGTGAAGATGCACTTGGCAAGATCAACAGAGAGACGAACACGCTCCATTACATGCGCGCAATCAAGCTCGACGAAACCTGCATGGTCTGCCACGGCGATCCTGCAAAGTATGGCGAGGTGCTCGCTGACGGCACACGTTCGATAAAGGATCCGCTCGGGTTCACAATGGAAAGCTGGAAGCCCGGCTACATGCATGGTGCGTACGAGCTCATGATGCCGCTGGAGCATATGGACGCACAGGTTGCAGGGTTCTTCCAGTCCGGGCTGATGGCGACAGCTCCTGTTGTCGTGCTGGGTGGTATCGGGTTCTTCGTCGCATTGCGATTTATGCTCGGCAAGCCCATCAACACACTCATTGATCGCGTCAAGGATGTCGCAACAGGCGATGGCGATCTGACTAAACGCGTCAACATCAATCGTGGCGACGAGATTGGTAGTCTTGCCAAGTACTTTGACCAGTTCCTTGACAACCTGCAGGGTGTGATCTGCGATGTGCAGGAAACCACCAAGATTGTGACTTCCAGTTCCATGCAGATCGCTGCTGGAGCCGAGGAAATCTCTGCTGGGCTTGCTGATCAGCAGCGCCAAACCGAACGCATCAGCGCCGGCGTTGAGGAAATGACCGAATCAGCCCGCGAGGTTGCAGACAAGACCGCCAAGGCTGCGCACGCATCGGCAGAATCCGGTGATGAAGCCAAGCGTGGTGCAGGTGTCGTCGAGCAGACCGTTTCCGAAGTAAAGTCCATCTCCACACAGGTCGGCGAGTCGGCACGCATCGTGTCCGCACTCGGCGAGCGTGGCGAGCAGATCGGTGAGATCATCAATGTCATCTCCGATATCGCAGAACAGACAAACCTGCTCGCGCTGAATGCTGCGATCGAGGCTGCACGTGCCGGTGAGCATGGTCGCGGATTCGCGGTCGTGGCTGACGAAGTGCGCAAACTTGCAGAACGCACACGCCAGGCAACCGAAGAGGTTGCATCGAGCATCCGCGAGATCCAGTCCGAAACATCAACTGCAGCGGGTCAGATCGAGTCCAGCAACGAGCGCGTCTCACGCGGTGTCGAACTGGCAGGCTCTGCAGGTGAAGCGCTCGCAACCATCGTGAGAGGCTCAGTCACATTGAGCGAGATGGTCCAGTCCATCTCCGCAGCAGCTGATCAGCAGACATCGGCGTGCGAAGAAATCTCACGCAACCTCGCCGGTATCGATGGTGTATCGCGTGAATCCGCAAGTGCAGCCCAGCAGTCGGCCGAGTCTGCAGCTGCCCTCGCATCACAGGCTGAGAAGCTGCAGAATCTGGTAGGTCGCTTCAAGGTCTGAGTCCGTGTGAATACTGTGCGCAATACAAGGGCTGGAGACCTGTACGGTTTCCAGCCCTTGTCGTATTCCTGCAACTCAAATCCCGGATTTATTGCACAGCATTCACGGGCATCCCGTTGCATACGCGTTTCCGAAGCAGATGTAATCAAACACATTGAGTGTGCCGTTACCGTCGCAATCAGCTCCGGGATCACCAGACGCGTAGATGTTCCCAAAGCAGATGTAATCAAACACGTTCAGTGTCCCGTTGCCATCGCAGTCTCCATAGCATGTTGATGCAAGGTTCATCTGCACCCAGAGTGCTGCGTCCTGCTGCACCATTGGATCTTCGTTCTGGTTGAACACAATCCAGAACGTGTCGCTGGTGGAAAGCACCCCCGCTTGATCGCGGAGCTGCAACGAGAGCAAATAGATGCCTGTATCAGCCGGAGTCAGCAACTCATACGACGCGTGATGATGAAACACACCAGCCGCGTTTGCGCTTCCGAGCACCGGGCCTGACACTGTCTGTGACGTTGTCGGCGAAAGCACAGAGTTTCCTGACTTTGTAACTTGGATCCGCTCCTCGGGGATCGTGACGAACTCACTGCCATCCCACTCTCTCGCCGCATCAACAATGTCGAGATACAGTGTTGTTCCCGAAGGCAGGGCTGCAGACTCAGAATCAAACCCCGGGTCATTTGTCCAGTTTGGAAGTTCACCAAAGACCCCAAGGAACACACGCTCACCGTAGAGAATCATCCCCCCAGTGTCTACGAGGCCGGTCTCTATCACCCCCCCGGTGTTTCGAATGATGATGTCTGTCACATGCACTTGAGCAATCGCTTGTGCGCAGACAAAGAACGAGATAATCCCGGTTGCAATATTTACACGTGTCATGGTGTAGCCTTTCCTCTGGTTGCATGAGTGCGACGACGACGCAAGAAGAGGGGTGCAACTGCACATATCGCCATTGACCCCGGTGACGGAACCAGATTGCTCTCTACCCATTCAATGGCCGCATCGTGTTCCAGTTCAGACAATCCCCAGTTAAACACAATGAACGCGCTGTCGGTCACCCCGTACCCTGTGTTCTCCAACTCGAATGTCATCTCAAGCAAATAGATACCACTTGATGCGGGCGAGTTGAGAAAGAACTCGTAGTGCTCATCAAATCCGGCAGGTCCAACATCGAACCCAAACCCTGGCACGGGCCCTCCACCTGTTGTCACACTGAGTGGCCCATACTCAATGTTCATCGTCGAAGCACTGGGAGATAAAAATGCTGAGCCATCCCATGCAAGCACAGACGCCGCAACATCAAATCGAAGTGTTGCAGCCGGAAATACGCCTGCCTCTCCAAACAGACCGGGCTCATCAACTGTCACAAATGATCCAACCTGAGCAAAGTCCGCGCCAAAGACACGTTCTCCGGGAACAACAATCTCCTGACCAGAAGGCAGAACAACAACCTCACCGATCAGCAACTGGTTATTCTCGATTGTCAAGCCAATATCAGCACCATGATCCAGCTGCGCGAATGCACTCGACACGCAAACGCCAAGCGCACATACAGCACCTATTCTGATTCTCTTCTCTTTCATGTTCAGATCTCCTCCGGGCGGTCTTTACCCGATGCAAGGACAAACCGATAGCCCGTCGTGATAACACATCACAACTTCCCGCGCTGAACGTGCCCATGCTCAGCCCACCATCGATCGAAACAATCTACTCATGTGCAACACGTGGATTGAACGCGTTGCGCTCTGGATCCGTATACACCTCCGCAAATGTGAGTGTGCTTGCGTGCCCATCAAGGAACACATAGTTCGACTTTGATCGACTGCTGTGCTTTGTTCGTTGTTTCCCGGAATGTGCGCCGATCTCCATCTCGAGCGCAGCAAGTTTGTACGCATTCTCGCTGCCACCGGGACCATCGCTCCACCCTTCCGCATGGACATGGTCTGCCTTTGCAAACTGTGCTGCGGCAGATTCATCGCCGAATGTCATCATCAGAAAGTGGACCGTTGCGCCGGGGTTGAACACCTTGTTGATATTGTCGTATGTGTCCTGCACAGAGGGAGCGAGGCTGTGGGTGGTATAGGAGTTCAACCCATAGCTTGTCCATCGTGCAACTGTTGCGTTGGCGGGAAGGTTTCCCTGCAACTGCAGATCCAGCGCCTCCTGCAACGACAGATCCTGCGAGTTTCCACCCTGTTTGATCGGCCAGTAGGTGCTTGTGTCTACCGGTGATTGTGTGATCAACGCCCCGCCGGAATATTCGCGCAACAGAATCGGCCACGCATTGCTCAGTTGTCCCAACCCGCCGTGGCTCAATCCCGCATCAACCAGCTTCCCCTTGTTGTCGTACGAGTACAGCGACTGCGCCAGCTCAAGACTGCGCATGTTCGAAAGACACTTCACCGTGCGAGCAGCATCTCTCGCACCGCCCAGCGCGGGAAGCAGAATACCAATAAGCGTCGCGATGATCGCAATCACAACGAGCAACTCGATAAGTGTAAATCCCGCGCGCCTCCGCGAGACACAGTCGTCGCATCGTCCCCTCAACGTAATCTCATGGGAAGTCAGTTCGAACCCATCCGGCAACAGCGACTTCAACCCTCCGGGGCAGCCGGTGATATCGAACATCCGATCGCACGACTGACACAGAAAGTGATGGTGGTGGTTCGCTGCAACCGATGCGAGTTCATATCGGGGTGGCTGATCAGGAACTGTCACAGGCGCGATCTGCTGCTCTTCCTCCCATCTGCGGATGGCGCGATACACAGATCTGCTGGACAGCGTTGGAAGTTCCTTCTGTGCTGCTGTGGTCAGCTCATCGACCGACAAAGGCCTGCCAGCGTGCTCCAGAGCGCGCCAGATGGCATCCTGCTGCTTTGTATTTCGTCTCTGGGTCATGTGTCAGCATTGGCTCCATGTGGCAGACCAGCATGCAATCGTCAATCGATTGACAAGAAGATACAGGATTCTGTTGACATTGTCAAGACATTGACAATAAGATTGTCTCAGATTCCATTCGCATCACTCAGCACGCCATCAAACGTTGTGCCGAGGGTTGTACTGTTGGGCTCAGTTCACATCGCCACGCCGGTTCCGGCACATTGCAGGCAGTTCACTCGTGGGTTCACCGCACACGCATCAACACAACGCATCGGATGGCGCATGCTGTGGTCATGCATGCGCGTGCGCTCATGACCACATGCACGTTGCAACTTCGGAAGCACAATGCGCTCACGCTGGCATGACAACCCTCGACAAAGCTGGCGTATGCGTCTCCGGATTGTGTGCAATCCACTGCGTGCTGACACCAGTGCTGCTCTCAATCTGGCCGATGTTTGGCAAAGCCTGGGGCGGCACAGCAACACACTGGATTATCGCTGCTTTGGTTGTTCCACTTGCTGTTGTTGCATTCGCAATGGGGTACAGACACCATCGACGTCTGTGGATCCCTCTGATTGCTGCTGTCGGTATCACACTGATTCTGGTTGCAATACTCACACCGGGTATTGCACACCATCATCATGTGGAAAATGAGAGCGTCACTCTGCATGACCACGATGCGTCAGCACCGCATACAGAGATCACTGAACAACACGACCACCACGACAGCATCCTCTCAGAGTCTGCTGTCACGATTACGGGAAGCCTTTTTCTGATTGTTGCGCACATCGCAAACTTGCGCCTTGCAAAGTGCGGCTGCAAAGCGAAGTAGACACCCTAACGACGACGACGCAGCGCCAGAATACCAATCCCTGCAAATGTTCCTACAGATGCTGGCGCGGGAATAACACTGATAGACACACCCGAGAGTTCGGGAGCGAAAATAGTCATATTCTCTCCAAACTCAATATATTTCTTCAATGCTCGTGTGAATGTGGTGATATTCACTGATCGACTTGTGAAGTCTGTCGTTGTCCATGACAACGTCGCGATATGGATCGGATTCACTGGATTTCCGATGACCTGAGGCGGGTAGTGGATCTGGCCGGCAATAAGTGAGAGAGTCGGCGATCCAACACCGCCAACAGAGGTGAACGGAGGATCAAGCATCCCCTCATCAATGAATGACCATTGTCCATCACCAGCCAGGACATCAAGGTCTGCGCCCGCAAACCGATCACCGGGATTCTGAATGAATGTAACCCAGAGTTCGAGTTCGACCGTTGGATTGGTCGGTGTCACAAAGCCCGACGGATCACTGTAGTTCAACACTGCTACATAACTGTCTGTCCCAACTGGACCAGCAAGGCTCGCACTTGCTGCTGCAAGCACAACAAACACAAACGGACCGTAACGCTCTATCGACATGGTAACCTCCGACAACTTTGGTAAGTGTGCCCCATTGTCGAGCAAACTGGAACTGTGCGCAGTATACATGAAAGTCCAAGATTTGCGTCAGAAAAACTGGAAACTATGGACATCCCGCAGCGTACGCATTCCCGAAGCAGATGTAGTCAAAGATGTTCAGCACACCGTTCTGATCACAGTCTGCCCGTGGATCGTTTGTCGAGTACGCGTTCCCGAAACAGATGTAATCGAAGATATTGAGTGTGCCGCTGCTGTCGCAATCGGCGTAGCAGATCGGCAGATCGATCACGATCTTCGGGTTTGGCATCAGTACAATCAGACCGATCCCATCATCGATTGTCACAATAAACTCGTCCGTTCCGACGCCACCTGTTGTGGAAATGAGCGATTTGTACACACCGGGCGCGAGCGGGAACGGGTTGCTCGCGGTCGTGATCATGGCGCTGGTCGGCGCGTGCTCAATGGTGATGTTCAGTGTTGTCGAGAGCACGGGTACGCTGTTTGCATCCTTCACGTTGATCGTCATCACCGCACCGGACCCCGTTGAAGCATTCAGCACCGGCGGCTCGAACTCAACCGTCGTTCTGATCGCGTCGGGCCGTCCGACCAGCGAGTCTTTCCAGTCATCAAACTGTGTCTGGAGCGTCTCAACAATGTCGGGGCCGGTCGTCGAATCGATCGAGTTCAGATTCAGGTAGTACGAGCCGGTCGCGCATCCGTCTCCCTGTGCAAAGGTGCCGTTGACGTTGTCGGCAACCGCAAGACCAATCCTCGCTGGTGTGTTTCCAACAATGTCATTATCACCATCGTTATCCATGTCTGCGAGTTCGACACGAAAGACTCGCAGTCGCGGGTTCGACGTCTCCAAGTTGAGATTGCCATTCCCGTCACCATACAGGAACATTGCATCTGGGATGCCCGCGCCAACAACAACCGCATCGAGGTTCCCATCACCATTGATGTCACCAACAGCGATATCCTGTACAGAACTGGTTGGCATACTCATTGGCGTACCTTGCTGGAACGCGCCGGCTTCCTGCAAGGAAAGCACAACATTCCGTTGTGTGATGCTGATCATTGCAACATCGGGTTCTCCCGAACCGTCGAAATCGCCAACCGCAAGGTCGTCGACCTGTATTCCACCCGAAATCAATGCCCCCTGAGCGAAGCCGCCGTTTCCGTTGTTTGAAAGGATGCGCACGCCGAGGCTTGCTTTGTCGTTATGCAGAATATCAAGGTCACTATCACCATCGATATCTGCAGCGACGATATTCTGATGGTTCGGTGCCGGAAGCAGCGAGGGCAATCCAAACGATCCGTTCCCATTGTTCATCAGCACACTCACCGCACCAAGACCAGGATGGCCAACCGCGATGTCCGGCCCATTGATGCCATCAAAGTCGCCAACGCAAATATCCATCGGACCATCGAGCGTCGCAAAGGTAGTCATCGCACTGAATGACTCGTTGCCGTTGCCGAAGAACACTCCGACAGCATCAGAATCTGGCAGCGTACACACAATGTCCATGTTGCCGTCGCTGTTGAAGTCTGCTGTTGCAACCTCGCGTGCCCCCTGACCAACCGGAAGTGAGATTGCCGGTGTCTCCATTGTCACAACAGGACTGTGCGGCTGTGTCGTGTTGAAGAACACATGCATCGCAAGCGACTGTGCAGCAGGACTCGGCGCAACCATATCGAGCAGACCGTCATTATTGAAGTCAGCAAGGGCAAGCCCGAACGATGCTGCTCCAGGAGGAAGCGGCCACAACCCGTTGCAACCAACCGTGTCGCCAGCGCGAGCAACCATCATGTATCCTGTCGATGCGCTGCGCACAAAGCTCGCCGGTGGAGAGCCGCACGACATCGGCGCTGAACTCGAGCATGAGCACCGACCATCGCCACCCATCGATCGCGCAGCTTGCATCCCGGCCATAAGTCGGTCAGCAATACTCCCATCCGTCTGCTCAATCGCTGCAGCAGCTGCTGTGACGACCGGCTCTCCGGTCAGGATGTTCCCCTGCACGCTATAGACAATGTCACCGATCTGACCAGTCACACCACCCTTCCATTCGTTCGCCTGATCGCCGGAGAAGTTGCCGACTTCGCCAAAGACATTCGCGTATCCGTACTGGCGGGTCTGATGTCCTGTGTCGATCTGCGCGAGCTTGTCAAAGACCTCCTGCGCGCTCAGTCCTTCTATTGCTGCATCGCGCAGAATGACACGCGTGAAACCGGTGTTCTCAACAAAGGACTGTGCGGCACCAGCACCATACCCCGGGACAATCATCGGACTAGCGGCGCGCAGATCGAAGTTGCTCAGACACGTTGCAGAACCAACCGCCACTTCACCAGTTCGTGTGTTGACAATCACAATGGACCACGTTGCATTCGCAGAAGACGCTGACAGGACCGCACCAGCGATCGCTGCGCACACCGCACTTCTGGATAGAACACGCGTAACGGAACGGCGTACCCGATCGAAACGATCTGAAAACGTCATGGCGCACTCTCCTCTTGAACGATTCGCCCGAGCAGCGAACGCCCTACCCCTTTCCCACAGTACGTATTTTCTCGTATTGCAGAGCACGATGCAACACGGAACAGTCAAGACGACGATAAAGTGTTGTTCAGACCGTGTTGACCAATAAGATCGTCCTGTATTGACGCTCAGGTCACGTCCCCATCAACTCAACCGAACAGATGTTCGCATACATGTGCTCAAGTGTGGAGAACCTCTGTCATCCGCTGGGAGATAAAACGCAGGCGCTCCATGTCGCCACCGCCAACTTCCGCACTGTACCACCCCGGCCGATCTGGCGAAACGCCATAGCCGATCTCATCCAGTGCTCGCATGACATTGGGCCATCCGCATTCGTCGGCGAAATCATGCGATTCGTCCTTTGCCTGCCCGATCTCAACATTGAAACCGGCCCACTTGCCTTCCTTATCCGCACGTGTCCGCGAATACGCCTTCACGTCGACTTTTACGATGCGTCTGCCGAGCGCGCGGATCCAATGCTCGGGCCAGCCATAGCGCACGATGTTGCCAACATCCATGTACCAACCAATGTTGTTGGACTCCATGAACTCCATATACGCGCGTGCTTCGATCGGGCTCAGCAGAAAGTTGTTCCAGACATTCTCAAGTGCGATGGTGATATTGTGCTCCTGTGCGTACCGAAGCAGCCCCTTGATCTCAGACTGCGATCGCGTCCACGCATCCTCATACAGCACATCCTTATTCACAACGCCGGGTACGAGCAGCACCGTTGTACCACCCACTGCGGCGCAGTCCCGGATCGATTGTTTCAATGACTCGCGCATTTCGGAGCGCACACTCTCGTCGGGATGAGAGAACGGCTTTGACCAGTGCGTTGAGTTCACAACCCCAGGCACACGGATGCCGGTCTTCTCCATCGCGCTGCGCACCTCATCGACCTTGATATTGCCGGGCGAGTCAAGCTCGACACCGTCAAAGCCCGCATCGCGAGCAGCTGCAAACTTCTCCTCGATCGTTGTGCCGACACCGATCATGCCGACTTTCAAGGACTTCAGCACAGTGCGGGAAGTACCTTCAACACGCTTTGAATGCACTGGCGTAGGATAGCCCGCGCGCTCTGGCAGCGCAACCGAACCAGCACTTGATGCAGAGGCTACACCTGCACCGAGCGCTGTCGCAGCGATCGACTGCGTGAGAAATGAGCGACGATCAAGTTCGTACGTCATCAGCAGCCTTTCGTTACATGAGCTTTGTTTGCCCAGGAATAGCGACAATCGCGTCTGGCCTGTCATTCCAGCCCCAGTTGCCAGGATTGAGGTCCTCAACACTCCCCATCGCCTGATCCCATGTCACGATCTGGCCCGTGTAGCTTGCCATGCGCGCCATGATCGCCATCATCGTCGTGTTTGTCATGCGCTGCGAGTCGTCGAAGCGGTTGTTCGATCGTATCGCCTTGAACAGTGTGTCGTGTTCAGCCTGATACATGTCGTTGCTCGGCATGAGACCCGACCACGGCGTTTCTCCTTCGATAACATGCTTTGCTGCCCACGGATCCATTGTGCATGCACCCTTCGATCCGAGTATATATGCGGTATTGTCGCCCGGTGTATTAGGCCAATGACGGCACATGTGGTATCCGCGCCGCCCGCCATCAAAGTTGTACGTGATTCCGAAGCTGTCCCACACGTTTCCAGATGCAGGTGTCTCCGGACGTGTCATGCGACCACCAACACCGACACAACTGATCGGCGGCACATCACCGAATGCCCATGCGATCCAGTCGATCGCGTGGATCGCCTGCTCGACAATGTGGTCGCCCGAGAGCGCGGTAAAGTACTGCCAGTTGCGCAGCTGAAACTCGGTATCCGACCAGCCCGGCTGACGCTCGACCGGCGGATTCCAGCCCGACGTGTTGTAGGTTGACTGCACCGTGTGGACATTCCCAATACCGCCGGCAAGCAGTTTCTCGAATGTTTCTGCGACCTGCAACTGATGGCGCCAGCAGAACCCACTCATCAGCGAGAGGTTCTTCTCCTTTGCAATGCGCGCCGATTCCAGCACGTGCCGGATACCCGGCGCATCAACCGCAACCGGCTTCTCACAGAAAATGTGCTTGCCCGCTTCCACCGCTGCACGAAGATGCATCGGTCTGAAAACAGGAGGTGTTGTCAGCAGCACAACATCGCACGAGTCGATGACTTTCTTATACCCATCGAATCCGGTAAATCTGCGTGACGGGTCCACCTTGATCTGCTCGACCGCGCCGGGCTTTGCTTCGCGTGTCTTCACACGGCGCTCAATCTCGCCGGTAATACCTTTGAGTCTGCCGTCAATGCGATCCTGCCAAAGGTCCGCCATTGCGTACAACTCGTTATTCGGATCTGCGCTGATCGCCTGGATTGCTGCGCCAGTTCCACGCCCGCCACATCCGATGAGCCCAACCCGCAGTGTCTCACGGTGCGACACTGGTGCAAACCCAGCCAGTTTCGCAGCGGTTGCTCCAGCAAGTGTCGACCCAATCGCAACCCCGGCTGCTGCGCCGAGCACTTCCCGCCGGGAAACAGAAGATAGTACGTTCGTATGAGATTCTTCAATCATTGCGCGTCCTTTGTATCAGCAGAATCAGCGGTTGTTCGGGTATCAATATACACCATCCAAGCACATCACGCAGTCAAATCACTTCGCATCCGGCGTGCCCGGGGTTTCTTCCGATGGTTTTACAGGCGTTGGATCGCACACGACGCGGAACCCGACAAATGAGCAGTCGGCTAGCCACCACTGGCTTTTCGGAAACTGTGGATCCGACTGGTTCCACGCGCTGGTCTGGTACACGCGCGCGTTCGGACCAATATCCGCCTGCGCATCTACATAGCTTCCGCCTGCAGCGACTGGCATCCCATCGGCGCCAGTCACCCACTCGGCAACATTCCCGAAGATGTCATACACGCCGGGCTCACGCTTATCGATTTGCGCAACCGGATGCGTCGTGAAGTTGCAGTTGCCCTTGTTCCAGCCTGTCACCTCGATACCGATCTCCGTGTTCACACCAACGGGTTTCTTCGCACGATCTGCGACAAGTGCCCATTCCGCCTCTGTTGGCAAACGATAATGCTTGCCGGTGCGCACACTGAGCCACTTGCAGAAGTTCGTCGCACCCTCATAGGTAATGCTCATCGCTGGATACCCCGCGTGACCGAACCCGCGATCAGGCGGAAGGTACGGCTTTGTCGGGCGGGAGATCGCATCTGCTGATGCGGTCGATGTGCCACTCGCTTGCTGGTCCTTGTTCGCGGTGATCTCGTTGCCGACGTCGCCATCGAGCTTGTACACATAAATGTCATACAGATCCCATGTTGTCTCTGTTGACGCAACCCAGAATGGATCGACATTGAACATCATCGTTTCATTGTCACGTGTCGTTAGTGTTACCATACCGGATGCCACTGGCACCATCGAAAACTCGACAACCGTGTTCGGAACTGTTTCGACATAGGGCAGCAGCGGTTCATGAGCGATTTGTGCATATGCACCTGCTGCCAGCGCGCACACGGCGAATGATTGTGTCATGATCCGGTCCGTTGGATGCATCCTGCTGATCCTCCTTGGCGCTGCGCAGTTCGGCTGCGCCACTCGTTCGAACGTGATGCAGGCCGCATCCCGCACACCGCTGCAACGGTACCAGTTTACGCAGATTCACATGGGTGTCGCAGTCAGAATCGTTCTGTACGCTGAAAATGAGGGTCAGGCGAAGTCGGTTGCACGCGCCGGGTTCGCTGCATTTGCTCAAATCGACGAGATTGCTTCTGACTGGCGAAAGGACTCCGAACTCATGCAGTTGTGTGCGCGCGCAGGCACAGGCCCCGTTCCGGTAAGCAAACATCTTCTGGAGCTGCTGCTCGTCTCCCGGCACGTATCAGAGGAGTCCGATGGCGCGTTCGATTGCACTGTCGGCCCAGTCTCGCATCTCTGGCGTGACGCCATCAACAAAGGCAGTACAAGGGTCGACGATCAGGCGCTCGCGAACGCACAACAACTCGTTGGCATGGATCTTCTGACAATCAACGAGTCGACATGCACCGTCACGCTTGCAAAGCCCGGCATGATGCTTGATCTCGGTGGAGTCGCGAAGGGATATGCTGCGGACATGGCACTGCATGAGATGAAACGCGCAGGTATTTCCCAAGCCCTTGTCGATGCGTCAGGAGATATTGCCATTGGAGGTGCGCCACCGGATGCAGCGGGATGGCGCGTAGCGGTCACAACAGGTGTCAATACTGCGCCGGATGATGAGTTCATACTGACACACTGCGCCATCGCAACCAGCGGGAGTGTCTACCAGCACATGCGAGTGGATGGTATCGAGTACTCACACATTGTTTCGCCGAACTCGGGGCACGCAACAACCGGCTCATTCGGAGCGTGTGTGATCGCAACGACCTGTGCAGCAGCCGACGCATGGGCAACCGCAGCCTGTGTGATCGCAAATGAGAACGCGAGTCAGTTGCAATCATGTGCGGGCGATGCAACTGGTGTCCGTTTTCTTCAGTACGACCGGATCAATGCAGACGGGGGAATCTATCAAATCAGGGTTGGTTCGGCCCCATAAGACGATTATCAATCGGACAACACGACTAACCCGAACCCAATCCAGCAACTTTCCTGCAGGATTGGACCCGCACACTGCAATACGGTGTATATTCTGACGTTCAGCACGTGCATTCCTGCTTGATTGAAAAGCCACTCAGTGTGATTGGGGAAGTGGCGTTTCGGAGCTTTGGAGTTGCATCGTGAAACAGGCAGTGGAGGGATAACGTGCGTGTGCGCGCCCGTTGTTTGTCTGTTGTGTTGAGTGTCGATCAAAGCAACAGCTGAGTTATCTCGGAGAGGATGCTGTGAAAAACGAAAAACGAGGACATCTGCAGCGCAGAAACGCTGCAACTGGTTGTATTTTCGGTGCTGGGCTTGCAATATCACTGATGGCTTTCGGCCCGGACGATACACGTAGACCGACCTCTCCAGGCGAAAGCGAGATCGACGGATTTCCCGTGATGCTTGTCCCCGCTGAGAATCCAATCACAGAAGAAAAACGCATTCTTGGCAAGATCCTCTTCTGGGATGAGCAGCTTTCCAGCGACAACACAATGGCATGTGCAACGTGCCATCTTCCCGGCGATGCGGGCACAGACCTCCGGCGCCAGCCAAATCCGGGTATCGACAGCATCTTTATGACACCTGATGACACCTTCGCATCGCCCGGTGTTATCAACTGTGATGCAAATGACGACTACGAACGCCATCCCAACTACAACCTGAACCGACAGGTCACGGGACGAACCGCACCATCAATGATTAATGCGGCATTTAACTTTGAATCATTCTGGGACGGCCGCGCATCATCGATCTTTACCGATCCGGTTACCGGCGCACAGGTGATCGCGGATGGAGGATCGCTCGAGAGCCAGGCGGTCGGACCGCCACAATCCACCGCGGAAATGTCGCACGCCGATCGTGACTGGAACATGATCGCTGCAAAGCTGCGGAACGCTTCGCCGCTTGCGCTGGCAACGAATCTCCAGCCCGATGTCGCGACTGCCATCGGTACATATACAAACTATGCTGACCTGTTCGAGATGGCGTTTGGTGACAAGCAGATCACCGCAACGCGCATCGCGTTTGCGATCGCAACATACGAACGCACGCTCATATCAGATCAATCTCCTTGGGATGAGTTCATCGGCGGAAACCCAAATGGGATGACACCGAACCAGATCCAGGGCTGGAACATCTTCCAGAACTCCAACTGCACTCTGTGCCACCCAGCTCCGTTGTTCACAGACAACGACTTCCACAATATTGGTCTGCGTCCGCCCGGAGACGACAGCGGGCGCCAGCAGGTCACCGGCAACCCAGGCGACAATCGCAAGTTCAAGACACCAGGTCTTCGCAACATGGGACTCCGTGGCAGTTTCATGCACACGGGCGAGTTCACCAACATGATGCAGGTGGTCACGTTCTATGCAAACCCCGCGAACCAGTTCCCGCAGAATCAGGATCCGCTGATGGCTGCTGTCACAATCCCGCCACCACCAGCGGGCGGGTTGCTCGAAGAGTTCCTGCTCACGGGTCTGCTCGACCCTCGTGTTGCAAACGCCGAGTTCCCGTTCGATGAGCTTGATCTGTACTCATTCGCACCGATGTCGCACACCAATCTGCTCATGGCACCACGTGCAGGATCGGGCGGACTGGTCCCGCAGCTCATCACAAACGTTCCACCCAATATTGGCAACGAACAGTTCAAAGTTGGTGTTCGCAATGCGCTCGGCGGCGCAACGGCGCGTGTGCTGTTCTCAACCATCGCGCCGACGGGGAACATCCTGAACGCCCAAACAATCTACGGACCGTTTACGCTCGAAGAGTCCGGCGCTGGCAACGGATACAGCACATTCCACTGGCCGATTCCCTTTGAAGCGACACTCAACGGCACAAAGATCTACATGCAATGGGAAATCGATGACCCCGGCGCTGTCGGCGGCAACGCGTACTCACGCATCGCAGAGTTCACACTGTTCTGCGGCCCTGCAGGATGCCCCGAAGCTCCATGCTTTGCTGACTGTGATGGCAACGGCACGTTGAACATATTCGATTACATCTGTTTCGGGAACGCGTATGCGTCCGGACTGATGTGGGCAGACTGCGACGGCAATGGTGCGTTGAACATCTTCGACTACATCTGCTTCGGCAACGAGTACGCTGCCGGATGTCCATAACGTCACTCTCGTTTCGATCATTTCGCGACGGGTCGGAGCAGTGCTTCGGCCCGTCTTTGTTTACTGCATCCGTTCAATCCCCCACCGCTTCGCAGGAAAATCAAGCACCCATCGCGCCTGACGCAGCGTCGAGTATCCAAGAATGAACACAACCGGAATGCTCGCAGCATCCCTCAGCTTTGTCAGTGACAGGCTCACCACCTTGTGCGCATCAAACTGATGCCCACCGATTGTCACCGGTTTCATCAGGTACATCGGCGTCTCGGACTGTCTGCCGGACGAATCTGTGCCAATGTCTGATCCGATCAGCTTGAACATGTTGGGATGATCCTTCACAAAATCAGCATCGACAAGCGTGATGCTTGCGCCCGTGTCCCAGATCGCACCAACACGCGTGTCTTTAGCCTGCACATCGATGCACGGAATATCGTTCGTCGTGTTCATCAGGGGATGCGAAGCTGATAGCGCTGTATCCAGCAGTTCTACGCGTGACTCGTCAAATGCAAACCGCAGACAATAGTCCCGCAGCATGTCCATACCCAGCAGATTGCGGTCGAGCTCACCCTGCTTCGCACGCGAAACAACAGCTCTGTTCTGCTGAATTGGCCCAACGATGAGTGAACCCACGTTGATGATATCGTACCGCGCTCTGCCAAACACGCCGCCAGACTCTTCCTCACCCGTCGATGGGAACTGTAACGAAAAGTCGTCGTGTTTCAGCGTAGTTCGCGCACACCCCGTGTCGAATAAGAACCGTCTCGGAACATTGTTGACCAAGCCATCAACATACACTTCTGCAGTCTCACGGGAATCGTCGTCGAAATGAATCTCAAGGGAGATCGAACGCATTCTGTCTTTTATCCCTGCACAACTAGTGAATATCCTCGTAGTATGTTTCGCCTGCTTGCTCGTACATTTCACGCACGTCTCGCTTCCACTTCTCGCGTATCTTTTTTCTGTTCAGAAATCGTTTCAGAAGAAATACATCCATCACAACCCACACAATCGGCGCCGCCCAAAGAAGACACTCACCTCGACTTCGATCGAACAACACCTCAAGCGGGAACGATTTAGCCGAGTTCTGCTGCAAGGCATACACGATCCACAACGCAGACAACGCAAACACAACAGCTGTAACAAAGAAATGAATCACCAGCACCATCAATGCAACTCGAAAATGATGGGCATCATCCGACGAGTATTCAGCCCTGAAAGACAGGAACGCCCACGGCATAGACACGACGAAGATCGCTGCCATCATCAACCACCCACCGATTCCCGGTGAGATCGCACTCCCCAGTTGGTCTACAAAGTCCTGCATTATCAGTATGATACAAGAAAACACGGACCTGAAAGCTCCGGTCCGTGCCTGATCGATTCAAATCTCAATGATTTCAGCCCTTCGGTCCGGCGTTGCGCACCGCATCGGTCATCTCAAAGCCCTTGTCGTTGTTACGAAACATCTCGGCAAGCTTCTTTGCCTGCGCGTCGTAGGCGCTGCCATCCTTCCATGTGTTGCGCGGGTTGAGCACCTCGCTTGGCACGCCATCAACAGCCTTTGGAATGTGCAGACCGAAGATCGGATGCTCCTCGTACTGCGCGCTCGCGAGCTTGCCCGATAGAATCGCGCTGACCATGGCGCGAGTGTACTTCAGGCTGAAGCGTGACCCCGTGCCGTACGGCCCGCCCGTCCAACCAGTGTTGAGCAGCCAGACGTTGGCGTTGTGCGTCTTGATCTTGTTCGCGAGCATCGCTGCGTACTCGGACGGCTGACGCGGGAGGAACGGCCCGCCAAAGCATGGCGAGAAGTTCGGCTGCGGCTCCTTCACACCCGCTTCTGTGCCCGCGAGCTTCGACGTGTACCCGTTGATGAAGTAGTACATCGCCTGCTCGGGTGTGAGCTTGGACACGGGCGGCATGACGCCGAATGCGTCCGCTGTCAGGAACACCACGTTCTTCGGATGACCGCCAACAGACGGGATCACCGCGCCATCAATGAAATCGACGGGATATGTCACACGGGTGTTCTCGGTGAGTGAGCCGTCGTCGTAATCGGGAAGGCGTGAATCCTTGTCGATGACAACATTCTCGAACACCGAGCCGAAACGAATCGCTGAATAGATCTGCGGCTCGCCCTCGGGTGTGAGTTTGATGCACTTGGCGTAGCACCCACCCTCAAAGTTGAACACGCCCGTATCCGACCAGCCATGCTCGTCATCGCCGATCAGCGCACGATCAGGATCGGCGCTGAGTGTTGTCTTGCCCGTACCTGAAAGACCGAAGAAGAGCGAGACGTTGTTCGGGTCGCTCTTCGCAA
Organism: Phycisphaeraceae bacterium; assembly: GCA_020639155.1. Lineage (NCBI taxonomy): Bacteria > Pseudomonadati > Planctomycetota > Phycisphaerae > Phycisphaerales > Phycisphaeraceae > Phycisphaeraceae bacterium. The sequence continues at coordinate 651,320 of JACKHF010000001.1, forward strand.
CGTTCGCGGAGCAGTGCATGGGGAACACGCCGACCTCGGGCATGTCGAAGTTCATCGCGTAGAAGATGCTCTTCTTCATCTCGCCAGCGTACTCGGTGCCGAGGATGACCACGATCTTCTTTGTCAGGCTCTGCGCGATGATCATGGGCGATGACACGCCGAGCTTTGCCTGCTCTTCTGATGACAGACGGCGGCGACCAGCGTTGATGACAGTCCAGTCATGGTTCCAGTCGGTCGAGCCGCCAGCTGCTTGAGATCCCTGCTTGATGAACAGTGTGGATGCAAAGAGCGAGTGCCACGCCTGCTCTGTCACAACACGAACACCAAGACGATGCGTCGGATCTGCGCCAGCGAATCCCTCGAATGTGTACAGCTTGTCCTGCTTGTTCAGATGCTCGACCGCGAGTTGATGCACAAAGTCGAAGTTGTCCGGTGTGATCGGGCGGTTGACTTTGCCCCACCAGATCTTGTCGTGCACCTCGGCGGTGTCTTCGAGATACTTGTCGTTGGGAGAGCGCCCCGTGCGGTCGCCGGTCGTGCAGACAAGTGCGCCGTTTGCCGCGAGCCTGCCCTCGCCCGCTGCGATCGCGTGCTCGATCAGCACCGCCGAAGAGAGATTGCGGTAGGTTCGATTCGGTGCAAGGTTCAACTCGGCAGCTGCCATCTGGGACATTGTCCTGACTCCCTGTTTGTCCTGATACTGGCGGAATGTGGGCTTTTGCCCGTCGTGCTGACCACTTCCATCGGCACGAATCGGCATGCTAGGAACTACAAACACCGATGTGCAAGCGTGTTTGCGGTTTGGTCGGGCACATCAAACCGATCATCGGACCCATGATACCGCACATTTCGGCGTACAACACATCCGCAGGATGGCGCACGATCCGGCTCTTCAGTTTGAAGCAGACGTGTGTGGTCTCTATCGTTGCGGCCCGGCAGGTTTCCTGCTGGCAGGATGGTGGCTGTAGCTCAGCTGGTTAGAGCACCAGGTTGTGATCCTGGGGGTCGCGGGTTCGAGTCCCGTCAGCCACCCTTTTCCCGCCTTTTTTCATAGCAGCGTTCGAACCACATCTAGACCCTGACGATCAACGCACCTTCCAGTTCTGTCTCACCCGGAACCTCGAACAGCGTCTCGCAGAAATCGAACACCTCGCGCGTCACCTGCAGCGCGTATGTCTCACCTTGCTCCGTGTTGCGTTTCTGCACGCGCTCCCATCGTATTGCAGCATCAATATCAAGATAGTGCATGCGCACATTTCCATGATTCGATGCGATACTGCTGCGCACCACGTTCCGTTGTTTCTTTGTAAAAAATCCGAGATCAAGGATCACATCCTGCTTGCACCTGATGTGCTGTGCGACCATCTTCAGCATCTGATGCTGAATCCTGTTCACGCGCTCAAGCATCCATTCGTACGTTGGCGCATCTGACTTGTCAGCCTCAAACAATGATTCCATCCACTCATCGATCGAGTAGCGGATGCAGTTGCGCTGCTGCGCAAGATCTATCGCATACGTTGTCTTGCCAGCGCCGGTGTTGCCGACGATCATGTGAACTGTTGACACGAAAACCTCTTTCCAGCTCTCACACACCAAATCGTCGCAACGACTGATCAACGCTGCTCACATAGCTCCCGCCGAACAACCGCACGTGCACGAGCAACGGCCAGAGTTGATAGATCGGTCTGCGATCGCGCTCAAACCCCGGCTCGATAGGCATGTTGTCACGATACGCAGCAAAGAACGATTCGCCGAAGCACCCGAACAACGTCATGTACGCGAGATCGCACTCGTGATGCCCGTAGCTGATCGCAGGGTCGATGATGCCTGTCACGTGCGATTCATCTGCCAGTACGTTGCCAGACCACAGATCGCCGTGCAGCAATGACGGCTTTTCTGGCTCATTCAGCAGATTGTCGAGTTTGTTGCACAAACGATCGACGCGATGCGCAATGGACGATGGCATCTGGTTCGCATTTGTTGCAAGACACGCCATATACGACAAGCGATGCTCGGCAAAGAACGGAATCCACGCGTCTGTGTCAGGGTTTGGCTGAACGAGCGGCCCGATCAATGTGTCTCGCTCGAACCCACACCGATCTGATGTGATCGAGTGCAGATGCGCGACAAGTTCGCCAAGGTGTTGCTGCGCTTGTGCGCCTGCACAGGTTGAACCGGGTAGCTTCGTCATCACCAGCAGCATCGCGGAACTGTGCAGCACCTTCGGCACAGGCAGTTGTGTGTAGTCCCCAAGATAGCGCAGCATAAACGCTTCTGTTTCGAGTGAACCGAACGATGTGCTGCCGATCGCCCCCGCGTTCGCGTCGTACTTGACAACGATCTGATGATCCGCGGATGCGAGCGATGTCGCGAGAGAAACATTCCGCTCGATGACATCGACTATTGGATCAACAGCAAGCGAGAACACGTCGCCAACACACCCGCCTGTGAGTCTGCGAATTGAATGCGCACGCACACCGAGTACGTCCGAGACAAGACCAGCTAGGTTTGACACAACGGGATCACGCATGTGCGATTGTTGCAGGATAAAACAAAAAGCCCAGGGATTCAATCCCGGGGCCTTGCGTGAATAGCGTCAAATCTGCCCTTACTTCATATTGAGTGCGCTCGAAACGCCGGGCACATGCTGAGCGCCCTCGGGTACCTGAATCGATGCGCCCTGGAAATCGCCACCGATCTCCTCGTACCGACCTCCAAGCACTTCTGAAAGGAATATCTCAGTCACCGCGAAGAAACTCTTGTTGTTTTCGGGACGCGCAAACCCGTGCCCCTCGTCAGGATACAGCACATACGTCACGGGGATGTTCTTTTGCTTCATGGACTCAACGATCTGGTCGGCTTCAACCTGCTTGACGCGAGGGTCGTTGGCACCCTGTCCGATCAGCAGTGGCTTACTGATTTTGTCGACATAGTTCAGTGGTGAACGTTCGCTGAGCAGCTTGCGTCCCTCTTCTGTCGCAGGATTACCGACACGATTGGCAAGCTGCGGCAGGAACGGATACCAGTAGTCCGGGATATTCTGCATAAGCGTGATCAGGCTCGATGGCCCAACGATATCAACGCCACACGCAAACTTGTCCGGCGTGAATGTCAGACCAACCAGCGTCGCATACCCGCCGTATGAGCCGCCCATGATTGCAACCTTGTCCTTGTCTGCAACGCCACGATCCACGGCCCAATCGACTGCATCGATAAGATCGTCGTGCATCTTTGCTGCCCACTCGCCGTCCGCTGCATTAATAAAGTGCTTCCCGAAACCGGTCGAACCACGGTAGTTCACACTCAGCACCGCGTACCCACGGTTTGCTAGCAACTGGTGCAATCCGTTGTACCCCCACGTATCCCGCGCCCACGGACCACCATGGACAAGCAGCACCATTGGGAGTGCATGCTCGGGAACGCCGTTGCCATCAGTATCTGTGTTTTCCGGCAGCGTCAGATACGACACGAGCTTCAGCCCGTCGCGAGAGGTGATCTCATGCGACTGCATCGTTGCGAGATCGTACTTTTCAAGCGTGGGGCGGTTCGTGAACAGGAACTCACCGGTTTGCGACGTGCGATTGTACTTGTAGTACTTCACCGGTCCATCTGATTCTGTAAACGCAACGATCCAGACGCTGTTATCGAGTGTCTGTGACGTGACGCTGAAATCGCCACCGGACAAACGAGAAATCTTGTCAAGATCCGGCTTAATGGCGGGATCGAGCACTGTCCACTCAGTCCGCATATACGTTGCGCCCGCAGCGAGAAATCTGTTCTCTGTTGGATGCGTGATGAACGCCCCAGCGTCTGCACGATCGTCGCTGAAGAGCACCTTCGTCTCGCCGGTCTCAGTGTTTGTCGCGGTCAGCGCAGCTGTATCGCGATCACGAGAGTCAAGCATGTACATGAGCTTGCCCGAGGTGTCATATCCGAGCAGGTTGGTGGTCAGCGAGTCTTCCGAGGGGATTGTCTCCGCAGGAACCCAGCCGCCTTCACCATCGGAGTTGAACACCATGACCTCAGCAGCCGGTGTGAATGTCACCGCATTGCGCACATTGTAATCGTCGTCCGTCACAAACCCGAGGAATCCGTCGTTCTGCTGCACGAGCGACATCTCGCCGGTCTTGATGTTCACGCGATGGATGTCATGAAACTGCGGCTGACGATTGTTGATGCCAACAAGAATTTCATCGGGATGGAGATGAGAAACCTGCTGAATCTGCGCTGCAATCCCGTCCATTGGTGTCAGGCAGATCTCTTTCCCTGTTGCAAGATCAACAGAAAACACGCGCCAGTTCTCATCCCCGCCACGATCCTGCAGGTAGATAATGTGTGTGCCACCGGTCGACCAGAAGTACTGGCGAATCCCGCGGTTGTCATCCTTTGTCACCGGCTTTGCGTTGTGGAGTTCGTTCACCGGTGCAACCCAGATATTGAGCACACCTTCAACCGGCGCAAGCCATGAGAGCTGCGTGCCGTCAGGACTAATCCGAACTGCTGCGCGCTCCGGGTTCCCGAAAAGGACATCTCGTGGAATCAGATCCTGCGCAGTCGCAACGCCAGCTGTCATGCCAAGCCCAGCTCCAACTGCAAACCCGATCGTAACGACTCGTCTGAATGATCGCATGTGTTCCTCCTTCGTCATATGCGCACCATAAGGGACGCACTCTGTTGTTGCAGGGATATGTTCGTACCACGTGCGCAACCACCGAAGGGGCACGGGTGAAACACCGTATTGGGAGAAGATATTCTGATATTCAATCTTCCGGGATGTGATCACTGGTCACAATCTCGCGGAACTTCGCCCTGATCCTCGCCGTCACCTCGCCCTCACCCTTGGAGATCACGTGATCGTCGATCTGGGTAATTGCGATGATCTCGGCAGCTGATCCGGTCATAAAGACTTCGTCCGCTTTCACCAGTTCATCCACGCCGAAGACCTTCTCCGAACACTTCAAGCCAAGCATCGGGCAGAGCTCGTTCTTGACAAACCGGCGGGTGATGCCTTCCAGTGCACCCACATCGCATGGTGGAGTGAACAGTTCGCCCTTGCGAACATAAAAAATGTTGTCGCCCGACCCCTCGGTCACCTTCCCCTCAGTCGAGAGCATGATGACCTCCAGCAAACCCTCATTTAGCGCTTCACACTTGGCGAGGATGTTGCACAGGTAGTTGAGGCTCTTAATACGCGGATCAAGACACTCAATGGGGATCTTGCGACGCTCAGCGACGATCACGCGCATGCCCTTCTCATATAACTCTTCAGGGTACAAGCGGATCTGGTCCGCAATGCAGATAATGCCGGGGACGGGGCACGAGTTGGGATTCAGACCAAGCGTCCCAACACCGCGCGTCACAATCAGACGGATGTACCCGTTGCTCAGTTCGTTGGCTTCGATGCACTCCCGCTGGATCTGGATCATCTGCTCTCGGGTGATTGGAATCGTGAGATTGATGTCCTTTGCACTCTTCCACAACCGATCCATATGCTGACCGAGTTTGAAGATCTTGCCGTTGTACACGCGAATACCTTCGAACACTCCGTCACCATATAGCACGCCGTGATCAAAGACAGAGAGGTTTGCCTGGTGCTTGGACACCATGCGACCGTTCATCCAAATGAACGGCTTTTCTGTGACATTTGCGTTCTGGGCATCCCAATGCGAGAGTCTCAGCGGAGCCTTGGTTGTTCTGGTTTGCGGGCCTGCATCGACTTGTGTCATTGTTCGCCTCCTGTTTGTAATGACAGTCCATCATCATAGGAGCAGTTGCTCCGCTCAACCCGGTATCGTCGCTCCATCTGACGGGTTCGCCGTCGCTAAGCAGAATCTCAACACAACTCGCGTTTTCAGCCCCTCAGAGCCACCAAAGAACTTCCACATCTGGTACACTGTCCCATTGGAGCGTCCCATCAGGAGACGTGTCCGAACATATCCCTCACGCAATCGATGGCTCTCCCATCGACTCAGTAACACGGAGACACACCATGCCCGCCTCAAACCCCGCAACGATCCACAACATCACGCTTGTTGGTACCTCCGGCGGCGGCAAGACAACTCTCGTCGAACGTCTGCTGTTGGAGGTGGGAGCAATCGGTCGCATGGGTGACGTGGCAGATGGAAACACCGTCTCCGATTGGACGGACGAAGAAAAGGCACACGGGCACTCACTCTCGGTCACACCCATTCACTTCGAACACAATGACAAGCATGTCAACATTCTCGACACACCAGGTTTGACAGACTTCCTCGGCTTTGCCATCACCTCAATGCCAGCAGTCGAGATGGTCGCGATGGTGATCGACGCAAGCAAGGGCGTTGGTTTTACTAGTCGCAGGCTCATGCCGATCGCATCAGATCGCAACCTCCCTCGCATGATCATTGTGAACAAGATTGATGATGCGCAGGCGGATCTTGACGGCATCGTGAACCAGATCCGTTCAACATTCGGCGACGTATGCCTTCCAATCAACCTGCCATGCGACGGCCAATCCAGGGTCATCAACGTCTTCGATGAGGATCATGGCGAAGGAAAGCCCGACTTCTCGTCAGTCGAAGAAGCGCACACACGGATCCTGGAACAGGTTGTCGAAGTCTCCGACGAACTGACAGAAGCCTACTTCGAGAATGGTGAAGCAGGACTCGACAAAGCGAAGGTGCATGAGGCATTCGAAAAGGCACTGCGCGAGGGCCATCTTGTGCCGATCTGCTTTGTCAGCGCACGCACAGGTGTTGGCATCAAGGACCTGCTCCACATCTTCGAAGACTACTGCCCTACTCCCGCAGAAGGCAACCCACGCCCATTTGTTCGTATCGATGACGACGGCAACGAGCAGCCGCTCCCACCGAAGGCCGATCCAGACATGCCGACCATCGCGCATGTGTTCAAGGTTGCAGCGGATCCATTTGTTGGCAAGATTGCCGTCTTCCGGGTCCATCAGGGCACAGTAAAAGCCAAGAGCGAACTCTACTTCAACGACGAGAAGAAGCCGATCCGCATCGGCCATCTCGTGCGCCTCAACGGCAAGGAGCAGCAGGAAGTCGATGTCCTTGGTCCCGGCGATATCGGCGCGGTTGCAAAGATCGACGAGATCACGCTCAACGGCGTTCTCCACGCACATGGAGGGGAGCACATCCATCTCAAACCGCTGCCGATGCCCAAGCCCATGTACGGCCAGGCCATCGAACTGAAGAATCACAAGGACGAAGCAAAGTTCGGCCCTGCCATCCACAAACTGACCGGCGAAGATCCAACGTTCATTGTCGAACGCATCAAAGCAACAAAGCAGACCGTCGCACGAGGAATGGGTGAGTTACATCTGAAGATCATCTTCGAAAAGCTCGCCAAGCAGTTCGGTGTGCAAGTAGAAACAGAAACGCCGAAGGTTGCATACAAGGAAACCGTGACAGCAAAAGCTGAGGGTCATCATCGCCACAAGAAGCAGTCCGGCGGTTCGGGCGAGTTCGGCGAGGTCTATCTGCGCGTCGAGCCGCTCCCGGATGATCACGAGTCCGGGTTCGAGTTCGAGAACAAAACAGTTGGCGGCTCAGTCCCCAAGCAGTTCATGCCAGCGATCGAGAAGGGTGTCCGCATGGCGCTCGTCGATGGAGCAATCGCGGGCTATCCAATGCAGAACGTGCGCGTCGAGGTCTACGACGGCAAGTACCACGCGGTCGACTCAAAGGAAGTTGCTTTTATCAAGGCTGGACTTCGCGCGTTCGTCGATGCTGTCAACAAGGCAAAGCCGGTCCTCCTTGAGCCATTTGTCGAGCTTGAAATCACCGCACCCGCAAACAACATGGGAGATATCGCAGGAGATCTTTCTACCAAGCGCGGACGCGTGCTCGACTCTGAAGTCAATGGCGACACGTGCATCGTGCGCGCTCAGGCGCCGCTCTCTGAAATCCAGAACTATTCGAATCAGCTCAAATCAATGACCGGCGGTTCCGGCTCATTTACCATGGACTACTCGCACGATGAGCGCACACCGCCGCATGTACAGGCCGAGGTTGTGGCAGCCTACAAGCCACACCACCATGATGACGACTAAGCCATCCGGTCTTTATACAATATTTACAGAAGCGTCCGCAATCTTTGATGTTGCGGACGTTTTTTCTTAGGCAGATTGATGAAATCGTGTACATTCTGAGTATAGACAATGCGTTTTTTCATTGGTAGAAATATGGCACAGAAAACAACACTATTGGCTTTGCTCTTTGTCTCTGCAACATCAGCGGCAGCTGACCCTATCGGCGGATGGATACTTGAGAACCTTGACACAGATCCGATCAGTCCAACAAATGGAAACGCACTGATCAGCTTATCCGTCTGGTACGATCCAAACGCCGGGTATCACAGCTTTGGACAATCAGATGTTGTGGTCGGCGCAAGCGACTCCAGATTTTTGGGGAGTGCCTCCGGATACGGGAGCAACGGAACAATTACACATAATGCCTTTACTCAGCTCAATCAAAGCACAGTGTTGTTTCAAGCATGGAACCCACATGTTCCACCAGTTCTCATCGCTTCCACAGAGAATCCAGCGTGGACCGCCACATTCTGGTTTGAGACAACCGACTTCACGCCACGCACGGTGGAGATCTCAACAAGCTCGCTGACATTTGGGATGTTCGATACCACAACATCGATCAATTCGACGTATCTCCCGCTCTCCAGTGTGCAGGAAACAACGCTGAAGATCCAAATCATCCCCGCGCCATCGTCAGCACTTGCGCTGCTTGCTGGTGCAGGCATGCTAACAGTACGCCGCAGACGAGGATAACACCACACCACTGCCAGCCGACGGACACGTCCGCTGGCAGCTTGCGGGAGGCACAGGATGGCACAGTATGTTTCCATTACAATCGCTGCGATCTGTACTGCACATGCCGGTGCGCAATCAGGTGGATTGCTCGTTGAAGTGTCGAATGTAATTACGCCGCAAACACCAACGGCTACGGTTAGTATTTATGCGCAAGTAGGCGCGCCACTTCCGTCCTATGGCATCGCAGGCGCTTTCTTTGATCTATTCGCATCAGAGCACGGCTTTGCCGACGTCACATATATATACCAAAATCCTCCCTTCGGTGGCGCTTTCTTGCCCACAAACCATGGAAACTGGTTGGAAGAGATTAAGGCTGGCCAGACTCTGCCCTTTCCAACCCCAATACAGCTGCCGTATTTATTGCTGTCTGTAGAATGGGAAGCCAGCTCATTTGAACCCCGGACGGTCAATCTATGGACTGACAACATTTTTCACCTTTCTACGTTTTATTCACACCACATTGCAAACCCAGCTCTCATACCAAACCCAATAAATGGATCTGCAACCATCCAGATCATCCCCGCGCCATCGTCAGCACTTGCGCTGTTTGCTGGTGCAAGCATGCTCGGCGCACGCCGCAGACGGAGTATAACACCACACACTGCCAGCCGACGGACACGTCCGCTGGCAGCTTGCAGGAGTCACATGATGGCACAGAAAATATACCTATGTGCAGCTCTTCTGATATGCACGACATCGGCAACTGCCGACCCCATAGCTTGTTGGACACTTGAACCAGACAGTTACGAGCCGATCAGCCCGACACACTGGTCTGTGAGCCTGCAACTCTCCATAACGTACGATGCAAACGCCGGGTACTACGCATTCGCCCATTCCGATGTTATTGCAAACGCCAGCGATTCCAACCTGATTGGAGCGTTTGCTGGGTATGGAAGCAATCTGATCTCGCACTTTGCCTTCGAGCAACTCGATCCGAACAGCGTGCTCTATCACTGCAGCCAACCACATGCTGCTGGCGCTCCCGCGTCGACAGAGAACCCCGCCTGGGTTGCTGAGTTCGTGTGGTGGACAACCGACTTCACTCCAAGAACGGTTGAAATTTCCACGAGCACTGTCGACTTTGCCATGTATCTGCATCAAAACTTACCCGGCTCACAGTCCATTCCACTTTCGAGCATCCAGGACGTGACGATCACTCTGCAGGTCATTCCCGCGCCGTCGTCAGCACTTGCGCTGTTTGCTGGTGCAGGCCTGCTTGGCGCACGACGCAGACGGAGACAATGAATGAGGATATTCGCACACATAAGTTTTGTGACACTCCTTGCCACCCAAGCACAGTGTCTGGGTGATGTTGGCCTTTCGACATCTCTCTCAAACAATGGCATTGTTTCACCCTCTTCACCATCGGTGAATATCGATGTGTATGCCATTACCGGCGAGCCGTGGTTTGCATTCAGCACCGCGTCATTCGGATACTGGGCAACCGAATCAGGCGCAGCAGCGCCACACTACAGATTGCTGCCTGATGATGGAATTCCCGGATTTCCGCCATCGTGGTTCTTTGCGGTCACACCGCAAACAAACGGCTGGCTCGCAGACGTCGGGCAGAGCAACACCGTATCACATCCCGCAAATCCTGCATCGCCACTGCTCATCATGTCCTTCGAATGGGAAACAAGTGATTTCACTGAACGAGCGGTTGGTGTTCATTTAGGTGCAATTTATTGGTACATTTACGAAGCATCTTCGAGTTCGGTACCAGTATACACACCACCACCCAACAACATCGTCCTTCAAATCCAAGTCATCCCTGCACCATCGTCAGCACTTGCGCTGCTTGGTGGCGCAGGCGTGCTCGGCGCACGACGCAGACGAAGATAACACCACACCACTGCCAGCCGACGGACACGTCCGCTGGCAGCTTGCGGGAGGCACAGGATGGCACAGTATGTTTCCATTACAATCGCTGCGATCTGTACTGCACATGCCGGTGCACAATCCGGCGAGTTACTCGTTGAAGTGTCGAATGCAATTACGCCGCAAACACCAACGGCTACGGTTAGTATTTATGCGCAAGTAGGCGCGCCACTTCCGTCGTATGGCATCGGAGGCGCTCTCTTTGATCTATTCGCATCGGAACCCAGCTTTGCCGATGTCACATATATATACCAGAATCCTCCCCTCGGCGGCCCTTATTTGCCAACGAACCATGGGAACTGGCTGGAGGGGGTTGAAACCGGCCAGACTTTTCCCTCTCAGGGCCCAATACAAGTTCCGTATTTATTACTGTCGGTAGAATGGGAAGCCAGTGCATTTGAACCTCGGACGGTCAATCTATGGACCGACAATATTCTTCATTTCTCTACATTTACAGCGCCTCAAATGGGAAATCTCATGCTTATACCCAACCCCATCAATGGGTCTGCAACCATCCAGATCATCCCCGCGCCATGGTCAGCACTTGCGCTGTTTGCTGGTGCAAGCATGCTCGGCGCACGCCGCAGACGGAGATAACACCACACACTGCCAGCCGACGGACATGTCCGTTGGCAGCTTCGTTCTTATACGAACAACACAGGGGACCTCTCCATGACAAAATCCATCGATATTGGCAAGCTCAGCCTGCTGACAAACTTTCTGATAGTTTCTCTTGTATCTGCACAATCAGGAGCACTCGTCATAGACGTCTCTGGCACGGTGTCGCCTCAAAATCAGAGCATCACAGTCGGTGTTTATGGCACATTTAGTGATGCGTATGCTCTCCAGCGAGCATATTTTTTGCTCAACAGTTCCGAAGCAGGATTCGGCGTAACCCAGTACCATCTCTGGTCAGCCGGAAGCTGGCCTTATAGTCCACCGGTACTCTCCAGTTCTGGTTCGTATGATGTTGCAGCGTTACAGTTATACGTAACAACTGCAAGCCCCAACACTCCAATCCTGCTGTTTCAAACCGAGTGGACAACGTCGGACTTTACGACCAGGGACGTTTCGTTATCAACTGAAAGCACATGGTTTACACTGTTCCAAACTTCTTCCAGCACGAATGGCATAGCCCCGGTTAGTTTGACCAATGGCTCGGCGACCATCCATGTCATCCCCGCGCCATCGTTAGCAATTGCGCTGCTTGCTGGCGCAGGCATGCTAACAGCACACCGCAGACGAGGATAACACCACACCACTGCCAGCCGACGGACACGTCCGCTGGCAGCTTGCAGGAGCATTCGTATGAATAGAGATGGCCCAGTCTCCATAATGGTTCCGCTGCTTTGCTTGACACAGGTCGTTACAGCTGACGAACTCTACGGCGAACTGTCAATTGCGGTCTCAAATGTTGTATCGCCCACAAACCCCGTTGCAACAATCGTTATCTATGGCCATTTTGATAATACACAGGCTACGATGTTACTTGGCGCATGGTTTGACCTCTCAGCATCTGAGCCCGGATTTGTCAGCAATACGACATGGGTGCTCTATGCCGGCTCATTGCCATCATGGAGCCCAATAACTTATCCCGACTACATCCTTGGCATCAACCCGGAAAACTTTCTTCTCTTCGACAATCCAATCAAAGTTGCATCTGTAAAATGGATAACAAATGATTTTACACCACGAGAAATCTCTCTTGATACAATAATTTCTTATATTGATCTCGTACCACACTCACCGACGTCTGGTTTCCATGTAAAAAATCCAATTGAAGGATTTGGTACAATCCAAGTCATTCCCGCGCCGTCGTCAGCACTTGCGCTGTTTGCTGGTGCAGGCATACTGACAGCGCGACGCAGAAGGAAACAGGTCAACTGAGCTTCCGGGTGACACTCACAGCTGCGTACAAACCAGCAACCATCTCGCGCGGGAGGATCCTCGGCGGGTAGATGTTGTTGAGCGGCTGGAGGCGGATCATCTGGTTGCCATTGGCATCGGTCTCGAAGTACACGCGTTTGAATGTTGATTCATGGTCGGGTTCAAGTCGTGCAAAGCAGTCTGTGCCGTTGACAATCATTGCCATCGGAGAGAAGACAACAATATCTCCCTGGCGGTACTCCGGCTCCATCGAATCACCCACAACCCTGCACGCGAACGCGTCGGGATCGCCGATGTCCGTCACGCGCACGTACTCGTCTGCTATCCGTGCGGGGTATCCAAGATCAGTAAACTCCGTTGGGTATCCTGCGCTGACCTTGTTGATCAACGGCACTTCCAGAGGAAGCGCGATCGGGACGGGTGTCATTGCGTTCTGCAATGAGTCATGAATTTTTTCTGCGTGATCAGGAGCAACCAGATCGAGCAGTCTGCGAAGTTCGCCGGACTCGAACGCTTCATCCAACTTCGATTTATGGCTTGTGTCTCCTTGATCTGCAGAGCCCGACTGCGAGGCTGCAGGCTGCGGGCCGACGGTATTGGTGTTCTCTGCATCGCCCGAAATCTCTGTTGGCTTTGGACGCAGGAGTTCCGCCAGCCTGCGCACCGCAGCGTTTCGCGTCTGCATCTGCGACATCAACTGCCCCAGTTCATGCTTAATGCCAGGGGGAGTCTTGTGCCAGTTTGCGATGCGCACGAGTTCGCCATCGCCCATACCCATTGCCTGCTCGATCCGTCTGAGAACATCATCGCTGGGCGGTGATGATCTGACCTCGTTCTCAATGGTTGACAGATAGCCCTTGGAGCAACCGACGCGTGCAGCCAGCGCAGCAAGACTCAACCCAAGAGCAGTCCTCCGCTCGCGTATGGCACGTCCCAGACTGATCGGCTGCTGTGACATATGACCTGTTCGCACTTTGGACGTACGATATTCCACACTCATGTTTGGATTATGGGAGGGTACTCGCCCCCCGTCATGGTCTATCGCCCGTGTTTGTGCGCTCGTTTCGGGTAATACCATACACGTACCTTGCAAATCGTTCAATGAGTGGTAAAACATTGAGGAGGTTTACTGATTAGTAAACACAATATCGGGTCATTTGTCAATCAAAATACCCATTATTGAGGTTTTTTTGTGTTTGATGCCTGTTCAGGTACTCGCAGGCAGGGGAATGAATGGTATTTGCGTGGAGGTGTGTGCATGCATGAACCGGTGAAAGCAGTTCGGATTCAGCCGAAGACATTTGCAGATGCTCCCAGAGCCTCGGCACAGATAGTCAAACAACAACTCACTGGAAACAACCTGCAATCCGGACGCAAACCTGGAAAGTCTGGTAATGTGTTGGACCATGCACCGAGGCGACTTGATGTCAGCACACTGACAGATCTGCGCAGGACACCGCCACCCTATCTGGTCGAGCGCATCCGGAATCTAGCCTCATTCCTGCCGATCGAGGATCGTGAACTGGTCAATGCTGTGTATCTCGAAGGAAAGAGCATGGCCTCAATCGCCAGGATGTCGGGCAGATCTCACAAAGCCGTACGAGAGCATGTCAGACGGATCGTTACCCGGATTCTCTCACCAGCGTTTGCTTACGTCGCGCTTGAATCTGAGAACTGGCCTCCACGTCGAAAGAAAGTAGCAACACTGCTCTTCCTGCACGGTCTCCCACTCAGGCCGACCGCAAAGAAGAGCGGGCAAACATTGCACTCGGTCAGAAAAACCTACGACGCAATCAATGAGATTGTTTCAAATCTGAATCACCAACAGTTCCAGGCGCGCCCGGGTTCCATCGGCAGGGATGATACCTCACACGACGTCCGTCAGGCATGGTCGGCCTAACAAAGAACTCGCACGACACTCCATCACATGGTTCCACACGTGATTTGCACGTTGTGATGCGAGGGTACACGATGGCAACACACACCGAGAGCGTTCGATTTGCGGAAGCCATATTCGGGCTGGATCCAGACACACGAGACAGCAATCATCAGCGAAGACTCGCTTGTGCATACAAGACAGCAGAGCGTATTGATCGGATACTGAAGTTCGGGCAGATTGCGCTCATCACTGGTCCAAGCGGCTCAGGCAAGTCGCTCATTGCACGCTCGCTGTTTGACATTCTACAGAAGAAAAAAGCAAACGCAACATGGATTACGTCTACAGATTCTGATATTCCAGCAGTTGAGGTTGTTGCAAGTCTGCATCGGTCGCGTGCCAATCATTGCACTGATTCATCGCAAACGCTTGTGCAGGCAATGCGGACCATGGCACGAGCCGGGCTTGCTGAAGCAGCACTCTTTGGCACGCCAGCGCGATCACTCTCCGACGGTCAGCGCGCAAGACTGGCGCTTGCTGCTGGAGTTGCAAGCACATCGAACAAGCATGGGACGCTCATCGCGGACGAGTTCTGCTCTACGTTGGATCGCACGACAGCAGCGTGTGTATCGACATCAATCACGCGATGGATCCGAGCAAGCAGATGCGCTCGCATGGTGTGCGCTAGCGCACATCATGACCTTCTCGCGATGCTGAACCCAGACTGGATTGTGATTGTTGAGATGAACGGATTGACGCACATTGAACACCGTAACAGGCACGGTGCCTGCCGGAGAAGATCCCGCGCATGAAAAACACTCAATACAACACTGCGCGATCCCCGATTGATCGACTTCGTATCGAGCGGGGTACACTCGATGACTTTGATGCGATGGAGCACTGGCATTATCGCGCCGGAAGGCCAGCAACCTGCTCCCGTGTGCTTCGTGCAATCGACCCTGAAGACCCGTTCAGTCGATCTGATGCACGCAGCATCGTTGGTGTATTAGTCGTTTCACGCCCAACGCTGAACGGTGCCTGGCGAAAACTTGCATGGCAGCACTTTTTCAACACTACATCCAAGAAAGAGAACGCACGACGTATCAATACACACCTCCGCTGTATCTCGCGTGTTGTCATTGACCCACGCTGGCGAGGCATTGGACTTGCACGCACGCTTGTTCAGACATATCTTCGCGACCCGGAAACTCAGGCAACCGAAGCAGTTGCAGCCATGGGATACGCATCGCCCTTCTTTGCCTCGGCAGGCATGACCGAGTACCGCCTGCAACTCACCGAACCAAGCGCACGCCTGCTCGACGCGTGCGAACACTATGGTGTCAGTCCAGTCAGACTTCCCGAGTTCATTGATGCCAATCATCCCAGTGCGTTTGTCTGCCGGGAACTTGTGCGATGGGCGGGCAAGAGAAAGCTGCTCCATCAAAGCCACAGCATCATGACGATCGCACGTCTTGCAGCAGCCGATCTCTGTGCTCCTCCTGTCGCGTATGCATTCACATACCCAAGCGCCAAAAGGAGCCAGCATGGCAACGAAGAAGAACCAATCGGTCGAGGGCAAGGGAGTGCCACACCCTGCGCCACCAACACCCCTTGAGGATCAGCTGTTTCCGATCACATTCTTTCTTACAGGCAAACAGCGAACACTGGTGCTTTCTTCGCTGAAGCAGCATCACAAGAACAGAGCGGCAGCGCTGCTCAGTGCATTGCACATCAATGAAGTCAAGTAGGCTTTGTGAGCTCCTTCCTCGCAACACATGGACGAACCAGAGGAGTGAAAACACGGATGGCGAAGAGGTCAGCAAAGAAATCGCAATCAAGGAAAAAGCAAGCCACATCTTCACAGGATGCATCATCGCAACCAACCGATGCGCACGTGAATGTCTGGCCGAATCGCCCGAAAACGCATGACGAACTCCACCACTGGATACATCAGTCTCTCGGCTATGAAATCGCGCGAAATGTGCTTGTCGATGGACACACACCACCCTTTGCATACTTGTGCCACACCTTCTTTGAAGAACCCAAGGAGTGTGCTGGCGAGGCCTGCATGCCACGCGATTGTGTTGTCTGGGCCAATCGTGGTGGCGGCAAAACTTTTCTTGGCGCGCTCGCAACGCTGCTCGACATGGTGTTCAAACCAGGCATCGAGATCCGTCTGCTTGGTGGTTCACTCGATCAGTCGCGCCGCATGCACGCCCATCTGTGCAGCTTCCTTGATCGGGAGAACTTCGCATGGATGCTTGATGGCAAAATCTCAGACAGGCGCGTCAAGCTGAAGAACAGATCGGCTGTCGAACTCCTCTCCCAGTCGCAGACATCTGTGCGAGGCACACGCGTTCAGAAACTGCGATGCGACGAGGTCGATCTCTTTGATCGCGATGTCTGGGAGGCAGCCCAGCTTGTTACGCAATCGAAGCAGTGCGGCGAAGTATGGGTCCATGGAACAATCGAGTGCCTGAGCACAATGCACATTCCGCACGGCGTCATGCACTCGCTCGTCGAGGAAGCCAAGCTGGGAAAACGCTCACTCTTCAAGTGGGGAACACTTGATGTCATGGCGGACTGCCGAAACCATCCGGTATGTATTGATAGTGCGCAGAATCCCGATACTCCGTGCGCTCTCGGTGACGACTGCCAGAGCAGACTCCGCACGCGCAAATCCGGGTTCGGGCACGTGCTAATCGATGATGCGCTGAAGATGCGATCTCGCGTCTCACGCGCAACGTGGGAAGCTGAGATGCTGTGCCTGCGACCCAAACGGACAGACGCTGTGCTCCCCGAGTTCAACCACGCGATACATGTTGTTGACTACATTGATGACGCGCTGCTTGAACATGCCACATGGATCGGCGGCATGGACTTTGGCATGCGATCGCCGACCGTTGTGCTCTGGGGAGGGCTTGATGAGGACGATGTACTCTGGATTGTTGATGAGCATGTTGAGTCTGGGCTGACGCTTTCAGCACACATTGAAGCGATGCATGCAAGGCCGCTGCCCGCGATGGCATGGATCGGCGTCGATCCTGCCGGCGGGCAACGCAACAGCCAGACCGGCAAGACGGACATTGCACTGCTGAAACAGCACGGCTTTACCGTCCGCGCGCGTCGGTTGGCTCTTTATGACGGGCTCGAACTCATCCGCGCACGCCTGACACCCGCTGGTGGCGAACCAAAGCTGCGCATCCACTCAAGATGCAGAAAGCTCATCGAATCGCTCGAGCGGTACCACTACCCCGCTGATAACCCGTATGCAATCGTGCCGGAAAAGGACGGATTCGACCATCAGGTTGACGCGCTGCGGTACATGATTACCAATCTTGACAAGCCCTACACAACAAAGAATGGAAACTATCTGTAAGAGATCACAAGATGTATTACGGTGTGGATGGATTTGCAAGACGCAGCGGCCAGTGCATTGGTATGACAATCACTGAAACAACGAAGAATAACAGATTAAGCGGCATACCGACACGAAGATAGTCTGTGAATCTGTACCCGCCTGGTGCCATCACCATGAGATTGGTCTGGTATCCGATCGGCGAGGAAAAGCTCGCCGACGCGGCCATCATCACTGCCATCGCGAGCGGCTTCGGATCAAGCCCGAGCGTCTGCGCAAGCGCCATTGCGAGCGAGAAGTTCAGGATCGCTGCAGCACTGTTGGTAATGATCTCCGTCAGGAGCATCGTTGAGAGATACAGCAGCGCAAGCACGATGTACGGATTGTTTCCAGCGATCGAGATCAAGTTGGTTGCAATAAGGTCGTCCGCATCAGATACCTGCATTGCTTTCCCGAGTCCGAGTGAACCCGCAATCACAACAAGCAACTGCCAGTTGATGCTCCTGCGCGCAGAAGCACCTGAGCAGCATCTCGTCGCAAGCATCAGCCCAGCAGCAACGACAGCTGCATGCAGCATCGTGATGCCATACGCAGAGCCGAACGTCACCGCGAGCACCATTGCGAGCACAATGCCGATCGAAATCCATGCCTTTTCGTGGAGAATTGGCTGCGAATCCTCAACAGCACTGACCAGAAGAAAGTCTCGCGAGTTTCTCTGCGTCTCAACAAAGGTTTGCGGCGCTTCGAGCAGCAGCGTATCGCCGGTACGAAAAATAATGTCGCCGATCTTGCGTTTGATCTGCTCGCCGTTGCGTGCCACCGCGATCACAACCGCGTTGTACTTTGATCTGAACCCGAACTCTCGCACATTGCGTCCAATGAGCGGGCACGAATCCGACACAACCGCTTCGACAAGATGACGCTGGTGCTTTGATTCTGCCAGTTTCTGCACCTGGTTTGTTCCGGCCTGCAGGCCGCGGAACTTGTTCAGATCGACGATAGAGTCCAGCACGCCGACGAAGAGCAGCCGATCGTTCGCGAGGAGCATCTGATCCGGCGCAACAGCTGCTAGCACGTGCCCGTCGCGTTCGATATCCGACAGATACAGGCCCGGCAGCCCGCGCAAACCCGCCTGCTCGATGGTCTTTCCCACCATGGGGCCACTTGGCTCAACCAGCATCTCCACGTGGTATGAGCGTGCATCATCACCAACCGAAAGTACTGGCGCACGATCGGGCAGCAGCAAGCGCCCGATCGTCAGCAGATAGACCAGTCCAACAACGAGTGACGGAAAACCAACCCAAGCGATGTCAAACATGCCAATCGTGCGATCAGGGAAGACATCCTTCCATGCGCCATAGACCACAAGATTTGTGCTTGTGCCGATGAGCGTCATGGTCCCACCCATAATCGCCGCATACGACAACGGAATGAGCATGCGCGACGGGCTGACTTGATTTCTTTTGCACCAGTCTGAAACCGCTGGAATGAACATCGCAACAAGCGGGGTGTTGTTCACAAAGCCCGATAGCGCCGAGATCGGCACCACCATTCGTGTGAGCGCCTTGACAGGTGACTTTGCCCTCCCCATCATCCAACTGCCAAGCATCCGCACTGCACCCGTTTCTGACAGGCCTGCGATGACCACATACAACACAGCAATCGTGACGACACCCTCGTTGGCAAGTCCCGCGATCGACTCCCGCGGCGTCATTACCCCAAGCACCATAAGCAGTGCAACGCCCGCTGCGATAATGATGTCTGAACCGTAACGGCCGCGCACCAGCAGCGCTAGCACAAGCAGAATAACAAGGATGGTAATGATCGCGTCTGACGGCATGGATGTTCCGGGAAGACTCCTTGAGATGGTAGAACATCGGCATATCTGCTCGTATCCATGCGGCACAAACCGGGTTACACTCTGGCAATGCCAGAATCCGGTGAGCAGCACAGAACAGCAGCAGCGTACGCCTCGCGTGTGGGGCGGGTTCGTGTTCGAGCACACGCCAAGATCAATCTATGTCTGCACGTCGGACAGCCGGAACCAGCAACTTCAGAAAAGCCCGGCTGGCACAGAGTCCACACACATATGCACGCGATTGATCTGCACGACGACATCATTCTGACCCGCGTTCCTCAGCACGGGCCGATCAACCATCGAGTGTCATGGGTTTCAACTGACAACCACGAGTCTCCGGTCGAATGGCCGATCGACTCGGATCTTGCAGTCCGTGCGCTACGAGCGCTGGAAGCACACACCGGACAGACGCTGGCTGTTGAGATCGTCGTTCGCAAAGACATACCTGCAGGAGGCGGGCTTGGCGGCGGATCAAGTGATGCCGCCGCTGTGCTGATCGGCGTAAATCTGCTCTGCAATCTGCATCTCAATGAACACACACTGCAACAGATCGCGCTCCAACTCGGCAGCGATGTCGCGTTCTTTGTTGACATGGATCGGGCGCGTCACGGAAGGCATGATGCTGATCAACTCTGTCTCGAAACGACACCGAGACCCGCGATAGTGTCCGGGTTCGGCGGGACAATCGAGCGAACTGATCGGGTGCATGGTGCGATCACGCTGATTATCCCATCATTCGGGTGCAACTCGGCTGAGGTGTATCACGCGTTCGATGCCATCACACCTCAGTCGCACGTACTCCTCCCGTGCCAAATTGACAATCCGAGCTTCTCTTACCATACCATCAGGAACGATCTTGAAGGCGCTGCATGCCATGTTCATCCGGAGCTGCGCACCATGCTGAGCATGATGCGCAGACAAGGCATCTCCTGCTATCTGACCGGGAGTGGAAGCACCATTGTTGCGCACCGCGATCTGAACGACATTGCATTCGCTGCCATATCACAGCAACACCGTGCATTATGGAAAGACACACGACGCATCGGCGCAAATCTGTGCTGATTTCGCGCATATGAACGAAACGAGCAACGCGCATGACGACACAGCACTATCTCGGGGTTGATCTTGGCGGCACAAACATCCAGGCGGGTGTTGTTGACACTCAGGGAAATGTTATCGCGCGATCAAAGCGGAGAACCAAGCCCGAGGTCGGGCTTGAAGGCGTTGTCGATCGAATCGAGAAATGCGCACGAAAAGCGTGCGAGAAAGCCGAAGTTGAGATAGAGGAGTTGACAGGCATCGGTATTGGTTCGCCCGGCGGTGTCGATCCGGTGAGCGGTATGGTGCAGGATGCGGAGAATCTGTTCTGGAAAGATGTGCCACTTGCACGACTGTTGTCGCAGAGATTTAGCAAGCCGGTGCATCTTGAGAATGATGTGAACTGCGCTGCAATCGCGGAAGCCCGGTTTGGCGCTGGCAGGGGGTCGCAAGCCATGATCGTGGTGTGGGTCGGCACCGGTATCGGTGGCGGCATTGTGCTGAATGGCTCGCTCTATCGCGGAGCGTTCGGCACTGCGGGCGAGATCGGACAGATGCTCATTGCCGGGTTCGGATCGGACATGTGCAGCACGCTTGAGACGCACTGCGCCCGCAGCGCAATCGCACGCCAGGTGCAGGCAGCAATCGCTGACAATCCAAACTCTGTTATCCACGAGCTACTCCGAAAGAAAGCGGACGAGGATGACGCTGATCCACGCACACTGCGAATCACTTCGAATATCATCGCACGCGCCCACGCGATGGAAGATCCGGCCGTCAGGGAGATTCTCGATCGCGCGACAACAACCATTGCAAGGACCGTCGCAAGCGTCGTGTCGCTGCTGAGCCTTGATTGTGTCGTCATCGGCGGCGGACTTGGCGAAGCGATGGGAGATGCGCTGAGCGGCCCCATCGCCGACCGGGCACGACCGCTTATATTCCCGAGAAAAACGCGCGACGTTCGCATCGTCACATCAAAGCTGCTCGACAACGCGGGGATCATCGGTGCTGCGCTGGGCGAGAGTTCATCGTAACTTTCGTTGTGTACGTCTTTCCCTGAAAAACACTTTGAGAAGTTCAGATGACTCGTCCGAAAGCACACCGCCGATAATTACTGGCGCATGGTTCAACTGTGTATTTGCAGTGATGTCCATCACCGAGCCACAGGCGCCGGCTTTGGGGTCCGTTGCCCCAAAGACGACGCGCCCGATGCGTGCGTTGATAATCGTGCCAGCGCACATGGCGCACGGCTCGAGTGTCACGACAAGTGTGCAGTGGTTGAGCCGCCAGTCGCCAACAGCGCGGGATGCCTGTCTGATGGCAATCAACTCCGCGTGAGCGCACGGGTCCTTGTCGGTCTCACGCCGATTGTGTGCTGTAGCAACCACCCGCTGTGTTGCTGTTTCGTATACAACAGCACCGACGGGCACCTCACCGATTGCAGCAGCGTGCTTCGCTGCTTCCAGTGCTGCCCCCATCATCTGCACATCGAAATCGGTGGCATCCAGCACCTCACGTGTTGATGATGTGCGAGGCTTTGCATGCCTTCCAGCCCCAAGCACCTTTCGAAGAAAACTCACGGCAAGTCACCATGCTGCGTATCACGGTTCTGGTAGTCTGATGGAAGATCGGGCTCGTCGTATCCCTCCGTCTCCTTCGATTCGCTGGAGAACCCCTTCGACACCCGCTGCGCAGGAAGGATAATCAGAAGTACAAGCCCGAACTCAAACAAGATATACATGGGAACTGCAAGCAGGAACATGGAGACAGGGTCTGCCGGCGTGAGGGCTGCACCAACAATGGCAAGGATGAGTGCGATATGCCTGCGATATTTTTTCAGGAACGACGGTTCCGCGATACCTGTCCAGCCGAGCAGCAACACAATCACGGGAAGTTGGAATCCGAGCGCAAATCCCATTGCCATCATCAGCACCATGTTGAGATACTCACTCACACGATACTGCTGCAACACACCCGTTGCCTTTGTCAGTGGTGTCCCTAGCACGGAACCATCCGGCATTGCAAATCGGAGTTGATGCAAAACGGTGTCTACCCACATTGTGCCCGGCACGGGATCACTCGGATCGCCGGGGAGCATGGGAATCGAGGGGAACACCATATCGAACGGGACATGGGTCTTCTCCACGGGAAAATCGACAACCGTTATGCCGAACGAGATGAAGAACTGCATGACAACCGGCAGCATGATGTAGTAGAGAAACAGCACCGACATGATCGTCAGGATGCCACTCAATGGAGCAAGCAGATATACAAACCGCTGCTCGGACCTGTGCAATCCTGGGGCAATGAACTTCCAGAGCTGCCACAGAATCCACGGCGCACCGATGATGATGGCTGTCACAAATGCGATCTTGAAGTACGCCCAGAATGTTTCCAGCGGACTCGTTGCCTGGAGATACGGCGGAAGCCCGGCATCGGCCAGTTGCGTCTGTGCTGGAACCAGCAGCCAGGCGAGGATGGATTTGCCGAAAATGATTGCAACAACGAGAATGGGAACCAGACCGAGAATCCCCAGAATCAGCCTGATTCTCAACTCTTCCAGATGATCACCCAGTGGCATCACACGCCCGTCGTCTGCCGATCGCGGGCGTGGTTTGGTCTTGTGTTTTTTCCCAAGAGAGGCTGCCATATGTATTGCTGAGGCGGGAAGGATACGCGTCAGCCGCAGGGTGTCAGCAAGAAGGCAGAATAGGCATCAACCAAACGCCCGATATTGTGTGAATGGATCTGATTGTCACAGTTGCGTCACCTGGCAGAATCTGCCTGAACATTCTATGGGCTGGAGCGTTCCAACCCAAGAGCAAAATGATGTTCCAGCACGCCGGAGATCCGGCAGTCGCGCATCTGTGATTGCAGAGACACCCTCGTCTTGATCGGTTGTGGCCGGATGGTCTGAGATTGTGCAGAACAGGAGTCGTGTCATAGCTCAGACCTCGTCACAACCGAAGTCATGGCCCACATCGGGAGATCTGCCCCGATCGGATATCACAGCAGCTATCCGTGGCGACGTGGATGCCATGCGACGTGTCTGGGTCCACCATCGTCGGTGGATCGGTGCGATCATGCTCGCCCACAAGCCCCGCGAGACGGATCTTGAGGATCTTTTGCAGGAGGTCGCCTGCACGTTTGTTCGGTCTGTTCGAGAACTTCGTGACGAGTCAGCACTCAAGCCATGGCTTCGCACGGTTGCGGTGAATCAGGCACGATTGGCTGGCCGCAAGATCAAGACCCATCGAAAACGTGAAACACTCTCCTTTGATGCTGCAGTTGGATCGGATCAGGGCAATGCGCTCGAATCTGCCGCATCGATGGGTGTGCCACAGGAACGCATCGGCGAGAGAGCCGAGGTATCTCACGATGCCCACACACTTCTGGATCTCGCACGCGAGCTTCCGGAAGGATACCGGGAACCTTTGCTGCTCCGCTGCGTGCAGGGCATGAGTTACAAAATGATCTCCGACCTGCTCGGTTTGCCGGAGACAACAGTTGAGACACGCATTGCCCGTGGCAGACGCATGCTCAGGGAACGTGCCAGCACATTCGGCATCGGCGGCACAGACGATCGCACGAAGAGCACCGCACGCAGAGAATCGACGGATACGAACTGGTAGCGCATCTCATTGGGCAGCGGAGATCACATCATCTCTGCTGGATTTGACAGGATTGATATGAACGAGTTTGACCGTACCAACATAGACCACACGCAAGAGCATCCGGATCTGGACACACTCATCACGCGCGTCATAGACGCTGAAGCGAGTGTTGAGGACTGGAACCTGCTCCGTGATCTCGCATCGGTTGACCAGACTGTCTGGCAGCAACTCGCCGAGTCGCAGATGCAGCACGCTCAGTTACAGCGCTCGGTCGAGATGATGCTTGACCCCGTCGACCGGATCGAAGCACCCGTCGAGATGGCGATGCATCAGCGGTTTGCAGCAAGAGTCTCAAACGTGACCACGTGGGGTGGATGGCTCGCGGCCGCTATGATTATGCTCGCGTTCGTTGTCGCACGAAACAACTGGACGAACAACACAAACTTCAACTCAAATCCTGAACATACCGCAGGAATCGGACCAAACTTCATGCCGAAGTTTGATTCCCCCGAGCAGGCACTCAACAAGTACATTGAGATGGGCAAGGAGCAGGGAGTGGTGCTCGATCAGATGCCCGAGCAGATGCTTGTTGCAACACGCCCCACCGCAAACAACACCAAGGTTGAGGTCATTTACATCCGACAGATTGTGGAGCGTCGCGTGCTGGACAATCTCTACAACGTTGGTGAGACAGACACCGGGTTGATGGTCCCGACAGATCCGGTCCCGTTTGAACGCCTGCGTGCAGCACCGGTTCGCGAACCGGCAGCACCATCACCAGCCCTGTAAATCAGGCCGCAGATTTCTTCTCATCAGGCTTTGGAGCAGTCGGCGTATTATCCGTCGGCTGCTTTGTCTTGGATGGGGCCTGCTTGACACCACATCCAGAACGCAGACACCACCGAAGGACATCGCGCGATGTCACAATTCCGACGCAGATGCCCGCCTCGTCGCAGATCGGTATGCATGACACCGAGTACTGCAGCATGAGCATCCCGATCTCAACGATCGGCGTAGAGACATCGCCAATCATTGGCTCGCGCGTCATGACCTGATGTGCCTTGAGCTTGAGCGAGTTCGCATCCTGTGCGCGCTCTGAGAACGAGCCGACAAACGGACTCACGTGGGAGAGCACGTCGCGATCAGAGATGATGCCGACGAGGACTCCGTCTTCAACCACCGGCACATGCCTGAACCTGAACCGGGTGAAGACCTCACGGATCTCGCGAAGTGAGTCATCCATACTCACGGTGACAACGTGCTCGGTCATGATGTCGCCTGCACGCTGGGGGTGCGAGTTGTCCTGTAATGACGTTGGCTTGGGAGTCGATGTGTCAGCCATAGTGATTGTCCGGATGATGCGAATACTCGGGATTGTCATCGACACAACCTGACCCCGTGTGCAGTCATTGCATCCAGACAAACCTGACATTCCATACTGAAAACCTGACGACGAGCCGTACAGTCTGCCATGACCACGGAACACACAGGAAAACAGGTCCGAAAAGCTGCTAAAGAATATACCCCTGGTCCCGCCGCGATCCAAGCACCATGGCGGATGGAGTATCTCGAAGACACAAGTGCCGCACACACAAAATCCGCAACAGACGCGGGCACGTTTCTTTCTGACTATTGGAGCACACCCGAGCACGACGCCAGAAACTTTGTGATCGAACGTACCACCGTGGGGATGATTCTGCTGAACCGGTATCCGTACTCGAACGGACATCTGCTTATTGCGCTGGGCGATCCTCGCCCGACGCTGCTGGACTACGACACAGCGCAGCGTTCATCGCTCTGGCAGCTTGTCGATCGTGCGGTTGATCTCACGCACAGAACACTGTCGCCGCAGGGAGTGAACATCGGCATCAACCAGGGACGAGCAGCTGGTGCTGGCGTGCCAGCTCATCTTCATGCGCACGTTGTTCCGCGCTGGTCGGGCGATGTCAACTTCATGAGTGTTGTTGGACAGATTCGTGTGATACCAAGCTCGCTCGAAGCAATGTACACAAGATTCCGAAGTGTCATTGAAGCGGGCAGATGACCCCTATCAGGTGTCCCACGATGGCGCAGCCCACTCGGGTTGCTCACCGGTGATGACACGCCACACATCTCGCACCACCCACGACATGTTCGTCTTCGCTGTCTGTGTGCATGATGCAAGGTGCGGAAGCAGTGTCACGTTTTCAATATCAAGCAACGGGTAGCTCCCGTCAACAGGCTCATGCGGATCGTGTACGTCGATTAATGCCTGCGCCTGCGGACGCTTGAGCATCGCATCAGCAAGTGCAAACGGATCAAGCACAAAGCCGCGGCTTGTGTTCAGGAATGTCACATCCTGTTTCATCGTTGAAAGCAGCTTCGCATGAACAAAGTGGGTGTTTGAGCTTCGTGCGTCGATATGCACCGTCACGATGTCGGCATCCGCAAAGAGCTGTTCCGGCGAAACGGACTCGCATCCAGCGACCTGCTGATCTTCGGTGATCTCACGCACATCGTTATAGAGCACACGCATATCGAGAGCCTTTGCCACGCGCGCAACACCGGTTCCGATCTTGCCGAACCCCAGGATGCCAATCGTCATATCCGAGAGCTGGCGATGCGTTGTGTTCCGCTGTCGCATTGCATTCCAGTCGCCTTGATTCACTGCGTGCGCCACGTATTCACGCGGTCGCAGCGCATCAATCATGAGTAACGTGACGTATTCAACAACTGCACGCGTGTTTGAGCCCGGTGTATGGACAACCTCTACACCGCGTTTTCTGCACGCGCCAATATCGATGTTCTCAAGTGCGACACCAGCACGCCCCACCACTTTCAGATGCGGTGCCTGATCAAGCAGGTGCTCGTCAACCGGCGTGTACGTGCGCACAACAAGTCCCTGTGCACGGGCGAGCAGATTGCCAAACTGCGGCTGATCGAGATGCGAACATCGCACGAGCTCGCATCGTTCTCCAAGCCATCGCGCAGGCTCCTCAGACAGATCTTCTGTCTGAATGACCAACGGCTTTGCGTCATCCGCCATGCAGTTCTCCCATCAGGTCCAAGCACACAAGTATCGGCGCGATCGATTCATTCGCAACTGTGGGCCGTGTTGTTGTATGGGCCAAATACCATTCATATTGCGAACAAAGCTGACGAATGAACGAGAATCCGCCCAAGTCCGAAAAAAACAACCACAAAGTTTTGTGGTTGCGAGATACTGGTGCCGATAGGTTGTGCTGTCGCAGCGTATCAGCTGTGAAACCACTATCCCGGGTTGCGGTGTCTCCCGCAGGGGCGGCCAGACGTCGTTGCCAGTGTTTGAGTGTACCTGCCATGAACAAAACTGATCTTATTGACCGTGTTGCATTGTCCATGGACACCACCAAAACCGCTGCTGCAAAGGCGGTTGAAGCCGTCTTCGAAGCGATTCGTGACGGTGTTCGTGACGATGCCAAAGTGACCATCGCCGGCTTCGGCACGTTTATCCGTCGAGACCGCTCAGAACGCATCGGCGTGAATCCGGTTACCAAGGAACCCATGACCATTGAGGCGTCACGCACATGCGCGTTCCGTGCTGCTCCGGCACTTCGTGATTCACTGGAGCCGAAGAAGGAAATACCTGCACCGCACATCATTGCACGACCTCGTGAGCACGCGCACGCGATGTGATCAACCAGTTCCCACCATCGGGCTGACGCGGCCCATGCCTCCGCTCGCTCGACCCCAACCGCCAACGCGCGTTCCTCCCAGCCGGACGCGCGTTGTGCTTTTTGATCAGCACATCCACACCTAAACTCTCAGCATGTCGCGTTCTGTCCTGCACCAACTCCTCCACTCTACTGCGCACGAGAGTGCGGGTACGCCGGTGAAACTGCAAGCAGGATGGAACCAACGGGTATGGCCCAGTTCTGATCAGATCAGGGCAGAGCGAGCTCGATGGCGTGCACGAGACCCACTGAACGCAAAGGTTCATCTCGCACTCTCCTGCGTATTCCTGGTGCTGGTCTCTTCACCTGTCTCGATTGTCGAGATTGCTGGCATCCCACTCTGGATCTGCGCAGTCATTGGCTTGCGCCACACCTACAAGTTGATGCTGTGGTCCATTGTCAGCCCAATTTCGCTCGTCATTATCGCATGGACAGCGTTCCGGTTTCTCTCGCTGACATGGTCCCCCGATGTCGTGCTGGGCCTTGATCATCTCGCGTCATTGCGATGGCTGTGGGCAATCCCCATGCTCGCGCCTGTACTCGATCAGCGCAGGGCACTTGTCAGCGCACTGTCCGCTGGCGTTGCGCTGGGGATGCTGGCACAACTTGTCAACTGGATTGGTCCGGCACTCAATCTGTATGACCCAATCTGGATACGAGCAGAAGATCGGTTTTCCGGATGGTGGCATCCTGTCATCGCGGGAACGATCCTCGTCGCTTCTCTCGGTCTCCATGCGCCGATTGCGATATGCACAACTGGCAGGAATCGGATGCTCGCAATCACCCTGATTCTGTGCGCGTGTGTTGCGATCATGGCAACCGGCAGCCGAGGCGCCTGGATAGAGGGTGCTGCTGTCCTGAGCATGATCGCACTCGCTGTGTTCGTTCGTCTGGTCCAGATTGCTGCAGGTAGACGGATATGGCTGGTGTTTGGAGGCTTTGCAACAGTGATCGTGCTCGTATGTGGCGCTGCGTGGATGCTCTTTGGCACATCGATCAGCGCACGGTATGAGCTTGCCAGAAATGAGATTACGCAGGCGATCGATCAGCAGAACTACTCGACAGATACCGGCGCACGAATGGCCATGCTGGTCATGGGATGGCAGTGCTTCACACACCATGCAGTCCTTGGTGTCGGCGAGGGTGGGTTTGCGTCGTGGTCACGCACACAACTTGCGCAGTCGTCCGATCCCGAGATCGATGTCAACCGGGTCATTCACAATCACGCCCACAACACATACGTCCACACGCTCGCCACCGGCGGGATATTGTCGGCCTTGTCTGGAGCGTGCATGATCGTGTTCGCAATCGGCAACGCTTTCAGTGTACTGCCCGGACCCAACCAGAGAAACAATGGATTGCAGCTTACGCCGTCCCACATCTATGCGATTGCCCCTGCATGCGCGCTGCTTGCGATCATGGTTGCCGGATTGTTCGACTCCATCCACATCAATGCGCAGACAAGCGCGTGGGTCTTCACACTTGTCGCGCTGTGCCAGCACGAACCTGTGCGGGATGGTGACACATGAACATCATCGCAGTTGTCGAGTATGTGCGAGCACAGCAGTGGCGCAAGGAGCAACTGGCAATCGATCTTGTTCTCGCTTTGGTTGCACGCGGACATCACGTCACCCTTCTATGCGATGCGATTGAGGATACGTCTGTACTGGAGCAGCGATCGATCGAATCGGCAGGTTCATTGACTGTCCGAATGCACAGACCGAACCGAAAACGCAACGACGGCCGCGCACGGTCGTTCGCGTGGTGGGCACGCACTGTCGTACAGCAGATCGGACACGACGCCGAAATATCCGGCATTGAAACTCCTGTTGTCATCTCGCTCACTCCCACCGTGTGCGGACAGGTGTGGCTGCCGATTGCCCGCGACCCCCGCGGCGCGCTCACACGTGTACTCCAGTCACCGAACCCGTTGTCGATGGGGATGGAGCTTGCGCGAGAGCGCAGCGAGTTTGTTGCATCCATCGCTTGCACAGAAGCGATGCGAGCGTATCGTGCCGGGCGCATCCTGCATGCGCTGCCGATCGGCGCAGAGCACAAGACACAGTGTTCACGATTGCGCATTGGTAATGACAAGGATAGCGTCGCAGGAGTCGGGTTTATCAGCCCGTTGTCATCACGATTGAATCGTGATGAGCTGGTTGAGATGCGACAAACGGCACGAGCACGGCTTCGGGCCATGCTTTCACTGGCACAGGACGCGACGCTCCTCGCGATGTCGCTCAACTCGCACGATCTTAATGCGATTGATAGTGTGTTTGCTGGTGTTGCCTTGATCGAACCGGAAGCAAGACCGATACTAGTCATTACAGGAAGCATGGCTGGTTCCATTGATGCACTTGCGTGCAAGCACGGTATTTCAGATCATGTCAGATTGATCGGGCCGACGAACCACATGGAACTGGTGCTGCTGGGGTCGCACGCTGCATTACATCCGGGGAGCATCGCTCCGCCGCGAGCACCGTTAGGGCGCTTCCTCGCGGACGCAACGTTCACGCACACATCTATCATCGCGGGCCCGAATGCATCGGGACGAGAACTCGCAGAGAATCATGGCGTGCTGGTCGATGCTCATGAACCGGGCGCATGGAGAGATGCAATCGCAAGTGCCCTGCACAAAGCAACGCATCTGAAACCGGGTTCCGCAGATGTGTCGGTCTGCCAGACAGCGCCTGCTATTGAACACTATCTCAGAAACGTCTTGAAACTCACTCTTAGTCGAATCTAGTTCATCACTCTTCCAACAATCTGCGCGATCGTCTCATGATGCTCATCCCACGATTTCCACACGCTGGTCGCCCAGATGCGCACACGCTGATGGTGGTCCGCTTCGGTCTGCGCATCGATCACATCATGGATAGTCAGCGATGCTCTCTGCGCGGGTGGGGCCATCCACGAGATCGTACCCGCGATCTTCCTGCACTCACGAATCATCTGCACGATTTCTCTCGCTGACATATTGTGATCCAGTGCACAATGCAATCCGATGAGATGCCCGAGCATCTCTCGTGCTCTTTGTGCAGACTCAGGTCCTGGATGCTGGACAGCGTACGCATCAAGCACAAGTTGGCGAACGTCTGGTGATGGCGCGCTATCGAACGCAGTACTGAGCACACGTGTGAATGTTGCCCAGCACGCAGGCGCTGCGTCCATGTGCTGATGCGTTGGGCCGGTAGAAAATGCAACTATCGCGCTGCAACCGGGGCAGATGATCATGTCGGAAGACGTGTCCAAGGAGATCCCCCATATGCCAGCCCGGATGATGGGGCTTGATTTCAATCGAATCGGGCTCTTTAGCCCCTACAAGCATACGAATCAGGCCCGCAAGCCGTGAAAACCCGGGCTTCGTGCGTACCCTACCCGCTCATATCCGCTGTTTCCGCGACGATTGTTTCCTGCAGGAGAGTGCCATGGCTGTTCTCATCAATGCCGATACCCGCGTCATCTGCCAAGGCATCACGGGCTCGTTCGGTGCAGTGCACACGAAGGGATGTTACAACTACGGCACGAAGATGGTCGGCGGCGTGACACCCGGCAAGGGCGGGCAGAAGGATGCCAACGGTCTGCCCATCTTCAACACGGTGGATCAGGCTGTCCGCGAGACCGGCGCGCACGCGACGATGATATTCGTCCCGCCCGCGTTCACTGGCGACGCGATTCTTGAAGCATTCGACGCGGGGTTGAAACTGGTGTGCGCGATTACCGAGGGCGTGCCCGTGCAGGACATGATCAAGGTCCGCGCTGTGCTTGATGAGTTGAACGCCAACACACGTCTGAATGGTGAAGACCCGTACGTGCTCATCGGTCCGAACTGCCCCGGCATCATCACACCCGGACCGAAAACCGGCGAGGGCGATTCACCATCGAACCCATATACAAACGCGGGATGCAAGATCGGTATCATGCCCGGATATATCAACACGCACATCTCAGAAGCTGCGTGCACCACGGGCAAATCTGTTGGCATCGTCTCGCGTTCCGGCACACTCACATATGAAGCAGTCTGGCAGACATCCAACGTCGGGCTCGCACAATCGACGTGCATCGGTATCGGCGGCGACCCTGTGCGCGGCATGAACCACATCGACGCGATCACACTCTTCCAGAACGACCCGGACACCGACGCGATTCTGATGATCGGCGAAATCGGTGGCACCGACGAGGAAGAGGCAGCAGCATTTATCAAGGCAAACGTGACCAAGCCGTGCGCTGCGTTCATCGCGGGCCGCACCGCACCTCCCGGCAAGCGCATGGGACATGCTGGCGCGATCATCGAATCCGGCTCGGGCGGGAAGCCCACCGGCACAGCAGATTCCAAAATCGAGGCGCTGCAAGCAGCCGGTGTCGAGGTCGCAATGAGCCCCGCTGATATGGGCAAAGCGATGGCAAAGGCCATGAAGCTTGAGGTCGTCGCGGGAGTGTAATAACTCATCAGGATGTTTGAGAGGATCAGATGAAACCCAATGTGCTCAGAGCGCTCAGCGAAGTGTTTTATCCTATTTCACGCGAAAGTGGGATCAAGCAACTCATCGATTTGGGGATCCTGAATAAAGAAACCGCGGGATGTCTTGCGGAGTTTCTCTCTGACGGGATGTACTCGTACCGAAAGATGTACGAGATGCTCGCGCCGGTAAAGGTTCGTCTTGACGAGTGGATGCGTGTTGCAGACTACTCAAAGTTTCGCCCAACGCAATCACTCGCATCGATCAAGCGGTACGCTCAAGCCTCCCCGTCCTATTTTTCAGTTGATGGATTGCGAGGTTCACATGTTCTCGACTTTGGTGCTGGACAGTACAGTCCATTATCAATCGCGATCCTGCTCTACATAAATGGTGCGGAGACAGTAACAGCATTTGAGCCCGCGGGATGGTTTCCCGATACAACACCGGTCTCGATACGCGAGTTGATCTCCGATATTCATGTGCAACCAGATACATACAACTTCGCAGGGCATAATGATGCTCGACTTCTCAAACGACGGCTTGCTGAACTCTCGTTCGAGGCGATCAATCAGGACGAGATCAATCTCGGCCCTATCAGGCTCTGCAAACATCTCGACTTTCAAAGCTATGCGTCTTCCTTTGATATGATCCTTTCGACCTCTGTCTTCGAGCACGTCAGCAGCTTTGACAATGAGATCCAGAATCATCTGACATCGCTTCGGCCCGGAGGCATATCGATCAACCGTGTTGACTTTACAGACCACAGGCAGTGGAAGCCTGAGCTCGTCCCTTTCGGATTTTATCGTGATG
This sequence comes from Phycisphaeraceae bacterium, assembly GCA_020639155.1. Classification (NCBI taxonomy): domain Bacteria; kingdom Pseudomonadati; phylum Planctomycetota; class Phycisphaerae; order Phycisphaerales; family Phycisphaeraceae; species Phycisphaeraceae bacterium. The sequence goes on from JACKHF010000001.1 coordinate 684,618, forward strand.
GTGTGCCATGCGGATGCAACCTGCTCCGTGTGTCGGACCTTGCCGATGCTGCCAAGAAAACGGGCGCAATGTTCGAGATCAAGGACTGTGTACTTGCCGACTCCAATACCATCGATGAGGAGCATCTTGTCGATCGCTTTCGTGGGTACACGCTCACCACACTGCGCACAATGGCTGCGACACTTGTGCTCGCAAAGTAAGCACTGTTCGAACATCAAAGTTGTGTCGTTCGGGACAACCGCGGACTGAAGATCATCTCTATTAGCACCTCATGCGCGGTTGATCTGAGTTACAATAGTGGTGAGTGCAGGTGCATTGAAGCGGGCAACCACATTATGCAAGAAACAATGCCATGGTACGAGCACACGGACGGGAATCTCTGATTATTGTCGGTACATACGCGTTGGTACTCACTTGTAACGCTCAACCTCCTTTCTTTGCACTCAGCGGGGGACTGATGGAGGGCATCAGCGATCTCATCCGATAGTTCGTTGATCGCTGGATGGAGGTGTGATGGATCAGGCCCAATCGGCAGCTTTGTTGTACACCTTGGCGCATCGTGCTACGCCGATTACGACGGCTCTGGCCCATTGAATATCTTTGATTACATCTGCTTCGGCAATGAGTTCGCAACTGGATGCAAATAAACGCAGTAATACCTGACAAAGAATGAATCTCTATATAGAACGTCCCAGTCTTTGGGACGTTCTGTGACATGAAGAAAATCCAGTGATGTCACGGTTTGATCGCGTCACTCATCAGATGCATCAGCACCCACGAACTGGCAGACGGAATAGTATGTGCCGTTCTTTGATTGGACCTCCTATGAAATCGCACATCACCACAACGCTTGCAGGCATCACCGCTCTCGGTATGGCTGGCATTCTCGCCTTCGCAGGACTGGGATTGCCTACCGGCGAGCAAAGAATCGACCAGACACCGCAGCGTGTGCTCCTTGACATGCTCCAGCCGGAACAGCAGCCATCACCGCACGATCCACTGCATGCACAACCAGACCAGACCATGACAACAACATCAGAAACATCAACCCAGCGACGCATTGTCTCTCGCAGTGCATATAACATTACGCCACTCTCCAAAGATCGCGTTGCCGAACTCGCGTCTGTGCTTGACGAGGAGACGTACCGCATCACACAGAACGCTGGAACCGAAGCTGCGTTCTGTGGCAATCTGCTTGATAACCACAAGGATGGCACGTATGTCTGCGTGGTGTGTGGACTTCCACTGTTCTCCAGCGAGCACAAGTTCACATCGGGCACAGGCTGGCCGAGCTTCGATCGCGAGTTCGATCCGCAGCACGTCGCCAAGAAGGTCGATACGTCGTACGGCATGACGCGCGTCGAGATCAACTGCGCGCGTTGCGGCTCACACCTCGGACACGCGTTCCCAGATGGTCCAACCGAAACTGGCGTGCGCCATTGCTTAAACTCAGCGTCATTGACATTCATCGAGAAGGGCGAGGAGTTTCCGGATCGCAGCAAGCCAATACCAACTGAGACCGCGTACTTCGCGGGCGGGTGCTTCTGGGGCATAGAGCACTTCTTTCAGGCTGGCCCCGGCGTGATCTCCGCAGAATCCGGTTACATGCAGGGAAAAACCGAAGCACCGTCGTACAAGGATGTCTGCTACACCAACACAGGCCACGCCGAGACAGTGAAGGTCGTCTACGACCCAACGCAGATCACATACGCACGACTATTGCAGGCATTCTTCACCATGCATGATCCCACAACGTTGAACCGCCAAGGTCCGGATGTTGGCGAGCAGTATCGCTCCGGCATCTGGTACGTGAACGATCAGCAGCGCGATGCTGCCAAGGAGTTCGTGAAGATACTGAATGAATCCGGTGTTCTTCGAAATCCCATTGTCACACAGATTGAAAAGGCAGAGACATTCTGGCCTGCCGAGGAGTACCACCAGGACTACATCGCGAAGACCGGACGCGCGTGTCACATTGCCGATCCGTGGACTGCGGACGAAAAGGCGCGTGCAGCGAGATAAACATATTCAAGTCCACGGATTGCAAACCGTGGGCTGTGTTCTTTCTCACCTCGTACCACGTAACTTCGCGCCAACGAGTGTCATTGGTACCAACAGCACCAGAAATGAGATGTGATACCACGCAGGCATAAGGTTCCACACCCCTGTCTGCACACCGATCCCGGTCAATAGCAGTGCAATGGAGAGCACGATTCCGCAGCGCATCCGATGCATTGGCCTGGCAATGGATGTTGTCACAATACCCGCAGCAAGTGAGCAGACAACACTCAGTACGAGAGCAATAGCGAGCGGACCAGCATCGCCATAGAACTGACCCTCACCAACAACCTTCGCTGCATCGGGAAGCAGGACGGCATTGCCCCCGAGCCAGATGCATGTCCAGATCGCGTACCCGACGATGACTCCGATGATTGCTCGTGCCATATCGATCTCCTTTGTTGTTTGTTCCCTTTTCATGCGCGCACCGACAGCGCACCATTCATATGGCTATATTACTCAACACCCATTTCTTGCAATGTTTCTCTCTGGAGCGGACTTTCTGACCGCAGACCGTTTCTCAGACACGCCTACACGGGCCAGTGCTCACTCAAACACTTCTTGGGCGTGAACAACCCCATGACCTTGAACATGACAAACAGCATGCGCGTCCCCGTGCTGGGCTTCCCTGTTTCGATGACACTCTTGAGCGTGCCAACGATCATCTTGCCGCCCATCAGCATCTGCTTGGCGGTCTTGGTGTTCACTGGGATATCCCTGATGGTCAGTGTGAACGACACGCCGTCACTCACTGACTCAAGGTCGTAGACGACAACGCACTCGGGGTCGTTGTAGTTTGTAAACTTGAATGTGTGCGCGAACCGCTTCGGCGGATCGAACTCTGTAATCTCACCAACCACGCCCGTGTACTTGCCATCGGGCGTGCGCATCGCGATCTTTGATCCAGGGGTGAGTGATTTCGCGTGCATGACAGAGTTAAAGAACGCGGGGATGGGCTTGCCATCGGTGCGAGTGATCTCGCGCCACACGTCCTCGATCGTGCCTTTGATCTTCACGTTGAACTTGGCGATCGTCGGACCTTCGTTGGCGATGGTAATGTCAGGCATGCTTTGTGTTCCTTGCGTTTGCAGCAGACTCGACACGAAACTGAATATCCGCGAGATGACCAGCCCAGAACTGGCTGTACTGGTCGGTCCAGCGGTCGTAGATCATCTGGATGGGCACGACGTTGAAGAACAGCCGGCGCTCACGCCCGTGAGGCTCTGACAGCACGAGGTTTGCGTTCTCCAATGTCGTGATGTGCTTCATCACCGCGATACGCGAGATGTCAAAGTGGGATGAGACCGCTTTGACGGTCATCCCTGGCGAGGTCTGGAGCAGATCGAGGATCCGCCGACGCACCGGGTGGGCAAACGCAGCAAAGACCGCGTCGATTTCGGTAAGCTGGGTTTCATTTTGGCGTGGCGCGGACGACATAAGTAACAATATTGTTACCTATTTTCGCCGCCCTGTCAACCCTTGCAAAGAGTTTGAGTTTTTGTTAGGATTATGTTTTATGAAAGCCACAACAAAGCCCGCATCCCGCAACCTCATCGATCTCCGCTCTGTCGGGAAAGCAACCGTCGGCGATTTCCATCTGCTCGGCATCACCACCGTTGAAGATCTGGCAAAGCAGGACGCGAAGACGCTCTACGACAGGCTCTGCAGAAAGACCGGCGTGCAACAAGACATGTGCGTGCTCGACGTGTTTGAGTGCGCGATCGCACAGGCAAAGAACCCGAACCTGCCGGCGGAGCAGTGCGACTGGTGGTACTGGTCGAAGCAACGAAAAGCCGGGACATCAGTTTGAAGGGACTGACGCAACCAGCGCATTGAGATGCCCCTCAACCTCGCGCACGTTAGCAACACCAAGAAAACCTTTGAAGATACGCTGCTCAGGCCAGTCACCCGAGCCCTGCACGCGCCTGCGGATCACCTGAAAGATGATATCGCCCGCACCGTGTGGTCCTGTGCGAACCGTGAGATTCCCAAGTCGCTCGGGCGTGTATTCGTGTACGACTGTCTCGCCGTCCTTTTTCAGATACATCACGAGTGCTCGCTTGTTTGTCACTGCATAGAACGTGCGCTTTGTGCGCTGGCTGATCAAGACTGGCGAGAAGAGAAACAGCAACCCAACAAATAAAAACGGAAAGACGATGAGCATTGGAACAACCGGCAGCGGCTTCCCACTTGTGCTTGCTCTTGAGTAAAGCGAGTACAGAATCAACGCAGAGAACAGTGTAAAAGTAAGACCAAAGAGCACGGCAGTGATCGACTGTTTCTTTGCCGCAGCTGCGAGCCTTGGACCTGCCCAGACAACAGATTCACCCTCCTTCAGCGTTTGCTGAAGGGCGGTATCCATCTCGTTACTCAACGGCGTATCAACCAGTTCGAATGAGCCCATGGGCAAGTGTAGTTCACTGGGGTGTCCAACGAAAAACCCCGGGGAGCGAAATCCCCGGGGTCTGAACTCTCACTTCACACGATCGTGTCGTGTGTTCTGATCAATCGATCAGAAGTTGTAGAAGCGGGTTGCTTCTGTCTCGACAACGTTGGAGTCGAGTTCCTTGGTGTCCATCTCGACGCGGAAGCGGACGTCGCCCGTTCCAGCAGCCTTGACGACGATACGCCACTGGGCCTGCTGCTTCGGAGCAAGCACTGGGAGTGCAGCAAAGGTGACTGTGCCATTGGCGAATGTGCCGCGTGTGTCACCTGCAGCCGAGACAAACTCTGCGCCTGTGGGCAGTGTTGCACGGATCTGGATGTCGCTGTCCTGGGCTGTGCCCTGGTTGGTCACAGTGATGACGTAGGTTGTCTGCTCACCAACGAGGACCGGGTCTGGACCGTCAACCACTTCGAGGAGCACAGCGGGGATACCGCGGAACCTGGTCGAGCATGTTGCGGTTGCTTCGTTCGCACATGCGCCCGAGACACGGACTGTGCCGGTGACTGACTCTGCACCGTTGGGGTTGATGCCGAAGTTGATCTCGCGGGATGCGCCCGGAGCGAGTGTACCGATGTTCCAGCCGATGGAGTTGCCGGTCACGCGACCATTATCAGATGCTGAAGCAAATGCCGTGCCTGCTGGGACCGGAGCGGAAAGAACAACGTTCTCTGCTGGTGCTTCACCTGTATTGCGGACAACGACCTTGAATGTTGCGGGTGCGCCGAAGTAACGCTCACCAGCGCAGTCCACCGCGACCTGAAGTTCGGGCTGACGGACAGTGATGCACGGATTTGCGGATTCAGCTGTGAGACCTTCGCCGGAAGCTGTTGCTGTCGAGCAGTATGAGCCCGAGCCTGAAGCCTTGCCAGCGACGGTGAAGGTTCTGCACTCACCAGCTGGGATCGAGCCAGCATTGCCCTCAAAGGCGGTGCGCCCGTCGATTGTGAAGCCCGCGGGGAGTTGGTCACGAACGATCACGTTGTCGATCGTGCCGGTACCCGTGTTGCAGACACGGTAGACAACTTCAAATGTGTCGCACGGTGTGCCAGCATCGGGACTGACGGTCTTCGTCAACTCGAGTGCGGGCTCGACCACGTTTGTTGTCATGCACATGGAGGTGTTGTACGACGCTGTGGTGCAGGAACCAACAGAACCCGTACCGCCAGCCACTGCTGTCACGCGAACGGTGCGTGTTTCACGCGGCGAAAGGTTGCCAAGTGCCCACGCCATTCCACCCGACGCGTCGCGGTTGAATGTCGGCTCTGACTCACGGATTGTGAGAGCACCAGTCGGTGCGTCATTCACAACAACGTTCTGGAGTTCCATGTTGGTGAGGTTGGTTGTACGCAGCTCGTATGTGAACGGCTGGCCTGAGCGAACCTCAACAGGCATGAACTTTTCAACGAGCAGCGCGCTGGTGCGCTCATCGCCAGTTGGATACGCGAGCACTGCGCGAGCCATGCCTTCGCCATTGACCGTGGGACGTGACGTGTTTGTTGCCACGTTTGAAGTCGGACGTGAGGTATTGATGTTCGAGTTTGTCTGGGCAGGCTTTGCTGCAACAGGCTTTGACTCTGTTGTGGTTGTTGCAGCCGGTTTCGAAGCAGTGCTTGTGCTGGTGTTCGCAGCCGATGTGTTTGTCCGAACGACCGGACGCGCAACAGTCGAACCAGTACGAATGTTTGTCTCGCCACCGTTGGATGTGCGTGCCATCCCGTCTCGCGGTGTTCCGACTGCCGCTGTGTTTGTATACGTCCCCTGCTGTGCACATCCGGCGAACATGAGGAGTGCTGTAACTCCCATGACGACAGCCGAAGCGCCTGTTGCCCCTATACGTTTCATACTTATTATCTCCTTATAACTGCTGACGATGCAAGACCATCGACCACACGAGGGAAAGGTCAGGTCTACGCGAACGCAGAGCCCACCCAAAGGATCTGGTGCATGGAGATACACACTCCTGCAACAGCCCCCCACTCAAACCACCAACCTGCCCCAAACATCTGGGTTTCTCCCGGATTCAGCCTTTGCGCACCTTGCACTCAGGATGAATTCCACACCAGGATCGACGCATAATAACAGATTGTTGGACCAAACGCGAACGCTGTTGATTCCGAAGAAATCAACCCCCATCCGTGCTGAAGCGCGTTCGTTACGACTTGTAAGCCTAGCCAATGAAGGGGGTTTCGTCGATTCCAGGGGCTTTTCCATAAGGAAAAAACCGCTCACTGGTTTCAGCGTGATGCCAGAATCAAGCGAATCACTCGTTCATTTCGTCAGTTATTGCCCCTTGTTTTCCACGCGCATGTATGGCTGTTTTTTCGGCTTTCCACGCCAGATAACAGCGGATCTCGGTTCCATTTACAACACTCACTTGGGTCTGTCCCACGTTGATCCGATCCCAATGCTGAACCAGCTGTGTGGTCTGTGCCCATCCGGCACCGCTCAGCACGACATCAATGGCAAAGAGGCCAAGACGGAGGACGGATCGATCATGGTTACCGGTTTTATGCTCGCGTCAACGGTTGCACTGGGTGGCGGACTTGATACGAACGGCACGTTCGTGATCAGCGCGCCGAGCCCCATCGCAACCACATATGCACCAAACTTCGCCAGTGCGTTCGAGCGCACCGGTGCATCCAGCGTGTCCATCAAGCAGAACAACACATCAGAAGGGTTCAACTGGACAAGCACTGGCAAGGCAACGGTTGCATTCTCAAATCGCCCATTCTCATCAGCATTTGATGGCAGTTCCAGCAACGTGTCATTCACACTCTTTGCATGGGATGGCCTGACACCCATCGTCAACAGCACAAACCCCGTTCAGAACTTCAGCCAGGAGCAGTTGCAGAATATCTTCAACGGCACCACGACAAGCTGGAGTGACTTTGGCGGCAGCAACTCGAACATCACCATCTGCGTGCTGAACAGCACCAGCGACGGCGTCGAGTTCCTTTCTCACGCGTTCCTCTTTGGCAACTCTGCGTGGACAGCACCGTCAAGCGCGGTGACATTCAACACCACAGAGCAGCTTGAGCAGTACGTCTCCACACACCCGAACGCGATCGGATTCTCAACCTACTCATCGTGGCGTTCCAACAGCAACTCGGGTACATCGAGCTATACAAGTGCTGCAGTTGATGGCGTGTTCCCATCCACGGGCACAATCCAGGACGGTACATACAGCTTCTCGTTCCCTGTCTTTGCGACCACCAGCACCTCAAGTGAAGGCTCAGATGCTTCTGCGTTCACAGGATGGCTGACCAGCACCGAGGGCCAGTCCTTCGTATCAACACAGCATCTCGTGCCTCTATCGCAGGGTGCTCGCGCGTTCAAGCAGTTCGCCTTCTTTGGCAACACGAACTTCATCAGCAACTACAACGAGCTCTCACAACAGGCAAACAACACAGTGGCAAACGTCACCGAATCATTCACTGCGGAGCAGTAAGCATCCGTGACCGACTGAATCTACGCCGCCCTGTCGAGTGATCGACAGGGCGGTTTTCTTCATCTGTTTTCTACATCGGGTGGCGTCCACACATTCGACGGTATCGCCCCGTAGTACTCCTTATACTCGTCAAGAATGTGCTGGAGGACTGTTTTTCCCATCGCGCGTGCATCGTCAATAAACTCTTTGTCCGAGGCTGCATCACCAGCAACATGATCAAGGTACCAATACCCGTCTTTCAACTGAAAGTACGCAGTGTAATACACGTCGCCGTTTGCGGGATCACCCACATTGCAGAATCCCTTGTCACCTTCAACCCACGTTGTAATCGGCTTGATACCGTCGTCTTCGTCGGCGTAGTAAACTCCTTCGTCCATCATCCATTCAAAGTATGAGAATGGCGTCATCTCGCGCAACTCGTTCTTTCCAAGCTTGCTGCGAAGATGGAGCACAGAAATCAGCCTCATTGGCGGCAATGCCTGCGCCTCTTCTTTGGTCGCAAATCGTGCAAGCCTGATGTGCTCCTTCGTTAGCTCGATGGACTCGGGAGTCATCCATGTCAGGTATGCCTGAGCATCTCGATTTGCCAGCGCATGCTCGCTTGCGTGATACGTTTCAAGCACCCCGTCTTCAGGCCGCTCACACCCGCCCAGCGGCACAAGAACGGCGGCAATAACTGCAAGCAGAACAGCGCGCAAGATAAGAGACGGTACGGCCAAGGGTGTGCTTCTCATCATGGCGGGCAGTGTACAGAACCCTTCACCACGATGCAAGACGGAATGTCCCAAGGTGCAAGAAAATGAACTGTTTGTTTACCTGTCACACCCCGCTGAGTACGCGTTGCCAAAGCAGATGTAATCAAAGACGTTCAAGCTCCCGTTGCCATCGCAGTCTGCATAGCTCCAACCACCTGAATAGTACGAGGAAAAACAGATGTAATCGAAGATATCAAGCGATCCATCCCGGTTGCAATCGGCGAGGCACACCGAAGCACACTCGATGTGTCCGTACGCTGGCTGACTTCCAACGTATCCGATATTCTGCATACCAGCCAGTGTCAGCACTCCACCTACATTGGCTGATGCGCTGAATGTCGTCCGGTCGTATGGAATCTGCACCTGATGTAGTTCATTCCCATCCCAGCGCGCAACCGATCCAGCGATGCCGTTCGATGTCGTAAAGTTGAACATTCCAAAGAGATACAGCGAATCGTCATGCACTTGCAGCATATCGATGCGAGGATCACCAACGTTGATGGGGGTTGTAAACGACGTCCAGGCTGAGCCATCCCATCGAGCGACAGCCTTGGTCGGCTCACCAGAAACTATCTTAAAACTCCCGCCGACATACAGCTCGTTGTTGTATACAGCAAGCGATGTGATGTCCCCACCCTCCACTCCCTCATCAAGCGGCGACCAAGCCACACCATCCCATGAAGCAATGTTGTTCGCCTGGATGCTTCCAGCATCATGAAAACTTCCCGCAACCACAAGATTTCCCTGAAATCCAACCATGGCGTTCACTCGCACCGCAGATTGAAATATCGGATCATTCTGCCAATGCAATCCATCACCAAGCGAATGCCATGCGGTGCCATCCCATCGAGCAATGGCTCTTGCATCCGTTGCACCTGCCTGGGTAAACCTGCCCGCTGCGATCAGATCTCCCTCATAGTCTGTTATAGCCTGCACCTCTACCGAGTAGTTCGGGTACGCGAACGGCTCGCCGACACTGCTCCATGTGTTTCCATCCCAACGGACAAGCGATGAGACGGGAACTCCGTTCAGTTCTGTGAAGTTTCCACCAACATACAATGATCCCTCTTTTTCAAACAGCGACAGGATATATCCAACACCAAAGTCGCTGTTGTACGGCTGCCAAGTTGTTCCATCCCAATACGTCAGTGCATCCGAAGTAAACGAGCCCTGTGCCGACTGTGGCTGCCCACCCACAATAAACTTGTCGTCATACTCGATTGCAGCTTTCGGAGAAGGCGACGGCGTGTACCCACCAAGTGCGGTCCATTCCAAGCCATCGTATGCGGTAATACCTGACACCTGCGCGTTGTAAACGCTGAGAAAATCACCACCGACAATCTGCTGCCCCTGAAAGACATTCGCTGTTCGCACCCAGCCGCCGAAATCTGCCCCTGTTGTTCCGATCCCTTCCCACTCAAACCCGTTCCATGATGCAACACTCGAACCGCCTGTCAGACTTCCCGAGTTCCAGAAGCTGAACCCTCCAACAGCAAAGAGCTTCCCATCCAGAACACTCAGACGATCCACATATTCGGAAGGACCTCCGATGCGTTCACCGACGGGCACCCATTGTGATCCATCCCAGCGCGCCACCGAGTGTGTTCCTATCCCAGCAAATCCACCGGCGTAGAGCTGATCATTGAAGACAGTTACCGTATAGGTTGAAAACCCGGGATACCCAAGTGATACCCACTGGTCATTCACCCACTGGTAGACTGCAGCATAGTCCGCAATCACAGGTGCATTCTGGAATACGGTGAACGCGTATGGATTCGATGCTGGTGATTCTGGTGTGTGAGGCCGCCAGTCAACCCCATCCCATACGAGCACACCTCTGAAGGTTACCGTGCTGTTTGCATCGGTGAGATAACCATACGCAAGAAGGTCATCACCACGTTGTGCGAGCAGTTGTGCGGTGTGAGCATGCGCATTCGCACCCATTCGCTCCCACGCAGTCCCATTCCAGCGAGCCGTTCCGGTGTATGGGAGTTCAAACAGGTTGTACTGTGAGCCAGCGATCAGCATGCCGTCATGCGACAGCAACGTGTGTGCTTCAGCAATAATGCCATCTCCAAACGAATGCCAGGCCGTACCGTCCCACGCAGCAATGTTTCTTGCGATCGTGCTGCCTGCCTGTGAAAACCGTCCCGACACAACGAGCACGCTGTCCTGCGGTCCCGCGCCGTCCGGATCCCACACAAGCGATGACTCAACCGAGCCCGAAACTCCGGGCACATTCGAATAGGGCAGCAACGCAACCGCTTCTTCACACTGCACTTGCGCAAGACATGACGTTGTGCCAGCACCTGCTATCAGCAGAAGAGGTGTTGATCGAAATCGCATGCGTGGTCTCCTTCTGAATGTGAACAATGTCACCAACCTACTGGCTTCGGCAGTTGCGATACTGGTTGATCAACAAATGAGATACTCGACTGCACTCAACGCAGTTGGAAGCACACGATTTAACAAAAAAAACGGGACGGCATGTGGATGCCACCCCGCACAGGATCCTGCTCCTGAGCATGTAGCTACGAACACCCCGCCGAGTACGCGTTGCCAAAGCAGATGTAATCAAACACGTTCAAGCTCCCGTTGCCATCGCAGTCTGCACATGGATCGTGTGAAGCATAATAGTTTCCGAAGCAAATGTAGTCGAAGATATTCAGCGCAGTATTCCGATCACAGTCTGCGTAGCACTGCGGTTCTACAAGCTCTCCTTTGATTATGTATGCGCGGCCTGCTCGATTCCCATTGGAGTTGTTGAGACCGGCAGTGATGAGCAACTCGGGAACTGTGTCGCCGTCAAGATCCCCAAGGCGCACGCAGTCATACCCGAACTGCTCGCCATAGAGCTGGGCGTTGTTGCCTGTCAGCGACGTGATGGTGCGCAATGTCTCACCTGTTTTTCCTGAAAAGATCGCAACCTGCCCGCCCCACACAGCAGACGCTCCCGGCACATACAGATATGCTGTCAGAAAGTCGTCGTGCCCATCACAGTCCATGTCGCCAAGGTATCGCCCACCAAACCCGATTGAGCAGTAGGCTCCCAAACCATTGATCCGATGCAGTTGTGATCCGTCAACACCACTGAATGTGTACGCCACACCTGTCCACGGACCGAGTGCGTTATCGTTGAAATCGCCAATAAAGATGTCACGAACGCCATCATTGTTCAGATCGCCTACGTCATTTGCGAAGAACCGAGCAAAGTCAACTGCTGTCGATGAGGAAGGAGCAATGGAATACTCAAGCGATCCAGTCAGGCCATTGTACACATACGCAACACCACCCTGCGTTGGACCATCACCAGGCGCTCCAATGATGTACTCAGGAACTCCATCGTTTGTGATATCCGCAAGCCCCTGCGATGCGTGGCCAAACAGAGCATCCGTTGTTGTACCTATGTGCTCCCGCCACGGTGTCGTCCAGTCAGACCGCGAATAAACTCGAACAACTCCAGCTAAGGGTGCACCTGTCCCATCACGAGATGCACCAATGACAAGATCGTCTTCCCCATCGCCGTTGATATCGCCGGGCACGGACAATCCCTGGCCGAACCGCGCATTTGGAACCGGCGATGGAATATGAGCTATGACAGAATGATCAGCGCCCGAGAATGCAAACACCTCGCCCGTTGTTGCCGTCCCGAGCACACCCGGTCCGCTGACAACGTAATCAGGAACACCGTCACCATTCAGATCTCCACCTGGCTGAACCCTGAATCCGAATGCACCGTTTGTCACAGTTCCAACGTGCGCTTTGAGCAGAGCACGTGTCGCTCCGTCATAGATATAGACCTTGCCACCGTTCGGCGCACCAGCATCGTGATACGCTGAAGATACAATAAACTCTGTGACCCCGTCTCCGGTGATGTCGCCAATCGGATTGCATGTATACCCAAACTCATCTCCGGGAGCTTCACCATCAGCGTACCACAACACCTCCACATCCTTTTCAAGAAAGATGCCAGGCTGAGCAGACAAACTGCATGATGTTCCTATAACTATGCTGGCTGCACATATGCCTTGCAGCACGTTGAAATTCCCGTGGAGCATTCAGACTCTCCTTTCAAAGACACTTTACTACACATTGTAGTAGATATGCCTGAGACTCTGATTCGTTCCATGGAGATTGCGTAGAAGATAAAAACTGTGTGCAACAAAGATCTCATCAGCCCAAAGAAAAACAGAGCGACACCAACATGTCGCTCCGTCTTGAGTTAAACGAGATCACAACTGCCTTCGGCTACGGACACCCTGCCGCGTACGCATTGCCGAAGCAGATGTAATCAAAGATGTTTAAGACCTGGTTCTGATCGCAGTCAGCCCTGTAGTACGCAGCTCCGTATTCGCTACCAAAGCATATCCAATCGAAAATGTCCAGCCCTCCGTCCTGTGTGCAGTCAGCATAGCACCAAGGCACAATCTGCACTGCGGAAAGCACCCCGTCATGCGTTGCAGAGTTTGCTTTCCAGTCTATCTCAAGCCAACCCCCTTCAACATAGAGCGTCGTACTTACGTAGTTCACACCCCATTGGGATGCACTGCTGCCAGCATTCCATCCTCCGGTATAAGAATAAAAAGCTTTGGACAAGAAGTTTGCACGAAAAGTTATGCTTGTTGGTGCTTCTATGCTTGCTGGACCAAAGCTCATTATGAAGTACCATTGGTCCTCCAGCCCATCAAGACGGATGCGCTCTGGCGACTGACCCGCAGCAAACCCATCATCATGCAGCGCCAGATTATCACCGGTCACCACAGGATCAGTTGCGTGCACAGCAACTGGGGCGGTTGTGCTCAACGGCATCGACAGAAAAACACCCGATGGTGTCCCATCCAAGCCGACCAGTTCGACCGGGGGGTCATTCGCCGAGAATGTATCAACTCCATTCCACTGTCCCTCGACTGAATGGGGAGTGGGAAGATGTGATGCCGACGGCACACCAAAGTGGCTGTTCAGATCAATCTTCAGCGCCTGCCCGAAGGATGCACCTGCGAGCAAAGTAGGCACAAGCGCGCATGACCGCACGTACATATCAGCCTCCTTCTGACGAGTCACGGCATGTTATGGACACCCAGCCGCGTATGCATTACCAAAGCAGATGTAATCAAAGATATTGAACAATCCGTTGCTATCACAGTCTGCTGAAGGGCTCTGAGTTGCATATGCATTACCGAAACAGATGTAGTCAAAGATGTTGAGCACACCGTTCGAATCGCAGTCTGCGTAGCACGCGTCCTCGCATTCATCGGGAATGCCGTTGTTATTCACGTCCTGGCTGTACCCTGACGCGATGTCGCATGTATCGAGCACCTGGTTGTAGTTGCAGTCAATACCGGCGCGCGGGAGGAAATCAAACCCGGATGGATGATGCAGACCAGCATTCTGACCCTGGATGTACGCACGCAGCAGATGCCCCTTCGTTCGTTGATAGATGTACACAGCAGCGTCGGTCAGGTGCAACTCACCACCCGGCGAACCCGCAGACTCGTCCTCGTTGTGACGAGAAACATAGATATTCCCATCGGGTCCAACACGAATCGCCCACGGATTGTCCAGCCATAACCTGTTTGGCTCAAACGTACCGCCGTTGTGCCACTGACCGACGAACGCGCCCGTTGTCGCGTCATACTCAAGCACCTGATCGGTATCAAACGAGCAGACCAGCAAATTGCCCGTGTCGGGGTGGAACAGCATCCCGCGAGGCGTTGACAGCCCGCCGTTGTCGCCGGCTTGCACGAAGTCACGGATGTATGCGCCGGTCTGGCCGTGCAGTTCAATCACACGACCAGCGTTGTTCACATCCTGCGATGTCACAAACACGTTGTTGTTCGGGCCCTTTGCAATGCCGAACGGGAGTTCAAGCGGCGCGTTAGCTGCAGAGAAATCACCGATGTATCCGCCAGAGTTGGCATCGTACATCTTCACTGAGTTCGTGCCGGTACTGGTAACAAGTAGTGTGCCACCATCATGGAACATCATCATGCCGGGATTGCTGAGTCCGCCTGCACCAGCAGTGACAAGATCACGCGCGACACCACCAAACCGGTACAACTGCACAATCCGATCGTCCGCGCTCGTCACATTGACAAGTCCGGACATCTGATCAATAAGCACATCATTTGGAAGCAGCACAACGTTATCCTGTGTCTGTGTTTCCTGTGTGCCCGTGCCGCCCAGATACCGCTTCAGCGTGCCGGATGCGTCATGATGTCCAATCCAGATTGATCCAGCACCATCGAGCTGCGTGAGATCGGGCACAGAGTTATTATCGCAGTCCTCGTACACGTCAAAGAGAATGTTGCGATTCAAGTCGAGCGACATGTCTGTTGCGATATCGTACCAGTCAACGACGCCATTGTTGTTCGCGTCGGGCTGGCACTCATCCGGCACATTGTTGTTGTCAAGATCCACGCTGATCGCCGGGAAGACGGGCACAACCGCGAACGTATCGATGCCGCCCTCGACAACAGACTGTGGATTTGCATCAACAATGGTAAAGCGGACATACGAATCACTGGTTGGAGTCAGACCAGCGCTTGCAAGTTCCTGCGGTGTCACAAAGTGCGCTGTCCAGGCAAGCCCGTTGTTCTGCCCATGCGCGGCGATCTGCACCCACGGCCCGGCAAGCCCGGAATCGCTCATCTCAACCGTGATGATGTCGGGGCCACCATTGTTGCCAAGTTTCTGGAAGTAGTTGTAGAACACACCAAGCCCGCCCGCAGAAAAATCGAGCTGCGGCGACGTGATACGCGTCGCGCCATTATCGACATCTGAGTTTCCGGGCGCGTTGTCTGTCACAAGACACCAGCCGGATCCGTCCGCGTCAGACTCGGGATCGTGCTGCCAGTTCGGGTCGTTCACTGGTATCGCGCGCTCCCAGTCGCCCGACGTTGCACCAAGATTCTCAAGCACCCAACCGGTATCCGTGTTAAATGTATCAAAGAAGACAGGTGTGCCGAAGGATGTAACAAGATCAAGATCGTCAGGAATGCTGTTGCCGTTGCAGTCCGGCTCGCAATCATCGGGAATCCCGTTGGCATTGAGATCCGTTGATGTACCGTTCGCAATGTCCTGCGGGTCGAGGACGCCATTGCCGTTGCAATCCTCGCACTCGTCGCACACACCATTGCCGTTGACATCGAGGCTGGTGCCCACGGTAATATCCATCAGATCATCAATGCCGTTCTGGTTGCAGTCTGTAATAACACATGTGCGCGATGTGATGTAGTCCTCCATGATTGCCTGCGTGAACGCGTGGAAACGGGCATCGTTGTTGCCAGAACCACCCGTGAACGTTTGCGAGCAGTACGCCATGATCGTGCCGCGTGTCGCAGGTGTCGCGCCGTTATCGCATGTGTCAAGCCCATAATCGTGTGTGTGCGCTGTACCACAGTTGTGCCCAAGCTCGTGCGCTGTCACAGTAACATCGCGCTGGAAGATATTCGGAGTTGTGGGATCCACAAACGAGCCGACGATGTACCCGGACCACGAGTAGGAGTTGTTATTGCACAAACCGTTGAGATAGGCAACGCCGCCAGCGGTGAGATTGCGCCGGCCCGTAAAAAACTGTGCAACATCACGATGTACGCCGCCCATGTTTGCGTTCCAGTACTGGCGGAACGGGTCAAGCGGCTCCTGCTCGTTGAACAGATCGTTCGGATCATCCCACAACCGGACATAGGACACGTCGACTCGTGTATTCACGTCACGGATATAGATATCGCTGATCGCTGCGTACGTCTGGAGAACATACGCGCCAGCAGCATTCAGATCATCAAACAGTGAGTAATATTCAAAGTCTGTCTCAACAGCAACCTCAACCTGCCTGAGATCGTGGATGTTCGTACCATCTGTTGTGATGCCGGAAACACGATTTATCGCACGCTTTGCAAGATGATCCGCTTGATGCATCGCTGCTTCCGGATCGGTCACGGTGCCGCACGATGCAATACCGACGCCGCCGGTTTGCCCGCCGGTCGGTGTAAACACTGTCAGCACGCCCATATCACCAAATCCGCCGTCAACAGTCTTGTTCGACACGCCGAAGACGCTGCCTGTCATAATGCCGGCTGATGTGCCAAGATCAATCGTTCCCTGCACCTGGTACGGCGAGATTGTGAGAAACACGTGGGATCCAGGCATGTCCGCAACCCACCCGCGATAACTCTGCACCATGGTCGTATCGAACGCAAAGTCACGATCAGGGCCGCGAACACTCCCTACAACAAATCGTGTCGTCGCAGTGACAGGTGTAAACGGCTCAAGTTGCAGCGTAACGGGTGCATCAACACCAGGAAGTGATACGCCATCGATTACCACGGGCTGACTGTGTCTGTCCGTCAGTTGTTCCCAGAGAATGGGATCAACGCGAAGCTGTGTTGCTGGCACGTCGGGCCCGGCAAGGGCTGAACCTCCAAGTGCGACGACTGCTCCGATGCAGCAGACAATGTGCTTTCCCTTTGTGTGCATAGCGTGATCTCCCAGGTTGCGATACATGTACTTCCTTCTCTTTCTTCCAATGCCATATTCTGGTTACGGGCAGCCCGCTGCAAACGCGTTGCCGAAACAGATGTAATCGAAAATGTTCAATACGCCGTTCCCATCACAATCTGCTTGCAGCGAACCCATGGCATATGCATTGCCAAAGCAGATGTAATCAAAGATGTTCAGCAGGGCGTTGCCATCGCAGTCTGCAATGCATGATGACAGATCCATCACCCATGCGCCTCGTCCCTGTGTGCCGATGACGATGCGCTCTCGTGCAATGTCCATGATGACGTCGATCACCGGCACATGGGGAAGATTCTGCCCGAAACGCACCCACGTCACCCCATCGTCAGTCGAGCGATAGATACCATCGTCTGCGCCTGCGTAGAGTGTCGGAGGCGAGGTGCGAGGATCTATATCCACAACGTTCACCGGCACGTCCGGCAGATTTCCGTCAAGTGTTTCCCACGATTGTCCGTAGTTTGTTGTCCGGCGAACGTGCGCTTGACCGAACACAGCACCCGCGAGATATGCTGTGCCGGGCTCGGTGGGATGAGTTGAGATCTCCCGAGTAACACGGGGCCAGCCGGGGTTGTCTGAGATCACAACAGTCCAGTCAACACCTGCATTTGTTGACACACCGACATTGCCATCGTTTGTCGCCATATACAGCACATCGGGGTTCGATGGCGAGATCGCAAGCGCACGAATCGCGCCAGCGCCCTTTGTCAGATCGCCCGAAATCACCTGCCATCCCGTGCTACCGAATGTTCGCTTGTGGATGCGATGCGTCGCGTAGTAGACCGTGTTCAGGCTCGAAGGATCGATGACATACGGCGGAAGGAAGCAGTTTCGTCCTGAGAGCCCGCCCCCGGCACTGCCGAATGACTGACCACTGTTTGTTGATCGCGAAAGATTACCGGTACCCTGAGCTTCTGCAAACCAGATATTCGGCTGCTGCTGGTCGATCCTTGTCCAGCCTCCGTCACCGCCATTCACTGTTGTCCATGATTGCGAACCGTCGTACCGCGCATTTGTGCCATTGTCCTGAGTGCCGCCTATCACGACGTTCGCATCAAGCGGATGAATAGAAACACCCGCATAGAACTGCACAACACCAAGCCCGTCGTTCACACTCTCCCAGTCATTGCCGAAGTTCAATGAGCGATGCAGTCCGCCATCATCGCCAGCAAGCAGATGTCCATTCGCATCAAAGGCAACTGCGTGGCAGTCCACGTGCGGTGGTGTAATTGTTGCGCTGCCACTCTGTGTCACCCGCTCCATGTCAAGCCCGCCATAGAACGCCATGTTCTCATCGGCTGGGTTCACACCAATGCACGACAGATACCATCCATACGACGACTGGCTTACATCGCCATACGTCGTCCACGTATCGCCGCCGTTGATTGATTTGTATCCACCAAGGTTGAACGCACCACCACCTGTAGAGTTTGATGGTTGCGCAAACAATGCGTACACAACATCAGAGTTTGATGGGGCTGTTGCTACACTGACCCGCCCGACAACGGACGCTGGAAGACCACTCGTCATCTTCTGCCATGATGCGCCAGCATCTATTGAGCGGTATACGCCGTTGCCCGAATCGCCAAAGATGTCGCCGATCCCAGCAAAGACCGTTGTGCTATCCGTACTAATTGCAATATCCGTTGCGATAAGATCTGGAAGTCCATTTGTCAGCCGTGTCCACGTTACACCGGCATCAATGCTTTTGAACACACCAACCGGCCCATCCTTACCGGGGTGCTCCTTTGCTGCCGCGAGTGCCGGAAAGCCGCCAGCGCGCGTGATCGACGCGTACAACACATCTGTGTTGTTCGGATCAATCGCTATCTTGGAGAAGCAGCGCCCAGCAAACGTGGTCTCTGCATGATGTGACCATGTGTCGCCACCGTCGATCGTTTTGAAGACACCAAGCCCGTACCGCGAATGGTTCGCGTAGTTGGCCTCTCCAGTGCCCGCATAGACAATCATGTCATTCGTCGGATCGACTGCAAGAGCACCAGTGGCAGTGGTTGGCATGTGGTCCGTCAGGGGTTGCCACGTCGCGCCTCCGTCTGTCGTGCGCCACACGCCACCGTCAGCACCTGCGACATAGATACGGTCAGCATTTGTCGTGCTTGGCGCAACCGCACTAATCCGACCTGAAGATCCGCCAAACCACGAGATCGGTGCAGGCCCCAGAGACTCCCACTGCTGGGCGTGCGCTGAAACACTAACGACCGTGAGTACAGCAGGCACAACACTGCGCGACCATTGATATGTCATGGGCGCCCTCCCGTCGTGTCCTGACCGGAGTTTGGGAGTCTGGGTTGCGCTTGCCCATGCACAGGCACACCAGGCGCATCAAATGTCAACGAGCCGGTGTACAGAACCGCGTCATACTCTGCAGCTGGCGCGATCACAAGATGCGCGAGTTCCAACGTCCATCGACCGGGCCTGTCCAGAGTCAGGGTTGCAATCCCCTTGTCATCTGTTGGAAGCGTGCACGATGAAAACACGCGCACTCCCGCACCGGCAAATGCGGCGTCCACCGGCGGCACAATCATCACCGGTTCGCTCTTGAGCGCATCTCCTGCAACATAGGTGCGCACCAGCAGGTCGCTCCCCGAACCGAAGACCGTCGGATCGAAGATCGGACGGATCTCAACAATCTGCCCCGCCTTCTGCGTCGCGACAGGCGAGGGCTGGATCTGTGCATCGGCTGGCTCTCGTACAAGTGCGCTGAGCGACTCAATCCGCAACAGACGTATCTGTTCTGGAAGTTCATCGATCTGCTCAGGATGCACATGCAAAGCACGAGAAACCACAAACTCTTGCAACGCGTCACGCGAAACAACCTCAATGCGCGGATCAAGGTCGAGCCCCACCTTGGAAAGCCCGCCGGGTTCAACCTGTATCGGGAGTGGTACAACAGCCTGCACACCGTTCGGTTGCACAGCTGGAACCTCGTGGCGGTTCAGTTGCCTGCCCGCACCACGCACAAACAGCCAGCCTATCTCGTGCTCGGGCCACAACACAGTTGCAGCATCGTGTGTGCGCAGCTGGAAGACTGCCTCCCTGGGCTGATCGGTAGAAACAAGATCAAGATGGTGAACAACCTGTGCAGTGGATACTCCTGCGATACCACATATTGATAGCAGGAAACAACACGCACGATGATTGCAGACCAGCATCAGGGCGCCTTTCCGAGTGATGAGATGTGCTACTCCGAACGCATGAAGTGATCATTCTGAAGAAAACGGTGCGGGGCCTTTCAACCCCGCACCGTGAACTACTCAGCAATCAAATGATTATGGGCAACCTGCTGCGTACTCGTTGCCGAAGCAGATGTAGTCGAACACGTTGAGCGAGCCGCTGCCATCGCAGTCAGCATACGAGTTGCCAGCTGCGTACTCGTTGCCGAAGCAGATGTAGTCGAACACGTTGAGCGAGCCGCTGCCATCACAGTCAGCATAGCAACCGCCGCACTCTGTTCCGCCAGCAGCGAAGAGGCTGTAGCGAGCATTTGTGCCTGCTGCTGGGTGGGTGTCAGCAACAACCTCGTCACCGATCACTTCGATGGTCCACTGACCCGCTGCCGGGTTCTGGACAAAGACGTTCTCTTCGGTGTCGACGGTGTTGGACGAGCCGCCCGATGTGTTGTACTGGGCTGTGGTCACGGTGATGCCGTTGTTGCCCCAGTACACGGTGCCATTCGGAGCTGTCACACGCAGCGACAGATCATTGATGCGATGCACTGCTGCACCGACGGTACCCTGCGGATCGATGTAGGACATGGAGACGAGCAGTTCGGGCTCGCCAGCGCCAACTTCGAAGCAGTATGAATGGGTCTCAAGATTCCCAAGCGCTGCATCCTCATTTGCAAGGAACGCAGACTTGTCCTTCAGATCGTACAGCTTCTGCAGGTTGGGCAGGCCCCAGCCCTGACGGCGACGCTCAAGCTGTGAGAGGCGGCGTGCTGTTGCAATCATCGCAACCTTGGCAGTTGTGATACCAGGCGCATCGTCAAAGATGGTTGCGCCTGGGTTGGGGTTCGCAGCAGGCCAGACTTGACGGTGCCACATCTCGAAGAAGATGCCGACCGTGCCGCACACCATCGGTGTACCACCGGAGGTGCCGCCGAAGCCGGAGGTGTAGCCGGTGCTGGATGTTGTTGCGATGCTGTCATAGAAGCCAGCGAGTGTTGGCTTGACACGACCATCGGTCGCCGGGCCAGTCGATGCACCAGAGATGCCATATGTTGCTGGGTTGGCGCTATTGTTGTGCTGCACAGCACCACCTGAAAGAATGTTCTTTGCCCATGCTTCCGGACGTGACTGTGTGTTACCCGCGTTGGACTGCGACTGGCAGTGCAGGTAGTTTGTCAGGAACAGCACGTTGTCCATTTCTGCGGACAGGTTGGTATAGCTTGCTGTACGGTTGTTACCCACGCTGGAGGTCTGGAAGACAGAGCGATACGGACCGGCCGGATCGATTGACTCCTGCGCAATCTGCAGACGTGTGCCGTAGGTGCCACCGAACGATGTGGACTTGGCATAGTGGAAGAAAATGCCCTGGCCCTCTGGCATGTGGCCCTTGTACTGCGGGCTGACACCGCGAGCAAAGCAGATACCGAAGCAGGACGATCCGTGTGTGCCGGAGTTGCCGTTCGGGCCGTGGTGAATCACACCATTGCCGCCGGTTGCTGCGTTCCACTCGGGGTTGGTATCCGGTGTTTCTGTATCAAAGATTTCGCCGTTCAGGCCGCTGCCCTCGAAGTCGAGCACGCCGGACTGCACGTATGCCGAGCCAAGCACCTGACGACCGATGTCCATGTCCCACTCGCCGGGGCCGCCCCACGCGTCGACGAATGCAACCTCGTTCATGTGCGCAACCATTGCAAGCTGCGAGGGCGTCAGCGTTGCATCGAACAGGTATGTCTCGTCACTTGTGGTGTAGTGAACGAATCCGCCAGCATTGCGGATTGCTTCTGCAACAACTTCCTGCTCAGCGCCGAACGGCTGATAGACCTGAATGGTCCAGCGCTGCGCGGTGGACTCTTCGGTTGACATTGCAAACGCGCTTGCTGCGTCGTCGAGGCGGTATGCGGGATGGAACGCGCCTGTCCAGCGGACCATTGGCATGTTGTTGATCGCTGCGATCGAATTCGCGTCAGCACGAACGATGTGTGTGTTGTCAGCAAGGAAGCGAACGACCTCGCCGCCAGCTGCCGTGATTGCATCGCGCGCTGCATCGGTGGAGACCGAGTTCAACTGCACGAGATACACGGTGTTGTTTGCGTCTGCACGCAGAGCGGGATTCACCGCGGGGGCTTGACCATTCACGGGGTCGAAGCTGGCGTAGCGGAGACGAACCTGATTGCCAGTGTCACGGACGCGACCTGCAAGCGTCGAGCCGTCAAAGCTCACCGCATAGTATGATGTCGCTCCCTCTTCCCAGGTAATGACCGTTGTGGTCGAGCCCGGGATGACAGTCGACTTTGCGTTGCTGATGGTGTTTGATGTTGTATAAAACACATCGCCGCCCGGGAACGCGAGACCATTCATACCGTTTGAGCTGACCACGGGTGATGTTTCGTCGACGCTCACTGCCGCACCAGCAGCACCCGCGAGCATCAGGGGCATCGCAAGCGCAACCGCGCGAACCACAGTCGAATACTTCTTCATCGAAATCCTCCAGTCTGGGTACCAGGGCTCACTCCGCCCTCATCTGATAAAAACATGACTCCTTGTAAACAAGGCCGAACACCAGCCCTGTTATCAATCAGCGATGCCTCGATTCGAATCACATCAATGCTGTGAAACGAGATTCGTACCGCAGACCGATGCATGTCATCGGTCTGGTCCCCCGACGAGTTGTCCACGAATAGCACGTAACCAGATTCAGTGTAACGGAAATTCGCGAAAGATGTACAGGTTGTTCCGAAGAATCCGCAACATTCCTACGATCGCTTTGCAGGAATCTGTCCGATATTGCTCCGGAAGGCAAGGTCATAAAAGAACCATCCCTCAAATTTGAAGGATGGAATCTCAAGGGGCTCAAATTATTGGACCACAACCCATTCCCGGGGCTGTATACAGAGTGATATTACGCCCACTATTACGGACATCCACCTGCGTAGGCGTTGCCAAAGCAGATGTAGTCAAAGATGTTCAACGTGCCACTGCCGTCACAATCGGCCGAGTACAAGACACTGACTGGATTGCCAGCGTATGCGTTGCCAAAGCAGATGTAATCAAAGATGTTCAGTACGCTATTGGCATCGCAGTCCGCGTAGCACGTCACCAGCAACCGGACACGATCGGCAAGGTACACAACCTCATATCTGTCCTGACCTGAAAGGCTGGGTACCTGAACATTGTCAAAGGTTCCGGTCACCGCACTTGCCGAGATGATATCGATAAAGGTCCCCCACACCGGGCCCGGGTACCCGCCAAGATGCTCGATCACCAGAGTCCCCTCGCACTCGAACGTACCGCTGCCGTTGATTCTGTCGAACTGCCCAGGCTGATCACCCCCGATTTGCATACGAACCACACTTGTCGGCTCGCAATCCACACCTCCCGATCCCAGACCAAATCGGCCAATCGCATCGCCGCCCGGATCAAGCGTGCCCTCGTTCCTGATGTTTGCGTAGAAGTTTCCGTTGCCTGAGATGGTGTGGTTCTGCCCGTGTGTGAGCACGTCGGCTGACGACTGCGCGGTGATGTACGCACGATCAAGGATACCACCCGTCGCGTTGAGCACCAGTTCGCCATTGCCATCGAGTGTTGCCGGGTTGAGATAGATGAACAGCGTCGGGTTGGTGCCGCCACCTGAGTTGATTGCAACTGTGCCGTTATTCGTTAGCGCATCGTTGATGCGCAGCTGGCGTGAGTTCTCTACGTTCATCTGACCGAATGTTGTCACTGAGTTCAATGTTGTATTGCCACTGACAATGTTGGTCGATGTGCCAGGTTGTGCATCGATGGTTCCATGTGTGATTGTTGCGCCATTGAGTCTGATCTCGGATGGATTCGTCCCCGCGCCCTGCGCGACAACTTCACCACCACCGGTCTGATCGAGCGTGATGCCGGAAATCAGCAGAAACCCACCATCGACCGCCTCTATAGTGCCGTTGTTGGTCTTGTTGTTCGTGACAAGACCCATACCCTGCCCATCGCGATCGGCGGACACAGTCCCATTAAAGACCATGTTTGTGTAGATGTTTCCAGATCCATGAATGAGGTGGCCGGCCGATTGTGTCACAACATTGCTGGATTGAGTGTAGGAGAGGTACGCCCGATCGAGGATATTGCCGGTGGCGTTAAGCTCGATCTCGCCCGTCCCGATCAGCGTTGTCGCAGGGTCGTTAAAGCTGAGAACTGTCTGGTTGGGACCACCGTTTGAGTTCACGAGAGTACGACCATCATGGTCGAAGGCGGTGCCCAGAACGTTGAGTACCCGCGAGTTTAGAATGTTGATCTGGCCTGTGACCTCGACGCTGTCAAACGTTGCCGTGCCATTGACAACCTCGATGGAGGTTCCATTCATTGCATCGAGATGCCCGTCAGTGATCGACGCGTTTGTCAATCTGATCTCGGAGGGATTCGTGCCCGCGCCGTCGGCCTTGATCTGGCCGGTTGAGGACTGGCTCACTGTGATCCCGTTGATGTGCAGAATCCCGCCATTGATAGCCTCGATCACGCCGTTGTTTGTCTTGGGGGTTGTGATCATCGCAACAAGCTGCCCATCGCGATCGGCAGAAACCCGGCCATTGAAGATCATGTTTGTGTAGATGTTGCCAGAGCCATGAATAACGTGGCCGGCCGATTGTGTCACAACATTGCTGGGTTGGGTGTAGGAGAGGTACGCCCGATCAAGGATATTGCCGGTGGCGTTAAGCTCGATCTCACCCGTGCCTGAGAGTGTTGTTGCTGGGTCATTAAAGCTGAGAACTGTCTGGCTGGAACCACCGTTTGAGTTCACAAGAACACGACCGGTGTGGTCGTACGTCGACCCCAGAATGTTCAGTGTCCGTGTGTTAGTGATGTTCACCTGGCCGGTAACTTCAACACTGTCGAGTGTCGCAGCACCGCTCACAACCTCAATGGAGGTTCCATTCATTGCATCGAGATGACCGCCGGTGACCAAGGCGTTCGACAATCTGATCTCAGAGGGATTCGTGCCCGCGCCGTCGGCCTTGATCTGGCCGGCTGAGGACTGGTTCACTGCGATCCCGTTGACATGCAGAATCCCGCCATCAACAGCCTCGATCACGCCGTTGTTTGTCTTGGGGGTTATGATCATCGCAACAAGCTGCCCATCGCGATCGGCAGAAACCCTGCCGTTGAAGATCATGTTTGTGTAGATGTTACCAGAGCCGTGGATCACATGACCAGCCTGCTGTGTGACAACGTTGGAGCTGACGGTGTAGTTCAGATACGCCCGATCAAGGATATTGCCGCTGGCGTTGAGCACGATCTCACCCGTGCCCGAGAGTGTTGTTGCTGGATCACCAAAGGTAATGCTTGATCCGCTTGATCCCGACAGAGAGTTGACATTGATCGTGCCATCATGATCGTACAGCGCACCACCAATGTGCAGATTTCGAGTATTTTCGACGTTGATAGTTCCGGAAACAACAGTATCGATGAGTGTTGCATTACCAGCAGTCACAAATGCAGCTGCCGGACTGAGCATGTCGAGCGTGCCGCCGGTCAATGTCGCATTCGAAAGCCTGATCTCGGATGGATTTGTGCCTGCACCTTGCGCATACATGGCACCACCACCGGTCTGATCGATACTGATCCCATTAATGCGCAAGATCCCGCCGTTTGTCGCACCAATTGTTCCTGCGTTGGCTTTGTTGGTTGTGAACAGTTGCAGGATACCGCCATCAATATCTGCATTGATCGTTCCATTGTTGACCATCGCAACATAGATATTGCCGGATCCAAGGATCGAGTGATTGACGTCCTGTGTCAGAACGTCCGTCGAGACCCCGTACCACAGATACGCACGATCAAGAATATTGCCGGCGGCGTTGAGCGCAATCACACCATTTCCGGTCAGCAATGTGTCCGCGTTGAAGAACTGGATATACGAACCGTTCGCACCATTTGTGTTCACATTGATGAGACCGTTGTTGATCACCGTATCGCCGTGCGGCTGCAACGCGCGTGAGCTCCCAATTGTCAGTACCGCGTTCGCATTGCTGATCGCAAGATTCTGGATGATCGGGCTGATCGAACCAATCGTTACTATGTATCCCGACGCACCACCGAGTGTGACATCAGCTGTCATGGAGTTTGGAACGGTCATCGGCGACCAGTTCGACGCGACGTTCCAGTTGCCGTTGCCAACATTCCACATCTGACCATGCGCACTGCCTGCTGCAAGCATGAGCGCAGCAGCAGCTGAACAACGAATATGCGAACCCCGGAAACCAATGGGTGAATGTGTGTGCAACATGGTGTTCTCCTTCTCAGTGCTGCCAGCGCGCAGGGCACCGCGCGACTCTCGGATCCCTCACGAACTGCAGCCTGAAAACACAGCAACACGATGGGCACGTATGCATCAATGCCACAGCATGCGACCCGCGAGGGTGACGATTGACCGAGTGTACACGAATACCCACCGAGAACAAGGGGCACGACGCGGAGTGTCAACTGATTTCGCGCGGTGCTCACAATGAGTTATTTATCGGAATATTATGACTCACAGTGAACCACTTATGGGCAGCCAGTCGCGTACGCATTGCCAAAGCAGATGTAATCAAACACGGTAAACAAGCTATCTCCGTCGCAGTCTGCGTACTGCTGCTGTGATGCAAATGCATTGCCAAAGCAGACATAATCAAACACATTTACCATGCCATTTCCGTCACAATCGGCGTAGCAGTGCTCGACCAATACCGCCCATTGGCGGGTCTCGCGCATCAGCGATGCTCGTGCCTGCTCGTTGCGAACCCATGGGGTGTTGTCCGTCACGACGGCTTCGAGCAGGTGCAATCCGCTTGATATCGAAAGCACCGAAAGATCGATCTGGTCTGATGTTGCGCCAGGAATCGCAACGGCATCAAGAAACCACTGCACATCAAGCGACGCGCCGACAAGGTCGATCGGATCAACGAACACGATCTCGGAACCATCCAGCACCTGGGTTGTTGGTGTGGAATCATCAATCGGATCAACGAAAGCGTACATCTGGATGATCAACGCTTCAGCCGATGGCATATTGAACGGTCTGCCAAGATTCCGCATCAATGAGTTGTTTGACGGTCGGTACACACCAAGCTGTGAATACGACGAGCCCTCGTACGTTGACACCAGCCCGTCAAACTGCGGAAAGCTCTCGTTGAGCCAGCGGAACCACTTCTGTTGCTGGGCAAGCATGGTGGCGTTCTGCAGCTTTGACGAGTTCGGAGAACTGGGCTCGCCACCCGTGTATGTGGTGGGGCCACCATAGTTGTATTCGTCAGCAAGATTTCCAATGGAGTGGCCAAACTCATGGATCGCAACCTCGGCGGCTGAGCCATTCGCTCCCGCAACTGTGGCGAGATCGCTCGACGGATACCCGGCACCACCATACTTGCTGGAGTTTGCCACCGCAAGCACCTGGTTTCGTCCGAATGGAGCGGTATTGGCATACTGCATCGCCTTGGACAGACTGACGCACAGCAGTCGCTCTGTCCCGTTGCACCAGAACGCCATGTCAAGCGCGGTATCACGCAGAATCCCCTGTGCTGGATCGTTGTCAACGCCGGAATCATTCGACACAACGTCCACCCGATGCACACGAAACAGGTTCTGGTATGTTTTGAACGGTTCACGACTGAACATCGCGTTGATCGCGTTCTGTGCATGGACTGCATACGCGCCAAGCTGGCTTGTCTGGTACCCATCGCCGACGATCACGAGATCGAGTCGATTGGGCGAACTTCCGAGCATCATCTCTGGTGAAGCGCCGTTTGGCCACACCCTGACAACACCTGCAACTGCACTTGCATCAATCTCTGCGGGCTCATCTGCGCTCGTATCCATCAGCACAACGCCGCCAGCAAGCGAGCCGTCCGCCCGCACCCAGTCGTAGTACACCTGCTCCGGATCAAAGACACTATCTGCATTCACAATACCAGCCAGAATGGTGAGAGAAAGGACACATGGAAGCAATGAAGGACGCATAACTCACCTTTCAGATCTTCGTGGGGTTTGACGCAGCAGTACGTCTATCCGTCCGAACTGGCAGACGGATGCAGCATATCACTTGAAACAACCCAGCACCCATTCGTTCAATACAGAATCAATATCCATCCATATGCACTGTCGAACTCTCTTAATCCAAGGATACTTATCGGTGCATTGAGAGGGCAGGTTCAGTCTTCGCGTTGCATCAATCGCGCAACAAGCAGTTCCACACGCTTCACCTCTCTGGTCACAGCAACGCGTTGCATCTCCATCCAGAACCAGAGCTTGACCATCGAGACTGCAATCATGCAGACAAGGAATCCAGCAGCCCAGCCGATGAGTTCCTTTGTTCCCTCGCCCGCAAAGAAACGGATCGCGCAGAACACAGCAACGCCAAGCATCACAAATGTAAACACGAACGCGACCACGGTGGTGAACCTGTTGCTCTCGCGCAGTGTCGATAACACCATGCGATCAAGCCTGAGCCCGTCGTTGGGATCGCCCAGATCTTTCGCGTCGTTTGTGCTTAATGCAGAGCGGATTTTTTCGTCGAGATTATCCATGATGCGTCTCCTTTCAGAGTGAGTTTTCAATCAACGGTTTGAGTCTGGATCGTGCTCGCATCAGCCTGGTCTTGACTGTCCCAGCGGGCACCTGCATGATGCTCGCGATCGCTTCAACACCAAGCCCATCCATGTAATGGAACACCACAACATCGCGCAAGTCAGTCGGGAGCAGGCAGATTGCTTCACGCACTGCAATCCCGATCTCATCGCGTGTATCACCATCAGAACGGCTTGCCTGCTCGGCAGCGCTAGCGTCGTGGCGCAGCTTGCGATGGTTCACGCGTCTGCGGACAACATCCGCGCACTTGTTCGACACGATCCGATACGCCCATGGTCCGAACAGCGCAGGATCGTTGAGCGATCGCAGCCCGCGCGCGATCCCAAGCCAAGTCTCTTGCACAACATCCAGCACACCATCATCATCGCCGAGTAGTCGCCGCGCACGACATGCCAAACGATCGGTCCATAGTCTCACGAGTTCATCTATCGCCTGCTCATCGCCCAGTTGGGCCTGCAGCACCAGAAGTTCCGAGAAGATATGGAAACGATCGCGTTGCATGACTCTTTGAGTATGGTCGCGCGCCGACCGATGGCGGTTCATAGGACTCCTGAATCTTTCTAAGAAAAACCCGCAGAGCTGGCTGCGGGTACAGGGAAAATCAGAACTGAACAAATGGCTGCATCAGACGCCCACAGGTGTCTTCGTTGCCCACGCGATCAATACGTCGGCAACCTCCGGACGCGAAAACTCGCCAGGGGGACGCTCGCCAGCAGCGAGCATATCTCGCACCTTCGTGCCTGAGAGGAACACCTGATCGCCTTCGATCTTCGGAAACGTCTTGCCAGACACCATCCCCTGCGCCTTCTTGGAATACGCAGCATGCTCGAACTTGAGCGGCACAATGCCAACAGAGTCCTCGCAAACCGTATCAAAGATATTCTGCGCGTCGTATGTGCCGTAATAACTGCCAACGCCAGCGTGATCGCGACCAACAATGAAGTGCGTGCAGCCGTAGTTCTTGCGAACTAGCGCATGAAGGATTGCTTCGCGAGGGCCAGCGTAGCGCATTGCTGCGGGCATCACAGTCAGGCACGTGCGTTCAGGGACAAAGTAGTTCTCGATAAGCACGTTATAGCACTGCATTCGCACATCAGCGGGAATATCGCCGGGCTTTGTCTCGCCAACAAGCGGATGGATCAGCAGCCCGTCGCAGATCTCCTGTGCACACTTGCACAAGTACTCGTGCGCACGATGGATGGGATTGCGCGTCTGGAACGCAGCGACTGTCTTCCAGCCTCGCTTTGCGAACTCGGCGCGCGTCTGTGCTGGTGTGAGACGATGATCAAGAAACGCTTCGGGGCCCTCGGGGTCAACGCAGACCGTCACCACGTCGATCGGTCCGGCGATGCATGTATCGCCTTCCTTCTTCACAGCTTCTGCGCCGGGATGGTTGCCATCGTCGTCTCCGGATGCATTAAAGAAGATCGTTGATTCCTTTGCACGATCGTGAGGGAAAACCTCCTCGACAGACATCACAGCCTGCAGTGTGCCATTGGGTGCATAGAGCGCGACACGATCACCTGCCTTGGGAGCCTTCGCGCTATCAACCGAGAGCGTAATGGGGATCGGCCAAACCTGCCCAGCCGCTGGCCCGGTCGCCAGTTTCATGCTCGTGATGACCGACTTCACATCAGCCGACCCCATGAAACCTGTCAGCGGCGAGAACGCACCGATGCCGATCATCTCGCAATCGCACGACTGTTTCGCGGTCATGTCGATGCGAGGGAGCGAAGCGGCTTCCTTGACGAGCTCGTCGCGGCGTGCGCCCGTAGCGACGCGATCAACAAGATTGCCGCCGTGCGGCGCGATAAGGTCTGACATACTTTTCTTTCCCTTTCAAAGGAGACTGCGAAAAACGCGGAATCGCCTGTCTCAGGCAAATCCGGGCACACGCGCCAGCAATATCGAAAGGGTACGCGTCACCGCGTATACGAAAGTAATCCTAACACTCGATGCTGCCAGCAAGAATGCGATGCCCTGCTGTCCAAGTGTAGAACCACATCCAATAGGGACAAGGTCCAGAAACACGAGCACAGGGAAAATGGATCGCTTCTGCATTCGCCGATGTATCCGCTGCTGAGAAGAAAAAGTGCGAACGCATCACACCGATTTGGATCGATAGACTGCCAGCACATGAGCACCACGTCCACAACTCCAACCCCACCACTTCCGGCACTCTCCGGCGGCCCCATCTTTCTGTCGGGGCGCCAGCATTCCGGCAACACGGTGCTGGCGCTGATGCTTGGGAAAGCGCGGGGGTGTTACGCGCAGATCGATGAAAATGATTTCTTTGAGCGACAGTTTGAAGTCGACAATGAGCACGAACCTGCACAGCGACTCGAACTGATGATGAAACTGCTCAGGCTTGAACATGCCGAAGCAGAATCGATCATCCGATCTTCGCTGTCTGCCATGCTCCAGTCGAATCCATCAGTTGCATCGATCGATCTCTACCGAACAGCGATGCACATCGCAACAATCGAATCTGGCAACACCTTCTGGGTACAAAAGGCAACAAGCTATATCTTCCACGTCGACACAATCTTCTCACAGATTCCCGATGCTCGTATGGTGTATCTTCTACGGAATCCGTACGACATTGTGGCTTCACGCATTCGGCGCAACCCTGGGTATGACAACGTGTGGGCGCCCACAGTTGCATGGAATCGCGGGATCAGGATTGCACGCGACTGGTCAAAGCGCGCACCTGATCGGTTTCGAATCATGCAATATGAGCACATGGTGAACGAAGGTCAGCACTCGGTCAAAGCGTTGTGCGATGCGTTCGACATTCCGTTTACACCTGAGATGCTCGATGTCCCTCATGTAAATCAGAGCAGGGACGGGAAGTACACCCTGAGCGGCTCTGGCACCGGACTCTCAAAGTCAAGAACAAACAAGTACATTGAGACATGCACACCTGCGCAGCTGCATGCGGTCGATTCGATCATCGACATGGAGGCGGTGCAGGAGTTCTACCCTGATCTGCCGCATCGTGTTTCGCCACCAAAACTCCGCTTGCAGGACAGAATGTCATCGCGATGGTTGCGCATCATCGGCCCAGTCAGGTTTCTGAAGGAGAAAGTTGTGTTTCATCGACAGATGGGGGCAAGCTGGACGTACATCCTCCGCAGACTTGTGCTTCGCGCACGAGGGTAATGCTGGTTGCATATGTGTGACAAGAACACATCAGCGCGTCTCAAGCTCAATCAATAATGTCTCGCCCTCGAGCACCATCCAGTGTGAACTGTGGTGAAAGAACACTTCCTGGCGGATGCAATGGTGGATACCCAGGCCAAGAACCAAGCCCAACGTAACTCGGCCCAAACTGTTTCGGCAAAACCCACCGACCCGAGCCATCAGCCAACCCCATGCAAATGGGACGGGGTTTCCCAGTCACATAAACAGTCTTTGCTGTCCACACACGATCATCATCTGAATAATCATCGAAGAGCACTGCTTTCAGCGATGGATAACGAACCTCACCCGTTCTGACCGACCTCCACTGCTCTGGGCCCGTTCGAGTGCGTGGATTCCAGAAGCCCGGACTCGCAAGCATGCTACAAGAATAAAGAAGCTCTGAAAAACCCTCCGCATTTGACTGGTACAAGCGGAAGTCCTCACCGGTAAATCGTCCGCCGTAATACTCGTCAGCCATCAGTACCGGCCAGATGATTGACTGCGTAAAGTGCGAATCAACACGCCAACTCGTTGACGGTTGCGTTGGAATAGTTACAGGCGTATTTGCTCCTGGCCCAACATTCAACAGAAATGGAAACTGCTCGGCATAATCAGTGGTATATGCCAGAAATACTTGGGCATGACTCGCGGTCGCATTCAGTGCAGAGACATTGCGAGCTTCGCGATGAAGGTGCCGCAGCCCTGGAATCACAAGGCTAGCAACAATCCCAACAATCCCAACAACAACAAGGGTTTCAATCAGTGTAAATGCGGATCGGCAAGACACGCCTTGATCTCTATCTCTTGTCGTCTCTGAATGCACCACACAAACCTTGTGATTAGTATGAAAAAACAAACCAAACGCGCCAAGAGCCATTATCGCAACATTACGAGGCAGCGCATCGTGGATAATGCTATTGTGGCGCGTCCATCGTGTTATTAACCCCAGACAGTTACAGTTCGGCGGAGCATTGAACAGGCTCTCGGCAGCATACACCATAGTAAATACGAGTACAAGCAATACACACATAAGCTCCACTCGACGACGGGACGCAACAACAAACCATGAACCTCCCAGAACCACTTCGACGAATGGAATGAAAACTCCGACATAGTAAGAGATCGAACTTGGAATAACCGTCCATTCTCGAACACCATTGATAAACTCGCCCAAATCGATGAGCTTCATTACACCAGCAACAAATAGAGCAGCCGGACATACGGCGCGAATAGCCAACAGAACTACGCGTTTGCTTCTTTGCATACCAACGAAATAAGAATAATAACTATCGATTAGCGATTACTATATTAAGTTTGCTGCCGTAACAATCAATCATTTCCACCACCACCACCGCCGCTACATGGGTTGCCCGACGCATAGCATTCATGCGTTGTACTGCCCGCATCATTGCAAGCACCCAATACATCGCAGTTTAATGTTGACGGATTAACCAGCAGATCACATGCCTGACAGGTAGTGACCTTTGGCCGTATCGCAGTGTTATCTGAGCCAATACCCTGTGTTTCAGGACAGTGCGTAATTGCTCCACCTGTTGCAATATTCTGGCTTCCGCAACTTCCCGGGTTGCCTGGTGCAGACACACCAACAAGGCTGCACAAATCTGCATGACTTACTGTTTCGTAGCATGGCGTTTCGCCAGCCTGAGCATACATAATGCTCGCCCCAAACAGGGTTAAGCACATACTTGCAACTATCCTCTTTTTACATAATATCATTGTCTGATCTCCTAAGTTTACAATGGTTACCGATGCTTCCGTATTCCGACCACGCCAAGGACTCCCAGTGCAATCGCTCCAGATACCCATGCCAGCGTTCCGTAGTGACTGGGACGCAACCCCTCGATGGCGGCATGGTAATCGTGGATACTTCCATCTGAGTCATAGTTTGTTATTTTATGATTTCGAAGATCGTGAACAGTATTCAATACATAATTTCCTCTGATCAGATCAGAACCCTGCGGGATCTTTGGAGTCGCAAATAACGGGCTTGCCACATCCACCGCCGATGATCCGAGGCTTTGAAGCTCCACAACTTCCCGCGGCCAAAACGAACTGCCTGACGTTTCCGCAACACGAGGCAAAACGCGTCCAGTCGTTGAATCACGCTGGAAGCTTGTAAAGACTGTCTTTCGTCTTGGATAGTCCGACAGATCAAACGGCGCCCGCACAACCTCCCGCTGCTGAAGGACAAAGTCGTCAAACTGTCGCAGATAGCAAACCGTGTAATCAACTTGCATAAGACCAGATGGCAACAACACCTCTACCGTGAGCATGTATATATCTGGTGCTTGCGAGATACAGCTTGTGATCTGCTTTGTTGCGTCGAGCTGGTATGCCAGTCCCCACTGCATCAGGCAACAAACCCAACCGTGAACCTCCGCAACTCTTGTCGTTACAACACTCGACCCGTCCTCTGAGGCGTGAGACTGTTGCACGACTCCTGCACGCATGCTGTCTACTCGTAAATCTGCTGTTTCAAGAACCCAAGCATCCTTTGAGTTCATGCCATAGTCACGAATCTTATCACGACCTGCTTTCCCAAACCTGATTCTTGTATCAGGCTCATCAGCCTGTGGTTGGTATGGATTGACATACGTCCGTCCACCAGATTCACTAACGCGAACAGATTGCTCATCCCGACACCAATATCGCAGCGTAAGTTTCTCCGGGCCTTCACGCTGCTCTGTGTCGTACCAGCCAACACAATAACCATCGGGATGATCTACTGCGTTCCGAACGATTGGACGAAGTCTCTCTACCTGTTCTTTGGTTATTGGACAGTATCTCGTCACAGTAAATACAAGCTCGTTCTCACCCAGAACCGGATAGTTTTTTCCCAAAGCAAGTTGCTGTCGAAACCACTGCTCTGCATCACCTGCAGATTGAGCAAAAGTAGCTCTCTGAACAAAAAGTGCAGCCAAAAAAACAAACAGCAGCAAGAGACACCTCACACTGCACAACATAGATTAACCTTTCTATGACAGGCGTACCCTAGATGCTATCGGCAGATTACTGATTTTCACATTGTGTGTCAATAACAAATAACGACAACCCTAAAAAATACATAAATATACCTATACTGACAACGGCCGAACAATGAGCTGCTGCTAGTCAATCAACAATGTCACGCCCTCGAGCGCCATCAAGTGTGCATTGGGCTGGCAATGAACTACCGGGGGTGTGCAGAAACGGATAGCCCGGCCAAACTCCAAAGCCGTAGTAACCCTGTCCAAACTGATCAGGTGCAACATATCGTGCCGAACCATCCACCAGTCCCATGCAGATTGGACGCTCTCTCCCTGCGAGCAATCTCGACGATTGTGTGTACGTAACCGTATCGTCAACATAATCATCAAAGAGGATCGCTTTCTTCGATGGATATCTGACTTCAGTTGTTCGCACAGAACGCCATTGCTTGGGTCCGGTGCGTGTCTGCGGATTCCAGAACTCAGGGCTCGCCAGCAGGCTGCAACTGTAATATAACTCGGGCCAAAAGTCGTTATCGCTGTTTGAATACAAGCTGAAATCATCACCAATAAATCGACCATCGTAGTAAGAATCTGCCAACAGCACATTCCACATATATGACTGGACAAAGTGAGATTCGACCGGCCATGACGCTGGAGGTGTTGTGTTCACTTGTATTGGCGGATTCGAGTTTGGAGCAACATTCAGCATGAATGGGAACTGGTTTGAGAAATCGTTTGCGTATGCCAGAAATATTGTAGTGTGCTGCTTCGTCGCTGAAATCGCTGCGGTGCGATACGCCTGTTTCCGAAACTGCTTGAGCGACGGGACAACAATCGAAATCACCAGGCCAATTACCGCTATTGTGACGATCGTTTCAATCAAAGTGAATCCATGAGTTGCTCTACGCGAAGATCGGTCTGATGTCTCTTCGCCTGATTGTGCTGGACTCACACAAATGCCGCCCAAATCTCCATATTTTCTCTTCGCCAGCCACCATTGCAATCCCATACCAACCACCAGCACTAAAATCAGAACAATATTGCGGGGGATTACTTTGTTCAGCATCGCATCGTGGTATACCCATTGCGACAGACGTCCCAGACAGTTGCAGTCGGGGGGGACGTTATACCAGCTCTCGAAGCTGTATGCACCAATGAACACTGCAAGCAGACCAAGGCAAAATAACTCAACCCGCTTTGAACATCCACAGAGAAACCACGCACCTCCAATACAAAATTCAAAGAGCGCAATACCAGGCGCAACGTATCCAGCGAACCCTTCAGGAATAATTACCCAGTTGTCAAGGCTTGCAACGAACTCATCCAGTGCGATGAGCTTGGCTGCTCCAG
The DNA here is from genome assembly GCA_020639155.1 of Phycisphaeraceae bacterium. Taxonomy (NCBI): domain Bacteria; kingdom Pseudomonadati; phylum Planctomycetota; class Phycisphaerae; order Phycisphaerales; family Phycisphaeraceae; species Phycisphaeraceae bacterium. The sequence goes on from JACKHF010000001.1 coordinate 721,154, forward strand.
CAACAACGAAGACAAGTGGACAAACCGATCGCAACAGCCACGAAAGTGTCTGGCTAGGCGAAAATCGATTTCGTGACTGTTGCGATATAATCATGGATTAGTTCCCCATTCCCCCACCGCCGCCGCCTTCACAGCTTGCTCCAAATGCAAAGCACTCATGCGTTGTGGATGCTGGCGAACTGCAACCAAGCTCTACCCGGCAGTTTCCAAACGAATCCATCCCAAGCTCACAGGTCCAGCACTTTGTTACCTTTGGGCGAATGTCCGTATTGTCAAATCCGTTGGTAGCCGACGGACAATCGGTTATTTCGCCTCCCTGAGTAATATAATACACCTCACATGTCAAGGGATTGCCTGGGGGCGGAGGTGGCAGAAACGAGCACAACGAAAAGTGCGTTACCGTTTCATAACATGGATACTCTCCGGCCTGCGCCCACAGAATTCCTCCCGCAGCAACACATCCACACGCTGCAAGAATCGCATGGCTTTTCCGATACATATAACCTCGCTTTCATTCCTTATCGACCCAATCGAACACGAACTCCCACAGACGCGTACTTTCGCGCTGCGAACACACCAAGCACAATCACACCGATCCCGCACAGCATCCAACCCAGCATGGCGTACCTGTTCCCCTTCAGTGAATCCGCTGAGACGTGGTAGTTGTATGGAGTGCCGTCGTAGTTGAATGTCTTTGTTGATCCGTTTCGCAGATCATGGAATGCAATCACCTGATAGCTTCCTCGCACAGGATCATCGCCAAACGGCACTTCGGGTGTTGCAAACAACTTCTTTGATGGCGACGTCTCCAGCGGGATGTACTTTTCGAGTTTCAGAACAGTTCGTGACTTTGTCTGGCATCCTGACAGTTCTACCGAGTACGGATGTACTTTCCCGGTCACAGGATCTCGTCGATGGTCATGAAACTCGCGAACACTGCTCCACGCGTTTGGCGCGTCGTAAGGGCCAGCAATCCATTTCATTTGTTCAACAACGAAATCCTCAAACTCCGGCATATACCTGATGCGAAACTCGGATACCAGTGGTGGCTTGGTGCGCTTTGATTCGGTCACCACGATAAAACAATCGGGGCTGACTTCATTTATTTCTCGAATAGAAACAAGATTGTTGAGTTCAAGCGTGATACCACTCTGAAGCAGATACGATACCCAATCACGCACTTCGGTCATTCTAATATCGACCAGCCCAGGTATCCCATACTCCTCCCAGCTCTGCTTGACACTTCTGTCAACGGCAGATTCGTTATCAACCCGCAGATCCTGCGTTTCAAGCACCCATGCTTCAGAAGCGTTTAACCCCATATCCATCTGCGGCTCACGCCCCAACGCGCCAATAAATACACCAGCACCAGGTTGTCGTGGAGGTTTGTAAGGATTGTCATATTGTCTTCCACCACTGATGTGATACCGCACCCTGTTCTGCCCGGTGCACCAATATCGAACAGTCAACACCTCAGGACCTTCCTTCTGCTCGGTGTCATACCACCCAACAACTGCCCCTTTGGGATGATCAAATGCCTCCCTTACCTGCGGCCGCCACATCTCAACGTCATCTGCTGTGTACGGGCAGTAGAGCGTTGCACTGATCTGTAGCTCGTTTTTTCCGATCTCAGGGAACGATCTCCCCTCCTCTGTCCGTGCTGTAAACCATGCTCGGACATCCTCAACTGTCTGCGCACATGCAGGAGAGAGCTGGAGCACAAGAGCGCACACAAAGGCAATTACACCGCACGATCTGCAAGTAGAAAAACGATTGAACATTTGCGAGTCTTTCTGGCCAACGCGATCAAGGGGTTTCCATTGGATCGCTGCAGCATCGCTGTTCTTATGTCTGGTTCTTGTCATTTGATCGGCCTTGTGTTTCTGCCTGACACTTCAAAGATTCTGTTTCAGGGAATATGACGGAGCAAGCTGAAACTGTCAAGCTGCATACCAGTGAATAAGAGAAACTGCGTATATTTTGAAACCAGTGTGACACATTTGTGTGCGGCATAAACCCACATTTACTCAATATTGTGAAACTGCTGTAAAAGTAATACAGTGTTATAAAAACTGAATGTAGAGATCAGAATGGCAGATGCTTGCGCGATTGTCAACGATCGACACGATGTCACCTGCTTTGAGTTTTTTGTTTTCAGTCATATACGGACAGCAACGGACAAAGATTGCAGAAGAGTAATAATGCGATGATGACAACCTGTTTCTTGGTCACATTTATGCAATACCTTTCATGAGCGCGTGGATGAATATGATGCGCATCAATTTAAAAGCACACAAAGACAGTCGCAGATCGTGCAGAATGCTCACCAAAGAAGTCCGCAGACTTTTTGAGCTTTGTACAGATTTCCTCGACGCAAGATAACGAGAGAGCAGACGCGGAGTGTTGTTGCAGATCAGCGATCTGTTCTCCATCTTTGGCAATCAGTTGCATAGCCAGCCGTGTCTGCTTGTTTCAGAGCGCGGCTTGCTCGCGCTGGATCGCCCCCTGAACACGGCTGAACGCGAGGGCATCTCTGCGTTCTGCACAGACTTGGATCTGACTCGTTACAGATGCACCGCAACCAAGCAGCCATGGGCGATAACCTTGAGCTTTCGGCGTCAGGAGCAGCGAACACAACTGTAATGGGATGACGAAACCCGGTTTCCCGCTACACTTGAGTCTGGCGCCTCTTTGACCTGCGCCGATCACATCACAGCCTGCTGGAAGACCACATAATGAGCACAGCCACCGAGATCAAAGCCACAAACATCCACTGGCACGAGGGAAATCTCACCCGCGACGAACGCTGGAAAGCTCTTGCCACCACGGGCGCAACCGTCTGGTTCACAGGGCTTTCCGCTTGTGGCAAGTCCACTATCGCTAGCGCCCTTGAGCAGGTGCTCGTCCAGTCTGGCGTGAACTGCTACCGGCTCGACGGCGACAACATCCGGTTCGGACTCAACAAGAACCTCGGGTTCAGTGCCGAAGATCGTGCAGAGAACATCCGACGCATCGGCGAGGTCGCCAAACTCTTCTCAGACGCGGGCACCATCACATTGACCAGTTTCATCAGTCCGTACATTGCCGATCGTGACGCAGCCCGCGCTCTCCATGACGAGGCAAGACTCCCGTTCATTGAGGTGTTCGTGGACACCCCGATTGAGGAGTGCGAGAAACGCGATCCCAAGGGGCTCTACAAGAAGGCTCGCGCTGGCGAGATCAAGGGTTTCACAGGCATTGACGATCCGTACGAAGCACCAAAGAACGCTGAACTTCGTATCGACACGACGGGCAGGTCCATCAATGAGTGCGTGCAGGACGTCGTGGATTACCTGACGAGCAAGGGATTGATGAAATAATATCAGTTCTATTTGTTTGATATCTCACGGACTTTTAGACGCGAGAGCCACACCGCTCTCGCGTTTTCATATCTGCTGCCTTTGCCGAGCCCGTGGATCGCCAGTTCGCGTGCATCGAGCACACCTGCAGCCATGAGCACCCTCGCCTCGCGAAACGGCGCATCAATCATCGCCAGACACAACATCGTCACCGCTGCAAAGACCGGCGAGAGGATCAGACCCGACTGGATGTCAGGTCGGGTCTCCATCGTTATCATCACAACCAGCACGCACACGCCGATGATCCCGCAAAGCGCAACGTTCCACAGGGACTGACCCCGATCGTTCTTCCGTGATCGTGCCATCGCGTGAACAATCACGCCGAACAGCAGGCCAACGCAAACAGCGTTTGTGATCCCAGCAATACTCATAGCACGCGGCACATTGTGCAATCCATAAATGAGCAGCACCATATAGATAAGGCAGCAGGCCAGCATGGACATCGTATACCGAACCATCCACGACCTGACATGGTTCGTGCATACGTGTGCCAGCACGTCGTGTGATGCGCCTGCAACGCGCTCCAGACGCTGCAGAGCGATGCGCTCGAACAACCAGTACACAGCCAGACCGAGTACACACAGCGCGGCGGTTGAAAAGCCGACACACAGCGCTTCCACGGTGCCGCTGGAGTGGGCTGACAATGTATTCAGCAGCAGCACAAACTGAATGAGAGTCAGCGCATACCCAGCCCAGATCAGACTCCACGCATGCTTCACTGTTTCGGTCTGGTTCGCGACAACGCGCTCGTAGCGGCTGGCGTCATACAGGGCACCAATCCCCTCAGCGGAGAGGAGCATTCGGCTTGTCCGGCGCCGGTTCGAGACCGATGTTTCAGAAGTTGCTGCCATACGTGATTACAGAGTATAGAAAGTATTGAGATTCAGTTGGTGAAAACCGGGAACCGCTTGCCTCGATCGATCGGCCAGGCTTTGATCGATTCACATGGCACACACGATCACCGATGATGTTCTTACCGCTGCACTGGCTGCCGTCTCGGACGCGTGCGCGGTCTGCAGGCACGTGCAGATCAAGCTCGACGACATCAAGGCGATGTCCAAGGATGATAAGAGCCCGGTGACCATCGCCGACTATGCCAGCCAGGCGATCGTGAGCCAGCAGCTTCGCATCCGATTGGGTGTGCATTCGATTGTCGGCGAGGAGAGCGCGAGCGCATTGCGCAGTGCTGAGAACACAGTGCAGCGCGAGCAGGTGCTCGACGCGGTGCGCCTGGCCTGGCCGGGCGCAGCTGAAAACGAAGTGCTCGACGCGATCGACGCAGGGCATGCAGATCCAAAGAACGACAACGCGTTCTGGACACTCGATCCGATCGACGGCACAAAGGGGTTTCTGCGTAACAACCAGTACGCTATCGCGCTCGCGTATGTTGTCGATGGCGAGCCCGTGCTGGGCGTGCTCGGTTGTCCAAATCTGAGCGCATCATTTGATGCGTCGTTCGATGAGCCCGATCGCACTGGTTCCATCTACTACGCGATCAAGGGAAAGGGCACGTTCCAGATCACCGGCACCGACATCCGCGAGCGTGGTGAGCGTGTATCGGCAACATCGCGCGACGACGGCACACTCTCTGTGTGCGCAAGCGTCGAGAAGGCCCATTCGAATGTCAGCGACACCGACCGCATCATGGACCACATCGCGTCGGACATGAACACAACGTGGAAGCCTGTGCGTCTTGACAGCCAGTGCAAGTACGCTGTTGTCGCGCGCGGGCAGAGCAACGCGTACCTGCGCCTGCCGACCAAGAAGGGATACGTCGAGCGCATCTGGGACCATGCAGCTGGTGCGCTCGTCGCGACCGAGGCTGGTGCCATCGTAACCGATGTGCATGGCAAGCCCTTGGATTTCTCGCATGGTCGCGGGCTGGAGCAGAACCGTGGCGTGGCCTGCGCGACACCGAACATCCACGCGAGGGTGATCGACGCGATCAAATCGCTCAATGTGTGCCAGATTGCTTGATTTTATAGGTCTTCATTTCTCTCCGCCTTGTCAACCCAAATCTCCTACAAAATGTCGGAACTCTTGCGCGTTCCGCGTGTCAAAATGCTGGTATGCGCGATGTCTCGGCATCGCGCGTGAACTGGATCAATATCAACACACAAGAGTTTGAGAAAGCGAGAGCGTGATGCGTCTGCCCGTTAACTTGTCAAAGCGTGGTCGTTGTCGTGTTCTACCCGTTGCAGTGGGCTGTGCGTGTGGCATCACAAGTATTGCACAAGCGCAGTGCACCGAAGGATGCAACGCTATCCACACATTTACTGGCGAGAACGTTGGTGATCAGTTCGGTTGGGTGTCAAACTCCATGGGCGATCTAAACAACGATGGCGTTCAGGATTGTGTTATCTCTGCGACAACATTCGTTGCGACAAGCGCAACGGGAAAGATCTATGTCTACTCCGGCAAGACAGGCACATTGATGTGGTCAAAGTCTGCAGAGCCCGGTGTGCAGCGCCTTGGGTATGATGTTGCAAATGCTGGCGATGTCACCGGTGACGGAATCAATGATGTCATCGCAGGCGCACCATTTGGCAGCGGACCACGCGCCATTTTGTATGATGGCACAAACGGGCAGTTCGTCCATGAGATCATCGGGCAGGTCGGGTATGGTCTTGGATATGACGTCAATGGCGGCGGTGACTATAACGGCGATGGTGTGAACGATCTGGCGATCGGGGCTGCAACCGACTCCACTCTTATTTCAAATCAGGGCAAGGTATATATCTACTCAAGCGGTGGATTTACACAAATAGATGATCTTGACGGGTTCGCTGCAGGCGAAAGGTTCGGATCTGCTGCGGAGTTTATCGGTGATATCAATGGCGACGGACGCGACGATCTTGCTGTTGGCGCAATGGGCGGCACGAATGCGTACGTCTTCAGTTGGGACGGCACACAATCACAACTCATCAGAACGCTCCCCGCGAACACACCAACATCCGTGTACGGGCAATGGTTCATGAACGGCGGCGACGTGAACGGCGACGGAATAAACGACATCTATGTTGCAGATTATGCTGCAAACCGTGCGCACATCTTCGACGGCACCAACAGCAACAAACTGTGGACGCACATGCAGATCGGCGGGTTCGGGATCGGACGCATCATCGATGACATCGACGGTGACGGTGGCGCAGACATGATTCTCTGTTCGTGGGCGGACAGTTCCGGCGCACCGCAAGGAGGCAAGGGGTATGTGTATTCCGGCAAAACAGGCGCGGTGCTGGAAACATTCACACACGATGTTGCAGGAGCAAACTTCGGGTTCGACGCCAACGGCATGGGCGACGTCAACGGCGACGGAATGTTTGATTATCTCATCACTGCAGCATCGGATTCTTCGAGCAGAGGCAAGGCATACATCATCGCTGGGAACATTGGGCCCGCATCGTGTTATGCTGATTGCGATACCTCAGGAACCCTGAACATCTTCGACTATATCTGCTTCGGGAATGCCTACGCCAATCAGGATCCGTACGCTGACTGCGATGGCAGCGGTGGCTTGAACATCTTTGACTACATCTGCTTTGGCAATGCATTTGCGATTGGCTGCCCGTAGTTCACTGCTGGTTCTCGGACATTCAATAAAGGAACCCAACCCGTCTTTTTGCTCGGGAATCTTGGCATCGCGCGAAATCGCGATCGAATAGGACGAGTTCTCGACCGATTCCTCTATACCGTGGGTGTGAAACACCTTATCACTGTCGGTATGCTGTAGCGCATGCCACGGGTTGTTTGCTCACAACACCAGTGCAGCGATAACCAGTGGGTGGATAAGTTGGGTGCTTTGGGGTAACAGGAAGACGAGGAGAATCACATGCATTTTCGTACGATCGCAGGTCTAGTGCTCATTGCGAGCGCAGGCGCTCTGGCTGACACAGTCACGCTCGTGTCATCCAAGGACAACACAATGTATATCAGTGGAACCACGCTCGCGAGCAACGCAGTTGGTGACTCCATGTTCTGCGGCACAACAGCCAGTGGAATCGGGTTTATTCGCCGCTGCCTCATCGAGTTTGACATCGCTGGGAACATTCCTGCAGGGAGCACAGTGACAAATGTGTCCTTGCAACTCCAGATGACAAAGTCAATCTCTGGATCGCATGATCACACACTCCACAAGGTCATGGCAAGCTGGGGCGAAGGAACAAGCAACGGTGGGAACAGCGGCGGCGGCGCTGTGCCAACACCCGGTGATGCAACCTGGCTGCACAGATTCTTTGATACAGATCTGTGGACAACACCCGGAGGCGACTTTGTTGCAGCGGCGAGCGCTACAACGTCTGTTGGAGGTGTTGGTGCATATTCATGGTCTGATGCAGGTCTGACCGCAGATGTGCAGGACTGGGTTGACAATCCCAGCAACAACTTTGGGTGGGTGCTCATCGGTGATGAGGCTGGTTCTCCGACAGCAAAGCGCTGGGCAACGCGTGAACATGCAACCGTTGCGTGGCGCCCCACGCTTGTGGTCGACTTTGATCCGCCGGCGGTCTGCTATCCCGACTGCGACAACAGTGGCGCGCTCAACATCTTCGACTACATCTGCTTTGGCAATGCGTACGCGGTCCAGGATCCATACGCCGATTGCGACAACAGCGGGACGTTTAATATCTTTGACTACATCTGCTTTGGCAACGCGTACGCGGCCGGATGCCCGTAATTAAGGTATAGGTACAACTTCTTATTGAACTCACAGCCCGCCATCGGCGGGCTTGTTTGTTCTTTGTACGCAGGTGCATTTCTTCACACTTTGCAAAGAAGAGCAAGACGCTGAATGCTGTGTTTCCAGTACAATAGTAGTGCAGCAACATGCCATGTTCCGTGGCCTGCTGTGGAAGGAATATTAGATGCGCCTTGGTATAACCGCTATGACAGCGGCGTGCTTTGCTTGTGCTACACACGCCCAGCAATATCCGACTGTGATCTTTTCAGAGTTCACATTCAGCCCGACATCACTAGTGCCCGGAGGAACCGACCGGTTTATAGGATTTGGTTTGCCGCGCGCGAGCGATAACGGGGCTTACTGGATACTCGACGCCTTTACCGACGCAGCCGCTCCATCCGTCGGTGCGGTCAAACTCGTCGGATCGGGATCAACGGCGAATCTTGTCCTTCGCTCGGGCAATCAAGCACCCTGGGCACCTACGGGCCAGACAATCGGCATCACGGACTCTGAAGACGCAATCAACAGGTACGGGGCCTTTGTGTTCGCCGGATTCCTTGGGGGCACCGCGCCGCTCACGAGCCGTCAGGTTGTGCTGTTCGATGGTGCTGCGTTCAGTGTGCTTGCGCAGGAAGGGAACGCGGTCCCCGGCGTTCCCGGCGAGGTGTACGGCGCCAAGTTCCATTCAATGAACATAGCCAACAGCGGCATCGCGGCGTTCGGTGCGTTCGACACTGTCGGCGCTCGCCCGGACAACATGGATGACTTTCTGATCCGTGACGGCGCAGTCATCGCATCGGTAGGAATCACCGTTCCAGTGAACGCAATCCAACCCTACGGCAACTTTTCAAAAACCGACTTCTTTATATCTGCCGATGGCTCCCAGTGGCTCTTGCATGCGTGGCTCGACGCGCCAACGTCGAGCGATGGCGTGATCGTTGTCAACGGCGCAGTACTCTTACGTGAGGGAAACACCTTTCCCATTCTTGGCGAGACAACACGGAGCATATCGAGAGCTTCGATGTCGGGGAATGGCGACTGGTTCGCGGTTGGTGATACGACGGCAAACAAGGACTGGCTGGTCTACAACAACCAGTTTGTCGCGAGTACCGGAAGCATCGTTCCGGGTGGCCTGCCGGGCGAGACGTTCGGCACCGAGTCCTTTTCTTACGCGTTCTCCCCAGGGCGCAGTGTTGGGCCGGACGATTTCACATATGTCGGAGTCACGAACAACCCCAACCATGATGAGGACGAGGTGTTTGTCCATTCGACAAAAGGCGTGTTCATGCGAGAGAATGATCAGGTCGATCTCAACGGCGATGGTATTCTGAACGAGAACGTGTTTATCCACCACTTCGTAGGAGATTCCTTCCTCGCTGCCAACGGCAAGCTCTACACCACCTGCACGCTGCAGAACGCATCCGGCACGTTTCTCGAACAGGCGTTCATCGTGATCCAAGCAAGAGAGAACATCTGCTACGCCGACTGCGATGGCAACACGGTGCTGAACATTCTCGACTACATCTGCTTCGGTAACGCGTACGCGACCAACGATCCGTACGCCGACTGCGATGGAAACAGTGTGCTGAATATCCTCGACTACATCTGTTTCGGCAACGCGTACGCCGTCGGATGTCCGTAAATATCGCTGCTTCCTGCCATATCTTGACATTGCCGTAACAAAGCGCAAACAACCACTAATAGCTTGTGTCCCGTACCCATTGAGCGTCTTGTGCTCTTGCCGAAACTGTGGTATAACTCGCATGTGCGATGATTCTTGCACTGGCGAGGGCGCACACGATCTTGAAGTCTCATTGAAGGAGGAGAGAATGCGCTCACGTCTGGCACTGATCTCGTGCATTGCGATGTCGCTCTCGGCAGCGTGCGCCGACGATCTGATTTACTTCGAAGAAAATGGTGGCGGCGGTTTGCCGCGCGGGCTCTACACGCTGGATCCAAACACCGGCACAGCTGTGCTGCGCGCGACGGTTGGCGGAACAGAACGATTCTTTTCCATGGCGCAGCAGCCGGGCACCGGAACGGTGTTTGCGGTTTCGGTCCCAGGGAACACCGGATTGTGGACCATTGATGTTGATACGGGTGCGACAACCTTTGTCGGCTCAACCGGCATTGAAACTCTTGGTGACATCACGTTCCACCCCACGACTGGACAGATGCTGGCAATCGAACGTAACGGGCCGTACCGGATCTACGAGATCAATCCAGCAACAGCATCTGCGACACTTCTCTCAACAAGCAATGCGAATGCCCGATGCGGATTGCAGTTTGATGCGGTCGGAACACTCTTCGGCTTTGGCATCAATGGCGGAATCTCACAGGTCGATGCGACGACCGGCAATACAACGTTTATCGGTGGCCCGACAAATCTGCTCGTCCTCGAAGATGCCACGTTTGACTCAAGCGGTACCATGTTTGTGACAGACTTTGATGGTGATGTATTCCGCGCTGATCCAGCCACCGGCCAACTAACGCTTGTCCACAATACTGGAATGGGCACGGGTCTCTGCGGTATTGTTGCAGTATCTGATGGCTGCTATGCTGACTGCGATGGATCGGGCACATTGAACGTCTTCGACTACATCTGCTTCGGCAACGCGTACAGCACGAACGATCCATACGCCGACTGCGATGGCAACGGTGTTCTCAACGTCTTTGACTATATCTGCTTCGGCAACGCATACGCCGTCGGATGTCCGTAACTTTGCCATTTGCGCGACTTTATGATTTCGGACAACTAAGTCCTCAACGGCACATCGCCTCATGGTGATGTGCCGCTCTGCTATTTTGCGGCATTTTCACAGATTTTGCGTCCCAATCCCCCATTCCTGTATTAACCTCATACTGGAACTGGAGATATTTCCAAACGGGTTTCTTCGGCCTGGTTCACGGGTCGGGAAAGGAAGTAGTATGAACCTGCGCAACATTCTGGTCGCATCGTCCTTTGCACTCTCCGCATCTACCTTTGGACAAGTGACCACCGTCACACTCACTGGCGGTCCAAACTGGCACGACCCAAACAACTGGACACCACCTGTCGTGCCGGTCAACAACGGCACGGATGAGTACTACGTCGTCATCCCAAGCGGCATGTCCGCGGTGATCGATCTTTCGCTCTCACCAATGAGCACAACAACAATCTCCGGGATGCAGATCGACGGATCGCTGACAGTCTCGACATCGGGCACACTTCCGCAATGGCAAGACCACTTCATTCTGAAGTCCATCGATGATGTCACCGGCACTGGGTCTATCTGTGTCGGCTGCGGCGGGGCAACACACAATGTCGAGCTCAATGTCGTCAACATTGATGTTGGCACAGTGGCGGCCAGTATCAACATCTATTCATCTGTCGCAACAGTTGTCAGCACGGGCAATGCCGACATAGATCTGTTGACACTCTCTGGCAACTGGACGATTCCCTTCGCGGGAACGAATGCCTACTTTGGATCGTTCAACGGGCACGCAGTACTCAACGGTGGATCACTCACCGCGGATACGTTCAACGGCACCATGAACATTCCGCCAGCGCTTTTCAATCAGGCCACAGTGGATATCGCATCAGGACCAATCTCGGGCGTAAACTCATCGAGTGTTGGCAAAGGCTCGCAGATACAAATCAATGCAACTACTGTTTCTGACTCAGCATTTACTGTTAACAACACTGGTTCTTGGTGGGCCTCTATCACGCTGAATGCTGATCTGCTTGAAAACATAAATGTCGATGTGCTCAGTTGGGAATCATATTTCACATCTACAGCAACCAACGCGGTGAACATGTCGCTGACCGCTTTTCCAGGAACAGTAGTGTCGCTTCTAAACCTGATGTCGATGCATGCGAATCAACCCACCCCATGGCAGATTGTTGGCACATCATCGCTCAGTGCTGCGCCGCTGCACGTCACGGATGAGCTTGTTCTCAGCGGCGAAGTCAACTTGTCTCTCGAAAACATCTCTCTTGCAACACGGTCGGTCCTTCTTGGTACCCAGGGAAGTGTTTCCACAGACGCTGCCACATCGCTCTCATTCGGCAGCGCGTTCTCCTATGCGATGACAAACGAATCATCCATGAGCATGGCGGGCGAGCTCGTGTTTGTCCCGTTCCAGATTGGTGCCGACGGCATGCTGGAGATTGGCGGCGAGGACATCGGAGTGCCAACCGGCCCGGTGACCAACAACTTCGAGCTTACAGCCTTGCGGGTGGAAGGCAGCAATGAGAGCGAGCTGCGCCTCGTTGATATGCTCGACAACGGAAACCGAGCCAGCACCGGCGCTGAAGCTCTCTATCTCTCAAGCCTGTCGATACTGAACGGCGCAACACTCCAGCTTGGTCAGTATGAAGCATACCTCGATCAAGGCACACAGTGGATCAGTCTGCGGGACCTCGTTCCTTCCGGCCAATCATGTGTGGCGTTTGATGCGGGCTTTATCTGCATCGAGAGTGTCACGTGCTATGCAGATTGCGATGGCGATGGCGATCTCGACATCTTCGATTACATCTGCTATGGAAACGCCTACGCGGCAAACGATCCATACGCCGACTGCGATGGCAACGGTGTTCTCAACGTCTTTGACTATATCTGCTTCGGTAACGCATACGCAGCAGGATGCCCGTAACATCGCACCCCCCGATCTTTGGGCCCGCCTGTTTGCGGGCTTTTTCTTTTCCTGCCAAACAATGGAACCAGCTTCGATCTCGTCCACTACATACCCACCAGATGCACAGGGGCATGTCGTTGAGGTACAGCACTGTGTCGAGTCTGTTTCAGGGAGTAAGCAATGAATCGAAACAAGCACGTATCGCGTCACTACTCAACCATGCAAGTTACCACGACACTCGTGGCAGGTCTTGCGTGCACGGGCTCTCTCGCTGCCGACCCCCATTTATACGGTGTTTCGTCAGGTGCACAACTCGGTTCAACAGAATGGGACACATGTGTTGACATTGCACTTGATTCTTCGGGCAACAGCTACATGACCGGCCGAACGGCTGGAATCATCGGCGGAACGAGTTACGGAGAACTTGACGGTTACCTCATCAAGGTTGATTCCGTCGGTGGTATTGCATGGGTAGTTCAAGCGGGGACAAGCTCGGTCGATGGCTTTTACGGTGTCGTGACAGACAGTACGGGGGACATCTACATCACTGGCGACACCGCAGGCGATCTGTTCGGCTCGCACGCGGGGCTGAACGATCTGATTGTTGCTCGATATCACTCCGATGGATCGCTCGTCTGGGGAAAGCAACTGGGCAACGCAAACGGCGAGATCGGCGTTGATATCGGTCTTGATAATGCTGGAAATATCTATGTTGCTGGTGTTACCAACGGTGACTTTGCAGGCACGAGCTACGGGGAAAGCGATGTGTTCCTGCTGAAACTGGACTCAGCCGGCAACACGCTATGGACAAAGGTCTTCGGGACAAGCGAAGACGATTTCTACCCGCACATATTCATTGGCACCGGCGGCAAGATCGCGCTCGCTGGCCTGACCACAGGCGATGTTGGCGGACCACACAGTGGAGGCAATACGGTGGATGTTTTCCTGTTGCAGCTTGATGCGGTTGGCAACCCAGTATGGTCAACACAGCTTCCAGGATTCTCTGCCGCAGGAACGCTCGCAATAACTGGTGACAACAAGGACAATGTCTACATCACCAGCACAGCAAATGGAAGTGTGGCTGGCCCATCAATCGGCTCCAACGACGCGTACATCTTCAAGTTCGATCAGTCGGGCTCTGTCGCTTGGTCGACCCAGTTTGGAACATCACGACCGGACTCTGGTCACGGCATTTCTGTTGATCAGGCTGGGAATGTGTACACAACCGGCACAACTCTCGGTATGTTCGGCTGGCCAACACAACGCCAGCCAAGCGTGTTTGTGACAAAGCACGATGCTGCTGGCAATCTACTCTGGGTGCAACAGCCAAGCCTTGACGGCGTTATCACGGGTGGCATTGCAGTTGCCGTTAACGCTGCTGGCCAGGCACACGTCATAGGCACAGCAAATGAGAGCTTCGCGGGACCCTACATTGGGCAGACGGATACGTTCATGCTGAAGCTGAATGCTGAAGCACCATGCTATACCGATTGCGATGAGAATGGCGCAGTGAATATCTTCGATTACATCTGCTTCGGCAATGCGTACTCATCTGAGCTCCGTTACGCAGACTGCAACAGAGATATCTTCTTTACTGTCTTCGACTTTCTCTGCTTCGGGGACGGATACGCTGCAGGATGCCCGTAACCGACGAATCGCTGCAGCGTGTGATCCGCCCTATGCTGTGTCAGTATGGGCACACACGCGCACGACATCCCAGATACCAGTGCCACCCGATCCGACAACCCGCCGGGCAGGGGGCTTTTACTTGTCATCTCCGGTCCCTCTGGAGTTGGAAAAACCACGATTGCGCACGCGGTTGAACGATCGATCCCCGCCGCAAGATTCTCCGTCTCTTACACCACACGACCTCGCACAAATGCAGATCGTGAGGGTGTTGACTACCACTTCGTCTCGATCGAACGGTTCAAGGAGATGCAGCAGGCTGGCGATCTGCTTGAGAGCGCACAAGTCTTTGGCAACTGGTACGGCACAGGAAAGGCATGGGTGCTGGAGGAGATGGCTGCTGGGGCTGTCGTCATTCTTGAAATCGACGTCGAGGGCGGCAAGCAGATCCGCAAACACATCCCGGAGATGTACGGCGTGTTTATTATGCCGCCCACCGAGGAGGAACTGCTTCGCAGACTGCGCGCGCGCGATCGCGAGGACGAATCGACGATCCAGAAACGGTTTGCTGAAGCAAAGCGAGAAATGGCTGAAGCAATCTCGTGCAACTCGTACGACGCGTTCATTGTGAACCGCGAACTGAACATTGCAATCCGCGATGTTGTCGGACTTGTCCAAGGCAGGCTTAACCTTGCTGCTGTATCTGAAAAGAATACGTAACACTGTTACGCTTTCGCACCTCACGCATCGAACTATCGAATGGCACCCATTTCACGACATGACGACGATATCCCACTCGACGATCAGCCGAGCAGAGCAATCGCGCGGCGCGCGCGTGCAGCAAAGAAGCAGAGTGTGGTTGGCGATGTCGACGACGGGTACGACCTTGATCCGGAGGGTCCAACACAGGACGATATCGAACGGTTCAACTCTCCGACTGTTCGTTGCAAGAACTGCAACCGCGAGACGTTCGATGATATCGGAGCCTGCCCGCACTGCGGCGAGCTTGTAGATACTGTGTCAGAGAAACGATTACCAGCATGGGCGCTGGTGACGGTGGCAGCGGTGTTGATCGGAGTTGTTCTTGTCTTTGTGTTGTAAGACTCAGGGCAATTCAACAACAACTGGCCCACCAAAGTCACGGCCTTTCAGTCCAGCACGCGTCCAACGGATTCGATCGATAAGGAACATAGACGGAGCACCGCCGGGTAGCTGTGGTTCCCACGTACTTGGAGTGTGTGTGGCTTGTGTGCTCACAGCGGTGTATGTTGGCATGTTGGGACTCATGCTCAGATTCGCATCAGCGATGGATCGAACGCTCGCGCTGCCATCGCCAAAGAGCACAGGTATCTTTGCTTCGGGTAGCCAGAAATAGGCGCCGTTGCGATCAAAATGTCTCGAATGCTTGTCATAGACAACAGCTTTGTTTGATGGATAACGCATTTCGCTTCTGAGATGGGGTCCAAGATCAGCCATGCCAGGAATAGAGTACTGACTGGTGCTTGTGGTCTGATATACTCGCAGGTGCGCAACTGCCCCTCGATCCCACATCGCTGGGTTGAACTCATAGCTCGCGCTGTATGGCCATCGCTTTGCTGTTGAACCGCTATAAACCGGCTGATACGGCAGCCAGAAGTTTACTTCGAACTTGTTCTGCGGATCTTTCGTCCAGTTGATTCGGTGCCTGTCTGCGGCAGACACAAAGTCAGTGCCTAGGAGCGGACGATCGGCATACTGCGCAAGCACAAGATGCCCGTAGCTTGGATGAGGGATCCAGCTAATGATCTGTGTGATGTCAGATCTACCTCCCGCTGTACGAATAATCTCGATCGCCTGATTTGCGGCTGCCTGCAAGTCGTCCTGCGCAAACATGAGTGTGGGCAGTGAGGCGGAATACGTCTCGCCCCCCTGCCACGAGAATATTGGAAAATGATTCTCAAAATCTGCTGCGTACGAATCTGTCCATCCCGCAATGTTGTGGAACTTGCCAAGATCCGTCGCAAGACGGGCTTCTTTTCGCATATTCAGCAGTGCTGGAATGAGAAGCACGAGCACTGTGGCACATGTCGCGAGCACGACAGCGAGTTCTATGAGAGCAAAGCCAACCCGTGATGTGCGTTCCCGTTGAGAAAACATCAATTCTTGGTCGATCATGCGATCCTCCTCGCTCAACACTGGACTCCCAATGCTGCTGCGCAAGGTGTACCGCATCAGACTCAATCAGGTTGCATCTGTTATGGAGTTTCGACAACCTCGGGACCACCAAAGTCACGGCCTTTCAGTCCTGCACGTGTCCAGCGGATGTGGTCGGAAAGAGCCCAGGATGGAGAACCGTTCGGTGTTGGCGGGTCGTATGTTCGCGGCGTGTACACAGATGACGTGTGGCTGATTGTTGACAAAGGGAAATTAGGGTTCATGCTCATGTTCGAATTCGCGATTACCCGAACACTCACGTGCCCGTCCGCAAAGAGGATCGGTAGTCGAGCCTCATCAAACCAGAAGAAGTGCCCGCTACGGTCGAAGTGCCACGCATTCTGATCATACACAACTGCCTTCTGCGATGGATACCGAGCTTCGGTACGAGCGTGAGGCCGAAGATCTGCTCCCGACGCAACCGAGTATGAGGTCACGGAAGAAGAAGAGTTCGAAGCGCGTGAACCAACATCGCTGTTGTCCCAGATTGCAGGATTATACTCAAAGCTCGTGCTGTAAGGCCAGCGTCGAGAACTGTTCCCGCTATATGCAGGCTGGTATGGGATCCAAAAGTTATTTTCAAACTTGTTCTCTGGATCCTTTGTCCAGTTCATCCGATGCACATCGCCTGTTGACACGAAGTCTGTGCTCGGCAGTGGAAGACCTGCATACTGCACCAGCACAAGGTGCGCGTATCGTGCTTGCGCGAGCCAGCCGGTTACTCGCTGAAAATCTGGCCTATCTCCTACTGTTCGGATGATCTCAGCGGCTTGGTTTGCACCTGCTTGCAGATCATCAGATGCAAGCATGAGCTGGGGTAGCGAAGCTGCATACGTGACACCACCCTGCCACCAGATCGTCGCAAAGTCGTCATTGGAATCGGCTGCATACGAAAGCATCCAGCCGTTGATCGCGTGCAGCTTCCCCATGTCGCCTGCAAGCCGCGCGTTCCGACGCATATTGAGCAGTGCCGGGATCAGCACAGCAACAACCACCAACAAAACGACAAGTGTGGCTACAAGCTCGCCAATCACAAACCCCGAGGAAGTATTCGTGGCTCGATGACAACAACATCTTTGTGAAGCTCGCATACCGATCTCCAGTTCTAGCGTCGAGACATGGTATACGAAGATGCACAGAGCCGCAATATAGATCTCATCCAATAATAACCGGCATCCTGCAATGACATCACATGAGAATCAGACTATGGCGCTTCAACAATAACTGGCCCACCGAAGTCGCGTCCTTTCAGTCCACCCCGTGTGAATCGAATCCGGTCGGTCACGTGCTCGCCCAAAGAGCCATCGGTTGTCGGTGTTTGCCAGGCTGATGGAAAATACATTGCCTCTGTTTGTAGAGAGAGATTCAGGGGATCGTTTGGATGCATGCTCATGTTCGCATCTCCGATTGATCGGATCGATACACTCCCATCTGCAAACAACACTGGCAGCTTCGCCTGCGGGTACCAGAAGAAGTATCCTTTACGATCAAGGTGGTGCGCGTGGCGCGGGTACCAGTACGCTTTCTGCGACGGATATCGCACCTGTGATTGAAGATTCTGCCCAAAGCTGCCATTCAGTGGCGCAGCCCACACTCCAATGGTGCCAGCCTGAGACCAGCGGAATGTCGTCCCGCTGTCCCACATCGCGGCGTTCATTTCAAAGCTGCTGGAGTATGGGTATCGTTTTAACGAGTCACCTGTCCCGTTCGGCTGGTACGGAAACCAGAAGTTCGTCTCGAACTTGTTGACCGGATCCTGCGTCCAGTGAACTCGATGGACATCTGCATTCGATACAAAGTCGAGTGACGGAACGTCATAGCCAGCATAATCAGCAAGTATGAGTTACTGGTGTCTGTACGGGATCCAGCCAAAGGTCTGAGGGAACGCATCGCGGCCAGTCAATGCTCGAATCAAATGTGTTGCCTGATTCGTTGTTGCAACCAGATTGGAGTTCGCAAACTGCAGATCAGGATATGGTGTCGGAAACGGCGTGCCACCCGAGTTCTCCTGCCACGAGAACGTTGGGAAGTGGTCTGTAAAGTCGAATCCGTACGTGTTTGTCAGCGATGATATCTGGTGGAACTTGCCAATATCACTCACCAAGCGTGCTTCACGGCGGGCTCCCATCATGAGTGGAAGCAGCAGCCCCAGCATGATGGCTGCAACAACACATACCGCACAAAGCTCGACGAGAACAAATCCTTGATGAGCCAGCGCATAAACCCCAGAGTTCATTTTCGCATTTCGAACTTTTCTCTTCCTCATTAATGCAACCTCTCCATAGTCCACGGAGAACAACCAATGCAGTAATATGTGCAGTTGGTTTCTGCATGGACACCATTCGGACGCGGGATTCGAGGTCTGGTTTCTTCGAAGAATAAGAGTTTATTGATGAAACATTTTTCGTCCCGAGTGTCACTCAATACACATCAAGCTCGATAAAATATGAACTCTGGTTGCACTCGTCGCTCACACTGGAAAGGGCTCGTATGAAGACTCACTATGCTTTACACTGTCGTCGCAGGCTTGCATCCATCGCTGTCTTCTGCTGCGCTGGCACGCCGTGGAGCGTCTCTGCCCAGGTTTCAATCAATGTCATCGCGCTCACTGGCGAGTCCACCCCCATCACGGATACAACCTACGAAGTCTTCGATTTCCCACGTATCAACGATGCTGGAAAGATCTCGTTTACCGCACTGCTTACAGGGCCGAGCGTTACGGAAGTAAACGATCATGCATTGTTCGAGGTGTCAAACGCCGCAATATCTCCATTCCAGCAGACTGGAAGCACGCTACCCACCATCACGCCAGCTCTCGTTGACAGCGTTGGGTTTCCGTCACTCACAAATGCGGGCAGGTTTGCATTGCTGGCGGGTCTCTATGATGACACCGCTGGTGAGCGCATTGGCCAAGCGCTTCTGAGCGAAACACCTTCGGGGCTGTCGCTCATCGCGCGCGAGGATACAACCATCCTTCCTGGATACGCAGAACCAATACTCGCGCTGCCCGTGCCGAACATGAACCGTGCTGGGCATATCGCATTCCGAGCAAGTGTCGAGGATCCCGCGATTCAGCCTGTGCCATCAGGATCAGGTATTTGGACGAACCGCACCGGTTCGCTGCAACTCATCGCAAAGCACGGCGATGTTGCACTCGGCGTGCCTGCGGGCTATGTCATTGATCATGTCGACATTCCAGCACAGAATCACCTCAGCCAGATCGTGTTCCGTGCATCAGTGAATGACCCGAATACTGCACCGGATGACTACCGCCATGCAATCTATCGCGATATGGGTAGCGGGCTTGAACTTGTCACATGGGCTGCTCCAAGTGGCCCCAATATCGATCGAGTCTCTACTGAGCCACAGATCGACAGGAACGGCAACGTCCTCTTCTGGCATCATGACCGTGCAGCAGATCCAATGACAGATACAGCAATACGCAAGTTCACTGGTCCGGGCAACATTACCGACATCGTTCGTGAGGGAGACCCAGCGCCGGGCACATCCGGTGTATTCGCAGATATTCGACCTGCATTCTCAATGAACAACTTTGGCGATGTTGTCTTTGTTGGCAATATTGTCGAGACACCAGCACATCCCGAAACAGACTCAGGCGTATGGAAGTATTCAAACGGTGCGCTGGAACTCATTCTCCGTGAGAATGACCCTGTGCCAGCGCTTGGTCCTGATGTCTTCATCAACTCAATTGGAAATGCCGTTGTCAACCACACGGGTCGTGTTGCTGTCGTAACAACACTTCGCGGCGCAGGTGTCGAGCGTGCAAACGCCACCGCGCTCCTCGCACAGGACGTCGCTGGCACATTTCACCCCGTTGTGCGCACGGGCGACTCGATCGACGTGTCAGGCTCGGGCGATCTGCGCACTGTGCGCTCATTCGAGTTTGATCACCTATCTACCACAACCGGACACGGACAGTTCTCTGCGCTTGGTTCCATCGCGATGATCCTTCACTTTGAAACACTCAATGCGCAGCAGGAACTCGAATACGCCGATGCGATGATCGTGACCGATGTTGGATGCCCAGCCGACTTCACTGGCGACGGCTTACTCAACATCTTCGATTACATCGCGTTCGGGAATGCGTACGCCGCAGGCAGCCCCAGCGCGGACCTCACCGCAGACAACACACTGAACATCTTTGATTACATCGCATTCGGCACGCTGTTCGCCCAAGGGTGCCCGTAACAACCGGCAACAGTCGTTATGATGGCTTCGTTTCACAAGAACTATATCGCGACAATCGTCCTATAACTTATTGCGAGCGGCATGCAATAGTTCTTCCCGCAGCCGCTCTCTGGCGTCCACTGATCATCCTCATCGACAGGCATACTCGCAGATGCGCATCGCACTCGATATGATGCACTTCACGCAGGTCTATATGCAGTGGAGGCACACATGATTCGCACACGTTCGGCTCAGCGCATTCTTTCTCGTACACGGTTCAGCCTCGGCTTTCTCGCTGTGGGCAGCGCTGCAGCGATGATGATGTGCTCCGGTTGCGTGCATTATGTGAACTGGCCTCCCGTAGAAGGTCAAACCTCGTTCGCTAACCCGAACATCAACGGCGTTGACGACATCATCACCGTATCAATGGGCTGGGTTGTCTCACGGTTCCCACCCGCGGGGTACGACGGCGAGGTCGCTCTGAACCTGCCCGAGCAGATGTCGCCCACAATGCAGGAACATGTGGCGATGCAGGCATCTGATCGCACGGTCGTGCTTACACCTGAGCACTCACATCTGCCGATCTACCACTTCAAGAGTGTGCGCACCAATGGCACACGCGCCGAGGTAGAGGTGCTCCGCCCCGTGCTTGAAGCAGGCCCCGCATCAACCGGTGAGCCGCTGTATCAGGGATACACGCTGTACCTTCGCGGATCGTTCCACGACTGGCGCGTCGATCGCTGGCGCGAATGGTCCGTCGGCACACTCACAACGCCGCCACTGGCGTTTGTCGAGATGCCTGAGGGGTAAAGTCCGCTGGGATCTTGCATCATGTCACGCGTAAATAATCGTTTGCAACGAAGAGTGTTTTCTATTCGCCCCGTTGTCAATAGATACGATCCGATAGGACTCTCTCGCGGCAATCTAAACTCTGACGAGTGCGACCCGGAAATCACAAGCATCGTGCGCATTCTTGAGCAAGCAACAGATGTAAAAGAGGTTGCACTCAAAGCGAAGATCGTCTTCGAGTCATCTTTCCAGATGCATGGCGCACTCGATTCGGTCGACTGGAATGGACTGGCTGAAGAGTTGTGGAAAGTGTCACGCTCTCAGCAGTGGTAGCAGAACAATCAAGTGAGCTCTGAGCTACAACAACTTCTTCAAGCACTTGCGCTCGTCCGCGACGGACGGAGTTGGAAGATCGGCGATATTGGTATGAGCAACTCGGCAGATTCGGACACACTCTCACTGGGAATGGAATCGCATGTTCTTGACTTGCACCGCATCACTCGACAGAGCGCGTTACGTGAGCTTCACGAGTTGAAGCAGATCTACGAACGCATGCTGGAGCTTTGCCCCAATCTTCTTGAGATTGCTGGAAAGCACAGAGTCGCATTGTGGTTGTATTTCGGTGTTGGCCATCACTACCACATGCCTGTCTGCTCAGAGATCGACGGGCATATAACGTGGGAAGCAGATCATCTGAAGACCGCGCGTTCTTAGGGTGTCCACATCATCCCACCACAAGGTCCATGTTCTTGCGGTCGCGTGCGCTCATGCCATCCGTCGGGATGTCCTTGAGCATCGCGTCGATGATCATGTCCGACGTGATCTGGTCTGCGTCAGCGGAGTAGTTTGGCATGATGCGATGGCGGAGCACGGGGCGTGCCACCTTGCGCACGTGCTCGGTTGTCACCTGACCCGTGCCATCCACAACTGCGCACGCTTTGGCCGCTGATATCAACGCTTCGCTTGCGCGCGGACCCGCGCCCCACGAGAGATACTCGCGCGCCATCTCCGGGCGCGGCATGTCCCCGTCCTGCGGCTCATTGATGCGCGTTGCGCGCACGAGCCGCAGTGCATAGCTGATAACATGATCCGGCACGGGGCACTGCTGCACAAGCTTCTGGATGCGTGCAAGCTTCTCTGCATCAATGATCTTCGTGATCTCGATAGACTCGCGCATCGCGCTACGACGGACGATCTCCGCTTCTTCTTCCGCGGTTGGGTACCCGATGTGGATCTGGAACATGAATCGGTCAAGCTGCGCTTCGGGAAGCGGGTATGTGCCCTCCTGCTCGATGGGGTTCTGCGTTGCAAGCACAAAGAATGGATCAGGCAGCATGTGCTGCTGACCGCCGATTGTCACGTGACGTTCCTGCATCGCTTCAAGGAGCGCTGCCTGCGTCTTGGGTGGCGTGCGGTTAATCTCATCGGCAAGCACAACATTCGCAAAGATGGGACCCCGCACGAACTGCAGCGATCGCGAACCGGTCGTCTTATCCTCCTGGATCATCTCGGTCCCGGTGATGTCCGACGGCATCAGATCCGGAGTGAACTGGATGCGCGCAAACGACATTGAGAGTGTGCGCGCGATCGTGGAGATCAGCAGCGTCTTTGCAAGCCCGGGCACGCCAACGAGCAGCCCGTGCGATCTGCACAGCATGCACAGCAGGATCTGATCAACCACGTCGTTCTGCCCGACGATCACCTTGTGGATCTCAGCACGAAGCTGATCGAACGAGGCCTTTGCCTCGGTAAGCTGTTGCATCGCGGACTGGTCGGTCATCTGCAATCTCCCCTTGGTAAATACGCCAGCGTAGGGATCGGCATAATTGCAGGGATTCTCGCAATCACCAATCCCGAAACCCGCATGATCGCGGGAAATACAGGTGCCACACTGGTTCGGCTCCCCCTCTGTAGAAATATACGCTCAAGCCGGTGCGCAGATTCCGCGTGTCTTGAGATTCAACCAGTTGTGGCACAGTTCACTACACTGTCTGGTGTCCCAGCCAGCCCACGCAATCATCGAGCCCGATCCGGATCATGCAGACGCGATCCGCATCCGCGTCAAAGCAGTCCCGGGCGCAAAGCAGGATGCCATCGCGGGTATTCTTGGTGATCGATTGAAAGTTCGCGTCAGCGCAGCGCCCGAGGGCGGGAAAGCAAACAAAGCGATCTGCGAACTGCTCGCGCGTGTGCTCAAATGCAAGCCGCGCGATGTCGAGATCATCTCTGGGCACACGAATCCCGAGAAGCTTGTGCGCATACAGCACGCAACACCTGCAGACGCAAGCCGTCTTCTCAAAGGCTAAAGCAACGAAGCTGCTTGCTTACTTCTTGTCTTCATCGAAGATGGCATCGGAGGTCTCTTCCGCGCCGTGGCTGACACCTGAGCCGGCTGCCTGAAGATCCTTGCCCACACCCTTGACGGTGTTGCACGCGGAAAGAACACCAGCTGCAAGCATGAGCAGCGCGGTCAGAGCCAGGGAACGATTGAGGGTGTTGCGTTTCATGTGTTGAGTCTCCAAAGGGTTGTGGTGAGATTGTATTATCTGACGACCAGCAAGGGTGCTATAGCCAGTAGAGCGTCTTGACAGTCTTGTTTGTTTGTATTATGATCGGGTATGTCAAAGCCCAGATCGGCAACTCCCACCAATCAGCCCGATGCTGACCATGCTTACGCCGACGCAATCACCGGCGGTCTAGCCCGCGGGCGTGGATCCCAGATCAATCCCGGAAACCGGTTCGACGGGATCAGGCTGCATGTGCTCGGCGAGTTTCTCGACGAGGAGATCAACGAGGCTGACGGCACCTCCACACAGCACAAGACAAAGGTGATTGCTGACGCGACGCGCACCATCATCAACCGCGTCGATGCGCCGGACATTCCGTTCATGTGGACGATCAACCCGTACCGCGGGTGCGAACACGGTTGTACGTACTGCTACGCGCGCCCGACGCACGAGAATCTTGGGATGTCGTGCGGGCTCGACTTTGAGACAAAGATCGTCGCAAAGTTCGATGCGCCGGATCTTTTGCGCAAGGAGCTGGCAAAGTCTACATGGGCGTGCCAGCCGATTGTGATGTCGGGCGTGACTGATGCATACCAGCCGATCGAGCGCAAGCTGCGCATCACGCGCGGGATTCTCGAGGTGCTGACCGAGTGCAAGCATCCTATCTCGATCATTACGAAGAATGCCCTGATCCAGCGTGATATCGATCTGCTCTCGCAGCTTGCGAAGATCAATGCGACGCGCGTTGCCATCAGCCTCACATCACTCGATCCGCATCTGACAATGAAGATGGAGCCGCGCACCGCGAGCCCGAAGAAACGTCTCGAAACCATCCGCGCATTGTCTGATGCGGGCGTGCCGGTCATCGTCATGACAGCGCCGATGATCCCCGCGATCAACGATCGCGAGCTTCCCTCACTTCTCGAAGCAGCTGCCGACGCTGGTGCCGTCGGCGCGGGATACACGCTCGTGCGCCTTCCCTGGCAGGTCGAAGCGATCTTCGTCGACTGGCTGAAACGCGAGTTTCCCGATCGCGCAAGGCATGTGGAGAGCCTGCTGAGACAATCCCGCAATGGCAATGTTGTGAGCTCAAACAAAGGCCCGAACAAGGGCGCACGCATGGGCGGCGAGGGCGCGTTCGCGCAGATCATCCGTGACACGTTCAAACGGTTCCAGACAAAGTACGGGCTCGACCAAACCCTCCCAAAGCTGAACACCAGCGCGTTCGAGCGTCCGTTCTATTCAGGCTCGAAACATCAACTCGGGTTGTTCGGCTGAGGCGAAAGCAGACCAAAGAGCTCGATCATCTTTCTGTGTCTGTATGTGAAGATGGTCATCAGATCACGTTTGACAACAAGCGAGTGCACCAATGCACCACCAAGCACGCCATAATGCACAACATCGCGTGCAATGGTGCCGCCATCGGTTGGCTCAAACACATGCTCGTGATGCCACCATCTGTACGGGCCTCGCTTCTGTTCATCAACAAACCGGTGCGGCGGGTTCCACACGCTGATCTCGCTGGTCCATCTGACCGGCATCCCTTTCACTCGCAGTCTGTACTCAATCAGCAACTCTTCTGCCATCTCGATGGGTTCGGGCGTGAGAATCCTGAACGGCAGACTCGGCGGCGTGAGTTCGTTGAGATTGTGTGCACGTGAGAAAAACGGGAAGACCTCGTCGAGTGGTGCTGAGAGCGACACCTCCGAGGCGAGTCGCCAGCCTCGCTTGCCCTTCCAAACGTCTGATTCGATGGTGATGCTCATGGATGGATGTTTCGTTCTGCTCGATTGTTCAGATTCGGCATCATCAGACGAGTTGGATGCCGAACTCCAGGGCTCATCGTGGTGTATTATCCCGGTCCATGCCTCCATTTCTGATGAAACTGCTCCGGCTGGGGCCGACCAACCCCATTGCTGTGCGCCTGGTCCAGAACGGCTCGCGCCGACAGCGGCATTTTTACATCCGAGCGGGGTATCTGGCAGCACTGATCATTGCGATGCTGTGGCTGATGCTGATCGCCGGTGGGCAGGGTGCGTTGTCCTACGGCGTGCTGGCACGTGAAGGCGCTCGCGCATTCGAGCTTGTTGCCTACCTCCAAATCTTCCTGATCTGTGTGCTCGCACCGGTATTCATGGCTGGTGCGATCGCTCAGGAAGCGGACGCCAACACGTGGGACATCCTGCTGACAACCCCCATGACACGATCCGAGATCGTTCTGGGCAACCTGTTCGGCAGATTGTTCTTCATCATCGCGCTGCTCGCCTCATCGCTTCCGCTCTTTGCACTGACACAGTACTTCGGCGGCGTGCCAGGCAAATCGATTCTTACGAGCTACATGATCTCGGGATGTGCTGCGCTGCTGGTTGGCGCCATTGCAATTGCGCTCTCCGTTTCTCGGCTCGCTGGCAGACGAGCCGTGTTCATCTTCTATATCGCGGTCGTCAGCTACATGGCCGTCACTGCGGGGGTTGATGCATTTCTTCGATCGACAGGCCAGTGTGTAACTGTCGGCGCAACAAAGGGTGTGACGTGGGTGACCGCGATCAATCCGTTCATGACCGTGTACGCACTATTGAACCCAAGCGCATACCCATCGGCAGAACCCGGCACATTTTCGGGCATAAAAGCAATATTCTTCGAGCGTCCTGTTGCTGCATGGTGTTGGGGAAGCGCACTCTTAAGCATGGTGCTCATGTTCGCGTCAACACTCACGGTTCGTTCCGGAGGACTCAACAATATTGTTGAAGGGCGCGGCATTACAAACACGCTACGGAAATGGTTCAAACTCGGTGCAGCGGGATCGGAGCATCGTCCACCAAAGACGGTCGGGCACAACCCAATAGCATGGCGCGAGGCGTCATCACGCAACGCGACACTCGGACGCATTGTTGCGCGATGGTCGTTTATCGCGCTTGGACTCCTGCTCGGCATCTTTATTGTCGTCATGTTCCACGTGGGCAACATGACAGTGCAGACCTACCACCTCGTGCTGATGACAGTCGTCGGTGCAGAGCTTGGGACGATCTCGCTTGTCGCGATGAACATGGCAGCAACCGCTGTCTCACGTGAGCGAGAGGATGGCACACTCGATCTGATTCTCACAACTCCGATCACGCCCAAGATGTATCTCAATGGCAAGCTCAAGGGGCTTGTCGCGTATGTCATCCCGATGATCGCTGTTCCCGTAATAACACTCACTATTGCAGGATTGCACGCACTCCTGACCGGCGAAACAGCAAAGGTCACACTCACGGGCAGCGGATCCATCGATGCGCCGGTGGTTCTGCCCGAAGCTGGGCTCGTCGCGTTGATCGGATTTGTGCCGTTCATCGCGTTCTGTGTCATGGTTGGACTGCACTGGTCGCTCAAGTCGAAGGGAACGCTTGGTTCGGTTATTGCAACCGTTGGTGTTGTCTCTGTGGTGGTCGGTGTTGTCGGATTGTGCGGATGGAACGCAAGTTCCGACATTGCTCTGGTTGGTCCATTTCTCGGCGCTTTCTCCCCCGCTGCAACCGTGTATGCGCTCATCGAACCTGTTGATGCAATGCGGGAATCTGTCTCAACGACAAGCAGCGATCCGTTGATGACCGCGCGGCTTGCGTTGCTTGCAGGCTCCGCTGCTGCTGCTGCGATTTACGCTGGCGTGATCTTCTCTATGCTCGCAACGCTTGTACGCACATTCGACGTCACCGTGCGCAAGCTCGCGGGTATCAAATAACTCGTCTCACGGACAGCCCGCTGCGTACGCATTCCCGAAGCAGATGTAGTCGAAGATGTTGAGATCACCACTTGCGTCGCAATCGGCGTACGGCTCCTGCAGCGCATACGCGTTCCCGAAACAGATGTAATCAAAGACTGTCAGATTACCGCTCGCATCGCAATCCGGGTAGCAGACAGTGTCACAGTTGAGATGAAAGACATATGCCGACCCCGAAAAAAGCCCGTTGTCACTGTCGGCTGGTGAGCCAACGACAGCAGTATCTCCGGACATCGCAACCCATGAACCAAACGTGTCCTGTGCAGCGCCGTCCAACGGAAACAGCTCCGATTGCTCGATCCAAGCGGTCCCATCGAACCTGAACAGATATGCTGCGCCAGCTTCAGTGCCATGCGAGTCGTCGCCGGGCGCACCAATCAGCGCACGGTCACCAGAGAGTACCACGGGGCGTCCAAATCCGTCGGTCGCAGCTCCGTCCGAGGCAAGCAGCTTTGTCTGCTCCTGCCAGTGTGTCCCATCGAAGTTGAAGACATAGACTGAACCGGATTGTTCGCCATTGTCATCATCGTTCGGCGCACCGATCATTGCAACATCGCCGGATATTGCAACCAGCCTACCGAACAGATCACTGGCCGACCTGTCCGACGCGACCAGTTTGGTCTGCTCCATCCATTGCGTGCTGTCGTATGTGAAGATGTACGCGGCTCCCGTATCTATCTGACCAACATCGTCAAGTGGCGACCCCACCACAACCGCATCGGCTGCGATCGTCACAGCTCTTCCGAATCTGTCGTTCGATGAACCATCGGATGCGAGCAGCTTCTGTTCTTCCACCCACTGCGTGCCATCGTACACGAACACATACGCGGAACCTGCATCAATGCCATTGTCGTCGTCACTCCATGCACCAATGACAACGCGGGTACCTGACATCGCAATGGCAAATCCGAATCCATCGCCCGCCTGTCCGTCAGACGCGAGCAGCTTCTGTTGCTGAACCCAGTTCGTGCCATCGAAGCGATACGCGTACGCAGCGCCAGCATCGATACCGTTCTCATCTTCAAATGGCGCGCCGACAACAACCACATCCCCCTCTATCGCGACCGATGTCCCGAACTGATCGCCAGCAGCACCATCGGATGCGAGCAGTTCCATCTCCTGCAACCACTCCGATCCATTGAACCGGTACACGTACGCAGCACCCGAAACTGCACCGTTCTCACCGTGGCCGTACGCACCAGCCACAACAACGTCTCCCGATATCGCAACCGAGATACCCAACAGATCGGTCGCCTGACCGTCATCCGCAAGCAGTTTCGCTGCCTCCATCGGACTGCACATCTGCGCGTGTACCCGAGACAAATACGGGAGCAACATCGCACACAAGGCAAAGCCAAGCAGCACGCACTGTTTTCCATCCCACTGGTGACGTGCATACTGCATGGTGCTTCATTCGCCTCGCTGATGCTTCAAAGATGCCTGGAACATACCGACGAGGTAAAATATATCCTCGTCTCGCTCGCATCTGCTCCTGATGCAGCATACCTGAGAACCGCCACGATTGCACGAAAAAAACACCGATCCGCCCCACTGAATCTGCGGCGATGGTTCGTGGCTTATTGCCCCTGACCAGCACATTGCGAGCACACCAGCATTTCCATGTGTTCGAATGCCCAATACGATCCCCACAATGCCACTGCAGATCCATAACACACTGACCAACGCACTTGAGCCTTTTGTTCCAGCAGATCCAGATCGGATCACGTTCTATTCGTGCGGCCCGACCGTCTATGACGACGTACATATCGGGAATCTTCGCGCATTCCTGATGGCTGACCTTGTCAGACGATGGATTGAAAGCCCTCTCTGCACAATTGCAGTTGCCGACGGCTCATTGCACCGGGCCAAACGCACTGTTGTGCAGGTGATGAACATCACCGATGTCGGACACATGACCGATGACTCCTCCGCAGACGGCGCAGGCCAGGACAAGATGGCAGCTGCGGGAGAACGCATCGCTCATGCACAGCTCGAAGCAAAGAAAGCGGGCACCGCGCATACAGCAGCAAACGTCGATCCGAACAATCCAGCGTCGATCGCAGCGTTCTATACCAACAGATTCATCGAGGACGCAACAAAGCTTGGCGTGCGTGTGGTGCTCGACGCGCAGAAAGATCCCACGCTGCTCCCGCGCGCAACAGACCACGTCAATCTGATGATCAGCACAATCGAGCGATTGATCGAACGCGGTCACGCGTATGTTGTTGGTGAGTCCAGCGCACAGATCGTGTACTTTGACGTTCACTCGTTTGCCCAGTATGGCAGGCTCAGCGGCAACACCATCGACCGACTCCGCGAGGGCGCAGGCGAGCGCATCTCGACGGAAAACCAGTCGCAGAAAAAACACCCGTCTGACTTTCTCCTCTGGAAATCCGATTCCACGCACGTCATGAAGTGGGCTTCTCCGTGGGGCAGCGGGTATCCCGGGTGGCACATCGAGTGCTCCGCAATGGCGGTCAATCGTCTTGCACCTGCACTGTTCGATCACACACTGACCGATGCCGATACACCAATCATTGATATTCACTCCGGCGGTGAGGACAACATCTTCCCGCATCACGAGTGTGAGATCGCCCAGTCCTGCTGCGCGTTCAATGCCCCAGATGCGAGCGGCGCACATACTGGCTCATTCGCAAGGCTCTGGCTGCACTGCAGGTTCCTGCTCGTCGAAGGCGAGAAGATGTCCAAAAGCAAGGGTAACTTCTACACAGCGCGCGATCTGTTTGCGAAGGGTATCGAACCAGGCGCGTTGCGTCTCGAGCTCATCCGCGTGCACTACCGATCCAACGCGAACTTCTCTGAGCAGGGGCTCAAGGACACCGCGCGCATGGTGGCTCGATGGAAGCGCGTCATCGAACAAGGTGACGCATCAAATGAATCAGGCTCACCACCCGAGACCATGCTGCGAGAGTTTGCTGACGCGATGGATGATGATCTGAACATCGCTCGCGCTATCGCTGCGGTGAACACGTACGTCGGTGAGATGAAGCACCCAACCAAAGCCGATGCCGACGCGATGCGCCAGATCGATGAGGTGCTCGGCGTGATGCAACTCGACACCGCGAAGGCGCAGGAAACAGAAATTGGCGTGTTCCTTGGTGGACTCGACGCAGACCAGCGCGTCATCGACAAGCTCATTGAGCGACGCGACGCAAAGAAGGCGAAGGACTTCGGGCGTGCCGACGCAATCCGCGACGAACTCGCGCAGATGGGATACGCCATCAAGGATGTCGCGGGCGGCAAGGTCGAAGTGTCGCGGGCCTGACGAACCGAACCGTCAGAATCGCGTAGAAACAGCGTGCTGCTGCTGGTTGCATCCAATGCCTGACCAATAATCTCTTAGATATTGGTGTCCTATCCATCTCCAATGGATACATGCAACTGCCAAGCCGATAGGACGACGGCACGAATCGCAAGCAACGAGGTTCATTCTGATCGAGAAAACAACGCCAATCACGCAGGGCGAACCGCTTGAACCTCGCGGCTCACTCGCTCGCGCACTGGTGAAACTCGCCAGACCAACCCAATGGTCCAAATCCATCTTTGTCGCCATCGGACCGCTCTATGGAATTGCTGAAGTCAGCGGCAGGCTTGATGGATCCGTCTCTATCACTGGGCTTATTTTAGCGATCATCGCGTTTGCGTTTGCATCGAGTGCATGCTACGTGATCAACGACATTCGCGATGTCGAAGCCGATCGTCTGCACCCGCGCAAACGCAAGCGTCCCATCGCGTCGGGTGCTGTCGGCGTGCAGACTGGAATTATGTACGCGCTGGGCTTGCTGCTTGCAGCTGCTGTCGCAGTCGGCAGCATCGCACTGATCGACACAACAGCCTGGGTGGAGACGCACAACGATCCGACATCCCGCGCGATGTGGCTCGGCGCGTGTGTCGGATTGCATGTCGCAAACGTGCTGCTGTACAGCCTCGTGCTCAAACGCCATCCCATCATCGACGTGATGAGTCTCTCGCTTGGATTTGTGCTGCGTGTATTGGGTGGATGTGCAGCAGCGGGTGTGGAGCCATCAACCTGGCTGCTCAATACCGTCTTCTTTGTTGCGATGTTCCTCGCGTTCGGCAAGCGCCTCGGTGAGCGCCGCACGATGGGTGACGACGCTGCGGGTGTCCGGGGTGTGCAATCAAGTTACACCGACGATGTGCTGCGCATGAGCGTGGTTGTCACAGCGGTTGCTGCGCTGATTACGTACGCGAACTACGTGCAGGACAAAGCCGATGCGTTCACACGCGGGTTCAATCTGCTGTGGCTGACCATGCTGCCGGCGAGCTACGGACTCTTCCGCGCATTCCTGCTGCTGGAACGCGGTGTCTACGACGATCCGACAGAACTTGCTGTGAAGGACCGCGCATTCCAAGCCGCGTGCGTGCTGTTCGCGATCATCATGGGCGTGCTGCTGTGGATGGTGAAATCCGATACAGGATTAACGACATCCGTATAGATGCTGCGATGAGCGACAACGCACTCTCTCCAAACCACCCGAACATGTCGCGATCAGCGTCTCTACATCACTCCGAGTTATCCACATTTGTGAGCATTACTGAAATTTAGCGCAATCCAGCGGTTCGCGTCATGAAACTCCTCGTCCAGTCGTGTACATTGGCTGCAAGAGAGACATACCGATGGTGTGAGATCCGTCGGGCAAATGGAGGAGAGAGAAGATGAAACACAGCGTTACGTGTGTAGCTGCGCTCACACTCGTCGTCGGATCCGCGTCAGCCGATCCGTTCAGCCAGTGGAATCTGGTTGTCCGCAACAACATCACGCTTTCGACATCAGAAGTTGATGGCAGTGCCCTTATCGGTGGCAGCCTCCTTGGCGGCACCTCAAACTATGCCACGCACGGTGTGACTGCGAGCAACGGTGACGGACTCGCGATCGGCGGCATGCTCGCCTCCGGCGTGACAGTCAACATCAATAACGGTGGCAACTTCCGCATCAGCAGTCTGGCGAACCGTCTTGGCACGGTCAACCTGAACGGTGGCGGCACAACCATCTCTGATGCCAACACCGCTGCAACAGCTGCGAATCTTGTCAGCCAAGCTGCAAACGCAAGCTCGTATCTTGCAACGCTCGCGCCGAACGGCTCGGTCGACGGTGCTGGCAACATGTCCGCTGCACCAACCATGATCGGTGGCCAGAACGTCGCTGTGTACGAGATCACGCAGTCACAGTTCAGCGCACTCGGACAGCTCAGCCTCAACCTCGGCGTGGCCGATTCCGTCATTATCAACTTCATCCACGATGGCACGGGCGTTGTGAACCTGACAGCACCGCCAAACATCATCGGCGGATTCAATCAGGCAAACTCATCCCGAATCCTCTGGAACTTTGGCGATGCGA
The DNA here is from genome assembly GCA_020639155.1 of Phycisphaeraceae bacterium. Taxonomy (NCBI): domain Bacteria; kingdom Pseudomonadati; phylum Planctomycetota; class Phycisphaerae; order Phycisphaerales; family Phycisphaeraceae; species Phycisphaeraceae bacterium. The sequence goes on from JACKHF010000001.1 coordinate 754,290, forward strand.
CTTCCATTATTTCCAACAACAGCATGAACGGCGCAGTCCTCGCAACGGAAGCGGAACTGGTTCTCAACGGTGGCGGCATCAACGGAACGGTGATCGTTGATTCCATCAGCCTGCAGGGCGCGGAAATCCGCGGAAACATCTACACCGGCATTGTGCCGACACCGGGTACCGTTTCGCTCATGGGCCTCGCTGGAATGTGTGCAATGCGGCGCACCCGTCGATCAGCATAAGCGTCTCGCACATCGCAGTAATACAAATTGCACCGATGAGACGTCGGTGCAATTTTCTTTCATACTCGTTGATCTGGAAGCCTACTCGTCCTCGTCCCAGTCGGCATCGACCAGCGCGCGGCGTTTGCGGCGACGGTGCTCGGGCGAGATGACCCACTGCGCAGTAATGCCAAACAATGACAGCGCGATCCACACGCAGACCCAGAACATTGGCGGCTGACCCATCATCCTGTCCCATTGCGGCATCCACGTCGATGCGCTCATTGACGACATCAGCCACAACGCGCACGGCATCCAGATCGCTGCGCCCATGACGGATGTCACGAACATCGAGCTCCGCCCTGGCATCACAACACCAAAGAGGAATCCGAGCCCGAGCCCCGCAAGCCCCCACAATGTGATGGATGTCCGCTGGCGTGGTGAGAGTTCGAGCCAGACGAGTTCCGCTTCGTTGTACACGGCGCTCCCGAACTCGCGTGCGCGCGTTGCAGCTTCATTCGAAACAGCGCGGATGCGCGCAACATCTTCTTCGTTTAGCAGCTCTCGCGCACGATCAACAAGCGATGATTCCGGTTCGTCTACCTCGGTGGTATCGTCTGGTGCTGCTTCACCTTCTTCAGGCACACCGGGAAGCAGCATCTGGCTGGGCGTGAGTGCAACCGCTGCGTTCGTGCCGGAATCAATCGCCGGCTGCATCGTCATCACACCCGCAGCGAGCACCGCTGCAAATCCCAGTACCGCAGCAGAACCAACAGCCATGAACGCGCGGTACAACAGCACCGACGCGAGCAACCCAACGAGCGCACCCGCGATAAGCCCGACCAGTGGTGTCGGCACGTTTGCGATTTCTGTGTACCCGACGTATGAAGACGCAAAGAACCCCGTGCCGGCGCCGGTGACAAGACCGAGCACCGCGAACATGCCGCGCACCATGCGCTGGCCTGCCAGCCACAGCACAAGACCGATCCCGATGCCCGCAGCAGCAAGGAACTGCAGCACAAGCGGCAGCGATTCTGCTGGGATGAGATCCGCCAGCGTCACAAGATGGATTGCATCTACACCCACCAACCCCTCACAGCCGTCGCGTCTGCGAATATTGACGACACATCCAGTTCCCAGCCGGACGCATCATCGTGCGACGAAAAGGAAAACCCATCCGGCGCAACGGTATTCGGAAGGAAGCGAGTCCCGTTCCGGCACGCACCAGTTGTGCCAGCCCGGGACCGCCCGCTTCCGTCCGAAAAGATCGGCAAAGTCGCTGAATCTCGGCCAGTGTTGGGAACTCCAATCACAACAAAACGCCTCAGATTCATGCTTGGGTGATCACACAACGCAGAATTGAGTATTCATATGTCCTATAACTTTTAATAAGCCTCGCAAACTCTCCCTCAACCGATGAACTGAAAACGATCAGACCCTGGGATTTGCAATCCCTGGGTTCGCATGCAACAACACACCCATGTCTCAGGACTCATCACCATCTTCTGATCAGCCCCAGTCCGGCGTCCGCCCGCTGGAAGAGCTCCGCGCGCTGATCGACAAGCTCGACACCGATCTCGTGCGCCTGCTCAACGAGCGCGCACAGGTCGTCAAGGAAGTCGGCGAGTACAAGCGAGGCACCGGCGTTCCCATCTATGCGCCGCACCGTGATGTCGATGTTGTTGATCGCGCGCTGGCGCGCTCCACCGGCCCCATGCTCCCGCGCACCATCGAAGCGGTGTATCGCGAGATCATGTCTGGATCGTTTGCACTGGAGAAACCATTGCGCATCGGATATCTCGGACCGCCCGGCTCGTTCTCGCACCTTGTCGCGGTCAAGCACTTCGGATCGAGTGTCGAGCACGACGACCTGCACACGATCGATGGCGTCTTCACAGAAGTCAGGCGCGGACACGTTGATTACGGGCTCGTCCCGATCGAGAACTCGCTCATCGGCGGCATCGTTGACACACTCGACGCGTTCCGTGATTGTCGTGGGCAGGTGAGCGTGTACGCGGAAGTGCTGACGGAGGTCCGCCACACACTGCTTGCCAACTGCGCACCGGACAAGGTCAGGCGCATCCACTCAAAGCCGGAAGTTTTCGCGCAGTGCAGGCACTGGCTCGCAACGCAGTATCCGCACGCCGAGCTTATTCCTGCAGCATCGAGCGCCGACGGCGCGAAGCGCGCAGCTGAAGAATACAAACTCGCCGAATCAATCGGTGCCGAGTGTGGATCGGCTGCGGTTGGGTCAGTGCTCGCTGCGCAGATCTACGGACTCAACGTGCTGTTCGAGGGGATCGAGGACCACCCAGATAACATCACACGATTCCTCGTGATCTCTCGCGAGAAAGCACAACCTTCGGGTGATGACAAGACATCAATGATGTTCACGACTGCGGACAAGCCCGGTGCGCTCGTGAGCGTGCTGCAGGAGTTCCAGAAGCACGGCATCAACCTGACGCACATCGACAAGCGCCCCAGCGGCAAGACAAACTGGGATTACACGTTCTTTATTGATGCTGCGGGGCACATGGACGACGACGCCATGTCGCAAGCGATTGAAGCGTCGCGCACGCACTGCTCGGAACTCCGTGTTCTAGGCAGCTATCCGCGTGCGCGCAGGGTGCGCTAACAGGAACGAAAACGGTGCAGGCGGGATTCGAACCCGCGGAGGACTAACGCCCTCACCGGTTTTCAAGACCGGCGCCTTCAACCGCTCGGCCACCGCACCAGATCGGATTGTGAGGGCCAATGCTATGCACCCTCATCCCAGCATTCGCCCGTCCTCAGCCTCCATCTGACCCTTCCGCCTGTACACTTCGGGCATGCACGTCAAAGCAATCACACCAATTCTGAATGTGTCCGATGTTCCCGCCTCGATCCAGTGGTTCGAGAAACTCGGCTGGCATCGTGGATTCACGTGGAACGAAGGCGGGATGATGGACGCGTCAGCGCTCCGAAACGAGCACGGCGATGCGGGGTTCGCTGGAATGTGCGCAAACACGGCAGCGGAAGGCACGGGACCGCAGATCTTCCTGTGCAGGGACGAGCAGGGCAAGCGCGATCCGGACACAACGCCCGACCCAAATCGGGAAGACTACGGCGCGGTGTGGATGTCGTGGTGGATCGACGACGTGGACGCGGCGCATGCCGAGTGCGTGACAAACGGGATCGAGATCGTGCGCGCGCCAGCGAACATGCCATGGCACGTGCGCGAGTGCCTGATCCGGCATCCTGACGGGCACTGTTTCCGGATCAGCGGGCCAGTGAAGTGAGCGAAACTACTGCGGCTGCCATGCGAGCATCGCGAGCCTGTCTATCACGCGCTCAAGCTCCGGCGCTGGTGTGTCCTGTGTTGCCAGTGGTGTCGCGATAAGCCTGCGCTCACCCGCGCCCGCGAGTTCCACCATCGCTGTCGGGCGTGATCTGCGCACGATCAGTTCGCGAGGACTCCCGATGATGCCCGGAAGGTCTGCTTTAAACAATCCGCCGGTCTGGACAAGCCTCCAGATATCCTCAACATCAGAAGGCGACAACTCGCGCATCACGGGAGGGAACTCCTGCCGATCTGCACTCGGCCCAACCGCTGCGCGGAGCACGCCATCCGGTTCAAGCACGTATCTTGCTGGCCTCCGAGGGCGCGGGAGCGTGGACCAGTTTGCGCGATCTGTCATGACCGAGTAGACCGTGACCGCGATCGCAAAGTCCTCTGGCGCGGTTTCCGCAAGTTCGACAGCGGTCGGCTTTGGATCGGGTCGAAACGCTGGGCCGGAGGAACATCCCGTGAGCACAATCGCGATCACGCACAGAGATCCGAGAGCTTTCATCCTGGTATACATGACTCCCTCCGTTGACCCAGAACGGTAGAACACGCAAACCGAAAACGCGCGCGGGTTGTCATTCGCACGCATTGGCTACGCGTGATGGATCCGGTTGTCAGTTTGATGGCACGTTCACCAGCAGGCTCGGTGTTTCCTTTGTTGACTTGCCACGGAAGAAGGTTTTGCCGTTGAGCAGCAAGTGTGGGAACCGCTCGCGCACCTGCGCAAGACGCATGCCGTCGATCCCTCTGCCCGTGCGCGGATCGAGCCTGTAGTCGTCGTTACCAAACACACCAACAGTAACACTCGAGCTGTTTCTCCCGTGCGAGTAGAACGCGGGCACGCCCTCCTTGCGGAGATCCATGACCACGGTTTCGGCAGCGGCGCGAAACTCCTTGAGGTCCTTCTCGGTTGGTTCCTCCTGATCATCACGCCGGTACACCGCGATCTGCAGCGTGTAGAGCGCGTCCTTTCCAAAGAGTTGCTTGATGTTGCTCAGGTCGTACTCGGGCACCTGGCCCGCTGTGAAGTTGCTCGGTGGCATCAGAATCGCATTCGCAAACGGACGCGCAGCCCCAGTGGAGTATGACTGCACCTGCTTCAGGAGTAGTTGTGAGCCGGCATTGTCGAGCGATTCGAACTCGCCGGTCGTCACAACGATCGATGAGCCGCGACGCTGCACCTTCGCATCAAACCCCGCAGCAGTGGCAAGCTGCAGCACCCGCTGCGCTTCTGTCTCGGCTTGCTGACCTGTGAGCGATGCGATCACCACTGACCACGAGGTCTGCTGATCCAGGCCATCATTCGTTCCAAGCTCACCTGTTGGCGTCGGGGAGACGGTGTGTCCCGCTGCTGGAGTCGTGAACATATCACTCATCAGTCCAGCGCTGGCATTGGCAGAAGCGGCATCCGGATCCAATCCAAACGATGGTGCGGGTTGATCAAACTCTTCGTTGAGACTCCGAGCCCTTGGCGCAAAGTCGCGAAGTGCGATCTGGAGCGGATCGCCCTGCTGTGCTTCCTGCGCTGGCTGACGCGTGCCTGAAGAGCCACTAGTACACCCAATCAGAGAAATAATCGAGCATAACCCGAACAAAGCAAGCCGAAAAACTGGTCTTTGTACGGGTTTCATGCCGATGACTCCAACCATGCGATGGAACGGACACACAATAGACCCGTTGAGTTCTCAGGATGATGAGTCCAATAATATATCAACAAACTTTTCACAATCAGACCCAACATGCAAAAATTGCGTACGAAATTTTCCATATCGTCTGCATAAAAACCACGCGCCGATGTATGCTGGTGTCGGCAGCACTGCGAAGGATCGTAGTCTGACACGCCAACGTCATGGATCGACGAAGGCCCGACCGCTGGCGTGCAGTTCCGATCCGATCAAATCGGATGCGGGGTTGCACGAAACAGATGAGACACCATCATGTCCCGTCTGTGCCAGAACCAGCCAGGGATGGTGCTCTGACCGGTTTCGTATCAGCAGGTGTGCGTTCGTGCTCCACGCTGAGATGAGATCGGGCGCGTATCGCGTGCCTGTGGTGGGCAGCGCTCGCGCGAGCAACCAGTTTGCGAAGTGGTGCGCAAGCTGGGATCGTCGTGGTGACTCGGTTGCTGGGTCTTTGTCTCAGCGCGAGATGGTTCGGACACGGGAGGATCTGGTGGATACAACAGCACATAACGCCCAGGCGCACACGCTCACCCAGTTCTTTGCAGAAGCAAAGCATGACCAGCGTGCTGTATCATCGCGTCCCATCGAGCGCAGAACCGCATCGGCGTTCGGCACGCACATCCCCGGCCGCCATGCCCAGGCGCGCTCTCATGCTGCAGGGCTCGCCAGTGCCTACTCCGCAACCCGCACCGCGCAAGCAGCGCAGTCGCTCGCCGAGGAACAGGACCGGTTCGAAGATGCTTTGTCGACCATGTCGTCCGAGCGTCAGGCGCTCGTCCGTCGTGTCCGCGCACAGGTCTTGAATGGCGGGTACGACACTGAATCAAAGCTCGATGCTGCGATGGATGGCGCGATCGACGATATGCTTGAGCACTTTGATCGCAACAGCCGGTTGTAGATCACATTCACTGAATCGAAAGAACCAAAGCCCAGGGATTGCAATCCCTGGGCTTTCTCTCATCAATGTACGACTGAAAAATAAAACAGGGGCGTCGTCCGTGACGCCCCCTGCGTGCGATACGCGTCCTGCGTATCAACATGACTTTGTTGATTCACTCAACCGCAGTACAAATCAGTGGCTGTCGTTGGTACCAGCCTCTGTCGCGTCTGCGTATGTTGCTTCCGGTCTCCAGTAGAACGAGCGTGCGAAGATCGGCTGTACTGGACGGTTGTTGTTGGCGTACAGCGACTCGAACGCACTCGCTTGTGCGCTGGAGATCTCGATGGGCGTTGCCATCACGAACCACTTGACCTGCTCTGTGCAGGGTGGCGTTGTGAATGAGCCGTCGTACCGGTAGTAGCCCTGATCCTTCGGAATCCAGTCGGCGGCATTAACTGTCACATTGGAAACCGTTGCAGGCTCGCCAGCGGTCTCGGGCATGTTTTCGCAAACCGGCCCAAACACCTTGCTCGCGTCGCCACGGTTCATGAACACGCCCACAACCGCGTACTCGCCGTCCTCAGACTGGTGGACGAAGTGGACTTCCATGTCAGCGTGCTGACCATCGAACGTGTGCTCACTCTTCGCGTGGAAGTGGAACTGGAGCAGGTTGTAGCGCTTGCCCTCGACCTCCATGTACGAGCCTTCGTCGTAGGAGACCTTCACCGTGTGCCCGTTGTTCACGATGTTCAGTGCTGAGGGCTGGTAATAGAACTGGATGCCACCAAAGTTGACAGGTGTGTTCTCGGGGATGTTGATGGGCGACTGCGCTTTGCCCTCTGCACACGCTGCGCACTCAGGCCCGAGCTTGTGCCAGTCGGACGGGCCATAGTTGTAACCCCAGTGTGGTTCGTTGTGAGATGTATTCGAGTTCGACGGCGTCTTTTCATTCGCCTTGGGATCTGCGGCGCGCGGTGTACGCGATTGCGCGGGCTGGGCGTTTCGGCCGGTGAACGGCGTTGCGCGCGGCGTGGTGTGATTTGAACGATGTGCCTGTGCCGTTGCAACGGCTGGCAGCGCAAGCAGACCCGCAAGCGCAAGAACTGTGTGCTTTGTCATGAAACTGATCTCCTGATGCAACCGAGTGACGATGCCGACCATGAGCTGCCAGCCCACGCCGGTGTTGGTCTGGTATCGATCAGAACAAGCACGGATTTGCGACCCGATTGCAGTTTGATGATGAAATCCTGCGTGATGTGGGGCCAATCAGAGAGACCAGCACGGGTTACACAGGCCGATAAACCGCAAAGCCGAGCAGGCCCTGCAACATCGGGCCCCAACGCTCGTTGCAACACAGAACCACCCGTGGAGTCATCATGATGCACAGATTCACACTCGCACTCATCACACTCTCCGTTACGGGAGTTGCACTGCTCGGATCGTGTATTGGGAAAATCGCACAGCGCACGCAGCAGCACGCCGCGCTGGTTGCGCAGACCATCGATCCCGACAAAGACAATGTAGCAACAATGCTGCTGACACTACACGACGATGCGCGCAACAAAGATCTGAAGATTCGCGTTGTGTACCCAATTTCGTTGCGAGACGAATCAGAAAACGACACGAAGCTGCCGTTCATCGTGTTCAGTCACGGATTGTTCGGGTCGGGCGAGATGTACGATCCGCTGACGTTCCACTGGGCTGCAAACGGGTACATCGTCGTTCAGCCGACGCACTCCGATTCCAAGAATCTGCCACGACGCGAGCGCCTGACCATGCGTGAGGGACTGCGGGACTGGTCCAACAGGCCGAAGGATGTTTCATTCGTTCTGGATTCGATTGCCACACTCGAAGAGCAGGTGCCTGACATTGCTGGGCACATCGATACGGCACGTATTGGCGTGGGCGGACATTCCTATGGCGCAATGACAAGCCAGCTCATTGCAGGTGTGACACCGCGCACGCGCGAGGATCTGAGCGATCAGCGCGCAAAGGCTGTGCTGCTCATCAGCCCGCAGGGAGAAAACAACATTCTCAGCTCCAGCGCGTGGGACACATTGCGTGGGCCCGTCATGACGATCTCGGGCAGCAACGATACCAGTATCGAGAACGAGCCCGCCGAGTGGCGCAAGCAGCCGTTCGAACACTCACCAGCGGGCAGACACGTGCTCGTGTGGATCGATGAGGCCTACCACTCGTTCGGCGGGATTACCGGTAGACAGCGATTGTCCATCTCCGATCGTGCAAAGCCAAACGCTGAGCACGTGAAGATCGTCCAGCAGACATCCCTCGCGTACTGGAACACCGCATTGCGTGATGGTGTAAGCAACGTCGATGCAATTAGCAATGCTGTCAGTGATTCGCTGCCAGTCGATCAAACAACTACACTAGACGAGAACCCGCCAACAGTCACCATCACCAACAACGCCGAAGTGCCCGCAGGTTCATCCCGCTAAGGCGTTTCTTCTGTAACCGGATCGGCGAGTGTGTGTATCGCGCCGGCCAACGCACGGACAACCGCGGTGTACCGCTCCACATCGATCGTGTCGATGGTGTCCGTCGGCTGGTGGTAGTTCGGATTGCGGAAGTTTGCCGTGTCCGTCAGCATCATCGCAGGAATACGCCGAGAGAGAAACGGCGCGTGGTCTGATCGCAGCATGTCCGGCGGTGCAATCGGGAACTGGTCAACGAGATAGGTCTTTGCGTCGGGCCACGCGTCGAACATCGCTTTGTCGAGCGCCTGCGAGAACTTCTGGTGCCTGCTCACAGTCGTGATGACAAGAAAATCCCCCACTGTCGGCGGTTCGAACACGTTCTCGATCGGTGGGATCGGTGATCGTTGCGAGTTCGGCTCATCCGAGTAATACCCGAGCATCTCGAGACTCATCATCCATTGCACACCTGGCACATCTGGATCTGCTGCACGCTGATCGAACAGCTCCGCAACATAATGCGACGAGCCGATCAGCCCAGCTTCTTCGAGATTGAAAAACGCAAGACGTACCGTGCGCTGCATTGGTTTGTCGTGGAGCACACGTGCAATCTCCAGCAATGCTGCAACACCGGAGCCATCATCGTCCGCGCCCTTCGAACGCGGCACAACATCGGTGTGCGCACTGACGACGATGACATCAAGCGACGGGTCCGCACCGGGAATATCAGCGATGATATTGCAGAATACCGGCGGCTGAGGCGTGTCGGGTTCGTCTGCCCGCTTGCGCGTGCCGGGTGGTCTCCACGGGATGTCCTGGGTTACAACTTCAAGACCGAGTGCGCGGAGTTCATCTGCCACATACTGCTCTGTCTGCTTCAGACCATCCCAGTGCGCTTCACGCCCTGTGCCGCTGCGCTGCGTAGGTAGCGCCGCGAGTGTGTCCATGAGACGTTGCTGGCTGATCCGATATTGGGGCAGATCAGTCTGTGGATGCTGGGCATCGGTCGCATGCTCGGATTGTGCGCACGCGCTGCCACCAAAGCACAGCGCACTTCCAACGACGAGGATGGAAACAGTTATTTTCATGCGGGATGGTAGCTGGAAATTTCTAGCGCGAAGCGAATCCGATCGTTGCATACACCGGCCTGTGGTCGCTGCCAGCCCCGTGCCCCAGCGCAACATCTGTGCAGGTGAATGCCTGGCTCAGCATGATGTGATCGATTCGCGTTGGCAGGAGTGAGAAAACCCCGGCGTGGTTCGGCCACGTGCCGCCACGACCTCGCCCTGCAATATCCCACGCATCACAAAACCCGAGCGATCGCAATCGATCAAGCTGTGCACTCTCGGTTGGCGAGTTAAAATCACCGAGCACAATCACGGGCAGCGTTTCCTTTGCAAGTACCTCGGCCAGTGCAGCAAACTGCAGTCTGCCACGACGCAGGTACGCACGCGACAAAGGCACCATCAGGTGAACGCCATAGACCGCCATGCGCTGGCCATCATGCTCGATCTCGCATCGAAGCACACCGCTGAACCCGCTTTCGTCTTCATATACCGTGGACACGTTGTGCAACGGCGTGCGCGAACGAATCACGATTGTGGTGTATCCCCCTCGCGGCACTGATACTTCATGTGGATGTGACGAACCAAGTGTTGCCTGGATGTGTTTGCTCCACGTCTCGTTTGCCTCCTGAAAGACAACCAGATCAACATCCTGCGTTGCGAGTTCCTGCAGGTACTCGTCATAGCTCCTGTTCTTTCCCAGCACATTGCATGTCGCAACACGCAGCGGCGTTCCAGCGATGGGCACAGGATTCTTTGGCCTGAGCGTCCATGCCGATCCCGACACACAGAACACGCACAACAGCACAATCAACACGCACAGTTTCCTTGCTCGCACCAGAATCGCTATCAGCAGCAGCGGAAGCAAGGCAAGTCCGATGTGAAACGTGAATGTACGAGCAATGAATGCGGACCACGCGAGCCCGACGGGGATGGCCCCGGTCTCCTTGAACGTGTGCGGAAAGAGCTGCCCCCACAGCACAACTGCAAGCACAGGAAGAAATGCAAGCCATAGAAGCACCTGCACCCACAGCTTCAATCGTAATGGGCGCGATGGGGTTGCGACATCGCCGGATGTGTTCGGATCAGATCCCAATCAAAGCTCTCCGCAGATGTGGTGATTCATCGGTACGCGCTGACGACTGCTGAAGTTCGTCTTTCCAGAGCACGATTTCCACTCATAGAATCCCTGATGCGAATACTTGTCACCGGAGCCGCTGGATTTGTGGGATCGCACGTCGCGGAGCATCTGCTCTGCGCGGGGCACGATGTCGTCGGGATCGATAACTTCAACAGCTACTACGACCCTGCCAGCAAGCGTGCGAATATTGAGCCCGCGCGCAACGCCGGATTGCAGCTGTTTGAGATCGATCTCGCGACGGACAATCTGACGGAAGCTGTGCGCGATATCGACGCGGTCTTCCATCTCGCAGCCCAGCCGGGCATCAACCGGACGACATCTTTCGAGGATTACGAACGAAACAATGTTGTTGCGACGCACCGACTGGTCGACGCGTGCGAGAAGCAGCACGTGCAACGCGCACTCACACTGTTTGCGAACATCGCAACTTCATCAATCTATGGCGCAGATGCAACCGGGCCAGAGACCATTGTGCCCGCACCGACCTCTCACTACGGCGTGACAAAGCTCGCTGCGGAACAGCTTGTGCTTGCTGCTCATCGCGAGCGAGGCTTGCCCGCGTGCTCATTGCGACTCTTCTCTGTGTACGGCCCGCGAGAACGACCGGAAAAACTTTTTCCAGCTCTCATCCGTTCCATCGCGAGTGGCACATCGTTCCCGCTCTTTGACGGCGCACTCCAGCACACGCGCACGTTTACCTATGTGGGCGACGCGGTGAAGGGGCTTATCAGCGCGCTCGACCACGCGGATAAGGCAATCGGCGAGATCTTCAATATCGGGTCGGACAATGAGACATCGACCGAGCGCGGCATTCGCATCATTGAAGAGATCACAGGGAGAAAAGCAATATTCGAGCACCTGCCAAAGCGCCCAGGCGATCAGCTTCGCACGCACGCTGATATCACCAAGGCGAGAAACATTCTTGGATACAAACCCAGCACCACGCCCGAGGACGGGTTGCGAGAGACAGTGAAGTTCTTTGCACCGCAACTTGTTTCCTGCGATGCTGCTGCATCATGACGCAACTTGCTGCAAACACAGCTTCACAGCCGCGCGTGTTTGTGCTGATTCCCACGCACACGACGCGCCATCTGCGCGCGTGCGTTGCATCCGTTGCTGGCCTGAACCCGAAACCCGACGGCATCGTCGTCACTTGCGACGTGATCGACGACAGTATCAGCGAACTGCTCGACACAACATGGCGCGAGTGCAACACCCATCACGGCCCATTGCCAAAGCTCGTCCACACATTTCGAGAGCATCAGGGCACGCCGATGCTGAACCAGGTGCGCAACAACGGCTTGCGCGCACTCGACAAAGCATTCTCGTTACATGAAGACGACATGGTTGTTGTCCTTGATGGCGACACATTGCTGAATACCGACGCGGTTGCGCACTATCAATCACACGCAGGAAATCGTGTCGATCTTGTAATCCCGTTCCGTGTGTATCTGACAGAATCGCAAACGAAGGCGATCGATGCTGACGCACTCGTGCAACACCCTGCTGACATCATTGAACCACTTGTGCCAGCAACCGAATCCAACGAGTACCAGATACTGAAAACCTTGCAGACAAAGTACGCGAAGCATCTCTGGTTGCGCGAGCATCATCTCTCGATGCTCATCAAGTCGCACAAGCCGAAGATCATCGGCGGGCACCACGGCGTGCGCATGAGTGCGTTGCGGCGCGTCAACGGGTACGACGAGCAGTACACAAAGTACGGGTTCGATGATGACGATCTGTGCAGGCGTCTGTACCAGCTGCGCCCACGCATCAGGGCAGCTGTCGCGATCACAGACATCATCGCGATGCATCTCTGGCATCCCACACGCGCGCCTGAGAAAGCAACGCACGCGCCGGGATGGGAGCGGTTCTCGCGCACCGATCTCCCCGCGTTCTGCGAGCATGGATTGACCAATCCGGTCGATCAGCCAGAACCGATCGTGCGCATCATTGGAACGTAAAAATCAGTATTAGATCGCGTGCGAGCTGCCCGGCTCGATCGTGACAGATACGCCCTGCAGATCCTCCGCATCGAGCGCGGTGAGCGGGCTCAGTTCGAGCACGCAGTCCGGCTCATTCGATGCGTTGGTTGGCACATCCACACCCACACTGATAAGCCAGCGAGCTGCGCGCGCGGTCTGGAGCAGGCGTGAGCTCTCAACAGAATCCGCACCCGTCGGGTTCTTGATCGGCGCGAACTCCTCTTCGCGCGGCGTGCGCACTACTGCGGACGATCTGCACATCGGCAATGCATCGAACACGAACTTCTCAAGCTTGATCGCGTTCGGCTCTGCTGGATTGACGCGCTCAAATGATTCCGGATCGATGCAGGGTACTTTCTTCACCGCGCGATGGAACGGGAGTGAGAACGCGGGATCGGTCGCAACACGCTGGAGGAACGACACACCCATCACGTGCAACGCGATGGAACCCGCCTCGTAGCGAAGATTGCCGCTGCCGTCTGTCTCGTTTGACAATGCTTCCGGGAGATCGGAGTACTCGATCACGCGCGTACGCCCATCGACATCGCAGAACACGCCGACCTTCTCGGCGGGGCCAGACTTTGCAACCGCTTTGCTCGACATCTCTGCGGACGAATCATCAGCGCCCGCGTGTAATCCCACGAACACAGGATCGATCACGCGCACAAGCGGGTTGTCGACCTGGAAGTACGAGATGTGCTCGATGCCCTGCTGCTGCATCTGCGTGAGTGCGCCGGACTTGTGCAGTGCGGTGATAGATCCGCCGTGACCGTCCGGGTTTGTTGCGAGCTCGCCCGGCGCGCTGAGCAGCACCCTGCCCGTGTGCATGTCGAAGCTGGGCAGTGTGCCCTGCTGGATGAAATGGACGTTGTCGCGCCCGAGATCGAAGAACCGGTGCTCCTCGAAGAACGCGCGCGTGACCACGTCGTTGAGCGGGCTCGTCAGGATGTACCATGGCACTGCGCACTCGTACCGGCGGCGCGTCGCGAGGATGCCCTCAGCAAAGATATGGAACAGCGGCTTCTTTGTCACAGGACCAGCGGGGTAGCACCCCTTCGGGCCTTCGAACCCGAGGCGCGTGCCCTGCCCGCCCGCAACAGTGAACGCAGCGACCTTTGACGCGCTGATGAGCGCTTCGCCCATCTCGCGGTATCGCGCACGATCACCGGAATCTTTCAACTCGTGCACACTCGCAGGCGCGAGCTGCAACGGAATGACTTCTTCCGTGTGACTCAGCACGTGCGATCTGACCAATCCAGCGAGCTCGTACCAGTCGTACTGCGCAAGCGAGGCGACAAACCGATCGCGTATTGCGCCGGTCAGACGCTCAGCGTGATCAATCAAATGCGACTGGCCGGCCTCCTGGAGCGCGGGCGCGATGCTGGAAAGGTCCGTCGTCATTGCAGCCATCAGGAACGTGCTCCTTGTGCGAGTCCGTGTGCGTTACAGCAGGGTATGGATGATGCAGGTGTATCGGCTCATATCCGCATGATTTGGGTAAAAACTCGCACGATCTGTGCGCATACATCCGTCCGTTTCTCGGCTTTGCAGCGGATCTACCTACACTCAATCGATGGCTCCGCACGATCTGCCCGCACGCAATCTCTTCGTCCACAGGCCAGCATCAGACCAGCTTCTGATCGCGCCGTCGGTGTTGTCGGCCGACTTCGGGCTGATCCGCGACGAGTGTGCTGCAGCGCTGGCAGCCGGCGCGGACCTGCTGCATCTGGATGTCATGGATGGGCACTTCGTCCCGAACCTGACGATGGGGCCCGACATGGTCAAAGCCCTGAGAAAACATCTTCCCGATGCGATGCTCGATGCGCATCTGATGGTGACCAACCCCGCGATGTTTGTTGAGCCGTTCGCAAAGGCCGGTGCTGACCACTTTACGTTCCACGTTGAGGTTGTCTCGCACGACGAGGCACGCGCCCTGCGCGACCGTATCCATCAGCACGGTATGAGCGCGGGGCTGGCCATCAACCCGCCAACCCCTGTCGAGCCACACCTCGATCTGTTCGATGGGTTCGACCTCGCCCTCGTGATGAGCGTGAACCCCGGATTCTCAGGCCAGTCGTTTATCGGATCCGTCCTCAACAAAGTTCGTACGCTCCGAGCCCGATACGACGGGAAACTGCCGATCGAGATGGATGGCGGCTTGGGAACCGATACCCTGCTCGAAGCGATCGAGGCTGGATGCCGGGTTGCAGTGGCTGGATCGGCATTTTTCGGCCAAAATTCTGATAACTGGCCCTATCTCACGCAGACGTGGAAGGGCATGCTCCCATCCGATTGCGCAACATCTGCGCAGTGTTGCTGCAGAAAACAACAAACAAATACCGAGTAATCCCTCGCAAGACGACGCAGGATTGGCCTGCTACGCTTGCCGCCATTACGCCGTTGGTCGTTTTCGTCCGATGGCGCTGGATCGTGTTGCCATGACGGACGGGACTGTGTTGGCCCAATCGTTGTGTGTGGAGCGCCTGCATGGCCAAGCCATCTGAGATTCACCTGCACGTGATCCGGGCTGCGCCCACGGAATGGGATGCGGTCGGCCGATGCTGCGGCGGATCGGAACTGCCTTGTGTTGAGTCAGCCCTGCTTGATCGTGCCAACGCGGCCGATCTGCTGCCAGCTGCAAAGGTCATCCTCCATGGGGACGAGGATGCCAGCAGACGGACCGCGCAGATCATCGCATCCCGCATGCACATCAAGTCGCGCTCTGTCGCAGGCACCGAGGAGTTCCGGTACGGGTTGTGGGAAGGCATGCAGATCGAGCAGCTCGAAGAACGCTATCCCACGGCGCTCGCGCAATGGAACGACGATCCGAGCTCGGTGATCGTACCACAGGGCGAACTGCTTGCTGAAGCGCAGGCGCGCATTGTCAGCTCACTCGCGCAGGCGTGCGCCAAGGCGAAGGAAACAGAGATCGCGGTGGTGCTCCGCCCGATCGCTGCTGCGCTGACACTCTGCTGGCTCAACGCCCAACCTATCTCGCAGTTGTGGGAGCAGGCAAAGTCGCTCGACATTGTCGCAGGCCCGTTCACGCTCGATCGTGCAGCACTGCGCAACGTGCGCACGCACTCGTGGGCGCACAGCGCGTAAGAACTCCATACCATGACAAACTAACTGGCCCGGAAGCTGATAACCTCCGGGCCTTATTCACTCATTCACAAGAGAATACGCCTACCGCCCATTCAACTGTCGGTACTTCTCGCGATATTTGTCTGCAAGTTCCGTCTGCTTGTTCCGTAGATCGATCTCGCGCCCGCCAATGAACGCGTGCAGTGTGCGTGTTGCGATCTCAACTGGCGTGCCATCGGTCACGATCAGTGTCGCATCCTTGCCTGCCTCAATCGATCCGATGCGAGCATCAACACCCAGCAGTTGTGCTGCAGACAGTGTCATCGCGCGGATCGCGTCGTCCTCGTTCAATCCGAATGCGATGGCTTTCCCCGCGTGGTACGGCAGATTCCGATCGTGCGCAGGCTCCTCACCAGATGCGAGCGCCCAATGTATTCCCGCGTCTTGCAGCGCAAGCGGGAGTTTGTATGGCTCGTCATACGGCGAGTCGTCGCGGCGAGGATTCTTCAGCGTGCCTTCAATGATGACACCGACATTATTCGCTTTGAGGAGCTCTGCACACAATGGCGCATCTCGGCCACCAACGATAACGGGTCGCACTCCCTTCTCGATCGCCCACGACACAGCAGTCGTAATCTGCTCAAGTTCCTGCGCGAAGAGAAAGACGGGCTTTGCGGGCGCTTCGCCGTTCTCACCCGGAATGAACGCCTGCATCGCTTCGAGTCCGATGTCTTCACGCTGGGTTGGATCTGCTTTGCGGGCTGCGCGATAAGCGATTGCCTGATCGAACATCGCATCAATGGTGTTGATGCGCTGCTGGCGCTGATTCGCCTGATCACCCTCGGACTGATTCATCCATGGCGCTCGCACAGAGAGCATGTTCGGCCAGTTAATAACAAGACCGGCGGTCTGATCGAGCGCCATGTCCTCCCACGTCCATCCGTCGAGCGACATCACACCCATACGGCCGGCAACCGTCCCGCCGACCGGGAACACACCAACGGTGAGAATGCCATTTGAACGTGTCACCGGGAGAAGTGTCGAGTCCGGATTCACCGCAGCGATCGCGCGCACCTCGGGCTTGATGTTGCCCGTCTCACGCGAATCGACTGTTGCTGCAACCTGCCCGTGCTCGGTCAATCCAAGCTGCGTCACAGAGCTGATCAACCCAGGATACACATGCAGGTTCTGACCTCGAATCACCCTTGGTGACCCAGGTGCATTCTGCGGTTCGGGAATATCGACCACGCTCCCAACCCCGGTAATCCTGCCATTCTCGAATCGCACGTATCCGTTCTCGATAATGCCGTTGGACACCGTGTGAACGGTTGCACCATAGACAATGATCGGTTCTTTCTGTGGCGGCGCTTTCACACCAAGGTCCTGCGCGTGCGCAGTCGTTGCCAGAGCACCCAGCGCAACACCAACGAGCGTGCGCACGATTTGTGTTGCGTTCTTCACTGGTCACCTCCCTGCATCATCATCGACTGGTACAACCCGCTCAGTCCGCAGCCGCATTCACCACGCACAGCATCCTCGATGCTCATGCCCCTGCGTATACGCTCAAGGTACAACTCACGCATGGATTCGGCATGCTCTTCACTCTCAAAGAATCGTGCGAATCCTCGTTCCTCTTCGGGTGGTCTACGCCTGCCCTGCCCTCGTCCGGGAGGACCGCCTGCAGGACGCGGACCACCTGCAGGTGCGTCGGCATCGTCGTCCTTCTTCTTGTCACCGGTGAGAATCTTCTGGATCAACCGCTCACGCTCGCGACGGATACGATCGCGATGCGCAGCGTCCTGCTCAAGTGAGAAGTACTCGCGTCCATCGATGAACACACGCTCGCACCGGGTGCGTGTCGAGAGCGGATTACCCGACCAGATCACGATGTCCGCGTCCTTTCCAGGTTCGAGCGAACCGACACGATTGTCGATCATTAACTGCTTCGCAGGGTTGATAGTAACAAACTTGAGTGCCTCGATCGGATCGACACCGCCGTACTTGATAGCCTTCGTCGCTTCGGTATTCATGCGACGCGAGAGTTCGTCGTCGTCAGAGTTGAACGAGACAACAACACCCTGCTCATGCATGATCGCACCGTTATACGGGATCGAGTCCTGCACCTCGATCTTGTATCCCCACCAGTCTGAGAACGACGATGCGCCGATCGCGTTCTCGCGGATTGCTTCTGCAACCTTGTACCCTTCGAGCACATGCTGGAATGTGCCGATTCTGAAGCCAAACTCCTGCGCCACCTTGCACAGCATGAAGATCTCGTCCTGTCGATACGAGTGGCAATGTACGAGACGATCGCCGCGCAGAATCTCAGCGATTGCTTCAAGTTCAAGATCAACGCGGGGCGGGTTCTCGAACGCATTTGGTGTTTTGCGATACCGATCCCATTCTGCAGCATAATCACGAGCAGCAGTGAACCGGTCTCGGATGATTGACTCCACACCCATGCGTGTTTGTGGGTAGCGCCAGTTCATGTCCGGCCCCCAGTTGACTGCACGCGGATTCTCACCGAGCGCGAACTTAATGCCCGGCTTTGCATTCTCGAAATGCGTCATTGTCGGATCGGGCACACCCCAACGGATCTTCTGCACAACATTCTGCCCGCCGATGGCGTTCGCTGAACCGTGCAGCGTGTTCACAGTTGTTGTGCCGCCAGCAAGCTGTCGATACCAGTTGAGCGCATCGGGATCCGTGCCGTCTGCCATGCGCACTTCTGCTGTGATTGCCTGGCCACCCTCATTTGTGCCGGCAGACCATGTGCCGGTGTGTGAGTGACAATCGATCAATCCCGGCGTCACGTGCTTGCCCTTCGCATCAATCACAACCACGTTCGCGATCTCAGGCACAGTCGCGCTCGGACCAACGTAGCGGATCTTGCCGTCAGTGATTAGCACCGCGCCGTCCTGGATCACACTTGAGCCTGCGCACGTCCACACCATTGCGCCAGTGATCAGCACGTTCTTCTGGTCAGGAAGTGACGACATGGAGTACGGCCCGAATGGATAGCCACCCAGATTTTCGGGAACTTCAGCGAGTTCGATCTTCTCTTCCGGTTCTTCACCAGGCTGTGTCACAACGATCTTCTCTGGATCCTTTGGTGTCGCTGTCCAGTCGAATGACGTGTCGTTCCCGACACCCGCTCCTGTCCCGACGAGCCTGCCATCATGAAACTCCGCTGAAGACTTGAACTCGGCTTCGCCTTCCTTCGCGTTGAAGCGCACCGAACCGTTCGACCACACCTTCGCGTCTGAAATGGTCATCGCGTCGTTGTCTGGGAACGAAATATTCTGTCCCTTGATACGCAGCGTTGTTTCTTCACCCGCGAGCATCGCGGTCCAGTCGCCGTCGAGTTTGACGGTCGGTTCGCGCGTGCCTGTCCAGTTGAAAACGTTGCCGGAAGCATCGGTTCCTTTGCCAACCAGCGTCTTTGTATCGGGGTCATAGGTTGCAGATACTTTGTACTCGCCGGTGCCATCGTCCTCGTCTATAAGTGTGAACGAACACGATCCATCACGATTGATGACGACATCCTTTGCGTCGTTGTAGGCATCGCCTTCGATCCCCTCAACTTTGTCTCCCTTGACAACCATGAACATGTGGAACGCATCACCCACAGCGAGTTTCCACACGCCGTCAAGATCTGCTCGCTCGGGCAGTTTCTTCGCGGTCCACTGGAATGCACGACCATCGGGTCTCAGTCCTGACCCACGAATCGAGCTTCCCTGCACAACGCCCTGCATTGTGAAGTACCCATCCATGCCGAACTTTGCGTGATCGAACACGAAGGAAATGTGATCGCCATCGCGGCTCACCTTCTCTGCCTTGACCTCAATGTCCTTCGGCTTCTCGCCAGCTTCCTTTGGCTCTGGATGCTCAACAACGGTGACACTCTTCCCGTCCTTGATCTGCAGCTCGAGATTGAACACACCGGCGAGTGTTGCATCCCAATCACCGTCGATCTCGTCATCCTTCGGCGCAGTGATCTCATGGCGAATGCCGTCAATCCATACATCCATGACCTTTGTTTTTTCCTTGAAGAGCTCGCCATCGGCAACGACGAAGCTGGCAATCTTGCCGCTCTCAACGGTGCCAAGCTTCCCTGCGACACCGAGCAGCTGCGCCGGCTCAATCGTCATCATCGCAAGCGCACGGTCTTCAGAAAGACCGTTCTTGATCGCAATACGCACGTTCTTCATGAAGTTTCCACGATTCCCGCCACCGCCACCACCAAACCGGCCTCCGCCGGCGCTCGATCGGCTTGTGGTCAGCACCACTTTCACCCCCGCAGCATCGAGCCTGCGGGGATTTGTCGGCGCCTGCTCCCACGACATCAGTGTGCCCAGGTCGACGTTCTCTGCCTTTGCAACGCTTGAGACATCAGGCTCATCCGGGAATCGCAACGGCAGAATATACGGATATCCCTGTTCCTTGATCGCATCCAGGCGTTTGTACTCACTCCCCGAGCCGACGATCACAGCGTCGCGATCGAACTCCTTTGCCAGCCTGCCCTCACGCAGCGCGTTGAGTTCGTCGTTTGACTCAAAGAACAGCGGAAGATTTCTGGATCGCGCAAGCGCATCAAGACAACTCGGGTCGAGATCGCGCGATGAACCAGTCGTGCGCGTGTGCGAACGCACGATGTCCTCGCGCCAGTCAGCATCAAGCAGTGTCTGTCGCACGAGCGCGATGGCACCAACCTGCGAGCTTGGATATCGCTCGCCACCAGCGCCACCGCCGAATCCAATAGAATCAATGGACATGACCTGGAACGCGCTAGGCACATACACCGGCGCATCATCCTGCGAATCGTCGCTCGATCCTTCACCCAGCGACACGACCGCACCAGTGCCAGAAAAGTTGCCACCGGTCGGCGCAATCGCGGCTGCAACAAACCCCATCCTTCGCAATGCAGATGCGTCACCACTGGAAACACCCGAGCCATCCAGCACCGAACGCTGGGGTGTCACACGTGTGTTCCAGTGCGCGCCGGGCGCGTTTGCATCAGGTGATGGTGCATCAACTTCAAGCCAGGGCTCGATCAATCCGGGATAGATGTGCATATCCGTGCCATCCCAGATCCGGCTCCCTCGCAGATCGAGTCGAGCGCGCGTGCCATCAACAACCTCGAGGATCTTGCCATTGTCGATCAGCACAATCGCGTTCTCGATGACTGTCCCGTTCCCGACGTGAACTGTCGCTCCCGTGATCGCGTGACGCGATGGGGTCGCAGCGCGTGGACCATTCGGACGGTCAGCAAGCGGCGAGTCGGAGGTCTGCTGAGCAAACGTCGTGCCAGATAGTCCAATAATCGCAGTGCAGGTAAGTATGCATCTCCGCAAACCACTGTCCTTGTATGTGTTTGGTGTGCGCCATTTCTTTCTATTCCAGACTCCCCTGTCCATGCACAATCTCCTGTCTTTCGGGCACTTGCGCCCGCTGATGATTCACATCTCTCACTCGCCGATCACGCGAGAATCGCAGTGTACCGCAAACAAAGCCTGTGCGGCGTCTACCATCGGTCCCATTTCTCACGTCACGGACCAATGCAAACGGACCTCAACCCAACATGATTCGCGATTTGCCAAAAGGAAATGCTGTCATCGGCCAATCCGGCGGCCCCACGGCTGTCATCAACCAGTCGCTCGTTGGTGTCGTCGAGGGGCTTCAGACCGGGCTCTGCCATCAGGGCATCGTTGATCGGATCCTTGGGATGCGTCATGCTGTCCGCGGGCTTACTCAGGATGATCTGGTTGACCTGACAGACGTGCCTGGTGATCGTCTGGAACGAATCGCACAGTCACCCTCGGCAGCACTCGGATCGACACGCGACAAGCCCGATGCTGTGTACTGCCAGCGCATAGCGGAAGCGTGCGCCCGGCACAACATCACGTATTTCTTTTACATTGGTGGGAACGACTCGTCCGACGCGTGCCGAATTGTGTATGAACACGCCAAAGCACACGGGCACGATCTTCGCTGCTTCCATGTCCCCAAGACCGTTGATAACGATCTTGAGTGCAACGATCACACGCCAGGGTTTGCCAGCGCAGCACGCTTCGTCGCAACAGCGTTCCGTGCTGATGCCCTGGATAACGCTGCACTCCCCGGAATCAAGATCAACATCGTCATGGGTCGGCACGCTGGGTTTCTAACTGCAGCGAGCGCATTGGCACGCCAGAGCGACGACGACGGTCCACATTTGATCTATCTGCCCGAAGTGCCGTTCGATGAGGACCGGTTCGTTGACGACGTGCAGCAGATGGTTACGAAGCACGGAAGATGCCAGATCGCGGTCAGTGAGGGCATCCAGGACGCATCGGGTGTTTCGATCGGCGCGAAGCTGATTGGTGGCGAGAAGGATGATCACGGGAACGTGCAGCTCTCTGGCTCCGGTGCGCTGGGTGACCAACTCGCAGAACTGCTGAAGAAACGACTGCCAAAGATCGACGGAAAACCACCGCGTGTTCGCTCGGACACGTTCGGATATCTCCAGCGTTGCTGGCCGGACGCATCGCGCGTCGATCAGAACGAAGCCCGCGATTGCGGCCGATTTGCTGCAAAGCTCGCAGCAGATGGATACACGAACGGGTCGGTTGCAGTTGTCCGCACGAGCCGGACTGGCGAGCCATACGCATCGGAATGCACACGCGTCGAGTTGACAGATGTCGCTGCCAAGACGCGCCACATGCCGGAACGCTTCATCGAAGGACACAACAATGTGTCTCGCGCATTTATCGAGTATTGCAGACCGCTGGTTGGTGAACTTCCGGTGGTCGATCGGTTCTGAACTCCTTTGTTCTCGTTCATTCCTGAGTTTCCACGGAGCACCCCTGTGCCCCTGATGCCGATTGTCATGTTTGTTGTGGGGCTTGCTGTGCTGCTGGTCGGCGCAGACCTGCTCATTCGCGGCGCGGTGTCGCTGGCAAAGGCGCTGGGGATTCCCACGCTGATCATTGGGCTCACCGTTGTTGCGTTCGGCACAAGCGCCCCCGAACTCGCTGCTGGCATTACTGCTGTGCTTGCTGACAAAGGCGATATCAACATTGGCAATGTTGTTGGCTCGAACATCGCCAATGTCGGTTTGATTCTCGGATTCACAGCCGTCATCTATCCGGTGGTGTGCCACGTGCGCGCTATCAGACTTGAAGTGCCGATCATGATCGGTGTCGGTGTGCTTGGATATGTACTCATGGTGCATGAGGCACAACTGACACGCATTGATGCTTCCATCCTGCTTGCCGGTCTTGTGGGATACATCTCGCTGATTCTGATTCTGGCAAAGCGCGATCGAGCCAAAGCAGCAAGGCATGCAGCAGAAATACGCGAACAACACGAACAGCAGATTCGTGACGCTGTCGATACACAGCCAGATGAATCAGGAACACGTCCGGCACATATTGATGACGAATCCGAATCGGAGTACGACCCACGCACGGATTCAATTGATTTAGATCTGACCGATCCGCTTGCGATTGATGCCGTTGGATATCCGCTTCCGGTCTGCATCGTGTTTGTTGTGCTTGGGCTGGCCGGTTTGATCTTCGGCTCGGACTGGATGGTCCATGGCGCGGTGAAGATTGCTGGAGAGTTTGGCGTGCCCGAGTCGGTCATCGCGCTGACGATGGTCGCGTTCGGCACAAGTGTGCCCGAGCTTGCTGCAGCATTCATGGCCGCGCGCAAACACGAGCCCGATCTTGTCATCGGGAACATCGTCGGATCCAACATCTTCAACATCCTGTGTGTGCTCGGTGTCACTGCATTCGTCGCACCGATCAACACACCGGAATCGGTTTTCGGACGCGACGGTCCCATGATGATTCTGCTCTCAGCGTTGATGCTCCCACTCATGATCCGCAAGGGGCGCGTCGGCAGGGGTGAAGGCTTCATTCTTCTTGCGCTTTACGTGGGATACATCATCGCAACCATCCTCATGTAAGCGCCCGGTTCTCTGCGATCTTGATGCACATGCACGCCAAACGTGTCGATGGACCTGTGTTGTCAGTCTGCGCATCGCATATTTGTTTCCGGACGATGCTGTATCACAGGAGCATTCGCGGTTCATGCTGAGCATCTCTGCCATCAACGCAAAGCCTGGCATGGTGCTCGCTGCACCCCTGCACCATCCGGATGATCCGGAAATTGTGCTGCTACAGCCGGGCGTTGAACTGGACGAGAAGCTGATCAATCGACTGGTAGAAATGCACGCTGGCGAACTGTGGATCAGGTATCCCGGTCTCGAGTACATTGCTGAGCACTACTGCCCCGAGGTTGGTCGCGCCCAGCGCCAACTCACGCAGCTCTTCAGTTCGCAACTCGATGCAATCGGGCGAGGCAGCGCGCACGGATTGATCTTCGACAAACTCCAGTCAGCAGTTGGATCGCTCCTCTCAGCGTTCCAGAAGAAACCAAAGAGCGCTGTGTTTGTCAAGGATGTCGCCCAGCGCGATCAGGAAGCACTTCGTCACGGATCGAGTGTCTGCATGCTCTCGCTGCTCCTTGGCATCCAGCTTGAGCACTACATTGTTGCGCAGCGCAGACGCATACTCGGGTTCACCGGCAAGGACATCTCGTGCCTTGGTATCGGCGCGATGCTCCACGATATCGGGATGTTGCGCCTCGAAAAAGATGTGCGAGAACGGTGGTCATCAAGGCACGATCGTCATGATCCAGAGTGGCAGCGCCATGTCATGATCGGCTACGAGATGGTCAAGGGACACCTGAGTCCGTCTGCATCGGGCGTCGTGCTGCACCATCATCAGCGATACGACGGCAGCGGGTTCCCGCACAGAGCCGACATCGATGGTGACACCAAGCCGGTTGTGGGGAAAGACATCCACATATTTGCGCGTATCTGTGCGGTTGCCGATGCGTTTGATCGTTTGCGCATTCCAACGACATCGCACGTTCCAGCGCTCCCGAATATTGCTGCACAGCGCATCATGATCGAGCGCGCACTCGCGGGCGAGTTCGATCCGATCGTCGTCCACGGTCTGGTGCGCATCGCTCCCGCGTTTGCACCCGGCACTGTTGTGCATCTGAACACCGGACAGGATGCCGTTGTCACCGAATGGAATCAGGACGATCCGTGCAGACCGGTCGTGCTCCCGATCGAGACACACCGGAGCATCCTTGCGAAGCAGCACGACGCCGACTTCGAGCCCGATCCGGTCGATCTCTCGATGGATCACAGCATCTACATTTCTCGAGTTGATGACCATCGCGTAGCAGGGTTCCTGTTCGACCCAGATCTGGTCCACGCGCTTCTGCGCCCGCGAGGCAATGACGACAACGATGCCGATCGGTACATCCAGCATGCAAACGATCAGTCCCGCGCCCGCGCAGTTGCAAAGGAACTCGAACAGTACGAGCAGCACAATGTGACGCACGCAGCCCCCGATCATCAGCAAGCCCGCCGAAGCGCAACCAGACTGACACGTCACCCGCCCGCTGCATAATCCATCCAAAGCGTGGGAATACATGCCTCGGTGCGCGGTGTTCCCGTGTACACATGGAGCATGTCTGCACCATCTTGTGCCGATGCACCAAGGCCGTTGCAACGGCGGTTGTTGCTGTATGCCTTGTGCTTGTCACAGGACCAGCGACCGGCTCAGCCTCGCCCAAACATCGTCCATGTGGTGCGGGCTTGTGCGGCAACTCCCGGACACTCTGCTGTTGCTGCTGTGCCGAGAAAGAAACAGGTCGCACATGTCACTGTATTTGCGTGCGTACCTGCATGCCTGATGATGAACCCAGGCCCGTCGGGTTCACTGCAACACTGCCCGAGCCCGGCACACACTCAAACCAAGCCAAGGATCTCCAGCAGATCCACAAACTTCATCTACTCTCAGTCACTCCACATGATTTGACCTTTACTCACTGGACACCACGTCAAGACGAATATTTGCCACTCTCGCGAAGGCTTGCGATGCTCCAGCGATGGCTGAACTAAAGCGACACAGCTGTGTACTTGCACGCAGCATCCCAATCAACACATTTCCTTTTCATTCGCGCTGCGGACACGGTGTTCGTGCGCATTCATCAAACCAAACCTCAACGCAATGCGTTGAGAAATCGAAAGGACGTATCGATGTCACGGAAACAGAAACTCATGCTCGGCACACTCGCTGGCGTGTTCTCAATCGGCGGTCTTGGATTTGCTGCAAGTTCTGGCGCGCAAGGTGCCGGTGCCCATGCGACCGGATCGTGCTGCTGTTGCTGCACGTGCGAACCCTGCACTGGAAGTGGCTGCGCAGAGTGCGATGGCTGCGGACCAAACAGCTCAGCGTGCTGCACAAGCACGGGCTGTACAGGCAACTGAGTCAACCGTCCCGCCCATGCGAAAGCATGGGTGGGGCTTTGCACAATGTTGATGTTGAGCTGAATCAAGCTGAGATTCAACCCGATCTGGTCTTTGGACCGATCGGGTCTACTATCATGGCCCAACGAAAGAACTGCCTGCGGATGTGGCGGAATTGGCAGACGCGCTAGGTTCAGGTCCTAGTGGGGGTAAAACCCCGTGGAGGTTCAAGTCCTCTCATCCGCATTTGACCGTGCGGCCTGTCTGGCTCGCACGGTTTTTCTTTTCAGATGCGCAGCTCGACCATCCTCGCCATCGCAGCGGGCAGTCCCATCGCGCGCCGCCACGCAGCAAGCTGGCTCAGATGCATCATCTCGTGCAGAAGGTAGAACTGCACCATGTCGGCTTGTCTCGGCATGTGATGCGACAGTGCCCATGCAGCTTCTCTCTCAAGATCCGCATCGGTGGCTTGGCTGAGTGCGTCAAGCATGCGCTCGTGGCTCGCGCAGTATTGTAAGAGCAGTTCCTCTTTGGTCGGCACACAATCAAACCGCTCCGGCAACCGGCGATCACGAGGCCCGCGCCGCTGGAACATGTCCCCATATCCAACGGGGAGTTGCCACGCGTGCGGCGCGACGATGCCAACCTTCTCTTCGAGTGACTTTGCAAAGACAGCAGTGCCCGTGCAGAGATGCCCGAGTGTAAACCTCGGTGTATTCTCGTGCCCAGGCCCGGGACACACATCCATCTGCTGCTCGTCAAGATCATGCACAAGCTGATGCGCGTACGACTCATGCAAACGCAGAGCTGGTGCAGCCAGACTGAGAAGACTCGTCTGCAACGACACTTCCACAACCCTCACATGCGTTCGACAGTCGGTAGACCCAATGTATCGAGCGCGTCTGCGAGCACGCGCGCGGTCAGGTCGCACAGACGCATCCGGGACTGGCGCTGGGCATCGGTCTCGGCATTCAACACCGAACACGCGTCGAAGAAGCTGGCAAAGGCGCTCGCTAGTTCATACACATGGTTGCACAACCTATGCGGCTCGGCGTACTTTGCAACGTTTCGTACCGAGGCGGGATAGCCGAGAATCTGGAGCGCGAGCGCCTTCTCCTTCGGATGTTCAACAGCAAAGGGTGCAGCATGGATCGCCGACGCGGACACGTCGTAGCCGCGCTCTGCAAGCTTGCGGAAGATTGAGCGGATGCGCACGAGTGCGTAGAGCAGGTACGGACCGGTGTTACCCTCGAACGCGAGCATGCGATCGAACGAGAACACATAATCTCGTACCCGGTCCGACGAAAGGTCAGCGTACTTGATCGCGGCAATCCCGATCGCTTCTGCGACCGTTGCTCGTTCATCAGTCGGCATATCTGGACTTTTGGAAGCAACGGTGGCCTGCGCGCGCTCGACAGCTTCTGCAAGGAGTGCTGCCAGATTCACGTTCTCGCCTGATCGCGACTTGAACGGGCGGTTGTCCTCACCCAGCACTGTGCCGAACGCGGCGTGCTGGAGTATTGCGTGTTCACCATCGGGTGCACCCGGCTTGATTGTGTATCCGGCTTTTTCCGAGACGGCGAACACCTGGCGCATATGCAGGCTCTGGCGCGCATCGATGCAGTAAACCACCTCATCAGCGCCGAGTCTTTGTACGCGCCTGCGAATCGCTGCAATGTCTGTTGTTGCGTACAGGAATCCACCATCAGACTTTCGGATGAGGCACGGCTCCTCAATGCCCACGTCCTTCAATCGCACCACGAGCGCGCCGTCAGACTCTTCTGCCACGCCCTTCTGTACAAGATCATCAACAACATCGGCAAGTTCGTTGCGGTACGTGCTCTCGCCCGCGGTTGCCTCGTCGGTGATCTTCGTGTGCAGACGCTTACAGACAGCAAGCCCCTCGCCCATCGTCACGTTGTATATTTTCTGCCAGTACGCGGTGATGTCGGCATCGCCCGACTGCAGCTTGATGAGTGTGCTCTTCGCGTGCGCAAGCGATTCTTCCGCACCACCAACCTGCGCCTCGAGTTCAGCGATGATCTTCGGTCCCATGTCCCACTTGCGAGCAGCTGCAAGACCGAACCGGTCGCCAGCACAATCCTGCTGCGCCTGACGATACAGACGATCAAGGTCATCGAGCGAGATGGTGTCCGGATCCAGCCTGCCAGCTTCTGCTTCTGATTTCAGACGTGCGGTCACCATCGCGATGGGAAGCCCCCAGTCGCCCGCGTGATTCTGGCGGATGACCTTGTGCCCCAGACGCTCGAAGACGCGGGCCAGCGTAT
Organism: Phycisphaeraceae bacterium; assembly: GCA_020639155.1. Classification (NCBI taxonomy): domain Bacteria; kingdom Pseudomonadati; phylum Planctomycetota; class Phycisphaerae; order Phycisphaerales; family Phycisphaeraceae; species Phycisphaeraceae bacterium. The sequence goes on from JACKHF010000001.1 coordinate 782,695, forward strand.
CGCCGATGACCGTCGCGCGAAGATGTCCGACGTGCATCTGCTTGGCGAGATTCACGCCAAAGAGATCGACGACAACCGTCTGCTGCTCCGTAGGCGTTTCGATTCCCAGCGCGGGTGTGTCGAGCGCGCCAAGCAGACTTGCCAGCGCGTCGGTGCGCAGGCGCATGTTGATAAACCCAGGTCCGGCGATGCTCTCAGCCGACAATGGTTCGGCAAGATCACCAACATCGAGCGCTTCAACAATCCGCTGGGCCAACTCCCGCGGGTTCATACCCACACGTTTTCCCAGCGGCATTGCGATGTTGGATTGGAAGTCGCCCAGTTCAGGACGCTTTGTTGCAGTGATCACAGGGTCTATGTTTGTCGGATCGGTCAGAGATTCATCAATGTCCGGGTTTGTCTCGCGCAGGGTCCGAACAACATCGGCAGCGGCCTGACAGAACCGGACCGCCAGCGCATGGACCGGATCAAAGTCGCGGGCAATGGATTGCTGAGATGTTGTCGGCGCGCTGGACATGCGTGATTCTAGGTTCGATCACGGCCAGCTTTCGAACATCTCGGAATGATCATTGCGTTGGAACGCATCGCACCTTCGTTGCGGCGGATACGGCTGAGAGCCCCTGATAGGACGCGCCAGTCACTGTCATGCCGAGCATCGGCGACAAGTCACAATCAATGGTGCTGCCTCGCGCAAGCAGCCGACCCGGATTCTCACGGGAAAGGTGGATTCGAAGCGGTCTTGACTCACCGGGCCGAAGCCAGAGCTGGTTTTCAAACGTGTTCCAGTTGATTGCAGTATCCGACGAGATCTCCTTGTACTCACTTCCCAGCGCATCTGTCAGCACACATCCAAGGATACCGTTTTCAATCAGCGTGCTCGAAAAGGTGTCTGCAATGTCTTTGTTCGTGTTGAGCACGAGAATATCAATCACAAACTCACCTTCAATACACTCGATATCCTCCAGCGAAATCTCGCAGTTGCCCTCCTGAAGAACCAGCGGCTGCTCAGGTACCCAGCGGGTCCGCTTCTGAAGCACTGCCCGCTGCTGATTCCACAGCACCCACAGAACTCCGACACAGAGCAGCACAAACAACACCGCGATCCCCGCGCCAATGCGCAGGCTGCGTGTCTCAGACCTGTCTGACTTGATGGGCACCTCTGGATCATACTCCCTGATCAGCCCCGGCTTTGCGTATCATCCAGCATGATGACCACTTCAAGCACATCCCTGCCCCGGTTTACCTCGACGATGGACGATGCGACGTTCGCGAAGCAACTCGCGGATGCGGCACTGCTTCGTGGAACATTCACACTCAGATCCGGCAGGACAAGCTCGTACTACCTGGACAAGTACCTGTTCTCCACAAAGCCACAGCTGCTCGCAGAACTGGGCGCACGGTTCGCTCAGCGCGTTAATCAGATGGAGACAAACGCTGCATGTGTCGCGGATCGGCTTGCTGGTGCCGAACTTGGTGGGATTCCATTGGTCACAGTCGCATCCATGGCCTGCGATAGACCCTGCGTCTTTGTGCGCAACGCGAAGAAGGATTACGGAACAGCAAAGCAAATTGAGGGCAAACTGGAAAAGGATGATCGCGTGATCATCGTCGAGGACATCGCAACATCCGGCGGGCAAAGCGTTGAAGCTGTTCGGACACTCCGTGCTGTGGGCGCGCAAGTGCTTGGTGTGATTGTTGTTATCGATCGTCAGGAAGGCGCGAGAGAAAACATCACCGCCGAGCATGTACTGTTTGATTCTTTGGTAACCAAGGCTGATCTAGGCATTTCGCCTGACTAAGCCAAAGCGAGCGCGAAACTTCACCGGATCACCAGCAACTCGCTTTCCACAACTCAGCCACAAACCCACTCGTACCGGGTCCGCGTTTTTATGGTCCAACACGCGTTATTCCAAACAAATAACCAACTGCGCAGGGGCCAGCAGAACCGCTCGATCCAAAATCGGGTAGATTGTTTGTATGGATCCGGAGGATGTGACATCCAGACAGCTGGTTGAAGACGATCCCATCGTCGAATCGCTGTCAATCTCCGTCGAGTCGAACCCAACGACAACCATTAGTATCCGGGGCTCAGCGCTTCGGCTTGTTGCGGTCGGCGGGCCCGAGCATCCCGGATGCGAAATTGGTGACGACGAACGCGTGCTTCTTGGCAGATCCAGCGCCAGCAGAGTGAGACTCGCTGATCGTGCTGTATCGCGCAGACATGCGATGATCTCGCTCTCCGGTTCGCGATGGGTGCTGACAGATCTGCAGTCGCGTTCCGGCACGTATCTGAACAGTGTGCCGATTCGACCGAACTCACCCGTGCCGCTTGCGCAGGGCGACAAGATCGAGATTGGCACGTGGGCCTTCCGTGTTGAGATTCCGCAAAGGGTCCGCGCGACACCACACCAAAGTGACGCGGCGGGCCAGACCACATCAGCGCTGCGCGAGATGATCGCGTCGATGCGTGCTGCACACGCAAGACAACTCACAACGCAGCGTGTCGGCACCGATATCGACGCGCCGGTGGCAGATATTGTTGCCCCGGGTGCATCGCACTACGGCGAATCTCCGGCTGAGACGCAGTTGCCCGAGCTTGATCGGAAGATCGATTCAGCCCTCGAAGCCACGCTCAACACCGTGCTTGACAAGGTGCTGGCAGATATCGCAGGTGCAGATCACGAACGCGCTACACCAGAATCCATCGCGCGGAGACGCCTTTCGCTGCTGATGGATCTTGCTGCGCAGATGCACTCGCTCGATTCGGAACAGACACTCGCGCAGACGCTTGCAAATGTGCTGGCGCGGGCAAGCACCGGCATGACAGAGGTGCTCATCCTTCGTGATCTCGGACAGGGCAACGGATTTTCGGTGCTGGCACGCGCACGCGACAGTCGCGTCGAAACAATCCACACGCACCACCAGAACGGGCACAGCAATGGGAGCGCTCCGCCCGAGCAGACACCAGTGCGATTCTCACTTGTGCGGAACGCGCTCGACGGCACCAGCGCGATCCATCCGCACGATCCAGACGCTGCTGAGAGCGAGGCCTCGCTCTGTGTTCCCATCCGTGTCGGTCGATCGGTTGTTGCAATTATCTACATGCACGCAACAGGTGCGCTGCGTCAACCAAAGCGCATGGAACTGAATGATGTTGGTCTGCTCGCGGAATCTGTTGCGCACGTTGCTGGACTTGCGCTTGCGAACATGAAACGGCGCGAGCTTGACATGCGCCAGCAACTGCTCGAAGCGGATCTTCGCGCAGCACGTCAGGCGCAGCGCCTGCTCATGCCAGCACCATCCGGCTCGTTGGGCAGCGTTCGATATGCGTTCGCGTCCGTGCCCGGCAGACTGGTCGTTGGTGATCTTCTTGATGTGCTGCACTTGCCCGATGGTCGCGTTGCTGTGCTGCTTGGCGATGTTGCAGACAAGGGCGCAGGCGCAGGCATCGTCATGGCTACCGCACAAACCCACCTGCACGATCAGCTCATGCAGGGTGCGGACGTTGTAACCGCGGTGTCCTCGCTCAACCGGCGTATTGCTGCGCTCTCCCACAAGGGTGACGGCAGCCTGTTCCTCTCGCTCTTTGTTGCGATCCTCGATACGGCATCACGCACGTTCGAGTATGTCGATGCCGGGCACTCGCTGTGGACGATCGCTGGCGATGACGACGCGCCGCCGGTGCCCGAGCGGGACGGACTGGTCATTGGTGTCGATCCGTCGTTCCATTATGGCTCGCGCATGCGCGCCCTGATCCCCGGTGCACGTCTCATCGTCTTCTCCGATGGTGTTGTTGAGCAGCCGGACAACACGACGGGTGAACGCTTTGGCATCCATCGCGCCCGTGCAGCGCTCCGCCACGGCGCACAACCAGCCGAGGATGTGCGCACACTGCTCGGCACCATGCGCCTGCACGCAAAGTCAGAGCAGCTTGCTGATGACGCAACAGTGGTCTCGCTGACGATCGCTGGCGAATAAGTTGCGTGCAATGAAATACAAGAAAAACAGCCTTGCAATTTCATTCGCTCTCTGTGCAGTTCTATCAATGACTCTCCTCTCCATCGTCACTGCTGGAGCCGTTGCAACTGATTTCCGTCGATCAAGGATGCCGTATCCATTGGCAAGCAACAGATCTATTGCCAGAACATCGTATCTTGGGCCTGTAACAAACCTCAAGGGCGAACTCGAAGTCGTCCAGATTGCTCAGTACGGGTGGCCAACTCGATATCTTACGATCACTTTTCCTTATGCTACTTTCAGCAACCACTATCTCCCTTACGCAGGATTGCATATGTTCAACAGAGACAAACGCGATGACACATTTGATTGGCACAAACGTGGACGGGACAGCATGCGGATTTCAAGAGGCATCTACGTCTCTGCGATGCCATTCCTGTTCTCATGGCTCCTGCTCTCATGTGTGATGCTTGTATTTGTAAATGCAACACGACTCGTTTTCAGAAAACGGCGAAAATCACACCAGTGCAAAGCGTGCGGGTACGACATCACAGGGCTTAGGCCCTGCCCGGAATGCGATCACGCGACGCATACTACAGTTTCAGCGTGACACGATTCCGACGTCATCTTTGTGTGTTTCTGGTCTGCTCAACCGTTGCGCTCATCGCGATCTGCGCAGCCACACTCGGCTCGCTCCTGCCCGAGATCGCAACAAAGCAGCTTGGCGGTATTCACATAAACATGATGTTTGACCCCGACGGATGGAGCGACGAAAAAGGGTATGTCGACGTGTGCGCGCAGCACACATATGGTGAACCGATCCGGTTCCTGACGATCTATGTGCCGTCGATCGACATGATCGGAATGGATGAGGATGACATTTTTTTTAAAGGACTTTGCAGCACGCGGCGACCCGCTTCCCGCATTTAGACAGTCACGCACTGAGATTCGCATAGCAAGTGGTGTATATGTAGAGCCGGGAAGGCTGCTTGCGGTCTGGATGCCGTTTGCTGTTGTGCTCACCGTTGGCATACACCTGATTCGTGTTGGCTTCCCCCACTGCACAATCCGGGTTCTGTGCCTGACAGGTGTTTTCACGCTCATCGTGTTTCTATGCGTGCAGTTTGTACCAGTCATTGCTGATATCCGGCTAGGAAATCCGGGGCGGAGCAGCATTACCACGTGGCGTGACACAGCAACTCTCTTCGGACATGATCTGTACAATGTACGTGGCACGCGAATCGCCACCGAGTATGCAAAGCAATATACCTTTGGATGGCCTCACCCAGTCGTTACGCTCTACATCCCCTTCACAGACTCTAACAATCTCCAACCATTCCCGAACTTCTCACTCGCAAGCTTTGATGACCCTGCCTGGTGGACACCGCGTATGTCATCCGCCATGGTGCGCGTGATCCCAGGCGTGTACATCAACTGGCTGATGTCGCTGGGATGCTGGATTGCGCTGTGGGCAGCTGCGCTGTATCCGATCGCGATCATTCGGAGACTCACATTCAAAGCTCGAAAACCACATCATTGCACAGCGTGCCAGTACGACGTCACTGGGCTTGAGTTGTGCCCGGAATGCGGACTGCGCGTTGAGAATACAGTACTCCAATGAAGCGCTCTGTCATGCGAAATCTGCTGTTGATCTTGCTCTGCGCGGTTGTTTCAGCCGTACTTCTTGCTGCGAGCGTTGTTGTGCCGCTGAAGCTCGATATTGATAACGACAAAGTTGGGGATGGGCATGGCTGGCCGTACAAGAGCTTGCCCGATGGACGAATCTATGTTGACAACAACATACTTTGCTGCCGATACGGCGAGCCAGTCCCTCTTCTCTTTGTCTACCTCCCGCTAGACCTTATGGTTGGGGTGAGCGCTACCAGATTCATACCTCCATTTGAGGACCGATCTGACCCTCCCAAAGCGGACCTGAGCACTGACTCACTCCGAATATCGCAAGGAATCTATATCAGGCTTTTCCCGTTGATCAGCGTTTGGCTTGCCGGAACGCTGTTCTTCCGGTGTGCGCTTTGGGCGGCTTGCGTCGAGAGATTAAAGCTGTTTTCTTATCAGCGCTTTGCAATCAGTATGCTCTTTTCGCTTATTCTGATTTTGTTTCTGACGTGGCGCCCCATTCTCACAGACTTTGATCCAAACAGAAACATACGTGCAACGCCGTCTATCCACAAAACATCCTTCGCGCCGGGGATGCCACGCGAGGGCACCACCGAATATCAGTGGCTCAACGAGCATTTCTATGGCTGGCCCGTCGCGCACACGATGGTGTACGAGTTGGATGATCGCCATGAAAAGAGCGTGCTACAACTCCCCAGAGTCCGATTGCACACGCTGAAAGATCTTGTCGATCCGATCCCGGAATACACACTCAACTGGGACAGTGTGCGCATCTCAAGGGGTGTGTACATCTCTGCGCTTCCATTCTTTCTTTGGTGGTTCGTGCTGACATGTGTCATGCTTGTGCCTTTCAATGCAGCTCGACTCGTTTTCAGAAAACGCAAAGAACCGCACCAGTGCAAATCCTGCGGATACGACGCGACGGGGCTTGAAATATGTCCCGAATGCGGCACACAGGCCGGGCATCAGGATAACAGCAGCCGTCCGAATAACGAATGACCCACCGAAAATGCACATCAGACCCGGTATCCGTTCCGCATCTGAAACATGTGGGCGTTGCTTTGCGTTGGCTTTGCAGTATGCCTGGAACGAGCCCGATACCATTGGGCTGCGCATCCTGACGATGTGCATCGTTCTGCCAGCCAGTGTTTTCTGATGGAGTCTGCCCGTGAACCAGCTAGCCCGCATCTCCCGGACCATCTCACGCTTTGCTGCAATACTTGCAGCCGCATCGGTCGGTACCAGCGCGCATGTCGCGTCAGCACAGGGCACACATCAGGCTCGCCCGCGTCCGCAGATGCCAGCCGTCGATGTGCAGCTCAAGCAACTGCTTGGCGATACGCCGTACGTCCCGCTGATCAAGCGCGATGATGCTGGCAATCTCATCCCTTACCCCAATGACACCTACGTGTCCATCCTCGCGCTGAAGCACAATCCGCTGGTGACCGAGGACCTTGCAGACACGATTATGCCGTTCGCGATGCAGTGGCAGGACGACTACGACAGGCTGGTGGTTGATCTTGTGGATATCGCGCACGACATGGACACGGGGCTGATGAACAAGCTCGATCTGCACAATGAGTCGGACCTGATGACAGCGAACGAGATCATGAAGATCATGATGATGCAGCCAGGACTTGTGCCATCGATGAACCCGCAGGTGCTTGCCGGTCAGGAGCCGATCGTCTCTATGCAGGTGTGGCAGGTGTCAAACCTGATGGGCCAGGAATATGTCATGGAGGAGGGCAAGGCTGCGGCCGCTGCGATCGAAGCGAGGATTGGCAAGGATTCGCCGGACGGGGCAATCGAAGCTGCCCGCGCCGTCATCACCAGCATGAGTGCAAGCTTCCAGTGGTCCTATACCAGGCAGCTCAATGAAGCCGCCGAGATCCTGCCGGAAGTGCTCGATCGGATGGAGATCGATGGGAAGCACCGTGGACTGTGGACAGCAATGTGGGAACAGGCAAGTGCAACTGATATGCCCGGCGCGACGACTGAAGCCGTGCGCAAGATCATGAAAGAACTTCCCTATGAGGGCAAGCAGTCACTCCTGCGCATCACGCACGAGATCCGTCACGAGAAGCACACCGATCCGCAGGACCTCTATCCGCAGTTGTGGGATATCCGCAACAAGCCGGCGCTGCCGACGGGCGAATAACTCTCGCGCATCACATCAGATGCGATGCCGATCAATCTGTCTATCACGCTCCCTGCGATTGCATTTGTCATTGTCAGCGCAGCAGCTTTGGTGCGCTCACTTCTCGGCAAGCGTCTTGTAAGCCGACAGATTTGTCGCAAGTGTCGATACGATATCGACGCACTGATACCAAAGGACGCTCCGGGTGTCACGTGTCCGGAGTGCGGCACAATCTACACGTTCTCAAGCAGGCACAATCGCACCACCGCGGGAAGGTACCTGTTCCTGTGCCCGAAGCAACGCAACTGGTTCGCGATCATGATCAGCGCTCTTGCTGTTGCAGGTGGTGTGTGGCTGGTGTATGAACGCGGCCGGTATTCCCTGACACAACTCATGAAGATGCCCATGGCAAAGCTCGTCGGGTATTTGCCTGAGCACGGATCGATCAACGCAATGATCAACGATTCCGGTTCTGCTGATCCGATGCGTGTCTTTATGTACCGGCTTGTTGATCCACGTCTGGAAGAGACAGACCGTGTGCTCGCTGTCAGATATATGGCCAGCCTCCTCAACCCGGATGACGTGGAGATCACGGGGCGATGGCTGGATGCTGAGCGCATTCTCGAGTTGACACGCACGCACTGGAACGAGCTCGAACCAGAGTTCGTTTTCATTCCCGACTGGCTTGACAGATACCCAGCCTTGCTGACCGAAGAGTCGCCGTGGTTCCTTCACTGGATGCTCAACGGTGTTCAGGAGGAACAAAACCTTCGGGCTGCTGTGCAGTACCTGCAGCGCGTTCGCGAAGCATCGCCACAACCAGTCGAGAATGCGAACCCCCACTACAGAACCGCCATCAACACAGCAATGCAAAGTCCAATCGCAAACAGGACGAGGGTCTTCGTTCCAGAACTGCTCGCGGTCATCCGTGATCCTTCCAGCAATCAGCATCTGTACGAAGAGACAACGCAACGGCTCATGACGGATGCGATGCACGATCATTTGTCATTCGATGAAGTGATTGGCTTGCTTCGCACCGACTATGCAGTGTCCCGTCAAGCAACTGCATCTCGCCATGACTTCACTCTCTCCCAGCAATACACGATTGATCTCCACACAGCTGTCTACTGGCCGGTGGTGTACCTCGGGTTCAAGGCTGACGACGCAATCGAGCACGAAGAGGTCAGGTCAGCACTTCAGGCGCTTGAAGCATCAGACCGTATTGCGGATCGAACACTTGCCGCGCTGTTTCGTCGAGCTGCAACAGAGCCTGGCACGACGATTCTCGATCAGGCGATTCGCGCATCTCCATCGTCTTCTAACGCTACAAATATCGCGATTGCAATCCTGTTCTATGTTCCCAACGGCACGGACAGAAAGACATATGTGCCGTGGCTCCGCTCGACCCTAATGACAGGAAACGAGATCATCCGCATCGCAAGCGCAGAACTGCTCATCCGTAAGTACCACGGGATCGTGGATACGGGTCTTGAGGAATCGGTCTCCTGGCGCGAGCTTCTCACGAGCGCAATCGACCCCGATATGCCGTGGCTGACCTACACAATGAATCGGCATATGCATGTTGCGACACCTCACATGATCGACCCACCCTCACAGCCGATGCCCGCATGGATCTGGAATCCCGATGATCCTCTGCTGACACCCTGACATCTGCCCATCTACACTCGTGTATGCCTGAAACGCAACCCTCCAGCACGCTGACAGACGCGGACATCCGCAAGATCGCACGACTTTCACGGCTCGCGGTCCCAGACGACCAGATCCCCGCGATGCGCGAGAAGATCGGTGCTGCGCTCGGATATATCGAGCGTCTGCGATCTGTTGACCTCGAAGGTGTCGAGCCCATGGCAAACCCAGCAGCTGTGTATTCCTCCGACTCGCCGGATTCGAACAGGCTTGACGACGACGCGATTGGCAAGATGCTTCCGACGCAAGCGCTCATGGACATGGCTCCCGCGACATCGCACGGGCAGTTCATCCTCGTTCCAAAGGTACTTGACGGTGAAGGCGGTGGCGCATGAGCAACCCAGACACACCATGCATGACAATTGCAGAGATTGTCGACGCAGTGACATCAAAGCGTGCAAGCGCGATGGAGATCACGAACCACTCGCTGGCAATGATCGATCGCGCAGAGCCGAAAGTGCACGCATTTCTTGAGATCTTTCACGACCAAGCGCGCACGCAGGCAAAGGACATCGACGCACGCATTGCACGCGGCGAGACCATTGGCCCGCTCGCGGGCGTGCCCATCGCCCTGAAGGACAACATGTGCCTGAGCTATGGAAGGACAACATGCGCGAGCCGGATTCTTGAGAACTTTGAGAGCCCGTACACCGCAACCGCGGTGCAGAAACTGATCGACGCTGGAGCTGTGATCATCGGCAAAACCAATCTCGATGAGTTTGCCATGGGCAGTTCGTGCGAGCACTCTGCTTTCGGTCCGACCAGGAACCCGTGGGATACTGATCGCGTGCCCGGCGGATCATCGGGCGGAAGTGCCGCTGCGGTCGCATACGGTGCTGTACCAGCGTCGCTCGGATCAGACACGGGTGGCTCCATACGCCAGCCGGCTGCACTCACGGGTATCGTCGGGATCAAGCCGACCTACGGCAGAATCAGTCGATACGGGCTTGTTGCCTTTGCATCAAGTCTTGATCAGATCGGCCCGTTTACGCGCACTGTCGAGGACGGCGCGCGCATGCTCGACGCGATGTGTGGATTCGATCCACTCGACGCAACCAGCACAACGCTCGAACTTCCCCAACTGACCGGCGAGATTGATCAGCCGATCGAGCTTCTCACCATTGGCGTGCCGAAGCAGGCGCGATCCGACGCGGTGCATCCCGCTGTTGCAAAGGCGTTCAACGACGCGGTCAATGTGTATCGCTCGCTCGGTGCGAACGTGATTGATATTGATCTTGCGCACTCCGAGCTTGGCATCGCTGCGTACTACATCGTCGCGCCCGCAGAAGCATCGAGCAACCTTGCAAGGTTCGACGGGATCCGTTATGGCAGACGAGCCGAGATGAAACCGGGCATGTCGCTCGAAGATCTCTACGCGCAATCACGCGCTGAAGGATTCGGTGACGAGGTGAAACGACGCATCATGCTCGGCACCTACGCGTTATCATCCGGGTATTACGACGCGTACTACACCACAGCGTTAAAAGCCCGCCGGCGCATCAAGGATGACTTTGACAGAGCATTCGACAAAGGTGTCCACGCGGTGCTGATGCCGAGCGCACCAGGGCCCGCGTTCCGGATTGGTGAGAAGACGAACGATCCGCTCGCACTCTATCTCGAGGATTTGTTCACTGTCGGCGCCAATCTCGCTGGACTTCCCGGTATATCCATGCCAGCCGGGTTTGCTGAGATCGAGGGCAAGCAACTGCCCATCGGCGTGCAGCTTATTTCACCTGCGTACGACGAGAAGACCATGCTTCGCGCGGCTCGCACGTTCGAGAAAGCAACGAGCTTCCATAACCAGTGCGCATTAGTGTGATGGCTCAGGTTCGTTCCACCGGCTACACACAACCATGCACACGCCGATGATCGAGAGCGTGCATGTGCGCAGGAAGAGATCAAGGAACGAGAGCGAGCTTGCGCGAAAACACTCGCGCACCATCGAGATCAGCACAACGCCGAAGCATACCGCAAGCACAACAAGCAGTGGCCTGCGAAGCGATTCAAGCAGTGGCTTGCTGGTACTTTCTTTTGTCTGAGCTGGCAACATGATCGCAACAACTGCGCGCGACAGCACGACGGGCACCGGCGCGAGCACGAGCACCTGCGCCGCACCAAAGCAGTGGTTGAGCACATCGCCGAGCACAACGCGGGATGCGTTCCCGATCGCGCCGAACCCGAGGATCATCGCCTGGAACAGGCTCCAGATGCCTAGCGCCGCAATGAGCACGCTCGAAAGCCCGCCAATAAGAAGCCCCACGTCTGCAAGATTGATAGCGACGCGCTGCGTCAGTGTGAACGATGCTGCGTCATCATCCTCGTGCACTGCGATCGATCGCAGCTCATGCGCTGTCAACGGGCTCCCGATCAGCGACCGCCACCACTTCCACGGCAGGTACCAGACAGGAATGCGCACAAACTCCGGGGTTGGTTCGTTGGATGACATTGGTTGTGATTGCACCGATGGAGCAACTGCATCAGATGATGCCGGAGTAGTTGCAAGAGTCTTGTCACTGTCTTCCTGGACAGATGCTTCTGTCTGCGTGTGATTTACCGGTTTACGCCGATCATCAAAGGGGCTGTGTAGCTCGGTGTCTGCCTCTTCGTCGATGCGCTCAGCATCGCGTCCGGGCAGCAATGGTGTAACGCGTCCGACATCAACCATTCTTGGCTCATGCGTGACAGCACCGTTGGTGTGCGGAGGCAAGTCCGATTCTGTTTCGGTCACGCGTGCGTTCAGATCAAAGAGATCGTTCCGAACCCTCGCCCGCCGACGCGTAGCCGCGGTTTCACCCGCTTGCTTGATCTGGGCAAGTACATTCTCATCAACAAGTTCATCGCCCAGCGAGTCATCGTTGTTACCCGCTTCTGCAACTGTTATGTCAACTATGTCAACCGGCTTCAGCTCAACTGATGATGATGAAACCGGTGTCTCGTCGACCGGCACCGCTTGGCGTCTCGTCTCGGACAATGCGTCGTGTGATAGCGATCCCTGAGGTGCCGATGGAGGATCGGTGTCGTTCAACTGGGTTTCTACACCCACCCACCATCGCTGTCCCTGCTGATCAGACATGCCGTCAATCCCCGCTGCATGGGTGCAGAATCCGCACCTCCGCTTCGGCGAATATACGCACAACTGGCTGAGTTTACAGGAATCGACGCCGATCGACAGGCACGCTTATGACATCTGACGATCGAGCAGTCGATACTGGATCGCTTCTGCAATATGCGCGTCTTCGATCTGGATTTGGCCGGCAAGATCGGCAATCGTTCTCGCAATGCGTCTGACCTTGTCGTATGCGCGAGCCGACAGATGCAGGTCAACCATTGCCCTGCCAAGCAGCGCGGTTGCATTGTCTGTCATTGGCGCAAGCGCATCGAGATCCTTCCCCTTCAGCGTCGCGTTTGTCCGGGCCTGGCGATCAAGCTGACGCTGACGCGCGCTGAGCACCTGCTCGCGCATCTGCGCGGAGTTTGTACCGACACGAGCCTGCGACAACTCTTTCCATGGGACAGCTGGGGCTTCGATGTGGATATCGATGCGATCGAGCAGCGGCCCGGAGATGCGGGCCATGTACCGGTCAACATCGCGCTGCCCCTCCTGTCCTGCGCGCACCGTGCCACGCTGCGTTGGGTTCATCGCTGCGACGAGCATGACGTTCGCGGGAAAGCTGAGTGTGCCATGCGATCGTGCAATGGTCACAACGCGATCTTCGAGAGGCTGACGCAGCGCTTCAAGCACGTTGCGTGAGAACTCCGGCAGTTCATCAAGAAACAGCACACCGTGGTGTGCAAGACTGATCTCACCCGGTCTTGGGACCACACCACCACCCACGATTGCAGCACATGACGCGGTGTGATGCGGCGCTCGAACCGGACGCGCTGTCACAAGCCCCTTGCCATGCTGAAGCACTCCCGCGCTTGAATGCACTCGGGTTACTTCGAGCGCCTCATCGGGTGTCAGCGTGGGCAATACACCCGGCAATGCGCGGGCCATCATTGTTTTGCCGGTTCCCGGCGGGCCAAGCATCAGCAGATTGTGCGCACCCGCAGCAGCGACAACGATCGCTCGCTTTACCGATTCCTGCCCCTTGATTTCTGCAAAGTCGACAGCCGCACTCGCATGTGAGAGTGCTGATGCGACATCGATTGATGGCACAGGTTCAATATCGAGTGTGCCGTTGAGAATCCCGACCGCTTCTGCAAGCGTTGACACGCCATACACATTGATGTCCTCAACCACTGCTGCTTCGGTCGCGTTTTCGTACGGCAGAATCACAGAGTGCATGCCTCGTGCGCGTGCGAGCAGCGCAAGCATGATCGCGCCGCGGATAGGTCGCACCCTGCCGTCGAGCGCGAGTTCACCCGCGATCAGGCAGTTGCGCAGATCGATCGCTGCGTCAGGATTATCATCGCTCTCACCACCCGCCATCGCGAAGGCATGCTGGCGGGTGCGCGACATGACTACAGCCCCCTGCACCGCGAGCAGACCGATCGCGATGGGAAGATCGTACATCGGCCCTTCCTTGCGAACATCCGCTGGTGCAAGATTGATCAGAACCCTTCCATCAGGGAATCGGTAGCCAGCGTTCGCAATCGCACTGCGGACGCGCTCAATCGCTTCACGAACCGCAGCATCAGGCAGACCAACAACCGAGGCGAAGTTGGTTGTGTTTTTGTCGTGATCGACCTCCACCTCACACAGGCGGGACTCGACACCAACGGGGATGTGGGATTGAACTCGAGCGAGCATACCTAAACTATATCATATATTCGGAATATTTTTGGTGCAAACGAAGACCAAATACGCAAAAATGTCATTATTTTGTTCGATACCTGGTTGGATTCATCGATTCTCCACATTCAGCGGGATAAACCGAGTAGATTTCGTCGATCAATCTGACACGATGTCCCAGCATGCTTCGGCAACTCCAATCGCAGGGCCCGCAAGGTCCGGAGCACCCGCGCCACCAGCCAGGCAGGTGGTTCGGCCGTCCCACGCTGCTGCCAGCGATACTGCAACTGCGCACAGGATTGAAGCCCATGCTGTCAACGCGCGCGATCGCGTCCCGGGCAAGTCCATCATCGCGGGCCGATCAGCGATTGAGGAATCGACCGACGCATCACGACTCACACTGACATACCACGCGACAGATCCAACAACGGGCGAGGCGCTAGAACAAAGGTACTCGTGCGCAACATCCTCACAGATCGAGTACGCGTGCGAGCGCGCATGGGAAGCGTGGCATGCGATGCGCGACATACCAGCGCCAGAGGCTCGCGCGGCTCTGCTTGAGTGCATCGCATCGAAGCTCGCGCTGCTCGCCGACGAGCTGCCCGAAATCGCTGCGAAGGAAACCGGATTCAGCGTCATGCATCTGCGCACAGAGCGGAGCAAACTGCTGATGCACCTGCACTGGCTCGCAAACGAAGTACGCGCCGGCAACTGGCACAAAACAGTTATCGAATCGCCGGACTATGACCGCAGACCAATCCCGAAGCCCGACATGCGATCGATGATGCGATCGATTGGTCCCGTGATGGCGCTCGGACCCGGGAGTCTTCCCATCGAACTCGGAAGCGCCGGACGCGACACTGCATCGGCGATTGCAGCGGGATGCCCTGTTGTGTACAAAGCGCATCCATACCATCCCGGCACGGACGAGATGATGGGTTGGGCTGTTGCATCTGCAGTTGAAGAACTTGATCTTCATCCAGGCACGTTCTCAATGTTGCACGCGGGCGGGCGCGATCGCGACGTTGTTGCACACACCATCCTCCAGAATCCATGCATCCGCGGCGTGGTGGGATCCTGCTCGTATGAAGCTGCAGACGTGCTCGAGGCATTTGCGCACAAACGCAACGACGGCACACGCATGCTGTTGACAACGGGCACCGCGAATCCAGTCGTTGTGCTCCCAAGCGCGCTGGCAAACGAGACAGAAAAAGTTGCTCGGATGGTGTCTGAAGCAACGGTGCTCTTCGGCGGTCAATCATGCCACAAGCCCAGCATCGTTCTTGGCATCGCCTCCGAGGGATTTGAAAGCCTTACACACCAGATGGTCGATCGTCTCAGCGACGCGGAGCAGCACATCGTCATATCCGAGTACGTGCGCGAACGGTACAACGCGCAGCTTCGTGCGCTTGGTGGGATCAGCCATGTTGAGTTTCGCTCTGGAAAGGTGAGCGATCATGCCAGCGGTCACAGCTCACAAGGCACAGCTCCGATCTCTGACAAAACCGCGCAGCAGAGCACGCCAGTTGCTGTATCACCAGCAATCCTGCGTACTGATGCGAAAACCTTCCAGAAGAACGCATTGATGTATCGTGAACTCTTTGGCCCCGCAATCATCCTTGTCAGCGCAGCAAATGAAGCCGAACTCATACAATCTCTCGCGTCGTTCCAGGGATTTCTGAACGCAACGCTGTGGGCGCAACCAGCCGACGGCGTTCTCGCAAAGAAAATCATGCCAGTGCTTGAGCAGCGCTGCGGTCGCATTGTGCTGAATGACTCGGCGATCCACATCGAGGACTGTGCAGCACTCGTGATTGGTGGCCCATCACCAGCCCAGATGGAGAGCCACCACGCATGGAGTTCCACAGGACGGGATTCCATCGCCCGTTTCACACGACCAGTCTGTTTCGAGCATGTGTGGGAGAGCCTGCTGCCACCAGAACTACATCAGGACAATCCATTGGATGTTGCGCAGACGGTTGACGGGCAACTGAATGAGAGCGAGCCTCTACCGGAAATGAAGGCAAAGAGCGCATAAGCGCTGCCTACTTCTTTACCATACGAGCTGTCAGCGTCAGCAGCACCTGAGGATTCCTGATAACTGCTCGCTTCTTTCGAAGCAGATAGAACAGAATCTTTGTTGGTCCGGGGAAATACCCGCGCGGACCGTCGGCTTCGAGGAACGCATAGGTTGGTTTGTCAAATCCGGTCTTTGATGCTATTGCGTCGATCTGCGTTTTCGAGTTGCATTTGTACTGCACCGGATAGTGGTACTCATCCTTTGAAGACCGCTTGATCAACCGAAGGATCAGCTCATCAATCTTCATTGAGTGCATAATGGAAGCTGTCAACGTAAAGTAGTGCTTCTTGTTTGGTGTCATGAAGATATGCACACCGCCGGGCTTGAGTACGCGTGAAACTGCCGACATGTACCCATCAGGATCAGCAACGTGTTCCATCACCATGAACGAGTAGACGACGTCAAAGTGGTCGTCGGGAAGGTCGGCTGTCTCCATCAGCGCGTGCTGCATGTGATCGAACAATCCGTCTTCCGGTGTCACAGTATTGTCGGGTTCAATCCCCCAGAAATCGTCGATGTGATGGCGCATGGCACGGGTGTAATCAACCTCCCTGCCAATGCCGCGACCACATCCGACATCCAGCACACGCACGGGGTCGCTCGATCCGGCAGCTTCCCGCTCCATTCGTACCCGATCGCACTCTTTGATGATCAGGCGAGCAAAGACTCGCCTGCGATCTGAAGTTTCCAGGAAGTTGTACCCGCTGGCAAGTTCCTCAAATGTCTTGTCGTCGAACGGTCTTTGTGGAGCGATTGCGTTTGCAATCGCTTCGGGCATGGCGCTGCCATCCCGGCGTGGCGCCACAGATGTCCCTGTGTTGATCCGGGTGTTCTTCTGATCCATTTGATCCATTCGAGGCGTGTCTCCACCACAGGTTGGGGTGTCAGAATCGCAGATACCGAAGCCCATCGTACCGACAGGTTTGACAAGATGTCGGATCGTCTCGAATGCACAGGGACACCAGCCAAAGTTGCCACGAAGCCCTCCTCAAACGCAGCAATCACTCAGAATCAAGGAAAGCAAATCGTGCTGGTACCGATGATTGGTGCCGATTGCCGATAATCAGCGGACAATGGGAAATCTCTCTTCGTCGTCTCATGCGCAGACCAAGGCGTACACTGGCGGGGCACTTATGGCGTTTTCGGACCATCGAGTATGGCGTGGAGTCGCGTGGATGCTCGCGCTTGTCGCGTGGCTGTTCTTTACCACATCGCTCCTCGGGTTCCACGCGGGTGACGCACCCACGCACGTTGTCTATCCACCGAATGCGCCAACCCTCAACTGGTGCGGCCCAGCTGGAGCAACGGTTGCATACCACGCGATCCGTGTCTTCGGCTCCGGCGTCTGGATTATCGTTCTCGGCATGGGCATGTGGCTCGGCGTCACAGCTGCTGGGTACCGCGTCGGGCTTGAGTGGATCCGGATGGTCGGGCTGCTGATTCTTGCGGGCGCACTCGGCGGCACGCAGGGGGTGTTGTTCCCGAACTCCGGCCCGTTCCCGGATCTTGCTGGCGGCGTCGTTGGTGAAGCGATCGCGCACTGGCTCAACACGCGCTTCCACACGTTCGGATCGTTGCTCATCCTGCTCGCATTCACAGCCGTTGGAGCAGTCATCGCGTTCGACAAGTGGGTTGTCCTTGCACCATTGTGGCTTGGTAAGAAAGCCCAACCGATCGCGTCCAAAGCAGGTGCGGGAGCTCTTGCTGGCGCGGTCTCTGGCGCAAGCGCTGCTGGCGGATTCGCAACCGAGTGGGCAGGCGGCGTGCGCTCGCGCATTACTGATGCAAGTGCCGCTCGGCGTCACGCACCCAGCAAAGCACGCGTCCGTCGCAACGACATCGACGACGATGAGGAAATTCCTGATGTCGACGAACTCCCCCATCGCCAGCGCAAGCCCGACCATCCGGAGCGCGATCGCAAGCGCAAGGCAAAGAAGCACACCCAGCATGTGCAGGCTGAGGATGTCGACGTTGATGATGCAGACACAGACGACGAGGACATCATCGCAAAGCCGAAGCGTGCAGAGCGTGAGCGGGTGCGTGCAACAAAGAAACGCCGCCGCGCTCGCCCTGAGGTCGCAACCTCGCACGAAGATGATGAAGAGTACGTGGAGATAGACGAACAACATGACGCGGTCGGCGCGTACGCCAAGGACCACGACGACGACGCAAGCGAGCCCGAGGAGTCGTACACACCAGAAGAGCTTCGTGAGAAGATCGCCAAGCTGCCCGTGGTCTTTGCGAAGGACACGCGCAAGGTCGCGACTGCTGAAGATCTCGCATCGCTCCAGACGCAAGATCTCGATCAGCCGTACGAGTATCCGCCGCTCGACCTGCTCGAAGAGCCCGAGGAAAACTTCACCGAACGACTGGAAAACGTGGTCCGTGAGCAGGCAGAAGCGCTCGAAGCTGCGCTCCACGAGTACCGCATCAAGGGCGAGGTTGTGGGCATCGAGTCCGGCCCGGTCATCACGCTATACGACGTGCGCCTTGCGCCGGGAACAAAGGTCAGCAATCTGCAAGCAGTGTCATCGGACATCGCGCGCGCGCTCAAAGCGGTCAATGTGCGCATTGTCGCAAACCAGCTCGGACGCGACACCGTCGGCATTGAGGTGCCAAACCCCACGAAGGAGAAGGTCAGACTCAAGGAACTGATGAGTTCCAACCAGGCATCGTCGAAGATGAAGCTGCCCATGTTCCTCGGCAAGGACGCGTCGGGCGAGCCGCTCATCGCAGACCTGACGAAGATGCCGCACATGCTCATCGCCGGCACGACGGGCTCGGGCAAGAGCGTGTGCATGAACACGATCATCATGTCGTTCCTGTACACGAAGCGCCCGACCGAGCTGCGTTTGGTCCTCGTCGATCCCAAGATGGTCGAGATGTCGCAGTTCAAGGACATCCCACATCTGATGTGCCCGGTCGTGACCGAGATGGCAAAGGCCGCTGCCATCCTGGAATGGGCTGTTCGCAAGATGGACGAACGCTACGAGCTGCTCGCAGAAGCGGGGTGCCGCGATATCGCAACGTACAACTCGCTGTCATGGGACGAGCTGAAGGAACGTCTTGAGCCCGCGAACGAAGAGGACGAGAAGCGCATCCCGCGCACGCTCCCGTACATGGTGTTCATCATCGACGAGCTCGCCGACCTGATGATGACCAACAAGGAGGTCGAGGGTTCGATCATCCGCATCGCGCAGAAGGCGCGCGCGGTCGGCATCCATCTGATCCTTGCAACACAGCGTCCGCAGGCAAACGTCGTCACGGGTCTGATCAAGTCCAACATGCCGTGCAGAATGACGTTCAAGGTCTCATCGGGCATGGACTCGCGCATCGTGCTCGACCAGAAGGGCGGCGAACTGCTGCTCGGGCAGGGCGACATGCTGTATCTGTCTCCCTCGTCGCACAAGCTCGTGCGCGCGCAGGGAACACTTGTTGACGATCTGGAAATCCGCAAGGTTGTGCGCTTCATCCGAGATCGATCGCGTGCTGCGTTCGATCCGGCGCTTGTCTCGATGCGTGGCGAGATGTCCGCCGACGAGCAGCGCCTGCACGACAGCCAGAACAACTCGTCCGCGTCGCTCCAGGCTGCACAGGAAGATCCGCTCTTTGAACGCGCTGTCGAGATCGTGCTCGAAACGAAGCGCGGAAGCGTGTCATTGCTCCAGCGTCGTCTTGCGATTGGATACACACGCGCAAGCAGACTCATCGATCTAATGGGTATCGCGGGCATCATCGGCGAGCACAAGGGAAGCGTTGCACGCGAGGTCGCGATCACGCCTGCCGAATGGCACGCCATGAAAGAACAAGCTGAGCGTGATGCTGCCGAGGGCAGACTGCCCGGACAGGAAGGGCAGGGCGATCTGTTCGCTGGCGCATCAACATCCAGACCAACCGACGATGCACCGGCACCGCGCGTGACACCATCGCACAGCGATGATGTGCCGTTCGATGTTCCAGCGTCGTCAAGCATGTCGCGTCAGCCGGCGCACGCAATCTCCATGCGTGAGGACGGGAGTTCTGCTGTCGAATCAACCGAGCACGACACCGCGGTGCAGGTGCTCGACATGACCGACAAGGACGACACAGAGAACGACGAAGAAACAGACACCGTCGCGCTGAAACCCACGCCGCAACTAAAGAAGACGCCGATCGAGGTGCTCTCGCCATCGCGTGATGAAGATGACGAGGAAGCTGAGTACGAGGACGAGACGGACGACGAGGCTGAAGCGTCGTACGACGATGATGAGTACGAAGAGGATGACGGTGAAGAAGAATACGAGGATGACGAGGAAGAGAACGACGACGAGAGCGATGAAGAATACGAGGACGACGAGGAAGAAGAGTACGAAGACGAAGAAGATGAGGATGAATACGAAGAGGGCGATGAGGACGAAGATGAACTAGACGAGGACGATGAAGAGTACGAGGACGAAGACGAAGACGAGGAATACGAAGAAGGGGACGACGAAGAAGACGAGGATGATGAGGAAGAGGAGTACGAAGAAGAAGACGGCGAGTACGAGGACGACGAAGAATACGATGAAGAGGAAGAGGACGAAGAAGACGACGAGGACCGTTGAGCGCGATGCAGGAATCTGAGCCGATGCTGGAACACGAGAAGATCAACTACGTCGAGTTCCCGTCGCGAGACATCCCCGCGACCAAAGCGTTCTTCACAACAGTTTTCGGGTGGTCGTTTACAGACTACGGCCCCGACTACACATCATTCGAAAACCAGGGCATAGCGTCAGGTGGATTCTTCGCGTCGGATCATGCGTCGCAAACATCAAACGGCGGCGCACTGATCGTGTTTTACAGCAATGACCTTGAAGCAACGCAGGCAAAGATCGAGCGTGCTGGCGGGACGATCGTCAGACCAACATTCTCGTTCCCCGGTGGCAGACGGTTCCACTTCACCGAACCATCGGGCAACGAGTTTGCTGTCTGGTCCGACAAGGAACCGAGGTGATTCAGCCTTTCATCAGATCGCGCAGAACATCGAGCCCGCGCGCCAGATTCTCGTTGCTCGTGGCGAAGCTGATCCTGAAGTGTGTGTCGCACGTCGAGAACACATTGCCCGGGATCATCAGCAGGTTCTTCTCGATTGCTTTTTCAAAGAGCTGACTCGCGGTCATGCCGAGGCGCTCGGGCACCTTGATGAATGCGTAGAACGCGCCTCCCGGCTTTGATATCTCGGTGACATCGCCGAGCGCATCGAGCACCATGTCGCGCTTCTTCTGGTACGCGGACACGGTGTCGTGCATGTCAACATCGAACGCCTTGAGCGCGCCCCACTGGCCCATCGACGGCGCACACACGAACGAGTACTGCTGCATCTTCGCCATCTGCATCATCAACGGCTTTGGCCCAGCCGCATACCCAAGACGCCAGCCCGTGCAGCCGTACGTCTTGCCGAACCCGCGGATCACCAGCGTGTCCTGCCCGTTCGTGTTCCCGCCAGAGTTGCGCGATGGTGATGGGCACCGCATGTCAGTCCCGTCGGGCGTCGGATCGGTCAGGCCATCGGAGAACGTGAACTCGTCGTAGATCTCATCGGATACCAAGAGAACGCCGCGCGATCGGCACAGCTCCAATAGGTCCGTGCATGTCTTCTTGTCCGCGACAACACCGCACGGATTGCTCGGCGAGTTCAGCAGCACGAACTTCGTGCGCTCTGTTATCAATGGCTCCACGCGTTCGGCAGTCAGACGGAAATCCGGGTATGTGCTGCAGATCACGGGCTTTGCGCCGAACAGCCCGGCAAGATGCGGATAGATCACAAAGTACGGATCGGGGACGATGATCTCGTCCCCCGCCTGCAGCGTCGCCATCGCGAGCAGGAAGAGCGCACCCGACGTGCCCGAAGTCACGATCGCGTCCATTGGATTTGCTGCGCTGTCAGAAAAATCCCATCCGAGATCGTGCGCAAGATGATCCTTGATGCGAGTCTGGAGCTCAGGGATGCCCTGCGTGAGCGTGTACCCGTTCCGATCCTCGCGGATCGCGTCGATCGCAGCGTTCTTGATCGCATCGGGCACGGGGAAGTCGGGCTGCCCGATCGAGAGATTGATCGGGTCTTTCAGCGACCTGCCCAGCTCGAACACGCGCCGGATGCCCGACGCATTCACTGAAGCTGCGCGATGCGCAACCAGACGGTCAAAGTTCAGAGCGTGCGTGTGCGTCACAATGGATCCCTCCAGCCCAAAGCGTATGCCCAAACCCCGATTTTTCCGACGAAGATGCCGTTTCGTGCGTTACAATCGACCATGACAGCCACACTCGATCGCAATGCCGACCTGACGAGCCTTCTCCAGAGCGCGCTCCCGCGAGCGCTTGAGATCCGCCACGACCTGCACATGCATCCCGAGCTCATGTTCGAGGAAGCCCGCACCGCAAAGCTCGTGATGAACGAGTTGAAGACACTCGGGATCGAGTGCAAGGGCGGGTTCGCCAAGGGCACGGGTGTGATTGGGTATCTGCCAGCAAACGCGCCGGGCGCGAGCCAGACGGGCACAGTTGCGCTCCGTGCTGATATGGACGCGCTCCCGATCAACGAGGAAACGGGCAAGCCGTACGCATCGAAGACACCCGGGATCATGCACGCGTGCGGGCACGACGGACACACGACCATCCTGCTCACCGTGGCTCGCGTGCTCTCGAAGATGCAACGACCGCACCCCGTGCTGTTTGTCTTCCAGCCCGCTGAAGAGGGCGGCGGCGGCGCGGACCACATGGTGAAAGAGGGCGCGCTCGACGGCGAAGCAAAAGGCGGACTCGGCGAGCCAGTCACGCGCATGTTCGGGCTCCACGGCTGGCCGTCGCTTGAGATCGGCACCGTCGCAACACGCCCCGGACCACTGCTCGCAGCAACAGACGAGATCGAGGTCACAATCCACGGCACGCAGTGCCACGCCGCGTTCCCGCATCTCGGCACCGACACCGTCGTCGCGTCGGCGAGTGTTATCAATACGCTCCAGACCATTCCATCAAGGTCTATAGCGCCGACCGACTCGTGCATCGTCACCATCGCGACGATCCACGCGGGCACAGCGAACAACGTCATCCCCGCCAGCGTCCACATGACTGGCACCGTGCGCACGCTTTCCGACGAGACACGTGCGCTCACGAAGAAGCGTTTCTTCGAGGTCGTCAACCACACCGCGCAGGCGCACGACTGCCGCGCAGAGATCCACTATGAGGAAGGCTACCCCGTCACGCGCAACGACGACGCGCTCGCAGCGTGGTTCCTCGACACGGCGCGGGGTGTCATCGGCGACGAGAACGTGCTTGTCCAGCCAACCGCAGTCATGGGCGGCGAGGATTTCTCGTACTACTGCAACAAGGTGCCATCGTGCTTCTTCTTCCTCGGGATCAGACCCAAGGGGCAGGAAACGTACCCGTCACTCCATCAGCCCGACTTTGACTTCAACGACGACGCGATCGAGATCGGTGTACAGCTGATGTGCGCGTGTGCGATAGGCAACTGAGTAAACGTGGTAGATACATGACGACGATCGCAAGAGCCTTGATCCTTGCTGCAGCTTTCGCTCTGCTTTTAACCGTGTACAGGATCTATCGCCATACTGTTGGTGCAGGACGACGACGAGCACTGTGCAACGATGGATGGAAGCGCAGTGGCACGAACTTCCTTGCCGAGAACTGCAGGAAACAGCTGTATGACAACGATCTTTGTATGGTTATGCGAAGATTTGGCCGGGTGTATCGCCTGATTGGAACAGACGCACTCTACTGCGAATGGGGCAAGGTAGTCACCCATACATCGCAAGCAGATCACAACTATCTCTTGTTCGTGTGGCCAAATGCAAGCCCCAAGGCCACCGGTTTATTCGGTTATGAGAGAGGTTTTGCAATCTCGTCGGCTGTGCTTGGGTTAAATCAACTGAACTCAAGCGAGTTGGCCTCTGCGTACCGTGATCAGCTAGATAAGGTAGCAAAGGTATTGCGCTTTGATCTTGCAAGAGGAGATCTTTCCGACTGGATGATTAAACTCGATGAAGAATGGTGTTGCGCACTGATCTTTGGTGATATTTCTACACCTGAAGTACTAGAGCTTGCGAATGATGTTTTCAGGTGCTTTTAGGCATGATCAAAATTGGCGTGCGACTGATGTGCGAGGCGGGCTAACAACTCATCTGCGTGCCACACTCAGGACATACTGGAAGATCTCCTGCGCTGTAACCGCACTGAACGCACAGGCGTTTCTTGGTGCGTACATATCTGCACACAATCAAAGGACCATGCACCAGACACGCAAAACCAAAGGCGTATAAGAGCGTGTTCACGCAGAAGCCAATCCACAGGGGCTGGAACGGAAGTATGGCAACATACGACTCATACGCTGGCGATGAGACGGGATACCCACGGTGGTAATGCGGCTCAAACTCGATGTAGTCCGCGTCATCGGGCTGGGTGTATCTCAATGTGTGCCATGCCATCATGCTTCGCATCGGCCAGCCCGCGCTGATGGCATAGTCCCGCATATCAAAGGTCACAGACGCTTTTGGCCACCAGACCATGCCTTGATATGACTCCACCTCGTCGGCATGTCGTGATAGCAGGGTGCCTGGCCTGCCACATCCTGTTACAAGTTCCCATCCAAATCTGCGATTCACAAAGAATGCGACTGGAGCGCCATCTCGTGGATTGTGGTAAGGCTTCCACTCAAAGAACGTTGTTCCATGATGCGCAACAATACCCCACGCGATGCCAACATTGACTATTGCACCAAACAGCATGTAGCAAAGCACGAGTGCGATCTTCCTTCGCATGTATTATCGTAGACGCACTCTCATTAGCGAGATCATGGTCACGCAAGCGTGACCATGGCACCCTATGAAACAAACAAACACCCCGGGACCGCAATCCCGGGGCATTAAGAACCAACTCAATGACTGGTACTTACCACATTATCATGCAGCCCGCGCCTGGCGCATGCCATTGCGCACGTGGTCGAAAAGTCGCTTGGTGAGCGGGCAGGGCTCTGCTTCGTGCAGTGCATCAGCGAGCGCACGATAGTAGAGCTGTTTCACCGATGCCCGCTCGTGATCGACCGCGTCATCATCAGCGTATGTCCCAAGCGCGTCCGTGCGCGCAAGCGCAAGCACCGCACACACACGCCGTGCGTCACCCGGCGCCTGCGCGACACGGCGCGAGTGTCCGCTTGCAACACTGCCATCGGGCCCGATCGAGATCGCAAGGACCCGCTCGCACTGCTCAAGCAGTTGTTTCATGTACGACCCGCCCTCGGCTTCAACCTTCGCACGCAGGCTCTCGTCCGCTGGCGTAAAAGGATCGAGCGCCAGCAGCGCGCCGATCTGCGCTTCAGAACCACCGTGCTCGACGAGCAGACGCATCGCGTCGAGCCTGCACAGCCACTGCTGCTTCTGCTCCTGCACGGACGACACCGCGAGCGCGCCGAGCACGCCCGCGAAGTTGAGTTCATTCGAAGTGTGCGAGAGTGTCTGCATGCGTTTCTCCTTTCGCGCATCGGCTGGGTGAGACGCTGCTTCTGATGTTGTTGACTTGTGCTGAGAAGAAACAGCTGCGGGCCGAATGCTCGCGCCCGCGTGCCGTGGTTCGTATGGAGTTTCGTTGCGGGACTCGAGTCTCGTCTGAAGGTACTTGGCGTGCGCCTTCACGAGTTTGATCGCCTGCTCAGCATTCTCGTACCCGTCGAGCATGTACGCGAGTGTGTCGGGATCAGCCGCAAGCACATCGGAGACGGTGCAGATGCCGGTGCGACCCAGCGCAACCGCCCACTGCTGGCTGAACCCCTCGATCGCGTCGAGCCGAGCGCTGCCGGGAGAGTTCTTTTCGAGTGAGACGCTGCGACCTTCCATATGGCATCCTTCCATTGATGTGCGTGCTATCACCATGGAATTCAGCGTGCCAGCGTGCGAATGCATACGAATGAAAACGTGTCTGCGGCACCGAGAACCAGCATTCCAGGTGTACCAATCGTCACAGACAGCACACCACCACCCGGAACAGATGAACCGGGAACGGACACTTTTCAGAACAAAAAACTGTTATGCGGCGGGCTCGATAGCGCTCGCGTAATCGGCGAAGGTGGTTGAAAAATCGGCGAACGAGCCGCCAAAGATCGCGTGCGCCTTTGCGGTGTCTGGTGCGTTATCCTCGGCTGCCATCTTCGCCATACCCGCATCGAAGGGGAGCACCGACCCAAGCCCGATGTACTTCGCCGCCTCGACCTTGATCGCTGCAATATCCGCAGGAATACCGATGACCGGCATCTTCCTGTTTGCGTGCGGCACGTTGTTGCGGATGGTTGTCAGCATCTCGTACCAGTACAACGTCTCGGGCCCAGCAAGATGGATGATCTCGCCGATCGCGGCTTCATTTGTCACGCTCTCGACAGCACATCTTGCAACATCACCAACAAAGACCGGCGCGATCACCGGCTCCTCCCAGCGACCCGCACCGCCTGGGACACTATCGACCGCGCGCGTGCGCACAAAGTATGGGAGAACAACAAACGGCTGCGCCTTGCCCTGCGCCATCGCAGCAGCCATGCGGATGTAATCACCCTTCGGCCCATGCACCATCGACGGACGCAGGATTGTCCAGTCGAGATTGCTTGCGCGCACGCGCTTCTCAGCAGCAAACTTTGATTGCTGGTACTCGTTCACGCCCTCGTCGCTCACGCCAGCTGCGCTCATCTGCACATAGCGTTTGACGTTGTTCCTCTCGGCAGCATTCAGCAATGCGTCCGTCGCGCCGACATGCATGCGTTTGAACGTCTGCCCGCCGCGAGCCTCGCGGATGATGCCGGTGCAGTTGATCACACCCGTCACACCCGCAACCAGTTGGTCGAGCACGCCCACATCGAGCGCATCGCCCTTCACCAGCGAGAGCCGGCCGCCGTGGAGTTGCGGATCTGTTGGAAGCACCTTGTCTGCTTTGGCATAATCACGCACAAGGGCTTTGACGGTCCAGCCGGATGCCAGCGCCTGCTTTACAACGTGGTGGCCGATGAAACCGGTCGCGCCGGTGACAGCGATGGTGCCTCGATTGGCGTAGGTGTGGGTCGCAGCATCTGTCGTCATAATGGAGTTCCGGTTCCTTACCAGCAGAGTTCTCAGTGGACCAGACAGGGTACGCATGGAGCAAGCCGGAGTTGCTGTGTCTCGTACAATCGATCGGCCGGTTCAGGCATTCTCTGAAAATATTGCGCTATCGGCAGCCACTTATCGTGGGCCAAAATGCTCCGCGTGTTTGGCGATGTATCGAAGCAACAACAGTTCGCGGCTGCCTTTGTCCTCATAAAACGCACGATCCAGAGGGCTGAATGTTTCTTCGTTCTTGCGAATCACCTTCGCGAGTTGCTGCTGTCGTTCGTCGCGATCTGTGCTCGGTTCGGCGGCTCCGAACATCTTGGCAGCTTCCGCGAGCAGTGCGTAGTCGGTTATATTGCCCATTGCTTCAAACCCCGCAACAGCATCAGGCCAGTTGTCACCGGCACTGTTGAAAAAATACTGTGTGAAGCCGCCGTTCTCAATCTGATCGATGCAGATTCGAACAGCAAGGACGTGCCGTTCAGGTTGAGAGACACCATCCCAGCCAAGAGCATCGAGTCGATCAAACGCTGGATGGTATGGATTAGTTATGCCATGTCGTTGCAACTGTGCCATCATCCCGAACTCCTGGACTCTGGCAGATGGCGAATGCCCTGCATGGGCAATCACCTCGCGAGCCGCATCTGAGTCGATATTCGCTAGCAGAAGTAACACCTCGCTCATAACATAATCATTCGGATAAGTTGCGATGTCCTTTTCGAGTTCGATAGCAAACTTGAGAAGCAGCGTTTCGGGAACAGTTGCATCACACATGCGCAGTGCTTTGAGCACATACTCAAGTCCATTTTTCCCCAAAGTGAGATTCTCAGGATTTGTGAGAAACTCGATAGCGCGCTCACGATCCAGACCAAGGAGGCATAGCGGCGCTTCACCGCTTACCGTCTTGTCGCGACGATACACGAGCGATTCGACTGCCTTGTACAGGTCTTTCCTGTATCTGCTGGTTGTCCGACTTGCTTTGAGTGCGCGGATCATGCCCATCATCGCATAACTACGGACATAGTCGTCCTCATCAGCAAGGGAAACCCTAAGAGCATCAACGACGTTGTCATTTCCGGCACTGCCGAGCACGAAAGCTGCATGTTTGCGAACCTCGTCGTCTTTATGGCGCACAAGTGTGCTTACAACAGGAATGGCTTCTGGAGGCAGATACTGTTCCAAACACTCAAGCAAGGAAACAAGCGGCATCGAACGCTTATCAAGGATGTGAGATCGTCCCCGAACCTCTGGATCGACTGGCGTGTGAAATCTCGGATCCGACAGTGCATCAACCAGCGCGGGATACATGCGCGGCCCGGCAGAGTTAATCGCCTTCCGAGCGAGACGGTGCGTATTGTCATCAAGGAGCATGTCGATCAGCCTCTCGGTCGGTGCATCTTCCAACTGCGACAGGAGTTCCTCACGAGCGACTTGTTGCTTGGTGAGTTTTGCCCACTCTCTGGGGTTCCTGACGTAGTCCTGAAATCGCTTGTTCGACCTGTCTGCACGTTTGCTAAGCCGGCACCAAAGCACGGCAGCCACAATCACTGCGAGAACCACACCAAGGGATGAAACCAGCATCGGAAGCACTGTCGACCTCGATTAAGAAACTCACATGCAATGCTGACAACTCCACTTGAAAAGTATTCTAACAGTTAGATGGTTCATGGCCCGGCGGTTTCTCGCGTCCTCCCTAGAATCATCCCGTATGCCCGATTCCCAACCAACCCTCATCCTCGGCTGGCGCGAGCGCGTCGACATCCCCGCTTGGCATATCCGCGGGATACGCGCCAAAATCGATACCGGCGCACGCACCAGCGCCATAGACGTAGCGCAAATCGAGGAACTGGAGGATGGCAGGATCAGGTTCGAGGTCGTCGCACGCACGTCGCCGACACGCAGGACCCGATGGATTGAGGCAACGCCCGTCCGGCAGACCATTGTGAAGTCGAGCAACGGTGAATCGCAAACCCGCCATGTCTGTCTTGTGCATGTGCGCATCGGTCCCTTTGAGCGTGATATCGAGGTCTCGCTGGTGTGCAGGCAGGGCATGCTGTGCAGGATGCTCATCGGCCGAACTGCGATGGAGGGCATGGCGCTGGTCGATCCTTCGCAAACATTTCTTGTAACAAGCGGAACGAGCGCGAAACAGCGTCAGGCACCCGCAGAAGGAACAACATGAAACTCGGCATTCTGTCAACCGCACCAAAGTGCTACTCGACACAACGGCTTGTGCAGACTGCGCACGAGCGCGGGCACAAGGTCAAGGTGCTCAACACGCTCCGTTTCTCCATTGAACTGCAGGAGGGCACGCCCGATCTTCTTTTCAGATCGAAGGAGCTGACCCAATATGACGCGGTCCTGCCTCGCATCGGCGCATCAATCACGTACTTTGGTACAGCTGTCGTGCGACAGTTCGAGCAGATGGATGTGTACACACCCAACACCGCAAACGGGATCACAAACTCCCGCGACAAACTCCGCGCACTGCAGATTCTGTCGCGCCACGACATCGGCATCCCGCACACAACATTTGTACGCGATCGTGCCGACGTGCTCCCAGCAATCGAGCGCATCGGCGGTGCGCCGGTCATCATCAAGATTCTGGAGGGAACACAGGGCGTTGGTGTCATCCTCGCGGAGACAACCAAGGTGGCGGAAGCCATCATCGAAACACTCCAGACCGCGAAGCAGAACGTGCTCATCCAGCAGTTCATCGCCGAGAGCAAGGGGCGCGACATCCGCGCGTTCGTCGTCGGTGACACAGTGGTAGCAGCGATGCGTCGTGTCGCACAGGGCGACGAGTTCCGATCGAACGTGCATCGAGGCGGACACGCCGAGAAGGTTCAGTTGAACGATGAGTACAAAGAGACCGCAGTTCGAGCAGCGCAGATCATGGGCCTGCGTGTCGCTGGCGTTGATATGCTCGAAGCGAACGAGGGCCCGCTCATCATGGAGGTGAACTCGTCGCCGGGCCTTGAGGGTATCGAGGGGGCATCCGGGCTGGATGTCGCTGGCGCGATTGTGGATTACATTGCCAATCAGGTGGACTTCCCCGAGATCGATCTTCGCCAGAGACTGACTGTCTCCAAGGGATACGGCGTTGCAGACATTGTGATCCCGGAAGGATCGGAACTCGTTGGAAAGACGATCCTTGAATCGGGGCTGCGCGATCAGGACATCACGGTGCTGAATCTGCATCGTGGCATCTCGGTCATATCGAACCCCAAGGGAACACGCATCATCGAGGCTGGCGACAGCCTGTTGTGCTATGGCAAGCTCGAAGAAATGCGTGATCTTGTGCCCAAACGCCAGCAGCGGAAGCGAAAGGTGAAAGCACACAAGCTCGATCCAAAGATCATCGAGGAACTCGGAGCCTCATGACATGGCATCGCGCAAGAACACACAACTGCAATCTGAAGAATGGTTCGGCACAATGCTTGCGCCCGGTGAGCGCGCAACACTCTCTGTCGTTATCACACAAAGTTATGCGGGAAACAATATCTCGATTCCTGTCCATGTCTGGCGGGGTGAGAAGCGCGGGCCAACCGTTGCTGTGACCGCGGCTGTCCACGGCGACGAGATCAACGGCACGGGCGCGATCAGACGCATTATCCGCGAACAACCCTTCGATGTGGTTGCAGGCACGCTGGTGCTCGTGCCCGTTGTCAATATTCTCGGATTCGAACATTGCGAGCGCTATCTTCCGGATCGACGGGATCTGAATCGTTCATTCCCGGGATCGACCGGCGGCAGCCTCGCATCACGCATGGCAGCATCGTTCTTCAAGCAGGTCATCAAGCGATGCAATTACTGCATCGACCTGCATACAGCTGCCCTGCGCAGAACAAACTTCCCGAATGTACGCGCCGATATGTCGGATCCAAAGCTCGCGGAGTTTGCGCGCGCGTTCGGTGCAGAGCTTATTGTGGAAAGCAAGGGGCCAAAGGGATCGCTGCGTGCATCAGCGTGCAAAATCGGCTGCCATACGCTCATCCTCGAAGCGGGCGAAGTCTGGAAGGTTGAGCCAACCGTGGTTGAGTATGCAGTGCGCGGAATCACAAACTGTCTGCAGTTTCTGAAGATGATCGATGGCACACTGGACGAGCCCGAGTACCGCGTCGAGACAAACACGACGACGTGGGTGCGCGCAAAGCAGGGAGGATTCCTTGAGTTCCACGTCGCGCCGGGCGACATTGTCGACAAGGACGCGCCGATCGCAACCAATACCGATCTTGTCGGAATGCAGCGGAATGTTGTCACCGCACCGCGCGACGGGATTGTGCTGGGGATGACAACTATCCCGTCTGTTGCGCCGGGCGATCCCATCTGCCATCTTGCATTTCCTCGTACCGGCACGCTGCACAAAATCTCGGGTGTTCATGCAAGTCTGAGCGCAAAGACACTCCACGAGCGCGTGCGTGGCGATCTTGCTCGCAGCATGCTCATCACCCAAGCGGATCCGCAGAGCCTGTAGAGACTGATGTTTTCGCTATCGAGGCCTGCACGTGCGCAAGTTTCAAAGCGCATGCCTGCAGCACCTCATGTACCGTAATGCGTCGCATCATCGTCGGTCCAAGCGTCTCGTCCTTGTAGTCAAGACGCTCGCCCATCTCAATGTGCTGCAGCACATCGTGCTCGTGTTGATAGGGTCCGACAAGTTCGAGATCGGTCGGCCCAAACAACGCGACGATTGGCCGATCGAGTCCGACCGCGATGTGGAGCGATGCCGAGTCGTTGGCAACAACCAGTTGTGCGCGCTCGATGATGGCCATCAGCTTCGCAATCGATGTCGATCCTACGAGATCGATCATCTGTGCACGGTTCTTTGCAAGCCGAAGCAGATCCGTGCATTGTTTGCGTTCGCTCGCACCACCCACGATGATGATGCGATCGGTCAACCCTTCGGCGAGTATCCGCTTTGAAAGCTCCGCGAACCGACCAGCAGGCCACTGTTTGCTCTTCCATCTACTTGTCGGAGCAAAGACAACATACCGCTCCTGGAACATCGGATCGCTCGTCACTGCGTCACGCTCTGCAGGATCGGTGTAGAGGCGCATGTCTCGCACAGGCTCGATACCGATTGCTTCGATCAATCCAAGCATGCGATCAACCGTGTGCATGTACTGCTTGATCTGGATCTTGTGGGTGTATCCGAGTGCTGCTTTCTCTCGGGCGTCCGCGTGTCCCACGCGCATGCCCGATCCGGTCTTTCTCGCAAACCAGCCCGTACGAAACAGTCCCTGCGCATCGATCACAAGGTCATATCCCGGTTCGCGTAGAGAGCGCACAAACCGCGTATAAGGCATGGGATTCAGCCGCTTCAACGCCCTTGAGATCCCGTGTCGATCGAACGGCACAACGTGTGAAAGGGCAGGGTGATGCTCGATCACCGACTCAAACCCCTGCTGGACCATCCAGTCAATCCTCGCGTCCGGATAGGCCTTTCGCAGGCTCGCCAGCACGGGCACAGTTCGGCTGACATCGCCGAGTGCGCTCGGTCGAATCAGAAGAATCCGGTGGGCATTCGGCCTTGGTGTCGAAGGCACCACACCGCCTGAGTTGTCCTGTGCTGACTCGTCCAACCAGCGCACTCCCGATGTGACACACCAGCACCACCCCTGCTGGTTCCGATAGTCAGGAAGTTCGTCCGAGGTGTGCAAGCAGGACGTCGGATTCCCGAACAACCGATGTATCCGCTGCGTTTCCAAGGAGACTGCGCGATCGGTGTCGCGCCAATCATCGCAGCGGGCTGTACCATATCAGGCTTAAGCCGCACGCGCGACCAGCACGTCACCCAAAGAGAGAAACACAGGAGATTCCCCTCATGAATACGAACATATTCCAGACATTTTCCGCTCGAATGTGCTTTGGTGCTGCAACACTCACCGCTCTTGCAGGTGTTGCTTGCGCGCAAGTCCAGCCAGTACTGATCTTTGAGCACGCTGGACTCGGCACGATGCTACAGCACGACAAGGACCAGGGTGTGCTGAAAGCAATGGCAATGCTGCCCGATCGTCTTGGCGAGCTTCCGCTCGAAATCCCCGGTATGGATCAGCAGATCGGTGGTCTGCTCAAACTCGCAGCGACCACTATTCACCGTCCCATGCGAGTTGCAATTGTCTCGAACCAGGACGATCCCACCGATGGCGGTTTTGGGTATGGCGTTGTGATCTCGATCGAGACAGCGAATCAGGGCGATGCTGAACAACTCGACGCGCTGCTGCACATGGCAATTGCGCAATCGGATATGCCCTACGAACCCAAGCCGAGCAAGCAATACTCAGGTCAGTCGGAAATCGCAACACCGTTTGCGATGTTCCGCTTTGGGCCTGCATCAACCAAAGACCAATGGCGCTACCAGATCACAGCTGGCGCAACGGGCGATGTGCCAGCAATCTTCGAGAACAATCTGACCAGCACTGCAAACTTCACTCCTGTCATGCGCCTGCGCATGGACCCCGCTGGCCTCGACGCGGCGCTGACCATGGCTGAAAACTCTGTGCCTGACCACGAGCACCAGGCGCGCGAGATCATTCACATGATCCGCGACCTCGGGCTGACCGAGTCGGACGGACCGAAGCTCGATTCTGTCATGGGATACACCAAGACGCACTCCGTTTCGCAGACGATTATCACAAACATGCGTCAGTTCGCCGACGATCTCGGCATCTCCACCACACCGCTGACCAACGACGACATCGCAATTCTTCCGCAGGATATTGTGTTCGGGTCGGTCGGTCGCGGCAGTTACGACGAGTTGCTGAAGCTGGCCGATCACTTCCGTGAAGCTGGTATGCCTGTTGACGAGTTTCTTGATGAGGTCGAGAGCAAGCTCGGCGTAAGTCTTGTCAACGACATCATCACGCCGTTGGGCGATGTGACCGCAATGTACGCCTCGGACACAACTGGTGGCGGCGGGCTGACATCCATGGTCATGGCGATCAAGCTCGATGATGCTGATCGCTTTGCAAATGCGCTGACCAAGCTTGGAAGCCGCGCCAATGTTGCTATCGCCAACGAAGAACCCCAGGCAGCACAGTATGTTGAGTTCGACCGCTGGCAGCACGACGGACACATCATGCTGTCCGTGCATGCCAAGGGTCTGCCCGTGCCTGTTGAACCCACTATCACCATTTCCGGCAACTGGATGGTCATGGGTATGACACCCAACGCCACAATCGCTGCGATTGAACAGACGAGCGGCAAGGCGCGCACAAGCATCCTGAACAACCAGCACGTTGCCCGTGCAGATGTGTCCGGCGCACTGAAGTTTTCGTACATGGACACCGAGCGCCTTGCACGCGACGGATATGGCGGGATCAACCTGCTCGCCACCGCGATCGGCAGCGCTGTCCGCTCGCCCGGCAACGGCACGCGCGATGCTGGCATCATCATTCCAAACTTCCACGACACCATGAAGGGTGTCAAGCCCACGATCTATGTGACCCAGTGGAATGAGAATGACCTTGTCATGCGTTCGACTGGCGATCCGTCCATGGTGGTGAACGCTGCTGCAGGGTTTGGAATAGCTCAGAACTACGTCATGCCGATCGTCGCAGCAGTTGTCATGCCAGCAGCGATGAATGCACAGCGCCATGGGGGCATGAACCGCTGGGGTATGCACGACGAGATGGGCTGGGACCACATCGAGATTACACCTGTGGCAATCGAAGCTGAAGAGGCAGTTGATTGCTGCGAATCTTCATGCGAGAAGGCGTGCTCATCTTCATGCACCGAAGAAAAACAGTGATTCTTCACGGCTGAAAATTCCGGTCGACAAGCGTGTCCATGTGCTTGTCGACCGGCTTTTTGTTTTGGCACAGCTCAGTGCGAACAATAGAGGACAAATGCACATGCGAGCGCGACAGTCCCTGCTCACACTCATCGCAACACCTCTCGTGCTGCTGGCCACTTTCACAAGCGCCTCAACCCGCGCACAAGGCACGCGTGACACGATCGAGCAGATGCGCAGGATACCCGATGGCGTCATCGCCTGGTGGGTGTACAACCCCGGTGCGCTTGGAAACGGTGGTGAAGGAACCATCGATCGGCGTGTCATCGAGGGTGCATTGCGCATCGCGCTGTCCAGCGGTATGGTCGAGGGAGAAACCGCTGAGATTCTGACAGGTTTGCTGGCTGGCTGCGCCTTCAGCGACGCACCAAGCCGTGTCTGTCTGCTCGATATTCAGACAGAACCGGACACCTCTCCCGGAGCAGCGTTCGGTGACTGGCACATCACATCGATCAGCGCGGTTGTCGAGATCCACACCAACACACGACAGCCAGCACTGTTGCAAACAGTGAAGTCGGTGTTTCTTGATTCTCCAGCAACAGGATCGCAAACGTCCGGTGGAGTTTCGCAGAAACAGATCACACTTGCCAACGGGCAAGCAGCGGTTGTGTTGCAGCAGGCACCAAACGGCACAACTCCAGTATCGCTCTGGAGCGAAGTCAGCTGGACCAGCGAGCCGGGCGTGTTCACGCTCGCAATCGGCAGGGACACGTTGTCCGACTGGATCCGCAGACGAGACGCGCACAACACGGCAGACGTTATGGCATCGCACTGGCAGGTCCATCGCGACACTATCGATGCTGGCACCGCACAGGGCAGTGTCTTTGCTGAGGTGTACGTCAACATTGACGCGATGCGCGATCGGTTCGAGACTTCGCTGCTCTACGGCAGAACCGACGATGTCCTGAACGTATCGAATATCGGGAACATGCGCGATGTGATGCTCCACGCGCGGCTCGTTGATGCGTCTCTGGTGCGGATCGATGGTGGATTGCCGAACGCAACATACAACGGCCCGCCGCTCATTGAGCTTGATGCTACATGGTCGACACGCCGGGAAAAGCCAGGCATCGCGCACACGCATCGTGTTGCGGATTCGGTCTGGCCTGCATGGTTGATCACATACGGGCCACCGCCCGGCACGTACGCGATGGTTGTCGACCTGGACTGGGAGCGCACCGTTGCATGGTTCCTTGCAACAAAGCGCTCGATGCTCGATGCCGACGAGCGTGTCGCGTTCAATCAGAAGCTCCGCGCCTGGTCGACCCGTTACAATGCTACACTCAAGCGGCTCGCACAATCGTTCGAATCGCAGGTCGTGCTGACCGATGTGCCACGATCACCTGTTGCATTGCCCGGTGTCTGCACACTGCTGTGTGAAGCGAAGCCAAGCATGAACTACGACAGACTGCTCCGAGATCTTGATTCCATCCTCGGCTCAGCGCATAAGAGTGTGAAACCAATGCACGACAAGCTCATGTGGTCGGTCTCGATCCTTCCGGAGAATACGGACCCTGCTGGCATCCTCAGCGTGTTCGCAGCGGGACTTGCGGGAAACGCCGAGAAGCCTGTCCTTGTGGCGGGCTGGAGTTCGCTTACAGTCACGCATACTCAGGAACGTCTGGGCAGACCGACACGAAAGTAGAAGGGAGAAACACACATGGACCACGAGATCACTTCACTCGACGCGATGCGATTTGTCGGGCTGACAATCCACTGTAAGGATGGCGATCCTTCCGCGATCGGCGCGTTGTGGGATCAGCTCTTCAAACTCGGCCATCTGCAGGAATCACTCGGATACTGGGGTGTCAGTTGGGGCGATGGTGTTGGCGGATTCCATTATCTGTGTGGCCACCATGTTCCCGCAGAGCTTCCAACACCCGATGGGATGGCTGAGCACAGCATCAAACCAGCACACTATGCAAAGTTTTTCTTTCAAGGCGAGCCGTCGCATATGGCAAAGATGTTCGGAGAGATCTTTGAGAAGCACATGCCCAGCGCCGGATTGAAACCCGCACCCGGAGGCGCGTGCCTTGAGTTCTACGCGCCGGACTGCATGGACGAAGCGACTCACACCATCAAAGCAGATCTGTATGTCGCAGTGGAATAGCTGATTCACATTCCCGTCGAACCAAACCCACCCTCACCTCGCGCGGTTTCGCTCAGCGATGTCACAGATTCGATTCGCGCACGCGCCACCGGCGCGATCACCATCTGCGCGATGCGCATGCCCGTCATGATGGTGTAGGGCTCCCGCCCGAGATTGATCAGCGGCACCTTGAGCTCGCCACGATAATCAGCATCGATAGTGCCCGGCGCGTTGGGCATCGAGATGCCGTGCTTCGTGCTCAACCCCGATCGTGGACGGATCTGCGCTTCAAACCCGGGCTCGATTGCGATCGCAAGCCCCGTCGGCACCAGCACGATCTGCATCGGATCGATCGTCAGCTCCTGCCCATCTGCGAGCAGCGCTGATAGATCCATGCCCGCAGCGTGCTGCGAGCAGTACGCTGGAAGCGTCGCTCGCGCATCGAGCTTCTTCACCTGCAGAACAGATGTGATCGGAGCGAGAGTCTGCGGTTCAAGCACGGATTCTGTCATGGGTGAGCGTAGCGCATCCATACCGACACACCGCACATGCACACCAACATGACAAGGACTTCACGGAACGCTCATGCAACATCCGGCATCGGCACGCTCGACAGCGGCACGACGCTCCAGATCGCTTCCTCGGCAGTCGGTGGATCGGACAGGTCGATCGGCAGATACACACCCCGCTCGTGGTCTGAGTTCAGCACGACCGCGTTTGGTGGCACCAGCATCGCCCCGGTCTCGGCTTTTTCGTGCCCCAGCAGGAACAGCGAAATTCCCCAGCGTTCGACGAGATCTTCCAGCAGTTCCGGATCGTGCCTGCGCCCCCACACCATCAGATGCGCAGAGCCGTTCAGCGGCTCATAGTCACGACTTGTCAGATCCCGTTGAAGCACATCGGGATCGAACCGCCCCATCACCATCGGTGATGGGAGCGAGTGCGCACACAAGATATCGCCCTTCGGTGTAATGCATCGCAGCGCCAGCGGCATGGAGAAGATAAACTCTGCGATCGCGTCCTCGACAACCTTTGCATCGTCACCAAAGACGTACTCCACCCCCTCGTTGAACGCATCAACGACACGCACACCATCCTTCACAATGCCGGAACCAACAACCTGCGCAAGCTCGTGATTTGCAAGCAATGCATGGACCCGCTCGGGGAATCGTGTTTTCAACTGCGCAACCCGAGCGAGCGCGCGATACGAGAAGTCCAGACCATTGGTCAGCTTGTCAGCATGTATGAGCTCGTGCAACACAATGTGAGGGCCTGATGAGCCGTTCAGAACATCATTACCAAGCTGCGCAATCTGGAGAAGTTTGGCGTAATGGACGGGGTTGTCGTGCAGATCGCCGGTCGCGATGAGTGTTCCGGGCGACTGTATCCGATCGATAGATGCGACACGACACTCGGCTGAACGGTTCGCAGCGGCGCCTGCCTTTAATATCTCGGCAACAGCGTGTGGGTCGTACAGGTCCAGTGCGTTTGCATCAGACACAGCACGCTCACACTGCTCGCGACGCGTCAGCAGCCGCTCCGTTTGATTCAGCGCTTGAGTTCTGACTTACACGCTTTGCTTTCTCTGCTTCGGCACGCAGGATGCTCTCCACAAGGTTCAGTCGATCAAGCACCTCTCCCATGCTGCGCGGACGGCGTGATCGATCCGGCTCAACGCATTCCATCACAAGATCGTTCAACCGCGAGTTCACCTCCGGCACAAGTTCCGACACCGGGGTCGCTTTCTGCACCATATTCGCATCGATCGTCGAGACGAGCGAGTCGCCCTTCGGAATCGCAGTCGGGATATTTTTCTTTGTGAGAATCCAGTACATCGTTGCGCCGAGGTTGTATACGTCGGTGACTTCGGTGATCGGCTGACGCGCAACCTGCTCAGGGGCGATGTAATCGGGCGTGCCCTGGATGCGCGGCTTGACCGTTCCCTTTGGACACGACTGCCCGAGATCAATGAGCTTTACAATGCCTTCATCGGAACGGATGCAGTTGTGCGGCTTCATGTCGGCGTGGATGAATCCCTTTGCGTGCATGTACTGCAGTGCTTCGGCCATCTGATGGAACGCAAGCACACACTCAAGCTGCGTCTCTGGAACCTCTTCGTCCATCGGTGTGCCATCAACAAGTTCCATCAGCAGATAGAGTTCCTTGACCTGCAGTATGGCCTTCTTCTTGAGGCACTTGTAGATTTTGCGGATCGAAGGGTGATCGAGCTGGCGGGCGACCTCATATTCCGCGAGCGCCTGATCAAGAAATCGCTGATCCTTGGCGGTGTCGCGCACAATCTGTTTCATCGCCCAGATCTGGCTCGTCTTTGGGTCCTGAACGAGGTATACCACACTCGCTGCACCCTGGCCAAGCTCGGCGAGGATCTCATAGCCTTCGAGAATGTCACCCTTTTTTCTGACTCGCACCGAGTATTGCACCCCGCTGAAGTTTCCCGAACGCTGAGAGACCGGAGATATTTGGCCGAACTGCTGATGAGTCAACCATCGACGGGCTGGCATCTCACTCCCAGACCCGGGCAATCGCGCAATGCGCCCCATGAATGACATGGCAATCGTCCCATTTCATCGGCTCAAGGCGACTGCTGATCAATCATTGGCCATGAAGACCCTGGATTTCAGCCGTTGCGTAGATAGTTGAGATCATCCAGACTGACTTGTATGTCGAGCCGAAAGATCCAATCACCCACAGCTTGCCTGTCGAGCCAAACCCCACTCGAGTTGAGCACCGGACAACCCGGCATCTCTGCGAGTTCTGTTCATGCAAAGATGGGTACTGGTTCGACCAAATCGGCGTTTTTTGGATTAATTAGAACACGACTCTT
The DNA here is from genome assembly GCA_020639155.1 of Phycisphaeraceae bacterium. Lineage (NCBI taxonomy): Bacteria > Pseudomonadati > Planctomycetota > Phycisphaerae > Phycisphaerales > Phycisphaeraceae > Phycisphaeraceae bacterium. The sequence goes on from JACKHF010000001.1 coordinate 822,777, forward strand.
GGATTATAGGGCTTAAATGATTAGCTCTGACCCTGGCCATTCAGCACGTCCACCATATGCTGCCGGAACGCTTGTTCGGGAAAATATCTTCCCGGACTCGAGGTTGACTCAAGTTGTCGCTGCAGATGGATTTCTTCCGGCGGAATGTTGTACTGTGCTGCAAGCGATTCCACCAGTTGGGTCAGTGCGACGAGCTGGGATTCAGTAAATCGGCCCGAATCGCCGTCTCCAACGAGACAGATCGCGATGGCCCGAGCGTTGTACCAGCGACCGCGCTCACCCGAGACATGGGCTCCTGAGAGCTGGTCGAGCCACCGGTACCCGGCATAGATCGAGCCATCAGCCATCCCGCGACCATTCCCGATCACAAAGTGGTACCCCAAGCCGGAGAGGTTTTGGGACAGATGCTCCTCATGGATGCTTGAGGGCGATCCAAATCGTGAGCCTGAGTGATGGATCACAATCGCCTGCCATCGGCCATCCTCAACCGGGGCACGGGTATCAAACACGTGGTTGAGGTCTGCAGGAGCGTCCTGCGTCAAGCTGACAGCAGGAAAGGCACCAGCAGACGCTGAGGACGGGGCCTGTCGCAACGCCCACAACCCACCACCAACCGCTGTCATCGACGCAACAAGAGCTGCCCACACAATGCGAGTCCGAACCGAATCCTGGGTTTGGCGCACTTGTGTGTGGGCGTCGGGCATATCAGGCCTTTCCTGATCGCGGACAGATCAGCGATATGGAGTGCGGAGTATCGCTAGCGACAACCGTAGCCAGCCGATGTTCCGATGATCGGGAAACGACACACGATCGCTTCCGATTTTGCATTTCTCATCGGCAGATTCCCGGCTTGCAATCACAAGCACTACGTCAATGTTTGCGCGTCAGCCACTCCAGACAGTACATGCTGTACAGTCGACAGAAACCGCATACGAGATCTTGGGTTCAAGCTTCAGAACCACACCAATCTACATGTATTGCTCATACAACCAGCACAAACATCGCATGGATGCAATCTTCTCTCTCACACTGGTGGTCATTCGCCATCTGATTCTGCATCCTGTCTCTTGAGCAATGAGGGGGTGCTGCCTTCGGGAGACCGGTCGCAGCCAAGAGCTCACGACATCACGCGATCGCTGCTGTCATGCGGGGTGCGCCTGTTGCGCATCGTTTGCGACACCAAGCCCGTGGTGATGGTCTGAGACATATGCAAGAGAGAGACATGAAAAAAACAGTGTGTGCGTGTATCGTTGCGTGTGCGGTCGGCTCTGCTGCTTCAGCGGATGTTGTGTACGCAGGCCCGGGCGCGGGTCTCGTCAACGCGCCCGGCGTCGTGTTTCCGAACGGTGTGCCAGCTGTCAATGGCACCGCTCTCAACCTCATCACACCACCCCAGACCAACTTCGTCACTGTCGTCATCCCGCTCTGCAACCATATCAGCGGCGGCACAGGATCCGGGACTGGGACCGGTACGGGAACTGGATCGGGTACAGGCTCAACTGGATCGGGCAGCGGATCGACAGGCTCGGGGAGTGGTTCCGGCAACACAGGCGCAGGATCAGGCGCTGACAACTGCAACATTGTCGGATTGTCGGTCAGTGCATCCTTCAGCGGATTCACCAGCGGATTTGACGTGAACATGGGCGTAACCGACGGCACTCGATTTGTTGGCTCGAACCACTCGGACTATTTCCGTTTCTATCCAGCAGAGGGACAGTTCAACGGAAACGCGCTTGTCAACATGAACTACGGTGTCAACGTGCCGTTTGCGAATGGCCCTGTTGGTAACACATTCACCTTCTCGCAGGAGTACACGTTCAGCACCAACTCCACTGATGTTGCTTCAACATCCGAGGGCGGAACATTTAACCTCAGTCTTGAGGGGCTTGATCTGACACAGGACCTCGCACTCGTGATCGGTCTGTTCGACACAAACGAAGCTGGCGTGCTCAACTCGATCAACATTGTCACCCAGACAGTGCCAGCACCTGGTCCCATCGCGCTTCTTGGTGTTGGTGGAATCATCGCAGCACGTCGTCAGCGCCGAGGCGCATAACAGCCGTAATCAAGCATATCTCAAATCGCAACGAACGAACGTAGAACCTATCTGAGCAGTCTACCGGAAAGATTCGGTCGACGCCGACCGTACTCATCGTAGAAATACGCGGGCTCGGGTCCCGAGCGAATGGTATCGGTACGTTCAAACTGACTGATCGGATCGTCCATTGCAAACAAGGATCGTCGGCATCCAGACATCACAACAGCGCATATCAACACAGCACCGCATACACACACAAGGCGGGTAGAAGAACACACCATGCGAAATCGCCTGGTCCGACCGGGAGTTCCACGGCTGACGCAGGCGATTTCACTTAGAAAGGAGAAACGAACTGTCATCGTTCAGGCTCTTTCTTGTACGCGACGTGCGTGTGGATGGTTCCAACGACTTACAAATATATCCGTGTTGATCGAGGCACAAACGTCCAGATACCAACCCCTGTCGGACTGCTTCATACATGACAGCGCACACGGCTGTTGCAAGATTCAGACTTCGCTGGTGGGGTGCCATCGGGAGCCTGACACAATGCTCCGGAAACTCGTCTCGAATGAGCGAGGGCAGCCCGGCTGTTTCCTTGCCAAAGACAAGATGATCGCCCGGCTGAAAGTCCGCTTCGAACACGGTTTGTGTTGCTTTCGTCGAGACAAGCCACAATCGCGGTGGCCGCTGGGAATCAATATACCCGTCCCACGAGTCGTGAGTGACGAGGGTGAGATGCTGCCAGTAATCAAGCCCGGCCCGGCGAACAGCGTGCTCCGAGATATCAAAGCCGAGCGGCTTGATCAGGTGCAACGATGAGTTCAAAGCTACACACGTGCGCCCAATGTTTCCTGTGTTATTCGGAATCTCAGGCTCATGAAGCACGACATGAAACAACAGCCCGGAACCCGGGCTGCTGATGCTCAACTCAGGTGTACAGGTTGACTCACTCACCGCCAGAACTGTCTTGTTGTGACTTGATCCAGTCGCTCTCAACCTTGCGTCGCTCCTTCACCCATGGGTCAACGGAAACGACGCGATCAATGGAGAGATCAAAGAGTTCGTGATCGGGGTTGCCTACCCAGCGCATCACTCCATCCGAGCTGAAGATCATTGCGATTGGAGCGGGGTCACCGTTCGCATTGCCACCGAACGGGCTCGATCCGCCGTAGAGCGCATCAAAGACAGCATGCTCCGTATCGAGGATGTTATAGTGTGTGAACTTGGTTGACTTGCCGAGTTTCTCCCAATGGGCCAGAAGCTGCATTCGTTCGCGTTCCTCCCGCTCTGCATTCTCGTTTCCGAACGAGTTGAACTGGTTCCCCGATTTAAACTGCGACACGACACCGACAACCACGACCTCTCGTTGGTACTTTTTCTGAAGTTCTTCCATCTTTTCCTGCACGCGATGGAACGACTTGTACTCGCCCGGATTCCAGATGTAAGCAACGATCACGCGAGCCTTTGTGTTCGGCCGACGATCATTCAGCCACTGCTGATTTTGAGGCAGTGATAGCTGACGATCAATCGACTCCTCACCAAAGCCTGAGTTGCTGATCCCAAGTGTCTCGCGCTCCCAGCGTGTGACACGTGCCGGCCATTGGGCAGCATCGAACAGGACCTGCCTTGGCCTGGAAATTCCCAGATTCTCGGGAATATCTGCGATATCAACACCCTGATGGATAGTGGAGGTCTTCTTTGCAGCTTCGCGTGCTGCAGCTTCCTTGCGAGCCATCTCATCAAGAATGCCGCCCGCCTTCTCCTCTGTCTCCTTCACCAGTGTCTCAACCGCTTCTGACACACTGGAGGTTGTGATGTCTGCAAAGCGGAGATTTCCGGCACGATCAATGAGATAGAAGTCCGGGTCCTGATCCACCTTCAAGGCTGCGCGGAACTTGCCATCCGCATCGTGTGCAACAGGGAAGCTAATACCTGCCTTGGTAATCTCCTCTTTCCCGGCATCCCAGCCGCGTGCATCATGCACACCGATGACAACAAGTCCCTTGTCCGCGTACTCCTTGGCAACACGATCAACCATCGACATCTGACGCATTGAGCGGTCGTACCAGGACGACCATGTGTAGAACAGCACAACCTTTCCCTTGGTTGATGTCGCATCGGCAGAGCCGCCAACCCAATCGGACAAGCCAGCCCACGCCTCGATCGGCATCGCGTGGAGTTCCATCGCATCAAGATCAGTCCGGCGCTGACCCGAGCCCTCACGGGTTGGGTCCGCATGCACAGCGGAAACAGCAAGAAGTGAGCAAGCGAATACTGAACGAATACCAGACGAACGTGTGCACATGTGCAATCTCCAAACCAACCCATCACAAAGGATGACATTTCCTTTCATGCATCATACGGGCTTCCCAGCCCGATTGGATGCCCCACAAGCTCTCAACTCATCAGTCGAACCAATGAGCTGGTCGCATTTCTTTCATCGTTGAACATCCAAGCCGCCAGAATGTTCGGCTCTTGTGTCACAAGGATGTCACGGGAGCCCGAAATCTGACGGATTCGGACCTCCTTCAAGAGATTGCGATAATGATCCCTACGCAGCAACCCCGCGTGTGGATCGGCTCAAAGGATTGGGCAATCCAAGTTACACGATCCCAAGAGACCCGGCAAACGATGCCAACACCACCCCCACCGACACGTTGACATTCAGCGAATCGACGCCCGAAGCCATCGGGATTGAGCAGACGCGATCACAGGCATCAATCACCTCCTGTGTGAGCCCGTGGGCTTCTGATCCAAACACAAGCGCGGGTTTTCGACCGTCCAGCAGACGGGACAGATCACCCAAAAGTACATAGCTTGGGCTATCCATAACGGACGATGCCGGGGCAAGCGCGACCGTGAGATACTGCTCATCACGAAGTGAGCCGATGACCCTGACCAGATCGTCCACGACAGCAAACGGCTGGCGCAGCGCGTGCCCCATCGATACCCGCACGCTGCGCCGGTACATCGGATCGGTACACCCCTCGTTCACGATGATGCCAGTCTGCTGCCCCCCCAGCGCAGCAACAGTTCGAAAGATCGAGCCGACGTTCTCGTGGTTCGCGAGATTCTCAAGCATCACCAGCGCACTCGACCGACGGGCAAGCTCAATCGCATCAACCGACACAGCACGGCGCGCCAGCGCGATCACGCCGCGATGGAACGGATAGCCAACGATCCCGGAAAGCACCGATCTGTCCGCAACAAAGACCGTCAGCTGATCGGCAGAACCGGATGCTCCCGCTGCCAACTCGCGGATCTCATCCACTCGGGCTGGCTCGGTCAGCACAGCCACAACAGTGTGCCCCGTCTCAACAAGCGTCTGCAGAATGAACACCCCCTCAGCGATGATGAACTCTTCATCCAACCTGCCAGCAAGCTGCGAGCCCCTGGCGATGTGATGGGCTGATCGATCGCGCAACCCGCTAAACAACAGCAGTCTGTCGTCGTCCAGATCGGTTATTTCAATGATGTGCGGCTGGTGTGCGTCGATGCCGATGATACCCTTCGTTTCTGGCACACCATCCGAGGGACACCGCACTCCATGGAACTCTGGCAAGCTATCGTCCTCGGACTCGTCGAAGGCATTACCGAGTACCTGCCCATCAGCTCGACGGGGCATCTCATCATCGCATCGTCACTAATGGGCATGGACACGCCCGACCAGAAGACCGCGATCGACGCATTCAATATTGTCATCCAGGGCGGCGCAATCCTCGCGGTGCTGGGGCTGTACTGGCAGCGCGTCCGCCAGATGCTGCTGGGTCTCATGGGAAAGAACCCAGCCGGTCTGAAGCTTTTCCTACTGCTGATCACCGCATTTCTGCCCGCTGCTGTGCTCGGGTTTCTGCTCGATGACTGGATCGAATCGAAGCTGTTCTTCCTGTGGCCGGTCGTCGGCGCGCTTGTTGTTGGCGGGATCTACATGATCCTTGTCGATCTGCACACGCGAAAGAAGATCAGGATCCCCGGTGTGCCTTCACATCCCGACGCTGGGATCGAACGCGACATCACCGAACTGACATACCCGCAGGCGCTCTTCATTGGATTTCTCCAGTGCATCGCAATGTGGCCCGGCACCAGTCGATCCATGATGACGATCACCGGCGGGATCATGTGCAAGCTGCGACCCGCGCAAGCTGCCGAGTTCTCATTCCTGCTCGGGCTTCCAACACTCGGCGGCGCAACCTGCTACAAGCTCCTGAAGAATCTGAAGGAAGCCAACGACAATCCGCAGATGCAGAACTTGTTCGAGCAGCTTGGTGTGATGCCTGTAGTTGTCGGCATCATTGTCGCTGCTATCTCTGCAGCGATCGCAGTGAAATGGCTCGTCGGGTTTCTGAACAAGCACGGACTCGTCGGATTCGGCATCTATCGCATCCTGCTGGCGATCGTGCTGTTCGCGCTGGTCAGTGCAGAACTCGTGACAGTCGCAGCCTAAACCCCAACGAAACAGAAACATCCATACATCTTTGCTCGTCTCACGCATTTTTCACACCCTCGCGACAGTGTTTTCATGTACACTGGTGCGGGGATAGCAGTCATTCATTCTCGCACATCTACGAGGACGGAGAGCATCATCATGAATCAGCAACAACGCCGTTCCATCCATGTCTCCCGCGGTATTGCGAGCGCCATTGCAACACCCGTATTTGTGCTCGGGCTCGCGATGCCCGCGCAGCAGGCGTATGCCCAGACGTGCACACCATCCCTGCACGGCACATATGACACACCCGATCGCATCTACGACATCCAGGTCGAGGGCACAACCGCCTACCTCGCGTGCGACGACGAAGGACTATTCATCGTCGACGTGTCCCAGCCGCACGCGCCCGCACTGCTCGGCACATACGACACCGCAGGACAGGCACGCGGCGTTACCGTTGTCGGCACAACCGCGTATATCGCGGACAACGCAAGCGGGCTCGTGATTGTTGATGTCTCTAACCCGGCATCGCCTGCATTGCTTGGTGGTTTCAGCGATCTGAACTCGAGCGCCAACCGCGTGTTTCTCGAGGGGACAACCGCGTACATTGCAAACAGCACTGGCATGCACATCCTTGATGTCAGCACACCAGCTTCGCCATCGCTGATCGGGCAGTACTTCAGCATCAGCATGGGTGACGTCGTTGTGAATGATGCTGTCGCGTACATCGCGAGCTACTCACTCGGCGTGCGCCTGCTCGATGTTTCCAACCCGCAAACACCGACATGGATCGCAGACTTCGATACGCCAGGCAACGCATCGCAGCTTCAGCTTGTTGGCTCAACACTGTACATCGCCGACCAGCAGGGTGGACTGCAGATCGCGGATGTGACCAATCCCGCATCCCCAACACTGCTCGGCAAGTATGACACGCAGTTCAACGCAATGGACGTCTCTGTCGTCGGCACAACCGCGTATGTCGCGGATACATCCAGAGGTCTGCAGGTTATCGACGTATCAACCCCGGCAACACCTGTGCTGCTGGGCGAATACAACACGCCGACATCATCGAACTATCTGTACGCTTCAAACACCAGCACTGCGTACATCTCAGACTTCGTGGATGGTTTGTACGTGCTCGATGTCAGTTCATGCAGCACGAGTTGCTATGCCGACTGCGATGCATCCGGAAGCCTGAACGTGTTCGACTACATCTGCTTTGGCAACGAGTATGCAAATCAGAGCGCGTACGCCGATTGTGATCAGAACAGCGCATTCAACGTATTCGATTACATCTGCTTTGGCAACGAGTACGCGGGTGGCTGTCCGTAAGGTTCGTCTGCTCAACCGCAACAAAGACTCAAGCCCGGGGAGCACGATCCTCGGGCTTGTTTTCTCTTCGTGTGTTGTTTACTTCACATACCCCATATCCAGCGCCATACGCTCAACGAGTGCGCTCTTGAGCCACTCTGTCATTGCTTCGCCCGCGGGTGTGTACGGCGCGAATGTGTGCGTGATGGGGCTGCCCGGCACATTGGGAAGCTGCTCGATGATGCGCACGCTTCCGCGGTTACGCAGCCGGATGTGGCGCGCGTCTGTTGCATACACAATGCCGAGCACATCGCCTGCTGTCTCGTCCGGTCCCCAGTTACCGCCGCCCTGCCAGCGCACGCGCTCAATGATGTGCATCCCGCCAGCGTATCTGCCGAGCCTGGGGTACACCGTCGTCAGCGCGCCGATGTGCTCGAGCGTTTGCTCGGTGCGCCAACCGAGCGCCGAACGCGGAAGCCCGATCGCGACCTCGCACGTTCCCTCGAAGAGATCGCCCATTGTCAGATCTGACGGACCAGCGCGCACAACAACAAGATAGTTCCCGATCCACGGACGTGTCCAGAGCGGCGCGCGCATCAGCCGCTGCACATCCAGCGCATCTCCCGCAATGAACAGATCAATATCCGCTCCAGCGTTGATATCCCGGATGAGTGTGTCCGTCTGATCAACATCAGCCTCGTCCGACCCGAAGGACAGCTCAAGGTTCACGCCGGGATGGTTCCGCTCAAAGATTGGCTCGGCAGCGATCAGCAGTGGCGCACACACGGGTGAAGCCATGACACGGACAACATGTGGCGCTCTCGACGGATGAACGCTCGCTTCGGGCGTCACATAGCACCCAGTCAGGACGACTGAGGCCAGAAACGCTATTGCGAGTGTCACGCAGGATCGGACGCGTTGCATGGCTCTACAATCGGGTGGATCTGACCCGGAGCATCATGTCAACCACACAGAACCCAACTCCCGCAAAGGCAGCCCAGAAACTGGGGTCGAAACCTTCCGATATCGGTTCTGATGCTATCGAGATCGTGGAGCCGCTTTGCTCCGTCTTCCGACGGCATCTCAAGGCGGATGGGCAGAAGTACACGCCCGAGCGGGCGATCGTGCTCGACGCGATTATGCGAATTGAAGGTGTGTTCGAGGCCGACGATCTTGTCGAGTTTGTGCGACAGGCTGACAACCGTGTCTCCAAAGCCACCGTTTACCGCACGCTGCGTCTGCTGCAGGACGCGGGAATCGTGCAGCGCGTGCTCATCGGTGGTGATCAGCCCCGGTACCAGCTTGTCTATGGCACGCAGCCGCGCGACTATCTCATTCGTCTCGACACCGGCGAAGCAGAGCCGATCAACATTCCCGAACTCGCAGCGATCCGCAAACGCATCTGCGATGAGCGCGGGCTCGAGCCCAAGGGGTACAACTTCACGATCTTCGCTGTGAAGAAGTAACCCCACTTCACCAGGACCATCGCAAGCATCTCAACTCATCGTCCTTCCCGAAAACTCCACATTTCAGCCTGCTCTCCCTACCCTCTGCTCCCATGGATATCTCGCTGCACTGGCTCAACTCGCTGCTCTCATCGCCCGTCACCGCCAACGAGGCTGACGACATCCTCACCCATGCCGGGTTCCCGATCGAGGGGACCACCCCCATCACAGATGGGCTGGCCAGCGGCGACGTCATGATGGATGTGGAGGTGACATCAAACCGGGGCGATGTGCTCTGCCATCTCGGGTGCGCCCGTGAGATTGCAGCCTGCACGGGACGGACACTGCACCTCCCATCGTTCGATGCGCCGCCGGTCTCGGGACAGGCCGGTGATGTACTGACACTCAGGAATGAAATCCACGACGACTGTCCGTTGTTCACGATCTCCATCATCGAGAATGTCAAGGTCGGCCCGAGCCCGGACTGGCTGGTCAAACTGCTCGAAGCAGTCGGTCAGCGGTCCATCTCGAACGTTGTCGATGTGACGAACTGGCTGAATATGGGGATGGGGTTCCCCGCGCACGTGTTCGATCTCGACACGTTCACGGACAAGCAGATGATTATCCGCTACGCACGCAAGGGCGAGACGCTGAAGATGCTGGACGACCAGACACGCACGCTCGCGGGGCACGAGATGGTCATCTGTGACACACAACGCCCGCACTCGCTCGCTGGCGTGATGGGCGGATTCGATTCGCAGGTCACGGAAAAAACCACGCGCGTTGCACTTGAGATCGCGACATGGCGACCGGCTGCCGTGCGCGCATCTGCGCGCCAACACAACCTCCGTACTGATGCGTCGCACCGGTACGAGCGCTACGTCGATGCGCGCCCGCTCGCGAAGATATCAGAACTCGGTCGCGCACTGATCGTGCATGTAGCTGGAGGGAGTATCCGCGAGGGCATCCTTTCGGATGGCGCACCGCTCAAGCAACTCCTGCGCGTGGACCTGCGCCTCGAACGCGCAAGCGCTGTCCTCGGGTTCGATGTCGATCGCACGAAGGTCGAGAACGCTTTCCACGCGATGGAGATCGAGACAACAACAAACGACTCAGGCGTGCTGACATGCACGGTCCCCGCGCATCGGAGTGAGGATCTGAAACGCGAGATCGACCTCATCGAAGAGATCGGTCGCGTGCTGGGAATCAACAGGGTACCGATGCTCGATCGCATGCCCGTGCGCGTCAAGGGCCCGCAGGCATCCGAGCGCGCAATGCAGATCCTCGGGAACACGCTGACTGGGCTCGGGTTCTATGAGACCGTCACGTTCTCGTTCATCACGCCGAAAGAAGCAAAGCCATGGATGTGCGAGGGGATCGGGCTCGCAAACGTCGACGAGAATCGTCGTCCGGGCACACCAACGCTGCGGCCGAGCATCCTGCCCAGCCTGCTCGCCTGCCGCAAACTCAACCGCGACGCGCGCAACAACGTCCCCGGCGGGATCCGTCTCTTTGAAACATCGGCAGTCTTCGGCGAAGACGAAAAAACACACACTTCAATCGAAAACCGCAATCTTGGCATGCTCATCGACGTGCCCGATGTTGCGCCGGGCAAGCAACCAAAGCACGCACACCTTCAGCATGGCGTACGTCTGATGCGAGGCGCGATCGACACGATCGTCCGCGCGCTCGGCGGCATCAATGCAACGATTGACATCGTGCAGATCAACGAAAAGGACGAGCATCCACAGAAGGCGTGGCTGAAGGGATCGTGCGCAAGCGTACTGCTCAACGGCATCCATTGCGGCACGTTCGGGCTGCTCACGCCGGAGGCACTTAAGCAGTACGACATCGATACCCCTGTTGTTGCTGCAGAACTCTCATTGAACGCGCTTATTGATCTCTTCCCGTCGCCATCACGAGCGCACGCGCTCCCGCAGTTTCCGACCGTTGAGCGCGATGTGTCGCTGATCGTCGACGAGCCCACACCGTGGGCAACAATCGAATCTATCGTCAACAACAACCTGCCCGAGTGGCTCGAATCATCCTCGTTCGTTGGCACGTTCCGGGGCGGCCCAATCGGCGATGGAAAGAAATCGGTCACGATGCGATTCGTGTTCCGCCATCCCGAGCGCACACTGACGCGCGAGGAGATCGATCCCAAAGTGGATGCACTCATTGATGTCTTCAGCAGGCGGGCTGGAGCAAGCGTTCGCACTGTCTGACGAATAATCGAGATGCAAAAAACAAAGAGCGCTGCGTGCCAAACGACGCGCAGCGCTTTGATCTGCTTTGCGCACCAATGCGTGACGGGGGCTCAGGTGCGCAGCACTGTCAGATTCAGTGGGTCATCGGGAACAGTGTCAAACGAGCGGGACGATCGAGAAGCCAGATCGACTCCCAATCGTCGCGAGCCTGACGCCAGTTCAGGTTCTTGGTGTACGCACGCTCATTGGCGATATCGACACTGCGCTGGTTCAGCGTCGCCAGCTCCGGTGTGAGATTGCTCCGCAGTTTGCCGCTACGAGCATCGCCTGAGGATGAGCAGCCAACAAGCGCTGAAAGAGCCACAAGGCTGCCAGCAACAAGCAGGGGACGAACCTTTGATGAAGACGTGTGCTGGGTCATGCGAACAGATCTCCTGCAGCAGGGTGTTTGGTGGATCATGAAGCACGCCTGGACTGTCATCCGGGCGAGCCGTCAGAGTGGCCCAGAGGGTAGGACCTCATCGGCCAGCGGAATGGACTTTACGCACCAACTCCCGCACATGATCCGACGCATCACGGGACTGACAGGTTCCAATGCTTTCTTTCTGTTGCGATGTAGGACTCATGAAATGTCCTATAACTAAGCCGTGTTATCAGTGCGCAGCGCCCACAGATAGGATTCGATGTGTCAGAACCAACGGAATCAGCCCACATATCAGCACTCTGTCCGCGCTGCAACTACGACCTCTCAGGAATCGTCTCGTCATGGACCGAGTCATGCCCACTTCGTGGCACGTGCTCGGAGTGCGGGCTGACCTTCTCGTGGGCGGATCTGCTCTCCGGAAAACTCTCGCCGCTGCCCTGGTGGTCTGTCGAGCGAGATTCATCAAGGTGGCTCCTCAAGATCCCGTTGCACTGGTTCGCGATGTTCTTCCCGAAGCACACGTGGACCAGCGTGCGCATGGAGCATCCGATCAGGCTCAAGCGATTGATCGTGCTGCTACTCGTGTCGATGGCAGTTGCGCATCTCATCGCTGCTGCGCAGGTGTGCCAGTGGCGATATGTGATGGGGCCTAATGGATATGACATTTTAAATATTGATTCGAGCATACAGGCATACGTCTTTGATCTGATTTGGCCGCACCGACAGATTATCCGCGAGAGTCTGTATCCATATTCCGAAACAAACTACCACCCTTTCAGAGGCATCACAGCAGCACCGGCATTATTTCTCGTGCTCTCGCCGTTGGCGTTGTTTCTATTCCACCAAACGCTTTCCCGTGTCAAAGCCGGTTGGGACCACATCACGCGCATTGGCAGCTACACGCTTGCACTTGCACCAATTGCAACAACGTTCGTTGTTTGGTTCTCCAGCTTTATGTACGGCTTTTTCTTTTCGCTTTTCTTTGATCCAAGTGACTTTCAAGGCACTGCCGGACCACCCAGCTCTTATCTTCTCGCCTCGATGCAGTTTGACTTGATCTACAACGCAAGTTGCCTGTCGATTGTTTCATTATTTGCTCTCATGTGGTGGTATCGGGTTGCATCGTGCTACTTGCAACTAAACCACGCGCGTTGGGTCGCGATCGCTATCATTCTTGTCGCAGGAGGCATGGCCACACTCATAGAGATGACTGTCTGGCATAACCAGCTTAACGAGATCATCACTCGATGGATTGATCTGTCATTGCGAGTTCGGAACGGAGATGACTATTAACCGCTCCCGCCACGCGGTCATCCGATCCTCGCGCGCCATGTCGTATCGCAACGGCGTGACCGTGATCGCACCGCGGATCACCTCGTCAACGTCCGAACCCGGTTCGGTCTCGTGGAAATCAAACCCGTTGCCCGATGCCCAGTAGTACGAGTGTCCGTGCGGCGAGATGCGTTTCTCGTACCTGTCCACGTGGCCGTGCGTGTTCATCGGGCACACACGGATGGGCAGCGCCGTCTCAGTCGTCGCGCTGGGAATACCCGCTTTGATCGCATCGTCACGCGACAGTGTGCGCTTCAGTGAACGCGGCACGTTCACGTTGATGCACTCATGGCGCTCGGGCAAGCCATCAGCAAGGACGGCATCAATCGCGATGCGCGCGCGTGCTGCGCCCAGCGCAAAGTCCGGCTCGTCCTTGCCAAGGTGCATGGAGACAGCGATCGATGGCACACCAAGGAACGCTGCTTCGAGTGCAGCTGCGACAGTGCCGGAATATAATACATTGATTCCAACATTCGCACCCGCGTTCATGCCGGAAACAACCAGATCAGGCATTGATCCTCGTCCGTATTTTTCCGGCCAAAGCTCTGCGAGTGCGAGCTTCATGCAATCGGCGGGCCTGCCATCGACCGCGATACCCGACATGTGCGCGTTGACGTACTCATGCTGGACCATCAACGGCTCATGGAACGTAATGCCGTGGCTCGTTGCGCTCTGGACTGTGAGCGGCGCGACAACCATTACCTCGTGCGATTCACTGCCGGATTGCGAGGGTGAAACGAGCTCGCGATACATCGCTTCGATGCCCGGTGCGTGGATCCCATCGTCGTTTGTCAGCAGAATACGCATGTGCCAGCATAGGCGGGCACGCTATTCATTCGATGTGTCGCGCATGTAAATATGGAACGCGGTCTGGCGGATCACGTGCGTTTCGGGTCCGCGGGCGCCAGCAATCGTCAGATCGGCAGGCTCCGGCGGCGCAAGCAATACATCCACGTGCTCCTCATCCTTGACGCGCAGCTTGCGATGAGGACTGGCCGGTTCTGCATCGATAGGCTCGCCGGTTTCGGGGTCGATCTCCTCGCCATTGAGCAACCCCCGCTCGATCTCTCGCTCTGCTAGACGTTCGAGCTCTCGCTTCGATGGAACCTTTCCCCGCGAATGTTTCCCACTGCCGTGTGTGTGAGAGCGTGTTCCAGCATGACGTTGCATGACGGGCATCTCAACATCACTCACAACAAACGGCCAGGGCGTGCGCAGAACGAGAAACCCTCTTGGTTCGAGTCGCGGAATCAACCGCTCGATCTGCGCGCGGGCACGATCCCATCCTGCGCGGGATTCAACCATTGGGTACGGCGGATCAAGGAACACCACGCGGAGCGGCTGAGTACAGCGAACAAAGACAGCTGGGCCGAGCGCATCGCTGACGACAACATCAACGCGATCGAGCACACCAAGATCGCGCGCGTTCTCTTCGAGTGTTCTCGCAACCTTCTTGTCCTGCTCAAAGCAGATGCAGCGTTCGGCGCCGCGGCTGATGGCTTCGATCCCGATCGATCCCGTGCCCGCAAAGAGATCAAGCACGATGCCGCCGTCATCAAACACCCCTCGCAATGTGTCGAACATCGACTTCTTGACGCGTGCTGGGATAGGGCGCGTGATAGCGTGCTCGGGTGGAGGCTTGATCGGTCTGTTGCGGAGATCGCCCGCGATAATTCGCATGGCAAATCAAAGGCAGGCTGCGCCTCGATTCAACCCGCACGTTGATCGGTCGGGTACGCAATCCGGCCATGATAAATCGACGCAACGGTCCGGCTGATCGACTCGACAATCACATGGAGTTCCGCCAGTGTCAGCTCGCACTCGTCGAACTGTCCGTCCAGCAGGCGCTTGTTAGCGATCTCCCGCACAAGCGAGTCGATGCGGCTGGGTGTTGGCTCGGTCAGTGACCGTGTTGCACTCTCGATCGCGTCGGCGAGCATCAGGATGGCAACTTCCTTGGTCTGCGGGCGAGGGCCTGGATACCGGTACTCAATCTCCTGCGGTTCATTGACATCGACCGCAGTCGAGCCCGCGGCAGCCGCCTCTTCTTCAGCCTTCTCGCGCGCCTTCTTCTTGGCACGATGATAGAAATACTCCACCAATGTAGTACCGTGGTGCGCTTCAATAAAGTGGTGCAGCGGGCGTGGCAAACCAAACTCGCGCGCAAGTTCCAATCCGTCCTTTACATGTCCAACGATCAAGAGCAGGCTCATTGCCGGGCTGAGACGATCGTGCTTGTTCAGCCCGCCGGACTGGTTCTCCACGAAGTATTCCGGCTTGTTCATCTTGCCAACATCGTGGTACAGACCGCCAACGTATGTCAGCAGCGCATCGGCACCGATCGCATCGGCGGCCGTCTCTGCAATTGTCGCCACGTTCAGGGAGTGGTTGTACGTGCCAGGTGCGCGCTGCTGCAACTGACGAAGCAATGGATGCTTCGGATCGCGCAACTCGATCAGCGTCATGCCAGTTGAGATGTCAAATGCTTCCTCAATCGTCGGCAACAGGAACAGCACCACGCCCCCCACCACAAGCCCGCCAAGCAACGCGAGGGTCGAATCGATCAGAATCTCGCGCACGACAATCGAAGATGCAGGCTGCTCGATCAGACCGAGCGCAAGTGTTGTCAGCCCAAGTGTGCCGCCCGTCCACATCGAAGCGCGAACCAGGCTGCGTCGATCTCGAATCTCTGCAAGGCTCCACGTCGCGATCGTGATGCCGCTGAATGTCACAAGCAGTTCGGCAACACCAGCACGAGTCGCAAGCGCGACGAGCAATGCGTGAAAAATGCCGATGCCCATCGCCAGCCTGCGGTCGTACGCAATCGCAAGGATGACAGACACAAACACGCTGGGCGCGGTCACAAAGATCGCACGGAACTGCGGACTGACCACTGTCCCCACCGCACCCAATGCGAGCATGGCAAGCAGAAGCACACACAACCCTGCCATCCGTTCGGGGTTCTGGCGCAGCCGCTGGCTGTACATCGCAACATACATTGCGATGATGCTGGTAATAAGTGCGACACCGGCGACCACGCTCAAGCGCGGCATCCACAGCACTGGCAACGATGCGTTGTGTCGATACTGCATCGATTCCTGTCGATAATCGTTGATGTGAGACTGCGTAATCACCGCGCCACGTTCAACAATCGTGTTGCCCTTGTACATGCGTCGAATAACCGGCTCGACTGTCAGTTCAGCCGCGTACTGCTTCTTTTCTGTTGCTTCGCTATCGAACGAGTATGTCGGCACTGCAAGCTCGGAAATTCCTTCGACCGCGATGTCGAGCAGTATGCCATTGAATCCAGCATCGCGCGCCAACTTCCGAAGCTCATCGCGAAATCCCTGCGTGTCATCGATGTTGATCGCGTTTGATGGCGGTGTCAGACCAGACTGACCTGCAAATCGAAGCTCCAGCATAGCTCGCTGACCGATGCGTGCAGCTTCCTGCCATTGGCTTGCGGAGAGCAGCGGACGCTTCACGAGCATCTCGCGCAACGCAGCAACTCGACTCAGCCACGCGCTGCTCGGCTCAGATCCTGAAACTTCCAGCTTTAGCGCGTTGAGCCGCTCATCGTTTAGCGAGAACTGCTTCTTTGTCTGGGCATTGACATCATTGAGACTTGTCACGGATGAAACGACACGAGGAAGCTGCTGCAACTCAATTATCGGCACATCAACCGACGCTGGGTCGCCAATGTAAATTGGCGAAACCCGATTCCTTGCGTCATCAATCCGCCGCTGGGTTGTCTCCTCATCCGGAACAGCGATCTCGACACGCACTGTGAGCGTTTGATCGGCGATCCGACCCACAGCGAGCATCGGACGCTCGCGAGCCCATATCGCAAAGATCCCAGCAAGCAGCGTAAACACCAGTCCGATGACAAGCGCCCATCCAAATCCCGGCGATCGCCACAATGCGATCAGCGACTTGCCGAGATCGACCCGCTGTTTGCGGATACTCGTGCGACGATGTGTCGAACCGTTGCGTCCCTTGCGTTGTGACGTTTCGTTTGCCATTGGATTATCTGTTATTTCTGCATATTTTCGCGGGAGCTTTGTGGCGCTTCATCATCGAATGCCCGGACAATTCTTCCAACAAGATCGTGGCGCACTACATCCTCAGCCTGAAGCTGGATCACACCGACACCCGGAACGCTGCCCAGTCTGCGGATCGCATCTGTGAGTCCTGACTGTCTCGGATCGGGCAGATCGGTCTGCGTTGTGTCGCCCGTCACGATCATCTTCGAGCGCATGCCCATGCGCGTCAGGAACATCTTCATCTGTGCGCGTGTCGTGTTCTGCGCCTCATCAAGGATAATCACCGCATCGTTCAATGTTCTTCCTCGCATGAACGCGAGCGGCACGATCTCAATGACATCAGACTGGCAGAACCGGCGTACCGAGTTCGGGTCCATCATATCGTTGAGCGCATCGAGCAATGGGCGCAGATACGGATTCACCTTCTGCTGAAGATCACCCGGCAGATACCCGAGTTTCTCGCCCGCTTCTACTGCTGGGCGCGCAAGCACGATGCGTCGCACCTGATCTGCCTTCAGCATGCTCACCGCTGCCGCAACCGCAAGATAGGTCTTGCCCGTGCCTGCCGGTCCTGTTGCAAACACGAGATCGTGCTCGTGGATTGCGCGCAAATACGCTGCCTGGTTCTGAGACTTTGGCTTGATACGTTTACCCGCAATATAGACATCGACAATCGTCGGCACCGTTGTCTGCTCACGCGGGGGCAGATCGTCATCGAGAAAATTGAACGAATGGGATGGTGTGCTCTGCTGCTGTGGCATTGGTGCAAAGGTGTGTGCCGCATGCTGGACCGCGTGTGAGGCTGCACGCTCACGATCGAATCCCGCAGGCGGCTGGTTCAGCTCGTCATCGTCGGCAACGGGGTTCGGCGGGCGCAAGCGATGGCGATCGGAATACTCAGCAATAATCTCAAGCACTTCCGATCTTGTGTACGGCTGGGCGCGGTTTGCCGAAAGATGGGAGATGACATCACGCGCGATCGCGACAGCATCACGCTCGCCCGAGAGCACCACGTCGGCTGCGCGGGAAACCACACCGATGCCCAGCGTCTCGCGGAGCATCTTCAGATTCCGTTCAGCCGAACCAAGCACACGGACACGCTCAGCGCCGGGGGGCACTCGAATGCTCAACTCCACCACGCGACGAACACTCCCAAGCCGCACGGATACCGTGCCGCTGTCCAATCCATCCTCGCACGCAACAGAGGAGTTCCCGCTCTGTCAGCGTGCATTTCTTCATCCCGAGTGTAGGAGCAACCCGTCCTCTTCCAAAGCAGGGCAGCACCACATCGGGTCCATCCTCTGCGCATCGGGCCGGCTGGCACTGGTTCTGGTGTTCGCATCGCTGGTCGCAGGATGTGCGTCAAAAACTTCCGATAACTCTCAGTCCGGCTTTGAATCATCCTCAGGAGAACCCGATGTCGCGGCGGAAATGGTCGACATCGATCTGATCAATGCATCCAACCTTCCCGACCCATGGATCAGGCAGCCATACACCGAGCGGATTGTCACAGCAGACTTCAATGATCTCGGATCGGCCATAGGAATCGGCACAAGTAAGGCGGAACTCGCAACACAGGACATCGCAACGCCAACCCCCGATATCGTCCGTGTCGAGTGCCTGAATGTCAGCGATGATCGCGTACATCTTGAGTGCGTCTGGCTCGACGCGCCGCAGAATATCCACGAGCATGATTTTGACGACCCTTCGTTTGGCGACAACGTACGGATTCGGCTTCGCGCACGCACCTTTCCGTTCGCCAATGCACAGCTTGAGACAAAGCTCATTGATGGGGTCGTGCGCAGGCTCTCTCAACTCCATGGCGTACGGGTTGCACCCGTGCGATAGCAGAGATCAGTTATGCTCGTTTGGGTGGTAGATGAATAATGAACTCCACCTCGCGCTGCATGAGCACGCTATGGATCGTGGAAGTGTCGCCATCACGTACCAGTCCGAGCCTGTCGAGCAACGGGAACGACGCGCGCTCGACCGTTCCAACGGTTGGGGTGAGTCTGTCGTGCCAGATTGAGTATGTGCCAAGCCTGCCATCGCGCCGCGTGAAGTACCCCTTCATCGGATGCGTCAGCACGCGGAATCCGGTCTCAAAGTCATCGAAACCCTCGAACACACAAGCATCCTGCGTGACAACTGTGCCGGTGTCTTTCAATGTGACATCAGCTGGTGCCCATGTGCTCTCGGTTTTCATGGCATAGCGCGAGAATCGGTGGTGTGGTTCGTCGTATGCGCAGTCAAAGACAATGCGCCCGCGATGCCAGGGAAGTTTCCAACGGTGCTTAGGGACCGCGTTGTAGATGGTACCGAGTGTCGTGCCGAAGAACCACACCACGTGCTCGCCAGTCTGTGTGTCTGTGACATACGCGCGGTAGTTTGTTTGGCCGAACGTCCACGTCTTCCACGGGAAGCACGCAAACCTGAAGTCTGTATCAAGGAACGGCACAACCGAGACAAGCCCGCGCTCGCTGCCATCATCAAGCGTGATGCGATCGACCGTGAATCGCGGATGGATGTGCGACTGAAGCACATCCGGATCGACCGCATACGTGATGATCGCAAAGTGCGCGAGCATCGTTCTGACATCAACACCCCGCGGCACGGGCATTGGTGGAACCGACCATGAGGCTGATGTCTCTGATATGCTCATACCGTTGCAGTCTCTGAAACCAGAAAGCACCTGAAATGCGGGAATATGCTCCGCATTGCCAGTTGATTTGCTGTATTATACAGAGCACCTGATTGCATCTGTCTGTATGAGACTCGAACATGGCATCAACCAAGACAAGTCGGCACCCCGGCGTCTTCACCGGTCGAATCAGATGGTGGGAATGGCTGATCATCGCGGGCAGTGTTATCTATTTTTATGTTGTTCTATCAGTGCTGCTGGCTCAGGTGCCAATGGTCATGCCCGTCTTCGTTGGCACCATTGCCGGCAGCTTCTGGGGCATTTTCATCGTGTTCACAGTCAGAGTGGTTGTAAAAATAAGCTCCAGTCTGTCAAAGCATGTGGACAAGATCTAGGGTGACGATAATCAGCAAATCAAAGTGGATTCTCAGGCTCGTCAAACTTCGATTGGTCAGGCTTTTTCTCATTGTTGCTGTGATCGGGTTTTATCTGGGCACGAGGCCCTGGTACCTCGGCGGCTTCGCAAAGCCCCCGATATTCTCGACAATCACCGATCCGCGACCGGGTGCAACCGGCACCCTCGAAGTGCTGGTTTGGGAACAGCACGTGCGTTCTCTTTGGCCAATCCATTCTCACGCAAGCGTAACTATCACAGAGCACGTCCCACCCGGCACATACCAAAGTATTGAAGACGAGACTGTGATCCGTCAGATACTGGAATCTGCTCAGAACCCGACGTATCGATACTTTGCCCGCGAATCAAACAGATCTCGCATTCTCTGGAAAGGCTTTCTCCTCTCAGGAATAACAAGCGCACTTATCGCTGTAGCGATTCTGCTGTGCATCGTGCTCATTGTGAACTCTGTACTGCAATGCGACGTAGAGATTTTTGGCACCTGTCACAAGTGTGGATATTCGCTCCGAGGACTTCGAGATCCGATCTGTCCGGAATGCGGCGCTGCGATCAAGTTAGCGTCACAACGCCATTCGGCAGAGCTGTGACTGCCCAGGAGTGTTACCCCGGTCTCACCCAGTTGGTGTCGGGGTCCTTTTCCATCATGCCAGCACACTGGATGATGCACTGCTCGCAGATCGCTGCAGGGCTGAGCTGCGCCTGCGCAAGATCTGGTGCGCCCGGCGCGTCGTGGTCATAGTCTGCCCGCTGCCAGTACTGAGACTCGCGATGCTGGAGACACAACGTGCAGGCTGTGATCTCCTCGTGCGCGATACCAGCGCGCTGGATGACAACCTCGCGGCAGGCGTCGGTCAGACACTCCATACAGATGAGTGAGCCCTTGTGCCCCTCGACCATGGGCAGCTCTTCGCGCCAGCCACGCAGACAGAAATCGCATCGGAAGAAATCGTTGCCTGTGGAGGTTTCATCGTGCATCTGGGAAAACTCTTGGATTTGGGCGCAGGAGTGCGGGTCTTTCCTGTATACTCCGTGTCAGCAGTTGTAATGCAAGTGTAGCTGAATGCACATGCTCGTGAAACAGACTCGTGGGTGGATCATGCGTTGGAACAACCGACCATCGGAATGGGGCGCGCCTCCGAAAGATCCTGGCGAGCGGGCTCGCTGGGAGACCGAGCGGTTCATCAACTGGGCGCTTGCGAACAACGTGCAGCTTCCACGGATCCCCACGTGTCCGGTGTCTGAGGGCGGGTTTGCCTCACTCCACACCGATGAGGGGCAGCAGCGGGCTGCGATGTGGTGGGAATCTACGCTCGATGCAGTTGAGCGTGATCCAGACGATCTGAGTGAGGTCGAGTTTGACGATCCAGATCTGCCCAATGACCGGTTCAAGGGGCCGCTCTAATTCACGCCGAACAATGCGAGTGCCACTTTGGACACGCAATCTGTACCTTGCGCCACGAATGTGTTTCCGGGCGTAAAACCCTCGTTTCGTCCTGAAAACCACTGGATCAATCTGGTGATGAGGCCGATACACACGCAACACCGGCACGAATCTGGCGCAGTTTTCACGCATTCCTGCCGGGATGGGTTCTAAAGTCTGCTCCACAGAGCAATGAACGACTTGCGGAGATCCGGCACATGGCTGACGAGCAGACATCGACGAAGCAGACAACCTGGCTGACCAGTCGATTCAAGATCAAGACAGGCCTGTTCGTGATTGCACTGGCACTGCTCGGCGTGCTTGGCTGGTATGACGCGTCAATCAAGTATCCCGCTCGCGGGCAGGACTCTGCCAGCTATCTACTCCGTGAGTATCTCGAAAAGGCGAATCAGCACGGGTACATGCTTCGCACGTCCGTTGCAGATCCTGCTGGAGAACTCGACTCTCTGAAACCTCGGCGAGGCGAACTCATTAAGGCAGCAGAATCCGAGGGTGTCGCGGGAGCTCAAGCGCAGTTTGATCTTGCCAAAATGAACTGGCTTGAAGCACTGTCATATATCAACAAGCTCGACGCTGCAAACACCACGTTCGACAATCCACACGGGTTGCGTGATGAGCTCAACGACGTCTGGGGGAAAGCGAGTGCCAAAGTCCCCAAACCGCTCAAGGCCTATGACATTCCAGTGCAGTGGATCATCATGGGTGTTGGTGCGGTCGGCGCATTGCTTCTGCTGCTCAACGCGATCATCATCGGGATGAAGAAGTACCACTGGGATCCGGAAACAAAGACACTGACCATCCCGGGCGGCGCGAGTTTCACACCGTCTGATCTTGCTGACGTCGACAAACGCAAGTGGGACAAGTTCCTCGTCTTCTGCAGTATCAAGAAATCACATCCGCAGCTTGGTGGCAAAGAGATCAAGTTCGACGTCTATCGGTACGAGCCACTGGAAGCATGGATCCTTGAGATGGAAGCCGAAGCATTCCCTGATCGGGTTGAGGAGCAGAAGGGCGAGGAAGCCGCCGAACTTACTCAAGCCGTTGAGGAGAACGCCAACGAGCCCTCTCATGCAGAAGCCGCTGCTGAGGGCTGATTCTGCCTCCAATTGGGTGTTCATTCGAGCGTGAAACTGAAAATTGGTTGCGATTTCTGGTGATTTCCGGTACGCTGGATACTTGCCGCGTGCGCCCGCACCGGCAGATATTCAACGGAGGCTCACCATGGCATCGAACGAAGAATCACGCAAATCCAGCCCTCGAGGCATCTCATTTCTCACGACCCGGGCAGTTGTCGCACTGATCGTCGCAGCCGGGACATCGCTCGGCATGTGCGGCGTTGCAACTGCGCAGGAATCGGGCGACAAGGCACATGCAGTTGTTGAAGAGAAACCACCGCTCTACGACGAGAACGCCGACGCGAAGCAGCAGATCGCAGCAGCCGTCGCGCGCGCAAAGAAGGAGAACAAGCGCGTGCTTATCCAGTGGGGTGGGAACTGGTGCCACTGGTGTACAAAGCTGCACAACACGATGACGACTGATCGTGATATCAAGAGAACTATCCTGTATGAGTACGAGGTTGTGCATATCGATGCAGGACGTCAGACCGAGGACGAGCCGAATGGAAAGAACATGGCGTTCGCAAAGTCGCTCGGCGCAGAGATCAATGGATTCCCGTACCTGACGATTCTCGACAGCGATGGGAAGCCCATGACACAGCAGGAGACCGGCTCGCTTGAGGTCATCGACGAGAACGGCAAGAACCTGCAGAAGCACGACGCTAAGAAGGTGAACGAGTTTCTGGTTGCGAACAAAGCAACGCCACTCTACGCAAACGCGGTGCTGGACGAGGGCGTCCTCAAAGCTCGAAATGAGAACAAACTGGTGTTCATGCATCTCGGCGCACCGTGGTGCACATGGTGCCATCGACTCGAAGACTGGATGGCCCAGCCGGAGGTGAAGAAAGTCATGGACAAACAGTTTGTCGATGTGAAGATCGATGTCGACCGCATGACTGGCGGCAAGGAACTGGCGGCCGAGCGATTCCCCGGCTCACAGCAGCAGGGCATCCCGTGGTTCGCATTCGTTAATGGTGATGGCGCCGAAGTCTCCAACAGCCTGATCGATGGCAAGACCAATGTCGGATTCCCCGTTCAGGACGAGGAAGTTGCTCATTTCGAGACCATGCTCCGTGAGAAGGCAACCAAGCTGACAGATGCAGAGAAAGACTTCCTGATGAATTCACTCCGCAAAGCCGGCACGCCGTTCAGACGCTAAAGCTCTGCAGAACCGCAAGCAGGTTATTGCCGTGGCAGGATGCACTTGTGTGTTCTGCCACGGTTTTTTCTGGTTTCAGATTGAATGTTTCAGGCGTTGGAAGCAGCAAGTTCGGTGGCAATGGATTTCAGCCACGTGCTGCACTGATCCACACGATCCTGTAGATCGAACATCAGACAGTCCGCGAGCGCGCCGTAGTCTTCTTCGCTGATCGTGCGCGCAAGCTCGCGCAGATCATTCCCAAGGCCAGCAAGCGTCTGCACGATGGAGTCGTCGATGGATGTCGTGGATGCGCCGAAGTGATTGGCTGCAAACGAGATCAGTTTCTCGATCTGCTGCCACGTCGTCACAATGTGTCTCAGCCCGAGGATTGCGTCGTGCGTGTTGCCCGCAGCAATCTGGTTCGCACCTTTCGTGTGTGCCTCCTTCAGTGATTCAAGTTCGGTGAGCCCAGCCTGGATTGCATCAAAGAGAATGGCGCGCGTTGAACCCGTCGTCAGCGTCAGTGTGCCGCTGATCGCGGACTCGTCCGGCTCGGTCAGCTGCGCAGATGAAAGCTGCATTCCGTCGAGTGTGGCGCTGGTGATGATCTGATCGGAATCAGAAAACGACCCCGTGACCAGTTCGAGCGCCTGCGCGAGTGAGGTCGCGGTCTGCGAAAACGGGGAGCCGTCAAGAACGATCGAGAGTAAGCCTGTCATGCGTCTGGTATCGGTTCGATCCGCAGGACATAGCTGGGCTGGGGACATAATGCGCAAGTTGTGCGCGATGTTTGTAAAGAAAAAGCCCATGGATTGCAACCGATGGGCTTGGAAGTTCGCACTGGTTGTTCTATTAGCGCCCGATGTCGAACTGACCCATGGGGTCGGTATGCACGCTCAGCACATCCACCATCTCCTGAATCAACTCGCTGTCGTCAACTGCGACGCTCTCGGATGTTGATACGGCCGACTCGAAGGCGTTCGCGCTGCCCTGCATGAGTGTGCCACCAAAGACTGCCAACACGATGATGCCGAGGAGCGAGCCCATCGCTGCGATGTGGCGTGACTCAAACGGCGCGGGAACAACGGGCTCGCGCCGATCGTCTGGATTCTCCAGCCATGCGATGCGCGCCAGACGCAGGTAGTAGTATGCTGCGATCGCGCTGTTCAAACCGAGCACGATAACCAATGGCAGATGACCAGACGAGATGCCGGAAGTGAACAATGGCAACTTCGCGAAGAACCCAAGCGCCGGTGGCATCCCCAGTAGCGAGAGCGCACTGACAACGAACGCGATCCCAACCCACGGATGCGTTCTGCATATGCCGCGGATATCAGAAAGATCGTCTGCTTCAGTAACATGATCGCCCTTGCGGCGCTCAAGACACGCGACCGCAGCGAACGCGCCGACATTGGTGATGCCGTACGCAACGAGATAGAACAGCACCGCTGCGAGCCCGTTCTTCGCGAATGAGCCGTCGCCAGGACCTGCAATGATGCCGACGAGCATGTAGCCGGAGTGCGCAACGGACGAATACGCAAGGATGCGTTTGACGGAGTGCTGCCACAGTGCCAGCACGTTACCGAGGGTCATGGTGAGCATCGCGATGACGGTCAGCATCATCACAATGGGCTCGGGCAGGGAGTTGCCACTTGCACCGTGTGTCCAGCCGACGGCGACCATCAGCTGCGCAATGGCAAAGAAACCGGCAGCCTTTGGCACGAACGCAAGGAACGCGCTGACGGGTGCAGCTGCGCCCTGATACACGTCCGGCGTGTAGAAGTGCATGGGGAACGCAGCGATCTTAAAGCACAATCCCACGAGTGAAATCAGCAGGCCCGCGAGCAGGATGGGATTGAGCGCATCGCCCTGCAACCGGATCGCGTCAGTGATGCCAACGAGATTCGTCGTGCCCGTGCCGCCGTAGATCATGGCGAACCCGTACAGGAACGTCGCAGCGCCGAGTGCACCGAGGAAGAAGTACTTGACCGCAGCTTCCTGTGATTTGTGCGCACCGTTGCGCCCAACACCAGAGACCGCGACCATGATGTACGAGGGCAGGCTGGTGAGCTCAAGCGCGAGAAACAACCAGACGAGGTCGCGGGCGCTCGTGCACAGCATCAGACCAGTGATCGAGAACATAAAGAACGCGTAGTACTCTGCGCGGTTCGTGCGGATCGCATCGAACGGTCGCACGCCCTTTGCGATGTCGCGCTCTTCGAATCGATCGACCGCCCCCTCCTGCAACAGAAGCAACAGCATGGCGATGCCCGCGATGGCAGCCTTCGCAAACGGCATCAGTTCGGGAAGCAGCACAACGCCACGGACCGGTGTTGTCAGCGCAACAAACCCAGAAACAGCAAGCCCGAGCGCGCACACCGGCATGACCATGTTGCGCCACGCGAGATTCTTACTCAGGCCGAGCACCATCACGACGCACGTCACGCCGAAGAGAACGATCTCGGGCAGGATGTTGTTGACCCAGTCGATCACGAGGCGTGCTCCTCTTCAGTGGATGGGTCAGAAGATGGTGCTTGTGTGTGTGTTGTCGGCGGCGTCACCGCGTGCTCATCGTGCGGGACTGCGTTCTGATGCAATGCGCGTCCCTGCTCAACCATGCGGATGGTCTCGTCAACCGGGCCTCGGATCGCGTCGAGCATCGGCTTTGGATACAGACCAACAACCAGGCACAGCAAGCCGAGTGGGATCAGCACGCCGATCTCGCGACGGGACAGATCCGTCGGAAGCACACTCTCGTGCTCATCGTCGTGATGATGATGCGAATCGGGCTCAACCAATGGGCCCCACACAACCTTGCCCAGCATAATGAGCAGGTACATCGCAGCGACGATCATGCCCGTGCCCGCGATTGCAGCGTATCCCCAGCCGAGCGTGTTGCCAGCGCCACCGAGGGAGCCAGCCCACGCCTTATCCGCCTGGAACGTGCCCATCAGGCACATGATCTCAGACACAAACCCGTTGAGCCCGGGCAAGCCAACCGAAGCCATCGTGAAGAACACCATGAACGCGCCCCAGATAGGCATCTTCTTGTAGAGGCCCCCCACCTCGCGCATGGAGCGCGTGTGGTACCGCTCGTACATCATGCCGATCAGCAGGAACAGCGCGCCCGTTGACAGACCGTGGTTGATCATGTACAGGACCGACCCAGCGATCCCGGTGTGGTTGAGTGCGAGCAAGCCCAGCACGCAGAACCCGAGGTGAGCAACCGACGAGTATGCGACGAGTTTCTTTACATCGGTCTGCACCCAGCAGATCAGGCCCGCGTAGACAATGCCGATGATCGCGCACACCGCAAGTAATGGCGCGTACTCTGCCAGCGCAGCTGGCGCAATCGGGAGCGCGAAACGGTACAAACCGTACGTGCCGAGTTTCAGCAGCACACCCGCGAGGATGACAGAACCCGCGGTCGGCGCTTCCGTGTGTGCAAGGGGCAGCCACGTGTGGAACGGGAAAATCGGCACCTTCACGCCGAATCCGAGGATCAGCGCAGCGAGCACGAATGTCTGCTCGCCCAACGACATATAACGTGCTGATTCAAGGAGTGGTGCGATGGACGTTGTCCAGCGGCCCATGCCCTCAACAGCGCCTGCGGATTGTGTTGCGTTGAAGTACACCACGTACACAAGTCCAGCGAGCGCGATGATCGAGCCCGTGAACGTGTACAGGAAGAACTTGGTTGCAGCGCGTGCGCGATTTGTCGAGCCATAGAGCGAGATCAGCACGTACATCGGGATGAGCGTGAACTCGAACGCGATGTAGAACAGCACCAGATCGCGAGCTGAAAACACACAGATCATCGCGGACTGGAGCACAAGCAGCCACGAGTAGTACGTCTTGACACGTTCTGTGATCGCAGTGTATGAAGCAACAACGCAAATCGGCCCAAGCAGCAGCGTCAATGCGATCAGCAGCATCGCCACAGAATCAACACCCATGCGCAGCGAGAGACCAAGCTGAGGCATCCATTCGATCGCGGACTCGAACTGGTACGAATCGCCGACCCAACTGAACATGAAGAGTGCTGCAAGGCCGAGCCCAGCGGGTATGAGCATGCCCCAGAGCGCGATCGACTTTGCCCGCGCTGCGGGCGCCATCGCGACCATCATCGCAAAGGCGAGCGGCAGAAGGACCAGAAGTGGAAGGATGAACTGTGACATGCAGTCTCTTGTGTTTCCTTGCGCTACTTACATCAGGAACGCGTATCCGAGAATCGCGATCAGCAGAATACCAATACCAAGCGCCATCGACATGGCGTATCCATGCAATACACCCGACTGCGACGGACGAACCATCGCGCCGATCCAGCGCGGGATTGCGCCGAGCAGATCGACCAAGCCGTCAACAACGAGCTTGTCGAAGTAACCGAACAACGTTGAAATAACCCAGAGCGGGCGGCGGATGAGGAAGTGGTAGAACTCATCCACGTACCACTTGTGCTGCGCCCAAAACGGGATCGGCCCGAGCATGGGGAGCAGTTTGTCTGCTGGGAGATTTGCTTCGCCGAGCTTGCGATTGCGCGAGTAGTGCAGCAGGAATGCGATCAGGATGCCCATCGCGCCGATGCCGCCTGAAACGTAGTACATCGCCTCATGCGGGTTGTACCCAAGGAACGTGCCGCCCTCTGCGTGTGTTGCGTGGGCGGTCTCATCATGGGATGGTGCTGTGTGCGCGTCTTCGGCATGGCTGGTGCCTGCATTTGTCTCGTGATGCGCGTAGGGTGACTCATAGTGGGCTGACGATTCCTCGACCATGTTCACGGTCCAGCCGTGGTCGTACCCGAACACGCCCTTCATCATGAGCGGGATCGCAGCGAGCGAGCTGACCATCAGCACCACGAGCACGGTGTTGATCGCCCAGCCCGGCGCGTGCGGATGAAACCCGTGGCTATGGTCGTCATGACCGTGGTTGTCGTGCGCGTGATCGTCACCATGGTCATGTGCGTGATCGTCGCTGTGGTCATCGTGATGCTCATCGCCCGGCTCGTAATACACCGGACCAACGAACACGCGGAAGAACACGCGGAACGTGTAGTACGCGGTTAACCCAGCGGTGATCAGCAGCAGCCAGCCGACGTACGCGAACCCGGGCGTCACGAACGACTCGGCAATGATCATGTCCTTCGAGAAGAACCCGGCTGTGAACGGGAACCCGGCAAGGTTGATACAGCCGACGAACATCGCGACGGACACAATCAGCCAGCCCTTGACCTTCCAAAGACCGGAAAGCTTGCGCAGATCAAGCTGGCCCGCGAACCCGTGCATCACCGCACCGCAGCAGAGGAAGAGCGTTGCTTTGAACAGCGCGTGTGTGAACACGTGCGATGCAGCGCCGACCGACGACAAAACGCCAAGGCCCGCGAACATGTACCCGAGCTGGGAACACGTGGAATACGCCATAATGCGTTTGATGTCGAACTGCGCCATGCCGATAGTCGCGGAGAGCAAGGCAGTAATGGTGCCGATCCACGCGACGATGGGCAGTGCCCACGGCGAGAGCACGAAGATGGTGTACATGCGTGCGATCAGAAACACACCAGCGGTAACCATGGTCGCTGCGTGGATGAGCGCGGAGACAGGCGTCGGGCCTTCCATCGCGTCGGGCAGCCAGACGTAGAGTGGGAACTGCGCACTCTTGCCGAACGCGCCGATCATCAAGAGCAATGGGATGATCTGAATACGGATCGGGATCTGGTCAAAATGCCCGGCTTTTGCGTGCTCAATGTACGGTGCAGCCATCTCGAACAGCTCTGCATACCGCACCGACCCGAACTGCACAAACGTGAGCATGATGCCCAGTGCAAGCCCGAGATCGCCGATGCGATTCACAATGAACGCCTTCTTCGCGGCGGCAACAGCGGCGGGCTTCGTGTAGAAGTACCCGATGAGCAGGTACGAGCAGAGGCCTACGCCTTCCCACCCCAGGTAGAGCAGGACGAGGTTGTCCGCCATCACGAGGCAGGACATCGACAGCACAAACAGGCTGAACGCGAAGAAGAATCGCGAGTATCCCTTGCCGACATCGTGGCTCATGTACTCGCTCGCGTAGAGCGCGATGAGCGTGGCGAGCCCCGTGACGAACAGCATCCACAGGCACGTCAGCTTGTCGACATAGATACCAATATCAGCAACGAACGATCCGGGTCTCGGTTGTTGCCACTGGAAGTTGATCCAGTCGAAGATGTGGATGCTTACGCCGTCCATCTGCCCGACGTTGCGATACATCATCACCGCGCAGATGAACGAGAAGGCGAGCGAACCGACCGTCACAAACGCGGGTAGCTTTGTCTTTACTTTGAAGATCGCACAGAATGTTGTCAGCAGCACAGCGATAATCGGGCCGAGCAGCAGGAGCGCTGGCCAGATCGCTGCACCCGTCGGCGCGACGGACTCGACGTGCGTCAGCACCATCTCGGTTGTTGTGTGCGCTGCGGGCGCATGCGAGGGATCGCCAGCGTGCTGCTGGAACATGCCGGACAGGCTCGACATCAGATGTGCGATCGTTGTCAGCACCAATCAGGTCTCCACACAATCCACACTTACCCGCGAAGTTCGGACCACTTGTCCGCACTCAATGACTCGTGCCTGCGGAACAACAGCACCACGAGCGCGAGCGCCATCGCAGCTTCGGCAGCTGCCACTGTCAGCACGAACACCACAAACGACTGCCCGGACGCTTCGAGATGGAATCTTGAGAACGCAACCAGCGCGATGTTTGCACCAAGGAACATCAGCTCCGTACACAGGAACATGATGATGAGGTTCCGACGCGTCAGGAACCCAACCACACCAAGAGAGAACATAACCGCGGACACCAGCAGGTAGTGAGCCAGCGTGATGTTGCCCATCAGTTCAGGAGCGGCAAACTGGGACAGCGTAAGAGAGTGGTTCATGCACCACCCTCCCCACCTACCGGTGCGAGCGCAGGATCGACCAGCGACAGACGGCGCGCCTGCTCCATCTTGTCCTCCTCGTCCTCCTGCACCTTACGACGCGCAAGCACAACAGACGCGAGCATTGCCATCAGCAGGATCACACCCGCGATCTCAATCGATCCCGGATGATCCTCAAGCAGATTGAACCCGACATCCTCGACGTTGTACAGTTGTAAGTCAACGGGCCAGTCCATCGCGACGCGCTCGTCACCGTTCGTGAGAACAACGCGACGGGTATCGGGAACGATCTCGGTTACTGCATATCCGTCACGCATCAGCTCGAACGGCGCCCTGCCATCGAGTTCCTCGCGCGGGAGCAGATCAGCATTCAGCGCGTGCTCAATCCTGCCGGGCATGCGTGCGATCTCACGATTCTGCTCTGCATGGATTGTGTACAGATCCTCGCCAGCCGCACGATCAATCGATCGCACACCAGCGAACAGCACCGTTGTCAGCACAGCCATCAGTACAAAACCGATCGCCGACGCGATGAGGGGCTCGCGTGCTTCAAGGTCGTAATCCGCGAGCGCATCGATCTGATCGTCTGTCGGTGCCTGCGTGGCGAGCATAATGACGAACAGATAGGTGATCAGAATCGCGCCAGCATAGATGATGATGACCGCAACAGCCATGAACTCGGCGGACAGAATCAGGAACAGCCCGGACGATGCAAGGATCGTGAGAACAAAGTACAGCGCAGCGTAGACAGGGCGTGGGTGTGTGATCATGCGCAACGCGCTGCCAACCGCGATCATCGAGAACAGGTAGAAGAACAGATTCGGCATTGAGCCTTCGGCATCGAGCGATTTGAGCGTGAGCAGCAAGACAAGCAGACCGATCGCGGTCGCGACGATCATGCCGCCAATCACCTGCGGGTTCGGCCCCTTGCGAGGGAGCGCAACGCAGATACCAGCCGCGCCAAGCGCAAGCAAGCTGTACAGAAGAAAAGGGTTGACCAGAAGGTCCAATGCAGCCCGCCGATCTGAAAGGGAAGTGAACCCTGCACGACACAACCCCACGCGCGATGCGCAGGGGGCTGAGGGTAGAGTACGCAGCCCCGTTCTTCCACCAGAAACAGCGCGAGGATCGGGTTTGCACTGTCAGTTCTGGAGCAATGAACCCAGGTGTGGTCAGGCTTTGCGGATCATCCGCTCACGCAGGGATCGGTCCACAGCATCGGC
The DNA here is from genome assembly GCA_020639155.1 of Phycisphaeraceae bacterium. Lineage (NCBI taxonomy): Bacteria > Pseudomonadati > Planctomycetota > Phycisphaerae > Phycisphaerales > Phycisphaeraceae > Phycisphaeraceae bacterium. The sequence goes on from JACKHF010000001.1 coordinate 854,892, forward strand.
AGCGTCATCGAGCCAGCGACGGGCATCCGTGACATACCCAGCGGTGGGTTTGAGTTCGGGCATCTTGGCCTGCCAGTAGGTATTGAATCGAATCATCGCAAGCTCGCGAACATACTTCGCGATCATTGATGCCAGCGCGATCGGCATGTGGACTGTCTCTGACTCTGTCTGGAACGAGATCTTCGTCTCAGGAAACGGAGATGTGGAAATCTCGTCCCGCAGTACGAGCGAATACCGGCTCATCTCGGGGGATTCGACGAGCATCCGTGCAGAAAACCCGGGAAGGATGCGCTCAATCGCCTGCGTGTACGACTGCCTGCCGCCCAATCGATCGCACACAACCCGGATGTGGGCCGGATTGGGGATCGTTACTAGCGATTCCTGATCGCCATCAGGCAGAAGGAGTGAGCGGAGGATCCGACCGATCGCAGCAAGTGTGGTGTGCGCCTTTGAGCCTGTTTGGCCGGGTTTCGGCTGAATGATCCGGTTGAACTCGATCTCGTTAATGATCTCGCATCGGCACCCGAGCAGGGACACCCCCGCCTTTGCCATCGCTGATCTGATGACCGAGGAATCCAGCCGAAGCTGGCTCTCGTCGTTGGCAAGCGGCAGGTCCAATGGCGGCAGTGTGTACCAGGGCAGGGAACCGCGATTCTCATCAGAAACAAGAGGCGCTGTCGAATCAGGATTCTGGAGTCTCCCTAAATCAGGAGCGTGAGGCATCTTGCCCCACGCATGTGCAGTGCCGCTCAACTCCCCGGGGGGCAGGATGCCCCCCGCTCCTGACGAAAGTACATCCAACAAATTGTTATCGGTCGATATTTTTCCGCCCAGCATTGCCAGCACGCCCCGTTCCAGATGGGTGAGCGGATGCGTCTTTGTGCCTGTGCCCTTCAGCTTCTTGGAATCGGCGATCGCAATCCGATCGCCAGCCTCTTTGCGCGATCGCGCGACCGCTTTCCCGAGCAACTGCCAGAGGTCCGGCGCAGGATCACCCGACTTCCAGTCCGCGATGTGCCAGACAGAGCACCCAACGCACAATGGCCCGAGCATGGGACCGAACCCCGCCTCATCAATCCCGATCATCACAAGACCGGATGGATTGGAGAGAGAACTTCTCATATCTAGAGACTAGGCAGATCCCGCGAATCTGTTTGGCAGTTGTCATCGAATCCGTTTCCGGTCACATTCACCGCTTGCGCTTTCTCGCACGAGATTTACACACGATGGCACTCAGATTCAAGAATCTTCGACATCTACGAGACTATGTCGCTTTATCGAACCCGGAAGCGGCTCGAACAACTGGCGTATGGACAACTGGTCAAATTTTCTATCATCTTTCTGCCGCAATAGAAGCTTCGTGTGATGCTGCACCACAAGCGACCACATCAAGCGTTTCGATGAAACAAAGAATGATGCAGTTTGCAGCGCTGAACATTGGGCTGCCCAAGGGCCGAGCGATCCCATCCGAAGTCAAGCACCTCATGACACCGCCAGCGAATCCAGATGTTCTCGAACAGCAGAAACGATTGCTCGATGCTATTGATCGGTTTGCAGCACAACCGGACATGTTCCCGGTTCATCCGGTATTCGGTCCACTCTCGCGAGCGGGCTGGACAAAGTTCCATCTGAGACACTGCGAGTTGCATCTTAGACATCTCTCCGTGTGAACACGCACGCCACTTTCATTGCTATGCTCAGTGTGTCTTCGCACGGAGAGGAGCTGCGTATTGGCATCAGACAAACAACTCTTACAAACTTACGGGGCATTCCGCAAGGAATGGCTGTCGTGGAATCCGAGCCGAATCGACGCTGCGCTCGAGACCGAACTCCCGTGCTCAAACAGAAAATGCAAGCAGTTGTTCAAAGCGATCGACGGTCTGTACCTTGATAAGCTCGGCATGCGCTGTCCGCATTGCGACAAGGCGGTGCATGTCTACGGCGATATGCGCTGGAACAACAGGCACATGGTGTGCAAGAGTTGCTCACGCGAAGCGCCGACGGCGTTCGCCGAGTTCAAACGGACCATCGGCATGCTGCTCGTCCGCCAGACGGGCGAGATTGCAGGGTTCATGTGCAAGGACTGCATCTCGCATCACTTCAAATCAGCAACAGGCAAGACACTGCTCTTCGGGTGGTTCAGCATCACATCGCTGGTGCTGACACCCGTGTTTGTAATATCGAACATCGCAAGCTATCTTGGTGCGCGCAAGGTCAAGCCCGTGCCACCGGGCGCACCGCGCTTCACGTTCAACGACGCTGTGATGGCACACTCGCTCGAGCACGGCGAAGAGATCATGCGGATGCTCTCAAACAACACGCCGCCGGAGCAGGTCGCGCAGCACATCGCAGGAAAATCGAACCTCACGCCCGCGCAGGTAATGACGTGCACAGAGAAGATGATCCAGGCGTATGTGCAGGACAAGCACGGGGAGCGGCTGCGGGACTTTGCCCAGCGCACCCAGTGAACATCTGACTCACGCGATCCGTACACCTGCAATGGAGCAGAAGAAAACAGGCCACGCCAAGCACCATCGGAAGCTGAAGTGGTTTCTTGCGATTTGCGCCGTCTGCGGCATCTCCATCGCGTTGCTCGTCTACCTCAAATGGTTCCATATCACTGAGCACGTTGAAACAGCATCACCCGACAACATGCGGAGAATGTTTGCACAGCTCGAAGAAATATGCGGCACAGGCGACTGGTCGGAACTGACCTGCGACAGCGTTGAGATCGCATTGTTCATGGAAGGATTAAGCAGCATTCTTTTTTCGGAAACTCTTGCGCTTCGTATCAATGGCGTTACAGTTGACCCGATTGCGCTCGGTGCAACCCAAGTTACTGATATAGACATGTTTGAGTATTCTGAACCTTTGTTCAACAACTTCATTCAACATGCATTTGCACCTGATTGGATTCACACACCGTGGACACAGCGGGATGGAACCATGGCCTGGCATGTTCCTATCAAGCCTGTATCGGATAAATACCGCGGCATGCTCTTTGTCCATCCAGTTGCAAGAAAGATCATCGTGCTCATTATCAGCGAACCTTCTGTCCCTCAACCCGATCTCGTGCGAGGAGCACTCAGAAACACAACGTATAAAAGCACCATGCCAGCTCCAACAGTGGGCAGTGACTTCTGTGATTGGGGTCGTGCACGCATTGATGTGGAAGCACCCTGACGAACGAATGACGGATTCCTATACTCCCTGCCTATGACCACACCATCCACATCCGCTGCCCAGTCCCGCCCCGTGCCCGAGGGGTTCGGCGTCGGCGCGCGCGTCCGCGTCACCCAGCAGATCCCGTTCGGCACAGGCGTCCGCATCACCAGCGTCGAGGGCGAGATTGTCGAGCTCGGCCAGCAGAAGACCGGGTCGTGGTTCGCCCACTCGAAGGACGGCAAGCTGTGGCTCGAACGCATCGTGCTCCGCAAGCCCGACGGCGAGATCGTCTACTGCAATCTCGACCATTATTCCAGCATTGAGATGGTGTAACTTCGATCCAGCCGGCTGCTTCGCATCTCATTGCAGTGGGAGTTGCATATGCCTCCGCGCGTTATTCTCATTGTCCTTGCAGCACTTGTCGTCACAGCGTGTATCGCTGCGATTGTTTGGTCGCAACGCAGTAAACAGAATCCCCCAAGTTCCGATCTGGACAGCTTGTCTGATCTTGAGATATCCCGTCTTGCGCGGGACATGGCGGTTGTCGAGGAGTTGATAAAAGAAGGAGATCTTCTAAAACAACCTCGCGAGGTGGAACACTGGCTTCTGTTTGATTCAGAGCACAACCGAGACTCCTGCATGGCTGTTGTTCAAGCAATGGGCTATCAGTGTGAGGTCCTGACTCCTGATGAAGAACTGCCCGAGTTGATTGGATTCAGTGCAACACATGTGAGCGCAGTTGATGTTGATACGATACACAAGTCGAGCTGGGAGCTCGTTCAAGTTGCACAGAAGCACAATGGCGAGTACGACGGCTGGGAAACGTTCGTCATTCGTCCAGATCCATGAAGAACCAGAACCACGACTTTCAAGTCGCTGAACAATATCGGTTGTGGTGAAACCATCTCCTCCATACCATCCCGCATGACCACTGCTACTGCTCCCGCGATCAAATCTGTCCAGCTCAAGGTCGGGCTTGAGGTCCACGTCGAGCTTGCCACATTGTCCAAGATGTTCTCGCGCGCAAAGTCGCCCGCCCATCCGGATGCTGGCGACCCCGAGCCGAACTCGCTGATCGATCCCGTCGTGCTCGGACTCCCCGGCGCGCTCCCCGTGATGAACAAAGCAGCGGTCGAGATGTCCATGAAGGTCGGGCTGGCGCTGAACTGCTCCATCGCGAACTTCACCAAGTGGGACCGCAAGAGCTACTTCTACCCCGATCTTCCCAAAGCGTATCAAATCTCGCAGTACGACCTGCCATTGTGCTTCGACGGCGCGGTTGATCTGCCTGCGATGGATGAGAACGGGTTCCTGATCGGGACGGACGAGACGAGCTTCCAAAGGATCGGGATCATCCGCGCACATCTGGAAGAAGACGCGGGCAAGCTGCTGCACGAAGCGCCAGGTGGGCATGCGATCGACGGATCGATTGTCGATCTCAACCGAGCAGGCACGCCATTGCTCGAGATCGTGACGCAGCCGGATTTTTCTGATGCTGATTCGGTCGTCGCATTCGCGCGCATGCTTCGGAACATCTGCCGGTTCCTGCAGGTAACCGAGGGCGTGATGCAGCGCGGGCACATGCGCTTCGAGCCGAACATCAACACGATCATCACGCTCGACGACGGGACGGTTGTGAAAACCCCAATCGTCGAGATCAAGAACCTCAACTCGTTCCGCGCGCTCAAACGCTCGATCGAGTTCGAGTTCGAGGATCAGCCGAAACGCTGGCGTGAAGACGGGCGCGTCATGGGCGCGGGCATGAAACAGACGCGCGGCTGGGACGATGTGAACAACCGCACCACCATTCAGCGTGAGAAGGAAGACGCGCACGACTACCGGTACTTCCCCGATCCAGACCTGCCGCCGGTGGTTATCGACGACGCGTGGATCACGCGCGTGCGCGAATCACTGCCCGAGCTCCCCGTGTCGCGCGTGCGCAGATACGTCGAGCACTTCGGGTTCGCTGTCAAGGAAGCGTCAGCACTCGCCGACGACCCCGAAACAAACCAGTTCTTTGAGCAAACAATCGAGGAGATTGTCAGCCTCGGCATCGACGCGACGCGCGCGGGCAAGCAGGCGGGCAACTTTGTGCTCCAGTCGGGCTTGAAGCGCGCAAACGAGCAGCAGTGCCCGGTCGAGAAGCTCGGCATCTCACCGACACAGATCGCAGGCATCGTCAAACTCCGCGAGGACGGGAGCATCAGCTCGAACAGCGCCGACGAACTCTTCGGCGTGCTGTGCGACCCCGCGAACGCGGGCGCTGATCCTGAGACACTCGCGACCGAGCACACCATGCTCATCGTGCGCGACGAGGGCGCGATGCTCGGCTGGTGCCAGCAGGTGATCGATGAGAACGCGCCGATCGTCGAGCAGATCAAGAGTGGCAAGGTTGCAGCTGTCGGCAGACTCGTCGGCAATGTTATGAAACTCTCGGGCGGGTCGGCCGACGCGAAAGCGGTGCGCGAAAAACTGCTCGAGATGATGGGCGTGAAAGAATAACTACTTATTGCGGCTCATTAACATCTCCCATAACGGAGGAACTGGCCCTTGATCATCCTTCACTAGTCCATCGGACGCCGACCTAAACAGTGCAGCCAGAACCATATCCAACGATGCTTCGCTAGGCAGCTGTTTTCTACGCAGTAGCGACAGATACGTCATCATGATCACGATTCGCTCCGCAGCGTCGGCAGCAAGATGTTGATTACTGACCATATTTCGATAGATAATGCGAAGCACCCAAAAATCAATCGCCAGCAGAGCTGCGAACACCACCGTTTTCGTAATGGGCGGGGCAACAGAACCGGTTGCAGTTAACCCAAGCCATCGGTACGCAAACTCTTCGACTGGAATTAGCAATAAGATTGATCCAACCACAATAAGCAGAGCTGATACAAGTAGTGTTATCACAAAACCGATTGCAAACTTTTTCGCTAAATCAGCATGAAACTTCTGCCGAGTGCGCCAATAAGACGTGGGCGACCGAAGGGCAAGTTCTTCATTATATGTTTTTCGAATATTGTCAAGATCCCTTCTCCCTCTTTCCAGAAGTTCGTCTCGGTCAATAGCTGCGCTAGACTTAAATGAAGCTATCCAACTTGCTGTGTCCTTTGCCCTTTTATCTAGTTTCAGACCCAACTTTGATGTCTGTTCAACAACTTCTACGTAATCTCTTTTAGCGTTGCCTATCCAAGACTCAAAGTTCTCCTTTGCTTCATTCGCTTGCTTAGCGATCAGTGAACTATCGGAACGATTCATTGATTCGTGATCAAGATCGCCAGATTCCATCATGGCAATTACAACACCAAGAATTGATTCGTTCTCATGTTTCCCTTGCCAGTTGAGCTTCGCAAGATAGGACCAATATGCTGCGGCAGTGATGAAAGAATATCTCTCTTTCAGATCGATTAGCTTGTTAATCGACGGCGTGTCACCAACACCAAACAACGAGAACAATGTGGAACATCTGTGCTTAAAATTGTTAATAAGCTGTACAGCTTTTGAGTTGTCAAAATTTTTTCTATCTAGCTGGTTGATTTCGGTCGTTATTGCTGACCATTGGCCAGACAGTGATCTCCTTTTGCCTTCATCAATCGCGTTAATAATCGGCTGAATTTGACTCCATTGTCGCGCTGCCCAATCACGGGCTTGCTCATAGCTGTCAAATGAAATAAATACGTCTCCATTGCGAGCGAACTCTATTCTTTGACTTGCCCAATTATCATTCGCCATATATTCATACCTTTGTAGCATCTCGATTTACGTGCTGCACCTGCTTCATACATCGACCATGTTATGCAAGCGATAACTTTGTCTATGCTCTTACTCGCCGCACTCCGGGCACAGCGCATCATCGGCAAGTCCCGAACGGTCGTACCCGCACACCACGCACAATCCCTGCTTTCTTCGCTGGCGGCGATTCCCCCAGCCGGGTGACAAAGGGATCAGATAGAAAATGCCGCCATACAACATTGCATCAACGATCATGCCGTCCCAGCGAATCCGTGTTGGAAGATCAACGGGCTTGCTCATCCATGGCAGTGTTGTTCTCCATGTATTGAACGAGTACTTCATCTCGGGCACACCGCTGTTAGAGATGGAGGACATCGCAAGCGCTGGCAATGGAAACCCGACAGCAGCATCATGCGCGGCGCGATACGTCCATGTTGTGCCCCTGCTCGTGTAGAGATACCCGCCGTCGCGATCGAACCGTGTCATCCATCGCTGCGACTGGACCGACACGACAGGCAGCCTTCCAGCGTGCATGCCAACGTTGTAGTAGAAGTTCACAACGAATCTGCCAACGTTTGGCGTTTCGAGATCGCCAACAAGTTCTGCACGATACGAAGCCTTCTTTGTGTGCGTCCATGAATCCCACACATACATGACCATCCATACACCGTCACGACGCTGAAACGCCTTGACAGACGTGTACTTTTGATTGGCTGGCATTTCGAGTCCCTGTGAGGGGCTATACACCTCAGCAGTCCATGAAACAAGCACCGTCGTCATCACTCCAAGCACAAGGCACACGATCGCGCGAACTGGCTTGATGCGAGGTTTCATTCCACACCAAGTATATCAGATTCTGCCGCACTCCGGACAGGCGTGGTTGTCACCAAGGCCAGCGCGATCATAACAGCAGTACACACATCGTCCACGCCGACGTCGATTCCATCGCACAAACTTCTCTGGTGCGAGCGACAGCAGATACTCCATCACCCCAAAGAAGATTGTGTCAAAGACAAATCCGCCGGTCACTATTCTCGTCGGGAACATCACATCGATATTGAAATGGGTCCACCGAAAACGAACTGCGCTCACCGATTCCACACCGATGTATGCAGTCTTGGAGTACCGCACCTTCATCTCAAGAGCTTGAAGCGGCATCCCGATTCGATCGGTCGCAGCAGAAAAGAACATTTGGGCGTCATCAGGCGTGGTGAGGAGAAATGTGTCGGCAGATGTCACTGGAACAATCGGGAACTCACTCCCGGATCGGTTCAACTCGGCAACAGTAAAGAACTCCCATGCTGCTGAATCAGGAGGAACGGGGCGTGATATCGGCCACGCCCAAAAACTCCTGCGTGTCGTTCGATACCATAAATCCCACGAATATCTGCCAATCCATCTTCCCTCTTTCAGCATGTACGCATCACGCTGCACACCCGCTACAGTCTCTGGAAAGATGCGATTGAACGGTTGGACATACGCAACTATCCATGCAACAAGCACTGTTGTCATCGCACCGAGCACAAGACACACGATTGCACGAACTGGGCGGATTCGAAGTTTCATTCCGCACCAAGTGTATCAGATTCTGCCGCACTCCGGACACAATGCATTCGGTTTGGTGCCCGATCTGTCGTAACCACAAACCACACACCGGCTTTGTTTTCTGCGATAATGATGTCGAACAACACCCGGCAAACACAAGAGGATGTAGTACACCACGCTGGAGCACAGCGAGTCAACGGTAAATCCAATCGGGAGTATTGCGATCGGAAGATGGTGCTGCGTCTTTGTGCGTGGATCGGTCATTGTCAAACGACCGCGTGTCACCGTATCGAGCTGTGGACGCCAGTCCAGGAATCCTGCGTCAGCCCGTTCCGGCGTCGCCTCCCCCTCCCACATCGCACGCATGGGAAACCCATATCGTCTTGCATCACCGCGCCGATACCAGTTTGGACTTCGATTCAACAATGTCCACACGATCGATGGCTCTCTCCTCGGTGATGGTTTGGGTATCACACCGTTTGCACCAGGACCTCTGATCCGGTTCTTCAGATCGATCATCTCGTCATTCGGCGCTGGATCACGATATAACTCACCGGGATGGATAGACATGAACGAAAACCCGAAGCGCTCATACATCATCACAAGATGCCAGCGTTCATCACCATCCGGGCTAAGTTGCACCGCGTACACGTCATACCACTGGTTTGTTTCCCGTCCCGTTTCATATATCCAGCTATCCGGAACAGGATGTGGTGTTATCGCGATCCCCCACGCTACCAGCACGGTTGTGATCGCACCGAGCACAACGCACACGATTGCGCGAACTGGCCTGATGTGGAGTCGCATGACGATGATTGTATAACAAAGCAGCAACAGCAGCGATCGCTGGGCGCAGCTGTATCTACTGGAAAGTAGGTCTTTGGTTAGTGGCCAAGCTTTGGATGGATGAGGTACTGGCGAGTCTCACCGCGCGAGAACTTCAGGAACTGCACAGAGCCATCAACAAACGCAACGTTCGCGCCGTTTGGCTCCTTGTGCCACGACGCGTCGAAAGCGGCCTCGCGCTCCGTTAGTCCGCGCGTTGCGTAGTACCACTCGGCATCGCCTACAAGCACAAGCTTGGTTGTTGGCACGGAAACCTCTGACATGCGCATCGGCTGGTCGTTGTGCGACCCGGAAGGGCTGCCGTTCATAAGTTCAGGATTTGCACGATAGCTGTTGCCAAAGTAGGAGAAGCACGAGCGATCGCCGATCGGAAACGAAGTCTGCCCTGTCACTCTGTCGCGACTGATGAGACCGTTATCACACGGGCAATGGAACAGCTCGCAGAGCGTTGTGCTGTCATCGTCCTTGCCTTCGTGGGTTGCGTTGATGTAGGTGTTCAGCGGTCGATCGACTGCGAGTCTTGGCTTGCCGTCATTCCCTGCAAAGCTGGCGCCGCCGTAGTGCCAGTCCGGGAGTGCGTTTCGCGTTGGAAAGACCTTGTTCTCGTTGAGATATTGCTGCCACGCAAGACCAATGTTCTTGAGATTCGACGCACACACAGTGATACGTGCACCGTCACGTGCCAGCACAAACAATGGCATGAGAATGCCGATCAGCAACGAAATGATGACCAGACAGATCATCAGTTCCAACAGCGTGAAGGCACGTCGGGTTTGCATAGTGCGCATATCCATGGGTCGGCCCACACTATACACTTCGGCTGGGGGCGATGGTTGCAACAAGACCAGTTGCATCAAAGAGAAAAAGCAGGCATTTGTAGTCCTATAACAAGTGATCGTCCTGACTTTCGAGACCGTCTGTTGTTTATTCGGCAACAGCGAGTCGTTCGATAATGCGGATCGTCTTGCGAATCTCCTTGGTGGATTCAGCACACGATGAAGAAGCACGCAGAGCTGTCAGAGCAGCAAGGGCGGTTTCGCTCAGAATGGCAAACCCGTAGCTTTGTCCGGTCCCCTGTAACTGAGAGCAGATTTCCATTGCCGCATCAACATCTTCACTGCGCAGCGCCGTCTCAAGAGCCTTCGCCTTTGCGTGAACTGTATCAACATACTGGATGATCCAGTTCAGATTTTTCTGCGAGTCCTTCATTGAAGAGTAAATTGGCGCGGACCCGCTTGCTGGATCGGCAGTCTCGCGAAGTGCACGACGAATCGCATCGTGCAGTTCCTCTCTCTGGAACGGCTTGCACACAATCTCGCTCGCGCCTGCATCACGCAGCGCATCAATGGATGCAAGCAGGTTATCGCGGGCAATCGCGATAACTGGTCCAGCGAACCCTTCATGACGGAGTTTCGGCATGAAATCAACAGCACGCTGTTTGGATCCGATCTGGCTGTCAGTAATAATCAAGTCGTACGAGTTTGCGCGCACTCGATCGAACGCTGCGCCTGTGTCTTGCGCTATCTCAAGTCCCATCTCGGTTTCCGACAACATCATTCGAATTAGATTGCATTCGAGATTGTCGTCCTCAATGACCAGCACTCTGCCCTTGAGCGTTTCGTGTAATGCCGTATCACCTGTCGTGCCTAACTCGGTAATCTTGCGTGGATCTATGAACTCTCTGATATCGATATGCTCATCCCACTTGATCCCGACCATGTGGAACTGCTTTGTCACAAAGTCGCACCAGCGGACAACACCCTTGATGTCTGCGGTTCCGCCCCGAAACTTTTTTAGTGTGAGTTCGCATTCAGTTTCTGGATGCAGGTAGCCGTTATACACAACACCACCGCCCGACGCGCTGAGGTTGTACAACAGCACCTCGGCTCTCGAAACGCCGCCGCCAGGATGAATGAACTTTGCGACCTCGATCGAGTTAGCTGCATATCTGTAATCCGCACGCGTGAAGTGTGACGCGGAAGCAGCAGACGTCTGGGATTTCAACAATTCGATAAGTTCGGCACGCTGGAACGCGTTGCCTGGAAAAGGCGTTGGATGACCACGGACCGGTGATTTCATACGCACCCACCAGAATCGGCTAGGCCGGAATCGGCCTTTTTCACATTTTCGGTATATTGACGATTGCATTAAGACAGATTAGCGATTACGGAATTTCCCTAAAAAGGGCTCAAGTACACCCTGTGAGCTGGGTCATCCCCCCTAAATCGAGCCTATGCAAAGACATGTCTGCTGACTTCGAAGTTATGCACCCGACTTGAATAAAAAACCGAATCATCGGACAAAGGTCTGACGGGAAGTCGGAACTGGAAGCGAACCGTTTCTCTCATTAGCTCGCTCCCTCCCATCTGCTCCTCGATAAAACCATCTCTTGACATCAAATGGGCCTTTTCAGCGATTGACACCTATGATTTGAATCGGTTTTTCAGTCGATTCCGGGCCAATGCCATGGGTTTTCCGAGCAGCATTGGCCAAGCCCCACACCCTTGCAGTGTGTCGCGGTTCTTTAGCGAACCCACTCCCTGCAGGCAGAAGATTCTCAGCCTATGCCATACCACACCCACGGTCACACGTTCTCTCCTGACGCAAGCAATGCTCCTGCAGCAGCCTCCCGGACAACTGACACGAAAAAGGGTGGTGACTATGGAGGCGCGCAAATCAAGGTGCTCGAAGGACTTGAAGCGGTCCGCAAGCGCCCGGGGATGTATATCGGCGGCACGGGGATCAACGCGCTGCACCATCTCGTCTACGAAGTCGTTGACAACTCCATCGATGAGGCCATGGCCGGCCATGCCACGACCGTCACTGTCACCATCCAGGTCGACGGATCGGTCTCCGTCACAGACGACGGCCGAGGCATCCCCGTCGATGCGATGAAGGACGACGATCCGAACATCAACGGCAAGAGCGCTGTCGAGATCGTCATGACAAAGCTCCACGCTGGCGGCAAGTTCAACCAGGAGGACTCGGCGTACAAGGTCTCGGGCGGTCTCCATGGCGTCGGTGTCTCGTGTGTGAACGCGCTGTCAGAATACCTCGACTGCGAGGTCTCGCGCGAGGGCAAGGTCCACGCGATCCGGTTTGAGCGGGGCGTTGTGACCAAACCACTCGTGGTTGTGCGCGATGTCCCTGAATCGCAGCATCGCAAGACGGGCACGAAGATCGTGTTCAGGCCTGACGCAACGATCTTCCCCGTGACTGAGTTCTCGTATGCCACGCTGGCAAACCGCTTGCGCGAGCTCTCGTATCTGAACCCCGGCGTGACCATCAAGCTGACCGACGAGCGCGTCGATGCCGACGGCAAGATTAAGTCAGAGACCTTCCTCGCGGAGAACGGGCTGCTGGAATATGTCTCGCATCTGATGACCGGCAAGACTGCTGTGAGTTCGCCCGTGTTTGTGCGCAAGGAAGAGCCCGAACGCACGCTCATCGTCGAGGTTGCGATGCAGTACCACGACGGGTACAACGAAACACTGCTGACGTTCGCGAACAACATCAATAACACAGACGGCGGCACGCACGGGCAGGGATTCAAGGTCGCGCTGACGCGCACGATCAACACCTACGCGCGCAAGGAAGGCATACTCAAGGAGAAAGATCCCACGCCGACGGGCGATGATCTTCGCGAAGGATTGATCGCGATCGTGTCGGTCAAACTTCCCGAGCCGACATTTAACAACCAGCCGAAAGAGAAACTGCTCAACCCCGAGATCGAAGGGTTTGTCTCGAGCGCGCTCGGTGAAGCGCTCGAGGACTGGATGCTCGAGCATCCGTCCGAAGCAAAGCGTTTGTGCCTGAAAGGCATTGTCGCAGCGCAGGCGCGCGAGGCAGCACGCAAGGCGCGCGAGCTCACCCGGCGCAAGACAGCGCTCGATTCCGGATCGATGCCGCACAAGCTGCGCGACTGCAAGTCCAAGGGCGACGACTCTGAGTTGTATCTGGTCGAGGGTGATTCCGCGGGCGGCAGCGCCACGCAGGGACGCAACGTCGACACGCAGGCGATCCTTCCTCTCAAGGGCAAGATCATCAACGTGGAGAAGGCGCGCCTCGATAAAGTCCTCGCCAACGAGGAAATCCGCACGATGATCCAGGCGCTTCGATGCGGAATCGGGCCGGACTTTGACATCTCCAAACTCCGGTACGGCAAGATCATCATCATGACCGACGCGGACGTTGACGGATCACACATCCGCACACTACTGCTGACATTCTTCTTTAGGCAGATGCACGAACTAATCCGTCGCGGTCGCGTGTTTATCGCGCAACCGCCGCTGTACCAGGTGACGCGCGGGCGCAAAAGCTTCTACGTGCGTGACAACGCCGAGATGAACTCGCGCCTGACCGAGCTCGGGCTTGATGGCGCGTCGCTATTGATCCGAGGCGACATCGGGTCTGACAAGATAGAACGCACCATCTCGGGCGACGACGCTGTTAAGCTCGTCAAACTGCTCGACCGCACCCGTGAGTTGGTCAACATCGCCGAACGCAGAGGCACACCGTTCATCGATCTCTTGTCGATGGCAAACAATGACCCCGAGGGCAGCCATCGTCTGCCGCGATATCGTTTGTCGTGGCAGGGACACACAGAGGTGTTCTGGTCGCGTGATGCAGCCGACGCGTGCATCGCGGAGCACGCGCTCGTGTTTGCTGACGACGTGCCCGACGATCAGCCCGTGGACATGGCGAAGGTTGCAACATTGCGCGAGCTGCACGAGAATCGTGAGCTTGATCGTCTGTTTGTCGAACTCGCAGCATACGGCATCACGCGCGACACGTTCGGACTCACTCAGGAAGAATCTGTCACGGGTGAGAAACTGCCCTCGAAGTTCGCGTGGTCCATCGACAAGTCGGGAAACGCCGAGCCGGAACCAAAGCAAGCCAAGTCAGAGAGTGTCTTTGACGACGAGGAAGCGCCCGCGGAAACCAACACCGAGAAGCGCAGCTCGACATCGAAGGTCGTCGAAGCACCAAACATGCTAGCGATCCTCGATTCATTGCACGACATTGGTCGCCGGGGCATGGAAATCAAGCGGTTCAAGGGTCTTGGCGAAATGGACGCGGAGCAGTTGTGGGAGACCACGATGGACCCCGAGCGTCGCACATTGCTGCGTGTGACGATGGAGCAGGCTGCTGAAGCGGAGACGATGTTCGCGACACTGATGGGCGAGCCGGTCGAACCGAGACGCAACTTCATCGAGGACCACGCACTCGAGGTGAAGAATCTGGATGTGTAAATACGAGAACCACCTGATTGCAGAAATGCGAGCTCCTTGTTAGCATGCGGTATGCAAGCAGAAGAAGCCCTTCACTATGTTCGACCACTTGCTGACGGATTTGATCCAATCACAGGTGAAGTTCTCAGTGAAACAAACCCATGTCAACATCCGCAAGTTGTCCGTGCGCTCTATTGTGCAATAGCTGCATTACAGCAGCAGGAAAAGCGAGATATAAAAAGAGCAGAACTGCCTGAAGCCGCAGGAAATCCGTGGACAAAGGAAGAAGAGCAGTTATTGGTAAAAAACTTTGGGCTTAATCTGCCGGTTGGCGCTATTGCAAAGAAGCATAAAAGAACTCGCGGCGCAATCGAATCCCGGCTCATACGACTCGGATTAATTGAGAATCGCTGGCACAACAATGGGAACTCATCCACAACTCCTTCTCAAAGCAAATCTACTCAACAACAAGGATATATGGACTTAGTACGCGAGATAAATCAACCAGACTAAAGCCACTCATAACTGTAATACTTCGTAGCAGGTATATGATTTGCGCACAAACTGCCGAGTGCTGTGTTAAGCTCGCGCGCATTCAGCCGTTCATCATAAAGCCCTGCGCAACTCGGCACGATACGTCCATTGCAAAGCAGAATCCGTCGTTCAGAGAGTGGTCTGCACGATCTGCCAGCGATCTGGAACGAGTTCTGCTGTTGTTCTATTGGTTTATTCCAAGGGGGCAGATGATGGATGAGTTTGGCAATACCGACAGACAGGGCAACGCGAATGGGCAGAACGATGCTGGGGCGCACGCCACGACGGCACCCGCTCATGCACCGAAAAGCTTACCCAGATGGTCGATAATGATAACAGTCGTCGCTATGCTCGTGTGGATGGTCTCGAAGATCACGCGCCTGGATACGTTGAGTGACTCCTCATCGCTCATTGATACTACTTGGTCCAGCTATGCCGCCTACGTGGCAGCCATCGCTCTGATCACACTGGTCCTGCTCGTGCTGGCAAAGGTTCTCGCAAAGCGCTTCGATAAAGCTGCGGGCGTGCTGCTCTCGCTGCTCATGTGCTATGGCGCGTGCCTCCCTACCATTCAGTCTTACACTGCGGATCAGACCGCTCGCAAGATCAACGCGCTGCACACACAACTTCAATCCGAGAACGACCAGGCCAACGTAGCGTTGCTGGACGCTCTTGAGAGCGATGAGATTCTCACTGCCTTTACTTCGCTTGATCACAAGGTCGATTACTTCAGGAAGCTTGCAACTCTGGTGCCCAAATCGGAAAAACCGTTCGCACTTGCAGCTGCCGACATGACTCTATCACTGGACATACTCGTCGATGCAAAGATGCACGCTGCACTTGCACATCAGGATCTTGGTAACGTCTCCATTGCGCAGTTTTTCGACATCGATCATCTCAATAAGCTCGTTGCCGCAGAACAGCGCGTTGCCGACACAAGCCAGGTGCTGGTAGATTTCATCAGCGCCGCCCCTAATACGTTGCGTGATGATGCGATCTCTCGCGGCATGGACAAGCACGATGCCCAGGAGTTCACCGCACGGCTTATGAAAAATATGCGGCCGCAGACGATCGTACGAATCCATGAGATAGACGTGGAGGTGTACAGCATGCTGGTCAAGCAGCACAGGTACCTGCTCGATCATGTTGGCTCGTGGTCGATCAAACGCAACAAGTATCTTGTGTTCGACGATCCACAAGATGAAGCAAACTACTGGGCTATATACAAGCCGACCGAAGCGCTCGAGGCAGAGCAGAAAGGGCTCATGCGATTGTTGCTGTCGAGTGGGGAAAACTGAGCGTCATCCGCCGAAATACTTCGATAGCTCGACGGGTATCGGAACCAGTGACCAATTCAGAGTGAACCCAGCTGGGTAATAACATACCTATTTCGGCGCATGCGCACAAAGTACCGAGCGCAGTATGAATGCTGACATCCTTCACACCGTTTGCGGTAAAGCACGATGCGGGAGGGCACGATACCTCTACAGCAGGATAGAAGCCGTTGTTCTGGGAGCGGTCGGCACGATCTATCTGCAATCTGAAACGAGTTCTGCTGTTGTTTTATCGGTTCATTCCAAGGGGGCAAAGATGATGGATGAGTTTGGCAATACTGACGGACATCGCAACTCGAATGGGCTGATTGATGCGACGTCGTTGACAAGCTTTGAGTCATCCCGGAAGCAGAAACGCAAACAAAGCCAGTCGCAGTTCCCCCTGTGGATTATGCTCGCATCCGTCGTCGGTGGTGTCGCGTATGGTGTTGCGACCGTCCTGCCAGAGAACGCCCAGCGTCAGGCGCAGTTCGAAACATTGCTGAGCCAGAAGCAGGCCGAGAATGATCTGGCATTGCAGGCGATACGTGAGACGTACGAAAGTGGTGAGATTGTCACAGATACCAGTTCTCTCGCGAGTGACGCGGCGTATTTCGAAAAGTGCGCAGCGATCGCGCCGGACTCGGCAAAGCCGTGTTTCCTTGCTGCTGCTGAAAGCATGCGCTCATTGAAGACGCTGGTCGATGCCAACGTGCGCGCGACTGTTGAGCATGACGAACTCCTCGGCGCTCCGATTGAGAAGTATCTTGAGACTGATCATCTCAACAAGCTCGTCTCTGTAGAGAAACAACTCTTTAACACAAGCCGTGCGATCTTCCTCTTCGCCAACGATCTTCCAAAGACGTTGACCCGCAAAGCCGTTATTGAGGGTGTATCAAAGGAGCGTGCTGAGTTTTTCACCGCGGAACTCATGGTGAACCTCCAACCGAAGACAATCATGAGGATCCACGAGATCAACATGCAGGTGTGCGATATGCTCGTGGAGCAGCACACGTTCCTGCTTGATCGCGCTGACGCGTGGTCGATCCAGGACGGACTCGACGGACCACAACTGGTGTTCAACGATCCGCAGGACGAGGAATCCTTCTACGCCATTATGGATCCAAGCGGCGCGCTACTCACAGAGCAGGACATGCTTATACAGTCGACGATGGTGAGTGGCGGAAACTGAGCTCAATCTGGCTGTGGATTCGGGGTTCCATCGATTGTTCCTTCTGGTGCTTTGGGGAACAGCCACCAGCCGTCGAGTTGCGGCGATTCGACCGAGTCCCAACGCACGCGGGCTGAGCCCATCAGCGTGCCCGTCGCGACCGCGAGATTGATCTGCGTGATCTGGTAATCAACGACCGCGCGGATCTCGGTGAGCTTTGCTTCTGCGAGCCTGCTCGACGCGTCGAGCACGTCTGTTGATGTTGAGCGACCACTCGTAAACTGGCGCTGCTCGCCATCAAACGCGCGCTGGTTGAGGATGACCGATTGGCGGGCTGCCATGATGCGCTGCCAGTCGGACTCGAGCGAGTCGAGCGCGCCCGCGACCTCCTGAATGATGGTCCGTCGGCGGTCCTCCTGCGTCGCAATGCGCTGGATGCGTGAGAGGATTGCGCTGCGCAGGTTCGCTTGCGCAGCTTCGTTGCCGAGCGGGACGGACGCGCTGAACCCGATATTCCAGTCCTCGAAATGGTTCTCTGCGAGGATCTCTGCCGCGTCGCCGAGTGATTCACCGAGGCCGTTGATGTTGTACCCGGCGTTGACACTCACGCTTGGTTCAGCCTGATTCTCAAGAAAGCGGATGTCCGCCGCGTTCTGCGCAAGGCGGAGTTCCTCTTCGAGCAGTTCCATGCGATTTGCCAGCGCCATCTGCATGAGTTCGGTGCGATCAGCGTCGTAGCGCACGGGATCGGGCGCGCTTGTCGGAACAACCATCGAGGACGTGTCAACGTCCAGCCCCGGCGCGTTGAGCAGACGCTTGAGCTCGCGCTGCTGCGAGAGGACCGCGTTTTCTGAGACAAGGATCGCTTCAAGGCTGGATGCGACACCGGACTGTGCGCGCGTGACCTCAATCTCCGCTGCGGTCTCGGCTCGCACGCGCCGCTCTGCTCGTTCGAGCTGTGCTACCGCGAGTTCGTACTGCTGCTGGCGAACATCGAGTTCCTGCCTGATCTGGTAGAGTCTCCAGTACGCACGGTCAACAGCAGCGAGCTGCGCGATAATCCGGAGCTTTGTCTGCGCCTGCGAGATCTGGTGGTTGTACGACGCGATGCGGATGCCGTAGGTCGCGATCCATCTGCCGGCATTGCGCAGCAACGGCTGGGAGAAGGTCAGACCAAGATCCGCTGTGTACGCGGGGTTGAGTGTCGAGAACGAGTTGTTCGTCTCGTTCCGCGTCATGGGCAGAGAGACCGTCGCACGGCCGCCCGTGCGTAGTGGCACGGACACACTCGGGTTGAACTGGGTGAACTCAGCCTGCGCATCGTTGAGAGATGATGATGTTGGTGAGTCTGTCTTGCTATAGGTCCCATTTGCGCTGAGCACGGCTTCGAACGCTGCTTCCTCGGCAGAGAGTGACTCGTTGGCGATCGCCGGATTGACCATCGCGACCTGTAGATCAAGATTTCGAGAGAGCGCGATCGCGCGCGCCTCTTCGAGCGCCATGTCGACTGATTCGCGCCCCTCGAACCTGCTGCGCAGCTCGAGCGTTTGCGCATCGAGCATCTGGTCCTGCGCCGGTGTGAGTGACAGTGTCTCTATCGAACGGAACCGCTCGGCATCAATCGGTTCGGCATAATCAAATGGCGACGACTGGAAGTATGAGCATCCTGCAAGCAGCACGAGCGATGAAGCAGAGGTTGCGAGAGAGACAAAGGTGCGTTGGTGCATTGCGGGGACAGCTCCTGCGCAACAGGTTGGGTGTTTGGTTATTCGTGACGGAGTGCGTCGATGGGATTCAGACGCGCAGCTTTGATCGCAGGGAACATCCCAAAGACGATGCCGATGAATGCAGAGAATCCGACAGAGACACCGATTGCCCAGCTTGGGATCGCAGCACCTTCCATGTTTGCATCAGGAATCTTGGTGATCAGGAACACAAGACCCTGCGCAACAAGCAGTCCCACCACAGCGCCTGCAAGACAAAGAACAATTGCTTCAATCAGAAACTGGAGCAGGATGATCTCCGGGCGGGCACCGAGGCTCTTGCGCAGTCCAATCTCGCGCGTGCGCTCCGAGACAGACACAAGCATGATGTTCATGATACCGATACCGCCGACAAGCAGCGTGATGCCGACAATGCCCGATGCTGCAGCAAGGATGCCCGCTGCGATGCGCTCGAACTGGTCGATGAACTGCTGGATGACACCAATATCAAAGGTATCCGGATCGTTTGGACCGAGATTTCGCATCTGTCGCAGCACGGCGCGGATCTCTGCCTTTGCATCTTCCACATAGTCCTTTGACTTGAGCTGCGCCCATGCCATGTTGACCCAGCCGTCCGGATTCAGATTCTGCGCTGTTGCAAACGGCATATACACTTCGGCGCTTGAATCGCCGCCGCCGAACATACCGGACGTCTGAATCGTCTCGACAACACCAACAATCTTGAATCTGCGTTCGGCAATCAGCACGATCTCGCCGATGGGATCGGTCGGAAGCAGAAGCTCCTCGACAGCTTTGTCGTTCACAACGCACACGCTGGAACGCTCAGCTTCATCGATCGAGTTGAAGGGTCTACCGAGAATGATCTGGCGGTTTTCGATGTCGTGCCACTGTGGCCAGATGCCGGTCGCACCAACCTCGAGCTTCATGTCGTTGTATTCGATTGCTCCATTGACGCGATAGATCGGTGAGATCTCGGTGATGCTGGGGCATCGATCGACAATCGCCTCGACCTCGTCGACGGTCAGCTGCACATCGCGCCAACTGATCTTGTTCCGCAACTCGCGAGGGCGTGTGCCATCGATAAACACACGTTTCACACCGAAAGATTCGAACTCATCAAGAATGCCCTGCCGTAGGCCAGACAGTGCAGCGACAACAGCAAGCACCGCGGACACGCCGATGATCACGCCGAGTGTTGTGAGGAGCGAGCGGATCTTGTGTGAAAAGATCTGCTTGATTGCAAAGACGATGGACTGGAAGACAAGACGGAGGGCATTCATCGTGTCTTTGCCTCCTCTGCTGTAGATGCTCCAACATGAACATCAGCATCCGCAACATGGTTCGCGTTCGCATCCTGATGTGCGGATGGTTCGCCAAGCTCTTTTTCGGCTTGTGCAATCGCGGCCTGCGCGTGCGCCTTGACCCATTGCAGGTGCATCGGGTCGGACTTCGTTGGATTGTCGGACACAATCTTCCCGTCACGCAACCTGACAATTCGCTCGGCGCGCCCCGCAACATCCTCCTCGTGCGTCACGATGAGAACAGTCTGCCCCTCGTCGTGGAGCATTTTGAACAGACCGATGATCTCTTCAGTTGTCGCCGTATCGAGATTTCCTGTGGGCTCGTCTGCAAGCACGATCGATGGCATGTTCACAAGCGCGCGTGCAACAGCAACACGCTGGCGCTGACCACCTGAGAGCTGGTTCGGCCTGTGGTTCATGCGATCACCAAGTCCGACGCGCTTAAGCGCCGCCTTGGCGCGCTTGCGCGCAGTCAGCCAGTGCTTGCGCGAGTACTGCATCGGCAGCATAACGTTTGTCAATGCAGTCTGGCGATTGAGCAGCTCGAACGATTGGAACACAAACCCGATTTCCTCGTTGCGGACGCACGAGAGTCTGCCGGGCCCCATCTTGTGGGTCATGCGTCCGTTGAGTTCGTACGTACCCATCGTCGGTTGATCGAGACATCCAAGGATATTCATCAGCGTTGATTTGCCGGAGCCTGACGGGCCCATGATCGCAACAAACTCGCCCTTGTTGACATCAAGATCAACACCACCCAATGCAACAACGCGCTCATGACCGAGCTTGTACACCTTCTCGAGTTCGCGAATGCGGATAGTCATGACAATGGGTTACTTGGGTGTGGATTCTGTGTTTCCGTTGGCAGCAAGTTCTGATGGCTGATCGTCCGCTGGTGACTTTTCATCCTCGACACCACGCTCGCGGATGTCCTCGTCGTGCTTCAGATTGAGCAGCGCCTTGTAGGGCCCGACCACAACACGATCTCCCTGCTCAAGACCAGCCTTGATGACGGTGTGCGTGAGGTCGCTCGCGCCGATCACGACCGGTCTGCGCTTCGCTTTGCCGTTCTCCATGACAAACACCGCGTGTGTAAACGTGCGCGTTCTATCGATGTGCGTTGCGTTCTTGAGCACATCTTCGGGCAACTCATCAATACGCACATCGAGTACAGACTGTGTCTGCACCTTGATCACATCGAACAATGTCTCGGCATGAATATCTGCGTTTGCAGCAAGGCCGGTTGGGAATCGGTCACCCTCTTCGAGCTTCAGCGTGACTTCCGCTTCGATATATGCTGTGCCGTCACGGTAGATCTGCCGCTCCAGCTTCACAAGACTGACGTGACCCTCAAAGGTGCGGTCAGGAAATGCGTTGAGATACACAGTGACATCCTGACCTTCCTTCACCTGCTCGATGTTGGCTTCGTCGATGCGTGCACGCACGATCATGGATTTCAGGTCGGCGATCTGCATGAGCACCGATCCCTGATTGTTGAATGTACCAAGCACCTGCTCGCCGACTTCCGTGTTGATTCGAACAACGGTGCCATCGATTGGGCTGGTGATCACCGCGTTTGCAAGGTCGCGCTTGCGTTCTGCGATATCCGCCTTTGCACCATCGATCGACGACTTGATCTGCTCGATTGTTGCAAGTGCCTGGTCGTATCGCGCCTGCGCGTTATCGACATCTGTGCCGGGCACATCCTTTGTTTCGTAAAGATCAAGCGTTGTGTCAAGCACAGACTTTGCGAGTGTCAGCGATGCTTCTGCGCCGGCAAGACTTGCTTCCTGACCGCGCAATCTGCTCTCGGCTGCATCGAGACGTGCCTGCAGATCCTCGGCATCAAGGCGCGCGAGCACATCGCCTGCCTTCACGTCGTCGCCCTCCTTGAATGGGAGTGCGAGCACCTTTGCCGAGACCTGCGCACCGATGTTGACCTTCACGTCCGGCTCAATCGTTCCGGGCGCTGAAACCATGCGAACAAGATCACCTCGTTCTGCATCCTCAACAATGACTCGCGTCGGCTCCTTTTCCTTTTGGAACTTCTTCGCAATGCCTTCCGGGCCCCCCTGACTGATCACAAACGCAATACCGCCACCAACAAACAGCAGGCACACAACCGCGATACCAATGAGCCATTTGAGCACGTTTCTTTCCTTCCGAGCGAGAGTCAGGGGCGCTCATTCGAGAGCGAAGCAAAGGCAGCTTCTCCATTGTCATGGTATATCAAGTCCGCTGAGTCACGGGTCCGGTTCATACCGGCAAAGGGATCAATAGGTTTTTCTGGTTGGATATTTCTTGGAAATACCGGTCCAGCAGTGGATTGTTCCCAGATTCTGGGACTCACTTCGATGGCATATAGCTCACCGGATCCGGCATGACAATGACACGAACATTGCCTTCATTCGTCGTTGCCTGGATCGCATTTCTGCCTTGCGCGATGATACCAGACCAGCGTCCCTTGCTCGCGGTGACCCGTGAAACAGGTGAGCTTGCGGCACGCACTTCGGCGTTCCCATCAAGCGAAGTCAGTTCGATCGCACCGGTGGAGCCGGGAGGCATGGCAAGATGGATGTTGCCATCGGTGGTAATGAGTCTGACGGACTCGACGAGTTCGTCAGCAGCTCGTACGTCGATACTGCCACCGGGTGTTGAAGACGTGCCCACTTCAATATCAACCGCACCGGTTGCTCCAACTGCCTGGACCCTTCCCGCACTTGTACGCACCTGAATATCAACAAGTGCAGGCACCCAGACATCAATGTCCGCAGCAACAAGATTCTCGTACCCCGGCTCGGCAACTGCCACGATCTGTAGCACAAGTCCCTGGCTGGTCGACGAATGCGCAGACATTGTGACCAGCGATTCAGGATCACTCCTGCCGATATCACCGGTCGCACGTGGTCGAACATTCACCACTGGTCGCGTGATGTCACGGCTGGTTCTGACTCGAACGTCGCCAGCAACATTGTCCACCCGAACGGAGATCGGTCCAGCAGCTTCCTCGCCCTCAATCGGGACAATCTTGGACTCCTGCCACGAGGGCATGGTGCTGCACCCAGTCAGAGCAATCGCTGCGACCAGACTAGCAGCCACAATACCAAATCCGGCTGAACCAGAGGCAAATCGGCGAAATGACTGATTGAAGAAAGGAAGCGTCTGACGGCTCATGGATCTGTTTCCTCGTTCCTGTTGGGTCCACGAAGGAGAAGCTGGGATTACGTCCGAGCCTTGTATCGGTTCGGCTGGCCGAAGTTGGCCTCGATTTGGGAACGAATCTCATCGGATTCCCTGTCCAACTCCGCACATAACCCCAAGCCCAAGCGTACACTCTCCAAACGTGCCGGGCAGTGTTCGTCCGGCCGATTTCAACAATGTGAGCCCGTGCAGCAACTACATCGGTGATCCCGATGCAGCAGTCGCTGGTCATGAAGCTCAGCAATGGTGGCCAGTATTATCCAGCCTGCTGGAACTGCTGGCACAGACGATTCTGAACGATCCGGACAATCGCCCGGCGATGACACGACGCTGGGAGCGCAGATGACCGGTGGCCACGAAATCGTGTCATGGTCGATCCACAACCGTACAGGACGCTCGTTTCTGGCGGTTTGCAAGTGCTGTGTCGGAAGGGGTTTCCTTCCGTGACAATGTAGTTTGTGTGTGATGTGCATCATTGATCGCTTCGCTGCAACGGTCCAACTGGCAGCGTCGATCGGGCAAGCCCGAGCCGATTGATGGTCATCGTGACATGCTCCTTTCGATATGTGAGGCTTTGTTCCAACAAGACGAAGCAGAAGATCGAGTGACAGAGCGAACCACAAGCATCACGCCTGCCGCGCCGTCTGCGCGGAGTTATTGTTGTACAGCTATCGCGATCGATCATTTCAGCTGATCGTCATCCACCATTGTGAGTTTTCCAGCACCGCATCGCACGGTACAAGCGGGCGCGTTTTCGCATGCCCAGCGTGACGGGGGTGGATCATGGTTGCATCTTCAATGCTGACTAACATGCCGATTGTGCTCGGTGCTGCAATGGAATATCTTGTGGCGGTTGCGATCGCAACGCTGCTCGTTGGCCTCATCGTTGGCGTCTTTGTTGCGCGGTTTGTTGGCGTGAAGTCCATCAGCCAGTCAAAGAAAGAGGCTGGCGAGATCGTCGAACGCGCCAAGGTCGATGCAACGACCGCTGCACGACAGATCGAGCTTGATGCTGAAAAGAAATCGCTCGAAAAACGTGAGCAGTTCGAGCAGGAGATGGAGAAGGTTCGCCAGGACATTCGCCAGCAGGAACGCAGAGCAGAAAAGCGGCAGGACACCATCGATCGGAAGGAAGACCAGCTTCTCCAACGCGAGAACAAGATGGAGAAGGACGAGCAGAAGCTCACCTCGCGCAAGGCGCAGCTGGAACAGAAGCACGAAGATCTCGACAAAACCATTGAGGAGCAGCGACAGAAACTGCTGGATATCTCTGGGCTGACCGAGGATTCAGCAAAGGGCGAACTTCTTCGACGTGTGGAGGACGAGAGCAAGGCTGAGATCGGCAAGGTCATCCGCGCTATCAATGAGGAAGCGGAGGAAGAAGCCCACAAGCGCGCACGCGAGATCACGCTGCAAGCCATCCAGCGTTACGCGTCCGAGACTGTTTCAGAAGCAACCGTTCGGTCCGTCGAAATCCCGTCCGAGGACATGAAGGGTCGCATCATCGGGCGCGAGGGACGCAACATCCGCACAATCGAGAAAGTCACGGGCGTTGACATCATCGTTGAT
The DNA here is from genome assembly GCA_020639155.1 of Phycisphaeraceae bacterium. Taxonomy (NCBI): domain Bacteria; kingdom Pseudomonadati; phylum Planctomycetota; class Phycisphaerae; order Phycisphaerales; family Phycisphaeraceae; species Phycisphaeraceae bacterium. Next base: position 880,227 of record JACKHF010000001.1, read on the forward strand.
GACACACCGGGCGTTATCGTCGTGTCGTGCTTTGACAAGGTGCGCCAGGCGGTTGCGGTTGAATCGCTCGAACGCCTGATCAAGGACGGGCGCATGCACCCGGCACGCATTGAGTCGGTTGTCGAAAAGGTGCAATCCGAGATCAACGAGCGCATCATCGAATACGGCAAGGAAGCAGCGAACGAGGCGGGTGTGCGCGGGCTCCATCCCAAGATCATCGAAGCGATGGGCAAGATGCACTTCCGCACGAGCTACTCGCAGAACGTGCTGCGCCACTCGGTCGAGGTCGCGTACCTGTCGCAGATCATCGCCGACCAGTTGGGGCTCGACGGCGCACTCGCACGCCGATGCGGATTCCTGCACGACATCGGCAAGGCAATGGACCACGAGATGGAGGGTGGCCATCCCAAGATCGGCATGGAGTTCGCTGCACGCCACGGCGAAAAAGAACCCGTGCTCAACGTCATCGGCGGCCATCACGGCGACATCCCCGCAACGAGTTTCTACACGCCGATCATTATGGCTGCCGACGCGGTTTCCGGCGCTCGCCCCGGCGCACGACGCGAGTCTATGGAACGCTATGTCCAGCGCCTTGAAGAACTCCAGAACATCGCGCTCTCGTACGACGGCGTCGAGGAGGCGCACGCTATCCAGGCAGGCCGCGAGGTCCGCGTCATGGTCGATGCGAAGAAGGTGGGCGACGACGAGGCCTATCTCATCGCGTCGAAGATCGCCAAGCGTGTCTCCGATGAGATGACATTCCCTGGCGAGATCAAGGTCACCGTACTCCGCGAGACACGCGCGATCGAGATCGCACGCTGATACGCTTGTACATGACACACGCTCGCGGAGACACGCTCGGCCCCCGCCTGGGGATGAACATCGACCACGTCGCGACCGTCCGTAACGCGCGATACAAGGATGCGAAGCTCGACGGGAACGTCACCGGCGCGAGTCCGTTTGCGCACGCAGAGCCCGACCCCGTCCGCGCTGCACACGAGGCGGAACTCGGCGGCGCGTTGTGCATCACCGCGCATCTGCGCGAAGATCGCAGGCATGTCCGCGATCGTGATATCGAGCGCCTCATCGAAACAGTCCGCGTGAAGTTCAATCTCGAGATGGCTGCGACCGAATCCATGGTTGCGCTCGCAGAAAAAACCCGCCCGCACATGTGCACGCTGGTGCCCGAGGGGCGCGAGGAGGTGACGACCGAGGGTGGACTGGATGTCGCGGGCCAGCGTGATCGGCTTGCGCGCATCGTGCGCAGATTGCAGACCGTCGGCGTGCGTTCCAGCGCGTTCATTGATGCAAATGAGACACAGATCCGCGCAGCGGCAGACGCTGGCTTTGATGCGTGCGAGCTGCACACCGGACCGTACGCCATCGCGTTTGCACACACGGGCGGCGAACTCCACACCGGGCCCGCGCACGCGGAGCTGATCACACTGCAGAATGCGGGCGCATTGGTTCGCGAGCTTGGCATGCAGCTCAATGCTGGACACGGGTTGACGGTTGCCAGCGTCGGGCCCGTTGCACGTATCGAGGGCATGGAGGAACTGCACATCGGGCACTCGATCGTCGCACGATCCATCTATATCGGCATGCGCGCAGCAGTGCGCGAGATGGTCGATACAATCAGTGCTGCTGCGCGATAGACTCAGATCGACTGAAACGAGCGGACAAACTCATCGACGAGTTCGTTAACCAGTTCATAGGCGTCGTATATATCATTCCTGATGCGTGTTCTCTCGCGTTCGAGCCTCTCCATCTCGGGCATCATCATCGGGCCGAGTTTGTTGTTGAGAATATCGAGCGCATCCTGTGAGGGATCACCGAGAGCGCGTGCGCGATCGCGAAGATTCTTCATCTCGTCGCGAAACATGGTGAGCGTGGGAAGCTGATCCTCTGCGCGCGCCACATTCGTGATGTCAGTAAGTGCGTCAGCCACATCCCTGACCATGACCGACGCCTGCGCCGCCAGAGACACGTGCGGGATTTCATGGTCCATCAGCGCAGCCAATGCATCATCTGCTGGAGGTGTATTGCCGGAACTGGATTGATTGTTCGACTGGGTTGCTGTTCCTGTCGCAGCCTGCTTCTTCTCGCAACCTGCTATTGCCGCACTAAGCACACACATTGCAGTTAGACCAACGCGCATTTTCATGCCATGCTCCTTACCAGCATAAACCAACATTGAAAAAATGCCCGTCGCATGTATGCGGCGGGCATCGTTTATATATTCATCAGTTCATGCCACCGATTGCATCCATTGCGTCGGAAAGAATTGGCATGGCTGCTGGAACCTGCGTGCCAATGCGCATCATCTCATCCATAATCTTCTTCTGCACACCCGCAAACTGCGCTTCATACTTCTTTTTCAGCTCCTCGCTCGGCTCGGGAAGCTTGTCTCCCTCGTCCATAATTTTCTTGATCTTCTCTCCGAGCGGCTTGAGCTTTGTCGCTGCCGACTCTGCCGATTTTTCATCCTTCACTGTCGCAAGAATCGATGCAAACTCATTCATTGCCGACGACATCTTTTCAGCTACAGCATCATGCGGATTCCCACCGTCGCAACCGGGTATGGTCGTTACACAACCAAGCAGAAGTACAAAAACAGCAGCGATGCGCGATAGAACCTTCATGTTTCTTTTCCTTGTTCTGGAGTACGTGTTGTTCGCGCACCATGCGGGAACAGAACTTCCCTCTATTTTATACCCGTTTCGAGGGAGTGTGCGAGCGTTTTTTCCAACACAGCCATCCGTACTGCCACGCCGCAACTAACCTGATGCCAGATGATCGACCTTCCACCGTCGACGACGCTGCTCTCAAGCTCGATGCCACGATTGAATGGCCCCGGGTGCATGACGAACGCGTCGGGCCTCATGCGTGCTGCACGCTCCGTTGTCAGGCAGTATCCCGCGGTGTAGTCTCTCACAAACGCGTCGCGCTCGCTCTGGTCATGGCTCTTCGCGTCGATGTGACGCTCGAACTGCACACGGAGCATCATCACCGCATCGGCTCGCCCGAGTTGTGCATCGAGATCGTGTGTGACATCACATTGCCCGGGCGCGAGAGACTCGAGCGACTTCGGCACCATTGCTTCCGGGCCGCAGAGTGTGACGTGCGCGCCCAGCGATGTGAGCGCGTGGGTTGCTGATCGCGCAACGCGCGAGTGCAGGATATCGCCCACGATGAGAATGCGCCTGCCCGAGAAATCGAACCTGTTGTCGATATCGAGCGCGTTCGCGAGCGCGAGCGAGTCGAGCAGTCCCTGCGTCGGGTGCTCGTGCGCCCCATCACCCGCGTTGATGACGGGTGCCTGCGTGCGAGCTGCGACAAGATGAGGTGAGCACACCTGCGAGGCGCGCATGACCAGCACGTCGGCTCCCATTGAGCGGATTGTGCGCGCGGTGTCGACAATGGTCTCGCCCTTGTTGGTCGACGAGTTTGCTGCTGAGAAGTTCACATACCGTGCGCCGATCCGATCGGCTGCGATAGCAAAGCTGTTGCACGTGCGCGTCGAGTGCTCGAAGAACAGCAGCGCGACGGTCATGCTGGAGAGATGCTCGTTGCGCATCTGCGGTCGCATTGATGGATCGAGCACAGAGGGCAGAAACTCACGCGCCCTGACGAGCAGCGTTCGGATCGCACCGGGTGTCATGCCGCGCAGCTGCAGCAATGATCCCTCGCCCCCCACCGCTTCGAGATTCTGCTCTGTATCGACGTTGCGATTCGGATCAAAGGCTCGGGCGAGCGTAAAGATGTCGTGCGGATAGGTAGTAGTCATCAGGCTGATGATATCGCACGATCCCATGCGTGCCAGATATCGACGATCTGGCTGACCAGTTCCTCGATCGGCTGGTCGGCCATGACCATCTCGCACGCGAGCGAGCGATACAGCGGATCCCTCGCCGAGAGCACCTGGTCGATCTCGTCGAGCGGGTTCTGCCCCACCAGTGCCGGCCGATCGGCGGTTCCTGATGCAAGCACACGTTGACGCAGCAATCCGGCATCACCATATATATAGATGATGCAGCACCTGCCCGCCGACTGTGCTGCGCGGAGCAGATCGGCTGCACCCGGCGCGGTGGGCGTGCCACCACCAAGCGCAAGAACCAGATTTGATTCGAGCAACAGCTCGGCGAGCGCATCCCGCTCGTGGGATCGGAACACGTCCTCGCCATGGTCGCGCCACGCATCAGCGATGGTCACAGCACCCATCCGCTGCTTGACCACGTCATCGAGATCAACCGAGCGATGGATCGGGAACTGCTTTACGATCAACTTTGCAAGCGTGGACTTGCCACACCCGCGCAGGCCGATGAGCACAAGGGACGACCGGATGGAACTGGGTGATGTCACGATGGAGCATACGAACCTACTACACTGATTGCATGGGCGATGATCCGAAGCAATCAACCAACACGCCACGTGGCACCAAGCCACTCATGCGGAATCTCGGCGAGTTCTTCGGGCACATCATCCACGGGATCAGAACTCCAGCAAAGCCAAAGTCGCAGACTCACGAGGTTCGTCGTGACACCGAGGAAACCACCCGGCATGAGAATGGGCAGAAGATCACGGTTCGTCGAACGACGATCGAGGAGATCGAGGTGTCTGATGAGGATGTCCACCCAAACTGATGCAGGGTTTTTCCGGCATTTTCTGCGCGATCTGTTGGTTTTGCGCAGTTTCTGCGCCAGTTATCGGCTTTTGTCTGGTTATTAGACTTGACTTTTACTGGGAAGGCCTACACTCGCCGCTTCGCCAGCGGATGAGATGGGCGCGTCACACATCTCAGCCTCGGGGGCTGGCAACCTCGCGCTGCATCGGTGCAGCACGGGAACCCTCACGTGACGCAAGGGACAAAGATCCATGTTCAGTTCGTACAGCATTCGGAAGAGCCGCTTGATTGGCGCGTCTGCATTGCTCATTGGTCTGGCTGGAAGCTCGGCAACTGCTCAGTCTTTCAAGTTGATCGGTGATCTTGCTGGCGGGACCAGCTTCAGCACTGCTCTGGCGATCTCTGCGGATGGCAAGGTTGTTGTTGGCAAGAGCAGCGGCAGCAATGGATTCGAAGCAATCAGATGGACCGAATCCGGCGGGGTTGTCGGGCTTGGAGATCTGGCTGGTGGCATCTTCAACTCTGAAGCCACGGGCGTGAACTCCAACGGCTCGGTTATCACGGGAACGGCGAACGGTCCCAATGGCAAGGAGGCATTTCGCTGGTCACAAGCGACCGGCATGATCACGCTCGACGCAACGATACCAAACTCAAGCTTTGCGGGTGATATGTCGGACTCAGGTGCGGTTGTCACCGGGTACATCACCGGCGGCGTGCAGAGCTTCGAGGCGTACCGCTGGACCTCCTCAACCGGTATCGTCGGACTTGGCGATCTTCCGGGCGGTGAGGTGTACTCGGTCGGCACAGCCGTTTCCGCCAACGGCGCAGTAATTGTTGGCTCATCCGCGGGCATCAACGGCACGGAAGCATTCCGCTGGACACAGTCAGCGGGTATGGTCGGGCTTGGGTTTCTTTCCAACTTTGAGTATGACTCAGATGCTCTGGCTGTGAATCCTGACGGCTCTGTCGTCGTTGGTGTCAGCCTGACTGCACTTGGGCAGGAAGCATTCCGTTGGTCGCAATCTTCCGGCATGATTGGGCTCGGCGATCTGGCAGGCGGCCTGTATGGCAGCCAGGCGTGGGGCGTGTCGGACAACGGTTCTGTTGTGGTTGGTCAGGGGCTGACCTCAAACGGAAACGAGGCTTTCATCTGGGACACGACCCATGGAATACGCAACCTCAAGAGTGTCCTTGTCAGCCAGTATGGTCTGGGTTCACAGATCGGTAGCTGGACTCTGACCCGCGCAACTGCAATCACCGGCGACGGCAAGATCATCGTTGGCTCTGCGACAAATGCTGCGGGTGACGTTCGTGGATTCATCGCAAACCTGACTGAAAGCACCTGTTATGCTGATTGCGATCAGAACGGCACACTGAACATCTTCGATTATGTGTGCTTTGGCAGCTACTTCGCTGCACAGGTCAACGCGGTTGCTGATTGCGATCACAACAACGTGCTGAACCTGTTCGACTACATCTGCTTTGGGAACGCATACTCCGCAGGTTGCCCGTAAACACGTTTTCTCCTGAGCGCGTATGAACGCGTTGCGGGCTCCTGGTCAACACGACCCGGAGCCCGCTTTCCTTTTTGTATCAAGGTCTTCGATTCAGCTTACGGCGTGATATCAACATATCCGCGCAGGTACTCGCCGCTTTCCTGCCGGACAATGCCAACACGCGCCGCCTCACCATTCTTCAGTCGATCTGCAGCAAACACAAGGGTGCTGACCGACTGCACTGCTCGATGGTCGATCTGCTCGATGATGTCGCCGGAGCGAAGCCCTGCTCGCTCAGCGGCACTGCCTGCCTCAACCTCGTATACAAGAGCGCCGTTCACACCATCACGCTCCAACTGAATGGGCAATCTATCCGGGAGCTCAATGACCCACATGCCAAGGTTTGGCACATCGATTGCGCCGACTTCTTTCAGCGATGCGATGCGTAGATCGCCGAGTTGCACAGACGTTGTGCGGAGCGCGCCGTTTCGCACGTACTCAACACTGACGCTCTGTCCCGGAGGCGTGATCGCAATGAGATTCCTCAGTCTGTTGACCGTTGGCGAGGGCTTCCCATTGAACTTCACAATGATGTCACCATTGCGCAGTCCTGCACTATCCGCTGGACCACTTTGCACAACGCGTTCGAGCGCAACACCGCCACCCGAGCTGTCGTACGTTGGAATGCCCATCTGGATCGCTTCGGCGTAACTCAGTTCAGCGCCCATGTTCACACCGAGGTACCCACGCCGAACGGTGCCGCCCGAGATGATCATCTCCATCACCGGCTGCGCGATGTTACTTGGAATGGCAAACCCCAACCCAATGGACCCGCGTCCTGTTGTCGCAATCTGCGAGTTGATTCCCATCACATGCCCGCGCAGATCAAGCAGCGGCCCGCCCGAGTTTCCCGGATTGATTGCAGCATCGGTCTGGATGAAATCTTCATATGTATTCATCTCAGCGGTTCTGCTGCGCAACTGACCGGGATTCAGACCCGCGCGTCCTTTCGCACTGACAATGCCCGATGTCACGGTGTTGTCGAGTCCGAGCGGATTCCCAACCGCAACAACCCAGTCCCCCACTTCCAGATCGTCCGAATCGCCAAACTGTGCGGATGTCAGACGATCTGCATCAATGCGCACCACCGCAAGATCGGTTTGCGGATCGCGCCCAACCAACTGTGCCTGCACATCTCTGCCGTCGTACAGATGCACAACGAGATCATCACCGGTACCAACAACATGATTGTTTGTTACGATATACCCACCCTGATCGTCGGTGCGCATGATCACGCCGGTGCCAAGCCCAGCCTGCTGCCTTCGCGTACCCATCGGTTCTGCCCCCCACATGCTGCGGCGGACGAGTTGTACCTGCTCGTATGTCGTAATATGGACAACAGAAGGTTCTGCCACCTTCGCAACGTATCGGAATGCTTTGGAGAGTGATTGGGCCTGTTCGATTGCGCGATCTGTTTCTGGATCGAGCGCCACGTCCGGCTGGACAAGTTCAAGCACTGGCTCAGCAACCACAACACCCTGCTCGACATCTGCTTCACGGGTCTTCCCGCGTGTGAAGACAGCATTCGCGCCCGCGTTGACACCACCGGCCACGCTCCGCGCGACTGCATTGCCCATTGCCACGCCCGACGCAAAACCATGACCGACACCAAAGGTCAGCCCGAAGATCAGCCCGCACGTGAGCTTGGAAGCAAAGCTGGTTGTGTGTCTGATCGGAGCAACTGCTGTATCAAGCAGCGATTCTGGGGTGTGACGAGCCTGGAAGAACGATTTTTTCATATGCCAACTCCTTCGAAGAAAGCATGTTCCTGCCGCGCTGGCAGCCTCTGACGCGGTGCCATGCGTACATGTACATCTCTCAGATGCTCTTGATGCACATAATGTGCCAATCAGTCATTGTCCTATAACTTAGTCCTGCGGGCCATACCGATGGGCTTCACAATCGATGTTGGGCTTTGTACAAGGGGAGCATCTCCAGACTCCACACATGCGGATACGAGTGTGCCCAGCGCACATGTCACTTCCAATAACAGCCGAACACTGTGATTGTTTCTGTGCATTTTCAGTGTCAGAACAATCCCATCATCAATAGAGCAACCACGTTCAACTGTGTGCAGTATAAACAGGGTGGCGGGAAACCCGTACCGAAAGCCGCACCCATGCCAGCCGAGAGTACTGTGAAAACGATTGCACACGTGTCATGCGTTGCACTGTTCTGCTGCAGCGCTGCAGCCCAGAACTGCACATCCACTGCCCTGCCAATACCGCAAGATTTCTCTACAAATGGAACTGTGTACGAACTCGGCATTTGGGATCCTGACAATGATGGATCGCAGAACGAAATGCTGGTCGTTGGAGGATCATTCACATCCGTTGGGAAGCAGCCGATCGCCAGTCTTGCACTATGGGATGGCGAACTGTGGCATCAGATCGGGTTTGGATCGCCGATTCCACAAGTCGAGCGCCTTGGGGTGTATGAAGGCAATCTGTTCGTATCGGGTCTCGTCAGTGGATTCCTCGCCGAAACATGGCGTTGGGACGGCACAAGCTGGCATTATGTGCCTGTACCGACACCGCTTGGAATCGCGACCTGCTTTTTACAATATCAGGGGCGATTCTTTGTCGCATCAAGCGATCTTCAATCAGAAGTAACTTCGTTCTGGCAGTGGGAAAATCAAGCATGGGTCCCTGCACAAGGAGGGTCTGTTTACTCAACAATCAACATATTTCGTGAGTACAAAGGCAAGCTGTTTGCAGGTGGAGGCTCCGCATCGCTATGGAATACTGGTGGTGTGAAGGTGAATGGTATCGCAGAATGGAACGGTGAGTACTGGACACATCCCGGCTTTGGTATACCTCGTTTCACAAACATTACTGCTCTCGGCACGCATCAATCAAAGCTTTTCTTTGGCGGCACCGCTCTCCCTATCAGCACGTTCGATGGGCATAATGTCCAGCAACTGCCTGGTAGCACACAGTCTGCCTACGCGTTCCACTCACATGAAGATGTCATGCTGGCTGGAGGTCGATTTCAGGAAGGCATCTTGTTGTGGGACGGGGTAGCATGGCAGTCGATCTTTGGCGGCATTAGTTCATCAACCACACCAACGAGCAGCGTTATTGATATGCTGGAATGGGACGGCATGATCATTCTTGCTGGCACCTTCGATACTGCCTTTGGAAACCCTGCTGGCAATCTTGCCCTGCTCGATATCAGTTGCCTGTGCGCTCCGGATTGCGATCAGAACGCAGTGCTCAACATCTTCGACTACATCTGCTTTGGGAACGCGTACGCGAGCATGGATCCGTACGCCGACTGCGACAAGAATGGCTTCTTCAACGTATTCGACTACATCTGCTTCGGGAATGCCTATGCAAACGGATGTCCATGACATTCTGTCTTCTCTGAAGCGCACAATCAACGATTCCGGCAATTCCAATGCGCGATGACAGAGCAGGAGCCGCATGCGACCATCAATGCCCGTCGTCTATGCTGCGTTTCCGATCGGGAGCTTTCGCTTTGTGTTGATGTTGATACACCAGGGGCCCAACAATCCAGAGCACAAATACAAGTATGAAAATACCCGCAACAATGTCGTAAACGATCGGAAACCCGATCATTTGTGACAGCGCTTTCGCTCCCCACAATAGAAACGCTACCAAACCAGCAACAAAGAGAAACTCAAAGACATTCACGCGATCACTTCGTGCGCGTCACGGTCATCTTCATGAACTCCATCCATGACCCGTCGTTGTTCTGCAAGCGCGAGGTCAGCGTGCGATGATCGTCGTCGATAAAACGCACCACGTCCTGGTACTTTGCCATCACGTTGGGATCGTCAAAGCTCGGGCCCACGGTATCAAGCGTCAGCGTGCGCGTCGCGCTATCGAGCGAACCGTCGTACAACCACATATGCGTCATGACCGATGCAATGAACGAGCCGACGAAACGATTTTTCATCGGGTCGTACCCGAGTGTGATGATGGACTTCATATTGACGTCGCATCCGGGCATCATGCCGTCCCATTCACCAACAACCCACAGATCGCCGATCTTGCGCACACTCTCGGTGCCGGTGCCTTTCATGGGTGGCTGGTCTGGTCCCATGACCGCCTCACTCTCGAACGTCCATTCACCAACCATCTTTGTGAGAAGTTCGTGCTCTGGTGTTGCTTTCGGGAACTCCATCGTGTGCTCCATGTTGGGATTGGCGGTGTTACTTGATCTTCACCCTGCTCTGCAGGTTTGTTGCGTTGACGGTAGGCTCGTGGAAGAAGTACGAGAGATTCCTCGATTCGTTCGCATTGAACCGCAGCGTCTGCTCGCGTTCCCACTCGCCCTCGGACGACGAGAGCATCGCTGTGATTGTGATGTCTCGCGATGACTCAGACTCGTTCGAGACAACGCACGTCACCTCGATGCCATAGTCCGGCTCGCCGTTGATCACGCGCATGCTCTCGACGGTCTCAATGGACGCGACCTTGATAGATGAGTTCGCGGAGTTCTTCACACCCGCTGCGACGCGATCAAGCACGCCGCGAATCTGATCGCTGAAGATGAACGCGAGCGCGATCAGGACGACAAGCATGATGCCACCGAAGACCGTGGCCTGCTTGTCGTTTATTGTGCCTTTGGAGGATTTCTTGGGCATGCGTTTCACTCCAACACGATTACCTGCAGCTTACTCGATTGTAGCTGGTGGCTTTTTCCACAACGTGTTCATCATTTCAACTATCTTGCCAGGATACGGCATCAATCGTGGCAGATAGATCCGTCGATTTGAGATCATTTGCAACAAATCGTCTACATGATCCGTACTCAAAGAAAATTTAATAACGTTATTGTCGGGCAGGACTTCTTGAAGATCCGGCCACTTGTTATGTATTGTATAGTATGATTCCGCGAACCGCCTGAACAAAAACAACCCATCTTGTGCATGCATGAATGGGTTATGCATTCTTGTTCCCTCTACCACCCCAATCTCATGCGAAGCATTGTTTCGTACTGATTTTAGGTCGATCGCCAATATCGACAAGCAACTATTACTATTTGGTTTGTGTTCGACAGAAAACTGTTTGTGTGACCATGCTGCCCAAAATGCAGCGATTCTGATATCTGAAGTTACATCTAAGAGTCGAGATGGAAACTCATAATGCCGTGCGATGCAGGATATTTCAAGCAGATACTGCAACGACAAGTTGCCTGCAAAGTGGCCATTTATAAGTTCTTGATCCAAAGGCCAAAATAAATGATTTCTTATCATGTTTAGTGAATGGCAAACTGTATAGTCACTAATCTGAGATTGAACATCACTAAATCTAACCGGGCGTGCCACAGTCAGCCCGATATCATTCAGTTCTTCAGAGAACCGACATAGCGCCATCAGTTCAGCAACCGAGTGCGTCAGAGCATGCTGATGGCTTTGCAGCTTTCGCTCGAGTTCCTCGGGCGGCAGTGATTGTGCCCTCACAGATTTTCTATAGATGCTCGTGCTCTCCTTGATAAAAGTGCTCGAATATGTCTCTGCTTGCTCCCAAAAATTTGGCCACACTTGTTTTATGTCAAACTTGCCACGCCAAACTGTTGGTTGCAATGACCATGCTGCATCTCGCTCACCGCGAAATACCCAATCAGGCGCAACGCTCGAATCCGCACTTGTAGCTGAAGTATCAACAAGCTTCTCAAGTTCATTTAATAACTCTTTTGCACTCTCACAATGACGAGTGCAATACATCTTCTGTGCCGTCGTCTTAGGTGCCATTATGCCACCGTGACAGAATCATCCAGATAGACGTCCTGGATCGCGTGGAGCAGTGCTGCGCCCTCTGCCATAGGCCGCTGGAAGGCTTTGCGCCCTGAGATCAGTCCCATGCCGCCAGCACGCTTGTTGACGACGGCTGTCGCGACAGCATCCGCCATGTCGCCCGCGCCGTGGGACTCGCCGCCGGAGTTAATGAGCGGCACGCGCCCCATGAACCCGTTTGCAACCTGATACCTGCACAGATCGATGGGGTGGCCGCCTCTGCCGCTCTCGTCTGAGCCTGCGAGCTTGGTGTAGACCTCCTTGCGGAACTTGCCGTAGCTGGAGTTGCCCGAGTTGAGCGCAGCGTACCCGCCGTTGAGCGTGGGGAGCTTCTGCTTGACGATGTCCGCCTGGATGGTTGCGCCGAGATGGTTTGCCTGACCGGTGAGATCAGCAGCAGTGTGGTAGTCGACGCCGTTAACCTTGAACGCGTTGTTGCGCAGGTAGCACCACAGCACGGTGACCATGCCCAGCTCGTGGGCGTGCTGGAACATCTCCGCGACGTACTGGATCTGGTTTGTGGAATCATCCGACCCAAAGTAGATGGTCGCGCCAACCGCGATCGCGCCCATCTCGAAGCACTCGGTGATCGTGCCGAACGGGATCTGCTTGAACTGGTTTGGATAGGTGAGGAGTTCGTTGTGGTTGAACTTCACAAGGAACGGGATCTTGTGCGCGTACTTGCGCGCCACAGCGCCGAGCACGCCGTATGTCGAAGCGACGGCGTTGCAGCCGCCCTCGATCGCAAGCTTCACAATGTTCTCTGGATCGAAGTAGATGGGGTTCGGCGCAAACGAGGCACCAGCCGAGTGCTCAATGCCCTGATCGACGGGCAGGATGGAGACGAACCCCGTGCCCGCCAGGCGACCCGTGTTCAGGATTGTCTGGAAGTTGCGCAGGACAGCGGGCTTGCGATCGGAGCTTGCAAAGACGCGATCGACAAAGTCCGGCCCGGGGAGATGGAGATCGGCTTTGTTGATGGCGTTTGAGGTGTGGCCGAGCAGATCGGTTGCGCGATCGCCGAGCAGCGTTGCGATGTCCGTGCCTGGCTTGCAGCAGTCTGTTGTGTTGCAGCAGGTACGGTTGATGGGAGCGGCTGTCATTGTGGAAGTCGCGGTTGTCATCGATGTCTCTCCGTCGTGTGGCTTGGGGACGCTGCAGAACCTGCCCGAACACAGTCCAGCCATCAGCGGACGCACGATTCAGAACGCGCGAAAGACGCGGAGCGCTGGCATCCATCCTAGTCCTCGGAGCGAAAAAAGCCCACAGGAATGGGCTGTTTGCTCTACACTGGGCATATGAAAGCCAAGCATTTCTGCACGAATCACATCGTTGCGATCGCGTCTCTGCTGACGATCGCTGGTCCGGCGTTTGCCCAGCCGAACGATCTCACGCCGAACCTCATCCACAATCGGCACACCCACCATCACAACCCGAAGCACGAGGTGGTGATGCCGGGGAGTGACGGCGAGCACAGATCGCGGTTCTTCACCAACCGCATCAGCGACATCGTGCTCCCCCTGCCCGAGGAGAAGGACGCGTACACCTTTGTTGTCTTCGGTGATCGCACCGGTGGACCGGCGGACGGCGTGAATATCCTCGCTGATGCGGTGCGCGATACGAATCTGTTTGAGCCGGACCTTGTCATGACCGTTGGCGATCTCGTCGAGGGATACAACACAACCGGGCCGTGGATCACGCAGATGCGCGAGTACAAAGCAATCATGGACGAGCTGCGTTGTCCGTGGTTCCCGGTCGCGGGCAACCACGACATCTACTGGCGCGGCGATGGCAGACCTCCGCAGGAACACGAGACCGAGTACGAGATGTACTTCGGCCCGTTGTGGTACGCGTTTGAGCACAAAAACAGCTTCTTCATCGTGCTCTACTCCGACGAGGGAAACCCCGACACGGGCGAGCGTTCCATCAGTAATCCGGCATCGCAGGTGATGAGCCAGGAGCAGTTCGACTGGCTCAAGTCCATGCTTACACAGGCGAAGGACGCTGAGCACGTCTTCCTGTTCCTGCATCATCCGCGCTGGCTGCGCAACAGCTACGGCGACGACTGGGACAAGGTACACGAGGAGCTCGTCAAGGCAGGCAACGTCACAGCCGTCTTCGCTGGGCACATCCATCGCATGCGCTACGACCCGAAGGACGGGATCGAGTATGTCTCGCTTGCGACGGTTGGCGGCGGACAGAGTGAGGTGGTGCCCGACACCGGCTGGCTGCACCAGTACAACATCATCACCGTGCGCAAAGATCAGGTGGCGATGGCTTCCGTTCCGGTGGGTGAAGCGCAGAACGTCCGCGAGATCACCGGCGAGTTTGCTGATGAAGCATACAACCTCGCGACGCGCCAGCTTCCTGTCGCGGGCATGATCGAGCTCGATCGCACCGGCTCTGGTTCTGACGACATCGCTGTCAAGATCACGAATCCGACGCGCTATCCGATCGAGGTCACGGTCATCCCGGATTCGGCGGATTCACGCTGGGTGTTTGCACCCGATCATCGGCACGCGAAGATCGAGCCCGGCGCGACAACGCAGTTCGCGTACAACATCGGTCGACATGCGCACGCTGCGGATCACACGTTCCGTATCGCTGAGTTTGTCGTGGACGCTGACATCCTCGCGCCGACATTCCGGTACACGATTCCGACGATCCATGCGTCGATCCCGATGACACTGGACATGCCAGCACCGTTGCCAAGCAAGGCGGAAGAACTGGCATGCACGCTTGACGGGAACGGCGATTACCTTGAAGTACCCAGCGCAAACATCGCGCTGCCCGACGGCCCAATCACGCTGGAATGCTGGTTTAATCCGCGCCGCATGCAGGGACGCACGGGCCTTGTCACAAAGACGGAGAACTCCGAGTACGGGTTCTTTGTGTCCGACGGCACTCCATCGTTCTCCATCTTCCTTGGCGATGCGTATGTTGACGTTGCTGGCGAACGCGGATCCATCACCACAAACACGTGGCACCACATGGCTGGCGTGTACGATGGGAATCAGGTGCGTCTGTACCTTGATGGGAACCTCATCGCATCGCAGGATGCGCACGCATCACGCAGAACAAACAATCTGCCGCTGCTCATAGGTGCCGATGTCACACGCAATGGCGACGGCACGTCGTTCTTCAACGGACAGATCGACGAGGTGCGCGTTAGCACAACCGCGCGGTACCACTCGTCGCAGTTCCCGCTGCAGCGCAGGTTCACACGCGACGACGACACAGCTCTGCTCATTCACATGGACGGAACTATTGGCCCCTGGACATACGACGAATCCGGACACAAGGCACATCCGTTCATGAAGGGCAACGCGGAGCTGATTAGCGCAAGGTAGGAAACACTACAAATATTGATTCACTACCGCCCGGGTTTTTGTCCCGGGTTTTTCGTTGCATGAATATCATCGCACAACCTGTACCTGAATAGCGGAGCGCATCATGCCAGAATGGCTTACCGAATCCATCATCCAGCATCACGGCATCGACTGGATCGCGATGGCCATGAACTTCTTGTGCTACCACCATCTCGGGAGCAAACGCAGATCAGGGTTTATCTTTGGGATTCTCGCGTCGGTCGCGTGGCTGGTGTTCAACTTCACCGTGGGCAGCTTCGCAGGCGTCGTCGCCAACGGTGTGTTCGTGTGGCTGAACCTGCGCGGCTGGTTGCGATGGGAATCACCAACTCAGGCACCGGCATAGCAGTCAATCACCCGCCCATCGCTGCCACGATCTCCAGCGGCAGGATCGTCTCAGCAACGGAACCATCGGTCTCGTCCCGCACGATAATCTTCATCTCGTACTTTCCGATCGTGAGATTCGCCGGAAGATCGATCACCTGACGCAGGAACAGGTCCCGTTGCGGCTTTTTACCAGGAAGGACAACGGACTGTTTCGGGACGCTCCATGCCTGGATTCCGCTGGAAAACAGGACGATGGTCTGTGAGACCTCGGTCGCTATGGTGTCGCCCGGCATCACGCCGGGATCGTTCGATCGTGCATCGCGCGTGCCGAAGTTCTCAAGCTCCGTGTAGATGCTCACACGATTGGGTCTGCCAGCAACAAATCGGTTGCCAGGTTGCAACTCATACCTGCCGTACCCGAAGATACGCGTGCACATTGCAGCATCTGAAATCGAGATCGGTTCGCTCGCGCTCAGGTCGTGCGCAATCGACGACAGCGTCCTTGCGAGCGAGCCGGGCGAACGGTCAAGTACGTTCTCAACCATCATCGAGCGCCCCACGGTGCGCAACGCGTCGAGCATCGTTCGTTCTTCGGGCGTCAGATTGTTCAGCGTACTTGGATTCAACTGGATCGCGTTCTGCGTTGTTTCTTCATCAAGGCCTAGCAGCGCCACAGGCACCATCTTCGCAAATGGATCCTCGTCTCGCTGCGCTTGGGTTGCGGTTGCATCGAACAGATTCACGATAAGCGTTGAGCGATCCGGGGATGCGGATTCAGGCACTCCACCTGATGTGCTGGACGTGTTCCCGACTGGTTGCGGTTGATTGCTGCGGATGCCATCGGGAAGATACACGCCGGAGTCCGCATCTGCAATAGCAGTAAAGGGCGCCTGCGGATCTGCCGCCTCGTGGCCTGGGGTGTTTGCTTCGAGTTGTGGACGAACGCTACCCTCGCGCATGAACAACTCCGCGTTAAACCCGGAATCGTTTGCAGCATTGACCTGCTCCTGGATGGAGTTCTGCGTGTCGCCGAAAGCGCTGTCGTCGCCCGCTTCAAGCCCCGCACTCTGGATCGGCTGCTCGCGCTGGATCAACCGCTGGGTGTATGTCAAATCGTCGCGATTGATATTGCCCTGCTGCTCGTAGGCACGCTTGTTCGGCTGATAGTTCCGGTTATACGTGCCATGCACGCATCCGGCAGCGCCTGCCAGCATCGCACCGCATATCGCACCAGAACACACACAACGCTTCATCAAACGCATCGCACCGCTCCATTCTGATCGCTGAGCAGCGCGCACAAACGAGCGCGATGCCCGCGAATCCCGCAGTGTATCGGCATTTCGGACCGTTCCGATGCAATATGGCAAAGCGACAGGTGTGTTACAACGCGCAGAACTGGAGCACAAGACGCTCGAGTATTCTCGTGCTGTCGCCAACACCGGACTTCTGGTGCTGATCGGCTCGTGTGGCAGCATTGAGCAGCGCAAGGGTCTTCTCGGGATCGGCACGGCGCGATGCGCTGAGCACCGCATCGAAGCTCGGTCCCCACAGCTTGAGTGTTCCAGCCAAGCTGCGCGGGTTGTCGCCCTGCTTGAGTCCAACTGTCATGCCATGGATCTTGCGCGCAAGATCCGTGCACGCGAACGTGATCGGAACCGCTGCATCACGGGGCGATTGATCAATGCGTTCACGGAGTTGCGACAGTGCCATCTCAGGCTTGGTGCCGATCAGCCACTGCTGGATCGACCAGAAATCGTGCTCTCTCGACACGCCGACCATGTCGTTGACCATCTCGCGCGTGATCGTCCCGCCCTTGCCAGCACCGATCGCCAGCTTACCCAGCGCCGCATCAATCCTGCCAAGATCAACACCGACACGATCAACAAGCGCGCGCGCAGCATCGTCGTCCAGCTTCGCTTCATAACGCTTCTGTGTTCTGCCCTGTGCCCAGCGTGTCGCATCGGGAACAGATAACGGCTCACACTTGATGACTGCACCAACCTCCGCAACCATCTTGTCGAGATTTCCGGGGCGCCATGCGCCCGAACGCAGGATCAGCGTTGCCGATTCGACCGGCTGCTGCGTGTAGCGCTCGATGACAGCCCGGTTGCCCTCAGCGAGAAACTTGTCAGCACTCTCAACAACAACGAGCTTGTACTGCTGCATGAGTCCGAACGATCGCAGCTCGTCGAGCACTTCGGCCGGCTGCGCCTGCTCGCCATCGAAGCGGAGCACCTCGACCTCGCCGTGCTCTGCTTCCAAAAGCTCGCGATAGACCGTGGTGTAGTGCCTGCGCAGAAACTCGTCCGCTCCGGTGAGGATGACAACTCGATGCGCAGTGCTTGGCTGGGCTGGGGGGGATGATTGGGTGGACGCTTTTCGGGCCATGGAGAAGTGTATGGCAATGCGCCTACATCTCGCTCAGCAGATTCACTAACTTGCGTCGCTTCTCGCCAGTTTCGAGCGAGTCAATGGCTTTTTCAACTTCCGCCTTATAGATACTAAATCGTTCAGGAGGAATCTTCATCAGAGCATGCCGTCCTTGAAGACCAGCATGGGCGATTGTATTCAAGCATCGCAGCGCACACTTCCAGAGCAATGGATCATCGCTATGGATCCATCCAACCACACGATCCATGTTTTCCAATGACACGATCCGCAAATAAAAAAGGATTCCTACATCATAATACTGCGCAGCTCTGCCCGCCTCTGCCAGTTCTATCTGCCTACAAAAGTACTCATTGACAGTCAAACCAGAACGAAGAACACGATCAAGTGTTTCAGAAGCATAGGGTGCAGTGCCCTCACCAAAGACTGCGCGTCGTACACGTTCTTCAAGCGATTGACTCAATGGCGAGTTTACCATCGCACACTGTGCAACCGCCGATCGCCAACCAAAGCTGCCCTCAAACACATTCTTACTTTCCAACAACAACTCCAAGGCATTCTCACTCGGTATCCAGGAGAGAGCCAATATCACACTACTTTGAATCGACGATGCGTCCATCGAGCTCTTTGCTTCAAAGAGCCAACGCCGAAACGCTTCAACCTGTTTCGGTGACTCTGTGCACTGAATGAGCTGTGAAAAACCAAAGAGACCAAACTCCAGAAAGGAAGACTGTTCAAGACTTGCATCTATTCTGACAATAAGCTCTTCAACGAGAAACTCGGATCGAGGCCCAAGCCTTCCGGAGATAGCAATAACATCGTCAAGCCCTTTCGCAGTAAGCGTGAGATTTTCAAGCTTTGGATGCAGGATTGTTCTCGTCGGAAGATCAAGCGGTTTCACTGCACGTACAACCAACTCATCAAACACACTTTGTTGAAACCGGGACACCTGCATTCCATGCATCTGCGACGCCAGATTGCTTGCTTGAGTATCAAAGAGAGAGCCTTGTTGCTCGGCTAACAGCGTAAGAAAAGTTTTTTTCTTCGCCATCTCATCCACATCCAGCATGATCGCCAGCACAAACGTCGGCGTCACCTTCACCCATTGCGGCGACTGCGCGATAACATATCCACCTGTGCCGATACTCGTAAGCAGCACGCACACAGATGCGAACGCCAGTTTCCATCTCGGCCTGCGCCTGCGAAAGAGATTCGACCTGCGCGCGTCAAGCACGCGACCGCACTCGGGGCAAGTGATATTGCTGTTGGCATCCACAGGCGCATCTGTCAGGTCGTACCAGCACCCGGCACGGAATGGACCGGACCGAATCAATCGCACAACCTTTGATGTAGATATTCTGCCCGGGCACCACTTCGTGCGCTGACCGTCACGCTTTGGTGGCCTGCGTCCAAAGAAGAGGCAGAACACCAAGCCAACCAGTGCAAGCACCAGCAGCCAGATGCAGATCGTCACGATCAATGGCAATCCCGCTGGCTGGTTCGCGGTCGCAGCCGGCGTATTGGTGACCTGCGGTGCAGCCAAGTTCGCAAGAACAAGTTGGATATAGTTTGCCGCAAGCAACATCTTATTTACCTTGGTGGAAGAATGAATATTTGTTTGAACTCGTTCAATACACTATCAATAGCTTCAATCTTTGCTTCATCCGATGTTTTATTTTTAGCATGTTCCAATGAGTTGATATAGCGATCTCTTTCCTTTGCTGTAAGCCATCGATGATCGTGCATACGGAACACGCTGGATTTGCCAGTTAGTATGAATGCGTACCGATGCAGTATGTTTGTTGCGTACCTCCACTCCGATTCCTGCTCACTATGCACCAGATCCAGAAGTGTGTTTGCTACGCGCTGCGGCATTGCATAACTCCGTACAATCCACTGGGTTTCTTCTTCCCACACTTTCGCCTCGACCATACCGCTAGCAATACCGTCAATCCAAAAAGATTCTGTTGTCTTATTGCTTTTGATCATTTTAATGGCGCATCGAATATCCACAAAATCAAGATCCTTCTCGTCTTCGCTGAGCGCAGCAATGACATCTGGAGCAATATCTGGCGGGAGTGGCGCATTGAACAACACACACTGTGCACATATAAACCGCCATTGACGTGACATTCCATGCGCATCCCATCTCGGCTTGATATCGAGCAGAAATCGGACCGCACGATTGTCTTTCACGCACACTACCAGTTTGCCGGTGGCTTCAATCATGTCCCGCTCGGTTGCGCCTGTTGGAACTGATTGCATCCAGCGTTCCGCTGCATCGATCACTTTCGGCGATCGCGTGCCCGTGAGCCACCAGTACACCGTGTTCTGCGCCCACGACGGGCTGATGCTCATGGGGTTTGTCCTGTCGATGTAGTCGATCAACTCGTCGGCAAGAAACTCGCCTCGTAAATCCAGACGTTGCACGATTCCCGCAAAGACCTCCTGGCTGTCTGCAGCACGAACAAGACGCTCGAGCTTTGGATGAAGAAGTAATCTGGTGGCTCGCGACGCGGGGTACATCGCTCGCCGCTCGATCTCTTGCATTAATGTTCTTTGCATCTGAGACGCAGATCCACGAGCGATGCTTTCAGGATTGAACATCACCGCAAGCGCAACATCGGGCAGCACCTTCACCCATGATGGCGATGTCGCAACAACATACACACTTGTCCCAAGTGCTCCCATCATCAGCACAACACACGCTGTTGCCAGTTTCAATCTCGGTTTGCGCCTACGGAACAGCTTCGACTTGCTTGCGTCGAGCACACGGCCGCACTCGGGGCAGGTGATGTTGCCATCGTCATCAGCACGTGCATCTATCAGGTCATACCAGCACCCCGGACGGAATGGACCGAACCGAACTATGCGCATCAATCGAGTTGTACATCGCTTGCCGGGACACCATCGGGTGCGCTGACCTTCACGCTTGGGAGGTCTGCGACCAAGAACCACGAGCACGCACGCAGCGCAAAGAGCGAAGGGTACAACCCACATGCACACCAGAAGGATCTGCGACATCGAACCTGCGGTCTGCGCACAAACCATTGAAAATGGCAGATTGACCTTTCCAATGAACGCAAAGGTGGAGGATGTGATCTCACTCAGCCACATTCCGCACACTGTAGATGTGCATCCGAGCAGAGACTGGTATCTCGTTATCGTCGTTCTCCACAGCAGGCATCGCTGCCTTTCTACAGGAGCAACAAAGCGGTATCAAGACCGCAACATCAATCAGGGTGGAGCCATCATGCTTCTATCCAGCAGTTCCAGCGTCCGGTACAGACGCCTTTGTTTGTCCATATCAGTTGTGTTGTACACCACAGATTCAAGCTGGGCGAGGTACTGCTGACGCTGATCCTTTGCGAAGGGGTGCGTGCTGGGGTCGCCGGGAGTTGCCTTGGAAGCAGCAATCTCGATCACGTCGGCAGCGGTTTCCCAGAGACGATCGTCATCAAACTTGAGCCATGTGATCACACGATCGACCTGGCTGCGCTCCAGCCTTCCCGTCTCGTAGAGCATCACCACAAGTTCGAGATGTTCTGTGTTTCCCTGCTCCAACCACTCCATCTGGTCATCGAGAAACTGCTCGGGTGATGTTCCATTTTTGACAATCGCAAGAATCGTGTCGGCATCGATACCAGAACTGCGGACAAAGTGCATGTCATCAAACGCATCCTCAATCGCATTTGCATCGAGAGATGCAACGGATGATGTTCTCATGAGAATGTTCACGATGTGCCTCGGCCATTCCTGAGACAATGGCGGATCCGACCAGAGTGTTCGTTTCTCGATGAGGATATCTATCGCGCGCGGATCATGCATCGATGCCAGACACTCCCCTGCCGCACGGACAAGCCACAACTCCGCTCCGTTTGCAATCGCGTTATCAAGCCATCGCTCAACATCATCAAGCAATCTTGGATTGTGCATCGCGGGCAGCCAGCGCGACACAACCATTGTTACGGAGAACGCGATGGACGGATCTGAGAGATCCTTGTCAACGCGTCTGACCAGATCGTTATAGAGAAACCGTCCATTCGTGCCAAGCCTGCTGACCATCAGATCAAGTGGTTCAAGATCGGGCATCGTGCGCACCAGATACTTCAGCTTTGGCTCAAGCACAAGCCGTGCTGGCAAGCTCCAGTGCTGATCTGCTCTTCGTTCGAGTTCAGCAAAGACGCGCTTCTGCATGCTTGATGGCGCATCACTCTTTACCGATTGTGGAAAAAAGATCAATCCCAGCACGAATGTTGGTGTTGATTGCTCCCACGATGGCTGGCGGAAGAAGCCCGCTCCCATCGTTACGCCACCAAATACACTCAACAGGGCGCACACGAGGAGAATGCGCCAACGTGGTTTCCTTCGTACGAATGCCTTCACATTTCCTGCTGAAAGCTCCCGGCCACACTCCGGGCACACTACAAATCCATCAGGATCCTTCGGCACCTCCGTCAGGTCATACCAGCACCCAGGTCGCAACGGACCAAAGCGGATAATGCGTGATACAAGCGACCTTCGCGACGGACCCGGGCACCACAGCACGGGCGTGCCGGTCTGTCTCACGGGAGGTTGCCTGCCAAGAAATAGCGCGCAGACAACACCAGCCAGTCCAAAGAGAGCAACCCACAGACCAATCGTGACAAGCAGTGCCGGATTCATGCGTCTGTCGCAGTATACAGGAAAAGATGTGCAAAGGTTCGTGGCAGGTATTAATCATCGAGACTGATCGACTTTGGCCCCTCACTACCAGCGGTGCGCTCCATGTAGCCATCACCCTTCTTTTCGTACTTTGTAAATCCGAGCCTCGAGAGATTTTCATTGCTGAGCGTGGACTTTGCTTTCATGTCCGACCACTTGCCAGCAACATTCGGTGCGGTGATTGCGCGCCGAACAGGCTTGCCTGTTTCCGGATGCTTCGTCAGCGGTTCATCCTTCATCGACTGAACATAGTCGAATGTCTCACCCGTTGGTTCGCCCTTGTCGTTCAGAACTTCGTACTCGTAGATCGGCATGAGATTACTCCTCATAACGGCCTGATGAGGGCACGCTACATCTTCTGGCCGGATTCCATGTCAAGGAATGTCCAGCCTGTTGCACGGCGTATCTGCATCAGGACCGGCCACGCAAACTCCTCGTCTGTCAGCGTCACCATGGCCTGCATGATCTGATCAGAAAATGTTGGCACCTGGATGACAAGACCCGGACCATGAAAGAACACTGTGCCCGACTCACCGGACGGATCGTCTGTGTCCGGCGCAGTATTGAAGGGTGCGAGCATCTCCGTGATCACGCGGATTGAGCCAAGCGAGGCAGGCTCGCCCGAGTCGGTGTACTTGCTGAGTGCGATCTGCCGAGATCCCAATGAATACTCCCCGTGACGCTGACAGATTCTTCATATACCGTGCCAGCACCACACTATATCGCCCGATCGGCTGCGGGTTCGAAAACACTCCTACCCTGTGGTCCGATGACCACGATGACCGCTCCACAGGCCCCGATTTCTCCCGCGCATGAGACAACACACGCTGTCTCCACGCCGATCACTATCCGCAATCTCACCAAGCAGTATGGCAGGGGAAACCGCGCGATCTTCGCGGTCGATCACATTGATCTCGACATTCAACCCGGCGAACTCTTCTTTCTGCTCGGTCCATCTGGGTGTGGCAAAACAACCCTGCTCCGCATGATCGCGGGGTTTATCGAGCCAACCGATGGCACGATCCACTTCGCTGATCAGGATGTCACGCATGTTTCTGCGCGCAAGCGTGACACGGGTATGGTGTTCCAGTCGTACGCACTCTGGCCTCACATGACCGTTGAACAGAATGTTGCGTTCGGATTGAAAATCAACAAGGTTCCAGCAGCGGAACGAGACACACGCGTGTATGACGCGCTCAAGGCTGTGCAGCTTGAGCAACTCGCGGGGCGAAGGCCGAACGAGCTTTCCGGTGGCCAGCAGCAGCGCGTTGCGCTCGCACGAGCCCTTGTTGTGCGTCCCAGTGTGCTTCTGCTCGATGAGCCGCTCTCAAATCTCGATGCAAAGCTTCGCATCGAGCTCCGATCGGAGATCCGGCGTGTGTGCAAGGCATCCGGCATCACGACGATCTATGTCACACACGATCAGAAGGAAGCACTGTCGATGGCCGATCGCATGGCTGTGCTCGACCGTGGAAAGATTGTGCAGATTGGTGCGCCGGGCGAGCTCTACCGCAGGCCTCGCACAAAGTTTGTAGCCGACTTCCTCGGTGAGACAACGTTCATCGACGCGCGCGTCCAGCATGTAGATGACTCAGGTGTAGTTGTGAGCACGCCAGCAGGGCTGCTGCGTTCGAGCACTGATGCGGCGTGCTCTATCAAGACGCTTGCGCCGGATGCTCGCGTCACCTGCTCACTCCGACCCGAGGCGCTCTCTGTCGAGCCGCTGCAAACGCCCGAGCCCGTACCCGGCACGATTGGACTTGTCGGCACACTTCAGCACACAACCTATCTCGGTGAGATCGCGCACCACGACGTGAAACTGAGCAACGGTGTTATTGCAAAGATCGCGCAGCTGAACCCATCGCCGCACACCATGCCGACCGAGGGAGAGCGGGTGCTCGTCACAGCAAATCCAGATGACGTGGTGCTGGTCGGACAGTCCTCCGTCCTTACCGGATCGAACAAAACGCATCTTGTGATGTCGTAGACGAGGAGAGCGTTGTCTACTTCGTCATGGAGTGCATTGCAAGATCAAGCCACGCTTCTGTCTTGGCCTGCTCAGTGCGCATGGTCACAGCACGAGCGGACGCACTCCGCTGGGCGATCTGCCACAGCAGTTTCGTCAGCCACGTGTTGCCAATCCCGCGTTTCAGCTGACGCCTGCACATCCATATGAGAGGTTTGGGCCCGTGCTGCTTAATGAGCAGATCGTCGAGACACACATGCATCTCGGCCACACCTGGGTCACCCTGGCGCCCCGATCGTCCAAAGAGCTGGCGATCCACACGGCGCTCATCGTGGCGTTCCGTGCCGATCACAACAAGCCCGCCAAGCTCGCGCGTCTCGTCTGTTAGATGAATGTCGGTTCCTCGACCAGCCATATTCGTCGCAACCGTCACCGCACCGGGCTGACCAGCGTTCTTTACGATCGCAGCTTCCTCAGCCTCTCGTGTTGCGTTGAGAATCGTGCATGTGATGTTGCGCTGCGACAGCGCTGCGCCGAGCTTTTCCGATGATTCGACACTGCGTGTACCCACAAGCACAGGCTGGCCCGTCGCGTGCAACTCCTCAACACGGTTTGCAACCGCTGTAAACTTGTCCTCTTCGGAAAGATGTACACGATCGGCGAGTTCTCTGCGAATCACCGGCTTGTGCGTCGGCACCTTTGTAATTGGCAACTGGTAGTACTCCCACAACTCTGGCGCTACCTCCCACAGTGTGCCTGACATTCCGGACAGTCGCTGGTATCTTTGGAAGAACTGCTGGTAGCTGATGCGCGCACTCGTGCGATTCGCAGCTGTGACTTCGAGCCCTTCCTTCGCCTGTACAGCCTGATGGAGGCCGAGCTGCCATTGTCTGCCCTCAAGCACACGACCGGTTGAGCGGTCCACGATGCAGATGTCGTCGTTCCGAATGATGTAGTCATCGCCCTGATGGAATATCTCGCGAGCAGACAGCGCCTGCACCAGCAGTTCCTCGCGCCTGCGCGGTCCTCGCCAGAAGGCTGGCAGCATACCCGAGCATTCCGCGATCCTGTCCCGTCCGGCACTCGTCAACTGCACACGACGGAATCGCTCGTCGATGGTGTAGTGTTCGTCCCTGATCAGCATCTGCGCAAGCTGTGCAGCGATTGGGAACTGCACGGTTTCTGTCTCGGCCCCTTCGCCGGCTGGCAGACTGATGATCGCTGGCGTTATCGCTTCATCGATCAGCACACTGTCCGCCTCGTCAACAATCGCAGCGTACAGCCCACGTTGCACGACGCGCTTGTCCCAGTCGATGTTTGTATCAGATTCGCCGAGTTCGTCATGCAGCCGATCTGTCAGGTCAAGCCCAAGCGGATCGAGCGCCCGCTCGCTCGTGATCTGTGTCGCAAGCAGCGGTGCAAGCCGGGCGCTGACCGGGCTTCTCAATCGATCGCGCAGAAAATCGAAGATCAACTGTTTGTCGGCGGCATATGTGATGTCCGCTTCATAGGCGCGCCTGCGATTCTCCTGCTTCGTCGAATCGAGCAGCACGCCAACCGTCAAACCGAGTCTGCTGTATGCTGGCGAGCAGATGTGTGCATCGCGCTGCGCGAGATAATCGTTGACCGTACAGACATGCACACCCTTGCGCGACCAGCCGTCGAGTGCTGCTGGAAGAATCGCGGTGACGGTCTTTCCCTCACCCGTTGCCATCTCGGCTGCGCGACCCGACGCGAGCACGAGCGCCCCCATGATCTGCTCGATATGCAGCTCAAGCCCGATCTGCCTGCGCACGACCTCTGTGATTGCGGCATAGGCAGCATCGATCGCGTCGGCATCATCGCGCCGCGTGATCGCAGCTTCCTTCACCTGCAGCACATGCTGATCGAGACCACCTTCGGAGAGAGCACGAAGTCTGCGAGCGTCTGCATCGATCACAGTCGCACGCTGGCGCAGCTTGCCTGTCGATGTCGTGCGGGAGAATCGACCACGAGCGCGCTGCGCCACCTTGTCAAGCCCGGTGAGCGGTTGCTCGCGCACGAACGGCTTTGACAGACTCTGCCACAGACGATCGCTGCCGTCGTGCTTTGAACGCACGGGAAGGTCAAGCGGGGATGGCGCGCTCGGCGCGTGCACTCTGCGATTCTCCTTGCGATGAAAACTCAGGAAGCATCCACTGGCGGCTTGCCAAGGCGTGAGCCGAAATATCGATGCAGCGTCCGCCACCACTGCAATCCCAGCGGTTCGGGTTGTAGCGCAAACCTGATGCGTGCGCGTTGTCCGGGGTACACCGAGATACCCGCGTCATCGGGCACGATCTCGACAACAAAGTATGACTCCAACGTGCGCTTCCCCCGGGGATCGGAGGGATCTGTCTGCACACTTCCGCCATTGATCGTTGTGAGGGACTCTTCGGCGACACTGTACTCGCCCGCCGGCACACGACGCACAATCTCGCCGAAGTGGGTTTCTGCTGCGCTGCCACGCACCCGGAATGATGCGCGCTCAAGCGATTCGTGCTCGGAAAAAATGTGCGCGTAGTTATGGTCCGGCACATAGGCTCGCACGACAACGCTGTCTTCTGTAACAACCCATCCCACCAGCATTCCAGGCGTGACGTACCGACCAACGCTGTCGGCCAGCGTGCGATCCTGTCCTTCGGCACTGATGAACCTGCCGTCCTCCGCTGCAACAACAGTAAAGGATGCAACACGATCCTGATAGCGTCGCACGCGAGCCGAAAGCTGCTCGTGGACACGCAACGCACGTTCATATTCGGTTGCTGACTTGCGACGAGCCGCGTCAAGCTCCGCCTCCGCACGCTCCAGTCTTGCCTGTGTCATTGCAAGCTCAGTTGCCGCGTCCGGATTCTCGATCTGCAACAGCGGCTGACCCTTTGTCACGTACGAACCGGGTGTTGCAAGGAGTTGTGTGACAAACCCCGCCTCCTGCACACGCACCGGTGACTTTGTTCTCGGCTGCACCGTCCCCGTCGCATACCCCGAAGCTGGCGCTGGAACAAGCCCGAGCAGCACGCCCGCACCGCCAAGGATCGAGCCCACAATCGCAAATGCGCGAGCACGCCGACCGACGAGCTTTGGCGAACCCACCATGTACCCGATGCCCTTGAGCACCGGTACCACGAGCATCATGATGAACAGCACGAGAGCGAGCACAATGCCCACTGTCAGAAACTGGTTCGACACAACAACAATGATCATGACGCCGATGAAAATGCGATACGGAATCGAGAGCGCACCGTATACGCCCATCAGCCACGCTTCTGCAGCATCGCGCACGCGCGGCGGCTGGATGCCCTTGAGCCCGAGCAGGTACCGCTCTGTCAGGAACTTCCACAAGTCCCTTGACCGGTTCGCAAGATTCGGAGTGCCCGCCAGATCCGAGAGCATGTAGTACCCGTCATATCGCAACAGCGGGTTCACGTTAAAGAGAATAGTTGTGACACTTGCGACCAGCATGACGTGGTACGCAAACGACGCAACCATCGCATCAGAAGTCGTCGCCCACACAATCGTTGCCAGAGCAGCAAAGAACATCTCGACCATCATGCCAGCAGCAGCGACCACCACACGCTTGTGTGTTTCCGGGAATCGCCACGAGCTTGAGGCATCGCAATACGGCAGCGGAAGAATGCCGCCAATCAGCAGCAGCCCAATCTCGGTGCATCGGCCACCCATCGCTTTACACGCGGAGGCGTGTCCGAGTTCGTGGATCGCGCGCAGCAGCAGAAATGCAATCGTCGCCATAAAGAACACGTTTCTATCAAGACGAAGCACGCCGTTAAGCCCGTCGAAGACGCGATCGACATTATTCAATACGAGCGCCAGTGCGATTGCCATAAGTCCGCACCAGATCACAAGCATCCACTTTGAGTAGATAAGCCGAAGTGCGGGCGCAACTTTGCTGAGCCACGGATCCGGATTATGCACAGGGATGGAGTAGAACATCCAGTTGCCGGTCCGCCGCTGCAACCGTGACTTGCGCGATCGTGCGCGTCGTTCGGCGATCATGTCCGGCGCAAGCGGCGCATCACCGATCAACAGCCCGAACATCTGCATCGATGCGAGCGCACGGATGCACTCATGCTGTGTCGGCGCGTGCTGCCCGAGTTGCTCGCACGCGGCTTCCCACGCCTCATCCACCGTGCGTCTGCCGTCGAGCATGCCAAGAAAGAAATATGCCGATTCACTCAGACGAACGTACTGGCTCGTCGCGGGATCCTCAGCAATATACGCGATCTCAGGTCCCTGATGCTGGCGCGTAATGCGCACGTGCGGACTGATGCGCGGACGGAGGTCTGCTGTGCGATACCACAGATCTGAAAAGGTTGGTTCTGGAGCAGTTTCCCACATTGTTTGCGTTACCACCACAGCCACATGCGTGCGCGATCAATGAGCGGGCCAACCAGAATGGACCACCCGTTCGTGCGGACGGTGCGATCGTTCTCGTCTGTGACCCGGACCTTCGATGTGCCTGACATTCCGGGAAGCAGCCAGTCCGGAGGATCCACCGGTTCCGCCTCAAGCAGATACATGTTTGCACCGTTCGCGGGCTCTGCAATCGGACGCATCTTTGTAATCACAAGTTCTACCCGCGAGCCGGGGCGTGCCTTGACTGTCAACGCTGCATGCTGGCCGACACGCACCGAGTTAATCTGGCGTTCATCCACACGCATATCCGCTGAGATCTGCTCCTGCACAATCTCCATGAGCGGCTGCGTCGGTTCAACTCGTGCGCCAACATACGGCTCAAGGTCACCTCGCGCGACAACACCAGAGATCGGCGACACGATCTCGGCCCGATCAAGCATAAGCTGCGTGCGAGCGAGATTTGCTCGCATTTCGTTGATCTCAGACGATACCACACGCTCCCGTGCGAAGTTACGGTCGGACCGGGACGCTTCCAGATCCGTCTGCGCGCCAGCTAGACGCGATTCAAGCTGGGTGCGCTCTGACTCAAGATCTGCAACATCCATGTGCGCAATAACCTGCCCCGCTTCAACGCGATCGCCGGGCGACACAAGCACATCCGCAAGATGCCCGACAAACGGCGGCACGATGGTCCGTGAGACGCTCGGCGCAATCTCTGTCTTTGCAGGCACGCGCTTTGGAACAATCGGCAGTGCCAGCACAACCGCAGCAAGCAGCGCTGTCGTCGCAATGATCTTTGCAATAGTATGTCTCGGACCAACTGCGGCGCGCATCAACTCGGTGGTGCGATCACGCGCAACAGCAGCAATGCCACGATCAGCAAGCCTGCGTGTCCACAACGCCGGACCGACAAACTCGGCCACGAGACGCAGCAACGGAATCGCACCAGCCGGGAACGGATCGCGTGCTTCGCGCTCCAGCACCATCACACCAATCAGATCACCCTCGACACGCAGCGGAAGGCTCAACACCGCACTGGGCCCGAAGGACAGGCTCAGACGTTCCGCTGCGCGAGTGATGCGCCGCTGTGACGGATCGTGCTCAACCTCTTCGGGGACGGGGTAGGCGATCTCTGCATCCTGATCGGCGCACTCCTCCATGGTCAGCTCGATTGCTTCGGCAGCGGCTGCATGTCGATCAACATCGTCCGATCCAGATACAGCCACCATGCGCATGCGGTCGTTCCTGACCAGACCGATCGAAACACGCGTGCAGCCGAAACGCCTGCGAATCTCCTCACACATGAGCGCGCCCATGGACGATGTGTCGCGTCCCTGGTTCGCGGTATCGAGCAGTTCAAGTGTCTCTCGCAGCTTGAGCTTGTGCTCGGTCTCGCCGAGGGCCTGCTGCTGCCAGACATAGGTTTCAAATCGGGCGCACGTCAGTTGCAGCAAACGGAGTGCTGCGTTTGGGTCGCGCACATCCTGCGGCAGAAGAAGCACAACCGTGCCCTCGCGCTTTCCGCCAGCAACGAGCGGGCATGCGATGGCATGCGCAGTATCTGTGTTTTGGTATAAACCCGTTGCACGTGCTGGAAGCGCGACGCGCTCGACAACACCCGTTGAAATGTCGTTGCCCTCTGTGGATGCTGCACGCGCAATATCGATCAGTCTTGCACGAAGGGGTGACTCGGTCTGCAGTGCATTATCCAGTGAGGTTGCAAGATCCGCAGGAACGCCAGGAGTCACTGCGCGTGCAGCGATGCCGCCTGCGCGCTGTGGTGTCGGCAGGAGATATATCACACCACCGAGACTCCCCACTGTGGCGCACTGGAATCTGAGAAGATCGCTGAGAAAGGCTGCGAATCGATCCGCCCGCGCAGACCCGCCACGCAATGGCGCTGGTGCATGCTGGGTCCGTGCAATCTGCGAACCGGAAGCTGGGGTTGTCTCTGGCTGCGACTGCGTCATGATGCCTTTCGCGATGGACTGTGACAACAACATACGGAGCACGCTCTTGCGTGCAACGAAGATGTGTAACTGATCGTTCCGGCCCCGTCAGCAGGGGGTGCTGACGCAGCGCAGGGCATGGGTCGCTCGGAGCGACACCGCCTCGCTGACTTCCGGTACCACACAATACGCCCAACACCGGCTCAGGTTCCAGAACAGATACCAACTGTCCGTCATCATGCGCCTTCCCGGCACTCAAGGCAATGCAAACAGCCCGAAAACGCGAATCTCGCCCGTTTCCGTATCAAATCCCGGTGCATCCCCGGCGTTATCGCTCTGCAAGTTCCCTGATCGCCTGGCGTGATTCTGCCACGCTCTGCACAACCCACTCGGCATCCACTGGCAGGACCCACCCTGAAGGCATCGCCTGAAGGACTACATCCATGCGCGAGGGATCAAGATTCGCATCTTCCTGCAGCAATGGAAACACTGTATTGAGCGGCGAGTGCAGCAGCAGTTGCACGCCCATCTTCTGCACATCGCTGTATTGCACTCGTGGATCCCCAATGTACACATACGAGCAATGGTCGTGGACCCATTCCGATGTCAGTTCTTCCTCCAAAAACCCAGGGCGCATCATCTGGTTTGTCACGAACACGCTGTGGCGCGTCTCAGCTGAGAGGTCATCCGGCAGCGCATCAACCACATCACCGAGATGTGCCGGCAGGAAGCCGTCATGCAGTTCCGCATATCGCTTGATTGCGCCTGTCAGCACACGCAGATCATGGAATGCGTCGTAATAGTCCGGCAATCCCTCGCCATCAACAATCGCGCCGAGCACTTCACTCGACTCTGCACCAAGAGCGCGCGCAAACGGTACCGAAGTTATCGAAACGTTCCCGGCCGCGTGCAACACGCCAACAAACTTCATCGGTTTGCCTTCACGCGTGAACCAGTCGATCGCAAGATTGTCCTTCGTGCGCACCAGCAACACACGACGCGGATCGACAATGTCGTCGAGCACAACCTCAGCCGATCCAAGATACATATATGATGTGTTCCGATCCATCCATTCTGCAGTTGGCTCCAGCGGCAGCGCGGTACGCTTTCGCTGCGACGGCGTCAGAAGCACAGAAGCCTTCTCTGTCATCGTTGTGTGGCGCGGCGAATCAGGCACGTACGGAAACACCTCGCCAAGCGAACCGGGCAGGTGCCCGTCGTGGTTCACGCAGTACGCGACGAGAGCTTTGTGGATAATTGCAAGATCGGCAAGCATCTGCCTGCGTTCGGGCAGCTCTTTGCCATCCGCAAGCGCTGTAAACACAGCTGCGGAGTCATCAATGATCCACCGTGCAACTTCCGGCGGGTGCATCTCGACATGCCCATCAGCATACGCAACAGGCACAGAGAGCCCACCAACGGAAAACTCGTCCGCTGGAAGATCAAACGCGAGCGACAGATCAAGATGAATCACAGCCAGCGTGCTCATGTCCAGCAACTGCTCGACCGTGATCTTGTCATTGCCGAGGTATTTGAATGCGCTGTCATCAAGCTCGCCCGGTCTTGCGTAGCGAGCAAGATCATCCAGAGACGCTGGCAGCGTGCCGTCATGCTCCTGCGCGTACATGTGCAGTGCCATCATCGCGTTCCGTGCTGCAACCATTGCCTGAACGGACTGCTCTCGGATAGGCTGTGCTGACACACAAATCGGCGCTGCCACCGAGAGAAACAAAAACCAGCAAATCTGTTGCATTCCTTGACGAGTACCAATCATGTGTCACTATTCCATTCTGCTGAACAGCAGGTTCCCATAAACCATGATCTTTGTTATTTCATTGCCCGTTCTATCGCTCTCTGCGCTTCTCGCGATTCTCTGGCACGCTCGTCGATCTGATCCGGCGGATACGGCATGACGAGTCCATAAGCAGATGCGACGACAAGCCAGTCGACCTGAGAAGGCGTGCCATCAGCACTCTCAACAAGTACGTGGAACGTCTCATCCTTCGGTGAGTACAACAGCAGTTCCTGACTCTGCTCCAGAAAATCCGGTACAAAGATGCGAGGGTTTCCAATAAAACGGTATCGGCAGTGCTGGCGAACCCAGTCCTCCGTAAGTTTGCCCCTGACCACCTCATCTGTTGACCTGCTTGGCGGAAGAAATGTTCTCATGCGTGAGGCGTCATCGTCGCCAGCTTCCTCGGGCAGGTATGCGATCACATCGCGCAAATTCGAGGGGTATCGATCGTTGTGATCAGCCGTGTATCTCATCACTGCTTCAAAGAGCAGGTTCAGATCTTGGCACACATCCAGATATTCCGTGTGCTCTGCCTCATCAGCTGCGACAGCAAGAAACATGCGCGATTCGTCTGCCTTTGCTTTCACAAAGTCAACGCCGAACATTCTTGTGTCTCCGTGCGCTGTCAGCGCCAGCACGACTGGCATTGGTGTGAACGAAGTGTTCAGCCAGTCAATTGCGAACTCGGGCTTTGCATGCACAATCAGGGTGTCATCAGGGCTTACGATCCTGTTCCATGGTACGGTGGAATGACCGAGATACACATATGACGTGTGCGCATCAATCCATTCGGAGGTGGGATTGTCTGGAATCTCAACCAATGCTCGTACGGCTGGCATAACAAATGCACTTGCACGCTCCCGCGGTGTTGCATATCCCTCCTGTTGTGGGATGTACTCCAGTAACTCTCCCAGCGAAGCCGGCATAAGCTGCTCGTGATCCTTTGCATACGCCTGAAATGCCTCGTGCATCATTGCGAGATCGTCCTGAACAATCCACGACTCGGGCAGCGACGCATCATCTGTCATTGATAGAAGCGCCTGCTTCGAGTCACGCACGATCACGCGCGCAACGCCAATATCAAAGATCTCTACGCTCCCATCTGCAAAGCCAACTACAACAAGATCTCTTTCGGGCCCCCTCTGATCTTCTGGAAAATGGATGGCTCTGTCGAACTTCATGTGAACTATCGCGACCAGATCAGAACGCGGAATATCCTTATAAATAATCTTGTCGGACGCAATATAATCGAACAACGATGGATCAAGGGTTTCCTCAAGCAAGTACGTGTTGATGTCATCCATCGAAGCCGGCAGGTTCTTTCTTCGCATATCAGACGCGTAGTTCGGAAAGAGTATCTGTGCGAGCCTGACCTGCTGATACGCGGATCGCAACTGCTCATCCGGTGAAGCGATGTGAGCCCGAGCTGTCACAGCGCGCACACACAGCAGAACGAGCGACAATGTAAAAAATCGACAGCACATCAATGAAATCCTCATGCACAGGTATTGCACAGATGCCATCCTGTGGTTCCACAATTGCTGCGGCAATGTTGACACGGCCAATCTCCAACGACAAACTGAATCGTATTGCCAGCCAAGTTCATCCGGCACCAACGACTCTCTGCGTACCTCTGCACTCTCAACAGTGGCAGCAGTTGAACTCTCACCATCCTTGGCCGCTCTCCTTTGGAAACGTATATACAGCAGGATGTTCCTAACTTACACCAGTTCGCGTAGCAGCCGGCTCTTCTGGCGCTGAAGCGAGAACACGTATCCTGCGAGCCCCAACCCCACAACCACAACAATGAACCCAAGGATTCCCAGCTTGATTGGCCCACGATGCGATGATGAACCCGACTGCTGCATCCCCATCACAACTGCGCCAGCTATCAACCCGCAGCCAAGCAACACCAGCGCAAACATCGCGCCGAACGCTTGTGAGATCATGCTGCGGTAAGCAGACTTGACCATCGATCGCACATCCTGCATCCATGCCTGTGTATCTGCGTGCGATTCGGATGCCTCCATCCAGTCCGGTTTGTGCAGCGTGCCGGAGAAATCAAGATGCGCAGCAAGATGACAGTGTTGTATTGCATTGTCGTAACAGTGCTTTGCGCCGTCATAGCCCAGCTTGATCCTGAAGTTGCCCTGTGTTGTCATGAGATGCACAGACTGCGGTGCAACCAGATCGCCGCCATCAAAGCTCGGCCCCTTCACGCCAGCAACAAGAAGCACATCATCCGTCTGCAACGCTGTACGTGTATTTCTGGAATCTCGAATCCCGATCTCCCCCGACTCAATACGCAGCGCACGGATCCATCGCGGACGCGGAACAAGACACGCTGCTGCAGCACCCACAACTGCGGGACCAATGATCCACAACCACGGAATAGGCAGCTTTGTACTTACTGCCTTGTAGATCTCGGTGCCCGCAAATCCTGCAACGACCGCTCCAACAACAAGCCGGATCGGAATGTTTGCCAGCCACGGCGCTTGGCCCGTGTAGACCAGCGGCTCGGTTCCGTTGTCCGGTGGTGCCATTGCAGCAGATACGTTTTCTGTTTCCTCAGTTTTCATGCGACACAATGTATCTGATTGTGGCGTTGCATGTCAGCCAAGATCGCGCAAAACAAAGAGCACCCAGCAACATCGCTGCTGCCGGGTGCGAAGCTCACTCTCTCTATCTCCCCAGCCAAGCTGGAAATCGACATTCAGTCGTTGCTGCCAGCGCTAACCGGCACCGGCCCCTGCAGGCTGATCTCGCCGAATCGTTCCTCATACTGACGAACAACCTGAGCGAGGCTCATCGCGAGGCGCTTTGCGCCCTGCCAGTTCATGACAGTGCGGCTGGCAACGCCGAACATCATCACGGGCTGATTGTCTGGGCCCTGCATCGGCACGTTGAGCCCGAAATCGAGGACGACCTCGTCTGCGGTGGTCGATGTGCGAACGGTGTTGGCGTAGTGCACCTGCATTTTCGACTCGTCGATGCGCACCTGGACCTGACGCTGGTTCTGTTCATCTGCCATTTTGAGTACTTCCTTCCGTCTCTGCAAAGGTTCTGTTCACGTCAGCGCGAATCGGGTTGCGGGTCTGGGTGAACGGGTCTGAATGATCGCACAGGGGGTGTGCGCAGCCCACAGCGTGCGGGCGGGGTCTGTGTATCTGCAATGGTTGTGCCAACCGGGACCATGTCAACACCTACGCGATCAGGTCAACCGATTGGCCCAGCAGCCCGAGGCTGGCTCTGGTTGAGGGACCTGTTCGGCGTAGAACCGCAGTCGGTTCCCATCAGCCGTCCTGCCAGCAATGTCGGGCCTGCTTATTTGGCAGGGGATTTCGATTGCGACCGACGCCCGATACCGCTGCTCTCGAACGAACATTCTTCCTCTTTGATCCAGATTTTCCGTGTCGTTGTATCCTCTGCTTCGATTTTCGTGTATGGTTCGGGTAGCAAAGACGCGACTTCTGTGGCATTCTGTATCCGACGATTGGGAGTCATCCGGCACATGCGGAACGAGCGCATCACAACTCGCGACGTGCGTGAATGCACAAGAATCATCGGCGAATGCGTCGAGAACGGGGCTGATGCGCGCTCATGGCTGGACCACGCACTCGACGCGATGCGGGACATGGTCCATGCACAGGTTGCCATTGGCGGCAACATGCAGCACTTCTCGCCGGATCGCAAACCCATCCCCCTCGGGTCGATCCGCAAGGGGTGGGCAACAAAGCGCGATGAGAAATCATGGCAGGAGTACACCTCTGTCATGCCGGTCACACGAACGCCCGAGTTTGATCAACTCGCTCGATTCACCGGACCCATTGTCACCCGAAGGCGCAACCAGCTCTGGGATGAGCGCGTGTGGTACAACTCTGTCACATTCAACGAGTTCCACAAGGCAGCTGGCATCGACGATTACATCATCTCCATCGCTGCGGTACGCGAGATGAACCTGTTCAACTCCATCTGGCTACACAGACCCGTCGGCGCGCAGCCGTTCACCCGGCGCGATGCCTGGCTCATCCAGTTCATCCACGCATCGCTCGGCGAAATGATCGGAAAGTCCATCGCGTCAGCTCTTGAGCCCGGCACCAACGGACTCACGCCGCGACAGAAGGACACGCTCGACTGCCTGCTCGATGGTGACTCCGAGAAGCAGGTGGCATATAGACTTGGACTCTCACCCACCACAGTGCATGAGTATGTGGTGGCGCTCTACCGTCACTTTGGTGTGTCCAGCCGGGGCGAACTGCTCGCGCGTTTCGTTGGCAGAGCACGCCCTCGTTTCCCCGATGATGAGTCAGCCAACTGATTCATCCGGATTTCTCGAACGTTTCCGTGAGGGCTTTGCGACCACCTGCCAACCATCTTCGTAAATGACGATGCCGGGCGACTGTGTTGTGATCTGCTCGACATACACACCGTACTCGCGCAATAACTCGATGATCGCGCGTACGCGACGGATCGGCTCCTTTGCTCTTGGATGGAACCACGCGATCGCGCGATGATGTCCGTCGTCACGCAATACCGCAGGTGATTTCAGATGCATCTTTAGCCACGACAGATGCCCCTCAAGTACCCGTTCTTCGTCCGGTGTCAGCACTCCCGAGTCGCGCAGCTCAAAAGCTTCCTGAAACACGCCCATCGGCTTGTGAGACTGTTCGCACACGCGCAGGCTCTGGAACCTGATGTACGTCGCCGGAGAATCTTCGGATCTTGATGTCATTATCCTGTACTGCTGGCAATGTTGCCTGATAAGTCTAGTAAAGGACGGATTTTCATCCCATCAAAACGATATGGTCGATCGCGACTTTCAGGCAGAAATGGGGCTTTTTTCGACCCAGAAAATCGTTATCGCCATCCTCCCTCTCTTTTGTGGGTAACCACAACGGCCTCCATGTGGGAACATACTGGCATCACTCGTCTGATTCACCCACACCACACGGAGGTACACATGAAGACCATTTCCAGACTCACTGTTGTCGCTGCACTTGCAACGCTCGCTGGAACAGCAACCGCAGATGATATCTTTGTCGCTGGCGCATCGGGCAACATTTATCGTGCCGACGCCTCAGCTACATTCGATCTGTTCGTGCAGACATCCCAGGAAGTCACCTCGATCACGTTCATCGACGATGTGCTCTATGCAGGCACGACCGCTGGCAATGTCATGCAGTACGAACTCGCCACAGGAGCGCTCGTTGGCTCGTTCAATGTACTCGAACCCATCACCGCGCTGACAGCAGCCGGCACAGATCTGTTCGTTGGCACCGAGTCAGACAAGATCATCAAGTACGACATGACAACAGGTACCCAGATCGGATCGCTCCAGCACATCAACGATGTCAACGCACTGACAGCGCACAACGGGAACATCATCATCGGCGGTATCGACACTTTCGTGTATTCCATGCCGCAGTCAATGTCGCAGCCCCAACTGCTCACCGTCTGTGGCGGGCAGGTGACCTGTGCCGCAGCAACTGGTGACACGCTCCTCCTCGGCACACTGCAGGGTCGCGTCTATTCGGTCAACTCAAACACCGGCACGTATTACAACATCTTCAACATGGCCAATGTGCAGCACGGCATCGACATCGTGAACGGGGAAGCTCTTACCACTGGTGCGGGAACCGATCTGGTCACATTCAATGTCTCCTCTGGCGCACAAACAGGCACGATCGCAGCACCGGAAGCAGCGATGACCATCTCCGTGCTCGACCTGTGCGAAGCAGACTGGAACGGCGACGGCTCGCTCGATATCTTCGATTACGTCGAGTACGGCAACTCGTACTCAAGCAACGAGCCCCGCGCAGACCTTGATCACAACGGCTCACTCAACGTGTTTGACTACATCGCGTTCGGCAATCTGTACGCAGCTGGTTGCAAGTAAGTAACCCCGTCCCTCAATCCCCACGCACGCCGTCCTCGTCGTGCGTACACACAACCGGCACATCGCATCAAGCGGTGTGCCGGCTTTAACTTTGTTTCACTGACTTGCTTTCCAGTCCTTATCCGCCACCCGGCTTAAGCGGCTTGCCAGTTGCAATATCCTGTCCCCGCATATGGCGCACCATGTCGAGCATCATCTGCTGCCCGCGGATCTGCTGGCTCGGCGACGAGTGAACGCGCACGTTGTTATTGAAAAACTCAGCCAGACGGCCGATGGCGCGCGGCGGAGGCCCCTTGCCCTCACGAATTGCCTTGGCATCACGCTGCGCCTGCTCGTGCATCTCTGTCACAATCTGGTTGTCGCTCATCCCGGACTCTTCGCCAGCGAGCGTTTCCATCGCACGCACCATGTCCACCAGCGACGTGTCAAGGTACCGGGCGCGATCTTCCAGCGGCACGTTGTCATACCCGTTCGCGTACTGATCCCACATGTCGATCATCAGCATCGACACGTTCTCCTCTATTTGCGCTCGTGCCTTGCCCATGATGCCACCGGCAAATGATGCAAGCAAGACACTCTCCGTCGCGCTCATCTTCTCAAACCTCTCGCGCAACGTGCCGAGCAGTTCCAGACGTTTCTGGATCGGGAGGTTATTAAACTCATTCGTCAGCAGCGTAAAGTTCATCAACTTGTCGATGCGACCGGTGTCATAGTTCGGCGTTCTGCGAGGGATAATCGACCACACACCCCACACGAGCAGCGGCAGCACAATGCATCCGAGCACAATCCCACCGATACGAAAAGTACGTCGACGCGACTGCTCATCACCGAAGAGTATGTCGTCAACACGTTCACCAAAGTCACGAAAACGACCAAACACAGACTCGTTCTGCCCGAGCCGGTCGATCATTCGCCGCATGCTGTCGTTAGGTCCCGCCATCGTGTGCTATATCCCAGTTCCGGATTGAGGATAATCAACATCCAGCCTGCCATGAGTTAAAAAAACAAACATAATCAAAGATGGCAAACTGCCCATTACCATCGCAATCGGCATACGGGTCCTGACTTGCGTACGCGTTGCCAAAGCAGATGTAGTCAAAGATCGTCAACTCCCAGTCACCATTACAATCAATGTAGCAGTCGCTGCAACCGATTGTCCATTTAAATTCGGGATCGGGCGCAACCCAGGCAACAGCATTCAGAAACAGCGTCATGCCCTCGGGCTGCTGATTTCCCATTGCACAGCCGGATTCAGACAACGTCATCAACCATTCGCTGTCACCAGCAATGACAGTCCTCCCAGGACCAATGCTGTGCGTCCACGCTCCAATCACAATCGCCTCAGGCGTGGAGACAAGTGGCGCAACAAGCCAACTTGCCGTGTTCGTGAACCCAGCATGCGTCATCAATGGGAGAGAACCCGAAACGGCGCCAAACGGACCATCAATCACAGGATGCAACTCAGTTGTAATGGTACCGGTTGCTGGACCAAACGGTCCCACAGCATTTCCGTCAAAGCGATAGTCCAGCTCTTCGGGTATAGTGTCACCCAACGCGATGATGCCACCACGAAG
The DNA here is from genome assembly GCA_020639155.1 of Phycisphaeraceae bacterium. Taxonomy (NCBI): domain Bacteria; kingdom Pseudomonadati; phylum Planctomycetota; class Phycisphaerae; order Phycisphaerales; family Phycisphaeraceae; species Phycisphaeraceae bacterium. The sequence goes on from JACKHF010000001.1 coordinate 920,530, forward strand.
TGAAAACAGTCGCACCTCAGACAGCTCAAGCGTCGTCATTGAGGAGCTCGCGGGGATAACAAGAACATCTGTTTCAGCGGGTATCTCACACCTGAAGTTTGCAACCGGCGGCAGGAACACAATCGGCCTCTCAACAATCCCGCCCGGGCCGAAGTTCGCGGGGTCGAGCATGGCATCCCTCGCAGCAGCGTGCGCGTTGCCCGTCAGAAAGTTGTAATCGATCGAGCCGCACAACTCCGTGCGCGTCGAATCAAGTGTCAGCACATAGATCGGCTCTGGCTGCGCATGAACATGGCAACCCATACCCAGAACAGCACAAACCAGTATCTTTTTCTTCATTTCACGCCTCACGGTCGAACCACCTCAGAGATCAAGTTAAGGACACCCGGTGCTATACGCATTGCCAAAGCAGATGTAATCAAATATGCTCAAACTGCCATTGCCGTCGCAGTCGGCGTACGGATCCTGATTCGCATACGCATTGCCGAAGCAGATGTAGTCGAAGATGCTGAGAACTCCACTTCCATCGCAATCGGCTTTGCATTCATGCGGGCAGTTGTTGTAGAAAAGCCACAAACCGTCTTTACGAACCACAATATCATCGGCACCATCATTGTTTAGATCGGCGATAGTCAAGATCGAAGTCATATCACCATAGCTAGTCTTTGAAAGCTGTGCTAGCGACCCCGTACCGTCATTTAGAATGAAACCAATACTCTTTTCAACTTCTTGATATGCAAATGCCACGTCAGTCCAGCCATCCCCATTAAGATCACCAGCAGCTATCCAAAACATGCGAGGCCCTACGATGACTTGCTGATACGGTTCAAAGAAGCCTGTGCCATCATTCAGTACTGCAACAACTGAATACAGGTTAGCCCCTTCATATCTTGGGCCAACTAAATCAATATCCCCATCGTTGTCAAGGTCGAGCGGCGTACACACCCCAAACACACCAGGCAAAGCCGTTCCTGAAAACGCACTGAAACTTCCGTTGCCATCATTCTTAAAAACAGCAAGCGGCAAGTTTGCGTTGGGGGTGATTACTGCATCAATGTCGCCATCGTTATCAACATCAAAGGATTGGAGTGAGTTGGGGCGTGTCACAGGATATGTGGTGGGAAACAGCAGTGTTCCATCACCCGCATTTTCCAGCACATAAAATGTGTCCTCGAATGATGCAATCGTTGAAACATCTGGTAAGCCGTCATTATTGTAGTCTGCAATACTAATCAGTGAAGGACGTATATCCTTGATGCCATTAATCAAAGGATATGAGTCATCAAAGGCAAGAACTCCGTCTGTGTTTTTCAACACACCAACTCGGCCTTCATCCACAAGCGAGACAACAACATCGATATCTCCGTCACTATCAATATCGCCTGTATCCATATAGGATACCTGAGATGTTGGGATGAACAACTCCGTTCCATATGTTAACTCATCGGTTGCATACTTCACCACAACACCCCAGGGATCTGTCCGACTCGTTACAATATCAAGAAGACCATCACTGTTTATGTCCACAACGTGCAGCTTTCCGCCAATGAGAAGATCTTCACAGCACTTTGTCACACCCGTGAACACTCCATCGCCCTTGCCCATCAGCACGCTCAGACCAACATCATCGAAATCCGCGGTTACGATGTCCTTCCACCCGTCGTTGTTCAGATCGACCGCAACCATTGAGAGTTGATTGTCACCAGCAAGGTATGTTTTTTGCGCCAGGAATCCCGCGCCCTGATTGTTGAAGTTGATCTCGACCCCAACAGAGCTCAGATCGGGCAGACTGTCATTATTCAGATCAGCAACGGTCGCATACCCAAAACCCGGCACCTGCACAGGAGCTGCAAATAACCCGGTGCCAAAGAGGCCATGGCTCACGTACAGACCCAGCTCACCCGCTGTTGCAATATCAACTATGCCATCATCATTGAAATCCGCGGTGTCAACAAAGTAGAGACTGTCGCCGATGTCCCAGGTGGTCTGCTGGGAAAACACGCCGCTGCCGTTATTGACACGAACTCGTACTCGATCCTGTACCGAACTCACCGAAACAAGGTCATCAAAGCCATCGCCGTTGATGTCATCAAGCATTGCATATGTTGTACCAACATCGCCAGAGTACGTCACCGGCGTACCAAAGTTGCCCGCGCCTGTGTTCACAAGCACGGTCACAGAGCCGGACGTATCTGTGCCTTGTGCAACAACAAGATCTACGTGCCCGTCGTTATTGACATCGCCACTTTCGACCGACCACGGGCTACCACCAACCGCAACCGTGTGCGGAGAATCAAAGACACCAAACCCGAGATTCTTCAGTACTGTGATGTCGGCACTTGATCTGTTCGCTGTGATCAGATCAGCGAGACCATCGTCATTGATATCAACCGCAATAACAACCTGCGGCCCCTGCCCGGTCGAACCAGAGCCAAGCGTATAACTGCCCGACTCATAGACCGTGCCATCGCCCTGCCCCTGCAGCACAAGCAGCCGGTTCGCAAGACCGCACGCGACAATCAGATCTGCATTGCCATCATTGTCTACATCAGCCGCAGTCACCGATGTGGGTTGATACGGGATTGAAATATGTCTTGCGCCAAAGAGAGGCTCGATACACTGCCCAGCAGCATGAAAGCAGCAAAGAGCCGAGAACGTCGTTGCACCAATCTCTCGAAACCTTGACATGAGACACCTCGCTTCTCATCAGCACACTTACGGACACCCACTGCCGTATTGATTTCCGAAGCAGATGTAATCAAAGATATTGAAGCTGCCACTACCATCGCAGTCGGCGTACGGATTCTGGCTCGCGTACGCATTGCCAAAGCAGATGTAATCGAAGATACTGAGAGAACCGCTGCCATCACAGTCTGGATAGCAGATCTGAACTCCCTCAATGATTGTTGCAGCGACTGCGCCCGTGCCACCCGGCTGCCACACTGTCTGGTTGCCACTCGTGTTCGAAGTAAATCCGCTTCCGATGCCTGCCCAGTTCCAGACCGGGTTGCTGTTTGTAGCGTCGCATTCAAGCACGAGCCAATAGTTTGCGTTGGCAACAAGTGCTGGATGCGACACCGAATCGACCGACTCCAGCACCGGGTCCCAGCCAATCGCACTAACGTTGAAGAACATCTCATCAAGGATCACATCGCTCGGGATGCTCACGGTGCCGTTGTTATCATCGGTGCGCAATGTCACGCGAACCTGTGCGTTTGAAACACCGCCGAAATCGTTTGACATGATCCACATGCTCGCGCGGGTGAAGTAATAGTCCCCGGTTGACGTAAAACGAACCGCAACGGATTGCTGCGCAAAGACATCGAAACCAACCAGCCCGAATGGTCCACCAAAGGGATCCGGTGTCTCATAGATAACGTCTGCCGTTGCGCTCGCAGCGCAGGCACAAACCACAGCACAGAGCAACGTGTTCACATGACTCTTCATTCTCACCCTCCCTCATTGATTCTTTGACTTATCCGCCGAATCCCACACCACCAAAGCGTGCAATGTTGGCGAGAATCTTCTCTGCCTGTTCACTGGTTGGTTCGATGCTCCAGTCCGCGCTCATATCACCGAAGAAACACGCGCACTTACCAGGCCCGTGCGCGTTGCCCGGGTGCCAGTCCGCATAGTCCTGCAGCAACGGGAATCTGCCCGCTTCCTCGATCGCCTTTGTCACTGGCCTGCGCGGATCGCGCAGATTGAACACAATCTCGGAGAACATCATCAGCTCTCCCGGCACATAGTTATAACTCGTGCCGAATGTGGCCCACACCGAGTTCGGCTCACCGTTTGCTGGATGACCATCAGCATCGGACGGGCACTTGTACGGATCTGTCACCTTGTACAGGCCATCTTCACCCTTCTTTGGCGCAGGAACACCAAGATACTGCTCAAGCAGCTCCAGCATCGATGCGTCGTTCTGCGAGCCATTGGGTTGCCTGACCGATGTCTGGAGTGGAAGAATGTAAGGAAGCATACCGCCTGACTGCTCATCCATGTAATACTGGAACGCGGTCCCAATGCTCTTCTGGTTCACCATGCACTTGAGTCTGCGCGCGGTCTCGCGCGCCTTCCCGAGCGCCGGAAGGGTCAGACTGATCAGCACCGCAATGATGGAAATCACGACCAGCAGTTCAATGAGTGTGAACGCACGAGATGCGATGCTTGCTCGACGATACATCGGTCGCCTCCGGGTGGTGTTGCATGCTGGTCGTCCCATTCTCAGCCAGCAACCAATCAGGCATAGAACATCGTCAGTATAAACCAAAGCCGATCAGGATGACATAAGGAAATCCTGATCGGCCCTGTTTTTCGGCTTTTTCGTGTTTCGCTTGGATTCGCCACTGCTTACACGGACTCAGATCGGCAGGCGTGCCTGAAACTTTGTCGCGAGCGTCTGGTCGATCACCTTCCTTGCAGTCTGCGTCTGAATCGTCCGCACCGTGTCCGCGTGCTTCACAAATCGGGAAGCAAACTCCGGATCCGCCTCCATGACCTTGTCAACACTCTTTGCGACCGATTCGAGCCCCCTGCGCATGGTGCGCGCCCTCAGGAGTGCTGCTATCAGCCCCACACCAAGAACAACGGGCGATCTGATCGGTTCGGGAATCAGCACGCTGAGTCTGTTGAACGTGTCAAAAACCAGACCTGTTCCCGACGTGATCGCTTCCGTTTCTCGTGCAACCTGCACGAGCTTTGCTCTGGCTGTTTCCAGCGCAGATCGCATCGTTTGCGTTTCAGCGAGCATGGACTCCATCGCAAGGCGTGATGGATCATCAGCCGGAATGTCGGTCTGGTTCATCAGGTCGATGCGCGCGATGATCGCATGCTCGGTCTGTTCGTACTTTGCATCGAGCTCATCAAGTCGTTGTCCGATCTGTTGAGTCAGTTGCTGCGGATCATTCGGCATTCCTGCGAGCGAGGAACACCCGCCCATCTGAACCGTTCCAATCGCAAGCACCACACACAACAGCAACCGTTGACACCTATGTACACACATGTTTCGTCCGCTCATCACACCCTCCCAGCATGCTGTCCCGTGCAACATGCACGAGCACCGCAACACGCTAGACGGACAATGATGCCGGACAAGCACCGACCATCGGATCGGCACGCAGTGTGCGCACAGCATCGGGCAATAGAAAACCCGGGAACAGCATTCCCGGGTCTGTATCGTTCCTCGAACTGTGTTTACCCGATATTCAACGAGCCAAGATAATCACGCAGTGCTTTCTCTGCTGTCTGAATATCCTGCTGCGCTTTGGCAATGTCATTGACGATGCGTTCGATCTGTGTTTCCTGATCGTTGAGCTTTGTCATGTACCTGCGGTACAACTCTGTATTGCGATCGATCGAGCTCATATTCTGGCGAATACGCGATTGATCTGTTGCGATTGTTTCACGATCGGAGTTCAGTTCGGTAAGCCGCTGGCGGGCAAGATTCACCGTGTTCTGCAGTCTACCTGCTTCACGGAATGCGTCAACGATTTCCTTTGGTGCCTTGCCGTCACGCACATACGTCTGCAGCTGTTCGATGTTGAAGTTTGTCAGGGCGTACGACGACGCAACTGTCTGGGCGAGCTTCACATCGATCGTTCCCGACTTTGATTTGCCGAGATCCACCTCGAACCTGTACGCGTTCGCTGTTGTTTCGGTCGGCTTTGCATCAACAAGCTCCCAGTCGAGCATCTTTGCGTGCTCGATGATCACTGTGCGATCGCGTGACGAGTCCTTGTTGTCGAGCCGGTATGTTGTTGTGATAGTGTTCTCAACTGTCTGCTCGACAACGCCCTTGACAACGCGCAGCTTGCGCACCATCCGCGCCGATTTGTACTCGGTGCGCGCATCAACATCGAGATCAACCGCGAATGCAAGCAGTCGCTTGTCGTCGGCGGGCACATGACCGATCTGCGCGTCGCCCGCATACGTCGAGCCGTCATAGACCGCGATCGGACCTGGGATGATCTGCAACCCGGAACTGTTGATGATCTCAACACCTTTCATGGGATGATCGTCACCAGCGGAGTAGATCGAGACGCGACGCGCTTCGATCTCTTCAGCAATAATCGGAATCATGGCCGATCGTTGACGCTCAATGGTCACCGGTGTATCAAGCTCGAACTTGAAGACCTCGCCATCAGTCCGTCCTGATGCAGCAGCCGATGTTGAATGGCTGAGCTTGTCGAGCATATCCTGTTCGATGTTGCTGCGTGAAAAAGACTCGGCCGGCAACCCCGCTGGCATTGAAAGACTCGCGCCAGCACGTGCATCTGCTGTACGCGCCCGCTCCTCCCGCATCGAATTTTTTGCAACCATCTTCTCAGCAGCACGATCAAGATCCGCACCATCAAAAACCTTGGGCATCACGCCTGCAAGCACCGGCACATCGATCTCCGGTCGATCAAGGTACAACGGCTCGTATAAATCCATCTCAAAACCAACCGGACGCCCCGACACCAGAGCGAGTCTGACATCGGTCCAGTCCTCGTCTGTTGTGTTCTCAACAATCGCCCAGCCCTGCATTAAACCATCGGAGCCCGCTGCACCGATCTCGGGCAGCACGAGGCGGTATGATGTCTTCCACACCGGCATCTCGTGGATGTAACTGGCGATCACCTGTCGATCACCGTTACCTGTAAATGAAACATCAACCGTCTTCATGTTCTCTGACCGCTGCTCAGCAATTGCGCCAAGCGCCATCTCGAGTTCACGCTGGAGCTCGGCATCAAGAATCTCAAACTCAGCAACCGAGTTCACATCAATCGACCGCAGGCTCGTACCAACAAGCAGGTTGATCGCTGGCATATCAGTCGTATTGCCGTCGGAACCGGTAATTGTCTTGCGATTCTCTCTGCCGAACACGGTTCCCGTCAGTGTGTCACCCGTGGAAAGCCTGATACGCACCTTCGAGCCACGCAACCGTGACGCGAGCTCGGGCAGGCTCGGCTGATCCGAGATATTCAAACCAAACGCAGCAAGTCTGCGCTCAAGCGGTTCGCGAGATCCATAGCGCACACTCTGCACAGAGCCACCATCAAGATCCAGCAGCACCATCGACTTGAGCATGTCGTTGATCTGGTCCGTGCGGAAGTTCAGGCTAACCGTCTGGTCATCTGTCACTGTACCACGGCGTTCGAACGCGCCGACACCAGACCGATAGAGCGTGATGCGCCTGATGGGCAGCGGACTTTCAGCGTCCGGTTTGACAACTGCTTCTGTCTGCTTCTTCTTTGACTGCTTTGGTTTGTCTGCCATAAACGCATTATCCGCACGCCCGGCGGCATCCGCGATCCACTCGGCTGGTGTAGCCATCGAATCTGCAGCGAGACCACCAGTAAACCGCGTTTGCGCACTGGAAACAGCGCGGGATTCGTTGATCGTCTGGCGTGCGTCCAGCAGCAGGCTTTCGGGATCGAAGGTTGATGCGGTTGTCTCGGCTGCGCGTGGATACGTACCCAGTGCAAGGGAAAACGCCATCACACCGCCAGCGATAAGGTACGGATGCGAGAGCCATCGCTGCATGAACATCGGTGCTGGCGTCCACTCGGATCGGCTGGTTCCGAGGCGCAGCTTGCGCGAGGCGTGCTGAGCAGGACGAGAGAATGGTCTGATGCGTGCCATGACGTGGTGCCTCCGTGTTGATCCCCTTTGTATCACCTGCGCGGGATTGTCCCGCAGTACAGGTTACCACGTCCAACCACGCAACGGAACCCAAAACCCGCAAAGTGACACACGGGTGACATCCCCGGTGTCTGAGCGCGTTCTTTATAGGATTGAAACAGCAGGTTCGTGCAACCAAAGCACAGTTCTATTCATATCTTTACAGGTTATTGGGGCTATCAACGTGCGCCCGCGGCCATCTTGTTCCGCTGTCTTTCCTCGGCTTCGGCCTTTTCAACCTGCTTCTCGTAGCGGGCACGATTTGTTCGGCTGTCCATCAGGAAATGAACCTTCTCGACCAACTGCTGACCAACGAGTTTCGCTAGCGTGTCACGCGCAAACCCAAGATGCGTCCTGCGCGAGACATGAGATATGACCATCGCTTCACACTCGCAGACACGCAGCCATTCCGCAATGTCATCCACATGCATGTGCTGTCCGGCCTTTGCGCGCGAGCGGTGCTCCTTCTCAAAGAATGTGCACTCAGTGATGATGATCTTTGCCTTGCGCACATCATCTCGCAACAGGTGCGGGCCGGGGAGCGTGTCACCGATATATGCCACCAGCGGAATCTGAAGCACGCGCGTGATGTCAATACCACGCTGCTTCAGTTCGGTCAGCTTCTCCTGCGGCAGATCCGTATACTCGGGCTTGAGCTTCGATCTGTGCTCAACGATGGAGTATCCAACGCTCGGGCAGTTGTGGTCGGTCGCAAACGACTGGAGGAACATGTTGTTCTTGATCTCGAGTTGACCCTTGTCAGGCTCAAGCTCGATCAACTCGAACGGTGTTTTCTGGCGTTCGAGATCCACAAACCCATTCATCATGCCGCGGATGGCGGGCGCAATGCGCGGGTCGCAGACAATTGTGGCATCGCCCATGCCCTGGAACCTGCGCTGGGAACAGTAATACGCGAGCGACCCGATGTGGTCCATATGACCGTGGCTGATAGCCATGTACTTTGTTGCCAGCATGGCCCGAGGACACACGCCAACATCAAAGCAGATGTCCAGTTCCGGCACCATGACGCTGGTCGCTTCGCCAGCAATTGATATCCCCTGCACGCGGTAGGGTGGAATGTAGAGAAACCCAAGTGACGGTTCGCGTGGCGGCGGCTTTGGAATCATTGAAAACTCCTGCTGACAGGCTGTCGCCCATCGACGAGTGGGGAACGTGTGGTGTGTGTGATGGGCCGATCTCGGCCACGCCGGGCTGCTGACCACACGAGTTCAGCCCGCATCCCCTCTACTGCGTTTTCGCACTGACTTTGTTAAGACAGCACGCGATGCCAGCCAACTGGCTGCGGATCGTATGCAGAATGATACTGATAACCAGTGGGATGTGTTCCCTCTATGTGATGTTCTTCAACTCGATTTTGGCTGTCACACAACTTCCCGTTTCGCAGGGAGCGGTGTGTGTTTGAGTCACACTGTCACAGTGTCTTCCTCCCGCACTTCCAGAGAACCCGCATGCTGGATATGCCACACCTGTTTGGCTTGTGTAGGGAAATCGCTCTGTCGGTATATCCATTCTACTCTTTGGATTGGGAGAGCTATTGTGCAACAAGGCAATACGTTACGTAGGAAAACACACTCGATTCGAGTGGCAGCGTGCGCAATAGTGGTTTTCGTTGTGCTCACAGGGTGCAGATCGAACACCGCTGGCGTTGACATCACGAATCGATCCCCTTGGCCAGTGCGTTTGCGCATCACAGATATCAGCCAAGGGGCTGGCATTACCGCACGCAGACCCGCACAAACAGTTGAACAGAATACAACATTCGCAGAAGTGTTCGAGGTCACCGACCCACACTTTGTCGAGCGACAGTACATGATGGATGTGCCGGGTCGATCCGATACGGGCATGGTGGTGCTCCGTGCTGCAAAGGGGCGGATCGTTCGACGGGATCTTGCTGAAGAGAAGTTCAGGCTGATCGACCGCCCGTCGAAAGCTGGTACTTCGGAGATGTTCAAGCTTGCACTTGAAGCATTGAAACAAGAGCAGAAGAAAAAAACACTGGCGGTGGAGCCGGTTGAACAATAACACAGATTCGTGTGGGAGCACGGGATGGTGAGAAGACAGACATATACGGTGAAGGCGTTATTGTGCGCAACAATGCTTATTACGCCGATAGTGTGCGCACAACAACACACAAAGCTCAACATCGAGTTCCCGCATCCACTCATTACAGAGGTGCTCTTTGCAGTGCCGACGGGGCTGGAGGGCGATGCAAATCGTGATGGTGTGCGAGACGCAACAGGTGATGAGTACGTTGAGATCGTGAACCCGCATGACAAACCTATTTCACTGAAGGGGTACGAGATCTCGGACTGGAACGCGCAGTTCGAGGAATCGGACGCGGGGTGGATCGTCAAGCTTCCGGATCTGACGCTCGAACCCGGTGAGCGAGCCATCATCTTTAACGGGCTTCACCAGAAATGGGACGGGCCGGTGGGTGATCCTGCAGTCGCACCGAAGGCAAAGAATGAGGCGCTCGGCGATGCATATGTCATCAACTCGCAGAACACATCGAACTACGTTGGACTCAACAACACACGCGATTGCGTTGTGCTGAAGGACACCGGTGGCACCATGATCCACGTCATCGCGTGGGAAGACGCTGGGAAGAAGAAGGACGACGACAAGGGCATCATCGAGAGTCTGACCATCCCGGCATCGTGCTTCGTTGAGACCATCAAACCGGTCCGTCGGCAGAGCGTGGAACGCAAACACAGGGACAGCCCGCTTGTGCCCCATGGTGACAGAGACGGGCTACCATGCTCGCCCGGGCAGTGGCCCGCACCCGCGAAGTAGAAATAGTTGGGACGCAGACAAACTGGAGTCACGCATCGATGGCATGGATCACGAAGAACTCGGGCACGATGCAGATCGAGCGCAGGTCAGAGCCCTACCTCACCAGCGCAATGAGGGACGAACTGACCAATGTCTATCTGCCACGGTACGAGACAACGCTCGCTGCGCTACTCCCCGCGCTGCGGATGGTCCAGCACGAGTACGCGTGGATTCCGTTCCAGGCGATGGAAGAGATCGCGAGCTTTCTGAAGGTCGCACCATCGCAGGTGCTCGACTGCGCAAGCTTCTACGAGGAGTTCTGGCTCAAACCCCGTGGCAGGCACATCATCGCGGTGTGCCGATCGATCGCGTGCGAGATCTGCGACCACGAAAAGGTCACCAACGCGGTGCGCGAGCATCTGGGCATCGAGGTCGGCGAGACCACCGACGACGACATGTTCACACTCATTGAGATCGAGTGCATCGGCGCGTGCGGCGGCGCACCATCAATGCTGGTCGATGAGACACTCTACGAGAACGTGACCGCTGACCAGATCCCGCAGATCGTTGCAAAGGCAAAGCAGAGCGGGCACTGAGCAAATCTATCCAAATAACATAAACGCACCAGTAGTTTGCTGGTGCTTTTTTGTTGAACCGCAGAGATTGCAGAGGGTGTTGAGAGAGTTTACAGCAAATGCGGTAACATACCCGGTAGAGTATGGTTATGCCGAACCAACTTCATGCTGACCTGAAACAAACTCGCACGCTGACGGCTGTTGCGATTGGTGCGATTACGCTGTCGTTGTTTGCGCAAGGCTGCGCCTGGATACTGTGGTCGAATAATACATCACCCGTTGCAGCAACGATGATCTCTGGCGCACTCGTTCTGATATATGCAGCGTGTTTGTCCGCCGCGTGCACGACAAGCAGCCGCACATCAACCAAGCCCTGGAGCCGCTGGATACTTGCAGTCTTTCTTGCGTTGTTTGCAGCAACACTCCTCTACAGACTTGCGGGTTTCGACCTTCAGGCAAGTACTGCTCAAAGGTGGTTGCTCCACGCGTCGTTTCTGGGTGCACAGTTCTTTGCACTTGTGGTATTGTCGCGCCAACTCCTTCAGCCGAACGACAAGCGATGGGGATTGCTCCTGCTGCACGCGGGGATGTGGTTGCTGCCTTTCTCGATCATGGAGAGTGTCGATATAGAGACGATGGACCCTGACTTTGCTCCAGCATCGCCCGTTTTCTTCGCGATTCGATACTTCATTGCAGGATTGCTGTTTGCAGCCATGTGCTGGGTGATATTTCGATCAACGTGGTGGGTACGAGGCTACCCACTAGGTTCACGCTAGCCCCATCTCCGCCATCTTCCGGTGCAGCGACGACAATCCAAGCGTTTCCAGTTTCCTCGTGTTCACCCACACAGGGTTGAGCCAACCGGAACTCGGTTTCCAGTCTCTCGGTATGTGATCGCATTGATACACGCGCGCGGTGACCGCGCGGTGCGTTGTCTCGTGCTGGATCGTTTCTCGCAGCACAAGCAGATTCGACGCGATGCCGAGCTCCTTCGCGAGCGCAGCTTTGCTCGGCTTTGTATCGAGCGTTTCCACCGCGGGTAGCTCGTACATCCCAGCCCACATGGATGTGGTGTGCGATGCGCCCGCAGCCCGCTGACGCATCAATACGCGCCCCTTTGCGTCCATGATGATGGCGGCTGCAATATGGAGCTCGCGTTTCTCGGTTCTCGGCTTTGTCTTGCGCGCAGATGCTGTAACAACAACCAACGGGATCTCCCGCTGCTTGTTCTCCTCGAACGCTGCGCAGTGCGCGGAGATCGGACACGCTGCACAGTTGGGAGATGGACTGGTCGCGCTTGCGCCCTTCCCGCGCGCCGGCGTGCAGACGGTTGCGCCGAGTTCCATGACTGCTTCATTGATAATTCCCGCGTGATCTGCTGCGCGCGCAAGATCATCGCCATAGTCCGCAAGCATCTGCTGTGTCTGTGCCAGCTTCGGATCCGCGTCACTCCCGAGTAGTCGCAGGAACACACGTATGGCATTGGCATCCACCGCCCCCACGCGCTGGCCCGAGGACATTGATGCCACAGCACCCGCTGTGTATCTGCCCACGCCGGGGAGTGACCGCAGGTCATCAAAGTCCGTGGGTGTCACACTATCGAATCGATCCACCACTGCTTTTGCGAGATTGTGTAGATGGCGTGCCCGGCGGTAGTACCCGAGCCCCGACCACATCGCCAGCACGTCCGCCTCGGCGGCTCGGGCGAGATCATCAGCGGTCGGGAACCGGGCCATGAACGCGCTGAACCGATCAATGACGCGCGAAACCTGGGTCTGCTGGAGCATGAGTTCTGAGACAAGGCAGGCGTACGGGTCTCTGGGTGAGCCGAGCGGGAGCTTCCGCCATGGCAACTCCCGGGCATTTTCCGCAAACCATGCCGAAAGTCGGTCTGCGATGGAATGAAAATCGACCGACGAGCGTTGTTCGAATCGGGTAGCACCACTGCGATCCGGCCCGATGGAACTGGCTGCTGGCGCGGATGGGGCTGATCGCGAAGTTGCAGGACGTTTCACGGCCGGGCGGGTCATCGGCCGACTCTATACTGAGAATGCGGAAAAATCGCTTGCAGCCACGATTCGCCAGCCGATCGCTGGCGTTCTCTGCGCACGCTCCGATCGCACATTTCTGCATTGTCTGACGTATCAGGAACCACCACACCAGCCTCCAGAGGATCGCATGCAGTTGCTCCAGCCCATCCAGAACCTGCTCAATCGGGTCACGGGATATCCGATCTGGGAGGTGGCGCTCGAACTGCTGGTGATCTGGGTGCTGGTCTACGCGCTGGTGCGCTTTGTGCAGGGCACTCGTGCAGCCGGCGCAATGAAGGGCATGCTCGTTATCTTCCTTGTGTTGCTGGTTCTTGCACGACTTCTTTCCGGTGGTGGTGACGACGGCGGGCGGAGCCTGCAGCGCATCGCATATCTGTACGACAAACTCGCAGCGCTGGTTGCGCTCGGTCTTGTTGTCGTGTTTCAACCCGAGCTTCGCCGCGCCCTCATCCGGGTGGGAGAAGCATCATTCTTCCGCTCCTCACCAACCGAGGTATCGCGTGTAATTGACGCGATTGAGCAGGCGTGCAAGCTGCTCTCGCGTGCAAAGTTTGGCGGCATTATTGCCATTGAGCGCCAGGCGGGACTCGGCACGCTTGCGGATACAGGAACAAAGATTGGTGCGGAAGTGTCAGCGCCGCTGCTGCAGACAATCTTTTATCCGGGCACCGCACTGCATGATCTCGCAGTGATTATTCGTGGAACGGTTGTTGCAGCTGCTGGCGTGCAGCTTCCCATGGCTGAACCGGGCGACATGCCGGACCCTAGCTTTGGCGCTCGTCATCGGGCAGCGGTCGGGCTCACAAAGGAGTGTGATGCGATCGTTGTTGTTGTTTCGGAAGAAACAGGGAACATTCGCATCGCAGAGCGGGGCAAGCTGTCGCGGCCGCTTGATCACGAGGAGCTTCGCGCGGAACTGAAGCTGCGCCTTGCAACTACAACCAATGGCAAGGCCAAAACCGCTGCTGAAGAAGCGACAGAACGCATCCTTGAAGCTGCTGAGGTTGCAACAACGGTGCCAACAAACACGAAGGAAACCAGCGCGAAGGAAGAGCCAAAGCAGGAACAGAAAACCACGGGCGAGGAGGCGGCATGAGCGATGGCAGAGCGCGCCAGCACGTGCGCACGATCATCATTGTGACAATTGTGACCCTGTTCATCTGGGTCTATGCCGAATCTGAAAGCCTGCGTCGCGTCAGCAGGGATGTAACAATACGTGTTGTCGCTCCGACTGATCATACAAAGATCGTCTGGCTTGATCCGAATCGGCAGACATCCACCGATGTCACTCTGTCTCTGCAGGGTTCCACAGCTGCACTGGACATGATGCGCAGCCGATTGACAGCGCCGATTGAGTTGACGCCAGGAGAGATTGGTGTGCCGGCGAGTGTTGGAACGCACGATCTGCTTCTGCGCGATGTACTGCGCCAGTTGCCGCGGTTCGAGCGAGCTGGAGTCACACTCGATTCTGTTCAACCACCGAGCCTGAGCATGCACATAGAGGAGCTTGTGCCCGTGCAGGCAACCGTGCGTGTGCAGCTTCCTGCGGGAATTTCGGCAACTGTCAATGTCACACCCCCCACCGTGACAATCCACGTCCCACAACGGCTCGCAAAGACGCTCGGCGACGAGCCGACGATCACTGCACAGGTACCTGTCGAGCGCATACCAAACACGATCGGCGATGCAGTGCTGAACGGTGTTCGGCTGATCGCGCCGACGAGCATTGCTGCGGATGTTGCCCAGGGGTTTGCAAGGATAGATCCACCAGCGGTTGATCTCGGCGTGAAGGTGCGGGAAAAAACAACCACAGAAACTATCAATCAGGTGCCGATCCAGCTCGGCGTGCCCGCGGATGCGCTCGACGAATACAAGGTCGAGTTTGTTTCCGCGAACTATCTGACCGACGTACGCGTGACTGGATCTCCCGAGGCGATCGCGCAACTTAAGCAGCGAACGGGCAGCATCTCGCTGTTTGCGTACGTCCCGCTGCTGTACGACGATCTGCGTGAGGGAGAAATCGACGGCACGATCGTCTTTGGCAACCTGCAGATTGAGGGTGTGCGCATCGAATCGAATACACCAACAGTTCGGTTACGCGTCACGAAGCGCGAGCCAGCTTCCGGTGAGGGCGAGGAACCCAACGGCGCAGCCCCGAATGCCAGCGAACCGCCCCCATCGTGATCGTGCGTAGACTTGTGCCTGCCAGCAACGTTCAGCAGCACACACGAGACAACGCGATGGGCACCATCACATTTCGCACCGAGGTGAGTAAGGACGACTGGCAGGCGCAGTTTGCTCTCTGGCAGCGCGCAACCAACACGCTCTCACGCTGCTGGCCTTCAAGCTTGCGGAATGCCCGTTCGCTCCATCAGTCCGCGCTGAAAACACCCGGCTCACGCATCTATGCAGAACTCGACGGTAAGCTTGTGGGCTACATTGGATGGCATCCGCCCTTCGCGTGGGAGGGGCTTGGCACAGCTGTGCCGTTCGGATATCCGTGGACCGATCCACACGACAACGATCTTGCAGCAGAGCTCTATGCGCGCATGATCCCGCAGCTTGTTGAGTCAACACGCGAAGATCCACCCGATGTGCTCATTCAGCGGTTCCGCAGCAGTTGGCCCGCGCAGCGTGCGTTCATGCGCGATCGCGGATGGACTGACGCCTGGCGCCAGCAGATCTGGAGCATCGACACAGCTGGTGTGCCAACCGGGCTCATCGGTGATGCGCCCGTCGAAGCTGTCGATGCGTACCTCATCGCTGCAAGACTCGATCCGTACATCAAGAACCCTCCCACCCGCGACGAGTTGACACAGCAGTACAGAAACGGGTGGATCGATATGTCCATGCTCCGCGTGGTGCGCGAAGAGGACACGATCGAGCACACCGAAATGGAGCGCAGGGAATCGCTCGGCGTTGCCAGCCCGATTGTCGGCGCGTTCAACTGCGCTGTAAACGGGCTCTGGGCAGAAGGCCAGTTGTTCGCGTGCGATGCCAAACACGCAAAGATCGTCCACGCAACCGCCCAGCGATGCGCACGACTCCACGGCGCCACGGAATATGGGTTTGTCATGGGGCGCGACGACGAGGAACGCATCCGCAGGCTCCACGCGCTGGGATACGACCTGCGCGATGCTGATGTCTACATGACCTGCAGACTCGATGACGCGGTCGAGGCGCTGAAAAACCTGTAAACCAGCACATCTTTCCCCAGACGAGACTATCGTCTGCTCATGGCAACGGTTTTTATCAATGGGACTTTCGTCGACACCAACGACTCAGACGCGGTCAATCAGATATCACTGTTCGACGCGGGATTTCAGCACGGCGTTGGGTTGTTCGAGACATTCCTTGCAACGTGCGAGGGAAACACAGACCAGCCCAACGGCGCGCATGTCACCGTGCCGAACCTCAACGCACATCTTTCAAGACTTGCGCAGTCCGCGGAAGAACTCAATCTTTCCAAGGATCTCAACACGCAAGCGCTCGCAGAAGCGGTGCATCAGACCGTCGCAAAGGCGAATCTGCCCAAGTCTCGCGTCCGCCTGATGATCACAGGCGGCGATCTGAACATGCTGCAGCGCGCTGCAGCTGGAGATGCGCAAGCGCATCACACGCCGACACTCATGATCGCGTGCCAACCAGCAACAGACTATCCAGCCGCGATGTTCGAGAACGGTGTCACTGTTGCAATCGCAAAGACACGCGCCAATCCACTCAACGCGCACGAGAGCCACAAGACACTCAACTACTGGTGGAGGCTCTCCGAACTGCAGTCGGCAGCCGCGCAAGGTGCTGCTGAATCCATTGTGTTCCAGGTGACGAACCACCTTGCGGGCGGATGCGTGAGCAATCTCTTCATTGTGAAAAATGGCGAGCTTTTCACACCCATCGCTCGCGGCGATGAAGAGCTTGTTGCGAGCATCGCTACTGCAAAGGAAGGGCGCATCGCATCCGGCGCAACTGTGCCCAGCCCGGTGCTGCCCGGCATCACACGATCGAACGTCATCGGAGCTGCGCACGACGAGAACATCCCCGTGCATCGGCGGATGCTGACGATCAATGAACTGCTCGACGCGGACGAGGTGTTCCTGACAAACGCGAGCTGGACGGTGCTGCCCGTTGTGCGAGTGGAAGGGAAGCAGATCGGAGACGGGCGAGTGGGAGAGATGACACGGAAGATGCGGAGTACGCTCGTGTAATTAACAAAGCCCACAGATTGCAATCCGTGGGCTTTCATTTCATGGTTCGTAAGTTCAGGTACTCACCACGTCTTCGCTGCGGACATCTTGTCGATCTCTGCCTGCAGGAACTCGTCCACCGGCGTGCCCGCCATCTGGTTCGCGTAGTTTGTCATCACCTTTGCTGCAAGGCACGCGACAACATCGAGCGCCTGCCCGTGGGTGTACCCAGCATCAAGGAACGTCTGGATCTCATCATCTGAAACACGACCACGCGTCTCGTACACGCGCAGTGTAAAGTCGTGCAGCACGCGCAGTTTCTCGTCTGCGATCCCGGTACTCTCCTGGATCGCGCGGATTGTCTCGTCCTCGACCCCGTTTCGACGCGCGCCGCCGGTGTGCGCAGCTGTGCAGTACTTGCACTTGTTCTCGACTGCAGCTGTCATCAGAACGACATTGATCTCAGCCTGCGACAGCGAGCCCTGCTCCTTCAGATTCTTCGAGACGTCCTTGTACGACTGCAGAAGCGCAGGAGACGTGCCCATGACCTTGAACACGTTGATGCGCTCGCCCTGCACCATCGGGAACCCACGAGAGGTTGTCTCATCGTGCGAGAATGAACCAGCAAGCGCGAGAGCTGCTGAAGACGCAACTCCTGCTGAAACAACTGCTGTCAGTACAACGGTGCGAATGGTGCCAGCGCGTGATGACGGATTGCAACGCATGATAAACCTCTCTTTGTGTTTTTTGATGATCTGTCCCGTGGTATTGGCATGGGCTTAAGGATCAGCCGAACCCGTGCGATGATGATTCTGTTTCATCGGTGACGTCTCACGCCATGTTCGAATCGAACAAGTCCGAGCTGAGGGCGTAGATCAGATCTGTTTCGCTGAATTTCCGACCGACTTTGGTCTGTTTGGGCTTGGGGCGAAGTGGAATCGAGCCGATGGATCGGGCGTTGATGGATTGCGATGGCGTATCGTCCGAAAACATTGGACCCCGCAATTCGCAACCGTATGCTCATGTTTCGCCGGATCGAACCAGTGGAAACAGTGTTGGTTTGAGCGCAAGATCAGGACTCACATACTCGCGGACACATTGTCCGGACTTTCAGGAAGGAACAGGCATGGGCCAGGGCAAACTCGCAGTCGTCGCCGGCGGTGGTGGATTCATCGGCGGACATCTCGTTGGCGATCTTCTCAAGCAGGGCTATCAGGTCCGTTCGGTTGACCGCAAGCCATTCTCAGAATGGTATCAGGTCCATCCCGAAGCTGAGAACATGATTGCGGATCTGAACGATCTCGCGAACTGCTACAAGGCCTGCGCACGTGCCGACCATATCTACCAGCTCGCTGCCGATATGGGCGGCATGGGATTCATCGAGACGCACAAGGCAGAGTGCATGCTCTCCGTGCTGATCAACACGCACATGCTGATGGCTGCACGCGATATCGGATGCGAACGCTTCTTCTACTCGTCGTCGGCGTGCGTATACAACGCCGACAAGCAGACAGACGAGGACGTCGTTGCGCTGAAGGAAGAGGACGCGTATCCCGCAATGCCAGAGGACGGATACGGCTGGGAGAAGTTGTTCTCCGAGCGCATGTGCCGCCACTTCCGCGAGGACTTCGGCATGGTCACGCGCGTCGCACGCTTTCACAACGTTTATGGCCCATTCGGCACGTGGGAGGGCGGCCGCGAGAAGGCGCCTGCTGCGATGTGCAGAAAAGTGCTCGAAGCAAAGCTCTCAGGCAACCACAACATCGAGATCTGGGGCGATGGCAAGCAGACACGCTCGTTCATGTACATCGACGACTGCGTCAAGGGCGTGCAGATGTTCCTCCATGGCGATTGCACCGAGCCGCTGAATCTCGGCTCAAACGAGTTGGTCACTATCAACGGGCTCGTCGACATCGTCGAGGATATTGCTGGCATCAAGCTCAACCGCTCGTACAACCTCGATGCTCCCAAGGGCGTGAACGGTCGCAACTCCGACAACACGCTTATCAAGGACCACTTCGGATGGGAGCCATCCATCCGCCTGCGCGACGGGATGGAGCGGACGTACAAGTGGATCTACGACGACCACATGAAGAAGTACAACGGGAAAGTGCCCCAACGCGGCGCAGCACCGAAGGGTGCCCATATTCGCGAGAAGGAACTTGCTGCCGCAAAGCAGTAAACTGACAGCTCGATT
This sequence comes from Phycisphaeraceae bacterium, assembly GCA_020639155.1. NCBI lineage: Bacteria > Pseudomonadati > Planctomycetota > Phycisphaerae > Phycisphaerales > Phycisphaeraceae > Phycisphaeraceae bacterium. Next base: position 939,995 of record JACKHF010000001.1, read on the forward strand.
GCACCAAACAAAGCCCGACACAGCATGCCTGTGTCGGGTTTTTCTTGTGATTCCGGGCCTTTGCGATATGCTAAGTGAGAGGATATGTCCCATCCCTCCAAACAGAGGGATGAATCAAACTGCCGAATTGATTCAATTGGTAGACGGGAGAGCATCCGACAGGCTCGCTGAAAAGCAGATCAGCGCGGATGCACCATCTGAGGGAACACGCCGAAAGGCGTGGAGATCACGAAGCGGAGTATTGGGGAAATGACGAGGACAACAAACGCATTTCTTCTGCGCACCGGTCTCGGCACGCTCGCTGCTGCACTGCCAGTATGCGCACAAGTTGACAACACAATATTAACCATCGACCTGACTGGCATGGTTGTGCAGTATCCCGGTGTCACATCGCGCACAAGTGTCTATGCACTGCCGTCTGTTGGGAAGCGATATACGTTCGAGATTGAAGGCGTGTACGACAACCCGGTGCTGAAAGGGCCGGTGTTCATGCACGAGATCTTTCCACCCAATGCTCTATCGGGCGAGCTTATGCTCGCACCAGGGACCACGTCCTTCAACGTGAGTGGCTCTGAGTACACGTACTACCGCGTCGTGAACAAGCAGTGGTACTACGCATCCGTTGATATCTCAACTGATGTAGACAATACCGGAAAACTTGTCTTTGTTGCAGAGGGCAGAACGGAGTATCCCGAGTATTTCCCCGATGCCACATTCACCAGTGGCAGCATCACACTGACCGAGGTGTGCTATGCAGACTGCGATCTGAACAACGTGCTGAATGTGTTTGACTTTATCTGCTACGGTGAACGGTTTGCTCAGATGGATACATACGCAGACTGTAACTTCTCGGGCAGCTTTGACGTCTTTGATTACCTGTGCTTCTTCGAGGCGTACTCGGGCAACTGCCAGTAGTACCGGGTGTTGTCAGTTAGATGCGAGCGTCGAGCGGCGTTGCTTGCAATGCGAATGATGCCGCATGAACCAGAGATTCATGCACATTGTGGTATGTTCTTCCCTCTTGACAAGAAACGCGCTGGGGTTGCAGACTGAAGCGCCCATGGTCACACCTGATCAGCCACAGGGCGAGCCTGTCCCTGCTGGCAACGGCGGTTTCATCGACTCCGTTCTTTCCCTGTCTTTCGATGACGTTATCAATGTTGTATCGATGCACGGCCCGAAGGTGCTGATCGCGATCGTGATCTTTGCAGCGGCATGGATCGTCGGTGGCTGGGTGCGTCGCGGCTCATTGAAAGCAATGACCAAGGCCAAGGTCGAGCAGACGCTTGCTCGCTTCATCTCGAATATGGCGCGATGGTCGATCCTTATCCTTGGAATCGTCTCTGTGCTTGGATATCTTGGCGTCGAGACGGCGAGCTTTGCGGCTGTCATCGCAGCGCTTGGGTTTGCAATCGGCATGGCACTTCAGGGAAGCCTTGGCAACGCGGCTGCTGGCGTCATGCTGCTGCTGTTCAGGCCGTATAAGGTCGGCGATCTTGTGACCGTTGCTGGTGTGACCGGCACTGTCGATGAGATCGAGCTTTTCACAACAACACTCGATACGGTGGACAAGCGCCGAATCATCGTGCCCAACGGCGAGATATTTGGTTCTGTCATCGAGAATATGACCCACCATGGCGTGCGGCGCGCAGATGTTGATGTCGGCGTTGATTACGGCGCGGATATCGATACCACACGCGCTGTACTGGAGAAGGCGGTTGAGCGCATCGATGGCGCGCTCGCATCGCCAAAGCCGACCGTGTACCTGATGGGATTGGGCAGCTCAAGTGTCGACTGGCAGGTGCGCGTGTGGTGCGAGCCGAAGCAATACTGGAACGTGAAAGAAGCGGTCACCCGCGCAGTGAAGTACGGCCTTGATAAAGCGGATATCTCTATCCCGTTCCCGCAACTCGACGTGCATCTGGATGGGGCCATGGCCTAGAACAACAGGTGAAGAACCCACCCTCAGTATTCATGGTGTCATAACCAACTGAACTGTATGTTTTCCACATGGAAGTCTGTGCGATTCCAACAGTTTTCGTGTATTCTGGTGAGAACCGGCTTTGACTCGCTCGCTCAGGCAACATCTGCCCGCTCTGGTGCGAATCGGACGGCCCTGTCGTGTCTGGACCTTGCACCCTGGAACCCAATTAAAGAGAAAGCGAAGAGGCAATGCGCATCCCACATCTGTGCTTCGGAAGGAACACCCGTCTGGCTCGCTCGTGCGCGATCGCTGGACTCATCGGACTTGCTGGCTTTGCGAACGCACAGGAATATCGCAGGTACGACAACTACCGCGCGGTGCGTGTGTTCCCCACGTCGCAGAAGGAGTTGATGCAGGCAACAACGATCGCGAGCGATATCTGGACGTGCGAACCCAGGCCCGACTATATCGACCTGATGTTCTCGCCTGAAGAGTTTGATGCATTCACACAGCTGAACATCAATCATCAGGTGATGACTGAGAACGTGCAGACATCGATCGACGAAGAAGCCCAGCGCCTCGGGCTTGGGCAATGGGCGGCCAATCGGAAGGTGTGGAACGCAAATGACGGCGGCAGCTGGTACGACGACTATAAGACGCTTGCAGAAGTTGAGCAGCGCATCACAGATCTCTCTGCAACATACCCTGCGCTGACAGCAGTCAGTGTGGTTGGGCAAACACTTGAGGGCAGAGACATCACACAGGTGCGCGTTGCTGCGCCGGGCATGAGTGGGCAGCTTCCCATCGTCTTCATCAATGGATGTCAGCACGCTCGCGAGTGGATCAGCCCAGCGTCCGTCATGTTCACGATGGAGCATCTGCTTGAGGGATACGGCACAGACCCGCGCATCACCGCAATACTGAACTCGGTCGAGTTTGTCTTTGTACCGATTGTTAACGGCGACGGCTACGAGTACACATGGACAAACCAGCGCCTGTGGCGCAAGAACCGGCGTGACAATGGTGGCGGCTGCTTTGGCGTTGACCCAAACCGCAACTGGGATTATGAGTGGAGCCTCCCCGGTGGCGGCAGTGGTGATCCATGCAGCGAAACATACTGGGGATCTGCGCCGTTCTCTGAACCCGAGTCAACAGCTACAGCAAACGCGATCGCAGCGCTTGCCCCTAAAGTCCGGGCACATATCGACACTCACTCGTACGGACAATGGATTCTGCATCCATGGGGATACTCGTTTGATCCATGCCCTGATGAATCGCTGTTCGATGATCTTGGCGACACAATCGAAACCGCGATGGACGCAACCCACGGCACGAACTACACACACGGGCAGAGTTCCATCCTGCTCTATCAGGTGTCGGGTGGCTCAAAGGATTGGGTGTACGGCACACAGGGCGCTGCATCGTGGACGATTGAGCTTCGTCCAATCGGCGGTAACCCGGGGTTTGTGCTTCCACCAGACCAGATTATTCCAACCGGAGAGGAGTACCTTGAGGGCGTGCTCGCACTTGCCGAGCGCATTGCTGCGCCGTTGATCCTTTCGTCTGCTGGTGAATATCCGTCGATCGCTTCAAGCGGCGAAATAACCAATGTTGGTATCCGTGTGTTTGAATCGGCTGATACACTCAATACAGGGTCGCCGTCGCTGCACTGGCGCACTGCCGGGCAGCCAACATTTGCAAACGAGCCGCTCGCAGATGATGGTCAGGGCAACTGGCTGACAGATCTTGGAACACTCGGTGCTGCGTGCAACGAGACGATCGAATACTACTTCAGCGCTGAAAACACAGGTGGCACATCGTTCGTGTATCCGCCCGATGGCGAGACCAACCCGTTCACAGCGGTTGTGATCGCACAGGAAGTTGTAGTTGATGACACACTCGAAACAGAGACCGGCTGGGTTGTTGGTATCCCAAGCGATGATGCAACTGCGGGCATCTGGAACAGGAATGATCCGCAGCCCACTTCCGCTCAGCCCGGCGACGATCACACACCAGCGCCGGGTGTGAACTGCTACGTGACCGATCATCGATCCGGAGGCGGCGCTGGAACGTATGACGTTGATGGTGGCACAACAACGCTGACAAGCCCGGTCATGGATGCGTCGGACGTGTTCAACATTCTCGACGATGAGCCTCGTATTGAGTACTGGCGCTGGTATTCAAACAATCAGGGACAGAACCCGAATCAGGATTCCATGCCAGTGTGGATCTCCAACGACTCGGGACAGAACTGGATTCTGCTGGAAGATGTGACCGAAAACGCTGGTGCGTGGGTGTTCAAGTCGTTCCGCATCGAGGATTTCCTGCCGGCGACCGATCAGATGATGATCCGTTTCCAGGCCCGGGACCTTGGGGCCGGATCACTCGTCGAAGCAGCAGTGGACGACGTGCAACTTGTTGTACGCGGATGCCCGCGCCATCCAGCCGATCTGGATGCCAACGGTGTTCTCAATATCTTTGACTACATCGCCTTCGGCAACTTCTACAACGCTGGCGATCCGATCGCTGACTTTGACGGCAACGGCGTGCTGAACGTTTTCGACTACATCGCCTTCGGCAACGCGTACTGCTGCCTGTAAACATGGATGAGATCACTCATACGCCCAGGGACTGCAATCCCTGGGCTTTTTCTTGTGCCAATCCCGTCGATCATCAATATACCGGTTCGTATCCACGTCCTAATGTCACGGAATGCCCAAGCTCTCCAAGCACGATGACTCACTCAAAGCCCACGCGCAGTTCTGGGCAATGCGCATGGCGCTCGGCAGCCTGATGGTTGCACCACGCGACATCCTCATCCCCACAGCAGGAAAGATCGGGAGCACGTTCGCAACCGCAAAGATCAACTCGCGGGGATTCAGGAGGGCAACCGTGAACTTGCGCACAGCGTTCCCCCACTGGACGGACGAGGAGATCCACTATTGCGCACGCTCAAGCTATGACCAGTTGCTCAGGCTGGGGGTTGAGCTCAATCTGGGTGAGCGCCTGATCACGCCGGACGGCTGGACGCATCGCGTGCATGTTGGCAATGTGCGGAATGAGCTGCGCGACCTGATCGAGGGTGAGCCTGTCATCCTCATCACCGCGCACGTCGGCAACTGGGAGGTCATCGGCCAAACCGTCGCGATGCTCGGGTTCCCCATGCACGCGCTGTATCGAAAGCTTGATCTTGAGCCTCTTGATCGCTGGGTGCGAAAATCGCGCGAGAAGCACGGGCTGACACTGATAGACAAGTTCGGCGCGGTCGACCTGATGCCGGACATTGTGCGCAAAGGCGCACCGGTGGGGTTCGTCGCGGACCAGAACGGTGGTGATCGCGGCGTGTTCGTGCCGTTCTTCGGCAGGCTCACCAGCACGTACAAGTCCATCGCGCTGCTCGCGCTCCAGTTCAATGCGCGCATCTTGTGCGGCATGGCACGGCGTGTCACGAGCAGCAAGGAAATAGAGGAATACTGGCCCGATCATCTGCGCCGCGACCACAACACAACATACAGGTTCGCGTTCGAAGCGATTGACAGCTTTGGTAAGGAAGACTGGACGACCCACTCAGATCCTGTGTTCTATATCTGCGCGCGATACCGCAGAGCAGTCGAGACGATGGTGCGAAGAGCACCTGAGCAGTACCTGTGGATGCATCGAATCTGGCGGAGCAGACCATTGCACGAGCGAAAGCAGAAGCCGTTCCCTGACTCACTGCGCGCCAAACTGGAAGAACTCCCGTGGATGGAGAGCGGGATGATTGAAGCTGTCAGGGACAGATCTGATCGGGACACCGTGCTGCTGGCACAATCCGGACGTTCACGGTTTGATGAACCGATCCCGGACCCTGTTTGAGTGCATCCAGACGCGGCATGTGTGCGTAGAATATGCTGCTTCAGCGCGGGCTTGCCCCCAGTTGCCCGTCGCGAGAAATCTGGCGCTGACACGAGATCGGCACGATGCGTGAAAACATGTTCCACTCCCGGCGTGATACCATGCGCGCTGAAAGGACGAAACGATGAATGACGAGGCAACATCAACCGAATCTGCAACAGAAGGCCTGCTGACAGGCGCGCGCATTGTTGTTGTCGATGACGACATTGACATCGCCGATTCCATGCGTCTGGCACTCACGACCGAGGGGGCGCAGGTCCGCATCGTGAGTGATGGCAATGCAGCTGTGCGCACGATTCTGGACGACAAACCCGATCTTGTTGTACTCGACATGATGCTGCCGAAGCGTTCGGGATTCCTTGTCCTTGAGCAGATCAAGGGATACGAGGACTCGCCGATCGTGATTATGGTGACCGCGAACGAGGGCAAGCGTCATCAGACGTATGCTGAGAGCGTTGGCGTAGATCGCTACCTGCAGAAACCTGTGCCGCTGACGCTGCTGATCGAGACAGTCAAGGAACTGCTCGACGCGCGACGGTGAACGAACACCCAAGGGCAAGATGCCCGGGTTCCTGCATGAGACATATATATCTCACTCAACGCAAAACCAGACATACCTAGACTGTCTGCAGGTTTTTAGCATTAGTCTCCTGATTCCGGCTGTTTCGATCCCGGATCTGCCATCGCATTGCGTGTCACACCCTCAATCGGTGTCACCGGAAGATTCTCGATGCTCGGCGGTTCTGGCGCACGCATCCTGATCGCAGCGGCTTGGGCCTGGCGGGAATAATCGATCGATTCGCCAAGAATACGCGCTGCTTCCTGATCGGCGTGGAATCCGCGAGAGTTTTCCGAGCTGATGTAATCCAGTCGCCACATCGCTTTGCGCTGGAGCACGTAGATATCCGCGAGTTCCAGATCGGTTGCACCAGCGGCCTTTGCTTCCATGATCGCATCTAGCATGTCCGTCATTGCTGCGGCTGCGCGCTCCATCAGGTCCGCTGTGCGAACCTGGATAGTCTCCACTCGTGCGATGAGTTCGGATTCGCTCACATTGTGGCACTGCTGGCACGAGTTGTTTACCGTCGCAAGCGGGCTTTGCACGTTGTGGCTGGAGAGCTTCATTGCGCCCTCTCGCTCGTATGGCATGTGGCAGTCGGCACACGACACGCCGCTGCGCGCATGCACTCCCTGACTCCACAGTTCAAACTCCGGATGTTGCACCTTGTACACCGGCGCGCCCGTCTCGCCGTGCTTGTAATCGAAAAAGAACGACCCATCCGGGAACTTCTTCTCATCCCAGAATGCTTCGAGTTGCTCGGCTTTGAGACCCTTGCCCCAAGGGAATGTCAGCACGTCTTTGTTTGCGCAGTAGTACTCAACGTGGCACTGCCCACACACGAACGAGCGCATCTCCTGACGGCTGGCAAGTGTGTTGGGGTCGTATCGCTCTGCCTGATCGGTCTTGCGCCACTTCTCGATCGACGGCAGATGCGGGACGGGTTCGTCGCTCTCGGCAAGCGCAGCTACCCCGAGCACAAACCCCGGTCGTGTCACGCGGATCTTCATCGACGCGGGATCATGGCAATCGATGCAACTCACGGGATGCGCGCCGCCGATATCGGGATGTGTTACGGTCTGTCCGTTTGCTGCTATTGGCTGCGAGTTGTTTGGAGTGCCATCGGGCGCAGCCTGCACCATTGCCAACACCTCTGCGTACGGCTTTTTGCTGACCTCCTCGAACCCGCGAATGACGGCTGCCATGTTGAAATCGGCTGCGAGTGTTTCGTCGTCGGCTGGCAACCCCATTGCTTCAAGACCTGCTTTGCGGTACATGACCGTGCCCGACGTGTGGCAGTGCAGGCACGCGCCGGCCTGACTTCGCTTGGTCACGCGCTCGGTGACTGTCTGGTCGTAGAGCATGTAGGCGTGCCCGCGCGCTTTTCGGTAATCTATGCTGAAAGCGTACCCTGCATACAGGCGCTTCAGCCACGGCTGCTTCTCCAGTTTGCTCTCAGTCATCGCGCTGGAGCCGCCAAAGAACTTGGGGCCAGCGGTCGCTTTGTACCCGTCATACTGGTGGGGCCAGTTGCGTCCCCATGGCTCCGGATCGGTGGTGATCTCATCAACTTCGGCGACGCGCATAAATGGTTTGCGCGCTTCCTGCTTGTGCCCGAACATGGTCACAAGCACCCACGTAACCAGTAGCGTAGCGATCACCGCCATGACAAACACGAGCAGAAGAACGATCGCACCACCACGGCGGTGTTGTGTCGATTTAGGTTCGATTGATGTTGGAGGTGTACGTGTCATTGTCTTTGTCACTTTCTTGTATCTATATGCTGGATATGACCTGCTATCGCTGAGAATGACCAACGTCCGAATGACAGTGGATGCACATCAGCATGTCGCCGCCGGGCTCAGCCGGGAGCATGTGGTTGACATACTCACTGTGGCAGTGCAGGCAGGCTTGCTGCGTCACGGTGCGATTGCGCTGCTTAATCTGGATCGGTTCGTGGAAGTCGCCCGTGGTAAACGCGAGCGAGTGGAAGAACCCATTGTCGGCCTTGGTGATCCATTTGCCCAGCGGATGATGCGGGAGATGGCAGTCGTTGCACGTGGCGACATTCTCGTGGCTCGACTTCAGCCATGAGTCGTAATGCGCCTGCATGACATGGCAGTTCGCACACGAAGCTGGGTTATTGCTGAGATAGGCCGCGCCCTCGCCGTACCCAAAGGTGAACGCGCCCACACCGCCAAACGTACCACACGCAACTGACACCGCGATCGCCAGCAAACCCATACGGGTCATCCGTTTTCGTGGCTTTAGCACAGACTGGGACTCTGCACTCGTCGGCTTCGAGGCTGGAGTTTCGGCAGGCATCGGAGACCCTCCCGTTGACGGTGTGCCCGTCGTCAGGATAATAGAGGACATACATGTCCTTTTTCAACTCCAACGAACAAAGAACATGTAAGCGACATTCCCAAGGCGGGGCCCGTGACTTGTGTGTCGAGATTGTTTGAACTATGGAAGTTCACTTGGTGGGGCGAACCCAGATCGCTGGAACTGAGTGCGACATCGGTCTAACTCATCTGAATCAAAGAATACACCGTACCTCCCTAAGTGTGGGTCCAACTTTTCTTTGAACCCTTCATAGCCAACGCGGCAGCGTGTCGCGCCGAGCAGCCGCTGCACCCCTAGAACCCACGAAACAAATGTGTTTCCCAGATTATTTGATGGAAGTACATCATTCGGATGAAACGACATCTCAACAAACGGTGCAGCGTCACTGTCATTCGACACAAAGACCTGAAGATGTGACACGAACTCGTTGCCTTCGTCCAGCACCAGATGCACATGTCCCGTTTGCCTTGCGTGATGCGCGATCGATACATTTGCAGTATCAACGCTACCACCCTCCGTATCAGTCGCGCGATGTACCCGGAATGATGGAAGCAACGACATCACAAGGGCATCGACACCCTCCCATGTTGGATGCTCGAATATGACATCCCGGAATGAGCCATCAAGATCAAGCAGATATTCTTCGATGTGCTTCCACTTTGACATTGCATCATCCACTCATGCGAGTTGATCGATCGCTTCGTTCACGTCCTTTACGTGCACTAGTTCCAACCCCTTGATCTTCTCAATAGCTGAGCGCTTTGACATCGCTGGCACGATCGCGACCTGCGCACCGAGACGCGCTGCTTCGTGCAGTCGCTCGTTGACTTGCGCGACCGGCCTCACCTCGCCGCCGAGCCCGACCTCACCCACAACCACACAGCGCGCTGGGACAGCCTGCTTCCGTTCTGCGCCCGCGATCGCAAGCAGCAGCGCAAGATCGGCTGCGGGCTCTGTCACACGCAGCCCCCCCACACTCGACGTGAACACATCGCGGTCCGCAAGGCGCATTTCCGCGTGTGATTCAAGCACCGCGATCAACATCGCGAGGCGCGACGAATCGATGCCGGATGCTTTGCGCTTTGCAGCACCGAGGAACCCCGTCGCGGTGAGCGCCTGGATCTCGACCAGCACGCATCGTGCGCCCGTGATCGCCGGGCAGATGACCGCGCCCGCGCGAGACTGCGCCCAGTGATCATCGGCGAGCCACGGCGCAGCGCCGTCTGCCATCTCGCGCAGGCCCGTGCCCGTCATCTCGAAGAGACCGAGTTCGCCCGTACGACCGAATCTGTTTTTCACCGCGCGCACGAGCCTGTACCCCTGCGCACGATCACCCTCGAAACTCAGCACCGTATCAACGAGATGCTCCAGCAGCTTCGGACCAGCGAGCGAGCCCTCCTTCGTCACGTGCCCCACCATGATGACCGCGCTTCCCGTGCGCTTCGCGAGCAGCACAAGATCGGCACAGCATCTGCGCACCTGCGTGATCGACCCCGCGCCCGCGTCAACATCCGGTCTGTACATCATCTGGATCGAATCGATAATCACGAGCGCTGGCTGCTGCTCGATAATGCGATCTGCAATGCGTGCAAGGTCGGTATCGGCGAGAATGTGCAGCGTGTCATTGCCCTGAGACTGTCCCGTTGCAAGTCGAGCAGCGCGCGAGGCGATCTGCTGTGCGGATTCCTCACTCGACACATACAGCACTTTGTGACCCGCGTGCGCAAGCGCCATCGCGCTCTGTAGCAACAATGTTGATTTGCCGATACCGGGCGGTCCTCCCACGAGCACTGCTGATCCTGCGACGATGCCATCGCCCAGCACGCGATCGAGTTCGTTGATGGTTGTTGAGATGCGCGTGTGCGTTGGTGCACTCTGCAGCGCATCGGTCATGGAGATCGGCTCGGGCGCGGTATCCGTATCGTGCAACGACCATCCACCAATGTTTCCGGATACTCCATCGTGCTCGGCTGGTTGCAAGGCGCGAGGCTTCACCGCGCTGCCCATCTCGACGAGCGGCCGGGCTTTGGCTGCTGTTTGTTTGCGCTCGGTCTTCTCGACCATGGTGTCCCACGCGCCGCAGGCTGAGCATTTGCCGACCCAACCCGATGCTGTCACGCCACAACCCGAGCAGACGTAGATGGTTCGGTCCTTTGCCATGCGGTGTCTCCGTGGTCGAAATCCGGGGTAGCCAGCCGTCAGAGTGTACCACAAAGCTGATTGTTTTTCTGGTTTTGTTTGGATATGTTTGTGTGACGGATGATCGACAGATGTCATCCAACGATCCCCCTTACTTGAGCAGGGCAGCATTACACCCGACAGAAACGAAAGGTACCAGCATGAACGCAGTCGACATCCTGAAGAACAACACCGCCATGTGCCGCAAGTTCGCGGTTGATCTCATCACCGACATGAAGGACAGCGCGATGACCCAACCGACGAAGAACGGCGGCAACCATCCGTTGTGGGTGCTCGGGCATCTCGCATACTCCGAGGGCAGCATGATCCAGGGCATGATGCTGGGCAAGGACAACCCGCTCGCCGACTGGAAGGATCTGTTCGAAGGTGGATCGGAACCAACAACTGACGCAAGCAAGTACCCGTCGTTCGACGAGATCATGAAGAAGTCTGACGAAGTGCACGCGTTGACGATGCAGTATCTTGAGGGCATCACCGAAGCCGATCTTGAAAAGCCGTCCGCTGCGTGCCCCGACGAGTACAAGGAATGGTTCGGCACAGTCGGCAAGTGCCTGAACATCAACGCGCTGCATCCGTTCATGCACTACGGGCAGGTTGCGGATGCTCGCCGCGCTGCCGGTCGCAAGCCGCTCATGATGTGAGATAACGCAGTGACTGTTCCAAGCCCAGGGATTGCAATCCCTGGGCTTTCTTCTCTTGTGCTTACAGACGAGGAAGACAAATGAGCGTGCTCTCTCGATACCTTGCTCTCACGCTGAGTGCGTGCGTTCTATGCCTGATTGGATGTGAGAAGAAGAGTACAACACCACACGTTTTGGGTCCGCCACCACAACGCAGCACGTCCACAGCAAATGCTGTGGATCAATATCGATCGTTGCACGCCTCGCTCAGCCAGGAGATGATCGATCTGCTGGACAAAGAACGAGGCGAGCTTTCACCAGAGATGCTGCAACTGCTGCAAAGCGAAGAAGTGCAGGCTGCCATCGTCAGTATCGTGGAAACAACCAAGCTGACAACGTGCGACTGGGGTATTGACTACAGCGATGGGCTGGACACAGACCTGCCCCACCTTGGCGATCTGCGCCGTTTGACATGGCTACTCAAGTTGAGCGCTTCACTTGCGATGGAAGCAAGCGATACACAAAGAGCATCAGAGTGTACAGCTTCGATTGTTCGTCTCAGTCAGCACGTTGGCGGTAAGTCAATGATTGAAGCCTATGTTGCAATAGCCGTGCTCGATATAGGTAACACATTGGTCATGAGTTCTGCCGATCAATGGAGCAAATCTGAGAGAAACCTCGTTCTTGCTGAGGTTCTCGCGATCGATCAAACGGACCTCTTTGATGGTGATGCGAAGATCAAGTGGGAGAAGCATGCGGCAGCGAAGCAAATCGGGTATGGCCCATCTGATCGTTCACAGTTTGATAAAGTGCGCGCAAATATGATCAGCGATCTGCATGATGTGATCGCTCTTCTGGAGCAATAACTTCTCATGCCCCCATCCGACGAACTCAACAGCCGCATACGCAGCGCACTTGCGCGCAAACGTGGTATTACCGAAACAAAGATGTTCGGCGGGATCGCCTTCATGGTCAACGGCAACATGTGCTGCGGCGCGGTCGAGGACAAGCTCATGCTCAGGCTTGGAAAGGACCTGACAAAGGAAGCGCTGAAGGAGCCCCACACCGCGCCGATGGATTACACGGGCAAGGTGATGTCCACAATGATCTTTGTTCTTCCCAAGGGCATCGCGAGCGATGATGACCTGCAGCACTGGATCGACCGTGCGGTCGTGTTCGTGCGCACACTGCCGAAGAAGTGAACTACGGACAGTCGCGCAAGCAGGCATTGCTCGATCAGCTGTTCTGAAATCTGGTTTCTTGTACTCTGCGCCAACTGACTTTGATTCGCAACCTGCTCCCATAAACCACCATCATGTGCAAGAAAGCTGGATTTGGTGGTGTCTGACAAGTTGTAAGACTTAGCGTTCGAGCGTGTTTCATGGCGCTTCCACGCGGTTTCTCGTTGGTGAAATCGCGTTTTTCCATTAGACTACAGGTTGTGGGACACTGGATCCCGCGCGCTGGCTGGCCTCATCGGCTGGCATGATCACATGACGTTTGAAAAACCGGAGGTAGATTCATGGCCCGCACCATCCGCCCACGCACGGGCATGCTGCTCATTACTGCTGGCACACTCGCTGGCATCTCCATGTTTGCAGGCGCACACGACGAGGACGTGCGCAAGATCAACGACGGTGCTGGCGCACCGGTCAACATGCCACCACTCACAGGGCGCGTGTATCGTGACACGGACGCTGTGCCCGCTGGCACGTTGCAGTACATCCCCGGCGGCACTGCTCCCGAGAGCGGCAACTTCCAGTTTGAGAACATGGAACTGCTCTCCTGGATTCCGCTCACATCGTTCCCCGGAACGCAGACGCGCGGCAATGACTGCTGGGGCTATGTTTCGCCGAGCGGGCGCGAGTACGCCATCATGGGTGTCGAGTGCGGATTCAGCTTTGTTGAGGTCACCGATCCGCTCAATCCGGTGCAGATCGAGTACATAGCAAGCACATGCTCGATCTGGCACGATATCAAAGTCATCGGTTCGTATGCGTACGGTGTTGCCGACTCGACGGGTAACGGCTTAAACGTTATTGATCTGTCGGACATTGACAACGGGAACGTCACTCTCGTGCAGAACGTGACAACCGGCGGCATGAATACTGCGCACAACATTGTGTCAAATACCGATTCCGGCTACGTCTATACGACTGGTGGCAACATTGCCAACGGCGGCCTGACCGCGTGGGACGTCACGACGAATCCAGCAAGCCCAACCATCGCTGGCTCGTGGAACAGTTTCTATGTGCATGACGCTGTTGTTGTGTCGTACGACTCCGGCCCGTACGCGGGCAAGGAGATCGCGTTCACCTGCGGCGGCACAAGCAACGGATGGAATAACACGGGCTTGCGCATCGTCGACGTGACAGACAAATCCAATATGACACAGATCGGTCAGACATTCTGGACCGACCCGGAGTACTCGCACCAGTGCTGGATCTCCGACGACAAGCAGTACCTGTACCTTGGCGACGAACTCGACGAGGAGTATCAGGGCATCCCGACCCGCACACTCGTTGTGGATATCTCCGACATCAACAACCCAACAATCGCGGGTGACTTTACCTCGGGTCTCCCATCGATCGATCACAACCAATATGTTCGTGACGGCTACCTGTTCCAGGCGAACTACACCTCTGGCATCCGTGTCTGGAAGCTGGATAACCCACTCAGCCCAACGGTCGTTGGCTGGTTCGATACCTACCCGGAGAACGACAATCCAGACTTCTCCGGCGCGTGGAGCGTGTACCCGTATCTCCCGTCCGGCAACATCATCATCTCTGACATCAAGCGCGGCATGTTCATGGTTCGCATGGAGTGCTATGCCGATTGTGACGGCAACGGCACGCTGAATGTGTTCGACTACATCTGCTTTGGCAACGATTACGCTGCCTCGGGGTCGTACGCCGATTGTGATGGAAGCGGATCTCTGAACGTGTTCGACTACATCTGCTTTGGCAACAGCTACGCAGGTGGCTGCCCGCTCCACTAGTTCCCAAGTTCACGATAGATCTTTGTGAATCGCCGCCCCGATTGTACAAATCGGGGCGGTTTTTTGTATTCACTCGATTTTCACACTTTACCAACACTGTCTTAATGTCTTGCACATCAAGTCTTTGCTTTGCAAACCATGCGCAAAGTTTATGCAAGCTCGTTGCATTGCTTCCTCGAAATGCTGTTCATGCTCCGTCATCTGCATCACTTAGCGCATTGCTTGCACGACCTTTCTTGATGTGTTTCTAGCCTCCTCAGGTTTTTCTATCGCTGCGCATTCTGTTTGCACAGCACGTCGACGGAACCCGGAAGGAGTAGAAACGTGAAGAAGTCAATTGCAGGTATCGCGCTCATGCTTGCCATCGCAGGCCAGGCATTCGGCCAGACAACAGGCCCCAGCAGCAGTGTCAACCCCATGATCACTGGCACATACAGCAACGTTGAAACCGTCTCGATTCTGACTGTCGGTGACACACCGACAGGCTCTAACTACCGCATGGTCGGTATTCCTGACGGCCTCGGAGCGTTCGACAACGGCAACGGCACATACACGCTTCTGATGAACCATGAGCTTGGCGACACCCTTGGGGTTGTGCGGGCGCACGGCTCAGTCGGTGCGTTCGTTTCCAAGTGGGTAATTGATGCGTCAACACACGAGGTGCTCTCGGGTGAGGATCTCTGCACCACCGTGTACCAGTACGATGTCAACACAGGGGCATATGTTGCTGGCACAACAGCGTTCTCACGATTCTGCTCTGGTGATCTCCCAGCCCCCACCGCGTTCTACAACAGCGCAACGGGCATGGGCACACAGGAGCGAATCTACATGAACGGCGAGGAGACCGGTTCCGAAGGTCGTGCGGTTGGTTTCATTGCTACAGGTCCCGACGCAGGCGACGCGTACGTTCTGGCGTGGCTCGGTCGCATGAGCTGGGAAAACTCGATCGCCTCTCCCACTGAGAGCGACGCCACAGTGGTCATCGGCACAGACGACGCCTTCCCAGGTGAGCTCTTTGTGTATGTCGGAACCAAGACAAACACCGGCACAGATATTGACAAAGCTGGTCTGAACAATGGCAAGCTCTACGGCATCAAGGTCACCGGCTATCCCGACGAGCCCGTTGCCGGCATCCCCAATGGCACGCCCTTCACGCTGTACGAATACACCAGCGTGCTCACTTCAACGGGTGCCGACCTGCAGACACAATCGACTGCGAACGGCGTGACCGGATTCGCACGACCGGAGGATGGAGCATTTAACCCGCTCGATGGCAATGAGTTCATCTGGGCATCAACCGGAAACTCCGGCCGCCCGACTCGTCTCTGGAAACTCACCTTCAATGACATTACCGACCCAACACTCGGTGGCACCATTGACACACTCATCGAGGGCGACGCGACAGGCCTTCCTTTCGACATGGACAATCTCACCGTCGATGCATACGGCAACGTGCTGATCCAGGAAGACACCGGCAGCAGCGATCGTCTTGCCAAAATCTGGAACTACTCGCTCAACCGCGACGCGCTCACAGAGATCGCGGAACACTCGCCCGAGTTCTTTGACCCGAACCTGCTCGGTGCGGGCATGCCGGGACCGAACTTCATCACAACCAACGAAGAAGCATCGGGCATCATCCCCATGTTCGATATCCTCGGTAACGGCTGGTATGTGCTTGACGTGCAGGTTCACGCCAGCAATCCTGATCCGGAACTCGTCGAGGGTGGTCAGCTTGTTGCAATGAAGAGCCCGTTTGCGTTCTGCTACGGCGACTTTGATCAGAACACCATGCTCAACATCTTTGACTACATCGCATACGGAAACGCGTACGCGAACAACGACGCGCTTGCTGATTGCACAGGCGATGGCACGCTGAACATCTTCGACTACATCTGCTTTGGCAACCAGTACGCACTTGGCTGCCCGAACAACTGATGACTCGCTCGGTCGGGTGCGTGTGACCTGACTGAACTTCTCAAGCGCATTGTGCGCGGCTCCTTGCCAGCGACCCCGCGAGCAATCGTGGGGTCGCTGTTCGTTGGAAGCGTCCTCACGATTCGCAAAGCCAACAGAGAAGACCCGTCCCGGCATCGCCACATACAGTCACGCATGGCAAACATCCTTGTTGTTGGACCGCATCCCGATGATCAGGAACTGGGCATGGGTGGCACAGTCGCCCTGCTCGCATCGCAGGGGCACAGGGTCACACTGCTCGACATCACAAACGGCGAGCCAACACCCTTCGGGAATCCTGAAACACGCGCAACGGAAGCGAGCGCAGCAGCCCAGGCGCTGTCTCATCCCGGCAATCCTGTTGAGCGCATCCAGCTTGGATTGCGGAACAGGTTTGTTGAGCACACCATCGAAAACCGGCACAAGGTTGCCGGGATCATGCGCAGGGTGCAGGCAAGTATTGTGCTCGTGCCGTACTTTGAGGATGCACATCCCGATCATCGTGCTGTCACGCGCATTGTTGAAGATGCGCGGTTCGACGCGAAGCTCACCGGGCTTTCCATGCCCGGCGACAACGATCAACCCCCGATCTATCCCAAGTGGCTGTTCCATTACTACGCGACGCATCTGCGCATCGTGCGCGAACCGAGTTTGATCGTCGACATAACGCAAACGATGGACGCAAAGATGAAGTCCATCGAGGCCTACGCCTCACAGTTTATTGTGAACGAGAAGAACAGAGCAGTGATGGAATGGGTGCGCGCGTTCAATCGGTTCATGGGATCGCGCATCGGTGTCGAGTACGGCGAGCCGTTTCACGCGGCAGAACCGATCGGACTGAATGGTCTGGGTAATCTGGTGTAGGGTTACACGCCAAAGCCAAATGCATTGAGCAGTTCAAGTATCTCTTCTGCAGCACATAAACTCCATAGCATGATGCTGGCAAAGAAGCCGACAGCACTGAGAGCAACACTCACGGCAAGTGGTCGCTGGAGTTTTAAGTATCGTTCACTTGCAATAAAGAGAGAAAACCAAGCGAATATCATCATCAAAAGCATTGGGAGGATGAGCCCGATTGTGCCAGCAAAGCCTCCCCAATACCAACGTTCCCAATCATCCTCGGCACCTGCAAGGAGCGCCAAACCAAATCCAATCGCAGACGCGAGTCCGGCAAGAGGGGCCAACGAAAGAATCCATGCCCAGACACGCACGACATGTCCCGCGCGCACCTTCGCACGTTTTCTTGTAGCCGGTAGGATGAACAGAACTGCCGGTGCGATGAGTAGAAACACAACCGGAACAAGCACCACAAATGGGAGCCTATGAATCGAACCCAGCAAAAATACTTGGCTTCGCACATGTAGCGTTTCAGTCCAAGGCCAAACAATATCTAAAAGATATCCCTTTGGACTATTGATGTGTTCATCCAACTTATCGATTTGCACGAGCTCGGCTGGTGAAAACGTGCTCAGTTCCGATGGCGAATACATCGATCGAAACGCGGGTTGTGAGAATCTTGCCCATACCCGATGCAGACTCATTGGAAGTTGCAGGCATGCAAGTGTCGTGATCACGAGCACACAAAGCCGAGTAAGCCGAATCTGATGCTCCATCCGCATCAGGGTCCAGAGATGCATCGGACGCAACGCAAAGAACCACGCCAGCGGGATGCGCAGTGGCCACTTCATCCCTTCGCGTTCGACAGACCACCACGGAATAGGCGTGATCCTGCGCGTGATCAGTGCCTGCCAGTCAAGCTCCAGGCCACACTCGGAACACTGACCTCGCAACGGGCACGCGTCCTTCCACGACGTAATCACGCCGGACTGATCGTAGTTGCAACGAGGGCAGACCGCAGCTGATGTGTTGTGTTGTTGGAACTTCCCCGCCATAACGCACCATTGTAATACACATGCGATGTCTCATCAGGTGAATACTGCGGAATGCCGCTATGATCTATCCAGCAGACACAGGAGTTCAGCAATGGCCAGCCTGCCTCAATCGACCGGGCTTATTCCACATCTGACTGTCGATGGCGCAATAGCTGCGATCGAGTTCTATACCCAAGCGTTCGACGCAAAGGAGTTGTTCCGAGCGCCAGCAGAAGATGGGAAGCGATTAATGCACGCGTCCATGCAGATCGGACACAGTGTAATTTTTCTCAACGATGACTTCCCGGAGATGTGTGGAGGAGTATCACGACACCCGAACGCGCTCCGAGCGGTGCCAATGCGGCTTCATCAGAATGTAAGCGATGTTGATACGGCTCATGCAAAGGCAGTGAGAGCGGGCGCGACCACGGTTCTAGCGCCAGCGGATATGTTCTGGGGTGACAGATACTCCATTGTGAAGGACCCATTCGGACACGAATGGTCGTTCTCAACACCGATCAAACCATCGTAACGTTTTCATGATGGCACACGAACCAACGCACACGCACGAGACAGAGCAGAGAGACATGCTGTCTCCGCGCTGCGGGTATGACCTGCACGGTGTGATATCATCATGGACCAACGCGTGTCCATTGCACGGCAACTGCTCCGAGTGCGGCCTAGATATTGACTGGGCCGACATCGTGCAGGGTCGGTTGGGTCAGATGCCGAGATGGTACGTTGAGAACGGCGGACTTCGCACATTCGTTACATCCATCTGGACCCTGCTGAATAGCTTCGCGTTGACATGGTTCTGGCGCAGAATCAAGCTTGAGCACGAAGTGCGGATTTCGCCGCTGATGCACTATCTGGTTATCGCACACGTTCTCGCACTTGTTGCTAGCAGTGCAATGTGTGGAATCGTGGCAACAGCGGGTGCTCGAGCGCTCAACCCCTATACATTCCTCGGCCCGATCAGTCCCGCGTTCTTTGCAAAGGCAGGTGGAGGATGGGAGGAACCCGTTTCACACGCGTTCCACTATCACGTAAAAATGCGAGGGGAGTTCTTTGATCTGCTTCCAGTCACAACGTATTTCGCCGACCCTATCGTCTGGCTTCCATCGCTTGTTCTCTATGCAATATTTGTGGTTGCACCGCTGACAATGCCCCTGATGTACTTTCTGTTTAGTGATTCGCTCGGGCTCAGTCGAATCAGGCTGGTCCATCTGCTGCGAGCAACTGTCATCGGCTCGGCACTGATGCTGCTCCTGTCACAGCTGTTGCTGGCGTTTCGTCTCGGCATCAGCCACAGCTCCATGATGGTGGGCGATAGATATCGGTGGGATAAAAGCGAACTTGGTGCCGGACTCTTCGAAATCGGGCTGATCATCGTCGTTCCTGCAGTGCTGCTCTACTGGTGGTCTGTCGGGAGGTTCTATCTGCGGTTTGATCGCGTGGTCATCCCAACGCTGCTGCTGTTCGCTGGTGCCACAATCCTGTCGTTTTCGGTTCCTGCACTGGTATTCTTCATCTTCAGCGCTCCCTCGTAATCGAGTCAGCACGTGATACGATCCGGTTCAACGGCTGCAACTTGCGCAGCCGTCCCCTCACCCCGCACGGAGCACCTATGGCAAGTGTCACCGACCATGTTGCAGCACCTGATGTTCCCGGCTTTCTTCGCGCATTCGATGCGCAGATCGCGGATCTCATCGCGATTGAAGCGGAGCGGCAGCAGTCAACCATTGAGCTGATCGCATCGGAGAACCACGCATCGCTCGCGGTGCAGGCAGCTGCAGGATCGTGCCTGACCAACAAGTACTGCGAGGGATACCCGGGCGCACGGTACTACGGCGGATGTGAGCACTACGACGAGATCGAACGCGTGTGCATCGATCGTGCCAGGCAGTTGTTCGGATGCGAGTTTGCCAATGTCCAGCCGCACTCCGGCGCGCAGGCCAACGGCTCATTGTTTCTCGCGCTGCTCTCGCCTGGCGACACGTTTGCAAGCCTCGTGCTTTCCGATGGCGGACATCTCTCGCACGGCCTGAAGGTGAACATGTCCGGCAAGTGGTTCAACCCCGTCCACTATCCGCTCCACAGCGACCCGAACCATCCCGAGTTTGAGCGCATCGATTACGACGCGGTTCGCGCTGTGTGCATGGAACACAAGCCGAAGCTGCTGATGTGCGGGTACTCGGCGTATCCGCGTGTGATCGACTTTGCAAAGTTCCGCGCGATCGCCGACGAGTGTGGCGCAATCCTGCATGCTGACATCGCGCACATCGCGGGCCTGGTTGCCGCGGGTGAGCACCCCTCACCATTCCCCCACTGCCACGTCGTCACAACAACAACGCACAAGACACTCCGCGGACCGCGAGGTGGACTGATTCTGACAAACGACGAGGAGATAGCAAAAAAAATCAACCGGGCTGTCTTCCCTGGCATGCAGGGCGGGCCGCTCATGCACATCATCGCAGCAAAGGCAATCGCGTTCGGCGAAGCGCTCAAGCCCGAGTTCAAAGCATACCAGAAGCAGGTCATCACGAACGCGCAGACGCTTGCAAATGCACTCATCAGCCATGGGTTCCGCATCACGTCCGGCGGAACGGACAACCACCTCATGCTGGTCGATCTCCGAGGAAAGAGTGCAGATCTGACCGGTGCTGACGCAGAAATCTGGCTCGAACGCGCGGGCATGATCACGAACAAGAACGGCGTGCCGAGCGATCCGCGTCCGCCAAAGCAGACCAGCGGCCTGCGCCTCGGATCGCCTGCGACAACTACACGTGGGTTCAAGGAACCGCAGATGCAGCAGATTGCAGCGTGGATCGATCGCGTGCTGTCTGCCGGACTTTCTGGCGAGAGCGCGCTTGAGACAGAAACAGCAAAGGTCCGCGAGGAGGTTCGCTCGCTCTGTGCAGAGTTCCCGTTGCATTGATACAAACATGAACACACACAAAGCCGCTCTGTTTCTTGTTCTTATTGCATGCGCATGCGTGCATGTCTCGTGCTCAAAGAAGCAATCGGGCGCACAAACACAAACGGTTGTCCTCTACTCCAGTGTGGACGAACCGATCCTGCGCCCGATCGTGCAGGCGTTCGAGGAAAAGACCGGCATCAATGTCCAGCTCGCGTCCGACACCGAGGCAACAAAGACGACCGGACTTGCGACCCGCCTTCGCAACGAGAAGAACAGGCCGCGCGCAGATGTGTGGTGGTCGTCGGAGCCAATGTGGACAGTGCAGCTTGCCAGCGAAGGTGTGTTCGAGCCGATCGACCAATCCATCATTGACGATGCAACAACTGGAACAGCGTGGCCCGAATCGTGCATTGGCGAGAACCACATGTGGATCGGCTTTGGCTTGCGAGCACGCGTCATCGCGTACAACACCGAAGCCCTTGATGAAAGCAGTCTGCCAACCACACTCGCAGAGCTTGCTGACCCGGAATACAAAGGACGTGTCGGCATGGCAAAGCCGGAGTTCGGTACAACCCGCGCACACATGGCAGCGCTCTGCAGCACCTGGGGCAACGAAGCCTTCGAATCATGGCTCACGGCAATGCACGAGAACGGATTGCGACTCTATGACGGGAACTCCAGCGCCGTCCGCGCAGTTGCACTCGGCGAGATCGACTTCTGCCTGACAGACACCGACGATATCTGGAACGCACAGACACAGGACTGGCCTGTCGGTGTGATCTACGAGACCATCGACGACACGATTGATCCACCGTCGCACGGCGCGCTGTTACTTGCAAACACCGTCGCCAAGGTCCGCAATGATGCCCACTCCGATGAAGCAGACCGTCTTCTCAACTTCCTGCTTTCAGAGGATGTCGAGCGGATGCTGATGGAGTCGACCTCGCGTAACGTGCCCATCCGTGCATCACTCGCAGAAGAACTCTTTACAGCACATCCGCAATCGCGTGTTGACACACCATGGTTTATCCATCCCAACGAGATCTCCGCAGCGGAATCCGATGCAATGCAGATCGTTGATCGCGTGCTGAACTGAAATCCACCATCAACACGAACCTGTATTTAATCCAGCACGGTGGTCCTGTAAGCTGCCCGAAGAACCTGCACAATCGATACAATCGCCGCATACAGCGTATGTGCGTATCCGTCTGTATCGAGCGCACCTCCTGTGCGATAAACGCCGATGGCGCAGACACTTGTTTGCTCTGCAATACAATGTGTTGTTTGCATACCACGGCGCGTTCTGCCGATGCACGAAGTGTATGTCTGTGCCCCGCAAGCGATCGAAGCGCGTGATTGAGAGTCTCGCCCAGTCGAGACAGTCATTCATTGTTGCTGTGCTTGCGTTGCAGGTGATACTGATCATCGCGTTCTCCGGGTCACTCTTCTATTTTCTCGGCAAGCAGGTGTCGAGTTTCATGACTGCGCACACGCACATCGCGTGGCAGCCGCTCACGAGTTCCATCGAACGAACTATTCAGATTGCTGGCTTCGTGCTTCTCGCTGTGATGTCGATCGGGCTTTCTGTTATTGCCCGCATGCACCATGCGAGTGTGAGCCAGATCGGGCGCATCCTTGAGAAGCAGGTAAAGCAGCGTGTTGGTGAAGCGCTCGCGTCCAGACACGCACTGATTCTCGGGCTTGCGAAGCTCGCCGACTATCGCGATTCAGATACCGGAGCCCACCTCGAACGTATCAGCGCATATGTCGAGCTCATCGCACAACACCTGAGCAAGGACAACACCGAGATCACAACAACGTGGATCGAGCAGCTCAAGCTCGCATCCTCATTGCACGACATTGGCAAGGTCGGCGTGCCGGATTCTGTGTTGCTTAAGCCTGGCAAACTCACGCAGGAAGAGCGCGAGCAGATGCAACTGCACACCAACATCGGCGCAGACACACTCATCGCGGTGCGACAGAAGATGGGGCCCGACCCGCTGATCGATATGTCCGTCCAGATCGCGCTCCAGCACCACGAGCGCTGGGACGGCGATGGGTATCCCATGCAACTGAAAGCTGACGAGATTGCGCTGCCCGCGCGGATCATTGCGCTCGCCGATTTCTACGACGCGCTCACATCAAAGCGTGTGTACAAACCCGCGTGCTCGCACGAGCAGACGCGCGACATGATCTATGCTGAATCGGGCAAGCAGTTCGATCCGAAGATCGTCGAAGCATTCATCGCGTGTGAGCGCGAGTTTGACGAGATCCGCACGCGCATGCAGCCAAGCGAAACCGAACTGAAGCTGGTTGAGCGTCATTTGAAAAAGCGGGCCGCGTAGAGAGCTCATCGTCTCCTGCGCGACACGAGAACAAAGCCACCAATCGCACACAGACTTGCGCCCGGCGCTGGAACAACGTGGATCACAGCCGATCCGTGCTGGAACAGACCAAGCGTGACAAGATCAGGGCCGCCAATAGTGCCAACATTATCGTAGACGATAAACCACGGCGTATCAGTAGTGGAAAGCACAACATCGCGCGAGGTGAAATCATTTGTCGACCACGTTGCCTGCCAGATTGGGATCGCATTCATTGGGTTTGCAGTGCAGCCAATATTTATCTGAAACGTAGATGCACCTGTAAAGCCCCCGTTGGCAAGTGTGCCGGGCCAGAACGAACTACATATCCCGGGCGGCCCCATTGGAGAGGGCAACTCGATGTTTGAAAGTACTCCATCGGGATCTGAACTGCTCAACCCATATTGCGACCATCCAAACGCAAAGTAGTTGGTTGGAAAGTACGCCGAGATGCGCACAGTGACTTCAGGATTGTGTGCTGAGACGTCCCCGCCGATCACTTCGACTGTGAATCCGCCCATCTCCGGAGATTGCAGATCTGCAAACGCTGACTGCGATGCGAGCAATGCAACTGCGCAATATGTTGTCAGCCTCGTTCTGCGCACTGGTCATCGTCTCCTGCGCGATGCACACACAATACCACCAATCGCACACAGACTTAGACCCGGCGCTGGAACAACATGGATCACAGCCGAACCGTGCTGGAACAGACCAAGCGTGACAAGATCAGGACCACTGAGTGTCCCTACATTGTCATAGACGATAAACCACGGTGTATTACCAGTTGAAAGCACAATATCGCGGGCTGTAAAGTCTGTCGTAGACCATGTTGCTTCCCAAATTGGAATCGGATTCATCCAGTTCGCTGTACAACCAAGGGCGTTGATTTGAAAAACACTGGCACCAATGACTCCCCCGCCAACAGGCATACCAGGCACAAATTGATTGCATACTCCTGACGCAAGGGGTGATGGGAGTTCAATATTCGAGAAAATCCCATCCGGATCCAAACTAACAAGGTCGAAATTCGCGTACCCGAAAGCAAAGAAGTTGCTTGGAAAGTGTGCCGAGATGCGGACCGTCACTTCGGGGTTTTGTACTGAAACATTTCCCCCGATTACCTCAATCTGCCAACCACCCATCTCCGGAGACTGCAGATCAGCAAGCACCGTGTGCGAGACGAGCAGTGTAACTGCGCACCATGTTGTCAGCCTCGTATTGCGCACCGATCATCGTCTCCTGCGCGATACACACACGACACTGCCAAGCGCCAGCACGCACGCGCCCGGCGCTGGAACAACATGGATCACAGCCGAACCGTGCTGGAACAGACCAAGTGGGATAAGGTCGGGACCACTGATTGTGCCAACAGTTGTATACACAGCAAAGTATGTTGTATTTGCGGTTATCAGTTGAACATCGCGCGCGGTAAAATCTGTCGTGGACCACGTCGCTTCCCAGATAGGGATCGGATTCATTGGATTCGCTGTGCAACCCACATTAATTTGAAAAAGACTCGCACCAATCACGCCTCCGCTCGTGGGCGTGCCTGGCTCGAATATGTTGCACAGATTGGGTGGCCCAATCGGCTCAGGCAATACGATATTCGAGAATACCGCATTGGGATCCGAACTGAGAAGATCAAAGTCAGTGTAAAAGAGAGCAAAGTAGTTGGGCGGAAAATATGCTGAGATGCGCACAGTGACTTCAGGATTGTGTGCTGAGACGTCCCCGCCGATCACTTCGACTGTGAATCCGCCCATCTCCGGAGATTGCAGATCAGCAAGCGCAGACTGCGATAGAAGCACTGCGACCGCACTAGGTAGAACACCTAACTTCATTCTCTATTCCTCCGCAATGCAACGTGGGTGTCCATTGATTACTATACACTGGTATGGCGATTGTGCCAGAAAAAAAAACGGGAGGAAGAGCCATGAACCTGCGCGGAACCCAAACTCGCATGGCATTTGCTCGACACACATCTTCTTCCATAATGCAATGCAGCAACTGCTCTCTCGATCTCTGTTCAGCTGCAAGCAAAAGCTGGACCATGCGCAATGTACTCATAGCACTCTTTCCAACTGCTCTTTGCATTTCAACTGTTGCTGCACAGCCGATCGGCACTGGAACATATGTTGCAGATATCAAGTATGGAAGTGGTGGTGCTGTTACTCCATCTGAACCAGTTGTTACTCTTCGATTGCACGTCGAGCGCAGCGCGGGGTATGCGCTCGCCCTGAGCTACTTCGATCTCACTGCCAGCGACGGAGCGTTTACCTTTGTCGATTACGGGATGATGCAGGACGAGAGCTGGGGCGCTTCCCAGAGTACGTCGGGTTCGTCTTTGGCTGTCAACGCAATCCAGTGGAACACGCCATCACCATTCCCCCTGTTTTACCATGCATTGACCGACAATCCGATACACATACTCACGTGTACATGGACAACGTCAGATTTTACTGAACGCGATGTTTTATTGCACACGCTGACATCGCAGATGGCTGCGTATCTTGGATCGGGGTACAACCTTGGCTTTGCAAGCGCACCTCTGACTCCGATTGAACTGAGCTCGACAATCCACGTTGTTCCTTCACCGTCCCCAGTTGCTTTGATCTCATTCTGCACCTGCTCATGGAGTCTTCGAAGGCGCAGGGAGCCTGCAATCAGTTGATAGATCTACGCTGGCAGCATGCGAACAGCCCTTGAAATCGGCTGAATCTGCCCGGCCTAGCCATCGCACCCGATCCTTCAGATCCTGCGTGATCAGCGGTAAACGGCGAATCACCCATGCGCCTACATTCTGTGGTAGACTGAGACTGGTGATGGAACACCCATCGAACCGAAGCAGTATGTGCAATACCGGCCCATCGTGTGGACCGGATCACTCAAGCGCATCCCCTCGGGCTGAGCACATCCCCGGCCAACGAGGGACCTGGATTGGGAGATGTTCGGGCTTTTTTCCCCGACATTGAAGAGGCTGTAGGATGTGGCCGTTCGACTTTTCGTGCAGGAGACCATGAAGATATGAAGTACACACACCGGATGGTTTCGCTGATCGCGCTTGCCGGGCTCGCTGTGCCCGCGCTCGCTCAGCCGAAGAAGGATTTCCCCGACTTTAAGGATGTCGCGAAGGACTTCGAGAAGGTGATCTCGACGCGCGACGACAACTCGTTCTACACCGTGTGGGTGCGCGAAAAGGACGGGCAGATGCTGGCAGAACTCCCGCGCGGATGGTCCGGCCAGAAACACTTCTTTGCGATGACTGTCGCGGCGGGCGAGGAGTTTGCCGGACTGCAGGGCGCCGACTTTGTTGTGCAGTGGAAACGCTTTGACAAGCGTCTCGCACTGATTCAGCCGAACTTTGCAACGCGCACCAGTGGCGACACCGAGAGCCAGGACGCGGTCGATCTGATCTACACCGATCGCGTCATTCTCGATGTGCCGATCGAGTGCATGGGTCCGAACGGGCAGCCGGTGATCGACCTTGATGAGTTGCTCGTTGGTCGCATCACAACATTCTTCGGCGGCTCTGCTGGCGGCGCGAACTCGCGTCTTGCAACGGTCTCCAAGGCAAAGAGCTTCCCGGAGAACACCGAGATTGCTGTCACGCTCCCCGTGCAGGGCGGACTCTTCAAGACATTCCATTACTCGCTGAGCCTGCTCAAGGGCACACCGGGATACAAGCCGCGCGTTGCTGACTCGCGCGTGGGGTTCTTCACAACAGACTATCGCGACCTTGGCGAGCTCGACTCACAGAAGCTGCACGTGCGCTACATCAACCGCTGGAATCTTGAGAAGCGCGACAAGAACCTGAAGATGTCGCCACCGAAGGAACCCATCGTGTACTACATCGACCACACAGTGCCGGTGCGCTATCGCCGGTTTGTGCGCGAGGGTCTTGAGTACTGGAACAAGGCATTCGAGAATGTGGGTATCCTCAACGCGATCGAGGTTCGCCAGCAGGACAAGCTGACCGGCGCGTACATGGACATCGATCCGGAAGATCGTCGGTACAACTTTGTGCGCTGGGTAACGAACGAGACCGGTCTTGCGATTGGTCCGTCGCGCGCCAACCCATACACCGGTGAGATTCTTGATGCTGACGTGGTCGTCTCTGACGGCTGGGTGCGCGCATGGGAGTTTGAGTTCTCAGACATCATGCCGAAGATCATGATGGAAGGGTTCTCGCCCGAGACATTAACGTGGCTCGACAAGAACCCACAGTGGGATCCGCGTTACCGTATGGCTTCGACAGATCAGCAGGAGCTGATGCTTGCGGAGCGTGCGCGTCGTGGCGTGTTACCTTATGGCGGTCACGCAATTGCAACAGCTATTGACACGGAGCTTTCGGCAAAGCTCAACGGCGGCGTGCTTGATCGTGGTTCAACACCATCAGGGTTCTGCCAGGCAGCAGTTGGCAAAGCCTTTGATATGTCGATCGCTCGCATGACCGAAGAGCTCGGACTGATCAACGATGACAAGGAAGGCGAAGTCGAGAAGATCGACGGCATGCCGGAAGACTTCCTCGGCCCACTGCTCGCCGATCTTATCGCACACGAAGTCGGACACACACTCGGTCTGCGCCACAACTTCAAGGCATCGGCGCTCTACTCGCTCGATGAGATCAACTCCGATGCTGTCAAGGGCAAGAAGGCGATGGCAGCATCTGTCATGGACTATCTGCCGACAAACTTCAATGTTGATGACACCGCGATCCAGGGCGATTATGCCATGATCGACATCGGCCCGTACGACATGTGGGCAATCGAATACGGCTACACATCGGATGAGAAATCGCTCGAAGAACTGCTCAAGCGCTCGAATGAGCCTGAGCTGCAGTTCGCAACCGACGAGGATACATCCGGTCCGGATCCGCTTGCTCGTCGATACGACTTCACAGCAGATCCGCTCGACTTTGCCAGATCGCAGATCAAGCACGCCGAACTCATGCGTGAGAAGCTGCTGTCTGACTTTGTGAAGGATGGCGAGCCGTGGACACGCGCACGTCGCGGCTATCAGATCACGCTGAACATGCAGGCACGCGCGTCGAGCCTGATGGCAAGCTGGGTTGGCGGTGCATTCGTGAATCGCGACAAGAAGGGTGACAATGGCGGTCGCACACCGATCACTGTTGTCGATCCCGACATCCAGCGCGCAGCACTCAAGTTTGTCATGGAGCACACATTCCGCGATGACGCGTATGCGATCACACCGGATCTGCTCCAGCACATGACCGTTGAGAAGTGGTGGGACGACAACAGCGCGTTGCAGGACTCTGCGTGGCCGATCCACGATCGTGTTGCAGCCGTTCAGGCGTCTACACTGACACAGCTTATGAACCCAACCACGATCCGTCGCGTGTACGACAATGAGTTCTTCACGCCGAGCGATCAGGACGCGCTGACTGTTCCCGAGTTGTTCTCAACTGTCAGTGGCGAGGTCTGGTCAGAACTTGACCAGTCACCACGGTCAAAGGTCTCCGATCGCAATCCGATGATCTCATCGCTCCGCCGCAACCTGCAGCGCGAGCTGACCGATCGTCTGATTGATCTCACGGGCCCGAACGGCATGCCCGGCTCTGCTGGCAAGCCCGTCTCCAATCTTGCGATGGTCGAACTGTCCAACATCCACGATCGCGTGGCAGCAATGCTCGACAAGCACGGCAAGAATCTCGATTCGTACACCAGCGCTCACCTGCACGAGACAAAGACCCGCATTGAGCAGGTCAAGAACGCCGAGTACGTCTACAACCAGTCCGGCGGCGGCAGTCTCCCGTACTTCTTCTTTGGTGATCAGCCTCAGCAACAGGCCCAGCCTGTTGAGGTGAAGATCATCGAGGTGCCGGTGCCCTACGTGCCCGCGACATCGCCCGAAGGCGAAGCGAAGTAACGCAGACACACGCATCTGATGTGTAGCACCAAAGCCCGGGGATGTGATCCCTGGGCTTTTTCGTGCGCGATCGGTTGTCTTCTCACCGACGAACTGCTTCAGCCTGCTTTGCACTGCGCCGTCTGCGCCACCAGCGCCTGAAGTTTCGAGACCACCGTTGATGATGGAAGTATGCGGTGAACAGAGAAGAAGTCAGAACACTGCCTCCAAGCGCTATCGGCATCAACTCGTCGGTAAGCTCTGGGGGCGCAACATACTCACTCGGATATCGCAACTCCAAGCCATATAGCGCGCCATACAGAATACCGGCGCAGATTGAGAAGCTCAGAGATATCAGATAGAGAAATGCTTTGTCGTGTTGTTTCCGCTTTGCTGTTGCTGCCGTATCAACCGCATCCTGCAGCACCGGGATCAACCCGGCTCTCGACTGACCCTGATTCCGAACTTTCGGCCCCTTCCATGGCAGCACGCGCCCATCAGGTGTAACGAGACCATTTGAAGTGTATCGAGACGGTGAGGGTGGCTGTTGCAGCTTGCGCCGAGTAACTTTCACATCGAGAAACTCCAGCGCTGCACCAAATACACTAAACGTAACGAGTACCAGCAGTGCTCTCCACCATGTATGGTTAGCGATGCAGAGTCCAGCAACCACTAACCCTACCATTGTGGATATCACAATTAAACCACCGTGCGGAGGCCGCTGCACAACCGGGTGATCTAGAAGATTCAATGTCCCGTTGCGCATAGCGTTGATGTGTGCTCTGGCATGGAGTTTCAGGCTCAAATGACGATATCGCGATTTCTCAAGCTCACATACGATGACCGCGCCATCGCACACCGCCACCACTCCTTCGTTCGACAGCACCAGATAACTTGTTATGTCTGTACGCACCGCAAGCATCAACCACGGTATTCGAAGCTCACGCGATTCGTCACCAAGCCTTGCATGCCAGCTTGTTATTCGCAGTCCTCGCCATGTGGGGACAGATGGAAGCCGAACGATCGGCCGTTCCCATAGCTGGGATCGATCGTCTTCGCCTGCCTCAAACCATCCGGTTGGCACACCCTGAATCACATCACACCGCTTTCTCATCATTCGATGATCGATCAAGTCGCGATGCGTGCATGCGCTGCCATCGCAAAACATCACGCGTCCAGCGCTCGCTCCATACCGAAACCTGGATCAATGTTCCAAGCCCCAGCATAAAGCACACAAATACGAATAGTGCGCGCGCGACAATATGCCACGGCATGTGCTGGAACCTCGGATTCATCGAAATCAGATACGCTGCAGCGAGCACGCTGGGCACGCCAACAAAGATTCCGAGTCCACACAACACCCACATACGCGTTGCCTGCCACTGAGTCGTCCGGCGTTTGCGAAGTCCGTGGTGCTCCAGTGCGATGGGCACAATAAACGACCGCATGGTGCCGTGAATTCGATCGCGCCTCCCATCACAAACTCTCGGAAGCCTTGCATTGTCCACTGACAATCTCACCGCGCTCCAGAGGAATGTCTCGCCGCTCGAAAGTGCGATGCCATCTGATGTGTATAACACGGGCAGCGCATCACTACTTCCGACCGAACGCGCCTTTGCAAACACTGTGAGGATAAGCAGTGCCGGGTACCACCCAAGTACCAGAACAATGTATGGTGTAAATGCTGTTGCTCCAAGCACGCACCATAGAGCACCGAAGAACACAAACAACCAGAACACGAGTCGGGTATTTCGTACGTCACATTCCTGATCCCGCCTGAACGCATCAACCAGAAGGAGCGTGCCATCGCGGATTGCGTTGCGATGCGCACGCCTGTGCAACTGGCGCGCGATGCCTTGATACGCTTCATCGACCTGCAGCACAACGAGCTTGTCATCCTGTTGCCCCCGAATCCCATCCTGCGACACCACAATGTAACCGCCCACCGATGGATGAAGTCCCAGCATCAGCCATGGCACAAGCACCGAACCGGTTGCTTCGTTGTTGTCTACGTTTCCGAAATCGCTTTGTGGCCAGGTAGGAATAAAAATCCCGTGCCACGCCGGCTCAGCTCGGAATGTCACTGCCTTCGCCCGCCTAAAGCCATGCCTTGGCATTTCGTTGGCATGATTGAACCACGTCGTCGTATCAATAGAGGCTTGCATCAGTATTCAACATGATATTCGGATAACCAGTCGCCTGGTTTTTCACTGTTGCCCAGCGCTCTGCGTGACCGGCAACAGCACCATGTCGTAGATCTGAGAACTGGTCTCGGTGACGCTGATCGCGATAGACGCGGATTCGTACCCTTCAGCAGCAAAGTCGAGCACGTGCTCGCCAGGCGGGAGCACCATGTGATATCTGCCGTACTGCCCACCGGAACGGGCTGTCTCGCCATGCTCGTATCCAGCATTCGGCAATGCAATCGTCGCGTTGATCGGGTTGAGTGTCACCGCGTCGTACACGCGGCCTGAGATTGAGATCGGACGATGCAGCATCGTCAGCAGTCCGGGAAACACGCTCTTGGCATTCCCAACCGCTTCAGGAAATGGTGGATTGAACGATCGTCCAATTTCCCAGAGTGCCGCGTACGACCCGTTGTGGCTCATGTGGTAATGGATGTTTCCTGCGAGACAACACGACGTGCGATGGCGTCCCTCCATGCCGGAGTTCTCGCTCAGCCTGATCGCCTCCCGCTGATAAAAATCCTTCAACGGGAACGCCCAGCATCCATACCCGAACCGCACCTCACCAGCGAACGCGTGCAGGTCCGCAACCTTTGCAAAGCACTCAGCTTCTGCGAACGCGAGCATGGTTTGCGTTTCGGGTTCGCTTGCTGCGCTTGGACCAACATACGTCTCGGACTTGGCGCGATTCGAACCTGCGCACGCCTCACCCCAGCCGAACGGATAGTTGCGATTCAAATCAACGCCGAATGTGCCGTCGCCGTTGTCGCGCCGATTCTTTCGCCACATCCGATCCTCTGTGCATGCGTAGTGATACCCATCCGGATTCCACATCGGCGCAATCCATATCTCATGATTGTTGACAATGTTTGTAATCGAAGGATCAGCGTTGTAAAAGCTTGTAAGCTGATCGATCGCTTCGAGCGCGCTCATCACAGCGGGAAGCTCGCGCGCGTGATGGTTCGCAACGATCAGGACAGCTGGCTCGTTCTCGCTCACGGATGGGTTGTCAGAAATCTTCACAGCAAAGAGATGACGCCCCTCGTGTGTTGCAGGGGTGCCCAGACGCTCTGTCAGATCGACGTATCTGCATATCTCGGGATGTGTTTCAGCAGCCTTGAGCATGCGCTCGTACACACCCTCAAGATCGGGGTAGCCATCAGGCAGCGCAGGCTTTGGCGCTATAGTTACTTCGAGTTGTGCGCTAGGGGATTGCTGTTCAGGCTGAGCATCGGTTGGGTTGTCAGGAACGGGGCTGGTAGGGATTGGCTGCTCGGGTTGGGAAGGTTGAACTTCAGGCTGATTCGAGCCCTCCTTCACATTCGGTATGTTCTGCAGGTGCTGGTACCACACGGCCCACGCCGATGCATGACTGACCTGAGCAGCAACGGGCGAGGCTCCCCCACAGCATGCAATAACTCCTGCACACACACGAACCCACCAGAGATGTTTCCACGTGCCCATTGAGCACCCCTTCATTGACTGGCAGTATTCTTCATGCATCGGCTTGCGCAACGGGCAAGCCGGTCGAAACACAAACCACTTTGTTCTCGGTCGTACAGTGCAGATACCATCATACCCGAAGTGAGCGATTCGCCCGATCCCGGTATTCCATCCACTTCTCAATAGGCCCCAAGAATGACAACAAGAGGCAAAGACAGCTGGGACAGAACGATTCCACGGAGTTTTGTCATCAAGTGAATAAGTTGTGGAAAAAATATAAAGACATTTGTTCACAATGTGGAAAAATGGCAATAACTTCGTTGAAATCGACCACACTAGAGGGTTTTTGGGCTCTTTCAGACATGGTGAAGCAACGACAAAGCCACAGTAATGGGGGTGTGAAAAAACAGTGGAAGGCACAAACAGATCTTCCACTTTATCCGACAATCTATCCGCTCTTTGTGTGTTTCCTGCACAAGGAACCGGCAGGCAGCGCGATACGGCTTTTCATTCAGGTTAACCTGAAGCGGATCCCGCGTTGAAATCGCGAACTTCCAACCCCCAAAGCCTAAACTTTGCGTTCCACCGTGTCATCCTGACCGCAAAGCCGAGCCGCACGTGGCTCTGGGAGATGTTGATTCCATGTCTATCGTGACGCAATGTACTGCGCTGAGTCTGGCTGTTTTCCCAACCTGGATGGTTGGCGGGCTTATCGCCCTGCTGGTAGCCATCTGCCTGCTGCTCATTATGACGGTGCTCATCCAGCGCCCGTCCGGGGGCGGTCTTTCAGGTGCGTTCGGCGGCGGCGGCGGATCCGGGCAGACCGCGTTTGGTGCAAAAACCGGCGATGCGCTCACATGGGCCACTGTCATCATGTTTGCGTTGTTCCTGACATTCGCAGGCGTGCTGAATATCGGTATGGCGGATGACACGCCGCAAACGCAGCAGACAGCGCAAGACCCAACAAATCCTGAGAACAGCGCACCGCTTGATCTCGATCTTGGACAACCACCTACAACAGAAGATACCACCGGATCCACTGATCCAAACACACCTAGCGAGAACGCTGGCAACCCAGCGGAACAACCACCTGAACAGCAGCCTACGGAGCAGCAGGGCGAGCAGCCAACATCAACACCTACAGGGAATCCCGAAGCACCAACCAACGACCCCAACACACCAACGACAGATCCAGCGACAGACCCCACGACACTTCCGGCAACTCTCCCTCCAACACAGCCGCAGCCTGATCCTGCAGTTCCTCCGTCAAATACCCCGACCGAGCCGCCCGCTGGCGGGTCAACTGGTGGCGGAGACCTGCGCTTATGATCCAGTCGATGACCGGGTTCGGCGCAGCCAGCGTGGACAACGAGGGCGCGCACGTCACGATCGAGATTCGCTCGGTCAACTCCAAGTTTTTGAAGATTAACCTGAGATTGCCCGAGGACCTTGCAAGCGCAGAACCCGAGCTTGAGCAGGTAATCCGCGCACGTATCAGTCGTGGCACGCTGACTGTGCGAGCAATGTGCAGCGCACTTGCAGCGGATGCTGCGCACATGGTCAATGAAGCCGCGCTGAAGCGATACATCGATCATTTGCACACTGTGATGAGGCAGTATCCCGACAACACGATGGGGCAAACATCGATGGACATGAGCGGGATGCTTCGTTTGCCGGGCGTACTTGTGCCACCGGACGCCGAGGGTGTCATACCCGACGCGCTGCGCGATGCTTCGAAGCAGGCCCTTGAGAAGGCGATTGATGCAATGATCGAGATGCGCGCCCGCGAGGGCAGTGCAATGGCGAACGAACTGCTGTCCCAGATCAACGTGGTCCGCACAAATCTTGAAACCATCAAAGCCAGCGCCCCCAACGCGACACTTGAGTTTGAAACGCGCCTGATGGCACGCATCGAGAAGCTGCTGGAACGTGCTGGCGTGAAGGGCGCTGAACCCGCTGACATCGTGCGAGAGGTCGCAAGCTATGCAGAGCGTGTTGACATCAACGAGGAGATATCGCGCCTGTCAACGCATCTTGACCATTTCGAAACCCTCCTGAAAGACAACGGCGCAAAGCCGGTGGGCAGAACGCTCGACTTCCTCAGCCAGGAGATGCTTCGCGAAGCGAACACGATTGGGTCAAAGTCGCCCGATGCTGCGCTCGCCCACGCGGTTGTCGAGATCAAGGGCGCGATCGATCGCATCAAGGAGATGGTGCAGAACATCGAGTAGCGTGGCGTGGGAAGGAAGTACACGAACCCAGCAGTTTCCGTCATTGATCTGCGTCTCCAAATCCTGCACGTGGAAACACACGAAACTGATTGAGCGCGCTGTTTTTCACATCATGTGGAAAACACATCCGTGCGTGGCAACACACGTTCTTTTTGGACCTTTGCGTCCGTGTAACCTCTGACAAACCAGAAACTTGCAAAAACGCGGGCTGTAGACAGAATGGGTCTTCGCGCCGAAGCGAACCTCGGGTACACTGGCGGCAGGAAGAGAGAGAGGGACCAGTAGCGCGGGAAACCGCGCCACGACTGGGGATCACGCGGTGGGTTGCCTCCTGCGTCGTGTGATCTATGTCAAAGTTGTGGGCCCATGGCGTGCCCGCAGGTTTGGTGTACCCAGCCAGGCCTCGCGGTCGCTGAATCAGCGATCCCGGCCTTTTTGCAAGATTGCACCTCTGGCTGCAAAGCCCTGTGCTGACACGCATTTGCGGCGCTGCTTCGGATCCTTCTTTCGGGAACAAGACCCCGGTCTCACTCGTTACCATCTCATCAAGCCGTGCTACGGATGCCGAACGTGTATCCTGCCGGGTATCAGTGTCTCGTGCCGATGCGGTATCGTGTAGAATCCTGTCAGTCATGTCCGCCTCGCCCATCACATCCTCTCTTCGAGCTGTCGGTCTCAGCAGAGCAACCAGCACGGTTGTGCTTGTAATGTGTGCGGGGCTTTGGACGTCAACAGCCATCGCGCAGGTCAATGCAACCGATCGGGATGTATCGCACCGCAGCACAGCCCAAACGAACAATCAGTTCCAGCAGAATGCGAGCAGCGACGGGAAGCGCCCGGGCGATCCGGATGCAGACCATGCGGAACAAGCTGTCACCAACGAACTCATTGCGCACTTGTGCAGGGAGTTGGGAAATCCAAAGTGGATTATCCGCGACGATGCGCAGACAGAACTGTCGAGCATACTTCGCCCCTTTGGCACCGAGGAGCAGCGGCGCCAGTGTGCCGTTGCACGCGCCATGCTCATTGAACATCTGCGCGAGGTTCGGGGAAACGTGGAGTCCCGCAATCGTGCGCATGTGCTGCTCAAACACGAGTTCAGGATCTCGCCGCGTGCTGCCATGGGAATCCAGTTCATGCCAGTGAATGGGCGCCCTGCTGTTTCAAGAACGATTGGCGGGTTTGATTCCGAGCGCGTGCTTCGTGCTGGCGATACGTTTGTCAAGTTAGCAAACGTTGCTGTGACAACGCGCGAAGATGTGCAGGCTGTTATCTGCTCGCACCTGCCCGGCGAATCATGCGATGTTGAAGTGATTCGCGATGGCAAGTCGATAGAAACAAGCCTG
The DNA here is from genome assembly GCA_020639155.1 of Phycisphaeraceae bacterium. Taxonomy (NCBI): domain Bacteria; kingdom Pseudomonadati; phylum Planctomycetota; class Phycisphaerae; order Phycisphaerales; family Phycisphaeraceae; species Phycisphaeraceae bacterium. Next base: position 976,716 of record JACKHF010000001.1, read on the forward strand.
ACACTCGGGTCTTACACAGATCTGAATCAGGCTACAGAAATACTAGATCCAATCTTTGAACTCGGATGGGCATTGCGGCTTGCAAGACTCACCAGCGCCGAACAGACTGAGCCCGTTGTGCCGCAGGAATATGCGCCCGATCTTGATCCGCTCAACTCGAATCCAGTCAGTCAGCCCACGACCCAGCGACTTGCGGATGCGGATACGGCAAACGACGTGGCCCAGATCAATCTAGGTCTGATGGCTGGAGGTGAGAGCGGTGCTATTGATGGGAGCAGATACCGCGATCAGCGACAGGCGAGAGAGGCTGAATACAGAGCAGTTGACAAATCGATCCAGCTTCTTGAGAGGAAAATCGAGTTGTGCAATACCGCTCTCGGCGATCAGAAACAGACAAAGGCTCAGCAGGCCGAAACAGAGGCTCAGAAACGAAGGCTTGAACGTGATCTCAACCGCCAGTTGGAGCGCAAAGCAAATCTTGAAAAGCAGCTCGGGCTCTCCACATCCCGCTGAACCAGTTTCTATAAAATCATTGTTTTTCAGCCCAAACGTCGGTTGCAGCGCATCAATGATGCGGTCACGCCTGCGGTGCATACGCTTGGCACGCTGGCGGGACAGACTGTTTCCCATCACACACGCAGAACAACCCCGATGGTGCGAATCGCACCCTTATGTGGAGGCTTACACGAATGAAATCCACGTCATCATCGATTGACACACCGCGCCGATCCATGCGGATCGCCCTTCCTTGGCTCGCTGTTGCACTGGCTGCGGGCATGTGGTTCATGACGCGCGAGTCGAACGCATCGCGCAGAACATTTGCCCCGCCGACATCGGTCGCCCTTGTCAATATCAGTGTCCTGTTTGAGTCACTTGATGAGGCAGAGGCAAGCGAAAAAGCACTCGACGCGAAACTGGAGCGCTGGGTCACAGAGCAGGCAAAGGCTGCAGATGCGTATCGCGCTGCCGAGGAAGAAGTGAAACTCCAGACACCGTGGTCGGTTGAATGGATCGAGACACAGCGACGCATTGCAGAGTACGGTGGCAAGCTGCAGAGCCTTGACACAGTGCTCAAGAGCCTGAAGTCCCGAGATCGAGGCGCGATGTACCGAAGGATGTATGCGAAGGCTTGTGTCGAGATCGAGAAGATTGCAGCCGCCGAGGGATACGACATTATTATGCTTGATGATCGCACATACTACGAGCTCGATAATGAGGATCGCTGGGGAACGCGAACTGCCGCTGAGACATTCCTCGCGATCACATCACGCCAGATCATCTATGCGAAGAACTCGGTTGATATCACCCAGCGCGTCATCACAGCGATGAACAATGCTTTCCACGCTGGCAACTGATCGCACGCTGGAGATCCACACGTTGACCAGCGAATCAACGAAGAGTCGATTTCCCATGACAACCGCGAGGCTGGCCGAGTTGTTGCACGCAACACTCGACGGCCCCGAGGATGTCGTGATCACGGGTATTGCCGGGCTTGTGGATGCACAATCCGGCGACGTGTCGTTCCTGCGCTCGTCGAAGTTTGCAGATCAGTGTGCGATCTCACAAGCGAGCGCGTTCATTGTGAGCGATGGCGCGCTCAACGGGCACGCGTGTGCAAAGCCTGTTCTGATCGTTCCTGATGCGGATCTTGCGGTGATCCAGGTGCTGACAGCACACGAGAGCAGGGCTGTCGCGTCAGGCATCGCTCCGGATGCCTGTGTACATCCGAGCGCAACAGTTGATTCGAGTGCATCCATCGGTGCCCGGTGCGTGATTGGTGCGGATGTCTATATCGGTGCGCACACCATGTTGCACCCGGGCGTCGTTGTCGAATCCGGCTGTACCATCGGAGATCACTGTGACATTCAGGCACATGTTGTTGTCGGCTCCGATGGATTTGGCTACCACTTTGACAAGGCTCGCGGCGCGCTTGTCAAGGTTCCGCACATTGGGAACGTTGTCATCGGAAGCTATGTCGATATCGGCGCGGGAACATGCATTGATCGTGCAAAGTTCGGATCCACTATCATCGGCGATGGCACGAAGATCGACAACCTTGTGCAGATCGCTCACAACGTGGTCATTGGCAAGGGGTGTATCATTTGCGGGCAAACGGGGATAGCTGGATCTGTCAGAATCGGTAGCAACGTCACAATCGGTGGCGGTGCATCAATCAAGGACAATGTGACCATCGGCGATGGCGTATCCATTTCCGGAAGAGCTGGCGTCATCACGGATATCCCCGCGGGCGAAACGTGGGTTGGTGCCCCGGCGTATCCCGCAAAGGCGCACCACCGCAGGAATGTCGCGCTGGGGTTTGTAACAGAGAACATCACCGCACTCAAACGCCTGCTGGAAGAGCGAAGTCAGCCGGACGAGAGCTGAGATATTCGGCCGACCGCTATCATCACCAAGCATGCACTCGCCTTCCCGCACAACGCTGAAGCACGCTGTTGAAGTTTCGGGCGTTGGTCTCTTTACAGGCGCTCCTGCAACACTGCGTCTTTCTCCATTCACCAACCCGGCAATCGAAGCGACCTGCGGGGATGGTGCGATGTTCGTGCGGAGTTGCACAGGGTATCGGTTCGTCTTCCGACGCACTGACACAGGCGCAGCACCGTGGTGCGTTGCAGGCCCCGACGTGATATCAAGGACTCCGATCCATCCGGCATTTCGCGAGATGCCTCCACGCTGCACGAGCCTTGATCTGCGCGTGTCCGGGCACGACTCAGCCGAGCAACCTATTGCAACAGTTGGCACTGTGGAGCATATTCTCAGTGCGCTTGTCGGCATGGGCATCACGGACGCGTTGATCGAAGTTGATGGCCCCGAGGTGCCGATTCTGGACGGGTCTTCGCTGGCATTTGCAGCACTGATCCATCAGTCGGGCACCCAAACACTTGATGATGAGATCCAGCCGATTGTCGTTCGCGAACCGGTCGTTATCGAGCGCAACGACACACGCATCGAAGTTCAGCCGAGCAATACGTACAGCTTGACCTATTCGCTCGATTATGGTGCGTCGTCGCCTATCCGCAATGGTGTGTGTTCGTGGGTTAACGATGATGCGGACTCGATCGAGTCTGATACGGCAGTCGTTGCGACGGGACGGGACGGATATGCGTCGCTGGTTGCACCCGCGCGTACATTCTGCCTGAAAGCTGAAGCCGACCAGATGCAGCGCGCCGGGTTCTTCAAGCATCTCACTACTCGGGACATGCTGGTGATCGATGGCGATGGTCCGATCGATACCACATACCGGCACCCGCAGGAATGCGCACTACACAAGCTGCTCGACCTGATCGGTGATCTCGCGCTGGCAGGTGCTCCGATCCTCGGGCACATCGCAGCTTCAAGGACCGGACATGCTGCCAATCACGCGATGGCGATTGCTGTAGCCGAACAACGCAAATGACTACCAGTACCCGATCTGCTCGATCGTGTGCGTGTGGGATGACTGTGCACGCATCCAGCCCTGCGAGAGTGAGTAGATCGGGAGCTGCCTGGGGCAGAGGAAGCGAACTGGCAGATGCCCCTCTCCGATCCCGCGCGTGATCGCGCAGAGTGTTTCGCTGACTCTGATGATGCCGGTCGCGTACTGGTTTGGAATATCGCACGACGCGTGCGCAACCATGCCGGGCAATGGTCTGATCTGCCCGCCGTGCGTGTGACCCGCGAGGACAAGATCAAACCCGAGTGAGGAGGCTGCAAACACACGTGTCGGGTAATGGGCGAGCAGCACCCGCATCGGTCTCTGATGCGCTGTGGGTATCGAGATGCTGGCTTGCGCCGAGTTAAGCTTCGATTCGAGTCTGTCAACAGCCAGTTTTACTGCCAGCACATCGGCTGGATAGTGATCGCCGCCCAAAATGAGATCGGGTGTGGCGTCCTGACCAGGCTCAATGATCCCGGCCTGAACTGAGATACCTACAGCACATCCCCCCGGCTCGTCACACCCCAACCAGCGGATGCCCGGCACTCGACGAAGGACCTCTCGTCCACGGGATGTGTCATGATTTCCGAAGATGCCGAAGGTGCCCAAACGAACATTGAACATTTCAGTGAGTCGAGACAGGAGATGGGCTGCTCGATGCTCGTCCCTTGGATGATCCATCAGATCACCCGTTACCACAACAAGATCAACGGGGAATGCGCACGCTTTCTCGATGCGTTTCCAGCCAGAACTGCGGACATTCCAGCGTCTGACGTGGAGATCCGCAACATGCAGGATGGTCAGACCGTGCAGGTTCGGTGCAACCGCGGGGTGCGCGAGCCCGTATATGCCCGATGGCGCTGGGGGGATGGGCTTGCGGGTGCTTACGACATCTCGCACGCATGGATCTCCTCGGTTTGTCACCGGTGTCATCGTGGATGGGTTGTTGAACCGGGTTCACAACAATCGGCAGAATCATCGTTTCTGCAGATGTTGATGCAATTCGGCTGCAATATGACGGCACAGGTGATAGGATAGATCACGAGCAGGGCATACAGTAGCTGCTGCTCACAGGGTCGCGTTATCGGCATGCGATGCCGGGCAGACCCGGTTGGTGTGTGAATGGTTGATTGTGGTGTTGTCACCTCTGGTGAATCGAACGACAATGTCTGGCTCTGTTGCAGGCGCAGGCCGCACAACACAGTCAGTGTGGAACCGAATGCGGCGCGCAACAGTCAAACCGGAGATGGATGTTCCGGTCAATCGCGCTGCTGTAACGTCTCAAGATGTGATTGCCGGTTGATCCCGGCAGATTTCACTCGCGGAGTGTGTCATGGCGAAGATTTTCTACACAGTCGAGGAGACCGCAGCCCGGCTGAACATGTCCGAGGATGAAGTGCTCAAACTCGGCGAGTCGGGACAACTCACGACATACAAGGACCGCGACAAGATCATGTTCAAGGTCGATCAGGTCAACGTCTTTGCTGGTGATGAACCAGATCTCGGTCTTGGTCTTGATGAGTCTGGCATCTCACTCGATGGCTCAGGCATGCTCAACGGTGTGTCGAACAATGGCGCATCGGGCAGTCAGATCCCACTTGCTGATTCGAGTGAGGGTATCTCGCTTGTTGACGATGCGATGGAAGCATCCGGTTCTGTATCGCTCGCGAGTGATTCGGGCTCCGGGTTCGGTATGGAGAACCCATCTGATCAGTCCGGCATCAGTGTGTTTGAAATTGATGACATTGATGACGGCGCGGATGCTGCTGAGCAGACGCAGATTACAGACACCGCAGCGCTTGGTTTTACATCCCTTGATGCTGGTTCATCCGGCTCGGGAATGCTGGATCTGACACGCGAGGTCGATGACTCACAACTCGGTGGCAGCTTCGGCGGATTTGAAGATGTTGCTGCACCTGCAGCTGGTGCTGCCGTTGCGACATCTGCGTTGTTCGAATCCACCGGCACAGACACCGACACAGACACCGCTCCAATGATGATGGTTGCTGGCGAGAAGGTCGAGCCCATGTGGTCCGGGCTGGCAGGCGGCGCAGCGCTCGGCATGATCATGTTGATGGTCGGTGCGATGGGCGCAGCCATGGCTTCCACCCTCGGCAGCTTCCCCGATCTCTTCGGGTGGGCGACCGATTTGGGCATGACAACCGTGCTCGGCATCGGTGCCGGTGTTGTGGTTGTGTTTGCTGTGCTTGGCGCATTGATCGGGAAAATGGTCGGCTGAGCGGTTACAACGTGCGATAACTTCGTTGCTCCCCCTCGCGTTGAGGCCTGAGGAAACATTGATCAGTTCCTGTGGGATGCTTGGAATCCTCGTTTTTCTGCTGCGCCATCCTCGTTACATTTACATTTCTTTGTTTCTTTACACCCCAGTTCTGGAAATCGGTTAGATTTTATCGTACAGGGCGTGCCGTGGTTCGTGCACCCTCACGTGCGAACCGGTGCGGCACGCTATCAGGCGAGAACAGAACCGGGAGAAACGTAATGAAACAGATATCTGCAATAACGCTCGTATTCACGTGCGGCTTGGCATTCTGTGCACCGTCATACGCACAACAGCTTGACGGAACAGTGGTTGTTGACCCCCATGCGGGCTCGGCAACATACACGCTGCAACTCAACGGACCAAGACAGGGAATCGGAGGCGATCAGTTCTTCAATATCGAAGGAACGAATAACGGCAACTTCTATGGATATGGTGTGCTTCGCTTTGATGCTGCATCCAACCTGTGGTACTACGCAAACGATCTTTATGGAGTTAATAACTGGTATGTTGACAGTGTCACACTCAATCTGACCCAGTCCAACGCGGCGTTCACCGCAGATGGCGGCATGCATATCTACTTCTCGTCGGATGGTACAACGGACATCAAAACTCCAAACTCACCTCTCACAGTTCCGTTTTTCAATCCGGGCGCGCAGATTCCGGTGGGCAATGGCGGATCCCCTATCTGCCAGTACAACTTCACACAAGTCGCAAATGGGCATGTTGACACATACGACCAGAGCGGTGGTCCCAACGGCGCCAGCGAAGCAATGCAACTCATCCCCGAGATGGTGCAGGCACTGCAGAATGGCGACGTCTTCTCTCTGGTGTTTGTTGACAACTCGCCCGACGTTGCAGCAACCTATCGCGGACAATGGGCATCACCGACCGAGGCGTCGCCCGAGCTTGCAATTACGGTAAAACCGCTCAACTCACTCTATTGCTACCCTGACTGCGATCGGAGTGGGTCATTAAATATCTTTGATTACATCTGCTTCGGAAACGCGTACGCCGCACAAGATGCCTATGCCGATTGCGATGGCAGTGGTTCATTCAACATTTTCGATTACATCTGCTTCGGGAATGCATATGCAGCGGGATGCGCTGGTCCGATCACCTTCCCACAGGGTGTAAATCTTCAGCACACGGCTGGCGCACAGATCCAGCTTCCACCGATTCCGCCGGACTTCTTTGGTCCTGGATCTGAACCCATCCCCGTCTTGCCACCATTGTGTTTCGTTGGTGATCCAATCGGCACATCCGGCGCATTTGAGCTGGGCAATACTGACACAATCATTCGCAGGAATCACGAGTTGAGTCTTCCCGATGTTGATTCAGCCACACCGGTTGAGATCGAACTCGTTGAGCTTAATCTTGTATCATGTCAGCCCATCCAGGTGAACGTCAACGGTCAGCCGACACAGTGGGACGTACATGTAGCGCTTAATCCAGATATCCCACTTGAGCCGGGGACGATGGTGTTCCATCGCGACGCACCGACAAATGGCGGCTTTGACTTCCAGCTTCCTATCCAGCCATTCTTTGTCTTCACGCAGGTACAGGGCACGGGTGAGGCTGCGATGCCCGGACCGGTTGTCAACCTGCAGGGCGGGGGACAATGGGAGCAGCCGAGCATTGTAACTCCATCGCCGATTTACTTCGGGCCTCAAACAAACACGGGGCCGCGCATCATGTTCATGACGGGACAAACTCCTGCATCTGCCCCACTGCAACTGCACTTTGACTGGGACTTCATTGCCCCGCGTCTGCCGGACCCGCCACCACTGATCGACCCGAGCGCAATTGTTGATCCGAGCGCGCACATCGCTCGTGGCGCGAACATTGGGCCGAATACATTTGTCGGTCCGAATGCAGTCATTGGCCCGTTTGCTTCGCTGCAACAGGGCGCACAGGTTCAGCAGGATGCAGTGCTCGGCGCGAACTCTCATCTCGGACAAGGTACCACACTTCACCCTGGTGCAATCGTCGACAGCGACTGCCAGATTGGAAATGGTGTGCAGATTCGTCCGAACACTATCATCGGTCAATCTTCCATCGTGCAGGATGGCGTGCAGATCGGTCAGAACTCGTTTTTCTGGGGTAATGCACAGATCGGAGCGCTGACGACGATCGGTGCGAATGTTGTTGCTGAGCGATTCCTTACAACGGGACAGGGTACGGTCATCGCGAGTGACCTTTATCTTGCCGAGAACGCATCCACCCCTGCTGGCTCAAGTGTTGTGAACGATCTCTTCAGGTGCTACACCCAGTACAACAATCTGAACGTCTTCCAGACACTGACATTCTTTGACTGTGAACTGCAGGACGGCTGGGTTGCTGGCAATGTGAAGGTGAACGGGCCGGTCAACAACAAGAAGAAAGGCAAGAACCCGAAGAGTGGCGAGCAGATGGATCCAAACAACCTGCCCAACACGCTCGCAAATCTGCAGGACGATGTCAACACCGCTGGCGGCGGCGGGACGCAGCCACCCATCAAGGATCGTGAGTACAAAAAAGACACGTACGACTGCGATGACTTTGCCGACGACATGGAGCAGGAGCTCGAGAATAACGGGTACAAAGCGACATTCACGTGTGTCTGGCTGATCGGCGAGCGTACATACTGGAGCTGGTCGCAACTTGATTATGTGACCGAGCGCATCCCGATCTGGGGACACGCGATTTCAGACGTTCACCTGAACGGCAGGCTCGTCTTTATCGAGCCGCAGACAGGCAGGATCGGACTTGGATGGCTCGATCACGACGGTGACGGTGTGATCGAATACACCACCAACCACAACAATCTGTGGGCACCGACTGATGGCGAGCTTCGCATCGAGGTGTATGAATCACGGGCCGCTGCCGAAGCTGCTGGCGTTATCATGGACTGAAGCATAACGCAGTATGTGATATGTATGAAACCTGCCCGCCCGGAGACACAATGTCTTCGGGCGGGTTTCTCTTTCAGTTGGCAGGTTTCGTATGCCCCTCAGGTGCCCTATTCTCCGGTGTCATGGCATACACCGTTCTTGCACGCAGATACCGATCGAGGGACTTTGCCGAGCTTGTCGGCCAGGAGCCGATCGCGCGCACGCTTCAGGCGGCGATCGATCAGGACCGCGTGGCACACGCCTACCTCTTCTGCGGGACGCGGGGCGTGGGCAAGACATCGCTCGCTCGCATCTTCGCCAAGGCGCTCGCTGGCGGGTCTGACGAGGTCAACGCTGCGATCATGGGTGGCACTGACACCGACGTGATCGAGATCGACGGCGCATCGAACAACAAGGTCGAGGAAGCCCGCGATCTGATCGCAAACTCCATCTACACACCCCTTCGCGGTGGCAAGAAGATCTACATCATCGACGAGGTCCACATGCTCACGACGCAGGCGTTCAACGCGCTGCTGAAGACCATGGAGGAACCGCCAGCGCACGTTGTGTTCATCCTTTGCACAACCGAACCGCAGAAGGTGCCGCCGACTATCCAGTCGCGGTGCCAAAGATTTGATTTCCGCAACATCCCGATCGCGAGTATTGCCGACCACCTGATGAATGTGATCGAGCAGGAAGGAAAAACCGCTGAGCCGGAGCTTGTTCACTCGGTTGCAAAGCTCGGCAACGGGTCGATGCGTGACGCGCTGAGCCTGCTCGATCGCGTGATGGCTGCGGGGCAGACGAATCTCACACAGCAGATGCTCGACGAGTTGCTCGGCTTGCCGGAACGGGAACTGGTAACGGGTGTGCTTCAGGCGTGCGCCGAGGGCAGCGCAGCTGGCGCACTGGAACGCGCCAACGACATGCTCTCGCGCGGGACGAGCTTTGAGCAGGTGCTCGACTCGATCCTCGAGCGCGTGCGCGATCTGATGGTCATCCGCGCTTGCGGCGACAACACGAAGCTGGTCGAGATCTCCGATAGCGCACGCGAGGACGAGGCGAAGCTTGCTGCCAACTTCAGTGTGGCCGGGCTCACGCACATGATCGCTTTGACAGAGTCGATGCAGCGCGCGATCAAGTCGAGCAGCTGCCCGCGAGCGCTGTTTGATGCGTGTGTTGTGCGGCTCGCGATGACCGAGCACTTTGCCGACGCAACAGCGGTTGCGCTGGGTCGCGCTGAAGTGAACGTCAGACCGATGTCACGGAGCGCCCCCGCGGGAAAAGCGTAACGGCGGCCGTCGAAGCGAAGTCTTCCGATGTGTCGCCGCAACACAGCAGCCCGTCCAGCGCGCAGGCGCTCGCAGAACATCTGAAGAATGTTACAGCGCAAGCCTCGGCAGGTGCAAGCGTTCGAGGCAACCGGCGCAAGCCCATCAGCGATGACCTCGTCGATGGCACCGTGCCCGCGACGGACGATGCAGCGATCGCAAACCAGAACCGGATAGCGTGCAACGAGTCCTCGATGGACGAGGTCTGGGAGATGGTGGTCGCCGAGATGGCAGACCGCGTGAAACTGTCCGCGTTCTTCTCGGGCGCGCGTCTGCTGTCGATGGACGACGAAACAGCGAAGATCGGACTTCCCGAGCGCGCGATCGAGTACGCCGAGCACGCGATCGATGAGCTTGCACAGATCATGCGCACGGTCACCGGCAGTGCGCGAAAACTGACACTTGAAGCGATCGCCGACGAAGTGCAAACAATCGAAGAGCAACAACCCGAGAAACCGAAGGAAATTTCGGACGAGGAACTGCTCGACCATCCCGCGATCAAGCGAGCAATGGAACTGTTTTCAGAGCAGGGGCCAATCCCCGAAGAACAAGAGAACGACGACGACACGAGCGAGTAAGCGGGAACACGATGGAGACGACAGCTATGGAAACCATGCACGCAGTCATCTTCATCGGGATCCAGGCAAGCGGGAAGTCGACGTTCTTTCACGATAGGTTCGCTCGAACACATATTCGCGTGAATCTGGACATGCTTCGGACGCGCCATCGCGAGAAGAAGCTGATCGAGACATGCCTTGATATCCAACAGCCGTTCGTCATCGACAACACAAACCCAACGAAAGAGGACAGGCTGCGGTACATCCCGCTCATCAAAGCATCCAGTGTGCCCGTAGCTGGATACTACTTCCAGTCGCAGATTGGCGAGTGTCTTGCCCGCAATAACACCCGGCACGAGCAGGATCGAATCGACCAGCGCGGCGTGCTCGCGACGCACGCAAAGCTTGAACTCCCGTCATATGACGAGGGATTCGATACGCTGTTTTATGTAAAGATGGTGGAAAATGGGTTCAGTGTTGAGGAGTGGCAGCGATGAAGTTCGACGATCTTGATACACGCATGCGCCTCTTTGAAACAGCACACGACCATTGCGTGCTCCCTGGTATCCACATCGTTGCGCGCCTCGACGGGCGCGGCTTCACAAAGCTGACCAAGGAAACGCTGGAGCTTGAAGCACCGTTTGATGTGCGTTTTCGCGATGCGATGACCGCAACCACCGAGCACCTGATGGAGTGCGGGTTTCGCATTGTCTTTGGGTACACGCAGAGCGACGAGATATCACTCCTGTTCCACCCTGAGGATGCTAAATACAACCGGAAGCTGCGCAAGCTGAACTCTGTGCTGGCGGGCGAAGCGAGCGCAGTATTCTCGATGCGTATGAGCTCGGTTGGTGTGTTCGACTGCAGAATATGCCAGCTTCCCTGCACGAAAGATGTGGTTGATTACTTCCGCTGGCGGACTGAGGACGCGCACAGGAACGCGCTCAACGCGCATTGCTACTGGAAGCTCCGCAATGATGGATCGTCGGTTCGCAGTGCAACATCACACCTGATGGGTATGAGCGTGGCAGAGAAGAATGAGCTGTTGTTCCAGCGCGGGACCAACTTCAACGACCTGCCCGTGTGGCAGAAACGTGGCGTGGGACTGATGTGGGAGCACTACGAAAAGAAGGGACAGAACCCACAGACCGGCAAAGAAACAACTGCCCTGCGCAGGCGTGTGATGCAAATACCCGAGCTTCCGTTTGGCGATGAACTCAGCATGTTCATACCTCCGCTGCTCACAACAGACTAGCTCTCCGGCAGCGCATCGAAGTGGTGCGCATCTGGCGCGTGATGGTCGTGTGCGCCGGTAATGTGCTCCACAATGCGATCGACGTGGACGTGGCTTGTCTCGATGAACGATGTCACGCCGCGCAGCTGCGTGCCCGCGCTGGCGGTGCCTGCGACGTATATCCCCGGCACGTTCGTCTGCATCGTCGTGTGATCGTGCGACGGCGCTCTGCCCTCGCCCTCGAGCGCAACACCCGCGATCTCGAACAGATGCGGATTCTGCCTGTACCCCGTCAGCAGCAGCACAAAGTCGGCATCCACCGAAATCTCTGTGCTGTGTGTCTGCGCACCAGCGAGTGTCACGATGCGTTCGTCGATGCGCACTGGAACAGTGCTGGGATGCCAGGCAATCTGCTGCTTGTCAAACAGCCACTGGATCTCGGGATACAACCAGTACTTGATACGTTTTTCATCGAGTGCTGCGCCGCGATAGCTCATCGTGACTTTCGCGCCGCATCGCCACAGGCGAATAGCTGCTTCGACCGCGGAGTTCTTACCGCCAACGATCAGCACGCGCTTGCCAAAGTAGACATGCGGATCATCGAGAAAATGCGAGACGTGCGGGAGATCCTCGCCTGGGATATTGCACATGTGCGGCAGGTGCATATCACCGATCGCCAGCACGATGTGGTTTGCGTGGCACGTTGTCTTTGGTGGCAGATGCACCGCGTCCTCATCGTGCAGCAACTCAGCAGGGCCGCCAACGCCGTGCGACGAGTGGATGGTGCGCAGTGTGAACCGGTGCGTGTGCGTGGTATCGTGCCGCTCGATCGCGACAACACGCTCATATGTGCGGATATGAAGATCGTGCTGCGAGACCACACTGCGCAGATAGGACAGGTACTGCTCGCGCGTTGCCTTTGACTGGTCCGGTGTGACCAGCGGAACACCAGCAACTGCGATGCGCTCGGGCCCCGAGAAGAACCGTGTGTCGGGCGCCCACCATTGCATGGTTGCACCGATCTGGCCCGCTTCAAAGACCTCGTGCGGAACACTGTGTTGCTTCAGCGCAGCTGCGAGTTCGATGCCGATCGGTCCAGCGCCGACAATCGCAACATCTGTTGAGATTTCCTGCGCGTGCTTGCGGCCTGTGTCATTCGTCATTGATCCTCCGCGGTTTGCCGCATTGTAGAAGTCAGACAAAGCAGGCCCAGGGATAGTATTCTCTCGGCTTTGGATAACGGTGCATGTTCACAGACGCTTCTCTCAACTGCGTCTGATTCGATCGACAATACATCTGAGTGCGAAGGGGAACAACAGGTTTGTGCCCGGATCAAAGAATAACCCAACCAGTACCACAACAACAGCCCATCGCGGCAGTCCGGATGGAGCACCAATCACCACACCAAGCACAACGAGCAACAAGCCAAGAAATGGGATGTACGATATCGATTGCTGGCGTTGCCGATTCACACACAATGCGTAGATATTGCCTGCAACGACTGCAAGACCGAACAACAGCATGAGAGTTGCGACGTAGATCATCAGGTACTCAGATGATACTGCGCGCAGATGTGGTCAGATTCTTCGAATGCTCGGCCCCAACTTACGGCGTGTCGATATTGATCTCTTCGGACGCAACTCGATTCGATGCGCGCTCAGTGATGCACGTGATCTCCAGCTTGCCGTTGTTTGCGCGGATGTTCTGGAGCCTGATCATGCGCCCGTCCTCAAGGCGCACCACCGCGTTGTGGAGCATGGGACGCTTGCCCGCGAGGATTGACGCGATGACTGTGATGGGCGAGTCGATATCGGTGTCAAGATCAAGCTCTGCCGATGCTGCGGGAGAGTTGAGGTTCTCGCCGTTGGCTTCGGCAGCACGGAATGCTGCATCGATCACCATACTTCTTGGCACAGGAAGCTGGCCAGCAACTGTGCGTTCTGCACGCATCCATAGCGAGCCATTCTCGTCAAGCTCTGGGCGGAGGGTGAGCCAGTAGAACTTTTTGTTCCGGCCGCTGGCGCGACTCACGCCGAGCATGATCACACCGCCACGAAACTCGGCCTGGATCTCGCTGACATCAGTCGGGAGTGTAACATGGGCTTCTGAATCCAGCCATTTGGGCAGTTCAACGCTCAGCCACGCGTTGGCGAGTTCTGCATTGAGTGCGATCCGCCACGGCTGCGTCTGGTATCCACCCTGTTGGACAATATCTGCTTCCTCGTCGATCGGGCGATCCACACGATGGGCTTCGGTGATCAGTGCGTTCTGGAGACGGTTGGCAGCGTCAATCGTGGCTGGCTTTGTCGGATCAACACTTCGCCACCAGTCCGGCGGCTGAAGGCTAAGCCAGCGGAGGGCAAACCCGAGCCCAACGATCATGAGCAGGCACGCGGTGACCGAGACGCCGACAACGTGCCTTTTGCGAATCGGAAACGTGTCCGCATCCGCTTCAGACACCACCACCGCACCCGGAGCGGGTGCTCGCGCGGTCCGCTGGAGCGGCGGCTGGGTGGCGGGATTGGACATCAGTACAGAAATGCTCGCAGCGACTCGGCCCGGATCAACCCTCTGGCCCTAGAAAGACACAATCAACGGCTGTCAGTTCCTGATTTTTTCGCATGGCATGGGGATTCCAGACGTCCCAAGCCCGGACATTTTCAGGTACGATGCAAAGCAAGCCACCAACACAAGGTTTTCCACATGACATCAACATATCGACGCTTCTGGCTGGGATTGTTGATCTGGAGCGTGATCGCGCTATTGACACACCGCGCCTGTGGACAGAGCGATGCGTATGCAAATCTTTTTGCGTTTGATCGCGATGTGCAAGCCCAAGCCGTACAGGACATCGTGGCTGATTGCGATGATTGTGTACCCAAACTCCTAAAGACCTGGAAGGAGACGGATCGACTGGATGTGAAGATCCATCTCGCGGACGCGCTCGAGCAGGTAGGGGCATCGTGTACAAGCTCACTCCTCGCGTTTCTCGAAGATGATTTAAGAATCTCACAGACCAGCGACGTTGATCTGATCGCACGTGTGCTGACCTCGTTCGGGCCAGACATACTGCCGCAGATCAAAGAAGCAGTGTGCAGCACAGACTCGTTTTCGACAACACTTGATGTTGCCTTCGCTGTTGCACAGCAATGGGACATCGATCATGTCGGGTTCGCGCGGTGGGCTATCGAGAACACAACAGACAATGCAAAGTTCGACATCTGGCGCGGATGTATTCAAAACCTGCCACCTGAGGACTTTGTGCCACTGTTCGTTGAGTTGATCGATGATGGAATCTATCCCGGCACAGACTACTTTGACTGGTCATTTCCCGAGTTTTCAGATCGCGCAAAGCAGCTGTTTCCAGGGCTGTTTGCGCAATACCAATCAGATATTGTTCGACTCGTCTCAGAAGGAAGTGATACACAACGTCGGGTTGCGCTCGCTGCGTATGCAAGAAACGGGATGTACAACATCGAAGTAGACACGATGCTGCGCGAACGCACTGCCAACAAGGCGCTGCCCTGCGACAATCGCGTCTTTCTGCTTTGGTGCCTGCTGTGGCCCAGCGAGAACCACGCCGACCTTGTAACGCTCATTGAGCAGTTGCTCGACGAATGTCCGGACAGCACGGCCGAGATGGTGCGTGGCCTTCCAGCAGACTCTGTCTCGCTCGAACTGCTGCCGATGTTGATCAGAAGATGCCCTCTCAAATCAAGCAGTATTAATGACTATTACATCTCCGACACACTTCGTCTGCGCGGTCGTGACGCAGTTCCTGTGCTCTTTGAGGGCATGCGCTCAAACGACTCCGAGTATGCGACAAAGTGCGCCAGCGTGCTTGGCCAGATGTACTTTGATCAGCCGAATCCGCCAGCCGTGCCCAACCCTGACCCTGAGATTGTTGATGCGCTTCTTCAGATGCACCGCGACCCCGCGCTCAGAGACCTTGCGCTCATCGCAATGCAGAACAAGTCCCTGCTGTTGGCAAATCCACCGTTGCGCGAAGTTGTTCTGCCACTCATGTTCGATGGCTCGATACCAATGAACTCATCGCTGCTCAAGGAGATGTACCACAAGCGAATCAATCACGACACAGTGCTCGCGCACATGCGGGACAAATATCGAGGTATCGACCCAGCGAATCTGACGGGCGCAGATCGCCGGGAATACTTTGTGTACTTCCCTCATGCTGCAGCAGTGCCGGACCAAGAGCAGTTCATCGCCGATGCTCGCGCGTTGTGGCAGACAGCAAAGGAAGACCATGCAAAGCGTGCTGCACATCCGGACAATGTGAACGACCGCCCCGCGTTCGACTCACCCAGCGTGAGACTGACAAGGATCTTTGAGACACTGAAGCAGGTCCATGCACCGAGCGAAGATACCGTCAGACTGCTCCTTGATATGACAATCGAGTGGGAACGATGCCAACAGGCATCTGCTCGTGGAGAAACCTGCACGACGTTTTCTCTCAGTCCAAGCTTTCCCGAGCAGGTGCTTGCAACATACCTGAAGCACACACCTTCATACTGGCCGATGGTGCTCGATGCACTAAAGAACGAACGCTGGGCACTGGTCGCTGTGTTCCCGCATGATTCATTGGGCATCGGCCTGTTCCCTGATCTGGAAGGGCCCGAGCTTCCACCCGAACTCATGAACCAGTTCGCTGATGCGCTGCTGTCGTCGGCACCATCGTACGAAGAACCGGGCAGCAAATCTCATTTACGGTATGAGTTCGAATCAGATCTGATCCTCTATGTTGCAGCAATCAACTGCATCCACACTGACGATCCTCGCAAGCTGGCAAGACTCAGCGAGGCGATCGAGTTCGGACCGCAGCGCGTTGCAACGCTCGCGCTCAAACGCGTTGGCAATATAGACAACCGCTCACCTGAAATGATCTCGGTTATCAGAAAGGGGCTGTCGCACGAGTGCTCGTCGATGCGGATCGCTGCGATACAAGCAGCGACAATGCTTGATACAGAAGCAGCAGCGGAGTTTATCGAGCCGATCATCGAAGCGACGCTTGCGCCCGATGTCAGTGGCATCATCGTGATATCAGCACTCAGACTCTTCGAGAAACACAAGATTGACGATCCGCGTGTTCACGCATTTATTGATGAGTTGTACCGAAGAAACTCAGATCTTTTCTTTCATGTCCGCGTAACTCGCGTGAGATAGCCTCAACCCATCACATCGAAGCTGTTGATCCGATCAATCATCGCACGGAGCAGGCCGAACTTGTGCTTTGTGTGTGTGAAAACCAATCGTGGCAGATCCAGATGCACCTGCTCCTGCGGGAGCGCGTCCTGCTGGGTGATGGTGCCTTCCTCGATCAGCACACCAAACTCATCGGCCAGCGCGCTGATGTCCTGCTGCGACAGCTTGTGCTTGATGCGGATGACGAGCTGATCGCCGACGTATCGCGATGAGTGGTAGTTGCGGTAGAACCGCTGGATGTGGTCGCACGCGTCCTGCGCCGAGTGCGAGATGTGGTAGAGATGCAAGTCCTCTTTGCTGATGAATCCGCCATCGAGGAGCGCTGTGCGCACCCACGTGTCGAACTTCTCCCAGTAGGTGTTGCCCGCGCCCTCGAGCAGCACAACGGGCATGATGGGCGCTTTGCCGGTCTGGATGAGTGTGAGCGCCTCGTAGGCCTCGTCCATCGTGCCGAACCCGCCGGGGAAGAGCGAGATCGCCTGCGACTGCGACAAGAACATGAGCTTGCGCGTGAAGAAATACCTGAAGTGGATGAGCTTGTCGTCGCCGGTGATGACGTGGTTGGCGGTGGTCTCGAACGGCAAACGGATCGCCACACCGAACGATTGTTCGCGCCCCGGGCCGACGTGACCAGCCTGCATGATGCCGCCGCCAGCGCCGGTGATGACCATCCAGCCGTGGTCGGCCATCATCTTCGAGAACTCGACCGCTGCAATGTAATCCGGATGGTCCTCGGGCGTGCGCGCCGAGCCGAAGATCGTGATCTTCTTCGGCTCCGGGTATCGCGCAAACACGCGGTAGGCGTATCGCATCTCCTTGACCGCTGCGGAGACGAGCTTGAGCTCGCCCGAGTGTCTGCCGTCGGGGATGAGCTTAATTGCTGAATCAATAAGATCGCGAACCAGGCTCGCCTCGTACGATTGCGTATCTGCGCCGACGCGCTCGAGCAGATCGTTGATCTCATCAGAGAACTCGGACTCGCGGCGTGATCGCTTGCGTGATGGCGCGCGCTCGGGCTCTGACACAAAGCTCTCGAACCCGCGCTCTGTGGTCGGGCCTGAGATGGGATCGCCGGACTGTTCGTTTGGATTGGTGTCGTTGTTCATGTGGTACTTCGTGTGAATCTGTTGTGGATGTGTGCGCGCACGCCAGCGTACACATCCCATCGGCGTGTTTCACCCATATATCGCAGAAAACAGTCACTTCAAGCCCGTGTGAGCAGCATCCCACTCGATGAGCAGCGCCCGCAGTTCGTCGGCGACATCCACCATCGCGGTCGAGGGTGTGAGCGCGTGCGGATGGTCGATGATCGCGACGCGACGGCTTGCGATCGCGGGGATTGAGTCGTGGTCTGCCATCGCGCCGAGCATCGCCAGCGTGTCCTCGATCGACCGCTCAACCTGTGGCGCGTCTGATGATCTGGGCGCAAACAACACGATCTGTTGCGGCAAGCGGCGGATGACATCCTCAAGATCGAGCGTGATATACGCGCTGCCATCAATAATCGCGGATCTGCCACC
Source organism: Phycisphaeraceae bacterium (assembly GCA_020639155.1). NCBI lineage: Bacteria > Pseudomonadati > Planctomycetota > Phycisphaerae > Phycisphaerales > Phycisphaeraceae > Phycisphaeraceae bacterium. The sequence goes on from JACKHF010000001.1 coordinate 995,162, forward strand.
GAGCGATTCGAGCAGCTGCGCGTGCCACGACCCCGGACCAAATGCTGCAATGGGCTCGATCGACGCCAGCAGCAGCGTTGTGTCTGTGGACTCAATGCTCTCGATGCGCGCAAAGCGTTCGTTGATCTGTGTGCTGATGGATCGCGACGGATCGAACCGGCATTGTGCAGTATCAATCTCACTCCCAAAGAGCGCAACAAGGTCGTCTGCGCACTGACTGATCTCGCGGAGTTCGAGCAGGCGAAAATCTTTGAGTTGCCAATCACGCGATTGGGCATACTCGCTGAGTCTCGCGGGTAGCTCGCGCGTCCCCCACTGCGTCAGCACGTGCGTCGGGTTCACGCGCAGGAGTGTCTCGTAATCGAGCCCGGACTGGTCGCCGCAGATGGGGACGCTCGGATCGGTCACGGTGTCCCACGCGTGCCTGCCCACGATGAGATGCGCCATGCCGAGATCGTGCATCGTGATCGCAAGCGCTGGTGAGAGCACCACTACTCTGGGTGCTGAGGAGGACGGTGGCACCGGGGGCCGCCGGGAGCATCCCAGCATCACCACGCACGAGAGAAGAACCAGAACGACGCTGCGAATCATGCGAAAGTGTATCTGTGCAGCACGGGCGGTCTGGTCTACGCTACACAACCGGACAGCATTGGGAGGACTTGCATGGACGTTCGCGTGATCAGCATCGGCGCTTTGGCATCACATCCATTGCGCAAGGAGCCCGCGGGCGATCGCACGGGCCACGCCACTATAACACTTGTGCGTACGAAGGGTCGCGCAATCCTTGTTGATCCCGGGCTTCCCGCGCCTGCGGTCGCTGCGCTGCTGCCCGAGCGTGCAGGCATCGAAGCCGACCAGATCACACACGTCTTCCTGACGCGATTCTCTCCGGACACCGCACGCGGGATCAGACTCTTCGACCACGCGACGTGGTGGATCCATAACGACGAGCGCGAGCAGATCGGATTGCATCTTGCAACAAAGCTGCGTGAACTGATCGATGCTTCCGGCCCCGGGAGCGCGGACGAAGATGACGAGTCCGGCATCATGCACGCGCTGCAGCAGGACATCGCGGTGCTCCAGCGGTTCGAACCCGCGCCCGATCGACTGATCGAGGATCAGGACTCGCGTGCGGACCTGTTTCCACTCCCCGGTGTATCACCCGGGCTTGCGGGACTCCTGATCCCGCAGTCGCGCAGGACGCTGCTGATCACGGGTGACGCGATCGCAACGACAGAGCATCTTGCAAAGGGTGCGGTCATCTCGCCGTGCCACGATCTTGAGCAGGCGAAGGAGAGCTTCGCCGAAGCGGTCGAGATCGCGGACGTGATTATCCCCGGCAGAGACAACGTGCTGTTCAACGACGCGCGGCAAATGTTTTGATCTAGTACACCTTGCCGATTTGCGCGCCGGGGTAGAACGTCTCAAGCATCTTCTCGTGCGACCAGCCCTTCTCTGCAAAGCCCTGCGCACAGAACTGGCACATGCCAACGCCGTGCCCCCAGCCGCGACCGTTGATGGTGATACTCTGCCCCTCGATGAACACCTCGAAGTCACCTGATCGCACGAGATCGTTTGTGCCAGGCCGACCGATGTTTGCCGTCTCGTTCAGAGCGACGCGCAGATCCTCGGCTCGTAGTTTGTACGTTTTCCCCTTGCTGTCTTTTATCTCGTACCACCCGGGGCGCTTACTGATACTTCGTCGATACACCTTGATGCTGGAGAGCGATTCCATGTCCATCATCGCGTGCTTGTTGCGCCTGCCCCACGCGCGCAGACGTGTTTCCACGTCTTTTCGGGTGCGTTTGATTGTCCAGCGATAGAACTTTGAGTCCTCGCATGCGCTCTCGCGATCTGACCCCTGCAGTGCGGGCAGACTGTTGAAAGCCATTGATCCAGTGGCTGGCCAGACATCTGCAGCTGCTGCAGGCCTGCCGCCGCACGTGCTGGAGTAGTACGCGCGCACGAGTTCGCCATCGTCAACCAGCACCATACCGCGCGTTCGCTCGACAGCGCGCTGGGCCGATGCAATCTCGACAGCACCGCCGTACACCTGATCGAGATCCGTAGATTCCAGATCGACCGAGCCGCCGCGCTCCAGTCTTCGGAGCGATTCGTGCAGCGCGTACGACCGTGCTGCGATCGCCTGCGCCATCAACGTTTCCTCGTCCCACGACGTCGGCAATTCCTTTGCGAGCACGCCAACGAGGTACCGCTCCATCGCGACCTCGTTGATCGCGTCAAGACCAGCAGCAGCACTCGAGCTGTTCGGCGAGAGCAGCACCGATCCTGGATACGACGCATCGCCGATATCGATCGTGAGCTTGGCGTGTGGCACGCGCGGGTCCGCATTGCTGACCAGCGCCGAGATGTAGTTGACCACCTTGCCCTGCGCATCGCGCAGTGTAATACCGTTGCCGTTCCGCTGGGCAACCACGGGAGAAAACAGCAGCTCACCGTTGACATCACCGTCGCTTGATCTCACCAGTATCCGGTTTGCGCCCTTGAGTTCGATCCTTTGCTCGTTGCGCGCGATGCGCACATTCAGCATCGGCTCAGCCCGCACGGATTCACGCAGGTTCTTCATGAGCGAACCGGACGCAAGCGTCGTGCTTCCGGTGGAACCACCGGTGAGGAATGGCCCAACGCACGATGGCACGAGCAGACCAAGCGCAAGAATCCCGATCGCACCGATGGCTGCTGTGCGCGTGGAGACTTCCTTCTGATTGTGCTCCCTCTTGTGACGACGTGATCGATGCCGTGACATGGTGCTCTGTGCAGCAGATGTCTCTGTCTCAATGTGCGATTCTGGCGCAGAAACACCACCATCAAACAGGCTGGCCTGGAGCTGATCTTCATTCTCGTTGTGCGTGCGCACGTCATCCATGCCGAATGCTACCTCTCTCAACAGATCGATACCCCTCTGACCCAGCAGCTTGCAAACTGTCAGGTCTTTGTTAGAATATGCTCATGACGGATTCCCCCGCCACAGCACAATCGCATGATCTGCATCAGCTGCTCGCGCTGACGCTGGCCGACGGGCTCGGCCCCGTGCTGACCGCGCGGATGCTGAGCACCTTCGGATCACCCGATGCTGTGATGGGCGCATCGGCAAGCGCTCTTGCGCGCGTCCACGGAATCGGCGAGAAAAAAGCAGCCGGGATCAAACGCTCGTTTGAGACATCGCACACCAGGGTCGAGCATGAACTCGCGCTCGCGAACAAGCACAATGTCACACTCATCCCGATCGGTGATCCTGCCTATCCGGCGCTGCTTGCAACCATCCACGACCCCCCGACCATCCTGTATGTCCGTGGATCCATCACGCCGGAGGACTCGGTCTCAGTTGCTATTGTTGGTGCTCGCGCATGCACGCACTATGGAATAGAGCAGGCTGCGCGATTCGCAACGATGCTCAGCAGATCCGGGCTGACGATCGTCTCGGGCGGCGCACGCGGGATCGACACCAGCGCCCATCGCGCATCGCTCACCTCCAGCGGGCGAACCATCGCTGTGCTCGGCTGCGGGCTCTCCCACTGCTATCCGCCGGAAAACAAGCAACTCTTCGATGAGATTGCCAGCGGTCACGGCGCGATCATCTCTGCACTTCCGATGAATACCGCCCCCGAACCGAAGAACTTCCCGCCACGCAATCGCATCATCTCCGCATTGTCTCTTGGCACGCTGGTCGTCGAAGCCGGCAAGCGATCCGGCGCGCTCATCACCGCACGTCTGGCAGCAGAGGAGCACCATCGCGAGGTCTTCGCGCTTCCGGGCAGGGTCGATTCGTCGGTCAGCGAAGGGACAAACAACCTTATCGTGTCCGGCGGCGCAGCAGCCGTCACAGAACCCGCGCACATCCTTGAAAAACTTCAGGGGAGCGCGCACACGCTCATTCGTGGTGCGCATGATGCCACGCTTGTCCAGCACGAAGACACCAGAGGAAAGACCGTTGCTGCACCGTCCGATCCAATCCATAAAACGATCTTTGAAGCACTCGAAGAGCCCCTCTCAGCGGATCAACTCGTCGAGCGCACGAATATCACGGCACACGAAGTTGGCGCAGCACTCACCATGATGGAACTGACGGGACACATCGCACGCAACGGAGCGCGATTTGAACGAAAATAGCACCTCTAACGATTCTTCACTATTTCCATCAGCTTGGCGCGGATGTCCTCGTACGACGCATCGACGGGCATCGTGCCAAGATTTAGATGACTTCCACGGATGGTTTGCCCGAGCGCAGCCGTGACCGGTTTGCCCTCGAACACGCCATACTCGAAATCAATGATCTCCGTCAGATCGCCAGTTGCTTCATCCCAGATGCGGAAACTCAACGGCTTGACAATGCCGTCAGCCATTGTGCGTTCCTTCTCACTCATGTTGAAGTGGACATCAACACGTTTCCCATTGACTTCGATTGATTCCAGCAGCATCCACGCGAGATTATTCTTTTCATCTGCAAACTTCTTCATCGCCTGCTGCGCGACCTTGTATCCATCCTCCCGCTTGCCATCTTTCATCAGCGACTGCGCTTTGCGGTAGAGTTGCATTGCGCCTGCATCCGCATTGATGTCAGCATCGCTGCCGACTTTCTGCGCCTTCAGTTCGGCTTCGCCCGGTACCTTGTGCAGCTCCATGCCCATGAACTGCACCCACGACTTCCCACCATCTGTCGAGTACTCGCCGATCTCTTTCCACGTCATGTCGGTGAGTGTAACTGTGAAGCGGACGTTCTCACCGCGCCACCACTGCACGTTTCCTGTCTCCTTGTCGATCTGTATCTCAAACTTCTCGAACTCTTCACCAACACGTCGCGCGTAGAACACCGGTTTTCCGCTCTGCATCTCGATCAGACCGAACGCGTTGTGCCCAACGACCAGATCATCCCCCTCGCCCGCGACGCCAAGCCCTTCGACAATGATCGTTGTCCCAGCCATGTTCCAGTGCGCACGCTCACGCGCAACCGTGGTTTGCTTCTGGCCGGACCTGTCCATCGCCCATCCCTCACCACGCCAGCGTCCAACCATCTTTGCCATGGGTGTTTCGGCAAGCTCCTTTGATTTTTCAAGCACGCTGCCAGGGAGCTCCTGCGCCTGCGCACCAACTGGCGCAAAGCCTGCACAACCAACTGCAACAGCACAACTCACTACAAAGCCGGATACGCGCAACATCGAATGCTCCTTTCCAGAAAACAAACCGCGAACGTGCTATCAGTATAACACGTTCGCGTGGGCTCTGTTTTTCGGCTTGTTTTACGGGCAGCCAGCCGCGTAGGCGTTGCCAAAGCAGATGTAATCAAAGATATTGATCTGCATGTCGCTATTGCAGTTGGCGTACATGTCCTGTTGGGTAAAGTGGTTCCCGAAGCAGATGTAATCGAAAATATTCAGCGTGCCGTTCCAGTCGCAGTCGGCATAACAGAAGTCGGGGATATACGCAAACCACAACTGGATCTCGCCCTGCGGGTTTCGCCCTTCGCCTGCGACATATTGACCGCTTGCGCTGATCGCCTGCGCGCCGGTGAGATGCCAGCCACCAAGATCAAGACCATACTCCTGTTCCAGCACCTCCTGGAATGAGAGCAGACCATCACGCACCGTCCACATGATCGCGTTCGGAAGCGGGTTTGATCCGTATCCTGATTGGCCCACACCCACCATCCCCGAATCATCGATGCGGAGATCCGATCCGGAATCGGCTGGATTGAGTAATCCCACGACAGTCCAGCCATCCTTTGGATCCCACACGGCCGCGGTCGGTTTGTTTGATTCCGGTGTTGCTGTGCCAGCGGCGCGCCATCCGTTGGCATCAAGAGAAATAAGTGCCGAGTTGAAGGTGCCGCCGGGCGCATCGCCGAGCGGCTCGAACCCGCCCGATGCAGTCCACCGCACGGCCTGCTGTCCATTTGATCCGAACGAGTTGCCCACTCCCATTGTGCCCGGTGCATTGAAGTCGGCTACGTACGCCTGCACCATACCGACTGGATATTCGGAAACAAACGATGTGCCTGCAGTGGCTTCCCAAAAGATCGTGTTGTACGGATTCGGCGAGGAGTTCTGGCGCAGCAACCCGTTGACGAACGTGCCCGCTTCATTGCCGAATGTACCATAACACGTCCAGCCGGATGGAAAGCCGGGAACACCTGTCGGCGGTTGTGTTCTTGTGTACCAGATAACCGGATATGCTGAGCCACCAATATTCCAGTTCATGCCATAGGTCACAGTACCATCGCTGCTGGTGCCGGTCACAATCCCATATCCGCTGTTGAGCACAGGGAGGAACTGGAATCCGTTCTGTTGTGTCCAGATGAACGGACCGTTACCAAGCACTCCCATGACCGCGCCAGTATTGTCAACAACCTTGATGATGGGCTTGGTCGAACCTGAGGGGCCTGCTGGCGCGGGGCCGCACGCAACAAACTGCGCTTGTGCAGATGCCACACTGCCACACGCGCACAGAATCATCAGCACGCTCGCGGCACGCCCGTATCCGCATCCAACACCAGTCTGCATACGTCAGCCTCACTTTCAGGGCTGCACACAATCGGCGCAGTCGCCGAACGTATCGACCAGCCCGCTGAGGCACTCGACCACAAGTATTCGGGGGGAACGGAATGAGGCTGCTGCTCCCATTGCTGCCCTCAGAATCGCTCCAGATGTCACAGATGGACCAGTGCCGGGCAGAAGCAGCAATGCCGTGATCTCAGAGAAAACCTCCTGATATGGCCAGGGACGCACCAACTCGTTCATTTGAACGGTGGAGCAGTGGCTGCCCAGAACGCACGTCCGGGAGTCTGAACATCCCCAAAGAAACCCAAAAACTTGCATGGAAAATCGAGTTCTGCGCTCACAAACAAGAACTTGGGAGATAGTCTATGGGTTTGGGTTGGTATCGCGGTTTTTCAGGCGTGAACTGGCTCTGAACACGCCAAAATCGGGTACAATCTGAGCCCCAAACGAGCTGCATGGTGAGCAGACACGCTCGGCACTGCACACCGTGAGGCGGGGGAGAGTTTTCCGGTAGGTGGTTCGCCCTCGATCAGAGGAGCCCGCTATCCGGTGGAGAAGAGGGAACGGTTCGAATGCGATTGCTGACACGTCTGACCCGGCTGTTCTCTCGCGCGGTGCCCATGCCGTCAAAGCCTCGGTACAGCCAGCAGCCGATGATGCGGACCGCCTCACCCGCCACCACCAGAACCGCAAGCCCACTGTTCAAGGCACTGCTTGATGATGTCTCGCGCAACAGCACCTCAGCGGCACTGTCAACCGTAGAGGCTGATGTCGTCGATCCAGCGATGCATGGCGAGCCCGGATACGCACTTGCAGCATCTGAACTTGCACACAAGGCTGGCGCAGCGGTTGCCTCAAAGCTTGTCGAGCCGACATCCGCGGTTGCGCTGATGGATGCGCCAACTGATGATCATGGCCATCGTGAATCATCAACTGCGACTGAGAATCACACGAAGCGCGCTGAAATCACGCTGAAGAAACCGTTTGAGTTCAAGTCATCGCGTACACATGAGCCACCCGATCGCATTGAGGAGAAGTCGGTAGCACCATCAGCTTCTTCGCACGCCGAGAAAAATACGAGCGAGGCTGCCTCGACACCCTCTCTAACGGTTATTGCGAAGCAGGACAATGCTTCCCATACTCCTCCTGAATCGAAGCCTGCAACTGCTTCTTCACAGGGCTTGTACTTTGGGCCTTCACCGAATGTTGCGCCTGCGAAGCCAAAGCAAGCTGTGAAGGTATCGACTGTTGAAGCAACGCAATCAGATCCCAATACACCGGTCAATGAACCGCTAAGGGAACCAGCGCCCGCATCAGACGAGATGCCAATCGTCAGTACAGTGCAGAAGAACATCGATAAGCATCTGGAAGAACTTCGAAGCGTTGTGGATCGCAAGAACACTACGAAGGACTCAAGCACAAACACCACGTCCAGTGATGAGCCGAGGTATGCAGGCTCAATCGGATTTGTTCCGTTTTCTGATCGTAACAAACCAACAACGGATACGACGAAGACTGATCAGAATAACGCTTCTGAAGCCTACTCATCCGAAGGTGGTGTTCGCGAACCTGCAACACCCCGGTATCCTCGCATCCACAACCCGCACATCACATTCCAGAGTAAGTCCGGCATGTCGGATGATGATGCCAAGGACGCATCGGCCAGACCTGCACGCCCTGTGCCCGGAAGGCATGATCCCATGGAATCGAGCGTCACTGTGCGCGACGACTCGGATGAAAAGGCTGAGACTCCCGTTAAGCCCGCACGCCCGACATTGATCGAGGAGAACGACGACGAGTCATCCTTCGTCGGGTCCGTCGCTTCGCTGGCAGGTGTGGGCAGCCTTGCCGATCTTGCACGCAAGACAAACACCGGCGCGGGCATCGATCCGAAGCAACTGCGCGAGCTTCAGATCACAGCGACAGAGATCCTTGGTGCGTTGCGTCGCGTTGGCGAGCAGCTCGATCAGCAGCAGGCAAGCTCTGAGAAACTTCTCTCCATTGTTGAGCGAATGCCAGCGATGCTTGGCACGGTGCCCCTGCTGCACGATGCACAGGAGGAGATGTCTCGCGCTGTGCGCACCATGGAGCAGACCATCGCCTCGGGCAACACCAAGGCCGACGTGCTGACAGCTCGTCAGACCGAGACGATGGCAAAGCAGACGGGCGTGCTTCGCGAGCTTGAGCAGTCGGTCACATCGAGCGCAACAACGCACTCGCACGTTGCCAATGCGATGACCGATCTGCACACCGCGTTCACCGGCGTGCGCGGCTCGAACGAGAAGCTCCAGTCCGCGATGGAAGCGATCGCAAAGCGTCAGGACAAGCGCGAGTACGCGCTCGCCAAGCTCGTCCGCCGGGCGCAGTTCACCGCGATGGTCGCGTTCCTCGTTGCGTTCTTCTCGGTTGCAGCTGCAGCATTTGCTATCGCGCTGGCACTCTCGCCGGAACTCCGCCAGGCGCTGGGGCTGTAGAGCAGCCAGTGCACCTTATCTGAGTGGGATGATCCGCACAGCATGCCACGCTGTGATGTTGTCTGGGGTTGGTACAAACGCAAGCGTGTTCTTTTCTCTGTCTCCAAAGTAGAAACCACGCTTGTCATGTGAGCCGTCCAACTGAACGAGAAACTGCGTGCGGTCATCCGAAAAGCACACAGGCACATTATCCATGGATGAGACAGCAAACTGGATCTCGTGCTTTGCGAGAAAATCGAATGCTGCTGTATATGGGTCGAATCCGTCCGCACTCTTTGACAATGTGTTCGCACCAACCGGTTGCATCGCATTGCCTTGGTCAGTCTGTCGTCGCAAAGGCACCAGGCTGCGCGGGCCAGTAAGCTCCGGCTTTCGTGTCGACGTGTCCGTCGCCAGATCATACTCCCAAGCATCGGTTTTGCCGAATCCGCCGGGCACTCCCGGAGCCAGCTTGTCGGTCGATTCATACAGCATGGTGCCGTCGTTGCGTACCTCCATCACAATTTCTGCTGGCGTGAAATACCTGCCGCTGTAGTTCATGTAGACAAAGCCCGCATCAACCTTCCCGTGCGCGCCGGTTTCCGTTTGGAACAGATGCAGGGGGATCGTTGCAAATGCAAGCTCTGAATGGAATGACGGCCAGTCGTCGTACGGTTTTATGATCTCAAGTTCTTGCAGGTTCGTCATTGCGTAACACGACATGTCATCCGAAAATACAAGATCAATCGTTTTGTCAGCAACATCAAATGGGAATGATGCAACACTGCGGACGACACCTGTGTTCTCATCATGCACAACGTACCAGATTTTCTTGCCCTGCGTGTGACGGATGACATGCCGATTGTCTCTGAGCTGCTTTACAGGCTCAAACACACCTTCAGGAGCTCTGACAATGTTGTTTTCATCGATGACACGAACATCCTCGTAGTTATACGTGCCATTTATGTAGATGTAGATCTCATTGTTCTGCGACAGAACAGGCTTGACACGCCGACGAGCAAGCACGGTTGACACATTCCATGTCTGGTAGTTGACTGTGTAGATCACATCAGAAGAACCCGGAGCATCCTTGCTGCCAAGCAGCTGCATCATCAGCAGATCGCGCCTCGGCATGCCGGGCAATGATCGTGTCAGCAACTCTGGCATTGCGCCTACATCTGTGATATGCAGGCGCTCGACGATCGCAAGCGATGGTGCCGTATGCACACTCCACACTTGTGCAATGAGATGCCCCCTACTGCCTTGCATTTCCATTGTTGTTACAACAAGAAACCCGGGAGGTGTAGCAGTATCCCCAGATGCTCCAGAGAGCTGAGCACGCCCGACGCCCGGTGGGAGATCCTGTGCAAGCACAGGTGCGATTGCGCTGATCAAACCAACGAGAAGTGCAAAGTACCTCATGCTGTTATTCTTCGGATTGAAAACTGATCAACCTACACTATTCTGTACTGACCTGCCACGACTGGAACACACATATGGGCAAAGCACCAAACCTCCGATATACCCAGCCTCTTCCAGCCAACTCCATAGCGATGTTTGTACAGTTGTTCGAGCGCCAGAAGGCCTCGGCCGAGCACGCCATAGAGCAGATTACAGACGAGCATCTCTTTGCCAGACCCACGGACGGCATGAACTCGATCGCCATCATCATCCAGCATATCTCGGGAAACCTGCGATCGCGCTGGACAGATTTTCTGACCAGCGACGGCGAGAAGCCCGATCGCAACCGCGACACCGAGTTCGCAGAACCTCCGCACGATCGCGAGCTTCTCATGCAGAAGTGGGATGACGCGTGGGCGATCACGCTCGCGTCTATTGGCTCGCTCTCACCCGATGATCTGTCGCGCATCGTCACGATCAGATCCGTGCCGCACACGGTACATGCTGCGTTATGCCGGAGCATGGAACACATCGGGTACCACGTCGGGCAGATCCATCTGCTTGCGCGCCTGCTCCACGGATCGGCAGGCTGGAACTGGCTGACAATACCGCCCGGCGGATCGCAAACATTCAACGATCAGTTGATGAAGTAGCGTTCTTTTCCTGCCAGTCTGACACCCGGCATCGCAGAAAAATCAGCTGCTGCGCGTCCCGGTCGCGTTATCTCGTGGCAAACGCGTGTCCCTTTCGCTGCTGGAAACTGGCACGAGCTTTGCAAATCTGTGTACGAACCCGCACGCGGTTGGCGCGACGTGTATGACACGCCGCGCAACAGAAGTGTCTGCGTGCGCATGAGGCACACAGAAAGTACACACAGAAGGAGGAATCACATGCTCACACGTTTCCGCACATCACCGTTTGACACAGCAAGCACACGATACACCACCGACATCAGCAGACTGCTCGATGCAGCTGCGACCATGCTCGGGCAGTCGAGCACGCTCATCGGCTCAGAGAGCGCAGCGACCGAGCGCGCTCCCGCGATGAGCATCTGGCGCGAGGAAAACGCGATCATCGCGGAGTTTGAGGTGCCCGGCTACACCATCGACGACATTGAGGTGACCGCAGACGATGGCACACTCACCATCCGAGGCGAGCGCAGCGCAGAAACCAAGACGAACGAGAACGCAACACCGATCCGCATCGAGCGTACGCACGCGCAGTTCGAGCGCTCGATCAATCTCGGCGCACCGATCAACGAGGAGGGCGCAGAAGCAACGCTGGTCAATGGTGTGCTGCGCGTGACAGTGCCGCTGGCATCGTCGGCTCAGCCCAAGCGCATTGCGATCAAGTCGTAATACGGCACATCACAATCGAGACGAGCATCGCAGAAGCACGCCCGGGGACTGCGGTCTCCGGGTGTGTTCATAAGTACTGAAGCTGCCTGCATTGCTTGATTGAAAGCGACAACCAGAGCCGTGTTGTAGCGTGTTTATGTCGTTGAATTATCTGCTTCATTTATCCGGATGGCGGCAGCTCGGCTTTCCATGACGCTGCCTCGTCGCTTTTTCCCTCGGACTCAAGTAACTCGATGAGTTCCTTGAAAGCATCGATGGTCCAGTCAGAATCGGGCCCAAGTTTTTCCAAAAAACCGTCGGCTGCGGAACGGAGCAGCCCGATCGCTTCGTCTTTCTTGCCATGGTCCTTGATAGTCACCGCAAGGTTGTACTGGAACGTTTCGTGCATGGAATGCTGTGGAGGGAACGACGGCGCACATTCGGCGATCGCGACGCGCAACTCCTCTTCCGCTCTGTCATACTGTCCGAGTTTGCGATATGTCGTGGAAACATTGTTGCGGAGATAGCCGACAAGTGTGCTCGAAGCACCGAGCGTGCGTACAGCGGTATTGATCGTCTTTGTTTCCATCGCGAGTGCGTCTTCCAGTCTGCCAAGCCCCTTATAGAACGATGTGACCATTGTTGTCGCACGGATGTAGTTGGGATGATCCTCACCGAGTGTGCGACCGATGCCATCGAGTGCATTCAGCGCGATCGGGAGTCCTTCCTCATACCTGTCGAGTGTGTACAGCGAGTTGGCATAGTTCGACGCAAGGATCAGCGTGGTTGCGTTGTCATCCCCATAGGCTTTGGCGAAGCGCTCCCACAGATCCTTCTTCATCGCAGCGCCCTTGTCGTAGTAGCCTTTGTCGTCATAGGCATTTGAGAGCGTTGACATTGGCGCCATGGTGGTGATGTCATACTTACCGAACGCACGTTCCGATCGTTCTACCACATCCTCAATAAGTGTGATTGCCTCATCAACCTTTCCGGCAGCGTAGAGCGTGTGCCCAAGATTCCCCGCTGCTGTGAGCGCTTCGCGACTGTCTTGGCCGAAAACGCGCTCGCTGCGCGCAAACACATCGCGCTTCGTGGACTCTGCTTTGTCAAAGTCTTCCAGCACGTCATAGACAGCGCTGAGTGTTGCATCGGCTTCGATCGACACCTCGTTGTCAGGACCGAATAGCGTGTTTGATTCCTCGCTTGTCCGCGTCGCCAGCGGAAGCGCTTCATCAATGTCGTTCAAATCCATGAGCACCGCTGCTCTGGCGGTCTTGAGCCGGAGTGTTTCCTCGGTCGGCGCTGGGCCAAGATCCTTGAGAATGTCCATACCAAGGTCTGCTTCGTGGAGCGACTTGTCGTACTCTCCAAGATTTCGATAGGCTGTTGAGAGCAGGCTGCGCACGCTCATGCGAGCTTCGGGTTGATTCGCAAGTGTCTGGTCGGCTGTCTCCGACGCATCATCGAGCACGTCAATAACTTTCAGATCTTTGCTGTCGAGCCCGGGGTTGGCAGCGGTGAGTATGTTGGTAACAAACTTCGAGAACGCGCCGGCGCGCTGCGCCTGCTTTGTTGCTTCCGTTGTCTGGAACTCCGCGTTCTTTCGCTGCGCCGTTGCTTCATCGAGCGCCCGGAGCGAAACCACCAGCGCTCCTGTGGACACAAGCACCACTACTGCGCCTGCAAAAGCGGCAATCTGATATCTCCGAACTGTTCGGCTCAGTGTGTACCACGCGCTGTCGCGGCGTGCTGCGATCGGCTCGCCAGCAAGATACGCGCGAAGATCTGCAGCAAGGTCGCCTGCGGACTGGTACCGGCGCTCGCGCTCCTTTGCCAACGATCGCGTCAACACGGTAGCAAGGTCTTCGCTAATCTCGGCTCTGAGCGATCGAGGCGGCACAGGTGCCGACGATGCAATGTGGTCGAGTGTTGTCTTTAAACCACCTGACACATCGTACGGGAACCTTCCGGTCAGCAGTTGATACAGCATCACGCCAAGTGAGTAGATATCCGTGCGACTATCGATAGCGTCGGGATCACCCACGGCCTGTTCCGGACTTGACCATGGGAGCGAGCCCATGAACTGGCCTGTGACCGAGAGCGTCGGTCTTGCAACGATGGACTCAGCAATGTTTGTATCAGTAGCTTTGGCAAGCCCGAAGTCGAGGATGTGTGCCCCTCCTTCGGCATCAACAAGGATGTTGTTTGGTTTGAGATCTCGATGGATCACACCGCGCTGATGCGCGTACTGCACAGCTTCTGCGATATCCGCAACGATCCGTACCGCGTCGGCAACAGCGGCTGGCGAGGAGTTCCCATCATCAGGCACAGCGTGCATGAGCGCCTGATCGAGCGTCTGGCCCTCGACATACTCCATGACAAGATACAACTGGCCATCTGATGTCATGCCCGAGTCGTACACGCCAACGATTGCGGGATGCTTCAGTGCAGCAACAAGTTCGATCTCCCGTTCGAATCTTCTGCGCGAAGCTCCTGAAGCGAGCGCGCCATCAAGCATGACCTTGACAGCGACGCGCCGACGCGTAGACCGCTGGATTGCAGAATAGACAACGCCCTGCCCGCCGCGCGCAATCTCTTTGAACTCGTCGTAGCCTGAGATGGACACAGTGCTGGGTATGCGATCGACTGTTCGTCTGAGCTCTGCAACAAGCGCGTCGTCGGACTCAAACCAGCTTGCGGACTTTGTATCGCCCATCGTGGTGTTCTCCCCGAACGGCTTGCTATCCCTCATCCTCAACCTGAGCAGCAATAACAGCACTCAACCGACGGAGCACGCGCGTCTTAATCTGATACACGCTGTCGATGCTGACACCAAACTCGGTAGAGACTTCCTGCGGAGTTCTGCCCTTCTGCACGTAGGCCTCAAAGGCACGCAGATCGCGTTCTGCGAACTCTGCTTGCACGATGAGCATGGCCTGACGCATGTGGTATTGCCGCCATTCCATCTCCCAGATCTCGTCAGCATCGGTATCGATATCCTGAATACTCGACGCTCCGGAACCTACTAGCGTTGTCGGGTCTGATCTCTGACGGAGTTTTGCATAAATCGCGTGGAGAGTGATTGTGCGCAGATAGCCGCGGAATCGACCTTTGGTGGGATCATACTCGAATCCCGGCATCGCTTTGGTCAACGCCATCAGTACGTCCTGTAACACGTCGTCTGCGTCCGGTCCAAACAGTCCATGTTTCTTCGCGACTGCACGGATCAGCAACTCATACCGAGCACAAAAATCGCGCCACGCCAACTGATCGCTCCCGGCTGACAACCGGTGAAGCAGTGTAATGTGCGTAGTCATGTCACTAGCCATGCAGGTTATTGCCCCTGTGACTCTTGAGTGTTTGTCCGCCAATGAACACCGGACGAATCGATTGTGTCAGATCGTCATTGGCGTGCCACTAGTTTAGGGAGAACACCTCTGCATTGCCCATTCCACATGGTGGTTCAATGTCGAATCCGGGAGTCGGCACTGAGAAGAAAGAACGGGAGACGTGGTCATATGCCGCAATACCAATCAAAGAAGAAAGCACATCCAGCCCTGCTGATCGGCGCCGTTGGGCTAGCAGTCTCGGCGTGCGCAGGCACATCGCATGCACAAACTGCATGGGGTAGCGCAATAGATGGGAGTTGGCTCGACACCGCCCGCTGGACCGCTGGCGTACCCGGTGCCACAACACCTGCGACACTGGGACTTGCCGGTACATACACAACCACGCTCCAGAACGGAAGCGGTAGCTATGGATCACTGCAGATCACCAATCCGAGCGCTGTTCTGAGCGTCTTCAACAACGCAAAGCTCGTTGCCAACGGGACAACAACAAATAACGGTCTAATCCAGATCTCAGGTCCTGGCGCTCCAGGCAACATTACAGGCTTTGAGGCAGGCGCTGCGAATGTCGATCTCATGGGTACTGGAGTGCTCCGACTGGCACACCCCACCAACGGGAACAGCGATGCAGCGTATCTGTACTATTCAGGTGCCGCGACGAATACACTAACGAACGCAAGCACCCACACCATTGCTGGTTCGGGTCGCGTCTACACGGCATTGATCAATAACGGTACGGTCAATGCGGACACTGGCGCAGGCACAACGCTGTTTATGATCGAGCAGCCGAAGACGAACAACGGCTTGATGACCGCAAGCAACGGCGGCGTGCTGCAGGTCAATGGCATCGCACTTACGCAATCGTCTGGCGGTGTGAGTGCATCATCCGATGACAGCCACGTCCAGTTTCTCAATGCAACTGTCTCCGGCGGCACGATTGACGGCGCGGGCACCAACGGGAGTGTGCAGTATCTCGGCACCGATCTGCTTGATGGTGTCACACTCACGAACCTCAACAACGTCGTCAACAACTCGCTGGTCAACATTGGGGCAAACGGTGTTGTCAACAACGGGCTGTGGACCGTCAGCGATCCCAGCGCAGCTGGCAACTTCACGCGCATTGCAACAAGTGCTGCCAACGCTATCGTCAGCGGAACCGGGACCATCCGTCTGCAGGGAACCGGTACTGGCAACAACGACAGCGGGTATCTGACATATACCGGGAGCGCGAGCAATGTGTTGACCAATGGCGCAAGCCATTCCATCAGGGGCTATGGCCGTGTCTACTCGAACCTTGTCAACAACGGAACGGTCAACGCAGATGTTGCTGGCAAAACAATGTACATGATCGATCAGCCCAAGACGAACAACGGAACGATGACCGCGAGCAACGGCGGTACTTTGCAGTTCAGTGGCATCACTGTGACAGGTAATCCGACAGCGCAGATTATCTCCACAGATGCCAGCAGTCCTGTGCAGATGGTCAACGCAACAATGACGGGTGGCGGATTTACAACCTCCGGCACAGGAGAGTTTCAGTACTTCGGCACAGACACGCTCAGTAATCTGACGGTCAACGGCACGCACTCTATCACAAACAACACGCTTGTGAATCTCGCTACCAATCTAGTGAACAACGGAAACTGGTTCATTAGCGCCCCCACCGCTGCTGGTAACTTCACACGTTTGAGTGCGGCAGCGCCGAACGTCACTATCAGCGGCACAGGCTCCATCCGCCTGCAAGGCGTGGCAAGCGGCAACGGCGACAACGACAGTGCGTATCTCACCTACTCCACAAATACAAACCAGATGACGCTCGGGCCGAATCAGGATCTGCTCGGATACGGCCGTGTCTATACCAACCTCGTGAACAATGGCGAGGTGATCGCAGATGTCTCAGGCAAGGGCATCTTCATGATTGACCAGCCCAAGACGAACAACGGTACGATGACCGCAAGCAATGGCGGATTCCTCCAGTTCCGCAACACCACTGTCACCGGTAATCCATCTGCTCAGATCATCTCGACAGATTCAGCGAGCCCAGTACACATGGCCGACGTCACGATGACCGGCGGCGGCTTTACCACATCCGGCACGGGTCTCTTCCGATACACTGGCACATCCACGCTGAACAACCTGACTGTCAATGGCAGGCACGAGATTGCAAACAACTCGACCGTGAACATTGGCACAGATCTTGTCAACAATGGTGACTGGTTTATTAGCGCACCAACCGCAGCTGGCAACTTCACTGGCCTGAACGCGGGAGATGCAAGCATCACTATGAGCGGCACGGGAACAATCCGTCTGCAGGGTGTACAGAGTGGAAACGGCGATAATGACAGCGCGTATCTCTATTACACCAACGCCGCAAACCAGATGACACTGGGCGCGAATCAGCAACTTCGCGGGTACGGTCGCGTGTACACAAATCTGGTGAACAATGGCACAATCAACGCAGACAACACGCCGAATGCATCCGGACCGGCAAGCAAAGGTATGTTCCTTATAGAACAGCCAAAGACCAACAACGCCACAATCACATCAAGCAACGGTGGCTTCTGGTATATCCGCGATTGCACCATCACAAACAACGGTCTGATGACTAGCGCGAACACTGCAACACCCGGTGGCGGGTTCCAAAGCTGCACGATCAACGGCGGTACGCTCTCGAACATTGCTGGCCAATATTTCGGTACCAACGGTGCGGTGAATCTCAACGGCGTAAACATCACGCCAAACTCCGGTGTGCAGGTCACCAACAACTCCCTGGTATCAACGACAGGAATGACAAACAACGGAGAACTCGCTGTCAATACTGTTGGCGCACCCGGGAACTTCACACGTATCCGCGTCACAGCCGACATGGGCACTATCGACGGCACAGGTACTGTTCGTCTGAACAGTGTGAACAATCTGGCAATCAACGATTCAGCGTATCTTGAATCTGTTGATCCTGCCAACGTCACTGGTGTTCTTGGTGCAAACCAGACTCTCGCTGGCATCGGTCGCGTGTATCACAAGTGGGTTGCACGTGGCACCATCACGCCGGGGCAGACCTCAACGGGGTCGGGCGAGATCCAGTGCATCTCTGGGTCACTCACCTTCGCACCAACAACCAACTACATTGTGCATGCCAACGATACACCCGCCAGTGGAAACTTCGACCGGCTCACGGGCAGTTCTTCCAAGGCTGTTGATGGCACACTCACGTTCTCGTTTGAGAATGGATACACACCCGCTGGCAACGAGCGGTACGACGTGATCACTTCGGGCGCAGGTGGCATCTCGGGAACATTTGACACACTCAACCTTGAGCAGATTAGCCCGACAGGTCCTGTCCACGTTGTGTACACTGGCGAAAAGGTCTCTGTTGTCGCGTGCTACGCGGACTGCGATGGAAGTGGCACACTCAACATCTTCGACTACATCTGCTTTGGCAACGCGTACTCGTCAGGTGATCCGTATGCAAACTGCGATTCAAATGGCTCATTGAATATCTTCGATTACATCTGCTTCGGCAACAAGTTTGCTGCGGGCTGTCCGTGAGGCCACCAGAAAACAGCCACGCGACACAGCTGATGTAGCCAACGTCATGAATACAGAGCCCGGGGACTGCCATCCGGGCTCTGTTGTTTCCTGATTGCGTGCGATTTGAGCTTACCACCACCAGAACAGCAGATACACGATCTCCATGAAGACATCGAAGATCGCGTAAAACACCCACAGGCAGCCTCTGTGCTCATCGCGCCGATGGGAGTGTCTGCGGTCTCTGGACATGATGAGCTCTTATTGGCCGAGGAACGATGTCAGTTTCGCTTGCAGTGTGTCGGGGTCTTATTAGCGCCTCCCACGCCATCAGCAAAGAGTATTTGCACCGCATAGAATGTGCGGTAGGTATTTGAAAACCAGTCACTGCTTTATCAATAAAGGAGTTACGTGGCACAAAGAAAGGAGGTGCAGTATGGGCCGAATCATCGGTCGCCTAATGCCTCCACGGGAAAAAACACCAGAGTCGGTTGATCTGCACCCTCCCGGCAGACTTAATGCTCGGGCGTTTGGGCCAAAGTGGACATAGGCAGTTACTGAGTTAAGGCAACGCAACGATGCCGCTGGACCCGAGACCGGCGGTTTTTCATTTGTTGTTATTGGACATGTGTATCGTTGCGAGCTTCCGTTTAGTACATATTTTTCAATTTATCAAAATCATTCTTGATTTTTCTCAAATAATATCGATAATGTTCAATGTGAATTCACTATTGTTCAATCTTTCGTATCGCACACATCAGAAGGAGGTCAGCTTTGGATATGTCCAACGGGCACGCCACAGCCCTCGGCGGAGCAGGATCATCAGGGGCGCTCAGCCCTGCCCAGCTCGCAGCCCATCCGCTGGCCCGGCTGAGCATGGAGGATCTGGACTTCATCATCCAGTTCGTGCTCTGCTCCGGGTCACTCAAGGACCTTGCAAAGTCGTACTCGGTCAGTTACCCGACGATCCGCACGCGTCTCGATCAGCTCATCACCCGCGTGCGCGACGCGCTCGACGGGAAGCAGCCCGATCCGCTCGCGGAACTGGTCGCGGGGCTCGTGCAAAGGGGCGAGCTGAGCACATCGAGCGCTCGGCGCATTATCGACCTGGGTGCGCAGCTGCGCGCACAGAGTGCAGGGTAACTCACACATTCATCACATATATCGCGCAGGAACACTGCGCAACTGAAAGGAACACACAATGACACTTATCACACTCGCTGAAACAGCAGCATGGTGGACGAATCAGCAAGCCGGACTCGTCGGCGGACTTGGAGGTGGGATCGGCGGTTCTGCGTGCGGACTGCTGGGCGCAGCGGCTGGCGTTTGCGTGCCGCGCGGCATTGGGAGAAGGTATGTCCTCGGCGGCATGCTCATGTTCGTTGTGCTCGGCGTGCTTTCACTTCTCGTGGGCTTCATCGCCATAGGTATGGGCCAGCCATGGCATGTGTATTATCCGCTCCTGATAATTGGCCTTGTATTCTCAGGAGTGTGCGGACCGCTGATCTTTGTCATCCGAAAGCAGTACACGATCGCGGAGCAGCGTCGCATGGATGCTGAAGCGATCCGTCGCAGCGGCGCTGTTGGTGCGTAAGGAACCAGAATAACTGGCTTTCACCCCGGTAGTGCAATACCGGGGTACTTTGTTTCAGGCATCTGCGGACGGTCTTCGGGGCCTTGGAAAGAGAATGAGCTTTGCAGCAGAGGTCGGAACTGCGCCACATTCCGGGCAGCGATCGAGCCCACGCATATCGTACTTGCAGAGGACACAACGTCCCTTGCGTTTGCGTATCACGCGACGGAGTCTGAATGGGACAACGAGGACAATCGTCACAGCAGCGAACCAGATCAGCCAGTTGATTGCAAGCCGTCCAGTAGAAAACTGTGTCGGAATAACAATAATGTGTTCGCGAGATTGTCGTTTGCTTTTCGGCAAAAAGTTCAGATGGTCCTGGATGCAAATGCCTTGCTTCCAGCTCTGTGGAAAATACAGTACGCTTCTTTCCAACTGCCCGATCGAGATAAAGTTTGCTGGTTGTACCCGTGCAGCATACCGGATGGGCCAGCCAGATTCCTCGATGAGTAAGTAAAGAATGTCGTTGGTGAAATGGTGCTGCGCATGCTCTTCTGTCATCGGAACTTGAGCACGAGAGCGCCGAAAACCGATCGCGTAGTATGTCCAGTCCCTTGGCGCAAATACGCCGTAATCATCAAACGATATCGTGTACGGTGAGTCATAGAAGAACTCAGAGAAAGAAAAGCCCGAAGCCCATCCGGGCAACTTGAGCAACGGTTCGGGCGGGGGGAGTTCTACTGTTGCGATCGTTGATTGTTGACTGACATAGGGCGGCACAAACCGAGGCGGCGTATGCCCTTCTACATACGCTGCCAGAACTGGGCCGAGGATAACTGTTGCAGCGCACATCAGTGTGGCGACAAGCGCAATCACCGCAAGGAACAGTAATCTGTGCAGAGACATAAAAATATAGTAGGAAAGACACAGCTTGAGTACGATACGACGCTTGCGGGTGTAAGTATCTGAGTAAATTACGCACTACAAGTTCTACATTTACCACCATTGATCGTGATTGTTCCGGTATGATGGTGCCGAGGTATAACGCATGTGGAACTTCAATCCCTTTGGCGGTGGCGTGAATACCAACGGCGCATGGTGGGTGTGGGCTGTCACAATCACAGGCATGATGCTGCTGATGGTTGTGGGCGTATCACTCATACTGCGCTGTCTGTTCGCACCGATGTCGATCAAACGCGCGCCAACGTGTGGCGGCTGCGGTCACGAGCTAGTGGATCTCGGCGCGGGCGTGTGCCCCGAGTGCGGCGGAAACTTGCTGCGCTGTGGCGTGGTCACACCGAAAGGCGCAGTGCGCATGCGCGGCAGCGCATGGATGGTAATGATCGGGTGGACATTGGTTGTGCTTTCTATGGTTGCGCCGGGGAGTGCGTTCATTGGCACGCTTCAGAATCGATCGCAGATGAAAGCGTACCAGGCAATGTGGAATCAACAGGCAACTGGCGGAACCACATTCACATCGCATAGCTGCGTACTCAAACCGTCAACTGAATATGAAAGGACGCTCTCTGATTCGATTGGATGGAACAACAGAAAAAGCAAGAAGGAAAAAGCAGAAAACCCGCTTGCAAGTTTTCGAGGGAGATACGACTCATCAATCGAGATGGACGAGTGGGGTCTTGCTGCAAGTGGCGAAATAACAATATCTGTGTCACACGACCAAGAACTGAAAGGCCGGCTCGTCGTTGATGTGACCGAATGGAAAGCGACGCTCTTCGATGCTGACGAGAAAGAAATCGCAACCGATCTTGATATCGACACGGATACAACGACGCGTTTGCTGGAGCTGGCTCTGCTCGACACACAGCATGAGCGTGTGCAGCGAGCTGCAATAGATATCACGCATGTGCTTGAAGGCTCGCGAAAAGATCCAAACAACGTGTATGGCAGCCTGATGCTGTCGAGCTGGTCATCAAATACACCGATCTCCGAGTTTCCAGCACTCCAAGTTGACCAGAGCAGCACGTCATATGGCGGCGGCGTTCCCGCTGGTGGCATCGCTCCTGTAAAGCCGCCATCGTACCAGTGGGTGTGGCTGGGCTCGCTTGGGGGAACAGCGCTGGTCTATGTCATTGGTCTGGTTGTGCTGCTCGCATGGCGCGGACGTGTGGTGCGCGCAGCATAAACAGATGTTGCAATCACGCTGGCTTTGTGGAGTCTGTTACCTGATGCCGGTGACGAATCGAATCCGAACATGCCAGATTGAACTACAATAGTACAGTTGATTTGTGGTCTGGCTCTTCGCAAACTCTTGTGGAACTAGGTAATGAATGCAGAGAAACCTGTACCCTGGACGCGTCCGGATGTGCTTCCGAGCGGATGGACATCGGAGCGTCTTGTGTGCAGGTACTGCGATCCTGCTTTGGCACCCGCGATGTTTGAAGCTGTGCAGGCGAAACGCGATGCGCTGCTTCCATGGCTGGAGTGGGCCAAATCAGACAACACAACAGTTCAGCAGTGTGTGTACAACCTGGAACGGTTCCGGCGCAATGCAGTAGACCCGCTATGCACTGAGTACTTTCTTGTCATTTCTGATCGCGTCTCGGGCGAGTTCGTCGGCGGAACTGGATGGCATGCTATATGTGGTGACAGCGCGCAGGCAGAGTTCGGCTACTGGATCCGTGGCGACCGTCATGGCCAGGGGCTTTGCACCGAAGCAATGCGCGCGCACCTTACGTGGGGATTCCTGCCGCAGGACAAGGGTGGCTGGGGATTCCGAAGAATCGAGGCATGGTGTGCAGCGGACAACGCAGCTTCAGTACGCGTGTTGACCAAGCTCGGGATGCGTCTTGAGTCAACCAAACGAGCGCATCGGTGGATCGACGGCGCTGGATGGCGGAATTCACTGGGATTTGCGTTGCTCGCCGATGAATGGCAGACAAGAAGCGAAAAATAAACACTAAAGCAATACAGAACAAACTACCTGCTTTGCGCAATGCGAGCTTCTCCCGCACTTCTCTTCATCTTAAGTTTATCCAGCGAACACATACCACAACACGGTTATGGCGCGAAGAGTTATATAAACAAGTGTGTAACTAGCACCACCAACAAAGAACAAGAAGCAAATGTGTCTTGCTTTTCGGTTTGACCATGCAGCTGCTCTGTACTCCCACAAGGGCTGCCCCATCGTGCGAGTCCACCGAACCTCAGTGGCTTCTTTGACTTCTGATGGACAATACTTTGCGTAAATTGTTGCAGATACTGCAACGAGGAACGCAGCTATTAACTGTAATCCGAAGTGCCATGGAATCGGCAGCTTGGGTACATTAGAAAGCATTGAGCACCACAAAGTCGCGATCCCGCTATCCGGCTCACCCAGCCTGAGGGCGGAGTTGCTGGCAGCTGCGACCAAGTCGTTGTACTGACGTGCAAGCGTGATATAAGTAATTATAGCAACGACAGAGAGATATGAAGCACCAACAAGCCTCAGTCCAGTAATGATTCGCAGAGTTTCCCACGAAGCAAAGTCACCATCTTTGCAATATATTGCATTCTGAGCGTTTGCAAAATTAATATTTCCATTATCTGTGGCTCTGTCTTTTCCGAACAGCCCAACTGAATCGATGAAACTTGTGCCATGAATATTTGCAGAATCCAGATTTACATTTTGTAAAAAAGTGTGACTTAAATCAGCTCCTGTCAAATCTGCATTAAGTAATACTACAGATCTTAAATCAGCACTTGCAATGCTGCTGTTTCGTAGATCAGATCTTCCTAACTCTGATCCGGTTAATAATGCGCCATTTAATGAAATATGAGAAAAATGCGCGTTATTCCCTCCTAGACCTTCGAGGTGAATTACGATTTTTTCTTTCTTGGCCTTGGCAACAACTTTTTCATTCCACCACACAAATCGTTGTGGATCCTTTCCATGTGGATCTGTTTTTCTTGCCGACTCATCACACCGCTTCAGCATCGCAAGCATCCAGACATCGCCTTTGAACTTAGCGCTAGAAACCTTGTTCTTTATAAACTCGTTACCAAAAGCCTGAACTGCTGCTTCGTGATTGAACGCAACTGTGCTTTCTTTATTTGATCTTGCAGGGCTGTCTTTGGGGTAGCTGGGGAATATAGGCGGCCAAACAAATCCTTCATCATTTGGATGGTCTTCAGGCCTCTTTGGCGGTATTGGCGGCTTGCTCACATGCGCAGTATATGATGGATTGAGGATATGTTGAGTTTAACATACAAAGCGTAAGCAACTGTCGTTTACTCCGCACGCGGCACGGCGACGAGAATCGGGGAACCCTCGCTGGTCTATGTCATTGACTTGGTTGTGCTGCTGGCACGGCGCGGGCGTGTCGTGCGCTCGGTATGAATACAATGCCATGCTGGCGACAGTTTGTGTGGATCGTCAGGCCGGATGGGAGCACTCATGCACCTCACACTCTGCGACACAACCACATGGACCGTCGGCATCACCGGCGCACTGTTCCTTGTGCTTGCTGGTGCTGCGCTCATTGTGCGATGCCTCTTTGCACCGGTATCGATCAAGCGGGCCCCGACGTGCGGTGGGTGCGGATATGAGCTTTCGGATGTCAGCGCTGGGGTGTGCCCCGAGTGCGGCGGGAGTTTCCTGCGTTGCGGTGTGGTGACACCCCGCGGTGTTGTGCGCATGCGCGGCAGTGCATGGATGATCGTTGTCGGGTGGACACTGATTGTGTGTGCGATCGCGGGGCCGGGCATCGGGTACATCCGAATGCTTGATCTTCAGGCAAAGGCTGCAGCTGCGCCGGTTACACCAATCCCTGCTACCGCGAATCCATATGCGTCTTTACTTCCACTCCTCGATCCACGCTCTCCCTCGTTGTATCTTCCAAGTACGCCAGACCCAGCCGATCCCAATGTCGCGGAACTCGACAACATGCCGTTGTATCGCGGTGATACAACAAACAATACCGACTCGCTCTTACAGCTTCTATACCAAAGAGAGTTTCGACTTCAACCGAACCTGAGCACAGTGCCGCCTGCAGCACCAGCTGCGCCTGTAACGCCGTTGTTGTCGTACCAGCGTGAGCTGATCGGCTCGATCGCGGGCAGTCTCGGCCTATACATCATCGGGCTGTGTATGTTGCTCTACTGGCGCGGACGTGTCGTGGGTGCTGCCTGATATCGCGCTGACTCCGGCATTCGAGAGTCCATAGAAAACGCAATGCAGCGCGGCGGTACGTACAAATATCTAACTTGCTGCCCTTTGTTTCAGCTTCTATAAAGTAGAAAAAAGAGTTTGATATCTTGTTTACATTGGATAAAACCCGCTTTCTATTGGGCTTTTTTGCCCGGATTTGTGGCCGGGATTCCGGTTCTGATGCATACTGAAAGCCGGAGAGCGGAGCGCTGCCACATCCCAGCGATGGTTGCACGCGCGCTGTAAGGCTAAGCCCTTTAAGAGACTGACGTTGCCAGATGCCATGAGAGGCATGTGCTGTTGTTTCATGCACGCCAGAGGGGAAGGAAAGAGATGAAGAAGCAGGGCATGGTCTTTGGAGTACTCCTAATCGCAGCGGGGAACGCTAGCGCTCAGGAGTTGATGTACGGTGTGACGAACACGCAGACACTGGTCACGTGGAACTCGTCGGCACCAACCGCGATTCTCTCCGGGCTTGCGATCTCCGGGTTGCAGTCGAACGAGACAGTTCGTGGAATCGACTTCCGTCCGTCAACGGGCGAACTGTTTGCGCTGGGGTCATTCAACAATCTGTACACGTTGAATACATCGACCGGCGCTGCGTCGCTGGTGGGTGCGGGCGGTTTCTCACCGGGCTTGAATGGCTCGGCGTTCGGGTTTGATTTCAACCCGACCATCGATCGCCTCCGTGTTGTGTCGGACGTGAACCAGAACCTGGTGCTGAATCCGAACGACGGCACAAGCACTATGGCAACGTCGTTGTTCTACGGCGCTGGTGATCCGAACTTCGGCGTTGATCCAAACGTGGTTGATTCTGCATACACCAACTCGTTTGGTGGAGCGACCTCGACCCAGTTGTACGGGATCGATACCGGACTTGACACTCTTGTCACACAAGCAAACAGCGCAGGTACGCTGGGCACGGTTGGACCACTTGGAGTCAATATCACGACCACCGGTGGGTTTGATATCTCCGGCGCATCGGGCATTGCATACCTTGTTGGTCTCGGTGCAACGTCCGCTGCATCGCATCTGATGACAATCGATCTGACAACCGGCGCTGCAACAGATCTTGGCGAGATCGGCGGCGGCATGGTGATCACGTCGATGGCGGTCATTCCTGCACCGGGCTCGATCGCGCTGATCGGTGTGGGCACGCTCGTGCTCGCACGGCGCAACCGAACCCGCTGATACGCACACGGATACATGTGCGCACCTACGATGTGTGTGCATGGCCCGTCGAACATTGAAACAACGCCACACGCCGATGCGCGACACTCCTGATCGCGTCTCGGCGTTGTCTTCTTCTTCGAGAGACATGATCGATGTCACACAGGCACAGGACCAGTTTGTACAGGCATGGGGCCGCATGGGCAGCGCGTGGGGCATTTCACGAACGATGGGCGAGGTGCACGCGCTTTTGTACATTACCGCGCAGGCGATGTGTACAGACGATGTGATGGATCGATTGCAGATCTCGCGCGGGAACGCGTCAATGACGTTACGAGCATTGCTTGACTGGGGTGTGATCTCGCGCATCGACAAGCCGGGCGATCGACGCGAGTACTACATCGCCGAATCCGACGTGTGGACGATGTTCCATGCGATCATCCATCAGCGCGTGCAGCGCGAGGTGGAGCCGGTGCTCGCGATGCTGTACGAGATTCGCGACATGACAGGCACGAAGCAGAGGTCGAGCACGAGCAATGATGCGACAATCGCGACGCACAACGAACGGCTCGACGAGATGCTTCGATTCTTCGAGACGCTGGAGAAGCTGCGCTCAGGAATCACCGGACCGAGAGGACGCGGGTTACGGTTTGCAGTGACAGCGCTGGCGAAGGTGCTGGGGCGGAAGGGCAGAGATTAGATGGAGTGTCATAGGGCAAGAAGGATCTCGCGAATGAGTACCACCAGCCCAGTGACGAAGCAGACGAACACAAAGCAACACCCTGTCATGCCGACGAGCGAACCGAGTTTCTGCAGCACGGGACGTGGTTGTCTTATGTTCTCTTGCGGATAGCTCTTCATTATGCTGAGCGTGCGTGCCCTGTCATTGAGGATTGGGCCGTGCCCGTGCGACCATAGACTGAAAGCCTCGCAATCCGCGCGGATAACCTGCTGCGCTGCACGGAGTACAGTTGCAACTGCGTGGACTCGATCGGCTGTTTCTTCATGTGCTGCTGGTTCCCCAGTTTGCGGAGGCGCGAACGGATCGTCAGCGCACGCAACACCGAGCGACTGGATCAATGTCTCACACTGCTCACCGATGTGTTTCAGGAGTTCCTGTTCGTTTATTCTACATTCCTTTGAAAGAATGGATGCTGTCTATTCGCCTGTATGAGCCCGCGCAATCTGCACCAGCGAGAAATCATCGAGCAGATGGCCATCCTCCGCGAGCGTCTGGATGCGCTGCATGACGCGCTGCGGCAACGGAATGTGTGACTGCGACCGTGCAGTGCGCTGCTCGTCGTAGTGCTTTGTGGACGTTTCAAGCCTGCACTCGTCCGTAATGACATGCACAAGACCGTCGATTGAGAGCATCTGGTAGTTTGCGAGGCGAACCTCGTACGCGCCGTCAGAGAACAGGATCAGTCTGCCACCAGGCACGATGGTGCAGACGCGCTCGGTGAATCGTGCCCGTCTGTCGATACCAATGAGTGTGCCTGTGGAATCGAGTTGGAGCGGCGATGTTTCTTTTTCAGCGTACAGCAGCGCTGGCGGATGCCCTGCGCTCGCGTACCGCACCTCACCTGTCTGCGTGTTGATGACTGCGTACACGATCGAGAAGAACTTTCCGCCGGATCGTGCTGGAAATGCGCGATTGAGCGACGTGAGCACAGACACAGGGTCGCGCATGTCGCAGTTGGGGAGTAGATTCCGCTCGATCGCGTTGTGTGCAGAGACAGACAACAGCGACGCACCAACACCATGTCCCTGCACATCAAGCAAATACACCGCGAGATGCTCGTCGTCAACAAAATGATACCCGAGCAGGTCGCCGCCAAGCTGCGACGATGCCTGGAACGCATAGTCAATAAGCAATCCCCGGTGTGCATCGTGCAGGGGGGATGGCAGGATGGACTTCACGTAATCCGCTGCTTCATTGATCTCGGTGCGCAGCGCGTCCTGTGCTTCTTCCAGCTCTTTCATTGTTTGCGCGAGTATCCGACGCCCCTGCTGCTCTCGATAGGTCATGTATCCGAGCATCATCGCGAACAACTGAAATCCGAAGAAGATACCACCCGAAATCACACCAAGATCGCGGAGGTCATACAGGAACATCGCGACAACCATCGCCATCGTCTGGACAATAGACCACACCACTGCCTGCCGCATCGTCAGCACGCCGTGCAACGATCCCGCAACAATCACAAAGAGGGCTGCGTTCATAGCGATCGACATGCCCGAATCAACGTGGGATGTGCGCATGCACGCGATCAGCACGACCAGAGCGCAAACAGATTCGAGTGCGAGGTAGACGATCGCGCTTACAGTGGGCACCCGCACTCGTGTTCGAGCCTGGTACGTGCTTACCAAGGTGCCAAAGCCGAGCCACGCAACCAGCCACACGACAAACCAGACCCAGTTGATGCGATCTCGATGCGCAATCAACGTCCACACCACGGGTGCGCATGTTGCAACCCACGTGACGTACGCAGCAAGCGTCAGCACCCGCGCCGGGGTATTTCCTTCGTCGGATGGCTTTGGTTCGTTTGTTGCCACGTGCAAGGGTAGTTCAGCAAGATGCACACCGTTCAGGCCGCAATATCGAACGCATTTTCAGTTGCGTTGCAGTGCTCAACGCTGCGTTTGTTCTGGCGGCGCTGATAGATTTCCTCAGAGATCACCCCAACCGCAAGAAACAGGCCGATGGCGGTGCAAAAGAACTCCGCCTGCGCGATGCCCGTCTCAAGCACTGTGTAGGTCGGATCGTTCCGATCCATGTAGACAGTCACTGTGTCGCCCTCGTTGTATCGCTTGACCATGCCGGGCCATCCGCCAGCCTCGTTTGTCAGCGGGTTCCATCGCTTGCTTGTGCGCGTCACTCCATCGTGCTCATACATGTACAGGTACTCGAGCCTGTTGCGTTTTTTGTCCGAAAGGCCGTATTGCATGACACCATAGATCACGCCTTCTGTCTCGACCCATTCGTGCGAGCGCTGCGCGATATAGCTCGTACCAAACCCGAGAGCGGGACAGAGTCCTGCGATGGCGAGAAGCGTGTTCCGTGTGGCGGCGTTCATCGCATGGTGCATCGGCGATCTGCGATGCGCGTGTGTGCCAAAGTCGACAGCGACCGTATCACACACAACAGCTGTGCAACGTGTGACGCGCAAGCGATGCGCGATCTATGGGTTTTCTTGCTGTTGTTGGATGGACTTTGGTGCTGTGGTTGACCACACTATGCTCTCTGGATCAAACCACTCCCTCGAGGTGGCATGATTATTATCGAATGGAGCGCGCACGTTTGCAATCAGGTCGGCATCGGAATCAATGATCGTTAGTACGGGGCTGAACATCGCTGGGTGGATCTTGTCTGTTGACCCCGGGACATACTCGGTACGCACGATCGACCACGTTTCTTTACATCTGATGGAAAGCGATGTGTTGTGCTTTGGATCAAAGACGCAGATCTGTGTCAACTCCCCTTTCACTTCATCCAAAAAAAACAACATATTCGCCCGCCGGAACTTTCCAGTACGAGAAGTTTGCAGTCTTCCAGAAGTTACTTCCGTCAGATCCCGTGATGCGTTCAAATGGAAGAGATGGCTTGAGGTAGAGGCAGACGCCAGTGGCGATGCCAGCGCCAGCACACAGAGCGAGCATATGTGTTATCACGTTTCGCTGCATGGCTGCATGCCCTCCGTATGTATTATGCCTTGAGTGCGCGCATGACCTCCGCGATTGTGGTTTTGCCGGCACGCGCTTTCTCCATGCCATCCTCGATCAGCAGTGCGAGATCGCCTGCAGCGTGCGCCTTTGCCACAATCTGCGGTGTCGATGTGCGATGCATGACCATGTCACGGATATCGTCGGACATCCGCATCAACTCATACACACCAATACGTCCTCGATATCCGGTGTTGTTACAATCGCGACATCCCGGACCCTCGCGGAACTTTTCGTGCTTTTTCACCTTGATGTTCGCGGGCACCTCGAATCGCTCGACCTCGTGCCATTCGCCGCAGGATTCGCACACTCGGCGGACCAGACGCTGGGCGAGCACGCCCTCAACCGATGACGTCACAAGGAACGGCTCGACACCCATATCGAGGAGTCGTGTCATCGCGCCAGCCGCATCGTTGGTGTGCAACGTCGAGAACACCATGTGGCCGGTGAGCGACGCCTGCACCGCGGTCACTGCGGTCTCAAGATCGCGAATTTCGCCGATCATCACAACATCCGGATCGTGACGCAGAATGGAACGAAGACCGGCTGCAAAGTCCAGACCAACCTTCGTATTTACCTGGATCTGGTTCACGCCGTTGACGTGGTACTCGACCGGATCCTCGACTGTGATCACCTTGACCTCGTTGGACACGATCTGGTTCAGGGATGCGTACAGCGTTGTCGACTTACCAGAGCCGGTTGGTCCAGTGACGAGGACAATGCCGTGCGGCTTTGTGATCAACTCGTTCCATCGTTCGAGCATGGTTTCCGGCATGCCGAGATCTGTCAGTCGCATCAGCACCGCTGTCTTGTTGAGGATACGCAGCACCACGCCCTCGCCGTAGAGCATGGGAATCACGGACATACGCAGGTCAAACTCCTGCAAGCCGTGCGCTGCGGTTCGACGTCGGAACGTGATGCGTCCATCCTGCGGCTTGCGCTTCTCCGCGATGTTCAGGTTCGCCATGATCTTCAGTCGCGAGATAATGGCTGATCTGAACTGCGAGATCGTGGCTGGCACGTTTGCAAGCTGCAACACGCCATCAACGCGATAACGCACGGTGAGCTCGTGCTCGTAGGGTTCGATGTGTACGTCTGTTGCGCGCGCGTCGAACGCGCCGCCGAGAATGTCGTTGACAAGACGAACAACCGATGCTTCCTGCGCCTGCTCTAGTTCGTCGGTATCGGCTTCTGTAGAAGTAGTAATGTCAAGCCCGCGTTCCGCGGCGAGGGCGTCGAGTGTGTCCGAACCAACGCCGTAGTTTTCACGGATAAACAGTTGCAGGTCGTCATCGGGCGCAAGCACAAGCTCGATCGCATGCCCGGTGATCAGTCGCAACTCATCGAGTTGGGACATCTCGAACGGATCGCTGGTTGCGATAGTGATGATGCCCGACTCACTCATCGCGATGGGAGCGCAGTGTCGCTGATGAACAATCTTGGCTGGGATTTTTCGAATCAGATCAGGGTCTGCGGTCACCGTGGACAGATCGACAACGGGCATATGGAACTGCTCGGCAACGGCGTTGATGATCTCGGCCTTGCCGATGATGCCATCACGGATAAGGATGTGGTCGAGACGCTCGCCGGTACTGACCTGGCTCAGCCGGGCCGCGTCGAGTTGGTCGAGCGAGACAAGTCCTTTTTCAACAAGCAGCGTGCCTAATCCCATGCAACTATTGTAGTCGAAACACGCCAAGTCCGTGGAAGCAGCGACTCAGAACCAGGCACAACAGCCCAGCAAGCAGGAGCAGAACATGATCCAGCTCGACCACATCGCGGACCATCTGGATCGATCGTTTATCGGCGGCGCCTGGCATGGACCCGGCGTGATGGAACTGCTTCGGAGCATTGACGCGGAAACCGCTGGAAAGAGACCTGCGAACGATGCGCACAACATTGCAGAACTCGTTCTCCATCTCCATATCACAAATACTCTCGTGATTGATCGTGCGGAGGGCAAGGCAGGACAGGTCGATGAAGACATATTCTTCCAAGCATGTTATGCGCTGTCCCCGGAAGACTGGCACACCATGGTGAACAATCTGCAACAGAGTCACGCGAAACTGGTTGGTCTCGTTCGGTCATTTGATAGGTCGCGACTGCACGAGCCGCTCTATGAGAACGACACTTCTGCATTTGAGCATTTTCTTGGGTCGATCCAGCACAACACCTATCACGCTGGACAGATCGCGCTGCTGAAACGACTTACTGCTGAGACATCCTGAACGCTCGTGTATGGAGCACTGAGATAACCATGCACCATCCGAGCATGACAAACGCAACGACCATTGCGAGCCCAACGAGGCGTTCTATTTGCATGTTCTCATTGTCATAGATCGGAAGATCGTTCACCCGGGCATGCACACGCAGGAAGTATGATCGCCATCCAAGGGCGGCACAATATCCCCACGCGGCTGAGATTGGCCCGGTACTGTGGCTGTGCCGCAGCAGCCACACACCGCCGAACCCAAGCAGCACAAAGGCAATGACATCGACAATATATCCGGGGCTGGTAAGTGCCCCCCTTGACACCCATGTCTCGGCAGGTGCGTAAACACACACAAGACCCAACGTCACAATCGCTAGCAGTGTTTCCTTGGGAGAAGCCCTCGAGTGCGAACCAGTTGCCTCCGATTCTGTCTGCTGTATGCTACGGGTCATGCCACATTATTCGCTGGCAAGACTGTGGCAATCTCTCGCAACGAAAACGCCCCGTCCACATAGTGTGAACGGGGCGTCTTTGTATTGACATGTCGCACGTTTGTGCGAGCAGAATCAAGAGATTACGGGCAGCCAGCGGCGTACTTGTTGCCGAAGCAGATGTAATCGAAGATATTCAGCGAGCCGCTGCCGTCGCAGTCGGCGTATGCCTGACCTGCGGCGTATGCGTTGCCGAAGCAGATGTAGTCGAAGATGTTGAGCGTGCCATTCTGGTCGCAGTCAGCATAGCAGTTTGCTGGTGCTGCTTCTGTCCAGATCTCGGTCATGACGAAGTTGCCAGCCGCGCTTGCTACGTCAACTTCCGCGCTGCGGAACGGACATGAGGATCTGAAGAAGATTGCGCCCGAGTTGGTGTTGCTGGTCGAGTCGGCAATACCAACAACATTGTCTGCGGCGTCGCGGAGTGTGACGCGCAGGTTGCCGTTAAAGTCGCCGATCTCAGCGCCGAACTGGGTCACGTTGCGGTTGAAGGTGATGTCATATGTCACTGCATCAAACGCTGCTGTGCCGTTGTTCGAGATGATGTTGCGCACGCCGCTGACACGGGCAAGCGCACGACCGAAGGATGTATTGGTGTCATACACACCAGCAGCGGCTGTCGACTTGGTCGGCATGGAGATGCTGGAGATGATCGCGTCATTGGGTGCGCCAGCATTGTTGAGAGCTGCGATGGTGACCGAGCCGAGTGGCAGGGAGTCCATGTCGATCTCGGATGCTGCAACCGTCATGCTGCCAATCTCGCTCACGGTGCAGTTGTTCGGCACCACGAGTTCTGTGATAACAAAGTTACCGCCAGCGAGTGTTGTATCAACAAGGATACGATTGAACGGACATGTCGTGCGGAAGAGCGTCGGGGATGAGCCCGCGCCTGGGCCTTCAATTGTGGCAACGGGTGTGTTGCCATCAACGAAGATCACACGAACACTCCCTGTGAAGTCGCCGATGCGCACACCAAACTCTGTTGCCTGGCCATTGAGTCTGATATCGAACGTTGTTGCATCGAACGCAGCGGTGCCGTTGTTGCTGATGATGTTCATCGTGCCGTTCACACGTGCAAGACCACGACCGAACGATATGTTGGTATCATAAATACCAGCAGCAACGCCGGGCTTGTCCGGCGCACTGACCGAAGAGATTCTGCCATTGAATGGTGTGCCAGCACCGTTGAGTTCGGCAGCGTTGGTCGAGCCGAGCCCAATGTTGTCCATATCGATGAGGGTCATACCCGTGGTTGTTGAGTTGACGACCTCTGCGCACGTGGCTGTACCGGTCTGCTGGAAGCAGATCGTGCCGTTCCACACGCGGTCCTGGATCGTGGTGCCGAACGGTGTGTTCGACGCGGAGCCGAGGTTCAGTGTCAGGCCCGTGGACGAGTAGGACTGGTTTGTGCCGTTACCGTCTGTGTACTCGTGCTCTGCACCATTCAGCACGATCGCCATGCCGTAGGTTGTGTTCGCATGAAGCACAAACGTATCGAACAGTGTTGCGGGTGTTGCTGTGTTCTCATCGTTTACAACACCACCACCGGACGCGATCTGCGTCCATGCTGCAGCGTTGCTTTCCTTGCCAGCGAATCCACCCGGGGTGATGAACACATTGAATGTGTACTGTGAGGTTGTCGTCGACAGATTCATCATCATCGAGTTGACGCGGATGTCTTCATCGCCAACAACCGCATCAAAGTAGACAGCACCGTTCTGTGCGCCGCCGTTGTTTGAGTTGTACAGCGTTGCGCGGCAGGACTGAGACTGATACGCGATCGGTGTGCCAGCTGGGCTTGAGAGCCAGCCCTGCAATGTTGAGAACGCGATGTCTGTGCCGTTGTTGTAGCTGGAGCTTGAGGTGTCGCAACCAGCGTTGGTGTGGATGCCGACGCCGTATTCCAGCGAGAGCGGCGAGCCGAGGAACATCGTCACAGGCGAGCCTGAGTTACCACCGGTTGTATCAACGCGGTAGCGAAGCTGTGTGCCCGACTTTGCGGTGTATGGACCGGTGTGTGTCTTGCCGAACTGGCTCCATGTGTTGCCAGCCGAGCCGCCAGTACCGTAGCCGGTAACGCGCATCGTCTGGTTTGACGCTGCGGGTGCGTTGGCGATCAGATAGGAACGACCGTTCATTGCGATACGCGGCGCAAGACCTGTGTTTGAGTTTGCGCTGGTGAAGAAGCGGGCTGCGTCATCACCGGTCTGCGTGAACTGCACCGAGGTTGACTGCACAGGGAACTGGAACTCGGGTGGTGGGCTGACTGTTGAGCCACCGGATGTTGACAGCGGCACGTTGAACTGAACAACTGCACCGGAGGTCGGCGGGAAACAGTGGCCAGCTGTCAGGAACTCGTTTGCGTTGCCGTTGGCAGAGATCAGCCATGCTGTGCAACCGATCGGCATCAGACGTGCGCAACGACCATCGTTCAATGGGGTGCGGTCGTCTGTTGTGCCGCAGATTGTCTCAACTGTCGGATCGACAAAGTCGCCCGCTGTGACCTCAGACATGCGGATGCTGCTGGCTGCAGTACCCGGAACAACGAACACCTCGACGATGACCGTGTCACCGTTCATATACGCGCTGGTGTTTTCCCAGTCGCGAATGGTGTTCGCGTTGAGGATGTGGCGATACCCGTCCTTCATGGACGTGATGATCATGTATGCGCCATCTCCAAAGACAGCCTCGTCAAACTTCAGGCGAAGCCACGAAGCGGTCGGCACAGAAATCTCCTGTGTCCATGCAAGCTGGGCTGTGTCGCCGTCTGTGATGTTCCCCGGCAGGAAAATGGGCCCCGAGTTGACGTGGAATGCCACGTCATGGCTTGCGATCGGTGCGGTCTGACCAATCGCCGTGGGGGCACACGCCAAGCCCGCAACGAGCGCGATCATCGCGCCCGTCGTGCGGATACGATTCGATAACATATCGATTCTCCTTTTTACCTTCTCTTCATCCACGTGCGGCGTCAATGCCGCACGCACGTTGTACCTGCGAGATCCATGCGAAATCCAGCTCTGGTGTCTGAAAAAATCACTGGTATCAGGGATAGCGCAAGCGTGCAGACTTTAGCCATCGACCAATATCGATGGCTATACAGACCGCGTAAAAACGAGAGGGTTTTCCCTTTCGTCGCCCTCAGAAATCTGAAACCGCGTGTTCGGCAGGCATGTAAATGATCACTAACCCGTCAGATCATGGGGGTTGTTTGCCCGGAGAAGCGCAACCGGGCGTATTCCTACCGACACCGCATTGCCGCAAAACCCGTACAGACGACAAATCTACATGCCAGTCTACAAGCTACGGACAGCCTGCCGCGTATGCGTTGCCGAAGCAGATGTAGTCAAACACATTGAGCATCCCATTGCCATCGCAATCGGCAGTTGGATCGCCCGATGCGTATGCATTGCCGAAGCAGATGTAATCAAAGATGTTGAGCATCCCACTGTGATCACAGTCCGCGATGCAGAATGTTTCGCACTCGTCGGGCACGCCATTGGAGTTTACATCCGCGCTGTACCCTTGTGCAATGTCACACTCATCCAGGCGCTGATTATCGTTGCAGTCGACACCAGCAAGATCGGGATAGAACTCGATGCCGGTCGGGTTATAGATGAGCGCGTCATGACCTGCCACATACCCTCTTTGGGGATAACCACTCTCACCATCAAAGTGAATCACATGAGGTAGCAGTTGATGGTTGTCTAATAAGAGCGTGGACGGTGCATACACATCGCCATCTGATCGCAATGCCAAATACCTGGGCCGACGGAACCTGCCACCAAAGTTTCCTCTGTTAAAGACCCGCACGTATTCGCCGGTCTGCACATCAAACTCCAGGACCGACCCCTCGGTCAGCGGCAGGATATTGTTCACGACCAGAAGGCGCTGATCATCAATCACCAGCATATCCGCCGGATTACCCAGATTTCCATGGTTCGGTGGTTCGACCAAAACACGACGGAACTGCCCTGTAGTCGCATCGAACTCCAGCACTCTGTCTGGCACACTCGTGACCAGCAGCGCGTTGTTTGGAGCAATCGTAACACCGTAGGGTTGATTCAGACCATTCGATCCCTGCACAACAAGCTCGCCCAGAAATGCGCCCGAGTGGACGTTGTAGTGCATCACAGCGTTGTTGTCGCGGCTGGCAACGATCAGACGGTCATCCGTCACAATCATGCCACAT
Source organism: Phycisphaeraceae bacterium (assembly GCA_020639155.1). Classification (NCBI taxonomy): domain Bacteria; kingdom Pseudomonadati; phylum Planctomycetota; class Phycisphaerae; order Phycisphaerales; family Phycisphaeraceae; species Phycisphaeraceae bacterium. Next base: position 1,032,247 of record JACKHF010000001.1, read on the forward strand.
GGATACGCAAGCCCGCCAAGCCCGGATGGCACAAGATCACCCACAACATTCGCTTCTGCATCGAACTCAACGATGCGATTATCTCCGGCGCTTGCAACCAGAATGCGACCATCATCGGTAATCACTAGATCCTCAGGGCTTGCCAGCACGTTGTCATCAGACATGCGCATGAGCACGCCGGTGGCAGCAAAGTACTCCTGCACCCGTCCATCGCCGGGATTGACTGCCCAGAAGTTGCGTGAGTGCTGCAGGTCGATGATGTCTGGAACACCATTCAGATTGCAATCCTCGCACGCGTCGAGCACCGCATTTCGATTGAGATCGAGTGACATGTCCTGCTGGATCTCGGTATAGTCACTAGTCGAGTTTGCGTTGCAGTCAACCTCGCACTCATCCGGAATGCCATTGCCGTACTCATCAAGGCTTGTACCCATCGCGATATCAAAGTCGTCGGGAAGCCCATTGCCGTTGCAATCGGGTTCGCATTCGTCTGGAATCATGTTCATGTTGACATCCATGCTTGTGCCGAGCGCGATATCAAACTCGTCGATGGTGCCATTGCCGTTGCAGTCCTCGCACTCATCCGGGATGTCGTTGAGATTCGCGTCGAGGCTGGTGCCAGCCTTGATATCGAGCAGATCGTCGAGACCGTTGCCGTTGCAGTCGCTGGAAAACTGAAACGCTGGAATCGCATCTCTCATTTTCTGGCGCGGCACAACATGAAACCATAAATCCCCGTTTGCAAGCGTGCCAGAGTATGCCTGGGTGCAATAGCTCATAATTGTTCCCCTGCGTGCGACCATCGTCGGGGAGTTACAACGATCCAGATTGTAATCGTGCGTGTGAAGCGTGCCCATGTTGTGGCCGATCTCGTGCGCGCAGGTAAAAGGATCCTGTGCATAAATGTTTGGTGTATTGTTCTTTCCCAGAAAGCTCCCCAGCACGCCATACACATACGAGTATCGACCGGACACAGATGCGGCTCCCCCACCGCCATCGGGGACGCCAGAGAGCATCTGCACCCGGTCATAGAGAAACGGGTTTGGGAAGTTGAGTGGAAATGAATAACCGCCGCCGTACGGATCCGGATCAATCCAGATTCGGATATACACCAGATCAAGGTAGAGCTGCATATCACGCAGAAAGTAGTCACCCACTTCGCTGTACAGCGCGACAATATACGCGGTACACAGTTGCACATCGCCCTCGAAAATCTCCAACAACTCGTTGTCGGCATCGACCGCTTGTGTAAAACGCAAGGCACCATGGATTATCTGCTGCGGTCGGGGATCACGTGCATCCGTCTGATTCGATCCAATAGTTATCTCACGAACAGTCTCATGCTCTGCAGCAAGCGGCACAACCTGGCAATCAAACTCGCCAGCAGGATTCGCGGGCTCGCGGTTGAAGAGCTGGTGTGCCCACGATGAGCCGCTTCCTATGACAACATGCTCGCGAATCAACTCGTGTCCCGGGCCTCGGTCGACGGTGAGCATGGCTTCATTTTCTATCGCCAGCAGCGATGCCCACGAGCCGGGGTACGTCTCTATCGGGCCACTGAAGCGAACGATACGGTTTGTGTCGAAGTCCATCGGCATGTCGCCGTGGTCTGTTCCCATGACAATCTGCGCGTTCGAAGAAAGGACATTTCTCCGGAACAGCGTCAGTTGCAGATCGTGATCAAGCACACCAGTTTCTGCAAGAGAGAAACGCACTGCGGACGCGTCGCGCGCTTGGTTCCAAGCAATCTCATTGATAGTCCATTGATCCGATGGATTGGTTGCAATCGATATTTCTACCGGACGAAGATCTTTCTGTGCAAGTGCAGGAACCGTGGCAATGAGCAGAGACCCTGCTACAGCGCAACCTATTCCATTGGCCGTATTTCGATGGAAGCTACCCATTCACATCTCCCCTTCTCAGCATACCTGCGCGTCCACAGACGCGCCCAAGAGCCGCGTGTCGTGATATATTCTCGCCGAACCAAAGCCAGGTTGCAGTTCCAAAGCAGTGTAACCAACTTTGATTGCACACTGCGATCTTCAATCCAAGCAACGATCAAAGGAGTTACGGGCATCCAACGGCGTACGCGTTACCGAAGCAGATGTAATCAAAGATGTTCAGGCTGCCCGACCCGTCACAGTCGGCATACGGATCATTTGTGCTGTACGCGTTGCCGAAGCAGATGTAGTCAAAGATGTTTAGGCTGCCCGACCCGTCACAGTCCGGATAGCAGGCGCCGGACGAGATACACACGGTGCCACCAGCAGCCGCGCCATCGCTCGGGGTTACGCACACCTCGACCGTGTCGCCCGCACTCCACGTGTTCGCAGCGATCGCGTCTGCCCGGCCGGCGGTGATGACATCGCGCACCGTGCTTCCATTCACCTTCCACACGTAGTGATAGCGGACAACATCCCAGTCAAGATCGTCCTTCCAGTTTGATGTTTGCACGCGCGCGTAGATCGCGTGGCCCGATTCGGGCACAGCCGGATCAAACGAGACACTGATTGGTTCCGGCGGACGGTTCAAGGCGGGGTTGATTGTTGTCACTGCTTGCACGGGCGCATCGATCACATTCTGCCCGTTGATATCGAGCACGATGCGCCAGTCGCCAGGCAACTGTGTCTGGAAGATCGGATCGTTCCACCAGTAGTACCATGCAAACGGGTACGGGTCCGGATTACCGAAAGCAACCGTGCCGCTGTCACGCTGCACACCACCGTTTGGATCAATCCAACGCACGCGCCATGTTGACTGCGCTGGCAGATAGTTGAGCATTACCCAGAAGTACACGCTCTGTGTTGAGAGTGCAATCTGTCCTTCACGCGGCGACGGCTCCGGCGGAAACGCAACCGTGCCGAGATTTGTTGCTGTCACACCGAAGTCGAGCACGCCCGCCTCAGTTTGATACGGAAGCTGGTTCACCCATGCGCTCGTACCTGGGTTGCATGAGCCAACATTCGGCTCAAATGCGATACCCGCCTGATGTGATTCAAAGTGCAGGTGCGGGTATGTTGAGCACCCGCTCGACGCTGTATTGCCGATCTGCTGACCCTCGACAACCATCTGCCCGGGAGAGACCGCGACAGATCCATTTTGCATGTGGAAGTACCAGCCTTCGCGTCCATCCCCGTGATCAATAATAACGTAGTTACCGTTCCCGTTGCACGTGGTGTTCTTGTCAAACTCGCCATCGTTTGCAAACAGCACAGTCCCGGGTGCAACAGCAAAGATTGGCACGCCGATGTCCTGCTCGCTCCATGATCGGATGATCACGTCATGGCCAGCGTGCCCGTTGTATGAAATCGCGCCGCACTCATAGTCCAGGATTCCCCCAGAAGCGTCAAGATCAACATAGTTCGTGATTGAGAGGTCGCCATAGATTTCGCCCGCCTGCGGGAAGAACCGGTAGAGTGCCGGAACGTCGATCGCAGGATGCGCGGTGTGATATTCTGCAAGCATCGTCTCGAGTTGGTCGCGAAGCTCGGAAGGCACGCAGTTATCGTGCGTATCAACCCCATAGACGGGGCCGCCGATTGGTCCTGTCCAGCGCACATCATCCGGCGTTGCAACAAAGCTTGTCCCGATCAGTGCAAGCGATACACATGCTCCCACTACCATCTTCCACTCTCCCTTTGTTTGTCATACGTACTTACGGACACCCGGCTGCATATGCGGTGCCGAAACAGATGTAATCAAAGATTGTGAATACGCCGTTACCGTCGCAATCAGCGTACGCGCTTCCTGCCGCGTAAGCTGTTCCGAAACAGATGTAGTCGAAGATTGTCAGCGTGCCGTTTCCATCGCAGTCAGCATAGCACACACTCACAACCGGGGGCGGGACATTTGCAACGAAGACACCTCCATCAACCAGTGTTGGATCACCGGGTGCAAATGATGTTTGGTAGGCGATATCACCGTCGTCATTGATAGCGCGAATTCTACCGTCCTGCCCACCAGACCCCGAGAAGAAACGAATGCCCCAAATGGTCTCTGTCTGCACGAGAACAGGGTCGCTGTTCACATCAAGCACATCGCCCTCGCGGACGACTTTCACTATCTCTCCGTCCTCGTCTGTCATCCACAGGCCCATGTCATTGCTGCTTGATACGCCGGAACCGGTTACCGGGTATAAAAATGCAACCTGACCGACGGCATTCCACACCGGATCAAATGAGAAAGACCCCGAGCCATTGCCAAATGTAGCGCCGCCAGCATCTGGCGCAGCATCGCCCTCACGAACAACCAGTTCGATGCCCGAAGATGTTTCGATCCACACACCCGCATCGTTGGCGCTCGTCACGCCCGAACCCGTGAGAAAGCCTGTAAACATTACATTGCCTGTGCCATTGAGTTTTACCACGCCAAAACCTGAAAACGTTGCCCCTCCTGTGCCCGGTGCAACATCACCCTCCCTGACAACAAGCGAGAGTGAGCCAGGCGCGGTAGACCAGATACCCGAGTTGTTTGAGGACGTCACGCCAGTGCCGGTGAGCCCGCATCGAAACGCGATGTCGTTATCGTTGTTCAGCGCCAGCCCGACTGACGTTACAAAGTTGAAAAACATCGCGCCGCCGGTGCCCGGCGCAACCGACTCTCCACGAACAACCAGATCGAGCGAGCCGGAAGCATTTGAAAAGATTGCTTCGTCATTGACTCCATTGACCCCTGTACCATCGAGTTCGGCATGGAAGACTGTCGTTCCTGTATCGTTGAGCGATACCGACGCTTCAGTCAGTGAAAAAAATGTCGCACCACCCGTACCTGGCGCAGTCATCACGCTCCCACTCCGCGCAAGCAGAGTCATTGAACCCGACGCGTTTGACCACACACTCGCGTTCGTACTAGAGCCCGTCAGCAGCCCATAGAAAGACACACTTCCGCTGCTGTTCAGTCTCGGGAAACTCAAATCACCAAAGAGATCCCCACCCGTGCCTGGTGCTGTATCACCCTCGCGCACAACAACTTCCGGTTCCCCACCGGGCGTATGCATCCAGATGGTTGAGTTGTTCGCACTCGTCACCCCTGTGCCAGAGAGTGAGTGAAGGAACGCCGTTTGGCCAGCATCGTTTAACACCGGTGTTGAAAGATAGAACGTGCTGAACATGGCGCCACCAGTGCCTGGAGCAACTCCTTCTTCACGCGCCAGCAGTTCATATGTTCCAGCACCTTCGGTCCATAGACATTCGTCTGGGTTGGCACTCACACCGCCAGAAAAACCGACATACCCGCCTGCATTCAGCGCGGGCTGTGCAAAGTTCGCATGCAGGAGACCACCAAGCCCCGGAGCGAGTGTTCCGCCGAGTGTTACAGTCCGAAACTCAACCTGTGCTGTCGCGTACCCGCACCATCCACTCAATACCAGAATAGCTGCCCAGCGTCCGATATGTGTCATGCCGCTCTCCTCTTTACATCGAAAAACCATGGAACTGGAGCAACGAGACTACACGAAAACAGCATTCCTTGTCAAGACGGAATACCTGAACGCGAGATATGTAGCTTTAGTGCTGATTCTGTTAACTATGTAAAAAGAAAGTGTGTGTATTTCTCGATGCTCTTTATGGCTTTTCGCTGGAGTGCACTAACGCAAAGCACCGTCACAGACACCCGGTTGCGTATGCGGTACCAAAACAGATGTAATCAAAGACTGTGAATACGCCGTTGCCGTCGCAATCAGCATACTGATATTCCAACGCGTAGGCATTGCCATAGCAGATGTAATCGAAGATGCTGAGCTCGCCGTCCATATCGCAATCCGGATAGCACAGTGTTAACTCCAGTGAAACGTTATCGAAGTATCCACTTGAGAGCGGGCCAGCAACATCCGCAACACGGAGTTCGATCCAGACTGATCTCGTCCCCATTGGCACCTTGCGTTGTAAGCCACGACAGTGCCATGTGGACGGGTCCATCGGTTCATGGTCCGCATTGAAATAGACAACATGCAGCAGTTCATCGGTGCCGTTTCGATACTCGACTGTTGCGGCTGCAGCTGCCGGGAGTGAGGCGTCGCCTTGCCACTGGAGAAGCATGCCAAAGATCGATGACACCATCTCGCTATCAATCGCCTTCGCAAACTCAGACACGTCGACGGTCTGCGACAACGTTCGCACACCCGAACCGGTCTCGCTACCAAAGCAATAGTCCCCTGTCACACCAACTGCTGGCAAGCCCGCAGTGCCCGGCACAGAAGACATGACAGCACTCAAGCCGCCGGACACCCATCCGGTTGTATCGCCGGTTTCTGCATCGCCGTTGACAACAAGGTTCTCGTAGTAGGGCTGGGCATACGCATTTCCTGCACCAACAACCAAAGCCACCATTAGCGCGAAGTATCTCGCATGTGCCTGCAAATCTGTTCGTGTACGCATCTCTGTGCCCTTCCGCATATCACGCCTGTACCTGAACGTGTAACATGAACGCTGCATCAGCTTGGTCCTCTTCGCACATTGTGCGTCCTCGGCACATTTTACACGATGGTGTTCCTCTCCGCGAGAAAAATCCTGTTCTGAAGCAATATGTATTGCTATCAGTTTCCAAACAAATCAGACCGGTTTACAAGCACCCAGCCGCGTATGCATTACCGAAGCAGATGTAATCAAAGATGTTCAGTGAGCCGGATCCATCGCAATCAGCGTATGATGTGCTTGCTGCGTACGCGTTTCCAAAGCAGATATAATCGAAGATGTCAAGACTGCAACTGTTATTACAGTCGGCGTAGCACACAACCTCCGGGAGCGGTTCGCCAGGATGGTTGAACAGCCAGTCGATGTCGTAGCTGCATAGCGCCTCGTCGTATACCTGCACATCATCAACAAATCCATCGAAGTAGTTTTGCGGCCCCAGCCCGGGGAAGTTCATGCCGCCGATCATGAATGTTGCTGTTGAAGACTGAATTGTTTGTGACACAAACGACGATTCGACCGGCGCACCATCAACATAGATGTGGGACATGCCAGACGCCTCATACACACCGACGATGTGATGCCACTGTCCGTCGTTGATAAGTGTTGTCGAGTTTGGCGATGAAGAACCGAGACTGCTGTGATACAAGTACGCTGTGCCCGGCGATCCGTACGTTCCGAGTTGGTTCGTACCGATGAAATACCCTGCAACAACAGTGGACAAATGGCGGCCGAACGGGATGCCTGGTGACAGATCGCCCGCGTCCAGCCTGACCCATCCCGCGAGTGTGAATGACTCACCGCTTGTCATCGGCAACACACCGTGCATCGAGACATACGCATTGTTTGCACTGCGGATTTCTATCGCACCGTCAACAACACCGCCATTCGGATGGAATACTCCGTTGATTACGACACCATGACGCATGCCAACCAAGTCAAATGCCGCGTCATTCCCGACGGGTTCATCGAGCTTCCAATGCGAGATAAGGTCAGCGTGTAGTACCGAAGACAGCATACCGATCAGCGAGAGGGCTGCCCATTTTTTCACATCACAACGCATCACACACCTCGCATTACTCGGTTCATATCATCTCAACACTCACGGGCACCCAGCTGCGTAGGCATTACCGAAGCAGATGTAATCAAAGATGTTCAGTGAGCCGGATCCATCGCAATCAGCGTATGACGTGCCTGCTGCGTACGCATTTCCAAAGCAGATGTAGTCAAAGATATTCAGTCCGCCACTGCTGTCACAATCGGCGTAGCACCCCGAATCACGGAAGACAAAGCCTCGCGGGGTCTGTAGCCCGCCCGAGCCGGTCGCAATAAACACATCGACAAACGCGCCGGTCGTTGCATCATAACGACGGACGCCGCTGCTTCCGCTGACGTACACCATGCCGTCGGGCCTGAACTCAAGTGAGCCCGGGCCGACAAGATCCTGGTCCGCGATGAACGCGCCGAGATGCGCGTGCGTCGCTGCGTCATAGCGTTCAACCTCACGGTCGTACCAGTCGCTCATGAAAATGTCATCGTTTGGCCCGATCGCCACGCCGGTCGCAAGACTCACCTCGGTTGTGCTCGCAAAGGAGTTCAGCAGCGCGCCCGACTGGATGTTCCATTCCTGCAATGGGCCCTGCGTGTAGTTCTCTGTTGCAACGAAGAGCGTGCCTGTTGGCGAAAGCACCATGTCGTGCGCATACCGCATTGTTCCGGCACCAATCTGTCTGATGTATGCGCCTGTTGTTGCGTTGAGCTCGACAAGATTCTGTGTGTCGTTACCGAGCACGTACGCAAAGCCGTTAGTAAACAGCATAGTCACAGGCTCTTCGAGATAGAACGTGTCAGAGAAGAACGTGTCGATGAACGCACCAGTCTGCCCATCGAATCGCTTGATATTTCCAGGGCCGAAGTTGACAACATACAGATTGCCATCGGGCCCAAAGACCAGATTCACCGGACGATCCAGCCCGCCCGAGCCCGACGGCACGAATGCGTCGATGAACGCGCCTGTTGTGCCGTCATAGCGAAGCACCGCATCACTCGATCGATCGGTAAGAAAGAACTCACTCTGGGCGAAGGAAGAAGATGTTGTCGCAACTATCAGTGCAAGGCCAGATCTTGTACGGTTCATCGGTCGCTCTCTTGTATGGGGTGTGGTCATCAAACGCAGCTTTGGCGGTTCTATGACACAATGATACAGGAAGTCTCTCTTGACTGCACGCGAAAACCCAGTCCATGCAAGCAAAGCGGCCAATAAAAACGTCCACGAACCGTTCGGTTCGTGGACGTGTGTTATGAAATGAATAAAACTAGTCTGTAGGTTTACGGGCACCCTGCTGCATACGCGTTGCCGAAGCAGATGTAATCGAAGATGTTCAACGAGCCCGAGCCGTCACAGTCGGCGTACGACGTGCCGGCGGAATACTCGTTGCCGAAGCAGATGTAATCAAAGATATTCAGCGAGCCACTCTGATCGCAGTCGGCATAGCAGGTCTGTGTTGGTGTGAGATCGAGTTCGGAGATAAAGCCCATCGTGTTGAGCGCCAAAGTCTGTACAGCGCCTGTCGCAGGATCGAACAGGAACAAACCGCTGCCGCCAGCTGAACCTGTGGCAAGAATCCTGCCATTGGGAAGTTCCCACATGCCGCGCACACCGGTGACCTGCGTCCAGTAGTCTGTCTGCGCACCGTTTGCGTCGTACGCGTACATCCCTGATGGTGAAGAGAACCCGCCAGCAAGAATCCCGCCGTTGGAAAAACGAATGTTGAGCTGCTCGGGGAAGTCGATGCCGTTCACACCGTCTGAATCGTGAAACACCGAGACAAAGTTGCCCGCATAGTCATACACCAGAAGATCGTCGTTGATAATATCGGGGATGAGCAGATTGCCGTTGTAGTCAAGCACATCGAACGGGTCATCCACAGCGAAGAACCCAAGATAGTTTCCTGAGAAATCAAACATGGCAATGCCATCGCCATTCCCCGGCGCACCGTTGTTGCTGCCGGAGTTTGAGACATAGACCGTATTGTTTACAACTGCAAATCCACGACAGTTATCGAGCACGGAAGTGAACTGCCCGAGCGCGTTACCATTCAGATCATAGCGATAGATAAAATCATCAAGCTGCTCTGTAATCCATATCTCATCACCAACACGCAACGCCTCCACCGGGGTTGACCATATGCCTGTCCCAACAATGTACGCCGGGTCAACGACAGCGCCGGTTGCGGGATCAAGCAGCATGAGCACGTCGCTCGTGCGATCGAGCACACCAAGATACGTCTGGGCTGATGCAGTCCCAGCAGCCATTGCGAACGCGAGACAGACAGCGGTTTGGTAACGCATCGACGATTCTCCTTCTTCCTTCAACTGATCCATTCCGCAGCGTGCGGATACATCTACAGCATATCCGAAGATGGAGGGTTGCGCACACCCAGTTGCATGCAGCTATTGATGTTTCACATGTATTGCGAGGCCCTATAACGTGCAAACAAGACCCGCCCTTCCGGGCGGACTTGCGATAGCGTTTGAAGCCGTGCGCTGACTTACGGACAACCAGCGCTGTACGCATTGCCGAAGCAGATGTAATCAAAGATATTCAATACGCCTGAACCATCGCAATCTGCGTAAGGGTCCTGTGTGCTGTACGCGTTTCCAAAGCAGATGTAGTCGAAGATATTGAGGACAGGAACCCCGTCACAGTCGGCGTAACACGTGAGGCCTGATGCACCAACATGTGCAGCAATCTCGGCAGGTGTTAAGGCACGATCGTACAACGCAACTTCATCAATCTCGCCGGTAAAGAATCGTGTGCCAAAGAGGTTGGCGGCGCGATTGATAGTAAACGGCGTCGACGTGACGTTGATGGAACTGGCATTGAGAAAACCGGGACTCAGCGCAGGATCCTGCACGACAGTTTGAGCAATGCCGTTGATATAGAGCGTTGTGCCGTCAGAAGTGCTGTTCCCGCCCTCTCGAACCCACGCAACATGCACCCACCGATCACCGCCAACTGAGGATGTGCGCACACCGGCATTGTAAAACCCGGTGTACACGCTTGTGTTGTCATTGCTTGAAACAGAGAAGTACACTGCTGTGCCGGTTGAGCCACCACCCCAATGGAGGAACGGACCCCAGTTTCCTGCGCTCCCGTTCTGATCCAGACGCACGATTGCCTCACATGTAAACGTCGGATTCCCTGTCAGCGAGGACAAACCAAGCGATTCGCCGTACGAGTTTGGATCGCTGAAACGCACTGCGCTATCACCGGCATACGTTGAGACATCCCTGCCAACGCTTCCCTGGAAAACCAGATCGTGCGACGATCCCAGCGAACCATGGTTGACAGCATTTCCGGTCTGCTCGTTCATCTGATACCAGAGAACTGGTCCGGACGCAGTGACCTCATCCTGGAACGCCTGCGGGCTTGCATGCGCAAAGCTGACCATCATCATCGCACCACCGAAAGTGAATACGCGCACGTTCATTGCCATTCCTCCCGATCAAACTTCTCACGGACAGCCGGCGCTGTACTCGTTGCCATAGCAGATGTAATCGAAGATATTCAGTGAGCCCGAGCTATCGCAGTCGGCATACGACGTGCCAGCTGAGTACTCGTTGCCGAAGCAGATGTAATCAAAGATGTTCAGTGTTCCTGATCCGTCGCAGTCTGCGTAGCAGCCGCCATCCATCTGCACAAGAACATCATCCATCCCCCAGCCGCTGTCGGAGCCGCTGTCAATGGAGACCGAGGTAAAGGGTGTCGAACTGACAATGCCAATAAAAGCACTCGCGTTGTTCCCCGATGGCCCTGCGGTGTAGGCCTGACCATTGATAAAGATAGTCAGAGGCACCGAGTCCATGTCGGTGTAGTCAAATCCAATGGCGGTCCAAGTATCAGCACCATTCGCAGTCAGCGTCAGCATTGTGCCTACGTTGCCTTGATCAGTATCAAGATAGAAGTACTTCACACCGCCGGGCGTTGTGTTGAAAGCACCAAAGGCTGCGGCATCCTGGATCTTGATCGCGGTTGGGCTTGTCGCCATTGCGAACATGTTTGCGTTAAACGATGGCACCGCACCGCCGGAAGGATCTCCAATCACAGGATATGACTCTACATCATCCAGTTGTGAACTGGACGCAGCAGCAAGAAAAGATGCGCGATCAGTATACACCTGTGCCGATACAGCTGTCGCGCAGCCGAAAACAGCGAGTGTCAAAGCCAACTTTGAATGTGTCATTTTTCTCTCCTCATATATGGGGTAAACTCACTCTCTCACTCACGTGCGCTTACGGACATCCAGCGCTGTACTCGTTGCCGAAGCAGATGTAATCGAAGATGTTCAGCGCACCCGAGCCGTCGCAGTCTGCGTACGACGTGCCCACTGAGTACTCGTTGCCGAAGCAGATATAGTCGAAGATGTTTAGTGCACCCGAGCCATCGCAATCTGCGTAGCAGCCTGTGTCAGTCGCAACAAATGCGAGTGCTTGTGCCAGCATCCGGCCCCCATCGGTTCCGGATGACCACCACGCTGAGGTGCAGTTGCTTGAAGGCGGATAAAACCCGAGATCGACGCGCTTGGGATTTGCACCAACTGCAACCAGCGTTCTTCCATCGTTCCATTGAGCTATTTCTGTCGCGCCAACTTCCAGCAATGTCATGCTCGGACGGGACATCGAGGTCCCACCTGTAAATGTCGTCACGCTGTCCATGATTGGATGGGATGGATCAAGGATCTGACCCAGCGACGCGTTACCGCCCTGATTTCCTGAGCGTGGCAGGATCACGTCATACCCGGTTGACCATCGTCCGGTCAATGATCGCTCTGCAGTCACAGAGCTGTTCGCAAAGGTCGCGACAACAACCCCGCCACCCGCATCGACGTAATCTGCAAGCACATTGCCAAGCGCTTCGCCGCTCTGGTAACTCAGATTTGACCAGGTAATAACCGCATCGTACTGCTGAAGCTCAGCAAGCGATGGTGTTTGTGTCATCACCTCGACATAACTCACCGAGGAAAATAATCCGGAACCAGCCAGCATCTGCTGCACATCGGTAAACTGACATGAGGTTGGAGTCGCTGCGGCTGCAATAGCTACGTTGAGTTGTGCACGGACAGCCGATGTGCACGCAAGCGCAACGACAGCACAGAGTGACCTTTTCACGATAACTCTCCATTTCTCTTTTCTATCGTCTCGCGCGACCGCGCGGGAAACCCTTCCAGCATACCCGAACGACCCGGTGCTTGTCAATTAGCTTTTTTAGTCCAAAATCGACGCTTTGGCATACCAAATCTTTGCGCATCGTCACGGACACCCTGCCGCATACCCATTCCCGAAACAGATGTAATCGAAGATGTTCAGCGCACCCGAGCCGTCGCAGTCAGCATACGACGTACCAGCCGAGTACTCGTTGCCGAAGCAGATGTAGTCGAAGATATTGAGCGAACCGGAACTGTCGCAATCGGCGTAGCAAGCACTGTCGCAACCAAACACAGCAAAGAACGGCGCAACAACACCGCCAGCGGATGTAAACGCACCGCCTGATGCGATATTGCCATTGCCAAGGACAGCCATTGCATATGGGCCTGTGTTTGTACTGGGTCCGAGCGCGATCCATTCTGCGCCATTCCATCGGGCAAGCGCAGATGTGTTCGGCTGTCCCTGGATGGTAAATGTACCGCTTGACAACACACTTCCATCCGGAAGGGTGGCTAGCGCAGTCACACCGAAACCGTTCCCTTCACCAAGTGGAAACCATGCTGAGCCATCCCATCGAGCGATGTGATTGGCTTGGACAGATCCTGCGATAATAAAAGCCCCTCCAGCAATGAGATCACCATTTGGCAGTGATGCCAGTGCATTCACGTTTGCATTCATTCCATCGCCAAGAGCATACCACTCTTCGCCATCCCATCGAGCAATCCGACGTGCTGTCACGCCTCCTGCCTGCGTAAAAAAACCGCCAGCAATAAGATCGCCGTTTGGCATGACAGTCAGAACAAACGCGTTGCTCTGGAGTCCATCTCCCAGCGATGACCATTCTTTTCCATCCCAACGCGCAACATGTCGCATGAGTGTGCCGCTGCCCGTTGACGTAAAAAATCCAGCTGCTACAACATCTCCATTTGGCATTGTGACCAGAGCTCGCACATGTGTGTCGAATCCGTCACCCATGGCGTGCCACGCTTTCCCGTCCCAGCGCGCAACATGGTGAACATCCACCGAGCCCGCGGTATGGAAGAAACCACCCGCAACAATGTCGCCGTTCACAAGGGTTGTGAGCGCACGAACTGTCCCGCTTGTACCTTCGCCGAGCGGATGCCATGCATTTCCATCCCAGCGTGCTACATGGTTTGCAGAGACACTTCCAGCCGAAACAAACTCGCCCCCAATGACAACATGCCCATTTGGCAGCGTCGTAATTGCGCGCACTTCACTGTCAATACCCGATACCAACGGCTGCCATTTGCTCCCGTCCCACTGCGCAACTCGAAGCGCTGCCGATTCTCCTGCGAGCCCGAAGTTGCCGCCCGCAACAATGTTCCCATTCTCCGAAACCAGCGTTGTCCAGACAGCAGAGTCCATTCCACTGTCGATCGCGGTCCACGCAGACCCATCCCATCGTGCGATGCGATTTGCTGGATTTCCATCAGCAGTCGTAAACTCGCCTCCCACCACAAAGTCACCGTTTGGAAGAATCGAGATGGACCACGCCGTGTTATCCATGCCAGCACCAACTGCTGACCATGCAGTGCCATCCCATCGTGCTACGTGTAATGCTGTGTTGGTGCCAGTATGGCCAAACTCTCCCACTGCGACAATGTCGCCGTTCGGCAATACTGCCAGATCATGCACATCACCATCTACACCATCACCGAGTGCGGTCCATGAAACCCCATTCCATCGTGCAACACGAGCAATAAAGGCACCATCAACCAGAGTGAAGCTGCCACCAGCAACAATATCTCCGCTTGGCATCTGTGCGAGTGCATGGATTTCACCATTTGTTGTACCATTTCCAAGTGCATGCCATGCAGTACCATCCCAACGAGCAACATGGTTTACAGGAGATCCTGCTGCATTTGCAAACTCTCCACCTGCTATAACGTCGTCATTTGGAAGCACCAGAAGAGCATGAACGTGGCTGCTCACACCCGTGCCAAAGCCGGACCATGACACCCCGTCCCATTGAGCAATGTGATTTACCAGCAATCCGCCAGCTGTTGTGAAATCACCTCCAACAACAAGATTGCCGTTCGTTAAAACTGCAACTGATCGAACACGACCATTCAGACCATCGCCGAGCGCTGTCCAAGACTGGGTAGCAGGATCAAAGACCACAACCCCGTTCGCTGCAGTTGAGCCAGCAACATCAAACCATCCCCCCAGTACTAGCACTGGAGATTGTGGGCCTGCACCATCTCGGTCCCACCAGGCACTCGCATTCACGTGGTTGTTAGCTCCGGGGAGATCCCCCGAGGAGATCCATCCAGGGTCAGGACATGTAAACTGAGCAGTTGCAGCTGTGCCGGCGGCTGCTACACATAGAAACTGCGCGAGATGTGCGAACTTCATAAAATGATCTTCCTTCTATGTCAATGGTTCAACAGCATTCCCAAATGCGCTTATGGGCAGCCTGCCGCATACGCATTCCCGAAACAGATGTAATCGAACACATTGAGTGAGCCCGAACCATCGCAGTCAGCATACAGCGTGGCAGCCGAGTACTCGTTGCCGAAGCAGATATAGTCGAAGATATTGAGCGAGCTGGAACTGTCGCAGTCGGCGTAGCAAGCACTGTCGCAACCATATGCAGCCAAGTGTGGCGAAAAAACGCCGGCGGCGGTTGCAAAGAGCCCCCCAGCGTACAAAGAACCATTGATACTGCAAAGATCGTTCACAAAGTCATCGAATCCACCATCAGCAGGTTGCCACACGGAACCGTCCCATCTGGCAAACCCATCCGCTACGATGCCACCAATGTTATCGAATATCCCAGCAACATAGAGATCGTTATTATGGAATGCAATTGCATCTATTGCAATGTACTCAGAGACCGAAGGTAATCCAACAGCATGCCAGCTTAGTCCGTCCCATCGCGCGATGCTCCGTGCGGGGATGCCTCCAGCTAAATCAAACCTGCCTGCAATAAACAGATCTGTTTCACGTACCGCCATATCATCTATAAGAGGGCTGGAGCTTGTTGTCGATACAACACCGCCGCTAACACTAACCCACGTTGTTCCATCCCAACGTGCTAGCCGACCAAGTGTTGGATCTGTAAGATACCCTGCAGCATACACATCTCCCTGCATCACAGCCAACCGTCTCACACTGCTTCCTTCCAGACCTGTCCCCATTGGTGCCCAGCTTCCACCATCCCATATCGCAATATTTATCGCGGATACCCCGTCGGCCGTATTAAAATCACCTCCGCAGACCAGCTTGTCATCGTACACAGCCATGTCATAGACAATAACACCGCCAAGAGTTACACCCAATCCCGGATCACCAACCGTATGCCACTGGGTTCCGTCCCATTGAGCAAGGCCATCGACAGGCGTTGCTCCAGCCAGTTCAAAGTTGCCACCAACATAGAGACTTCCTGCAAAGACCTGAATGTCATAGACCCTCCCCGAAGTAGGATCGGTAACTCCGCCGCCAAGAGCCTCCCATGTGTTTCCATTCCACACACCAATGTTATTTAGCACAGTTTCACCAGCAGACGCAAAGCCTCCACCGACTATCAGCGTGCCGTTGTATGTATCAATAACGTTGACGATATCATCAAGCGAGTCGCCATCACCCAAAGCGACCCAGTTTGATCCGTCCCACGCGGCGATCCTGCTTGCAGGCCGATCCTCTGCAAAGGTAAAATCGCCACCACATAACAGCATACCGTTCCATGCCCGTATCACGTCGTGGTCATAAGATGTTCCATCGCCCACAGGATGCCATGACGAGCCATCCCACCGTGCAACACTGTTTGCAGCAACACCATCGATCGAATCGAATGATCCCGCGATATGCGCCTGACCGTTATAGCTTGTTACAGATGCAATACCAGGTGAGTTTCTGCCACCGGTTAGGTCATTTGGTATCTCGGTCCATGCGTTGCCATCCCATTTCGCAAGCTTTGCCCCGCCGGTAGGCGTCGAGATGTTGCCCACAACATAAAGATCGTTTCCTATGACAGCAGCGTCTCGTGCGTTGCCGTTGTATGTTGGGAACTCCTGCACCCATGTCGAACCGTTCCACGCAACAATGCCGGATGATTCAATAGAACCGGCAAAGGTAAACGTGCCACACACGATAAGCTTGTTGTCATATACAGTAAGTCGGCGCACATTTGGAGCACTGGTTCCGCTGAGTCCTCCCTGCACCGGCTGCCATGATGTGCCACTCCAACGAGCAATATTGTTCAGAACAACACCACCTGCTGAATCAAACCTGCCTCCAGCATACAGCGAACCATTGTACGATGCAATGCTGTACACCAAGCCACTTGATGTCGTATCACGAACGAGGGATGCGCCAAGGCGTGACCAAGCCGAGCCATCCCATTGAAGCACCTGACCAGCGCCCTTTTGAAGCACGCTATCGTAAAGATCGCCGGCAACGGTGAGAACACCGTTATGCACCGTAACATCCCACGCGGTCCCTTGTCTGCCATTCTCTGAGTATCCATCACCAAGCGCATACCACTGAGCACCATCCCATGCAGCGATACTTGTTGCAGCCACTCCACCAGCAGCTAAAAACACGCCACAGACAACAAGATGCTCTTGCATCGGTCCGGAACCATCAGGATCCCAAGATGCAAACTCGTGGGCATAAACATCACCACCACCCGAAATACCGCGAAATCCCGCTTGGCCCCAGGCTGGTTCAAGCCACTGCTCCACACACTGCGCATGTACCGATGTGGTTTGTGCACAAGCGACGCAGAATGAACATATCACCAGCACTGCAGCACGATTCGAACACGTCTTCATGCAAATATCCTTTGCCTTATACCTTGAGTTCACAAGCTTATGGACACCCAGCTGCATACGCATTGCCGAAACAGATGTAATCGAACACATTGAGTGAGCCCGAGCCATCGCAGTCAGCGTACGACGTACCCGCAACGTACTCGTTGCCGAAGCAGATATAGTCAAAAATGTTGAGCGAACCGGAACTGTCGCAGTCGGCGTAGCAGGTATCGCAGGCTTCATATCGCGCGATCCCCGTCGCGCTCAGACCGCCGATCTCTGCAAAGTTCCCCATGATGTACAGGCCCGTTGAGTGTGCTCCAAGCCCGAACACAGACGGGAATCCGCCGGAGATTGACGGTATTGCGGAGTTGACACCGCCCAGCAGCGGCACCCATGTGCCATTCTCAAGGCGCGAGATATACCCAACGTTCGGCTGTGCTGTGCCCGCTTGATAGAGCGCCGGCCCAGTGCCATCATCAAAGACCGCGAGCGCTGTGCCTCGACCGCCGCTTTGCTGCCCGACTGCGTTCCATGTCGAGCCGTCCCACTTTGCGGTCTCCCAGTCAAAGAACCCCGGGCCAACAAGTCTGTCTCCAGTCACATAGAGTGCAGACCCGCTTCCGTCGTCGAACGTTGCAAATGCGGAGATTTGCGCAAGTGCATCCACACCAATGAGCGAGCCAACCGCCTCCCATGCGTTGCCGTTCCATGCGCCGACCAATGGACCTGACGTCCCACCGATGGAATCGAATCGCCCGCCAGCAAAGAGTTTTTCGCCGGCGCCGTCGTTATGCACATGGAGTGCGAACACATTTGGCGAGAAACTGCCGACGATACCCGAGCCCAGCGAGTTCCACGTTGTGCCGGTGTACGCTGCAATGCCATTGGCACCAATGACTGTGCCGACATCAGTAAATGAACCACCGACAACGAGCGAGTTGCCATACTCGGTCATTGCCCAGACAGCTGGCGCGCCAGCCTGCGACTGGAATCCAGTACCGAGTGAGTGCCACGCTGTGCCGTCCCAACGAGCAAGGCTCTTTGTGTCCGCAACCGCGCCGGCTGCAGCGTAAAACCCGCCAACGTACAGACTCTCGCCGGTGCCAAAGTCCATCACAGCGAAGCAGGTCAGAAACTGGTTTGTTGTGCCGGTGGTAATGCCGGTCCCAACCGACGAGAACGTTCCTGTATCGGCGTTCCATCGTGCGAGCCATTTTCTGCCGCCGATATTCTGAGACGATCCGCCGATGTAGAACTGCTCTCCAGTACCATCATCCCACGAGATGATCGGCTGAAGATACCCTCCCACAACCGCCGGCTGGCCTGTGAAGGTCTCGTACGATGGCACACACACCTGCGCATGAGCGTTTCCGGCCACCAGTAAAAGAGTCCCGAGTGTGAATGTGGCGTGACGAGTTTGCATGTGTTGATCTCTCCGCATCACCAGACTGCACAACACCCCAGCAGGAAACACACCTGCTGAGGTTCTGGCGAAGACAGCTTCAGAACCATCCAAGGTACCCGAAATGCAATGGAATCACAACAACGTTTGAAGCGATTTCGGCATAGATATGACTGTATCTGGGCAACAATCCGGACCTACGACGACACAACCACATGCACCGAAGACGCCAAGGAGATGCTGGTGGTCCGGCGTTGGTACTTATTGACAACCGCCTGCGTACGCGTTTCCATAGCAGATATAGTCGAAGATGTTCAGCGAGCCACTGCTATCGCAATCTGCGTATGCTGCAGAACCCGCGTACGCATTGCCATAACAGATGTAGTCAAAGATATTTAGTGTGCCGGAGTTGTCGCAGTCGGCGTAGCAGTAGCTGCCATCCTGCGGCATCACGACAAACTGGTTGATAACCTCTGGATTGAGCGCAGCGATCGCAGACGGGTTCGCCAATAGCGTTGGTTCGTCGTACCACGGAATGCCCCATGTCGTCACTGTCAGCGCCTGCGTGACGGGATCGATCTCGAACTCGGTCCAGCCGAATGTGTTCGTTGCGGTATAGCCACCCTGCAGGAGCGTCGCGCTGATCGGTGAGTTCTGAAGTCCGAGCGTGTCGTACGCGTACGCCTGAAGCTGCGTGTTGATCAGCGATGTCATGACTGCTTCCTGCTCCACAGGCGACATCGCAAGATACTGCGCAAGCGAGGGAACACCGGGAAATCCGAACTGGTTTGCAAGCCCGACGACTGTCGGCCCGAACGGCGCTGCGTACGCAACCGATCCCGTGGTCACCTCGAAGCTGTTCGTGAATATCTGCGTTGTGCCTGGGCCGAGGGTGTATGTCAGGTTGTTGATCAGCGTGCCGTGGATGTCTGCTGCAATAAAGACAACGTTCTCAATGTCGTTGTCGTCGATGAACTTCAGCAGTTCAGTCCGCTCGGCAGCGTACCCCTCGAATCGATCGGACGCTGCCAGCACGCCAAGGTTCTGGATCGGCTCAGGCACGCAGACAAGCTTCCATGTCACACCGCTTTGCTGCGCTGCGAGCAGATCTGCCTTTATCTCTGCAAGTTGCACAGCACCAAGCATCGTCCGCGTTGGATCGAATGACGCAACAAGAAACCCGATGACCTGCACTGGATCGAGCGGATCCGTCACACCCGGCAGTTCCTCATCACGGAACGAGCGGGCATCAGCAACTATCACCGCTGCATCGCGCCCGTATGTGCGGGACCGATAGAGCTTCGCTTTGTTCTCTGTGCGCGGATCCCCTGTCATGCCGTACTGCTCATCGAGCATCGGGTGATACTCGGTGAACGCTGCGATCCCATTCGTGTACAGCACCGTCTCGTTGATGAACGCACCGGGATCATTCGCAAATCGGGGATCCGAGCTTGGGTGAGCACCGCCCGCAAAGTCGTTGGTGACCTCGTGGTCATCGATCATCGCGAGCATTGCGCAGGTTGCACGAAGATCCGCGAGCGTGTTGAGCCCGAACCGCTCCGAAAGTGTCTCCCGATGCTTAGCGCGAAAATCAGGAAGTGTCAGACATTGCGGGATATTCACCTGTGGCGACGCAACGTCTGCATAGATCGTGTCGCCAAGCGCGATCCACAGATCCAGATCACGCTCGGGCACGTTCTTCACAGCGGGATATGACGAGAGCTCGCCACGCCAGTCGCCACTGACACCAACGCGAAGCCCGAGCGGATGACGGTTTGCGCCATCCGCGGGCGTGAGAAACGTGCCGACCGTTGTGATGCTGTTGTTTGTTGCACGGAAGTAGTAGGTTGTGTTGGGCACGAGAACATGTGTCTCCACCTTTGCTGGAACGATCGTGTCCGTCACCGCGACCGTGTGTGTATCGATGATGTTTGCAAAGTTTGCATCGGTCGCAAGCTCGAACACAACATCGCCGGGCGCATCAGCTCTTGCCCACAGCACGACGCTGGTGGGTGTTGCGTCGCCGCTGGCAATGCCCGATGGCAGGATCCCGGGTTGACCACAGGCGATCGAAACCCCAGTGCCAAGCACGAATAGTGCAAGGCTGCTGTACTTTACTCCGGGACCTGCCATCTGCCGCTCTCCTCTCTCTTTCTCTCAAAGATGTCGTCGCTGTTCGTTTGCGACCACATCAGATTACCATATTTGTCTGCCTCCGTGTGCTATTGTGCAGTGAAGATTGTGTGATGGGAACGTCAAAGATTCGCACAAAGGTACACGCATCGGCTCGTACTGTGGAGTTCTCCAAGCTTGAGGAATGAAAAACCCCCATCTGAAATCCAGACGGGGGCTTTGGTGAGCGAAGAGGATACATGCGGCAGATCAAGGCCGCAAATCAATCTTACGGGCAGCCTGCTGCGTACTCGTTACCGAAGCAGATGTAGTCGAAGATGTTCAGCGAGCCGGAGCCGTCGCAATCTGCGTATGCGTTCCCTGCTGCGTACTCGTTACCGAAGCAGATGTAGTCGAAGATGTTCAGCGCGCCGCTGCCATCGCAGTCTGCATAGCAACCGCCGCCATCAACTGTGATCGAAAGATCATCGAAGTAACCGCCGGTCACAGCCGAACCAGCACCAACACCGGAGGTCATGTACATGTCGAGACATTCGATCTTCGGAACAGCTTGTGCGGTTGCCATCGGATTGCCGGCGCCAACCCACCACGATGGCGAACCATCGTTGCGTGTGCCGAGCGAAAGACCGCCGTAGGTGTCAACGAGCGTGTTGTTGTCGAGATCGATCACAACCTTGTACTCCACCCATGCGTCATACATAATTGGCTGTTGCAGGTCGAGTTCGTGCTGGTTGTATGTGCCGCCAGCGAAGCCACCGCCGACAAGACCGAGCAGCGCAGCGAATGGGGTCTGCATTGACCAGACGTGTGTTGCTGTGTTGCCGTCATAGGTGTTCAGCATGATAACAGCGCTCTCACCGATCGCGTTGTTGGGAATGTATGTCATGACGGACACGGTCACAACGCCCGCGTCGATCACGGCGCCCTGATTGAAGAAATCCTGCACAACGTCGGCTTCATCAATGCCGTAGTGCAGAGAGTTAGGTGCGCTTGTTGACTGGGCGTTACTGACAACGTGATCAAGACCGACAAGATCCCAGCCGATCCAGTTGTTCTGGCCGATGATGCCACCGCCAACTGCGTACGCATCAAAGTTGTCGCTGAACACGACGCCACCGTCAGCAAAGTTGCCGGACTTCACATAGTTTGCGTCGCTTGCGCGAGGTGTCGCGGGCATGCCTGGTAGCTGCGGCCCTGCGGCGATCGCTGCTGCTGCGATTGTGGAACCAGCCACAAATGCGAGTGCTGATGTTCTCATAATTACTTCTCCTTGGGTTTTCCAACGTCTTCGAAAAAACAGATGAATGAACACGATCCCCCTGCGAGGTCTCGTTTGCGCCACGAGCGCACTTGCAACGATCTGTCTGTGACCGCTCCAATGGTCCAGAACTCTCGCGCACAACACAGCAACAAAGTGGGACTCAGCCCCAAGTTGCCGAACGATGTCTGCCGATCAGCTCGAAGAGGGGAAAACGCGCAACCCCCGCAGGCTCAATCGGACTTGTCTTGTGGACGAAACACCCGGATTTCTCAGGAAATCCCGACGATATTCTCGACCCTCCTACATCCTACAGACATTCACCCCTGCCACAAGATCTGAATGATCTGATTACAAAAAATCCACAAAGTCCTACATAATGTACGAGACGGGATCCGCCTCTTTGCTTGATGTTTGTACGGGCAGAACGTCCGAGATGCGAATGTCCAACTCGCAAACAAACGTTGCGATTCGTTCGATGGTTCAACGAAAACCCATTCAACGAGCGGGCTTGCTGATCTGGATTGGCTTTGCTCGGCGAGTCTTAAGGACATCCTGCTGCATACGCATTGCCGAAGCAAATGTAGTCGAAGATGTTGAGTGAGCCGGAGCCATCGCAATCTGCGTATGCGTTCCCTGCTGCGTACTCGTTGCCGTAGCAGATGTAGTCAAAGATGTTCAACCCACCTGAGCCGTCGCAATCAGCATAGCACATCGACTCCATCATCCATGACAACGTCACAAACCCTGCCTCGTACCCCGGTGTTGGCACACCCGCGCTGTCACCGAGATACACCCTGTACTCAATCTCGTATGTTCCGGGTACAGCAGTCGCGTACCAGTTGTGCAACATCGTGCCATTCCAGTTAATGCGCATAGAGGAGTTGTCTGTGCCGAAGATCGGCGCAAACGTGCCGCCCATGTAGATGTCCATATCCGGTTCGGCACTGATCTGCTCGATCCACACCTGCGATCCTGCAGGCGGCTGCCAGAATCCCTGCGCAAGCCAGCCGAACTGCCCGTTGTATGACATCCCGTTGAGCACGCTTGCAGCGCCGGTGTACGTCTCGCCGTAGTTCTGCATCAGCATCGGCCCAGCGTTCAGCACATGCAACTGGATCTGCGTTCCAACAAGCTCAACACCGATGTGCTCCATCGGTCCGCCGAGTTGCGGTGTCTGCGCATTGCATGAGCATGCAGCAGCAAGAACAAGGATGGGTGTGAAATGTTGTGTCCGGATCATGACGAATCTCCCTTGGAATGAGTGCGTGATGCGCTGCACAAGCGTCTCCACTAGCCCAGCGTGCGGTTGGATCACATGCTCGTTATGTGCGTCTGCGGCGAGCAGCAACAAGGCCGAGCGCACCCAGCGTGGCCGATGTCGCTGGTGATGGCACAGCAGTAAACGCGAGCGTAACCTGCGCAGTGGTAAACCCGGACACGGGCGCGCCTGTCGCAGCATCTCCCACGTAGATGTTGTATGTTGCTTCGTAATTCCCGAGTGAATCCGCAGCGTACCAGTTGTGCGTCATGGTGCCGCCCCATATCCACGCAGCAGAAGAGCCGGCCGTGCCCTGGATTGGCGCGTACGAGTGCATGGCTGCCATGGGACGCATGCCGCCCTCGTACACGTTCAAACCGCTCGACACACTGATCGCTTCGATCCAGATCGCGTTGCCAGCACCGGGGTCGACAAATCCGTCATTCAGCCAGCCGTACTGCGAGTTGTAGTACGTGTCGTTCAGAACGCTTGCTGCGCCGCTGTACACCTGTCCCGGGTACTGCTGCATCTCGGCGGGCGCGCCGGGATCAATGTGCGCAGTGAGCTCGCCTGTTGCGCTGTCGAGACCGATCATGACATGGCGCATGGGACCCGGAATATTCGGCCAGACCTGCGCAGATGACATCGATGCGATTGCTGTGACCGCGATAACTGCGGTTGTGAATGTATTCATTTGAACTGTTCCTCTCTCATATGTTCGCGCTAATGCGCGGTTGATGGATTCCATAAGTCAACGTTGTTGTCGGGATCGAACGTCTCGGTAAAACGGAGATCGCTCGCGTGCCCGTCGAGAAATGCGCAGCCGCACGAATGGCCGTGACGATGTGTCGCGACCTCGGTCGGCGCACCAAACTGCACCCAGAAGTGTGCCATGATGTGGTCTGTGATCGAGTTGTCCTCTAGCTCAGAGAAGAGCACCGTTCTCGTCGGCCACGGAACCAGATCCGCACGATGGAACGTGCGCGTCTGTGATTCCGTCGTGGTCAGCTCGTAGTAGACGTTCATGCCATAGCTGAGTATGTGCCCCGGTGTCTCACTCTCATCGAGCGGGCACGTGTAGTGCTTTTCAGCAAACCGGGAAAACACCTGTGGATCTGTCTGCATCACGCTGCCGAGGTACGGCATCAGCGCATACTCCCACGGCGCTCGCGCGGACGCGAACGACGAGTGCTGGCTCCGCGGGAAGTTCCCGTTGGCATCGTCGGCGTACATCTGCGTTGCCAGCGATATCTGGCGCAGCGTGTTCAGACACACCGTTGTGCGCCCAGCATTGCGTGCAGCGCCGAGCGCTGGCAGCAGAATGCCGATGAGCAGCGCGATGATCGCGATGACCACCAGCAACTCGATCAGTGTAAATCCACAACTGCGCACGCGTGTGCGCGTCTGTCCATGCAATCGCATGTAAATCTCCACGATATAGCAACCACAAGCGCACGATGCGTGCGCGCAGACAACATCGATAGATCGATGTCACACTGGGTGGAAGGGTGTCAGGCTCGTGGAGGCGGCGCTGGCACGCTCAGATCGCATGAAGGGATAAAGCTCGCATCCACCGATACAAGCAGCGGATACGAAGATTCGGACAATGGCGCAACTTCCGGTGCCTGATGGATCAGCATCGGTGCGACACCGAACGCCAGCAGCAGATCAAGCCCCTTGCAGCGCAGCGCCTGCATGAGGTTGAGTGTGGCTGAGGGCATCGGAGCAGGCGCAACACATCCGGTGTCGCAGTCAGTGTTCTGCGTTGTTGTGGTGCACGCATATTGACGCAACTCGCCACGTTCGTGCTCTGAGCACAGATCGCAGGATTGCTGCTCGTGATCCACATGGTGCTCGTGTGCAGCAAGATCTGTTTCAGCGGGCATCGGCACGCCGCGTGCGCGGAGCTGTGCAACACGACGATCAAGTCCGTGCTCAATCGCAAACGCCATCAACTGGACATCTGAGTGGCAGCAGCACGACTCGAAGCACGCATCAGCCGACGCGCAGCCGCACGCCTCATCCTGGCACGGGTACGCCTCGACCAGATGCTTTGCGGGTGTAGACGCGAACACCCAGCGAACAACCCGCGCGGGGTTCGGCATCACGCCGATAACACCCATCGTAAACAGCGACAGCATCGCAATCGCTATCAACCGGGAATGTCGTCGTAAACGCTGCATGAGAAGAAGTCATTGTACCTGCACATCATCATTCGTACCGAATCGAGTGAGGATGCGATCTTCTGCCCCCTCAAGTACGAAAACACCCCCGGAGCGAAAAGCCCCGGGGGTGAGTTAGAAAGACGTATCTACACCTTGCTCAGTGCATTACGGGCAGCCCGCTGCGTACTCGTTGCCAAAGCAGATGTAGTCGAAGATGTTGAGTGAGCCGGAGCCGTCGCAATCTGCGTATGCGTTGCCTGCTGCATACTCGTTACCGAAGCAGATGTAGTCGAAGATGTTCAACGCGCCGCTGCCGTCGCAATCTGCGTAGCAGGGAGCAGCGCCGAGCTGCATGACAATGTACGCCTGACCAAGGTCGGTCTGGGCGCTGTCGTACAGCACAGCGGTGAAGTAGAGCCTGCCATCGGGTGTGAGGAACAGGTCGTCGTTGTTGAATGTGTCAATGAACGCGTCATCGTCGAGCACACCGTTGCCGTCCAGGTCAACAGCGTCGCCCTGACGTGCAACCACGCCGAGCGTGGAGTGAACAAGCACCGCGTCCGCCTCGGGATCAGCATTGCTGGTGGTGCCACCAACGATGTAGTTGCCGTTGCCGTCGCCTGTCATAGCAAAGAAGCACGCAGCAAAGGCAGCGTCACTGAAAGTTTCGCCGGACAAACCGCCCGGAATGGCGTCGCCCGTCTTTGCGACCACTGCGCCGTTATAGATCACCCAGTCCGCCTGGCTGTCCACATCGCCGCGAACAAACCAGTCACCGTTGGCATTCATGAAGGCTTCAACGATTGTTTCAACCGGCTCGCCGAATGGTGCGAGGGTGTCATCCTCACGAACAACAACTGCTCCATCAACAACAACAACATTGTCGTTGGTTGTCACAGCGGAATCGAGCACGCAGTTCACGAACCAGTGCGCGCCATCACCCGAGACATAGAAGTCGTCGGTGTTGAATGTCTCGTAGGGCTCAGCTGCGCCGGTGGGAACGTCGACGCCACCCTGCACGAGCACTGCATTGTTGAGAATCAGGAAATCATCCATATTGGTCGCGAGTCCGCCGGAGGTCGCCGGTGCAAGGAAGCCAGCAACGTCGGCATCTGTCAGCGATCCGGAGTTCAGCGCGGTGCCATATGACTCGCCAGCAATACCTGGCACAGCGTCACCCTCGGTCGCGACAACAACAAAGTTGGTGCCGTCGAACATGACGATCTGCTCGTCAGCTGTCGTTGGCGCGCTCCCGCCAAGGTTCTGCCCGAAGATGTAGTGTCCGCTGGAGTTGATGGTCACATGCTCGTCCGGGATCCCAATCAGTTCCCCTGACAGCGCCCACGGTGCCTGATCTCCCTCTTTCAAAACAACCGCGCCGGTCATGCCACTCCCGATGATGAGCACATCGTCCGCAGAAGTTGCATCGTTCGAACTTGCACGCATCACCCATGATGAGCCATCAGAGTTGGTGTATGGACGGCTGAACGAGTCGAACATCAGCGCGTAGCCGGGCACGGTTGATGTCGAGCTGGCCGCAATCTCAGAAAAGATAACGGTTGGCAATACCTGCCCGAATGCATGTGCTGAAATGCACAGCGGAAGGGCTGTCAGAACGGTGCGATTCATACTGAGCTCCTGTCTTTGCTTGAAGCAGCCACCAAACAACTGGCGAGCCGCCTGTGACAAAAATGTAGCGGTAGACCCACAAAAAACAAAGGAAATTCCCATCTGAAACCGCCGGACGTTTCTTCCGCATGTCCGATAGGCATTCAAAGGCCCTGTCGAGGGTTCGTATTCTGGGAGGGCTTTTTCATGCGATCTTCACACAGAATATGTACGCACAACACAAAGAGACCTTCTCGTTTGAGAAGGTCTCTCCGGATGTTTGGAACACTCTCTGCAGTTACGGGCAGCCGGCTGCGTACGCATTGCCGAAGCAGATGTAGTCGAAGATGTTGAGCGCGCCACTACCGTCGCAGTCGGCGTATGGATCCTGTGCGTTGTATGCATTACCAAAGCAAATATAGTCAAAGATGTCGAGCGTAATGCCGCCTGCACAGTCAGCATAACACGCGTCGCGTGTCCAGAAAACAGCTTCTCTTTGGCCTGTTGCAGAGTTACGTGCCCAGCCTCCAATAAAAAGAAGCCGACCGGAAAAAGAGATTGTGGTTGCGCAACTCTCGTTGTAGTTTGCAGGAAGGAACGAATGCAGATCAAGCCACGAAGCGGCATCTCCCTGCCACACAGCCGCGTGCTCAAGCATGTTGAGATCTGTTGTTGAGCCGGCCTGATACCCACGTCTGGCAGCGTAGACAATCGACTCATGCTCACTTGAGGGATGCAGGTTGACCCAAGAAGCAGCCGAACCACTCCATAATGATGCTCTGGTCGTTGATGATTGAAGTACGGCTCCTCCCTGTTGACCATCCCAGGAGACCGCATATGCGTACGAGGCGCTCATACCTTGAGGATGGAGACTGACATGCGGCGCAAATGGGGTGGGCCACATAACTGCTTCTTCTCGAGAGGAGTTTGGAGAGGTAGGAAAAGTAGCTGTTCCAACATACTCTCCATTGCCGTTCCCTTCATGAACGACGGATTCTAATGCGCCAGCCGGATGGATATCGACCAAGGTAACTGGAGGAGTGAAATCCCATAGAACAGCGTGGTGGGCAGATCCATTAAACGCGGCGTATCCGGCAAAGTACGGACTGCCCCATGCAATCGATGTTTGTGCTACAGACTCGTCCGTGTTGGGAGAAGGCAACTTCGTCCATCCAGTTGGGGTAGCAGCCCAGAAGCCAGCGGAAGCCGAGCCGTTTAGTGTTGCATAGCCAATCTGCAGGAGCGAAGCTGAGTCCAAAATAGCAGATGACTCAGCACCCGCAGGGTGATAGTCGACCCATGATCCTGCGCTCCCAGACCAGACGGATGCGTGCGTCATGCTATTAATGACAGCTTCGCCAGACTGTTGAAGGCCGGAAATAGTATTCACCCTAGATGCTGTTGCGCCCGCGGGATGAAGTAACGTAGCAGTCCATTGTGCGGACGCATGTGACGCAACAGAGAGAACGCCAAGACACAGACATATACGCGGGATACTCATGTGATTCTCCATGTATTACGGGCATCCTACTGCGTACGCATTGCCATAGCAGATGTAGTCGAAGATGTTCAAGCTGCCCGAGCCGTCGCAATCGGCGTATGCGTTACCTGCTGCGTACTCGTTGCCGAAGCAGATGTAGTCGAAGATATTGAGCGCGCCACTACCGTCGCAGTCGGCGTAGCACACCTGATCCTCGATGCAGATGAACCCGTTGTCGAATGCAACACACGACTGGCCGGCTGGAATCAGATCACGCAAGCGAATCCATTGCGATCCCTGATCGAGATATGCCTCGAGCGTGCCGAGTTGCAGCGTTGCGTTGTTTGTGATGCTGAGATTCCCGAGGTAGAGCGCCTCGATGCCGGTTGAAGCGCGGTTGCCGTTGTCCACATCATCAACAAGTCTGAGTGTTGATTGTGGATCGCCACTCACACGCAAGGACGCGATCTCGAAGTTGTTGGTAACTGGACCAGCAGGAACACCAACGTCCTCGGCGCCAACTTCGAGTGTTCCCTCGGTACCGGGGTTGAGCGGAACAAATGCAAGCTCGCCAGCGACATTCATTGTTGATTCATCTGTCATGGCATAGCTGACTGAGTTGTGGAATGTGAGCGTTGCACCATTGGCGATCATCAGTTTTCCCATATCGGAAAGATCCGCTCCTTGCAACGACATGCTCCCTGCGCCAACTCTCAGGTCCACATCCCCGCTCACTTGGCACTTGTCAAACTGCCAAGGCCAGCTGGAGCCACCGAAGTTCCAGAGTGTTGGCATCTCGGCATGCATCGATAGCAGGTTTGACATTTCGACGGTTGAAAAAAAAGTTGTTGCTTGAATGGAGAGGTTTATAGCTTGTGTTGCAGTGGTTCGAAAATGTGTGTCGGAAGCATTCATGACAATGCTGACGTCGCGCAACTCGTTTGTGATGACATTCATGCTTGAATCAAGTGACGAGGCGTTGTCTAACTGAAAGAATGAATCTGAGACGAGATCCAGCGCGACCACAACCAATAGATACCCTCTGGAGCCAGTCATCACCTGCAAGTCTGAAACTGAACCGGACCCCACTTCGACATTCTGCTGACCTTCGTTGTTCCCAAAGACTCGGATTGTGCCTGTTGATGTGTTTGCTAAATACATTGAGCCGCCGTACAGATCTGCGGTTCCGATGAAGTTTGCAGCATTTGCTGTTCCATATGATGGCGAAATATACGAACCGACGCCTCGCACGGTCAGCAGCCCAATATCTGCTGTATTCTGTGTAGAAATACTGCAGCCAGCAGCAACTTCGGCGGATGCGAGCGAGTAGTTCGGCGCGAATACACCTACCGCAAAGAGGTTGCTGGGGCATCCAATACAGAGGTGGCCGTTGCCGACAACATCTTCTGTTGAATACAGGTATATTCCAGCCAACGCATCTGATGCAGAGATGTTCAGCTGGCCATCTATCTCCATCCCAGAGACCGTGGGTGAAGCAGGAGCAAGTGCCATGTTCATGTAGACTGTTCGACCTGCTGGTATCACAACGTGATACTCGTTGCTGCCATCGTTGAAGGGGATGACTGGTGGTGACCAGTTGTTCGCATCAAGCCAAGTGTTGCCCGCAGCGCCCGTGAACGTCACCGTCGTCACCTGCGCCAGACTCATCGAGCACCCGGCAGCAAGAGCAACACACGCAGCGAGAGTGGATACCGTATTTGTCATGGCTCACCTACTTCTATTCTTCTTCCCTGGAAACCAGTCACACACCGCGACGACCCAACACAGCCCAGCTTGACACACTTTACACGAGACCTCGTCTGCACTGATCCCATAAAGTGCAAAAAAGAACAAAAATAGCGCGACATGAACGGTGCCATGCCGCGCCGGGAAGCTCTCAAAGAAGGTCTTTCAGCGTTACGGGCAGCCTGCTGCGTACTCGTTGCCGAAGCAGATGTAATCAAAGATATTCAGACTGCCTGAGCCGTCGCAATCAGCGTATGTCGTGCCGGCTGCGTACTCGTTGCCGAAGCAGATGTAGTCGAAGATGTTGAGTGAACCAGAGCCATCACAGTCGGCGTAGCACACACTGTCGAGCACAACAACCTGCGACACCATGCCCAGTCCAGCGTGCGCTTCACAGAAGTAGTCATACGTGCCGGGCGTATCGAAAGTGAACTCGTAGACCATTGGAGGGAGCGCAAGCCCGCCGCTGCTGAACACGCTGCCAGCCATTGGGCTTCCCGGTGTGCCGGACACCACGTTGTGGCGACCCGAGATCCACGTCCAACGAACCGTGTCACCAACATTGATCTGCAAATCTATGTTCATGTTTGTCTGGGAGTTGTACACAAAGTCTGCGCCATCAAGCGCGACGTCATATGTTGTTTGGGCGCTTGCGGCGCAGGTTGCGCCGAGCATTAATGCGGCTGCCAGTGTTCGTGCGTACATCATTGGAAAACTCCTTCGGGATGCTGTGATGGTGGATATTTCAGACCATGTTCAGCCTATCTGTGTTTGCATGCATGAACCACCCACACAACAGTGGGTCACCCGCAAATACACGCGCAGAACGTCCAATTAGATAGAAAAACGCCCCAGACCGGATCATGCCGATCGGGGGCGTTTCCAGTATGCTTCCGTGCAAGGAGAGATGCAGCGAAGAAACTGCGTCAGTTGCTTGTGCTGATAACCACGTCATCGAACGACGAAACAACATCGATGGTGGTTGGCTGATTGCTGTCATTCACATGGCGTATCCCACCCGGGCTGACATAGAAGTTGCGCCAGTACTTCATGGTGGTGGAAGGATCGCCGACACCACGCTCCCGTGAGTTCAGGTAGTACCCATCGATGCCTGCAGACTGCAGCACCATACCGCCGCGAGCTTCTGCAGGCAGGATGTCCTGCGATGCAGTCACATCGAGAGGCGAACTTGGGCTCCCGACAAGACCCATGAGTGTCTGGAGCGCATCAACACCGCCAGGGTTCTGATCAGAAAGCAAGCTGTATGAGCGTGAACTGGGCTGACCTGTCTGGTCCTTGGTCGATCGACCAAGATTTGTTGAGTTCAGGAAGGTTGTATTCGGCGCGAGATAGAATCGCGCGGGCTCGTCAAGGCTGCTGCCAGCGTCGAGGCGCACGAAGTTGTTCGTCGAAGCTGTACCGGAGATCTGGCGAGGTGCTGTCTCGTCCTCGACCCACGCGAGCATGGGATTTCCAAAAGCATCGATCAGACTTGGCAGTCTCTGATGGTCCGCAATGTTTCCAGCCGACTGTCCTCCGATGATGCCGTCCTGCGGATCGAAGAACTTTGCATCGGGTGTGTAGTACAGCTTGTTGTCATACTTCCCGGGGACACCGATCGCGTCGAGATCGACTTCAACGGTGCTTCCGTTGATCGGTCCAACGTCAACTGTGGGATTTGCTGGAAGTGTTGGACCAACCCATATGCCGCCCGCCAGATCAAGCATGATGTTCTGCATCGCGCTGAACCCACGCCCGGATG
The DNA here is from genome assembly GCA_020639155.1 of Phycisphaeraceae bacterium. Taxonomy (NCBI): domain Bacteria; kingdom Pseudomonadati; phylum Planctomycetota; class Phycisphaerae; order Phycisphaerales; family Phycisphaeraceae; species Phycisphaeraceae bacterium. Next base: position 1,064,454 of record JACKHF010000001.1, read on the forward strand.
CTCCGGACGCAACGTTGTTCGGATGTGCCATCTCGCGAGGCGAGAAGTAGCCAGGCCAGCGGTTGTTGTCGTTGCGGAACTGCTGTGATGCCTTTGACACCTCGTTGAGCATCGAGCTTGTGAGCGCCGATCGTGCGATAGCGCGGGTTCGGCCAAGCATCGGTGCGATGATCGAGATGATGATGGCGATCACGATCAGCACAACCAGCAGTTCGATGAGTGTAAAGCCCTTGGCTGAGCTGGTTGATCGGAGTGTTGTGTTGCAACGGCTCATGGAGCGCCTCTCTTTAACTATTGAACTCGCGGGTAAACGAACCCGCAGCAACTTCTTTGCGCAGCAGAACGTGGTCGGTTCGGCCGATCGCATTCCGTGCGGTCTGCTTGTCAGCCGATCGAACTAAGTCCTGTCGTCCTCATCGTGCGCCAGCCGCGAACACTCCCCACGAGCGTTCTCCCCCGACTGCCTGAACTTCGCCATGCCTCAGCGTATCCGCCGAGCAGCGACTGGTAACTATTCGAGCCCTGCGCCCGAAAAGTTGCTTTGCCCGCCGAAAAACCATCAAGGCTTTGTTTTCTGATCGCTTCTCCCACTATTCATCGGTTCAGAGGGGCGGTATTGCCGAACAGGCAATACAAATCAACTGTACATAATAAGGTGGAAATCGATCATCAGAGACTCCTCACCACAGACTTTACGACAAATTATAGGACGCATCATTCCGTGGAGCAATCAGGCATATCTTCTGTGAACCAGGACCCGCAACGAGGTCAGCCGCTGTCGTCGCGCGATGTCTGCTTCTACGACGGCCGGTGCGGCATGTGCGTGCGATCAGCAAAGTGGGTGGGCAGACTGGACTGGCTGAGCCGCATCGATTTCCGCGATCTTTCGACCGACCCGTCGCTGCCCATGTCGATCGAGGACACGATGGCTGGGATGCCGATGGTCACTCGATCGGGCAAGACACTGATCGGATTCCCAGCAATGCGTCGCGCGATCGTGCAGACACCGCTCGGGTTCATCCCAGGACTATTGATGTACCTGCCGGGCATCAGCCATCTCGGCACACGCGTCTACAAGCGCGCAGCTGCGCATCGGAAAGCAGTCGTGTGCAAGCTGCAGGCAGAGTGAACACAGAGCCATGTGTTGCCGTGGTATGCAACTGCAAGCCCTTCAACCCAGTATGATCGTTCGTGACTCCTGAAGTTGTTAAAGGCGATATGCTCGATCAGCGCGTTGATGCGATTGTCAACGCGTGGAATCGCAACATTATCCCGCAGTGGCTGCTGCTTCCTCAGGGCGTATCGCGCGCGATCAGGAAACGCGCTGGGAAGCAGCCGTTCCGCGAACTCGCCAGGCATGGCCCCATCCCTCTTGGCGCTGCGGTTGTGACATCGGCAGGCGAGCTTCCGTACAAAGCGATCATCCATGTTGCGGGCATCAACCTGCGCTGGTTTGCAACAGAAAAGTCCATCAAAGATTCGGTTGTGTCAGCAATGCGATGCGCAGAAGAGCTTGGGATGACATCGATCGCGCTGCCGATCATTGGTTCCGGCTCTGGCAACCGCAGCAGAGAAACCGCGATTACGCATATGAAGAGTGCGTTTGCTGGTATCTCGTCGGGTATCAGAGCGGTTATTGTTGAGTATCAGCCGGGTTCGCTTTAGAGGATAATGGCAGATGAATCACACCCTCCGCGTACAACACCGCTGATGCTCCGAGCAGCACGCGACCACCATTCACCTCAACAACAAGCTCGCCACCACGCTGAGAGAGTTGCTGCGCAGTCATGCGCTGCTTACCGAGCCTTTCAGACCACATCGGCCCAAGAATGCAATGCGCCGATCCCGTCACCTGATCCTCGTTGATACCCGCGTGCGGCGCGAAGTATCGCGACACAAAGTCGCATTGCGCCCCAGCCGCTGTGATGACGAGTCCCTCGGGACACGTCGCTGCAATTGTGTCGAGGTCCGGCGCGACATTGCGCACCGCCTGCTCGTCACGCAGGAATGCAATCAGCTTGCCCGCGTCATACAACGCAAGAACATCCGCTTTGATCGCAGTTTCGATCTCTGGCATCGCGTCGATGCGCTGTGCAAACGTTGCTGGAAAATCAAGGATGTACAGATTGTCTTGTGCTCTGACGCGCAATATGCCACTGTTTGATGAGAACACAACATCTCGTGATTCTCGCGCTATGCGCGACAGAATGACACTTGCAGCTGCGAGCGTGCCATGCCCGCACAGCGCGATCTCGGTTGTGCATGTGAACCAACGGATGTCCCACGAGTTGTCACCAAACACAAGGAAAGCGGTGATCGGTGCGTTGTTCTCCATCGCAACTGACTGGAGCAGCGCATCGTCCAGCCACGCATCAAGCACACACACCACCGCGGGGTTGCCCGCAAAGAGCGTGGAAGTAAACGCATCGACGTGGAAGGTGCGGATGATGGGCATTAGGAGCTCGGTCTCGGATGAGGACTGTAATCACCCAAAAAGGCAGTCAAAGGCGGTTTATCTTCCGTATCAAGGTTAAAACGCAAAGATAAATCGACTAAATATCTGAATTATGTCGATTTAAAATCGACATATATCCGAATATGTGTAGAATGAATCCCATGGACTCGACAACTTGGCAACCAACAAGCGAAGATAATCTTGCAGCTCTGGTGCAGCAGAACCCTTGGCATCAGCTCGAAAATGTGCCAAGGTCTCTCGCATTCACATTCCCGCGATCTCTCTCAAAGCTGCTTTGGCAAACACTCCAACAGCCGCTTGGTCGATATCAAGTGATTATAGGTCCTCGTCGTGTCGGCAAAACCGTTACGATGTACCAAACGATTCAGTCGCTCATCGAAGCTGGAGTGCATCCGCAGCGTCTCTGGTTTTTGAATCTTGATCATCCTCTCTTGATGAACTATGAACTCGACGCGTGGGTCCGCGCGATCACCAAACGATTTGGTGCAGACGAGAGTAGGCCACTCTACCTGTTCCTTGATGAAGTCAGCATGTCCCACAACTGGGATCGATGGCTCAAAGTGTTCTATGACGAAAGGAGACCGATTCGGGTTGTAGCCACATCAAGTTCAACAGCAGCTTTACGAGGACGAACAGTTGAAAGCGGTATAGGCAGATGGACTGAGCAGTATCTGACACCCTACTCGTTCAGCGAGTACCTGCAACTTCGTGAGCACGAACTTCCCAGCTTCGAAGTTGGCAGCAATCTACTCGACACACTCCGTTCATGCGCTGCATCGCAGCCTCTGTTTAACGTGATTCATCATCGGATCATGTACCTTCTTGTTGGAGGATTTCCTGAGTTATTGCTGAGAGAGCACAATACAGAGTCCATGGAAACTGCGATGCTCCGTTCGCAACAGACGTTGCGACAGGAAGCCGTTCAGCGTGTTGCCACGATGGACATTCCGCAAGTCTTTGATATCAAGCACCCATTTCTGCTCGAGCGGCTGGTCTATGTTCTTGGCGGACAAATGTGCGGAATAATGAACATGACAAACCTTGCGAGCTTGTTGAGCTTGCATCGCCATACTGTTGCGCAGTATGTCAGCTACCTTGAGCAGGCATTCCTGATCTTCACGCTTCCAAATTATGCGCACTCGGAAGAAGCAGTTCAAAGACGAGGGCAGAAAGTATACTTTGTTGACGGTGCAGTTCGGAATGCAGCTCTTCAGCGCGGCATTGCTCCTGTAAGTGATGCACGAGAACAAGGATTCCTTACAGAGAACGCCGCTGTATCACATCTCCAATCACTGTCACTACAAACAGGTGTTCGAACATACCACTGGCGTGACAATGGCAGAGAGGTTGATGTCATTTACGATGATCCCTCAGGGCCGCTGGCATTTGAGATTACAACTTCATCCAATCACACACTCAAAGGCATACACGCATTGTGTGAAAAATACCCCCAGTTCCAGAAAAGATGCTTCATTGTCTCGTCAGAGTCCTCTTCACTCAACATGCCCGAAGATGATCCAAACGGTGTAGGTCGAATACCCTTTGATCTGTTCATGATCACTATTGGCAGGCAGGCCGAATATGCGATGACCCAGCGGTTGGGGATGTTTATACCCTAAGTCTTCAGCCCCCACCAACCCCATTCTTCCTCTGCCAAAGCGAGACTCTGAGCAGCAGTGAACCTATCCTCTTGGCCCCGCGAAATGCGTTCCCGCGATCGGTCTTTTTCCAGTCGATCCCGGGCACCTGCGAATCTTTGTTCTCAGGCTGAAAATCGGGTTTTTCGGGCGACTTGTAGAGGTTTTGTGACAGTTTGGGTCGAGCGAATCAGGTGGTGGGCACCGGTTCAATCGAGTCTGCCAGATACATAGATACAGGTTCATCCATCTCACTGGATCCGCTCAAGCGGACCATTGGCACAGACATAAAAGAGGACACGCCCGTGAGCATGAAGATCAAGGCTGACGAGATCACCAGCGTCATCAAGCAGGAAATCGCGCAGTACGCCTCGGAACTCGAGGTCTCAGAGGTCGGCCGCGTCATCGAGGTCGGCGACGGTATTGCTCGTATCTACGGGCTTGCCAAGGCGATGGCTGGCGAACTGCTCGAGTTCGAGACGTCTGAAGGCAGCGTCATGGGGCAGGTCATGAACCTGAACACCGACACCGTCGGTGCGGTCATCTACGGCGACTATCTCGCTGTGAAGGAGGGCGACCTCGTCAAGTCCACAGGCCGCCTGCTCGAAGTGCCCGTGGGCCCTGAAATGCTCGGTCGCGTTGTGAACCCGCTCGGCCAGCCGATCGACGGCGGCCCCGCGATCAACACATCCGAGCGCCGCAAGGTCGACATCATCGCACCGGGCATTGCCGATCGCCAGCCTGTGACCGAGCCCATGCAGACCGGTATCAAGGCTGTTGACTCCATGATCCCGATCGGGAAGGGCCAGCGCGAACTGATCATCGGTGACCGCAAGACGGGTAAGACCGCGGTCGCTGTTGATGCGATCATCAACCAGAAGCAGTACTGGGGCACACCCGAGGCTGTGGTCTGCGTGTACGTCGCGGTCGGCCAGAAGGAATCGACCGTTGCTGGCGTTGTTGAGCAGCTGAAGAAGCACGGCGCGATGGACTACACGGTCGTCGTCTCCGCAGGCTCGTCCGACTCCGCACCCATGCAGTACGTCGCGCCGTACACCGGCTGCACCATCGGCGAGTACTTCATGTGGCAGGGCAAGGAAGGCAAGACACCGAAGCACGCACTGTGCATCTACGACGACCTTTCCAAGCAGGCTGTTGCGTATCGCCAGCTGTCGCTGCTGCTGCGTCGTCCGCCCGGACGCGAGGCCTATCCCGGCGACGTGTTCTATCTGCACTCACGCCTGCTGGAACGCGCTACCAAGCTGTCCGACGAGAACGGCGCAGGCTCACTTACAGCTCTGCCCATCATCGAGACACAGGAAGGTGACGTGTCGGCGTACATCCCGACCAACGTTATTTCGATTACCGACGGTCAGATCTATCTCGAGCCGGAACTGTTCTTCTCGGGTGTCCGCCCTGCTATCAACGCCGGTATCTCGGTGTCGCGCGTGGGTGGTAACGCGCAGGTGAAGGCGATGAAGAAGATCGCTGGCTCACTGCGTCTCGACCTTGCAGCCTTCCGCGAACTGGAAGCGTTCGCGCAGCTCGGCACCGAACTCGACGCTGCAACACAGAAGCAGCTCGATCGCGGTGCACGCATGGTCGAACTGCTGAAGCAGCCGCAATACGTGCCATACAACGTGACCGATCAGGTCATCTCGATCTACGCAGGTGCAAAGGGCTATCTCGACGATGTGCCAACAAACAAAGTGGCGCAGTACGAGAAGGATCTGCTCTCATACTTCCAGACTGTTGGCAAGGGCATTCGCGATCGTCTCGACCAGTCCAAAGCACTTAGCGACGACATCGTGAAGGATCTTGATGACGCGATGAAGACATTCAAGAAGGACTGGAAGCCGAACTGAAGTTGCTTGTTCAAAGAGAATATGAAGACTTTAAAGCCCGCTCCTGATGGAGCGGGTTTTTTCTTTGGTTTGATGTATACTGAATAAGATTCTTCGGGCCACGCACAAGAGGGAGCATGCACATGAAACTGCTTCGCAGCGTAATGATGATAGTATTTAGTGTCATATTGACATTATCATCTGCACGCGCACAGCAACCGATTGGACAGTGGCAACCCGGTCCAAAGGCGAGCAGCGTTTCGGGCTCGATCTACTCGATTGAAACATGGGACCCTGATGGAAGCGGGCCAGCACCACAGCACTTTGCTATTGGTGGCCGGATTGATGCGATTGGCTCTGAGTACATAAACAATATTGCAATGTGGGATGGCACATCGTGGCAACAGATGGGGGATGGGTTTGTTCCACCGTTTTCGGAAGAACTCGGTGGCTTGCAACTCAAGCGGATCGGCAACACGCTCTTTGCTGGAGTTACTGCTGGCAATGCAACGACCGGGTTTTCTCACTCTCTCAAGCAGTGGAATGGAAATGCTTGGGCAGAAGTGCCGAGTTCAACATGGTTCGCCGCCTCCAATCGATTTACTGTGTTTCGGCACGAGAACAAGCTTGCTGTCTATGCTCGAAATGATGAGATGCCATCGGAGCAATATGTGATCGGGCTGTGGGACGGTGTCGGCTGGAGCTATCCAGTCACTGTTCCAGCGGGGGTGCAGTTGTTCAAGAGAGCGGTGGAGCTCAAAGGGTATTGGTATTTTCTTGTAAATAAATCAGTCTATCGATTGAACGCAGATGGAACCACGACGGAGGTTGGTGTTGCAACAGAGCCGTATTACCCCAACGTGTCCGCAATGGAAGTGTTTAACAACGAAATATATATTACTGGCCTGTTTCATGAGTGGAACGATGTTCCACGCAATAGTATTGTACGCTTTGATGGGACGAGTTGGTCTCCTGTAGGCGTTGGTTTATCCGGCGACGGCTCGTTGCTTCGAGTCGGAAACGACAGAATCTACGTTGCCGGGCCGGTAGGGTCAGGTATCAACCCTGACGGAAGTGTCGTTCCTTCTAGCGGCTTCCTCTCATGGAACGGGACAAGCTGGAAGAACGAGAGTTCCGAACCAGTGTTGTCGCCATTTGATCTTTCAATTGATGGCGACATTCAGTTTGCGCGAGGCGGATTCCAGGGGACCAATCCGGTTTTCTTCAACAGCCTTGCGACTCGCACGAATAACGCCTGGCAGGTTGTTACAACACTGTCATCAACAACACTAAACGGCACCGCTTATTCAACATGTGAATATAATGATAAACTCGTGGTTGCGGGAAGCTTCGATTATGCCGGCGGTCTACATATTGGCCATGTTGCGACATGGGATGGGACAATGTGGCGTAGCATGAACTATCCGTCCAGCGCGAATGCACCGGGACAACTGCTTGAGCATAATGGCGTGTTGTATACAAGCACGTCAGGCCCATCCGGATCAACCGGAAACTACCCTGTTCTGTATCATTTTATTGGCACTACGTGGATACCAGATTATTACTACGGCTATCAGGTGGCGGTAAGATCCATGGCAGTGTATGAAGACAGCCTTGTCGTTGCGGGCAGATTTACCCAGCCTTCCGTTGCAATCGCTTCTCAGAATGGCAACACATTTGCTGGCGGGTTAAATATTGGCCTTACTCAATATGTTCAGCACATAGCTGTCCTGGGCGATGATCTGTATGCGTGGGGTTCCTTTGCGTCATCTGTATCTGGGGTGCCTCTGAATGGGTTTGCAAAGTGGGACGGATCTCAATGGTCTGAACCACCACTTCCAACGTTGGAGGTCGGATCTCGACCACTTGTTGCGAATGATCGGATCTATATGTATGGTTTCGACCAACAGGCGGGTCTTGTTCATATTTCTGCGTTTGATGGAGCAAGCTGGGAAGTGCTGTATAGCACACCAACAACCACAAGACTGTTTTATCCGTCGGCACTTGTATGGCACGATGATGCACTGCACGCTGCCGGTACTGTCTATCCAAACTACCCAATCTCATTTGAGAGATATGTTGACGTGCGTCGATTTGGACCAAACGGTCTGTTAAGTTCGGTCTCAGAGCCACTCTACGCGCCGAACACAACTATCGCCCAGATCAATAATGCGATGTCAAGAGGAAACTCTATATGGGTCACAGGGCAGTTCCTCGGTAGCCAGAGTGTGATGTGCGAACGGATTGCAGAGCTTCGATTCACTTGCTACCCCGACTGTGACGGTTCTGGCTCATTAAACATCTTCGATTACATCTGTTTCGGCAATGCCTTCAGCTCAAACGATCCATACGCCGACTGTGACGGAAGCGGCAACCTGAACATCTTCGACTATATCTGTTTCGGCAATGCCTACGCAGCCGGGTGTCCGTAAGGATTTGCCACGGCTTTGGTGTTGATTCTTGCATGCTCTTTCATGAGAGAGGGCTTTCTTTTTCTCGAAGGTGCAACCCGGACTCGATTCGCAGAAATACCTATTGGTCCACTGCTCGCATCTCTGGGGAACCATACATGAACCGGAACAACATCCATCGGCACATCAGCACCCTCGCAGTCCTTGGCATTGCTTGCGGTGCAATCGCCCAAAGCCAGTGCGTCCAACCCGAGTGGATGCCGATCGGGATGGAACATCTTCCCCTAACAGATTTCGGGCAAGTCGGCATGATCAATAAAACTCTCGCGTGGGATCCGGATGGCAGCGGGCCGGCGCAACATGCGCTCGTGACCGGGGGGCAGTTCGTCAGCATTGCCGGTGTTGATGCAATCAATATCGCCATGTTTGACTTCAAAACGCGCAAATGGCATCCGATCGGCAACGAGCTTGGGAGACCAGTTGGATCATTGGCATACAAAGTTGAAGACCTGGCTGTAACATCATCGGGCGAACTCTATGCGTGCGGTCGATTTCCTCCGAACAGTCTTTCTCCGAACGGGTTTGGAGTTGCAAAGTGGGACGGGAACGCATGGGTCGCACCTGGTGAACCGCCCCAAACCACCTTTCATAGTATCGACCCGATGTCAAACGGCGGTATTCTGGCAAGCGCAGGATTTAATGTGTACACGTGGAGCGCTGGAAGCCCGTGGTCGTTGTTTGGAACCGCAAACGGACTTATTACTGAGGTGGTAGAGCTTCCAAACGGCGATGTTGTTATTGCTGGTCAGTTTACTTCGGTTGATGGTGTGCCGGTTGTAAAAACTGCACGATGGGATGGAACGATCTGGCATGAGATGGCAATGGGACTCAACGACCAGGTGGACGAGTTGATCGCACTTCCCAATGGGCATGCTGTTGCATGCGGTAGTATTGGTACCGGCGTTCAGATCTGGGATGGACAGAGCTGGACACCGCTTGGTGGTGGTGTAATTGGGACGGTAGACTCGATTGGTCGCGCACCCAATGGTGATATTGTCGCAGCGGGTGACTTCTTGACAGGCGCTCCCGCGTTTGAACGTGATATTGCGCGCTGGGATGGCACCGCGTGGTCATCAATAGGTAAGCCACTTCGTGTGAGTACCGGGTTTTCCACGGTCGCGATGTTTCCTGATGGAGACTTTGTTGTGTCGGGCGACTGGTCCAACCCCCCAAGCGGCAGCCCACACACCATTGCGCGCTGGGACGGCAGCGACTGGGATGTCATTGGGAATGGATTTAATCAGTCGATAAGCACGAGCACACTCTTACCAGATGGTGGATTTGTGCTTGCAGGTGCATTTACTGTCGGCGCAGGAATTGCTGCGAACGGGATCATCCAGCGACACGGACAAGAATGGTCCAGCTTAGGAGAAGAATTTCCTTCAACTTATTTTGTCAATGCGGTTACTGTGACATCGAATGGCGACATGATCGTTGGCGGTAGAATTTTTCCTGCCTTTGGTCAGATCTTCAATAACATCGCCCGATGGGATGGTGCGACATGGCACCCATTGGGCGACGGTATCGGCAGCATTGTTGATGCGTTGGTGGCACTCTCAAACGATGATGTTGTAGCTGGTGGAAGATTTCTTACAGCGAGCGGAATCACTGTGAATCATATTGCGCGCTGGGATGGCTCAGACTGGCACGCGCTCGGCGACGGTATAGATGGGGCTGTCTGGGCTCTCGCGCAAGCAGCAAATGGCGATGTCATCGCTGGAGGCGGATTTCAGATGGCAGGCGGAGTTCCCACATCGAACATCGCACGTTGGGATGGTACATCGTGGTCGCCTCTCGGCAGTGGTTTAAGTGGCACCGTGTACAGCTTAATCCGATTACCAACGGGTGATGTGATAGCTGGAGGAGCCTTTACATTAGCGGGGGGGCTCCGGCATCATATATTGCGCGCTGGGATGGTGTCTCCTGGTCACCAATGGGCGATGGGCTCAATGGAGGTGTGAGAGCTCTTTCTCTTACACACCTTGGAGACGTTCTTGCTGGCGGTACGTTCAGTTCTTCAGGCACAACTCCCATCAATAACCTGGCTCGCTGGGATGGCACCGCATGGCATCCTGTTGGCAAGGGCGTTGAGAACGGTTCCGTGCGAACGATCCAGGTGCTGAACAACGGAAACATTATTGTTGGTGGCACCTTTGATACTGCAGGCGGCGAACCATCCGCACGATTCGCAGAGTTTGGTTGTGTCGATGCCTGCTACCCCGACTGCGACAGCTCTGGCTCATTAAACATCTTCGATTACATCTGCTTCGGCAATGCCTTTGGCGCTGGCGAGCCATATGCTGACTGCGACGGGAACGGGAGTCTGAATACCTTTGACTACATCTGCTTCAGTAACGCGTACGCAGCCGGGTGTCCGTAACAGCTCAAACGTTCTTCGCTGAGTTTCACACAAGCCGCTTCGTGACATGAAAATAGCGCCATCGTTCAAGTTCTGTTGTTGCAATACCACATGCCTTTGGTTATGCTCATGCGATGCGAGTAGTCCCACAAACTAAACACACACAGTCCATTTGTCACAGGTGGCCTATTTGCTGCGTGCAACGCTTTGATCGGTTGCTTGCATCGTCGTGTGTTCTTGCTGCTACGACGATTGCGCATGCCCAGTTGCAGCTCGACTGGATGAAGAACTGGGGCGATCAGCAGTTTGGTGAAAAAGCGGTTGACATCGCGTTGGACCCGTCTGACAACATCATTGTTGCTGGTTCTCAACAGCATCAATGGTATGGTCCCGGCAGCACGCCGTACAACGTCGGGCACGTGTGGCGCTTTGGACCGAGCGGACTTCCAGCAGGAAGTTACACATACGTTGGTTGGGTGCTTGAAGATGATTATGAGGTTGAAGCAGTTGCAGCTGACAGCGAATACATGTACTACGCTGTGACAGAGCCTTCGCCCGTCTTTGTTACCGTTCTTGAGAAACGTTCCTTGTCTGGTGAGCTTGTCTGGAATCGCACGATAGAGTACTGGATATTCTCGTCATATGACATCGACCTCGATACTCAATCCAATATTTACCTTTGTGGACGCAGCAACTCGACAGGATCATCCGGACAACTTGCACGGTATGACACCAATGGGAACGAGGTGTGGCGAAAGGAGTTCGGAACATCTGAGGGCACATCAAGTAATCGCATTAGAGTGGATAATGCGGCAGGAATCTATGTGTGCGGATCGACATATGGCGATCTCGGCTCAGCATCCATGGGAATGAGCGATGCATATCTTGCGCGACTTACTGAAAATGGTGAGCCGATCTGGTTTCAGCAGTTAGGAACACCAGAGCACGATGCCTTTACTGCGATTGATATTGCACCTGATAGTTCTCTTGTTGTTGCAGGCAATACGTTTGGCAGCCTGGCGAGGCCATCGGCGGGCCAAGGTGATGTGATTGTTGTAAAGTATAATGCAACTGGTACCATGCTCTGGACAGTGCAGCATGGTACGGCAGCGAACGAGACTTCAACAGATGTCAAGGTCGATCCGGAGGGAAGTGTCTATGTTCTCACCGATAGCTTTGATGTTCTATCAGTTGAAAAGTACAGTTCAATCGGCGATCAACTGTGGAAGTACGATCTACCCGGCATCGCCGGGAACAGCAGGATGGTGCTCGATTCAAATCAGAACGTGCTGATTTCCGGCACTGCTTTCGGTACATTTTCTGGAACTGCGATGGGCGGGCTTAACGCGTTTCTTCTTAAGCTCAATCAAAGCTGCTATCCCGATTGCAATGGTTCGGGTTCGTTGAACATCTTCGACTACATCTGCTTCGGCAATGCCTTTGGCGCTGGCGAGCCATATGCCGACTGCGACGGGAACGGGAGTCTGAATACCTTTGACTACATCTGCTTTGGGAACGCGTACACAGTTGGGTGTCCATAACAACTCAAACGTTCTTCGCTGAGTTTCACACAAGCCGCTCCACGAGAGCGGTTTTTCATTCTACGTGCAACCAGATGCTGTCTTGCGAGAATACCTTCGCAGAGTTCACGAAACCACTGGAGTATGCACATGCATCAGAAGAGCGCCTTTGTTTTTTGGTTTATTCTGCTCGGTTCGGGTTCTACCTCGTACGCTCAGTGGCAGTGCCCCGAACCCGAATGGTTGCCGGGTGGCGGTGCGCTTGGAACGAACGGCATCGTCAGCAGTTCCATCATGTGGGATCCTGATGGGTTCGGGCCAACAACACAGAGGCTGGTGATTGGAGGCAAGTTCACTCTGGCGGGTGATGTTCTCACAACGCACATTGCCATGTACGACCCTGCTTCGGGAGACTGGGAAACGATCAGCGCGGGCGTCGGCAGCGATTATTTTCTCGATCATGTCGCGGATGTGACCACGCTTCCGAACGGCCAGCTCATTGCAGGCGGTCACTTCAGTGTTGCGAGCACGACGCCGGTGGCCAATATTGCTCTCTGGGATGGAGTGAGTTGGACTTCGATGCAAGGGGGAGCAAACGGCGACATATTCAAGCTTGGAACAACTGAAAACGGTGATGCTATCGCATGTGGAGATTTTGCCACAATCGGCAGCGTGAGCGCCCATCGCATTGCTCGTTGGAACGGCAACACATGGTCCGCACTGGGTTCGGCGCAGTGGAACAACCGTGTTCTTACAATGACTGAAGATGCTTTGAACAACATTGTTGTTGGGGGTGAGTTCACATCGGTTGGCGGCTTCGATACTTCATACGTTGCAAGATGGGATGGTTCTGAATGGAGCCAAATGGGTGGGGGTATGAACGGTCCTGTCTTTGCGCTATCTGCAACTCCAAACGGCGACATCATTGCAGCGGGTGCATTTACCGTCGCTGGCGGCGTGAATGCACAAGGGATAGCTCGCTGGAACGGGGCAGCGTGGCAGGCTCTTGGAGATGGTATTGGTGGAAAAACGAACACCATCACGGTGCTTCCGAATGGTGATCTGCTCGCGGGTGGCAGCCAGTTCAACACGAAGGGCACTCAGCCCCAATCTCTTGTTCTGTGGGACGGGACGAGTTGGTCATCATTTCAGCCGCAGGTGTATGGGATTGTTCACACGATAACGCTTGCATCTGATGGGGCTTTCTTTGCTGGTGGGCAAATCGCACAGGTTGGTGATATTGTCACAAAGAACATCGCACGATGGGATGGCACAGCATGGTCGACGCTCAGCGACGGGTTTACTGGAAGCGTGCTTGCGCTACTTGCGCAACCAAACGGTCATGTGATTGCAGGAGGTCTGTTCGAGGGTGTTGATGGGATTCGAGCGAGAAATGTTGCTGAGTGGGATGGCTCAAACTGGAATGCTCTGGGCGATGGCATCGATGGCATGGTGTGGACACTCGCTGATGCGCCAGATGATTCCATTATTGCTGGTGGTAGATTTACGGAAGCCGGAAACAAGCCTGCGTATCGAATCGCACGATGGGACGGCATTTCCTGGTCATCAATAGGATCCGGCATGAACGCTGCAGTCAACGCTGTGCTTGCGCTGCCGAATGGCGACATTATTGCAGGAGGAGAGTTCACAGTTGCTGGTGGTACGAGTGCAAGGCACATCGCACGATGGGATGGTGCTGTATGGAATTCTATGGATTCCGGCTTTAATCAGTGGGTGCATGCGCTGACACAGTTGTCAAATGGTGACATCGTTGCTGGAGGTAGTTTCACATACTCTGGAAACACATATACGCGCTTTATCGCAAAATGGAATGGTTTTGCGTGGGAGCCAGTTGGATCGTTCAGCGGACAGCCTGTATACGCGCTGCTGACAAAGGACGGCGACCAACTCGTCGCGGGGAGTGCGCAGATTTCGATGTGGGATGGACAGACCTGGACGACCATTGGCAACACATCATCCGAGTACACGAAAGCGTTCACGCAACTTGCGAACGGAGATATCATCGCAGGTGGAAACTTCACCTCAATCAACAACCAAAGCGCTTCGTTCATTGCACGATGGGATGGCGCAGAATGGCACCCACTCAGTGGTGGTCTGCAGAGGGAACCATTTTCACTTGCAACACTACCTCGGGGAGATCTGTTGGCAGGCGGTGTGTTTCTTTCGACCAGCGCCGGAGTGTCTGCTTACTTTGCACGGTTCGGCTGTGTCGACGCCTGCTATCCCGACTGCGACAGCTCTGGCTCATTGAACATCTTCGATTACATCTGCTTCGGCAATGCCTTTGGCGCTGGCGAGCCATATGCCGACTGCGACGGGAATGGGAGTCTGAATACCTTTGACTACATCTGCTTTGGGAACGCGTACACAGTTGGGTGTCCATGAGCGTCACACTGGGGACTTCCTTCATCCGATGGCAGAGTAAGGAATTCGGCTGTTCTCGTACGAAAGACTGACAGCCCGTACTCAATCCGTTCGTATTGCACGGGGCCGTATTTCTCAGTACACTGGACGATCGCGTTCGCACACCCCCCTGTGCCGCTGGCACATGCTGCGCACCATGCCCCATATGGAACAAGCCATCATGCCATTCTGTGTGTACTCCGGAAAGCGTCCGAGCGTTCTATCGCTGGTTCTTGTCTGTGTTGGCGCGCTTGCTCCAGCGCGCACGTATGCACAATGCACGCCCGAGTGGCGGGCTGGCCCCGGTGCGGTCGGCGTCAATGGCGATGTATATGCGCTGAAGAGTTGGGACCCCGATGGTTCGGGACCCCAGCAGCCCGTGCTTGTCGCTGGTGGCGCATTTACGACAGCGGGTGGTCAGCCGGCGCTGCGGATCGCGTCGTGGAACGGAAGCGACTGGTCCCCCCTCGGTTCGGGAATCTCCGGATCTGCATCAGTCAATGTTCGAGCGCTCGCTGTGCTGAATGACAACTCGCTCGTCGCTGCGGGTATTGACATTCTCAGTGCGGGCGGCACAACAGCATGGAGTATCGCGCGATGGAATGGGTCGGCATGGTCCAGCATGGGCACGACCGCTGTGCCAGGATTGAACAATGATGCGTACTCGCTGCACGTGCTTCCGAATGGTGATCTGATTGCCGGCGGTGTATTTACCAATGCGGGCGGTGTCGCAGCAAGCAGAGTTGCGAGTTGGAACGGCACGACGTGGACGGGGTTCCCCGCTGGTGTTGCGAGCGTGCGCGCACTGACATCACTTCCTAACGGCGACATCATTGCTGGAGGCACATTCGGCGGCGCCGTTGGCCCCGATGTCTCACGATGGGATGGGACGCAGTGGAACGCGATGGGATCGGGACTGGGTGGCACGTTCGGAGGTGAGAATGTTTATGCGCTGGTGACACTCCCTTCGGGTGAGGCGTTTGCAGCCGGGTCTTACTCGACGTCCGGCGCGAACACTGTGCGATACGCGAGCCGATTCGATGGCACTTCATGGAACGAGATGTACACGGGGCTGGCAAATGCTGGTTTCTACGCTGCATTGCAACGCGCAAACGGTGATCTTGTGGGCGGAACAAACTGGACGACCGCGTACCCCGGTGCAAGCAGCGCAGCTGTGCAATGGGACGGAACGCAATGGAACATCATGGCGTACTTTGATGGCGGCGGCGGGCCGTTCGTCTCAGCCATGGCCGAGCACAACGGCGAGTTGTACGTTGGCGGTCGTTTCTCGATCGTGATGGATGGTGCGCTCACGTTCACAGCCAACGGTGTGGCAAGGTTCGGGAACCCGACGCCGATCTTCACACAAGAGCCTGTCAGCACCTCCGTGTGTCACACTGCACAAACGCAGTTCAGTGCATCAGCGACCGGCGGCGCACCACTCATGTATGAATGGCAGATCGAAACGTCGGCGGGCATCTGGACACCGCTCACGACCGCGCCGCTCGCACTGCCGTGCGGATCGATCGCAACCACAGGGCAGGGAACAGAGCAGATCAGTGTTGTTGTGTCCGGATGTGCGGGCACATTTGTGCATCGTGTGCGGGCAGTTGCAACATCGCCGTGCGGTGCGACGCCCTCAACGCCCGCGACACTGAAGATCTGCACTGCTGATTGCGACTGCAATGCCGTTCTCAACATCTTTGACTACATCTGCTTTGGCAATGAGTACGCCAGCAGCACGCAGTACGCAGATTGTGACGGGAACGGAAACCTGAACATCTTCGATTACATCTGCTTCGGCAACGCCTATGCGGCTGGGTGTCCTTGAAGACTCTGGAACTCCTTCACCCGTATCCCGTCGTTTGAACCGGCTTCTCTGCGCGCTCATTGCCCTATAACCATCGTCACCGGCGTTCAACCGATGATCGAGATCACAAAGGCTCTGTAGGGCTTGTGTGGACTGTTGGTTTCGGGTACATTCTGGATCGGGGGAATACGTACATCGTCAGTCGCGATGCTGTCATTCACATAAACCAACACGAGGTGTCACATGCGGTATGCATCAACTTTTTCTCTGGCGGCCATCACATTGCTCGGCGCAACGGCGATTGCATCGGCTGACGAGCTTTGGCGGCAGGATCCGGTCAACTCGTTCGGCGGGCTTGCGTCGCAGGACGCACGGAACCCCGGCGGGCTTGGATGGTTCGCAGAGGTTGTCAACGACTTTACCGCGTCGAGCGACTGGACTGTGGAGAGCGTGCAGTTCTGGGGCGGGTACGCGCAGGTTGGCGCTGGGAACACACACGGATTCATGATTCGTTTCTATGAGAATGACAACGGGAATGTCGGCGCACTTGTTGACACTCAGGACGTGCTCTCTTTCAACGAAACGGTGTACCACACCGTTGTCAGTGGTGGCATCACAAACGGATGGGAAGGATTCCACGTGACACTCAACCTGAACACGCCCGTGCAACTGCCTGCTGGCGATTACTGGATCTCCGTCGTTGCAATCCTTGACAGGGGCGGCACTGCAAACGAACCGCAATGGGGCTGGATTGATGCGCAGAATGTTGTTGGATCCGGGTGCATGCAGCGTTTCTTCTCGCCGACCTTTGGTGGCCCCCGATCTGACGATGTTGCGTTCGTCCTCGAAGGCTCGGTCGGCTCTGTCTGCTACGCCGACTGTGACGGCAGCGGCGCACTGAACATCTTTGACTACATCTGCTTCGGCAACGAGTACGCTGCAGGCACGAGCTATGCTGACTGCGATGGCAGTGGCTCGTTGAACATCTTTGATTACATCTGCTTCGGCAATGAGTATGCCGCGGGATGTCCATAATAGTGACGCACGATCTGATCGATTCTTTTCAAAGAAGGAGAGGAAAAAGAAATGAAAACGAAGCCCATGTTTCTTGCAGTTGCACTATCCGCTACTGCAGCAGTAGCCGGACCCGGCGCAGTGACAATCAACTTTGATGTGTACCCAGGCCCGGACGGTGTGCTTGGAACGCCGGACGACGTTCCGATTGCTGCACCAACAACCTTTAACGGCCAGGCGGAGCAGCTTACAAACCAGTACGCGTCTGTCGGGATTCTCTTTACGCCGAGCGCGCCTATCAATGATCAGAATGAGATTCTCGACGCTGCATCATTCAACACACCCGCCTCACACACGCCACCAAATTTGCTCGCTTCGAGTGGAAGCCTGCCTATTGAGGCAACATTCACCACACCAGTGATCCGCGTCAGCGCACTTGTTGGAATCTCAGGAGGAGCGGACACACTCGAAGCCTACGACGCAAACGGCACACTGATTGCTGCTATTCAGGGCGACGATACTGTTGTCACTATCGACGTTGGTGTTGAGATCGCACGGATTCGCGTTGTTGCAACCGTGAGCACGACACCTGCGATTGACAATCTGACGTTCGAAGTCGATGCGGGCTGCTACGCCGACTGCGACGGAAGCGGCGCGCTGAACATCTTTGACTACATCTGCTTCGGCAACGAGTACGCAGCAGGAACAAGTTACGCAGACTGCGATGGCTCCGGCCAGCTCAACATCTTTGATTACATCTGCTTCGGCAATGAGTACGCAGCAGGCTGCCCGTAAGCTCAAGCCAACCCTAACACACCCGCTTGAAATACCTTTGCCGGGCCCGAACTGGGCCCGGTTTTCATTTGACACACCGGACCTGGATCGGGTAGGCTGGAGTCTTGTTCTTGGATACTCATCACTCAGAGAAAGGGAGAAATGAAATGAAAACATCAATGCTTGTTGGAGGATTTATCGCATGTGCAGCGCTTTCTACTGCAGCCAGCGCACAGGCTCTGATTGCGGTCGACTTTGAGAACATCGGAGTGCCGTTCAGCCCGACAAACTGGAACGTACTCAGCGGAGCTGGCGCATTGCCGAACCTGATCGACGAAACGGGTGCAGCGACAGGTATTGAGTTGCTCGTTTCCTCCGGATCATCCTTTGAAACCGCTCCCAATCCCGCAACGCTGCCCATGCACTCCCAGTCGCTTGCGGGTGCTGATGATTACATCTTCGGGACCGGTCAGACGGTGCTCACACTCAACTTCCTCAATCCGGGCTCAGAGTATGAGGTTTATGTCTTCGGGCTGCGCGGGTTTGACATGGGCAACGACATCACAATCGCAGGCGGTAGCGCTCCCGTGATCTTTGACCAGGACGGTGCTCCTGGAGACTTCTACATCAACAGTTCGATCGGCTCAAGCTCGCAGGATCTGTCAAGCTATGCTGTGTTCCAGACAGCAGATAGCGCTGGTCAGATCAATATCACGATTGTTGATGATTTGACCGCGGGTGGCACCGGCTGGACATGTGCGGGCATTGCAATACGTGAAGCCGGGACCACGTGCTACGCAGACTGCGACGGTTCGGGCCAGCTCAATATTTTCGATTACATCTGCTTCGGCAACGAGTATGCAGCAGGAACAAGTTACGCAGATTGCGATGGCTCCGGCCAGCTCAATATCTTTGATTACATCTGCTTCGGCAATGAGTACGCAGCAGGCTGCCCGTAAGCTCGTTTGTACTTTGTACGTTGCATATCACTGCCCTCTCTCGACACTGCGCTCGGGAGAGGGCGTTTTCTTTTCTGGTCGTGCAGGAATCCTGCGTTCTATCTTGGCGCAATCTTTATTTTCCAGTACCATAAAGCAGGAGGTGCTTTGTGAAAAACTTACATGTATTTCTGTGTCATGGTACTCGCACGTGGTCCCTTGCTTTTCTGGTGCTTGCATCGGGGGCAGCACACGCGCAGAATATTCGGCGGGCCATCGCGCTCTCGGGTGATTCATTCCCTTCTGCGCTTCCTGTTGACATTGCGGGGTTTGCTGTTCCGGCTGTGTCGCACACCGGGCAGATCGCGGTTGCAGTCACACTGACCGGTCCGTTTGTCACACCGGATGATGACACAGGGATTCTCTACCACGACCCATTCACGGGAATCACGATTCCACTTGAGCGTGAGGGCACATCGCCCCCCGGCACAACACAGGGCGAGATGTACGGTGGATTCGGCACGGGGCTCGGCACCCCACCGTTCTCGCGTATCAACGTCGGCCCAAATGGTGAAGTGATCTTCCGCGCATCGATGGTCGGCCCAACAGTGACAAGCGCGAACGATATTGGCATGTGGTGGTACTACCCGGTGGTTGGCGGACAGTCGCCGCTCATGATCAATCGCGAGGGTGCAGTGCTTCCGCTTCAGCAATACACCGTTGATTCATTCTTTACGTATGAAGTCTGTCCCGGTGTGCCAGAGTCTCCAGCAACCGCCACACTGTCCGGCTCTGGCATCACAAGTGCAAACAACACTGCCATCATCATGGGCTTCCCGATTGGTGCGGGCCCGTTCATGGTTGCGCAGGAGGGCTCGCTGATTGCTGGTCCGGGCTCACCAGAGCTTGCAGGCTTTGGTGCGGGCGACACCATCTCGCATACAGCCATCAATCTGGTCTCGTCCCGGTTTGTCTCGTTCCGTTCGCGCTTGCGTGGGTCGGGTGTATCCGCATCGAACGATGATGCAATCCATATCGATTTTCTGCAGACAAATCAGATACCAGCGATTGTCGCGCGAGAGGGTGATCCCGTGCCGCCACAGTTTCCTGTTGTGGGTGCAATCCACGGCGGTCTGTTCCAGCCGCCAACTACGGCAGAACCTGACTTTGCTGCGTTTCTTGGCAGAGTCGCTGGGCCGGGCATCGGAACCAACAACGACGAGGTGCTCTGGTGGTATGTTGAGAACACCAACACACTGTTGCCTCTCGCCGTTGAAGGGCAACCGATACCGAGCGCACCACAATGGTTCTACAACGGATTCTTCAGCTATCCTGCAATCACGGCTGGAGGCACAACCGTGTTTGCTAGTCAAATTGACGGGCCCGGTATTACCGCTGGCGTAAATGATCGGGCGCTGTTCTCAGGATCGGGCAGTGCTGCTCAGATCGTGCTCCAGCGCGGCGACACACATCCCGATCTTGCAGCGGGGGAAACATTCTTTGGGTTGTTCGATATCTTCTGTATCAACCCCAACGACACGATCGCAGTGTTTACAAAGATTGAAGGACCAAACGTACAGCTTGGTGTGAACGATGAAGCGGTGCTGCGCGTCTCCGTCGGTCCTGTATCACGAGTCGAGATCATTGCACGCCTCGGCGACACCATCGAGGTTGCGCCGGGCGACATGCGAACAATCTCGGGCATCGCGTTTGCTGATGGAAACGGATTCAACGCGGGTGGCACCGACGGCAGACCATCCATGCTGCAGGACAACGGCGCCATCGTGTACAGGCTCGACTTTACCAACGGCACATCGGGCATCTTCAGATCCCAGCGGTGCTACGCCAACTGCAACGGCAGCAGCACCATCAATATCTTTGATTACATCTGTTTCGGAAACGCGTTTGCGAATAACGATCCATATGCGGATTGCGATGGCAATGGCGTGCTCAACATCTTTGATTACATCTGCTATGGCAACGCGTATGCAGCTGGTTGCCCGTAGTGGATGGCCAGGACTGTCCATGTTCGGGATGTGGTTGTGTGTATTGCGAGCTCGTTCCTGTATTGTCTATTTTTGTTGTTGGATTCTCGAAGAGTCTGATAGAATCAATGCGTTGTCATGTGGGGCATTTCTCTCTGATCTCTGAATCCACGGAGGTTTGTTATGCTCGCATCGGCAAAGGCGTATCTCGTTTGTGGTCTTGCTGCTTCGCTGGCTGGTATTGCATCTGCTCAGTCAACGTACTACACGATCCAGTCAGGAGATCTTGTCGTCTATCCCGGAAGTCCCTCGGTCGATGTCGAGCTCTGGGCACACTTCGACAATACCACACACTTTGCGTTTGCAGGGCTTGATGCATCTGTCGCAGCTGGAGACGGTGAAGTTTTCTATCTCGACGGCGGTCAGTTCCCATTCAGTTGTGAGTTCGGGTGTCCACAAGGATCCGGCACTGCACAGATGTCGTTCCTTGCTGGCCAGTTGCATTTTCCACCAAGTGTGACTGCTGTCCATGACTCACCGGTGCATGTGCTGACAATGCGCTACAACACGAGTGATTTCACGCCACGCACGGTGCAAGTGTCGACACAAACAAAGCTCTTTGATGTGTATCTCTCTATTAATACGCCAAATGCTGTTTCATTGCTGAATGAGCTTGAAGAGCTCACCTTCGATGTGACCGTGCTTGATCAGCCACCCTGCTACGCCGATTGCGACAATAGCGGCGCACTGAACATCTTCGATTACATCTGTTTCGGAAATGCGTACTCGGCAGGGAGTCAGTACGCCGACTGCGATGGCTCCGGCACACTGAATATCTTCGATTACATCTGTTTCGGAAATGCGTACGCAGCGGGTTGCCCGTAACTCAGGAGGAAGACATGAACACGTTCCATATACGTCTGTCTCTCGCTGTGCTGTGCGTTGCCTCACATGCGAGTGCTCAGTGGATTTGCTCGAATTCCCAGTGGCATCCGTATGGTGTCGTTGAAGGAACGAACAACATCATCAACACAATGAGCCTGTGGGATCCTGATGGAAAAGGTCCGGCTGATCAGACACTCCTTGTCGGTGGCGCGTTTACCAAGGCTGGAAACCAGAATATCCGTTACATCGCAACCTACGACGTGAATACTGACACGTGGGGTCAAATAGGAGACAATCTTTCTGATGATGTGAACACAATAAAACCGCTTGACGATGGCCAGCTCCTTGTTGGTGGCGACTTTGAATACGCCGGATCAACGCGTGTGAACGGCATTGCACGATGGGATGGCTCCACGTGGCTGCCGCTGGGAACCGGCATCGCGGGTAACGCACTTACATACGTCGTTGGGCTTGTGCATGCAATCGAGGTGATGCCAAACGGCGATGTCATTGCTGGCGGATCTTTCGCTGAAGCCGGCGGTTTGTCAGTACAGAATGTTGCGCGATGGGATGGTGTCCAGTGGACCTCGCTCGGCGATGGTCTCGGCTGGACGTCGATAGAGTGGTATCCGATTGTGTATGCACTCAAAGCAATGCCGAACGGGGATCTTTTCGCTGGCGGGTTCTTTGATGTGTACAACGGCGAACAGAATCATGGCATCGCCCGATGGAACGGCACAGAGTGGAGCCCACTTGGGCCGCAGCTCAGTGGAGGTGATGTGCGTGCGATCCAGTCCCTGCCTTCGGGCGACCTTCTTGTCATGGGAAGCTTCAGCTCGATCGGCGGAGTCTCCGCAAAGAATATCGCGCGATGGGATGGCACAGATTGGTACAACTTTGGTGCGGGCTGCAAGTCACGCGTGCACTCAACAACACTGCTGGACAATGGAGACGTGATCGCTGGTGGCAAATTCAAGGAATCAGGCGGTGTCAGCACCAGGCTGGTTGCGCGATGGGACGGGCAGAACTGGTCACCACTTGGTTTTGGGATAGCTCCAACATCCGGAACGGTCACTTCCATGGTGACGCTGCCCGATGGAAATCTTGCTGTTGGAGGGTATTTCACGTATGCTGGTGGCGCTCATGTTGCAAAGAATATCGCGTTCTACGGTTGCAGGTCCGCGTGCGACGCAGACTGCGATCTGAATGGCACGCTGAACATCTTTGACTACATCTGCTTCGGCAGTGCGTTCGCAAACAGCGATCCGTACGCGGATTGTGATAACGACGGGTACTATTCCATCACGGATTATATTTGCTTCGGTACGTACTACGCCAGTGGATGCCCGTGATATTGGGAGAAGCCATGAAAACGAGCGCATTACGCACAGGCCTGTGTCTGGGCATCCTTTCGATCGCGTCGCATGCGAGCGCGCAGTGGACCGTGACAAATCTGCACCCTCCGGGCGCGACACAATCAGGCGCGCTGGGGGTGCAGAACTGGCAACAGGTGGGATACGCAACGTTCAACGGCGCAGACCACGCTGCGCTCTGGATGGGCAGCGCGACTTCCTTTGTCGATCTTCATCCTGCGGGCGCAGAAAGCTCATCTGTCAATGACGTACACAACGGACAACAAGCTGGATCAGCAACGTTCGGTGGAAGTGCGCACGCAAGCCTGTGGACCGGAACGAGCGCATCGCATGTAGACCTGCATCCAGCCCTGGCCGAGAGTTCCGAGGCACTGGCTGTACACAACGGGCAGCAGGGCGGGTACGCGATGATCAACGGCTACCCACGCGCAAGCGTGTGGACTGGGACCAGCGGTTCGTGGAGAGACATCACGCCAGCTGTGTATGACTTCTCAGTTGTCTATGGTTTGGATGATTCTCAACACGTTGGAAGTACTTTATTCTTTCTCGGTAATGCGTGTGTATGGAACGACAACGGCACTTCAAGCACGATCCTCCATTCAGGATTCGAGAACCATTCCTCTGCATATGATGTGTATAGCGGGCAGCAGGTTGGATACATAGCGTTTCTCTTCAACACACGTGCGTGCTACTGGAATAGCGAGTTTGGAACACAAGTCTATCTGCATCCAAATAATGGCATCGGATCGGTGGCGTACTCGGTGTACGACAACTATCAGGCTGGTTGGGTGTCTGAAGCAGCGAGCCAGGTTCGCCACGCGTGCATATGGCACGGAAGTGTTGAGACATGGGAGGATATATCTGCCGTGCTTCCTGGATCATGGAGAGATACCGAAGCGCGAGGAATCTGGCACGATGGTACGACTCTCTATGTTGTCGGCTTTGGATACAACAACGCAACCAGTCGGAACGAAGCGCTGCTGTGGTCGAAGCCGCTTGATCAATCCTGCTACGCCGATTGCGACAACAACGGCACGCTCAGCGTTGCTGATTATCTTTGCTTTGGCAACGCCTACGCGAACAATGACCCATACGCCGACTGTGATGGTTCCGGCTTGCTCAGTGTCTTTGACTACATCTGTTATGGCAACGCATACGCAGAGGGTTGCCCATGATCGCATCGGTGCGACCCTCTGTTCCAGTGATTCTCCTTTGCTCGGCAGTTGTTGCGACAGCTTCGGGGCCTGATTGGACGCCAAATAATCTTGACCTTGTATTTCGATCAGGATTTGAGCCGAGTTCTGAACTGATCAATGAGAGTTCGAGTTACTCGGATATTGTGGGGCAGGACAATACCGTCGGGATACCCAACAACTGGGTGAGCGATCTTGAAGGCCCAATGGGCATTGGATCTTTCAGGATCGAGCTCAAAGAAGGCACCATCGCTGATCGTGTTGCGGAGATCATTCCTGATCCCACGCAGACCGGGCATGCGAATGTGCTCCGCTTCTGGCTGCAAACCCCACACGAACCATCGTCGAGCGGCCCAAAAGGCAGAGTGCAGGCGCATTTCAACCAGATGCAGAACGTGCGCACGCTGTATCACAGTGTATCAATGTATCTGGATGAAGACTTTGCACTGCTTGAATCGTATCCGGGCACGTTCACATGGCTGACGCTCTTTGAATACTGGAATGATCGCAACTGGGGCACAGGACCAACCAGTGAGTGGCCGTTCCGTGTCACTGTTGATATCCAGAAGACCAACGCAGCTATTGGGTCGCCTCTTTCGTTCCACGTGAAGGGACAAATCATGACGCAGGGCGCCACGCAAGTTGTGTGGGAGCAGAGCGCGGCAAATGTCCCGGTGCCGATCGGCAGATGGGTTACGATTGGTATCTACTACCATGAGGGAGATGCGCTGAGCGGCAGATTCGTCATGACAATGATCGATAATGCACAAACATACGTGCTCTTCGATATCCACGATACAACACAACATCCAAATGACGTCACGCCCAACGACGGCGTACCTTTTATGAATCCCATGAAGCTTTACACCTCTGGAACAATCGTTGATTATGTTCGGAAGAAAGGCGGCGCTCTGGAGGTGCTGTGGGACGATCTTCACGTCAGGATGCGGTGCCTCGCTGACTGTGATCATTCAGATCAACTCGATGTGTTCGACTACATCTGCTTTGGAAATGCGTTCGCGTTGCACGATCAATACGCTGACTGCGATGACAACGGCGGTTATGACATCTTCGACTACATCTGCTTTGGAAACGCGTATGCAGCAGGATGCCCATAAATCTCCCAGTAAAGCATGCTTGATGCGCACAGAAATACTCCACTCACACGGAAACACACATGTTCGCAGGCTCACGCTTGAGCCAGGCGAATCGACACACTGGCACACGGATCCGCATCATCGTGTGACGGTTGTACTGCGCGGGAGCGTGTTGCAGATCGAGTTCCGCGATGGCTCAAAGCCGGAACATGTTCCTGTTGCTCCCGGGCAGGTTGACTGGGATGAGCCGCTGCTCAAGCCGCATCGCGGCGTGAATATCGGTGATGACACGTACGAGGAGGTGGTGATCTTCCAGCTTCACTCGCCGGATGACGTGGTTCAACCACAGGCCTGACCGGAAATTCCGTAGAGATTATGCCTGTTTGTGAACCACTCTGTCTCCAGATGATCTATATATGCTCATGACCTTGCACCCGATCACAACTGCTGCATTATTTCTCAACATGCCAAACCAACTGTGGGCTTGGGCGCTGCTCACAGGATCCATGTTTATGCTTGGAGCTGTTGGCGTAGCGCTCGTGATCCGCTGTGTTCGTGCGCCGGGTGATGTCAGGCGCGCTGCAAGCTGCGGCGGATGCGGACACGAGATTGTGGATGTTGCAACTGGTGTATGCCCTGAATGCGGCGGGAATCTGCTTCGATGCGGCGTTATGACACCGCGCGGCGCATTGCGCATGCGCGGCTCCCCGTGGATGATCATCGCGGGATGGACGCTCGCCATTGCTGCGATTGCACTTCCTTCGACAACCTATCTCGACATGGTGTTGATCGCAACACGCCGCGCACAGCAGAGCGCCCTGCCTACAGCACCTGTGATGAAATGGAATGGCATGATTCAAGAGCCAAGCCAGATCTTCGGCGCTCCAATGATCGCTGAGCTTTCCAGCCAGAACGACGATGAGAAAGGCCCGTTCAATATGATCAAGGCGCGATTCGATGTTGATATCACAATCAACGAATGGAACTCGTCGGGGGCTGGCACAATCACGCTGAAGCTCGCAAACAGCAGTACGCCACGAGGCACGCTGGTTGTTCATGCGGATACAAAGACAGCGACACTGACAGACGTGGATGACAAAGAGATTGCTAGCGATCTCCTGATCGAAGAGAAGACGATCCTGCAATGGTTGGCGCTGGCAGATCTTGATATTGATGATCGTCGTGTGCAGCGTGGTGCACAGGACGTGCTGAAGATGATCGAAACAACGCTTGAAACGCCGTTGAACTCTGAGTCCCGATTGGCAAGACGGATGATACAGACTATCGGCAGGCAGGTGGACATGCCAGAGCTGAGCATCCAGACGAACGGTGTGAGTCAGATGAGAACAACGCCGGTTGCGGCTCTGGCCACCCCATCGATACGCTGGCCCTGGATTCTGGCTATTGCCACAATCGCAAGCGTATACATCATTGGCATTATTCTGCTGATCGCGCTTCGAAACCGAACACTGCGCGCCGTGTGACAAATACGCTTACGACGGCTTTGATGCGTTCTCGTCATACGAAAACACCGTATCGATCGGTGTCTCGAACACCCTCGCGATCTTGAACGCAAGCTCGAGTGTCGGTGAGTACTTTCCCTTTTCGATCGCAACAACGGTCTGTCTGCTCACACCGATACGCTCTGCGAGTTCCTGTTGTGTCATCTCATCTGCATGGAAACGCAGCTCGCGAATGCGATTTGTCACGCCTGTACCGGATGCTGCTCGGGTTGATGAAAGCTTTGGCATCGCATCCCCCACTTACTGCGTGCGATAGTCAACGGCTGTTGTGGCATACCGGACAACTTCCGAGACAACAGCAACGAGCGCGAGCAGATGCACGCCCATCAACGGGTGCAGCCACATCGATTGTGTATCGCCGTTGTTTGCCTGCACGACCAGTTGTTGCACGATGAGCAAGGCAACACCGAAGAACACGCCAATCTGGAGAATCCAGACAGAGTATCGGGTGGACCTGCTTGCGATATGTGCATCACGCTCATCGTCCGGCTCGTTGGGCGAGATCATCGCGTTCAGGATCGACATCACGATGATCAACACAACCTGCGCAGCAGTGGCGATCCCAATCGCTGCCATCACAAGAAAGGCGTTTGTTGGATCTCTCGTCACCAGCGCCGCAACCACGCCCGCTCCGAGCAGCGTCGTGCAGAGCAGGATGAGTGCGTGCCGACGACGAAAAGTAGCTCCTGTGCCTGATTCATTCATTTGCGCTCTCCGAGGTGTGATGTGTCACAAATTAACGACATAATGTATATTATTTTTGACATTTAGTCAAGATTCATAGACAAAAATTTGTTTCACACTTGTTTTAGGACCACGCGGCAAGCACAAATCACCCCGATTTGGCGATAGGTGAGAAGGTGTTGATGCAGGCCAACAGCACCTCTGGTATGCTGATTTAGCACATCCTCACACCCAAGGAAGCAATGACATGATGCGGAATCCACATCGACTTCTTCTTGTTGTTGGAGCAGTTGCAGCAGTGCAGACGAGCGTGCTCGCACAAACTACCCAGGATCCGTCGTTCACGTATCAGGGCCTGATCAAGCAGGCAAACCAGGCGATCACCGGCACTGTCGATCTGCAGTTCAGGCTGTACGACGCATCAACTGCGGGCACACAGGTTGGGCCGATGCTGGCGCTGACAAATGCTTCGGTTGTTGATGGTCAGTTCAATGTGGACCTCGACTTTGGCGCGGGCGCGTTCGCTGGACAGCAGCGGTGGCTGGAGATCGACGTGCGCTCACCAGCAGGTTCGGGCGCATTCACAACGCTGACACCTCGACAGGCTGTTGCTGCTGCGCCTGTTGCGCTGTTTGCGCTCGCAGGTAACACAGGACCACAAGGACCTCAGGGCGCACAAGGACCACAAGGTGATCCGGGCGCACAAGGACCGCAAGGTGATCCGGGCGCACAAGGACCGCAAGGTGATCCGGGCGCACAAGGACCGCAGGGTGATCCGGGTCCGCAAGGCCCAGCTGGTGATTCGCACTGGTCACTCTCAGGACCAACGACGTTCTACAACACCGGGAGAGTTGGAATAGGCACGTCCAATCCCAGCGCACACCTCGGAATTCTGGGCGGCGGGTTGAATCTGTTCGACGACGCATCGGAAGGTGTCAGACTCACAACCAACACGTTTGCCATCTCGCGAGAGGTCAACGAGGATCCCGGATATCAGTACGATGGCACAAACGATCAGCACACCATCTTCACGAACGGATCACCAGTTGTCACTGTGGCACCGTCGGGAAATGTCGGCATTGGAACGACTTCGCCGACTCAGGCGCTCCACGTCGTGGGGAATGCTCTTGTGACCGGCTCAATCACACCCGGCACAAGCGCAAACGCGCTGACCATCGACAACACAATAATCTCTGCACCATCTGTCCTGAATGTCATTTCAGGCGACACGATGCAGATCAACTCAGGCGGTGGGCTGAGTGTCCACGCGGACACTGGTATCGGGATCATTGCAGGCAAAGGAGTCAATCTTACTTCGCTTGGAATACTCACTCTTGCGTCAGCAGGAACATTCGGAATCTCGGGCTCACTCGTCACCATAAATGGTCTTCAGACCCTCGGCATCGGCGGCGGCGGCGGCTCTGGCGGGTTCACGCTGGGGGTGAACGGATCAGCAGCAAAGATCGGCGGCGGATCGTGGTCGACCCTGTCAGACGAGCGCCTCAAGAAGAACGTCAACCCGATCCACCAGCCTCTCGATGCGCTCATGCAGCTCCGTGGTGTGACCTTTGAATATATCGATCCGTCCCAGCCACTCCAGGCGGAGGGCGTGCAGATCGGCATGATCGCGCAAGAGGTCGAGCGCGTCTTTCCAGCGTGGGTCACAACAATGGACGACGGGTACAAGTCCATCGCGTTCTCAGGATTTGAAGCAATGACTGTCGAGGCACTGCGTCAACTGCGCGCAGAAAAGGACCAGCAAATCGATGATCTCAAGCGAGAGAACAACGAACTCCGCGCACGTCTTGATGCGCTGGAACAGATGATGGTGGAACTGGCAAAGGGCCATTGAAAGGAAAACACAATGAAGTGCTGTATCTGGGCGTCCGCAGTTGTCGCAGCGGTGTGTGCGTGCGCATCTGCGCAGGAAGACACCACGTTTCTCTATCAGGGCAGCCTGATGGACAACGGGTCACCCGCAAACGGCACATACACCATCTCGGTCGAGTTGTGGACGAGTGTGAATGGCGGGACGATCGGCAATCCGATTGTTCACAATAATGTGCAGGTCGTCGATGGATTGTTTGATATCCCACTCAGTTGGCAGGGAGGATATTGGTTCGGTGGCGAGCGCTGGCTGTCCATCACGGTCAACGGTACACAGCTCTCGCCGCCACAGCAGATCACTCGCGCACCGTACGCCATACACGCACGCGGGATACGTGTTGATCAGGCTGAACGTGTCGGCATTGGTGACATCGGCACACACAATGCGCAGTTGCTTGTGCTTACGTCGGACTCCATGGGCGCACGAATTCAGACAACAAGCAACGAGACAGAAGCTGCAGCTGTCCGTGGTGTGCTCGACAGATCATCGCCGGGCTCATTTTCCGCAGCCGTCCGGGGTGAGAACCGGGGCATAGGTGTGCTCGGTATTGGAGTGTGGGGCTCGCATGATGGATCGGGATGGGGAGTGTACGGATCATCGCCAGCGGGCACCGGCGTGCGTGGTCACACCACTGGAAACAGCGGAACCACGTATGCTGTCTATGGCTACTCAGCGAGTTCGAGCGGATACGACTTCTACGCTGCGGGCCCCGGTGTGAACTACGGCTCACCCTCATCGATCCGGTGGAAGAAAAACATCGAACCGATCAACGACCCGCTCGGCATGCTCGCGCAGATCCGCGGTGTGTACTTCGACTGGGACGAGGACCACGGCGGCCAGCACGACATGGGATTCATCGGCGAGGAAGTGATGGAAGTTGTGCCGGAAGTTGTTGCCAAGGAACCCGGGACAGACTTTGTCACCGGCATGGATTATGGACGCATGACACCGTTGCTTGTTGAAGCGGTGAATGCGCTGCACGCGAAGCACGAGATGGCGATTGCTGAAAAGGATGCGCGGATCGACTTGCTCGCACGGGATAATGCAGAGCTCCGCGCACGACTGGAAGCATTGGAAGCCACAGTAAATCAGCTTGCAGGATCGAAGAACTGAATCCTCCTACCCTTGCATTGCAGAAAACAAGAGCAAGGGAGTGTCAGATATGCGAATAACAACGGGGTTGCTTGTCAGCGCACAGGTGCTTTGTGCGCATTTGTGCTGTGCACAAAGAGCTTCTGATGTCATGTACAGCATCACACCCAGAGCACTGGAAGATCGAACTGTGCTCGATGTTGAGATGGTATTTCGTGGTGAAGAAGATGGCGACACAATCATTCAGCTGCCCCGGTGCAACTATGGCACGCCCGAGATTCCGTTGGCAATAAAGAGACTTCACGCGCACAATGCGACGCTTGAACTCCAGACGGGAAGCACTCGCCTCTATCGTCTTGTGCATGGCTCAAACGCGGAAGTTTCTGTTCTGTACACCGTCGATTGGGATCCGGCAGCGCACACGAATGCGGCATACCGGCCCGATGTCAGCAACAAACACTTCCACTTCTTTGATAACCAGTGGCGGGTTGGAATCGCGGATGGAGATACGGTGCGGAACTATGCTATCGCCTTTGAAGATGTGCCTGCAGACTGGGTGGTGTTCAGCTCTGCAGGACGCGGACCCGGTCCTTATTCTGTTGAATCAACTGAAGAAGGCATGTCGTGCCTGGTCGGTGGCGGCGACTACACAACTACTGATGTGAGTAACAATGGTTCACACGCCAGCATCTATGTGCGGGGTGACTTTGAAAACACAAAGCGGATAATTGACGATGCGCAGCAGGCGCTCTCGCTGGTTGCATCGCGGTTCGGCCCGATAGGCGTTCCAAACTACACCGCGGTAGTGACACGGCGGGGCGATAGCTTTATGGCAGGTGTTGCGATTGATAATGCGTTCGTTTCATTCGTCCACACCAAAGCGACGACACAACAGGTACTCCTCCTGATCACACACGAAACGCTGCACAACTGGATTCCGAACCAGGCAACCGTGACCGAACGCGAGCGTGGTGGTATCGATGAGTTCCGATTCGACTGGTTTGCTGAAGGGTTTGTTGAGTACTGCGCACGAAGGGTGCTGTTTGACGCAGGGATTCTGACCGAAGCGGAGTATTGCGACACATTTAATGGAGATCTTCGTGAGTACGCAAGAAATCCGATGCGATCAGCTTCGATAGAGATGGTTCAAAGATCCATTGAGAACACGTCCTACTCGAACTATCAGGAACGGCTCAGTTATTTTCGTGGTCCTCTTTTGGCACAGTTGTGGGATAGAAATCAGCAGCTTACCAATGGAACGCCCGTTGTTGATATTGTTGCAAACTTTGTCGAGCAATGCAGAGCGAATGGAGGCAGCATCTCTGCCGATTCATTCTTTGCACTGCTCGAGTCACACGGCATTCATGCAAGAGCGGACTTTGAGCGATACATTCTCCGAGGCGAGCAGATTCTGCTGCCACCGGACCTTTTTGGCCCGACATTCGAGTTGTTCACAGAAGAAGTGACCGTGTTCCAACCCGGGCTCGATGTGATAGCAACAAGAAAGAAAAAGATTGCAACAGAAGTGTCAATGTATGGGCCTGCGTGGAACGCAGGTGTGCGAGAGGGAATGAGGGTGGATGAGCTGGAAACCAATCATCGTCCCACCCAACCCATCACTCTCCGTTTTGAGGATGGCGGTACCACTCAAAAAATAGAGTATCTCCCGTCCGAGACAGTGATTCGCACGCAGTACAGGCCCATTGCACGCTAAAAACACAAGCGTCTACAGCCAATAACAGCCGGGCAGTTGAGCTCGAAATACTGTACAATGTTCCCAATGCCGCACTCGCGGTGGATGGGGTTGCTGTTCTGCGACACCCGGAAAAGGAGCATGAAAATGAGAAAATCGAGAGTCTGTTGTGTTGTTGCTGCACTGGCTGGCCTGTCTGCGCCTGCAATCGCTCAGGATGGTTTGGTCATTGGTGTGGATGACACCGCGTATGGCATTCAGTTGTATCAGAACGGTGCGTGGAGTGCGCTTCCAGGCACGAATGTGCAGGTCTGGGGTCTCGCGAGTGACAACACAGGCGAGACGTTGTACATCGCATCCAGCGCAAACACGCTATACAAGTGGACCGAAGCGGTTGGGCTGGAGACTGTTGCCACGTTTTCCTATCAGGGAGCAACGGTCAACTTTGTCTCGCTCGCGTTCCACAACGGGCGACTCTATGGCACGCGCAATATCACCACCGAGGGCGTGTACGAGATTAGTCCTCTGACGGCCGAGGCAACGCTTCTGTGGGCCTATCCAACCGCGTTCGACATCGGTGGTATCGACTTTGACGAGGCAACAGGCAAACTTTACGGCACGAATGACGCAACAAGCGCTGGTTCGGGATCGGGTCTCTATGAGATCGATGTCAATGCACAAACGATGACAAAGATTGCTGATTATCCGAACATTGTTGCAGGTGCCAACGACATTGATGGTCTGGCAATCGGCAACGGCAAGGCGTACCTTGTTCCTGATGAGCCGGGCAGCCTTGGCGTGTTTGATCTTGCAACAATGACATACGAGTCGCCCATTGCGAATCCGTGGACAACCGGCGAGGTGTTCTCCGGCGCTGCGTTTGCAAGTTTCCTCGTTGAAACAAGCTGCTACGCCGACTGTGACGGCAGTGGTGCGCTCAACATCTTTGATTACATCTGCTTCGGCAACGAGTACGCAGCCGGCACGTCGTACGCAGACTGCGACGGCTCGGGCTCGCTCAATATCTTCGACTACATCTGCTTCGGCAATGCGTACGCAGCAGGCTGCCCGTAACTCACTGTTTCGACTGAAGTATCACGATTCCTGACGTTCGGCTCCGTGGAAGCGAAGCCGAACGTTTTTCTTTGACGTGTGGTTCTGATGATCGAAAGCACACTTCATTGCCAGTCCGAGAAAAACACGACACGATCTGCAACATGTGAGAATGGGCGTCATTTCCTCAACTGTGGTTCACTCATTCCGGGTTGGGTGGAATCGAATGCCATCGTCTGGTGTGTGACATGCACACGGTTCTGTGTTGTTTCTGTGCAACCGGATCGATCCGCAATGCGAATGCATCACTCCACACCACACAGGGAGACTGTTCATGAAGAAGAGAGTATCGTTGATACATGCCGCAGGCGTTCTTGCATGGCTTGCTGGCTCGGCACACGCACAAACATGCACGCCAACCATCGAGACGTTTCCGTCGCAGCCCGCGGTCGTTGGCGGGTATATCCAGCCGATCTATGAATGGGATGATGGCACCGGGTCTGCATTCTTCATTGGCGGATCGTCGGAGAACATTGGTAGCGCTAACAACAAATGGATCGCAAAGTGGGATGCTGCTTCCGGCACATTCTCAAAGCTCGGCGCAGGGATTGATGCAGGAACAAACAGCCAGTTTGTCGCGTCGATGGTTGCGGTCGATTTCGGATCCGGCAGCAGGCTCTTTGTTGGCGGCACGTTCATCAGCGCTGGAGGCGTGGGTGACACGCGTACGCTCGCCGCATGGGATGGCACGAACTGGATCTCACCGGGTACCGGCTTTGAAAACCATGTCGGCATCCCGTTTCCCGCGGTCTGGGCTATGACAACATTCAATGACGGATCGGGCGAGAAACTTGTCATCGGCGGCGAGTTCAGCGGTGTCGGCTCGGTCGCGGTAGCCAACGGGCTTGGCATGTACGACGGCTCGTCATGGTCCGGCATGGGCGTTGGAGCACTAGGTACGGTCTTTGCGCTGACAACGTATGACGATGGCTCCGGCGAGTCTGTGTACGCTGGCGGTCGTCTCATTGGCATCGGCACCGGCAGCCATCAACTCATCGGACGATGGGATGGCACTGACTGGCAATCCGTCGGAGGCGGCACACTGTTTGCCACAAGTGCGCTCGCGCAGGTTGCGACCTTTGCAGAGTTTGATGATGGCACAGGCACCGCGCTGTACGTTGGCGGTGACAGGCTCAACGGGCTGACATTCACCGACTACGAAACTGCAAAGTGGGATGGCACAAACTGGACCGCTGTCGGCCAGGCCAGCGGCGGACGCACAACCGCGCTCGCGGTCTACGACGATGGAACAGGACCCGCGCTGTACCAGGCAGGGACATCGCAGACAAATCTCCGGTACATCTCACGACTGGAGAACGGCACGTGGGTCACGCTGATGGGCGGCATTGATCCGAATATCTCGTCCATCTCCGGCGGAAATCCCTCAGCCTTCGGACTCCGCGCACATTCGACCGGATTGTACATCGTTGGCAACTTCAGCGAGATCAACGGGCAAAGCGCAACAGGTCTCGCGCGGTACACATGCGAGAACGCCTGCTACGCCGACTGTGACGGCAGTGGCACGCTCAACATCTTTGACTACATCTGCTTCGGCAATGAGTACGCTGCAGGCACGTCGTACGCTGATTGTGATGGCTCGGGTTCACTCAACATCTTCGATTACATCTGCTTCGGCAATGAGTATGCTGCGGGTTGTCCGTAAACACGACACGCATTGACATATCACACAAAGACCACTCGTTCCTTTGAGCGGGTGGTTTTTCTTGTGTCTATTTCGAATCTGATTGAGGCTGGGTAAAGACGAGATAAGGCCCAAGCTCGTCTGCGCCATGTCCAGTCGTTGTCCATCCAAGCGATGTATAAAACATCCGAGCGTCAACATTCTGTTCGAGCACCTTCAACGACATCGGACGGCGTGCAGATCGGTTGGCAACTTCTAGAAGCTTCCGACCGATCCCGCGACGCTGTATATCTGGTGCAACAAAGAGATGGTGCACAAAGCTCTCGGGCTCATACAACGACAGGAATCCAACGAGACGACCGTGTTCGTCCTCGGCAACCCAAATGCGTTCATCGATGGTCTGCGATGCAAAGTCTGCCAGCTGGAACGACTCCGGATCAAACCAGTGGAACGCCGCTCGACGTGCGTCGAGAAACAGCTCTGCCAGCATCTCGTGATCATCGGGTTGTGCATCGCGAACAAGAACATCCATGCTGCCGAAATCGTACCCGGCTGTCGATGCTTGACATGGCACGACCAGACAAAGACACAGGCCCGAGAGATGGTGACGGGCCTGTGTGCATGCTGATTTGCTTTGTTTCGCTTTGAAAACTGCGACGTTGGGTTTAATACCTGCGGATCACACCGCGCACCACGCCCTGGATCTGGCAGAACTTCACACGGATGGGATCGAAGTTGGGATTTGCAGGCTGAAGACGGATGTGGTCGGCTTCTCTGAAGTAGGTCTTGAGTGTTGTTGACCCGTCGGGCAGGAGCGCAACAACGCGATCGCCGTTGTGCGCAACCTCTCTGCGTTCGATGAGCACGTAGTCGCCATCGAGGATGCCCTCGTCGCGCATGGACTCGCCCTCGACGCGGAGCGCAAAGTTCGGCGACGCGCTCCTGTTTGTCGGACCGAGCAGCTCCATCAGATCGATCTCGTCCTGGTCCGGCACCTTCTCGATGGGGTACCCGGCTGCGATCTTGCCGACCAGCGGAAACCGGAGCGGACGCTCCTCGTCCGGCACGTTGATGCCGTCAGCAAGCTTCAAAGAGCGTGCCTTGTTGGCATCGCGGATGAGTGCTCCCTTCTTGATCAGCGCTTCGACGTGCTCGAAGACCGTCACCTTGGAAACGCCGATCTCGTCGGCCAGCTCCTGCATTGTCGGTGAGACACCTGAGCGCATGCGCCAGTCGCGGATAAGTTGCAGGATGCGCAGTTGTTTCGGCGTGAGATTCATGGTGAGCCTCCATAAAACTGAGTTCGTCCCAGCGACGTGATACCAACCCTGTCGCGCGGGGGTGTTTGACTGAGTGTGATGACAACGCAGCGGACGCTGGTTGTGATGATGCTGACTGAGAAAAACAGGTCTGCGCACGAACCTGTGCGCGAACGATGGCGTGCTTGTCTGCGTTCGGCAATCGGCCAAGCCTTCGAAGCACACCGAGCACAAGTCGCGAGCCGATTCGCGCGTGTGTGTACTCGACTTCGAGCGGCATGCCCGCGAACTGCACCGTCGCTGTGCCGGATGTCGGAGTGAAGAACCGCGCCAACCGATCGCAGCAGCGGGATCCAAACAATGCGAACCCGGTACCGATCGAACCATCACCAATGCTGAAGGGCGCGGCTGTGCCCGGCTCGATGGTGCGTGTGTATTCCCCACCCGGGCCAAGACAGACCAACGGCAGATCAGCCGTGTGCGAACAAGCCTGCGAAGAGACCCGCTGTGACCAGCGCGTTGGTGTCTCGTCGTATATGTCTGCCCGTACTTCTGTTTGTGCTTTTGCTTGTGTCATCGCAGCATTTCCCGTTGCCTGATGCACCCACGCAGCCCACTCGCTGCACTCTGTGTCTGTGTGCATAGCAACACAGACGGCCTCCAACGAAGATGGGCAGAAAACGAAGATACGGTCTTTCTTCGCCCGTTCAAAGCCCAACCGTTCGGGAAATGCTAGCCGATCAGAGGCCCGACCGCAAGTGGTTCCGGCAGGTTTTCCACAAAAAAGTTGGAGATTTTGGTTTCCGGCTGATTCAGGAGGTTTCCAGCGGGTGATGCGACCAAACAGCGAGAGCATCGTCTGTTTGGAGTGTGTTATTGTGACGTTGGGGTTCCTGTAGTCGTTCCAGTCAACGACTTCGCTTCGGCTCTCACTGAGCGCATGATCACAAAGGTCATCACGCTCACCATGCACACCGTTGGTGAGCCCGGTGCGAACACCAGCAACCAGCCAAGGACCGGCACAATGGATGACAATGCAACAACACGGACAAATGTAACCTGTTTTCGAACACGCTGAAACCGAGCCTCGTTGCTCAGCATGTACAACTGCATTTTTCCCGTTTCGGCGAGCATCCAGAAACCAATCAGTATCATCGTCGCTGAGACAATCATCTGTATCAGAAAACCGCCTTTATTGTCATAGAGCACGTCGTCGATCTTAATGGGATATCGCGCAAAGCACAGCACGAAGACAACGACCCCAATCATGCACATTGCGCTGCCGCCCCACATGTAACTGCGTGACATGTCAAGATGCATTGATTCCCGGAGGACAATCGTGCATGAAGCAAAGGTCACAAGCGCACCAATCGCTGTGATCCCAAACGTGATCTGCGACTGGGTGCCTGCATAACCCCACATCGCGTACCCGACGAGTGCAGTGAACACGCCAATCACTGCGCGCTGAACATGAACGCAGTATGTGCGCAGATGATGCATGTATCGATCAAGTTCTGCGCCGGCGCGATCTGCTCTGTACGGCTGCTTCGGCGTACCGCATTCGGGGCACATCACAAGTCCGGAGACGTCGTACCCGCACGAGACACAGTGCTTCTTGAACACGTGAGTTTGTGCGCTCATGCGAGGCATTCGATATCATAAGTTGGAGCATCATGATATGGATAGATCGAAAAGAAAACCCCACGGACGGGAATCCGTGGGGCGTTGAAAAACAAACCAAATGTCTCGTGCGATTAGCGCTTGGAGAACTGGAAGCGCTTGCGAGCACCGGGCTGGCCGTACTTCTTGCGTTCCACCTCGCGTGCGTCGCGCGTCAGGTAGCCAGCGTCACGGAGCGCCTGTTCGAGTGTGGGGTCGTAATCACGCAGTGCGCGGGCAATGCCGAGCTTGACTGCGCCAGCCTGGCCCATGAATCCGCCGCCCGAGAGGCGTACAAACACGTCGAGCTGCCCCATCAGATTGCACAGCTTCAGCGACGCGTAGCAGTCGTTGCGATCGCGGCGCTCGGTAAAGTACTCGTCAACAGTCTTGAACTGCTTGCCGGTGATCTGCACCTTGATGTCGCCCTTGCCCTGATCCTTCGCGGGACGGATGCGCACGCGAGCGACCGCGGTCTTGCGACGACCAGTTCCCCACCACCAGCCACGAGCATCCGCAGGAACGGGATCGCGCAGTGGACGGGAGGATGCTTCGGGTGTCGAACTTGTTTCAGCAACGAGAACGTCGCCTGATGTATTGAACTCTGTCATGAGCGTGCTCTTTGTGTTCGTGTCTTCGATGACTGTTCGATGAGATTATCTATCTGTAAGTGAACTCTGGTGAATGCAGTGTTTACTGCGATTTACATCGCTGTGGGGTTGTGCGATGCGTACGGATGATCCGCACCGGGAAAGACCTTCAGCTTCTTGAGCATCTGGCGACCCAGTCTGTTCTTGGGGAGCATGCGACGAACCGCGAGTTCCACGAGCGCTTCGGGACGGCGCTGACGCAATGAGCCGTAGGACTCCATGTTCATGCCGCCGGGATAGCGTGTGTATGTCTGCTTGAACTTGTGGTCAGCCTTGCGCCCAGTGAGACCGACCTTCGACGCGTTGGTGACGATGACAAAGTCGCCACAGTCAACGTGCGGTGTGTACTCGGGGCGGTGCTTGCCCATGAGGACGACAGCAACGTCTGAGGCGAGCCGGCCGAGCGAGACGTTTTCCGCATCGACGACGTGCCACTTCTTTGCTGGCGCTGTCTGCGGTGTTGCAAGTGTTGTCTGGCGTCGCATGATGCTTCCTTTATTATGCGTGGCCAATGGGGACGTGGATTGAGTCGATTCGGGCAGACACCACAGATGCTGGTGAAAGCCAGTTTCGGGTACGCCATCTACCGGATGGGGCGGGCTGAGGGTTTTTTATTGGCCCTTCAGCAGAGTTGCGAGACTGTGCAGAACCTTTGCCTTCCCAAGCGCAGGCTGATGCAGGGGTGATTGTTGGAGGCAGGGCAGGGGGAGTCAAACAGAGCAGCAGAACAGACCGGAATCATGCAGAGATTTCCTCACACGAACATGCGAGCAGGTCGAGCCATTAACCTGGCTTGTTTGTTTTTTGATTGGTGCCCGTGCAGTTGCTTCTATGCTATCTGTAAATAAGGAACTTACCTTATTTTGTTTCGAGGTTTTTCTCTTTTCATGTAGCATAAGCAGAGAGGCAAATCAGCAGGTTATTCGTTCATCACACCAGTGATTGAAAGGCTTATTCACATGAAACATCATCACATTCCATTGTTGATCGTGCTCGGCACAACTTCGTTCTGCTTTGCAGATCCCTTCGAGTTTGAATGGGGATACCACTATAACTTCGATGATCGTACAGAACTCAATAACATCTGCGCTGCACCAAACGGCGACATATACGTATGTGGTAAAACGTCACGCGGGAAGTTCGGCCCCTTTGGTGTGATCTTTGAAGGGCAGGTGATAAGCAGAATCGATCCAACAGGAGCTGTGGTCTGGTCGCGGGTATATAACGACATCTTTGAAGAGGCCGAGGTCTACTCCTGGGGTATCGCGTCCGACGATCTGGGCAACGCGTACATCGGTGGTGACGCGCCATCAACGATCCCAGGAGTGGGCGGCCATGGTATAAATATTGCGAAGTATGACTCTGATGGTAATCAGATGTGGTATTCCGAAATAGCTTCAGGTATCCACGACGTATTCAGCGATATCGATATTGATTCTGCCGGAAATGTTTACTTTGTTGGCTCAACACGAGGCAACCTCCCCGCACACATTGGAGACTTCGACGTTGTGATTGGGTCTCTCGATGCGGATGGCGCATTACGCTGGACACGGCAGTTTGGATCGGTCGAGCTCGACTTTGGAGGAGAAATCAAGGTTGATCCATCAGGCAATATCTTTGTCGCCGGACTCACACGAGGTGACTTCGTTGGCACCAGCCACGGTGCACAGGATGCTCTTCTTGCCAAATACGACAGCGATGGAACGCTCCTCTGGCAAACACAACTCGGAACCCCGGAAAGCGAGAACTATGGCAACATTGCGCTTGACAGCACAGGAAATGTTTATTTGGCTGGGGCGGTCAGTGGTGACATCAGCGTGATGAAGCTTGACCCAACGGGCACACCGATTTGGATCAGCACATTCGGATCAGCAGATATGGATGCTGTATGGGAAATTGAGATTGATTCAAATGATACTCTGTATCTCGCTGGCTCTTACGCTGGGGCATCGAATAGTGGCGATGCCTTTGTTGCTCAGCTGGACAACAACGGAAACCAGTTGTGGCTGCACTCAGTGGGTTCCGCCCAGATCGATGTCGCTCGTGGATTGTTTCTGGATGAGATGAACAACATCTATATTGCTGGCGTTACATACGGCAACTTGTTTGCACCGAGTATGATGAGTGGGCCTGACGGTTTCATCGCAAAGTTTGCCCCCGATGTCTGCTACGCAGACTGCGATAGCGACGGTGATCTCGACATCGTCGATTACATCTGCTTCGGGAACGCCTACGCAGCACAGGATCCGTACGCAGACTGTGACGGCAGCGGCTCACTCAACGTCTTTGATTACATCTGCTTCGGCAATGCGTATGCGGCAGGGTGTCCGTAAGACTTACCGCTGAGACGGATTGTTTCTTGTCTGCACAGCAACATCGCTGTGGAATCGATTCCCGCGCTGCTTTGGTGAATCGGCGTTCGTCCGTTCGTGCTGCAATGAAGCAGCAAGCGCCTCGCGAGCTGCGATCATCCCGCGGTCTGCATCGAACCCGAATGCGCTTGGATCGAGGTAGTACCCGCGTTCGGCGGGTTGCTTGTCACGCTCGACGACGAACGGATGTGTTCTTGCGTGCGCATCGTTGCGGACTGCGGTGATTGTCCACGAGACCTTCAATCCCTGTCGCCCGCCAGCGATGCCGAACGAGTTCCCAGCCACTTCGCGCGAGACATACACTGGCGCGTATCCACCAACGCATGTGAGCTGGTATCTGATGTCGGTGTTGATCGCTGAAAACCACACAGGGAGCGTCACAGTCGCGCCGCCGCTCTCGTCGAGCACAACATTCCCGGAGTATGTGTTGAGACGCTCGTCGGACTCGACACACGCGTGGTAAAGCTCCTTGTTTTCGGGATCGAGCGGATGGTCGATGACAAAGTTCTTCGTCCCTGTGACCTGGAGATCGCCCGACACGAAGACGCGCCCGGAAAACCTGCCAGCATATCCAAAGTCACTCTGCCCGTAGACCGCGTAGGCAACACTTCCGTTGGCAATCCCCACAACGCCGTTCCCGTGCAGCACTGTTGCTTCGCCGTGCACACCGGTTCCTCCTTCGCCGAACACACCAGAAGGCCCGTCTACAGCATTGGTCGTGGCATCTGAGAACGCCTTCACGCCGTAACTTTGTCCCGTTGCGGGCGCTTCAGCGATGAACAACCCGCCGACCGCGTCGCCATCGGTCGAGATAGACTTACCCGCGACACCAAAGACATTGGCAGTACCTGCTGCATCTGCAAGAACAGCGGTTGCTGTGCTGCCGTAGACAGTCCCCCAGACACCGACAGTGTTCGATCCGGTATGGTCCGCACGTCCATACACACCGACGCTGGTGTTCGAGTACCCCGCGACACTCGCACCACCTAACGGGCCGCCACCGATGGCACTGAAGATCATGTCCTGTAAACCGAGCACCGCAAAGTCGGTAAAGAGACCTGTTGCTGCTGTCTGGCCGACAACACCGGGGCCATCGAGTGAGAAGCCAAACACACCCGCTGCGTTTGGCGGATTCGGTTGTGTTGCGCCCTGCTCACCAACAACAGCGACCCCGGTTGATGAGAGTTTCGTCGTTCTGGAATCACCAGCCACGGTGAGTGTGTGTGTCGGTGCGGACGTGCCGATGCCGACACTCCCCGCGTTGTAGAACGTCGTGGTTCCGCTGAGCTGCCAGTGCGAATCGCCGGGCGGGCCCTGGATCCCTTGCAGTCCCTGTGGACCGGTCGCACCCTGTGCGCCCTGTGGCCCAGTTGCGCCCTGTGCACCCTGCGGACCGGGCACGCCTTGCGGGCCTGATACACCTTGTGGACCAGCAGGTCCCTGCGGTCCCTGGTTCCCGTCAAGCGCAAAGAGTGCAATCGGTGCTGGCGTGATCGGTTGGCGTGGGCTGAGTGTGACATATCCGCCCGAGCCTGCTGGGCTGCGCACGTCGATCTCCAGCCATCGCTGATCCGCACCAAAGACACCGGAACCAAAGTCCAGATCCACGCTGAACCTTCCGTCGGTCAGCGTCTGGTTTACAAGCGTGAGTGTCAGCCCG
Organism: Phycisphaeraceae bacterium; assembly: GCA_020639155.1. Lineage (NCBI taxonomy): Bacteria > Pseudomonadati > Planctomycetota > Phycisphaerae > Phycisphaerales > Phycisphaeraceae > Phycisphaeraceae bacterium. Next base: position 1,107,489 of record JACKHF010000001.1, read on the forward strand.
ATCTGCGCGCCGCCGAACTTCGCATTGTACAAGCGAAACACAAAGTCTGCTGTGCCGGACACCGTCGATCCGCTCGAGCGCAGCTCGCCCTGATAAGTAAACATTTCGTCAACCGGCACATCGTGCCCACCCGTGTGCGCGGATGCTGGTTGTTGATTTATGTCATTGGTCTGTGCAAAAAGCGATGTACTGACGCAAAGACACGCAATGATACTAATACACGGTTTCATGCTCACTCCTTTGGTGCGTGTTGCGCACAAGTGGTTATGCTCATAGGTGACGATCCAGTCTACAAGATTTCCTGGGTGCATGCAAAGCTCAGATCATGTATTTTCTGGTGCAAACACCGCTCTATAACACAAAGCAAACACAAAGATACAATGCGCCATGCGATCGGGCTGGCATGTCATGACGATTTATGCACTTGTGCTCGGGTGCGTCACGACTGTCGCTGTCTCGTGGATCTTTGCGCTCGGTGTGGTCCATCCGAATGTCTTCGGCAGCGCATCGTCGCGGACTGCGCAGGCTGGGATCGCGTCGGACAGCACGTTCATTGGTGTGATGCGAACGGACGGGCTCGGTGTCTCAGCGTTTGCAGCTGCGACATCCCCATCCGTCATCGCGCGCCGTCCGGGTGCTGCTGTCGAGCTGTCTGAGCTCATGCCCAAACGATTACAACATGTGCTCATCGACTGGGCGTGCGAGGTTCCAACACCAGCACTTCCCACAACATTTGCACGCGGCGTGGTTGAGTGGGGGTTCCCGTTTCCTGCGATGCGCGCAAGTTTCGATCAGCAGACGCCCCGCCCTGTGAGTGGCGCTCCAAACCCAGCATTGCCCGGCACGCCGAACGCAGGGCGATTGTTTGCCACTGGTGCTCGCTGGTTCAAAGCCCGCAATGGCATTGTGGTGCGCGATGCACCAGCAACTTTTCAGGACGGTTACGCACTCTCGCCGCGCGAGCTGGTCCTGCCAACGCGTATCGTCTGGCCCGGATTTGTTGTAGACACTGTGTTCTGGGGCGCTGTGTGGTTCGCATTCCTGTTTCTCCCGCGAACACTTCGCACGCACGCGCGTCGAAGAAAGAACAAGTGCCTTGCGTGTGGGTACAGCAGATCGAGCCTCAACATTGAAACACCGTGCCCAGAGTGTGGAAACAACCCAACTCAGTGATTCGATTGCTTGTGACAACTTCTGTTCTTTCGCTGATGCTTGGATGTCTCACAACGATCACTGTGTCATGGGCACTTGCGATCGGCGTGCTGCCAGCTGGTCAGTTGTTGATACGGACAAACTTGGTGTATGTCCCAGTCTTTCCACGCGCTCTCAAGTACTATGAGACATGCACATTCGGCGCGACGCGGTACAACACAACCGAGGAGTATGGACCGGGCCTGGATCTTCAGCTTATCACGCATCTGGACGCGAAGGCCTTTCCTCCCTCGTGGGCACACAATGCGCTGCTCGACTGGACCGATCGATCAGACCATGTGCATTCCCGAACCGTGATTGCTTCGGGCTGGCCGATGCGCGCCATGTGGCTCGGTTACACCGACACACCACAAGGCAGCGGAACAACACCGGTTCCACGCAATAGTGTCCAAGTCATCGAAGGCCCCTTTGCGATTACCGTCAGCAATCCGTTTCCCTTGGAACCGCTCACACTCCCAACCCGCATCGCGTGGCCCGGGTTTCTGGTGAATACGGCGCTCGCATCTGCATCGTGGTGGGCTCTGATCTTCACGCCGGTTGCTCTTTGCAGATACTTCCGGCGCAAACAGAACAGGTGCCTTGCGTGCGGGTACAGCAAGATTGGAATCGCATCAAACGTACCATGCCCTGAGTGTGGCATTGCACTCCTAGAAACCAACAAGCAAAGTCACATTATTGGTAATCTTTCTCATGAAGAATGATAGCGAGTTCACCATCTTCGTTTTCTATCAGTTCAACAATCCATGATCCCTCGCCAATGCCTGCTTCTTTCCTGTCCAGACTGTCTTTAATGTTGCGGACAAGATAAGGATCATTGTTGTAAGAAACACCGTTGCCACCAAGCATAAATGTGTATCTAATCTTATCTTCATCCACCAGTTTATCTTTATCAAAGGCTCTCCCAAACAAGAAAACATCTGTCTTTACTGGTATTGGATAAAAAGTGTCGAACGGTCCTAGGCTCGCCTTGATTTCATTGTTAACTCGTGCATAAAAACTGGCCCCTTGAGCAGAAACCCACACTGTGTTGTTTGTCTTATTAATTATTTCCACCTGTTGCCTGTAGGGTGTTGTGTCGGATGAGGGAACCCCACCGGGTCCCACACAGGCTCGCAGTAGAAGATCTAATAGCGGCAAGAGAGCAATGCCTATGATCAAACCGCCACATATCTTGTGATAGTTGCTTATTTTAGGCATTGCATGCTCTGTTGAGGAATCACATTGATTTGGCAATACTTATTGTTGTATCCGCAAATCATACGCATGCAACATACCAGCCCATCTCTCGTCTTTGCCATGTTCCTCTGCCACCTCACGTCCCGCCTCAGCAAGCAGCTCGTCGGTCATCCGTTCGATCTCGGCGTGTGTCCAACCCTAGTGCGTTCAGCGCGTTGTGCCTGACATGGCCCTCGCCCCCTCCTGATCCGCTGGCGACCGCCTGCTGCATTTGAATACCGGACCACCCAGAAGACCGGAACATCCATCGCATGCGGTAGGCCCAAGCTAGGTTCACCCAGCGGGACGCAGGCTCATCGACAGCCGATACGCAAGGTACCATGCGGTCTATCCTCCGGGTATGTGCGCACCACATTGGAAAGATTCCACACCTTTCTCACACGCGTGAGCGCAGCTCATGAAGCAGGAAAGCGCTGGATACCTGCGTCTCTTGGGAGACATCCGGATGACTGGTTGCCTTGTTTCAGAATCTCCTTGAGCAGAGAAGTTAATTCATCATCTTCAGTAGTAACGGGTGTCGGCTTGTGGAAACCTTGGAAAGAACCTGTGTAACTCGCTGATTTAAAAGAAGTTACTACTGCTGCGTTTGTGTGTTCAGACTGACTCTCTGCTGTCGGCCTGGCTCGGCTGGGCCTGCTTCTTTTCCACAAGCGCCAGCGATGCCCCCAGCCTGTGCGCGAGACTGCCGACATTCCCTTGTTGCAGCAGCGCGCGACGGCCCGATTGTCCCCGCGTTTTCCACACACGATGTTGGCAATAGTGGAAGGCCAAGAAATGCCCTGAAAACCACATTATGTGGTACGCGAAAAAGTGCATCTACAACTTTTCGTACCGAGTGAATACCAACTGCTGGATTTGTTCCAGATCAGGGTGCGTGATCCTTGTGACGAACGAGTGACGTCGAATGCCGTATATGTATGCGATACTTGTGTATCGATTCACACAGATCTATTGGGAGACTGGCATGACGACTCGATCGAAAACTTGTTGCGTTCTTGCTTCTGTCTGGTTTGCTAGCATGTGCAACTGCACTACGTCCGCGCAGCAATACGACTATCCACCGGGGACCGGTCCGGGCGATGAGCCGTTCATTGAGCAGGTCGAGGCAGAAGATCAGAAACTCCGTGATCAGGGGATAGGCGGTAACTGGTGGGGAACATCAGTTGCTCAGCGTGTTCGCAAGTTGAAGATTGAGAAAGAATTGCGCGAGAACATCGACACGCTTCCAAAGGACCACTGGGCGCATGAGTTTGCTGGGGTGTACTACGAGGGCGACGGTCTCGGCACGAATATCACAATCTCAGTTGCGCCGAACGCGGGTGTGACATACACGTGGTATGGGTGCATGGGTTTGTACGATGCAGCGCACGGCGAGATCGTCGAGACGTTTGATGATGGCGTGCGCGTCAAGCTCATCACGGACAGTAAGGTTGGCGATGATGGCATGGACTACATGACCGGACGCCTCACTTTCCTGCGCTGGGGCGACAAGCGATATCTTCTGCCTGAGAATGAGATGACTCAACTCATGAACGATCTGAACAATCGCAAGAGTTATTTCTTTTTTCCTGAACGAGACATGCGTGATCGTTTGGATGTTGAGTCGATTTCATTGCTGAATCGAACCCAACCAGTGGGCTTGCCGCAACTCTCGGATCGCTGGAATGCCATGCTGATTCGTACGCCGATCAAGCTCACAGTGATAGGGGTTGATGGTGTGTACATGAAGCCCTTTGGCGACGATTCTGCACATGTTGGTTGTCAACTCGCGCTTAACAAGGGAAGCGCTGATGGGATGTTCGTCGGCATGGAGTTTAACGTGAAGACAGATTCCGGGGAGTTCCCTGTGACAGTGACAGAAACCAACGATCATTCGTGCCGCGCGGAAATAGCGTGGTATGTGCTCGATCCAAATCCTGCGTTTGTCCCTCCGGAGAAGGGCCAGCAGATCATTGTGCCAGGTGTTGATCCCGCGAGACTCGAAGCGAGGTGAGATTCGTTCCAATGCACCGGCAGCAGCAGGGTCGCTAAACTCCTGCATATGCAGCATCAGGCGCACGAACCTCTCACCTTTGGTATAGCCCATCCTGATGTGACATACATCCCTCGCCCCGGCGCGTATGCACTCGTGCTGCGCGATGATGGCATGCTCGCGGTTGTCAGGAACTTCCTCGGCCTGTTTCTGCCCGGCGGCGGCATCGAACAGGGTGAAACGGACGAGCAGGCGCTGACCCGCGAGATTGCAGAAGAATGCGCGTATCACGCCGACATGCTTGGATACATCGGTGCTGCGACGGAGTATGTTCGTGTCGGCACGACCGATCGTGGGCAGCTCAAGCAGTGTGTGTTCTATCGTGCCCGATTCACTGCACCACTGCACACGCCAGTCGAGGATGGGCACGAACTGGTGTGGGTATCGCCCGAAGAAGCGATGAAGACGCTGTACCTTGCGTGCCATCGATGGGTTGTCGAAAGAATGTAATGGTGTTCTCCAAAGAATGTCTTTCATGATTCACGTACCGGAGCAGTGTGGAGCAGGCTATGGCAGCGAAGCAGTCAGATCCGACCGAACCGATGAGAATACGAGCCGGGAAGTACGCTGGCGTTGACGAGGGAACCGCCTGCACGCAGAGCTCGTTCAAGGTGAACGGCAAGGCGTTCCTGTTTGTCGGCATGCAGGGCGGGCGCTCCAAGGCGATGTTCAAGCTGCGCGAGTCGATGCCACAGGCGGTGAAACTTGCTGAAAAGACACCCGATGATGTTCAGGTTGGTTCAACAGGCTGGGTCACCGCGCGGTTTTCTGCTGAGAAACCGATGCCCAAAGCATTGTGGGAGAAGTGGCTCGATGAGAGTTACCAGATCAGTAACGGTGGGACCGCTGCAAAGAAGGTCACGAAAAAGACAGCAAAGAAGTCTGTGACCAAGAAAACGCCAGCGAAGAAAACAGGCGTGAAAAAGTCTGCTTCAAAGAAGACTATAACGAAGAAGAGAGCAACGAAGCGGAAGGGCTAGTCCTGCTCCTCGCCTCGCGCGCTTGCGCGGATGGCTTCGATGAGCGGATGGTGCTCGGCTTTCTTTGCGCGGAGCCGATCGAGCACAAGATTCGGCACCATCGTCTGAAGCACCGACAGATCCTCACCCAGCGCCGTGATCTGCTTGATGAGGCTCGACGAGGTGTACGCGAACGACTGGCCCGACACCACGAAGGCTGTCTCAAGCCCCGCCACCTGCCGATTGGTCAGCGCCTGCTGGACCTCGTTCTGCAGATCGGAAAGGTTGCGCACGCCCTTGAGGATGGCGTTTGCGCCGACGGAACGGGCAAAGTCGACCGTGAGCCCGCGATACGCACACACGCGCACGGGCGCGCCGGGTGTGCTGGCGCACATCTCGTTGATGCACAACTGGGCGATCTCGACGCGCTCGTCGGGGGTGAACAGCTGGGACTTTCCGGGGTTGAACCCGACCGCGACGACGATCTCATCGAAGAGCTGGCGCCCGCGCGAGACGACATCGAGATGGCCCAGTGTCATCGGATCAAACGAACCTGGGTAGACGACGAGATGGTGGGTCTTTTCGGGCATGGATTATGGTATGGGGTTACTCAGACAAGCCGCTGGTGGCGGGTGTGACAGGAAGTGCTTTGCGGAGATCGTTCCGGGCGTGCTTTAACACAAGAAACGTAGCGAGAAGGCAGCACGGAAACACGAGTATCCAGAGCATGACACCCACCCAGCAGGGCACAGTGAGCGCCCATATGCCGACCACCAACCGAGCAACATTGAGCGATTCCCGGCTCGACTTGATTTCTTCAGGTGTTGCAAAAACACTGCACATTGAGACGGCAGCTTCGATATTGAAGTGGCACATCAACACGGTTGCTAGAACGGCAATCAGAAGCACGACGATGCCAAAGTCGACCATGGCGAAAACGTGTGATGCTTGATCCGCGTTCATCATATCGAGTGGGATTGCGATGAGCCCGATTCCTGCGAGATTCGCGGCGACGAGTGACACGGGCTTCCCTGCTCTGAGTCGCATTGCGTTGCGTGCGTGGTGCGCTACAGCGTAGAAGCCCGCACCTCCAATCAGGAGCACCGCAGCAACAACGACCTCGATCGGCGGCCAGAGAGCCATCATCAGGATAACCATAAGTATCTGCGCTACAACGCAGATGATGCAGCGAATGCTCCAATGGATTACTTCTCGCGCTGCGCAAAGATGGGTGAACAGCTGATTGGGCGGAAGCCTCGATTGCACCGGCTGCTTTGCCGTGCCGCACTCGGGGCATCGTTCCAGTCCCTCGACGGGATACCCGCACTGAGCGCAGTGTGGCAGGTAGACAGTTCTGAGGCAGTCAGTGCTTGGCATAGTCGGGTGGTGCTTCTATATTGGCAATAGTGTTTGGATCATGTGCGGCATGAGGGGTACTGCTGGATCGGGCTGGGACAGCCTCTCTCGCGCCTTTGAGTGATGCGGTCTCCATCTTCACAAAGTGCATGACGACCCACGCAAGCACAATCGTCAAAGCAAGGAACGGTGTTCCGGGGAGTATGAGACCACACCAGCCGAGCGGTGGCAATATCCCAATGACGAGAACAACATACAGCCAGACCATTCGCCTGCATACAAGTTTGAAGCGTCTGGGACGGGAAAAGAGTGCCAGCTGCATCTTTCCCGTTTCAGCGAGCATCCAAACGCCAATCATCAGACACAAGCCGCCCGCAAATGCGAACCCGGCCACCGTCAGTGAAATCCACTGATCGGTGTTGTCATTGTGAGGCAATGTGCAGAGTGTGCATGCAAAGAGGATTGAGCCAAGGACACACATCACACCCCCGCCGTACATATATGTCCTTGACATATCCAGAAACCGAACGCGGAGCATCGCACGTCCGAAGCACAGACTCGCGCTGAGCATGGCCAGCATCATGACCGGCGCAGCGATCAGCGGATGCGTATCCATCCACATCCAAAGCGCATACATCACAAGCGCGATACACACGCAGGCAAAGCCTTGTTGGATGTACAAGCAATACGCATACAGGTGTGCGAGATAGGTATCGAGCGACTCTCCTGTTCTGCCCGTGTGGTATGGCCGCTTTACTAAGCCGCACTCGGGGCATCGTTCCAGCCCATCGACGGGATAGCCGCACTGAGCGCAGTGTGGCAGGTAGACAGACGGGATCTGATCAGTGCTGGCCATCGTGCAGCGTTTTATCCTACCGCATTCGTGTGCGTTATGTTTGGGTGGACGCGCGACACGATTTGCGTGTTGAAAAGATGTTCGCATTGTGTCACCCGGATAGCATGGATCCGAGCGGGGTCAATCGCCAAAGAAGAAAAATAATTTGCGATCTGACCGCACGTCTTTGTGTGTACAACATGCGATGCGAGCGCGAGTAAGCACAGAATACACGCAGTTTTTCGGGGGTTTTCTTGGGTTCGATGTGCGCACATACACGTTGAAGACACCGTTGTGCGCGCAAATGCGATCATTTCGTACAGCGCGCGTCGCGTTTTTGACGCTGCAAACGCAGATCGTGAAAAACCCGTTTGACAGCGGTGGAAAAACATGGTACGTTTGTCCCTCGCGGGTAGGTCCGATTGTGTGACGGGCGCTGCTCGAAGATGACTGTTGTGTGGCAGCATGTTGTTCCGCTGCGACACACACACGTTGTCGGCTGATGTGGATCGCATTCGTTCCGGCGGGTGTGTGAACCACGGTCAACGGGTGTGAGCAGGGAAGGCTCGCGTCGGTTGATGATGATTCGCTGGTTGCTGCTGAGGTGCGTGCACATCAGTCAGTGACACATGCACGATGGTGTCTGGGAACGCGTGTTCTGCGCTGAACCGGGGTGACAATCAGCAGGTGGTGCGGCGCGTTTTCCAGACGCGCTGCGTGCGATCAAGGGGAGGTTTGCCGATGCGTTACTGCGCATATTCACTTCGAGTTCTTCACACACTTCAGGCAGATGCCGGCAATCTCTGGATCGTTCGTACCATCACACAATAAACAAACGAAAGCAACACAACAATGGCAAACCCTCATCAGGAGATGTGGACGGGTGCACTTGCGCACGTCCGGAACAACTATCCCGCGCTCTGCCGAGGCTGGTTCGACGGTCTTGAGCCGATGCCGATTGATAACGGCGTGTTTCGCGTTCGTGCTTCGTCGGCGATCCATCGCAACTATCTGCAGAGCCAGTGTCTGGATGCATTTGCTGATGCGATGCAGGCTGTGACTGGCAGGCTCATGCCGGTGCGCTTTATGAGCGACGAGGATGAGTCGAACTTCCCGGGACAAACCGCACGTGCGCCGAGTGCCCGTGCGACACCGAAGCTCGACTTTGACAATCCAGCTGTACTGCCGGGCCGTGGATCAACGCACAAGCCGATCGAACGGGCAGACCAGCCCGCTTCGGCGGCTGGCCGAAACGCCGGATCAGACGTCGTTGTGCCCAAGCAGCCGCGCGTGTCCGGCCTCATGCCAAAGCCCAACCCCATCCGCACGCTGCGCGATGATACCGGGCAGCTCTTTAACCCGGACTACACCTTTGAGACATTCATTCCGGGACCCGAGAACCAGCTTGCATTCTCGGCTGCACAAGCAGTCGCCGAGAGCCCCGCTGCGGTCTACAACCCGCTCTTCATTCACGGTGGTGTCGGGCTCGGCAAGACGCACCTGCTCCAGGCCATCTGCATCCGCGTGCTCGAAACGCGCCCCGACACGATCATTCATTACATCTCGTGCGAGGGGTTCATCAACCGGTTCATGGACGCGGTCAAAGCTGGCACCATGCCATCGTTCCGCCATTCGTTCCGTGATGTTGATCTGCTGATCGTTGACGACATCCACTTCCTTGCGAAGATGGACCGGTCGCAGGAGGAGTTCTTCCACACATTCAACTCGCTGTACCAGATGCGCCGGCAGATCGTGCTCTCGTCCGACGCAAAGCCCGACCAGATTCCGCATCTTGAGGAGCGTTTGATCTCGCGCTTCAAGCAGGGATTGGTTGCTGAGGTCGAGACGCCGTGCTTTGAGACGCGCCTCGAGATCGTGCGCACCAAGGTTGGCATGCGCGGCATCAAGATGGATGAGGATGTGTGTGTTGCGATCGCGCGCCATACCAGCTCATCCGTGCGAGAGCTCGAAGGCGTGATCCTGACACTCGATGCGCGTGCGCAGGCGATGAAGACAAAGCTGACTGAGGAGATGGTGATCGAGTTCCTCGGCTTACCGAAATCAGCCGCACGTCCGCTCATCTCTATCCAGCGGATCATCGACGCGGTGACAGAGCATTTCGGCTGCAAGACGCACGAGCTGCAGTCCAAGCGCAAGTTCCGATCGATCGTGTATCCGCGTCAGGTTGCGATGTATCTCGCTCGCCATCACACGCGATACTCACTGAAAGAAATTGGCGGTCACTTCGGTGGTCGCGATCATTCAACGGTGATCTACGCGCTGGAAACGATCGAGCAGCGCGTGAAAGACACACCCTCGTGCCAGGCGGACATTGAGCAACTGACCAGAGTTCTGCTGCAGAATCCGCACAAGTCATCGAGCGGCGGACAGTAAGCAGTCCGGAAATCATAACATGTGCAAGCCCGGGTAATGAACGCCCCGGGCTTTGTTCTGTTACGATATCTCTCCATGACCACCAACATTGCAGCCATCTGGATTGCTGTGTGTATAGGGTCCGTGCTGCTCTTGGGAGTTGTGCGCGCAGGTCGGCTGTTGTCTCGTGCGATGTTTTCGCGGGGCTGTCCGCGATGCGGGTTTTCGCGCGAGGGACTGCCCGATGCGGACGCGGTGTGCCCGGAGTGCGGCACGCCGCTAAATCGACGCGGCACGGTCATTCGAGAACGGTTTGCCGTGATTGGCGCACTTGTGGCGTGCATCTGTGTGTGTAGCTGGTTTATCGCGGAGTGGACGGTTGGGCCGGTGTGGTTTGATCGTGTTGCACTGATGACAAAGCCGCAACTGACAGAGGCTCGCTATACCACACTGCGGCAACGCATTTCCCACAATCAAGCGCAAGCGGGCGATCAGACAGCACGACGTCCGATGCATCGGCGTGAAGAGCTCGTCACACGGTACCTTGTGAGCCAGCTCGATGCCGTTGATCCGATGTCACGGAACTACGCGTATTACCTGCTCATTGATATTGTGCGTGAGTATGAGAATGCTCAAGCCTATCTTGCCCAGCACGCACTGACGATGCCTCTTTCAGATGATGCGCGCAGCACTATTGTGTGGTTGTGCTCGGCGAGCAGAACCGTGTCGTGGGAGATGTTACCGACGGTGGCAGAAGTGGTTGATCCGTGCTTGCAGAATCTGGCAGCCATTTCGAACGACAGAACGCGCGAGCTTGCAGCAGGTTATTTCTTTGGTGAAATATACCGGATGTCGCCGTTCGAGTCTGAGGTTGGGCCATCAACATGGACAAGCTTCATGCTGGAGTACCTTCGTCTTGTGTGGAAAGACCGGGGTGTTGTCGATCCCTTTTTCCTTCGCACGTACGCCATGCAGCACATGTGGCTGCCGCACAAGAAAGTGCAGAGCGTGCTTGAGCGAGGTATCGCGGAGGACACGATTGCAGCGGATGTGTTCATGCTGTGCGGCATGGCTCGACTTGAGATGGAGCTTGTTGCAAATGAGCGATACGAAGGTACGTATCAGTTGGCATCGGTTTACCCGCTGGATCGTCGAGCGAGCTATGACGGGGTCTTTGTTCGGTTTCGTGAGTATCTTGCATTGCTCCCGCGCGAACGCCAGCAGCAGATACTGGATACTGCCCAACCAAGCATGCAGTATTTGGTGTCAGCAAAGCAGATGATGCCGTTGGAGTCCTATTTTCCCGGTGAGCTATCGCCATGACCACAAACACCGCAGCCATTGTTATTGTGTCGAGCATCGCACTAATCTGCCTGCTGGCGCTTGTGCGCGCGGTGTGGCGACTCCAGCGTGCTGTGTTTTCAAATGGGAAGTGTGCGAAATGCGGTTTCTCGCGCGAGGGATTGCCCGATGCGGACGCAGTGTGCCCGGAGTGCGGCACTGCGCCAAACAGACGCAGCGCGATTGTGCGCATGCGGCTTGCGATCGTTGGTGTGATCATGACGCTGGTCGGAACGTGCGGCTGGCTGATTGCGGAGTGGGCGGTTGGGCCGGTGTGGTCAGATCGTGTTGCGCTGATGTGGAATCCGCCGTTGACGGCAGCACGATATGAGCGCCTGGAATCACGTATTCCTTTCAATAGCGATGGTGGTCGGCAGCGCAATCACAAACTCGATTCGCGCGCGCGACTGTACGCAGAGTATGCAGCTGCAAAGTTTGAGGTGAGTTCACAAAGAGTAGACGAGACAAATGGAGCGGCGGAGTTGCTCGAACAGATAGCGGGCTTGTACACGCAAGGCGGTGAGTATGTTGCACGATTACTTCTTGCGAGTGATCTGGGTTCGCATCACATGTCTCTTGCTGTTGCATGTTCTCCCGACACTCCAGATTTGTGGAATGGATTCAATGAATGGCGGGTTCGCAGCGAGCCCGTCTTCAACTTGCTAATGGAGATTCAACCTCCACGCGCTCGTTACGGTGCTTTCCATTCAGTTCTGCTTCAATCTCCCGATGGGTTTATTCGTTCAACAGCACCAGTGCGTGAGTTTGCGGTCAGACTCCAATACGCAAGCATGTCTTTTCGATCCGGGGAGAAAATAGATCCGCTCTTCTTTGGTTCAGCACTTATGGTTTACATGCTTGTGTCGTGCGATGATGCAAACCGCATGGTTGACATATGTATCTGTGAGAACTCGATAGCGTCAGACGTGGTACTTGTATGCGGAATCGCTAGACTTGATGAGTATATACGTCGGTTCGGTGTTGGTGAATCTGCCGTAACCAGTAGCCGTTTTCCTGTACTTGATGAAAACCCTTTGTGCTACGAATCGGCCATTGCGCGCGTGAAAGAATACTTTGCATCACTTGATCCGGATCGTCGGTCGCAGATCATTGACATAACCAGCGCGTGGTCGGCAAAGTGTGTCAATCTCCATCTGATTCAGCCTCTCGAATCCTACTTCCCCGACTGACCATGTTCGTCCGAAAACGGCTTCTTTTCCCGGTACAGGCCGCACAGAACGGCCCCCCGTCACACGCGTTGCAGATCCCGCGGGATTTATGGGTGGTGCCCGTGACACACCCCGGAATCAATCCGATTGTGATGGCACAGACTGACACGCGCAGGGCACGGTGTGCTGCGCTCTGATGTTGTACGTGCGAGGACTGCACATGCCTGCCAACAGATCACGGACCGAACGCTGGCGCGAATGCCTTCTTCAGCTTCAGCAGCGCGGTGGATCACTCGAACTCTCGTTCGCGCAGTCGCGTGCGCCGGGTGATCAGCCCGTCGCTCCGGGCGAGGATCTGTCAGAACGATCGCAGCCTGCCGACATCATCAATGCGCTCTCTCGGCGCGAGGATCAGCCTGTCTCGCCCGGCGATGATCCGTCAAAGCGAGCGCAACCCGCTGACCTGATCTGGCGTGTGCGCGTGTGTGAACTGCTTGAAGGCGAGATCCGTGTCGAAGTGCCCGTGACACTCGGCAAGCCAATGGACATCGCGAAAGGCGTCGAGCTTGTGTGTGCTATCTGCATCGGGCAGAACCGGTGGATGTTCCGCACGTCGTCGCTGGGCGATGCAACCGTGCGTGATCCGCGCTCGGGGCGCTCGCAGCGACTGATTCGTTTGCAGATGCCGGAAAAGGTGGAGCGGTGCTCGCGCAGATCGGCGCATCGTGTGTCGACAGCGCAGATGAATCCTGCGAAGGTCGAGATGTGGCCGCTGCTGGATCCGACCTCGGTCGTTGCAGCGGAGCACGCCAACCGCGCGCAGATCCTGTCGCTGGAAAAGCAGGGCGCGTTCGCAAAGGACGTGACGGTTGCTGCAGAGGTGCTGCCGGATGTTGGGCCGAAGTTCATGGGATCACTCGTAAACATCGGCGGCGGCGGCGCCGGATTCCTCGTGACGCGCGATCATGCGCACGGGTTGGACCGCGCGCGGATGTTCTGGGTGCGTATGGACCTTCGTCCGTACATCCCGGTGCCGTTGGGTGCGACGGTGAAGCTTGCGCACACGCACATTGACTCGATGCAGAACGTGTACGCGGGTGTTGCGCTGGACTTCACATTCAACGCGGAGCATCGCGGGTTTGTGGCTGAGCAGATCGAGCGCTACGTGCAGGAACTGCTGAAGCAGCAGGCATCGATGCGGGCGGCGTAAGATCGAACAGTGCAAGCATTACACATTCACACCTGTACCTGTCGGGCCCAGGTTGAGAACGCGTGTCGTGCCGATGGTGCCTGCATTGCCCCATGAGTGATGCACGTGGCCACAAAGCACAACAGTTGGTTGTGTGCGCTTGATGCACGCAAGCACCGCGCTGCTGCCGATAGAACTTCCAGATGATGTGGTATCGCAGTATCCGAGAGGTGGCGAGTGCGAGACAAGCACACAGCCGTTCGGGCACGGCGCAAGAAGTGTTTCGGCCTCGTGTTCTGTGAGATCAACGCTCCAACTGCCGAACGGTGTGACGGGCACTGCCCCACCAAGTCCGAAGAACACAACACCCTCTATGACAACAGATTGCCCGTGGAGCACATGAAGATGTGAGTATGGCTCACACGCAACGCGGAGTTCGTCTTCTGATTCGCTGTTGCCGTGGACAAGCACAGTCGGTCTATTGAGCGCTGCGATTGCATCGATTACGGGCTGCAGCCCTCTGCGCATGGTTGCAAAATCGCCAGCACCAACAATGATGTCAGCTTTTCTGGCAGTATCCGCGAACGTACTGATCGCGTGGGTACTGGTATGGATGTCGCTGAAGGCGAAGAGTTCCACGGCGAATGGTATGTGCCCGTATGAGCACTATAATGCAAGAGGTTCGTTGCTGTTCCTGTGCTGACTCAGATTTGGAGCATGCTATGGACAATGCACATAATCATGCGGGTTCCCCATTAAAGGCCAGGGCAGTTCTTGCGGCAGTATTGTGGTTTTGTGCAACTCCGCTCGGTGCTGGCGTCGGCATACTGATTGCGCGACTTGCAAAGCCAGAGGAAGACTGGGTTGGGTACTGTCTTCTGGGATTTCTGTTTGTGGCCCAATACGTGATGCTGGCATCCGTGCGGATCCAAAGGCCGTTGCTCCCGTCGCTTGGGCTCACGCTCGGATTTCTTGCATTGTTTGTTGGAGAAATATTGCGTCGGCACGACATGCCTGCTTGGCTGGTCACGCTGGCGTACACGGCACTGCCAAGTGCCGCATGGGCGGGTGCAGTATCAAGAACCTGGAAGCATGCGCTGGCATGGCTTGTTTGCGGAAGCATTGCGGTGTATGTTGGATTCTTGCTGGGTGGCGAGGTTGCCGGACTGTTACGCGATCGGAACATTTCGAAATCAACAGCAGCAGTTAGTTCAATTATCACATCCGCGGGTATAACTGGGCTGCTCACTGCACCAATCGTGTGGTGGTTTGCTCTAGGTGAACCGCCAGCGCACGAATCTGTGCTGTCTGAAACAAAGGCCTCGACTGCGAGGCAGAGATACAATCCATCGCGCTCCGGACTTCTCGTTGGCAGGCTGATTCTTTGCGTTGTAGGTGTGTACTCGGTTGCAATCGGTGTGTACACGCTCATGGGCAGAGGGAACGTGCAGCCGCCATCAGACGAGGAGTTCGATCGGCTCGTGCACACGCTGTCAGAGGATGAACTCATGGCTCGGCTCGCGGTACCGGAATATCCGCACAATGCTGTTGATCTTGGGTGGCTCAACACGGCGGGTGCAGTGCTGTGCATCGTCGTTGGCACAGCGCTTGTGCTCCGCCAGAACTGGGCTCGACATCTCTTTCTCCTTTGCGCGCCATTGGGAACACTGACAATCGCAAGCAGGCACGCCACATCGTACTGGCAGCACGACATTCCAGTGCTGATGATCGGCGGCACGATGATCAGGCTGATGGTGCTGCTCGGACTTGTGTTTGGCGTGTGCGTGCTGCTGCTCGGAAGACAGCACACGATCGCAGCTGCAACGCACAGACGCGATGGTACGAGCAGGTGTGGCACGTGGGTTCATCGGTGTGTACCGATTGCGGTTGGATTGCTGATCGCCTCGTTCTGCGCGTATCTCTATGTCAAATCAACCAAGCAGACCTACCGGCGATCGTCCGGGTTTATGGCCGCTGGGATGTCGATGAACGAATACGTAAAGCATCTTGTTATGACGCATCTCTTTCTTTGGCACACGATTCCAGGTGCCATCGCGAGTGCTGTGCCCTTCCTTTTCTGGTCGAAACGCGAACCGGGTTTGGATCTCACAAAGCCCGAACAAACAAGTGCTAAGTGATTTGATACTCTGCTCAGAAGTTGAGGTGATCAATCCATATCTGCGCGAACCTCGTGCTGTGCTCGGACGTAGCGATCAGCCGAGCCGGGTGCAGTACCCGGGCTGTTGCGTGACCAGAGATCATTCCACCCCGCCGCGTGGGAAGCCGGCGCAAGGGTGCTATCGCGGTTTTTCCTCTGTTTTGGGGCATTTGAGCGGAGATAACCATGTCCGAAGCGGCCTACGCCGAGTTGAACGCAGGGATGGGTGCAGCATCGTCCGAGCAGGTCGGCAAGCGCACCGAGAACTCGATCATCATGTATCTGTTTGGTGGGGTGCTGCTGCTGGTCAGCGGAATTGCGCTGCTTGCCGGCCACACCAACTCCGCAGTAGCCACCATGCCTGCGATGCTTGCGGCCATCGTGCTGATGATCCCAATGGGCGCGGCGGCGTTTCGTGAGATACGAGAGGGCGAGCCGTCCACTTCGAGTCTTGCAGCAATTGCGGTTCTGGCGGCGATCATTTCAGAGAAATACCTCATCGCCGGGTTCCTCGCGTTTGTGCTGCTGGCGTTCGATCAGATCCTGCGGCGAACTGCATGGGGTGCGCAGCGGGCGATTGAAGAGCTCATCGGTCTGACGCCCGATGTTGCGCGCATCGTCGATGAGTCAGGCAGCGAGCGCGAAGTCCCGCTCAGTGATGTGCGGATCGGGGCGCGCATCCGTGTCCGTCCCGGTGAGAATCTGCCGGTGGACGGTCGTGTGACCGATGGCAAGTCCACCATTAATCAGGCATCGCTGACCGGTGAATCGCTCCCGGTGTCTGTGTCGCCCGGCGATCTTGTGTTCGCTGGTACCGTGAACCTGACTGGTGCGATCGAACTTGTTGCGACGGGTGTCGGTGCGGACTCCACCATCGGCAAGGTGTCCCAGCTGATTTCCGAAGCAGAAAAATCGAAATCTCCCAAGCAGCTGATTATCGAGAAAGTTGCACGCTTCTTCTTCCCGGTTGCGATCATGGTTGCGCTGGTTGTGTGGTTCATGTACTCTCAAAGCCCCGACGAACTCGTTCGTAATCAGGCTGAATCACGTGCAATCTCTGTGCTCATTGTGACGTGCCCTGCAGCATTGCTGCTCGCGTCGCCAAGTGCGATGGTTGCTGCATTTGCTGCTGCGGCGCGCCTCGGTGTGATGATCAAGCAATCGAACTATCTTGAGGCTGCTGCGAACATTGACACCGTTGTTATGGATAAGACGGGCACGATCACCACGGGCGAGTTTGCGGTGACGCGTCTTGTGCCAGCGCCCGGTGTTGACGGAGCAGAACTCCTGAAGGCAGCTGCTGCTGCAGAGCAGAAATCAAATCACCCGCTCGCGCTTTCCATTATGCGCACTGCCGAGTCGGCAAAGGTCGAGATTACGCCTCCAACAGACTTTGAGGAGGTGCATGGCCTTGGTGCGAAGGCGACAACCACAGAAGGGCCCGTGTACGCTGGACGTGCGAAGTGGTTGATCCAGCTGAACCCTGCGGTCGAAACGCAGCTGCGCGAGACCGAGGCGAAGATCGACGGGATCACCGGCGTTCACATCATGAAGGGCAGCCGCTACCTTGGTGTGGTTGGGCTTGAGGACAAGGTCAAGCGCAACACGCGCGACATCATCAACCATCTGCGTGAGCTCGGCGTGAAACAGGTTGCCATCTTTACGGGCGACAGGCTCGGCGTTGCCAAGCGCGTTGGCGTTGCGGTGGGTGTTGATGCGATCGAAGCGGAGTGTCTGCCGGAAGAAAAACACGAGCAGATCAAGCAACTCGTCGAGCAGGGATACCACGTGATGATGGTCGGCGACGGCATCAACGACGGTCCGTCGCTTGCAGAGGCAGATGTTGGTGTTGCGATGGGTCTTGCGGGCTCTGATATCGCAGCGAACTCCGCGGGTGTTGCGCTGATGAACGACGAGCTCTCACGCCTGCCGTTCCTTATCGAGCTCTCGCGTCGCACACGCGCGATCATCATCCAGAATATCGCCGTGTCGATTCTCATCGTTGTCGTTGGGCTGATTCTCTCGGCTATGGGCCTGCTCGCAGTGACTGCAGCTGCGGCATATCACTTCGTGGGTGATGTGTTCGTGATTGCCAACTCGTTCCGTCTGTTCCGATTCGGCGAGGGTGTCGGCATCGAGGACACGGGCGAGCAGATCGAGGTGAAGCGTCGCGAGGCATCGCTCCGCGGGCTTGCTGCGACCACGGGCTGAATAAAACAAAAACACGCGAAGGCCAAGCACACAGGAAACCTTGCGCTGGCTGGCGCGTTACAACAGAAGCAAGAAACCTCCAGTTTCGAGTCGATTCTCCTCAACGGAGGGAAGCGGGCCCCGAGTGCCCGCTTTTTCTTTCGCTTTGCTGAGCAGCACCAGATTCAGACGATGTTGTTTGTTATTGGTGGGACGATGCTCACATTGCTAGCATGCCAGTCAATCTCGCGATCGCGCTCTCTTTCCAGTGTTTCGAGGAACTGATCGAGCGGGATCTCAATCGCGCCGAGCGAGCGTGTGTGGTCCGAGATGATCTGCGCATCAAGCAGAGCAAACCCGCGTGTTCGCAGATGATTCACGAGATGCACGAGACACACCTTGCTTGCGCCCGATCCGCCAATGTCCGGCAGGCTGACCATGGACTCGCCGCAGAACACGGCGCCGATCGCCATGCCGTAAAGCCCGCCAACGAGCGCATCGTCGAGCCACGCCTCAACGGAGTGCGCAACGCCGAGCGCGTGGAGTGTTGTCGCGATCTCAAGGATCTCGTCGTTGATCCAGGTGCCGGCATCGCCCTCGTCGTCGTCCGCGTGTGGAGATGGTTCGGGCAACCGGGTATCACGGCAGAGTCTGACAACGCGCTCGAACGCAGCATCAGACGTGATACGGAACCGCTTTGATCGCACGAGCTGGCGGAGTGAGCGCGGCACATGCAGCCCATCAAGCGGGAACACAGCGCGCGGCTCGGCGATGTAGTACCTGACTTCGTCGTGGTCCTGCTCGTCTCTGGCACCAGCCATTGGGAACGCGCCGTTGCGATATGCGTGGAGTGCTTCCAGGGCCCGCTGCATGTGTGGATCTAGATTCACAGATGCACGGTAGATCGTGCGGTGTCATCATGGTTGTAGCGCAACTACGATGGATAGACGCAGCAGGGCATTTGCAGATTCCGAGGGCAGGCGTGGCAGAGATCAACGGGCACACATTCGAGAGCAGCAAGCCGGTGAACGTCGCGATTCTTGGCGACGGGCAGATGGGTCTTGTGTGTGCGGTGGTGCTGTGCGCGAGTGCTGAGCTGCCCGACCGCGCATCGGACGCGCCGATGCCGGGACGCATCACGATGTGGGGGCACGACACGGACGAGATCGGCAGACTCGCGCAGTCCCGCACGAGTCCTCGTCTGCCGGAGCTTGTGCTCCCCGAGTCCGTGCATGTGTCGCTGACAGACGCCGGCGCGCTTGCGGATGCAGATCTGATTGTGTCAGCGCTCCCCGTGCAGTACACGCGCGATGTGTGGAACCGATTACGCAGGCACATCCCATCGCACGCGAGTGTTGTCAGCGTATCCAAGGGTATCGAGACATCGACACTGCTGCGCCCGACGCACATCATTGCTGATGCGCTCAAGGACGATCCGGATGCGCGCCCGCGACCGATCGGCGTGCTCTCGGGCCCGACCATCGCAACCGAGCTTGCACGCTGTCTTCCCGCGACGATGACAGCGGCGAGCGACGATGCGGCGTTTGCACGCGTCATCCAGAGCCTGTTCTCGACAACATTCCTGCGCATCTATACCAACGCCGACGTGCTGGGTGTTGAGCTTGCTGGCGCGACAAAGAACGTCATTGCGATCGCAGCGGGTATTCTCGACGGGTTGCAGGCTGGATACAACGCAAAGAGTGCGCTGCTTGCGCGTGGTATCGCTGAGATATCGCGCCTCGGCAGCGCCATGGGCGCGAGCGTGCAGACGTTCAATGGCATCGCGGGTGTGGGCGATCTTGCAACGACGTGCTTCTCGCCGGAAGGGCGCAACCGCTCGTGTGGTGAAGCGC
Source organism: Phycisphaeraceae bacterium (assembly GCA_020639155.1). NCBI lineage: Bacteria > Pseudomonadati > Planctomycetota > Phycisphaerae > Phycisphaerales > Phycisphaeraceae > Phycisphaeraceae bacterium. Next base: position 1,127,392 of record JACKHF010000001.1, read on the forward strand.
TCGGTCGCGGCGAGCGACTTGACGAGTATCTGAAGCGGACAAAGTCGGTTGTCGAGGGCGTGCAGACAGCAAGGGCTGTTGTTGCGCTCGCTGAGAAGTTTCGTGTGGAGATGCCGATCACATCGGCAGTGCACGCGGTGTTGTTCGAGGATCTCGATCCGATACGCGCGATATCTCAACTGATGAGTCGTGAGCTTCGATCCGAAGGCCCGAGCCACGCGATGTAAGTCTTGATGGCACCTTGAAATGCTGTGGTTCTCGGAAGTACTTTGTTCTTTCCTGAAAGGATTTTCGGTCCCTTTGCAACATCGGCGTATGGGCTGGCGAATCATTCTTCACGCGATGGTCCCACCGGACGATCAGAAACCACCCACGCAGAACGAAGAGGAAAGATCATGCAGAAAAGAACCCACTCAATGATTCTCGCGTCCGTTGTCGCAACGGTTGCTGGTAGCGCGTGTGCTCAGCATGTACCAGAGAATGAATGCGGCACAACATTCACAGCCGAAGAAGCTCTCCGTTACATGGAGATGTTCCAGAACATGCCAATGGGCCAGGGCGTGCCCGATGGTCCTGTCGTGGTGCCACTAACATTCCACGTGGTGCGTCAGTCGAACGGCACAGGCGGGTTGTCTCAGGCTCGTCTTGATCAGGCGCTGATCGATGCGAACGATGCGTACGCACCGATGAACGTGCAGTTCTGTGTGCCCGGGACGGTCGACTACATCGACGACAACTTTTTCTACTCGCAGATGAGCACAACAGCGCACATCGACCAGCTCCGCAGCATGAACGTGGTGCCGGGCACGATCAACATCTATTTCGTTGAGAGCTTCCCTTACTGCGGAATCTCATCGTTCACATTCAGCAGCGTGCAGGGCATTGTGATGAACAACAACTGCACAGCACTGCCCACGAACCACTCTACGTTTCCGCACGAGATCGGGCACTACTTCGATCTGTTCCACACGCACGAGACATTTTATGGTCAGGAGTGCCCGAACGGCTCGAACTGCAGCACCGCTGGCGATCTTGTGTGCGACACACCAGCCGATCCGAACGTATCTGGCGCGGTGTCATCCAGTTGCACATACACAGGTGGCGGCTCTGCGTGTGGATCGCCGTACAACCCTGACGTGACAAATCTGATGTCCTATTCGACCAAGCAGTGTCGCGACAACTTCTCGAACGGCCAGAACCAGCGCGCGTTTGATACGCTGGTGACACTACGTACCGAGCTTGACATCAACTTATGCGCGACGCAAATGTGCTATGCCGACTGCGATCAGAGCGGCGTGCTGAACGTGTTCGATTACATCTGCTATGGGAACGAGTACTCGGCGCAGACAGCCTACGCCGACTGCGATCAGAGCGGCTCGCTGAACGTGTTTGATTACATCTGTTTCGGGAACGCGTACGCTGCGGGTTGCCCGTAAGAGAAAACAGGACCTGATAGTCTGAAATCAGTGACGCCTCCACACAGCGAAGACCTCGCACGTGGAGGTGTGCTTTTTGCTAATCTTCCGTGGATCTTGGAAATCTGCGCTCAACCTTTGTCATTTTCCAGTACTATTTCCTGTAGCGGGGAATCAATGCTGACTTTGCCCGTGGGATGAGACCGCCTTGATTGAAAGGGTATCCAAATGCTCAAATCATCAACGTATGTACAGGTCATTGCTGGAGCAGTTGCATGCCTTGGTGTCTCAGCTTCCTGTGCCTTGGGGCAACAGAGCTGTTCAACACCCGAGATAATACCTCTTGGTGAAGGACTGAGCGGTCTTGTACGAACAGTTTCAGTCATGCCAAACGGTGATGTCTTTGCGGGAGGTGATTTTACACTCTCAGGTTCTGGCAGTGTTGAGTTAAGCAGAATAGCTCGATGGGATGGGAACACGTGGCATCCATTTGGGACTGGATTGAGTGGCGGGAACCCACCAACGGGTGCGTATACATCGGTTGTGCTTTCTAATGGTGATCTTGTGATTGGTGGAACATTTTCTGAGGTCGATGGCGTTGCTGCCAACTTTGTTGCGCGATGGGATGGAACATCGTGGCACGCGATGGATGGCGGATTCAGCACACTTGTGCGTGATCTCCACATTGGTCGCAATGGTGACTTGTTTGTCGCAGGAGGGTTTAAGGAGTTTGGTGGCGTTGCTCGCTGGACCGGCTCTGAGTGGGTAGAGACGGCACCAGGAGGCCCCAGTTCGAATAACGCTGCTTCGATGGCATCAAACTTCCACGATACGCTGATCGTTGGTGGGTTTCACTTCGGTGTGATGTACTACAACGGGCAGGACTGGATAGCGCTTGGTGGAAGTGTGAACAACACGCTTTCGTTTGCATACGTGTACGCGATGGATACTTCGCCATCGTTTGATATTTATGCGGGCGGAAGATTTGATGAGGCAGGCGGCCAGCCAGCGAAGAACATTGCACGCTGGTCTGGCGGACAATGGTCGGCTCTTGGGCAGGGTGTGAATGGGAATGTCTACTCGGTATATGCCCATTCGAACGGGAGTGTTTATGTAGGCGGTGATGACGGGTTGAACATTTGGGATGGATCCGCATGGAATGTATCCGAAGTTGATGTCAGTGGCGTTGTCCATGCGATAACACACGACGTCAACGGTGATGTTCTCTTTGGGGGCACCTTTGCTTTGGCGAACGGCGTTTCGGTGAAAAGCATCGCTCGGATCAGCTGTGTTTGCTATCCTGATTGTGACAAGAGTGGGACATTAAGTATCTTTGACTACATCTGCTATGGGAACGAGTACTCGGCGCAGACGGCCTATGCCGACTGTGATCAGAGCGGCTCGCTGAACGTGTTTGATTACATCTGCTTCGGCAACGCGTACGTGGGCGGGTGTCCGTAAGAGCTACACTCTCCGCTGTTGTCAGGTATGAACCGGTTTGTTCCTGTGCTTGGTGTGAGTTTGAGATTGCAGGGTGTGTGAGTTGGTTTGGAATAAAGGAGATTGGTTATGTCAAATCTGGCTGCTGGTGTTCAGAGAACCGTTGCTTCATTCATGTGCAGCCTGGTTTTCGCAGGCCTTGCTCATGGCGATCCTTACACCACTGATTGGTCGGCAACGATTGCAACATCGGAAGATGATGTGATTTCCAGCATCGATGTGAGTAGCACGGGTGTGGTTCATATTGCTGGGCGAACCTCGGGAACGCTTGGATCATCCAGTGCGGGCGGCATTGATGCCTTTGTTCAGCAGTATTCGGCTGGTGGTACATTGAACTGGACATACCAGTTCGGCACTTCGGAAACAGAGTTTACTCGTGATATTGTGACAGATGCTGCTGGACTGGTGTATGTTGTTGGGTATACCGAAGGAGCTCTGTTCGGGCCGAATGCAGGCTCCAAGGACGCGTTTGTCGTTGTGCTTGACAGCTTAGGCAATCAGATCTGGGCCGATCAGTTTGGGAATCAAAACCCGGACGATTGCGCTGGCGTTGCTATCGATCCTTCAGGCAGCATTTATGTTTCTGGAACAGCCAACGGTGTGCTTGGGCAGTCCGCGTTTGGCGGATACGATTGCTTTGTTCGCAAGTACGACGCGAGTGGCAATGTCATCTGGACCAGACAGATGGGCTCACCAGCTACCGAGCGGGCAAGCAAGCTTGTTGTCGATGCAAATGGGAGCGTGTACGTCTCTGGCTGGACTGATGGTTCATTTGGCGGCCCAAACAACGGTGTAAGCTTCGATTATTTTCTTACAAAGCTCCACCCCAACGGCCAGATCAACTGGACTGTCAAGGAAGGTTCCACAGCAGCAGACTACCCCCGCGACATTGCCTTTGACTCGATCAATAGCAGCATTCTGATTACCGGCGTGACAGATGGTGATCTTTACGGCACAAACGCGGGCGATTCAGATGTTTTTATAGCGCGTTACTCTCTTACAGGTGCTCGAGTGTGGGATTATCAGTTCGGATCACCCGAAGACGATAGCGGGGTTTCAGTTGTTGAGGACTCATATCGCAATATTGTTCTGTCGGGATATACACGCGGAGATCTCTTCTCAACAAGCGCAGGACTACATGATCTGTTCGTTGCATTGATTGACTCGGTGACAGGTTCTGCGATCTGGTCTGATCAGTATGGAACAGCAAGCAATGAAAATGGAGGCGTTATTGGTATCGATCAAATGAATAATATCTATGCGGGATGGTCCAACAGTCCACCACTCTCCTTCGTGTCGGACAGCTACATTCGAACCTATCTGGCAGAGGGGGTGTGCTACCCTGATTGTGATTCATCGACCACACTGAGCGTCTTTGATTATATCTGCTTCGGCAACGCATACGCGTTGCAGGACCCATACGCCGACTGCGATGGTGATGGTGACCATGATGTGTTTGATTACATCTGCTTTGGCAATGCCTATATGAGTGGGTGTCCGTGATTGGTCCGTAAAGATTATTGATTTACCCGCTTGATTCTCAACGCTGCGTTCTTGGCGCAGCGTTGTTTTTCTGTATACTGGATTCGAGGTGCGCACATGTTTGTATCCCTTCAAGCCCTGTCGAGTTGCGTTGTCGTGGTTTCGATGTGCTCGATCGCGTCGGCAACAGATCCGCAGCACGAGCAGAGCAATGTCTGGAAGCCGATCTGCTGGGGCGCGCACGAGGATGTCGACCTTGATGCCATGGCGCGCAGGCACGCGCACGCCTTTGCACGCGCAACGTCGATACAGCACATCACAACGCGGCACAACCCTATCGATGGCGCTGGTGTGACGATCACGTTCAATGTCACGGGGACACCGCCCGCTGGCGCTCTCGATGCGCTGCAAAGCGCAGCCGACCTTGTTGGCGCGCTCTTTGATGATCAGATCGCGATTGCGTACGACATCAACTTCGAGCCGCTGGGGAGTGTCAATGGTGAGCCCATTCTTGGTGGCGCTGGCAACAGCTACTCCGGCAGGACGTATGCGCAGTTTCGTGATGCGCTCGTCGCGTCGATGGATGCTGACGACACGATCGAGGACGATCTGCCGACTGGGACGACCATCGATGTGCTCTATGGGCTTGATCCGTCGACACAGGTGTCTGCGCGATCATCGCTGTTGATCGGATCGCCGCAGTTGCAGGTGCTGTTCGGGCAGTCTGCGGGCAACCCGCCGATCACGTTCTCAAGCAACGCGCCGTTCGATTTCGATCCGTCCGATGGCATCACTCCCGGGACGTATTGCTTTACGTCGGTCGTGATCCACGAGATCATCCACACGTTCGGGTTCGGATCCAATGTTGATTTTCTGCACGGCGCGACGCTACTCCCGATGGACGTGTATCGGTTTCGCGAGTCCGACGGACCAAACACGAATCTGAATCCTGACACGCTCGGCGACTTTGCGACCGTACCGCGCACGGTGTATCTGGACAATCCGAACAATCCCGTGACGGACGAGGCAATACTCGATTTTATCGATGTGGAGATTCCGATGTCGGACGGTGCGCCGTGGCAAGGCTCACATTATCGCGAGCTGCCATCGCCGGTTGGAATTATGGATCCGCGTATTCTGCCGGGCGAGACGTACTACCCCGCGTATGTCAACGCGCTTGATCTGCGTGTGCTCGATGCGCTCGGCTGGACATACGTAGACATAGGGTGCTACGCCGATTGCGATCAGTCCGGCACAATCAATATCTTCGATTACATCTGCTTTGGTAACGCGTATGCGAACCAGGATCCGTACGCCGACTGTGACCAGTCGGGTATGCTGAACGTCTTTGATTACATCTGCTTCGGCAATGCGTACGCGGGGGGGTGTCCGTGAGATGATGTGTGTCATTGCATGGGCAGCACGAGGCGCCATTCGTTGCCGACACGTTCGGCCTGAACGCTAACCCAGCGGAGATCCTTCCGGCCGACACCCGTGATCTCCACGCGCAGTCTGCGCGACCCAGTCTTTGACATGATCGCGTTGGGTGAGTGCTCGCCCATCGGCAATCGCGAGAAGAGTGTGTACACATCGTCGTAGTATGCGCGCATGAGGTCGTACTGCGCCTCGGCGCTGGTGCCCCACGCGGTCAGCTCCGCTCTGCTTGTCTCGCTGACAACCTGCTCGACAAATATCTTTCTGCCGCGATCCACATCCTCGTCCGCGAGGGTGCGCAGGACATGGCTCATGAGGTAGCTGATCGATGGTGAGTTGAGTGTTGTGTGGCCGAGTTCGTCTGTTTCGACTGCGAGCTTGGGCTCGATGGGGATACCGCCCCCCGTTCCCGCGCTGACCGGCTGTGTGCCGTGCTCTGCACCCTCAAGCCCCGAGAAAAACGGCTTATATTTTACAACGTGCTCTTCAGGCGCGCACGATGCCAGCACACATGCGTATGCAATCAATACTGCACTTGCGCAACGCGCGGTCACGCGCTGGCCTCGGCGTTCTTTGCTGCGCACGCGCATCCTGCGCCGCAGCCGCCAGCGGGTATCGGCTCATCGATCAACGGGCCAAGGAACCGCTCGATCTTTCGATTGCAGAACGCTGCATGGCGCTCGAGGTGATAGACGTTGTAAACAAGGAACGTGCGCGCGCTTGTTGCGCCGCGCTCCGGGTGCATGACAGTGCGCTCAAGAACGGATTCATCGAGTGCGAGAAACTGCTCGACCATCCATCGGCGGAGTGTGTGTATGACCGCGACGAATCCCGCGACCGGCGGTGGTGTTGCGCCTGCAGCATGCCCCAAGCGTTCGCCCGGGTCTGCGCTGGATCTTCCCGCGTAGATGCCGGAGTCAATAAATGCGTTCTCGTCCCACATCTCAACGACCGGACCATCCTCACCGATCGCACGACGGATGCGCATTGTCAGCACCATTTCCGCGTCAGCACAATGCCCGAGCAGCATGCGCACCGACCAGCGGCCAACGCCCTCAGAGCCGTCAGGTTCTGGAAGGAAGCAGTGGTCGAGCTGGTCCTGCGAGAGCTCGAACACACGTCGATCAAACACCTCGACACCACGGGCGTATCGGCGCAGCAGATCCTGATACGAGAGCGATTTGATGTCCTGGATGGTTGGCGGATCAAGAAGGGCTGCGGACTTTGTGCAGCAGGCGCTGTCGTCTGTGGGTGTGTGGGCATGGGCCATATTCGGCATCTCCTGCGGGATGTGCGAGAATCAAAGAAGGGTATGCGTGGCGTGGATCGGCTACAACGCTCTTTGAGGCAGTCTTCGCTGGTCTGTACGGTGGGAAGAAGGCGAGAATGTTGAATCGGCTCTAGTACACCCGAATGATGCAGCGCTCATGGGAAAACGATCGACGAAGAAGCCATCAGGAACGACTCCACCACAGAAGCGGGATGCTGCTGAGTGTGGCTGCACACACGAGGATCGCACGCTGGCCCTGCGCGTGATGACGCTGACACGCGATACAAACCAGTACGGCACGATCTTCGGTGGCATCATCCTCTCGTATATCGATCAGGCTGGGTTTGTCGAGGCGCGCAGGCACGGCAGACACAGATGGGTGACCGCGTCCGTCGATCGCGTTGATTTTCATCAGCCGGTGCATCTGGGAGATGTGGTAAACTGCTATGCGTGCACGACGAGGCTGGGCCGCACAAGCGTGACCGTGTGTGTCGATGTCGAGGCTGAGCGCTACGAGACAGGCGAGACAGTACGCGTGACCACAGCAATGCTGACAATGGTTGCTGTCGACGCGCAGGGTAGGTCGATTCCGTTCAGCTCTCCCCCCACTATCGGAGTTGACGAGTAATGGCGCACGAGTCTGAGCATCATCCGGCTCGTCTTGCGGTGTTCCTTTCCGGATCGGGACGCACACTGGTAAATCTTGCTGATGCGATCGATCGTGGCGAGCTAGATGCTGAGATCGGGCTCGTTGTGGCGTCTCGCCAGTGCCTTGGATATGACCGGGCGCGTGAGCGCAATCTGCCAGCACGAGTCGAGCAAGGTGTTATCCCCGAGCGAAGGCTGGTGCAACTGCTTGATTCATCGCGCATCGACTGGGTGGTGCTGGCGGGGTACCTCAAGCTGCTGCCGATTCCGGCGCGATATGTTGGCAGAGTTGTCAATATCCATCCAGCGCTGCTCCCGCGTCATGGCGGGCCTGGAATGTATGGCGATCGCGTGCATCAGGCGGTGCTCAACTCCGGTGATACTGAGACGGGATGCACAGTGCATCTGTGCGACTCGGAGTACGACATGGGACGGATTCTCCTCCAGCGTCGGTGTGCGGTCCTGCCGGGGGACACAGTGCGTATGCTGGCCGATCGTGTCTTTTCGCTAGAGACCGAGGCGTATCCAGAGGCGCTGCGGATGCTTATTGAGGGCAGGGTCTAACTGTCCGAGGCATCTCCGGGGGCTTTCTCTAACCGTACTATGCGACTATGAAGACTGCGTGGAAATCCATGGCGAGTGTTGTTGGTCTGTGTGTCGCGACAGCGTGGCTGACCGGGTGCGCCCGTCTGCATCACGACTCAACCGTTGCAGTGTCGTCCGGGGCGTATGCATCGTCATTCGAGCACGCCAAGCAGGTGCTGCGTGACCAGAACTTCGATCTTGATCGTGTCGATGCGCGGACGGGTGTGATCACGACAAAGCCGAAGAGTACGGCAGGGCTTGCCACGCCGTGGGACGCTGAGCAGACGTCGCTTGGTGCCGAGGCTGACGATTTTCTTTCGAACCGTGCACGCGTGGTGCGTGTGTGGTTTGAACCCGCAGCTGAGCGCCCCGCCAGTAACGATGCTGAACTTGCGCCGGCTGTCGCGCCAATTCCTGTTGAGCCCGGAGCGCCGAGCGCTCCGGGTGTGATGCCGACAGACATGCGCACGTATGACGGTGTTGTGCAGGCGCGGGTCGATGTGGTCCTGCTCTCATCGCAAAGACCGGGTCTGCGTCTTGATTCCACAAGCATTCGCATGCAGTCGAGAATGTTTGATCCGGCATTGGGCAGACGGGGGCTCTATCCGAGCTATGACGTACCGGTTGGCCGTGATGAGGCGCTGGAGCGTCGAATCGCGGGCAGACTCAAAGAGGTGCTTGTCAGAGAACAACTAACGCCAGAGACACAATGACGTCGATCGACGTTTTGGTTCGTCGAGCGTCCGGGAATGGCGTGTTTGTTGATTATCAGCCGAAAAACAGAGATCTTGTGTGGTGAGCTTTCATCTGAGTGTGAAAAGATGTGTGTGATCGTTCATCCTGTCTGACGAAACACACCCAGGACGTTTACAGTACTGTCTCATCCCGTTAAAGCAGCACCATTGAATACCGCGTATGACTGACGAGCATCGTGACGACATTCCAGCACCTGATGCTCCCGATCGGGAGCATCTTCCTGCATTGAAAGATGAGCGCCCTGATGTGCGTGCCATGCATTTTCCGCGAAGCGGAGCCCACCGTCAGCCGGGCGTTCGATGGGCTGCTGCTGCAATCGCCTTCACCGCTGCGATCCTGATTCTGTTGCAGAACATCAACATCTTCCCCACTCCGCAGATAGAAGAAACTGAGCCCGAGTCGCTGATTGTTTCGCCACAGTTGACAGATCCTGTGCTGATCAGCAGCAAGCTGATGCTCGGCGCATTCGAGTTGCCCTTTCTTGATGCCGACACTAAGGAAACAATCAACAAGCTTGTCTTTGCTGAAGAGTCTCAGCAGGATTTGAGCGCGATTGATCTGTTGCGCATGGCCATCTTGCGCGGTGTGGCGGTTGACCCTGCGAGCGGTATCGAGATGCTCAGTCGGGCAGAGGAACGCATCGAGCGACGCACGCAGGAAGTAGCTAATGACGCAACGCTGAGCGAAGCGGATCGCGAGACGTATGCCAAACTCTTCGACGAAGTGTCCTCCGACATCGCGTTTGTGCGAACTGTGCTGACAGAATCGCTGGATGCGGTGGACGCGTACGACCTTGATCAGTTTACGACCCGTCACGGATGGTTTGGAAGATTGCTGAAAACCTATGGCACCGAGAAGGGGCGTCAGCAGCGCAAACTGATGGCGGCGCAGGGTGCGCGTGCGTTTCTTATCCTCTTTGTCATGATAACGGTTGTGGTATGCGCCTTCGTTGTTGGGTGCATTCTTGCGTTCGTTGCGTGGTTTGCGAACTTCCAGGGACATTTGCACTGGCGCATGCGCCATCCCAAGGGGCCTATCTATCTTTATGCGGAAACATTTGCACTGTTCCTGGGATCATTTCTTGCATTAATCGTGGTGACCGAGCTGGCGATGCTCGGCGCAAGCGAGAAAACTGCGGGCGTGATCGGCGTGCTTCGAATGCTGGCGCAGGCGGGGCTTGCGCTCTTGTGCTTCTATCCGTTCTTCCGCACCAAGCGCCCGGATCTGATCAGTCGCGACATCGGTTGGCATACCGGCAAGGGACTGACATCTGAGATCTTTGCTGGCATCATCGGATACTTTGCTGGGTTGCCGATTATCGCATTGGGTGTCGCTGTGATGGCTCTGCTGGTGAGTGTTGTCAGCGCGTTCTCTGACGGCTCTGGAGGCTCGGGTCCAACGCACCCAATTGTTGAGAGCTACACGCGATCAAGTATCGAGATCTTTATTGCCTACTTCTTTGCGGTGATCTGGGCGCCGTTTGTCGAGGAAACAATGTTCCGCGGATATTTCTTTACGTATCTGCGGAACAGGCACGGTTTTATCTTGTCAGGTCTGCTGACCGCGTTTGTGTTTGCAGCCATTCATCCGCAGGGATGGATGTTTATACCAGCGTTAGGATCGATTGGATATGTGATGGCGATGCTTCGCGAGTGGCGCGGCTCGCTTATCGCGCCGATGGTCGCGCACGCAATGCACAATGCCACACTCGTTACCTTTGGTGTGCTGCTGTTCAAGACGCTGATGTAGTATTCTGTGTACACCTGATACACGTGCAGCATTGACAGACGACAACGAGGACCACATGCTGGTCCTCGTGCCGCTCCCTTTCGTCCGTCCGGGCTGCTCCCTCAGAGCCCGCAAGGCGAACCGGCTGCCGATCGGCCGGTGCGTGTGCACTGCGTCCGACAAGGTTTGGTTGGTAAGGCCCCGCGCCGGGGAGGCTAAACCGACGCGAGGCACACGCAGGGGACACACAAGCAACACGAGGTTGGCCTGTGCCCATCTCGTCAGGAGACAGGCGCTAACCAACCCCGCTGACTTCTACAGCATCCAATACGTTTGCTGTTTCGGCCAGTCGTGTGTGTGCTACTGCGCAGATTCGGCGCGGCTCAACCGGCATAACCGGCACAGACAGTTGGGCCATAGCAATCTGCTTTATTCGGTCCAATAAGACGGAATGAATGAGTGTTGTATACGGATCCGTTTCCGTTATACTCCGTGTCAGCCACTCAGCATGTCGGTGGTATGGCTTTGGGGAATCACATGAAGCACTTTGTGGATATTTGCGCTTTTATTGCAGCCTTATTGTTATGTGCGACAGCAAAGTCACAGTTCTGTGCTCCGTACGAACTTGGCCGTGTTCCAACCTCGGGAGACGCTCTGAATATCGTTGTCAGTGGAAACATTGCGTATGTTGCCTGCGGCGAGCAGGGGGTTGATATCTTCGATATTTCTAGTCTGGCAAGCCCAGTGCTGCTTGCTACGCTGGACACACCCGGTGTTGCCCGTGCGGTTGATGTGTCCGGGAACCACCTCTTTGTGGCTGACAGGCTCGAAGGTCTCCAGGTGATCGACGTAAGTGACCCGCTGCAACCTGTGATCGTCGGCTCATACGACACACCAGGCGATGCGTTCGGAGTGACGGCGGATGGTGATCTTGCGTTTGTAGCAGATTATGACAGTGGACTTCAGATATTGGACATCTCAAACCCGGCTGCTCCAGCGCTGGTGGGAAGTTACGACACACCAGGAACTGCGACCTCCAGCGATGTTGATGGAAGTATTTGTATAGTGACAGACTGGGACGAGAGCATTATCATATTGGATGTTTCCACGCCGTCCTTGCCAGCTTTATTATGGACATATTCAACATCTGATTATGCTTACGATGTAGCCATTTCCGGCAGATATGCTTATATCGCGTACCGTGACTCTGGCCTCTTCACGTTTGACATTTCTAATCCGAACGAGCCGCGAGGAAAAGGCATTTGTGTAACGCGTGGAGTTGCAAGATCAGTCGAGGTGCATGGCGAATATGTTTATCTCGCGTGCGATGACGCAGGTGTCCAGGTGACGAACTCTGATCCGAACGTGCCGTATTCTGTTGGGCATCGACTTCTTGGGATTGCTGAATCACATGGCACGGCATTCAATGTTGCTGTTGTAGACCAGGGATTTGTCGTTGCGGACGGTCCGGGTGGGATCGCAACCTTCGTTGTGCCGGACCAGCCCGTGACTCCTGCAGAAACAAATATCTCGTCCAGTGTTGTTTCGATCTTTCATCAAACCATTACCCATCGATTTGTTGTTCATGGTAGTTTGTTGTTTGTGATCAGAGATGGAGCCGGATGTAGTATTTACCAACAGGATCAAAGCGGGAACTGGATCTTTCAATCAGTGATGAACACTGATTCATACGACATTGCAATCTCGGATAATCTTGTGTATTTAGCGACAACGGACGGGCTGGAAATCTGGGACGTTGCAGATATCCAGTCACCATCCTACATGGGAGGCGTTGGAAACCTCGGAGAAATACAATCGATTACCCTTATGGGCAACACGATATATTTGGCTAACAAAGACGTTGGAACCTTGTATGTTGTTGATGTGGCGGACCCTACGGCTCCGGTGTATATGGGGGGAACACTGATGCCCGGAGATGGCTGGGATATTATTGCGCATGAAAACTACGTCTTTGAAGCGGGTGGCAGCTGGTTTAGTGTGGCAGACGTTACCGATCCTACTGCAATAAGTACGTTCTGGCACTTCAGCCCGATTAGCAACGCGTTTGGACTCGACTATGCTGATGGAAGACTCTTTGTTGTTGGCGAGTATGGTTTTTTTACGCTCGACGTAACCAACCCAACGCAGGCTGTTCTTGAGGACGAGTGGCTTGGACTGTATCGCGGCAAAGCAGTCCAAGTAGTCGGCGATAGAGCGTATGTGGCTGACGAGCAATTCGGTCTTCTCATCTTTGATATCAGCGACTCGTCGCATATTGAATGCCTGGGCATTCTGGATGAAACTACAGACACCAGAGACGTGCATGTTGCAGATGGTCTTGTATATCTCTCAGATCGGTTTAAGGGAGTCTTTGTGATTGCGCCCTCGTTGTGCGTTGATGTTTGCTACGCCGATTGTGACGAGTCCGGCGCACTCACCATCTTTGATTACATCTGCTTCGGCAACGCGTATGCAGGCAACGGGCCGTACGCCGACTGCGACAACAACGGCAGCCTGAACGTGTTTGATTACATCTGCTATGGCAACGCGTATTCGGCAGGATGTCCTTGATGCGATTGCGGGTTAGCGCAGCGTGATTTCGCCCTTGCCGGAAAACGCTTGCGTGGGCGTGCGCGGTCTCGAATCGAACAGAGCTTCATTTAATGTTCTTGGTCGAAATAAACTGCGGTGCGAGGCAAAGTGGATATTTACAAAGTTTTGACTTCTGAAAATGACAGATTTTGTTATACTGGATGCAGGTTCAGTGCATTGGATTGAACGCGGGAACATATTGGGAGGCAGTATCGTGAAGACGACATCACGTTTCTTTTCGTCTGTAGCAAGTATCGTTGCGGTCGGTTCTATCGCGTGTGGGCAATCATGCACGCCGACTCTTGTGACCACGTTCGACACACCCGGCACAGCCTGGGATGTGTTTGTTGTGGGATCTACAGCGTACGTTGCCGACGCAGCTTCCGGGTTGCAGATATTTGATGTCAGCAATCCAGCAAGTCCTGTTGCGATCGGGTCGTATGCAGCGGCAGTTGGTGCCGGCCGGGTCGTTGTGCAGGATGAGATTGCCTTTGTTTGCAGAGGATCAGCCGGTGTTGACCTTGTCGATGTGACAGACCCAACAGCGCCAGCTTTGCTGTCGACCTTTCCGTCGCCGTTTGGAAGTTCGATTGTGAGTGTGAAAGTCGTTGGGACCACGATGTATGTCGCAGACTGGCCGACGCACTTTCTTGTTGTTGACATTGCTGATCCAACGCAGCCGAGCCTGCTCGGGATGGCTGACACAGGCTTTTCCGATGATGTCTTTGTTGAAGGCGCGTTCGCGTATGTTATCAATGCAACATTCGCTGGCTCTGTTGATGTCTTTGACGTTACAGTGCCGACGAATCCATCCTTCTACTCAGGATTCATTACAACGCAGTCAAACGGGAGTGTGACCGAGGTGGCTGCGCCATATATCTATAATGCTGAGTGGGAGCATGGGTTCAGGGTGTACGACATGACGCTCCCGCCGAACTCGGCGCCGGTTGGCGAGCTTTCCATCCCGCAGAACCAGTTCTATTCGTCAGGACTTTCATCGCTGGGCAGTCTTGTTGCATTATCTAGCAGCGACGATGCATCCCTTCGTGAGGTGAAGATTATCAGTGTCGCGGACCCGTCAGACCCATTCATCATGGGGCAAGTGGATGTGCCCGCACCACCGCACAGATCAATAATTTCAGGTGGCTTCGTCTTTGTGTGCTTGGGTGATGCGGGCGTGTCGATCATCGATATCAGCACATGCCAGCAAGCCTGCTATGCCGACTGCGACGAGTCCGGCGCACTCACCATCTTCGATTACATCTGCTTCGGCAACGCGTATGCAGGCAACGAGCCGTACGCCGATTGTGACAACAGTGGCAGCCTGAACGTGTTCGACTATATCTGCTATGGCAACGCGTATGCAGCCGGGTGTCCATGAGCTGCGCATTTGGCGCGATATCAGCGTTTTTCAAGGCAGTGTGATCTCGCCTCCGCCTGAGAACGCCTTTGTTGGCCTGCGGATTCCAGCGTCGAAGAGCACCTCTGCAATCGGGCCTCGAACAAGATAGACCATTGTTCCTGATACATTGAAGGAAACGGTGCTGCTTGCGGCTTGAAGTGTGGTGAGCTGGTCGGCTTTGATCACAACTGGCAGCGAGATCGTGTGCTCATCGTTTCTGCGCAGGGTGGTTTCCGCAGAGCGCTTGCCAGCAAACACGCGCTGGCCGTTCATGTCAACATGGTACTCGATATCGCGCAGTGGCAACGGCTCGGTGTTTGGGTTGGCTGCGGTGATATTGACTTGCACGACCATGCCATGATCGGACTGTTCAATGATCGTTGCGCCCGGCTCAACGTGGATGGATGGTGGACTGACTGGAGCGGAGCAGCCAACACACACGCAGAGCAGGCAAAGCGCGAGCATCGGGATGCGTGTGTGTCTGAAGATCTGCATGTGCCTTGAGTGTTGTTGCATGGGCTAAATGTACGCGCTATGGGGAGGTGTCAGTGCTTGACTGCGTGCGTGCTGGCGCTCGATGCGGTCTGACTCTCTGTTTGCGGGCTCGGCTTTGCTTCGATCGTGGCATCGGGCTGTTGCAATCCCAATGCTCGCTTGACGAGGGATTTGGGAATGATCTTTTCCGGGACCATGCGGCCGAGCTTTGATGCGCGGGCACGCTGGAGCACTTTGTACGGCCAGATGGACTGCATGGCTACATGACGTTCGACACGATTGAGATATCTGTCGTGGAGATCGTCAAGTCCGTGCAGACGCAGGAATCCGCACGGCCAACTAGTTGACTCAAGAAATGCGACCATCTTCTGCCAGCCCTCGTTGCTTGTCCGCGCCTGCGTGACCAACTCCTTTGAGAGCTGGAACCGTTTGTCCACGAACCCGCCCACGCCGAAGGTTTCGTTGTGCACGAGCGAGAAGAACGCGCTGGCGAGCGCTGGGTCCGGGCTTTGCGCGATCTCACGAAGCAACTGGATGCACTGCGGTCGGATGTCGTCGGATGTCATCGCGTGGATGCGCATGACGCGAGCGACATCTGGCATCGCATCCAGCGCGCCCTGCTGGAACGCACCGATGTATGCGTGATGCACATGATCCTCGCCATCGTCATTGACGCGGTGGGCAACGATGGAATCGCCATCACGCTCGTATCCACGCACGCTGCCGGTCGGCGCGTTGGTCAGCATCTCATAGGGCGCAACATTCCGGAGCAACTCGAAGATCGCAGGAGGATCACGACGGGCATCCGGGCCGAAGGCCTGCTTATGCACGTTGTCAGGCTGTGTGTTCAGCAGTCTTTGCAGCCCGAGATATACACCATTGACCTGCGTGCCGGGCAGCATGTAGGCGATGTTGTCCTGGATGGTGCCACGCCAGCCGATGTCGACAATGACAGCCTGCTTTGTGTTGGGTGCCAGCCCCTTGGCTGCAAGATATCCGGAGAGCAGCTCGCGTCGTTCATCGCGTATCTGCTCCACAAATCGGAGAAAGACACGATCGTTGAAGAGTGCAATGACGCGCTGGTCTTTCCATGGATATCTGATGATTTCATCTGCGCCGAGACTGTGTCTTGAGAGGAACGGCTCAGCGGAGAACCACTGGATGCCAAGCGAGCTGAACAACTGGCCCATGGATTGTTGCGAGTACTGGTTCCACAGGCGCATCAACTCCTGGAGCGTGATCTCGCGGAGTGACGGGAAGAACGTCGCGATACGGGAGACTTCCAGCACAACCGGTTGCTGCATCGGCACGCTGGTGGCGTATGACTCCTGCAGCTGTGTGTGTACCTGTGCGAAGAACTCACCCTCGCGTGTGAAGTAATGGATCGACTTTGCACCAACTCGATAGGCGCGTTCTGATGCGTGAAGAACCAGCCCCGCAAAGACGGGCGCATATCGCCTGCCGAGCGTGTACAAGCGCTGCTGTGTTGATGTCAGATCATCCGGGACGTGCTGCGTTCGTGCGAGCGCATCGGAGATCAGGGCGACAGTTGCGCGCATGTCGCCGTTGATGCGCTGGGCAAAGCGTTTCTCGTGTGTTGCGCGTTTCGCGTCGAACGGCTCAAACGTGAATCGGCGCGCAGTCGCACCGGATTTCCGAGCCATTTTCACATCGGACCATTCGTTGTCTCCGACATGGGTGTGATCTGCTGGGTCGATACCAAGCTCCTTGCGCACATACGCAAAGATCCTGCCGGACCGTTTGTTCAGTCCCACGTCGCAGGAGACGTAGATGCGTGAGATCATGCTGCTGATATCCGGCGCTACCGCATCAAGAATCTGGCGCAGCCGGGGTTCGGACATATAAAAATCGCTGATCGCAACGACCTTCGTCTCGGGATATCTCGCGGTCGACCGAACGATGTCCGCACCTGCAGGATCGAGCGAGCATACCGACTTTTCGTTGTGTGCCTCGGCGTTTGCCAGCGAGACAGCATGGTCTCTGATGCCAGGGGCGCCGAGATGCTCGATCTGGGCTGCGTTCAGTACCGAAAAGAGAAGGCGGGCGAAGACATCTTCGATCTCATACTCGTCGTCATTGCCCGATGCTGCGTTCTCTCTGCCGATCTCACGCTCTGTCTGCACACGCAGGTCGAAGAGTTCATGCACGGTGTATGGTTTCTTCAGTATCGTGCCGAACCGAAAGAGCATGCGCTTTGCTGAGACGAGCTTGATCTCGTCGGGATGGCATGTCCGGCGCAGCAGCGTGTCCCAGATGTCGATGGTCAGCAGCGGCGGCATGACAAGAACTCCACGAGATTACTTCGTTTTCTGCAGATCGTTTGCGACCTGCTCACCCCACTTGCGCTTTGCGTACATGCGATACACACCGGTTTGCTTTGCGCCCATGAGCATGCGGTATGTTCGACTGTTCTTGATGCGCTGGAGCTTCTGCATCGCATCCTCGTTCAGGTCCACATGATTCCAGTTGTGCCCGTACCGTGATCGCGCCCAAGCGGCGTACATCGGGTTCTTCTTCAGCCCAGTAAGCGCCTTATATGAGCGAGAGTTCTCGATGCGTGCAAGCTCCTGTCTTGCGAACATCTGGGCATCGATCATCTCACCAAGCATGCGCGATGTTCCGTTCTGATGTGCTCCGTGTTGACGCAGCGGCGCACCGATCATGTCCGGCGATCTGTAGTACATCGGCTGGATATTGTGCGCGCGATCGCTCCAGGTCTGTGTTCTTCCGGCGAGCAGATCCTCAACCGCTCGAACGAACTGCTCGAAGCCAACTGAAAGATTGTGATTCTTCATGAACTGCTGGCCGAACGCGCCCATGCGCTCACGACGGTCTGGATCATCAAGAAGCGTCAGAATGCCGCGTGCAATTGCTTCGGGCTTGGTCGGCGTGAGCAATGCGCCCTGCTCCGGAATGTCGTACAGGTTGTTATCGCGGTGCATATCGACAACCGGAAGTCCGGCAGCCATCATCTCGAACGGGATGCGTGACGGGTTGGACGAGCTGATGCACAGGCCAACCTGACACTCGTTATAGATATGGTTGCACTGCTCGATGGTGACAAGGCCGCGATGCTCGTGCTCAAACCAGACGTGCTTGGTGTCGGCCCGTGAGCCGTAGAAGATGATGTTGACATCCGGGCGCTGTTTCTTCACGATGCCAAGAGCGTTCATGCCAAGCATGGGGCATCGGCGGGGCTTTTCCGGCTGGAAAATAAAGCAGACGGACGGGGTGCGCTCGATTGATTCGATTCGTTTATAGACCGAAAGATCGGCGCAGAAATCGAACCACGTCCCAGCACAACCATACTTGTGTGCGAGCGTGTGTGTCAGCCAGCGTCCGATGGAGATGGGTGTCAGGCCGAGCTGGTAAGAACGCTCTGCTTCAAGGAACCCATCGCCCATTGGCATAAACCAGGCCTCGTAATCCTGAACAAAGTACGCCTTCCTGCACTGCTGTTGAATATTCCGCACAAACTTTGCGGTGTACCAGGCAGTTGCAAAGACCAGATCAACAGGCTGATCGATCTTGAATCCGAGATGCACGCGTGTTTCTGGTGACGTGTATCCAAAGTAATCGCGCAACTGCTCGATGACCTGCTTGCGGATTGCGCTTGTGCTGGGGCGTTGGGCAGGCTTCAACTCAACATAGAGATGGCACTCGTGACCGCGCGCTTCGAGCGCTGCGACATTCTGCAGGATTGTGCGATGGCCACCCGAGCCCTCAATCAGTGAGGGCATGAGCCACGCAATCTTCGCAGGTCGTTGCATTGATGTTTGAACCTGTCCGTTTTCTTCAGCCATGCGATACGTCCGGCGTCCCCTGCGAGTTGAGCAACTTTCTTGCATGGCGTGCCCGGCGATGTGTCAGCATCTGCTCTATACGAGCGGCGCGATCAACGCAGCCGGATTCAAGCACACTCACACGAGCGCGGAGCTTTGCAAGTTCAGCTTCCAGCGCGAGAACTTTGGAGCGCAGCTCATCGCCAAACGTGGCGGCATCAGTTGTGACAGGGCTTTGTTTGGGCTCTGGCTCCGCCATGCAGATTGCATGGTAGACGTCTGGGATCGTATTGGAATCTCTCTGGGCACTTGCCTTACAGCAAAGTGCTCTGCTCGGTAGTACGAAGGCTTTGTATGAGACTCATGCAGCAACGGGGTTGTCAATCGGGCGAGCGTTCAAAAGCACAGCCTCGGCGACCATCGCGTCGACCGATGTGTCAATATCGATGACATCGCCCTCGTCCGTGATCACACATCTTCGATCGGTTCCGAGAAATGCGTGTGGGCCCAAGCGTCTGTCCGGATGTGCTGGATTGCTTGCGTCGAGGAGTGTTCCCAGTCTGATGGCTGTCACACCTCCATCGGGGATGTAGGCATCCGGGAGTTCCTGCCTCCGATAGATGCCGTGGTACAGCACGTCGCCATCAAATGGCAGCACCTCGTGGTTCTCATTCGTGCGCAGCGTCCACCATGGATGATGTTTTCCGACACGAGCAACACTAATGACCGAGTCGCAGCCCGTTCGGGCAAGCATCTCGACCGCACGATCGGTCAGATCGACGGGTCTGATAGGCACGTTGCCGTAGAGCATGACAACGGGCAGATCCTCATGCCAGGTTGTGCTTGGCGTCGTCTCAATGGCATGTCGGACTGCGCTAGCCAGCGACTCCTGCACACCCGCGGTATCTGTAGCGAGCATCGGCGGGCGATGATGAACCCGTGCGCCAAAGGCTTGCGCGATCGCGATGGCGTACGGGCAGTCGGTGCTCACAATAACACGCCCCACCGTCCACGAGGTAAGCACGTGGTTCAGTGTCCATTGGATGCAGGGCTGACCGGCGATCTCGCGCGTGTTCTTTCCAGCGAGGCCCTTGCTTCCAGCGCGTGCGAGGATGACAGCGAGCGCGTTCATGCTGCAGCTCCGGAGTGTGTTGAATCGGATTTCACCTCAAGCATGGAGTCTCCGTTTGCAGGTGAGATGCACATGATCTCGCGTGACGCGCGTTCAACAAATGAGGCTGGTGCTGGCAGTGCCGAAACCCGATCGCACGATGATGCTGATGATGGCAGGGGATCAAGCACGGCTGTGCCGGTGCGCATCAGCCACGTGTTGTAGAACGGCTCAGTATCTTCGTATGTCGCATCGCGCTTCACAAGACGTGCAACAACCCACGGCAAGGGAAGACCTGCGAACCCGACACGGCGTGGCATAAGCGTGTTCAGCGCATTGTGCTGCTGCGTATGCCATGTCCATCCGGACGATCGCTCGTCCCGTGCTTCTGCAGCAATAATCCCGTCACGAACCGCGAGCGAGAGCACGGTGTCGGCGCGCTGCGGATCGGTCGAAAGGATCTCTGCGCTGATCACATCCGGCAGCGCGTCAAACGAGAGCGAAGCAAATGTGTCCGCACCGAACCCGTTCGCAACGTCATTGCCCGCAAAGCGGGTTCTGACATGGACGCTTGTTGCTCCGGCATCACGTGCAGTGCGCACGAGCGCATCAATGCTCGGATGGCTGAGCGCGTCGATCCCATTGCTCCCGTGCAGCGTGACCGCGACCAGCTCGGTTTCTGCATTTCGCACTGCCTGAGTGACAACGTCCGGGTCAATATACCTGATAATGCCTTCTTGTTCGTCTGATACAGCAACATCGATGATGCGTGTCGGCTGCATTGAGGGGTTGTTCTGAAGAGCCGCGTTGATCGCCCGTGCGATGTCAGCAGTTGGCGCATCGATCCAGTGACCTGTATTGTGCTGCACCGTGCCGAGCGCCTGCGCGAGCAGGTTTGTTGCGCTTGTGGTATCTGCGATGCAGCGCACGCCAAGATCGCGGACATCTGCGTGAACGAAGGCGCACAGATCCTGCGCGATTGGGTCGGGCTGTGGCTTGATTGGCACGTACGCGAGTGTCGCGGATAGCGTTGCAAAGATGCCGCTGGCATCGCGGATGCTGACAAGCTGGTCGATCATGCCGCGATCAATCGCGATCGGCCCAATGCCGGGAGCGGCTGGAGCGAACGCCCTGCGCGATTGCTGGTAGGAGCTGCGTATTCGCGTGACAACATCGTCGATCATGGCTGGGTCAACAATCGGCCAGTCTCCCCCGACCAGCACGATGGTGTCAAGCGCCATCTCGTGCATGATGTGCTGGACGTCGATACCGGGGCAGAGCTCATCCCAGACGCAGAGCTGTCCGACGCCGCCACGCCACGACGATGGAGCGAACGCGCGCGCCTTTGCGATCGCATGCTTCCGCTTCGCCCAGTCTTTGTCATTGATAGGAAACACCCGTATTTCCGTGTTGCGAAGATGTGTTGCAGCGCCATCGATAATGTGCTGCGCGCGGTTCACATCGTCTGTCAGCACCGCAACTGTCCGGATGGACTCTGCACTCGCTATGCGCGCGAGTGTGCATGCAAGCACGGACATCCCGCCGACCAGCTCGGTTTCGAGCGATCGATGTGTGCAGAGCGCGCCGGACGAAAAATCTGCGATAACAACAGCGCCAACCTCGCGGTGCGGTGGCTGGAATGCCTCATCGTCGGATCGTGACTGTATGTTCACATCGGCAAAGCTCGCGACGCGCTCGGGCATCTCGTCCCACTGACGCTCGCCGTTCTGGAGGCAGTTGATGGTTGCGTCGAGCATTGTGCCGAAGCGCTTGGCAGCGTCACCGAGCCATTTGACATTGGAGATGTCGCGCTTCACCTGCCTGCGTTGCACCTCCGCTTTGTCGTTCGGGTCTGCAAGCTCGATCGCACGATCCTCGCGCACCCGACGGAATGTGCCCGTCTGGTTCAGGTGGTGTACCAGGTCGTATGCAGGGAGTATCTTCGATGTTTCCTGCGCGAGATGCTGAACTTTCAGTATGTTTGCATCATTCTGATGACCTGAATCGATCTTTTTCTCGATCTGCTTCAGCAGCCTCGTTGCTTCGGTTGATGCGCTCTCAATCTTCCACGTGTCGTGTCGGATCTTTCGCAGGCGCGTGCCGACGTCGTTGACAGTGATACCACTTGAACAGTCTGCGTTCGGAAACGGTATATCAACAGTGATTTCCGGCATGTGTGCTGTGATCGCATCGGCGAGCGTCATCGGCGTTGTGTTCGCCTTGGCGACACCGCCCTCGGTTGCATCAATGACAGTGCGACCGCACTTGACATCAATCATGAACTCGCGCTCGAACTGCAGCAGGTACGTGTGCAACTGTTCTTCTGTATAGATGTCGCGCCCAAGCTGGTCCGTGCGCTTCGAGAGGATCTGTCTCGAACGCATGATCCGCTGGAACTCCATCGTTTCGAGTGTGTTGAACTCGCCCAACTCGCACGACCACGTGTCGTGGATGGATGCCCCTGCTGCGTAGTACTGGTTGTCCGTGAATCCGAGATCCTGTCCGACCAGTATGACGGGATCACACCCGAGATAACGTGCGAGGTAATACCCAAGATGGGAGACCGTTGCGCCCGCCTTGATTGTGCCGTGGTCGCGATAGAGCTCCTCGCCGAGCAGTCTGTCGAGCACCTCGTCTGCTGCGCAGCGGATCACGCCGGGAAAGCTGACTGGGATGATCGGATTGCACTTCGGCTCAACGACAAGCTGCACGCCCTGCACGTCATCCTCCGTGAGCCCCTCGTAAAACCTGCCGGATATTTTGTGGCGATCGAGCGCGGTAACAAAGTGCGGCTTGATGCCGGCGGCGAGAAGCTGCTTGAGCACGGTTTGCACAGCGATGATGACAAACCTCTGCTGAACCTCCGGGTTCTTCAGCAGATCAATGTTGCGCGCAAGGCTCGGTCCCGCGCTGACGACGATCGCGGGCCTGCCCGATGCGATGTTGTGCAGATCCGCGATGCCGGCGCAGGTCGCGTAATGATCGATGTTCATGGTGAGATTGCGCATCGTCGTCTCGATCTGCACCATCGTGGTTGCCATGGTGGTGCGCACGCCACGCATGATCTGGCCGAGCGCGTCGCGGAACCTGGGTGCGGTCTCAGCAAGTCGCGGGATGCTCGGGCCGTGCTCGACAATGTGTGTGCCCATGCCCATAAGCCCTTCAAGCCCTTTCGTTGCCTGAGCAAGCTCGGATGGGTCAGAGGCATCGGAGACAACGATTACACGGTGCAACCATTCGCTGCAATCGATGCGCTCCAGCACCGCGCGCAGCAGGGGAATGTCTGGTTCAAAGCAGATGACAGCTGTTGCGCGTGGTGCGCGATCGACCAATGCGACGATGTGATGTCCGAGTGCAAATCCAATGACGGCAATGGTGGCGTGCTGTTCGACGTCGATCGCTTCAGCGAACCGCTGGGCCTCGTCGAGTGGCCTTCGTGCGCTTGCAAGCCTGCGCGATGGCGATGTGCTGTCATGCGTGTACGTCGCGCTGGCGCCATCGTCGGACGCTGTCTCGAAATGGACGTGCTCGCTCGGCGCGGTGCTGACCACCCTGATTGCAGCGATGCGTGATCGCGCAGCGAGAGCCCCAATGTTTTTTCGCAGAATCCCCTCGGATTCGGGCGTTGCGGCAGGGTAGTACGTCACCTCGGTCGATGGTGCAGCAGGGTCTGCAGGCGCACTGCCTCCGTCGAGGATGTCCTCGGTATTGCCATAACTCATGACGAACACATCGGATCAGGATGCACACGGTCCATAGAACCGGACGATGGCGTATCGCCCGAAGTGACAATCGGTCTGTGTGACACCAGATCAGGCAGATTCTGCGCGTTTGCCAGCAGAATGCATCCGAGCCCGGTTGCACGGCGTATTGTGCAGCATGATGGAAGCACCCGGTCTCGGCTTGCCCGTCCTTCCCACGCTCTGCCAGCTTGTCTACCAGCCGCCAAAGCTCGACACAGGATCGTTTCTTTCTCGCATGGCCTTCGAATCGCCCGAGCTTCTCATTCTCGGTGTCGTTGCGCTCGGGTTTGTGCTGCTGTACTCGTTCCGTCAGGCGGACAAGTCTCGTGTCGGCATCGGCGCAGCCACGGTGTGCGTGCTGGTCGCGATCGGGCTGTATGCCACGTCGAAGATTGTGACAACATCGCGCGAGACTGTGCGAGATCTCTCTCGTGAGCTTGTGCGATCGGTTGCGAGTGCGGACATGCGTCGGCTCGATGAGTTGCTGAGGGACGATGTGATTGTGTCGCCGGGCGATTCGTCGATGCGGTTCTTTGGCGAGATGGATAAGGACGCGACACTGAGCGCGGTGCGCGGTCGGTTCGGCGAGAGTGACGGGACAACGCTGCGCGCATCGCAGGTCGAGGCATCCGTCGCTCGCGCGGGTAGAGCAACAACACACGTGCTCGCGACTGGGAGTTCGAGCGAGTTCGGATCCGGCAGATCGTGGTGGGAACTGCAATGGGTGCAGACCGATGGCAGATGGCAGGTGCGATCGATCAAACCGCTCTGGATACTCGGTCTGTGAGTGCTTGTGCTTGCAGGATTTATGCTGCCCTTGACGATTTGCGACGATGCCAGAACGACTTCCGCTGTGTGCCTGCTGGTTCAAGCGTGCATCGCATGAGCAGCTCAAGCGCTTCATCCTTCGTTCGCACGCGCGTCACTCCGTCGAACATGCCTGAGTGCTGCAGGTCGCGAGCGAGTTCGTCGCGCAGCCCGAACACGACAAGCCTGCCGTGACGATCGGCGCAGACATTTGCAGCTCGCACAATCTCGCCTGCGGCAGCCGACCCGAGCATCTCGACCCTCTCCATGCCGAGCGCGACAAAGCCGGTGCAGTCGTCGAGAAGGTGTGTCAGATCCTCGCGCAGCAGGAGCGCCTGGCGCTCTCGCAGCGACTCGTGCGTGATGCTCGCAACGACGCGATCACCGACACGATAGACGTGAAGCTGGGAATGCACAGCTGCACCGCCATCGCGCATCGGCCAGCCGAGGGTCGGGGCGACCAGCTCAAGTGACGCCGATTCGTGGTGCGTGTTGCCTTGTGTGTGTGTCATGATGGTCCTCCTGCACTGCCGGAATCGCCGGCACGTCAGAAAAACCATGGAAAACAGCGGATCAGATCACCAGCCGACCAGCGCAGGAACGGCGCACACGGGTTCGGGTGTGACGCGTGTGCGGGAAATAAGGGATGGATCGATTCAAACGATTACGGACATCCCGCTGCATACTCGTTGCCGAAGCAGATGTAATCGAAGATGTTGAGGGTGCCCGAGCCGTCGCAGTCGGCGTATGGATCTCCAGCCGCGTACTGGTTGCCAAAGCAGATGTAATCGAAGATGTTCAGTGTGCCAGAGCCATCGCAGTCGGCGTAGCACACGACATCCTCGTAGATGATGCGAACGATCGCGGTGTTTGAATCGCCCGCGCTCGTTGTGACCTTGAACGGCACGTCATCAAAGCCTGACGCACCAGCGTTCGGCTCGATCATGAAGTAGGGAGACCCGTCATTCAGCAGCACGCTCGACTGCGCGGGCAATCCGAGCAGTTGCCACGATGCGGACGAAAGATCGGTTGCAACCGACGCGGGAAGCTCGACGACGGCAGCATGATCAACAGAAACGAACTTTGCATAGTCGAACGCGATGGGTGCTGCGCTAGCGGTTGCGTTGTCGAAGTCGATATCGAGTTGCACCGGTGCCGAGCGCACGCGCTGCCCGGATGCATACACCGCTTCTGCCTGCACGGTGGGCTTTCCCGCCCCGAGCATCTGTGCTCGGAGTTGGACTGTGCCGCCATTGCCCTGTGCCGATGCAACAACGCGATCGCCGTGGAGCAGCCGGACCTGGGTGACGGTGCTCCCCGGTGCCTGCATGATAAAGTCGAGATCTGTCTCCATCGAGCCAATCGTTGTCGGAACGTTCAGTGTCGCGCTCATGCCGTTGTTGTTGACGGTCAGCGATCCGATCCATGTGCCGGATGTTTCCATTGGTGTGTCGTCGTATCCGACCACGCGCAGCTCGTGCCAGCCGTCGGCGATCTGGGTTGTATCGATCGTGAGGTTCTGTGTGGCGCCCGCCTCGTCCATGAGCACACCATCGACAAACGCACGGAACGCGGAAACGGTCGCGCTTGGGTGTGTCGTCGTGCCCTGTGGTGAGAGCGTGACCGTGCCCGAGACGGTGCTGGTCGGAGCGTTTGGAACGCTGATGCTTGGAATGTGTGCAAACGTGCGCGTGAGCGGATCGCCATAGAACGTGAGCTGGTATGGCTGATACTGCATGGTTCTGAACCATGCTTCACCGATTGTTGCGCCGGAGAAGTAAAACTTGTGGATGTCCGCTCTTGGGAACTTGCCTGTGTAGTTGCACGGCTCCTCGATTGCACCGGCAGAAGCAGATGCGCCGTTTGCGATCCATGCGGAGACCTTTGTCTGCGATGATGTCGAGAACGTTGCTGCGAACGACGTGAGATGGTCGCAGAACGCGCCGGGCAGGATAGTCATGTTGGAAAAGTCGAGTGTTGCGTTGCCCGTCATGACACCAAGGATGTCGTGCTGACCGTTGGGCATGATGCCGTTGATGATCTGCGTCACAGCGCCGATGGAGTTCATCTGTGTTGCGACCGAGCCGAACTGCCCAAACCGGACATTTCGTGCAGGGTCTGCCTGATTGTTCATGAAGTAGAAGGTGCCCGACGGGCGCGTGCCATCACTCGCGGCAGATCGTTCAATCATGTCAACGAGTTCTGCAGGAGTGTTCCCGTTTGTGCCTGTATACCCGAGCATCGTACCGAGAAAGTACATGCGCGCATTTGTGTTTGTGCTTGGCTGACCCGCGAGCCAGTTGATGTTGCTGTGGAACGCGGGAAGCATCGTGCCCGTTGGGAGGAAATACCGATTGGGTGTTGAGACTGGCTGCCCGCCGAGCACTTCGCTCTGCACGGGGATCAGCGTGTACGCCGACGAGATGGAGAGATTGTTCACGGGCGAGCATGAGTCGGTGATCGTGCTCGACACGGGGAACCGGAACTGCGAGGATGGCGCGACCAGCACGAAATCGGCGTGATCGTCGATATTGCGAGATGCGATAGTGCCAAGAAACGCGGGCGCGTTCTGTTGCGAGAACGCGAGATGGTTCGCTGCCCCGGGATGCATCGCGATGAAGTTCGACGCTGGCACATCGCGCTCGTGCATATACACGTTCGCAAGATACATGGATGTTGTGTCCTGCGGGTCTGCGATGAGCACAAGCTGCTCAGGCCCTGCGCATGCGTGCGCGCAGAGGACAAATGCGAACGGTGCAACAGTTGTTCGGCTGATCTTCATATGCTCGGCTCTCATACGTCCAGTACATCGACACCCAGGATGCTCGGATGTGGTTCAATCAGCATACACGAAGATGTGCGCATCAGAAAGTTCATGGTTCCGAAAACGCGATGTTTGAGGCCATGCTGCGCGGATGTCCAATAAAATCAAAGACTGTTTGATGTGACATCCTCTCGTCTTTTTTGCCAGAAACCAACCTCGAGCGCGTCTGTGAAGAGCGAGCCAGCCAGTGGGTTGCAAGCGTTCATGCTTGACTGGAATGTTCACTTTGATGTCGGGTGCAGATTGTGCGAAGAGCCGTATCGGCCACGGGTGTTCTGCGCGCCTGCAAAGGTTTACCAGCCAATGATGGAGCCCGGAGAGGGCGAGGGCCGGTATAGAGAAGAGATTTCGTGTGCCTGTGAAAGTTGATGGGCACCATTGCCACGAGCCAGAAAAATGCAAACAAAAACCTATCAAACAATGCTGCGTCGACACATAGCTGTGTATCCGCTCATCGCGGGACTGGCGCTCTCTGCACACGCGACGGCGCAGGAGTTCTCTGGAGCCCAGCCACGCACCAGGCCCGGCACCCAGCCAACCACACAGACACCAGGGAACCAACCGGGCACACAGCAGAACACGCCGCCAGCAAACCAGCCTGCGACTGCATCGCAGCCCGAAGCCGCGACTCCCAGCGCCACGCAGGACGACATGGTTTCGTTTGCAGCATTTTCAGAACCCGTTGATATCAACGTCATCCTGCAATATGTGCAGCGGACACTGAATATCAACATCAATGTTGATCCATCGCTCACGGGCACGATTGCGCTGAACGCACCGATCGAGTTTCCGCGAAGCAATCTGCTCGCGGTGTTCAACGGATTCCTTGAGCACCGCAACTTCACGATGACGTACGACCCGCTCACACAGTTCTACTCGGTCGTGCCGACCTCGAATGTGCCACCGAATGTCGGCGATCTGCTCTCAACAACACGCGTGTTCCGCACGCCGGGGGTGCGCCCATCAACACTGATCGCCGCGGTCCAGCAGCAGCTAGGAACCAGCGCGAACATCCGGGTAACCGCGAGTAACGATCTCGGTGTGATGATTGTGACGGGGTCACCATCGCAGCTTGGGCGTGTGGAGACACTGATCAATCAGGTCATGCTCGAATACAACAGCATGGACTACATCACGTTTGATCTTGAGCACATTTCTGCAGACACTGCGCTTGATCAGCTCATGATGCTCACCGGCAATCTTGCTGCAACCGCTGGTACGCAGGTGAATCCTGGGCAGGCATTCGGAAACCGTGGCGGTGATCCAAATGCTGGAAACACGCAACAGGTGGTTGCTGGAGATCTTGGAAATCTCGCGAACTTCGGCAACCGATTGGGTATTGCGCCGCAGGGCAATGCGTTGCTTTTGCGAGGGACCGAAGACGAGCGCGAGCAGATCGAACGCTTGCTGGCAATCATCGACAAGCCGAACACACTCGAGCCGAGAAAGTACGCAACAGGAAGTGCAACACGCAACATTGCGCAGCACGCGAGCAGTTCAGGTCTTGGGCGTGTGCGCGAGTTTTCCAGTGAGAGCGGATCAGGTCAGCAGCAGGCGAGTTTCCGCGGAAATCCGAATCAGTTTGGAGCACAGCAGGCTGTATCGGACGAATCCGCTACGGGCGGCTCGTTCATGATTGCTGACACGATGGGCGGGTACATCATGTACTTTGGTACGCCGTCGCAGCACGAGCGATTTGAGGCGCTTGTGAACACATTCAAGCCCGAAGGCGAGGTACCCGTCGCGCGTGTGTACAAGCTGCGGTACTCGGAAGCTGCCAAGATTGCGGAAGTCCTGCAGGCATTGATCAGCGGTCAGCAGCAACAGCAGGGCGGTCTGCTCTCAGGGATTGGGAATCCTACCGCAACTGCTGCAACGTCGCAGGCAGGCACAAGCCAGCCCGTAACAGGCCCGGGCGGTGATGTCGAGTCACTCACGGGAACCGATGGAGTTGTTGCGATTGCTGACGAAGAGCACAACCAGATTGTGGTCAAAGCACCGCTCAAGGTGCAGCCGGAGTTTGCTTCGCTCATCGAGAAACTCGATCGCCGACGTGCGCAGGTGTATATCGAGGCGTACATCGTTGCGGTGAACTCGACGGATGATCTCAACGTGGCGATTGAAACACAGCTGATTAATGCGATGGGCAAGGGCGGCGCGTTCCGCACAAACTTCGGGCTCTCACAAGCTGGTGACATGCTCACGGATGTTGTGTCGCCGTTGTCAACATTGTCTGGCGGCACGTTCGCTCTTATCCAGAGCAAGTACGTCCCGATTGTCATCAACGCGATCCAGACAGACACAGACGGACGGATCGTTTCGACGCCTCAACTCCTTGTCAACGACAATGAGGAATCGACGATCGCATCGATTAACACGTTCCCGTTTGCAACATCGAATCAATCAACCAACACAACAACGACCAGCTTTGATGGGCGTGCAGAGGCAGGCACAAGGTTCACTGCGATGCCTCAGATCACTGGTGATGGCTCTATCGATCTGACATACTCAATTGAGCTTTCGAGCTTCACTGGTGCACCGGTCGATGATGGGGCACCGCCACCATCGCAGGAGAACAAGATCGAGGGTGGTTCTGTGTCTGTGCCAACCGGCATGACCGTGGTTGTCGGTGGGTTGAAGTTCAAGAACTCCGGCGAGACGGTCATCAAGCTGCCGCTGCTCGGCGATATTCCGCTGTTCGGCCATCTGTTCCGTGATACGACAATCCGAGACGATATCACGACGCTGTACATCTTCCTTACGCCGCGGATTCTGGATGATCCGAACTTCAATGATCTCATACTTCTCACAAAGGGACCACAGGCCGAGATGCTGCTCGATGCAAACCTGCCGCCGTTAACGCCGATCGCGATCGATGTGGTGGATGCGAATCGTCTGCGTGTCGGCGACAACGCAACCCGCCCCGGTGTTGTGGTGCCACCTGCAAACGCAACCACCCCGACGGGCCAGGGCGAGTCTGACGACGGATACGAGTAATCCAAACGCTTAAACCAGAAGAGACGTTCGCACGAAAACACCAACGGAAACACATGCCCGAAGGCAAACTCATCAAACGAAGCAAGAACCGCGCCAAGGAAAATGGCGATCGCAACGGCGCGATTGCGTCGACGAACGGTGCCAGCGTTTCGTTATCGCGTGTGTCCGATGCGCTCGGCGCATTGCGCATCTCGCCGGAGCAACTCCGTGCGTTTGTATCCTCGCCCGGCTCTGACGAGGAACCGTGGGACGTGCTGCTGGCTATGCTCGCGACCGACGAACAGACCGCGCTGAAAAAGTTCTCAGATCGCACCGGTTTGCAGTTTGATCCCGAGCCGAGACTCGCGGAATCATCGCAACGATTTTATGAGCTGATCTCGCCGAGCTTTGCGCGTGAGCGCCATGTCGCCGGACTTCGCGCCGATGGGCACGTGCTGACTGTCGCGACGGCACAGCCGATGCAGCCTGCGACGTTCAGTGCGATCGAGGACATCGTGCAGATGCCGGTGGACCTTGTCCTCTCCCCTCGCGCAGCGGTCGCGAACCTCATCAACCGCGGGTTCGAGCAGAGGCAGGACCTTGTCACAGAGATCATCGAGGAGATGCCGCTCGACGAGCGCGCGATCTCGCAGGCTGCCGGCTCGGTTGGGTCGGGCAACGATTTGCTTGCGCTGGCGCGCCAGACACCGGTCATCCGGCTCGTGAACATGATCCTGTTTGAGGCGCTCCGTCGGCGCGCATCGGACGTGCACATCCATCCGCACGAGAACAAGCTCGAGATTCGATACCGTGTCGATGGCATGCTGGTCGAGGCGTTTTCTCCCCCACTCTCGCTCGCGCCAGCGATCTCGTCGCGTCTGAAGGTGATGACGGAGCTTGACATTGCCAATCGTCACTCACCGCAGGACGGGCACACCACTGTGCGCATCGGTTCGCACAAGGTCGATATCCGTCTGAGTGTGATCCCGACTGTGTACGGCGAGCGTATCGTGCTGCGTCTGCTGGATCAGACACAGACTGAACTCTCGCTCGACGAGGTCGGCATGACAGATGAGATGCAGGACACGCTGCGCCATCTTGTTGATCATCCCAACGGCATTATTCTGGTCACTGGTCCGACCGGCTCGGGCAAGACAACAACGCTGTACGCAGCACTCGGGCAGGTCGATCGCTCGTCGCGTAATGTGATGACGATTGAGGACCCCGTTGAGTACCACCTCGAAGGCATCAGCCAGATGCAGGTGAACCCGAAACGCGGCGTGACGTTCGCAACCGGGTTACGCTCGCTCCTGCGTCAGGACCCGGATGTAATCCTCGTCGGTGAAATCCGCGATCCCGAGACAGCGCAGCTCGCGATCCAGGCATCGCTCACGGGCCACCTTGTGCTCTCAACGTTGCACACCAACGACGCGCCGAGCGCGATCCCGCGTTTGATCGACATCGGTGTGCCCTCGTATCTTGTGACGTCGTCGCTGCTTGCGGTGCTCGCGCAGCGACTGCTCCGTCGTGTGTGTGTGTCATGCCACGGCACGGGCAAGTCAGCAGCTCCGAGCGCACACGATGATCGTTGCGAGGTTTGTTTCGGCACTGGATACAAGGGGCGACTTGCGGTGTATGAGGTGATGAAGCTGAACGACACACTCCGCCGGGTGATCGGCCAGAGTGCAGACGCGATCACGATCGCAAACGCAGCGGAAGCCGAAGGGTTCCACACCATGATCGAGGACGCTCGAAAGAAAGCGTCGAATGGGCTGACAACCGAAGCCGAGATCATGCGCGTGCTGCGATCCTGACCCCAGCGTTCTTTGTTTTCATGGATTCATGCGCAATCCGCCGCGATTTCAGCTATACTGCACGTGGGGACAATCCGTTCACTGCTTCCAGCGAGAAAGGAACTGTCCCATGAATCGATTGCAGTCCATCCTTGTTTTTTTCTCGGTGCTTACACTCGTAGCGTGCGTGGATCGCACAGATCAACAAACAAAGCCGTCACAGCAGGCGCAGATTCCCAGCACAGCGTGGGAAGCCGTGACACTTGACTCGTTCTCGTCTGGATCGTCGGACGATGTGCTTGATGCGCTTCAAGCAACAGCAGAACTGTTCGAGGCGTTCGATCGCATCGAGCGTGCGGGCAACACGCTGGAGTTGTACGGCAGTTTCGATCCCGAGTCGGAGGACACATCACCAGGGCGTGTGACGCCATGGATGATTGCGTATATTACCGCGCCTGTCGATATAGACACCGGCGGCACGAGCATCAAGATCATCGGGACAGTCTTTGATCGTGTCGAGAAGAAAGACGAGCAGCATCGGTGGATGCGGGGGCTCGGCGCGATGAGCTATCGCATGATGTGGGTGGCAGGAAGCCAGGGATGATCAGCGTCCGATGTTCTTCGCAGAACATCTTGCGCGTGGAACACCATCACACAGCATGCAGATCACTTTGACTCACTCTCACTGGTTTCGGACGTTGTGTCAGGTTCGGCTGGTTCTGCACTGAGCGCCTTCACCTCATCTGGCAGCGCAAAGTCGTCCTTCGTCAGTGAGTTGAAGTGGACATCGGACAGATGAGTGACCATTGTGCCAAGCGGTGACGTGGGGTCGTGCAGCTCAATGGTGTGGAACATGAGGATGCCATCGACTTCCTTCCAGTCCTTGAAGACCTGGGTTTCCCGCTTGCGACGTGCGACCTGTTGTGCACCGACAAGCAGATGAGTTTCCTGATCAAAGAAAAGATCCTGCGAGAACGAGCTCTGATACATGGCTACAACGCGGTAGCAGGGTCTGCCTTCAAATCGGACGAGCGCGTCTACAACGCCAGAGGCATTTTCACTGGCGATCGAGACTGCGGGGTCGATCATGTCGATGTACATCTCACTCTGTGTCAGCAATGCACTCGGCTGGACAGGATCGAGCAGCACGTACTGGTCTCCGATCTTTGCCCACGGCGATTTGCCGTCTGTGCCGAACTCGCGCATGTCCTGCTTTGTCGTTCCCTTCGTGTGTCTGCCGCCAAACCGTGCCCACTTGTGCTCGCGAACGACATCGCCGTTCATCGACTTTGTCGTTGCAGTGAGTGAGATGGACTCGATCCGGCGGATCTTTGATGTTCCGCCCATGGCTTCCATCGCTCTGGTATAGACATCGTCGGCGGACGGCAGATTGTTGTTCGAGATGACTTCGATCTCATTTGATCGTTTCTCATCGCGGAGTTTGGCAACCTCTTCAGGCATCTTGAATGCGGCATCATCGAGCGTATTGATTTCTATTGATGAGATGTTCATCACAACCACTGAATCGGGGTTCAGCGTGTCCTGAAGCTGCATCGATCTGAACATCAGCACGCCGTCGGTGGACTGCCAGTTGCCGAACACCACGTTCTGTTGCGTGCCGCCGGGACTGCGCAGCTGCGAGCCACGGTAGAGCGATGTTTCCTTGTCATAGTAATGGCTGATGTTCTCGGTGATCGGGTTGTCCAGCTCGCGTATCTCGTAGCAGAGCCTGTCCGCAAACACGGAGTACCCGATGACGCTGACAGTGCCCATAGCGTTGTTGAGCCAGTCATACGGTTGAAGTACTGAGACGAGCAGTTGTGCCTGCGTGTCCTGTGGCATGTCCTGCAGGGCAAACCCATTCTGATTCTGCGTCCAGTGTGTAACGCCGTTGCTGCTTGTCGACCATCCGCCCGAGGGTGTTTGCCAGATCTCCTTTGTGCCCCGTGTTCTCGACCACAGGCTCTCGATGCGGAATGTTTGTCCGTTCACATCGGCACTGCACACCATGCGCAACGTCTTGATTGCAGCGACGGCATCGCGCCCGCCATACATATCGACAGCCTTATCAAGAATCTCGCGAACGGCTGGCAGTTCGACTGGCTTCATCGTGATGCTGCCATCGTCTTCGACCTGCACTGCTTGCGCGCCTGCAATGGCTGGGAGCAATGCCATGCTGAGCAAGCCAAGAAGAACGAGTGTGGTGTGACGATGGTTCATGGAAACACTCCATCATGTGGATCAGATTGGTTCTGCGTAATTAACCGATATGTTTCGGCTGTTGTTCGCGTGAGACTCGTCGATCAAACATGAAATACAGCATTGGGCTTGCTGGGACTCAGATAACCCCAAATGTGGACCTTGTTCAATCACGTGGACCTGTAAAGGGATGCGCCCGAGTGTATTTCCATACGCTGGTGGAAGAAAAACAGCGGACATTGCAACCAATGTCCGCAGCCAGAGGATAGCCATCATGTGCGAGCATGTTTTTCAGCGGCCGTCGTCATCACGGGGCTTTGGCTCGTAGTTCTCCATGAGTTTCTTCACTCCCTCAGGGGTTGCAAAGCTTGATTCATTGAGTGAGTTCAAAGTGATCTCGGTTGTTGTATACACGATCGGCTCTGGAAGCCCCGGATCGCTCACTTCCATTGTGTGGAAGATCCTGATGCCGTCGACATCTTTCCAGTCCTTGAACAGAATCTTCGCTGTCCGATCTCCCTGGATGACATTCATGCCGATGAGTAAGAAGCTCTCGGTGTCATAGAACATGTGCATCGACTCGTGATCGCCGATGACTGTTTCAACAACGAAACACTTGTGGTCCTCGAACAATGTTCTGTCGATGGTGCGCAGCGTGCGCTGCTTTTCCTTTGCGACTGTGATCGGATCAAGCACAGTCATCAGGAGTTCGGCTTCTCTGTCCTGTGCCTGCCGGCTGTTGTCGTCTTCGACAAGTGCGTAGCCGAGTTGATCGTGCCTCCACCAGATCGTGCCGTCAGAACCTCGTGTAAATGCGCCCTGATTGGACATCGTCATGATTGTCTTGCGCCCACCCTTGCGCCGCCACAACATCTCTGCGGACACATCTGTGCCCATGAGTGACGTGCTTACCTTGGTGTGCATGGACTGGATGTCGTGGATCTGCTCCTGACCGCCGACTGTCTCCATCGATTTCTCGATAATGGAGGTTGCGGTAGGGAGATCATCGCGCGCGGATGCCTGTGGCGCAGGCGCGTCGGTACTTTGAGCAAGAGCCGGCGCGCTGCAAAGAACGCATCCGATCGCCAGAGCGAGCGGAAGTGTGTGTGTGAGCTTCATGTGTTGCCTTGCTCCTTCAGCCTTTCTTTGCGATTTCTTTCTTCAACTCCTGGATCATGTACTCGTACACCTTCTTTTGATCAGCTGGCATATATCCGAGTCCCTGCTCAAGCCCCGATACAACCTCCTTCAGTTGAGCTGCGGTGGGGCTTTGGAGCAGGATCGCCTTCAGCTGCATTTCTGCCAACGCGCGGCCATTCTCATTGAGGTCGCTCAGCTTGATCTCGCCATTGTCCGAGTCACTCTTTGAAGCTGCCTTTTCATCGGCGAGTTTCTTCACCTCTGCGGGCATCGCGAAGTAATCCGCATCGAGCGTGTTCACCTGGATGTCAGTCATTGAGAACACCATCGGCATTGGCATCTGCGGACCAACCATCTCCATTGTGTGGAAGAACTGGATGCCATCGACGTTCTTCCAGTCCTTGAAGCTCACAGTCGTGATCTCGGGCTCGCTGCCAGACTTGACTCCGAGCACTTTGGATGTTTCAACGTCATAGAACACCCTGGAGGTGTCCCCATCTTCTTCCGTAATCTGGATCACATAGCAATCGTGATCGTTAAATGTTTCCTTTCCGATCGTGTCTGCCTTTGAGTTCTGTTTCTTCATCTGTGTGATCGGGTCAAGAACGATCATGTACATCTCGGCCTGGCCGTTAACCTGATCGGCCATATCACCGTCCAGCAGGGTGTAGCCGCCCATGGGGTTGTTCATCCACGCGACCTTGCCGTCAGATCCCATTTCCTGCTTGCCCATCGGCATCGTCATGATGACGCGCCGTCCGCCGTCACGCTGCCAGGCGTTGTCCATGCTGACACTGGTACCCATCATCTCAGCACTCATTACGGTGCGCAATGTCTTGATCCCGTTGATCTTGTCCCGGCCACCGTATGCTTTCATCGATTTTTCGAAGATGTCGGTGGCCTTTGGCAGATCGGTGCGCACCTTTGGTGCTGCGGGTGCGACAGCCGTGTCCGCTTGCGCCATCACGGGTGTGCTGAACAGGGCGCAGCCAGCGAGCAAGGACAGGACAAAAGTTGCTTTCAGTTTCACAATATTCTCCCTTTGTGTGTGGGCGTCATGCCCGGTTTGTGGTTGGAGTGTAGGGCATGGCATCATGCCGCACGACATCTCCCATTTTAGAGAGAAATTGCAGGTTCTGACGTGTTGCCATACGCCGAATCGGTCTGCATCCGCACGAGTTCGGCATAGCGTGCGTTGCGCTGCATGAGCTCGTCGTGCGTGCCTGTCTCGATAATGCTTCCGTGCTCGATCACGACAATCAAGTCTGCGTTTGTGATGGTGCTCAGCCTGTGCGCAATGACGAAGCTGGTGCGATTTTTCATGAGCGTATCAAGACTGCGCTGGATCAGGCGTTCAGACTCGGTATCGAGATTGCTGGTTGCTTCGTCGAGGATAAGTATCTTTGGGTTTGCGAGGAGTGCCCGTGCGATTGCGATGCGCTGCTTCTGTCCACCGGAGAGGCGCACGCCGCGCTCGCCGATGAGCGTGTCATACCCGTCCTCAAGCTCGGTGATAAACGCGTGCGCGTTTGCAGCGCGGGCGGCGCGCTCGACATCGTCTGTTGGCGCATCCGGAAACGCGTAGGCAATGTTTTCCCGCACCGTGCCATCGAACAGGAACACGTCCTGCTCGACGATGCCGATCAATGCGCGGAACGAGGTGAGCTGCAGCTCGCGCAGATCCACGCCGTCAAGCAGGATGCGTCCTGCTGTCGGATCATAAAACCGTGCAACGAGATTGCAGAACGTTGTCTTGCCTGCACCGGAATGTCCCACAAGCGCAACGGTGCTGCCCGCAGGGACATCGAGCGACACATGATCGAGTACAACTCTGCTGGGATCCGGCGGACTGTTCTGGTCACGTTGTCTTTGTTCCTTTGCGAGCTGTTCGTCGGTCTTTGGATACGAGAAGAAGACATTCTCAAATGTGATCCGGCCGCGGACAGACGAAAGATCCACCGGTGTTGTTCCTCGTGCGCCTGCAAACTCTACCGGCTCATCAAGCAGATCAAGTATTCGGTCGAGCCCGGCAAGTTGTGTCTGAAGATTCGCAGCAGAGACAGCGAGGAGCTCGAGCGGGCCAAGCAGATTCATGAGAAACGCGAGGAACATCATGACATCGCCCACAGTGAGATCGCCGCGCATCACTCGCCAGCCACCGTAAACAAGTGCGCCGGTTGACGCAATCGGAATCATGAGCTGCCACGCGATCTCGATCCCCCTTGACCACCACCACGCGAGCAGTTCGAGACGGATCATGTAGAGATTGCCGCGGATAAACCGCGAGCTCTCGCCACGCTGACGTCCGAACCCGCGCACGATGCGCATCCCACCGAAAGCTTCTGTTGCGTGCGCATCGATCGCGGTGCGTGATCGTCTGACCTCGCGGAACACTGGTCGGATGCGTGAGATCCAGGTCTTGTGCGAGAACCACACGATGGGGATGAGCACAAGTGCTCCAACGAGCAATGCCCAGTCGACGAACGCGAGCACGATGAGCGTGCCAGCGAGCTGGATGATTGCGCCCCATGGGTTATACACAAGCTGGAAGAGCAGTTCCGCTGCGCCGCCCGCGTCCTCTCGCAGGATTGACGCAACCCCGCCGCTCTTGATCTGCTGCACGCGGTGCAATGGCAGATTCACGGCGTGGTCGAACACCTTCCTGCGAAGATCGATCTGCAGGCGCTTTGTCAGGCGGGTCATCTGCCAGCGACCGATCATGTGGACGATTGCGCGCGTTGCCGAGAGCATCACCAGCGCAAGCCCGACCATGAGCAGCAGCTTCACACGATCGATCTGCTGCAATGACTCGGGCAGTCCCTTCACGCCGGGGGTGTCGAGGATGATGTAATCAAACACCACCTTTGTCGAAGCTGGCAGCACGAGCGCGATGGATGTTGAGACGGTGAGTGTTGCCAGCGCCAGCACGATCCAGCCGCGCATGCGTGAGGTGAGCGACCAGAATGCCTTCAACAGCACGCGGATGGAACGGGTGCGTGTGCGCTTTCGCGATTCGTCAGAGTGTCGAGGCCCTGTGTCCGGTTCGTGCCCTGATGCCTTGCGTTCGGCGCGGAATCGCAGATACTTCTGCTTGCTGGATCTTGCCCGAACCTGTTGTGCGGGTTCACTGGATTTGCCGGAGTGCTGGGAGTTTTCGCTGGATTGGTGCTGGTTGCTGGCGTTGGTGGACACAACCGAATGCTAGGGAATCAATCGGTGCGAAAGCGAGTGTTTTCGTGGTTGTGAACCATTGTCCTATCTGATACGCTGTAGACCACTCCATTTTTTCACCACGCGGAGCATTCTTATGGCAGCTTCATCAACACGGAAACGACTTGCGCTCCACTGGCAGATCGTCATCGGGCTCATTCTGGGGTTGGTGGTCGGTATTGGTGTCAACACGGCAACCACTGACAGTGAGGGTAACGACACGTTCTGGCCGGGTGTTGGCGTGCCGGATCGTGACGCATTCATTGTTCATGGCGTTGCATACTTCCCGAAGCTACCCGAAGGCACCGCAACGCTGCAGGAACTCGATCCTGACAACCCCGAGCTTGCAGCAATGGCACTCTCGTCGCTCACGCCAGAGTTCGTCGAGAAACACGATCTTGAGGCCAAGGGGCTCATTATCGAGCGCCCGACATCGCTCGCATACGCAGCCCGGTTTGTGCGTTTGTCGCAGAACTTCATCGGCAAACTTTTTATCAACTTCCTGAAGTTCATTGCGGCACCGATCGTGCTGTGCTCGCTCATTGTTGGTACCGCTTCACTGAATGATGTTCGCAAGCTGGGACGCATGGGGCTGAAGACCGTTGTGCTCTATCTGTGCACGACGGCCATTGCGATTACGGTGGGGCTGGTGCTCGTGAACATCGTCAGGCCCGGCGCGAGCTTCGATCCACAGACCATGGCGACGATCAGCTCGCAAAACGCATCCAACGCAGGAGCGAAGATCTCGCAGGCTGTCGCGGCAGATCAATCTGTCTGGAAAACGTTGCTGAACCTGCTCCCGACGAACCCGTTTGCGGCTCTTGCCGAGGGCAATATGTTGCAGATTGTGGTGCTGTCGATGCTGCTGGGCATTGGGCTGACGCTCATCCCGGAGAGCGAATCAAAGCCCGTGATCCGCTTCTTCGACGGTATGACAAACGCGATTATCAAGCTGGTACACGTGCTGATGCTGTGTGCGCCCGTTGCGGTGTTTGCACTGATCGTGACTGTGATGACCGACATGGGTTTGGGTGTGCTCGGCTCGCTGATCAAGTACGCGTTGGTGGTGATTGCCGGCCTTTTGGTCATGTTCCTTGGCGTGTACCCGGTGATCATGATTGTGCTGACGCGCGGCAAGGTAGGGTACAAACGGTTCTACAAGGCGATTGCGCCAGCACAGTTGCTCGCGTTCAGCTCGTCAAGCTCGTCCGCCACGCTCCCCGTCACGATGGACTGTGTGGAGAACAAGCTCGGATGTTCCGAAGACGTGACCAGCTTTGTGCTCCCGCTCGGTGCAACAGTGAACATGGACGGTACAGCGCTCTATCAGGGTGTTGCGACCGTGTTCATCACGCAGCTCTTTGGGCAGCATCTGTCGATCATGGATCAGCTCATGATTGTGTTGACAGCGACGCTGGCTTCGATCGGTACTGCTGGTGTACCCGGTGTCGGCATGCTCATGCTGGTCATCGTACTACAGACTGTCCACGTGTCAGCTGAGCACATGCAGACGGGCATCGCGCTGATCTTTGGTGTCGATCGCATCCTTGACATGTGCAGAACGACATGCAACGTGACCGGTGACTGTGCTGTTGCTGCCATTGTTGCTGCAACCGAGAACGAGCTTGCGTCGGAAGAGGAGGTAGAGCAAAGGCTTGCCGCGAAGGCCGCGCTCGATGAGCATCCCAGGTCCGATGACGAGCGTGTACAGGCCCGCGGATAAAACTCTGCAGAGACCATTGTATGTCGAGCAGTACAGACAGCACCAGCGCACATGTGGCGCAGTTCGGGCCCTCGCACGAGAGCGACTTTGTCAACCCCGTCAGATTGTGGTGCATTGTGGCGGTTGCGCTGCTCATGATTGTGGCGCATACGACCGGGTGGATCACCGCAATCCAAGCGTACAACGCGCCAGCCTACCAGACACAGGACATGAGGTTTGAGATCCTGTACGCTTCCAGCGCAACAGTGGTGTGTATGCTCACGCTGGAGCTGATGATGGTGTTCATCCGGCGTGCTCGTATCTCCTTGTACATTGTCCTGCTGCCTGCCGCAGGCATGATTCTTGCGCCGATAGCTGTGTGCATCTTGATGCGCGAGGAAATCTCTGGATACTGGTACTTCAATCCGAGTCGATCGATATGGCTCACCCTGGAATCGATCCTTGGAGCCATGTCGTTCTTCGTGTGCGTGCTTGTATGTTCCGTTGT
Source organism: Phycisphaeraceae bacterium (assembly GCA_020639155.1). Taxonomy (NCBI): domain Bacteria; kingdom Pseudomonadati; phylum Planctomycetota; class Phycisphaerae; order Phycisphaerales; family Phycisphaeraceae; species Phycisphaeraceae bacterium. The sequence continues at coordinate 1,168,515 of JACKHF010000001.1, forward strand.
CTACCTGCTGTATGACGCGAACCGCTGGGACGGCTACGGCAGGCGCGACGATCTGCAAGCCGTCGACAAGTATGTGTCTGCAACGACGTTTCTTGCAGAAGCGATCTGTGCAAAGTGCGGGTATAAGCCGGGTCCATCGCCAGAGATTGTGCGCTGTCCCGAGTGCGACAGTGACCTGTTCATCCACAACTCAAGAGCTCGGAGACTCAGCTCCCGGCCTCGGATCCGCACGGATTCAAAGCTGGTTCGGATCTTCGAGCGTCCGGACCTTCGTGTTGGGTGTGTTGTTGCACTGCTTCTGAGTGTGCTGGCGCAAATTGCGTTAAACTGAGGTGGGGCTTTGCAAAGGCGACGATCAACGGGCTGGAAGTGAGCATGAGGACGCGGGATCAGTGCGACTATTTCTACGATGATCCGAGAGTGCGGGAAAGGCTTCTGTACATCGCGGGCATACTTGCGATCTATCTGCTTTGGCTTGTCTTGGGATGGTGGTCTCAGACAAGCTGGTTGCATTCGTGGTACATGAACCCCAGCCCCAACGCCAGGTTGTGGATCGCTCACATTCGCGCGGAGATGGTCCTGAAGATCGGCACACTGCTGGTGGTAGGAGTACTGCTCGCGTTCTCGTGCCGTTACATTCGCAATGAGAGGGTTCCTCTCTGGATCTTTCCGGTGCTAATTGTTCTTACAGCGTGTGCAGTTGTTGTCTGGTTCCAGTTGAAGTTGCAGTCGAATACATCTGCGCCGGGAACAAGGGGCGTGCCGCCATCGGGCACAAGGATATTGGATTTTCTACATTTTTTTCTTGCGTTGCAAGTTGCGATCTTGTTTCGACTTCCCACTCCCCGGAAGCCTGCCCAGCAGCGGTTTACACGAGATCAGAAGGAACAACTTCCCGACGGTCTGGACAGGGAGAGGTTTCTTGCGGAAGGTCGATGCTGCGAGTGCAACTACGTGCCGGGTCCATCGCCAGATGTGCTGCGGTGTCCCGAATGTGGCGGGGCGTATTTCTTTGTTGAAGGCATGAACAATCCTGTGTGGAAGTTCCTGACCCCGGCTCGGATCGAGCGGGTAGTTCGAATCGTGGAGCACCGTACCACGTGTTTCGTCGTCGTAACAGTGACCCTTGGGACAGGTGTCTATCAGGTTGTGCAGACGTTTGCGTAGCAGTTGCCGCGACTTACATGGCTCCGGTGATGCGAGCATCTGCCATCAGCGCATTGAACGTCCCCATGCGCGCTGTGTCGCCGTCGGTTGCGTTCGGATCCGGTGTGAGCTTTGTGTATGAGCCGTCGGGATTCAGCTCCCACGCGCAGGCACGATCACGATCGAGCACATCGATGATGCGATTCAAGCGAGCGCACAATCTCTCCTTGCGGACCGGTACAGCTGCTTCCACTCGGTTCGAGAGGTTGCGGTACATCCAGTCGGCCGATGCAATGTACCACACACCCATCGCGGGATCTGTCTGTCCAGCGGAGAAGTGGTAGATGCGCGAATGCTCGAGATACCGGCCGACGATGGAACGCACCCTGATGTTCTCTGACAGACCCTTCACACCGGGACGCAGGCAGCAGAATCCACGCACGAACAGATCAATCTTCACGCCGGCGCTGCTCGCCTGATAGAGACGCTCCATGATCAGTGAGTCTTCCAGTGCGTTCATCTTTGCGACGATGCGTGCGCGACGACCGGCTTTGGCGTGCTCTATCTCGGCATCGATCAGCGACAGGAACTTGTCGCGCATCGCGTACGGCGCAACGAGCAGGCGGTTGTAATCCCGCTTCATCGATCGCCCCGTGAGCAGATTGAACAGATGCGACACGTCCTGCGTGATCTCCGGATCGCACGTGAGCAGCCCAAGATCGGTGTAGAGCGTGCTGGTGCGTGAGTTGTAGTTGCCAGTGCCGACATGCGCGTATGTGCGAAGCTGCCCGCCCTCGCGGCGAACGACCATGGCGCACTTGCAGTGTGTCTTGAGACCGACAACGCCGTATGCGACATGAACGCCATGCTTTTCAAGCTGACGCGCGAAACGCACGTTGCGCGACTCATCGAACCGTGCCCGCACTTCAACGAGGCAGGCGACCTGCTTGCCCTGTTCGGCCGCGCGGATAAGTGCCTGGATGAACGGAGAGTCCGGACTGGTGCGGTAGAGTGTCTGCTTGATAGCGAGCACGTCCGGATCGCGCGCCGCTTGGGTGATCATGCGTTCAACGCTTGCGCCGAAGCTCTCATACGGGTGGTGGACGAGAATGTTGCCTTTGCGGATGGCAGCGAACACGTCGTTGTCTTCGTCACCGATGCGTTTGGGCACGACGGCGCGGTACGGCTCATACTTCAGGTCGGGCAGCGGCAGGTCAGCGATCTCGAAAAGATCGCCATATTCGAGCGGTCCGGGGCGCGAGTACACGTCGCGATCCTGCAGGCTGAGCTCATCCTGCAGGAGCTCGACCATCTCGCTGGATGCGTTGGCGGGCGTTTCAAGACGAACAACCTGCGCGAACCTGCGCAGGTTGAGCTCTGTCTCGACCGATTCGATGATGTCCTCGCCCTCTTCTTCAAGTTCGACCGCCGCGTTGCGCGTTACGCGGAAAGGCATGACATCGCAGATAGTCATGCCGGGGAACACGTCATCAAGGTTGTTCTGGATGACCTGCTCGATCATCACAAACCGGAATGTTTCCTGTCCGGGACGCTGCCCGTGCTGACCCTCGATGCGCACCAGACGTGGGAGCACATCGGGCACCTTCAGCCTGGCGAACTGCTTTTCCGTCGATCCGGGTGCTTGCAGCAGAATCCCAAGGCTTTCGCTCATGTTCGAGATGAATGGAAACCGGTGACCCGGATCAACCGCGAGCGGTGTGAGAATCGGGAAGACCTCGGAGTTGAACCAGTCGTCGAGCCGCTTCTTTTCTTCCTTGGACAGGTTCTCGTACTTCTCAATCGCGATGCCGTACTCCACGAGAGAGGGCTTGAGGTCGTTCTTCCAGCACGATGCGAGTTCGCGCTGCATCTGCTCGACCATGCGCCTGATCTCTCGCAGCACCTGATCGGGCCTGCGATTGTCGAGACCGTGTTTTTCGACACGTGCGGCATCAAGCTGGATCAGCAGGCCCACCCGCTTCATGAAGAACTCGTCGAGATTGCTCGCAAAGATCGCAAGGAACTTCACGCGCTCGAGGAGCGGCTGTGATGTGTCTGTTGCCTGTGCAAGCACGCGCCGGTTGAACTCCAGCCACGACGTGTCACGGTTGAAGTACTCTTCACCCGGCGCGAGCGGTGCTGCAGCGTGCTGATGATCGTTTGTGTTTGTGAACCCAAAGGTCATCGGGTTGGAGAGTTGTGACGATTCTGGTGACATCATGATGCGGGAAATCCATAGCGCGCACGCACGGAATGATGACGTGTCATTCGTGCAAACATGGCAGTTTCAGCGGGTTTTCTTCGGATCAAGATAGTGCGTTGCTGCACAGCCGGGGGCCTCTGTGACCCGCACCCAGCAAAGATGAACCGAATGTGAACAAATCGGCTGCATTTGCGCTCTTAATAGTTCGGATATTGTTCGGGATACGAGTTCGGCGCTGGGATTCAACCCGGAACAAAACGGCTCGACATCATTCAGATTTCTGTTGTGCCACGCACTCGTGATGCGTTTCAGGACCGCTTCGAGCGCGTGAAAATCGCACAGGAGGCCGTCGCTGTCAAGCTCATCGCCACCAAAGCACGCGGTCACATGCCAGTCATGACCATGGACTGGTTCACGCTCGCCGCGAAGCATGATCGCATGTGCAGCACTGAATGTGGTCTCGATTGTGATCTCGTATGATCCCATTGGCGGACGATCGTATACGGCGGCAGGGAACAAGCACGGAGTGGTGACCTTTTTCATGAAACGAGCTTTGCACACAAGACTTGCACCGATCTGCACGGCGCTGGGCGTATGTGTGCTTGTAGCTTGCAACGGCACAGGACGTGTCACACCAACTTCGACAAATGTTGCTGCGAGCACGATGGATGCGCGCCAGCGTGCAGGGCTCGACACAATGTGGTGGCGGGTGCGAGAGTGGAATGACGGTGCGCCTGCTGGCCAGTCCTCGTCGCAGGTGGCTGCGACGCTTGCGCCCTTCCTGCTCACAAACGAGAACGTGTCTGACCCAGCGATTGTCGATGTGCTCGAGACATGGCGGGCGAACGGGTTGTATGTGTCACTCGTGCCGGGTGAGCAGCTTGGTGGTGTGCTCCGCGCGCTGACACCGATCGGGCAGATTGATCGGCTGGTAGTTGAACCATCAAGCACGTGGTCGGCCATCGGGCCGGAGCGCGCATACCCGGACGACACACCGATCATGCTCGATAATGGGCCGCTGCGCCTGCCAAGAGGTGCGTTGCGTCTTTTGTTACGAGGCTGGCCCGAGGCTGTTGGTGTTGACGTAAGTGCCGGGCTTCGTGCTGCGATCCACATCGAGCTTGTGCCACAAGCCGTGGACAGCCAGTTGCTCGAGCGTATCCGCAAGCCAGCGCTGACCGAGCAGAAGGTGCAGGAGCATGCGGCGATCCGTCGCAACCCGGACAGGCAGGGACAGGTGTTCTCGCGATTGAAGCTTGAGGCGCTGGTCAAACCAGGGCATGCGCTGTTAATTACAGCGGACAGTACATTAGCGTACTGGCCGGGTCCCGAGGACCTTGCCGATGCTGCGAGCGCTATGGAAGCATCATCAGAGGACGAGCCCGAGGAGTTGACACCGGAGGAGATCGAAGCGAAGAAACTCGGGCCACGTGTTGTGCCCTGGCCTGAGGGTGTCGATGCGCCAACCATCGGACAGCGCATGCTCAATGAGCGCATCGAACATCGGCTTGCACCCGGAGCAGACCCGTCTGAGGTGTTCGGCGAGATCCCCGGGCTTGATCGGTTGCGCGCGGTTGAACGCGGCATTATCCTGATTGCACCGACAGGAATGGAACTGTTCAATCGGCGCTAGTTGCTGGAGTGCTGCTTGAGGGATTCGGCAATGCTGATCTCCTGCAGGCGGACACTCGTGCGAGCCAGCGATTCCTTCTCCTCGTGGAATGCGTTCGCGTCGACACTGCGCCAGTCGTGGCTTGCGCGAGCAACAAAGTCTGTAAGTCGATTGATGCGCGCGCGCAGATCGTCGCGGTATGCTGGCTCAAGTCTGCTCTCATGTAGTTCGAGCTTGTCGCTGATCCACTTCAGATCAAGTTTCGCATTTGCGATGAGATCAACGACGCGATGGTGTGTCATGTCGTCGCGGGCGTGGGCAAAGCTCTCGCGCTCGATCCTTTCGACCTCGTCCCGTGAGAGTCCGTGGTTGGGTACAACCTCGATGTTGGCGCGCTTGCCTGATCGCTTCTCGTGTGCTTCCACTCGCACGATGCCGGACGCGTCCACGCGGATCTCCACCTCAATCTTCGGGATTCCTGCGGGCATCGGCGGTATGCCCTTCAGATCGAACACGCCGAGTGAGCGGCAATCAGACACCATCTCACGTTCGCCCTGCAACAGATGGATTTTTACGTTTGTCTGCCCGTCCACCTGTGTTGAGAACATCTCCGTTGCGCGCGCTGGCACGGTGGAGTTCCGCATGATGAGCTTTGCGACTGCACCGCCCGCGGTCTCAATGCCCAGGCTCAGCGGGATGACATCAAGCAGCAATGACTTTGCTCCAGCGCCCGAGAGCATGGAACCATGCACTGCGGCGCCGAGCGCAACAGCCTTGTCCGGATCGATCGCGGTATAAGGTTCCAGACCGAACAGCTCGCCAACGCGCTGCTTGACAAGGGGGATGCGCGTTGACCCCCCCACCATAATGACAGCATCGATTGTCACATCGGTTTGTGCGCTTGATCTTGCATCGCGAACTGCACGTTCGCATGCGTGCAGCGTCTGCTGAATCATCGGCTCGATCAGCGTGTTGAGTTCGTCACGCGTGAATGTGCGCTGGTATGTTTTCTCTGTATCAATATCAATGCGAACCTGCGCAGTTTCCTGCTCACTGAGTGTGTGCTTGATGTTCTCAGCAAATGTTTTCAGCGCACGGCGCGTTGCAGCGGGGAGCGACGGAATCTGCGATGCGTCGATACCCATCTCGCTGAGCATGATGGTGACGATTGCGTTATCGATATCATCGCCGCCAAGCCGGGTGTTGCCAGCGGTCGAGAGCACCTGGAAGATGGGCAGCTGGACAGTGTCGTCTCCGCCTGATTCCGGCGTGATAATGCGCAGAATGGTGACATCAAAGGTGCCGCCGCCGAGGTCGTAGATCGCCACAGTTTGCGTTTTTCCAGCGACAGTGCCGAGTCCGTACGCCAGAGCAGCCGCGGTTGGTTCGTTGATGATGCGGACGATCTCAAGCCCAGCCAGCCTGCCCGCATCACGCGTTGCCTGTCGCTGCGCATCATCAAAGTATGCCGGGACTGTAACAACAGCCTTGTGAACGTTTGTTTTCAGTACGCGTTCGGCGCGAGCCTTGATCTCGCGAAGGATATGCGCCGATACTTCCTGTGGCGAGACGACGAGGCTTGACGTGTTCCTGCGCGGGATGCGCACGCGCGCGGTGTTGTGGTCCCCCGCAACAACTTCGAATGAGAGGAACCCGAGCTCGTCGCGGGCATCATCAATAGATCGGCCCATGAGGCGTTTTACACTGGCGACGGTATGGGCTGGAAAATCGGTGGCACGATCACGCGCATCATCGCCAACGACAACCCCCCCACCCTCATCAAAGCGCACAACACTTGGCACCAGCGCGCGGTTGTGCTCTTCGAGCACACGCGGGCCGAGAGCATCGCTGATCGCAACGAGCGAGTTTGTCGTGCCGAGGTCGATGCCGACGATGATGTCATGCGATTGGTCGGTCATGACTCATCAGTCCCGCATGCGGTATTCCTGCACAAGTTCGACAAGCTCCTGATGCAGATGGCCGTTGGATGCGATGCTCTGCGGCTGGTGTGCATCTTCTTCGGGGAACCCGGATGGATGTGTGAACTTGCCACCAGCTTCGCGCAGAATGGGAACTGTTGCTGCGACGTCCCAGGCTGACACGACGGGCTCCAGGACGGCATCGATCCTTCCCGTGCACAGCAGGAGATGCGAGTAGCAGTCGCTCCAGCCCCTGACCGCGCGCGTTTTCAGGCCGAGTTCGACATGGACAACATCCCATCCCGCGTTGTGCATGCCACGGACACTCGTCAGGCACACGGTCGCATCTTTCAAGTGCTTTGTGTCTGAGACGCGCGCTGGTAGCGTCTGATACTCGTCGTCGACAGGAGTGCCCAGCGCACGAGCTCGCATTGCTTCGGGTGATACTGCACGATGCCATGCGCCGTGACCATCCGCTGCCCAGATCATCTCGTTGAGTGCTGGCATGAAGATGACACCAGCGACAACGCTGGAGGTGCCGTCGGGGAACGCCTTTTCAACGCCGATCATGGTGCCCCAGAGCGGGACACCATGAATGAACGAGCGCGTGCCATCGATCGGATCAATCACCCAGCGGTACCCGCTTGCGCCGAACGTCTCTGGGTGCTCTTCGCCGAGCACGCCGTCCTTTGCGAACTTTGTGAGAATACGCTGTCGGAGAAACTTTTCACACTCGCGGTCTGCGACGGTGACGGGCGAGCCGTCCTTCTTTACCTGGATACTGACATCGGTCTGGAAGTGTTCGAGGGTGATCTGCGCTGATTCCCTGGCGATCTGCGTCGCGTGCTCAAGTCGGGCTGCAAGATCATCTTTCAGTGGTGCGCCTTGTGTCTGTTTCGATCCGGTGGTTTCAGCTGCACTAAACAAGAACATACCTCCTGATGCACAGTAGAGATCAATGGGCGAAAAGACCAGTGGATCGGGCTCGGTTCATCCAGCGTTTTTCCGCTGGATCAGGCAATGAGTGCGTACAACAATGCCCAATGCGCCCGTGTCGGGCAGCGGAGGCACACGATGTTCGATCAACTGAAAGCAATGGGTGCGGTTGCGGGGCTGATGAAAAACAAGGACAAGCTTGCGCAGGTGGGTGAGCGCGTGAAGGAGGAGCTTGAAGCCCTGCGCGTGGAGGGTTCGGCTGGTGGCGGCGCTGTGAGTGTGTCCATGAACGGGAAGATGAGTGTGCTGGGTGTGCGTATTGCGTCCGCACTGGCTGGCAGCACCGATGTTGGCATGCTCGAACAGATGGTGAAGGATGCTGTGACCGATGCGCAGACAAATGCTCAGGAGGCCGCGAAACGGGTGATACAACGAGCCGCGAATGAGCTCGGACTCGGCGATATTTCTGGCATCGCCCAACTGGCGGGTATGTGAGCGATGTCGAAACAGGTTGTGCCTGTGTTTGAACAGGATGTGGTTGTTGTTTCGTTGGACCGAGAGACGTTCTCGATCCAGATTGGTGCACCACGTCGGCAACAGCGCACGCCAGAAGAAACGCAGATCTGGGATTCCATGTGCGCGCAGAATCCGAGGCTCTTCGACGGTCCCATACTCGCGGTTGAACGCGTTGACTGGAATGCAAGTTCAGGCGAAGCCTGCGTTCATGCGTTGGTGGGCAGGTACAGCAGCTTGTGTCTGGCACGGGCTCAAGTGAATACCAGATCAAGTACATTTGAACAACCAGCGTGTGCGATTCTCTCGGTCACGGGGCTTCTAACAAAGCAGCGAGTTTGCAGCGGTCGACAGGAAGTGCTGATGGGTTTGCGCGGCTCAAATGTCGCGAGCTATCCGCTGCACTGGGAGTTTGCCCCGGCTGGCGGTCTTGGTGTTCCAAATGAAGGCACATCTTCGGTTACTCCCTCAGCGATGCGGGACGCTCTGATTGAGGAATACGTCGAGGAGATCGGTAGTCCTTCGCAGCAAGCGATTGAAGCATTGCGTGACAGCGAGTTGGTTGCACTGGTCTTCGATCGCACGGCGCTGAGCTACGACATCGTGCTGCGCGTGCAGTTGCCGGAGAACGAACTCGATGATCATCCTTTGCTCTCGCTGGATGTGCCGGATCGCAGTTGGGAATATGCTGCGCTGCAGTGGATACCGACGAGCGATCTTGTTGCATTCTTCAGTTCAGATCGGCATCAAATCATTCCGCCAGCAAGGCTCCTGGCGAAGGCTCTCGGATGGATACCTTGACGATGCAGGAAAAACCGCCGATGCGAGCATATGGAAGCAGCGCAGCGGCGGAAACTGGAGAAGTGTTGTGCTGTGAGATCAGTCACCCAGACAGGAATCGGACGCGTGGCTGATCATGACTGGTTTGGGTAGTGGCTTTGGCTCAACAGTTGCAAGCCGACCGCGATACACCCCGGATGCTGGATCGTGACCGAGCGCGAGTGCAACAAGCTCACCACGACTGTTTGCTCCGAGCTTGCGGTGCAGTGATTTCACATAATCGTGCACTGTGTGCTGGCTGCGCCCCAGTTCATCCGCGATCTCGCGAATGGATGCGCCGCCAACGAGACGTTCCAGTACTTCGCTCTCGCGCGGCGTGAGGAACCCGCCCGACGATCCGCGAAGACTTCCGAACGCAAGCATTGCTCGGGTAGCAAGGCTCGGCATCGGTGTGCGTGCGACCGTGCTGTGGATTGGGTCAATCTGTGATGTGAATGATGTGAGTACGTAGAAAATGACGCGGTGTGTCTTCTGCTCTTGCGTTGACTTTGATGTTTCGTCAAGCACAGGGAGAGCAGCGATGCCAACCACGGGCTCAGCATCAACGACGCCCTGCAGGAGTCTGCCGATAGCGCCGGTGTGCCAGTTTCGGCCCTCGGGGAGTGTACTGATGAGTCCGGCAGCGCATGTTCCAGTCGTGTCGACGCACGTTTGTGAGACGCTGACGCATGAAGGATCAAAGCCGACACTGGCAAGCCTGTTTGTGCGGGTTTTGAGCGCGCGAAGAGCAGATGTGATTCGATCGCTTCGGCCTGCGCTTTGGGCGGCGGAGACGCCAACCTGCTCGACCTCAAGAACCCGTCCCTTTGCGTCTATTGTACCGAGCATGACAACAGCCATGCCGGCGGGGGCAAGCGGAGCAAGCACCTCGCTTGCCTTGTCACACCAGTCGCGAGTGGGAACTGCTGGGAGTGACATGATGTGTTGGCTGCACACAACGACACTGTGAAGCAGAGTTGCGAGTGTTCCGCCTGGGAAGGCCATGAGATCCTCGGGTTCATTTGTGCCGCAGCCCATCTGTGCGCCAACGGCAACTGGGTTGGAACTGTCACCGGCATGATCTGGTTTGTCACCAGTGTGACCGCTTTGTTTATGATCCGCAAACGACTCGACCATTGAGTTCAACTTCGAATCCTCTGTTACGGCGGCGTATATGAATGCGCAACACACGGTTTCAGGTTCAACTGGTGGGGAAAATCACCAACCTGAACGCAAGTGTCGGCCCGCCCAAGACATATTGCTATGGCATTGCTGCACGTTGCAGCTGACCCCTGAGAGCGAAAACCATACCCAACATGTCGGTCCGAAGACACAGAGGAAAACTCCCCGATTGAGAGAGAAAAGTCGCTGTTCCATACAGGGGATTCCCCTGATATTGTTTCGTATGAATACCATCGGTTCTGTTCGCATCGTTGTATTGGATGCAGATGCGAAGCGTCGACAGTGTGTGCTTCATCGTGCAGCGCAGACAGTTCCTTGACCATGACGCTTGAAGGAGTGCAGGTTCGTATGACACGCGCCACCGAAGAGACAACACTTCTCATCATCGGCGCTGGGCCGACAGGACTCGGAGCCGGGTATCGACTGCGCGAGTTAGGACACCAGCGCTTCCACATCGTGGAGCGCAATGAGCGTGTCGGTGGGTTGGCAAGAAGTATCAAGGACGACAAAGGGTTCACCTGGGATATTGGTGGCCATGTGTTGTTCAGTCACTACCAGTATTACGACAAACTATTTGAAACTCTTATCGGGAAAGACTACACGCTGAACGATCGCGAATCGTGGGTTCGAACACGGAATAGGTGGATTCCTTACCCTTACCAGAACAACCTTCGCTACCTGCCGCAGGACATGATCTATGAATGTTTGGCAGGTTTGATTCGTACACAAGCAAATGCACAACCCAAAGAGGGGGTGATTTGCGGCCCAAATACTGAAACGGACAATATTGGCCAATCATATCGCAACAACAACAACGGGGGGGGGCGATCGCCTCAAACCGCGAGAAACTTTGGTGAGTTCATCGATGCCGTCTTTGGAGACGGGATCGCAAGGCACTTCATGCGACCGTACAACTTCAAGGTCTGGGCGCACGAACCTGAGATGATGAACAAGACATGGATCGGTGAGCGCGTCGCTGTCATCGATTATGAGCGCGCGCTCAGGAACGTTATTCTCGAGCAGGATGACTTCGGTTGGGGGCCGAATAACAGATTCAAGTATCCCCTTTTCGGTACGGGGGATTTTTACGATCGCTTTGAGCCACATCTGCGTGATCATCTCACGTTCAACACAAAGCTGGTCGGTGTTGATCTTGATTCCCGCATCGCGACGTTCGATGATGGCTCAACACGTTCGTTTGATGGGATGCTCTCGACAATGCCGGTAGATCTCTTCATCACACAAATAGTGACAAGCCAAGTGCCGCAGCATGTTCGAGATGCGGCATCGCGCTTGATGCACTCAGCCGGGCATATGGTCGGGATTGGAATCAAGCGCCCGTGCCCATCAACCAAGAGCTGGATGTACTTCCCCGATGATGATTGCCCGTTCTATCGTGTGACATATCTGTCGAACTACTCACCGATGATGACTCCGAACAAGGACGAGTATTACTCGTTGTTGTGTGAAGTTTCGGAGAGCACATACAAGCCGGTGAATCATGAGACAGTTGTCGAGGATGTGATCCGAGGACTCGAAAACGCGGGAATGCTTGAGCCCGGTGAGCGCAGTGACATTGTGTCGCGATGGCATTACCGCGCCGAATATTCATATCCGACACCGTCTGTCGAGCGGGATGAGATTCTGTCCATCATCATCCCGTGGCTTGAAGCGCATGGTGTGTACTCGCGCGGCCGATTCGGGTTGTGGAAGTACGAGGTTGCAAACACCGACCACTCCGTGATGCAGGGTGTTGAGTGGGTAAACCGTCTGCTCTGTGGCGAGCCGGAGCAGACAATCGGAATAACGTACAAATCAACGGAAGATGGGCGTGAGGCAGCGGATCACGAATCGTTCCACGTGCGTCCATCGCTCGCGGGCTCCGGAGAGAAGCGAACGTGATTGTGTTGCGTTGTCACAAACTGGTGCTCGACGATGTTCGACACAGACATACACATCCTTGGCCTGTGCGTTCTGATTCCGTTGTTTCTTCTACTGTCAATCGAGCCGTTCTCTCTCGCGTTCTGGTGGTATAACAGAAAGACACGCTCTCATAACACGAACATATCCCACGAGTGTGGTTCATGCGGATATGACCTGCGCGGGCTCGACGAGGACACAAGGTGTCCCGAATGCGGGGCAGTTCCGCAAGCGTGCAGGGAATCCCCTTTTTCAGAAATGAATGCTTCTAAAGAGTCCAGATAACACCTGAAACACACTGATTTCTTCAGGGCTCTCTTGTGCCCATGCACTCCCCTACTCAGGTCGCCGATTCGTAGGCAAATACCGGGAGACTCGAATGAAGATAACGACGAAACTCTGCGTGGTAGCTGCCATTCCTCTGGCGGCTTTGTCCTTTGCGTCATACCAGTCGATTGAGCGCAATCGCACAACATATCACGAGATGTCGCAGGTGAGAGACCTCGTGATGTTGTCGAATCTTGTTGGTGCTGCGGTCCACGAATCGCAGAAGGAGCGCGGGATGACAGCTGGGTATCTGTCGTCCGGAGGGAAGAGCTTTGCATCGGATATCGGCACGCAGCAAAAGCACGCGGATGATGCATTCGATGCGCTTCGTGCTGGGTATGCTGACATCGGGCGCGAGAATCTGCCTGAAGCGGTCACATCGCTAGTCGATGACATGCTGAATGATGCTGACGGCACCAAGGCGCTACGAGGTCGTATCTCCTCGCTCAGTGTTCCAACACCGGAAGCGATCGCGTATTTCTCAGGGATGATCGGCAAGGGGCTCAATGCGGTCGCGAAAGGAAGCTCGGCGACCACCGACAGCTGGATGACTGAAGCGATTACTGCACACAGTGCGCTGCTGGAGATGAAAGAACGGACCGGTATCGAGCGTGCTGTGCTGAGCGGCACATTTGCAGCCGATGCGTTTGGACCAGGCATGTTCGAGAAATGGATCATGCTCCGCGCCGGACAGAACGCGTATGAGAGCGAGTTCCGCGAGCGCGCAGATGCGACGCTTGTCACGTTGCTCGATTCGACCGAGACGCGGGCGCTGTTTGCAGATGTTGACGTGTTTCGTGAGAGCGCACGAGAGCATGCGCAGATCGGCGGGTTCGGTATGGAATCATCCGCGTGGTTCAGAGCATCAACCGACGCGATCAACAGGCTCGCTGCAATCGAGCAGGCATCCGCATCATTGCTTCTCGAACATGCCGAGAAGGCGAAAGCCGGTGCAATGGCAAGTCTGACGCAGTCGGCAGCGGCAGGACTTGGTGTCATTGCAGGAACGATCGCCTTCGTTGCGATCGCTATTACCTCATTGCGCAGGCGCATCAACACGGCTATCCACGCGATCCGGAAAGCAGAGAGCAGCAATGATCTATCGATCAGGCTCGATGAAGCAGGCCACGACGAGATATCGCAGATTGGCAGCGCGTTCAACGGGCTCGCGTCGCGTATCGAGGAACTTGTCAGCACCGTAATCTCGGCAAGCTCGTCCGTTGCCGCTGCTGCAACAGAGGTGGCTGCATCAAGCGAGGAGATGTCTGCATCTCTGGATGAACAACGTCGTCACGCGCAGGAAGTCGTCGATGCGGCGAGCGAGATGTCGCACACGATCAGCTCGAATGCGTCGACAACGCGCGATGCAGCGACGGAGGGCAGCTCTGCTCAGAACGCTGTGAGCGAGGGATCGCGTGCTGTATCAAACAACGTGGAGAGTCTTGCTGCGCTTGCTGAGTCGGTCGAAGCGACGACGAAGCTCATCGGCTCACTCGCGAAACAGAGTGACCAGATTGGCACCATCGTTGACGTGATCCGTGAGATCGCGGATCAGACAAACCTGCTTGCGCTGAATGCAGCGATCGAGGCTGCTCGTGCGGGTGAGGCGGGACGAGGGTTCGCTGTTGTGGCCGATGAGGTCCGGAAGCTCGCAGAACGCACAACGCAAGCGACCACCGAGGTGACTGAAGCGATCAGCGCAATTCAGAAGGGAACCGAATCAGCGGTGGCGTCGACGACAAAGACCTCGAATCTCGCGGCAAAGGGGACCGAGGAAGCATCAACAGCGATGGAAACCTTCGGGCGTATCAACGAGTCTGTCTCTCGTGTCGGCAAGGTGCTTGCAACAATTGAGGCTGCTGGAGAACAGCAATCGGCTGCAAGCGAGCAGATCAGCAGTGCCATCGAGCGTCTGAATGCGATTGCGGCGGAGTCGAATGATGCTGCCAGCCAGTCCGCGCAGGCTGCCAGCGACCTCTCAAGACAGGCTGAGGAGTTGCAGTCACGTGCGATGATGTTCCGCGTCAGTGCGTAGTTTTCCCATACGAGCAGAACAATCAGTGATGCTAGATATGACGCGCCGGAACGACAGCCCGGCGGACTGAACTTTTTTCTGCCACAACTGCAAGATTTCTGTTGTTGCATCGCAGACTCTGTAGATCGCGGGAAACGCGGTCTGGCACATCGAATATCCCGCCGACCAGGCGTTTGACAGACATCTCTTTCTCTCTCTCTCCAGACACGGATCGGGTAACCCCGGTCCGTGTTTGTTATTGCTTTGGGGCCATTCGGCATGTGAAAAAAGTTTCTGCACAAGTGCAAGGTCTGGACTGTGTCGCCGCAGTCTCTCCAGACAGCGGGCGGGTTGCTCGCACAGTACCAAAGGAGATCACAATGAAAGTCGTACGTGGTGGAATGGTCGTCGCAGCACTCGCATCTGGCGCACAAGCGCAGCTGGTCGACCCGGGATTTGAATCGAACGCGCTGGGCGTGTACACAACAGTGCTCAACAACTTCACAACCCAGCAGGGCATCTGGGCGCCGGAAAGCGGTGCGCGTGTTGGCACGACGGGTGCAGTCACGCCCGCATCGGGTAACTTCATGTTGCAGATGAATCAGAACGGTGGCGTCGTGACGCAGGCATGGCAGGTGACGGATATGGCGCCGTATGCCGCTGCAATCTCCGCTGGCACAGCAACATTCAATCTTGATGCCCTGTTCAACTCCGAAGGACAGCCTTCGCCGCAAGGATACATCAGACTCAACTTCTACTCCGGCCCGAGTCTGAGCAACTACACCAGCAGCATCTCATCGGGTACATTCACGCTCGATAACACACCAACGACGTGGGAGAACTTCTCTGCTACTGGCACCATCCCGATCGGGACAACGTGGGTGACAACCGAGTTCGGGTTTGTGAACTCGACGATGGGCGGATTTCCGGGGTTTGTTGATAACGCCCGCCTGCAGATTGTCCCCGCACCAGGCCCGGTCTCTTTGATGGCTGCTGCGGGCCTGATCGCGGTGCGCAGGCGCCGGGCTCGATAACTCGTCTAGCTTCAGAGCACGCTGGAAAGGAGGCTGTATCGCACGAAAACGCTTGTCTTTGAACTCTCTTTCTCTCTCAGCAGGCTTCAGACACCATGCTGACACAACACAGGATGAGCCTGACGCACTGGTGTCTGGTTCATTCTGTTATTATCTTTTTGGGTAAACGAGTGAACTTGGGCATGTGTATTTCGAAGAAGAGATGATGATGATCGATCTCCCAATGCTTCTGGTTGCGGCTGTTTTCGGCTTCTTGTGCTACATTGGCGCTGGCACAATGGAACATGAGCGTGCAAAGGCGAGAAGTGACGCGGGTCGTTGCTCACGGTGCGGGTATGACTTGCACGGATTGCCTGATAACACGCTGTGCCCGGAGTGTGGTGCCGATGAGGCGCTGCGTCAGGCATTGCTTGCGGACCGTGTCGCAGCCCGTGTACCGCCGGGGTTTGTATGGATGTTTCTGGCGTGCTGGGCGGTGGCGGTTGCGATGCACACTTGCGTGCTCTTCCCCGTTCTGAACACTGTGAATGTGTTCGCGTTCGTGCTGCTGCTGCCGATGCTGGCGAGCGTTGTGTTCGTGCTCCATCTTCCGGTGCTGCTTGTTGCGAGGCGATCCGGTTCGGGGAGTGATCTGAGGCCAGTCATCTGGCTTGGTGTTGGGTCGTTTGCGGTCGATTTTACAACATTACCCGCCTTCTTTGCAGACAGTATGGATGCGAATCAAGTGTACATGTATTCGACGCTTGTCAGCCCATGTGTCGGAGGCTTTGCGTTGCTTGTGCTTGCGGTGGGCGAGCGCGTGCTGTTTTCCAGGGATGATACACAGGAGCGCAGCGCGTGACTTTTCTCGCGGTCATTGCAGCGATTGCCGGGCTCGTGTCATACTTTGTGGCTGTAAGAATGATTACTCGCGACTTCGCGCCGCGGAAAACGCAGGCAGCGTCTGTATGCCCCGGATGTGGATACGAACTTGCTGGACTCGCTGAGGATGCCGTATGTCCGGAGTGCGGAATGAATGCACAGACGAGGCTTCGCAAGCGCATTGGCCACAAGCCATACATCGGATGTGGATTTCAATCGCTGTGGGTACTGCTTCCATGTGCGATGAGTCTGGTGTTTACGACGCTGATTGTCTGTTTGTCCGACCCAACACTGCTGAACTTTCTCTGGAGTCCGGTGTTGTTCATCGGCGTGAGCATCATTGCTATGCTTGTGTGTATTCCGATCATTGTCGCTTCAGAGCGTGTTGTGCAGGATGGATCGCGCAGGCATTATGTCTGGTTGATCTCGGGATGGGCTGTTGTTCTCCTATTGTGGATTTTGTCTGAAACAGAAGACTCATTCACACCGGTTATGCTGAGCCCGTTCATGCCAGGCTTTGTGGTTCTCGTGCTCGCCGTGGGTGAGCGGTTGATTCTGCCATCGTCGAGCACACATCATGAAACTGCGGACACCGACTCATGATGGCAACGATTCTTGTCATTGCGATCGGACTTCTGCTTGTTGTTCCGTCGCTTCTGTACCTGGCAGCTGTCGCGATTGTGACCCGACCCGAGAGAGCAGTTGCTGCACTGCTCGATCATTGCCCGTTCTGTGGGTATGACCTGCGGGATCTGCCGAGCGGATCAACGTGCCCCGAGTGCGGCTCATCGCATGTGCAGCGGAAGGCAAAGCGAGCTGGTGCTGAAACACGACCGGATCGAGTACGCTTTGCTCTCTGGGCGAGTGCGTTTCCTGTGTTCGTGGCTGTGCGGTTGCTCTTTATTGCGCTCCAGAGCGATCGGTTCTTTTTCGAATATCTGGTGATGGTGTGTATTGTTGTGCCCGTGTACTTCGTGCCGCTCACAATCGCCTCATGGTTGGCATCGCGCCGATCAAGCCGCCGGCACATTGTGTGGCTGCTGGCGTGCGGGGGGCTGACGAGCGCGTGCCTGCTCGCACGTCTGTTAATACCATACAACTTTGATGAAACAGCACTCATCGCGTTGTTCGGATTGTGCCCATCGGTGACGGGGCTGCTGATGATTGGGCTTGCGGTTGGTGAACGGTTACTTCTCCGCAGGAAACCGCTGTGTGTGCAACCGAAGTATCACCTGTCCAATGATTTCCCGGAATGAACGGTCTGCCATACCTCATGTTGCTGCTCTCACCGTGCGTGCTGACGCTGCTCGGGTTCGTGAGTTATTTCGCCGCGGTGCGTGTGATAAAGCAGCCCGGTCGGGTGTATCGCATGCGTGCGCTACAGGGAAAGGGCTTGTGCCCCGTGTGCAGGTACGATCTTGCGGGGCTTGCGTTTGAGGCGCAGTGTCCGGAGTGCGGCGCTACAGCGAGCGATCGTGATCGAACATGGATGCACTACGACACAGTGCCACCCAGCAGCAGATTCGGCGTTGTGTCGATCGTGTGTATTCTCGGATGCCTGATTGTTCACCTTGGCGTGATCGCGGCGTTGTTCGACCCGCAGATTGTCGGCGCAAGTTTGCTGTTGTTTCCAGGGCTGGTACTGATCTACGGCATGATGTGTCTGCCAATTATTGCAGCGTCGTACAGCGTTGCAAAGCTGAACAGCGACCGGCACTACATATGGCTTGTTGTGGGATGTGGCGCGATGGCGCTGATCGGGCTTGTGGTGCCGCTGAAATCGGAGGTGTTTTACATCGGTAGTTACATCGGTGGATGCGTGCTTGCTGTTGCATTCACCGGATACGTGCTGCTTCTGTTGGCGGTGATCGAACGTGCGTGGAACAGGCGGAACCACACAAATACCGGTTTTCCCCGGTCACTGTAGCATCTTGTCGAGATGATCATGATGGACAGTTTGAACGCGAGGAGTTCGTTCCGTCTGTCTCTCGTCAGTTTATTGGCCCCCAAACTGGTGCCGAACCAGTCAATCGGTGTTTTATCTGCGAAAAATACTGCTTGTAAGGGCTGTATGGGTTGCCCGGTTCGGATTCTGTGGCACATTGAGTTGTGAACACGGGGTGGGCCGAGGGGGTCCATACCTGAGAGTTTGGCTGGAAACGCTGACATTGTCGGTGTTGTGCTGCGGCGTGCCCATTGGGGCCGGTGTGGTGCTTTGGCTGTGGAAGGGCGCAGCCAGGGGGAACGAATGGACGTTCGCGTTGGGCAGATGCCACGAGGGCAGCTGTCCTGGGAACCCGAGGTCGTGCGTCTGACCGATGACGCGCATGTGCTGGCGATCAGCCAGCACGAGCGCGATCGCATTGGATTTGCGTCGCGGCTGGCGGGGTTTCTCTCGCGAATCCCCCACACCGAGGTCCATCACATCTACGGACAGATGGCTCGCGACCTCGACAGCTTCTGCCATCAGCTTGAGCGCTCGCTTCCCGCAACATCAATCAGTCGTCGGATTACCGGGCCGGGATCGATCGCGTGGGCATTGCGTCAGCGGAACGAGACACTAGGGCAGCTTCCGGCTCGCCATCGTTTTCACATCTGGCATGATGCCGATGCGTTGTATCAGGCCAATCCGCAGTTGTTTGCCGAGCTTGTTGACACCATTACGGGCGTTTCAGCTGAGGCCGAGTTTGTTTCCGATGAGCCGCTGCTGTTGCAACGGCTGGTTGTCGTTGGCTCGCCGCTGCTCGAACCGGTGTTCGATAATGATGCAGGGCCATTCCACTCGTGGCTTGATGACGAGTTTCCAGAGCCGTTCTGGCGCGTGGTGACGGGGGTGGATCGGCCCGACTTTGTTCTTCTGTCGATCGAAGCACTGGCAAAGACCGCTCGTGTGCAGATCGCGTGATATCTCATTCCTCGCGTAAAATGACACAGCCCGGGGCGATGAACCCCGGGCTGCAGTTTCATGGTGCGATCAAACAGATGCTGGCTTACTCGTCGTAGATCGAATCGGTCGACGGGATCTCTGCGTTGCGCAGAATGATCGAGGTCGCGATGCGGAAGTTCGACTGTGTACGGTGACGCTCAGCGAAGAAGAACTTCAGCTCGCACTCCTCGCCATCGTTGATCCAGGGGATGTTGTCCAGATCAACGGTCTGGGTCACTGCGCTGTGAACACCACCGATGTCGATCACGCACTTGCCGTTGATGAAGACCCACACGTCGTCGTCACCCGTGAAGGTGAACACCTGACCCGTACCTTCCTGGTACGTGAATGTGGTGTCCAGCTCGTACGTGAAGTGGAAGTTCTTGTTGTTGCCAGCGGAGTTGCCGTACAACTGCCCGTTGATCGGGAAGAACCCACCCAGATTCTGGTACGTGGCATCCTGCTTATCGTCGAAGACATACACGTTGGTATCGCCACTGCGTTTCAGCGTGATGGACAACGGCGATGAGATGTTCTTGCCGGGGGTGTCACGGAACCACTGCGCAAAGTCAGCGGATGTGTGCAGCGCACCGCCATCGGACGTTGAAGCACTGCCGGTTGTGCCGTTCTCAGGCGTGGGCAGGTATGAACGCGCGGGCATGACGTTGCGGCCCTGCGCGTCCTTCCACTGTGACCAGACCTTGCGGCCATTGGACGCGTACACGGGCTTGCCCTGTGCGTCCAGCTCGTCAGCAACCATGTACGCATACTGACCGAACCCGCCAGACGGCTGCCACTCAAAGTCGGTGTGGCCGCCGGAGACCGAGCGTTCCTGGAAATCGCGAACGACACCAGTCAGTGTGATGGCTTCGGGGAGTTCCTGAGCCGAGGCAACCGTGCTGCCGGCCATCAAAGCCATGATGCCAGCGGCGATGAATGTTCCAGTGTCTTTGCGATGTGTGTTCGAGAACGTTGTCATAAGAGATTCCTCCGCTGCAACCAGCCATCACTCGGAATCGCGATGCAGCGGTTGCCTTTCATCTCACAGCGTTAGAAATACGGCATACAGGTGCAACCCATGTGCGCAGGAATCGCGCTGAAAGATTGCTGTCTGGAGGGGTTGTGCCGGTTGTGTGGGTGAGAAGGACTGATTCACAGCTTGAAAGACGGTATTGAGGAAGCCTTGAGTTATCTTCTCCTGCGCGAGAGCAAGACGAGGCCCCCTAACGCGAGGGTACCGGTGCTGGGTGCTGGGACGATCGTCAGCGTGATGGAATCGAGCCCGACATTCTCTGGGCTGATAAACACATTCGGTGCAAACTGTCCAGGATCGCCGAAGAACGACATGCCCCAGTTCCTTGGCATGGTCAGTTCGATCGTTCTGGGTGTGAAATCATCAATGGTGTACGCGAAGTTCATAATGTCGATCGGGTTTGTTGAATAAGGAAAACAACCCGCAAGGCCGAGCTGCCCGACTCCCATCTGCTCTCTTCCTCCCATTGTCTGCATGCCGGTTACAAGCAAAGCGCAGGCACCCAGTGGTGTTGCAAGATACGGCTCGCCGACAACACCCTTCAAATCACTCGCAGCGACATCCAGACCAGCGCCGCCGAAGGCGAAATACTGCGGATCAAAGTATGCTGTGACCCGGATTGCAATGCTCGGATGTTCCGGAGAGAGCGTTGTCGATGTGAGGGCGTGGAACGTCAGGCCGTTGGCAAACTGCGCGTGCGCACAATAAGCGTGAAACAAGGACAGAACGGAACTCATGGCCATATATCGCATGTTGCAGCTACACGGTATCGATGTGTAGCCAATATACATCACTTGCAAGGGAATGCCAATAAAATGCGGAATCTGCTTTGGATTACATGATGTTACCTATGGAAAGAGCGAGCACTTTCTGCGGACACTTTTGCAAAGTGGTATGCCTTGCTTCAAAAAGACAACCATCGCCCGAGGCGAGATTCCCCGGGCGATGGTGTTTCATGGAAAGCTGTGTGATTGGGTGAGGATGCTTAGTCGTAGGTCATGTCGGTCTGCGGGAGTTCTGCGCTGCGCAGCTGAATGGTGGTCTCCATGCGGAAGTTTGACTTTGTCGTGTGGCGCTCCGCGTGGAAGATGCGCAGCGAGTACTGCTTGCCGTCCTCAAGCCCGCTGATGCGGTTGAGCACGATGGTCTGCGAATCCTCGCCGTGGATGCCGCCGAGGTCGAGCACCATCTGGTCATTGATGAAAACCCAGACGTCGTCATCACCGGTGAATGTGAAGATCTGGTCTGCGGTTGCGTCGTAAACGAACGTCGTGTCGATCTCTGTGGTGAAATGGAAGTTGTGGGCGCCGTTGTCGTACCCCTCGTAGTTACCGAAGAGATCGTCATCAATGGGGAAGAACCCGCCGAGTGACTTGTAGGGTTCATGCTCATCGGAATCGAAGACGTATGTACCCTTGTCCTCGTCGTAGACGAGTGTGATCTGGACGAGCTTTGACAGGTTTACGCCGGGGGTATTGCGATACCACTGGGAGAAGCGCTCCTCGCTGGTCAGACGCTTGTTTGCATCGTTTTCAACAACGTTTGCTACAGTTGCTGCGATATCACCGAGTGCGGAGTTGTGGTGCATCCAGCCGATGTGGCGGCCCTTGTTGTCCTTGAACTTGCCTGTGACGTTCTGTCCCCATGAACTGCTGAACACGGGCTTGTTGTTCTCGTCGAGCGCGAGCTTGGCGAGTTTGATGCGCGCACCGTTGTACTGCTGGAAGTCCGGATGGCCGCCGGTCTCCTCATAGGATCTGAAATCTCTGACAATGGCGTTGACAGTGATGGTGGCTGGCTTTGTGGTGACGGGCTGAGCATTGCTGCTTCCCGGGCCGATCCAGAAACTGATTGCACCGCCGAGTGCCATCAACCCAACGACACCTGCCATCATCAACTGCTGCTTCTGGCGCTCGTCCATGCGCGTACTCCTGGTGAGATCCCTGATGTGGCGCAACGTGCGCGCCAGCACCAGATCATCGAATACCCGCAAGTGGTGTGTCAGCAGAGTCCGGAGTTTTTCTGTCTTTGTGAGACCTGACCCACCAAAGAACCCACACTCGTTCCAGCCGGCATATTCGTTACAGACTGCAATGATGGCATATTGGAAACTGTCCGAACCTTGTGGGTGATCCTTGCCGATACCAGATGTGTGAAGCACACCTCCCCCACTGTTCGTTCGTCTGCAGCTGTTGTTCCGTCTTCTGCGGGCACGGTTGAGCAGAAACCTATCCAGACAAACACCAACAAGCTGATGCTTTCAGAGACGGAGCCGGAGAGCGTGCATACAAGTGAGGCTGTGCTTACCGCTCCTGCCAAAGTCAGCCAATCAACGGGGAAACCGCTGGGTATGGAAGCATTCCGAGTGACCGGCGGTCGTCAACTGAAAGGCACGGTTCGAGCCAGTGGGTCGAAGAATGCGTCCCTGCCGCTTATCGCGGCTGCACTGCTGACGGATCAGCCGCTGATCCTGCATGATGTACCCGATCTCTCCGACATCCGCAACATGCTCAACCTGATGGGAGAGCTTGGTTGCAGCATCGACACGCAGGCGCACGAGGATGGCAGTTCAAGGCTGACGCTGCACGCAGACCCTGAAGGATCCTCGCACGCTCCATATGAGATCGTGAAGACGATGCGCGCCTCGATCTGTGTGCTCGGGCCGCTCGTTGCGCGGCGCGGGTTTGCGCGTGTGTCGATGCCCGGTGGATGCTCGATCGGTGATCGCCCGGTTGATATCCATCTGCGCGGGCTTCGAGCGCTCGGTGCCGAGATCGAACTTGATCAGGGCGACATCACCGCGCGAGCGCCGAAGGGAGGGCTGCGAGGCGCGACGATCTTCCTCGGTGGACCGTTCGGCTCGACGGTGCTCGGCACGGCCAACGTGATGTGTGCTGCTGCGCTTGCAAACGGAAAGACAATCATCGAATCTGCCGCGTGCGAGCCAGAGATCGTTGATCTTGCCAACATGCTTCGCGCAATGGGCGCACATATCTCCGGCGACGGTTCGCCACGCATTACAATTGAGGGCGTGCCCTCTCTTGGAGGGACGACACACACGGTCATGCCCGATCGCATCGAAGCGGGCACGTGGATCTGTGCGGGCGCATTGATGGGCGAGGATCTGACGATCACGAACTGTCCGATGGACTCGCTGCTCGCGCTGACCAGCGTGCTTGAGCCGTCGGATGTCTCGATTGAGGTGCTTGATCCAGCATCCCCACAGCGCACAAGCGTGCGCGTCAGACGCAACGGCGTTATCAAACCAGCAGTCGTCACCACGCAGCCGCATCCCGGTTTTCCCACGGATATCCAGGCGCAGGTGATGGCGCTGCTCTCACTCGCGGACGGAAACTCGATCATCACCGAACGGATCTTCCCGGATCGATTCCTGCACGTGGCGGAACTCTCGCGCATGGGCGCAACGATCCATCGCCAGGGACCGATCGCTGTCGTGACAGGCGTGCGGGAACTTCACGGCGCGCCCGTGATGGCATCGGATCTGCGTGCTTCGGCGTCGCTCGTGCTTGCCGGGCTTGCAGCGAAGGGCACGACAACGATCTCACGCGTGTACCACCTCGATCGCGGCTACGAGAGGATGGACGAACGCCTGCAGACGCTCGGGGCTGACATCGAGCGGTTTAGGGAAGTGCGGAAGTAAGCAGACAAGACGCACAGCTGATCGTTAAAACGCCACACTCTTCACATAGAGTCTCGCCAGGTCGAGATCGGCCGGGGTTGTGATCTTGATGTTGCGTGGATCGCCATCGACAACGCGCACTGTCTCGCCAAGCCGCTCCACAAGCTGCGCATCGTCTGTGCTCTCTAGATCACTCTGCGCGTAGGCTCGATGGAGAAGATCTGCTGAGAACGCTTGCGGCGTCTGGATCACAAACACGCTGTCTCTGGAGAGTGTTTCAACAACCGTGCGCACACGCTTCGTCTTTGCGAGTCCGAGGATGACCTCGGCTGGATCCGGTGCATCGGTCGAGTCCTGCTCATCCACGCGCTTCATGGTCTCGCTGACGGGAAGCCCCGGCACGACCGCATCGCAGTGTTCGAGCGCATCAAACGCGCGCTCAATCATCTCGATGCGCACGCACGGGCGCGCGCCATCATGCACAGCGATGTGGGTGCAGTCAGCGGGCACGTGCTCCAGCGCAGCCATGACAGATTCATACCTGTGATGCACCCCACCTCTGCACAGCTTCACGCCGAGCAGCCCAAGCCGGTCGCCGAACTTCACCTTGAAGTCCGCAAACATCTCGTCGTCGTTCGGGCCCGCGACGACAATCGTCGAGACTGCGTCCAGCTTGGTGAACGGCTCGATGGCTCGCATGAGGACAGGTCTGCCGTGGATGTCCTCCTCGAGCTTGGACCGAGAAAAACCGACCTGGGCCGAGTATCGCTCTGAGCGGCCACCGGCTGTGATGATGACACCGACTTTCATGCACAGATCCTAAGCAAACGCCTGCCGCAGCGTGCTGTCACTTCACTTGCTCGCGCTGCGGGCCGATGCACACACCCACATCTCAAAACGCCATCGTGACATTCGCGTCCATCCGTCCCGATGAGGAACCTGCATTCATGAACGATGTTATTACCACCGGCCCGATGCGCTCGGGATTCGTTGTCCTCGCCCTTGCAATCGCTGCCGGGAGCGCGTGCGCACAACAGAACGTGTATACCCCGTACTCCAGCCAGCAAGCGCGGGAGCATAGCTCCTCGGCGAACCTCGTCGCAGTCGGCAATGTGTCGTATGGCACACCGTTCCGCGCGCTGATGCTCGATTACCAGCTGCACACAGGCGAGCACATCGACACAAACCCCACATCGCAGCTGCGCGCGATCAACGCGGCGCAGAACAACAAGGCGATGGCGGTGATCTCAAGGCCGCTGATGCAGCACGAGGTTGAAGCCGGCAGGTTCGCAACACGTGTTGGAGCCGAAGCATTGATCGCGGTCGTGAACGACGACAACCCACTCCAGTCGATCAGCGTCAGCAATCTTTCGAATATCTATCTCGGCCGCTCGCGCACATGGATGAACGGCAAGCGGATTAACGCGTTTGTTGCTGAATCGTGCGTGAATGACACCAGCGTTTATCGCCAAGAGGTGCTGCACTCGGGCCTTGCCAGCGCCGATGTTGTTCCGCTCAGCGACGAGTCACTGCTTGAAACAGTCCGCAGCACACCTGGCGCGATCGGGCTCTTGCCGTTCTCTTCTCTGGACATGCGCGATCTCGGAAATCTGCGGGTGCTGCATGTCGGCGCAGTTGAGCCGACGTACACAACGATCTTCTCAGGCGCATACGAGCTCTCACGACCTGTCTGCATCGTGACCGACGGCACACCCACTGCGCAGCAGAAACAGTTTATCGACTTTTGCCTGAACGATGTCGGTCAGCAGACACTCGCAAACTCGGGCCGCACACCACTCCCTGCAGCACACTTCGCGTACTTCGACACGAACACTGACATGAGCAACGTTCAGCCCGACACCTCGTTCGCGCTCGAACCCGATTTCACCGGCGATTATTGATTTCAAGCTGGATATCTTGTGTTATGCCGGGGTTCAGCCCCGGTTTTTCTTTGGTTTATGTGGGATTGCACCTGCTCCGCTTTCGCTGGAGAAGCTGCCTCTCCGCAGTGGATCGAGTGCGTGCGATGGCCTCATCAAACGATGCAATCGCATCCTCATGCCTCCCCAGCCTGCGGTACAGCTCACCTCTGACCGCATGGAACAGATGATACTGCGCGATCCGATTGTCCTTCGAGACGTTCGCGTGCGCACGGAGCCCCTCCTCCGGGCCAAAGGCGTGCGCAATAGCGACAGCGCGGTTCAGGCGCACGATCGGCGTATCTCTTAGCTCCATCAGCGCATCATACAGATCACAGATCGCCCGCCAGTCCGTATCCGCAAATGTTGGTGCGCTGACGTGTGTCGCTGCGATCGCCGCCTCAAAGTGGTACGCAGTCGGTATGGTTGCTCCCTCGCGTGCGAGTTGAAGCTCGGTGAATCCCGCATTGATCATGTCGCGATCCCACTTCGATCGGTCCTGCTCCTCCAGCAGAAGAATTGAACCAGCATCGTCGAGTCGCGCAGACACCCGAGCAAGCTGGAAGAACATCAACGCGAGCAGCGCATGCGCGCTCGGAGACGAATGGGAACGGCTGCTCGTCACCATCGCGAGCAAGCGCATCGCGTCCTCCAGCAGATCGCGGCGGATATGCGCATCGCCCTCGTGTGACGCGTAGCCCTCGTTAAACATAAGATACAGTGTCCTCAGCACGGAATCCAGACGCACCGCGCGCTCTGACTCCGAGGGGATCGCCAGCTCGATCTGCTCGTCCAGCAGCGTCCGCTTCGCACGCACAATCCGCTGGGCGATCGTGGCAGGCTTTGAGAGAAGCGCTCCAGCGATCTCGTTGACAGAGAAACCGCAGCACGTTTTTAACGTCAGCGCGATGCGAGTGTCTTCAGTCAGCCTTGGGTGGCAGCACGCAAAGATCATCAGAAGCTGATCGTCAAACTCGTGCTCTGAAACAGGAGCCTGCGCATCAAGTCGTTGCTGCAACTCGTACTGCACCCGCGTTGCGTGATCGACCTGCACCCGCTTGTGCCTGATCGCATCGAGCGCGCGGTTCTTTGCGACGCGCGCAAGCCACGCCGCAGGTTCGTCGGGTATTCCATTGAACGACCACGTCTCAAGCGCAGCAAGCAGCGCCTCGTGCACACACTCTTCAGCAAGATCAAAGTACCGCACGCCGAGCGCGCGCACAAGCGATGCAGACAGCCGTGCCGACTCGCGCCGGAACAGGTGGTCGACAAGTGTGTGGACGGAATCGGCCATGCGATGGGCTGATCACCATGTATTACGCGGTGTGATGGATCTGGCGCACGTGTGTCATGAATCCGTACTTGACGTGCGGGCACGTCCTCGCAAGCGCGACCGCTTCATCAAGTGATGCCGCCTGAATCACAAAGAGACCGCCGAGCACTTCCTTTGCCTCAGTGAAAGGTCCATCCGTAATGATGACATCGTCCGTGTCGTGCTGGATAATCTTGCCATCGTCGGGCATCAGCTTGTGCCCGCCGATGACCTGCCCGGTCTCCTTGAGCTTCGTGTACCACTCACGATACTCGGCAATGATCTTCTGCATCTCCTCCGGTGAATGCTCGCCGCGACGTGTGCGATCACCATAAAGCAGCATGACAAAGTGATCCATGTGAGGCTCCTGTGCGGGGATGATTCGTGCATTCTTCCTGTGATGTGACGATCTGGTGAACCTGAAATCGACACATATCGTTAGAATAGCGCCGGAAGATGACACTCAACACGCTCGCTATCTCCATCGCTGCAGCACTCGGGAGCCTGTGTGCAGCGGTGTTTCTTCGCGCGATCGTTCGCACGTGCCTCGCGATGCGCCGATCACGCTGCGCCAGATGCGGGTTCCGTCGCGAGGGATTGCCCGACGCTGACGCAGTCTGCCCCGAATGCGGGTCCGCGCCGATTATTCGCAACCGCATTGTGCGCACGCATGCGAGTGTTGCCCTTGCATTTCTGATGATGACGAGCGTCTGCGTCTGGCTGATCGCCGAGTGGACCATCGGGCCGGTGCTCTCGATGCGTGTAGCGCTAGTGACAAGGCCGCCCTTGACCATACAACTCCGTGACCGGTTGGGAAGAATAATGGGGAGCACTGACGTACCAGTGAGCGTACAACGCACAAGCGCACCCTATACCGCCCGCCTATGTGCAATGTATGCGGTTGATATCCATACAAGTTCGAGTATTCCTGATGAACAGTTGTACGCCAGACATCTGCTGTTTGGCGTTGCCTGGCACTATGTTGATGCGAATGAAGTTATCACAAAGGCGCTAACACGAGAACACGTATCTCAACCAACACGAGCGGAACTGATAAAGCTTGCGCTTTGCCCTGAGTATTCCAGTTTTCATGATGTCAGCATCGCTGTTCGTCAACCGAACAAAGCACTGGAGATCGTCGCTGATATTGCCGACCAACAGGTTCGAGATGAAGCCTTCGCATTCTACCTTTACTCTGTTCATTTTCATAAACTGGGGATGTATGACGGGGCTCCTCCACCAGACAACGGGCACTCAACATGGGCAGCGCGATTGCAGTATAACGATGCTCTCTGGAATCAATACGGAACACTGGATCTGAAAACTTACCAGGGCGATCGTGTCTGCTTTTGGGAAGAAAACATTGGCATCATCGAACAAGCAGTTGAGATCTGCATGGATCACCACAACTGCGCCTTCGCTGTCGAGGCTGTATGTTTTCTCGCCGCGCACGACACGCAATGGCGACTCGACAACCCGACACTAAAGCCATTTCGCAGCAGCAGTTGCTTCCCAGGTCCTAGCTACTTTGGGCAACGAGGATTTAGTCTACCGGAGTCAACGCCGTTTGATGACCTATCGCAGCGGCTTCGCGAACACATCAACACGTTCTCATCCAATGAACGGAAGCGAATGGCAGGCAGTATCCCATGGTATCACGACGATACAACATATGCACGATGCATTCGCTCGTACTTTCCAGCGATTGATGACAGTTCAGTTGCACCATGACTATCAACACACTCGCCATCTCTATTGCAGCAACACTCGGTGGTATCGGACTTGTTGTATTTCTTCGGGCGATGATCCGTATGTGCCTCGCGATGCGCAGATCGCGCTGCGCTAGATGCGGGTTCCGTCGCGAGGGACTTCCTGATGCAAATGCAGTCTGCCCCGAATGCGGATCCATGCCGACTATTCGCAGCCGCGTTGTGCGCACACTTGCGAGTATTGCGATTGCATTTCTGCTCATAGCGAGCGTCTGCGCATGGCTGATCGCGGAATGGACCATCGGGCCGGTGCTCTCGACGCGCGTTGCGCTGGTGACGAATCGGCCATTGAATGAAGAGTTGCAGGAACGACTGCTGAAGCATCTTCCCAAGGGGTACGCTGATGATGTCGTCCCAACAATCAAAGCAAACAGTGCAGCGAACGCGATGATGCGTTACGCACTTCGGCAGCGAGTGGAGTCAACCGATCCTGCTCTCCAGCAGCGAGCCTATATCCTGCTCAACCATGTTGCAAAGTCGTACGCTGGTGGACGCGAAATGGTTGCGAACCACGCGATCAAGCGTGCATGGGATGACGCAGTTGCGCACGACATTGTACTCGCGTGCAACATCCGCAGATCAATTACCTGGGACGAGATTCCCGAGTATCTGCAAACAGAGGATCCAGTATATGTGATACTTTCTGATATCGGTGATCCGGCTATACGAGAAGAAGCTATACAAGCTCTTTTTTCTATGCCTAGAGGAAGTTACACACAACATGCAAACCGTACCGAAGCAGAGAGCTATGCTGCGTTTGCCCAAGTCACAAACACTGTTTGGCTACATCTTCAAGAGCATTGCCATCTCGCTTCACTGCCCCACTTTGAAAAGGATGAGCAAAGCATCGTTTTCTTGCGTCACTCTCCTAAGCTATCGAAAGATCAAATGCGCGTGGTCATAGATACATGTTTAGAACAGAACACCGATGCTTCTTATCTTACAATGCTCTACTATGCAACAAAGATGAAAAACTACACAAAGGATCGGTTGCTTGTTAACGAACTTTCAGTTCGAATAGATGGCGCAACTGGTATACCACAAAGGACAACAGAAGTAGCCCGGGAGTATCTCTATGTTATAAGTCCTACGTGCGAGTTTGTTGAGCCCGTTAGCGAGTATGTTGCCCTGCTCGACACAATTCCTGATGATATAGCGAAGATGGATCCTGATATGAGAGACAGAATCGCTGAGCTTGCGATCAAGTGGGCAGAGAAACAAGACTTCTACTTTGGTAGAGGAGCCTATCAGGAGGGTGAAATGTCTCATTTCGAAGTAGTAATTTCACTCTGCAATAAAACCTTTGAAGACTTTACATATCTCAACCAACTCAAATCGCTGCTTCCCGAAAAAAACAGATAATCTCATTCCGGTCGCAAAAGCGGGAACAGGATCACATCGCGGATCGAGCGCTGGTTTGTCAACAGCATCGCGATACGGTCGATGCCGAGCCCAAGCCCACCCGCGGGGGGCATGCCGATCTTCAGCGCGCGGATGAAGTCGTGATCGAAGTTGCGGAAGGTCTGCTCCTCGTCGTCGATGCCTGAGAGCTGCGCGCGGAACTTCTCCGCCTGCACGTCTGGGTCGTTGAGCTCCGTGTACATCGGGCCGATCTCCATGTGCCCGATGAAGAGATCCGCACGGTCGGCAACGTCCGGCCTGTCCGGGTTCGGACGCGTTAATGGCGAGATTGCTGCCGGGTACTCCGTGATGAATGTCGGCTTAGCCGGGTTGAGTGTCGGCTCTGCGACATCCTCGAAGAGCTCGTTGATGATCAGCACGATGTCGATAGGCTCGCCCTTCTCGTTCTTCTGCGCGATGTTTCGCTTCGTTGCTTCTGCGCGCACCTTTGCCTCGTCGTTCATGGAGAACCCGAGTGCGCGCTCGAACAGCTCGGCGTATGTCACACGATCGAACGGTGATCCGTAGTCGACCTCGTGATCGCCGAACGGGAGCTTCAGATCTGTTTCGTCTGCGCCAGCGCCGAGGATCATGCGCGCAAGCTCGCGCATGAGCGATTCTGACAGGTCCATCATGGTGGTGTAATCGCCGAACGCTTCGTAGCACTCCATCATGGTGAACTCGGGGTTGTGCTGTTTGTCGACGCCTTCGTTTCGGAAGTTGCGGTTGATCTCGTAGACGCGCTTCATGCCGCCGACGAGCAGACGCTTGAGATAGAGCTCGGGCGCGATGCGCATATAGAGCGGCATGTCGAGCGCGTTGATGTGCGTGGTGAACGGGCGCGCAGCTGCGCCGCCAGCCATCGCCTGGAGCATCGGCGTTTCGACCTCGGCGTATTCACGACTATCCATGAACGAACGCACAGCCGAGACGATCTTCGAGCGCATGCGGAACACGCGCATCGTCTCGGGCGTTGCCCACATGTCGAGATACCGCTGGCGATACCGCGTGTCCATGTCCTGCAGACCGGCGTGCTTTTCCGGCGGCGGCACAAGACACTTTGACGCTGGCGCGAGCGTCGATGCCCAGACTGTGATCTCGCCGGTGCGCGTGCGCACGAGCGGGCCCTCGCAGACAACGACATCACCGAGGTCCATCTGCTTCGCAGCATCGAACCCGCCGACACCAACAGGGCCTTCGAGTATGCAGTCGCGCTGGGAGACCGCGACCTGCAGATCGCCCGTGTCGTCACGAAGATTCAGCCAGATGAGCTTGCCATTGTCACGATGGAGCACGATGCGTCCCGCGACGCGCACGACGGGACGCTGATCGACGAAGTCCTCGTCCTTGGCGTGCGCCTTGTGGTGCTCGTCTGCGTGCTCATCGAACCGGCCAATCGCATCGGCGAGAGGCATGATCCCGTCGACACGCCGCCCGTACGGGAGCGCGCCGAGCTTCGCAACAGCATCGCGATTCTCGCGCCGCTGGAGCTCGAGCTTGTGCAGGTC
Source organism: Phycisphaeraceae bacterium (assembly GCA_020639155.1). Lineage (NCBI taxonomy): Bacteria > Pseudomonadati > Planctomycetota > Phycisphaerae > Phycisphaerales > Phycisphaeraceae > Phycisphaeraceae bacterium. Next base: position 1,200,509 of record JACKHF010000001.1, read on the forward strand.
TTCAGCGGGCGACTGGTCGGGAGATTGAGTTGGGGTTGATGTGTCTGGCATGTGTTTGGCTGATTGCGGGTCAAATATCACGTCAACGATGAATGTCTGGATCAAGTGTAGAGCAGGGCCAGTGCACGCACCAATACCCATCTGTTGTATCGGAGCATTATTTCCGTTTGCGCCACGCCCGTATCCTGCGATCAACCCAGCGTTCCAGCGTCGCAGCATGCGCGGCAACTATGATAAATGCGATCAAAGCCAGCGCCATTGCTGGCACGAGAACAACGCTCTTGTCAAAGTACACACTTGAAAGCAGCGGCTGATCGGGAAGATAGACGAAGAAGAGATACAGGCACACCTCCATGACCAGCACGCCGATCGTCATTGAGATGAGCGCGACCCATGGCAGTCGTCGCAGTGATCTGCGATACTGCTCATCAATCTCCGGCCGAGCCCAGCGCACACCCATGCGCACAAGAAACTCGCGATGGGTTTGGTAGATTCGTGCGTGCGATCCATCCGAGGCGCGTGGGATACGACTCAGCCTGGAGTATCTATTGATCGCAGTCCATGGCACAAGCTCTCCGTTTGCGAGCACAAACCCGCGCGACGTATACCGCACGGGCATCGCGTCCGAGTCACCGAGCGCACGCCGTTCGATCGTGAATGCCAGAAAAAAAATCGGAAGAAACACCAGCAGAACGATCGCTCCTGCGAGCCACGACAGGGTCATGGCAGATACTACCGCCATCCCAAAGAAAAACACATGGCACACCAGGACCATCGTTAACTCAACGCGGCGCGCACTCTGTGTTCTGGTCGCAATCACGTCCTGCAGATCGAGTGTGCCGTTGTCCAGCGCACGCTGATGCGATCGCCAGTGCAGGATCATGGCAACGCGCGAGTGGTTCATCGGCACACGCAAGATGATTGGATTCCCCGCGTGTGCTGCGAATCTACCATCCGATGTGAGACACTGAAACTGATTGGAGTTCCCGCCGGGAACAGGTACCAACTCCAGCCACGGCACGGTCAGCCCGACTATATCCGATGCGGTGCCATTCATCACACACAGCGGCGCATCTGTCGAGCACGACACGACACGCAATCCGACGAACGTCGGCTCGCACTCACACCGAACGGCGTCCGTAGTTACACATCCGAGTGGCGCGGACACGACATACTCCGTCCAAGTTTGTACGACTGCCGTCGTCAGACAGGCCTCCCTTGCTTGATGTGCTTATTTGTCCGTTCGGTTATTGTTGCGACATGTGTTGCAACGCTCAGCACGATGGCAGCTGCCAGAACCAATCCTGCAACAAAGCCCCATACCTTTGCGCAGAGCACAGTGTACTCGAGTACGGTTGGCATTGGTTCGCGGGTGTATTCGGTGAGGTGGTATGCTGTTAGCATGAGCATGTAGAAGAGCGCATGCAGTGCAATGAACCATACCACACACTGCAGTCTCTTCGGCTTTCGCGGCGTGCGAGGGATCGAGGGCAGATATGTTGTCCCCTCGCGGATGCGCCACCGCTGAACAGGTACGATCGGGAGTGACCTGTCCAGCGCCCGGCTGTACAACTCCTTTGCGCGCGAGCGGTCTTTGCGATGGAGCACACACACAACTGTTCTGCCATTGTGCTGCGCAGAACATACTGGATTGCCCATCGGCGATAGCACACGGAACGCCTTGAAGCTGTTTGATTCCGGGACGCACCGAATCCATGGAACAAAGACGTCAACGGTTGTTCTGCCTGTAAACGAATCGGCGCGAGCGCCAGGAACCATCGACTCTGGGCACTGAAGCACAAGCCCATCGCTGGTCGCATCGCACGCAACCCGACACGTCCCAAATGAATGCCCGACTGTGGCGTGGTCGAACCACGTCGGAGGCGAGTAAAGAAACGCTGATGTGATCTAGATGCGCTCCATAGCACCTTATTCGGAGTAACTTTCCGCTGGTTTCAAACGAGTCGTGTTTCGACCAGAGGGCTTCGCTGAACCATTACATTCACGCTCTCGCCGCGGCACCAACGCTCATCGTCACCGGCACGAACGTCGGCTTCACGCGACGCTCAAATTCGGGACGGAACTTGTTGATGATCGTCCGCAGGGCCCAGTTGTTCCCGTCTGCGAGTCCGCAGATCGTTGTTCCGGGCATCGAGCCCATGGACGTTCCGATCTCGAGCGCGAGATCGAGATCCTTCGTGTAGGCGTCGCCTTGGTCGATCCGGCACATGAGCTGGTACAGCCAGCCCGAGCCCTCGCGGCATGGCGTGCACTGGCCGCACGACTCGTGCTTGAAGAACCGCGCGATGTTGCGCGCGACCTTCACCATGTCGGTGTCCTCGTCGAAGATCGTCGGCCCCGCCGTGCCAAGACCGAGCACGTTGTACTTGCGGCCGATGTCAAAGTCCATCTCAGCGTCGTACTGGTCGGTGCCCAGCACGCCCATGGACACGCCGCCAGCAATCGCCCCCTTGAACTTCTTGCCGTTGCGCATCCCGCCGCAGTATTTCTCAACGAGCATGCGCAGAGGAATACCGAGCTCAAGCTCGTAGACATCCGGCTTTGCGACGTGGCCCGACACGCCCATCAGCTTTGTGCCGTGCGACGGCGGCCCGCCAATGGTCGACTCGACACCCTGTGATTTGAACCAGTCGACGCCGTTCTCGACGATGGTCGGCAGGTGCGAGAGTGTTTCCACGTTGTTGATGATGGTGGGCTTGCCGAAGAGCCCTTTGATCGCGGGGAAGGGCGGCTTGATGCGCGGATACCCGCGCTTGCCTTCGAGAGATTCCAGCAGCGCTGTCTCCTCGCCGCAGATGTACGCGCCGGCACCGCGATGCACATGGCAGTCCACCTTCCAGGGCTTGCCCATCCCGGTAGTCGCGCCATTCACCAGTCCCTTGCCGCCGAAGATCCCGTTGTCGTACGCCTCCTTGATCGCGCGCTCGAGCACTTCTGCCTGATGCCCGTACTCGCCGCGGATATAGATGAACGCGCGCCCGATCCTGCACGCGTAGCAGCAGATCGCGATGCCCTCGAGCATCTGATGCGGATCGAAGTCCATCAGCAGACGATCCTTGAACGTCGCGGGCTCTGACTCGTCGGCGTTGATGGCGAGATATCGCTGCCCGATCGCCTGCTCGTCGCCCTCGTGCGCCTCATCCACCTTGGGCAGGAATGTCCACTTGAGTCCGCACGGGAACCCCGCACCGCCCCGGCCTCGCAGGACAGAGTCCTTGACCATGCCCGTGACCTCGTCGGGCTTCATGTCGAGCGCCTTTTTCAGCCCGACGTACCCGCCGGTCTTCACGAACTCGTCGTACCAGACGGTGTGCCGGTCTTTGACGTCGCCGAACGGAGGCGTGGGGATGCGGCGGGTGAGGATGCCATTGCCGTTCATGTTCTCGGTGAAGTTACGTGTGCTGGCTTGATTGGTCATGGGCTGGTCTGGCTCCGCTGGGGGAGGGGTGGTCAGGGGGTTCGGGCTGGATCATATGGGGCGAAGCAGACAGAAAAGAGCGCCTGTGCACAACACAATGAAGGGGTGGTTGTCACATGCAGTCTGATTGATTCGGGCGAAGGAGACACGATTCATATCTCCGGTTTCATCTGTGGATCTGGTAGAAAATGATCCCTGAACGCCACGGCTCTCCTTGAACATCTTCCTTCAAAAACGTCCAAGAACCATCCTGTCTGTGGGATTGCCGATCTCCCGCAGTTTTTCTGAAGCCTTGACTCAATCTTCCGACGAGCCCCGCCCTGTTTGCGGTATAGTGGTGACACGTACAGATCTGACGGGGAGATGCTGCACAGCAGCAGAAGAGAGAGGAGTTTCGGATGCGTTCAACCGCTTTTCACACTATCACTCGCACTGTTTCGCCACGTGCTGTGCTTTTGGCTGCTGGCTTTGCCGTCTCGGCTCTGGCAACAGGCGTTTCTGCACAGACAACCTACACATGGACAAACCTCTCCGGGGGATTGTGGAACACCGCAGCAAACTGGTCGCCAACGGGCATTCCGGGCGCTGCTGACACAGCGATTCTGGGAGACACCGCGACATACACGGTCTCGGCTGCGGGCGGACCATCCATTGGAATGCTCGAGATGCAGAACGCGATGGCGACACTTGGTGTGCCTGCGGGCAGTTCGCTGTTCGTGCATATGTCGACGGGGCCTGGCGTGATTGTTGTGAACCACGATCTCATGGCTCCTACAACGTATCTGTATCTGTATGGGAACAACGCCACGATTGACAGCCCGGTCGTGCTCAATGCCGATCCGGGTATGGGGATTCCGCTTGATCGTGCGCGTCTCGCGACTAGCACGGGGAGCGGGCAGACACTTGGAACAAGCGCAGTTGTTTCTGGGAGCGGGCGTATCCAGGGCGCGATCATCAACAATGGATTGATCACCGCGACATCGGGCAATGCTTTCGACTTTGTTTCGGCGAACATCACACAGCCCACTACGGGTGTGATTCGTGCTGAGAATGGTGGCACGCTCGCGTTTGGCGCCAGCAGTTCCATTGTGGGCGGTATTGTTGAAGCACACGCGGGTGGTACATCGACTGCCAGTGGCGGACAGCTGATGGACCTTGCGATCATGGGGCCGGGCGAGCTCGGCGTGCAGGCAGGCGGGACGATGTTTGTCTCAGGGTTTGTTGATGGGGATGGCACAATCGTCGTGAACAACGACCAGCAGCCTGCAACGACCTACCTGTATCTGCAAGGGAACAACGCGACATTCGACGCAAGCGTTCGTCTCAACGCCAACCCCGGCGCGGGTGTGCCGCTCGATCGCGCACGGCTCGCGTCAAACTCCGGGTCCGGGCAAACGCTCGGCGAGAACGCGGAGGTGTTCGGCTCGGGTCGGTTGCAGGGCGCGATCATCAACAACGGATTGGTTACCGCAACATCGGGCAATGCGATCGAGTTTGTTTCGGCGAACATCACACAGCCCACGACCGGCGTGATTCGTGCCGAGAATGGTGGCACGCTTACATTTGGTGCGAGCAGTTCCATTGTGGGAGGGATTGTTGAAGCCGACGCAGGTGGCACATCGACTTCCAGTGGCGGACAGTTGATGGACCTTGCCATCATGGGGCCGGGCGAACTCGGCGTGCAAGCGGGCGGATCCATGCTTGTCTCGGGGCTTGTTGATGGGGATGGCACGATTGTCGTGAACAACGACCAGCAGCCTGCAACGACGTATCTCTACCTTCAAGGAAACAACGCGACATTCGACGCAAGCGTTCGTCTCAACGCCAACCCCGGCGCGGGTGTCCCGCTCGATCGCGCACGGCTCGCCTCAAACTCCGGGTCCGGGCAAACACTCAGCGAAAATGCAAAGGTGTTTGGCTCGGGTCGGTTGCAGGGCGTGATCATCAACAACGGTTTGATTACTGCGACATCCGGTAATGCGATCGAGTTTGTTTCGGCGAACATCACACAGCCCACAACGGGCGTGATTCGTGCCGAGAATGGCGGCACGCTCGCGTTTGGCGCCAGCAGCTCCATTGTTGGAGGGGTTGTGGAAGCCGACGCAGGTGGCACATCGACTTCCAGTGGCGGGCAGCTGACGGACCTTGCCATCATGGGGCCGGGCGAGCTCGGCGTGCAAGCGGGCGGATCCATGCTTGTCTCGGGGCTTGTCGATGGTGACGGCACGATCGTCGTGAACAACGACCAGCAGTCCGCAACGACATATCTCTACCTGAATCTCGACAACGCAATGTTTGATGCGCATGTCAGACTCAATGCAAACCCCGCCAGTGGTGTGCCGCTTGATCGAGCACGACTGGCAGCAAACGCTGGCACTGGTCATTCACTTGGAAAGAACTCATTGCTTTCTGGGAACGGGTATCTGCAGGGCAGTATTGTTCACCACGGGCTCATTTCGCCCGGTGACGGAACGGGCGGGATCGGCGAGTTCCAGATGACAGCAGCCCAGACATTCTCCTCAGAAATGAACCTCGATATCGAGCTTGGCGGTGCTGCGACAGGCGAGTTTGATCGTCTTGTCGGGAACGGCGTGCTAGACCTGAACGGCACACTCAACGTGTCATATGTGAACAGCTATGTTCCTGCAGGCAATGAGAGGATCAAAGTGATTGACAACCCGACGGTGAACAATGAGTTTGCGACCGTGAACTTTGCCCAGCGCCTCAGCCCCACAGGGCCCGAGCACGTCGTGTACAACACAAACAATGTGATGGTTGTCATGTGCTTTGCCGATTGTGACGGGAACGGTTCGCTCAGCATCTTTGATTACATCTGCTTCGGCAATGCGTACGCAAGCAACGATCCATATGCGGACTGTAATCTGAGTGGCTCACTCAACATCTTCGATTACATCTGCTTTGGCAATAAGTACGCCGCTGGTTGCCCGTAATGTAACGCATAATGAAGAAGATATCTTGCCCGGGGGACCTCCCGGGTATTTTCATGCGCTGCTGAGCTTGTGTCTGAATATGGTCAGCAGTGTGAGCTGGACCAGACCAAAGAGTGTACCGAAGGGAAGATACCACAACTGGAACGCGCCGAGCGCCATCATCCCCCACCACCATATCTGTGCGTGCTCACCCCTGCCAAGAAACATCCACGCCAGCGAAACGGCACACCCGATCACCCCCATGACAAGGAACGCGATATGCATGCTCCTCGCGTGGGGATCGATTCCGACGAGCGAAACGATCTTTGACCATGGGCCGTACTGGCCCGCGTAGCTTCCTGATTTCGGCGTGACGAGATCACCTTTGACAACTGCATGTGTGCCATCGATTGCCCACCACGAGCAAACGAGCAACGCACACAACGTAATGATCACGCGGATCAGCATGGGTGGAGTATACAACTCATTGTCGTGGTTTCGCGGCGAAACGAGCGTTATTTATCTGCTGCTGCTGCTGCTGCTGCTGCTGCATCGGATTTGCCTTTGGATGAGACGCCCTTTGTCTCTCCAAGTCCGATGATGTTTGTTCCGTTCACTTCGTTGTAGAGCTCGATCGTGAGCACACCTGTCTTTGCCTCATAGACCCGCGCGCGAATAGATCCGGACTCGGGGTTATACCACCAGCCCGCATCTGGATCGGCAGGTGATGATGTCTTGTCCACAGGATGGACGTCGTTGTAGTTGAGTCCGGTCTCTATCTCAAGCACTGGAGCTCCGGATGCTGCAAGCGGGTTTGCTGAGAACACGTCGCCAAGAATGTCTTCCAGATTCGACTTGGGCCATGTGCCGTACTCGTAGTATGCCGCTTCGATCGCACTTTGGAGATTTCGTGCCGACATCTTTGCCGAGACAATCGACGCTCTGGTTGAGGCGTATCCAACGCGAGGAACCGCAATCGCGACGATAACACCGATCACCACCATCACGGTGACGAGTTCGATCATCGAGAATGCACGACGGGCTTGTGACAAAGACATGGTCCTCCATGCATGTGTATCGACAGAGTAGAATTACCTATGTACAAGGAGAAGTACGGGGTTGCGGCCATCTATCCGGCGTGTGTGGTTTGCACAGATTGTTCCACTCTTCGAATCGCCTCAGAGGCCAGTATATCGCCGATTCTGGCGTGCTTTGAAGCATTATGAGAACAAAGGAAGCGAGAGTTTTTAAGCTGCTACAAGCCGCCAATCGATTGCAATAACCGCAAGCAGTTGCAGCACGAGGTTGATGGCTATCCCTGTATAGATTCGATGGCGCATTGCGAACGCATGGAGTACCGGATTGTCGTGATAGGGATCGGTGCGCGATTCGTACTCCTCGTGTTCGAGTGGAACAACGAAGGACTCGCAACCACATTCGGGGCAGATCGTGATTGTTTCGGCGCTCCCAGGTTTGTAGCCGCATTGCTCGCACCGGCTCCGCGCGAGAAACTCTTCATGCGACATCCCGACTTCGTCAGGTTCAAACACAAGTTTTTCGCGTGAGATATCGGCAATATCCGGCATTGCCTCGTTCGTGTCACGCACAATAAACTCTGCGCAGCCGCACTCCGGACACAGAGTGATTCTGGTTGAATCGCCGGGTTGATAGCCACATTGGGCGCACGCGGTCGGGCAAGAATCGACCTCGGATTCATGCGAGATACGAAGTGCTTCTTCTCGTGTGCCAAGAAAATGAAAGGATGGGCGGACTGGTATCGCGTATGCGATACCAACGGGCAGGACGAGCACTCCCCACCAGAAGGGAACGAGCGAGACATCGGCGAGCAGTTTACTCCTCTGTGGAGTGGAGGAGGTTGGCGCATCCGCGTATACGTGCAGGATGAAGCTTATAGAAAGCACGCACAAAGGAACAATGACGAACATCTTCTGAAACGCAGTGACGCGTATGCGTCGCCATGCAGTTTCAAGCCAGACCATCCAGGCAATCGCCAGACATGTGTAGGTTATGAAGTACACTGCAGGATGTGTCGAGAACATCGGCACCATGAACCAGCCGACAATCTGCAGCAGCACAGATAGAACAAGAATGATTGCGATGCACAGAAAACGACGCTGGCTGATCTGGTGCAGCGCAATAGGGGATGAAGAGTTGGATTGTGATGCATCCATTCGGGTAGTTATACGTCAGCACATCCAATCATGTAGTTTGCAAACTGCATCTGTATCAATGAAACAACCCACCAGATGCAGTACATGATCATGCGTGCCTTGAACGAAAGAAGCATCGGCAGCAAGGAGAGTGTCCGCCTGAGCACCGTTGATCCAGCGAGCGCATCCTGTTCCAACTCGAACGAGTCACTGCCGCACTCCGGACACGTTGTAATCCGAGGTGAGGGACCGGGTTTGTAACCGCACGAGACGCATGCTCGCTGGTGCAGGAGGTTCTCTTCCGCTTCTTGCTCATCCCTTTGCCGGGTCAGATCCAGAAAGGAGGCTGCTGTGGTTGAATGTGGTCTGGCAGGAAGCTGATACACACAAGAGAGTATCAACCAAGCGAATGCACCTGTAATCGGAATGATTCCTATACCGTTGTCAGCGTGTGGGTCATATAAGCTTGCCCCGCTGACATAGTTCTGAACAACGGGATGCTGCGCAACAGTGACAAAAAGGACGATCAGTGGCAACAGGACGATCACCAGCATCGGCTTGCAGCGAAACATTTGTCTACAGACGAGCTCACACCAGAGCGTTTGAAGAGCTAGCCAGGCTATCGAGCCAGCTGTGTTGAGATGGATCATTTCCCGAGTGGAAAAGTTTTCAAAGCTCGTCAGAAGGCTGCCGGGCCAGAGCATTCCGATATACGAAAAAGACCAGCACACGAAGACAGCGCACGAGAGAAGAAAGCAGATGAACCGACGAGGAGGAATGGCAACATTGATCGCAAGAAGTTTGGGCCTGGGGGGTTCCGGCATCCGCTGTCCAATCTGTCCCAACCAATGATATGACACGACATGGTCGGATGTGCTGGCAGGCCCAGTGCTACTTCGCAGTCTGAGCGATAGCGCTGATAGAGCAGCCGTTGATCGTGTTGTATAGGTTGATGGTTCTTGCGTCGTTTCCCTGGGCTGATACCCGCCCTCGGAACGATCCCGATGCATTGTTGTACCACCAGCCAGCGCGATTGTCCGCAGTGCTCGTCGTCTTTGCAGTGGGATGGAAGTCTGTTGCGCTCAGGCCTGTCGGCTGTTCAAGTACAGCAGCACCCTCCGGCGCAAACGGGTTTGGATGCTGGATTCGCCCCGCGAAATCATTGATGCTGAGCGAGGGCCACGCGCTGTAATCGGTGTAATACGTCTCGATGTAGCAGTTAAACTCTCGAACAGAGAACTGTGCAGCATTGGTGCGTGAGTTGCTTGTGGCGCTTGCCATCCGCGGGATCGCGATTGAGACGATCACGCCAATAACCACAATAACAACCACCAGTTCAATGAGCGAGAACGCGCGATTCGAGCTCCACTGCTTCATGCATATCTGAATCGGCACATAGTGCGCGAAACTGCGGAGAAACCCATCGGTTTGCTGCGATTTGGTGGGTCTGTGACGTCTGTGCGGCGCATATGTAACGCCCCACTGCTTTTCACATATCGTGAAACATCATGTGCCTGAGAACATGATGCAGACGTGGGTGATCATGCTGAGCCATGCAAGAGTTGCAAACGTCGCACGAATAGAGCGCATGTCGGCAAGGTCTCGCAGGAATACCTTGGTCTGCTTCTGTGACCACTTGGTGCTGCAGAGCGTGTGATGCTGCCTGAACCTGATTCCGCCGCATTCGGGGCAACAACGCATGAAGGCCAGTTTGCCGGGAAGATACCCGCATGTGTCACAGACCGCGAAGTCATTAATAACGAAGCTGGTACATTCGCTTCCAGTATGCTGATTGCTGCCAAAAGACTGAATGTGGGGACAGAGTCATCTGGATGCATCCAGTTGAAGCTGGCGTTGCAAGCCAGCACAACAAGAAAAAGTGCGCTCCCCTGCATTCCAACAGATATGCCGAACAAAAACCGGCCATCTGTGCTGACATGCGATGGAGCAATCCAACAGCCATATCCGCAGCAGCAGGTGAATATAGCGAGCGTCAGACCGACGAATATGAGGAGAAATCTCTGAGGGAGCGCTCTTGCGGTCAGATTGGCATACATGTGCTTCATCGACCACAGGCACATCATTCCAAACAGTACAAAGTACCCAAGGGCGATCAGCGATCGAAAACTGAGCGAGTGATGATCCATCGACCACGCAACAGCAACGAGCAGCCAGGCCATCATTTCACCAATGATGAATAAGACGCCAACGAAATAGAGCGTGTAGATACGATTGGAATCAGTCTGCTTTGGAACCGTGTGGCACATATGCGTATTTCGTTTTCGGCGCTGTGGATCTATCGTGTACGCCATAGTGATGCGCGAGTTCAGCTAAACTCTCAAATAATATAGGACTATGATAGACATCATTTACATATTGCGAGATTTCTTGGTATCGCAATGATTCAGGTCATCTCGAAATGCAGAGATCTCGTTGCTCTTCGTGGAACATGTGGTGTACAGCGGAACAAGAGTAGGGATAACGAACACGGATGATTGGCGTTCGTGCTCGATCATCGCGAGCCGAGCTGCGGGCAGTTGGAGCAGCACTTCGTGAGCGAAATAGTCAAACTAGAGTGTGCATTCAGATAGGAACACATCGGTGTCAACGCCGGCAGCGATGAACGCCCGGACCCCCACTGGCCGGATGTCGAGATCGACAATGCTGGCTACTTCTATCCATTCAAATGCGATATCCGCTTCGGAGCTGGGTACGGGACAGTCAGATGACAAGGTGTGTTCCACGTGGAACACAAGATTGATCTCGTGATGTGCTCGACCTTTCTGGTCAGTAAACGTGTGCTCGTGGGTAAGGAGGAGGGGGCCTGCGGTTACTGATAATCCTGTTTCCTCTCGCATCTCTCGTTCGAGAGCAATCTGGGCAGGTTCGCAGAACTCGACATGGCCACCCGGAAGGTACATGTAGTTGCGATCAATGCTTTTACAGAGCAGGATCTTTGATCCCGATTGGATCAAACCGCGAGCGATGATCTCGATTTGTTGTGCGTACTTGTGTGACATCACCCCTCCATTATGCTGCTGTAACTCATCATACGGAACTGGCATATGAGACCCGCCTATATGACAGCCTCGTCCAGAAGGCCAGGCAAGCAACATTCTGTATGTATTAGGCTAAAATGTGTTTGATTGAACATCCCTACGGAGGAATACGGATGGCACACCGTCGCAATGCGAAACCAACCAGACTCGGCAAGGGGTTGCGCAACATGATCGATATCCCGGTACGTGTCGATGTGCCGAATGAGATCGAATTAAGGTCTAATAACATCGTCGAAAACAAACCTGTTGATCGAGTTTCGGCATCCCCCTTTGTTGTGCCTTCACACACTCCCGAACCTCCCTTTGTTGTTGTTGTGAATCAGCCCGAAGATGAAAGCAGCGAGTCTTCTGCAGCAGCTTCTGATACCGCTTTTCAGCAGGCACATGAGTCTGAGATCCACGAAGATGGAGCTGTTGTTGCTGAAGCGGTGGACGATTCAAACACGCTTCATGCTCCAATCGCGAATGCTGGGAAACAACCGACCGACGCTATTCAACTTGATAAGTCCTATAATACGACTTTGAACGATGACGCTGATCGTATTGAGATGATCAATGTTGAGGTGATTGCGCCAAGTCCGTACCAGCCGCGACGAAAGATGGACGAGGCTGGGCTCGTTGGGCTTGCTGCTTCGATTCGTCGGAGTGGGATGATGCAGCCTGTGCTTGTTCGGCCGATTGCGAACGAGAATGGTGGGGCAGCCTACGAACTGGTCGCTGGTGAACGACGCTGGCGTGCAGCTGTGCGTGCTGGATTGCTGCGAGTGCCTGCTCTGGTTCGCCATCTGAGCAATGAAGAGGCAGCTGAACAGTCGCTCGTTGAGAATGTGCAGCGTGAGGATCTTCCTCCAATGGATCGTGCGTGGGCGCTCCGTCGGATGGCGGAACAGTTTGGTTTGACGCAGACAGAGCTTGCAGATCGTGTCGGGCTTGAGCGTTCAAGTGTTGCGAACCTCCAACGGCTGACCGAACTCGAACCGGAACTGCAGGAGCATATTGACGCAGGCTCACTGTCCACCGGTCATGGCAAGGCGCTTTTATCCTGTGAGCCAGGCAAGCGCCGTATTGAGCTTGGCAAGCAGGCGGCAGAAGCTGGTTGGAGTGTTCGCAAGCTTGAGCAGATGGTGAAATCCTCGACATCGCAGGTCTCGACGCGGTCACCAGCGACCACCCCTGTGCGCCCCGCTGTGCATCAGGAGATTGAAAAGAAACTGGCTGAACATCTTGGAACTCGTGTGCGCCTGCGAACCGACAAGGCTGGAAAGCGGGGAACCCTGACAATGGATTTTTATGACCTGGATCACTTTGAAGGGTTGATGCAACGGCTCGGGTTTGACACGAACAAGCTGTAACAACAATCTTTCAATGCGTGTTTGAAGTACTTGATTTTGCAGACACGGCGAATCTGTTTGCATTTCGTTTGTTCATATAGAAACACCAAGACAATAATCAAGGGAAAGTCCTTGGTTCATTCCCTTGTGCATGAATAGGTATTCATTCGATGTGCTTCAAGCAATGTGTATTGTTTGTTCTTTCCATCGTTGCGATAAACGATCACTGATAGGCAAGCATTCTTGCAATGCTGAAGGCGCTTTGTTTTTCGGTTGATAACTACTGACGACTCCCCATGTCTGACATAATTTTGTGTCGATTGGTATAAATCGAGTTGAAACTACATTAAAATAGGTGTATAACCTAGTTCTCTATATCGTGAGTTCTTACTGCTGGGGGTAGAAAGGGTGCTTTGCCTCAGTAACTGTGTGCGATTTGTTCGCACCGCATGTGCGGCGGCGTAGTTACCATGTCCCACACCATTCAATCTTTGTTTATATCATCAGTTATATTCTCTGCAAACAAATATATGCACCGTCATGGTGCCCAATCGCCCGTACCTTGCACGCCATCATAGTGTGTTGGTTTGGTTACATTATCAGAGTTTTTGCGTTTGAGCTTGTGTCGTATTTCGTTTTCTGATTCCAGATTCATAGGTTCGCGCCAGCGTTTGGCGATGTGTGAGCAGTGCAACAGGTTCCCGCATGGGGCTCGCAATCACGAGGATCAGATATCACAGATTTAGGCCGAAACATTTACTTGTTTTGGTGGAGGACAATGAAATGGCAAAGAAGAGAACCACAAAGTCGGGCACAACTGCGAAGAAAACAACCGGTCGCAAGCGTGGTCGCCCCGCTGGCTCGAAGAACAAAAAAACGTCAACAGCGGGCGGCCTGCGTGGTATCTCCACACAAGCCCTGTATGACGAGTTGTATCGTCGTTCTCACATACTTGCTGAACGTCGCGACGAGCTTCTCGCTGAGCTTGACATGATCGACGCCGAAATGGCATCGCTTGGAGCGTCTTCGTCACAGCCAACTCGTCGTAGCGCGACACGCGCGTCCACCAAACGCGTCAGCACAGGTGGGAAGCGTGCGTCGACGAAGAAGCGCCGTGGCGGCGGTCGTCGCAAGGGCAAGGGAGGCTCAACACTTGAGGACTCGCTTGTTGCTGTCCTGACGGGCAAGACCATGGGTGTGACCGAGGTTGCGGATGCGGTGTTGAAAGCTGGGTACAAGTCTGATTCACCCAACTTCCGCACAATCGTGAACCAGTGCCTGACCAAGAGTGATCGCATCAAGAAGATCGCTCGTGGGCAGTACACAGCGGCCTGATCTCGACTTTTCTAGCATATCTGGACGCCGCACGTATCCTCTTGGATATGTGCGGTGTTCTTTGTGCGCACTGTGTTTGCGTACAATCTGGACATGAAACATTCTGCGAGCCAATGCGTTGCGCTGCTTTCTCTATGTCTGATGGGTGTTGTGAGAGCGATGGGACAGCAGCCCTCAGCGAATCAGCCTATCTCGTTTGATGATCTTCCCCCGGCGGTGAAGCTCGGTGTGCGTGTCGAGCAGGTGCGCCGGCAGGTTCCCGTGCTGAGCGAAGTTGTGATTGTGCCAGGTCCAGCGGAAGCGGTTGATGCGATTGCTGGGTGGTCGCTGGGCGCGCGATATCCCGTTCTTATTGATGATGGTTCGAGTGATGCTCGCGAGCTGATTGGGTTGTTTGTTCGCGCGTACAAACCGGAACGTGTGCTGCGTCTGGCAGACATGAAAGCCCGGTCGCTGGCGGCAGATGATCGGAAGACTGCTGCTGCATATGCGCTGCTTGGTGCGTGGCGCAATCCTGGTGTTGATCAGACTGGTTCTTCGATTGGCAAACTCTGGCAGGATGTCGGATTTAAGCCGGTTGGTGTTGTTGTGACAAGCATCGATTCTCCCGCGTGGGCGAGCGCTGTGGCGCTGGCTGCAGGACATGGGCAGCTGCTCGTGTGGGCAGATCTGCCAACAAATCACAATCAGCCGTTGACAAACGAGCAGGTGCTTCAGATATCAAAGCAGGTTGATGCCGGTATTGTGCAGGCGATTGATGAGGATGCTGCGCTTGCTGAAATGAATCTTGTATGGCGAGGGGCCGGAGATGATCTTGATGGGCTGACCTTCTGTGGCGGAATCGGCTCGAAGCTGTTGCATTCTGAGAATAACTATCTTGCAACGACAGATGTGCTGACGCGCACGCTGGTCGAAGAGAACGGCACTTTCATACCGGGCGAGCGCTGGGCGTGGGGTGGGCAAATCTTTGGAACACCAGCACGCTCTATGTATGATGCGATGTGCGCATTGTTTCTTCAACCGGAGCGTGCGTGGCTGTTTGATACCTATCCCACAGGCATGCCATGGGGCCAGTACAACCTCACTTCGGCGAGTCATCAGTTTGCAGATGCAAAGATCGAGGTTGAGGTTCACAGACCGCCGGAGACCGATCTTGCCGGGCTTGCGCGGATGGGTGCGATTGATGCAGGCGTGGTCTTTGTCACAAGCAAAGGACCGTCGTGGAACTTTGATCTGCACGGAAGCCGTGCGCCCGCGGGCAGAGCGCGCCCGGGTGATTGGCCGATGCTGAAAAAACCGGTCGCAGCATACATGGTTCACTCGTTTTCGTGTGAGAATCCAGGGATTCGCTCTACGGTAGCGGGGAGGTTACTGGCGAGAGGCGCGTACGCGTTCTTCGGGTCGGTGCAGGAGCCCACGCTTGCGGCGTTTCTACCGAGTGAGCTCATAGCGAAACGTTGGCTTGCGCCCGCTCCGATGGGCGCTGCCATGCGGTTCGATGATGGTGCGGCAAGCAAGCTCGCAATGATCGGCGATCCATTGATCACATTTGGGCCTCCCGCACAGCGACTGCCGGGCACGCTTGTGAACTCAAGCAACCCGGCTGGGGAGCAGCAGCTTGTCCAAGTTCAGGATGCACTCGCGGAGCAGTTGAAGTCTGGCGATCTGGCAGGTGGGTTCAGGACGCTGGTCATGCTCGGGCGTGATGATGATGCAGCAAAGTTGGCCGCTGCGACATTGCGGGATAAGCCTGAGTGGATGACACCTGCAGCTGCTGAGATAGCGCTGTTTGTCGGCGCGCGTGCGGGCGATGCTGCGGTTGTGAAAGAGTGCTTCCTTCGTCTGGATTCCAGAATGAAGGACCAGATGCTCTGCCGCGACGCGCTCTGGCTGACAGTGGGGGCGGAGCTTGTGGCGACAGGCCGCGCAACACAGGAGGTCGAGGACCTGCTCCGCACCTACATGCGAGAGGACATGGTGGATCGCGACGGTGCTGCAATCGTTCGTGCGATTCGCGAGACTCAGGGGAAATCAGCTGCACAGAACTATGCGAGCACATTCCGCGAGACACTCCCGAGTGAGGGGTACAAGACACGCTTCGATCTAGAAATGCGTGATGCGCTGCGTGAATAAGTGTGCTCACCACTCCCTTACTGCACGCTCCAGCACAGGGTCTCTGCCCGCGCGAAAATCATCGATAGTCGGTTTAATCATGATGTCCGGGACCACACCTACACTGGTGATGGGTTTATTTAACGGTGTGCGCTCCAGGAGCGCCGGGATGTTGACGCGTATCCCACTGTTGGGGAGTGTGAGAAAGAACAGTGTGCCCGCGGTAGGCCCCTGCGCGTTCCCTGCTGTGGGCTCGCCGATGAGTTTGAGTCGATCGCCCAGTTGCTCGTCGAGTGTTGCGACGAGCATGGTTGTTCCCGATGCGTTATATGGTCCTGTGAGTATCGTCAACGGGCCACGATACCGGTTTTGATGCGGCGAGAGTGTCTGCACGCCGCCCGTGACCTCTGGCTTGAGTTCATACATCCCGTTATCGAGTTTGATAAACGCATTGTCGGGCATGCTCATCGCAGCCGGATCCCAGGTCGTCATGTTGGCTTTGAGCGCGTCGTCAAATCGGTAGTTCTTTACGAGGGGGGCTCTAAATGTGAGTGGCTCTTCGATCAGGTAGCTCGCAAGCGCCCACACTGCATCGCCGGAACCTCCACCGTTGTTCCGAAGATCGATCACAAGGTGGGTGATACCCGCGACAGTGATACTTTGAAAGTACGGTTTGAGTGTTTCTGCTGCGTTCACCGTGTTTCGATAGTTGATGAAGCTGTCAATGGTCAGCACCGCTGTTTCGTTGAAGAGCTCGAGCGAGATAGAGTCTGCAAAGTTTGCCGGTTCACCAGCAAATGTTTGCTCCCATTGCGTCAACGTGATCGCGTTTACTAGTTCCTTGCGCGATATGTTGTTCTCATCAACCACTTCGAGCTGAAAGTCGTCGCGCCAGCCCACACTCAGCGGAAGGAAGTGTTCCAGTCCCGTGTCGGCATACTCGTACGCGGTGTCGAGACGCGTGGTCCTGATCGAGTCAACATTTCCGTCTACCTGCATAGTCGGGGCGATCATCTTGATGAGAAACTCGACCGCGATGCCGTTGATCGATGTAATCTCATCGCCCCGACGCAACTCTGTGATATCTTCCCGCACATCATCAATAATCATGCGATTGTCGATGATCCTGAACGTGAAAGGCAGATGTGTTGGCGTCGACTGGCGATATGTCGTCAATGATTCCGGCGCCTCTGCGCGCGTATGCCCACACCCGATCGCTGCAACCAGCAATGCGATGTCGCGATAGAACACAGTCTGCTGCACTCCGTTTGCGTACGCAATTCCCAGCAGGTCGAACTCTGCATCGAGCTTTGGCTTTGACGTATATCGATATATCCCCGGGTGAATAGTCTCAAGCGCGTGACGGAACAGTACGACATCCTCCATCGCCTGCTCAGATGTTAATTTTGGATCGTCGTAGAGTTTGATGGCGCGCCATGGGACAAGCGAGTCGCGCTCGATCGCGTGCGTCATGCCGCTGATTCTGCCGTCACGGAGCACGCCAGTCGAGCGGTACTCTGTCGACGCGTCGTGTGTGACGAAAGAGAACGACAGGCCATTCCAGTGTGGCGTGACGATTGTCTGCTCAAGCTCTGAGTCGTAAAACGTGCCAGTGAGTCGTATGCCCAGCGCGGTTCTGATATCGAGTTGCTTGTAATACGGAACAGAATCGGGGAAGACGCGCAGATCAACACGCCAGGTTCCGACGAGATCCTCTGGATCGGGCACAAGTGCGGGCAGACAGAGTGCAGCGAGAGCAGCGGTCACGAGCATAGTGGGCTCCTGCAACTGGAGAGGGCAGTCTGAAAGACAGTTCTTCGGTTGTCGTTATCGCTCAGATTCGTGAGCCGGCATGAAAATGCAGCGTGCTATTCGCTCCACGCTTTGATGAGTATCTCGCGTGCGGCGTTGTCGTACTCTGTTGGAAACTCGTGCGCCTCGCCTGTGAGCTTCTGGAGCGCTGCGTGTGCGTTGACAGCAACCGATCGATAGAACCGAAGTTCGGTCTCGGGCACATCCGCGGGGACGGTAGGAAATGCGCGAACGAGTGTGTCCTTCGCATGTTCTACCGCGTCAGCATGATGCTCGGCAATTGACACGATGGCATCGATGGATGCTTTGGTCAGACTGTTGCGGCCCTCGCCCGATGTTGCAAACGGCGCGATCACGTCTATTGAGCGAGCATCGCCGCACCGCGCGAGTGCCTTGACTGCGTTGATGCGCAGCACGTTCGGATTCTTTGAGCCGTCGGGCGTTGTGAGGAGTGATTCCAGCTTTTCACGAACACTTCCGTCGCCATGCTCAGCGAGTAAGCCGCAGACAAGGAAGCGGAGTTGATCGTGCGGCGTATCGAGAATCTCTGCAGCAGCTGCGACCACGCGCGCGGGATCGTCCTTTGCGACGCGCTGGACTGCGCGATAGCGCACAACAACATCGGGGTGCTTCAAATACTCCGCTGCACGATCGATTTTGACGTCGTCACCTTCAAGCGATGCAGCGATGGTATCAATCTCGATGAGTTTCTGCGTTGTTAGTTCGGCCTGCTGTGTGACTTTCGGCTCTGCTGATGCAACGCCTGTACGGAATGTGTTGAGCTCGCGTCCTGTGTCACCGATGACGTTCATGGTGTAAGGATCAACGAGAAAATGCTGGGGCCAGGACGTGATCCCGAAGCGGATTGCGACGCGCTCGTTCTTGCGGTCGGCCTCGTCGTGAGAAAAATCCTGGTACACGTACATCCATATCACATCGTCGTAGGACGATGCAAGATCGGGATTCACGAGCAGGTTCTTCTCCATCACAACGCAATGCGGGCAGTAGGTCTTTGTCGAGTACACAAAGATGGGTTTGCCTTGGTCGGCCGCCATCTGCTGGGCGGTTGCAAAGTCGCGCACCCACGGCGGTCCCACGGGCGGCGTCTTGCTCTCGCCGTATTCTGCAGGTTGGGCGAACGCCCCGGAGCAGAGCATGAGTGGAGCAACAAGCGATGGCAGGATGTGGCGCATGGGCGGCCTTTCTCTGGGAAGGACGGGTTTGGAAGTCACATTGTAACAGATCTTGGAAAAATGTGGGAGCGAATGTGCTCTGAAAGCGTGCTTTGGGCGGGATTGCCGTGGGGGGGATTGCCCACGCCCTTTCCCTCCAACCGAGTTGTTGTACGTGTAAACTCCTCTCCTGTGAGGTCGTTTCCCATGCACCCATGCCCATGCTGCCGCTGTCTCACAATGGACTCAGCATCACGTGATTCTTACGACATATGCCCGGTGTGCGGCTGGGAGGATGATCCAGCACAGTTTGTTGATCCAGATCTTGCTGGTGGAGCAAACAGTGTTTCGCTCGAGGTTGCATGGGAGAACTTCACGCGATTTGGTGCGTGTGATACAGCTGCGCTGGAGTTTGTGCGAAAGCCGCTGCCCGAGGAACTTCCATAGTTTAAGGTGTGACTGGCAAGTTCATGGAGTGCGTCACAGTTTGGAGTACGTGCAACATTGGGGTGGGTGAAGAGGGAAGGGCAACATGAGAAAGATCAGGATCTTCGAACACATCTCGCTTGATGGCGTGATTGCTCCCGACGGACGGGGCGATGAGTACGCGAATGGCGGATGGACAGCGCCGTACCGAAGTCCGGATGGAGCAGCGTCCGTAGCCGAGGCGCAGGGCAAGGACTTTGATCTGCTGCTTGGTCGCCGTACGTACGATCTGTGGGCAGGCTATTGGCCAGCAGTCAATGGCGGACCGTTTGCGGATGTTCTGAACGCTGCGACGAAATATGTCGCGACCCACAGACCCCAAAGTCTTGAATGGGGTCCGGTTGGAGATCTTGGCGCTGACGTCATTGAGGGTGTTCGCAGTGTCAAGTCAAACGGTGGTCCTGACCTGGTCGTCTGGGGAAGTTCGACACTGATACCCGTGCTGCTTGAGCAGGGTTTGGTTGACGAGGTTGTGCTGATCATCTACCCGGTTCTGCTTGGCAGCGGCAAGCGCTGCTTTTCACAGGCTGCTGATCCGCGCGAGCTTGCTCTGGTCAGCACAAAATCGCTGCCTTCAGGCGTGCTTATCAATACATACAGACATGTTGGATCGCTTTGAGCTAGCCGAGTTTGTGTCCACTTTCTGAAAAGACATCGAATATGTACAGGAGTTCTTTGGTGGCCCTGGAATCTCATGCATTGAGAATCAGTGCAGAATTTGGTAGAGACGATGCGCAACGTGACAAGTGGTCATTGGGCATCAGTTGAAATGGCCACACTCCGGGCATGTTGTCAGGTCGGCGATGTTATAGCCACAATGGATGCAGCAACCTTTGGATCGCCTTCGATGGCGCACAAAGCGCCGCCACGCAATCCATGGCGAACACAGGATACTCATGTGTACTAGAGTCATGAGGAAGCTTGTGTGCCAGATCGGCCTGATGGGAACGCGGCGAACACTCGGTTCTAGCCACGGTCTTTCGTCCGGCTGGCGCAACCATGAGGGGATTTCGATGCCTCCGGTCCAGATCGATGTGACATTGTCCATCTGCCAGCCGATGGTGCCTCTCGCTTCCGGGAGTACGAACGTGCGTTCAAAGGCAAATGTTCGAATCGGCCAGCCTGTGCGCACAACCACTATTTGATACAGATCCGGATACAACTGCTTTGTGAGATCACCCGTAAGGATTGAGTACCAGATTGCTGACATTCCGGCTGAGTTGCTTTGTCTAGTATGCTCAGGTTCTTTGGGCCATTCTGCATCAAGGTGCCGAGGCCAGGGACGAGTTTCCGTTGGTTGGAAGTCCATCGGGCTGTGGGCTGCAAAGTACGCAGACTCAGCAAAGACCAGAGCAAGGGAAAACACGAACACGATGGTGAGAATCAGCCAGCGCATGAGAGATCGTACCGAGAGCAGGAGGTGTGTCTGATTCGCTCAGCGTGGGATGTCATGATCTGGCCCATTGTGTTGCAGGAGCGTGGGCGTCCCACCCCACGAGACCACTGCGTGCGTTCCCGCGGCGAGACGCCCCGGGCTCCTGAGATATTGGGTGCAAGGCGCGCTGTGACAATGCAGTGGCAGCAAGCTTTGGCCGACCGAATAGTTGGTCGACAATGTTGATTTTATAGGACTATTTTGCTTTCCACGCGCAACACCATCGCACCTGTTCCGATCCCGAGCCGTAGAACCCTGTTGAGCCGATCCTGACACGGGCATCTCTCGCTGATCTGATTTGGCGGGCTGGGTGTCGTATCGTCTGCACCATTTCCGCCGGAGCTGATGCTCCGGGTTGTCTCCATCCGCTGCTGAACACGATGACTGATACCTCAACACCATCACAAAGCCTGCCCGCACCACGCACCGGTAAGCACCGGCATCTGCTCGTGCTTTCGCAGGTGTACGTGCCCGATCCAGCGAGTGTCGGTCAGCACATGCACGACGCGGCCGCCGAGATGGCATCGCGCGGGCACATCGTCCATGTCATCTGTTCCGGGCGCGGGTACGACGATCCGACACAGAAGTATGCGCCGAAGGAAACGCTCGACGGTGTTCATATCCGCAGACTGCCGCTGTCGAGCTTTGGCAAGAAGTCGATCCCGTTGCGCTTGCTCGCTGGGTTTCTGTTTATGGGTCAGTGCATGGTGCGCGGGATGTTCACAAAGGCCGACGCGATCCTTGTTTCAACCAGCCCGCCGATGTGCGCAGCAGCAGCGCTCGTGATCTCGTACATCCGTCGCAAGCCGATTGTGTACTGGGTGATGGACCTGAATCCTGACCAGATGGTCGAACTCGGAAAACTTAAACCGACATCGATGGTTGTGCGCCTGTACGACTTCTTTAATCGCCGGATCTTCAAGCGTGCGCGTGAGATTGTGGTCATGGATCGGTTTATGGCTGATCGCATCAACAAGAAGATCGACGTGTCTCACAAAGTGTCGATCATGCCTCCCTGGCCGCACGAAGGGCATCTTGAGGTTGTTGCGCACGAAGACAATCCGTTCCGCAGGGAGCACAATCTGAGCACGGATGACAACGCAAACGCGAAGTTTGTCATCATGTACTCGGGTAACCACGGATTCTCTACACCGGTCACCACAGTGCTTGATGCTGCGGTGAAGATGCAGGATCGTGAAAATCTGAAGTTCTATTTCATCGGTGGTGGCGTTGGGAAGAAGGATGTGAAGCGCACCATTGAGGACCATAAACCGACGAATATCGCTGATCTTCCGTACCAGCCGCTTGATTCGATCAAGTACTCTCTCTCGGCGGCGGATGTGCACCTTGTGTCTGTCGGCGATGATGTCGTCGGCGTGGTGCATCCGTGCAAGGTGTACGGCGCGATGGCGGTGGCGAGACCGATCCTTCTGCTGGGACCTGATCCGTGTCACGTGTCCGACGTCATCCGCGATCACAACATCGGCTGGCACATCCAGCACGGTGACGTGGATGGCGCTGTGAAGGTGATTGATGAGATATTACATACATCTCGCGAGACACTTATCGAGATGGGACAGCGGGCGCGTGAGCTTGTCAACACGCAGTTCAGTGCAACATCGCTCAAGGGAGCATTCTGCGATGTTGTTGAGCGTGTGCTGGTCGGAAACGGGAACTGAGCGGAACAAACAATGATTACTGAGACGACGCCAACAACTCTGACTCAGCCTGCGAACATGGAGTTCCAGGTGTTGTCCAAATCAAACGCTCGCCCACTGAAGAAGTATGTCTTTATCCAGGACGACCCGTTCTATCTGCCGAGGGTGCTTGACAAGTATCTGCGCGAGTTTGCTGACTCGACGGCTGGTGTGAACATCCAGTCGGTCGCGCAGGGCAAGCGCACGGTGTTCCAGACAGCGATGGCGCTGCTGAAGATGTACGGATTCTGGTACTTCCAGTGGAAGCTTCGAAACTACATCATCCGCAAGCTGCAGGGTAAGGTGTTCAACCAGATCCTCGGCTCGACGAAGCGGTGCTACAACGTCGAAGCCGTCGCGAAGAAGTATAGCATCCCCGTGCATCGGACCGCGGACGTGAACAGCGAGGAGTTTCTGAAACTGCTGCGCGATCTGGGCGTTGAGTTCATTGTCTCAATCTCGGGCACGCAACTGTATAAGAAGAAGCTCCGTGAGCAGACACCATTTGGGATTGTCAACTGCCACGGCGCGCTGCTTCCGAAGTATCGCGGGCTGATGCCAAGCTTCTGGACACTCGCCAACAACGAGACGGAGGGCGGCTCGTCGGTGCATTACGTGGATGCAAAGCTCGACAACGGGCCGATCATCGTGCAGAACCGGTACAAGATCCATGCGCACGACACGCTCGAGGATGTGATGGCGCGGTCGAAAGACCTCGCTGCAGAGACAATCATTCAGGCGGTTCGTCTTGTCGAGGCGGGCGATACGCCACTGATGCCGAATCCGGAAGTGGAATCGACGCATTTTTCCATGCCGACCAAGCAGGATGTTGACGCATTCAGGAAGGCGGGGCACAAGTTCTTCTGATGCCAGACGATCCGTCACAACGCGTGCATGCGCTTTCCTTCGATATCGAGGACTGGTTCCACATTGTCGAGGTCAAAGCTGTCGAGGATCCGTCGCAGTGGCCGAAGCTGAGTGCTGAGTCGTCGCTCGTTGAGCGGTACACCGATCTGATCCTTCGCATCTGTGACGATGCAAAGACGCACGCAACATTTTTCATTCTCGGATGGATCGCGGACAAACATCCAGCGCTGGTGAAGCGCATTGCTGACGCTGGGCACGAGATCGGATCGCACTCGTTCTGGCATCGCAAGGTGTACGAGCTGGATCCTGATATCTTTCGCGACGATCTTCAACAAGCGAACGATGCGATACGCAGCGCAGCGGGCGCAGAGACATCCATCGCGGGGTTTCGTGCGCCTTCGTTCTCTATCACGCAGGGTGCGGAATGGGCGTTTGACACGCTCATTGATCTAGGATTTACCTACGACGCGAGTCTGTTCCCAGCGGCGCGCGGGCACGGTGGGTACGCGTGCGAGCCTGGGCCGCACGTTGTCACTGCCCCATCGGGCAGACAGATTCCCGAACTGCCGATGTCGATCGCGCCGGTTGGTATTGGACCGATCAAAAAGCGTATGTGCTATTCCGGCGGCGGATACCTGCGTCTGCTCCCCATTGGCATGATTGAGCAGGGCATTGCCAGCGAGAGCGTACAGGATCGATCAACAGTGGTGTATTTGCATCCACGCGACTTTGCTCCAGACTGCCCGCGTGTGCCAATGCCGCCACACAGACGATTCAAGTGCTATGTGGGTGCTGCCTCGACCGAGGCGAAGCTGCGACACATGCTCACGCACCATCGGTGGACGACATGCGCCGATGTGCTTGCGCGATCGGGCACCATGAAACAGCAGGAGACGGAGACCCAGCAGCGGGCAGCTGCACAGTCCGCATGATCAGCCAGACCGTCACAACCCCGGATGATGTGAAGCACACGAGCGATGGGGGTGTCGTGCGCGTGCCGGGGACGCTGCCGGTGAGTGTTGTCATTCTGACGCTGAATGAAGAGATCAACATCAAGGCGTGCATCGAATCGTGCGAGGATGCGGTAGACATCCATGTGCTCGACTCGGGAAGCACGGACAGAACACGCGAGATCGCTGAATCGATAGGCGCAACGGTCTGGGTCAATCCGTTCAAGAGCTTTGGCGCGCAGCGGAACTGGGCGATCGACAATATCAAAGTGCAGACACCGTGGATCTTCCATCTTGATGCTGACGAGCGGTTTACGCCGGAACTCGTGCAGACATTGCGCATGTTGCTTGCCAAGGATCCGGAAGAGGCTGGGTTCCATTTGCCCAACAAGATGATGTTCATGGGGCGCTGGCTGAAGCGCTCCGGGGCGTATCCCAACTACCAGATGCGATTGTTTCATAAGGATCGCATGCGGTTCTTTGACTATGGGCACGGACAGCGCGAGGACACAACGGGCAAGGTATCGCGCATCGAGACGCCATACCTGCATTACTCGTTCTCCAAGGGTCTCTATGACTGGTTCGACAAGCACAACAGGTACTCGTCTCAGGAGGCGATCCAGTTCATCAACCGCGAGGAATCGCTGCCAGCGCTATCCGATCTGCTTGCGCGGAACTCGACGCAGCGTCGGCGCGCGTGGAAGCGTGTGCTTTACGGCGTGCCGGGTTGGCCGGTGATTAACTTGTGCGCGCGTCTGTTTGTGTTTGGCGGGATTCTTGAGGGCAAGGCCGGGATCACATACTGCACCATGCTCGCGATGTACGAGCAGCAGATCCGTGTGAAGCTGCGCCTGCTTCGTCATGCGCACAAGCAGGGAACGACGTTCGAGTCTGATGCGATGCCAGCAGCACCGTCGACAAAGCAGACTGTTATGGTGCCGAGCGCGGGCACATCGCAATCGATGGCGGTTGCTACCGCCCCCGCAACGCGAGCAGGTTCTTCTGCGGCATCTGTCTTGCCAGCGGCTGCTCAATCGATAGAAGTGCTCCCAGAAAAGAGCCCGTGGACGACAAAGGAGAAGATCGGGCGAGCAATGTGGATGCTGATTGGATCGAAGGTGTTCAGGCTGACATTCCACAACTGGTACGGTGTTCGTCGTGGATTGCTGCGTCTGTTCGGTGCAACGGTAGAGAAGGATGTGCGCATCAGACCCAGTGCGCACATCGAGATTCCGTGGAACTGCACATTCAAAGAGGGGTGCTCGGTTGGCGATCGGGCGATCGTGTACTCGCTTGGTCATATTACGATCGGGCGGTATGCGATCATCAGTCAGTATGCGCATCTGTGCGCGGGCACGCATGACTTTACAGACAAACGGTTTACGTTGATTCGGGATCCGATTGTGATCGGGGACGCTGCATGGATCAGTGCGGATGCGTTCGTTGGACCGAATGTGACGGTGGGTGATCGGGCGATTCTCGGTGCGCGTGCGAGCACGTATAAGGATCTGGAAGCGGGCATGATCTACGCGGGGAATCCAGCGAAGCTGATCCGTGAGCGGACGATCCGTGACGAGAAAGCGAGCGGGGATGAGTAGCAGCACGAGTGATTTTGATCGCCCGATCATCTTTGTTGGGACGCATCGCTCGGGCACGACGTGGATGGGTGACGAGTTCTCGCGCCATCCGGATCTTGCGTATGCGGTTGAGCCGCGACACATCTGGTCATGGTCGCATCAATCGCTGGGTGATGATCGTCTGACGAGTGAGCATGCGACGCCAAAGGTGCGCCAGCACATTCGCGCAGCGTTTGAGCAGCTTGTGAAAAAAGACGGAAAGAAGCGGCTTGTCGAGAAAACGCCGAGCAACTGTCTTCGGCTGCCGTTTGTTCGTGCGGTGTACCCCGAGGCAAAGATTGTGCTTGTTGTGCGCGACGGACGGAGCGTGATCGCTTCGACCGAGGATATCCAGCAGCAAGGTGTACAGACGAAGCTGATCTTCCGCCGTGCATTGCAGACACCGCTGCCTGAATGGCCTGCACAGATGGGCAGGTTGTTTTCCGCTGTCCACAACAAGGTGACGGGGAAGCCGATGAAGTTCTGGGGGCCGAAACCGCCGGGCTGGAAGGATTGGGTGAAGCACGACGAGCCCGAGGTCATTCGCGCGAAGCAGTGGGCTGCGACGGTGTTGTGCGCGTATCGCGATGCGAAAGAGATGGGCGACGTTCTGATCTTCCGATTCGAGGACATGATGCAGCGCCCCGCCGAGACAATGCGGGAGATCGCCGAGTTCTGTGAGCTTGCGGATGCTGATGGCGTGATCGAGCACGTTGCTGCGACGGCTGATCCTTCACGGAATGCAAAGCGCAGAGCAGAAAAAACGAACCTTGATCATGTGCGTTCGATTCTCGAGCCGGCACTGAACGAGTTGGGATACGAATGGGACGAGACTCTGTGACCGATACACACGAGATACATGCGGGTCTGCTTCGCCGGCTTTTCTGGTCGTGGTGTGGCATGCCAGCATTTCGATGTACGTTCCACAACTGGTATCGTGCGCGCGGAATGGTTCTGAACATCTTCGGAGCGCGCGTCTCTCGCTCCGCGAAAATTCGGCCAACAGTACGAGTCAATCGCCCATGGAATCTCGTTGTCGGAGATCACGCGGCTATAGGTGATTACGCCATCCTTGACTGTGTCGCGCCGGTTTTCATTGGTGCTCGATCAACGATCAGCCAGTACGCGCATCTCTGCACTGTATTTACCAGCCCCGATGCTGACGATGATTTTCCTGCGCCGATTCGGGTGGAGGATGACTGCTGGGTTGCAGCTGATGTGTTTGTCGGGGCGGGTGTGACGATCCGGCACGATACTGTGGTCGGTTCTCGATCGAGCGTGTTTGATTCGCTGCCCGAACGAAGCATTTGTGTTGGTGATCGTGCGAAGCGGATTGGCGAGCGCGTCTGGAGACACGAGCAGCAATATGAGCCTGTCGCGGGAGGAGCACATTGAGCAGCGCCCCCATCGAGCCGTTGCACATAGTGCATTACATTCCCAGGATATTACTGTCCGAGGGCGGTGTTGTGCGGGCTGTGCTCGACATGACGGAGCTTGCTGCGTCAGCAGGTCACAAGGTCACGGTTGTTACCGCGGACGATAGCGATGTGCCTGCGAGCTGGCGTGATATAACAGACCGTGTGCATCTGGTTTCAACAGGCAGGGGCGGGCTGATACGCAAGCAGGACATGCTCGGTATTCGACAGTGTGTTGAGCGCGCAGATGTTGTGCATCTGCACACGCCGTGGGAGATGGCGAACCTGCAACTCGCGAAGATTGCCCTCAAGGCTAGCAAGCCGTATGTGCTGACGATCCATGGAATGCTCGATGACTGGTGCATGACGCAGCGCGGGCTGAAGAAGAAGATTTATCTCGCGCTCTTCGGGAAGCGGCTACTTGAGAGAGCGCAGTATGTGCATTGCTCCGCCCAGGCAGAGCTTGATCAGTCGAAGAAGTACTTTCCGAAGGGTCGCGGGGTCATCGTACCGAACTTGCTGGCGATGGATGCGTACCACGAACTGCCCGGGCCGGATATTGCGCGTCAGAAATGGTCATTCCTGCAGACAGATCGGCCGGTGTTGTTGTTTCTCAGCAGAATCCATGAGAAGAAGGGTATTGAGCATCTAATCAGTTCAGCAAAGCATCTGCGTGATCTTGATCCTGTTGTTGTGGTCGCGGGGACTGGTGATGCCGAGTACACACGCTCGCTTGAAGTGCTTGCGGAAGATCTTGGTGTGAGCGATGATGTTCACTTTGTTGGGCACATCGGCGGTGCTGAAAAGCTGTCGCTGTACGAGGCGGCGGACGTGTTTGTATTGCCGACAAGCCAGGAGAACTTCGGTTTTGTGTACTTTGAATCGCTTGCGTGTCGGACGCCGATCGTGACGACGCGAGGCACTGACACGTGGCCCGATCTTGAGCGGTCTGGCGCTGCTCGAATCACGCATCCTGTGTCTGGTGCAGCGCTTGCTCATGATATTGCGGAAATGTTGCAGAACCGTGACACGCTGCGCGAGATGGGCGAAAAGGGACGCTCGTGGGTGTTTGAGTATCTTGACGAAGCGCGGATCATTGCGCAGTACAACGAGATGTATACAGGCAACGCTTCATGAGGTAATACACAAAGATCTATGGCAACAGAGGCATCCAAGGCGATCGTGCGAATGGGAGCGAACTACGTTCGTCTCATTCTCAGTGTGCTTATGGGCCTGGCTTTTTTTCGTATGTGCCTTGAGCATGGCGGAAAAGATGTGACGGCGCTGATTATTCTGTTGGGATCCAGTGCGGGGATTGCGGCGGTCTTTATTGACATCATGAATGCGAGTCTTGTGCGCGAGGTTGGGTCGGCGTGGCACAACCCCGATCGGGATGTATTTGCGTCTGTTTATAACTCGGCTATCGCGCTCTGTGTCGCTCTCATTCCGCCAACGCTTGTTATCACATTCGTACTGATGCTCGTTGTGCCAGTGCTGGATATCGATTCGTCGCTGATTCGCGCGGCTCAGATCTATGTTCTGACGCGTGGTATCGAGTTATCTCTTGTCCTTTTGCTGACATGCCCTGTGCGGATGTATCAGGTCAAAGAGCACTTTGTCTGGGCAAATCTGATCGAGTTGCTCCGGCGGGCATCGCAGTTGATTGCTGGCATCATTATTTTTCTTATCATGAAGGTGACAGATCCTGCATCGGCGCTTGTGTTGTTCGGTGTCATCTCGACGGGACTGATCGCGATTGTCCTTGTTGGTTTCGGAAGCGCGGTGATGGTGCTTGATCGGACGCTGGTGCCGACCCGCTCACTGGTACGGATTGGCACGATCAAGCAGATTCTTGCGTCTGTGAAGTGGAACGCGGGCGTCATATTTGCAACGAGCATCCATCTGCCCGCAGCACAGTTTGTGATGAATCTGGTGTTTGGGCTTATCGGAAATCTTGCGTTCGGATTCGCGCAAGTCTTTTCTGCGTATGTACTGCGTCTGACGGTGGGGACGACCGATGGGCTTGATGCGGTGAGTGTACGGCTGAGTTCTCGTGACGAGAGTGGGCGTGCAACACAGGTGCTGTTCCACCATGCGACCCGTCTCCAGACGCTCGTCGCGTGTTCCGCTGGGATGATGGTGGCGGTGTATGCGCAGCCGCTGATGTCGCTTTGGCTTGGCAAGAAGGAGAACGCTGAAGAGGCGATCCCACTGGCGGCTCCGTTGACTGCCGTCATCATGCTCGGGATTGTTTCGCGAGCAATATCCGAGGGGTGGATGCGGATATTGTATGGGGCCGGGTATGTTGACAGGTATGCGAAGCTGGTGATGGCTGGTGCTGTTTTCAGCCCTGTGCTTGCAGTGCTGCTTTCGATTCTGCTTCCATCTGAGCCAGCGATCATTGGGGAGTATGGTCCCAACTTTGCAGGAGCAGCTGCTGCCTACGCGATAACAATATTTATTTTTCAGCTTGTGCTATTGCCCCGTGTTGCGGCGCGGTGTCTGCGGATGCGCATTCGCGACACGTTCAAGCCGATGGTTGCGCCGCTTGCGATTGTTCTTGTAGCCTCTCCGATTCTCCTTGTTGCGCGATATGTGCTTGAATGGACAAGCTTTCTGGGTTCTGTCGTGTCGTGCGGGCTCTATGGCTGTGCGGTGTGTGTGCTGTTCGGATTGTTTGGACTTTCGCGCGAAGAGCGGCATCGGTTCACTGGTGCGATGCTTCGTCGCATGAGTCGATCCCGTGGTGAAATCACGCAGTGAGCTATCTGTTCAAGCTCAGCTCAACCATCACCGGCAGATGATCTGAGCCGGACACCTGTAATGTGTTCCATGAGACGATTCGCACATCGTGTGACACCCATACATCATCAATGGCGATCTGGAGAGGCCAGAATAACCATGCGGGCCAGGTGCCTGTTGCGCGAAGCACGGGCTTTGCCCGGCGTAAACCCGTGCGTCGTGTGATAGCCCTGCTGCGCCAGGCTGACGGCGTTGCGTTCATGTCTGTAGCAAGTACCAGCGGTATACCAAGTGCGTGTGCATCGTTGATTACACTGATCGCCGCGTTGACTGCGGCATTGCCCCACTTCCAAAGCTGGGGATTCTTTGGTGCGAGCGGATGGGACACGAGTATTCCAACATCTCCTGATGGGGTCTGTACACGAGCGGCAAAGACAGATGGCGCTGGGGTCAACGCCCATTCGGTGCGATGGCTCTGTTCAAAGAGTTCGTCGATCGGCCAGCGGCTCAGCAATGTGCGCATGCCAGGCCTGCGATTCTGCTCAAGGTGAAAGTATGGGTAGTGTTCTTGAACACGCGGGTTCGTTTCAAGCTCGTGCATGAGCTGGAGTGACATCTCCGGCAGAGCGACGAGATCTGCGTTCGATCCAAGGATCAGTTTGAGTGTCATTTCCGGGTTGTCGCCCACAGACTGCGTGTTAAATACAAGCACGGAGAGATCTGTCTGCTGGGCGCGCGTCCACTCTGCCCGCGGCGTCGATACAACGCTGACGATCGCAGATATTGCTGACAGTGCGAGCAGGAGAGTGCTGGTCCGTTGCTTTCTGACGAGTGTTGCAAAGCAAAGGATGACAGCACATGTTGCAACATGTGCTGCAAAGTTCGCGATGACATCGGTGATATACAAGCGGATAGAAACATGTGGCGTGAGCGAGCAGAGCAGTATGCAGAGTGCGATGGCGCACCAGGTCACTGATTCAGAGCGTCGAAGCAAACGCTGTTGAGGCTTTGGGGGTTGTGGGCTTTCGTCCATGAACAGATTATGTATCGGCGAAGCTGGCCGCTTTGTTTGTAGAGAAAGAAAACCCCGGCGAGGGACAGTGTCCTTGGCCGGGGCATGAACACGTCACGCAAGAAACGTGCTCAGCAATCTCCGCGGGCGGGTTTCTCCGTTTCTCTCAGTGATGTCACTGTTTTTCCGGCCGCGGGAGATCCAGATCGGATGTTCTTGGCGGACGACGATCATCGCCCTGACGTTCCCGGTTGCGCAGATGCTGCTGTGGACTATCGCTGCTTTCCTGCATCATGCGGCGAATAGCCTCACGACGATCCTCCGGGCTGGCATTCCGTAGGCGCTCCATGCGCTGGCGGAGTTGGGCGATGGCCTGTTCGCGTTCTTCCGGTGGAAGTGATTCGAGTTTGCGAGCGATGCGATCGTGCAACTCCTGTGGGATGTCCATATCCGCTCCGGGGCTCGACTGATCGCTGCGCCTGTTTCCTCGTTGCTGTGGACGCTGCTCGCGATCGTTCTGACGATCCTGCGCCTGTTCGCGGAAGCGTTCCTCGTACCTCCGCTGGTCGGCATTGGTTCTGCGCTCTTCCTGCTGGCGGTGGTAGTCGGCAATGTGACGCTCGACGAACTCCCGTTGTGCTGGGTCGAGAATGCGCCACGCTTCATTGATTGCGCGGTCGGTTGATGGCATGGACTGTCGCAGTTGTTGCATATGTTCGAGCAACGGCTGGAGAGCCTCACGATCGCGTTCAGGTCTGCGTTCACGCAGTCGTTCATCATTTGGCTGACGATCGTTGGTTCGAGCGCGGGGTGCGCGATCATCCTGATTGTTGCCAAACCACGGGTTTGATGTCTCTCGTTGGTCGGGTCTGTCCGGTCGATCCGCCATCGGTGGGCGGTCCTGCTGAGGCCCGCTGCGACGCTGCGGTCGATCGGATTCCGGTGCAGCGCCGGCTTGTGGGGTGCGCCGATTTCCGCGTGCATCTGGTCCAAACGGCGCATCATCCTGCATACCACGGCGCGCCTCGGGACCGAATGGGCCTCTGTTGCGGGACTGATCGTTGCGCTGGGCACGGTCGAACTGGGACCACGGACCATTCATGACTTGTGGATCTGCGCCAAGCTCACGCGCGTGTTGGCGAAGTTCGTCTATTTCACCGCGGTGTGCGTCGAGCCAGTGTTCGATCTCGAGTCTGTACTCATCCATGACGTGAGCGAGCTGATCACGCTGTTCCGGGCGGAGCGCAAGACGACCGTGATCTACTGCGCCGAGTTCTCTGATCGCGCGATGGAAGACCATGGGAGGAACCTGCTCCTGCGCTCGGGCACGCGTGCGCACGTTGTCATCCATCTCGCCGAACATGCCCTGGGTTCCGGGGGCCTTGTTGTCTCTGACTCTTGGGCCTTCCAGAAACGCGCGGTCGGGTTGGCGTTGCTGTTGACGCTGGGCCTGTGCTGAGACCGTTGTTGCAAGCCCCGCAATCGCAAGCATTGCGATGAGATATGCTGGTCCTCGCTGGTGGCGTCGGTTCCGTGTGGTGTTCATCTGGTTTCCTCTTACTGCCATGTTTGTTCTCCTCCGCCTCGGGCCTGTGCCCCAACCACCCATCGGCGATTTCGCTTGTTCCTAGGAGCAAACGGGCGGGATGGATGATCATTGCAGGAGGTGCCAAAACCTTTGCTTGTTACAAATATCTCGAAGTAAGCAGTTCATATTGGACGTATTGACGAGGGTGCACGACGCGGAACGCTCGTGCCTCCAATGATGTTGGTGTGACACAGAACCATCCCCAAACGGATCAGCACACGAGCAGTATCAAAGCGGACACGGTCGGTGGGTTTCTTGATGCGCTCGGGTCGAAGCAGCCAGCACCCGGCGGTGGGGCAGTTGCGGGGCTGTGCGGTGCGATTGGTGCGGCGCTCGCACAGATGGTGAACAGCTATTCGACTGGTCGCAAGTCTCTTGCATTGCACACAGATGCACTTGCTGCTGATGCTCGGCTGCTTACGCAGTTTCGTGACGAGATGTTGTGGCTTGCGGACGAGGACGCGAGGGCATACGCAAAGCTCAATGCGATTGAGCGGTTGGATGCGGATGATCCTGCACGTGCAGGATATGACGAGGCAGTGCGCGATGCGATTGCGGTGCCATCCCGGGTGATGGTGTGTGCAGGTGAGCTTTTGTTGCTGGTTGAGCGGATGGTTGGTCGATCGAACCCTTGGCTGATGAGTGATCTTGCTATCGCAGCGATTCTTGCGGATGCGTGCTGTCGCGCTGGCGCGTGGAATGTGCGTGTCAACGCCGGTTCTGTGCGAGATGTTGCGGCTCGTGAGGCGCTGGTTCGTGATGCCGAGTCCCGTATTGAGGCGTCCAGCATTTTGTGCGCACAAGTTGAGCGACTGTGCAAACCGGAAAATCAGTCGTGACATCGCATGATGACATGAGTGATGCAGAGTTAAAGCAGCACTGGCGTGACATGGTTGCGCGGGAAGATGTGCGTGATGCGCTTGAGCACGTGTATGCAGCGGCAATGCGCGCGATCGCAGAGAGACAGCCAAAGTGTGAGGCGTCGGGCAGGTGCTGCAGATTCGAGCAGTACGGGCATCGGCTCTATGTGACGGGTCTTGAAGCTGCGTACACAATGATGAAGCTCGACGCAGCAAGGCCGGTGAACGGTCTGGCGACGCTACAGTCGGACACGCAGGCACAACGCTTCGTTGCGCGGGTGTCGCTGCCAGTATTGAGTTCAAGCGCGTTGCAGCGAGCGCGGAGTGAAGGTGGGTGTCCATTTCAGGTGGATGGGCTGTGCAGCATCCACACGATCAAGCCCCTCGCATGCCGGACATACTTCTGTGACCCGACTGCAACAGAGTGGCAGCAGGATCTAACGGAGCGGTTGCACGCGCAAATCACGCGCATTCACACGGAGTATGGTGTTG
Organism: Phycisphaeraceae bacterium; assembly: GCA_020639155.1. Taxonomy (NCBI): domain Bacteria; kingdom Pseudomonadati; phylum Planctomycetota; class Phycisphaerae; order Phycisphaerales; family Phycisphaeraceae; species Phycisphaeraceae bacterium. The sequence goes on from JACKHF010000001.1 coordinate 1,235,030, forward strand.
TGTACAGGTACGCAGAGTGGCGAGCAATGCTGGAAGTTCTTGTTTCGAACATGTAGTTCTAGTTTTCATGAGCGACTTGAATCAAAGTTGATGATATTTGCGCTCAGAATCACTTATTCAGCTGTCAGGGTTTTCCATTGCGGTGTGTAAAGTAATATTGCGGTGGGAGTTGCGCAAATAGACACCGCATAAATATTTTTTCTTGTTGCCCTGATTGGGTGAACACCCTCGTGTTCGGTGCCGATGGATGGGCCCCGACAGGAGTTGTTTTTCCACTGGATCAGGGAGTGTTTTGAGCATGTTTGCAAAGGATGGACAGGACATACTGAGCCGGCCGGAGATTGTGAGCTCTGTTATCGGGATTGTTCGTCAGATGGATGTGATTGCTGCGGAGGATGCAGAGTTTTCGGATGTTCAGGAGCGCCGGAAATACCCGAGGTACTCGTTTGCGCAGGGAACAGTTCCGTGTCGGTTTGAGCATCATAATGGAGACACTGGTGTTTCGATTGTGCTGCCACGGAATCTGTCTGCGAGTGGGATGTCATTCGTGAAGTACGGATATATGCACGAGGGCACACCCGTGCAGATGATGTTTACTCGTCGCGATGGAGAGAAGAGACAGGTTGATGGCACGGTTGTCTGGTGCCGGATGGTGCGAGGAAATCTGCACGAGGTTGGTGTGACATTCGGAAAATATGTTTCGCCGCACTTGTTCTGTTCGCGGGAGGCGATGTCGCAGCCGTTCTCAAAGGACAGGAAGAAGATAGCTTCAAATGCGAAGCAGCCCAAGCCCGCGGAGGGAATGGCGATCTGCATTGGGGATGATGCTGAAGAAATAGGATATATTGCGACTGTGCTAGCACGTGACGGTTTGTTGACCGAGAAGGCAATGAGCTTCGGGCAGGGTTTGGATAGATTGCGTCAGAACACGTATGGATACGTGGTCGTTGATCTTGATATTGATGGCTTTGAACCTGCAGATGTTCTTCTTCAGGTGTGCGGGATTGCGTCGACATCGAGGGTTGTTGGTATGACGTGGTGCGGCCCCGATCAGACGGATACGTTCGTGCAGGAGAATGATGCGCTGGTTCTGCAGAAGCCTGTGCCGAACTCGATACTTGAGGAGATTGAGAAGATCCAAAGTGGAGAGAAGCGAGCAGCGTAGCCTCTGCTCAGGAGCGGAGAATCCGAGTTTGTGCGCACATGCAGCAACTCGGCATCGTGTCTGAGCACGTCCACTTTGATAGCAGATCATCCCCGTGAATGCCCATAGATGCCGACATGTGCTGGTTCTGCGCATGCTCGGCACTTTGGGTGTGCGCACATGCAGGTCGATGCGTGTCTTTGGTTGAGAGCTTTGCACATGTTGTGCAGCATGGCGAAACCAGGAGGCGGGCATGACGGATCTGCAGATTGCAACCCGGCAGGTTGAGAGTGCATCAGCGATTGATTCCGGTCTTCTTGAATCGCTGATCCATGCGCATCGGCAGGATCGGATACCGCGATATGCAAGGCTGTGGAAGTACTACAGGAACCCCGATGTTCGAACGAGCAGCGGTCGGGTTGTTGCGGCGCAGGCTGACGGTTTGCCAGCGCGGCTTCGCATGCCTGCGGGAGATCCCGGGTATCGGGGTGCAAGTGCGCCAGAGATCGTTCTTGAGAACGACATCGCATGGCGAATCCACACGATGGTTGACTTCATGTTTGGAAAACCGATCCGGATTGTGAGTGAGGCTGAAGATGAACGTCTGCGATCAAAGATCGAAGAGGCGCTTGAGCGCGTATGGGAGTTGAGTGGCGGTGTTTCTTTGCTGCAGGATGCAGCGCTTCTGGCGCATGTGTACGGGCATGTTGATCTGATGCTGCGTATCGGGGAAACTGGTTCATATCCAGTGATCGAGATTATCGAGCCGGCGCGCGGGATTCCAGTGTCGGACAGCTTTGACTACAGGCGTTTTACTTCGTATATCGTGCACTTTGAGCGCGAGCTTGCGCAGATTGATCGAGATGTGAGAACCTCATTCCGTTTGTTTGGCGCGATGCTGGGGGGCAGAAAGCGCGAACACGTGACGGAGATTGTGACTCGTGACGTTGTTGAGCAACGCCGGGATGGCAAAGTTGTTGCGCGCTGGCGGAACGAGTTGGGATTTGTGCCAGTAGTGCATATTCAGAATCAATCGCAGCCGTTCAGGTACGAGGGAATCAGTGAGGTTGAGCAGTTGATCGGGCTGCAGGACGAGCTAAACACTCGTCTGAGTGATCGTGCGAGCCGAGTAACGATGCAGAGTTTCAAAATGTATCTTGCGAAAGGAATCGAGGGGTTCGACAAGGTTCCGGTTGGCCCCGGGCAGGTGTGGTCGACGGACAACGAGCACGCTGAGATTGTCGCGTTTGGCGGTGACGCGTCGAGCCCGAGTGAGGACAAGCACATCGAGGATGTTCGTGAAGCGATGGACAAGGTGAGCGCTGTGCCGCCGGTGGCGGGAGGTGTTGTTCGCGCAAAGATCGGGAATCTGTCGAGTGCGAATGCGCTTCGTGTGACGCTGCTCGGGCTTCTTTCCAAGACTGCTCGCAAGCGTGTTGTGTATGGGCGTGGGATCTCTGAGATGAGCCAAATGGTGCTTGCTTCGCTTGACACAGCGGGTGTGCTGCGCACCAGTGAGCGAGACCGGAGTGTGCGTGTCGTCTGGCGTGATCCGCTTCCGGATGACATCCGTGAGCAGGAGATCGAGGCAAGAACAAAGCAGAGTCTGGGTGTTTCTGACGAGCAAATCCAATCAGAACTTGGATACGCAGACGCAGACCCCGGTGTGCAGTGAGTGCGCCGGTGTGATTTCGCGCAAGCAAAGCAAAGGAGAGGCGATGGCAGAACATGTGGTCCATGAAGAGGCACGCACGGATGACGCAGTTGACACGGATCCTGCGCAGACAGATCCGAAAGCAGATGTTCCAGGGCGCGATGCTGGAGAAGCGGAAGGCGGCGCTCATGCACCACGTGCACATGAGCTGGAATCACAAATCTGGGAACTGACAAACGAGCGTGATTCATTACATCGCGCACTTGCGCAATCGGAGCGACGCCGACAGATCGAGGGTTTGCTGCGCGATGCAGAATCTGTTGACGTAGGTGCGGCACTCCTGCTTACCGAGGCGGCGATTGGTGAGATTGATGGTGATATCGATCTCAAGGATGTCGTTGCGGAGATGGTGCGCACAAAGCCGTATCTGTTTGCTCGCGACGCCGGAGTTTCTCGAGATCGGTATCGCGCGTCTGTGATGGCAGGGGCGGTTGACAGTGAGTCCGAACTTGTTGAGGCAGCGACTGCCGCTCGTGAAACAGGCGATCGTCATGCGCTGCTTCGGTATCTTCGTATGCGGAACGGGCTTTGAGCGTGGTTGTGCGCGTGCGACGGATCGCTGACGCGCGGGTGAGGGGCAAGGGTAGTTGAAGAGGAGGTTGATTGATGGCATTTACTGGCAAGGCGACATATAGCGCGGGCGTGAGTCTGCCCGAACTTGCTGAGGATGTGTCGGATCTGATCGGCATTGTCAGTCCGCACGAGGTGGCGCTGCTGGATCATCTTGGTGATCCAAAGGTTGAGGCGCGAAGCACCGTGCATGAGTGGATTGAGGACACGCTGCTTCCGAATATGGATGCGGTTGACGACACGAGCATATCAGGGCCGACGACCGTGACATCATTCGATGTCGCAAATGCGAGCCGATTTCGCGTTGGCGACCTGGTTCGACCTGGTGACACTGCAGAGGTGATGCTCGTGACGGGCGTGAGTTCACCAACGATTACTGTGACACGTTCGTATGGCGGGACATCGGCTGCATCGATCGCCAATGGTCTTGCGCTAACGATTCTCGGAAACGCGGCTCTTGAAGGAGACACGGCGCCGGCTGCGAGATTTACAGATCGAGTGCGCAAACAGAACTACACACAGATCTTTACATCAACTGTTGATGTATCGGGCTCAATGCAGTCAGCACGAGCGCACGGGATTTCGGATGAGGTTGAATACCAGAAGCTTGAGCGGATGCGTGAACTGCTTCGTGACCTTGAGAACTGCGTGATCAACGGAGTTGCGCCGTCGAGCAACGGGCAGGGAAGCTCGACAGTTCGTCGAAGCATGACGGGCATTCTGCACCAGGTCAGCACGAACTCGTTCATTCCCGGGCAGGGCGGCATTCCGGCGGGCAGTGGTACGTTCTCCACGGATCTGACCGAGGAGGTGCTCAACGCGGTGCTTCGCGAGATCTGGGAGCAGTCGAGCGGTGTGGTTGACACGATTGTTGTGAGTGGCACGCAGAAACGGAAGATCAACTCATTCCTGAGCGGATCGCGGTCGTTTGATGCGAGCAGCACGAAGTACACGGACCTGTTAAGTGTGTACGAGAGCGACTTTGGTGTGTGTCGGGTGGTGATGTCGCGCTGGGTGCCGACGGATGCTCTGCTGCTCCTCGATTCATCGCGTATTTCAGTGATGCCGCTGACGGGGCGGAGCTTCCATTACAAATCTCTTGCGGCTTCAGGTGACTCGATCTCTGGCCAGGTGATTGGAGAGTACACGCTTGAGATGAAGAACGAGAACGCGCACGGTGTGATTCGTGGTCTGGGTCTTTCGTCGGGTTGATTGTGAGATGTGCGAGCCGGGCAGTGGGCGCTGCCCGGAGGAGGAGCCCGCCCCGTGTTGTGATGGCGCGGGGCGGGATTACAGCGCATTGCGTGATGCGCAGACCGGATGATGGCTGAGAGGGGCAAGCGATGGTAGCGACGGATCGTGATCTGCTGGCTGTTGAGCCGAACGTGTTTCGCGATATTGCCTGGGTTGGTCAGCGTCTGACCAATGGAACAGGGTCCATTACGAGCAATGTGCTGACGCAGCTTTCGAGTTTCTATGACGTGTCGTTTGAGGATGCGGGTGTTGGTGCCGGGCACGTTGTTCTTCACGGTGGTATCGCATATGAAGTGATCGACCGGACGAGTTCGACGAGCGTGAGCGTGTCGCGGTTGCGCGCGAGTACGGATGATGCAGCTATTGTCGTTGGTGATGTCAGCAATGCGCTCACCACAGTGTACACATTTCGTCCTCAGATCCAGCTTGTGACGAACCAGGTGTATCGGTTGCTTGGGCTTGTGCCCGCTGGGCTGGGGCTGGTGGGGACCGAAGTGACTGTCGACGACCTGTATGACACGGATGATCTGAAGCAGGCTGTGGTGATGGGGACGCTGCACATGGCGTACTCAGCCGCAAGTGCGCTCTCGAGCGAAGGGTCGCCGTTGCTGCAGCGTGCCGAGTTATACAGGCGTTTGTTTTCGCTTGAGCGTGAGCGTGCGGTGGTGCGGTTTGATGCGGATGGCGACGGAGAGCCGGAGTTTACCCGTCGGATGAACATGATGCGCTTCGAACGTGTGTGATTGTGCTTTGCAGGATTGTGAGGCGGTGCGATGCTTGTACTGAATCCGAGAGTTGTTATATTCGATGGTGAGACGATTGGCGAGGTGTCGTTGATTGCTATCGATCGATCGGCTGAAAACGAGGTGGTCGAGTGGTCCGATCTCGGACCGTTTGTCGCTCTGGCAGATGTGCCAGAAGTGCTGACCGAGGTGAGAATGGTGCAGCGGCTTGGGACGGAGGATCTCGGGTCTCTTGTGCCCGGGGTGATGGGTGAGCTTGTGTTCTATACGTCCCGATCGTCCGGGGACACGCTGCGCAGACGAATCAGCATGGATGCTGTGCTGATGGATGTGAAGCACGAGTTGAATGTTGATCGTGGTACGCATCGCGTGTTTCGGTTTGTTGCAGTTTCTGAGGATGGCTCAAGCGATCCTGTCGTTGTGGAAGATGCGGCGTTCACAGGGGTGTAAGGTAAAACTGGGGTGTGACATGGCAAGTTCGTTCAAATCTCTTGACTTGTTTGGTTCCGGTCCACACCGATTCCGGATGGGCGTTCAGGGTGTGACACTGCTTGAGAATGTTGACATGTCTCCTCCAGCAGAGAGTGCAACGGTTGTTGGGGCAACAGACCTGACGGTGGTTGTTGAGGGGCGACTTGCTGCATCAACTGAGAGTGCGCTATGGGACCTGCGTGATGCGATTTCGGATGAGCTAGCGTCACCACCAGCACCTGGCACGCTGATTGATCTGCACGGACGGACGTGGGCTGACATGTCGTTCATTGAATATGAGGAGCACGGTCCAACTGATCGTGGCCGGGTTCGATCACTTGGTTATACGGCCACGTTTCGTCGATTTGCTGAAGTTTGATTGTTTGGAAACGATGAGACTTGGTGTTGGCGTTGTCATGTTTGCTGGTCATATGCCGAGAGGGAGAAATGATTGGACCTGATTTGATGGGCTCTCTTGCTCAGCTTGGTACTGCTGGGTTGATAGGAATGATGTGGTTGAGTGAGCGAAAGAGCGCGCAGGAGCACGAGCGGCAGATTCGCGAGGCCCATGCCCGATTGATCGATGGAAAGATCGAGCTTGAGGCATTACTTGGAGTTGTGAGAGCGAATACTGCGGCTCTTGAGACAATTGGGAATCAGCAGCGTGAACTCAATGATCTGGTTCGTCAGAGTATCAGGACGGGTGCTGACGACAGGAGAAAGTCAGAACGCTCGTAAGCACAGGGCCGAGAACAGATTACATATCATGTGACATGGATACACATGCTTCCAGTTCCATTCTGCGACCCAGGCTCTCTCGCACCCTGCGTGGCATGCGATGGACTGTGTGTGGTGTGATGCTCGGTGCGTGGTGTGGATGGTCGGCTGGCTGTGTGGGCACGTTTCAGCCTGGCACAGTTGCAAGTGTGCCAGCAGATTATCCGTTTATCCCCGTTTCTGTTCGTGTGTTTCCGCTGACCCACATGGCTGAGGACCCGCAGGGGATGCCAGCTGTCGTGTGCCACATCGAGTTTCGCGACGCGTGGGGCGAGAGCGTGAAAGCAGCGGGGATGTTGACGATCTCTGTGACACTGACAGAGGGTGCCTCAAGTCAGCCGAACAAGTCTGTTGAATGGGAAGCAGTTGATCTTTCTGATCTTGCGCGGAACGCGGAGTTGTATGACAAGGCAACGAGAACGTATCGCGTTCAGCTTGTTGATCTGCCCGAGTGGATTCGTGAGGGCGGGGAACGGAACAAGCGTGTTGCGGTCCACGCGATCTTCGTGATGAGCACGAGTGAGGGCGATGTGACGTTAACCGACGAGTTAGGCTGGAACGGAGCTGAGTAATGATATTTGATCGTGACGAGTCGTTGGCTGGCGTGTCGGGACATTCCGATGGCGTCAGCCGCGTTGTACTGCGCGCCGACATGCATGTTCACTCGAACGCATCGCGTGGTGCGGCGACTGCTCTGCTTGGATTTCTCGGTGTTTCAGAGTGCTATTCCGAGCCCGAGCGTGTGTATGCCCAGGCTCGGACTCGCGGGATGGATCTTGTGTGTCTGACGGATCATGACACGATCGACGGGGCGATGGAGCTTGTCGATCGAGGATTCGATGACGTGATTGTGGGCGAGGAGATTACGACGCGGTTTCCTGAGGATGGCTGTGTGCTCCATGTGCTTGTGTGGGGGCTGACTCCTGAGCAGCATGAGGTGATTGAGATACTCGGCTTGCGAGATGATGTGTATGCGCTCGCGCAATGGATCGAGGAAGAACGTCTTGCGCATTCGCTTGCGCATCCATTGTATGCCCAGAACGGTGCGTTATCACAGTGGCATATCGAGCGTTGTGTGCTGATGTTCCGTGCGTTTGAGGGCATCAATGGAGCGCACGCACGTGTGCTGAATAAGTCGATCAACACATATCTGGACAGGCTGGATGAGGCTGGAATCGCAGCTATTGAGGATGCGCATGGGCTGGTTTCGTTGTACCCTGATGCTCGTGGTATCGCACGAACCGGTGGGAGTGATGACCACGGCCTGTTGAATATTGGAAGAACGTGGACGGAAGCTCGCGTGAAAGCTCGCGAGCGTGATCGTGCAAGCGCATTTCTCGAAGCTGTTCGTCGTGGGAAGTGTATAGCAAAGGGTTCTCACGGGACGACGCGCGTGCTCGCGCATCAGATCACACGAGTTGGGATTGCGTGTGCTGCCGAACGCTCTTGTGGTGATCGAGCAAATCTGGGTTTGAGTGCGGATGCGTGGGATGTCGCAAAGGCTGTAGCTGCGAGCGCTGGTGTCGCACTGGAAGAGCGATCGAAGCGAAAATCGCATGAAATGCCTGTAGAAATGGGTGGATTTGGAAAGTTTGGATGGTCGATCCTGAACAGGATGCTCGAGTCCGCCGCTGATCACATGCCTGAGATGGAGATCAAATATCCGGATCTTCACGAGCGACTTCAGACGAACCGATGGACGGATGGTGCTGCGCTTGCGATGCACGAGCGGGTTGGGCGCTGCGGAGAGGAGTTGTTTGAGAAGATTGTTCAGACACACGCGATGGACGCGCTGATGGCGATGCACATGAACGACACCGATGAGCTTGTGCGCTCGTTGCAATCATGTGCTGGTGCGCTTGTGTCGCAGCTTCCCTATTGCATCGCAATGTATTACCAGAATCGTGAGCGTCGGTTTGCTCATCTGATGTCGCGGTCGCATGCCGATCGACCGATGCGGATGTGTCTCGTGACTGACACGCTGGGAGATGTGAACGGTGTTGCACGGTTTATCGAGAATCTTGCGACGCATGCACATGCGCACGATCTTGATCTGACTGTGCTGACGTGTGTTGATAGCGAGACGGCTGCGCGAAATGAGGTGTTCGAACTGCCGAACGTGCGCAACATTGTGCCGGCACTCACGCTTCCAATGCCTGGGTATGGCGATCTTAAGCTACATCTCCCGTCAACAGTACAGTTGATGCATCAGATTGAGATGATCGAGCCCGATGTGATCCACATGTCGACGCCGGGCCCTGTCGGGCTTCATGGATTGATGGCTTCGAAGCTGTTCCATGTTCCCCTTGTTGCAACATATCACACCGATTTTCCAGCATATATTGAGCGGATGTGGCAGCATCCACTGGCACGCGGCGTTGCAGAGCAGATGATGCGTGCCGTCCATGCACCGTGCGATCGGGTGATGGTTCGGAGTAGTGCGTATGTTCCACTCGTGGAGAAGTTGGGTGTCAGAACCGATCGGATTGTGCGCATCAGGCCGGGTGTTGATGTGGACCTGTTCGATCCGGCGTATCGATCGCAGAAGCACTGGAACACGTTGAACCGTACGTGCGGGTGTGATCTGCGCGAGAGCTCTATCAAGGTGCTGTACGCGGGGAGAGTGAGTGTCGAGAAGAATCTGCAACTGCTTGAACAGGTGTGGGAGCGTGTGCGGGTCATGTGCACCGTACGTGGTATCGATGCGCAACTGATCGTTGCCGGGGACGGGCCGTACCGGCAGGAGATGGAGAGACGACTTGCAGGCTCTGATGCGCAGTTCGTTGGATTTATCTCAGGTGAGATGCTCTCGCGTGTGTACGCGAGTAGTGACGTGTTCGTGTTCCCGTCCGTGACAGATACGCTGGGGCAGGTTGTGCTTGAAGCCCAGGCGTCCGGGTTGCCCGCTGTGGTAACTGATCAGGGAGGACCGAGCGATGTTGTCTCACACAACGATACAGGCTATGTGCTCGCGGCAGAAGTCGACGTGTGGGTAGATCATGTCTTTGGGCTGATTTGCGATGCGTTGGTGCGTCAGCGGATGGGCACTTCTGCTCGTGCTTCGATGGTATCGATGTCCATCGAGCGCAGTCTTGACGGGTTCTGGTACGAGCACGACCATGTTGTGCGTGCGCAGCGCAGGGCTGACGAGTTGCGGTGGAACATCCGTGACACGGATGCACAGACGCAGGAAGACAGCGTCACAGCGTAAGTACTCTTCATTAGAAAAAACCCAGGGATACGGTCCCTGGGCTTTACTTTACGTGTTATGCGATGAGGTTACGCTGCCTTGCGAGTTGAGCGGCGGCTGGATGTCTTGCGACTTGCTGCCTTGAAGTTTGGCTTGTATGAGCCCGACTTGCTCGACCATGTTGAGCGGTTGGCGCTCGAACGATTCGTGCTTGACTTGCGTGTGGTGGAGCGATTCGACGAGTTCCACGACTTGCTGTAGCTCTTCGATGAGGTTGAGCGCTTCGCTGCTGCTGTACGTGGTGTGCGGCTGGTGGAGCTGCTGATGGAAGTTGACGATGAGAATGGTTTGCTCGTGCTGTGAGCGCGGGTTGTTGACTTCGCGGTCGACTTGCGTGTTGCGGGTTTGCGAGTCGAGGTCTTCCGTGAGGAAGAGGACCAGTTCGTGCTGGTTGTGGACTTGCGTGCTGAAGAAGTCCTTGTTGATGGCTTGCGAGCTGTTGTCTTGCTTGAAGAGGAGCGGCTCTTTGTGGTGGTGGACTTGCGTGCTGAAGATGTCTTTGTTGCAGGCTTGCGAGCTGTTGTCTTGCTTGAAGAGGAGCGGCTCTTTGTGGTTGTGGACTTGCGTGCTGAAGATGTCTTTGTTGATGGCTTGCGAGCTGTTGTCTTGCTTGAAGTGGAGCGGCTCTTTGTGGTTGTGGACTTGCGTGCTGAAGATGTCTTTGTTGATGGCTTGCGAGCTGTTGTCTTGCTTGAAGAGGAACGGCTCTTTGTGGTGCTCGGCTTGCGTGTGGCTGTTTTCTTCGATGTGTTCTTCTTTGTTGTCTTGCGAGCGGATGGCTTGGTCGTTGAAGACTTGCGTGATGAAGTCTTTGTGCCGGTGCGTTTGGACTTTGATGTCGACGCACGTTTGGTTGAGCGCGACGAGCTTCGTGACCGTGTTGATGTTGCCATTGCGTTATCTCCTGTGAAATCCTTCAATGTTGGTGTTCCGGGGGGCGAGTCGACGAATGGCTGGTTGTTTCCTGTTTCAGCCTGTTGGATCGACGGTCGCGAGATGATGGTTTGCGGGTGCCCCTCGGCTGGTGTGAATACGCTGGGTTTGAGCCAACGCACAAACGACTCGAATAACGTGTGTGAGACGTCGATCGGACGTTTATTCAAAGGGCTTGAATAATTTGTATTGGTATTGTGCATGGGGTGCATTCTCGCGAACAATGTGTGTGGCGTGTGTGCAGGTGCTCGTGCATCGACCCGATAGCGCACGTGCTTGAATCTCAACGGAAGGTGCGGGTGTGATGGGCGCTGGTTCTGCACGGGAAAAAACAGGTAAAACAGGTGAAACCGGGTCTCCTGGGCCGATGCGCAGCGCGCATGTGCCTGCGGGATGGTCGGTTGATTCGTGGCGTGACAGGCCAGTGCATCAGGCGGTTGAGTACAGTGATGCGGACAGTGTGCGTCGTGCTGCGCAACGTTTGCGCGAGCTTCCACCACTTGTTACGTCGGGCGAAATCGAGCACCTGCGCGAACACGTTGCTCAGGCCCAGCGCGGTGATCGGTTTCTTCTGCACGGCGGCGACTGTGCTGAGTCGTTTGCCGAATGCACGCCGGATGTGATAACAAACAAGCTGAAGATTCTTCTGCAGATGTCTCTGGTTCTGGTGCACGGTTTGAAGCAGCCGGTGACGCGCGTGGGGCGATTCGCGGGGCAGTACGCTAAGCCGAGATCAAACGCGATCGAGACGAGGGAGATTGGTGGCAAAGTTGTGTCGCTGCCAAGCTACTTCGGTGATTCCATCAATGGGTACGCGTTTGACCCGGTGTCTCGAAAGCCTGATCCAGAGCGGATGATCGCTGCGCACCTGCATGCTGCGATGACTTTGAACTTTGTTCGCGCGCTTGTGGATGGCGGATTTGCCGATATCCATCATCCCGAGAACTGGAATGTGTCACTCTTCGGAAGCGCACGGCTGACCGACGAGCAGCGCTCGCAGTATGAGGCGATGACCAGCAAACTGGCGGATGGGTTGCGGTTTATGCAGGCGCTTGGTGAAAAGAGCGCGAGCGATGTTGCGCGGGTAGAGTTCTTTACGAGCCACGAAGGATTGAATCTGGAATATGAGAGCGCTCACACCCGCCGGGTTCCTCGGCGTGACTGGCATTACAACCTGTCCACGCACATGCCGTGGATCGGCAATCGCACGCGCGACATAAACGCAGCGCACATCGAGTATTTTCGCGGAGTTCGGAACCCCGTTGGCGTGAAGCTGGGTGCTGACACGAGCCCGGACGAAGTTCGAGCTATTGCAGATGCTTTGAATCCGGATGATGAGTCAGGGAGGCTGGTGCTCATTACGCGCGTTGGTGCTGGTAAGGTGCGATTACTTGCGCCGGTGATCGAGTCGGTGAAGGATAAAAACGTACTGTGGGTGTGCGATCCGATGCACGGGAACACGCAGAGTGTGGCTAGCGGCATCAAAACACGGCGATTCGACGATGTCATTACCGAACTCATGCAGACAATCGAACTGCACGAGTCTCTTGGTACGCGTTTGGGTGGAATCTCGTGCGAGTTGACCGGCGAGGATGTGACGGAGTGTGTTGGCGGCGCATCGGGTGTGACCGAGGACGGTCTCCATCAGAACTACGCGTCGCCTTGCGATCCGAGATTGAACTATCAGCAGGCGCTGGAGCTGAGTTTTACGCTCGCTCGAAGACTGGGGCGATAAGAGCAACCATAGAGGCACAGAGAGAAAGAGTGAGGCCACGCAGATGGACAAGCTGTCGCAAAGGAAGCAGCATTTCTTTTGTGCGATTGGCTGGATGACATGCATCGGTTGCTCGATGTGCTGGAGTCTGACTCTGTGGATTTGCAGCACCTGCATGAGCGTGTGATCGCTCTTGCAGTACACGCGCCACCGCATCTCGCTGTTGCGCATCGGATTCTGCTTAACATGCCAGTGACTGATGTCTTTGCGATTGGTGCTGTGAAAGGTGATGGCAAAGCCGCACGAAATCCGGGTGAGCGGTATACGGAAAAACCCAGAGACGATATCCCTGGGCTTTAAAAGTGCTTTGCGTGGTTGTTAGAACTTATGCACGACGGCGGCGCGTCGCGACCAGTCCACCGACACCAAAGAACGCAACCGTTCCTGGAGCTGGTACGAGCGTGATCACAACGTTATTCCATTGTGTAACCTGGCCATTGGCTATCGCTGCATAAAAACTGAAAGACCATTCTCCGACGGAATCTCCGAGATTGAGTGCGTATGTCGCGTCGATTGTTTGTGAAGCAGACATATTCGACGGAGCTGTGCCACTTACGAATGACGGTCCTGTCCATTCGAAAAGTTCGTAGTAATAGTCAAACCCGTGTGCGTCGTTAATCTGCATTCCCATGCCGGATTGGATGCCATTGTTTGTAACAGGGAGTGCATCAGCGTGGATATGAAATCCAGTCACACTCATACTGGTAGGCACGTTGAATGTCACACCAAACGACCAGAAGTTGCCCTGCCCATCATCGAATATCTCCCCAGTATTTCCAACATCCAGAATAATCTGGGCTGCGGAGGGGAATGCGAGAGCAGCAATAGAAATGAGACCGACCATACTCTTTTTCATAGCGCACTCTTATTTGATATAATCTAAACCACTTCCCAATCACTTCGACTGCACCACGTTAGAGGTGTTTACTTTGCCGAGAACCTCGTCGATTCAGCGTATTCTAACCGAAAACGTTCGGCTGCAAAGGTTTTTTTTCAAAGAATCAGTTACTTCTGTAGCAAAAAAAACCCAGAAACATTTTTTTCTGGGTGCCTTTGCATATTGAAATCGACTTTGTGTCCTAGTTGCGACGGCGGCGCATCGCGACGAGCCCGCCTACGCCGAGTAGTGCGACCGGTCCTGGTGCGGGGACCAGTGTGATGACGACGTTGTTCCACTCGGTTGTTTCGCCGAAGGTTTGCGCAGCGAAGAAGTTGACTGTCCAGTCGCCCGCCGAGTCGCCGAAGTTGAAGTCGTAGTTGGCGTTGATGGACTGCGCCGCTGCAGAGTTGGCGGGTGTCATACCTGTGCCGCTGAACCAGCCCGTACCAAGCAGAACGAGTTCGGAACCGTTTGGCGCGGTGAGGCGCATTGCCATGTCGGTCTGATCACCGCCGTTGGTTGCTGCGAGCGCATCCGCGGTGATGTTGAACCCAGTGATGCTGCCACTTGTTGCGACATTTATGGTTGTACTGAACGAGTTCGAGCTCCCACCGAACAGATCATCAAAGATCGGGCCTGTATTACCGACGTTGAGCACTTGGGCTGATGCGACCGATGCAAGCCAGGTTGCTGCGACGAGTGCGAGTGTTCTCTTCATATGTCCTGTCTCCCTGTGGTGTGCTCGCGCGCGAGCGGGTACGAATGTGCTGGTGCAGGCTCTCTCCTTCACGCACACAGCGGGTTGCTATGCACTGCGCAATAGCAGAACACAGGCAATGCGCGTGTTGGCGCATCGCATGGACATACCAGCCGATCCAGTTGCGGCTGATTGCAGATAGCATGGGAGGAAGCAGCGATGTGGAGCGCTGGGTGTCTCTCTGTCTCCTCCTTCGCCGGAGCCTTTCAGTTCCGGGATGGATATGTTAAGGGAAAATCGATGAAGTTTGGTTGAAAATCACGAAAATAAGCAAACTATCGGGTTTTCCACAGATTCGCAGCTCAGAACCTGTTCAGCGTGGGGCCGAGGACAATCGCGTTCAGGAGCAATCGATTGCCAGCATGATGGAACGCTCTGATTGTGACATCATCGGAGAAACTGATGACCGAGCCGCTGCCGACGCGATGGTGTGATACAAACGCGCCAGAGCCAATCGATTTCAGCGCTCGCGGGCCTGCGAGCCCACCGACAGCGGTCGCGCTGCCGCTACCGTCCGCGATGAACTGCGCGATGACGGAGCCGTTGGGCGCGACGGGTACCGTTGACGATCCCTGCTTAATTACACCCATGTATGGAAGCGATCCTGCGCTGAGTGGGTGCGTTGTGTCCACACGAGTGATGAGCATCGCGCCAGAGATGCGTGAGGCAATCGGCTGATCCTTGCGTTCGGCAAATGTCATCGCAACATTTGGATCGCGATCATCATCATCTTCGTCGTCTTGGTTATTGTTTCGGCCGCGTTCACGCTGGCCGGTGTTTGATTCTGCAGGGTCTACGCCTGCGATCTCGCGATTTGCCCACGCGCCAGAAGACCCTGATGCGACGACAGTGCCACCAGAGCGCACCCATTCCTTCACCGCGTCGAGAGAGCCGCCGGAAAGCGAGGCGCCCGACGGGAGTACGAGCACGGTGTAGTCGTCGAGATTGACGCGCCCGAGCGAGTCAATGTTTACAACGGTGTGCGGTACCTTGTGCGCCACATCAAGAAGATGCCAGTGCTGACCGAACGAGTTCGCACTCACGCGTCCGCCCGATGCGAGCAATATCTTCGGCATCTTCACCTCGGGGTTTGCGTTCACTCCGAAGGCCTTGCCGTGCTCGGGAAGCGATCGGTCAACAACGGTGACGCTTGCGCCGGTTTCTGCGATCGCACGCGCGACATCATGGAGTGAGTGGTCGGGGTTCATCATCGCGGGCACGATAATAGAGCCTGCGGCATACGTGCGTCCGTACATGGTGAACGGCTCGTCCGCTGCTTTGGCGTAGACATTCAGATTGAGCATTGCGCCCAACGCGTCGGCGAACTTGTTCTGTCCAGCTGCGATGATGACAGCGACCGGATTGTTACCGTTGGTCTGGTCGAGAATGATCGCGCGGTTATCGAATGGTTCTGTGACAGGCTCAAGATTGCTCCATTCGAGCGCCGTGATATCGGTCTCGGCGTAGTACGCGTGCAAACCGAACGTGAGAGGGATGGACCATCCAGAGATGTCGTATGTCTCGGGATCGCTGACGTATGTTGCGCGCTCGAAGAGTGCGCGGATCAATCGGCCCATCTCCTGATCTGTGCGCACGATCCATGTGCCCTCGGGGAACGACATCTGCGGATCAGCCAGATTGTTTCCTGTGTCGTATCGTTTGAACTGCGTTGTGTCTGACAACTCGCTTGTCGTGCGCATGATGTCGATGCCGTGCGACTTGCAGATATAGAGCAGCGTGTTCATGACGGCTGGGTCGTTGTCGGGCAGGATTGCGATGGATCGCAACCCCGTCTTGTCGCGCACAGAATCCCGGTAGAACTGGTGGAATCGCCAGAGTTGCTCGTGGCGCCATTCGGCGGTTGCCTGCAGGTAGTTGATACTTGTCAGGAAGTGATGGCGGATCCTATCGCCCAGCGTGAGTGTGTACTGATCACTCACCTCGATTGCAAGCGATGCAGCAGAGTGGCCGCCCTTCTCGCACAGCAACCCGATCGCGCCGTGGTAACATGGCAGCACCTTGCCGTACCCGGGATAGAGATAGTCGAAACGCTCGCGCGTCGCGTACATCAGTCCTTCCGCGTCGAATACTTCGGCATTGGATTGTCCGTACCGGTTAAACCATTTTCGGGAAACATCGGGGATGTTCGCGTTGTACGGCTCATCACCCGCGCCGAAGAAGTACGGGTTGTTGTGCCCCTGCTCGTGGTAGTCGATGTGCAGTTGTGGCTTGAACTTTGTGTAGACCTTGATACGCGCCTGCGACTCGGGCTGGGTCAGCCAGACCCAGTCGCGGTTCAGGTCGAACAGATAATGGTTCACACGCCCGCCAGGCCATGGCTCGTCATGCTCACGCGCGTCGGGATTCGGATTTGTCCCTTTGCCGAGCGTGTCACGTATCCAGTTCACGTATCGCTCGCGCCCGTCGGGGTTCAGGCACGGATCGATCACGATCACGCACTTGTCGAGTACTTCGGTGATCTCTTTGTTCGTGCCGGCAGCGAGCATGTGCGCAACAAGTAATGCGGTTTCCGTGCTTGATGGCTCATTTCCATGCACGTTGTAGGACAGCCAGACAATGGCTGGGTTCTCGTCGACAATCTCGCGCACGCGGTCCTCGGTGATGCCTTTCTCGTTATCTGAAACATCACGGATGCGTGTCAACTCATGGTTCTTTGCAAGGATGGTGTCGAGATTTGCCAGATTCTTCGGCGAGCTGATTGTCATATAGATGAGTGGTCGATCCGCGTGTGTTCTGCCGTATTCCTCTATGTTCACGCGGTCGGATGCCTCTGCGAGCAGCTTGAAGTAGGCGATGGCGTCGGGATGGCGCGTGTACTGATCGCCAATCTCGTATCCAAGGAACGACGCTGGCGTGGGGATGGCTTTGTCGAAAGTGAGGTCTTCGATGCGAAGACGCTCGGGCGAGCCGACGCGATATCGGCCTGAGTCGCGCTGATACTCGTTGCTTGGTGTTTGCTTGATCACCAGCGGCTGGGCGCATGAAGCCCATGTGAAGCAGAGTGACGCGATCGAAAGTGCGAGCGCGGTGTGTCGTGGCTTTGCGTGTCGTGTCATGGTGGGCTGTGCTTTCGCGAGAGAAATACCGGGGCGCGATGCGTCCGGATGATGAACGGTCGAGTGACGCTCTGCAAACCGCTGAAACGGTGTTTGCCATCCCAGCATACAACATCAACCACACAGAAATGTGCGTGTGGAGGTTGTGAACTGTCATCCCGGCAGGCGTATACCGTGATCTAGCGACAAAAATCAACAATAACTGGCACCAAGCCATATTTCTATAGGACCTTGTGGCGTATCACCCATGTATCTTCCTGCATCAAAGCTGGCGCGCTGATTGCATTTGCACTCGTGAAGGAGTTCATTCATGGGACCGGACAGATTTACGACACTCGCTCAGCAGGCACTCGCAGACGCGCAGATGGACGCGACCGGGCGTTCCAACCCCGAGGTTGATCCGCTGCACCTGCTGTGCGCATTGGTGAATGATGCGCGCGGCCCTGGCGCTGCGATCGTCTCCCGCGCGGGGTACGAGCCCAAGCGCGTGCTCCAGATCGCTGAAGCGGAACTCGGACGACTGCCGTCACAGTCCGGCGGCGCCATGCGCGGCACGGGACGCGCGATGATGGAAGTGCTTGCGCACGCAGACAAGTACGCGAAGAAGCTAGGCGACGCGTACATCTCGAGTGAGCATCTGCTCTACGCGGTATCAACGGTGAACTCCGGCGCAAAGACCGTGCTCGACACCGTTGGTCTCAACACTCGTGCGATCGAGGATGCGATCAAGCAGATACGCGCAGCGTCCGGCGTCGAGTCCATCCAGGACCAGAACGCTGAGGGATCGTTCGAGGCGCTCAAGAAGTACTCTATCGATCTGACAGAGAAAGCCCAGCAGGGCAAGCTCGACCCAGTCATTGGGCGCGACGACGAGATCCGTCGCTGCATGCAGGTGCTCTCGCGCAGAACAAAGAACAATCCTGTGCTTATTGGTGAGCCCGGCGTTGGCAAGACTGCTATCGCCGAGGGGCTTGCGCTCCGCATTGTGAATGGTGATTGCCCCGAGCAGATGAAGGGCAAGCGCATTGTGGCGCTCGACGTTGGTCAGTTGCTCGCCGGCGCAAAGTTTCGGGGAGAGTTTGAGGAACGACTGAAAGCGGTTCTTCGCGAGGTGCAGGCTGCCGAGGGACAGGTGATCCTGTTCATCGACGAGCTGCACACGATCATCGGCGCTGGTGCAGCCGAGGGCGCGGTCAGCGCAGGCAACCTGCTCAAGCCAGCGCTTGCGCGCGGCGAGCTTCGGTGCATCGGCGCAACAACACTCGACGAGTACCGCAAGCACATCGAAAAAGACCCTGCGTTCGAACGCAGGTTCCAGCAGGTGTATGTGGATCAGCCGACCGTCGAGGAGACCGTCGCAATCTTGCGCGGACTCAAGGAACGCTACGAGGCCCACCATGGCGTGCGCATCAAGGACGAGGCACTGCTCGCAGCTGCGCAGCTTTCGAACAGATACATCACCGATCGCTTCCTCCCGGACAAAGCAATCGACCTTGTTGATGAGGCTGCATCGCGACTGCGCATCGAGATCGACTCCGTTCCGACAGAGCTTGACGAAATACGACGCAGGATCATGCAGCTGGAACTCGAGCGGGAAGCGATCAAGCTGGAGTTCGGCGACAAAACGGATTCCTCGCGTGAACTTGCACGCATCGAGAAGGAACTCGCCGAGCTGAGCGAGACAAACAACGCGCTGACCGAGCGTTGGGAGAATGAAAAGCAGGATCTCGACGCAGTAAAATCTATCAAGTCAAAGATCGATCTCAAGCGAATCGAAGCGGAACAGGCGCAGCGTCGCGGCGATCTGGAGGCGGCAGCGCGCATCACCTACGGTGAGATCAAGGACCTGGAGCGCGAGATGGCGCAGGCGGAAACTGCCCTCGATGCGCGTCAGGCTGCCGGCGATTCCATGGTCAAGGAAGAGGTCGATGCAGAGCAGATCGCAGACGTTGTCGCGCGCTGGACCGGCATTCCCGTTGATCGCATGATCGAGTCGGAACGCGACAAGCTCATCCGCATGGAAGACTTCCTTGCCAATCGAGTTGTTGGCCAGGATCACGCGCTCAAGGTTGTTGCGGACGCGGTCCGCAGATCGCGGTCCGGACTTTCTGATCCTGATAAGCCCATCGGCTCGTTCCTGTTTCTCGGCCCGACGGGTGTTGGCAAGACCGAGACATGCAAGGCGCTGGCGCAGTTCCTCTTTGACACAGAGGAAGCACTTGTGCGCATCGATATGTCCGAGTACATGGAGAAGCACGCGGTGTCGCGCCTCATCGGCGCGCCTCCCGGGTATGTTGGATACGAAGAGGGCGGCGCACTGACCGAAGCGGTCCGCCGGCGCCCGTACTGTGTCATCCTCATGGACGAGATCGAGAAAGCACATCCGGACGTGTTCAATATCTTGCTGCAGCTTCTTGACGACGGTCGCCTGACTGACGGGCAGGGACGCACAGTGAGCTTCCGCAACACCATCGTTGTCATGACCAGCAATCTTGGATCGCAAAAGATCCAGCAGATGACCGAGGACGGCGCAGAAGACTGGGAGATCGAAGCGCAGGTGCGCAACCTCATCCGTCACGGTCCGGGTGTCGATGTCGAGGGCAAGGGCATGACGCCCGACATGGAGAGCGGCAAACTCAACGCGCATCTGAATGTTGAGACGCGCGGGGCGTTCTTCAGGCCCGAACTCCTCAATCGCATCGACGAGACGGTTGTGTTCCATCAGCTGCGTCGCGAGAACATCGCGTCCATCGTGGACATCCAACTCGCAAGACTGCGCACACGTTTGCGCGAGCGCGACATGTCGATCGAGTTGACGGCAGAAGCAGTCGCGAAGCTCGCAGCCGAAGGATGGGATCCCGCGTTTGGTGCACGCCCTCTGAAGCGCGTGATCCAGCAGCGGATCGAGAACCCGCTGGCGACGAAGCTGCTCCAGGGCGATCTTGGCGCGGGCGACCATGTGCTGGTCGATGTGACGGGCGACTCGTTCACTTTCACGAAGTCAGCCAGACCGGCCGACGTAGACGTGGAGCCGAAGCCGAACGGTGCGGGTGTGGGCAGCGCGTAAGGGCACGTTTTCAGTATGAATACAGAAGCCCAGGGATTGCAATCCCTGGGCTTATTTGGACGTAGAATATGAAACGGTGGGTTTCAGATGCATCCGTGTGGCTGAGAATGTCACAATCGCGCAATTGGTGGCTGGAAGTGGCGAATTGTGTGAACAGGGTGCCCCAATTTCCGGTATAAAGAAGGTGGAGGACTCGTCATGGTCGAAATCCGCTCGCTCGTGAGTGCTGCTGCCAAGCGTCTGCTTGCCCGTTCCATCCTGTGGTGGTTGACAGTCTGTTTGACTGTTGCTGCTGGTG
The DNA here is from genome assembly GCA_020639155.1 of Phycisphaeraceae bacterium. NCBI lineage: Bacteria > Pseudomonadati > Planctomycetota > Phycisphaerae > Phycisphaerales > Phycisphaeraceae > Phycisphaeraceae bacterium. The sequence continues at coordinate 1,255,739 of JACKHF010000001.1, forward strand.
TGACGCTGCTGCTGCGCGTGCTTGACGCGTTCTTTGTGTGGTCGTTCGCATGGTCGACTGCGCTGCTGGTCATCGGTGGCGCGTCGGTTGTTGCTGCGGTTGTGATCGCGATTGTGACGCGCCCGAAGGCCGAGGCTGTTGCGCGCGAGGTCGATGAGCGAGCGAACCTGCGCGAGTCTATCTCCACCGCGATGTGTGTCGAGCAGGCCGACGACGCGTGGTCGAAGGCTGTTGTGCAGACCGCGCGCGAGAAAGCTGTGACTGTCAAACTCCGCGAGGTGCTTCCTGTGCGGGCACCGCGATACTGGTTTGCGCCGTTTGGTGCAGCTGCGGTTGTTGCGCTCATGTTCTGGATGCTGCCAGAGCACTTCAAGTGGACGCAGGCAGGCCAGAAGGAAGAAGCTCGGCGCGAGTTTGTGAAGGTTGAGCAGCAGATCAAGGATGAGCAGAAGCAGCTTGAGGAAGCGCTCAAGAAGGCTGGGATTGAAGTCACTGATCTATCGCCCGACTTCACAAAGGAAGGCGAGTACGGCAGGCCACAGAGCGTTGATCAGCTCAAGCGCGAGGCGATCAAGCAGCGCAACCGCGTGCAGGAGCAGCTTGAAAAACAGCTGAACTCGGGCGAGAAATCGCAGATGCTCCGCGACATGAAGCGGGCAATGCGTCAGATGAAACTGCCGGAGAAGGGCCCGCTTGCCGAGGTGCAGAAGAATCTTGCCAAGGGTGATTTCTCCAAAGCGAAGGAAGAGTTACAAAAGCTGACCGAGAAACTGGCAAGCTCGGACATGAAGGCCGAGGATGCGCAACAACTCAAGAAGCAGATGAATGATCTTGCGCAGCAGATGGAGAAGCTGGCAGACCAGAAACAATCCCTTCAGCAGAAACTGCAGAACGCAGGCATGAGCCAGGAGCAGGCGGAGAAGCTCGCATCTGATCCGTCGCAACTGCAGAAGGCGCTGGAACAGATGCAGTCGATGTCGGCTGAGCAGAAGCAAGCGCTGATGAACGCAGCCAAGGCATCTGAAGCTGCGCAGAAGATGATGCAGAACATGGCAAAGTCCATGCAACAGTGCAGCCAGTGCATGAATCCCGGACAGGACGGCAAGCCCGGCGCCATGAGCCCCGAGGGCATGCAGGCGATGCAGGAAATGGCAGGGCAACTCTCCGAGATGGAGATGACCGCCGAAGCGATGCAGGACATGAAGAACGCGCTAGCCATGTGCAACAACCCCGGTGATAAACCGGGCAACGGCAATGGTGATGGCAACGGCAACGGCGATGGTCAGGGCAATGGCAAGGGCAACGGCCAGAACCGGTATGGCAACAGCGACAAGTTCAAGCCCGGTCAGGTCCAGAGCCAGGGCAGTGGAACCGGCGGTCCGGGGCGCGGCAATGGTGCCGATCCTGATGACGAGGAAGCGGCCTTCGAGACAGAGGAAAGGAAAGAGAATGCCAAGCCTCGCAGCGGTCCGATCATTGGACAGACGCTGATCAACGGCGATACGTTCCGCGGCGAGTCACGCGCAGCGTTCCGCAAGTTGGTGCCCGACGCGATCGATCGGGCCGAGGAAGCGATCGAGAAGCAGACGGTGCCGCTGGAGTATCATCGAGCAGTGCGCGAGTATTTCAATCGTATGCAATCGAAGCAGTCTGGTGAGCCAGCGAAGGATGCCGAAGAGGGGAAGTAGCAGACTCACTCAGTTTGATCCCTCAACCTCAATCTCCACAACGAACTCCGGCAGGATCAGCTTTGACACCTCGACCATCGTCATGCACGGATGGTGCCCCTGCATTATCTCGGTGTGCGCCTTTGCATAATCTGCTGATCGTGCGATGTCTGTCACGAACATGCGCACGCGCGTGATGCAGGTGTGGTTGGTTTGTAACTCTTTGAGCGCTTTGAAGATGATCTCGTAGCAGCATCGTGTTTGGGCGTATGGCTCGTGCGGAGCGTGGGGTGTGCCGTCGTCATTGACAGCAACTGTGCCAGAGACGATGATTGTGTTTCCCGTACGGATCGCTCTGCAGTATCCGACAGATTGCTCCCATGGCGAGCCGGAGTAAACACGAGTCAAGGCCGCTTGCATTGTCTGCTCCCTGCTGGGTCGATTCCCTGCGATGCGTTTTATTTGGGCATGTACGGCAGGTTGTCACTGGCGAGTTTCTCCACGTCTGCCTGCGGGTCGATCGTTGCCTCGATATCCCGGGCATTCAGAACCCTCTTCAGTTTCTCAGCCGTGAGGATGCGGAGATCGACGAGCTTTGCGATTGTGTGCTCCTGCTGCTCCTGGATGTCCATGAGCGTTGGGGAGATCATCTCAAGCTCGGGATCGTCGCCCCATGCAGCCATGCTGTTGAGATGGCGGAACCGCTCGTCGCGCTCGATATAGCCCGTGATGATTGGTGTTTCGGCGATGCGGTACTCGTCCCGCAGTTTCACGCACAACTGTCGAAGCTCGTCGTCGATATCGTCGCGCTCGAGCAGTTGCTCGCAGACTGCTTCGATGTTTGATGATGGCAGATTCGCGCCACGCTCGATGAACTCGCGTCTGATGCGTGTGCGATCGGGCTCTGATGTGTGCGTGTCGAGATATGCGAAGATACGCATATTGATCGGATAGACGCGGTGGCGGTGCATCTCTCGCGCAAGTCGCATGTCGCGGTACTCGGGTGCCTGCACATCGCCGAATGTGCTGACAAGCACCGGGCCTATGCGAAGATTCTCCTGCTCGAACGGCACAAGGACCGCGTCGAGTTCCTTCTCCCATTGCAGAATCTGCGGTTCGATCTCGTCGCGCAGTGGCTGAACGACCGACATTGCGAGCATGACCATGTCAGTACTTCCAGCGGATGTCATCATGGCGTACGCGCCGCGAAGCGTCTGGTGGCGGCGATGCGCGATCTGTAGCCGCGGGATGTGATCATCGGAGTCTGTCAGCAGAGCAAGGTCATCGAGAAATCGCAGGTTGAGGTTGCGCAAATCGGTTGTGCTATCGACGTTGTACTGAATAAATGCTACCGGGTCCTCCGAATCTATCTTGCCTCGGTTCTCTCTGATATCTTCGCGCAGTTGCTGGCGTGCAGCAATGTAGCTTCGGTGCAGTTGGGTGGTGAGTTCGCGGGCCTGGTCGTCGAGTTGCAAGATGTCGCAGTATTCCTCCAGGTGGGCTTTGGTGATCTCGTTCTGGGCACGGGCTGACCAGCACGCAATGAGCGTGGTACATATCGCGATAACCGTGCTGGAGAACCTGTGTCGTGCCATATCCTTCCAGTTATTCCGCATTATTCGGAGACTGGTTGCATGTGCATGGTCAGTTTCCGAAGGCTGCTGCGACGAGCGTGTCCGCTGTGGCGTCGTCTCCAACAGCTTTAATGGCTCGCGCCACACGCTGCTCTGCGATCTGGCGTGACTCGCCCAATGTGATCAGCGCGTCGATTGCATCCTGGATATTCGGCGGGTACTGCAGGTTTGAGATTGGGAGAGCCTCGACAGCAGAGCCCGACTTTGTCTTCATCGAAAGTGCATCGTCTGCGCTGGCAAATGCGTCGAGTTTGCCCGAGAGTTCCGCGATCATGGTCTCTGCGGTGCGCTTGCCGATCTCGGGCAGCGAGGTGAGTGCCTTGGCATCACGCGCGAGAATCCACGCAGCGATACGCTGGGGCGGATGTATCATCGCGCGGAGTGCCTTGCGGTTGCCGACACCCTTGACAGTGGTGAGCAACTCGAAGAACTCGCGCTCGTTGATTCTTGTGAAACCAATCAGGCGCGGGATGAAGCTTGCGCCTTGATTATGTGATTCGAGGTACTCCATTGTGTGGAGCGTGACGGTTTGGCCGAGTTGTGGCGTGAGTGTGTCGGTGAGGAAGGCTGGCATGAGCAGTTCCCGTCCGAGCCCGTCCGGGGTTGCGATGAGAATGGCGAGTCCATCGATGGCTTCGAGTGTGCCTGTGATTCTGGCGATCATGCCGAGAGTAAAGCCGGGCTGATGGTGCTTTGCGCGGTGAACTATGCCGAACTGTCGATCAACGACGTCCGAGAACTATGCATGATGTAGTTTGGAATGGGTTTCGCGCGCCGATCGGGCACTCAACCGATCAACAGGGACGATGCGAACACGTCTTTCCACGCCAATCAAGCCCGATTCCGCTCCCGCCCCAACGACTGCCGCGACGCAGACCGCGATACTCATCGGCACGTCACAGACGGTGCAGCAGGCGCAGCGGTTGATCGATCTGTCCGCGAGCACGCACCTTGATGCGATCGGCACGGTGCTGGTTGGAGCAGAGCAGGAATGCGACGGTTGCCGGTCGATCGCGACGATGGTTGTTGAGTCCAAGCCAATCGATGCGAACATAAGCGCGCCAGCGATCACGAACCTCACATCATCCACCACAAGCACCGCGCGCGCGGTCACGCATGGGTTGTCTGAACAGAACAAATCGCCGCTGCTTGTGTCAGAAGATGCGTCAACGAATCTGTCGCTTCCCATGCTTGGGTCGGTCGATGCGCTCGGTGCGATTGCTGGTCGGGAACAGATCGACATTGCGGTTGTGTGCCTACCCAGCGCAATGTCGAAGACGATCGGGCGCGTGCGCGCAATGCTTCGCGAGCTTGGTATCATCGAGAGGTTCGTACCGCCGATCGGGGAACTGCTCGAACGCACACCGCCGTACACGATTGGCATGGCGCAGGAGCGATCGAGTTCCGGCACAGGAAGCAGCGGAGCGGTGGATCCGGTGCAACTGCTCGGTCGTTCGGCGCGCGTGCCTGCGCCCGGTGCAATCGAGTCCGTCGTTGAGAACAAACGCGTGATGATCACGGGCGCCGGTGGTTCGATCGGCTCGGAGATCGCGCGCATTGTTGCTGCACACAACCCGAGTGCGATCATGCTCATGGAGCGGAGCGAGAATGCGCTCTTTGAGATTGATCGTCGAATCGGGAGGCAGTTTCCGCAACTTCAGCGTGCTGCTGTTCTGAACGACGTTGTAGATGCGGAGTTGACGCTGCACCACATGCAGCAGTTTGCACCACAGATCGTCTTCCATGCTGCAGCACACAAGCATGTGCCACTCATGGAGGATCATCCATCGCACGCGATCACAAACAACCTGTTTGGAACAAAGGCCGTTGCGGATGCTGCAGCAGAGGTCGGGTGCGAGAAGTTTGTGCTGATTTCATCCGACAAAGCAGTGAACCCGACGTCGGTTATGGGTGCGACGAAGCGTCTTGCGGAGCTGTACGTGCAGGGATTGCACGCGCGAGTGAACGCGGATCATCTGCACACCAACAGAGCGCCGACGAAGTTTTCTATGGTTCGTTTCGGAAATGTACTCGGGTCGGCGTGCAGCGTGCTGCAGATCTGGGCGGCGCAGGTTGCCGATGGCGGGCCGATCACGATCACCGATCCGCGCATGACGCGCTACTTCATGACAATTCCTGAAGCGGCTGCGCTTGTGATTCAGGCTGCGGGGATCGAGTCGTCGTCTGCGCACGCGCTGGTACACGTGCTCGACATGGGTGAGCCAGTGCGCATCGTTGATCTCGCATCGCGGTTTGCACGCGCGATGGCGTTTGCGCCGATGATCGACGGAATGCACGATAGCGCGATGCATCACGCCAGCGCGCTCCCTTCGATGGAGATTCGGACAACAGGCATCCGTCCGGGCGAGAAACTGCACGAAGAGCTTGCACTTGCGTGGGAGACACTCGAACCAACACAGGTGGCGGGTGTGCGTGGGTGGCGTGGGCCCGCGGTTGATGTAGCGATGATCCAGCGGATGGTTGCAGATCTTGATCGTGCTCGAGCACTGCGAGATCGGGCGGGTGTTGTGTCAGCCATCCAGCGATGGGTGCCGAATATGCAGAAGGCGGCAGCCTGACCAGAACGTGGTGGTATGTGCGCACAAACACAGGTGATTGATACACAGGATTTTCACATCAGAGAATGTGAAAGGGATTTGTTCGCATTGGGTTTGACAAATCATTCAGATCGTGTGAACATACCGCATCATTTGTGTGTTCAGCATTTGTCTGTGACGTGTCCACTCGGGTTCTCCGATTGGACTGGGTGAATCGAAAGGCGGCTGACATGCTCACTTCCGATCGACTTCGTGCAGCGCGTGATTGGGCGGCTTCCATTCGACGGGCGCAGGAAGATCTTGCAGCACTGACCCGTGCGCGCGAGGAGTCTGAGGCACGTCTGCGGGATGCCAGGCAGACCGATGCGATGAAAGCGGTCACGGGGACAAGCGCGATCGACAATGCTATCGCGGCAACCCAGCGGATGATACAGATGCTCCAGCGTGAGCTTGCGGCTCTCAAGAAGACACTCAGCGATACCGAACTTCGCACATTGACCGACATGATCGGGCAGCTTCCGGCGGTGTAATGCGTAGCCGATTGTGATACACTGTGCGCGATGACGCACAATGCAGAGAACGCATCCGACGTTGATCCTGTTCTTGAGCAGCGCCTTATCTTTGCGCGAAGCCTGGTGCGAAAATCGCGCTCGGCAACAGTGCATGATCTGGTGCAGACCCAGCAACGGTCTTGGAAGGCAAAGTCACAAGCGAGCATCCGTGCAGATCAGTGGCTTGATGCAGCACTTGAAGTGTGGATGCGCCTGTTTCCCGATGAAACCGGGCAGTTGTGCAGACCAGTCGGGCTGCGCCATGGTACGCTTGTTGTTCATTGTGCAGACATCGGCGCGAGGCACACGGTTGATCGTCTATTGCGGGCGGGCGCGATCCGTCAACTGAAGGATTTGCTCCCTGATGTTCAACAGGTACATACGGTTGTCAAGCCGGTCGAATCGCATAAGTGACTCGCTATGGGTGGGACGTCTTCAGCGACACACACCGTGATTCCGCTACCGGAGTGGATACCGACAGGCGCAGCGCGAAGGGCGTGTATTGCGCTGGCGTGTCTGGTCACTGGCATTCTGGTTGGTAGAGCACTTCTTTCGAGTGATGCTGCGGAGCACTCGTTGCTGGCGTCCTCGGGGTTGTGGACTGGTGCGATCTTTGGTGTACTGGTCGCAGTACTTGCGATCCGCAGGGCGTTTGTGCTCGCACTTGCGATGATGCTCGTTGGTGTGCTGATGATGGTCGTTCGCGTTGGGCCGTGGCCAGATCATTCAGTAGTGCATCAGCTTTCTGCAGCGAGCAGCGATCGGGCGGTGCTTGTTGATATCGGTGGAGTTGTGTCATCCGCCGCTCGGATTGAGCATCGGAAAGATATCTCCTTGATGCCACGTCCGGACGTGCTGGTGTTTGATCTTCGCATTGTGCATAGTGCTCTGGCGCCGGAACAGAAAACGAGTGGAACAGCACGAATCCGCGTTGATCTTCCAGAGAACTACGACGCTCAAGACGCAATCGGCGGGATTGCGATCGGCGATCGTGTGCGTGTGATGGGACGTGCTACACAGTATAAAAAACCATTGAATCCTGGTGAGCGCGACACAACGCTGCTTCGCAGACAGGCGGGTCTTGCGTGTACCGTGAGTGTGCCGAACATGGATCTTGTGACCAGTGCAGAGCATTTGGAAGTGCCCATGCTCCTTCATGCACTGACAACACTGAAGAGCGGCAGATCGATCCTGCAACGGCGAGCATCGCGCTGGATGGACAATACGTTTGGCAGCGATGATGACGATAATGCTGCAAACGCGCTATTACGAGCGTTGGTGCTCGGCAAGCGTGACAACCAAGAATCGCAGGAGATCTTTGCACGCACCGGCGTTGCGCATCTGCTGGCAATCTCTGGGTTCCATCTGGCGGTGCTTGCGTGGTTGATGCGATTGTGTGTGCGCCTGACTGGCGATTGGGGTCGGTTTGAACCGGTGTTTGTTGGAGCGATGGTGCTTGTGTATGTTGCGCTAGTTCCTGCAAATCCACCGATCGTGCGTGCAGCAACACTGGTTTTTGCGCTGATGGGCGCTGAAGCACTTGGAAGACGGTACGACCCGGTTGCTGTGCTTGCGTGGACGGCGTGCGGTATGTTGATCTGCAAGCCGATGGACGCGTTCAACATGGGATTCCACCTCACGTTTGTGCTGGTTGGAGCGCTGCTGGTGTTAACGCCAATGATTGCCGCGAGATTCGAGGCAAATGTGATTGTTGGGAAGCCGGGGGAGGCTCATCGCACTACGCGCGTGCAGTGGATATGGGCGCAGTCTCGCGATCTATTTGTGACGAATGTGATGTGCTGGCTGATCGCAACGCCGATTGTGATGTACCATGCTGGACTCCTGAGTGTGATCGGTGTTGTTGCAACGATTCTTGTCGGCCCGGTGGTCGTGGTGGTGCTGATGCTGGGCGCTGTAATGCTCTGCGCGGCTGCAATAAGTCACGCACTGGGGACACTGATTGGCTCTGTGGTTGTTGTCCCCGCTGAACTTGCTGTGTTGATTGTGCGATGGTGCGACAGCATTCCGGGCTCATCAGTTCGTGTGCCCGCGGTGTCGATCGCGTGGGTGGTTGCGGCAGTCGTGTATGGGTTCTTCTGGTGCGGTCGCGTATTTCGATACCACTGGCGTTCACGGATTGTGTTTGCGATTGGATGTGTCGTGTTACTGGGATGGCTGGCCGTCGAGATTCGCTTCGCGACGCACCTGTCATCGCAGACAGCGCTGCGTGTTGATACGCTCGCCGTTGGCGATGGCACGTGCCACATACTTCGCTCTGATCGCGACGCACTTCTGTGGGATTGCGGGAGTCTCGGGCTTGATATTGGTGTGCGCCTTGTGCCGAACGCGCTGCGCGCAGTTGGTGGGTGGCGTGTGCCGACTGCGATTCTCACTCATCCGAACATCGATCACTATAACGGACTGGTGAGTGCAGCGAACGACATTGGACTCAGGCGTGTGCTCGTGACGCAGCGGTTTCTTGATACAGCGAGTACCAGGCCGCATGGCGCAGCTGCTGATTTGCTGCGAGATCTGGAGATAATGAATATCGAGATTCTGACGATCGGGAAGGGCGATGTGATCCCGTTCGGCAGCATGCAGCTTCGCGTGCTCTGGCCACCAAAGGATCCGGTTGAAGTTCGACGCTTTGCCTTTGATAACGACACATCTGTTGTTGCCCTGATCGAATCGACCGATGAGCAGTTCGCGACACGTCGTATGCTGATGACTGGAGATATCCAGCGCAGCGCGATGATCGCGATCATGACAGAATATCCAGAACTGCAAGCCGATATGCTAGAGCTTCCGCATCACGGGAGTTACTCCGACGTCTCGCACGAGTTTGTTGGTATGCTGAGCCCGGCAATCGTTGTGCAATCGACCGGCGTACAGCGGCTTGATGAGACACGATGGGATCGGGCAAAGCAGACGCGACAGTGGTATGCAACGCCGGACACCGGCGCAATCACGACGGAACTCTTGCGCGATGGCACATGGCGTGTGCGCACCATGCGATAAACTCAGACATTACGGAATGTTTGCCGGGTTTTCTCGGATGTTGATCGCGCCTGATGGATCGCGGTGGAAACGCCGCGGGCTTTGCCGAGATTGACAGGGCCGGCCTTGATCCGCTGGATGCATCGTGCCGCATTGTCCTTTGAAAACTCTGTACCGATGAATCGTCGATTGAGCGCGTGTGCAACGACGCCCGTTGTGCCAGAGCCAAGGAACGGGTCCATCACGAGATCGCCCGGCTTTGACGTCGCGAGGATTACGCGTTCGAGATAGGCCTCGGGCAGTTGATTGTCGTGACCGTGGCGGCGTTCCTTGTTGTTCCCCTGGATACGACCCCAGTATGGTCCGTACCACACATCCAGCGGCACGCGCTTGCCAGCAGGCATGCCGTCACGCTTTGAGAGCGTGCGCGGGTCAAAGTATGTTGTTGCACGGTCTGTGGGCTCAAGGATCTCTGAAGTGTCCCACGTGCGCTCGAATGTGCCTGTGGGATCGGGCTTGACAAAGTAGAGGGCGTGGACCTTTGAGTTGATAAAGCGCGATTTTGTGTTCTGCCCGAACCGATAGTGCCAGATGCACCAGTTGATCATCTCAAGCCCGGGCTGGTTGTTCTTGTCGTCTTCTTTCTTGAGATGCACAACGATCTCAGCTGCGGTGTCATCCGGAATGTTCACCCAGAATGCACCGCCGGGGCGTAACGCGATGCGGCACAGGTTCAGCCACTGGTATGTAAACTCGAGGAAGTCCTCGCGAGGCATGTTGTCTTCCCACTTGTCGTACGCGCGATTCCAGTTGAACGGCGGATCTGCGAAGACGAGATCGACCACCCCTGCGCCTGTTTCCTTCGTCGGCTGGCAATCGGAGATGGTGGGGATGATGTCGCGGCAATCGCCGATGTAGACACGCGCTTCGGGCGGCCCCTTGATGCTTGTGCAAGGGAACGCCTTTGCACGCTGCGCAGTACGCTTTGGCTTGGTTGCTGTCGGCATGAGCAACGATAGATGGTTTGTTTGGAAAGCGCAAGTTCGTTCGGCTGTCATTCACGCATTTATTCTCGGGTTTTCGGGAAGGATCTGATCGGTGGCTGGATGGGGGAAGGGGCGAAAAACTCGGTAGATTGGCGAGAATTTCTTCCACAGCGTTGCAGGTATCCTGTATATTGAACAGGCGCCTGACATGGCCGAACATGAATCAGTATGTGTAGCAGCCGCTGCACAAGAGACAATGCGCATAGCGGCATTGAGAAAGAGGAGCTGGAATGATCATCAGAGCAAGCATCGTGTCCGCAGCAGTTCTGTGTGTGTGTGCGGGAGCAACAGCGCAGACGGTCGTTGTACCGAACGCGGCTGCCAATGCCGCCGGTACTGGCGGGTACACGACGATCTTCAACAACCAGCCTCGCGGGTACCAGTTGATCATCGGTCAGGCGGAACTCGGCGGTATGCCGGTGGGCAGTGTGGTGACAGGGCTCGAATGGCGTCAGACATCATGGCAGGTGTATCCGTCATGGCCGAGCGTGACGCTGTTGTACTCACAGTTTGATGTGTCGCTGGCAACAGCTGCAAATACGCCTGCAAACATGAGCACCACGTACACCGAGAACATCGGGCCCGATGTTGTGCAAGTGCATAGCGGAGCATGGCAGGTGGATGCGAACTCGTATGCTGGTGGGAGTCTCTCGCCGACACCGAACGCGTGGGGAACAACGATCCAGTTCGCAAGCCCCTTCACCTATCAGGGCGGAGATCTGTGCCTGACAATCCTGCATACTGGACACGGGTTTTCGAACTGTGCGCTTGATACCGTGGGTAGCGCCGACATGAAAGCAAAGGGCACGAGTGATATCTCGAATCCGAACGACTGGTACAACCAGGGACCGATTGTGACGCGGTTCCTCTTTGATGCACCGGTCGCCTGCTATGCTGATTGCGACAACAACAACACGTTGAACATCTTCGACTATATCTGCTTTGGCAACGCCTACAGCACAAATGACCCGTATGCTGACTGTGACGGGTCCGGTGGATTGAATGTGTTTGATTACATCTGCTTTGGCAATGCGTACGCAGCTGGGTGTCCGTGAATCCGTGCGTGTTTCACGTGAGTGGAAAGAAAGGGAGAACAACATGAAGAGCGTTTGGTTCCTTGGTGTGTGTGTGATGACATGCTGCGCATCGGCGCAGACAACACTCGAGTTTGACCCGATGCAGGGCTGGGCTTCTGCCGGCGGTGTTGGTGGTGGGCGTGCCGCATACTTCACGTGCGATGAGACCATCACGCTCACTGGCGCGGGGTTCTACTGCGACATGAATCCGGGTCTCTACGAGGTGCAGATCTATCAGGGTGCTGGCGAGTTTGCTGCTCCCGGGCCGCTGCTGCACTCGGTAACTGTGAGTCTTGGCGGGATCGGACAGACATGGCAGGACGCTGCGATCAGCTACACGCTCAACGCTGGACAGGACTACCTCCTTCACTTTCGCAGCGCAGACCCGAATCTGTCAGTCGCCAACAGCTATCAGCGGTTCTTCTGGGGCGATGATCCGGGTGAGGATCTTGATCTCGGCGTTGTCACCATCCGCGATGGCCGAGCCGGGTACGACGCGTCAAACTATTCGAATGTTGCGTTCCCCCGCATGCGTATCGAATACGTTGACACCACGTGCTATGCCGATTGTGATCAGAGCGGCTCGCTGAATATCTTTGATTACATCTGCTTCGGCAACGAGTACTCTGCTGGAAGTTCGTACGCCGACTGCGATGGCAGCGGATCATTGAATATCTTCGATTACATCTGCTTCGGCAATGAGTACGTAAATGGATGTCCGTAAGTCTCAGTACTGCACTGGCGTTGGAAGCAACGCTGTGCAGATTTTTACATACACATATTCTTGAGCACAGGAGGCGCATCCATGCGATCCCCCATCGGCTTTGTTTCATTCGCCGCACTCACTGCGCTGCTGACGTTTGATTCCAGCGCACAGATATCGATTACATCTGACAACCGGCTCATTGTCGCGTCGGCAGAGAATCTTGGCGTTGCGCTCGATGATGAGTTCAAGGAGACGGGCTTGGTGTATCCCGGTCAGCCATGGAACGAGTCGGTGGATGCCAGCGTCGCGGGTGTTCAGGCGAAAGCCATGCAGCAATCGGAGCTGACCTCGTTCAAGATCACAGGGAGTGGTCGAACCGAGGAGGACGCGTTCTGTGGCGGTGGATGCACAATGTACAGCAACGCGGAGTCCAGAATCTTCGCAGAGTTCACCGTGGCGACATCCACGCCGTTCTCGATCATTGGTGAGTTGCACGCGCTGCACGTGAACGAGGGTGTAGCGCAGAGCGAGATATCCCTCTCGGGCTCAGTCACAGGCGAGCTCTACACCAATCTGGCTGAGGCGTCCAAGACTTCCGTTACCGAGCAGATTATGTTCTCGGGAACCTTCGAGCCCGAAGAAACCTACTACCTCTCGGTTGGTTGTGTGTCGCACACCACGGAAACGGAGTCGCTCGGTTCTGGTACAGCAACGTTCGAGTTCATCATTGACGCTGGCGACACAGATGGCGACGGGCTCGCGGACGGGTGGGAGACAAACGGCATTGATGTCAATGGCGACGGCACGATTGATCTTGATCTGCCAGCTATGGGTGCCGACCCCATGCGCAAGGATCTGTTTATCGAGGTTGACGCGATGACGGGTCGTGCACCGCACATCTCGGTGCTTCCAGCGGTCATCGTCGCGTTTGCGAACTCGCCGGTGGAGAATCCAAACGGCACAACGGGGATCACGCTCCATCCCGTGCTCGACGAGATCAATCTTCCGCTCCGCGATTATCCGAATAAATTTACTGAGTTCGATCAGGACAAGAACGCGTACTTCGGCACAATGACCGAGCGAGCCAGTGCCAACTGGACGAACATAAAGGCAGCACGCAATCTCGCGTTTCGGTACTGCATCTTTGCAAACACGTGGGGTGGGACAACATCAAGCGGGCTCGCAGAACTCCCCGGCGACGATTTCATGGTCACACTCGGCGGCTGGAATACACCTGGCGGCACGCCCAATCAGCAGGCTGGCACGTTCATGCATGAGCTTGGACACACGTTGTTCCTTCGCCACGGTGGCGATGACAGCATCCATAACAAACCGAACTATGTCAGCGTGATGAACTATCTCTGGCAGACACCGGCGTTCTGGTCAAACGCATTCTGGATTCTCGACTACTCGCGCATCGAACTCCCATCGCTCAACGAGGCGATGCTTATCGAAGCCGACGGACTCGGCGCACCCATGGGTGCGTATCCAGTTGGCGCGTATGTGATGTTCGGTTTGCCGGGCACGCCACACCCGAATGGACTGCGCCAGTTCCAGTACGCCAGCCTCGACCATGGGGATCCGGTCGATTGGAACAACACCGGCACAATCAGTATGAGCGCAACGTCCGGCGACATCAACTACCTCTACACATGCACTCCACCACCGGCAAACTGTTATCAACAGCCGTCGCCGAACGAAATTCTCAATGGCCACGACGACTGGTCGGTGCTTTGGTACCACATTGGCGGTCATGCGAACTTCTCAGATGGCGTACACACTTCAACAACGGATGATGGCGAGATCACCTCCGAGATCTTTGAGGCGCTCAACTCGATCCCGCCTCTCCCGAGTGCCTGCTACGCCGATTGTGACAAGAGCGGCTCATTGAATATCTTTGACTACATCTGCTTTGGCAACGCATATAGCGCAAACGACCCATACGCCGATTGCGATGGCAGTGGATCGCTCAACGTGTTCGATTACATCTGTTTCGGGAACGAGTATGCGAGCGGTTGTCCATAACCCTGGATACGCTGAATGGAGAGGGTTCATGCGATCGATATCTGTCCAGTTCGTGTGCTCCGTGGTGTTTACTGCTGGTGTGAACTCAACTGTGATGGCTCAGGCCTATCCGGAATGGACGCTCTATGCGCCGTTTCAAGGATCCACATCGACCTATCTGATCGATCTTGCAGGGAACAACGTGCATACGTGGTCAAGTAACTTTGCGCCTGGCATTGCGGTCTATCTTCTTGATGATGGCGCGCTGATGCGTACGTGCAACGACCAGACCGTGTCAAACTTCGGGGGCGGAGGTCGTGGGGGCCGCATCCAGAAGATCGCGTGGGATGGCACAATCGAATGGAACTATGTTGCAGCTGGTCCAAACTACGTGCAGCATCACGATATCGAGATACTACCGAACGGGAATGTGCTGGTCATGGCATGGGAACGGTTTACGGGTGCTGAAGCAGTTGCGATGGGTCGCGATCCTGCACATGCTGGCCCGTGGGTGTGGTCGGAACTCATCTACGAAATCGAACCAACGGGCCCAACGACGGGCGACATCGTGTGGGAATGGCACGTGTGGGACCATCTCGTGCAGAATCTTGATCCAACGAAACCAAACTATGGGAACCCCGCGGATCATCCCGGCAGAATCGATATCAACTTTGGGCCGAGCGACTCAGACTGGCTGCATTGGAACGCCATCGATTACAACGCCGAGCTCGACCAGATCGTCGTTTCGTCAAGAACATGGTCGGAGATCTGGATTCTGTCGCATGAGAAGGGGCACTCGGGAGATCTGGTGTATCGATGGGGCAATCCACGTGCGTACGGACGCGGGACACAAGCAGATCAGATGCTGTTTGGTCAACACGACCCCGAGTGGATTCCCGATGGTCTGCCGGGCGAGGGCAATATCACGATCTTTAACAATGGCGACGGGCGAGGATACTCATCCGTTGTTGAGCTTGATACGGGTGTCAATCCCGACGGTACATACACACTTCCTGCAGTTGGTGGATATGGACCATCCGGATTTGTCTGGGAGTGCGATGCGCTGAGCGGGCAATCCTTCTTTTCGCTGATTATGTCGGGTCTGCAGCGTATGCCCAATGGCAACAGCCTTGTTTGCCCTGCAACAGCTGGCACGTTTATCGAGATAGACGCAAACTGCAACGTCCAGTGGAGCTTTGCTGCAGGTGGAACACAGTTTCGTGCGACACGGATTGGCGAGCACGATCCACGCCTTGAGGGGCTTTTGTGGTGCTACGCGGACTGCGACGAGAACACTATGCTGAACATCTTTGATTACATCTGCTTCGGAAACGCGTACAGCGCGAGCGAGCTTTACGCGGACTGCGATGGCAACGGATCACTCAACGTGTTTGATTACATCTGCTTTGGGAACGCGTACGCAGCCGGGTGCCCTTAGCTTGGGGTCAAACATATTTAGATTTAGAAAACACTAATGAAAAAACAAATTATGATAACAAGTTCTGTTCAACTTTTTTATAAAACTTTGTGGTGTCTATTGGTAATTTGTCTCTTTGCGACATCTCTTCATGCGCAGCACTATGCTCGAGCTTTTCCGGGATCAGGCTCTGTCGCCGGTGCTAGAAAGGCGAGGCTTGTCGGTGATTTAGACGGTGATGGAATAGTTGATGCAGCAAGTGCATCGTTAGGTCTCCATGTTTACCTGGGGAATAAACGACCAGGCTTTGATCCAGAAATTGTCTTTGCTAACGGGATTAACTCACCTGGAGACGCACTGGTTACGTCGGGTGACTTCGATAATGATGGAGACATTGACTTGCTGATGTCTGGCAACGGAGAGTATTTACTTTATGTAAATGATGGGTTAGCATTTTTTTCTCAGCAAAGTCGTATCGAAGTTGTCGGCATCAACATGTCCGGGACATCGCTGGCCGGTGATATTGATTTAGATGGAAATGTTGATGCTGTCATATTGGGGTATGGAAACAACGCCGAAGCAGCCATAGTTCTCTTTGGAGACGGATTCGGTAACTTTGCGGACCCTGTTATAGTTGGACTAGGCAATGGCGCAGCGGACATCAAGCTAGCAGATATGGATAGCGATGGAGATCTCGACATTGTCGCCTCTGTTTCAACTCAGCAGACTACTGGAAGAGTTGCTATTGGAAAATATATAGGCAACCAGGCCTTTGCATCGGTTGTTCATTATGTGGCTGATCGAAATCCAACTGGAATTGATGTTGTTGACATCGACAACGATACGGATTTAGATGTCGTTGCTGCTTGTTATGGATCAGACAATATCGTTGTGCTTGAGAATGATGGTGCTGGAGGTTTATCGCTCTCGTTTGGAGTCGGTGTTATAGGTGAAGTTAGGGCCATATCAGTTGCAGATTTGGATAATGATCTTGATCCTGATTTTATTGTTACAACAATCGATTCCGATGAGCACGTAGTTATTGTCAATAATGGCAATGGAGTGCTAACCGAAACCCAGAGATTGCCGGCGGGAAGTGTAAACGTTATTGGCTGGACTCAGCCTGTTGATTTGGATTGCGATGGAGATATTGACATTGTTCGTTCAGGTGACATTTCGATCGGCACATTTGATCCGGAGATTTTTCAGATTCTGATAAATCAGGGCAACGGCACTTTCGAATCTTGTGAACGCACATCCTTGCCAGAGAATGAGTGGTTAATCGCAGCAGATGTTAACTTTGATGGTAATCAGGATCTTCTTTGTTGCGTAGGTGGAGAAGTGACTCCCATGCTGAATGACGGTTTGGGAACATTTACAAAGAGCGCTGCACTATTTAGTTCGTCTGAGTACCCGATGGAATATATCGATATAAACAAAGATGGTATATATGACATTGTAATGTCCCGATTCCGAGAGTATGCGAGAGGTGTAAGATTTAAGGTGGCTATGGGAACCAATACAGGCAGCTATACCCAGCTGACCCTGATGCAACCGCCGGGAAATCGCGTGGGCCAGACAGTTACTGGCGACTTTGATAATAACGGCTATGTAGACATTGCTTCCGTTGTTTATTCGAACGCTTCCTCGCCCAGTAACTTGGCGATATGGGAAAACGATGGCGAGCAGTTTGTACTTGTGCTTCATGATCTGGAACCAGAAACAGTATGCCTTGCCGCTGGAGATATTAATAATGACACGCTATTAGATATTGTTGCGTGCTCTCGCAATCGAGTTCAAGTATTGAAAAATAGGGGGGACGGCAGTTACTCAGTTGAGTCAGTGATTGAAACTATTGGCGGTATTCAACAGGTAGCTCTTGTAGATTTGAATAATGACGGTCTCCTTGACATATGCGCGGCTGGCTTGTACCTGTATTCATTCGCAGGGGACGGCAGCTTTCAGTTTGAGTTAGTTGATGAGTTTATTACTGTCACAGGATCCGCAAACGCTCTTATAGCAGAGGATGTTGATTCAAATGGAACAATCGATATTCTCATGAATACTTATACAAACAGCGGGGTCTGTGTGGTATTGGGACATGGTGACGGCACGTTTGAGGCACCGACCCTTCATTCTGCGTGGCCCCGCGTTGTTACGATAGCGGCTAACGATTTTGATGGAGATTGTTCGGTTGATGTTGTAGCATGCGGTCGGGCGCAATACCAAAATGATTCTGGCGTATCTCTACTGAGAAACCATCAGCAGGCTCTTTGCTATGCAGACTGTGACAACGATAAGAACCTTGACATCTTTGATTACATCTGCTTCGGCAACGCGTACAGCGCGAGCGAGCTTTACGCGGACTGCGATGGCAACGGATTACTCAACGTGTTTGATTACATCTGCTTTGGGAATGCCTACGCAGCCGGGTGCCCGTAAGGATGCCGTACAACGCAGTCATTGCGAATGGACGGATATTGTGCAATATGTGGTCCGGGCTGTAGATGCGCCTTCAGCGTCACAGCCGGCATGGAGATGCTCTTGTGCATTGTCAGCACGCGCGATGCATTCCTTGTGTGAAACGTAGGAAAATCCTGTACACTGAGGTGTCACGCTCATGCGTGTGAGTGTGCCGCAACGACGTTGTTTGGTGGAATGTTGTCGCAGGAGTTTCGGGCACGATTTCATCAGGCAGAGCAATGAAGGGAAGGTTTGACATGCGTTTGATGCACGTTCTTTCTGTTGGAGCAGTTGTAGTATCATCCGGCTATGTGTCTGCACAAACATTGGTGTGCGGACCAGCAGGGACGGGGATCACTCGTGGCGCCCTGATTGATGTCCGCAATGACAGTCCGAATCCCATCCAGCTTGACAGTCTAGATTTTTTCATTGGCGCAGGTTCAGCAGCGCCACCAGTCTACACGACACAGATCCAGTGCTTTGTCGCACCGGGAGGCTGGGAAGTCAACGCGAGTATGCCAGCAAACTGGACTGTGATAGGCGATCACACGTACGACCTTACTGGGGCGCATGGCAGCACTGAGCACATGGACCTTGACGTGACAACCTTGGTGATCAACCCGGGTGAGACCTACGGGTTTGCGCTTCTGTCGCATGCGCCAAACACGAGTTCGGTGCGATCTCTTACCGTTCAGACGGATGCAACGGGGCCATATTCAGATGGCAAGTTGACCGCGGTTCCTGGTGCTATTGCGAACGACCTCAACTTTACACCAAACCAGTTCGGTATTGGCACACGGATGTACTCCGGCAGTATCAACTATACTGAACTGGATAGTTGCTATGCCGATTGCGATGGCAGCGGATCGCTGAATATCTTTGACTATATCTGCTTTGGAAACGAGTACTCTGCACAGACCAGTTATGGTGATTGCGATGGCAACAGCATGTGGAATATTTTCGACTACATCTGTTTCGGCAATGAGTATTCGGCAGGCTGCCCGTAACCGGTATGAGTTTGTATTCTGTCAATCGGCACCTCGCGGGTGTTCCTGCGAGGTGTCTTTGTCTTGGCCTTTGTGAAGAACCAGTAAGCATCTGAACCTGTCTTGTACAGATCTTCATTGAACTTGAAATCAGTCTGAACGTTGATCCACGCGCTTCGCGGCTTCACTCTTCCTTTCACACGCGTCGCACAGTGCCGGAAGCTTCCCGCTCCCGGGAAACATGGTCCGGTGCTGAGCGCGAATCATGGAAGGAATGCATCATGCGTCGTACATCGTTTGCTGTCGTATCCATTCTCGGGGCTGCAGGACTTGCCCACGCTCAGTACACCACGCCGAACGTGATCAATCAGCCAAGCTCCATATTCGCTTCTCTTGGCGGGATGCGGTTTGTGAACCATGGCCTTGTCGGTGTAGGGCGCATCCCATCATTTCTTGATGCGCAGGGTTCGACATATGGATCGGTGTCGGCACTGGCTATCGCGCCCGGTACATGGAGCTACGCGCCTGCCACGGGGTTCTCAGGCACGTTCCTCACGGTTCCCGATCGTGGACGCAATGACCCTGCAACATCCAGCTTCATCGATTACCAGACACGAATCCAGATGTTTGACTTTACTTTCAATCCGCTCGCAACTGGAAGCGGAGTGTCGCAGGACCAGATTACATTCAACTATACCGGCATGACACTGGCGACAGAGGCGACCGGTGAGCCGCTTGTTGGCAACGACCCTGACACGTTCACCACGACATTGGGCGCGCTAGTGCCAAGACTGAACGGCAATATCACTGTGGATGCTGAAGGCATCATTGCGCTTGACAACGGGAACTACTACATCAGCGATGAGTACGGCTCGGCGATCTACTACATCAGCGCAAGTGGAACACTCCTTGGCGTGATTAATCCACCCGATGCACTGCTCCCCCGTGATGCTGCAACGACACCACACTTCACATCGACAGCTGCGCCAGTGACCGGGCGCAGGCAGAACCAGGGCATGGAAGCGATTGGTCTGACTCCCGATGGTGCATACCTCATCGCAGTGAATCAGAGCGCGGCTATCCAGGACTCCAGCTCAGGCGGGCAGCCCGCACGCAGGCACACGCGTGTACTGATTTTCGATATCCAGACAAACCCGGTCCCCACAGCGCCGATTGGGCACTATGTTCTTGAACTTCCAACGTATCGCAATGATGGTAATGGATCAGCAGTGAACGCTACAGCTTCGCAGAGTGAGCTGGTCGCACTCAGTGACACGCAGTTCCTCCTGCTCCCGCGCGATTCTAACGGTCGTGGTTCGCAGAACGGGCAGCCGCTCGTATACACGAGCATTGTTGCAGCAGACATATCCGGTGCAACGAATCTTGTCGGCACAGCGTTTCATGACACGACGCCGGTAGCACCCGGTGGAGTGCTTGATCCGTCTATTACTGCGGTTGCAACGCAGGAGGTCATCAATATGCTCAATCTTGCTGACCTGACTCGATTTGGTCTTAATCTTGATATCACAACTCAGCAGCCCGATGGCGATGCCAACACATTCTCTGAAAAATGGGAAGGACTCGCACTCGTGCCAGATCTCTCAACCCCCGAGCAGGATGATTACTTCCTCTTTGTTGCGAATGACAACGATTTCATTGCGACCAACGGTGTGATGGCGCCGTTTGGCATTGCTCCGTTCGCATACAGCGACCCGTTCGATCACGATACCATGTTCCTTGCATATCGCGTGACGCTTGATCTCTGCTACGCCGATTGCGATGGCGGTGGTACGCTAAACATCTTTGACTACATCTGCTTCGGTAATGCATACAGCATGAACGACCCATACGCAGACTGCGATGGCAACGGTACGCTGAATGTGTTTGACTACATCTGCTTTGGTAACCTGTATGCGGTTGGTTGCCAGTAACTGAACTCAGCACACAACAGCCTTGTGATGTTTGCGCGCCGGTCGTTCTCGACCGGCGCTTTAACTGTCGCTGCTGATATGTCTGCAAGCGGACTTGCGGTCCAATAACCGATCTGTATCATACGATTGTGTCTCAGCAGTGGCACACGCAGGGAGTCATGGGAAGACATTCGAGTATCATGGCCGATCGTGGGTTTCACCAGATTGGAGTAGCCGTGAAACAACAATGTGCATTGGGATCTTTGGTTGTGTGCGGGTTCGCATGTGTTCTCTCCGCTCAGCCGGAGTACCAGATTTATGACATCGGCATTGTGCAGACGAGCGACTTTGGTTCGCAGGCGTTCGGTGTCTCGCCAAGCGGCATCGTGACGGGACGATCTCTTGGCAGCCCAACGCATGCGTGGTCTTGGACTGAAGTGGGTGGTCGTGTCGATCTGCCAAACCTCGCGTCGCCTGTCCGCGCATTCTCGGTTGGCAACGGCGTGAACGACGCTGGTGTTGTCGTCGGCGTTGGTTCAACCACTGCGTTTGGTTCAGATCCATTGCCATTGATGTGGGAGAATGGCGTTGTCTCAGTGCTTCCGCTCCCAGTGACCGAGACACTTGGACGTGCGTACGACATCAACTCGCTCGGTGTTGCTGTTGGTTCGGTCAATGGCGGCAGCCTGGAGCGCGGTGCGATCTTCAATGTGCCTGTGCCGTCGGTCATTACACAGACAACGACCAACGGCAGCTACATGCAGGTCGCGTATGGCATTAATGATGCTGGGCTGATTGTTGGGACTGGGTTTGATCCGAACAACGCAGCGATAAACGCAGGTGTGGCGTTCGACATGAACACGCTCAGTGCGTTTTTGATTCCTGCATTGTCGGGTGACAACTCTGTGATCTGCTTTGCAGTTGGCAACGGCGGACATGTCGTTGGATCAAGCTCATTCAATCAGGCAAACGGCAAGCCGTTCATCTGGACGCAGACTACTGGTTCTCTTGCGATCCCTTTGCCTGTTGGCACAAGCCAGGGATCAGCACGCGGTGTGAACGCGAACGGCTGGGCTGTTGGAACAGCGTCCAATGCGTTTGCAATCCCATTTCTGTTCGATGGCACGCAGACGTATCTCGTCGCGGATCTGCTGCCTGCGGGCTCCGGATGGGATCTGTCCATGAACACGTCGTCCTCGGCCATGGGAATCTCGGATGATGGCATCATTGTCGGGACGGGTGTTCACAACAGCAACACACGGGCATATGCCATGGTGCCGACCACATCGTGCTATGCCGACTGCGACGGGAGCGGCACGCTAAACATCTTTGACTACATTTGCTTTGGGAATGAGTACGCAAGCGGTTCTCAGTACGCTGATTGCGATGGGAGCGGCTCGCTGAACATCTTTGACTACATCTGCTTTGGGAATGCGTATGCAGGAGGGTGCCCTTAACAGTCAAGCCCCATTTCCACGGCTATATGTCCGAAAAACCGGTTGCGATTTCTCCCTGTTTCCAGTAAACTGAACAACGGATAGGGCTTCGTGGGCCTTGGTCCACTGTTGAGTTTGATTGCAGGGTCTCTTCTGGACGCTGTAGTTGTGTTTGTTGTTGTGTTAGAGTGAAACGAGAGGAGTTCAAAATGAAATCAGGAAGTGGATTGGTTGGAATGCTGGCCGTAGCAGCGCTTGCTGGAGCAGCATCTGCCGATGTTGTTATCAGCAACCTCAATATAGCTTCAGCCAGTGGCACAGTGTTTGGTAACTGTGCGACAACTGTGTACAAGGCAGGCGGGTTTACCATGCCCACCAGCGGTCCGAACTATGAGCTTGATCTTGTCCAGCTTTATGTGAACTTTGACACATCGCCGCCAGCAGAAGATCTGGCTGTGTCGGTATGGTCTGGTGCGGGTGCACCATCAACACTGCTTACAACGACAACAATGTCAGGAACTTCAACAGGCCTCGGCGCGTTCGACTTCGTCCCCGATTCACCTGTGACCCTTGAAGCTGGCCAGACATACTGGGTGTATGTGGAGCCGACAATACAGTCTGGATGTACTCGCTGGGAAGGCGATTCCGGCGGCGCACAACCCACTGGTATTGCAACAAGCGCTGGTTATATTTTTAATGGCAACTCCAGCGCCTTTGCCAATCGTTACGAAGTGCAGGGTTCGCCTGATACTGGCTGCTATGCCGACTGCGATGGGAGCGGCGCGCTGAACATCTTTGACTACATCTGCTTCGGCAACGAGTACTCAGCGGGTACCGCGTATGCTGACTGTGATGGTTCAGGCTCACTGAATATCTTTGATTACATCTGCTTCGGAAACGAGTACAGCGCCGGTTGTCCGTAATACAGATGATGCCTGAACGGGGTGGGTTTGGATACAGCAAATCCTGAAGGCATATTGCGTTTGCTGAGTCGCACGGATCGCTCCGTGCGACTTGTTTTTATAGGTCCAGATAGTTTTTTCGCACTTGGTACTCCAACTTGCCGCTGGATCGTGTATGCTGGGCTTGTTCGGCGGTCTGCTTGTATGCCGGGCTGTTGTGAATCTCTGGATTGATCCATTTCATTCTGATTTGAGAAGAGGAGTTCTCATGCGTCAGTATCGCGCCGCTGCAGCAGCAGCATTTTTTGCTCTTGCTGGTCACGCTGTTGCACAGACAGCGCCGGCCCAGTTCCATGTCGACACGATCAACTCTGACTCCGGGTTCGTTGCGAATAACGCAGGACCGGGCCATCAGGTTGTGTACACAACCACGATCTCCCGCCCCGGCGCGTCGTGGCTTCGCGTGTATTTCCGTGATGTGATTCTTTCGGGCAACATGTTCAACCCGGACGCGTCGTACGTTCGCATCACCTCCATGCAGGATGGTGCGGTGCAGACGCTCAACGCGAAGGAGATGCGTGACTGGCACAACTCTACGGCGTACTTCAACGGCGATACGGTGATTGTTGAGATTCTCGCATCAAACACGGGCTTGAATCGCGTGCAAATCGAGAGCGTTGATGTTGGCGAGCCGCAGAATGCGCCATCCATCGAATCGCTCTGTGGCGTAGACGATCGCCAGCTTTCCAGTGATCCCCGCAATGCGCGACTCATGCCGATTGGCTGCACGGTGTGGCTGATCGATGATGCTGCCCACTGCTTCCTGACCGCGGGCCACTGCATCTCCAACGGCACAACGAACGCGGTTGCACAGTTCAATGTGCCGCTGTCAACATCCGGTGGCAGCCCTGTGAATCCAGCACCGCAGGATCAGTATCCGGTGGACACCGCATCCATCCAGTCGAACGGCGGTCAGGGCATTGGCAATGACTTCGCGTATGTTGGCTTTAATGAGAGTGCGGGCATGACGGCGTACGAACGCCAGGGTATGGTCTCGTACAACATCACCACAAACATGCCCGCCAACGGCACACCGATCAACATTACAGGCTATGGCTCGACAACCTCGCCTGTCAGTCCAACGTGGTACCTTGTGCAGAAGACACACACTGGCCCGAAGGTGACATCCACCACTGGCTCACCAAATCCCATCTCGTATCAGACAGATACAACCGGTGGCAACTCGGGTTCGCCTGTTGTTGATGAGTCGACTGGCGAGGCGATCGGTATCCATACACACGCCGGTTGCAGCAGCACCGACGGCAATAACGGCACACATCTTGCGCACACGGGAGTGCAGAACGCACTGAATAACCCGCAAGGCAACTGCATTCCGGTTGGACTGACGTTCACGTATCCGGGCGGTCTCCCTGCGCTGATCGACCCTGCTGGTGGCGATGTGATCAACGTCGAGGTTGGCGCTTCTGGTGCAAACACGCCCGCGCCCGGCACCGGCATGTTCCATTATGACATCGGCTCGGGCTTTGTGTCTGTTCCGATGAATCAGGTGACCCCGAATGTGTATCAGGCGATCACACCGGCTGTTCCCTGCGGCACTGTGATGGACTATTTCTTCTCGGCTGATTCGACGGGTGGCAACATGTATGTCCATCCGCTCAACGCTCCCACAAACACATTCGCGACACTCTCAGCAACCGGTCTCACCACAAACACCGTGCTCGAAGAAGACTTTGAGTCGGGTGGTGTTCCGTCCGGCTGGGCGGCAACCGGTCTGTGGGCGTTCGGCACAGCGTGCGCAGCGTCTGGCTCACCGTGCGATGGAGCCAACTACGCGTACTACAGCCAGGCAAACTGCACATACAACACCGGCGCAGCAAACTCAGGAACACTGACAGCTCCATCCGTCTTTGTTCCAGCGAACGGTGTGCTTGAGTTCTGCTACACGCTTCGCACCGAGAACAACGCAAGCTATGACCAGCTCAAGGTGCTTGTGAACGGGACAGAGATCGAGCAGCTCTCCGATACAAGCAGCTGGACCGCACATTCGATTGATCTGTCCAACTTCTCGGGTCAGAACGTGACAATCTCGTTCTCCTTCAACACGGTCGACAGCATTCAGAACGACCATGAAGGACCGCAGATTGATGGTGTGAAGATCAGCGCTTCTACAGCAGACTGCAACGCCTGCTATGCTGATTGTGATAGCAGCGGCGCGCTGAACATCTTCGATTACATCTGCTTCGGCAACGAGTACGCGGCAAACACCTCGTACGCAGATTGTGACGGCAGCGGATCTTTGAACATCTTTGACTACATCTGCTTCGGCAACGAATACGCGGCTGGTTGCCCGTAATACCGCTGAAGCAATCCGAGTAAAACATAAACAAAGACCGTCCTTTCTGGGCGGTCTTTGTCTTTATGCGGTTGCTGGTCAGATCATTTTTTCAGCAGAGAGCGATTCCTGTAGATTCTGTCTCGCATACCTCGTCAAACCTGAAATCTACTACATTGTGTAGTAAATCGCATCGAAGTGATGGAAAGATGAGGTGTGTATGGCAGCCAACATATCGATACGGGTTCTCGGTTCGCTTTGCGTTGGGGTGTGCGGGTATGTCGGATCTGTGAATGGGCAAGTGTGCACGTATGACTTTGGTCCATTGACAACGGCTATGGAGGACCTGCTGGTCTCCCACCCCACACTCCCAGGTGCTGGGATGGTGGTGTGGGTGGATGGAAAGGAGGTGTACTCGCAGGCGTTTGGTGTGTACACCGTAGAGGAAGAAGTGCGCATCGCTTCAGCGAGTAAGTGGCTCTCTGCGGTGACGCTGATGACATTAATTGACGATGGATTTGCGCAGCTTGATGATACCGTTGCGACGTATATCCCTTCCTTTGCGCAGCCCGGTCTGGATCAGATCACACTCCGCCAGTGTTTCTCGCTGACGTCGGGATTGCCGGGTGATCCTCCCTGCGAGACCAATCCAAACACAACACTTGACGTATGTGTCGATCAGATTGCGACGACCGGTCTGCGGATCGGTGTTCTACCCGGTGAGGACTTCTTCTACGGGAACGCATCGATGCAGACAGCGGGGCGTGTCTGCGAAGTGCTGACAGGTCAGTCATGGAACGATCTGTTCCAGCAGCGCGTTGCGCAGCCGCTTGGCATGCTCAACACACGGTACGACCATCCAGTGTGGGGTTCTGCAACCAATCCCAGGTTGGCGCGAGGTGCATCAAGCACCATGCCAGATTACGCGAGGTTCTGCCAGATGCTGCTTGATGCAGGAATGTGGCAGGGGGCAGAGTTTCTGAGTGTTGCGAGTGTGACTGACGTTCTGTCGAGCCAGACCAACGGTGTTCCGTCAACCTATTCGCCGTATGTTGTTGGCGGGTTTGGAGATCCGCGGTATGGGCTTGGCAACTGGATTCAGCCGTACGATTTCAATGATCCGGCAGGAGAAAAGATCAACACTTCCCCTGGCGCAAGCGGCTTTACGCCTTGGATCGATCAGGATCGCCAAATTGTTGCTGTATTCATGACGCAGACGAGCATCATCCTTCTGGACGATCTCTTTGTCGTCCAGCGCCTGATACGGGATATTGTGGATGCGCCGGTGTCGTGCTGTTATGCCGACTGCGACAGTTCCGGTACTCTGAATATCTTCGATTACATCTGCTTTGGGAATGAGTACGCAGCGAGCACGTCGTACGCCGACTGCGACGGCAATGGATCGCTGAATATCTTTGACTACATCTGCTATGGCAACGCCTATGCAGCTGGCTGCCCGTAAGCTGTCCGCACTTCGATGCACAACTGTGTGTATCTCTGCCCCGTGTTTTCACGGGGCTTTCTTTGTTTGCGATGTGTTCAGACCTCGCCAGCAAACGGTGAAGATGTGCATAGTCTGTCTGTGGTGCGCTAAGTCTTTCGCGCGAAACGTGCGCTCTGCTTGGCCCGGGCGTGATACCCGTTTATGTTCCGGCGATTTGATGCTCACACAGACCACACGAAAGAGAGGAACAGAGAATGCGCACACAATTGTTGGGAGTTGCCTCGATTCTGGGAATCGCGGGTACAGCGTTCGGCCAGGCCGACTTTTACCTCACAGTCCTTCATCACAACGACGGCGAATCGCAGCTTGTCAACGCAGGATCGGGTATTGAAGACTTTGGTGGAATCGCGAGGTTTAAGACACTTGCAGATAATCTCCGCGCGAATCTTCTTCCGGCAGCGGCGCCGGGTGCCGACAAGGGAGTGATCCTCATCTCCGCTGGCGATAACTTTCTTGCAGGCCCGGAGTTCAATGCGAGCATCACCAATGGTGTGCCGTTCTATGACGCGATCGGCATGGATCTGATCGGGTACGACGCGGCGTGTATCGGCAACCATGAGTTCGACTTCGGTCCCGATGTGCTCGAAGATTTTATCTCAAGCTTTGTTGGCCCAGTGCCGTTCCTCAGCTCGAATCTTGACTTCACGAACGAGCCAGGTTTGCAGGCACAGGTGAACAACGGCCAGATCGCAACATCAACTGTTGTGACAGTGCAGGGCAGACAGATCGGGATCATTGGTGCGACCACCGAAACACTCTCGTATGTTTCCAGCCCTCGCAACACCATTATCAATCAGGTGCTCCCGGCTGTGCAGGCGGAGGCAACAGCGCTGACAAATGCGGGTGTTGACATCATCATTCTGACGAGCCATCTGCAGGGCATCATCAACGAGCTTGATCTTGTTGCCAGTCTCTCCAACATCGACATTGTGGTCGGTGGTGGTGGTGACGAGTTGCTCGCTTCGACTGGCGCGCTGCTTGTCCCTGGCGATAATCCCGCGATGCTCTCCACTGGCGAGTCGGGCTATCCAGTCTTGCGTACCGACAGCACTGGCGCGATGGTGCCAGTCGTGACAACCGACGGGGATTACAAGTACATTGGGCGTCTTGTTGTTGGGTTTGATGTCAACGGCAATATCGTCGAGATTCTGAGTGAGTCCGACCCCGTGCGTGTGTCCGGCGTTGCGCCGGATGCTGTCATCCCTGATCCATCAGTGCAGGCGCAGGTTGTTGATCCGGTTGAGGCATCGGTTGCATCGCTTGCAGCGAACGTTCTCGGTCAGTCTGAGGTGCAACTTGATGGTCGCCGATCCGAGGTACGCAATCGGGAAACAAATCTTGGTAACCTGTGCGCAGACTCAATGCTCGCGGTGGGTCAGGCGCTCGCTGGACAGTTTGGCGTTGATGCGCCGCAGGTTGCGCTGCAGAACGGCGGCGGTATCCGTAACAACACCATCCTCCCAACCGGTGATATCACAGAGTTTGACTCATTCTCGGTGCTTCCATTTGCAAACTTTGTCTCTGTTGTGCCCAATATTCCGCCAGCACAGTTCAAGGAGATCATGGAGAACGCGGTATCACAGGTTGGTCAGTCTGGCGGCCGCTTTGCCCAGATTGCCGGCTTTGAGATGGATATCAATCAGGACGGTACCGCCCAGATCATCGATCCAAACACCGGACTGATCACAACACCAGGAAACCGCGTTGTGAATATCACACTCAACGACGGCACGATTGTTGTTCAGGGAGGCATGGTGAATCAGAACGCGCCGGATATCGATGTTGCAACCATTGATTTCCTTGCACGGGGCGGTGATCAATACCCATTCAATGGTGCTGCGTTCACGTCGCTCGGCGTGTCGTACCAGCAGGCTCTCGCAAACTACATCACGAATGATCTCAGCGGTGTGATCAGCACACAGGACTACCCGTTCGGCGGCGAAGGTCGCATCGAGAGTGTCTGCTTTGCTGACTGCAACTTTGATGGAATGCTGAACATCTTCGATTACATCTGCTTCGGTAATCGGTATGCGGCTGGCTCGTCATATGCTGACTGTGATGGCAGCGGATCTCTGAACGTGTTTGACTACATCTGCTTTGGTGATGCGTACGCTGTAGGATGCCCATAATACCGAGTCTGTAAACGAAATGACTGAATGAGCAAAGCGGAAGATGTGCTGTTAGGCATGTCTTCCGCATTTTTATTCTCGGAGGATCAGGGGAGATGTCGTTTATTGGACGCATGCAGGTGGGATGTGAGGGTCGAGACCGGTGCGGTTTCGTGCAAAGTTGCCTGAAACCACTTGGGGAAAACGTTCGTAGCGTGTATTCTCGACATTGTGATGTGGGGAGTCGAAGATGCCCGTGATGGGCATCGCGGTATCAATGTCCTGTTGCAGAACACCACAAGGGATTTATTACGCATCAACAAGGAGACCGGAATGCGGAACAAGAGAGTTGGTTCATCACACATTGCTGCGCTGTGCGTTGCTGCGGGCGCGATCGCTGGATTCGGATTGACCCAGTCGGCATCGGCTCAGGCTGCCCCCGTGCTTTCTGAGCCCGTGCAGATCGGATCAGATTCCGGCTTCCTTGCGAACAACGGCGAACCGGGATTCAACGTGGTCTACTCGACAGTTGTCAGTAAGCCTGGCGCGTCGTGGATGCGTCTGTACTTTGGCGATGTTGTGCTTTCCGGCAACAAGTACGATGTGAACCGAGCGTCGTATATCCGTATCACATCCATGTTCGATGGCGACGTGCAGACACTGAACGCGCGTGAGCTTGAGGACTGGCACAACTCAACAGCATACCTCAATGGTGACACCGTTATCGTCGAGCTTCTTGCCGCCCCCGACACCGGGCTGAATCGTCTTATCATCGACAGTGCGGATGCTGGTCTCCCGGTTGCGGCATCACCCGAGTCGCTCTGCGGCGCAGATGATCGCCAGCTTTCGACCGATCCTCGCAACGCGCGTTTGATGCCGATTGGTTGCACGGTGTGGCTGATCAATGATGCGGAGCACTGCTTCCTTACCGCTGGCCACTGCATTTCCAACGGCACAACCAACGCAGTTGCGCAGTTTAACGTACCTCTCTCAAGCTCAGGTGGTGGCACAATCAATCCGCCATCAATCCATCAGTATCCAGTGAACTCGGCATCGATCCAATCGAACGGCGGCCAGGGTATCGGGAACGATTATGCTTATGTTGGGTTCAACCAGAGCTCGGGCATGACACCCTTCGAGCGCCAAGGCGATGCGTATTCAATCACAACCGCACTGCCTCCGAACGGAACCACCATACGTATCACTGGCTACGGCACAACATCATCGCCTGTCAGCCCAACATGGAATCAGGTGCAGAAGACCCACACAGGTCCGCGGGTGGCATCTGTACAGGGCAGTCCGAATCCGGTTTCGTATCAGGTCGACACAACCGGTGGCAACTCCG
Organism: Phycisphaeraceae bacterium; assembly: GCA_020639155.1. Taxonomy (NCBI): domain Bacteria; kingdom Pseudomonadati; phylum Planctomycetota; class Phycisphaerae; order Phycisphaerales; family Phycisphaeraceae; species Phycisphaeraceae bacterium. The sequence goes on from JACKHF010000001.1 coordinate 1,286,402, forward strand.
GCTCGCCGGTCATCAACGACGTGACCGGAATGGCAATCGGCATCCACACACACGCTGGCTGCTCATCAACCGCTGGCAACAACGGCACACAGCTTGCGCATGCTGGTATGCAGAACTTTCTGAACAATCCGAAGGGTATTTGCATCCCTGCTGGCCTGACATTTGTCTATCCATCAGGTCTGCCTGGAAACTTTGAGATCCATGGTGGTGACACCATTGAGGTCGTCGTGCAGGCAAATGGCAGCAACATCCCGCAGCCAGGCACGGGTGAGTTCCATTACGACGATGGTTCGGGTGTTGTCACAGTTGCAATGACACAAACCAGCTCGAACACGTATAGCGTGACGCTTCCAACATCGTCCTGCGGCACAGTCCGCGACTTCTTCTTCAGCGCAGAAACCACCAGTGGACAAACGTACACCGATCCAAAGACCGCGCCGACGCAGACCTACTCCACGACTGCAACAACATATGCCGATTGCAGCCAGAACAACACGCTCGATATCTTCGACTACATCTGTTTCGGCGGGCTATACGCTGCGAACGATCCATATGCTGACTGCGACGGCAACAGCGTGCTGAACATCTTTGACTACATCTGCTTCGGCACAGCATACGGACTTGGCTGCAACTGAGTCGCGTGAATAAACCGCTTCTATGATGCGGGATCGTGCAGCGATGCACGGTCCCGTTTTCTTTGTTTCAATCTTGTCCGCTAAAGTTGATACTTGCTGGAACCTGCCCGATTGGACGCAGATTTACGGCTTGATCTTGCTTGATACCACGCAGGTGCAGGCTTTGAAAGTATGAAGCTTGCTTCTCGACGAGCAAGATATGTTGCAACGGCGAAAACCGGAAGTCCGAGCATCGCTACCGGATTTGTGCCAATGCGTGCAAGCTGGGCTCGTTCAACATTCAGTTTGCCAACTCGATCAGCAAGTTGTCGATGTCCAGCGCGCCATCGAGCACGTACACCAACAATCTCACGAAATGTGGAGGGGAGGCGAGTGTGTGCGACCGCATCGGGCGCAACAGTGCGTTCCTGCTTTGCGAATCGGGAGATCATAAATCCATCATCGCTGATGAGATCGGGGAATGTGCTCCATCGCGATCTACCCTCGATTGAGAGTGCAATGCAGTTTCCAACAACAGAATCCGTTGTCGAGTTTGTCAACGTTCTCCATGTTCGCCAGTGTAGCATTGCAATAATGGATCGATTCGGTTCGTACACAACCGTAGGAAAGCACGCATGGATGGCGTTTGAAAGTGATCGTGTCATCGCGGCGAGGCAGCCATATTGCATGCGAACATCTGCATCCATGTACACACGAATCTGGCCGACGGCATGTGTGTCACCCGTATTGAGCGCACTCGGCTTGTGCCCGTCTGGCAGATCAGTGACATGCAGTTCGGCGTTGGCTTGAGCGAATCGATCGATGAATGTGCCGGCAATGTGGCTCGTGTTGTCTTCGCACCCATTTGCTACAACAACCACTCGCCAGTGTGCGATGTCCTGTGCGAGCAGGCATGACAAGCAGGGCCCAATCACATCGGCCTCGTTGTACGCGGGGATGACAACCGTGCCGATCATGCTTGCGATTGCTGATGGTGGGGTTGCCACGCGGAAACGGAGCCCGCTTGTCGATCAATAAGCCGCCATATCCAACTGCCCGCGACAACAAGAACAAATCCAGGAGCGTGCCTGAGCATAAGCGGATGACGAATGCAGCTGCCCAAGATTCCGCTGCAACGATTCCGCCTAATGCCACGCTGCCGCTTGGATCTTGCGCGTGCAACTCGGCTGCCTCGGCACCAACGGGCGCGCACCCGCATCAATGTCAATGGGTTGTCGGGCGCCGAGGTAAGGGCGTAACAGCTGTCAAGTCTGATGAGTTCGCTTTCGTCAAACCGCAATCGAACAAATGTGTCGTCGGAACAGATAGGGGGAAACTCCATCCATCGAGATCGCCCAGCTGGGTTCACTGCGTACATGCCATTCCCCGGCAGCCACAGCTTGCAATAGGGCGTTTGTGCAAGAAACTGAAAGTAGGATCGGCAGATGAAGCTCTTCATGTCATGTCTGCGCGGAGGGACAAGCGCAATAGCCGGAGACTGACGCGCAGAAAGCGATCTGTGGATGTGCCTAACTGCGTTGCTTGAAAGAACAACATCATCATCCAGGTACACAATGCTTCCATCCACAAGCTGCATGTCACCAGCGTTCAACGCGCTGACCTTGCCAAGCACCGATCTTCTGAGTGTTGTCAGTGTCCAGCCGCGTTCTGTAAATGCCTGATGAAGAGAATCATCAATATGGACAGCTTCTGCTTCACTGCCGTTGATAACAAGAACAACATTGAGAAATGGAGTATCGGACTGAGAAAGCAGGCGTTCGGCAGCTGCGCTGCAACGTCCGTCGCTTGCTCTGCAAGGGATGACAATATTGCACCAGTTTTCCACGGCGAGTGCAATATACAGGAGCAGGATGCACTTTTACAAAGCAAAGAACAGTCTACTTATATGTTTCATTTAGCAGCTCTTTTTTCTTGCGGTTATTAGACCAGAAGGCTCGTTTTTTAGTTCGATAACAGTTTGTCAATGTGCATTTGCAGTGTTGGTACCAGCTCCTTTGCAAACCATGGATTCTTCTTGAGCCAGATGTTGTTGCGCGGACTTGGATGGGGCATTGGCACGACGTCTGGCCAGTACGTTTTCCATGCGTGGACTGTCTCGGTCAGTGAGCCCTTTGCATCTGGCAGATGGTACTTGTGCGCGTACGCGCCGATGACCAGTGTCAGTTGCACATGCTTCATCGAGGCGAGTAACTGCTTGCGCCACGCGGGCGCGCACTCCGGTCTTGGCGGGAGATCGCCGGATGTGCCCGTGCCGGGATAGCAGAAACCCATCGGCAGGATCGCGACAAGCATTGGGTCATAGAACTGGTCGCGCGTGATGCCCATCCATTCCCGCAACCGATCGCCCGACGCGTCGTGAAAGGGCAATCCATCATCTGATTCGTGCACCTTCCTGCCCGGCGCCTGCCCCGCGATGAGGATGCGTGACTTCGCGTGCGCCTGGACGATGGGACGAACGCCGTGCGGCAGGTAGTCGCTGCAGATCGTGCAGTTGCGGACGTCTTTGAGCAGGACGGGGAGGGATGGCATGACTCGATCAACTCTCTTCATCAATATACTGATCGGTTTGTAGCTTTGCTCCATCAAGCTGCACAAGCATATCATCAATCATCAGTTTCACTTGATCATATGGTTTTAACTTTTTGTCTCGCTCTTTCTGCAAACTTCGCTTTGCGTCCGCACGCCATTTTCCAGCTTCGCGTCGGCTGCCTAATAGTGAAAGAAGAAACGAGCCGCCACTTCCTGCTGCACCTGTCTTTGCGCGATAATTTGCTCGAATCTCAGTCATTTCTAGATTGATCTGGCGCTTAACTTGTCGCAGTCTTTTCTGTTGATTCACTATTTTCTTGCGCAACAGCTTTGCTTTAGCAACCGACTTTGCGGTCATCTCAAACTCTAATAAGCCGTCGGCTATAAGTTTTTTCTTATAGTATTTCGCGCCGTTCATAAGATGCTCTCAGTTGGAATCAATGCTCGTGTATTGTAGTTGTGCGAATAGGCCACATGGTAAACCCAGGGATTGGAATCCCTGGGCTTTGAAAACTCTGTGTCTTCGTGTCTCTGTGGTTGTTCGATTATTCGTCAGGTTCACTCCACGTTCATCAGCACCTTGATTCCCTCGCCCGAGATCATCGTTGCGAACGCGGTCTCAAACTGTTCCAGTGGGAACTCGTGCGTGACGATCTCGTCGAGTTCTATGCGACCCGAGAGCAGAAGTTCTTCCATCTGGTACCATGTCTCGAACATCCTGCGCCCGTTGATACCCAGCACGGTGCATCCCTTGAAGACAATGTGCGAGTTGAAATCGAACGTAACGGGCTTTGCGGGTAAGCCGAGCAATGCTGCGACGCCGCCGTTGCGAAGTGCTCGGAATCCCTGATCGAGCGCCTGCGGCGCGCCCGACATTTCGAGCAGAACATCGACACCTTCGCCTCGGCATGCCTTGCGTACATCGTTGATCCAGCTGTCACCCTCGCGCACGTCAAAGGCTTCGGTCGCGCCGAGCTTCTTTGCAAGTTCCAGTCTCGGCGGGTTCACATCGGTCGCGAAGATGCGCGATGCGCCAGCAGCCTTGGCGACGGTGACAGCCATCAGTCCGATGATCCCGACACCCGAGACGAGCACGGTCTTCGCGCTCACATCAGCGCTCATGACGGTGTGGACCGCGTTGCCGAACGGATCGAGAATCGCTGCGAACCGATCCGGAATCTCGTCGTGGACGGGCCAGACGTTGTCCTCGGGCACGACGATGTAGTCGGCGAAGCACCCGTCGGTGTCGATCCCGAAGATGCGGACATCCGACGCAATGTGGGCATTGCCGGTGCGAGAGTTGTAGTCGATGCCCTTGGTCATGTGCCCCTCGGCGCTGACGCGGAGCCCGGGCGAGAACTTGGTAACGGCACTCCCAACGCGCTCGATGTGTCCGACGAACTCGTGCCCGGTGACGACACCGACGGGGATGCGCGAGGCGGCCCAGTCGTCCCATTCCCAGATGTGCCGGTCCGTGCCGCAGATCCCGACCTTCTTGACGCGGATGAGGACATCGCGCGGCCCGACTTCGGGCATGGGGCGGTCGGGGTCGAACTTCAGGCCTTCGCCCGCGTGGTGCTTGTAGAGTGCTCTCATGCCTGATTGTTCGAGGGGTGGAGGGCGTTGTCACGGGGAAGAAAACCGGGAAAACAGAAAAGGAGAAAAGCGGAAAAGAGCACACCACCGAGAGACAAAGGGACAGAGGTGCGAGGGAGAGATGATGCACGCCAGTTAGGTTGTGTTCACATCTTCCCCTTGCGGACCAGTGCCCTTGCGCCCTCGCGATAGGACAAGCCCGAGAGGTCAGACTTGTGCTGCTTCAAAAACTTCTTCACACCAGTCGGATTGATGTATGAATGCGCCCGCAGTGCCCATCCGATAGCTTTGCGGATGAAGAAGTCTGTCTCGTGCATGTGATCGATGCAGTAGGTGAACAGGCGCTCCTCGTCGGTGTGTTCCTTGTGCAGCACCTGCATGATGATCGCGCTGCGGCGGATCCACATGTCGTCATCGTTGATCCACGTGTCCATGAGTGTGCTGGGCCATGTCTGGTTCTTCTTCCGTGCGTCGAGGACAGCCCTTCCGACGAGTCGAATCGCAAGATCGTCCACAAAGTCCCACCACGCCCCCTCGCGGATCATCTGCTCGTACATGGGGATGTGATCGCGCTCGATCAGCTTCGGGAATGCCTGGGCTGTTGATATTGCGAGGTACTTTTCCTCTCGATGCGGAAGGTTCCATAACGCTATGACGACGCTGCGATAGTCATCACGAGAGGTGATTGGATGTGCTTTTCTGATTTCTTTCAGAATGGCAGACCGCTGCGGCTTCTGCACGCCATAGAACGGCATGTCGGTTTTCATGTACACCTGCATGGGCCCAGATTTGTTCGGATCGGCAACCGCACGAAGATGTGTGCGAATGAGTCTGACGTACGTTCGAGCGAGTGGGGTTATAGATGACTCTGGTGGCACGACGCAAGGTTATGCGGTCGATGGCAAGACCGATATGGCAGTGTCTCAACACGACGGCACATGGTGTCGACAGGTTGGTGCGATGGTGGCATTTTGATGACAATAAAACTCGGATTCCAGCAACAGTTCCAGCAGGTTCGGCAGCTCTGTGGTGCCGGGCAGTACCACGCAGCGGTAGAGATCACCCGCCGTCTCATCCGTACCAAGCCGAGTGATCCTCGCGTCATGCATCTGCACGGGATTGCACTGCGCGGTGCTGGGATCTTCGACGAATCGAGAAAAACCCTCGAAAAACTTACACGGCTTCATCCTGATAACGCGCACGCATGCAACGATCTGTCGTTGACGTATCAGCGTCTTGGTCGATGGGACGATGCGCTGCGCGCAGTCAGCCGAGCAGCCGAGCTGGAGCCTGACAACGCAATGATCGCTGGGGTTCATGCCGAGTGTCTGTTCTCGATGGGAGAGTATGACGCGTGCGGCGAACTTCTTGATTCGTGCTTTGAGAGGGGTCTGGAGTCACAATCGCTCGGCATGATCTGCGGTCGCCACGCGCTGCGGACCGGAAAGGTGGATGAGGCAATCAATCGTCTTGAGCGCCTGCTTGAGCGGGACACGCTGCTGCCAGCCCATCGTGCAACGCTGACGTTCATGCTCGCGCATCTGCTTGACAGAGCGGATGACATCGACAGGGCGTTTGAGACATATGTGAAGGCAAACACGCTCCGTGATGAGCCGTTCGATCCTGCACATCATCGGCAGCGTGTCGACGCGATGATCTCGGCGTGGTCATCTTCAGCAATGGAATCGATGCCGAGAGGGAGGCTGGACGGTTCGAGATGTGTGTTTATTGTGGGCATGCCCCGATCGGCGACCAGTCTTGTGGAACAGATCCTCGCGAGCCATCCCAAGGTTGCGGGTGGTGGCGAGCTCCGAGCTTTGCAGGACATCGCTCACTCGCTTGATCCGCTCAATGAACGCGTGCCAATCATCACCGATACGTCGACATTGTCACAGTTTACATTTGATAAAGCCGCACGCGAGTACCTCAGTGCGATCCAGAAGGTCTCGTCGTCCGCTGCACGGGTGACAGATAAAACGCCAGCAAACTTTTTCCATCTTGGGCTTGTCTCGCGCATGTTTGCGAAAGGGAAAGAACCACGCGTGATCCACTGCATTCGTAACCCGGTTGATACGTGCTGGTCGTGTTACACGCAGAGCTTTTCCGGCGCAGTGCCATTTGCGTTTGATCTGTCGCATCTTGGCGAGTTCTGCCGTGACTACGTGCGTGTGATGGAGCACTGGAAGTCGACGCTGTCGATCCCGATGACCGACGTGGTGTACGAGGATCTTCTGGACGATCCCGAAGCGGGGATCCGGCGCATTATCGACTTTGCAGGGCTTGACTGGGACGACGCGTGTATGAAGTTCCATGAGAATCCGCGGGTCGTCCTCACGGCGAGCCAGGACCAGGTGCGACAGAAACTGTTTCGTTCATCGCGCGAACGATGGAAGCGGTACAGCACGCACCTTGGACCGCTGATCGCTGCGCTCGGAGATGCTGCGCAGATGTAACGATGTGGATTGCAGTATCATCGTGCAACAGGCGGTTCGATCGGCTACGCTGATTCTCTCATGAATGTGAACCTGGCCCATCAGCAGCAGCTCAGACAGGCAGCAGCGTTCTGTGGCGCCGGAGACTATGCGTCCGCGCTATCGATTGCCCGCAAGCTGGCAAAGTTGTACCCGAGCAACCCGAACGTCCAGATGTGCTATGCGACATCGTTGCGTGGGCTCGACTATTACGATGATGCACGCCGGGTGCTTGAGAAACTTGCAAAGATCCAGACGAGCAATCCGGGTATCCACAACGATCTATGCATCACGTATCAGAGGCTCGGTCGATGGGATGAGGCGCTGCGTTCGATTACCAGAGCAGCAGAGCTTGCGCCCACGAACCCGTATGTTGCTGGAGTGCGTGCCGACTGCTTGTTTGCGCTGGGTCAGCTTGACGAGTGCAGGATGCTGATTTCATCCTGCGATGAACGCGGGATGGTTTCTGCGCCGCTTGCGATGGTTGGGGCAAAGCTTGCGCTGAGATCGGGCGATGTTGATGCTGCGGTAGCGCGTGTCGAGGCAGTGGCGTCGCAGGACTCGCTTTCGCCGATCCATCGAGCCGCGATGCTGTATGCATTAGGTGATCTGAAGGACAAACAGGGGGAGATTGACGAGGCATTTTATCTGTACGTGCAGGCGAACACGGTGCGTGATATGCCGTTTGATGCAGCGCATCATGCGCAGCGGATCGGGCAGTTGATCGCGTCATGGTCTGCCGAGGCAATGCAATCGATGCCGCGAGGCAGGCTGGACGGGTCGCGCTGTGTGTTCATTGTGGGTATGCCGCGATCGGCGACGAGTCTCGTAGAACAAGTTCTTGCGAGTCATCCCGATGTTGTTGGTGGTGGCGAGCTCGTTGCCATGCAGCGCGCTGTGCATGCGCTCTCGCCAGCCCCGGCGCAGCTGGTCTCGTTGATGACGGACACGTCAAAGCTGAATCAGGTTTCGGTCGACAAAGCTGCGCGAGCATATCTTGACGCCATTCGTCATGTTTCGTCAAGTGCATTGCATGTGACTGACAAGATGCCGTCGAACTTCTTCCATCTTGGATTGATCTCGCGCATCTTTGCACCGGGGAAGGAGCCGAGGATCGTCCACTGCGTGCGCAATCCGATCGACACGTGCTGGTCGTGCTACCGGCAGAACTTCACGAGTGGAAGCCCATTCGCGTACGACCTTGCGAATCTTGGCGCGTTCTATCGCGAGTATCTGCACGTGATGGACCACTGGAAGCGTGTGCTCCCAATCGCGATCCACGAGGTGGTGTACGAGCAGTTGCTTGAAGAGCCCGAGAGGCAGGTGCGTGCGCTGCTTGATCATCTTGATCTTGCGTGGGACGACGCATGCATGAAGTTCCATGAGAACAAGCGAGTCGTGCTGACCGCGAGCCAGGACCAGGTGCGTCAAAAGCTCTACACAACTTCCAGAGGGGGGTGGAAGCGGTACGAGAAGCATCTCGGGCCTTTGATTGAAGCGTTGGGGGATGCAGTCAGCGTTTAACTCTTCTGTGAAGCGAGCCATGTTCTGAAATGTTTGCTTGCCCATCTGTAGTGCGACGCGGTGTTTGCGCGGATGTGCTTTGCGACACTCCACGACGGGCCGCACCATGCAAATCGTTTCGGATCGCACAGATCGCGCTCGTCCATTGTCTGCGCAAGCTCGACGAGTGCCTCATGCCCCGCGTGGAAATCCCGCAACACACGCGGCAGGGAGTGCTTCTTTCGTTTGTTGTAGATTGCTTCATTCAGCTTACGTGTTTCGTTCCACTTGAACCCGTCGCTGGGTGGTTCGGGCGCATCATCTGCAAGTCCTGCCTTGCACCAATCTGCGCAGCGATGGGCCCAGTCTGCAACATGCGCGAGCGCGTCCTTCAGCGACCATCCGGCCGAGTTGATGCTTGATGTTGCCATGTCCTTCTTCGGCACGCGATCAATGAGCGTGAGTAGTTTGTCGTACTCGCGCTGTATCTCATCAAGGAGCACATCTCGTGTGAGCTTTGGAGGCATGATCAGTTACTCTCCCAGCGTCTTTTTTCTGCGCAGTGTATGGTGATAGTGCTGGGCGAATCTGTGCGCTTCGTCGCGGACAGACTGAATGAGCCTGAGGCCGAGGTTTTCCCGGCCAAGACGGATGGGCTCAGACCTTGCTTGTGTGTAGATAAGTTCTTCTTTTTTCGCGAGCGAGATGACCATGGGGGGGCTGACGTCAAGCTCGTGGAAGACCTCCATCGCGGCGTGGAGCTGGCCAAGCCCGCCGTCGATGAGAATGACATCCGGATAGAGCTCGTTGCCGGAACCCGCCTCGCGATATCTGCGCATGACGACCTCGCGGATACTGGAGTAGTCGTCGTTGCCGCCGGGGACTGTTTTGATCTTGTATCTGCGGTACTCACTTTTGAACGGCTTGCCGTCAACGAAGCAGACCTTTGAGCCGACGGTCTCGCCTCCCTGCAGATGTGCGATGTCTATGCCCTCAATGCACCGGATTGGGTCTATGAGGCTGAGCGTCTTCTGGAGGGATTTGAGCGCCTTGCGCGGGTCGATGCGCTGGATCTCCATCTCGGGTTGCCAGCCATCAGATTTCTTTGCGCGATGATCGAGCTTCTCGATTGCTCGGATCTGATCGCGCAACTGGGCAGCCTTCTCGTATTGCATGTTCTTCGACGCGGCGTCCATCTCTGTGCGCAACTCGCGGAGCATGATGGAACGCTTTGAGGTGAGAAACCGTGCAAACCTTTCGATGTCGTTGCGGTAGGCTTCCTTCGTAATCTTGTCGGCGCACGGCGCTGTACACTGGTTGATGGCGTAGAGCAGGCACGGGCGGAAGAACCTGTTCTTCGGATCGCCGTCCACGATGTCGAGCGTACACGTGCGGTACTTGAAAATGGTCTGCAACATCTGGACCGCCTCTCGCAGTGCGCCGACCGCGACGAACGGGCCGAACACGCGCGCGCCCTTCATGTTGATCTCATCGGGATCGCGCGTGACGGTGACGCGCGGGAAGTCCTCTCCGTGTGTGATGACCAGATAGGGGTACGAACGCCCGTCTGTCATTGAGGCGTTGAACTTCGGCTGAATGTCCTTGATGAGCCTGTTCTCGGCGAGCAGGGCCTCCCACTCTGTCTCACATTCGAGATAGTCGATGTCTCGTACGAGCCCAGGGAGTGCAGCCTTTCGCGGGCCGAGATCGGCACTGGGAATGAAGTACGATGAGACCCTGTCCGGGAGGCGGAGTGCCTTTCCAACGTAGAGCACGACACCGTTGGCATCTTTGAGCAGATACACGCCGGGCGAGTTTGGGAGCGCGCGTGCTTTTTTCAGCATCGAAGCGAGTATCTCATCCTGCGCGCTCGGATGCATAGGTGCATCAGCTGTTGTGTCTGGTTGTGGTGCGTTCTCGTCGATCACAAGGATAAAGATACGCAGGATGCGTTGTGCCAGCTTTGCTTGTGCCTGGATTACGCGGGTGGGAGTGCAGAGGGCAGCTCGACAATCATGCGCGTGCCCTGCTTCCAGACAGATTCTGCACGGACACGACCACCCAGTGTTCGCACAGCGTGCTTGACTATAGCAAGACCCAGACCCGAACCTCGGTCGCCAGTTGCGCCGGTACGGGCGCTGTCAACCTGATAAAACCGCTCGAAGATTCGCTGCTGTTGATCAATGGGGATGCCAATACCGCTATCAATGACTTCGATGATTGCTGTTCGACCATTGGGGTATGGGATTGGCGCAGGAGCGATGTTGTCCATGGATTCGGTTACGCGATCATGCGTAATGTCGCTCTTGCTGCCGACATGGCCGACAACACGGACAGCCGTCTCTTTGTGAGCAAACTTGACCGCGTTCTCAACAAGGTTCTTCATGACCAGCATCAGCAGCATCGGGTCGGTGTGCAGCGACTCAAACTCAGGAGCAAACTCGTATTCAAGTGTGATATGTCGCGCCAGAAGCCTTGGTTCGAGCAGCGTGTGCAGCCGGTGACGCATCTCATCAAGATCGAACGGACCCAGCGCGACACGAAGCTGGGGTGATTCGAGCTTGGATAGATCGAGCAGATCGCGCACGATTTCCTCAAGCCTGCCCGCGTGCGCCTGGATGACATTGACCATGCGGGCGCGTGTTTCAGGCGGAAGGTTCTCGATCGATCCGAGTGTTTCCGCCGCCGACTGGATGGTGGCGATGGGTGTCCGCAACTCGTGTGATGCGTTTGCAACAAAGTCAGTTTTGACCTGATTTGCTGATGCGAGCGATGTGACGTCACGCATGGTTAGCAGCACGCCGGAGCGGGATGGTCGCTGCGATGCATCGTGTCCGTTTGCATCAAGCGGCACAGCTCGCACATGAACCAGACGAGTGATGTTGTCCCTTGCAAACGCGATCTGTCGCTCGGACGACGTGCCCGTTGAAGCGCGAGCAACAACGTCGAGCAGATCCGCCTTGGTCAGCACGTTCTCGATCGGCATGCCGACAATCGAACGCACTGGTCGGTTTGATTTGAATGCAAGAAATGCGAGTGCGGCTTCATTCGCATTTGTCACGATGCCGGAACTGTCGATCGCGACGATGGGCTCGTTGATTGCTTCGAACATGATGTTCAAGCGCGTGACGCTGGCATGATCCTGATGATACGAACCAACAATGCGCTCGACCTGCGGCGGGATCGATCGAATGACTTTGCTGAGACCATCAACATTTGTAGATCGATCGATGGCGCCCTCAGTACCAAGCTCGTGAAATGTCTGCTCAACCGCAGGTGTGATGTTGTGTAGCAAGGCATCTTCGGAACGGATGAGTGATTTCTTCAGGAGCCGAATGCTCACGAATGTTGTGCAGCTCAGAAAAATGAGCACAAGCCACACAGCCGTGCCAACCACGCTGAGTATGACAGCGAGCAGTGCAATCAAGCAGATGCTTGTGATGACTGCTTTATGGTGCTGTTCAAATGCGCTGCTGGATCGAAACACGATATGTCCGCTGGGTGGAATGGTGTGCTGATGTGATTCAAAGAGGATACGCCCACCCCGACACAGGGTGCATCGGCAGAACAAGGGCATGAACGAAAGTGTTTGTGTGAAAGCTGGTTACGACTCACAGCGGTCAGGGCGAGACAGCCTTATAACCAACGCCGCGAACTGTTTTGATAAGTTCACCAGCGTCCTTCAACTTGCGTCTGATAGCTGTCATATGTACGTCGACCGTGCGCTCGGTGATGTTAATCCCGGGGCCGATAGCGCGGCGCATGATCGCCTCGCGTGACATGACCCTGCCTTGTGCCTGAACCAGCACAAGCAGGATGCGGAACTCTGTCCTCGTGAGTTCGATCGGTTCGCCGCCATAGGTTGCTTCGCAAGCTTCCGGGTCGATGTCGACCGGACCGAGAGACAGGCCCATCCGATTCACCTGCGCTCCGGCGGCTGCTTCGGCCCGTCTGAGTACTGCGTCGATTCGAGCCAGCAGCACCTTCATGGAAAATGGCTTTGTGATGTAATCATCCGCTCCGAGATCAAGACCAACCAGTTCGTCCTTTTCCTGGCTCTTTGCTGTGAGCATGACGATGGGGACGCGCGCAAGTGTGTGATCGGTGCGCACACGACGTGCAACCTCAGTGCCATGCATGCCGGGGAGCATGAGATCCAGCAGCACAAGGTCCGGGCATTGTGTCTGGATCATGGTTAACGCATCACGTCCGTCGTGAACAACGTCTGTTGTGTAGCCCGCGTTTTCGAGATGGATCTTCAACATGTCCGCAAGATCACGCTCATCCTCAACAACAAGGATGTGGCGGGCCATGCCTGGCGAGTTCGCAACTGTGGAGACTGCTGTCGCTGGTTGTGCGATACCCATGGGGCTTGTTGTAAGTTCCTGGGCATGCGTCTGGTGATGTGGAGCACCCTTGCTGGGAGTTGCTCGCTCGGCACGTTGCTGGGCAGCGAGCAAACTGGCGCTTTCAAACACGTCGCTCATGCGATTCGCTTGGTGGAACGGGTCAGTATGGGACGTTGTGGCATTGCTCATATGTGACTCCCTCACAAATCGTGTGTGAGAGGGGATTTCTGGTCGGGAGGCAATACTAAAAGACATGGAAGAACGAAACGTGAAGAGTCACCACTGCAGATGGCGTTATTTACTGATTCTGAACATGAAGTATGGTTTTTTGTCACTTATTGATGCCAACTTGCTCGAAAGTGGCCGTAATTAATGTAGGATTTTGTTCGGTATACCAGAAAAGTTATGCTTTTCAACAAGACTGTTGCCGTTATCTCGCTCCGCAGGAGTTTGCACTTGCTAGCCTTTTTGGCTGGGGAGGTATAACGTCTTGGCCTCCAATTGTGTGGAACCACGCAGTTCGCACATGGCTTGGGAAGTTTCCAGGTGCAATCACGTTCAGTGATTGCTGAAAAACAAAGAGTTGTGTGCAGTGCAGCGTGTGCATTGCACGTGAAGGTTTCAGTGCCCCGCGCGTCATGCGGGAAAAGTCCGGCTCATATCAAGTACGCCGGCATGTTCCGTGTCTTACGACACAAGTACGCAGCGAAGGAGTTTAATTACAATGACGAAGACAAAGACTTTGGCCTTGACGGCTGGCATCTGCGGGGCACTGGCTGGTTCCGCCGTTGCCCAGACCTCGACAAATACCATGATTGGTAACGAGGTGCTCAGCAATGCAGCCAACCAGTCCAGCCTGCTCGGCAACTCGCAGAGCACGCTGACTGCGTTCGGTATGATCCAGTTCCGTTTCATGGTTGCAGCACTCGAGTCCGGCGACGATGACGTTGTGACTGGTTTCCAGACACGCCGCACACGCGCTGGATTCAAGGGTGATATCGACGACCAGTTCTCGTACTACGTTCAGTTCGAGTTCTCTCGTTCATCCGGTTCGGCAGGCCTGCTCGATGCATTCCTCGACATTGATATGGGCGAAGGCGCAAACCTCCGTGTTGGTCAGTTCAAGACTGGTGCATCACGCGAGAACAGCATTTCCTCATCCAAGGGTCTGTTTGCAGATACCTCGATTGTCCGTGGCACATTCAGCCCCGGTCGTTCACAGGGTCTTGCATACATGTTCGAGAACCCGGACAGCAACATGCGCGGTGCGATCGCTGTGACAGACGGCTTCGGTACCTCGAACACGGATATCACTTCCGGCAGCGAGGGCGATATCGCCATCACAGGTAATGTCGATTACTCATGGACAGGTTCTGATTTTAAGATCTTTGATGACTTCACATCAGGTCAGGGCGCAGCCAACGGTCAGGACTACCACGGTTTGGTTGGTGGTGCAGTGCACTTCCAGTCCGGCGGCAGCACGGTCGGCACAACAGATGCAACCATGTTCTGGGCATCCGGTTATGTGCAGGTCGAAGGCGATGGCTGGAACGGCTTTGCTGAAATCGACCTCATGCAGATGGATCCGGATGGCGGCGACAGCACGCTCGACATCGGCTTCCTTGCACAGGGCGGCTATATGTTCGACGAGAACAACGAAGGTATTCTCCGCATCGAAGGTCTCATTCCCGATGGCGATCGCTCGGGCGACGATATGTTCCTCGCGCTCACATTCGGTATGAACCATTACTTCAACCCGGCTGATCCGCACTCAGCCAAGTTCACAGTTGACGTGATGATCCCCTTCGAGGACGCAGCCAACTGTGACATTGTCACCACCAGCACAACAACAGGTCTGTTCGCTTCTTCCGAGAGCGGCGACTTTGCAGCACGTGCACAGGTGCAGGGCAAGTTCTAATCAGCCCTTCGTTCGGCTGATCACACATTCGGCATTTGCTGAATGAGATGAAAACGATCGCCGGGCGGGCCGTTGCTGGTCCGCCCGGTCTTGTAGGTAAAGACCGCCAGGGGTAGACCTCAGGTATCATTTGAGGCTGGGTGACGGAGGGCATGTCCGATGCATACACAGCAACCTCGTCGTGCAGGGGCATGTGTCGCGAGTCGGGTGCTCGCAGCAGGCGTTGCATTCACAGTTCCCGCGATTGCCTTCGCGCAAACAGGGACCTCAAGCGTGCCGGTCAGCTCGTATGACGAACTGTTTGGCGATGCAGCGCTCCGTGAGATTGCTGAGAGGAACAACACGCTGTCAGGCGTCGAGTTCGGTGGCGTCATGCAGTTCCGCTATCTCTCCATCTATCGCGGCGACCAGTTTATCAACGATGAGCTGACAACCGGCTTCCAGAACTCTCGCACGCTTGTGTGGTTTGGCGGAGATCTCGGTGAGGAGTTCCGCGTGTATGTGCAGGGCGGATTCGACCACTTTGATCCGGGCGAGTTCGGATTAAACGACGCATACCTGACATATCAGTACAATGAACGAGTCCAGTTTGGTGCTGGTCAGAGAAGATCTCCACTCCTCCAGCAGGACATTGTGGAACCTTGGAATCAACAGGCGATCGAGGTATCGAGCGCACATCTCTTTCTCTCGCCCATTGAGGTGCAGGGTGTTTGGGTTTATGCTGAACAGGACGCAACACGCGGGTGGCTGATGCTGCACGACGGTGTCGGTTCCGGCAATACCGATATCGATTCCGCGGATGAAGCGGACGTTGCGCTCGTTGCCCGTGGCGAGTATAAATGGGCGGGTGCGTGGGACCAGTTCGATCAGTTTACAAGTCCGATGGATGCCGAAGAAGCGGGGCGTGTCGGTGCAGCCTTTGGGTTCCAGACGGGCGGCTCTACAGTGGGCTCGCAGGATATCGATGCGCTGTACTTTATCTTTGATGCTATGTATCAGGGATCAGGCTGGAACTTGTTCGGTCAAGTTGCTGTTGCAACGATCGATCAGACAAACGCTTCCGATCTTGTGGAGTTTACTGCCGAGTTCCAGGCGGGTATGTACCTTTCACAGTCAACCGAGATCTTCGGTCGATTCGATTCAATCTTCCCGGATGACGCACGTCCAAATCACGATCCGACAACAATTCTGACGTTTGGCATCAACGAGTATCTGATTCCGGATGATCCGCAGGCACTCAAGCTCTCGTTTGATGTGCAATGGCTTTTCCAGGATCCCGTGGGTAGTGGAACACCAGGGTCAACCCTCACGGGCGTGCTTCCCAGTGTGGACGCGGGCGAAGTTGTCTTCAAAGGGCAGATCCAGGCTCGGTATTGATACGCTGCGCATAACCAGATGAAACTGATTGCTCGCATATCGCGAGCTTTTTGTGCGAATGATACAGCATGAACACGACGAAGCAGGCATCGTTTGATCTTCCTGTTGCCCATCGGTACTTTGGTGTTGAG
Source organism: Phycisphaeraceae bacterium (assembly GCA_020639155.1). Lineage (NCBI taxonomy): Bacteria > Pseudomonadati > Planctomycetota > Phycisphaerae > Phycisphaerales > Phycisphaeraceae > Phycisphaeraceae bacterium. The sequence continues at coordinate 1,302,911 of JACKHF010000001.1, forward strand.
TGCAACAACGCTGCGTGGGATCTGATCGAGCAGGATGATCGTACCGGCGAAGAGACCGATCGCATGATTGCGCTAGCGCATGCTTCGGCTTTTCATTGGCAGCACATTGGCACACCGACGCATGCTGTTCGAGGGTTGGTGCTCGTTGTGACTGCATATATCAAGGCTGAGTTGAGCGAGTGTGCGATGCATTATGCCCATCGAATGCTCAGTGCATCAGGGCAGATTGCTGATACTATGAGCAGCTTTGATACCGCGTGTGTGCACGGTGCAGCGATGTGCGCGAATCATCTTGCTGGTGATGTTGAAGAAACAGCCAGACATCGGTCAATTGCGATGGATGCGCACGGACGATGTGACGCCGATGAAAAGAACGTGCTTAGTGTTTGCTACGGATTGCATGAAAAAACCGGCAAAAATCCATGATTTAAGCCGGTCTCTTTGTCTTGGAATCGAGTCGGTATATCAGAACCGATACATGAACTCTTCGGCAACAACCTTGCCGTTCTTTACGTTGTACACACCAACCTCGGTCATGGTCATGCGCTGACCCGTTGACTTTGTGGTTGTATCAATTGTGTAGCGGATGCCGAACCCGGTGGCGCCAACATACGGACCGTCAACTTCCAGTGAGTGGACGATGTGATCGTCCATCCATGCCTGGGATTTCTCGCGAAGCGCTCTCATGCCTGTCCACGACATCGCAACTCCTGCGCCCTCGGTCGAAACGACATTGCGATGGAAGTGCTTCTTCCAGATGGCATCGTCGCCAGCTTGTGCCTTGATCATCTCGACAACATCTGCGCCGATCTCGGCTGGTGTTGCTCCCTTGCCGGTTTTGACCGGTTTCGGCTTTGCGACAGCTTTGCGAGATGCCTTCTTTTTCGTTGTTGTCTTCTTCGTCGCTGATTTCTTTGCAGTCGCCTTCTTCGCTACTGTCTTTTTCGCAGCAACTTTCTTTGCAGTTGTCTTCTTCGCAGTCGGTTTCTTTGTGGTGGTTTTTTTCGCCATGTCGAGCATCCTGTGTGGTTGACCGTGTGTTTGCGCTGCGGCGTGCAGCGCAAAACGATATTCCCCAGACATGCCCGCGGGCGCGAAGATCGTGCCATGAACAGCGTGTCGGGAAACATCGAACCTGCTACTGCGGCAATGACGCGACCACGCTTGCGACCTCGGCGAGCACATCCATGGCCAGATTCAGATCCCATCGCTGATGGTTTCGATCTCCGGTTGTGTTGGAAATGACACGCACCTCAACAGCTGAAACGCGGAGCCAGTGAGCGGCCAGGACAACCGCGGCCCCCTCCATTGCTTCGCACGCTGCGCCCGAGTATTGAGCCCGGGTGGACGCGAGTTCGTCGGTCCCAGCACAGATCGACACGGTTGCGACGGGAGCTGACACTGCACAGGAGATCATGCTGTCGGGCTGGGCTGATCGCTCGACAAGTTGGTCGAGAAGTGCCTTGCTGGCATTTGGATCGTGCGGTGCAGCCTCGATGGTGTGGGGCGGGCTTTGTTTGTTGTGGGGGTCCTCGATGCCGAACCCAAGTTCAGACATGGGTATGAAACGATCCGGAGCTTGCACTCCTTCGTCCGCGAAAAGGCATTGTGATGAAACAACAACGGTCCCGATGTCAAGGCTGGGAGCCCCGTCTGGTCCAGACAGGGCACCTGCGATACCGAGACTGATGACCCGGGCGTGTCCATACTCGTTGAGGGCCCGAAAGGTAAGCAATCCAGCCTGCGTCTTTCCAACACCGCACCGCATGAGATCCCACTGATGACTGCCGCTGGTGCTCCGCGAGACTTCGCCGATCTTCGGCGAATCGGGGTTGAATCCGAGGACTGGAGCGACTGCCTCCCACTCCTTTGGAGCAGCAACGACCACGAGCCCATGCCTAGAAGGCAGTTGAGAGGAGACGATTGCGTCAGGCTGGGTATCTTGGTGCTGCATGAGGAGAGGATATCAGGACGTCCGGATCTTCGGCTTGTGATTGGGATTTCTGTTGAAATGGGGGAGTTCTCGACAAAGATCAGGTTCTGAGGCAATCAATGGAAGCACAACCGCGTTTGTGTGGTTGGTGAGAGTGGAAGATCGGCTGTTCGGTGCCGATGTGGGGCAGGTCAGGCGTTGCTGAAGAAACAATGGTACTGTGGATGGGTTCCGAACATCTACAGGAGCCTCCTCATCGAAACCGGAACAGTTTGAGCTTCACACGACGATAATCTCTGCCTCGCCAGACTTGTTGTGGCGCAGCACACTGGATCAAGTTCGGGATATGGCACATATGGCAGCACAGAAACTTCACACATATCTGGATCGCACATCTGCCCGGCGTGGGGGCGCGATGGCGTTGGTCGTTACGCTCATCGTCGTTGGTTTACTCGCGGCTGCTGGGTACTTTGCGATGCGGTCCGGCGGTGATTCCATTGATGTTGCAGCACGGCGAGATCTTGCGACTGCGTCCAACAGATCGTTCGATATCAACACTGTCGCGTCGGGCACCATCGAGACCCGGAATCGTGTTGAGATTCGTTCTCGCGTTGAAGCGAGGTCAACCATCTCATACATCATTGACGAGGGAACGCTGGTCAAGCCCGGCGATGTACTGCTGCGCCTGAACACCGAAACGATCGAGCAGGAGATCGCGTCGCAGGAACTTGAGGTGGCCAACGCGGTCGCAGCGAAGGTGAATGCTGAGAACGATCTGAAGAATCAGGTCGATCAGAACGAGTCGAATCTTCGCAAAGCGAACCTGAAGGTGGACCTTGCTGAACTCGCTCTTGCTCAATGGGAGGAAGAAGACAAGAAGGAGATCATCCGACTGGATCAGGCCTATGCCAGCGCAGAGCGCAATCTGAACCGACTGATCGAGAAGGTGGATGAGAGCCGGGTGCTGACCGAGAAGGGATATTACAGCGTTGATCGGCTTCAGCTCGACGAGATCGAACTGGAGGAAGCCAAGGCCAAGATCAAAACGGCTGAACTGGATCGCCAGATCTACAACGAATATCGCCGTGCAACGAGCAAGGCTCAGGCCGAGTCAGACCTGACAGAAGCGAAGGCAGAGCGCGAACGCCAGAAACGTTCGGATGAGAACACACTCGAATCGAGGCAGGCAACGCTCGACAACAGGATCGATCAGCTTCGTATCCGCGATGAGCGTCTTGCCAAGCTTCGCTCACAGCTTGAGATGTGCGAGGTGCGTGCGCCGAACGACGGTCTCGTTGTGTACGCGACAAGTCTCGGTGAGAACAACGGTCGTGGCGGCAACAACGACACGCCACTCCAAGTCGGTACAGAGGTTCGATACAACGAACTGATCATGATCATTCCGGATACCGGTGAGATGCGTGCTCGCGTGAAGGTGAACGAAGCGCTTTCGGGGAAAGTGCAGCGAGGCCAGCACGCCACGATCACGGTCAATGCGCTCGGCAAGCAAGTGTTTACCGGTGTGGTGGACTCGATCGGCGTGCTGGCGGAGGGTGGCGGATGGCGTGACCCAAATCGCCGTGAGTATACAGTCTTTGTGACGATCACCAGCGGAAACGTTGGCGCTTTGAAGCCTTCCATGCGCTGCGACGCGGACATCCAGCTTGGTCAGGTTTCAGATGCGCTGACGGTGCCCGTTCCTGCCGTTTTTACGGATGGGCCAGTGCGCTATGTGTACGCACTGGACGGCGAGGAGATAAAGCGGATTCCGGTCAAGGTCGGGAAACGTTCAAACACCTATGCCGAGATCCTTGCTGGCATAGAGAATGGGGCGAGAGTGCTCGTCCGCAAGCCAGACACCGGTGAGGTGGAGGAAGCGGCATGGGATGCAGCGCAACTGCAGCTCGTTGGGCTGAGCGTCGACGACCAAGGTAACCCGATTGATGAGTCCATGCGCATGATGCCAGCCATGATGGAAACAAGTGAGGGTGGCGGGATCATGGGTTCCGGCGGTCGCACGGCACCCAATATGAATGGCGGAATGAACGGAAACCGCGGGAATATGCCCAGACAGAACCGCAATGGCGAGCGGGGCGGAGATCGTCAGGGCAATCGTGACGGGAATCAGCCAGCTCCGGAACGCTCTGAAAACGGAACATCTGAGACCCCCGTTAAAGCCACGTCAGAGAGTACATCTGCTTCCGAAACAACGACCACAGCAAAGCCCGAAGCAAACCGTTAAGACGACATCCGTTTTTCCGGACGATTACTTTGAAGCCCGTGCAGCAGTTGCGCGGGCTTTTCGTTTGGGAATCATGCGAAATTCAATGCCATGGGCAGACGGCACATCGATCACGCGCAACAATGCAGGGTTTTCCGCGCAGCGCGAGCTGCCGATACGCCACATTCGCATGGCTGCGATGGTTCAGCCGCAAGCTCTGCGAATCCAGGAACCAGTACACATGGGTGTTGCATCGACGAAAGAGGCGCAGCACGGACCCCGGTCCGAGCGTGCTGATGTACCTGCGAACAACACGAGTGCATATGCATCTCAGGCAAACGTGACGACGAAGCCGCACGCTGGCGTGCAGACGGTTGTGCAGTCCGGCGAACGGAGCAGGCCGATCGCGCTGATCACACGATCAGTAGTTGGGTGTGTGGTGCTGGGTGCTGCTATGGCGGCAGCGCAGATGCTTGTTGCGACCAAGCCACCCCCGGAAAAAAAACCGGTGGAGGAGAGCACATACTCCGTGGTTGCGATTGAAGCACCGCAGTTTGTTGTTGCGCAGCGATTCGACGGGTACGGCACGGTTCGTGCCATGGCTGATTCTGACGTGACCGCCGAGGTGAAGGGTGTTGTGATCGATCGACCCGTGCGTGTTGAAGAGGGATCTGCTATTGCGCAGGGACAGCGCATTGTCCTGCTCGACGCGTCAGATTACCAACAACAGTTGCTTGGTGCGCAGCAGCGGGTGGCATCTCTGGAGGCGCAGATCGAGTCACTCGACATCCAGCAGGAGAGCCTGAAGAAGCAGATCGAACTGACATCAGAACAGACCGAACTTGCGCGGAACGACTACAACCGGGAACTTGAAGCCCGCGAGCAGGGAGCGCACAACGACATCGATGTTGAGCAAACGCTTTCGTCATTGATCCGTCATCAGCGTGATCTTGAGATTCTAAAGGTACAACTGGCAGGCATCGAGCCGAGCAGAAAATCGCTGCAGGCACAGGTTAACTCTGCAAAGGCAGATGTTGCGCTCGCACAGAAGAACGTGGACCGGACAGAGATCTCAGCACCAATTGGTGGCACGCTGCAGATGGTTAACGCCCGTGTCGGCGAGCAGTTGATGCCCGGCACGCTCGTTGCGAGGATTGTTGATCTCTCGCGTGTGGAGGTGCCGGTACGACTCCCAATGAGTGCCCGCAACCTTGTGCATCCTGGGGATGCGATTGAGATCGTAACAGGTGCCTGGGTAGGTGCGTTTGTCGAGACACGGTGGAACGCCACGATCGCGCGTATATCGCCGGAGGTTGACACCCAGACACGCACGATCATTGCCTACGTTGTGGTTGATCAGGACCATGCCAACGGGGCCGGTGTGTCGGACAAGCCGGTGCTGCTGCCGGGACAGTTTGTTGAAACAACGGTTGTCAGTTCTTCAAGCCAGCAGCGCGTTGTCATCCCGCGCACCTCTGTCGACAACGATCATGTGTTCGTCGCAGATGAGAAGGGACAGGTGTCCAGGCGATCGGTGCGCATCGCGTTCACCGTGGATGCGAAGGAACTGCCGAGTCTGCTCGAGAATATCCCCGAGACCGAGCACCACATCACCCAGTGGGCAGTGCTGGATTCGGGTGTTGAACCGGGCGAGCGTGTGATCTTGTCGAACCTGTCACAGATGGTGCCGGGAACGTATGTCAACACGTCGATCGGTGGCGAGATCCATTTCGCTGAGCATCCGCAGGTGCCTGCTGAGCCAACGGATGAATCCACTGCGGGAGGCGCATCATGAGTCTTGCCCGGTTTGGTGTTCAGCGCCCGGTTGTCGCGAATCTCACGATGTTCGCTCTTCTGCTTGGCGGACTTGTGTTTGGCGTGGGACTTCGCCGTGAGTTTTTTCCTGAGATCAACTCGGACATGGTGACCGTCACAGCGCCGTATCCGGGTGCGTCGCCGGATGAGGTAGAGAGCGCGCTCGCGGTCAAGATTGAAGACGCGCTGAAGGATGTCGACGACATCAAGGAGATCCGCACGACCGCAGCAGAGGGTCTTGCGTCGATCACCGTCGAGTTCCTCCCCGGCACAGACATTGACGAGCGCCTGTTCGAGATCAAACGGATTGTTGATGCGCTGCAGGATCTGCCGGAAGAAGCCGAGCGGATCGTTGTGACGAAGATCGAGCCGAATCTTCCAACGATCAATCTGCTGGTGACCAGCGAGGACGACTGGACGCAGGAATCAGAGCAAGTGCAACGCGCGCAGAAGCGGGCGCTCAAGGATGCGATCAACTCGATCCGCGATGATCTTGAGTCGCTGCCGGACATGGGCACGCTGGTGCGCAACGGCGCTCGGACGGACGAGATTCGCGTGCGCGTGCATCCTGATGCGCTGCAGGAGCACGGGCTCGACATCCCCGAGGTTGCTGCGCGAATTCGCCAGAGCATGATCGATCTGCCCGCTGGTGCGGTGCGCACACCCACAGAGACGATCAACATCCGCACGATCGGCGCCGACGATCGTGTGAGCGAGGTTCGTGACATTGTGGTGAAGTCGTCGCCGGGCGGGCAGGTTCTGCGCCTGCACGAGATCGCCGACATCGATGATGACTTTGTTGATCAGGACCTGTACTACCGGTCGAATGGCAAACCTGCGATGGGTCTGATGGTACTGAAGAAGGGCGATCAGGACATCGTGCAGATTGCAGAGATGGTCAAGGCCTACATCGCGGGGCGCAATGGCGATGAGTTCAAGCCGAGTTTCCTCGACACGATGAGTGCCCAGTCGGGCAAACCATCGCCCCGCATGCAGGCATACCAACTGGGACAGTCGCGTGCCGAGGTTCCGCTGCCGGGCATGCTGAGCTACGACACGGACCTTGCCCGATTTGTTGTCGGGCGCTTGAACCTGCTGACACGCAATGCGATCTGGGGCGCGGCGCTGGTGTTCCTGACGCTGATGTTGTTCCTCAGTTGGCGCGCCAGTTTCTGGGTGCTCGTCGGATTGATTGTGTCGATGGCTGCGACGTTGATGGTCATGCACTTCATCGGGCAGACGCTGAATCTTCTGACGATGTTCGGATTGATCATCGTGCTGGGTCTGCTTGTGGACGATGCAATTGTCGTTGCCGAGAACATCGCATCGCGCCACGAGTCCGGCGAATCGCCGTTGCAAGCGGCGATCAAAGGGACCGAGCAGGTCGGCTGGCCCGTTGTTGCGACGGTTGTCACCTCGGTTGTTGCGTTCCTTCCGTTCACAGTGATCACGGGTCGATTCGGAGACATGATCGGTGTGCTGCCGGTTGTCGTCGCATGCGCATTGCTCGTGTCGCTGGGCGAGAGTCTATTCATCCTGCCCGTGCACATGGGGCACAGCCTTGAGACGATGGACCGCAGACGCGCTCGTGGCAAGCACTCCCGGCTTGACAGGATCGAGATGCGCATGGACGCGGTGCGGGCTTCGTTCTTTCAGAAGCTGTTGATCCCGACATATGAGAAGCTGTTGCGATGGTGCTTACGAGCACGGTATCTCACGCTGGCAATTGCTGCTGCGACACTGGTGTTCTCGCTCGGGCTTGTTGGTGGCGGGCGTGTGAAGTTCACCATGATGGAGACCAACGATTCCGAGACAGTAAACATCTCGCTGCGCATGGCTGTTGGAACACCGGTGACAGTCACAGACAGCATGATTCGCAGGATCGAGCGGATCGCTGGTTCCATGCCTGAGGTGTCCTCGATCTCGACATCGGTTGGCGCGGTTGGCGCGATGGACATGGAGTCGGTGGATGTGGCAACACACATCGGCCAGGTTGTGCTTGAGCTTGTGCCCATCGAGCAGCGTGATCGCACGAGCGTGCAGGTGCGATCGGACATTCGATCGCAGCTCGGCGTGCTGGCGGGTGTGCGCGAGCTTCGTCTTGAAGAGATCCAAGGAGGTCCGGACGGGCCGCCAATTACCTTGTCTGTTGTTGGTGAAGATGAGGAATCCATCAAGCTGGTTGTTGAGGACATGAAACGCAGACTCAACGAGTTTGCGGGCGTGCGCGATATATCGGATGATTCGGACGCTGGCGCACGCGAGCTGCGCATCAGCCTGCTGCCCGGTGCCAATGAGCTCGGGTTTACGACGGAGAATGTTGCTCGGCAGATCCGTGGTGCGGTGTTCGGGCTTGAAGCACACACATTCCCGGGCGATCGTGAGAGTGTCGATGTGCGCGTGACGCTGCCCGATGAGCAGCGCAGGAGCCTTGCTGAGATTGAGCGTTCGTACGTGCGGAGCCCCGCGGGAGATCTTGTGCCGCTCGCCGAGATCGCGTCTCTCTCCCGATCGCAGGCGTATGCGACGATCCGTCGGCTCGACGGCAAGCGTGTTGTGACTGTGACCGCGGACATCGACGACAACGCCGATGTGAAACCCGAGCAGGTGATGGCCGAGCTTCGCCCGCAGTACGCTGAAGCGATCGCGAACGTGCGTGGTGTCAGCATCGTCGAGCGCGGGAAACAGAAAGACTTTATTGATGCGATGAGTTCGCTGCCGATCGGTATGCTCATTGCGTGCGTGCTGATCTATGTCGTGCTCGCGTGGCTGTTCCAAAGCTATCTTCAGCCGATCATTGTCATGACAGCGATTCCGTTCGCGATCATCGGTGTGGTGTGGGGGCACCTGCTGATGGGATACACCATGACGTTCCTGTCGCTGGTTGGTTTCATGGCGCTCTCGGGAATTGTTGTGAACGACTCGCTTATTCTGATGGAGTTTATCAATCACGCGTATCGAGTTGAAGGGAAGAGCCTGAAGGACGCGTGCATCGGCGCGGGCACCGCTCGCATTCGCGCCATCCTGCTGACAACACTCACAACGGTCGCCGGGCTGCTTCCCATGATGCTTGAGCAGAGTTTCCAGGCGCAGTTCCTGATTCCCATGGCGATCACCATCAGCTTCGGGCTGTTGTCGTCAACGCTGCTGCTGCTGGTTGTGCTTCCGTGCCTGCTGCTAATCTTTCAGGATGTAAAGCGGATCGTTGTGGGATTGTGGACCGGCGATCGCGATCTGATCATGGCTCGCACGCGCCTCGTGCCGAAGACTGTTAGCCTTGCCGAGATCGATGCACACTGAAGAACCCGGCAACTCCGGCTATGACTCCGATTGAGTCAAGCAACAGAAAATACTGCGGGACCATGCGCATCTGTTCGTGGAAAGAGATATCCCGCATAGCGATGCCCTGCCCCTTTGACATCTCGTATGCGAGCTTCGCGTCAGGGGATGTCCACGACATCCATTCGACTGCGTACATCAGCGCGAGCAGCGTGCAACCGAAGGCCAGAGTAAAGAGCAGTACGATGCGTGCGGATCCCGCGTGAAGTGCGATATGTGCCGGTGTCTCTTTGCCTCCATTGTTTCTGCGAAAGAAAACACCCGCTGGGTATATGAAGACGAATGAAACGGGGATCATGGCAAACATGCACATCAGCTTCTCGTCCCTTGAAAGCAGATGGAACCAGACGCAGATGTTCTCAAGGAGCTGGTAGAGCACGTCCAGCATTGTACATCATGACGGATGTGATCGCATGTCAGAACGCAGCGTTGCTGGTGATGGTGATCCGCTCGCCGGTCACGGGATGGAAGAATGCGAGCCTGCTCGCGTGCAGCATCATGCGGGGTGCTGCGGCTGTACCGTCTCTCGTGTTGTAGAGTGAATCTCCAACAATAGGGCAGGCGAGCCCACCCGGGAGCGTGCTCGCATTGCGAAGATGCCTCGGTGCGTGCGTGTCGAGTGCTGTGCCGACAATCGGGTTGTCGGTGCGTAGCTTCGGGTTCTTCTCCGCTTCCTGCGCAAGTGTTGAATAGTCATCCCGGCGTACTTCGCATGGTGCAGCCGCATGCACACGCAGTTGGTGCGATCGGCCCGTAAGTGGATGGAATCTGATGCGCGTGACGGACATGGAAAGATTGTGAAATTCAGCTTCGGTGCGATCAATGACGCTGAACAGTGTGCGCGCGGGTTTGCCGACAACAAAGTCAATGATCTGCCTCGGTCTGTTCGGCCAATCAGCGATCAACGGCAGATCAATCGCGCCGGTGTCCGGTGTCACGTGCCCTTGCAGCAGCGCTGTGTAGGTCTTTGCGACGAGCCTGTTCTCAAACTGGCGTGAGAGCGATCGATGCGCGGGCTTTGTTAATCCGACGACCATCAGACCGCTTGTTTCAAGATCCAGTCGATGCACCGCGATAGGCCCACTTGCATCAGGGAACATGGTCCTGACCCGCGCGACCACGCAATCCGCCCGCGATGGATCGGTCTCAGCACCCTTGGCGGGAACAGCGAACAGACCTGCGGGCTTATCTACCACCGCAATGTGTTCGTCAGCAAAGTGGACGACCAGGCCGTGTGCATCATCGGGGATAGTGGGTTCTTCCATCTGATTGTCCACATGGCGAGTGTAGTGTCCATTCACCCAAACACGACAGAAAGAGTGGTCTGCCGACTCCCAATACAGGCGCATGCATCATGTGAGCGCGTGATGTTGTACCATACATCCATCTTGTCTGACTTTCCGGAGTATCCACATGACGAACCCACCGCCTCGTTCTCTGCCTTCTCTCACCCGCACGCTTGCCATAGCAGGTGTGCTTCTTTCCAGCGTAATGGTGCTCCAGGGCTGCATCTATGTCCGCACGCGCGAGGTGCGCGTTGTTGATGCGAAAGATGCGCCAGCCCGCAAGATGCACGAGCATCACGAGTTTCATACCGACGCTCATGGGGAAGATGAGCCTCCCATGCTGGTGATGCAATCGCCAGCCGAGGTGAACCATGTTGTGTTCATGAAGCTCAAGGATCCGTCAGACCGCAGAGATCTTCTGGAGGACTGCCGCGAGATGACGCGCCAGATCCCGGGGATCACCTCGGTGTTCTGCGGATCGCATCTGGACATCGGTCGTGGGACAGTCGAGACCGATTATGATCTGTGTCTGTACGTGGGGTTCATCGATACACACGCGTACGAGCACTATGTCGATCATCCTGCGCACGTTGGTCTGGTGACCGAATGGAAGCCGAAGCTGGAATGGCTGCGCGTGTACGACATCCGGGATGAGGGCTGACTTCGCGACAAATTCCACGAGAGTGCCCCAAGCTTTGCAGCGAGTCCGGAAACCTGATATGCTTTTGGTATGGATTCAGAGCATGCCCTCAGGGCAATAGATCGTCGCGCCGTTCTTGGTCTTGGTATCGCGGCCGGGGTTGGTGTCGGTGTCTCGTCAGGTGTTTCAGCCATGCCATCATCATCGCTTGCGGGAAAACCGGCAAAGGGGCCGGTTGTTATTGCATCAGCCAACGGTATCAACGCTGTGAAGCTTGCATACGACAGGATTGTGGGTGGTGCCGACTGTGTCGATGCGATTGTCGAGGGTGTGTCACTCGTTGAGAACGATCCGAAGGACATGTCGGTGGGGTATGGCGGTCTGCCGAATGAGCATGGCGTGGTGCAGCTTGACGCTTCGGTCATGCACGGTCCAACGCACAAATGTGGTGCTGTCGCGTGCATTGAGGATATAAAGAATCCTGCAGCTGTTGCGCTGCTTGTGCTCAAACGCACCGATCACTGTCTGATCGTCGGTCAGGGAGCGCGTGACTTTGCAATTGCCAACGGATTTACGCCTGAGAACCTGCTGACAGACGAGGCGCGTCAGGTCTGGCTTCGCTGGAAAGCGAACGCGAATCGGTCCGACGACTGGCTGGGCGACGACGAGATGGACTGGGATCCGAAAGACCCGAAGAACAACGGCAGAGGCCCGCTCGGCGCTTTATACAATGAGTTCGGCGAGAAGTTGGCAGACACCGGCGCTGACATGCATGTCGAGTGGCGGAACGGCATCCCGTACACGACTGGCACCATCAACTGCTGCGCCGTTGATGCGAGCGGCGATGTTGCGTCGTGTACGACCACCAGCGGACTCAGCTACAAGATCCCGGGGCGCGTCGGTGACAGCCCAATCCCCGGTGCGGGGATGTACTGCGACAACGATGTCGGAGCTGCTGGCGCGACCGGACGCGGCGAAGCGGTGATCCAGAACTGCGGCGGGTTTGCTGTTGTTCGCGCGATGGAACGCGGACTGTCACCGACCGATGCCTGCCTTGAAGTGCTCTCACATATCGTGAAGAAGACCCGCGAGAAACGTCTTCGCAATGAAGACGGCGAGGTCAACTTCGATGTGAAGCTGTACGCGGTTCGCAAGGATGGTGCGTACGGGAGCGCTTCGATCAGACCGAACGCGCGGTTTGCAGTGTGCGATGCGAATGGGAATCGTCACGAGAACTGTGCGTCGATCTACTGATCCTCAGAGTTGATCAAATCTCAGGACCTTGTATTGGTGTCACGCATATGCTCTGTGGCCATCTGAGTGGCCGAGCGGAGCATCACGTGACCGATCAGCCTGCGAGCATTACAACACGCAATGTCAGAACCGCTGCGCGGTTGTGGCGTGATCATGGCTGGAGACGAGCCATCACGCGCAAGCCGCCGCGGATCGGCGACGATCGGGTCTGCGCGGTGATTCCCTTGATGTCCACTGGCAGTGATGCGTTCGATGCGGCACTCATCGCGCAGTGCCAGACGGCGCTGAATAATCAGCCAAGGCTTGATACGAACGCGGACAGACTTGCTGACATTGCAACGGTCCACGCAAATCCGGCGCGCGTTGTGCTGCGCTACCACGCGGGGGGGTGTCCGGTCGAGGAGGTTGCAGCCGCCCTCATGCCGCTCGGCGTTGCGCCCCAGGTCACACATTGTCGCGATGCAACGCTGACTCCGGTCACACTGACGGTTCGTGGTGGTGAGGTCGAAGCGCTCCCCGCGCAACAATCGATAGTGCATGTGTTTCTTGGTGTAAAGCGTCGTGCCTTGCACGCTGCAAAGCTCGTCACATTGTCACCAGAACTCGCGATGGTACTGCTGGGCGGCGCGATTCTTCTCACAACATTTGTTCTTGGGAGAACGACGGAACTCCCCATGCTTGCTCGGTATGGGCTGCTCGCGATCAGCGCAATCCTGACATCCACTCGCACATTCCCCGAGGCGATGCGGAGCGTGCTTGGTTTTCAGGTGAATATCGACGTGCTGATGTTCGCCGCAGCTGGGGGCGCAGCTGCCATCGGACATCCCGAGGAAGGCGCGCTGCTGCTGTTCCTGTTCGGGCTTGGGTCTGCTGGCGAGCATCTCGCGATGTCGCACGCGCGCAGGTCCATCGAAGCGCTGTCCGATCTTGCGCCGCGCGTTGCAACGGTGGTGAATGCAGACGGATCAATGCGCGAAGTTCCGATCGAGAATATAGAGATCGGGCAGACTGTGCGTATCCGCGCGTTCGATCGTGTCCCGATCGACGGCATCGTGACACAAGGTCAGTCATCTGTCGATGAGACCATGCTGACCGGCGAGCCTATCCCCGTTGAGAAAGTGAACGGGTCAAACGTGTTTGCTGGCACAATGAACATGCAGGGCGTGCTGACGGTGCGTGTTACCCAGCTTGCGTCCGACACGACGCTCGCGCGCATCATGCGTCTCGTTGAAGATGCGCAGGAAGCAAAGTCAAAGGCCCAGTTGTTCACCGACCGGGTTGAAACCTTCTATGTGCCGATGGTGTTCGTGCTCACCGCGTGCGTGATGGTAATCCCGCCACTATTGAAACTGCCAGTCCTCGGTGCGGATACGTCGTGGGGCACGTGGTTCTACCGGTCAATGGCGTTCATGACCGCTGCATCGCCGTGCGCACTGGCGATCGGCACTCCCGCGACGATTCTGTGCGCTGTCGCACGTGCTGCACGGATGGGTGTGCTCGTCAAGGGCGGCGCTGCGATGGACACGCTCGCTCGTGCGAATGCCATTGCGTTCGACAAAACGGGTACACTGACGGAGGGCAAGCCCGAGGTGGTGCGCATCGTCGTTGCTGGCAATGCAGAAGATATCGACGAGAACAGGCTGCTCGCGATCGCAGCCGCGATCGAGCAGTCGGTGACGCACCCACTTGCCGACGCAGTCGTGCGCGCAGCACAATCGCGATCTGTCGTGATTCCCGGCGCAGCCGATGTCGGGCAGATCGCGGGTTCCGGTGCGTACGGAACAGTTGACGGATCGCGGATTGATGTGGTCAAGCCGTCAGCGGTGACCGCATCATGGACTGATGATCTTGCGCGGATCCGCGATGAACTCGCAACACAGGGCTCGACGATCATTGTTGTTGCTCGCAATCACGCACCGATCGGAATCATCGCACTCGACGACCGAATCCGTAGCGAAACATCGCAGATCATCGACCAGATCCGAGCACAACATGTTTCGCCATTGGTTATGCTCACCGGCGATCACGAGGGATCGGCTGCGCGTGTTGCAAGCGAACTGCATCTCGATGAGTACTTCGCCTCACTCACACCGGACGAGAAGCTGCGGCGCATCGAGCAGTTCCAGCAGGATCACGGTGTCATCGCGATGGTCGGCGACGGCGTGAATGACGCGCCCGCGCTTGCGCAGGCGAATGTCGGTATCGCGATTGGAGCTGCGCACTCTCATGTTGCGATGGAAACCGCCGACGTCGCGCTGCTGGGGTCGACGCTTGCGAACCTGCCCGGGATGATCGGTCTCGCTCGTGCAGCACGCCGGATTCTCATGCAGAATCTAATCTTCGCGATGATGGTGATCGTGGTCGTCGCGCCATTGGGTGCGCTGGGGTTTGCGAATCTGGGTATCGCGGTACTGCTGCACGAGGGATCGACGATTCTCGTCGTGCTCAACAGCCTGCGCCTGCTGGGGTTCCATCCAGCGAAGATACCCGGGCAAGGTGCTATGGCATGACGCGGGACATACACTCAGAGCCGGTCTGATCGCGATCAACGCGAGCGGCTGCGGCCCCGTAGCTCAGCGGTAAGAGCAGGCGACTCATAATCGCTTGGTCCTCGGTTCGAATCCGAGCGGGGCCACTTTAGTTTTTGCTACAAGTTTGCGCTTCGAAAAAACATATCCACTTGGCTCAAGTGCTGCAAGAATCTACTGCAAGCTACATCAGGAACTGTGTTGACCTGTCGCGACCGATAGTTGTTGTATGCGTGAGTCACTGGATTGTAGTGCCCAATTTGCTGAATGAGCACATTGTGGGCATCTTTAAAGTTATGAGGGCTTAGCTCTTCATATAATCTGTGATATGCTTCGCGAAGGGAGGGCCATCGCTGTGTGGACAGAACCCAGAAGGGGAACAGTGAACGAAGGTCGTCTCTGTCATGGATTACCGAGTTTTCCTTCGGATCAGCTAAAACAAGATTTCTTAGTTTTAAAAATGCTCTTTCATAGACTCGTGGATTTCTTAATTCCGTAGAAATATGGTCACCAGAAAAATATTGCCACAAAGTTTCTTCTCGGGCAATATTTTTATCCTGAAACCACTTACGAATAGTGGTATTCTGATTGTTAGACAGCCGTATGTCTTCATCTATTTTTACATAAATATATTTTCTCATATCTAAATTGGCTGAAACTAACTCTTGACTAAAGTCAAAGATTTTTTCAACATATCCATCTGCATCGTTGGACGAGAAAGCATGTCTTGACATTAGAGCTTTTCTAAGATGTTCTGGGTCTATTGCCACGACAAATATTGCTCTTGGATTCATGTTCAATAAAAAATGCATAGACTCAAGTAAGGCTAGTTGCTTGTCAGGTAAGCAACGATCTAGATCGTCTATGAGCACAAGTATGCGATCATTTGGATCTTTTATAACTTTAGATACAAGTTTATGAAAATATATTCCATGAGTGTTGCTTTTTATTTGTTTTCCAACTTCTGTTGATGAAGGCGGCTTCGAGAGTAGTTTGGAGCCGAAATCTGTGACTAAATTTGTAATATTTTCATTGGAAATGGGTGCTTTAAGTAAATGCAGGCCGGCAATATAGCCCGCTTTTACGAGCAACCTAGCATATTCAGCGCATTCCTGCCGGTCGCTTTCTTCTATAAGATTCCATACACCAGCGATTAATGGAGTTAGCAAATCAAGATCTTGCGCCTTCCACGGGTTAATAGTCAAGACATGCTTAAAAGTTGTAGATATACTGGAATCATTAGAGCTGTTTGCCGCTTCAATGATTCTAGCTAATCGATTTAAAAGATCCGTTTTACCACGCCCCCAACATCCACGAAGCGCAACGCAACTTCCCTCTCTCAGACGCTCAAGCCGTTTGAGAAGTGTTCCTGCTAGCTGATTGTGATTAAATGAATCATCGGGTAGCGGAGGAAGTTCCTCGGAGTTACTGTTGGAACTCATCAACGCAGCAATTATGTCATCATCCATCTGGGCGTCCTACTCAATACGATTTATCAAATCTCTGGCTTTTCACTTACATGCTGGCATTTTAGCTTATTTTTTGATCGTAATCCAAGGCTTCTTCTAAGAGATAAGTAGTTCATATATAGTTATCCCGATCCTCGCGCCGCTCGCCATACCACAGGTCGAGTCAGTCGCGTGACCTGACACCCTTTGTTCCTCGCAGTGCGAGCCGGAACAGCAGGCCGATGATCTCATGATCGACACCGACAGCCTTCGCAGCCGTCCTGATCTCGCCGATAGTGTCCGCGATGTACTGCTCCTCGTTGTAAGCTGGGATGACAAACGAGACGTGCATGCGTGGTCCCTTCCGGGCAGGCCGTGTTTGAGGGTATATTGCGTGTCTTGTGGTGTGGTTTCGCGTTCACATTTCAAGGCTGAGGCATACGATGCGACGCTGTGATGCCCCTGCTCCAGAAGCTGCTTTACCGACGTGTTTTTCAGGGTTGTTGTGCGCTCGTTGCGTTCGGGTTGGGGCTGGCTGGATGCGAGAAGGAGCCGATCCGGGCGTACAAGGCGCCGAAGGATCCTCCCGTGCCGGAGTTTGTGAAACAGGCGGACGGCCAAGCAAGCTCCGATCAGCCGACCATCGAGATCATCTGGGATGTGCCAGCAACGTGGACAGAGGACCCGTCGCCGAGAGAGATGCGTGTGACGACCTTCTTCGCGCAGGTCGAAGGGCATGATCCTGCCGAGATCTCGCTGAACGCGTTTGGAGGCGATGTTGGTGGCTTGCTTGCAAACATCAACCGCTGGCGATCGCAGGTGAACCTCGCTCCGATCGAGGGAGCGCAGTTGATCGATCACGTGGAACTGATGGATGGGCTCGGCGGGCAGATCGCAGTGGTGCGTGAGATCGGCGAGAACGACATGCAGGTGCTTGGTGCTGCGATGCTTCCCGGGGACGGACAAACGTGGTTTGTGAAGGTGCTGGCACACCGTGACATCTGCGCACTGATCGAGCAGGATCTGATCACTTTCGCAAAGTCGTTGAGACCGAAGAGCCTCGGGCTTGATGCGTCCGATCCAGAGGCCGGCATGGAGATCAGCGCCATCACGAAACGGCTTGGCACATGGCAGGCGCACGAGACGTGGACATGGACTGAGCCGACATCGTCCATGATCGCAATGTCATTCGTTGCGCGTTCCGACGAGAACGTCAAGATCACTGTGACACCGCTGCGTGGAGAAGGTGGCGGGCTGCTGCCGAATGTGAACCGATGGCGCGCGCAACTGGGATTGCCCTCGATCATGTCGATGGACGATCAGCCGATGCAGACGCTGAGTGAGAACGCTCAACTGTTCGACGAGACCTCATCCGATGGGGCAACGCGCACCTTGGTTGCGGTCGTGGAGGATGGCGCGATCTCCTGGTATCTCAAGATCATGGGGCCGACACAGGGTGTGAGCGATGAGTCCGAACGATTCATGCAGTTTGTGCATCACGTGATTGCGGAGGAGAAAAAGTGAGTTGGCTCCGCACCATATGCAAGCCCATTGCGTCGCTGAAGCTCACTGTCGCGCTGTTCGCGATGTCAATGTTCCTTGTATTCGCGGGCACGCTTGCGCAGCAATACGACGGTGTGTGGACAGTTGTCGACAGATACTTCCGATCGCCAATCGTGCGCATTCCCGTGAAGATCTTCGTGCCCGGCGCGTTCAAGCAGCCACCCGACGCGCTTGCGTTCTTCTTTCCCGGTGGATTGACCATCGGTGTTGTGCTGTTTTTCAATCTGATCACTGCGCACATTATCCACTTCAAGTACTCGTTGAAGCGCCTCGGCATCATCATCATGCACTTCGGCGTGATCCTGCTGTTGGCAGGCGAGTTTGTTACGGGAGCCTTCGCGCGCGAGGGCAACATGTCGATCTACGAGACCAGCTACTCGAACTTCATCGAGGACACGCGCCATCCCGAACTCGCCATCGTGCGGACATCAGACTCAGACGAGACGATGGATGATGTGATCGTTGTGCCCGATCATCTGCTGCGAACATCCGGCGCGAGCATCTCGGACGATGCATTGCCTGTGGATATCCACATTGATGAGTGGCAATCGAACTCAGCGTTGAGTCCGCCAATCGAGGTGTCGCCTGAAAGACGTGCTGAACTGCTCTCAAGAGTAAGCACGGGATTGGGGCAGTTTGTTGCGTCGGTACGTGTACCGACGATTACAGGTGTTGATGCGAGCAGGGTCGATGTACCCGCGTGCTATGTCACGTTTTATAAAAAAGGCACGAACTTCAAGGAATCGCTCGGGTCGTATCTGCTCTCGGCATACTTCACCTCAGAGGATGTGCAGGTGCTGGATGTGAATGGCACGGAGTACCGGGTGTCATTGCGATTCAAGCGAGTATACAAGCCGTACGAGATCCACCTGATTGATTTCTCGCATGATCTGTTTGTTGGAACAAAGACACCGCGCAACTTCTCCAGCGAGTGCAGATTGATCGATCGTGAGCGGAACGTCGATCGCACGGTAAAGATATGGATGAACAATCCATTACGCTATCGTGGCGAGACGTTCTATCAGCAGTCGTACAAGCCCAACGATACCGGCACCGTGCTGCAGGTGGTGAACAATCCCGGCTGGTTGATTCCGTACATCTCGTGCATTCTTGTTGCATTCGGCATGATGTGGCACTTCGGTATTCGCCTCAGCACATTCGTCCGGAGGCAGGCGCGATGACATCAGCACACAGTGCACCATCCTCATTTCTGCAGCGTGCGTTTCCGTGGATCGTGTGCATGCTGCTGGTACTGTTTCTTGGCAGTTCGATATTCCGCGGTGCGCCGAAGTCTGATTCCGGGTTTGATTACGACGCATTCGGACGCATCCCCGTCTCGGCAGAGGGGAGAACCAAGCCGCTCGACACCGTTGCACGCAATGCGCTGATGCAGATCAGCGGGAAGCAGTCAGTTGAGCTTTCGATGCCGGCTTCACATCACGACAACGCCGATGTAGAAGCAGGACGGAAAGAGAGGAAGGTCGAAGCGATCGAGTGGCTGGCGTGGGTGATGACACGATCGCAGGAAGCCGCCGACTTCCCGGTGTTCCGCATCGATCATCCCGATGTGCTTGGAACGATCGGGTTGGCAGGAACAGATCGCAAGCGATTCTCGCTGAATGAACTGCTCCCGAATGTTGCAGAGATAGATGAGCAGGCGTCACGAGCGCTCAATGTACCAGCAAAGCAGCGCGATCCATTCCAGCGCCATATTGCAAATCTTGACGATCAGTTGACAACATACGCGCTTATTACCCGATCTGACACGCCGTACTTTGTTCCGCCGCTGACGCAGGAGGAAGACTGGCAAAGCGCAAGCTCTGCTGCGCAGAACGCACCGTCGCACCCGGGATTCGTCTCAATTGAGCAGATCATGCTGAGACATCAGAGCGACGATGTCGAGGCGTTCAATGAAGCAGTGAAAAATCATCTCAACCTGGTTGCAAAGACGAACGGGCGAGCGACATCACGAGCGAATGTGGAGGTCATATTCAACCGCGCAAAGCCATTTCTGAATGCAGCAGTGCTGTATGTGCTCGCGTTCCTGCTGGCCCTTTTCAGTGTGCTGTTCTCGTGCATGCAGACGAAACAGGGTTGGGCCGACGCGCTGGGACGGGCAGCTCTGGGAGTGATATTCATCTCGTTCGTCATGCACACCATCGGTCTTGGCACACGCATCTATTTGCAGGGTCGTCCACCTGTGACAAATCTGTACTCTTCTGCCATCTTTGTTGGCTGGGGATGTGTGCTGCTCGGTATGTTCCTTGAGCGTCTGTTCCGTATTGGTATCGGTTCCATCGTTGCTTCTGCGGTCGGGTTTGCGACGCTTATCATCGCGCACAATCTCAGTTCCGGTGGCGACACGATGCAGATGATGCAGGCGGTGCTTGATTCCAACTTCTGGCTCGCAACGCATGTTGTTGTTATCACGATCGGGTATTCAGCAACGTTCCTTGCCGGCGCACTCGCGATTGTGTACATCCTCATGGGTGTGCTGACACTCGCACTCAACAAGGAACGCGCAACAGCGCTGTCCAAGATGATCTACGGAGTGATCTGCTTTGCATCGCTCATGAGCTTTGTTGGCACAGTGCTCGGCGGGATCTGGGCGGACCAGTCGTGGGGAAGGTTCTGGGGCTGGGATCCGAAGGAAAACGGTGCAGTGCTCATTGTGATGATGAACCTGCTGATTCTTCACGCGCGATGGGGAGGGATGATCAAGCAACGTGGCATGGCAGTGCTGGCGGTCTTCGGCAACATCATTACCGCGTGGGCATGGTTCGGCACCAACATGCTTGGTGTTGGTCTCCACTCGTACGGCTTTACAAACTCGGCAGCGTTCTGGCTGATCGTCTTTGTTGCGAGCCAGTTGCTCATCATGACAGTTGGCACTCTGCCGCAGCGGTTGTGGATGAGTGATCCGAAGCAGCCCGGTTCGCAGAGCATGCCCAGTTTGAAACAGGCCGTCTCGATCTAGTTGCCGAACGGGATGTCAACCGAGAACGTGAACAGACGAAGATCGTCGGTGTCCTCCCTCAGAATCGGGAAACCGAAATCGAAAGCGAGCGGTACGGAGCTGAGGCCAGGATACAGAAGACGCAATCCAAACCCGGCGCTGACGCGGTAATCATCGAACCCGATGTCATTGGACACGGTTCCGGTGTCGATAAACCCGACGAGTGCGAGAAAGTCCTCATAGATTGGCTGGCGAACCTCCATGCCAGCATAGAACGACCACGTACCACCAACAGGCTCGTCGCCAACCGTCATTGTGTCGTTGCGGATGCCGATTGGGGACACAGCACGGAAGTCAAATCCACGAAAGCTTTGTCCGCCCAGATAGAAGCGTTCATAGGTCGGTACCGCGTCCTCGCCCTGCGGGATCCAGTTTGCTTTCGTGTTGAACCGGAACACGGTCGATCGACCGAAAAAGTCCTCGTGCAGGGGCACATAGACGTCGTACTCGCCAGAGAGCCTTGTATAGCTGAAGTCGCCGCCGAGCAGTCCGGTCTGCTCAACTGCAAATGCAAGCTGATTGCCCTTGCTGGCGACATACGGATTGTCGATGCTGGATCGTCGCAGTGAGAACGAGAGCGAGTCGATCAGGTTTGTGTCCTCAACCTCGAAGAAGTCCACGGGCGAGCTTGGATCGATGTCACTCAGCCCAACCCATTCAGTTCGTAGACCAACACTGCCGACCCAGCGTGATCCAAACCTTCTGCCGACAGTGAACCTACCGCCGTACCGGTTCTCATCGTATTCTGAGAACTGCCTGTCCCTGTACTGCATGGTTGTTGAGAACGAGTAGTCAGATCCGAAGACGCGTGGCTCACCGAACGTCAGGCTGTAGGTCTGCACCTGCGTGCCGGGCAGGATGTTCAGTTCCATTGTCTGGCCAGCACCGCGAAACGCCTTGCGATCGATGAGTTCGTCGAAGGAGTCCGGCGTGTCAGTAATGTCGAAGTTGTCTTCCTTGATAGTGATAGTGCCAAAGACGCCCGAGTCGCTGCTGACAGCAGCGCCGAAGTTGAAGCTGCCGGTCTGTGTTTCAGAGACTTCCACGAGCATGTCGCGGTATCCGGGGTCGGTCTCGCTCTCGGGCTGGAATGTCAGCGCCATCTGCTTGTCAGGATCAGTGCTGAAGATGCGCGTGTTGGTCAGTTTTCTTATTGACTCGTCGATATCGTTTCTGTTTGCGGGACGCTCGGGGCGCACATCCAGACGGTCAAGCACGACATCCTTCCTCGTGATAGGTATTCCAGCAATGATGACCTCGCCTGTCTTAAACTTCTTTCCCTGCTGGATGTCGATCAGCAGATCGAAGACGTGCTCGTCGGTGCGCCGCTGACGGAACTGGTAGATGGAAACATCCGTGTATCCCAGTTCGTAGAAGGCTTTTTTGATAATCTGCTCGGACTCGTTGATCTTTGTTTCATTGAACACATCGCCCGACTTGACGGTGATGTGTCCTGCAATCTGCTCCGGGGCGAATGCACCCATGCGGTACAGCATCACCTGGTTTGGTGAGAGCCGGAACAGATACTCGTTCGGCTGCATGGCCTGTTGGGCTTCGTACATCGACTGGAAGTACTGCTTTAATGGATCGTCTGGTCTGTGCTGCAGCTCCTCGTCGCGGTAGAGAAGTTTGACCGTTCCGAGTGTGTAGACCGGTCCCTCATCGATATCGAACTCAACGATGGCTTCCTTGCCGTTGGGTGCTTCGCGGATGCGTCTGCCGACATTGACATCGAGGTATCCGCGATCGCGATAGAACGACGCAAGCGCAGCGATGTCGCCATCGAGCTTGTCGTCGTCCATGTATCCCCTCGTGAACAGCCCGCGGACCTCGGTTTTGATGGCCGATCGCAACTGGCGCTGGGTGAATGAGAGCTCGCCTATCACCGCACTGAATCGCACGTCCGACACGCGGAGCAGCATACTCTCGCGAATCTTCAGATACAGGATCCCGGTCTCGGCAAGCTCCTCCATGTCCGAGAGCACCTGAACGCGGTAGTAGCCCTTCTTCTGGTATGCTGTCTCGATGCGCCGCGTCAGGTTGGAGATGATGAACTTGTCAACAGGTGTACCAACAAGACCGCCAACAACTCGTGCAACATCGCCGTCGCTCAGCACAACATTGCCAACGACTTGCACATCCTCGATGATCGGTTGCTCGACCACCATGTAGGTGACAATGACTGTTCCCTCGCCGGTTGGCTGCACCTCGACGCGTATGCGTCCAAACTGGGGCAGACGGGACAGGGTTTTGACATCCTCCTGTGCGGTTTCCGGCGAATACGGCATGCCCCTGACAGTGCGGATCTGGTTTGTTGCCAGCGAGGCGAGGACCGGTTTCATCGGGCGCAGCGTGTTTGGATCGTCCTCTGTGAAGCTGAACAGCCGCACATCCTGAACGGGTCTGCCGAACAGCGGATCAAGCTCCGGATTCTGCCTGAGTTCGATCGGATCCGGATCATCGGCATTCTGCGCGAAGGCAGGTGTGCCTGCACACATGCCCGCAACCAGTGTCATGATCAGCCACGTGCGGGAACGGCCCTTGGAAGAGCTGAATCCGCAATCAAACATGGCAAACGGGCATCGGTGCATGGGTGACCCGGAGGGTAGGAGCAGAAACACGGATTCACGAGACCGCTTGTCCGGGTTTCCAACGGACAGAATGCTGAAATGTGTGTGGATAGCTGGGTTTACCGGCTGGTATCGCGGATAAATCTGTCGCGATCGTCTCGGGTGGTTGCAGTCTTCCATCGCTCGTCACCCATTGCCTTGAGAACTGCAGTGGTGCTCTCGCCCTCAAGCATGGGTATGCGAACGACACGGCCGCCGTTGGATATGACAAATGCAGCGCCGGGGATCTCGCCTTCGGTGTACTCGTCGCCTTTTACCAGCACATCGGGCTTGATCCGTCCGATCGTCTCCATTGGGGTGTCGTGGGGAAACACCACAACCGCATCAACAGCCGCTAGTCCGCACAGCACGCGCAATCGCTGCTCGAGCGCGTTGACAGGACGAGTTGGCCCCTTGTACTGGCGCACCTTCTCATCGGTGTTTGTTGCAACGATCAGCAGATCACCCTCGGCCTTGGCTTTATCGAGCAGCCACACGTGTCCCGCGTGCAGTATGTCAAAGCAGCCGTTTGTGAACACGACCGTGCCGCCACGGGACTGCACCTGATGCGCGAGTTCAGCGGCCTCATCCACAGAGCGAACCTTTGTGCTGACACGCCCGGATATCGCAAGCAGAGACGCATGCACCTTGTTCAACGGGATCGGGCGTGTGCCGAAAACCTCAACCTCAAGCCCTGCAGCTGCATTTGCAAACCGCACACTGTCTTCCCAGCTCAGTTTGTTTGCGCGTGCTGCAGCAAGCCCCGCAAGGAACATGTCCCCCGCACCTGTCACGTCGTACACCTGGCGCGCAACCGTCGGCACGTGGGTGAATGTGCCCGATTCATCGCGCACCAATGCGCCCATGCGATCAAGTGTCAATACAACACATCCACCAACCTGTGATGCAAGGGTGTCCGCCATCTCGCGGGATTGCGAGAGGGTGTCGCCATTATCAAATACCTTGCCCGTTGCAACTTCCGCTTCGGTTCTGTTTGGTGTGATAGCGGTTGCGCCATGGTACTTTGTGTAGCTCTCGATGCGTGCTGGATCAACGAGCACCGGCACACTGTGCTCTTGCGCGATGTCGATAATTGCCCTGCACAGTTCTGGTGTGCACACTCCCTTGTTGTAGTCCTCAATGCACACAATATCAGCCGCCTGTATGTGTGCACGGATCTGCGCAAGGATGGAAGCAGCCACAGTCTCAGAGATTGGGGCCCTTGATTCAAAGTCAGCCCGGAACATCTTCTGTGGATGACGGTGCTGCGCAAGCCCCACGTAGCTGCGCTTGACCGTGGTTGGGCGCGTGGGATCTGTCACAAGACCAGCGGGGTTGATGTTGGCATCCTTGAGTTGTGCGCGGAGTGTGTGTCCTGCGCTGTCTTCGCCTGTAACGCCAACCGCGATGACGCTCGCCTGCAGGGCCTCAAGGTCCATGCACAGATTCGCAGCCCCACCCGGTGAACTGACTTCGGATCGGATCTGGAGCACGGGCACCGGCGCATCGGGCGCAAGGCGTTCCGCGTCGCCGTGCAGCAACTGGTCGAGCATGAAATCCCCGACAACCAGCGCGGTGAAGGATTGCCAGTTGTCGAGGGCCTGAAGCAGCGTGTCCATGCCGAATTGAACACACGCAAACCGCGATTGACCACCCTTGTGCAAATATCGCTGAGAACGAGGCAGGGATGATTGTGCGGGTCGGTTTGACAACAATGCCCCGTGGCCCAGCAAGACCCCATCCAGCACCACACGATCACGATCGAGCTCTCCGATCCCGCAGCGACACGCACGCTCGCCCTGACGCTTGCCCGCGTCCTTCCAGCCGATGCTGTCGTTGAGCTGTCGGGGACGCTGGGTGCGGGGAAGACAACATTCGTGCGAAGTCTGGCAGAGGGGCTGGGGGTCGACCCGCGATCGGTTTCAAGCCCGTCGTTTCTGACCTGCAACGAGTATGTCGTGGCGGATGATCATGACGAGGAGATCCCGGTCATGATCCATGTTGATGCGTACATGACCGCAGAAGTCAAGTCGCCATCGCGCGGGCAGCCCAGCGGGATCGATTGGGACGAGATCGCGCACGATCGATCGTGCATGGTCGTTGTTGAATGGCCTGCGCGTCTGCATGGCGTGGATTGGGCTGGCAGGCCCGTGATGCGCATTGAACTCATGCACACGGGCGAGCACTCAAGAAGCGCAACGATCCATTTCGCTGAGTTGCGCGATGTGGTGGAGCACGATCTGGTTGAGGCGCTGGCGACCATGCGATCTGATATGCCTGGCGCGTCATCGCTGGCACCGTTTCCAACGGAGCGGGAGCAAATGGCAGATCTGTACAAGTGGCTGTCGGGGCAGTACACCGTCTCGCGTCCGCTCGATCCGGATGATTTTGAAGAAGTTTGAATGGGCAGCGCACATGTAATGGTGCTGCTGACTACAAAGTTGTGAGGATGGCAGGTATGGACAAACTCACAGACATGGCGTGGCGTGTTGATGATCGCGAATCATTTCTTGCCTTTGTTCAGTCACTCATCGAAGACAAGCTGCTTGATGAGCAGGAAGAAGCCGTATCACCAAGCAACCCGTACGGTCCAGGTAGCCGGGGATGGGAAAACGACGGAATTGCAGCGTTCCTCGAAGCGGCTGCGGCCTGGATGAATGACAACAGCACGAATAGGAACAATGAGGTGTTCGAGACTGCAAGCTGGCAACTCTTTGCCATGTTTCTGCTGGGAGGCAAGTATTACGAATAGCGATTTGAACGATCAGTATGCATATCTGGCATCTGCACTCCCCTCTCGATTCGCCATCTCCCGGTGCGAATGATCACGCAACACTGTCCCTTATGGTTTCTGGAGCTTTTTCGCTCGTGAACAGATCACTGCCTTATCGTCGAATGGTGTGCGTTGCAGCGCTTGCGCTGGGCACAGCGGTGCTCACATCGTGCGGATCGCCAGCAACTGGCGAGGATGCAGCCCCTTCTGCTGCACCATGGGCGTTGTTCGTCCGATCGTTCGATCTCTTCACGCTGGTGCTGCTGCTCGGATCATTTGTTGCAGTGTCGCTCATGATCCGATCCATCCTCGACATCAATGCGAGCAAGGTGCTGCCGCCAACAAGTCTGAAGCGCATCAGCGAGCATCTGCTCTCAAGTTCGACGCGAGATCTTGAGCCGTTCGTGCGACGGGATGATTCGATGCCAGCACGGGTGCTGCACGCGGCGATCGAGCAGCGTGATCATGGAGAGTCGGCGATGCGCGATGCAGCCGATATGGCCGTGGGAGACGAGGTCGCACGCCTGCTTCGCCGGATTGAGCCGTTGCAGCTTATTGGAAACATCGCTCCGCTCGTTGGTCTTGCTGGCACCGTCTGGGGCATGATCCTTGCGTTCACCTCACTTGGTGAGACAGGCGGTCAGGCTGGACCAGCTGCGCTCAGTCTTGGTATTTCCAAAGCCTTGTTTCACACGCTGCTCGGTCTGTGTCTTGCGATTCCGTGTCTTGCCTTCTTCGGGACGTACAAAGCACGGATCGATCGCATCTGCACTCGGGGCATGTCCATCTCGACGCGGCACCTTGAGCGCATGCTCGACATCATGCGCGGGCAGGATGACGAAACATCGGATGCTGCTGTCGATGAGTCGGGTACTTCAGAACCGAACGAGGCGGAAGAAGCAGAGGACGAGGAGAACGACGAGGGAACCGAGTAATGCGTGTCGGCACGCCATCCACCCGGCGATCGGCCGTTGTGCGTTCGATCCATCGCACGTCCGGCGACGGGATGCCGAACGTCACGCCGATGATCGATGTGATGATGTGCCTCATTATCTTCTTCCTGCTTGTCGGCAGGCTGGTTGCCGAGCAGCGATCAGAGATGCTGCTCCCGCCTGCGGTGTCTGGGACGGATGAGAAGATCGCAGAGAACTTCTTTATCAACATCACGCCCACACGCAACGAACGAACGGGTGAGCGGACCGACCGCGTCAGCATCACGGTTGAGAACCAGCCGGTCGATGCGGATCGACTTGCGCAGCTGCTACGGGATCGACTCAGCAACGTTCCTGACACGGTTGTGCATCTGCGTGCCGAGCGCACGCTTCCATTTGCCACGATCTCTCCCATTATCGACACGTGCCGCGATGTTGGGGTTGGATCGGTGCGACTTGCAACGGAGCACATCCAATGACGCGCAATCGCACCGGCGCATCGGGGGAGCAGCGGGACCATCGGCGCGTGATGTACCCCAGCGCGATGCGCGATCATGGGTTTGGCGATACGCCGAACATGACACCCATGGTCGACATCATGATGTGCATTCTCATCTTCTTCATGGCATCCACAGCGTTTCTAGGGCCGGAATGGTTCATGGAGTCCGCCATCCCGCGCCAGGGTGCCGCATCGGCGGCGAGTGCTGCCGATCCATTTGCACTGCCACCTGTCCGGCTCACAATCACACTTGCGCGGGCGCAGACAGGCGAGGAGGAAGCATCGGAGATCACCGTATTTTCAGGGCTGGACGACACGTTTACGCCGCTTGATGGCTTCGCCGAACGACTTGGCAGCGTTGTAAAGGATGCGGGCAGCGCTGGGATCGATATTGTGCTTGAGCCCGATGCTCGTGTGCCGTATGAGGATGTCGTGCGCGCGCAGGATATCGCGATGCAAGCGGGTGTGAATACGGTAGGGATTGAGACGAGACAACTGGGACAGCGCCAATCCGAAGGCGGGTGAACTATTCGCCCTCCGATTCGGTGCTTGGGTCGGGCTCTGTTGCGTCCTCTGTCTCCGGGTTCAGTTTCGGCGGATCGAGGAACCACTCGTCGATGTCTGAGATGTCCTCGTAGAGTTTCACTTCGAGAATGTCCATGCCGGGCAGAGCTTCGAGCAGGCCCTCGCGGGTGACGCGCATTTGCCCCGTGTTGAGCAGATACTGCAGGATCGCAATACGAAGATCCGTTCGGGCACGGTCGCGCGCGTTCAATGCGCGGAGCAGCGTATCCTGCGTGTCCACGCGCTCCTGTGAGGTGATATCCTGACGCAGGCTCTGCTCCTCCACTCGTGAGTTTGCAATATCCACCTGTTTCTCAGCAAGCGTGAGCTGGAACCGGGCGAGTTCGATCGCGCGCACGGACGATCGCACGTCCAGCGCGAGATTGTCGCGTGAGCGGTCGGCGTTGCGTTGCGACTGGTCGTACCGGATGCGAGCCTGGCGCACGCGCAACTGCTCTGTCTTCCGATCAAGCGGCAAACTCAGCGAGATCCCTGCGCTTGCGTTGACATCCTCCGGCGAGAATCCAAGTCCCCCCTCGCGGGCATCCGGCTCTGTTGGCATGGATGCGGACAGTGTCAGATCAAGATCCGGCAATAGCCCGTCCTCTGCCAATCTGATTGCGCGGCGCGAGTCGTCCAAACGATCAAGCGTGTTCTGCCAGTCCAGACGATACGACAACGCGACATCCACCGCTTCATCCAGTGCGATAGTCGGCTCCTGCAGATCGAAGATCGTTGTACGGAACACGACCGGCTGATTCGGATCCAATCCGAGTCTGATCTTGAACCGCTCGGCCTGCACGATGTAGCTCTCGCGCGCCTGGGCGAGCGAAGCGATTTGTGAGAGAAGCTGGTTCTCGGTAATGCTCTTCTCAAACTGAGAGATGCGTCCCTTGTCGAACAGCTCGATGTCGCCTTCGAGCGAGCGCTGCAGGCTCTCGACGGATCGTTTCTGGTTCGCGATAGAGGCCTTGGACTGCAGCAGGTTCAGATAGTCGCGCGCGATGGAGAAGAAGTAATCACGACGGAACTGCTCGAACTCACGCGCGGCGTAAATAAGATTGCGTTCAGCCTGGATGAGTGAGTCACGCGCAACCCATCCTGCACCGCGCAGGAGCGGGATCGATGCATTCGCGCTGAGTGTGGAGCTCTGCCTGTATCTGCCGTTGACCTGATCGCGGAGTTGTTCTGTTGCGTTCCATATCCAGCGAGCTTCCGCGTCGCCGCCGAACGGCAAGCGCCGTGTGACACGCATGTCGTTGATGACATTTGCAGCCGACTGGAAACTGCCGTTGTCGCCATCGGTGGAAAAGGTTGCGCTC
Organism: Phycisphaeraceae bacterium; assembly: GCA_020639155.1. Classification (NCBI taxonomy): domain Bacteria; kingdom Pseudomonadati; phylum Planctomycetota; class Phycisphaerae; order Phycisphaerales; family Phycisphaeraceae; species Phycisphaeraceae bacterium. The sequence goes on from JACKHF010000001.1 coordinate 1,332,653, forward strand.
GTGGTGTTGAAGAGTCTCGGCGACCATCGGTGCTGCTCGATCAGTAGATTGATCGCTTCGAGGATGTAGTCCTCCTCGGCGCTGATGTGCTCACGCCCGGTCCTTTGCGCGATAGCGAGCGCATCGAACAGCGTGATCTGTATTGGCTCAAGGTCGGTTCCAACACCTGCCGCGCTCGACGCATACTCGAGCAGGATCGGTGCGACATCGCGTGCCGGATCAGCAGTATCGATCTGCAGCTCTTCCGCGCCTGGGTTGGTGGTCTCGGGCTTGAGCACCTGCTCGTGCTGCTTGGCGGATGGATCAACTGGATCAGTCTGCCCCGATCGTGAGGGGGGCGTTGCGTTCAGGCGGAGCATCTGGTTCCGCTCGGCGATCAGCCGGTCGGTTTCCCTGTCGATATCGTCAAGCGTGAGCATGCACCCGGGCAGGCACAGGGCACATCCTGCGAGCACCACGATCAATCGAGCGTGTGCATGGATACGGGTGGGAGCGTGGACGTCGACGAGCGGTGTTTGCATGATGCTCCGGCAGATGGAGTGGCTGGATGTTGGATGGAAACCTGGGAAGACCAGGGGGTCGAAATGTTGCCGATCCGCAAAGAGGTTCCTATGATGTTCCCCTCTGAAAATCGCCGTTTTTGTTTGGATTTTATACAGTAAATCGTATCTGGCGAACTTCTTTCAGCGAGATTATTGGGCCTTTGTTCAAGTCAATCTGCGCCGTGCCAGACCACTTCTGCACATCGTACGTCGTGTCAGTGCTCTGGTCGGGTTGATACCCGGGCATGCGAGATGTCCATGGATCAGCACCATCCACAGGCTGGGATCGTGCTTCAGCAGACACCGCGTTTTCACGTGTGATCGACACAAGGCGACTCCTTCGCGATTGCCCCTTTGGGGCCTGATTCAACGGCAGGGAACACATGGCAACAGTGACCTTCGACGGACGCTCCTTCCTGATTGACGGCAGGCGGATCTGGATTACTTCAGGCTCGCTGCATTATGCGCGGATCCCAAGAGACCTCTGGGCCGACAGAATCCATGCCGCCAAACTGGCTGGAATGAACACGATCGAGACGCCCGTGTTCTGGAACAGACACGAACCCCGCACGGGGCAGTTCGATTTCGATGGTGACAACGATATTCGCCACTTTGTGAAACTCGTTGGCGAAGCGGGGATGTATCTCATCCTTCGGCCGGGTCCGTTCGTTGATTCGGGCTGGGATTTCGGCGGACTTCCAGCGTGGCTGATGAATGCTGAAGATATCCAGTTTCGCGCGCCAAATGATGCGTTTCTTGAAGCGTCATCGCGATATATCTCACAGCTTGCGCAGCAGGTGCGTGATCTGCAGGTGACCAGCGTGGGCAAGGCTGGTCCGATTCTGCTGGTCCAGAACGAGATGAACTGGACATGCGGCGATGAGACAGCTGCGCTGAAGTATCTGGGAGAGATCTCCCGGTATCTGCGCGAGAGTGGGTTCACTGTGCCCGTGCTCAACGCGAACAATCTGTGGGCTGGTGTCGAGGGCGAGATCGACTGCTGGTCTGGTACAGAGTCGATGCTGTCGATGATGCGTCAGATGGCAGCGGTGCGTCCCGAGATGCCGCGACTGGCGATCAACTTCCGACCCGAGCCGATGCCAGCATGGGGTGTTGAAGCGCCGCAACCATTGCATCCTGCGGCTGTGCAGCGCAGACTCGCAGAAGTGCTCGCAGCGGGTGCGCAGTACAACTATGTCCCGTGTATTGGAGGCATCAACAAGGGCTTCTATGCTGGCAGACCATCGAGCGCAGTCGGTGAGTTCTGCACCAGTACAACGGGCAACAACTCGCCCATTCTGCCAAATGGTGCGCTCGGACCGACATTTGCGCACGTGCGACGCATTTCCATGTTTGCCTCGGCGTTCGGCAAGGTGCTTGCGCATCTTGATCCAACGTATCAGCCTATGTCGATCGATCCTGGTTCTGCAAAGCCCGGCGGTGTTGCTGCCGTACACACGCAGGGAACACAGGGATCAGTGCTGTGGGTGTTCGGTGCCGATCCTGAGCGCAACACCAAGGTTGCAAGCAACGTCACCGCGTCGCTTCTGACACCGGACGGCTCAACGCTGCATGTGTCGCTTGGCGATCAGGCCGTTGCATGGCTGGTGATGAACACACATCTTTCAGGTCGTGCGCTGCTCGACTATTCCACGCTGTGCGCGCTCACCTTTGCTGGGAAGACGCTCGTTGTGTATGGGCCATCTGGTTCGGATGGCATCGTGTCTATCAACGGTTCGCCGCTGTCGCTCACAGTGCCACGGGGCAAGACGCCGGTGGTCGAGGAGCACGAAGGGCTCACCATTGTGTGTGTGAGTGAGGATCAGGCTGACAAGACATTTGTGGTTGATGGTGCGGTGTACATTGGTGCGGACTACGTGACGTCGGGTGGAGATCCCATCGTGCTCAAGTCGTGTGCCGTCACAATCATTGATGCCGACGGAAAAGCGTCGTCGCGTACAGTGCGTCCGATCGAGGCCAAAGCGCCGAACATCACTGTGAACGAGTGGGCAGCATCGTCAGCCGATGAGTATGTCACGGGCACCAGCCCCAGGTTTGCAGCCATTGATGGTCCGACGCAGCTTTCCAATGCCGGAACGCCGGAAGGCTATGGCTGGTACAGAATCGTGCTGAAGTCATCCGCTGCCAAGAAGCAGAAAGTCTCAATGCCGGAGAGCGCAGATCGCTTGCACGTGTTTGTCAATGGCAAGCCGATTGGTGTCTGGGGCGTGGGGCCATTTGCAACGCTAGGACCGCTGACACTCCCACTCGACAAGGGTGAGAACATCATCATTGTGCTTGCCGAGAACATGGGACGCGCGGGTGCTGGAGACGCGATCGGTGAGCGCAAGGGTTTGTTCGGCCACATGTACGAGTTGAAGTCGTTCAAGCCCGGCAAGCACACCATCGAGATGGGCAAGCCTCTCGAACCACTCAGATTCCGCTCGCCGCTGTGGGATGTTGGTGATGGCGACCTTGTTGCGCCGGAACGGTTAACATGGCAGTTTTCGCATCGAAGAAAATCGCCGATTTATCTCACCATTTCGGCACGTGTGGGTCGCGGGTTGGTGCTGATGAACGAAGAGCCGATCCACTTTGTGACGGGATCTGGGCTTGAGCGGATCAAGCTTGACAACGAGGTGCTTGGCAATGGCAAGAACACGATACAGATCGCGCTGCTTCCAGAGTCCATCCCGAATGACATGTCACTCGAGCAGGCGTATGCGGAACTCGCAAAGGGAGTAACGTTTGACGAGGGCATGACCAATATCACCGAGAGTTGTGATTGGTCATTCGCAAAGTGGGAACGTCCACATGTGACATCGTTTGAGCCGATGGGTAAGACTGCGATCACGCGAGGTAGTTCGGGCCCGAGCGGTCCCACGTGGTGGCGTTGCAGGTTTACGCCGGACGAGACCGAGGTGCCAGCGATGCTCGAACTTTCGGGCATGGCAAAGGGACAGGTCTATCTCAATGACATCCACGTTGGCAAGTACTTCATCTCAGATGGTGGCCGCAAGACGGTCGGTTCAGACACGACGCTGTATCTGCCCGAGCCGTGGATTCTGCCAGGCCAGATCAACGAGTTACTGGTGTTCGACGAGCATGGCGGTTCACCCGGCAAGATCACCATCCAGCATCAACCCGATGCGATTGTGATTCGGGCGTAACGAATCATCCACCGGCATTAGCGCCGCGCTGGACTGGTCTGAGCACGTTCGATGTTGTTGTGTCTGTCGATTCGCTCATCGCGTCCTTCAGGATCGCGCGTTCAGTGCGCGATGCGTCGCGAGCACCCATATTTGTACCGATGGAGTTGTGAGATCCTCGGAGTGTCTCGATGGAGAAGCTTGGATCGTTGACGGTGCCGGTGACGCGTGCGCTCACAAGCTCGTTTCGCAACGCTTCATAGATCTGCCCCAGAATCGGGATCGTGCGAGCACCGCGCGAAAAGACCCGGACATTCAGCTCTCGTGTTTCCCAGTTGAGTGTGCCGAACCCCGGCATAACGAGCGATCGCGAGTAAATGCCGATATCCTCGAACGAGATGATCGATCCCTCGATAAAGAAAGTTGCCTGCGCAAGATCAAGAGATTCGGACGAAGGCAGTTGCAGATTCAGCAGTTCGATCAACGGAAGCACAAGGGGAACCGAGACGATTCTGCCCCCAGCAGCACGGAAACCCCCTCTGCCCCGCCGCGTTTCGGGTTCACCAAGAACTCCTGAAACACGCATCTCGCCGGAGAGCGCTGCACCGGAATAATCAGGGTCTTCTTCGACAACGATCGGCTCATCGTCGCTGCGCGACAGATCTGCGACCAGATGTGCAAGATCAACCCCTGATAGCTGTATAGATGCAAGGTACTTGGGGCTTTGTTCCTCTGTTGCCGGATCTCGGATGACAACACTACCGACGATGCGTCCATTGTGGAGTGCCGCGTTCAGAACAGGGATGGTCGTGCGTTTCTCGTCTGCGTGGCGTTCGATCTGAACCCGCACATCATGCACGACCATACTGCCAATGACAGCGCTGGGCAAGGTGACGTTTACGGCAAGGTTTGTGCCCGTTCCAGTGTTGTCGCGTTCGATGTGTATCTCAGCTGTGCCGGCAGCGTTACGAATGCGCTCTGCCAGCTTTGCATCCTGTATATCGAAAGCAGCTTTGCCTGTGAGTGATATCGACAGCGGAGACTCACCATGCTTAGCCAGCGTGACCTGTCCACTTTCCAGTGTCAATGGGTTGTTCAGCTGGATGTCTGCGTCACGCAGCATGCGCTGGGTATCCGATGGAAGCAGCGCAAGCAGCGCGTTGTCTATCTCGCGGAGCACAACGTCAAGATCACCCGATACCAGCCACCCATCCTCACGCACGGACCAGGGGCCATTGATCTTCGCTGACCATGCTTCTGTTTCGCAACAGAGATCCTCGAACCAGCCGGCGATCTTTGTCTTTGCGGGTTCGTCTTCGTGCTCCACAACGTCGATCGCAGCGGTGATCTCTCCATTGATCGAATCGAGATCGAAACGGTGGTCGTTGATGGTTGCTGCGAGTTCAAGTGGCTCTATGCGCATGGCAATGCGCGTTGTCTTTGCTTCTGTGCTGGAGGTGTGGCCGACCGCATCCATTCGCATAACGAGTCGATACATGCCAGCCAGGTCAAGCTTGGTTACAGTCGCAATGAGGTCGTCCGAAATGAATCCGTTCTTTTTCAACATCGTGAGAACGGCGGTGTTTGCCTGAGGATTTAACTCTCCGTTGTTGACGGTGAGTGTGAAACCGCGAGGTTTCTCCCCTCGCTTTGCGATGCGGATCGGCCAGTTTCCATCAAGATACACATCGCCGATGCGAGCACCGTCGATCTGCACCGGTCCTTGCAATCCGGAAAAAACCAACTCGTACGGAACAGCCTGTTCACCATCGCGAGCAGCGCCATCGATCGCTATATCGATATGTCCGTTTGTCCTTCCAATCTCCAGTCGGGATGAGTCGAGTGTGATGCCGAGCGAGTCGATGTCGTCGAGTTGCAGCGTTACCTTTGGTGCAGTTGTGCTACCAGTGACATGCGTGCTCATCTTCGCAGCGCCAGCTGGTGCATGCTCAGCACGCCATTGCGTAAGTGATTCCATCGCGCTGGACGCGAGCGGCGCAATCAAATCCTCTACTTTCAGCGAGACATCGAACGAATCAGACGTGATCTCTGCATTGAGCCTCATATCAGAGTTTTGCCCCGATGCAGATGCAGCATCGTTCTCGACGGGCTCGATTGTTGCATGCAGGTTGACCGATGAGCGCGATGATTCTTCGTTCTCGTTACACACACTTGTGTTGAGATCGAGTGTGATATTGCCATCGTCGTATATAGCTGTGCCAATGATGCGCTCGGCAGCAGCCTGGCTTCCATCTGGTTGCATGGCGCAGTTGTCCATTGCGACCTCTGCGTGGAGTTTGCTCGTGCTGTCGTGTGATGTGAACTCAGCACTGACGCCAACATTTCCGGATATGCCCAGTCTTCTGAGGAGCGGCTGCTCGTCCGGTGGGGGTGTAGTCCCACGTTTGACGTGTGTGCCGAGCGGACGTGGAAGCGTGTCGATAAGCACATCATCAATCGGTATAGAGCGTGCATCAACTCGCACACGTGTGGTTGCCACGGGACTGTCGTTCTCGTGGATAATGCTCGCAAAGAGATCGATCGGTGTGCCGGTGATCGTTGTCCACGAACCATTGGTCAGCCCAGCAGCGCCTGGTGTGACGCGCAGGTTGACATCATGCCCGATGATCGGCAGTGGCATGTCGCCAGCGATCAAACCGAACCTGTCGAACTGCACGTCTGCGGTGTATTGCCAGGTGTGTTCGGTGCCGCCGGGATGGCTCACAACCAGATCGACATTTGAAACGCCACCGAGCGCAAAGACCGGAATGCCATCGACGACCTCTCCGAATGCGTGGTGCTCATCTGCGCGCAGCATGAGTCCAAGATCAATGAGGCGAGCAAACTCCACCTTGTCCATGACGCGTTCGAGCGCGGGCCGCCACCGACTGCCGAGCGTATCTCTCAGTTCGTCGTCGATGGTCAGGTGCTCCGCGCGGATGTGAATCTCAGCACCGGGATCTGAGTTCAGTGGCGCGAACCATCCAGTTGCGTTGAGCACTGTGCCGGACTGTGAGACACCGGTGATGCGCTCGATATCAATGCGTTCATCGTTGAAAGTGACACGACCTGCGAGATCATAAAACCGATACGGGAACCCCTGAAACGCGGCCGATCCGTGATCGAACTCGATCCATCCCGACGATTGCACTGGTGCAGGGCCATCGGCCGTAGGGGGGCCGCGAGTCACCACAACCGAGGCGTCGACAATGGCGGTTGGCTTTGAGAATCGCGAGAGGTTGAGGCGTGCAAGATCTGGCACGTATGGCAGCAGATCCGGATTGGATTGCAGTTGGAAGTCGCGCGAGTCGAGCACACACTGGAATGCGCTGTCATCGCTGAATCCCATGTACTGCAGATCAACCTTGTACGGCAGGTCGCCGAGCATGCCAGAAACCTGCGCGATGATCCGGTCGTTCGCAAATGTCATCGTGCCGTTGACAGATGTCATACGAAGGTTCTCACCGGTACCCTCCTCAGGTGGCACCGGGAGTGTCATCGCGACATTCTCAAGTTCAACGATCGGGCCGATCGGTGTGTTGTTGTGATATGAGAAGTCAGCTCGTTTGATGCCGCCGGAAAGCTCGAGCGAGTCCACAAACTGGCGCACCCTGCCGGGCATGTTCTCATCGGTCCACTCGCCGATGGTGATGCCGGTGAGGGTCACATCAAGGCCATCGGCGTCGATGCGCCCATCAAGATGCACGCCCGGTTCGCCATCGGTTCTATTTGTCTCTCCGAGCGTGAAGATGTATGCACGTTCATTGCCAGCGGTTGGATACAACCCGCCGCCAACAACGAGTTTCTTGAGAGCCCTGTACGATGAACTTGAATGCTCCCCAAGTTCGAGCATGGCATCCTTGATCGCAACATTCGGCAGGCGCATCGTTGGACGATCGCTCTGAGGGATCTCGATCTTGGCGATGTTGAGTGACCCATCGTCAGCAGACTGGCTCACACGCACGATGGGACGAGTGAGCGTGACAGTCTCAATGCCTCCTGTACCGCGCAGAATCTTCCACCAGTCGACTGTCATGTGAACGTCTTCCACTGACAGGAACTCGGCGGCTTTTCCTTCAACACCATCAACGTGCAGCTTCAAGTCCTTGATCGCAAGCGAACGCAGTCCCATGTCGACTGTCTCAATTGTCGCAGGCATGTTCAGATACTTTGACACCATCGGTGTCAGTATCATGCGTGGTACCGGTGTGAATGGGATTGCACAGATCACAAAGATCAGCGTGAGCAGCACAAGGCAGATGCGACGGAACCACACCTGCTTGCGGGACGTTGCCTTGAATCGTGAAAGAAACCCCGATTTCTTCGGCGCATTGGATTGCGCCGTGCCTGTCTCAGCATTGTCTGGTGAGGGGTTGGAATCGGTCGCTGCCACGAGTATGTGTTGCCGTCATTCGAGGGATGATCCGGATTATGCATCAACAGATATGCAAGATGCGCAACAGCACGCTGGCATGCGATCGGTGTCGTGTGAGAAGCCGCTCATGCAACAGGTTGATCAGCCGATGCGGTAGCCGGATCAATTCCCTGTTCAATCATGGCGATCTTGCGCACCCGACGCTCGTGGCGTCCGCCCTCAAACTCAGTTGTCAGCCAGATCTTCACGATATTCTCGATCAGTTTTTGACCGAGCAGATCCGCACTGAGGCACAGGACATTCGCATCGTTATGGCCGCGACTCATCTGCGCAGTAAGTTCGTCATGGACGAGCGCCGCACGAATTCCATCGATCTTGTTGGCAGCAATGCTCATGCCGATGCCCGAGCCACAGATAAGAATGCCACGATCGGCCTCACCCGAGGCGATGTGGTTGCAGATCTGCCATGCTCGATCCGGGTAGTCGCAAGGCTGACCAACGGGGCAGGCTTCGGGCAGCCAGACCTCGTGTCCTTCGTTTTTCAGCAGCACGCAGAGTGGTTCGATGGTTTTTTCGCCACGATGGTCTGCGCCGATCGCAATGTTCATGCGTCCATTTCCTCAAGGCGTTGTGAGATCAGTTCCGCGATCCGTGCCGCGGTCTGATTGTAGAGTTCCTGCGACCCGCCGATGGGATCGGTGATAGGAGCGCCAGAGGGGTCCAAAGGCCGAACCTTTGCAGCGGCACTCGGATCCATTGTCAGGATCGCCCGGGCATGCTCGGGGGTCATAGTGAATATATATTCAGCGTCAGCAATCATTTGTTTGGTGATAGAGGTTGCCTGATGATCCTCAAGGTCAGCCCCGATAGCTGCTGCGGCTTTGATTGCTTCCGTGGTGGCAGGCGAGCCATTTCCTGCCGCGACACCTGCTGAATGAGCCGTGGTCCGGATTGGTGTCTCAGGCAGGGTGTTGATCAGCCTCTTCGCGATTGCCTCGGCCATCGCGCTCCGGCAGGTATTGCCAGTACACACGAAAAGGATTCGACGGTGCATGTGTTTTTCGATCACACGTGGCTCCAGAGCACCGGTGCGCTCGATCGCGTACCCACCACGCGAGGTCAAACGCACAACAGTCGACCCCTGACCATAGCGTGCATTCCCTGATTCGACGATCACGGGATTCTGCTCAATCTGCTGAGCAAACTCGGGATGCTCCCTGCCGAACACATCGAGCCGTGCACGAACTGTCTCAATGGTGGGTGCGTTCGAGCCGTTGCCCATGCCGGCAGCAGCAAGCGAAGAAGCGACCACAGGTATCTTCGCGTGTGCGAGTGCCCACCGGCAGACATCATGATCGGGCACACGTACAGCGAGCGCAGTGCCATCGTCGATGATTCCGCGCTCAACCTTCAGCGCCTTCGTAATCCGATCAATCTCATACTCAGGCAACTCGAACACAAATGTGACAGGGCCTGGAGCAAGACGCTTGAGCAGACGCACGTGTACATGATGCACGGGAAGAATGAGATCAATAACAGAAACCTGATCCGGTGCGTGCCATGCGAGGGGCATTTCTGGCTTCGATCCTGTGATTCCGCGGAGAAGGTTGACGCTCTCTTTCGACTGCGCTGAACAGAACAGCCCATACACCGTTTCTGTTGGGAGGATAACGCATTGCCCGTTTGTGAGCGCAGAAGCTGCTGCTTCGCAGGATGCGCGAAGCTCGCTGCTGGGTTCCACGATACCGAGGATCGATGTCAGGCTGTGATCTGTCAGATTGGCTGCCACGGCACACTCCCACAAGGACGGTCAGAAAACACTGGGCTGCATCACTCGTATCGGATAAAAACCTGCCCAACTCGCTTTCCATCCATCTCTTTGCATGATTCGCACATGCTCGTGAGATGATGCGAATATCATGCCAGGAACACGATCAATAGACGATTATTGAGCGAAAACCTCTGGGAACAGGTTTGCAGTTGCTCAATATCCCGGTGTTTGAGTCGTGCGCGATACGTCGAAATAACGCTGCAAAGCCCAGTTCTGCCCTTTCGGGTAAACGAATCCCTGCGGAGTTGTGCCCAGTGGGTGCCAGCGGCGCATCTCTCCGTTTCGTTTTCTGTTCGTTCATTCGAGATACACTTGCCCGTGCCACCAACCCACGCTAACTCATCGACCGGAGCAACATTTCTATTCGTTGCCGCCAAGACCAAGGGGGGACGGTCGATGGGGGTGCGCTCTGCTGTCAATCAGCGGGCGCTGGCCGAATCTTTGCGTCAGGAGCGACTGCTGCTCATGAAAGCCGTGCCGCTTCCGAACTGGGTGGGCGGTTCCGGTGCGAAGATATCACTCAAGGATCAGTCGCAGCTTTCGGATATCCTCGGACAACTGCTCACGCGAGGCGTGCCACTTGTTGAGACGCTGCAGGTGTCAGAGGAAACGGTGCCATCGCGAATCCGTCAGCGTGTCGCGATCGTGCGACAGAAGGTCGCAGCGGGTTCTTCCTTTGCGGATGCAGCTCAGGCGGCAGGGCTCGTCGATGCAGTCACAGGTGCTGTGTATCGTGCTGCAGAACGATCGGGCGATCTTGGAGGCGCTGCCCAGCAGGTTGCGAAGACAGCACGCAGGCAGCTTGCCGTTCGTGGAAAAGCAGCAACCGTTATGGTGTATCCAGCGATTGTGCTGACTATGAGCCTGCTCATTGGCACCGGCATGATGATGTTCATTGTGCCCATGATCCTGGGTGAACTGCAGAAGATGAGCGAACTGAATCTGTTCTCACAGATTGTGCTCACTGTGGGCACGTTCATGCGCACCTACTGGTGGGGCGTGGTGCTCTTTGCAGTCGGCATACTCATGACAGTTGTGCTCGGAAGAAAGATTGTCGGCAGGCTTGTGGGCGGTCTGATGCGCAAGCTCCCGGTGATGCGGGATCTTGTGCTTGCGCAGGAATCTGCCGGTTTTTTCTCTGTGCTGTCTGCGCTCTCGCGTTCGGGTGTGCCGCTGGGCGATGCGATCGGCATCGGTCGGAACGTCATCTCGCATCCGAGGCTCTACAAGCAGTTTGGCACCTTGCAAACGCAACTCATCGAGGGCGCACCGCTCCCGAGACTGATTGACAATGTGACAGCACTCTCGCCCGCAACGCGCCATCTGCTCGTCGCTGCAGAGCGTTCTGGTGATCTTGACAGTGCGTTCGATACACTCGCCGAGGACCTGACTGTCGAGGTCGATCGGCAGACATCGCGACTGCTCGCAGCTCTTGAGCCGATGGTCATCGTGATGATGTTTCTCATTATCGGCACTATCATTCTGTCGATCATGATCCCAATGATCACCAGTGCCGGAAAGGGCCTCGGATAAACCCGACATTTGCACGAACTTTTGCGAAGGAAGCTGTAGAAAACTGCATCACTTCAAGAGGGCGTTCAAGGGTTGCACATCGAAACATGCTTCAGCGATCTGCTGAGGCAGAAGAAGACGAAGGTTGGTTTGAAATGAAGTCACGTACAGCACAGCACACATTCCGCGCTGCTCGCGGTTTTTCATTGCTTGAGATCACGCTCGTGATTGCACTCATAGGTCTGTTGATGGGCGTTGCGGTGATCGCGTTTGCACCGACACTTCTGCGTGGCAAGGAAGCTGCAACGAAGGCAACGATGCGCAATGTCGATCAGTCACTGAAGTCATTCAGCGGCTCAAACCCGAACGCAGGGTATCCACAAACTCTTGCTGAGCTCGTGCCGAGCTATCTTGAAGCAACGCCGAAAGACGGCTGGGGCAACGAGTTCTACTACAAGGTTGGCTCAAACCGTGCGGGCAAGGGGTACGACCTGATCTCACTGGGTGCCGATGGCACAGCGGAAACCGCCGACGACATCAACCTCTGGGATGTGATCGAGGGCAACTGAGCCACGTTGTTCCAGTGCGCAAGAGGGAGGTTCGCGCGTGCGCGCACACGCACACAACTTCAGACGATCGTCTCGTGTTGCGTTCACGCTGCTGGAGATGGTCCTCGCGATGGCGCTGCTTGCAGTGATCTCGGCAGCGCTGCTCTCGGGCGTGAGCGCCATCTGGCAGGCCCAGGTGCGTCAGCAGCAGCGACTTGCGTGCGCTGAGCTTGCGAACAGGCTTATTCTCCAGTTTCTCGATGACAAATCCACGCTGCCAGCGTCGGGTACCGCACTGCGTTATGGCCCATGGGAGTTTGCGTGGGTGCTTGACGAGCAGCCGGTCAAAATCGTGGAGGCTGAGGCGATCAGAGCAAAGCGAGAATCGCAGCAAGGAACGATGGCTGGCCCCAACCTTGATCGCATGCGCGAGGTGCGTGTGCTAGTGTGGATGAGCGACGATCCGCTGACCGCTGGACGTGATGGCGCGACCGGTAAAACTCCACAACATGGACTCGTGCGCCTGTATGATCCGCAGAACATTGCGCGTCACCCTGATGCGCTCCAGCGCATGCTCGATGCGGGTGGTGTGTTCGGGAGCGCGCTCGATGACGGGCAGACCTCTCGCGGTAGCGACCTGAGTTTTTCCGGCAACGAAAGTGGGGAACGATGAACGGCTCTCCCGCTGCACACCGGAATCAATCTGGCTTCACACTGCTCGAACTCTCACTGGCAGTTGCGGTGGGCAGTGTTATTCTGCTCGCAGCGCTCTCGGTGTTCGGCACAATGCAGTCGGTGTCAACCCGGTACCAGAAACGTGCGGACGATGTGCATGAACTCGAGCGCGCGCATCTGATTCTGCGTCGGGCGTTCGGATCTGTAGTCATGGCGACGATGTCCGAAACACGCGAAACGTTCGGACAGGAGATGATGGAGCGTCCGCGCATCCTGCTCGATAACTCTGGCGTGCTCGGTGCGTGGGGAGTGATGAGGCTTCCGGAACAGATCCAGCAACGCCACTTTGATAACGTGGTGGCCAAGAGCTTTCGCTCCACAGGGAGCAATCAGCAGAAACTTACGTTCGAACACCCACTGGGGACAGGGCTTCCAAGGCTGGAGCTTGCGCTTTCCCGCCATCCAGCGCTTCCTGATTCCTTGCGCAGTAATGTTCCCACAACCATGCTGCAGGAGCGCGCGGCGCGGCTGGCAATGCCGTATGGGTACGCTGACAACACCCAGCGGTACCAGCTTCCGGAAGGTGTTGGCGGATTGAACGCGCTGACCGACGAAGAGGGTTCGCCCGTCGCGGTGCGCGGCGTGTTTGAACTGGTAGCAAACCCAGTGCCTGAAAAACCTCGTCTTGCCGGAATCGATCCCGAACCACAGACGTGGTCGCTGTACTACAGACCCATTGCGATCTACCGACGCCCGATCGAAGAGAACGAGCAATCAGAACCTGTTCGTGGCGAAGAAACAGGTAGTGAATCCGGTGAACAGATCGAGCAAACCGAGCAAGCAATCGGCACAAAGCCAACCGAGGAACTTGTTGAGTATCGTGTTCTTGGCCTTGAGGAGTCTGTCCAGATTCTCTCGAATGTAACGTTTCTCCGCTGGATTGCGTTCCAGGGAGGCCACATGCGTAACGCGTATCGCGCGTCCGCAGTAACCGAGATGCCGGCATATATGGAGCTTGAGTTTACCACAGCCAGCGGGTTGACAGCGCAATGGATGTTCGATGTGTCGTGGTCTGTCGGCGCGGAGCTTGGCAGTGAGCTTGCAGGGCAAATGCGTGAGGAGGAACAGCAACGATCGCAGGGGGCGAACGAGGAGCAGTCAGGTCGTGGAAGCGGCACGGGCGATGGCGGCAGTGGTGGCGCTCGCAACTTTGGAGGCAATGGTCGATCGGGGGGAGACCGATGACCAGCGTGTATCCAAACCCAGCACGAGGTCGTGGCTTTGCGCTGCCAATGGTTGTGCTGCTGTCTGTCTTTGGTACGCTCATGCTCGGAGCGCTCATGATGCGTTCAGGTGGTCAGCGCCTTGCTGCCCAGCGGGATGTTGACGCGTACCAGCAACACCACATCCAGCGGGGATTGCAGGAAGTCATCAGCTCATGGTTGAAAACGGTGCAGAGACTGAACCTTTCGGACACGATCGAAGCTGGTTCCGAAGCGCTGACGATGGAACTCTCGAGCAACCGGGAGATTTCCGTCTGGGTATATCCCGCGCAATGGCGTGTGCTGGGAACGCTGGACGGTTTGCAAGGTGCAGAACTTGAGGATGCACGTCTTGTGCGTGACATGGCGATCAAGATTGCGCCGAAAAGTGAGCCGGACAAGTATCTTCGTTCGGTTGGCCCGTACGCGCTGAGTTTGCAGGATACACCGCTGGAGCTTATTGCCGCTGTTGTTGAGGGTTTGGCTGATTCGCAGGCTGCAAGCGAGGTGGCGGACATGGTGGAGCGATTGCGCTCGACCAGCGAGGAACTCACACTGGCAGACTTTACCCGAGAGATAGTTTCGACAAGTGTCGAACCGGCGACGCGAGGGAGAGTGAATCGACTCTTCACGGATAAACCAACATTGTGGGAGATACGGGTTGAGGTGCGCGTACCACCACAGCCGGGGTATGAGCCTGTGACGTGGGCACGGTTTGCGGGCACAACAACAGTCGCGAACAGCACGCGCGGCCGATCAAATCAGGAGTTCACGTTCTCGCCACTTGGAGACTTTCTCGAGTGGCGAGAGGTCGATCTCGGCGATCCAACGTGGTTTGTTGTCGGACCAGATGACTGAATTCATGTGCAATTGACGATGGAAACCGTGTGCTGACGCATCCAGAAGGAACGGGGATGCTGATATTCGGTGCATGATGAGTCGGAACACGACCTAGACTTGGAGCGGAAGGGATAGAGGGGCAGAGGGCGCTTTGAGCGTCTGTGGCTGAAGAATCCAAAGGGAGAATGTCATGGCACGAATGAGCCAGAGACAGGCAAAGACGATGGCGAGAGTGTCGCTGGCAGCGGTGCTGGTTGCTGCTGCGGGCGCTGGTGCTGCGTGGTGGGCTGTGCCACGTGGTGAGCCCGTGCTCCATGACAACGTTGCGAAGGGAAACCCAGCACCAGAAACAACGCTCGAAAAACAGGATCAGCCTGCGAATGCTGTGCAAACGGTTTCTTTCGATCGGGAATGTGTATCAGGCACGCTGTCCCGATGGGATCAGGCTGAGCCCGAGCCCGTGAAGCCAGTTACACCGAAAGGGAATGAAGCAGCGTCAGCACCCGCGAGCAACTTTCCAGAGATGCTGGGTGTGATCAAAGAGCGTGATTCTGAAGGAAACGAAACCCGGTACGCTGTTGTTCTGTATCCAAACGGTCAGCAGGCGTTTCTGGGATTTGCCGATCGTGGAGATGGGTTTGGTGTAGCAGAGATTGGGGATGATTACATGCTACTGAACACCGGCCCAGCGATGAAGCGAATCAATCTTCGCGCGAAACGTCAGACAATGCTCGGTTCGATTATCCCTGCCAACACTACGGGCACAGCTGTGAACGGCAATACGCCACCAACCATGACGGAGGCGATGCGTGCACAAATGGAAGAGCAAGGCGTGACGTCGGATGGTGATGCTGTTACCTCAGCTGTCTCGAACCGCGGACGGAACCGTGGAAGAACAAACTATCGTGAAATGGAACCCGATTACAGTGCGGTTCCGATGGTGAACGGCGTTGGTGAGGATGCTGGATCGGCAAACAGTGCAGGTCGAGAGGGAAATGTCTCAATCTCCGGCAACACCGAGGGTCGATTTGGCAATCGGGCACGTGCTGTACCAGCGCGCCCAAATCCCGACGAAGACAACTGATACGCCCGCCCGGGAGAGCGAATACACTCACAACGGACCACAGACCGATGGTGTGAAACTATCGGTACAGGGCTATATTATCGAACCAAGCGAATCAGCAATCAGGGAGACGATCGAATCGTGAGCACTCGCGCAGTCTACATCGCACGCATCGACGGAGGCGAACGCCTCTCGATGGTTCGATTGCTTGGTCCTCGTTCGGATCAGGCGTGGCTGGTTGAGAATATCGACACCGAGGCAAATGCCGATCGTGTCCTCCTCGATGTACAGAGTGCAGTGACATGGTTGGCCGATCGGATGTCGGACACCGGTTCAAAGACGGTCGACCTCCTCTGCATTGATGCCGAAGGCCAGCGCTGCACGTGGATTGAAGGAGCGACCCCCGATTTACGGATCGCGCGTGCGTCACTCATGGCTCGGTCTGATACTGCATGGAATCCCACAGCGGGATTCTCGTCTACTGGTGATGCAACGGATGCATACTCGTTCCATCTATTGAACGGGCATCGCAATGGCACCGGAGGTTCGAATGGTCATGACATGCGCAAAGCCGTTGTCGCAACAAGCAATGCGCTGATCAGGCTGCTGCTGGACACGCTTGATGAGCAGGGGCTCAATGCTGGTAGGGTAACATCGCTCCCGCAGGCAGTTGCGCAGGCATGGGACCCCGATTCTGCGGTGCGGGTACGGGCTTCAAAGAGCAGCATCTCAGGCGATGATGACATTGCGAGTGAGCTCGATCATCGTGCGAGCATGGTGACTGGCGTAGTTGTGGTTGATCCAGCCGGTCGGATCGTCTGGACGTGGTCGCGTGCGGGTGATCTGTTATGCTTTGGCACACTTGCGGCGCCAGTGCGCAGCGATGATGAGGGTGTCAGACTCACTCAGAATCTCGCGTCGCGCCTCACAGCGGACTGGGTGGCGTGGTCAGTGCAGACAGGTCAGACGCTCGATCGGATTGTTGTGATCGGCCCTGCCTCCCCCGTGCCGTTCAAGCCTGGTGAGCCACAGACCATGCTCTCACTGGGTGAGTTCGGCAGCGCTATTGCATCGTCGTGGAACGGTGCGTCATGCGATGTTGTTCCGATGGACGACCCGATCGGCCAGACCCTCGATCGGGTTGTTGTTGCAATGGAGCAGGGCATCGGCGTGCAGCATCTTCCAGCAATGGAAGAGATCGAGCATCGACCTTCGAGAGCACACAAGTCTGTGCGTCGATGGATGTCACTCGCTGGCATCATTGCAGCTGCCGCCCTGATAGGTGTGGGAGCACGAGCGCAGTCACACGCGCACACTGTCCGTGAAGCAGGAGCCAAGCACCGATCTGCGGCTGTGCAGGAGGCGAAGGATTTGATCACGGATCTTGATGCGGCGTTTGCAAGAACAGATCTTCAGAGCCGTATCCAGAAGATGACCGCGACAACGGTTGACACAACTATTCCGAAGATGCCTTCCATTCTAAAGGAACTCGACAATATCAGTGTGGCACTGAATGGGCACCCCGACGCTGTTGTTGAGCAGATGCAGTTCAATCCGAACTTTGTCATGCTGAAAATTACGGTGCCTGATCTTCCACAGTACGAGGCACTCCGTAACACTTTTACAAACGGCATCCCGTCGCTTGTCGATTGGAACAACATTACAACACGAGCTGGGGTCGAAAAGCAGTCAGTGACGCTGCAGGGCAGATGGCTCTCGGAGGAGAACCCATGAGCGCGATGACCGAGCATCGTGCAGACCGCTCGTCGGTACGACCGGCGCCCGCGCTGTCGACACATCGCAAGAGACTGTCAATGGACGATCGCATGGATCTTGCGATCTCAGCAACGTCCCGAGATAGCAGAAACAAGCCGGTGCTGCTGCCCTTGGTTGCGATCATTGCACTGATTGTGAGTGCACTCTATGCAGGCATCGCGTATATGCAGCTTTCGTCTGCAAAGAAAACAGAGATGCAGAATGCCCGCTGGGCTGGGGAGTTTCGGACGCAGCTCAATACGTACTCCTCGCTGATCAGTGCCAACAGTGGCGAAGAGGTCGCAACAGACATCTACGAACCTGCAACAGATTTTCTGTCGACAATGAGCAGCCTCTGGTCTGCAGTTGGGCTTGAGGGCCAGTCACCGGGTTTTTCCGAGCCTCGCAACCCGATCGGCAAGCCAGAGAGCCAACTCGAAGAATACAAGGTCAGGTACAACAACTTTACGACCAAGTCCATTGGGCCTGTCCTCGACTGGATCGAGAGAGGGCTGACCAGATTCCGTGGAACCGAACTGAGCCAGTTCGACATCAAAGTGATCCCAAACCAGGGATGGCAGGTTTCAACGATCGAATTCCGGCGCATCCAGAAGAAGAAGAACTGACATCCATCAACAAGGGCACATCATGCCAGGAATGAACAGGTCAAAGCTCTATTTGCACAACGCGGTTTGCGTATTGGCAGCAGGTGCTGTGGTTGCGAGCATGCTTGCTGCAGTGGGGTGTGGTCAGCGTTCGACACACACGGCAAACTCGTCGGAAGCCGAGCAGATGCCCTACGAGGAGCGGCTGTCACTCGCGATGCGTGCGCTCGATCGTGGTCGCAACTTCCAGGATCGGGGAAACCTTGAAGCAGCAGAAGCAGAGTTTAAGAACTCGCTCGAACTTCTTCCCGATCTTGGTGCAGCATGGAACAACCTCGGGTTGATCTATATGACACAGGATCGCACGCTTGAAGCGGATGCCGCCTTTCGCGCGGCCGCCGATGCCATGCCGACAGATCCAAGGCCGCTTGTGAACCTCGGTATCCTGCTCCACCGGCGCGGTCATGCGACACAGGCGCGCACAGCATTTCTGAACGCGCTGCAGCGGGACCCAAACCACGTGGAAGCACTGCGCGGAGCATATGTTGCTGACGTTGCGCTGCGAACAACCGACGAAGAAATGCTCGATCGTGTCAGCCGAGCACTGCTTATCGAGAGGGATCCTGTCTGGCTTGAGAAATACCGGTACGAGAAACTTCGTATAGAGCAGGCATTGCGCGAAAAGGTGCTCGAATATAGGTAGAAGACTGTTCAAGCAACAAGGCAGGTGTTCGAAAACAATCTGCCCAAAAACAAATCCGGGCACAATCGGTATGATTGTGCCCGGTCGTGATGTACGTTGAGCTGTGTTACTTCGCCTTTGCCATCAAGCTTGCCTTGTCCGTTTCGGACATCGCCTTGAACTTGGAAACGCATCCTTCGCAGCAGAATCCAACCTCGTTGCCGTGAAAGCTGACTGTCTGAACGCCAGCCTTCACAGCGCCGCCGGAGAACGGGCATGTGGAGTTGATGGTGTTGCTGGTTGGGGTGATTGCTGCCGACTCAGGTGCTTCGCAGCTGCCATCACAGCCGGATGAGCCGCACTCGCCGCATGTTGAGCAGCAGCCAGCAAGAAAAGCGATACCAGTGCCAAGGCCAGCAACCAATGCGAAACGGAATGCCTTTGTCATGTTCGTGTTCTCCTGTAAACGATAATCCCCTGTGACCAATCCCACGATGGGAGCGGTACTTACGCCATGGCACAAGTGCCTGAACGAGGATATACCGAACCAGTTGATGGGTCTGTGTGTTCCATGCCGTGGAATGCAATTTCGCTTCCACACAGTACATCGATACCAAGAATGTTGGGTTATTGACTCCCGTTCTCAATACTCATCGACTCGCGAGAAGCCGGGCTCCTCGTAGCGCTTGGGTTTCTTTTTGCGAAACAGCAGAAACCCGATCAGCGTGGCTCCAGCGAATACACATGTTGCAATGAGGTTCTCCTGGCTTGACAGGGGATCTTTCCCTTGCTTGATGTAGATGTACTGCTCGGGTGCGAGTTTGAAGCTTGTGCGTATGAACTCGGCCACATCCTTGGGAATCTGAAATTTGCTGAGTACTTCGCCGTACACTTTTCGATCCACATACACCTGGTCTTCACGTGTTGCGTTGCGGGCTGCAATCGACGGGAACTCTGTGAGGAACTCATCCGGAGCGAAGCTGACCAGTACAAACTTTCCGTTCTCGCCTCGTAGATCTGGTCGAGCTTCCACCGAGCGATCTGTTGCATCCCACTCGCGAGCAAGTTGATCATCGACCAGCGGTACAAGCACCCGAACCGTTCGCGTATTCGATGGGTTGTCCTTCTGCTCCTTTGTGTGCTCGATGTAGTCGTTGAAGTACAGTGTGCCATCTTCGATCGTCACGAAGTCAAGGTCATCGGGGAGCTTGCCGGACAGCGCGTCGCTAATCGAGACAGTCTGCATCACATCGGGTGAGATGACTTTGCTGATGCCAACAATCGTGAACAGCAGACCACCAGCAAGCAGAAGAAAACCGATAAACCGTCTCATGTGCCCACCCCGCGTCAGAGAAGCAGAATCGCCTGTTCGAGGGTAGGCCTTTCTTGGTTTGTCATCGTCCACGGGGCATAAAAAAGCAGCACGTTGGTGCTGCGTTGATCTTCAGAAAGCAAACGCTCTCAAGTATGGCAACCACCCTTGATCTTTGCTTCAAGAATCGCCTTGCCGTCTTCAGGGCTCATGGACCCTTCAGCGATGTAGGCTGCAATCTCGCGGCGTGATTCTTCCTTGTGCTTCGTCACCGTGATCTGCTTGATGAAGCCGCCAATGATTGCAACGAGTGCAACGACGAATCCACCAATGATTGCCAGCAGCGGAATGGCTTCGCCAGGAATGTTGTCAAATCCGCTTGAGAGAACTGTTGTCATACCCATTGTTCATGCTCCATCATCATGACCGAGGTTGCTGGTTGTTACCTTTATGGTGACAGCGGAAGGGTTCCGTGCCTGATTAATCGTCTGGTTCCTTGGCTTTCATAATCCGCTCACCCTGATCGGGCGACATCGAGCCTTCTGCGATGTATGCTGCAACCTCACGGCGGGTCCGCTCGCGACTGAAGCTCTTGAAGATCGACGCGATCGAACCAAAGACCGCCCACGTGATAAGCGTTGCTGCACCTGCAAGGATGAACAGCACTTCCTTATCGAACACCTTGTCGAGCACGTATTCCAGGTTGGGATCTACGCCGGATGTCATGGCACGATACCTCCGAGGGTTCTTGGGTGGTTTGGCTCGCGGATTTCAAGATAGCGCAAACCATCCCAGATTCCATACGCATTTTATGGTATCCGATCTGTCAACCTCCCCGTTGTCTTTCAGCCAAATCGTGGAAAAACCACGATAACACGGCAATAACGCGACACTTTCGCTTGGCCTGTTACGATTTACAGTGAACCCGACCGCCGAACTTCTCCAGCCCGAGATTGAGGAGCTGATCCGTAACAAGCGGTTTGCGGACCTGCGCAGCGCGATCCATGCGCTGCCCTATGCAGACCTCGCTCTGATCTTCGCTGAGATCGATCCCGCCCTTGCTGCGGTTGGGTTCCGTCTGCTCCCGCGCGAGGATGCTGCAGAGCTCTTTTCATATCTTGATCCCGAGCAGCAGGAAGCGCTCATCGGGCAGTTCGGGAACGACCACGTTCGTGAGATCTTTGACGAGTTGGGTGCGGACGATCTCGCGTATCTGCTTGAGGAGATGCCGTCAGATATTGCGCGACGGATCGTCAACACGATCAGTCCGGAGACGCGCGAAGCTGCCCAGCGATTGCTTGGGTATCCGGAGGAATCAGTTGGTCGTCTGATGACGCCCGACTACATCCGATTGAAGATCGACTGGACCGTTGCCCGTGCGCTTGCACACATCCGTGCGTATGGCAGAGATGCCGAAACGATCAATGTTGTCTACATCGTCGATGATCACGACAAACTGGTCAGCGATCTGAAGCTCCGCACGCTCCTGCTCGCTTCGCCGGATGCACCGCTCAGCGATCTGCAGCAGAACACGCCGACGAGCCTCTTTGCAGACGACGACCGCGAAGAAGCGGTTCGTGCAATGGCCAAGTACGACCGTATCGCGCTCCCGGTGGTGGATCATGCTGGGGTGCTTCTGGGCATCGTGACCTCCGACGACGTTGCGGACGTTGCAGAAGAGGAAGCGACCGAGGATATCCAGAAGCTCGCCGGTGTGGAAGCACTCGACGAGCCGTACATGGATACACCGCTCTTGTCCATGCTAAAAAAACGTGGCATAGTGCTGTGTACGCTGCTGGTCGCGCAGTCGGTGACTATTGGCGTGCTCGGCGCGTTCGAGCATGTTATCTCGTCTGTGCAGATTCTGATCCTGTTCATCCCGTTGATCATCGCGTCGGGCGGTAACTCGGGCACGCAGGTTGCATCGCTCATTATCCGCGCACTGGCACTGCACGAGCTGACCCCGGCGGATTGGTTGCAGGTTGTCCGCAAGGAACTTGTCACCGGACTCCTCCTCGGTTGCCTCATGGGCGCACTTGCAACGTGCAGCGTGATGATCTGGGAGTTGACTCCGATGGTCGATGCGACGGGTGTGAACCCGCTGAAGGTGGGGCTGACCGTTGGTGCAGCAGTGCAGGCAATCGTGGTATACGCGGTGCTGCTGGGATCAATCCTGCCGCTCCTGCTGCAGAAACTGAAACTCGACCCGGCGACGATATCGTCGCCTCTCGTCGCGACGCTGATGGATGTGTCCGGCCTGATGATCTACATGGGTGTTGCGTTGGTGATGATGAAGGTTGTGGGGTTGACGTAGCACGCGATGTGCTATCGGTAGTGTGATTCAACTGCTTGGCGATATTGTGTCAACTTTGGCAGAAGAACGATCCAGCACACTGATATACCAATCCCGATCGCTATCACGGGCTTTGCCGTTGTCCAGAAGATTCTCTTGTAGATCATTCGGCGAGCTTCTGCGCCGGTTGCCATCTCATATTCTGGCGTGCCCGGTATATCCACAGCCTCTCCCCGTTCAACCTGCTGGAGAAGATGCGTGTAGTGCCTGAGTTGTATTGCCAATGTGCCGCCAATCACGAGAACAGCAAGGAGCAGTGCAGGAATTGCAGCTCGCCAGAACTTCTTCCCAGTACGCAGGTCAACTCCTTGGATGAGCTTGAAATCGCAAGCGCATTCCGGGCATTTGTTGCTGCCAATCGTCGAGATGTCATACCCGCACTGCGGGCAGTTCGATAGCTGTGGCATTGTATCATGAAGAGATATCTGGTCATTGATTTGCATCAGAACTTCCCATGCCAAAGTATCTCCACGCGTTAGTCAACCCTTTGTGCGGCTGATTTGCGAAGATCGTGCATTTTGAGAGCAATAAAGATTAAAAGCCATGTTCCAGCGATGAAAACGAGCATGAACATTCCATCCAGGATACTGCGTTTTAGCATCGACTTTGCTTCGGTGGGAACATCTGAAAGCAACATGGATGACGGATAGCGCGTCTCTTCGCCACGCTCCAGTTGCTGTTGATGGCGATATAGAGAGTGGACTGCTGCCAACATGAAGGTCATCCACAGCGTCATGATGCAGTGAAGAAAGAAAAAATGCCAGCGAACGCGTCTTCTCCGCCTGTATGGCTCTGTCAGAACGTGGCCACATTCGGGGCATGTCCCTGTGGTAATAGCAGCAACGTCATACCCGCACTGCGGGCACACGTCGGGGTGCGTTCCATCCGGGGCTGATTTCGTGCGGGCATCCATCTGACTCGTGGTATTCTACACCAAAATCACTGGCTGCTTTCGCACGGGGACGTGACTCACGACGTACCGTCTTTGGACCGATACTGTCAGTGCCACGAGGAGCTGCGCATGACCGAATCCGACCATCCACGCACAGTCCAGGACCTTGCCAGCGCGATCGAGTCGTTCGCGCCGTTGTCGCTCGCAGCGGACTGGGACAATGTCGGTGTGATCATCGGGTCAGCACGCCGTGCGCTCGATGGCCCTGTGCTTATGACGATTGATCTGACCGAGCGCGTGCTCGCTGAAGCTGTCAAAGCGCGTGCATCGTGCATCATCGCGTACCACCCGCCGATCTTCCACGCGACCAAACGCCTGACCGACGAAGAACCACGCCAGCGAATTGTGCTCCGTGCAATTCAGGCGGGGCTCACCGTGTACTCGCCGCACTCGGCGCTCGATGCTGCGCCAGGCGGCATGACGGACTGGCTGTGCGAGGGTGTATCTGGATCGGATGAGCAGGGCAGAATCATGGGGGATGTGCGCGCGCTCGAGCCGTACGGCGAAGCGCCGGAAACCCAGCAGGTGAAAGTTATCACATTTGTGCCGCAGAGCGAAGCGGATCAGGTGCGTGCAGCGCTCGCATCAGCTGGTGCTGGCATCATTGGAAAGTACACGGTGTGCAGCTTCAACACGACCGGCATGGGCACGTTCCTCGCGGGCGATGGTGCGAACCCGACCGTCGGCGAGGTCGGAAATCTTGAGACAGTGCCCGAAGTAAAGATCGAGATGGTCTGTTCGCGCGCTGCGCTCCCGGTCGCGCTCGAGATCCTGCGCCAGTTCCATCCGTACGAGGAGCCGCCGATCGACATTGTTGAGTTGCTCCCGCGTCCCACGCGCTCGACGGGGCATGGCCGGCGTATCACGCTCGATCAGCCGGCAACACTTGCAGAAGTTGCGGTGCGTTTGAAGCGGTTTCTCGGTGTATCCATGGTGAAGGTCGCGTGCGCGAACCCGGATGATCGCGAGGGTACGAAAACGCGGGTCAATCGCATCGGTGTGTGCCCAGGCGCAGGCGCTGATCTTGTTGGCGATGCGCTCCGCGAGAAGTGCGAGCTGTTTGTAACGGGCGAGATGCGATACCACGAGGTGATCGACTGTCTGAACAAGGGGATGAGCGTGATGCTCGCGGGCCACACGAATACCGAGCGCGGGTATCTTGTGCGTCTCGCAGACAGACTCGCAGCGATGCTGCCGGATGTGCCGTTTCGTGTGGCAAAGTCAGACATCACGCCGGTTGTACCGCACTGATCTAGCACAATGTTATCACTGAAACATAAAGCCCGGAGACTGCAGTTCCTGGATGTTATTACGTGTCACACACGGCTTATCGAAACCCGTGGAACCCATATGCTTTGAACGGTGTTCTGCCCTTCTTGTGCTCGCCCTTGAACTGCTCGATGGGAACAACAATCTCGAACGCGTACTCGTACTGTTCCTGTGTTTCGGGCGAGCCGCCGAGGACGATCGCGGGCCTGCCGAGCAGTCGCTCGATGACGTCGGGATTGTCGAGGTTTGTCTCGTCCCACAGGTCGTACTGCGTTCGTCTGCCCGCCATCTTGCTTGAGGCGCAGTACACGGTCGGCTGGCTGGGCAGATAAAACGCCATCTGGCTCGCGCGCCCGTAGTGCTGCGCAAGGAAGAACGGCTCCTGCCCGGTCTCTGTCCGTAGTTCATCGAGCGCCTGCTGCACTTCTTTCGCGTAGACATCCGCGTTCATGGCGCGTCCCAGTGGGATCCACGCCATGCCAGGAAGCTTTGCAATCAGATCAAGCCTCAGCATGCCGATGCCCGAGACGATGCCGACAACGATCGTGATTGCATAGGCAGCGTGCCTGTGGAACTCCGGCTTCCATTGCTTCATGCGCCCGTGAGATGATGCATTCGCACTGATTCGCTGCGCAAGCTTCCTCTTCGCATCGGCAACACCCCATGCGCCGATCGCGATCAGGCTGATCCACCCTGCGATCGGCCAGTTGCCTTCAGCACGCGTCACGAATGTCACACCAAGGTACAGCACAAACACGGGCAAGCCTGCGAGCAGCAGGAACCAGCATCCCGTCTTTGCGAGCGTGTCTGAGAGCAGATTCCTTCTGCGCAGGAATGTGAACGCGCCGTAGACTGCAACTATAAAAACACCACCGAGCAGCGCCACCTGCATGCCGACGAGTTCGAGCGTCCACATCGGTGAGTAAGCTGTCTTTGGCGCGGATGATCGAGATGTTGTGTGTATGTCACCGCCGAGTGATTCGCCGACCGACCCAAGGTGTCCGAGCAGGTGGCGCAGCGTGTCCCAGTCATGCTGGGCGTTCCAGATGACCATTGGTGCAAATGAGACGAGAACAACTGTCACGCACGACGCAGCCCATCGCTGCCACGTTGGCGCAAGATCGAATGTCCTTGTGTTACGATTGCGCTTTCTCAGCAGCGCAAACAGAGCAAAGAGTGCAAGCCCGGGCAGGATCAGCAGCATCGTGTGCTTGATGAGTGTGCCGAAGCCGATCGCAGCACCAAGTCCGATCCACGACCATCGACCTTTCTCACACAGCGACATCCATGCGAAGAGCAGCGCAAGGGCCCAGCATGCAAGGAATGGACCATCGATCGTCATTAGGAGAGCACTTGCCTGAAATGCAGGAGTGAACAGCACAAGCACAGCTGCGATAATGCCCGCGTGTGCGTTCCGTGTAGTGCGCAGTGCGAGCAGCCCGACTGCAATGACGAGCACGCTCCCAAAGATGGCAGCGGGAGCACGTACGGCGAGTTCTGTTTTTTCCATCCCGAAGAGGTGAAAGAACTCGGTGGATGCGCGAATAAGCACGGCGATTCCAGGCCCCTTGGAGTAGTAGCTCCAGTCAAGCCTGCGAGACCATTCCCAGTAATGTGCCTCGTCCTCAATGAGTGTGTACGGGCAGAGAAACGCGAGATAGATCAGACGCGCAAGACATGCGACGACAGCGATCAGCACAATGGTGCGCACAGCACGGGATATGGCCTGCGTGTGGTCCACGTCTGTCATTGGGCTCGCACGGTCAGAAGTGAGCCGATGGTGTATGCGAGCAATCCCGCAACACCGCCCCACAGAAGAAGGAGTCCAGCCGTACCGGTCTGGTGTGTCATCTGTTGTCCAGCGCTGATGGTGACCACCGCGATGACCGCTGGGAAGAAACTCCACAGGTACACAACGAGCGGGAGTTTCTCTTTTAGTCGCAGGGCTAGTGCTGCGCCTGCGAGCACCATCACGAGACATGCGGCCGCATACGCAATGCGTTCGTGCTGCTTGGAGAAGATCTCACGATTCAGATCTGTGATACGGCGTTTCAGTTCCTTGGTCGGCGGGATCAGGAATGAGTCCGGTGGATCAGCATTGATGCGGGGATCTGCCTTTGCGATAAGCTCGAAAGCAGTACTGTCAAGAAGTCCGGGGACAGGATCCTCCTTCGGACGCAATCCATCGATGACGAGCTGCAGCATGCGTGCGCCGGGCAGGCCTGCGTCCTCGGTCACCTGATAATCGTCAAGACCCAGCTTGAGTGTCATGTTCCGCTGGTTGACATCCGCGTTGCCAAAGTCGGCCTCCAACCATGCGTTCTTTGTGAGCATTTTGATTGGGGACTCATCGCCATCGACGCGCTCGATGCCGATCTCCGATTCGCCTCGAGGTGGAATGATGCGGTAGCGCATATGCTCCTGATCCCACTGGATGCGCTGTGCATGAATTGTGACCGTCGTTGTCTGTGATCGAAATCCTTCAGACGAGGCCTTGAGCACTGCCTGCCCGGTCTTTTTCAGATCGTCGGCAATTTGCATCTCAACTTCACGCCAGCCGAGGTGGTACGCGAGATCGCGTGACCGCTGGCGGATGAAGTTCATCTTGTCGGGTTGATCGCGGAGATGGTTTAACTCGGTATATGTCAGGAACTTCGGATCGTCCGTGCTCGCGACGGGGATGAACTCGACAACACGGTCCAGCTGCGCCGGCTTCAGCCCGAAGAAGTTATCCCGGTACACCATCGCGTCATCAAGCGAGAACGCAACAACTGATCCCTGCCTGCCGGAACTGTCCTCCTGGTCGGTGTCGATCTCAACAACCGCAGCACGCGCGGAAACATCGGTGCGCACATTGCCCTCGGAGTTGAGCACAAGTGCAACAACACCGAAGAGTTGCAGCCTCACATCAGGATCATCTTCGCCGCTCCCAGTTGGGAGCCTGCGCACCTGATCTGCATACAGCCGCAGCTTGCCGAACTCAATGCCTTCACCCTGCTCGACCGCGTTCTGGATGACCGATGCGACCTGCGACTGTGCCATGCGTTCCATCGTCAGCAGAAACCGAGGGATGATGGACTGGATGAGCACAGTCAGCACGATCATGAGCGCAGCACCGGTGACAAGCGCAGGCACAAGTATCATGCGCCGGCTCATTCCTCCGGCATAACACGCCAGCACTTCGTTGTCCTGACTCATGCGGTAGTAGACCATCGTCGCGGCAAACCCAGCAGCAAACGGGAGCGCGTATTGCAGCATGGGCACCGATGCCAGCAGCATGAACTTCACAGTGTCAACCGGACCGAGTTTACCATCGGCAAAGAACTTGGCTGTGATAGCAAACGCCACAATGGCGACCAGCACCAGCGACGTGATGAGCGTGGCCCGTCCGAGTTCGATAAACAGTTGCCGCCACAGCGTCCACGGGATACGCCAGCCGGATCTTGGCTTGGATTGCAAGGTTGCGCTCGAAGTCATGGCGTCAGGAGGATATTCGGCCGACCGGCATCATGCGAGATATCCGGGCTATCACACCCTCCCGACACCCGAACGAACCTGCTATTGGTACAAATAACCAAACATTCACGGGCACAGAGGGGATCCGATCCGTTGATCTGACGATATAATCAAGCCGCGCTATGCGCCGTCGGCACCCAACTGTGGGCGAGCCGATGGCGACTCGGAGGATTGTGCAGCCGGACTTCAGGCTGCCCGTTGCGATTGATGGATGAGCCCCCAAGTACAACCGAACCTCCGTCTGAACCGGCCGAACCCCGACCTTCCGGGCGCCACACTGGCGCGGCTGCGAACGCACACAAAGGAAGCCCATCCGGGGCGGCGATAGAACTCGCCGATCCGCACGGTCTTCTCGACGCTGCTCAGCGCGAAGAACTTTCCAGGATGTGCGCATGCGCTCTTGAGGTGCTGAACACAACCGGCTCTGTTCGTGCAAAGCTGGTGGCTGATACCGAGATGGCCGCTGCACACGAGCAGTACTCGAATGTCCCCGGCACGACAGACGTCCTGACCTTCGACATGAGCGAGAACGACAACGGTGCGTGCGATCTTGATGTTGATCTGCTGATCTGTGTTGATGAGGCCTGCAGACAGGTTGCTCAGCGTGGACATCCCGTGACCCACGAACTCACACTGTACATAGTGCACGGTGTGCTGCACTGTCTTGGGTTTGACGACCACACTGACGAGGATGCGCGTGCGATCCACGCAGAAGAGGATCGTGTGCTGTCTGCGATTGGAATTGGTCGCGTGTACTCAGGTGAACGCGAGGGAGCGGGCGCATGACGCTGAACTCCCCGTACACCATCTGGCTTGCGATTGTGTGTGTTATTGCCGGTTCTGTGCTGGCGATGCTGCAGTTGTCTGTTCGTGAGGTTGTGCGTTCGACGCTGGAAGCTCGAGCGCAGGTGCGCAACAAGCCACATAAAACAAAGCTCATCGGAAAGATTCTCGATACCACGGACGAGCACTCAGCCGCGCTGGGTTTGCCGCGCGTGCTGATGAACCTGTTTGCGACGATTCTCTTTGTCGGCTGGGTCTGGCACATGCGGGGCGTTGCTGCGCCGGGTTGGACCGAGCTTCTGCTGGGGCTCTTACTCTCGTCGTTCTTTGTGTGGGTGCTCGGCACGGTGATCCCGATCGCGGTGGCGGAACACGCTGCGGAAGTTGTCGTGTATTCGTTCTCGCCGTTGATCCGTGCGTGCGCCATCGTGTTCTGGCCGCTCACGCATGTGTCAGCGATCCTCAATGAGATCGTGCGCAGACTCGCGGGCCGTCACGAGGCAGACGAGCAGGAGCTGCGTGATGCAGAGGTACTTTCTGTGCTCGAAGACGGCGAGCGTGATGGCGCGTACGACGAGGACGAACGCGACATGATCGAGGCTGTGCTCGAGTTCAAAGCGACCACCGTCGAGTCCATCATGACGCCGCGAACCGAGATAGAAGCGATCGAGCTGACCGATGATCTCGGCGAGATCACGCGTATCGCGCGCGAGAAGCACCACTCACGCATCCCGGTGTACGAGGGCGATCTCGACCATATCGTGGGCATCTTCTATGTGAAGGATCTGCTGCACTGGCTTGCCGATGCTGGCCCGCTTGGGCGACACTCCGGCTCACCTTCGCATCCCTTCGCGCTCAAGGACATCCTGCGTCCCGCGGTGTTCGTGCCGGAAACAAAGACCATCCGTGAACTGCTCGCCGAACTGCTCGCGTCTCGCGTGCATATCGCGATGATCGCAGACGAGTATGGCGGCACGTCCGGGCTTGTCACGATCGAGGACATCATCGAGGAGATCTTCGGCGAGATACAGGACGAGTACGAGGAGCCGGAACCAGACGAGATGTACGTGGATGTTGATCTGTCTCGTGGTGTTGCCGAGATCGACGCGCGCGAGGAGGTCGACGATGCCAACGACGAACTCGAGCCGCTCGGCGTCGCGCTCCCCGAGTCGGACGATTACGACACAGTGGGCGGGTTCGTGATGACCACGCTCGGACGCATCCCCGCGGTGGGAGAGTCCTTCCAGTTCGAGAAGCTGCACATCACGATTATCGAGGCAGAGCCCACCCGCGTCGGGCGCGTCCGTATCGAGCTGAAAGAGCCGGAGCAAGCAGTTGCAGCGAAATAGTGTTTGTGCTCACCGAAACATGTTGTACTTCACAATGCACCACATCGCGCGGAACCCGTCGCGCCAGGTGATCTTCTTGCCCTCTGCGTAGGTTCTGCCCGCGTAGCTCACGGGCACCTCGAAGATGCGTGCGTGGCGTGTCTGGAGCGACTTTGCATCGCGAACAACCTGAGGTGTATCGGGAAGGTCATCCTGCAGCGCTGTGGGCAGTCGCATGCGAGCGAGCTTTGCGACAAACTCCGGCTCAATGCCAAACCGATTTTCCTGCGTATCAAGCAGCGTCAACACATCGCGCGAGAACGCCTTGAAGCAGCACTCCACGTCCGTCAGGTTCAGGTTGGTGAGCATGTTCGAGAACGTGGTGATGACACGGTTGCCCACAGCGTGCCAGTAGTACAGCACGCGGTGTGTGCCGCCGATGAACCGGGACCCGATCACTGCGTCTGCCTTGCCCTGCAGGATCGGCGCGAGGACGATCTCGTGCTCTGCGGGGTCGTATTCAAGATCGGCATCCTGCACGATCGCAACATCGGCACCCAGTTCGAGCGCTGCAATGAATCCTGTACGCAGCGCAGCACCCTTGCCCTGGTTCCGTGTGTGCCGTCTGACGTGCACATCCTTCTGTTCGCCGAGCGTGTCGATGATGTTGCTGGTGCCATCAACTGATGCGTCATCAACCAGAACAATCATGCGCTGAATACGTGTCCTGATAGCCGGGGCATCTGGATCCGATTGAATCCTCTGCGGCTCGTACGGTGGCAGCACCTCCTGCACACGCGCGACAAGCGCTGCGACCGTGTCACGTTCGTTATAGACAGGAATGACAACCGCGAGTTTCACACGCAAGCGTAGACTCGCTGGACTACGCGGCGCGCTCGACGACCTCGATTGCTTTCATCACGTCACGACAGATTGGGAAGAGCCGGTCAAGGCGAGTGAGCTTGAAGAGGTATTCGACGTTCGGGTCAGCGTTGACAAGCGCGATCTGTCCGCCGACCTGCTGAAGACGTGTCAGAAGCTCGACGAGCACACCAATGCAAGCCGAGTCCATGTACTCGACATTCTGAAGATCGAGCACGACGTGTGTACAGGTACCGGACGGGCCGCGAAGGTTCTCAAGAAGCTCGGCAACGCACGCGGAAGCTTCCGGTCCGGAAAGTGTTCGTGCTGTGAGTGTCGCGACAAGTGTCTCGCCGAGTCTGTCGTAGGTTGCGAGCGAGCGTTCCTCTCCGGTGGAAGTATCTGGTGTTGAGACGCTGCTGGAATACATTTCCTTGAGCGCGCCTGCATCAAACTCGGGCTTTGGAGGCGCAGCGTTCCCGGAATGCGCCTGATGCGCGTCATTATCGTTCTCATGCTTTCGGAAGAGTTTTCCAAACATGGTCTTGTCTCCCTGGCAGCCTCGCCTGTCCTCCGATTCGAAGATCGAATTCAAACGGTGTGCAGGCAAGCGTTCCGGGGATCAGTTATTCTGCGCATCCGGACGAGATGGCGCAATCGGTCTCGGCCGCAAAGGTTGTGCGCGCATCCTGCGTGGATCGGTTGGTGTCGCTGCACTCTGAGCACTGGTGCTGACCGGAGGATCCAGACGCTGCCTGCGAACGGAATCAATCGAGCGGTCGAGGCGCGACAGGATCTCCTTGACGTTCCGGAATGCTTTGTTCTCAGTCCGTTCGTTTACTTCCATGCTGCGCACTCCATTGCTCGCGTTTGTCAGCATACTGATGCGTTGTGGGTTGGTTCTCGGCTGGTCCTCCAACCTGTCAGTGTCACTTCGGTTCGTTTTCAGACCGACTTCTGCGAACTTGCAGGATTGCCGGACGTTTTCGTACATGTTTTTTCATTCCCGGGCAGATGTCCGAGAAACGCCGGGCACGGCGAGCACAATGCCTCTCTCTCATATGGCCCTGCGGGCACACAATAACATCGGTGCTGCCGTCCCGGCGAGCGTCCGTATACACTCAACGTTTGTCCACATGCGATGTGCTTCGTTCCGGCAGTCGCGATGCACACGGAGTCACAGCATGCCCGAGCTTCGGCTCAACGCATTGACCAGGGTTTTTCGCTCGCGCGAAACACCCGCACTGGACGGTGTTTCCTTTGTCGCTCCTGATGGCAAATGCACCGCAGTGCTCGGCCCATCCGGGTGTGGCAAAACAACCCTGCTCCGAATCATTGCAGGGCTCGAAAAGCAAACTTCAGGCTTGTTCGTGTTCAACCCCACGGATCACACAGGACATCATTCCGATCCGGAGCAGCCGTCCAGTGTTCGGTCATTGCCACATACGTACAGGGTTGCAATGGTGTTCCAGACACCCGCACTCTATAAGCATCTGACCGGGAAGAAAAATATCCTGATAGGCGCAAAGCATGCGCGAAACGGGCAGCCGGACATCGAAACACTTGCAAGGTCACTCGACATATCGCATATTCTTGAGGCTAGGCCAGCACATATGTCGGTGGGTGAGCGTCAGCGTGTCGCACTTGCCAAAGCTCTCGCATCAAAGCCCGATCTTTTGCTGCTGGATGAGCCGCTCTCATCGCTTGATCCCCATCGCAAACGTGCAGCTATCCAGCTTGTGCGCACATTGCGTGATGGTGTCGGTCAGCAGTTAAAACTTCCAACAACACTGCTTGTCACCCATGACCAGCACGAAGCAGCGCAACTCGCGCATCACATGATTGTGATGCGCAATGGCAGGGTGCAGCAGGAAGGAGTGCCAGCGCACATCTTCAGCCAACCTGCAACATTGTTTGTTGCAAGGTTCGTGGGTGAACCGCCTATGAATGTGCTGGTTGGTCGCGTAGGAAACGAATCGGGGCACATGGTGTTTTCATGTGATCGTGCTGGAACAGATCCAATCGCTCTTGATCTACCAACGATCAAAGATGTCGCTGCCCAACCAGTCGTCTTATGCGTCAGGCCAAACAGGATTGATATCACACCGCTGGAATCCGGACAACTGTGTGCTGTGGTGCAATCGGCAGCCCATCTTGGTGATCAGATTGAGCTTTGCTGCAAACTGTTGGATATACCTGGGCAAACAATTCCAGATCGTCTCCTCGACGATGTGATCCAGCCCGCTGATCTGGGAACATGGACGGTTTGTCTCAACCCCGGAGTCGATGTTCCTGCGTTGGGATCGCGTGTCGGTCTGGGGTTCAAAGCGGAAGACGGCCATCTTTTCTCATTGACGAATCCCGAGCAGCCGAGACTGGATTGTGCCACGGGTATGTAACATATGTCTCAAAATCACGATTTTATGGTATTTTCATCGTTACCCGTCGTGCATGCACATCGCGGTTCGTCTATGCTGACTTTGTGTCCATTTTCTCCCAAAGAGCACAATATCGAGTCTCTTCTTGCTGCTGGCGTAGATTGGCTGCAGCTGTTGCCACGGGACTGTGGTGTTGCAGCATCTGCGCCGGCCAACAGGAACCCGCCGATCCAGTGCAGGTGCCGGCTGCGCCGGGGCAGCAGCATTTTTCGGCGAAGGTGATCTTTCAGTACGTCAGAATCAATGACGATGTGAAAACAGGTGAGACTGCACGCCAGATTATCGATGAAGTTGATCGGGTTGATCGTGGTGGCGCAGATTTGCTTGTGCTGGAACTTGGTTGCAATGAAATACGCGATGATCTTGCTGCGCTGATAGCACGCAGGATCGACTCGGTATCTGTTCCGATTGTTGCCGTCCTGCGAGATTCACACGACAAACAGTTTGGTGTCAATGCGTTGTTGTTGTCTTTGTGCGCAGATTACGCATGGATCGACGAGAATGCCATGCTGCGTGATGATCTGTCGGTGCATCACCGTGAGCTTGCACCCAAAGAGCTTGATCCGGAATCACTCTCGGCACAGATGATGAACATTGCCTGGACCCGACTTGAAAAGCGAGGCGCCGATCCTGCAGTTGCACAACGGATCTGTGTTCCAGCGGGGACATACTCGCTTGTACGTGCTCCCGATGGTTCGCTTGTCGGGCAGGATGAGCAGTTGTCTGAGAGTGCAACAGCACAGATGATGACAACTCGCCATGAGCAGGTTGTTCAGCATAGCAGCTCACAGAGCGCTTCAGCAGACGATTACCTTGTCACACTCTCGTCGGCACAAGTTGTTGCGCTGCACTTTGCGCGATATGTACCCCGCAGTGACTATTTACTCGAACGCGAGATCCTTGATGCGTTTGGTGCATACGACAGCGATGATCCGAGTGTGATGCCCTCGTATCACAACAGGTATACCACCATAATCAAAGAACACTTTGATGAGATGAACCGGGAGGCTCGGAAGGTGCTGGACTTTGCTGGCATGATGGCACGAAATGCCAAATCTGATATCAACCACGCTCGGAGTCGTCGTGGCGATGCGGTCAGGCTGAGCTCCGGCATTATCGAGAAAACCAAGAAGAGCGTCGAGTTCCAGATCACGAGCGCTGAAGAGACGATGAACGGGCTTGAGCAAGGTCTTCTTGTCTGGCCGGAGATTGTGCGCACTCCGGCACCGGGGCATGCACTTGGTGAGCATGCGACTATGGCGCAGCGAGAGACAGCGTGGCGCAAAGCGGTGTCAGACATCCGCAAGGACATCGAGAAGGCTCGTGAAGAACTCGCCGAACTGGTGCGCGAACGACGCTGAATGCAAGACCTACCATCGCGTCCGCGTTCGCACACGTTCGGAGCGATTCCTGCATGAGCCATGATCCCTACGCGAATATAGGTATAGGACCAAGGCAGGACACGGTCCGCCGCAATGCGCAACCTGTGGGGGTGCATCACGCCCAGCCTCAATCCATGCAGGACGCAATTGCTGCCCGGTCATTGTTCTGGCTGAACGTGATGAGGGAGATTCTGACCTCGCTTGCTTCAGAGTCGCTGCGCAGACCACAACTTGAAGCAAGCGATCTGCTGCAGGCAGCAGGCGACGTCGAATCCGTCGAGTATGAAGACGAGGACAACATGTTCGATGGCAGACTGGCTGTACTGACGCACGCTGGCGAGCGAATCCCAATTGCCGATGTGCAACCGATTATGACAGCCGGACCGAACACGACTGGAGATGAGCGTGAGCTGAGCATGACGGTTGAGTGTACTGTGTTCCAGATCACCACGCCGACCGGAGAGATCTTCACACTTCCGCTTGAAGAGATGCGTGGGTTCCACGCACTGACACCCCAGCTTATGGACCGGATCAAGCAATCTGCGCGTGGCCAGGAGATCGGGGTGTCATCGGACGGGGCAGAGCCGTTCGGGTTTGCTGCGTTTACATCGCTGGCAAAGAATGCGACAGTTCGACAGCCTGGCAAATCGGGAGAAGTTCCCGAGCACGAGGACAGCAGGTCTGGTGAGAAGAAATAGGTAAGATACCTGAGAAGTCCAACTGCTCTCTCTGATGGCTGGTTGCCGATGGTTTTCCGCATGGGAATGCGCCAGCAGACGTTCTTTGGTTTGGTGTGTGCCGTTTCATCATGTGCCTACGCGCAGTATGGTGCGACGATTGCCGACGGCGGTGCATCGATCGCGAATCGATCCGATGCGTTCCTGCTGATTGGTACTGACGACGGCACAGGCGAGTGTATTAACCTGCTCTGTCCGGAAGACGCAGGAAGCGCGGGCTACGCCGAGGGGTGGTATTCGCTTGCGTGCGGCACTGCTGTTCGTGCTATGACCCAGGACAGGCGCACGGGCAACGTGTATTTCTGCGATGTTGACGGGCTGTATGTCTGGAACATGGTTGATACGCCGATCCGTGTCGGCACGTTGCGTGTGAACACAACGACAATCACAATCGTCGCAATGGCTATGCACGAGGGAAAGATCTACGCGACCCGGAACTCAGGCTCGGGCGGATGGCCCGAAGGCCTGTACACGATCAATCCCGCGAATGCACAGTGCGAGCTTGTCTGGTCGTACCCAGCAAGCGACTGGGACATCGGCGGGCTCGACTTTGACACAGCCGGGAACCTTTACGGGGTGAATGACGATCTCACACCAAACGGGCGCGGGCTCTACAGGATCGACTATGTCAACGAGCAGTTCTATCCGGTTGCGTCGTATCCGCCGTTACCCGGCGGTGGAGACCAGACGGATGTGGATGCGCTCGCGATATGGAACAATGTAGCGTACTTTGTGATCGATCAGCCGGGACTGATCGAACGCTATGACATGATTTCTGGAACATTTCTGCCGCCTGTCGAAGCTCCATGGACAACATCGCAGACATTCTGCGGTGCCACCTTTGTGCTTGCGCATCCGGGAACGGTTCCATGCGTGAACTGCACGCAATCGTGTATCCCGGATTGCGATCGTGATCGCACGCTGACACTGATGGATCACATATGCTGGTGGGAATACTTCCACAACGAGGATCTGCGTGCCGATTGCGACGGGAATGGCGGCGTTACACTCGACGACTACGTATGCTTCCGAGAGCGGTTCCTTGATGGGTGCCGTGGATTCCCCGCGTACGAACCAAAGTAAGTCGGAAAGGATCAGTTCTGCTCGTTTGATTCGGTTCTGAACTTGCGGGCGCGATCGATGGTTGCGTCGATTGTTGTTTCATCCGGCTGGAGGACGTAGTGCCACTTCACGTTTGTCTGGA
This sequence comes from Phycisphaeraceae bacterium, assembly GCA_020639155.1. Taxonomy (NCBI): domain Bacteria; kingdom Pseudomonadati; phylum Planctomycetota; class Phycisphaerae; order Phycisphaerales; family Phycisphaeraceae; species Phycisphaeraceae bacterium. The sequence continues at coordinate 1,369,627 of JACKHF010000001.1, forward strand.
ACGTGAACGGCAGTACAGCTGCGATCAGATCGATGGGCGGATACTCATACAACGGCGCTCGTGCAGTAGCACCGGTGTGGATCGGTTCGTATCCATCATGACGCAGGCGAACATCGTACTCGCCAAAGTAGGTGAACTCTGTTTGCATGGGTGTTGTGCCAACATCTGTGCCGTTGAGTTCCACAACCGCGCCCGGCGGCTCGCTTGTGACTGTGATGATGCGCTCAAGACATCCCGTTTGCACCACGCATACCGCAACGCAGCCCAGAGGACCAAGTACCTTGTGGGCTGCGCTGTGTATCACTTTGTCTCTCCACGTGTCTGGCTGGCGCGGGTGCGCGGCTTGACGACTTCCGCCCGTGGAGGTGTGATCTGTGTCGGTGCCGGCTGTGCTGGTGCGGCACCGTTGGACTGTGCGGGATGATGTGTGCCATTCTGTGCTGTCGGATTTGTTCGTGGCTTTGGCGGTGATTGCGCCGTTGAAGATGTGCTTGTGTTCGAAGTGTCTGTCTGGTCGAACTCGTCGCCTCGGAACATCGATCCGAGATACACGTTGCGCACGCGTTCATCGTTGATAAGCGCCTTCGGCGTACCTTCCGCAAAGATCTTGCCGCTGTCGAGGATATACGCGCGGTTGCACACGCGCAGCGTTTGCTGCACGTTGTGATCGGTGATGAGGAACGCGATCCCGCCTTCGCACAGTCTGCGGATGATCTTCTGCAGATCCTCGACCGCGATCGGATCGACGCCACTGAACGGCTCGTCGAGCAGGATAACCTTCGGTGTAGTAACGAGTGCTCGCGCGATTTCAAGCTTGCGGCGTTCACCACCGGAGCACGTGCGCGCTCGATCGTTTGCTTTGTGTGTTAATCCGAAACGCTCCAGAAGTTTGGTTGCGCGACGCTTGCGCTCTTTGCGATCAATGGGGAGCGTTTCAAGTATCGCAAGCAGGTTCTGTTCGCACGTCATGCGGCCGAAGATGCTTGGCTCCTGCGAGAGATATCCCATGCCGAGGCGTGCCCGCTGGAACATGGGCAGGCCCGAGACATCGTGCCCGTCAAAGACCACCTGTCCGTCATCTGCGTCGATCATGCCGATCGACATGCGGAAGCTGGTGGTCTTGCCTGCACCATTGCGACCGAGCAGGCCGACGATCTCCGCCCGCTCGACGTGGTAGGACACGTTGTCGACGACGGTCCGACCGCCGAAGGATTTGCGAAGATGGTTTGCCTGTAAAAAGCCCATGAGTGCCTGTTAGTGTAGATGCTCCGGTGGGTGAATCTCGAACTGTCAGTGGATTCCAGCCCTATCTATCAGGACTTTGAACGGGAGTTGGCCAGCATTATTGCTGACAGAACATACAACCGGACCCTGCCAGCCGCTTGTGTGTCTGAAACAATCACCCATGCTGCTCCTGACTGTGCTGGAAGGCCCCGATCGCGGGCGACGATTCGAACTGCCCGACGATGAGCCCCAACTCATCGGCCGGTCCAGTGAGGCATTGCCGCTGTCCGACTCCACCGTCTCACGCCGACACGCCGAACTCACGCCGGACAACGGCGACTGGTGGGTGCGTGATCTGAAGTCGCAGAATGGCACACAGATCAATGGCGTCAGAGTTGACGTACGCACCAAGCTTCGTGCTGGCGATCACATCCGGTGTGGTTCGACCCTCATGCTCTTTGGCAAGGAGGACACCGACGAACGTAACTTCATCAAACTGCTGAAGCAATCGCAGATGGACTCGACTATCGAGAGCACGTTGTCATCAACACCTCGCTCGGGCATGTCGCTGGCAATGCCCGTTTCGTCCGAGCGCGCAGCAGAGCACCTGCGCATCATCTACACGCTCACGCAGCAGACATCAGCGTCGCTCGACCAGAAGGAACTGCTCGGAAAAGCAATGGATCTGATCTTTGCTGAGTTCCGCCCGGAGCGCGGGTTTATCCTGCTCGGTGGTGTTGTGCCGGAAGAAGGATTGAAGCCAACGATCGTGCGATTTGCAATCCCAACACTTGAGAACGCAAAGGAGCAGGAAGACATCTCTATCCGTGTGAGCAGGACGATCCTGCAGCATGCAGTGCGCACAGGTCAGGGTGTACTGTCAACAAACGCGATGCGCGATCCGCGTTTTTCCGCAGGTGATTCTGTGCGAAAACTCGGGATCCAGTCTGCGATTTGCTCACCGATCGTGCATGGCAGGCGCACGTTTGGTGCAATCTATATCGATCGTTCCATTGCGACGACACCGTTTACCGAAGAGCAGCTTGCGCTGCTCAACGCGCTCGGCCAGCACATTGGTCTCGCGATGGAAACAGCGCAGTTGCTCAACGAGACACTGCAGTCAGAGCGTCTTGTTGCGATTGGGAACACTGTTGCGTCGTTGTCGCACTCCATCAAGAACATCCTGCAGGGTTTGCGTGGCGGTGCGGATGTCGTCGGCATGGGGCTTGAGAAGAACAACATTGGCGTGGCTCGCGATGGCTGGGACATCCTCAAGCGAAATCTCGACCGCATCGTCGGGCTGACCATGAACATGCTCGCGTTCTCGCGTGAGCGTTCGATCGAGCCGGAACTGGCGCAGGTCGGACCAATTGTTGAGGAGTGTGTGCAGTTGCTCGAACTGCAGTGCGCCAGCTTCGACATCGCGCTCATGACTGATATCGAGCAGGAAATCCCGCCGATCCCGATTGATCGGAGTCTGATCCATCAAGCGGTGATGAATCTTGTGACCAACGCGGTCGAAGCGGTGCGCTCGCACGACGCACTCGAAGGCACGCAGAAGTCTGTAACGGTATCGGTGTCGTATCACCCCGCGGGTTCGCGAGGCGAGAACGCACCAGCTGTCGTGCAGATTACCGTTATCGATACCGGCCCTGGTATTCCCACGGATCGTCAGCAGCGGGTATTCCTCCCGTTCCAGACGACCAAGGGCACCAAGGGCACGGGCCTGGGCCTTGCGGTGACGCGCCGGATTGTCGAAGAGCATCGCGGCGTGCTGCGTCTTGAGTCAGCGCCAGGCAAAGGCGCAGCGTTCCACATTCTGCTGCCAGCTGATCCGGATACCGCGATCGATCCGAGCGCAACAACGATCGCCCAGCAGAGCGCGTTCGGGTTCGGGATTGATCCGCCGTTCTGAGTTTCGTGCGAAGCGCGTGTTTGTAGGGAGTTCTGTGTCAACCTATCAGGAAGAACTGCTCATTGGATTTGCTGCGTGGATTGCGGTGATTCTCGATCGGATAGACCGTGACGACGAGGAGCCTCTGCCCGATGTGCTGCGCCCGGTGCACACAACAGCAAAGGCTCGCGAGCGGGAGTTTAAGGATTTTGGCAGATCGCGAGCGGTTTCTTGGATCGATACCGCCATCGCATCGTTTTCCTGGAGCAGTGCACACAAACTGGATGCCCGTGAGGCCGTCAATAGTGATTGATGATCTCATGTTCCAGTTGCATGATGCTGCGTCTGGAAAGCATTGGGAAGGGTTGCTGTGGGAAGAAGTCGTCGGTGCGTTGCCGACACGACTGGAGGCTCGGGTTGCAAACAAGCTGATTGATCGAGGCATCGCTGTGTCAGCGATTGCACACTCGCTTGCGGATGATGCAGTGTTGTGGCGACTTGCGGATGATTACGAGGAGGCGATGCTCACGCTTGCCAAACGTCGGTATGTCAATGATGCATACTCGGTCGATCAGTTTGCGGAAGTGCTGAGTGCCTTTCCTACCCAGCGTGGACGATTACAGCAGTGTCTGATGGGGCTTGATTCTTCGGACAATCAAAAGAGCCAGATACTCTCTGGGCTAGTGGATTGATTCGCTCTCTGTAAGAAGTAGATACTTTGACCTGAAATACCCCTTTCCAGCCTGAGAAAACCCGAACTTTGGCTTTGTCTGTGCTCTGTTCGCATATGATGCGGCTCGTTTTCTCTGCTCATATCACTCCTTCGGGAACCCGCTCGCGCATGGCTCGGATCACAGGACTTGCAGTGTCGGGAGGTGTCGCGATCGGGCGCGTCTTTGCGCTCGATCAGACGCGCCAGCGCATCCCGAGACGGCACGTCTCGCACGCCAAGGTAGACAAGGAACTCGAGCGGTTCGATGCTGCGATCGCAGCGTCGATCGAGGAGCTTGAGGATGTCCGCGATCGTGCCCACGAGGAACTGGGTGCAGAGCCCGCCAAGGTGTTCGGGTTCCATCTTGGGATGCTTGCTGATAAGGCGCTGCTGGAGCCGGTGCGCGCGATGGTGCGCGACGATCGTGTGACCGCAGAGCACGCGGTGTACGCGGTCTTCCGCGAGTGGGAGAACAAGTTCGCGTCGATGGGTGATACCGCGTTCACAACGAAGGCGGACGACATGCGCGATCTATCCTCGCGCATCATCTCGCACCTCATTGGAAAACCCGCGGATCGTCTGGCAAAGCTCGATCATCAGGCTGTTGTGATCGCGACCGACATCACGCCATCACAGGCTGCTGCGTTCGATCCCGAAAAGATCATCGCGTTCGCGACCGATACCGGCGGCATGACCAGCCACACCGCGATTGTCGCGCGTGCGCTCGGAATTCCAGCTGTCGTTGGGTGCAAGGAACTCTCGGACGAAGCGTCCGCAGGGTCAATGGTCATTGTCGATGGCGATCGTGGCATTGTCATCGTCGATCCGGAAGACGACGAGATCGAGCAGTATCAGGGGTATCTGGAGCAGTACAGGCTTGAGCAGTTGTCGCTGCGAGAGATGGCGCAGTTGCCCGCAGAGACACTCGATGGCACGCACATCGAACTGCTCGCAAACATAGAGTTCCCGATCGAAGCTGCAACGTGCGCAGAGTTCGGCGCGGAAGGTGTTGGTCTGTACCGAACAGAGTTCCTGTACCTGACGAGTGTGAAAGAGCCGACTGAGGAAGATCACTACCAGTCCTACACACAGTGCATTGAGTTGCTGAAAGGGTTGCCACTCACAGTTCGTACGGTCGATCTTGGATCTGACAAGCTCACCCAGTTGCAGATGGAAGTACCAGAGCGCAACCCAGCACTTGGCTTGCGTTCGATCCGATACTGTCTGAACCGTTTGCCGATGTTCAAACTCCAGTTGCGTGCGGCGCTGCGTGCCAGTGCGCACGGCCCTATCAAGCTGATGTTCCCGATGGTGACCAACCTGCGTGAGTTTCTCGCGTGCCGGTCTGTGGTCAATGACGTGAAGGAGGATCTGCACGAGCACGGGATCGCCTATGACAATGACATCCCACTCGGCGTGATGGTGGAGGTGCCGTCGGCAGCACTCCAGGCGGATGTGTTCGGGCGCGAGGTTGACTTCTTCTCGGTAGGGACAAACGACCTTGTGCAGTACACGCTGGCAGTTGATCGCACGAACGAGCGGGTCCAGAACTTGTACAGTCCGCATCACCCAGCCGTCCTGAAACTCATCAAGCAGGTCACCAAAGCCGGAAATCGGCACGAAAAGCCTGTTTCCTGCTGCGGAGAATCCGCTTCTGATGCGGACTTTGCGATCCTTTTAATGGGTCTGGGCGTACGGAAACTGTCCGTGACGCCCTCCTCCATACCATTGCTCAAGAGACTGGTACGGAGTGTGACGATAGAACAATGCGAGAAGATCGCTCGAAAGGCGATCTGGCTCGATTCGGATACCGAAGTCGCGGCGATGGTCCGCGATCGGGTTCGCAAAATCATCCCTGAGGGGGAGGATGCCGAGGTGATCGATCCGGACTGACCGGACGGGCCTGCGGTGTTCGCTTTTTCAGGGCGGAAAGACACTGGCGACCTGATGTGTCGCTGATGGAACTGCAAACCACTCGCGTGGAGCCGGGCGCTCGTCCGGCACTGCTCGGCTGATGCCCTGTGCGGATGCTTTGAGATCAGGAACACGCGGGTGCGCATCGGGGCACGCTGTCCGCTCGATAGAGCATCGCGTGTGCCGAAGGAGAGCGCGCAGCGAACTGCGCAGCTGTCCCGCTGATCAGCAGCACGCTGGTCGGCGCTGCGTGTGTGTGCGATGCGCGATCAATGCTGATCGTGCGGCGCACCAACGATGCGCGCAGATGTGCGCAATCCATCAGCACATGTCATCGCCGCGGAAGCCGCACCGATTGCGGCGGAGACGGACTGTTTGATGCAGAAGATGCTGATCAATTACGCACCCGGCGAAGGTTGCCGGATCGCGATCACAGAAAACGGACAACTCGAGGAGTTCCTCGCCGAGCACGCAGACCATGTCTCGCGCGTCGGGAACATCTACCTCGGCACGGTGACCAACGTAGAGCCCGCCATCCAGGCAGCGTTCATCGACTTCGGTCTGGAACAGCAGGGGTTCCTGCACTCGTCGGACGTGCATCCGCAGTACTTCCCGGGTGAGGACGAGGAAACAACCGAGCGTGTCGGCAAGAAAACACCCCGCCGTGATCGTCCGCCGATCCAGCAGTGCTTCAAAAAGGGGCAGCGAGTGCTGGTGCAGGTACTCAAGGAGGGCGTGGGGACAAAGGGTCCGACACTCACGAGTTATCTGAGCATCCCCGGCAGATTCCTCGTGATGATGCCACAGATGGACCGCGTTGGTGTTTCGCGCAAAGTCGAGGATGAGGATCTGCGCCGCAAGATGCGTGAGATCCTCGATCAACTCGATCTGCCCGACGGGTTCGGGTTTATCCTGCGCACCGCGGGAATGGATCGAACCAAGACCGAACTGAAGCGCGACCTTGCGTATCTCCAGCGTCTGTGGAAGGGGATCGAGAAAGCGAAGAAGACAAAGTCGAAGGGCCCGTTATTGCTGTATGCTGAGAGTGATCTGCTCGTGCGCACACTGCGGGATCTTCTGACGAGCGAGATGGGCGAGATCGTGATCGATCATCCGCAGGCGCTCCATCGTGCTGCGCAGTTTCTGAAGATCGTCTCGCCACGGTCATCAACGAAGCTCATGCATTACACGGGCAAGCTGCCGATCTTCGAAGCATTCGATATCGAGCAGCAGGTGCTGAACATCCACGCGCGCGATGTGCCGCTGCCGTCTGGCGGACGACTCGTGATTGATGAAACCGAGGCACTCGTTGCGATCGACGTGAACTCCGGGAAGTCACGCAAAGCGAACGACGCAGAAACTAACGCATTTAACACAAACATGGAAGCGGTCGATGTCATCTGTCGGCAACTCAAGCTGCGCGATCTTGGCGGGCTTGTCATCTGCGATCTGATCGACATGCGTCATCGCAAGAACAGGCAGGCGGTTGAGGCACGGTTCAAGGAGCGCCTGAAGAACGATCGTTCGCGTGCGAGTTTTCTCCCGATCTCTGACTATGGCATTCTCGAGATGACGCGCCAGCGTCAACGCTCAAGCCACGAGAAGGTCCACTTTACAGAGTGTCCGACATGCCACGGGCGCGGTCTTGTGCAGCGTCCTGACTCTATCGCTGCTGATGCGGTACGCCAGCTTGCTGCTGTGCTGGCGATCGAGAGTGTTGCGCGTGTGGAGATGGCGGTCTCGCCGCGTGTCGCTGGCGATCTGCTCTCGGCACGCCGGCGCACGCTCACACGCATGGAACTGCTCTCGGGTAAGCGTGTCGATGTCCGTGTATCGAGCACGCTGGCGGTCGATCGCACGAGCTTCTACGCGTACGACGCTGACGGTGCGGACATTGATCTCTCGCGCATCAAGAAGCCGAAGGATGCTGCCTCGAAGGTCGAGCAGTGGACGGTCGCTGTCGATGACGAAGAAGCAATGCGCGTCGATGTCTCAGCAGACGCGGAGCTTGAGCTTCTGACGCAGGAACCGAAGAACGAGAACGAGGCTGAGCCGCATCCGATCGAGATCGATCCCGCCGATCTTGCTGACGATGAAGAAGAGCAAGCCCAGGAAACTGCAGCAACAAACAAGAAGCGGAAACGCCGCCGCAAGCGCGGGAAGAAGTCGCAGGACACACCTGCCGAAGCTTCATCTGAGCAGAAGGAAGATGAGCCATCTGCCGAGGAAAACGCTGGTGCGGCAGGGGGCGATGGTGAAGCGACCGATGCGCCAGCAAAGAAGAAGCGTCGTCGGCGTCGCAAGAAGAAATCCGGACAGGGGTCAGCGGCTGAAGCACAGTCTGAATCCGCATCTGATGCAGCACCTTCTGAGGATGAATCCGCGGCTGCAGACACCGATGTACCAGAACCCGCAGCAGAACCAGACCAACAGGATGCGAAAAAACCCTCCCGCTCACGCAGATCGCGTTCACGCAGGAAATCCCCATCTGTTGCAGAGCATGGTGAGCAGGCGGAGACTGCATTGGCAAACGATGCCGAAACAACCAAGGTGCCAGCGGAAGCAGGAACTGCATCTGAGCCCGTGGGCGACAACGCAGAACAGAGCGCAACCCGCTCGCGCAGAAAACGGCGATCGCGGAACTCGAAGAAGTCGGAACCAAAGACTGAGAGCTCGAATCAGGATGCAGTTTCTGATGCGCAAACATCACCGAAGAAGCAGGCAGAACAATCGACTGAAAAGACAGAGATACCGATTGTCAATGCCAAGCCGAAGGTGCGTTCGTTGTATTCGTCAAGGCGCAAGCTCTCTGCGTCCGAAGGAGCAAAGTTGAAGGGGCGTCGTGAATAGTCGATCAACGACAACACCGCTTCGCGATGTTATTATTGCTGATGCGCAGGCGCGTACGCAACGAGTGGTTGTGCTCGGTTCGACCGGATCAATCGGTACGCAGACGCTCGAGATTATTAATCATCTCAACTCATATGCACCGTGCAAGGAAGAGCCGTTCTTTGATGTCGTCGGTCTGTCCGCAGGCGGGAGCAGCACAGCGACACTTGAGCAGCAAGCCTGCGCCCATCCGAACGCAGCTATTGCAGTGTCGCGCGAGACAGACGCGTCGTTCGCACGATCTCCAATGATCGGTGCAAACGCGGCGGAGCAGCTCGTGAGAGAGACCGAGCCCGATCTAGTCGTGTCCGCGATCGTCGGGTTTTCCGGGCTCAGCGCGACGCTCGCCGCGGTCGAGCTTGGTATTGATATTGCACTGGCGAACAAGGAGACACTGGTCGCTGCGGGCTCTGTGATCGTGCCACTCGCACGGAAGACAGGCGCGAAGTTGCTCCCCGTCGATTCGGAACACTCCGGCGTCTGGCAGTGCGTGCAGCATCTCACACCACCGTGCATCTTTGACGAAACAATCAGGCGGGTTGTTCTGACGGCATCGGGCGGGCCGCTCCTTCACTGGTCGAAGGAAGATACCGAGAACGCACCGATCGACAAAGTACTCGCCCATCCCACATGGAACATGGGGCAGAAGGTGACCATTGATTGTGCGAGTCTGACAAACAAGGCGCTCGAGCTGATCGAAGCGCACTGGCTCTTCGGGATTCCTGCGGACAAGCTCGGCGTGATCGTGCATCCGCAATCGATCGTGCATGCGATGGTAGAGATGCAGGACAACTCGATCATCGCACAGCTCGGCTCGCCTGATATGCGCACGCCGATCCAGGTTGCGCTCACACATCATCATCCGTCGCTCCAGCGGATCTTGTGCCCAAGCGCTTCAGTTGACCTTGTAAAACTCTCCCAACTCACATTTATCAAGCCAGATCGCGATCGATTCCCTGCACTCGATCTTGCCGATCGTGTGATGCGCGTCGGCGGCACCAGCGGTGCTGTGTTCAATGCTGCAAACGAAGTCGCGGTTCGCGCGTACATTAACGGCCTCATCTCGTTCGGCATGATCCCCCGCATGACGCGTGATGTGATGGATGCACTCTCGGTTGAGCATGTTCGTAGTGTTGATGATGTGTTCGCAGCCGACACTCGCGCTCGCGAGTGCGCAGAGAAGCTCATCCAAGCCAAAGCAACCTGATGAGTGCGCAACCATCGCAACTGATTCCCGTCATCATCGGTCCGACCGCTGGCGGCAAGAGTGCGCTCGCGCTCCATTTAGCTGCGCATCTCAAGTCACTCGGAAGATACGCAGAGCTGGTGAGCGCCGACGCGTACCAGGTATATCGCCATATGAATATTGGGACAGCAAAGCCCACGCGCGAGGAGCGTGCGATATTCGAGCACCATTGCATCGATATGGTCGAGCCGACGGAGAAGTTTAACGTGTCGGACTGGCTCTCGGTTGCCGAGGATGCGATCGAGGACATTCGGCAGCGGGCATGTCTGCCGATTGTTGTAGGTGGGACGCTGTTGTACGCAAAGGCACTGATCGATGGCATGTTTCAAGGGCCACAACCTGATCAAACGCTGCGAGATGCTTTATCCCGGCAGCCAGCCGAAACGCTTCGGGCAGAGCTGCAGCGTATCGATCCGGATGCTGCATCCCGTCTGCATCCGAACGATATCAGAAGGACAGTTCGCGCAATCGAAGTATACCGAATCACAGGCCAGCCGATCTCCGCGCTCCAGCAGCAGTGGGACAGGGGCTCGATCGGTTCACGGTATCTGCTCATTGAACTGGACTGGCCGGTTGAGCGAATCAATCAGCGCATCAACGCGCGCGTGAAGACGATGGTGCAGTTGGGGTTGGTCGATGAGGTCAGCGAACTGCACGAAGCTGGGTTGCTTGGGCCGACAGCGCGCGAGGCGATCGGATACAAGCAACTGCTCGATCACTTTGCCGGAACGTGTTCACTGGATGATGCGATTGAGCGGGTCAAGATCGAATCGCGACGATTTGCGAAGAACCAGCGAACGTGGCTTCGTCGATTGCGCCTGCATCCGCACACGATGCGCATTGATGCAACAACGATGGAAATCGATGAGATTGTCCAGCACATCGGAGTGTTGATCGGCTTGAAAGAAAAACAGGGCTGACAATGCCAGCCCTGCTTCTGCCTGAACACACCGAAGTGCTTCGGTGGGGTTATTGATTACTTTGACTTGAACATGACGTTGTTTGCATCCTGAAGATGCAGCGGGTTGCCGTCGGGCGAGAGTGCCGATCCTGCACCCCACATCCACGCACATCCGAGGCCGAGCGCGATGCAGGCGAACAGAAGAAGACCGGTATAGATGTCGATCCGGTTGCCTCGTGAGGCTGCGCCAGCCATCTGCATGCCGAACTGTTGGCTCATGGTGATGCTCCTTTTCAGTCAGAACAGAGGGTTGGGGTTAGCGGGGCGAGATCATCGCACGATCGTTCGGACGCACCTCGATACCAGTGCGGCCGAGCATGTCGGCACGACCAATGGAGAACTGCAGGTCGGTGCGCTCGATCTTGAGCTTGCACAGGAACTGATCGCTGCCACGGAAGACAGTGAAGACCATGCCTTCGACAACGCCGTCGTTGCGACCGACATCAATCTTCAGCAGCATCTCGCCAGTGCCGGGGTCACGGCCTACCTCGGTGATGCGTGACTCGATCATGCGCGTCGGGAGTGGTGAAACTGTTGTCGGGGGAGGTGTTGTACCTGTTGTCACGATACCTTGCTGATTGCGGAGCTCAGCGAGCTGCTCCTGCAGGGCGCGGATGGTCTGCGAGGCAACATCGTACTGCGATTCGACCTCGTTGATGCGATCCTGCAGTTCGAGCGCCTGGCGCTGCAGATCCAGCTTCTCGTCCCACAGACGTGAGACTTCCTCACGCAGACCGTCAGCGATACGTGTTGCTGTCTTGCCGCCCTCGATCAATGAGTTTGCTCGTGCATCAGAACTGGAAACATCGGACTCCAGCTTTGCCACTTGTGCGCGGAGATTCGCATTCTCAGACTGGTACTGGCGAGCGTTTTCTTTGGTGTCGCCAAGCTGATCACGCAGTGTGTTGATCTCATTGATCTTGTCCTGCATGACCTTGGACTGTTCTGCGGTGGCAATCGAACTTGATGACTGCGCAGAAGTTAACTGCGTGCGAAGGTCGTTGTTGGCATTGGTGACTGTGTGATAGTTGGCCGAGTATGCCACGGTGAGCGTTGCAAGACCGACAGCAAGCAGGCATGCGAGGCCGAGCAGAATCTTTGTAAATGCGTGCATGAAATGGTTCCTCTGGTCAGGTCGCGCGTGCGGAGATGACACGGAATCAGAAAACGGTGTGAGAATCGCATCCGTGCTGGATGCGTCAACTGTGCATGAATGATCAGCCGGAGTAAACAGCACCGATTGGGCTCGAACAGCCGTCGGATACTGCCAGCAACAGCGAGTGCAGGGGCACATGGTAACATGTCCCGCCCGGCTGGGCCAGTCCGATGTCAACTCGGCTGGTAGGAGATGTATACGCCAGAGTGGCTGGGATGGATGCAGAAGGAGGCTGACTTCACGCTCACGACTGACAGAATAACTGGGAATCGGGTCGATTTGCCGGCTTGTCCCAAGCATGAATACCCAACACGATCCCAACGGAATCGGTTAGTTGCCGAGCAGTTTCAGAATGGCAGCAGCCGCCGAAACTTGCACAACAGGCTGTCGATCGGCGAGAAGTATCTCCAGTTTGGGCAAAAACTCGTCCTTGTGGGTATCTCCATAGACGATCGCTGCCTGTCCACGCAGAATCGGGTTTTCGTTATCCGCAAACTCATCAGCAACATATCCTCCCTGCGGCTGACCAAGCTTGGCAAGTGCCGAGGCACACGCGAGCCGGATCTCAGGCGGGTAGGGCATCCCCTGCTCGCGATGATCGATCAGATGGATGAGTTGCCGGGTGGACACCTGATCGTTCACATTGCCCACAATTTGAACTGCGAGCGCCGTTGCCTCCAGATCAGCTGCGCGAGCCGGGTACAGCGCTGCACGAATCGATTCGATCTGTTCCTGTACGCCTAGTTTGTACAAAGCTTCAGCGATCTGAAGTTCGAGCAACTTGGACTGTGCGCCGGAGAGATTCTTCCACCTCTGGCGTGCTGCATCTCGAAGCAGAGGCACAGCGGATCGGTCTTCCATCTCGCCAATCAGATACGCCACATGTGATCGCACCCGACCATCAGGAGAATCCAGCAGCAGGTCCGAGAGTGGGGTGGGATTTGCTGTCTTGCCGCAGCGCATCAACGCAAAGATCGCAGCAGATTTCACGTACGGAGACGGATCATTCACAAGTGGGCGCACCTGTTCAGCAAGCCCGACGAGTCGCTGTTGTCCCACAATCATCGCACCGACCGCTCGAACGCCCTCGTTCTCGTCGGCAAAGGCCTTTGGCAAGACCTCAACCGCGCGACTCGACTCGTGCGAGAGCGCTTCGATTGCATTAGCGCGAACCGACGCGAACTCATCCTCGGAAAGCCGCATTAACGTGAGTATCGCTTTCTCACGAAGAATAGAGTCGCGCAGCGCAGTTGAGCCTGGGTCAACCGTTTCCTTTTCAGCAGTACTTGGCGTATCAGTGCCGGATGTCGTGGCAGTTCCCTGACACCCTCCAAGGAGCACACACCCAGCAAGCACTGCCAGTTTGGATGCCGAGGCTCGGTTCTGCATATTGCGCTGCATCATCAGGACAATCTCCGTTGCGTTTTGTCAGATGATTCTATCGGCCCCTGCATCCAGTCAGCTGGAAATGGGTGGTTTATACGTCAGCCGGTGAGGGAGGTTCGATTTGTCTCGCAGCGGTTTTCTGGCGTTTAACGATTTCGCTGAGTCGTGCACTGAGACGAAAGTGCAGGAAGAGCAGGCTCGCCAGAAAGTACAACCCACTCCCAAGCGAACTCAACATAACGACAAGTGCCGCACCTGCAAACAACAGCGATTTGAATACATACGCGGAACCCGCGCCCGCTGCTGGAGGCGCTGGTGTTGGCATGGCTGCATTCATGCCAAACCAGAGAAGATGCGAAACTGTTGTAATCACAAAGGAGAGAAGCACACGATTGGTCAGATTTCTGATCTTTGTGTCTGGTATACGACTCGCCAATGCTCGCACAGAACGCATGCCAAAGAACAGTACAAGGACGAGCGCGATGAGTATAAGCAAAGTCTGGGTTTGGAGCACCATGACACGGCCGGGCGACGGAGAACGCCACACCAGATTGCATGCTTCATTGATAACACCAATGCTCACAGCTGTTACTACCGAGATCCGTGCGAGATGTCGCATCCGCTGCGGAGTGTCTTGCTCGATCGGATCCGGCGTGGTCAGTAGCCACCATCCGCACGCACCAAGAACACTGCAGATGTAGAAGGCAAGCTTTAAGCTGCCGGGAACAAGATTGGCAATAGCCGGAGCGATCGACGAAAGGAAAACAGCAATCACAAGGATCGCGACGATAACCAGCAATCCAAACACAACCGCGTTTGGGATAAGCATCGCGCCACGTGCAAGTTTTCGTACATAATCTGGATCAGCGTACTCCAGCCGATCGCCACGCATCGAGTATTTGATCGGCTCTGCGCACTCAGGGCAGACACTATCAATATCAAGTCCTGCGATGTCGTATCCGCACCGAAGGCAGAGTGTTCCCTTCGGCTCGGCTGTGAGATCGCTGTCATCGGTCTTGCCCATGAAGGGAATCGTATCGCTTACGCCTTTGCGTCGCGTTTCCGCTTTGGAACAAGCAGCAGCGCAGTCACACCCACACATCCCCAGCCCCAGATGTTCCCTGTGAAGTAGTACAGCGTGTTGTGCTGGTAAACAGGCCAGTCGTACGCGAGTGCGCAAAACTCTTGAGCGGGAATCCGTTTGTGATCGCGTGGCATGCTGTGCTCGTCTCTGGGCAGATCAAGTTGATACTTGGGATTGTCGGACTCGATTACCATGGGAGGCTGCAGCAGACCGAACTCGTTGATTACGGTACTCGTGCCGGTGTTTGCAGCACGGATCATCGGCGTGCCGAGTTCGACGCAGCGCCATCGCGCGTGGAGCAGATGCCACGCACGCGCGCGATCACTGTCGCCGAACCACCCATCGTTGGTCAGGTTCACCATGATCGCACGTCCGGACTCGCTCTTCCATCGCCCGGATCGAACGAGTCTTCGGCAGACCTCGGGCACGGTTGCCTCGAAGCAGATCGGTGTTGCAAGCTGGACGCTCTGCTGCAACGGCTCGTCCGCTTCGATATCGGTGTGTGGGAGGGTGACAGCCGAACGCCCGCGATCGAGATCGAATGACATGCCGCTGGCGCCGAACGCGAGCAGTTGTTTTTCCAGCCACTCCCAGCGCGAGATGATCGGCATCTCCTCGCCGAACGGCGTGAGCTTCAGCTTGTCGTAGTGAACCGGCTGCACCTCGCCGTGCTCGATAAGAAACGCAGCGTTGCCCATTCGGTCAAAGTCCCAGTCCCGCTTCGGGTTGTTCTGCACCGCACGAAGATTCTCGATGCTCACAGCACCAATCACAATGGGGATACCAACTTCCTGCTGGAACTGGACAAGTCTGTCGTGCCACCATGTCTCGGGAAGCTGCGTTCCATCGTCGAACTTCCAGCCCATGTTGGCTTCGCGTTGCACACGCACCGCGTCCGGCGAGAGCGTGAGCCCGGGGAACATGGTCTCGGGCCAGATGATCATCTGGACGGGGGGATGCGGTGACTTGGGTGGATCTTGTGACTCGAACGTCCTGGTTGTTCCGTCGTCAAACTCGGCAACAAAGGGCTTGATGGTTGTTGCGTTCTCGATGGCACGCTTCGTCATGTCAATGTAGCGTTCAAGGTCGCGCGCACGATCGATCGCTTTCCACTGCATCTTCTGCGACATGGGAAGATTTGTTTGCAGAATGATGACGGTCGAGCGTGGAAACTGTGTGAGCGTCTCCTGTCTGAGAATCCACGCGCCGATCGAGTCGACCGCGAGTATCAATGGAACACCAGCAAGGCACAGCCCGATCAATGCACGACACACGAGTTTCTTTCTTAAAGGTTGGCTTTGTGGCGCACGTTTGCGGTTGTGCCAGATTGACAGTGCAATCGCACTCGGCACACACGCCATAGCGCCAACAAAGTAGATGCCGCCGAGCGAACCGAAGAGCCGGAACGCGCTCGAATCAATCGTCGGCACGCCGAGAAAGTACCACGGGTACCCGCCCATGATGATGCGTCCTCGCAGCATCTCTGCACACGCCCACGCGATCGGAAGCATGATCCAGATCGGCAGTTTCGGATGCTTGCGCATCACCGTGCCGAAGATCAGCACGAACATCCCCGTGTATAGCGACAGCACCAGCACCAATGGCGGAAATCCCAGCATCGACACGTCGCTGATCCACCAGTGCGTGTACGACCACAACGGGATTGAGCCGATCGCAGCTCCCAGTGCGCGATAGCGAAGATTTCCCGGGACGAGCGCGCACCATCCGAGTGGGAAAGGAGCCAGCAGCGCCAGAACCCACAGGAACACCTGCGGGCCACCAGCACTTGGAAGCGAGAGACCGTACAGCAGCGCGTACGCAAGCCCGCACACAGCGCCCCGTATCATGGCGCGTGCACCGGACAATCGGCGTGTGTCATCGGCATGTGCAGAGGATGACGGCGCGGAGTTCATCGACCAGAGTAGTCGATGATGCGCGCGATCTCGGTTCGGAGTTGGTCACGTTTGACCACGCGATCAACCATGCCGCCGCCGAGCAGGAACTCGGACCGCTGGAACCCCTCGGGCAGTTCCTGGCGGATGGTCTGGCGGATCACGCGCGGGCCGGCGAACCCGATGAGCGCCTTGGGCTCAGCAAGGATCACGTCACCCAGCATGGCAAACGACGCTGTCACGCCGCCGGTGGTCGGGTCGGTCAGGACTGAGATGAACAGTCCGCCCTCGTCGTCAAGCCTTGCAAGAGCTGCGCTGGTCTTTGCCATCTGCATAAGACTGAGTCCAGCCTCCTGCATGCGTGCGCCGCCGGAGCACGACACGACGATCAACGGCAGGTTTTCTTTGGTTGCGTGCTCGATAGAGCGGGTCAGCGTCTCGCCGACGACCGACCCCATCGATCCCATCATGAACTCAAGATCGAGGCATGCGAGCATCGCGCTGCGACCTTTGATGAACGCGGTGCCCGCGACGATCGCGTCGGTGCGTCCTGTCTTGATCTGTTCCGCTTTGATGCGATCGGGATAGGCCTTCAGATCGCGGAACTTGAGTGGGTCGGCAGATTCAAGATTCCCGAACATGCGGACGAACGATCCGGTGTCCGCGAGTTGGCGGACGCGTTCGACAGCGCCGATGCGGAAGTGGTGCTCACACTCCGGGCAGACGTGGAGATTTGCTTCCATCTGCTTGCGATAGATCATCTGTGAGCAGTCGGGGCAGCGAAGCCAGAGCCCTTCCGGGATTGCGGCTCGCTTGGCCTGCTTGACGTCTGTCCATGTACGCGGGGCGAGTTGTGTCATTGTCTATTTGATTCCTCAACGACAGATGTGTGTCGCGATGCCCCCATCGATGCGCCAGCCGGAAGATTCTGCCAGCAGGGGCTGATTGTTGGCCTCCCGATCCGGAATTCGAGCCTGAGCCGGATTCCTCGGGTCGGTACCCATTATTGTCGGCAAGCCGGACTTGGTTTCACGATGTATCGGACGTCAAGTTCTATGGGCATTGTGCTGTTTCAGGCAACTTCACTTGTGTCGAACAGCACAAACCGGTACTTAGGAACGAGGTTGACGGAGCATGTTCGATTGACACATAGCCCAAATAAAATACGAACATATAAGCCGGCTAACAAAACATAAAACATACAGGATATCGCCAATCTTCAAACTTCCTTCTATGTACAGCCATTCTTGAAATATGTAGTATGGTCTGGACTGGCTTGTGTTGGTATGAAAACAAACCTTGGTTATGGAGGTACGACATCATGAAGAAAATGCTCTGTGTCATTGCGGGATGCATTTTTTTTGCAGTTGCAACGCTTCCTTCCCGCGCCCAGACCGTTGTGAACTTTGGGCCAAAGAAAACATATTTACACTGCAATCAGGACCCGAATGCGAACGATCCACTGATTATCAATCTAGGCTCATCGGGCTTCTTTGTTGGTGAGCGCATCCGGATTCGCACACTCGGTGCTTTTCTCTGGAACTCGGGCAATCCTTTGCTTACCGGCTCGGACGCGACCGCTATTTTCTCGTCGACAACCAACATTCTGAACAAGCCACAACCGGATCGAGTGCCCGACAAGATTCCGTGCGGAGCACCACAGTTCACGACGCCACTCACGTTCCACGGCGGCGAATCGACGAATATCGATCATGATTTTCGTTGCACTGACATCATCGTCAAGATTCCGCCGGGAGCCGGTGGCAGTGTGCCGTATCTGGTGTGTTCACCGTACGACGAGTTTTTCGGCGACAACGTGCATGAGCCAAACAACACTTTTCAGATTGAAATTAGCCATCAACCGCCGACATCGGTTTCCGTCGGAGCATCATCAACGCTCGTGTGCCCGGGATCAAGTATCACGCTGACAGCAAACGGTGGAGATGGCGGAACAATCCGCTGGTATGCAAGCAGCACGTGCAGCGGCACACAGCTGGGTACAGGATCAAGCATTAACGTCATTGTAAACGGATCTGGCACAATCACAGCACGCTCGGTCTCGCCCAGCGGATTAACAAGCAACTGTGCAAACGTGTCCATCGATGTTATCCAGCCGCCGACCGCTCCGACTGCCGTTCAACCACCCCCAACGTGTGTTGGGCAGACTGTGCTGCTTCGTGCGACAAACACGGGAGGCAACACGGTGTACTGGTACAACTCCTGTGGCGGCGCACAGGTTGGGATTGGAGCAACACTGCCCGTGCAGGCGACTGCTGGTGCAACCTATGTTGCGCGCACTCGCAACTCATGTAATCAGTTCAGCCTATGCTCTAATCAGATCACGCTTAGCACACTGCCACCACCGGCATCAGTAACGATTGCGCCAACAGTGACAAGTGTCTGCGAAGGCCAACCGGTGACATTGACAGCGTTTGGGACCAGCGGGCAGCAGGTGCGCTGGTATCGAAATTCGAACTGCTCGGGGACACCGTTTGCAACCGGGCCTGTGGTTCAGGACTTCCCAACAACAACCACAACATACACTGCGCACACCAATGCCGGGCAATGCGGAGTCGGTCCGTGCTCGAATGCCGTGACTGTAAGTGTGAATACGTCCGTGAACGCGGGGCAGACGGTACCACAGAATGCTCTTGGTTGTCCGGGCGGATCAGTGACATTCTCTGTCAACCCTGTTGGCTCGCCGCCGTACTCGTTCCAGTGGCTCTTTGAGGGAAGCCCGATTACCCCGGGAGCAGGTATTTCCGGTATCAACACAAGCATGTTGCAGCTGCAGAACACTCAGTTATCCCAGGCTGGCATGTACTCATGCCGAGTGACCAGTGTGTGCGGCGTTGATATAAGTACGCCCGGTGAACTTCGAACATGTTATGCCGATTGCGACTGCAATCTGACACTCAATATCTTTGACTACGTCTGCTACGGCAACGCGTATGCAAATGCTGATCCATATGCCGATTGTGATGGCAGCGGAACGCTCAACATCTTTGATTACATCTGCTTTGGCAACGAGTATTCGGCGGGGTGCCAGTAAACGGCATCCAAACTCCACCAAGTAGAAACAAACAACACCCAGCGATCAACCTCGCTGGGTGTTGTGCTCTGAGGTGAGCGAGGTGATTAGCGCCCCGGTCTGATTTCCAGGCGCCAGTCGGTCGCGGTGTTGTCGAGAGCGGTGCCGGTGAGTTGGACCTCGGTCCGCACGGGCAACTGCACCATGCGCCAGCCCGTTTGCTGTCGCAGTTCGATTCCGTTATCGTCATAGAACAGGAACCGGTACTGCACGTTCGGCTCCGTTGAGTTGGTTGTTGCACGGACAGGCACAACGACGCGCAGGATGCTTCGCGATGCGTCGACGATCGGGCCGCGCGTCACGATGTACTTGTTCAGTGGCGGATCGACGGTGATCTTCGGATACGCGTCGACACTCAGCAGGTCGGCCCCAGCAGAAGCCGGCGCTTTGGGATTCGGCGCGCATGCGCTGAGCCCTGCGATCATTACAATCGCGCACCCGGTTGTCATCAAACGTGTATGTGTCATGGTGTTCTCCCATTGTGTGGTGATTCAAATGCTGCGCGCTGATCTGCAATCTGTCGTTGCAGATCGCGCACGCGCGAGGTTCTTCCCTTGTACGGCGGATGGTCTGTGCAGAAAAGATACACCGCGCCAGCGGTTCCGTTCAGTGGGGGCACGAGCGAGTCGCCGCCCTCAAGTATGTGAGCTTTCTGCATGCCCGCGAGATCATCGATGCGCAGCGTGATGCCCTCGTCCCTGTACAGATTCTCAAGATCGACGAGCGAGAAATCGTGAAGGAATCCCGCAGCCTGATAGTCGCGCAGCACATCGAGCGTTGGCACGCGCACATCTCGCCCGCCAAGAATATATGGAAGCTCACTCCCGTCCGGGGCGCCGTCGATCACGTCGTTGCGATATCGCACGGCAGTTGTGCTTGGTGCTCCGTAGCCGCGATCATCGGGCAGTCTGATATATCGCAGCGAGAGCCTGCTTCCTGTGATTTGCGTGTGCTTCTCGGCGTGCGCCTGCAACCCGACCAGTGTGATTGATTCGCGAAGATTGGGGAGCGAGAGCGTGACATCGACATTGCCCTGCGGGAGTTGCAATGGCACGATGTATGTCCGCTGCGGTGCAAGCTCGTTGTATCGTGTATCAGCGGACGCACTTGCACGCATCATCGACCCGAGAATCGCAACTCCAAGACCAACAAGTCGCGCTTCGTCGTCCTTTGCTTGCGTTGCGACGATAAACCCGCCGGTCTGCATCAGCTGCCCGATGGTGCTCTTGGCGACGCGCACATCCTCAAGATTGTTCCACGTGTGGTCGGCCGCGAGCATGTTGGAGTCCATCGCAACGGGCACCTGCATGGCTGTGCCAGCACTCACCTGCACGCCGATTGGGTAGTTGTCGCTGCTGGTGCGTGCGACGAATCGTGCGAGCGCGCCGTCGGGGCCGAAGTTCCGCTTTGCAGGGCCTCGACCCGCATCGATCACCAGCACCATGTTTGTGCGCACGTCGTTGAGTTGATCGACAACAGATTGCAATGCAGGGTTGAACCGCGCTGCCTTTGCAAAGTTGTCGCGCGCCTCGTCCGGGCGATTCAGCGCGATCGCGGAGATGCCCGTGAGCATATACCCGAGCGTGAAGTTGGTCTCGATCGGCTGATACCCCGTATCGAGCGCCGCATCATTCTCATTGAGATCTCGAACGAGATCGAGCCCGTCCTTCCGGTCGCCTTTCTCGTTGTCGCCGAAGTCCTTCAGCAGAAACAGGCTCTGCGATGCGCTGGCCCGCGCATTGCCCCAATCATCGAGCATCGCCTTCTGTATTGCGATGTAGGCGTATGCCTGCGCCTGCTCGAACGGCTCGCCCTTCCATATCTTCACGCCCTCGTTGAACACGACGGACGCGGTGGTGCGATCGGCGTTGAGCCCCTGCACTCGTAGCAGGTCGTAAAGCTCGTTAGCAATATTCTCCACTTCGCGAGGTCTGCCATCGGCGAGCCCAGCCATCAGTAAGCGCAGCCGATCGAGCACATAGCTGCGGTTGCGACGATCGTCGGACATCGTGCGCGCAAGCTCGATACGCGCGGGGCCGTACCGACCATCCTCGAACAGCGAGAGTCCGCGCATGGTTGATCGTGAGCTTCTGTTGCTCGCGCACGCGCTCAATGAGACTGCAACACACATCACCGCGACAGCACGCACGATGCGCGTGGTAGTCGAAGCGTGTTGTGTGCGTGTGCGTGCCATGAAAAGCGGATTTAAATCAGTTGTACGAGCGTCCCCGGGCGACGCGCTTGAACTCGACCTCGTCTGTCCACACGAGACTGCCAGTGGAAATATCGGTGATGCGGAACTCAGAGATGTACGCGTCGGTGCGATGCTGCTGGCCGGAACGTGTGAGCGAGTGCAGAGTGGCGGTCATCTCGTGCGTTGGCGCTCGTGCAGCGAACGCGTTTGCTTCGATCTCGCCCGATGCTTTGCCCTCAGCTTCAAACTGTTTCGGAATGACAAACCAGATCTGTTTCTGCCGTGACAGCCCTGACTGCAGCGCATGCGTGCGCACACGCTGAATCCACAGCCACTGCTCGCCCTCGGGGATGACATCGCTGGTGAGATTCAGCACGCGATTGACCGCGACGATGATCGGCTCGGAACTTGCATCGCGCGACGCGAGAAAATCGGAATCGAGCAGTTTCTGTGAGACCTCGGTCGTGCCATAGTCGAGATCGTCAACGGTCATGCGTGTGGTGCCCGTGCCGTGGGATTGCGCGCACGAGACAAGGACGAACCCGATGAGAGCACACGGTATCAGCATGAGTGCAGAGCGCATCGAGTGTCTCCAGAAGAGTGTTCAACGCGTCGAGATTTGATGATTCAATAGCGACTGCGGGGTGGGGGTGCCGAGATCTGCTTGCCGCCGTCGTACGGCAGGCTCTCCCACACAATGATGCCGTCAGCATCACGCAGCAAGTTGAACGTCATGGTGTACTGGTTCACATTGCCTCTGCCCTGGCGGTACATCTCGCCGTTGAGATAGAACGTGTGCATGTCGTCCCATGATGCACGCCCGGTCGGGCTCCCTGCTGGTCTTTCACGTGCGCGGATGGACTCGAGCGCGGCTCGGTTCTGGAGGAATCGAGTGTTGGCAAGCACCTCGCGCGAGTTGTTCAGGCGCTGGCGGATATGCACGCGGATCGCTTCGAACTCAGCGGTTGAGACAATGTCTGTCTTGTTCACGATGTCGCCGAGCACGATGTAGTTCATCGCGCCAGGATCATTCAGTTCGGGGACTTCGGACAGGTCGTAGATCAACTGCGCTGCGACCTGCTCCTTGAACTCGTCCATTGAGACCAAAGTCGGTTGGGGCGAGTACACCTCAGCGGGGGTCGTAGTACCTGAGGGTACGCGCCCGCCCGAACTGCCCTGCGGCGCGCTGGAACATCCGGCCAGTGTGCATGCTGCAACGCACGCGCTGACCAGACCTGTGAATCGAACGGAACGAGAAGTGATGCGGTTCATGTCGATCTCCTGTGGGAGCCGGTTGTGGATCGGAATCTCTGCGTCAGCGTATTGCTGACATCGGGGTATTGTACGGCAGGGTGCGCCATATGTTTGTAAATACTAACGAATCGAACGCAACACTATTCCGGAAACAGACGTGACGCATTTCAGTGGATTAATGATCGTATTTTGTTTGGGCTTTATTTCCGAGTCGGCATCCATCGGCTGCGCATTGCACCGACGGGTTGGTCCGCAAACGGGCCGATCCCTGTCGACACGCGTTCTGCTCGCTCGATCGATACATACGCATCCGGTGCGAGCGCGCCGATCTGTGAGACCAGCGCGTCAACCGTCTTGCGCTTGACCGTCAGGAACACAATTTCGACAGGTCCCGTCCTGTCCTCGCCATCCACCCGCGTTGCTGCATGACCCTTCTCTCGCAACGCAGCAGCGAGGCTGGCTTCGGGTTTGGGATTGATCACACGAACGACGCGGAATCCAAGCGCCAGCTTTTTCTCGACAGACATGCCAACGAGTGTGCCGGTTGCAAACCCGCCAGCGAACGCGAGGACGTTTAAAGGGTTGTTCACATATTTGATCACACTGGAGATCGCCAGCACCCAGATCGTGACCTCGATAAACCCGAGCGCAGCCGATGCGATGCGATGGCCCGAGAAGACCATGATCATGCGGACGGTGCCGATGGACACATCGCAGATGCGGGCACTGAAAATTAAGAGCGGAATAGCCCAGGCTGGAATGTCCATGCGAGTCGTCCGGGACAGAGGTGCGGGTTGGACCGGTACAGATTGTGCCGGATTGACAATGATTACCATCGAATCGACATTTGCAAGATACGCACGGTCACGGTACAACAGTCGTGTGCATTCGTGATGTAACTCATTCTCGGTCCAACAGAAACGTGCGGGAAAACTTTTCAGGAGATACACATGGCAGTGGATGAAGGCAGCTTTGCCAGTGACCTGCCTTTGAACGAAAGGAGCCGGACGCTCCCCGAGAGACCTGTTTCGTGGAGCGCATTGGGGGAGTGTGTCATTGCGCCCGCTCTTGGCATCGGGCTCGGCATTATGCTGCTTGTGTGGGTTGTGCTTCCCGTACTCGGATACGGATATGCAGAGCGTGTCATTGCGATTGGACAACACCTTGATGCAGCCATGCAGGATGAGAGACCAGTTGCAGTTGCGCTCGGCAGTTCAATTGTGACAGAGGGCATTGATGCTGAGGCGGTCGAATCAACGGCTGACGGCTGGGATGTGCTGAACTTTGCTGTCAATGGTGCTGAGATGAATCAGCAACGGCTGATGCTCCCCAAGGTGCTCGCTGCACATCCTCGCGCGGTTGTGCTGTTCCTTCGTCCTGTTGCGCTTGCTGACCCCGTCGAGGTTCCGCCGGATATTGCGTATGGGATTGTGCTCGGAGGGTTCGTTCATTCCTGGCAGGCAGGGTTTGACGCAGGCGACGACAGCCCGATACTGAACGCGGCTGCTCGCGCGCAGCTGCGATCTTCTTCGTTTCAGGCAAAGCTGCACTTTCGGCGGGTGCCTATCAACGTATTGAACCAACGCGCACGAGAGAGGCTTCGCAAGCATGTGCGCCATGTGGTGCCGAGTGACTTTGTCAGACCGCACGACCTTGTAGCCTCCATTTCAGGCAACGCTCTCGAACTGCATGTGCAGTCTGTCATAGAGGAAAACAGAAAACGTCTGGAAAGCATGCCTCAACCGGTCGGCAGAGAACTTGTGCTGGCTGTTGAACAGATAGCGGATGCTGGTGCCACTCCCGTGCTTGTCATCGCGCCCCAGCATCCTCTGGTACAGCCAGCGATTGATTCGTACAACGACCTCCTCGCCGAAATCGCCAGTGTGTGTGCAGGCACACATAACGGCATCTTTATTGATGCGCGCGATGATATTGATGCGTCGGGATTCGCCGATGCCCAGCATCTCAATGAGGCAGGGCGCATCGAGTTCAGCCGGTTTGTCGGGACAATCCTCCATTCACTTTCAGCGTCAAAGCCATAAGGCAATCTCATGCTCTTCCAGACACGCGAGTTCCTTGTGCTGATGCTGCTTGTGATCTGCGGTATCGCGTTGCTGCGAAGGACCAGTCTACAGCACGTGATGCTGCTGATTGCAAGCTATGTGTTCTATGGATGGTGGGATGTCCGTTTTCTGATGCTCATCGTCTTGAGCACTGTGATTGATTACGCTGCGGCGCTTGGCATGCATGGCGTAAAACTCGGTCTGCGTGAGCGGCTGTCTATCTCCGCTGTTGTGCTTGTGTCGATGGCACTGTTCGTTGTGCCGGACTGGCCATCTGTGCAGTCATCGGGATCGTTCCAGTCGGTGTCACACTTCCTGCACCCAACGTGGGCTGGATACGTGCCAGCGCTGATTGTGTGCTCAGTGTTCGGGATCGCTGGTCCCATGCTCTATGGCTTGCTGTTCCGACTTGGAGAACGGACGCGCAAACGCGCATTCCTTGTGGTCAGCATTTGTGCGAACCTTGGTATCCTCGGGTTTTTCAAATACTTTGGGTTTTTCACAGAATCGTTGATTGGTCTTGCAGAAATAGCCGGTATCGATGTTGACTGGGCACCGATTCGATTTGCGCTTCCAGTTGGGATCAGCTTCTACACATTCCAGACGATGAGCTACACGATCGATGCGTACCGCGGGCACATTCAGCCAGAACGATCGTTCGTGCGAATGGCTCTCTATGTTGCATACTTCCCGCAGTTGGTTGCGGGTCCAATTCTGCGCCCGCAGCAGTTCTTTCCCTCGCTGGACGCGCCGTGGTCGATGCGTGATGGAAACATCAGGTCAGGATTCCATCTTGTTGCTGTGGGATTGTTCAAAAAGGTATTGATTGCAGATTCGGTTGCGCCATTGGTCGAGATTGTGCTAAAGGACCCTCAAGGGCTTCCCAGCATTGCAGTTCTGCTTGCAACATGTTTGTTCGCGATCCAGATCTACTGTGACTTTTCGGGATACACGGATATCGCCCGGGGCATTTCGCGCATGTTCGGCGTTGAGATTCCGCTGAACTTCAACTTTCCATATTTTTCGACAAGCATTATCGAGTTCTGGCGACGCTGGCATATCAGTCTCTCGACCTGGCTTCGCGACTATCTCTACATACCGCTCGGCGGAAATCGCGTCAAACCCCATCGGGTTTATGTCAACCTCATGATCACCATGGTGCTCGGCGGGTTATGGCATGGCGACTCGTGGAACTTCGTTATCTGGGGCGCGTACCAAGGGCTGCTCCTGTGTACCAACAGGTTGTTTGCATCGTGGTGTAGTCGACGACCAAAGCTCGACGCATTGCTTCGGTCCAGACTCGGCACGTGTATTCGATGGGCTGTCACAACTTACTTCTGGCTGCTCGGCTGGCTGATCTTCTATGTACGTGATACGGAGGATCTGCTCTATTGCATGAAGAAGTTTGTGCTCTTTGACATGAAAGTGTCGCTCGGCTCACTCGGGCTTGGTCGCGTCGATGTGTCGCTGGCGCTGCTCGCTGCGTTTCTCTTTGGTGGGCTGCACACCTGGGGGTTCTTTGTGAAGCGCTGGCCGGATTGGCTGGACACGTTGCCACGTGTCGCAAGACTTGCAATATATGTGCTTCTCGGTGTTATTTTCTACTTCGGATGGCCTGCTGCACAACAGGCGTTTATTTACTTCCAGTTCTGAAGTAAGCCCCAAGGAACTCCCACAGATTAGCAATGGGTGAAGAAGAAGAGGGATTCGAACTACTCAAAAACACAATGTATTGGATGGTAGCGAGCAACGCGGCACAGGTTTCGCTAATCCTGCGCTCCCCGTTGAACCAGCCGGCAGCAAGATCTACATCTTCTTCGACAAAGAGATTTTCCTATATTGCAGCTTTCAGACTTTGCTAAATCACGACCAATAAGTGACTTTGGTGTGCAACCTCCCAAACCTGTGGCATAGTACAACATCGCGCACGCAGCGGTTTGCGGCAGGGAGGTTACTGATGCTCAAAGGCAATGGCAGGCTCGGATTGGTTGTCACATTGGTTATCGGTTCATGCACTTTTTTCGTATCGGCTGGAAGAGCCGATAGACCAGGTGAGGAGCGCCGCGCTCCGACACCGTTGGTGTTTACAGTGCTTGATACCAACACCACGCTCTCGCACAACGACGTGTACTCGATCGGCTCGCAGCGCCAGTACGGCACGTACGAGGTACCGATCGGGATCACCAACAACGACTCGGGCGATGTGGGTCTGGTCGATGTGAACATCGCGTTGTCGGCTGACGACTGGATTGTCGAGCAGGACCCGACCGGCCAGATGCTCAACCCCGGCGAGACAGCATACCTCCGCCTCAGACTGCAGACGAACACCACCTCGTCGAGCGCGCTCACGTGCCCCGTGGTTGTGACGAGTTCGGCTGGCAGCACCTCGTTCGATCCGTTCGTGTTCACCCTCAGCGCAGCCAGTGTGGACGCCGAGGACGAGGTGGCCGATTCACCCGACCTTGGCTCTGGCACGGGCAGCACGGTGCCAAGCTGGCCCATGATGGGCGCAGCCGTCACGCTGCCAAAGCCCGCAGCGAACTTCACACGCGCACCGCACCAGTTCATCGGCTGGGACCTTGACACAAACGCTGCGACGACAGACTCCTTCTATCTCGGTGTGCATGCTGCGATGGAGGGTGGCATCAATCGAGTCGAGTTCTACCTGAACGGCACCACAACAACAGTGACCGAGGAGGTCATGGAGCCGGGCGTCGCGACAGCAGATGGCGTGCCCGGGTACTACGTCGAGATCGATCCGGCGAACTTCACCGGGACCGATGTCAAGAAGATCGAGGTGTACGCTCGCGTCTTTTCCAACGCGGGGCAGTCAACGGCGAGCAGCGCAAAGATCGTCCCACGCATCATCGGGCCGTGGATCGGATGGGTCTTCCCCAGTGGCGTCGCACCGTATGAGATCGACTGCACACCAAGTGTGAACCCATACGCTCACGATGATGATTTGAACGGTGGTGGCACACCTTTGTGGGAGGCACTGCTCGCACTCAGCAACTCGTCCAGCTATGGAGGAGTGACGCTATCGGGCGCTCCTGACAAGCCCATTGTGCTCAATCTTGCCGAGGGTAACCACGTCCTGCCTTCTTCGTCGCACAAGTACTGGGTTGACAACGGCTCGACACTCACGCTTTATAGCATGCAGGGATTTGCAAACTGGGATATGCCGCTTGTGATCCACCCCGATACAAACGCGGATCCCGAAGACATCGATCTGTATGCGACAGCGAGGCCCTCCACAGAACCAGCGACCGACTGGTCAGGACTTCGCGTTCCGTATTGCGTGATTTCTGACCTGACCTTTGATCAGGCAAACATTGCCGCGCTGCGATGCACGGCAGCGGATGTTGATGAGACACGCTACAGCCAGTACACATTTCTGGACTGCGTCTTCACCGACAGCAACGGCCCGCACGTGCTCTATGACCCGTTCCACGAAGTGGCTGACAACCCAACCCATGCGGGTACACGACCGCCTGAGTTCCTGCAGCGACTGCTCACAAGCCCGTACGCGGATATGTATCTGGAGGGTGGCGAGTTTACAGACATCCATCGCGGTGTTGTCAACACCACCTTTGTGCGCAATGTGGACTTCACGAACATCGCTGGATCGATGTCGAACAACGTGCAGGTGATGTTCAACGTGCATGGCGAGGACATCAATCCGAGCCCATACCGCCGCGATGTCCCCGTGGGTGTACTAGAGTTTGTCGGTGCATTCCCGAGCGGTACACCTTCGACAAACACGAACCAGTATCGTGGCGTACGAAAGGCCGGAGGAAATACTGGTCAATATAGTCTCAATCCACTTGGAACAGATGTTGCGAGTGGAGCATTGCTGCTGTATGACCAAAATAACTCTATACCCACCTACATTATTGCGTTAGATGGAAGAACATCGTGTTTGCTGCCAGACAACTGGACAACGGTGTACCCAAATCTCTGCAATACTGGCTGGTACTCAGTAACAACACTCGCAGAACTTGTTGAAACACTTGAATCGATTGCGGCTAATGACACGGATTGGACGTTCACCCGGGACTCGTGCGGGATCGGGTCGTCGTTTGACGGTGTGAACGGGATCGCTGCCATCCATTTGACAACGCCGTGTGTTACCGGCGTTGGTGGTTTTCCGTTGTCATCTACATCTGGCATCCCAGACAAGGACACGGTTGGCTTACTCACAACGGCAGTGGACGTGCACACCGAGGTGTTCCAGTGGTTCCAGCCGGGAGGATTTATTGATAACCGCACGTACTGGGGCATTGACTACGTGCAGGAGAACGAGCCGGGCAGTGACCCTGTGTGCACAGACTACGGATGCCGCGAGGTCAACTACACCGGCGCGTTCCAGATCCTCCAGTCCACGAACGGGCAGGGTGTGTACAACTCTTCTATCACAAGTGTTCGGTTGACTATGCGGGATGATGTTCTGAACTCATTCCAGCCAGCATCACTGTCTGCAACAATGCAGAATGTCCTATTGAGCAATCTCACGCTCGATGGTGTTTCTCTTGCGACGACAAATCATCCCAGCACTGAGCCCGCAAATCTCTTTGCACCGAAGTGGGTGACCATACGAGACTCCTATATTGCCGCACTGACAGTGAAAAACCCCATTGCAGATTCAACGCCAACTTCTAGTTGGAACCTCATTAACTTCAACTCCTCATCGCACTGCACAAACCTTGCCAGCGGGAGCCCCACCCTGACCGTGTTTGGCACGGATCGGATGTATGTTGCCAACTGCCACTACGACAGCGCGTGTCAGCTTGAGTCCTACGCAACAAACGGCACTGTGCTTGGTATGTATTGCGGCTCTGCACCTTCGAGCATGACATCGACAACGCAAGATCCGGCCAACAGCTTCAATGCTCGTGGTACCTATCCACTCAATGACGACGGCCGGTGCTCGTGGGGTCATCTGCCGAAGCTCTCATCGAACGGGAATCCGATCATCAGCCAGTCGCCGCTGCTCAATCGTGTCGATCCTCCCCATGTCAAGTTCTATCTTGGTGGCTCGATCATCGATTCGTGCGATCCCATCGGTGCGTTGCCAGCGGTCAGTCAGGAGTGAGGAGAAAGATGAGGAAGTTCAATATGACATCCCGTGTGAGAAATGTTGTTACTCTGTGCGCGTCATTGTTGATAGCCGGTGCTGTGAGTGCGCAATCGATCTTCACGGGGTTGGGTGACTTGCCTGGAGGATTCACATCAAGTGGCGCTTGGGGATTAAGCGGTAACGGACTCGTTGCTATAGGGATTGCGAACTCGTCCAACGGCGGTGAGGGGTTCCGCTGGACAAAATCAACAGGAATGTCTGGACTCGGAGTGCTTCTTCCAAGCAACCCGTTGAGTTTGGCATATGCAACTAATCTGAATGGTGAGGTTGTAGTTGGAGTTTCAGAAAGTTCAACAGGATCGGAGCCTTTTCGCTGGACCGAAGCTGGAGGAATGGTTGGTCTAGGACACTTATCGGGAACTAGTGGGGTTGGCGCAGCGTGGGGAGTAAACGCCGGTGGCGATGTGGTTGTTGGGTACAGCTACGGTCCCAATGGCAGAGAGGCGTTCCGATGGACCGAGTCCGGTGGCATGCAGGGGCTCGGCGATCTTGCAGGCGGCATCTTCGACAGCTGGGCGTATGACGTCAGTGCCGATGGGAGTAGAGTCGTTGGATCTGGATACACATCAACTGATGAAAAACCATTTCTTTGGATGCCCGGCACTGGTATGCAGGATCTCGGTGATCTACCGGGTGGAATCTCTGCTGGCGCAGCAAGCGCAATCAATGATATTGGTAGTGTCATTGTTGGTGCATCGCATTCGACCAGTGGCAAGGAAGCATTCCGCTGGGAGAGCGGGCAGATGGTCGGTCTTGGTGATCTTGCAGGCGGTGAGTTTTCAAGCATTGCCAGAGACGTAAGCAATGATGGTACTGTAATCGTTGGTGAGGGCACTACTGAAAACGGGCGCGAGGCGTTCTACTGGACCGAGACGCTTGGCATGGTCAATCTGTATGACTATCTCATTTCAGAGGGAGCAACCGGGCTGGACGGCTGGATACTTGAATCAGCGCGCGGCGTGAGCACAGACGGTCTGACTATCACCGGCACAGGCATTAACCCACTCGGCCAGTTCGAGGGCTGGGTTGCGCACATCCCCGCGCCGTCGTCGTGCGTGGTGCTTGCGATTGGTGGTGTGCTTGTGTCGAGACGCAGGAGATAAGACCGCTCGCGCTTCGACACCGCTCAATGACGACGGTCGGTGCTCGTGGGGTCATCTGCCGGGATTGTCATCAAGTGGGAATCCGATCATCAGCCAGTCGCCGCTGCTCAATCGTGTCGATCCTCGCCATGTCAAGTTCTATCTTGGTGGCGCGCTCATCGATACGTGCGATCCCATTGGTGCGCTGCCAGCGGTCAGCCAGGAGTGAAGAAGGAGAGAGAGTGAACATGTTTTTCTTTTCTATGAGATATGCAGGTATAGCCACCCTCTGGTTCTGCGCCACTGCTGCTGCGCAGCCGAGTTTTATTCCGCTCGGTGCGCCACCAACCAGCACGCTGCACAGCTTCGGTCTTGGCATAAGTGGTGATGGCACCACCGCAGTCGGGTTCGCCGGATTGACTCCCGGAGACAACCGAGCGTTCCGGTGGACAGTGCAGACCGGGACCGTTGGGCTCGGCTCGCTTCCCGGTGGGAATGATGTGAGCCACGCGCAGGGTGTGAACTACGACGGCTCGGTGATCGTCGGTTTCGCGGTCGGGAGCACCGGCGGTGAGCCGATGCGATGGACCGAAGCGACTGGCATGGTCGGGCTTGGCGCGCTCCCCGGTGGCTCGTTTCTAGGTGAGGCGTACGGCACCAACGACACGGGCGATGTGGTTGTTGGGTTCAGCTTCGGTGCCAATGGCAGAGAGGCGTTTCGATGGACCGAGTCCGGCGGTATGCATGGACTCGGCTCGCTCACCACAAGCAACATCTACTCGTGGGCCTACGACGTGAGCAACGACGGCGATACCGTCGTTGGTTTGGCTGTTGATTCAAACGGTGTATCGCGTCCGATGCGATGGACATCGTCTGGCGGCATGTCTGTGCTTGGAGATTTACCTGGTGGCAGTCTGAGTGGCTTTGCATCGGCCACGAACAGCGACGGTTCAGTTATCGTGGGTGGTTCATCCTCATCGAATGGTGGCGAGGCGTTCCTGTGGAAGAACGGTGTGATGATGGGACTCGGTGATCTGCCGGGCGGAGCATTTGCAGGAAGCGCGCTGGGTGTGAGCGAAACAGGTGAAGTTGTTGTTGGGGTAAGCGAAGGACCAGCGATGATTGCAGAGGCGTTCTACTGGACCGAGATGCTGGGCATGGTCAACCTGAAGGACCATCTGCTCAGTCTTGGTGTGAACGGACTTGAGGACTGGACGCTCAACAGCGCGCAGGGTGTCAGCGCCGACGGTCTGACCATCACCGGCATCGGCTTCAACCCGCAGGGTCTCAAGGAGGGCTGGGTTGCGCACATCCCTGCGCCGTCGTCGTGCGTTGTGCTTGCGATTGGTGGCGTGGTTTCGTCGAGGCGCAGGAGATGATAAAGCCAGTCAGTGGAATGGTTCTCGGCTTGATCTTCATACAGGCTGTTCATGCGCAGCCGAGTTTTTTTGGAGTTGGTGAGCTTCCGGGCGGTCTCGTTGGCAGTGGCATCTTCGGGCTCAGTGGCGACGGCTCGACCGCTGTCGGCGGCAGCGCGACTGCGCCCGGACTCAGCGGCGCGTTCCATTGGACGGCGTCAGCAGGCATCCAGGCATTGCCATACCCGTCCGGCGGATCTGGCGTGATCCAGGCATTTGCTGCAAACCAGACAGGCAATGTTGTTGTTGGCCACAGCTCGCTCCAGAGCGGTGCGCAGATTCCCGTCATGTGGAAGAACGGCGGAACAGCGATTGATCTGGGCTCGCTCGGTGGGTTCAGCGGTCAGGCGCACAGCGTGAACAGTTCGGGCACTGCGGCTGTGGGGTTCAGCTTTGGTCCCAATGGAAGAGAGGCGTTCCGCTGGACCGAAGCAGGCGGCATGGTCGGGCTCGGTGATCTTGCCGGTGGTGCGTTCGACAGCTGGGCGTTTGATATCAGCGACGATGGAAACACAGTGGTGGGGACTGCGCAAGGAGCAAATGGATCTCGTTCATTTCTGTGGACGCAATTGACTGGTATGCAGGCAATTTCAGCATTCGCTAACGAAATTGATGGAGCAGCGACAGCGATCAACGGTGCGGGAAATGTTGTTGTTGGCGGATCATGTTCTGCGGAGACTACATGTGACGCATATCGATGGGAAGATGGTGTCGCCGTTCTTCTCGGTGACCTTGCTGGTGGTGTCCATTGGAGTGTGGCAAGAGGAGTCAGTGACGATGGAGCAACCATTGTCGGCGATGCCACAACTTCCTCAGCATTTGGGCCCGACACGGCGTTCTACTGGACCGAGCAACTCGGGATGGTTGATCTGAAGGAGCATCTGCTGAGTCTTGGCATTCTGGGAGT
This sequence comes from Phycisphaeraceae bacterium, assembly GCA_020639155.1. NCBI lineage: Bacteria > Pseudomonadati > Planctomycetota > Phycisphaerae > Phycisphaerales > Phycisphaeraceae > Phycisphaeraceae bacterium. Next base: position 1,403,131 of record JACKHF010000001.1, read on the forward strand.
AGAAGGCTGGACACTGGAAAGTGCGCAGGGAATCTCTGATGATGGACTCACCATCGCTGGCATGGGCATCAACCCGCAGGGGTTCAACGAGGGCTGGATCGCGCACATCCCCGCGCCATCGTCGTGCGTGGTGCTTGTGATTGGTGGTGTTATCGCGTCGAGACGCAGAAGGTAAGGCCGCTCGTGGTTCGACACCGCTCAATCACGACGGTCGGTGCTCGTGGCTCGCGCGATCTTCAAGCGGGCAGTGCGCTGGGAGCTGATCGAGTCCAGTCTGTTCACTGGTTTGCGCGTCGGATCGCAAGCGAACCCGGACCGGTCGGCCTACGTCAGCCGCGAGACGATTCGTGCGGTGCTTGACGCGTGCCCCGATGCGGAGTGGCGCAGCACACACCGCGACCGTTCGCACTGATTCGCACCAATCGATGAAAATGCCGAGAAATACAGGGGTTTTGCGAGCCGACGCGAACACACGCGAATCGACTACAAACAAAGAAAGTGGGCGAAGAGGGATTCGAACACTCCCAAAAAACACTATGTTTTTTGATGGTAGCGCGCAAAGCGGCGCAGAATCCGGCGCACTTTTTCCCAATTCGATCCCGGACACGTCCTCGCCCCAAGCCCCGGCATCGCCCACCGATTCTGATCTGGCTGAGGTGATGGCTGCGTGGGATGCACTCCCGGAGGCTGTCAAGGCGGGCATCGTGGCGATGGTCCGGGCGGCTGCGCCGGCGCGGTCGTGAGTAAGCAGACGAGCGAACTCAGAATTAACCTTTCGCAGCCGGAAGAACTTGGCGTGGAGTGGTCGGTTAAATGGTAAACGCCCACTCTTTTGACTGGTCTCGCTGCTTCTCAAACATTGGCAGTCCTACGAATCAGGTCAAATACCGATGGGGCTTGGATAAACCTACGACGATGCCTACATCTCCAAGCTTCGATGTAGTTCATTGCTAGTAGGTAAATTTCCCTATCTGGACATCGCCAAATAGAGCCTGGTCGTCGAAGTTGCGCGGCTTCAGAGTATTGCTAAGGGTACTAGGGACCACCACCAATGGCATCAACCTCAATAATCGAGTAGAATCTAGTACTGCTATATAGTAGAAGATGTGCGCGCCACAGTCATCACGGAGCATGGATGCTGACTTCGTTCGAGCCAAAGCTGGTCATGACGATTGATGAGCTTGCTGCCTTCCACAATGTGACAAAGTTGACACTGAACACACCTGTGCCATTCAACAAGGGCAAGGGCGGAACGTGCTGGGGATTCAGTCGGCAAGCAATTGATGAATTGCTGACGAACCTTGATTGAGAGGATGATCCGCAATGAGCAGTGAGTTCTTTGCAAAACCAATTCTCAACTCCCCTTACGAGTATCCGTTGCGCCATTGGGAACTTGATGAGAACGGCCAACCGACAAATCGCATTGTCGAATCGCGACGCCGAGCCGAGTTCGTCACGCCAATTCCCAAGCCGAAGAAGCGACGTGGCAATGCTGCTCAAGAGGAGTTGGTATTCAATGAGGCCACTGAAGTGTCCTCTGATGAGCAGCGCTACGAGACGATGTCGATCGTCAACGACGTTCGTTCTCGCGTCGATGCGTGGCGACAGTTGAAGAATCCAAACGACTGGCGTGTGACACCAGAGACCACAAGACTATTGCAACACTGGCGTCATCATGTGTTCAGCACACTTCGACCATTCTTTTGTCAGGTAGAAGCCGTCGAGACGTTGATTTGGCTTAGTGAAGTTGCTCCTCATCTTGGGAAAGAAGCCCGTTTCTTCCTCGATCACTTTGAATGCGCGAGCGAACAAGCAAACCCTGGTTTGCAGCGACTTGCACTGAAGCTCGCCACCGGCGCGGGCAAGACAACTGTCATGGCCATGATAATCGCATGGCAGACGATCAATGCCGTCAGGCGGCCGAACAGCAACCGGTTCACTAGAGGATTCCTCGTGGTGGCGCCCGGGTTGACGATTCGAGATCGACTTAGAGTCCTTCAGCCGCACGACCCAGATAGCTATTACAGGAGTCGCGAGCTTGTGCCCAACGACATGCTTCCCGATCTGGATCGAGCGAAGATTGTGATTACGAACTACCACGCTTTCAAGCTGCGAGAAACGATGCAGTTATCAAGCGGTGGCAGAGCGCTGCTCCAGGGGCGAGGCGAAGAGCTGCTAACAACTGAAACTGAAGGGCAAATGCTGCAACGGGTCATGCCTGATTTGATGGGCATGAAGGGTGTCGTGGTCCTCAACGACGAGGCGCACCATTGTTATCGCGAGAAACCTGGGGATACAGACGAGGACGAGCTCAAGGGCGACGACAAGAGGGAGGCAGACAAGAATCGAGAAGCCGCGCGCCTATGGATTTCTGGCCTCGAAGCTGTAGGCCGCAAACTCGGCCTGCTGCGCGTGGTTGATCTATCGGCCACTCCGTTCTTCTTGAGAGGGTCCGGATACGCGGAAGGCACACTCTTTCCGTGGACGACAAACGACTTCTCACTGATGGATGCGATCGAATGCGGCATCGTTAAGCTCCCTCGCGTCCCGGTTGCAGACAACATTCCGGGTGAAGACACGCCGGTATTTCGCGAACTGTGGAAACATATCGCCAAGCAGATGCCCAAGAAAGGCCGTGGGTCGAGTGGTTTTATCGATCCACTTGCTATCCCGGAGAAACTACAAACAGCACTCGAAGCCTTGTATGGGCACTATGCCAAGACCTACGAACTGTGGGAGAAGGAAGGCATCAATGTGCCGCCATGTTTCATTGTTGTTTGCCAGAACACAGCGATTTCCAAGCTGGTTTTCGATTTCATTTCTGGCTTTGTCAAACCCAACGAAGATGGAACGGAACAGCTTATCGAGGGTCGACTACCTTTGTTCCGAAACACCGATGAGCATGGTAATCCTCTTGCTCGGCCACGGACGCTCCTGATCGATAGCGAACAGCTTGAGTCAGGAGAAGCACTCGACAAAGACTTCAGGGATAAAGCCAGCGATGAGATTGATCGTTTCCGGCGCGAGATCGTGGAGCGCACCGGAGACCGAAAGGCAGCCGACAAAATTACGGACCAAGATTTACTCCGTGAAGTCATGAACACCGTGGGCAAGCAAGGGCGACTGGGTGAGTCCATTCGGTGTGTTGTTTCTGTTTCGATGCTTACAGAAGGCTGGGATGCGAACACGGTTACCCATGTAATCGGTGTTCGTGCGTTCAAAACGCAGTTGCTTTGTGAGCAGGTGATTGGTCGGGCGCTCCGTCGTCAGTCGTATGAACTCAACGAAGAAGGTCGGTTCAATGTTGAGTATGCCGATGTGCTCGGCATCCCATTCGACTTTAATGCCAAGCCGGTTGTCGCACCACCGCAGCCACCGCGACCGACAGTGCATGTGAAAGCCATTCGACCCGACCGCGACCAACTGGAGATCACGTTCCCGCGAGTTGAGGGGTATCGTGTAGAACTTCCCGAAGAGCGACTCACTGCCAAGTTTGACAGCGATTCAACACTTGAACTAACACCAGAGCTCGTTGGTCCCACCGTGACAACAAACGAAGGGATCATCGGCGAAGGTGTAGACCTCACGCTCGTCCACACAGGCGATCTTCGCCGATCGACGTTGCTGTTCCATCTCACCCAGCGATTGCTCTTCACGAAGTGGCGTGACCCAGGCGAAGATCCAAAGCTCCACCTCTTCGGGCAACTCAAGCGAGTCACCAAGCAGTGGCTCGACAATCATCTTGTGTGCAAGGGTCAGACGTACCCTGCTCAGCTCATGTATCTCTCACTTGCCGACATGGCATGCGAGCGAATCACCAGGGGTATTGTCAGGCAGCACATCGGGGATACTCCGATCAAGGCAGTTCTCGACCCATACAACCCGACAGGGTCATCTGCATTGGTCAACTTCAACACCTCAAAGACGGACCGATGGGAGACCAGTGCCCAGCGATGCCACGTCAACTGGGTGATTCTTGATAGTGACTGGGAGGCTGAGTTCTGCCGTGTCGCAGAAGCGCACCCGAAGGTCGTCGCATACGTTAAGAACCACAACCTTGGCCTCGAAGTGCCATATCGCTATGGCTCTGAGTCACGCAAGTATCGTCCCGACTTTATCGTGCTGGTGGACGACGGGCACGAACCGAACGCTGACGGCACACCGAACCTCCTGCACCTTGTGGTCGAGATCAAGGGATATCGGCGCGAGGACGCGAAAGAAAAGGCAGGCACAATGCGCGACTACTGGGTTCCCGGCGTGAACAACCTGCGTTCCTTCGGCCGGTGGGCGTTTGCAGAGTTCGTCGATGTCTACGAGATGCAGGCAGACTTTGAGGCGAAGGTTCAGGAACACTTCAACCGGATGATCGATACTGCGGTTTTGACACTGCGGGATGCCGCACAGACTGAGGAACACGTGTGACGATGGCCAAGAAAAAGACCACAGCAAAGACCCGCAAGAAGACCGCGCCAAAGAAGGTCGAGGCGATCACCCACGATGACGCGTCGCGGAAGAACATTCCGACCGCCGAGTACCAGTCCGTGATGACGACCGAGCACCAGTCGCCCATCCGCGTTGCGTACGAGCGGCGCAATCGCGATCTTGACCCGCAGCTGGTCTGGCGCGGCAAGGACGAGCAGGACTGGTCCGATCTTGTCGTTCAAGCGCCGCCGCTCTTCATCCAGGAGAAGGTCCATCCGAAGGTGCTGGTCGATGATTTGCGCCGTCGCACCGAAGCAGACGAGCGCGATGCCGAGCCGCAGATGGACCTGTTCGCCGACTTCAACGGCGTTCCCGAGGGCAACGCCAAGACCGAGTTCTATCAGCACGATGCCAACTGGACAAACCGCATGATTCTTGGTGACTCACTCCAGGTCATGGCATCGCTCGCAGAGCGCGAGGGACTGCGCGGCAAGGTCCAGTGCATCTACCTCGATCCGCCGTACGGCATCAAGTTCAACTCGAACTTCCAGTGGTCTACAACTTCTCGCGACGTGAAGGATGGCAAAAAGGACCACATCACGCGCGAGCCCGAGCAGGTCAAGGCGTTCCGTGACACCTGGCGCGACGGGATCCACACGTACCTGACATATCTGCGCGATCGGCTGACCGTGAGTCATGATTTACTGAATGAGTCTGGATCTATTTTTGTCCAGATTGGCGACGAGAATGTGCATCGTGTGCTTGCAGTGCTCGATGAGGTGTTTGGTCCAGGCAACCGACTTGGGTTAATCCTGTTCAAGAAGACAGGCGGGCTTTCAGCGAAGCATCTTGCTTCGGTCGGAGACTATATCCTCTGGTACGGAAAAGACGCATCGCGGACGAAGTTCCGACCACTCTTTAAGAAGAAGCTTCCAGGCGAGGCGGGTGCGACACAGTTTCGATACAAGCTTGATGAGCTAGGCAATCTTCACGAGGTCGACTTTTCAGTTGCCTCACAGCTTCCAGCAGAAGAAGTAGTGTACCACGACAATTTTACATCTCAGAAGCCAGCATACAACTTCGAGTTTGCCGGAAGACGATTCACAAAGCCATTCAAGCCGTCGCCAGACAACCTCCCGCGCGTATCACGTGCAGGGCGGTTCTTGGTTGTAGGCAACACTCCGCGATACCTCCGTAAACTTGCGGATTTCCCGGTTTATGAGATAAACGAGCTGTGGGACGACCTCGCAATCAGTGGATTTGCTGATCAGAAAGTTTATGTTGTTCAGACCTCGCCCAAGGCTATCGAACGTTGCTTGCTCATGGCGAGCGACCCTGGTGACCTCGTCCTCGATCCCACTTGTGGTTCCGGGACGACGGCCTATGTGGCGGAGCAATGGGGCCGGCGGTGGATCACCATTGACACGTCGCGCGTGTCGCTTGCGCTCGCTCGCGCACGGATCATGGGCGCTCGGTATCCGTTCTTTCTGCTGGCTGATTCGAAGGACGGCGTCGAAAAGGAAGCCGCGGTCACCCGGAGCGATCTGCCTGAGGGCTATGCGAAACGACATTATGCTGGAAATGTCCGGCACGGATTTGTGTATGAGCGTGTACCGCATATTGGGCTAAAGGCGATCGCGAACAACGCAGAGATCGACGTCATCTGGGAGAAGTTTGAGGCGAAGCTCCAGCCTGTTCGCGAGAAGCTGACGGGGGCGATCCCCGCGAAGTGGCTTGCTGAGTATCGCAAGAGACAGAAGTACACGGCCGATGTTCCGGCGGAGTTGCAGGAATGGGAGATCCCGCGCGAGCAACCGGAGGATTGGCCAGGCGCGTGCAAGACACTCCTTGACGAGTTCTGGAAGCTGCGCATTGCGCGCCAGAAGGAGATCGACGCGAGCATCGCAGCGAAGGCTGACTTCGAGTATCTGTACGACAAGCCCTACGAGGACAAGAAGAAGGTGCGCGTGGCTGGGCCGTTCACGGTCGAGAGCATCAGCCCGCATCGCACACTCGGCGTGGACGAGGATGATGAGTTGATCGATCCGTTGAAGCCAACGGGCACACCCGGTGACAGCGAGGATGCTGTGGACTTTGTTGAGATGGTGCTCGAAAACCTTCGGAGCACCGGCGTCCAGCAGGCGCACAAGGAAGATCGAATCTTGTTCTCGTCGCTCACTCCCTGGCCGGGGCATTTCATCTGTGCCGAGGGAAGGTACGTTGAAGCTGACAGCGACACCGAGAAGCGTGCTGGGATTTTGATCGGTCCCGAGTTTGGCACTGTATCAAGACAGGATCTGGTGGCTGCAGCGCGCGAAGCGGGAGATGCCGGGTTCGATGTGCTCATCGCGTGCGCGTTCAGCTACGAGGCGCACGCGACGGAGTTCAGCAAGCTCGGACGCATTCCGGTTCTCAAAGCGAGAATGAACGCCGAACTGCACATGGGCGGAGAACTTAAGAACACGGGCAAGGGGAACCTGTTTGTCATCTTCGGGGAGCCCGATATTGGTGTGTATGAAGGGGGTAGCAAAGCACTCGAAATAGAAGTACAACGACGTCAAGACAGACTCCCAGAGATAAAGCAAACAATTAAGATGTTGGAAACAGATGTGAAGTCGATCAAAAGAATAAAAGATAAAACAGAAGACCAAGTGGAACGCCTAACCGCTGTCAAGACTCAGCTTTATAACCTTGAGCGGGAAAAGGATCGTGCAAATGTTCTCATTGATTATGCCCCAGCTGTACCGAAGGGGCAGTTGTTTGTAGAACTCTACGGTGTAGATGTCTTTCACCCATCAAGCGGTGAAGTCCTGAGCGATAGTGCCGACGGTATCGCGTGCTGGTTCATCGATACCGACTACAACGAGGAGAGCTTCTTTGTCCGACATGCGTACTTCCTCGGGCAAAGCGATCCATACAAAGCACTCAAGACAACACTCAAGGCTGAGATCAACGAGGAAGCATGGGCGACGCTCAACAGCGATACGTCACGGCCGTTCAAGAAACCCAAGGGCGGGCGGATCGCAGTGAAGGTTATCAATCATCTCGGAGATGAGGTCATGAAGGTGTTTCGGGTGGAGTGAGCATAAACAAGACAAAGGTTAGAAAAGTACTGTGGCGATCTTATTGGCCAAGAATAACATGACAGGTGACACCAGTGAATACCAATGGTTCATTTGATACGCGATATCGAAAGCACCGTTCGCACTACGACAAGAGCACCTTTGCCTGTGCTGAGGACACAGTTGCGTCTCTACTTGAGGAGCAGACGACTGAGGAACACCCTGGGATGCTGCTCGGAAAGGTGCAAAGTGGTAAGACCAGAACATATATTAGCGCTATGGCGCTTGCGTTCGATAATGGGTATGACGTGGCTGTAATTTTGACTAAGAACTCCCGTGCATTGGTTGAGCAAACTCGGAGGCGGCTGGACGAGGAGTTCAACTCGTTTATCGAAGACGCTGAACTCGAAGTGTTCGACATCATGACGGCGCCTACTACATTTACTGCATTTGAACGCGAGGCTAAGCTGATATTTGTAGCAAAGAAACAGAAAGATAATCTCCGTCGGCTCATTGAACTACTCAAAGAGGGTTGCCCCGCTCTTGCATCACAAAAGATGTTGGTAATAGACGACGAAGCTGACGCAGCCTCAATCGGATATTCTAAGCAAAAGGATGTGATTGAGGCCAGGACCATAGCCAAGGCAGTAAGCGATGTGCGATCTGCAAGCAAAGACGTGTCGTTTCTACAAGTTACGGCAACGCCCTATTCGCTTTACCTGCAGCCAAGCGACATTGTTGTTGGCAATTCACCTGACTTTCGGCCGACTCGGCCCCGTTTCACGAAGCTAGTTCCAGTCCCAGAAGCTTATGTTGGCGGAGATGTCTACTTCGGCGAGGCTGCCCGAGACGAAGAGCTAACTGTGGAGCGAAGCATTCATGTATCGGTTTCCCCTAACGAGCTTGAGATTGTGAAATCCCCTGATCGTCGCCGATTTAAAGTTGAGGAAGTTTTGGAGCATCCCGCAATCGAAAGCATGCGGCGTGCGTATGTCACATTCCTAGTCGGAGGGTGTATTCAGCGTCTAAACGGAATTGTCAACCAGATTGCACAACGCAAACTCCGCTACTCATTTCTGATCCATTCAGAGGCTGCCAGGGGTTCGCATGAGTGGCAGGAGAGAATTGTTTCGGAACTTAATAATGAGTTCACAAAGGCTGCAATGGAGAACACTGCGAGATTCCAAGATTTAGTCAGGGAAGCATATCAGGATCTATCGGAGTCGATCAGGCTTGCAGGTACCAGGCTACCCAACTTTGAAGAAGTTATTGATGCTGTGAAGGGAGCCGTGCGCGACGAGTACATCACAATCAACAAGGTGAACTCCGACAATGATATCATTGCGATGCTGGACAAGGATGGGCAGCTAAGACTGCGAAGCCCACTCAACTTCTTTATTGGTGGGCAGGTTCTAGATCGCGGGGTTACCCTCGCAAACCTACTGGGCTTCTACTACGGGCGTCGGCCACATAAATTCCAGCAGGACACGGTACTGCAGCACTCGCGAATGTATGGCTACCGGCGTCAGGATCTCGCGGTCACCCGTTTCTACACGAGTAATTACATACGCAACGCAATGTTTGAGATGGAAGAGTTTGATTCGGCTCTTCGTATGGCAATTTCTGATGGCCACGAGTCTGGTGTTCAGTTCATTCGAACAGCGGAAGGTGGTGGAATCATCCCCTGTAGTCCCAACAAGATTCTCGTAGCAACAACGCAAACCCTAAAGCCGTTCCGACGAATACTGCCGATCGGGTTCAACTCCGACTACATGAATCGCATTAGTGGTGTTGTTAATGAGATTGACAGAATTGTCCTTGAAACCTGTGGATTCAATGCGGATGAACCCGTACTAGTTCCGCTCGCAACGGCCCTGAAGATATTCAATCTAATCGAGCGAACATTGCTGTTTGAGCCAAAAAAAGATGATGTGCGCCCGTTCAACTGGCAGGTGGCTCGCGATGTACTCGGACATCTCGCCAACCAACACCCAGATAGAGCGCAACGTGGACAGGTATATATTTGGGCAGCAAACGGTCGCCAGTCAGCCCGTTACGCGAGTGCTGGCTCGCACGCGAGATTCATCGAGACTCCAGATTCTGAGAAGACGGAAGGTCGTATTGCTAGAGCCCATGCTCATGACCATCCAATTATGTTTCTTTTACGACAAGAAGGAGCAAAGGAAAAGGGCTGGCGGGACGCGCCATTCTACTGGCCGGTGATTCGAGCACAGAAGAATACTCCTACAACCGTCTATTCCGGAGAATCTCTTGACTAACACCAATTCGGACACAAGTGATGGACTTTCGAATAGCTGACACATTTACATCTAGCCTTGGAAGGCTCACAAATGGTGAGCAGAAATCTGTTAAGATCACGGTGTTTGACCTGCAGTCGGATCCAGCCAATCCTGGGTTCCAGTTGCATAAGATCGAGCGGTGTAAGGATCCGAATTTCTGGTCTGCACGGGTTAACCGAGATATTCGTTTAATCATTCACAAGACTAATGGTAGCCTTCTCTTGTGCTATGTTGATCACCATGACAGGGCTTATCAATGGGCTGCTGGACGGAAGATCGAAACGCATCCTCGGACAGGTGCAGCACAGATTATTGAGATTCGAGAACTCGTTCGCGAGATCGAGGTACCTCAATATGAATATGTCGATTCATCATCGGAATCGCCTTCTTCAACATCGTGTGCGCTCGACGGAATAACGGAGCAGCAGTTGCTGGACTACGGCGTTCCTCCCGAGTGGGTCTCAGACGTCCTCGGTGCGAACGAAGACGAGCTGCTGCATCTCACAGATCATCTGCCTGCCGAAGCAGCTGAAGCGGTTCTGTGCCTTGCCACCGGCACCGTGCCAGAGGTGCCTGTCCCGGCAGGAGTCAATGATGATCCATTCTGCCATCCTGATGCTGAGCGTCGATTCCGCTTAATGACGGATGTCGAGGAGCTCAAGCATGCCCTCGATTATCCGTGGGACCGCTGGACTGTCTTCCTTCATCCGGCTCAGCGTTCGACGGTTGAGCGTGACTTCAAAGGACCGGCTCGTGTTGCTGGGTCAGCAGGTACAGGCAAGACGATTGTGGCGCTGCATCGCGCCGTTCGTCTGGCAAGGACCATTCCTGACGGCAAAGTACTACTCGCCACTTTTTCAATACCTCTTGCCAGAAATCTTCGTGCAAAGGCGACCCGCTTGGTCGGTGAGGATTCCAGAGTTTGGGACAGACTTGCGGTCCGTTCATTAGATGACTTTGCTCTAGAGATGTACGAGGAGACCTTTGGTCGTGCTCAGGTTCCGACTGCCGCGATGCTCGAATCTCTCATTCGTGATGCACTCAGAGTGTTACCCCGGCCTATGTCAGCGGCGTTCGTCGCGAGCGAGTGGTTCGACGTTGTCGATGCTTGGCAGCTGGATACTTGGGAAGAGTATCGAGATGTCCCGCGTCTGGGTCGTAAGACGCGAATGGGTGAGAAGCAGCGTAAGTTACTTTGGCCGGTGTTCGAGTACGTCAGAGGGGTACTGCATAAGCGTGGTTCTGTCACGATGGCAAATGTCTATTCAGAACTCACGCAACACTTGCAAGATACTGGTGAGAGCCCTGTGGTCGCAGTCGTGTTGGATGAGGCACAGGATGTGTCTGTTTCCCAACTTCGCTTCCTGGCAACGCTCAGTAGTGCTCGCGAGAACGGCTTGTTCTTCGCAGGCGACCTTGGACAGCGGATATTCCAAACGCCCTTTTCATGGGCTTCACTCGGTGTGGATGTGCGAGGGCGATCGCAGACGCTGCGAATCAACTACCGCACATCGCATCAGATCCGGCGACAAGCGGACAGGCTTTTGCACCCCGTGCTGTCAGACGTTGACGGGATCACTGAATCGCGGAAGGGGACGGTGTCGGCATTCAATGGGCCGAACCCGTCTATAAAGCTTGCTGCAAACGACATGGAGGAGCGAGAGCTGGTGGGTGCCTGGATTCAGGAGATTATCGATCGCGGTGTGCTTCCAGAGGAAATCGCGATCTTTGTGCGTTCTTCAGCGCAAATGCCGCGAGCGTTGGCGATGATCAACAAGGCGGGCATTGAAGCATTGCTCTTGGACAATGATGAGGGGCTGAAGCGAGGTGCCGCGACTGTTGCAACGATGCACCATGCGAAAGGGTTGGAGTATCGTGCTGTTGTGGTTGCATGCTGCGATGACGAGATTATTCCGCTGCAGGATCGAATCTCAGGGGTCACGGATGACTCAGATTTGGCGGAGGTCTACAACACTGAGCGTCATCTCCTCTATGTCGCCTGCACGCGAGCTCGCGATTTCCTGCTGATTACTGCTGTTGAGCCAGCATCGGAGTTTCTTGATGACTTGGCCGCGGTGTCTGACGGGGTCCACTGATTCGGCTGAGTACGCTGTAGCCCGGCAAAGTCGGAGAGGGGGCAACGTTCAAGGTCTTCCAGCTCTCAGGCAAGGGTAGCCATCCTCGTATCCGGTCCAGATAAGGCTTTTTCATTCCAGCAGCACAAATCCCCGGACAATTAGCGATGGCGTGCACCAGTGAAATATCCTCTGGTGAAACACGTGGTATTTAGCTGGCGGATCTCGCGCTTCTTCACGCGCGATTGCCGCTCTGCAGACTATGTGATTCAATGCTCTGGTGACCAACGTCTGGTCGTCAGAATCTCCAAATTCCGATGTGTTGTCAAGGCTTGAAGGGCATCTGAATCCGAAGCAGGGCGAAACGGCTGGAGCCAGCTCATATCGATACCGTGCTAGCAGGTACATACACAACGAGTCGGTGGTTTAGTGCCATGTCGTCTGGCGTAACACGCTGGATCTTGGGCTTGGATTTCCCGCTTTCCCACGCGCGATTGCCGCTTTGTGGAGACATCTTCGGTCCGACAGATCAGAGAATACTGATCGGTCTACAGACCCCTTGAGAGCGCCACTCAACCGCTGTCGTCTGAGTTCTGACCCCACCGGGGACGGTAAGAATAACCAGTGCTGGCAGACAGAAGGCTGGTGCCCCACTGTGTGCGCGTTATGTGGTCGCAAGAGACCTTCGACTCAGCACCTCCAGAATCCTATAGGGTTGGCCTGCGCGAAGGGGGAGTAGATCATGGAACCCACACCGAGCCGAGAAGACGAACTCGCCAGGCTGTGTAATCGCGCACAGGCACTCGTGCGAGAACATGCGTGGCTCGGCGACGAGATTCGAGCCGCCTTCCTCGCGTTCATGGAACTATCGAAGCGATTCGGTGCCAAGACAACTGAGATAGAGCAACACCGGCAGCGTCAGATTCGCGAACTGCTGACAACGAAGGGAAGGTTGGTTGATCCTGAGACAAGAAAAGGCGGCATAGCCTGGTACGACTATTTCGACGGGCTGTGCCCGACGGAACTGGATAAGTGCCTACGAGAAACTTCACGATACGAGGTCCTTCCGCGCAAACTTGAGCGGAAAGCCGCCGCCGCAGCACATGCCGCTTGGGATTGGAACCAGAAGCACCAAAGTAGCGATACCACCCCGCGCCAGCGTCGGTTGATGGAAGATCGGCGCAAAAGGGCCGTGGAAGCCAACACCCATGTGATACGAACTTGGGAAGTCACGATTGTGTGCCCATTTGGTGGACAAGAGCCCGCCAATCCTTACAGTTTCGAACGGACCGAGTTGCAGCGATTCCCAGATGCTGACTTTCATACGATCGCCCTCTACCGGGTTGGGGGGCTGGCTGACGCTGGTTCATTGCGTCCGACGATGCCAGAGGCACCATCTACAGGTCAAGAGAAAGAGGATGGAGCAGCCTATGTGACGTGGCGGCATCGACTCCCCATACTTGAAGAGGACTTTGACGAGAACCTACCGGGACTGAATCCCCGAGCCTTCCCTCCGGACATCCTTGAACAGATGCTGGATTACGTTGAGAAGTGGGTATCAAATGGAGAGCCGAATATGGACACATCGCAGGGAGCACAAAACGAGAGCGATGCCGTAGGCTCTTCAGTCCCGGCTCTCACCTCGAACCAATCGCAAGTACTACGAACTATGGCAAGGTTTGATGCGTCGTGTCTTTTGTTCACAAAGACGATCGAAGAGGAAATGGACCAAAGTATTCGTTTATCCGAACGAACCATTGGGCCGATTGTGCAAAAACTCATCGAACTCCATTACGCCGAGCGGCCCGAGGGCGATCGAAAAGGCGCACGGTTGACTATCGATGGGCGCAAGCTTGCGTCGAAGATTGCCGACTGATTGCCAGTTGTTTACATCTTAGTTTCGGCTTGATTGCTGAACACTATCGAATGCTCTCGGTATGACAACCAGAGTATATTCATCAGAACCAATACCGCTCAATTTGGCGGCTCGATGCCTTCGCGTCCCGGCGCGATGGTTGCGGGAAGAAATTGAAGCCGGGCGTATTCCAGCACTGATCGCTGACCGGAGCGTGCTTGTCCACGTGCCGACAGTCGCGCGCATCCTCACCGACCGCGCTAAGCGTGAGGGGGTGCCCAGTGCGAAATGACACTCAGACCCCCGAACCTCTCGCGGTACGCCCACGCGAAGCTGCAAAGCTGCTCGGAATAGGACAGCGCACGCTGTGGGCACTAAGCCAGCCGCGTGGCGATATTCCGACGATCCGAGTTGGTACAGCTGTCCTTTACCCAGTTGAGGGGCTGAAGCGTTGGCTCGCCGACCAGCAGAAGGGGGGTAGGCAATGACTTTGCCATCCCCATACAACGAAATCGCCCCGTCTGGCAACGGGGCAGTCGACTCCACAAAGGCATGCGAGAATCTCCAACATCATATCCGACCAGAGCGTCAATCGCCATCGCGTAAGTACGCACCCGACACATCGCGTGCAGCAGCGGATCGCGTACGCGGATACACAACCCGTCTAGGTAAACTCGAAAAGCGAAAGCTTGTAACTCGAACTCGACTACGCAGGGTTACGTCGGGTAGCAGGCCAGCATGTGTATTTGTTTTAACAGCGTTACCACGCGATGTGGGCATGGGAGGTGTGGCATGACTCAAGACACTCTTCTTGATGCTGCACTGGGCTTTCACCAGCTCGGCTGGAGTGTGCTGCCCGTAGACATTCACAAGAAACCCGTTGTGCGCGGCTGGAAGCGTTATCAAAGCGAACAGGCGGACGCGGACCAACTTACCCAATGGTTCACGCCGGGCGCGTCAGGCGGTCGGATTGAGGGCGTAGCGGTGATCCTCGGCCAAGTATCTGGTGATCTGGTCGTGCGCGATTTCGATACAGCCGACGGATATGCACTCTGGTCTGAGAAGCATCCTGAGTTGGTCGACGTTCTGCCAACTGTCAAGACCGCACGCGGCCACCACGTCTACGCACGTATCGCCGGGTGTAGGACGCTCAAGTTTCCTGATGGTGAACTACGAGCAGATGGTGCCTACGTCGTCGCGCCGCCGTCGCGTCACATTGCAGGCGTGACATACACATGGTTGCGCGCGCCGTCGTCGGTTGAATCGATTCCGCTTGTAGATGTTTCAGTTTTCTGCGAACCTGATCCGTGTGAACCAAGAGAAACAAGAGAAACCAAGCCATTACCGGCATGGCCTGTTGCTCCTGATAGTCCTGCAGTTCCTGAATGTCCTGATGTTCCTAGGACTCCTGTGATTCTTGAAACTCCTGTGATTCCTGAGTTTCTTGGGTGTCTTGTGCATCTTGGTTCTCAAGAGTTGCAAACACAAATAGAAACTGCGATTGCTCAGACGGTTCCAGCGGGTGTCGGAAAGCGTAACGATGGCATCTTTCGATTCGCGCGTCGCTTGCGCTCGATTCCGGAGTTGTCGGGTTGCGCTGGAATATCAATGCGCGATATTGTTAGGCGTTGGCATGAGGCAGCATTGCCGACAATCGGCACTCGTGATTGGGATGAAACATGGGCAGATTTCCTTCATGCCTGGGAACGCGTCAAGCAGCCCTATGGTGAAACGCTCGATGGCGTGATTGAGAGGGCTTCTAAAGCAGATGATCCACCATGTGCATTGCGTTTCGACTCAGAGAAAACTCGACTCTTGATTCGACTGTGCCGAGAACTGCAGCGCATGGCTAGCGGCGATCCATTCTTCCTCAGTGGGAAAGTTGTGGCTGGCGTTGTTGGATTGGAGATCGCAACAACATATCGCCGGCTAGATTTGCTGGTTCACGAAGGCGTACTGGTCAGAATCAGGAAGGGTCATACCGGTCGGGCAAGTGAGTATCGGTACCTTGGTGGATGAGTTGTTGAATGCGCCGTCTGATGAGCGTTCGCTAATTTGAATCAGGTGCTTGCGTGCCAGCAAGGAATCAAGTATGCTGAGACCATGACACGATTGCACCAACAACTACTGAAAGCAATTGAATCGAGCGGTCGCACGAGGTATCAGATTGCCTTGGACTCGGGCGTGTCCGAGGCGCAGCTATCACGCTTTGCGAATCATGGTCAGCGATTGACTGTGGAAAGCTGCGAACTTCTTGCAGACGCACTCGGATTTCAGATAGCGCTAGTGCCGAAGGCAAAGACTCGGAAGGGAAGGTGAGGTATGGCAAGTATCGCGAGAGACAGTGGCGGATCGAAACGGATTCAGTTTGTGAATGGCGATGGTGAGCGCAAGACGATCAGGCTCGGCAAAGTACCCGTCAAGGCTGCCGAGACGTTCAAGCTGCGCGTGGAGAAACTGCTCGCGTGTACCGCTACGGGGCAGCCGATGGATGCGCAACTTGCTGCCTGGGTCGGTGATCTGCCCGAAAAGATGCACGAACGGCTCGCGCGTGCTGATCTAGTTGAGCCTCGCGCCGGCGCGGCCATCGTGACGCTTGGCGGCCTGCTGGAGCGGTACAAGAGTGCGTCAACCGTGAAGCCATCGACGCGCGCAGCATACAAGCAGACGATGGACAGCCTGCGAGAACACTTCGGCGATGATCGACCTATCCGTTCGATCACATCCGAGGATGCAGACAAGTGGCGGAGTTGGATCGCAGACCCCGAGCAATGTGGGCGCACACTCGCGCCAGCAACGATAGCCAAGCGTGTGTTCGTGGCTCGCGCAATCTTCAAGCGGGCAGTGAGATGGGAGCTGATCGAGTCCAGCCCATTCATTGGTGTGCGCGCCGGCTCGCAAGCAAACCCAGACCGGTCAGCCTACGTCAGCCGCGAGACGATTCAGGCTGTGCTTGACGCGTGCCCCGATGCGGAGTGGCGCGCGATCGTTGCACTGACTCGTTTCGCTGGGTTGCGATGCCCGTCAGAGGTCGGATTGCTTCGCTGGTCGGATGTGAACTGGGAGCGCGGGCGCTTGACGGTGCGCAGTCCCAAGACTGCGGGGCACGAGGGACACGCGGTGCGGGTTGTACCAATCGTCCCGGAGTTGCGCTCGATCTTGCTGGACGTGTTCGAGCACGCGACGGTGGGAGAGGAGCAGGTTGTGCCCCGGCTCAAAGATCCGCGAGCGAATCTGCGCACGCAGATGCAACGGATCATCGCCCGAGCTGGCGAGACACCGTGGCCGAGGTTGTTCCACAACCTGCGTGCGTCGTGTGCGTGTGACTGGGTCGAGCAGTTCCCTGCCCACGTTGCAGCCGGATGGCTGGGGCACAGTCCACTTATCGCTGCTCAGCACTATCTGCAGACTCGGGATGAGCACTTCAACTTGGCTGCGGGCCTAGAGGCTCAGGACAGCAATGGGGAGGCGGTCCAAAAAAGCGGCGCAGAATGCGGCGCACGAGTGGCGCAATTTGCGGCGCAGCACACATCCGCGACCGTTCGCACAGATTCGCACCAATCGATCAAAACACCGAGAAATACAGGGGTTTTGCGAGCCGACGCGAACACACGCGAATCGGCTACAAACAAGGAAAGTGGGCGAAGAGGGATTCGAACCCCCGAAGGCATTGCCAGCAGATTTACAGTCTGCCCCGTTTGACCACTCCGGCATTCGCCCGCATTGCATTGCAACAGACCGTCAGGCCCGCGCGTGGCAGGCTCATCGGACCGGTTAAGCCGGGAATATAGGCACAAACCCGCGAAACTACAAGAAAAACGCCCTTGTGGGGTCAATACGATGTGTCTTGATGCCCAATCTGCCCCCACAATCCGATACAAGCCCGGTCCCTCCAAGTCCGCTGCTGGCTTTGATCAATCCGGGCGACGATCAACTGGTCCCGTATGCGATCGAGTCTGAGGCCGAACTGGTGGTGCCTGCGATCCCGATGCTCTCGCATCTCGTGCCGCCAGCGATCGAGTACGCCACACTTCGCACCTCGTGCGTGATGTTTGATGAGCCGCACAGACGCGTTCTCACGGTCCGCGGAAATGATCGTGTCGGTTTTCTGAACTCGATGCTCACGCAGGAACTCAAAGACATCGGTGACGAGGGGAGGCCGAACGCGCGCTCGTCGTTCTGGCTGAACCAGAAGGGGCGTATCCAGACGGATCTTCGTGCGGTGGCGATTGCTGATCGCATCATGATGACGTGCGATGCGCACGATGCGAGCGCGTGCGCGAGATCACTCGATACATTCCTCTTTGCTGAGGACGTTGCTATCCAGGAAGCGCACACAGAGTGGCATTGTTTCAGCCTGCATGGTCCAGCGTCGCGCGATCTGCTCGCGGAAGCCACCACGAACGCAGACGCCGCGCACAGGGTTCGCGAACTGGATGAGGATCATGCGATCGAGATCGACATCGGCAGCTCCCGTGTCGTCGTTGATCGATGCGATATTGCTGGTGTCGTCGGGCTTTCGCTTCTTGTTCCACGTGACCATGCAGTGGATGTTGCAGAGAAACTACTGACACTCGGGAACTGGCAGCGGCACGAGCCGATGTACGAGGCGAACGCTGCAATCGAGAAACACCTCGCTCATCTCGAAGACCCGAGCACAAAGACGCGCATACGGCCCATCGGGTGGTACGCGATGAACACAGCGCGTATTGAAGCGGGCACGCCCATCTTCCACGTGGACTTCGGCACAACATCACTTCCTGCGGAAACGAGCGTGCTCAACGATCGCGTATCGTTCACGAAAGGGTGCTATCTCGGGCAGGAGGTGGTCGCTCGTATGCACGCGCGCGGGGCTGGCAAGCAGTTTGTCCGCGCGCTCAAGCCCGTCGAAGCGGACGGAATCCCCATCCCGCGTGACGCGCATAACCAATATCTCCTCTCAGTCGCTGGAACGCCGTTGTTTCCAATGGAGTCGCGCAATGCGCTCCTGCGAGGAGACATTGATGTAGGGCAGCAGCATGTCGGCACCATCACCAGCGCCACCATCAGCCCCATGCTCTCCGGGCTTCCCGTCGCACTTGCGACCGTGAAGTGGAAGCACGCTGCGCCCGGCACAAATCTGCTGACCATCGCGGAGGGCGAGCTTGTTGTGATGCAGGTGCAGGAAGAACTGAGATTTGTATAAGGATGCTGGGCGTGTCGGATCCTGTGCTTGACATTGTGCGAGAACGCATGCGTGAGATTCGAATGCGGGAGGGAGGCTCGATCGAATCTTGCCGCGCGGTTGTGCTATATGCTGGCAATGTTCCGGACGCGGAAAGTTTCGAGTCGTTCCGGCGTCAGATGCGCGAACACCCTCGCGTTGCGCACACAGAAGATGATGCTGTTTCGATCATGGAAGATATTTACAGCTTTGTGCTTGTGTGGGATGAGCCGCTGGGCACGGGCATCGAGCAGCATCTTTGCACGCTGGTGGAGGTCGTCGATCCTTTCGATCCGTTTGTGCGCTCGTTTGAGTCTGCGACAAACCCGGTTCGAGCTGTGATCACAGATGAAATGACAGCGAAATCGGCGCCGTTGGTGTGATCTGTATTGGCGGAGCAGCCCCTTGAGACGAAATGTGACGAGATTCGTAAGTCATTCGATACACGGTGCCACTGCTTCATCGTAACGCGATAGCAATCTGTGGGACAGACCTATACACTGGTGCCTCCTTTGTGCCAAATTACTGGCATCCGGCTGCATATTGATTTCCATAGCAAATATAATCGAATATGTTCAATATGCCATTCATGTCGCAATCGGCATCACATGTCAGTGAATCAGGAACAAAGACAACAGCAATTGGGTCGCCGCTGAGTCCGCCAGTTAATGGGATTAAAAACTCTCCGATATATTGTCCTGTCGTTCGATCATACTTCAGGAACCGACCATTCCCACCAAGATCAACCACATATAGAACATTCGGCTCTGGGCCAATAGTGATGTACTGGGGATTCATTGGAAAGACTTTAGTCTTTGGCGGCAAAAGTTGGGTCACAAGACCATTATTTAAATCTTTTACAATAATATTATCTGTTTCCGGTGATGATACAAAGAGCCTGTTTTGTGGGTCAATTACGCAACTATTCGGGGAGTTAAGGCCTGCTTGCTGCACACTAATTGCCTCTTCAATAAATATCCCCGTGCTGCTGTACTTCAGTACACGGTCAGAGTTGTCGCTGACCACATACCAGTTACCCATGGAATCCTGAGCAAGATCGTGCGGTCCATCAAGTGCGTTGCCAGGCTCGATAAACGGGCTGATTTGTCCGCTCGCAGTGTCGACTCTGACTACCCGATCATTTCCAAAGCTTGTAACATACATCATGCCGTCGCTGCCGAATGCGAAGCCCGATGGTGATTGCACTCCGCCCGCACCCGGTGCGATCGCTTGTACACGAGGTTTGCCAGTAATGCCATCGTAACGAAGCACGTTATTGCTCACGGTTGCAGATACATAGAGATCGCCATCCGGGCCAAACACAGCCTTGTGTGGGCCATCAAGATTGGTGAGGCCGGTACCAACAAAGTGGTCAACGGGTGAACCGCTCGGATAGTCGTACCGCACAACTTTGTCTCCGCCAAAGTCGACAACAAGAATCTGTGACTGTGCATACCCATAGCTTGCACACAAGCTGCCAATGCACATTGTTACAGACATCAAGCCGTTGCTCTGCATAACCGTGCTCCAGAAGTTCAGACGACTTAAAATAGCTCACGACGTGTTCAAGCTTTGGTGGTTTATTTTATCAATATGTCTGAGCTGCTGTTCGTATCTTGAGCTAGGTAAGATTGCTAGTTTTGAGTTACTCCGCCTGCACGGCGTTCCTCAACACACCAATCTTCTCCACCTCGACCTCGACGACGTCACCGGGTTTGAGCCATTGCGAAGGTTTCATAGCTGCGCCGACACCCTCGGGTGTGCCGGTCATGATGACGGTGCCGGGGTAGAGCGTGATCCCGCGCGAGAGATCGGAGATGAACTTTGCAACGGGGAAGATCATGTCGGACGTGTTCGAGTCCTGGCGCTGCTCGTTGTTGACACGGCACGTGATGCGAAGGCTTTGCGGATCTGGGATGCTACTTGCGGGGATAACCCAAGGTCCGATGGGGCAGAAGGAGTCGAAGCTCTTGCCTCGGACGTACTGCCCGCCCGATCCGTTGCGCTGCCACCATCGCGCGGTCACGTCGTTCCCGCACGTGTACCCGAGGACGTGCGAGAGTGCGTCGGCTTCGGACACGTTGCGCATTTCCTTGCCGATAATGACGACGAGTTCCGCTTCATAATCGATCTGATTGCCGCCGGAGTCCGGCTCGATTGCCGCCGGTGGGATGACGATGTCGTCACCGTGCAGACGTGCGGTGCCGGGAAGTTTCGTGAAGATGATGGGGCGCTCGTTGACCTCGTGCCCCTGCTCCTTCGCATGCGCTGCGTAGTTGCGTCCGAGGCAGATAATCGTGTGCAGATGCAGATCGCCCGCGGGTGTTTCAACGGCAATACCGAAGGGCGATGCTTTTTTCAGCGTCATTGCGCCCGCAGGCATAGAAGCGTATGTTGACATGGCGACACGTCACTCCGTGTGGATGTGGGTTTCTACTGGATGGTGGTGCGAGGGCTGTTACGTCAGATTCACCGGCATGACAACGTACAGGAAGTCGTCGCCCGATTTGACGATGCCGGGCTTTGTTGTTGGCCCCGGCTTGGGTGGTGCCTTCAGTTCAAACACGACATTCGGATCGGTGATGATCTTGAGCGCATCAGAGATAAACACCGGGTTGAACCCGACCTCGACATCGTCGCCGTTGTACCCTGCGAGGGACGCTTCGATGCGAGCTTCCCCCATCTCTGGTGCCCGGCTCGACATCTCGACGGACTTGTTCGCGCCAGAGAACGCCATACGCACGCCGCGTGATTCCTCGTTGGTGAGCAGCGCTGCGCGACGGACCGCTGACAGGAACACCTCACGATCGAGCGTGACTGTGACGTTCTGATCCTTTGGTATGACTTCGTCGTATGGCGGGAACGTGCCCTCAACAAGATTGGAGCTGAGCACGGCGCGCGGATCGTCCGCGCCACCAATCGCAAAGTGCGCCTGGTTGTCGTTGACAGCGATGATGATCTCGTCATCGTCTCGCAGTATCTTCTGGAGCAGCGCGAGCGCCTTTGTCGGTACGATGCACGATGCCGATTCGGTGGACTTCGTGCCTGATGGTCCGCGTGCGAGCGCGAGCCTGCGACCGTCCGTCGAGACCATCTCGAGCTTCTTGCCGGTAATATGGAACAGCACACCGTTGATCGCGTAGCGCGAGTTTTCGCGCGCGGTTGCAAAGAGCGTACGTGCGATCATGCGAGAGAGCGTCTCGCCCTGTTGTGTGGAATGGATGCGCGTCTTGCCGCCACCGCCATTTACAACATCAGCAAAGTCTGGCAGATCCGGGAAGTCTGTCGCAGAGTACCCGTGGAGTGTGAACTGGGCATCCTTGCCTGAGATGGTGCAGGTCTCGCCTTTCACTTCAACAGTGAGTGATGTCTCAGAGTCTTCTGCTTGCACGATCTGACGGAGCTTGTCCGCGGGGATGAGCGCGCTACCTGGACGTTCGACGTCGACGCGATCGGTGTGCAGTGTCAGCGCGATCTCTGCGTCGGTGCCAGCGAGTGTGAGCTCGGACACGTCGCCATCCTTGCGTGCTGTCATCAGCACGCAGGTGAGTTGCGGCTTTGGTGTGCGCGAAGCAACCACGCCTGAAACCATATTTACAGCGTCGAGCAACGCGCCGCGATCGCAGATAACCTTCATGCAGTCCTCCCGATGTAGAAACCCAATATATTGCCGCTGAGTGTAGCCCTGCGAGAGGGCGCCAATCGACTGACGATTGCCTATCAAACCCCGATCGCTGGTATGGGTAAGGTTTCCCGGCACAGAATATCGTGGGTTGGATTTCTATTGGGGTCCTGCCCAATTCACACGATTTCACCTTGGCAGGTACCAACTTTTGTTGTCTTTGATGGGTCGATTGCTGATACTACATCTCAACATCCGCACGGTGCCAGGCGGCGATGTGTATGTTCGCATTCTGTACGGAATGCCAGCAGCGCGGCAAGCCCGCGCGGTTGGTGCGAACAGACTGGCCCGAACCCTCCAGACTGTCGCGCTGTATCACGTCAGCCCCGCGCTGCACATTGTCGTTGTGCGCGCTGAACACGAAGGAGTGCCCCGATGTCATTTGAAGCAGCAATTCACGCGCAGGCCATCGACCTCGGAAAGACCTCGCTTGAGATGACAGCAGCTGCGGGATCGGGCCACCCGACCACAGCACTCAGTCTGGCTCACATCGTCACCATCCTCATGTTCGATGCAATGCGCTGGTCGCCCGACTATCCCGATTATCCCACATCAGACCGTCTTGTACTTTCAGAGGGGCATGCTGTTCCGATCGTGTACGCGGCAGCGTGCAAACTCGGTGTTGTTGTTGGTAAGGATGAGGCGAGCCGGCGCAAGCTTGCGCAGGATGAATGGAAGACACTTCGCGAAGCAGACTCATTGCTCGATGGACATCCCAATCCGATGGAAGGGTTCCCGTTCTTTGATGCAGCTACCGGCTCGCTTGGTCAGGGACTCAGCGTTGCGCTTGGTCTTGGTGAAGCAGCACGATTTGACGGATTCGACAAGCACATTTACTGCATCATCGGTGATGGCGAAGCACGCGAGGGACAGATCACGGAAGCCATTGATGAAATGATGGATCGTAATCTTGTGAACGTCTGCCCTATCTTCAACTGCAATCAGTACGGGCAAGCTGCACGTGTCTCCGATCAGCAGTCTGTTGAAAAGCTCAAGGCGCGTCTTGATGCTGCCGGAATGCATGTTGTCGAGATCGATGGACACAACCCGGAGCAGATCCGCAGCGCATTGAAAACATTCGCCGAGCGCGCCCGAGCAAACAACGGCGCGCCGATGGCGATCGTTGCAAAGACTGTCAAGGGATGGGGCGCACCGTCGATCCAAGGTGGTGGCTGGCATGGCAAGCCGCCGACGGGTGATGCGCTGCAGAAGGCGCTGTCTGAACTTGATCAGCGCAGAACAGAACTCACAACAACACTCGCCAGCTCGGACACATTCCAGATCCAGCCGCCCGCGCAGGCACCAGCGCCGACCGAGCCGATATTCGATATCCCCAGCTTCAGTCAGGCAATGAAGAAGTACGACATGGAGTCGCTGTACCACTCAGGGCGCATGGCGACTCGCCGAGCATACGGACTGGCACTCCGCGCACTCGGCCATGCAAGCAAGGATGTTGTTGTGCTCGATGCTGATGTGTCAAACTCAACCTTTGCGGAGTGGTTCGCGAAGGACAGCGACATCAACGATCGCTTTATCGAATGCAAAATCGCAGAGCAGAACATGATCTCAATGGGTGTAGGTCTTTCTGCTGCAGGTAAGGTGCCGTTCTGTTCGACCTTTGCCAAGTTTCTGACACGCGCGTACGACCAGATCGAGATGGCGATCTATTCTGGTGCAAACATCAAGATCGTTGGCTCTCACTCGGGCATCTCACTCGCTGCAGATGGACCGTCGCAGATGTCACTGCCGGATATCGCATGGTTCCGCTCGCTCTCAACGGTGCGTGATCATCGCGGCAATCCCGGGTGCTACATCCTCCAGCCGGCCGACGCTTTTGCTGCGTACGCGCTCACACAGACGATGGCTGAGTATGAGGGTGTGTGCTATATGCGCACGCTGCGCCCCGACACGGAGTTCCTGTACTCCGACGATGTTGTCTTCAATCTTGGTGGGTTCGAGGTATTGCACAAGGGACGCGATGTCGCGCTTATCACATCGGGTTACACGGTGCACGAGGCGAACAAGGCAATCGAGAAACTTGATCAGGCTGGTGTTTCCGCGACGCTTGTTGATCTGTACTCGCTCCCGTTCGATGCGGACAAGCTGATGGACCTGATCGGTGAGAACGGCGGCTATGCCATCACGATCGAGGACAACTTCGGTGCCTCAATCGGATCAGCGGTTGCGGACGCCATTACAGAATCAGGCGACGGATTTACGCTCAAACAGATCCACGTCACACGCATCCCCAAGAGCGCGCGCTCCGAGGACGCGATCATGAAGATGTGCGGGTTGACATCGGACGATATCGCCAAGAGCGTGCTGAACGTGCTCGAAGTGGCGTAAACTCGAAGGTAATTAGATTTAACCACAAGCCCACGGATTGAATCCGTGGGCTTGGTTATTCATACTCTCATTACCCACCGCTTCGAACTTCTTTCGGCTCGATCGGCGCAAGCACGAATGTCAGACTGTGCAACTCGCTCCCCTCAGTTGGCTGCGTCTCTGAGAAAATCTCCTGGAGTCTGTGCAGAATCACATTGACTTCACGTCGTTGCGCCTTGTTGAGCCATGCTTTCTGCCTGCTCGCGTTGAGATTGCGTTCCGATCCATCGCAGCGCGCGATATCGGGCTTGAACCCCGCTTTGAAGTCCCGCTCGGCAACACGCAGCATCGAGCCGACAATGCGCGCCACTGTGTTGACCGTGTCTTCGTTGTTCGGCTCATAACACAGTCGCATGATGCCACGCGTTGGGGTTGAAACAAGCAGTTCTTCGCGCCGACTCGAAGGTCGGGTTCCAGCTTTTACGAGCAGACCCGCTTCTATGAGCGCGCGGATGTGGTAGTACAGGCTGTCAGCGGAGCAACCCAGCGCGAGTGCAATTTCTCTGATCGAGCACACCGAGAGGGCATTCACGGTGTCGATGATCTCCTGCCGGACAGATGAAGAGAGGGCCCGCATCTGCTTTGTGTCTGTGATCTTCTGCTCGGGGCGTTTTCGTGCCATATCCCGCATCGTTGGAGGGTGAAATCGATTGAGATGCAGAAGTGCTGGGGCCTATTTGTTGAAAATAGTTGATTTATTTCAACAATCATGATATATTCATTGCATACGTTGTCAGGCTGAAACGCGGCTTCAGGAGTCGTTGGACGGGTGGATCGGATTCTGGAAGCAGGAAGTGAGGGAACCCAATGCGAGCATGGTTCAAACGGGCAGGCACCGGGGTAGCGGTTTGCTGCGTGCTGTTCCAGAGTGCGTGTACACGCTCTGCGCGAGTAGAAGCGGAGCCATCGTCGGACGAAATCCGAGCGATCATGGAAGACGCAGCAACGAAGTTCCATGCGGGAGATCGCACAGACGCCATTGCCGAGCAGCGTCGTGCAGTGGAACTTGCGGAACGATTGCCGGAGCAGGCACGCGACATGCGTATTCACTCTCGTCTTGCACTCTCGTCGATGTTGCTGTTTACCGGGAGCACAGATGAGGCAATGGAGTACGCGCAAAGGGCGAACATACTCGCAGAAGAAACACTCGCGCGGTCAAGGACGGAAGTTGCAACCACACTGAAGTATCTCGGCGGTGTGTACTTGCTGCGTGAAGATTTCGATAACGCAGAGAAGACGCATCTGCGTGCGATCGAACTCTCAGAGGAGGCGGTTGGTCCTGATCACCCCGAGACAGCCAAGCACATTGGGAATCTCGCCGCTGTCATGGTGCAGAAAGGAGACTTCGATCGCGCAGAGCAACTCTTCGATCGCGCCATGAGAATATGGCATGCTCAGCCAAAGCCAAATCCGGTTTACACCGTCGGCGAAATGATAAACCTTGCTGCAATGCGCCTTGAGCAGGGACGTATCGAGGAGGCTGAGCATTTATATGCAGATGCCCTTGTGATACAGGAAGATGCCTTTGGCACGGCCAGTCCAAGACTCGAGAATCTGCTGCGTAACTATGCGATGTTTCTCCGCAAGATCGGGAAGTCCGATGAAGCTGATGCCATGGAGATGAGGATTGTTCCGACGAATGAATGAGCATCACATACGCTATGCGGGTACTCGCTCAGCCGTTAACTCAAGTTCTCCATCCTGAATATGCAGCATAGGTTTGTCCGAGTCAATGCTGAAGGTGAACACAACATTCGGCGCGCCACCAGGATTGAAGATGTGATTTCCCCGCGAGAATAATGCGCGAGGTGTGCCATCTTCAACCGCAAAGGTTGGCGATGTCTGGCGCTCGTTGTACGCGACGATGAACTTCACACCCGGTGCATCGTTCGGGCTGTACGTTCCCATATACGGCGATGCATTTGCTTCTGTCATGTCGATCTTCGGTTGGGCAATGTCAGCGTCTCCCAGTTCTTCGAGGTATTCGACCACAAGTTTCGCATCGTCACGGCCTACACGTGCATGACGCATGAGCGT
Organism: Phycisphaeraceae bacterium; assembly: GCA_020639155.1. NCBI lineage: Bacteria > Pseudomonadati > Planctomycetota > Phycisphaerae > Phycisphaerales > Phycisphaeraceae > Phycisphaeraceae bacterium. The sequence goes on from JACKHF010000001.1 coordinate 1,430,152, forward strand.
GAACGTGCCGTGCGGCCCGACGTTGCGCTGGATCCCGGGATTGGCTGTACAGAACGCGCGTACAACGTCAACCTGTCCGAGCATCGCAAACGTGAAAATGTCTGGTCGTGCGCCGTGCGCGATGAGAAACTCCGCTATATCACGGCGCCCTGTGTGCGAGCACGCGCCCAGGGCGGTCTCCCAGTCGCCGAACCCCCAGTCCCACGCAGCCTTTGCGAGTTGCGGGCGTTTGGTCACGAGTTCCTTCACACGGTCGAGGTTTGTGTGCGATGCGCCAACGACACCGCTGACGACCTCCGGATCCTGCGACGGGAACGAGTCCGCGATCGATCCGCGCATGCGCTGGAGCAGCTTTGCTGTGACAGCGGAGGGGTTGTGTGCTGATGCAAACGATGGCGCAAGGGCGATTGCGGGGGCGGCAGCAAGGAATCCTCGGCGGTTCAGGGTGGTCATCGGTTGCTCCTTCTTCCAATTGGGCTTTGGTGGGGTGTGGGTGAGCGCGCAACCGACCACAGAACCAGATTGGGCACTCAGGTATTCAGATAAAGCGAGTTTGCATGCCGGACGCAATGTTGTTATAGGTCATTTTGCGTCTTTTTGCCCATTTCGTCGTAAGTTTCGAAAATGGATGAACAAATATACGACTAATTGTCGTATATTGACGACAGAGTGTCGTTCATCGCGCATCAACACATGTGCCATCACAAGGGCATTGCACGCTGCTCGCGCCACCAGAAGAGAGGACATTGATGAGTCAGCCCCCACTCGCAAACGCGGAACTCGCGGTCATGGAACTGCTTTGGGAGCAAGACAAGCTGACCGCTCGGTCCATACGTGAGCAGCTTTACCCCAGCGCGAGCAAGGCGCAGCACGGCACAGTCCAGCGATTGCTTCAGCGACTCGAAGAGAAGGGATTCATCGATCGCGACACGTCGCTCTCGGTCCATCTGTTCTCGGCGCGCATCTCGCGTGAGGCGTACGCCGGGAATCAACTCAAATCACTCGCGGACAAACTCACTGGCGGCTCACTCGCGCCGCTGCTCACGCATCTTGTCGAGCAGCGCAGAATCTCCGCTGACGAACTCTCGCGCCTGCGCACGATTCTCGAAGAAGCGCAGGACGAAACAGACGGAGAGGGAGGCTGGCAATGACAGACCTTCTGCTCCAGATTGGATTGAGCAACCTGCTTGTGTCGCTGGTGCTTGCGATTGCAGCGTGGTGTGTTCATAGAACAAGTTCGCGCCCGGCGCTTGCGCATCTGTTGTGGGTGCTGGTGCTGGTAAAACTCGTCACGCCACCGATGTTCACATTGCCGGTGGTGCCTGTGCCCGATTCCGGGCGATCGGCCGATGTGCCAGCACTTGAGACGTTTGCTGCAGATTTGCCTGTTGAGCTCGTACACAGCGTCGCAGCTGCCGAGGTGCTGCCGTACAACGAGCCGATTGGTTCCGCGTGGTCGAGGACGGACGTGCTGATCGGTATGTGGCTTCTCGGGAGCGCATGCATTCTCGCGTGGTCTCTTGTCAGGGTGTACAGGTTCAATCGTGTGCTGCACATGGGAGCATCGAGTGCGCCGCACCATGTGCAGAGATGCGCGCATGAACTCGCACAACGGTTCGGTTTGCGCACAACACCGATCATTGAGACAACGAGTGCCCGGGTGTCTCCCATGGTGTGGTGGATCGGCGGTCGTGTGCGGATCGTGCTTCCGATAGAACTTGTCGAAGATATGAACGACGAGCAGATGCGATGGGTGCTCGCGCACGAGCTCGCGCACGTTCGCCGTCATGATCATGTGGTGCGCTGGCTTGAGTGGTTGGCGTGCGTCGGGTTCTGGTGGAACCCGATATCGTGGGTTGCGCGCCGGTATCTCCGCATCAACGAGGAGATCTGCTGCGACGCGCTCGTGCTTTCAACATTCCAGAACACACACAGGCGCTATGCGCAGGCGCTGATGGCTGTGGTTGAGTTTCTGTCCTCCCCGGCTCTCCGCCCGCCGGCTGTGGCAAGCGAAATCAATAGCGGCGGATGTCTTGAACGGAGATTCAGAATGATCGTTTCACGAAATACCATGAGGAAAACACCGCGCTGGTTGAACGCCGGTGTGCTTGTTGCAGCCGTCGGCATCCTGCCGGTGGGCATCGCGTACGGGCAGCAGGTGGATGCTGTTCAGGCGAGACTACACGAGGCTGTGAAGAACGGCGAGATATCGAAGGATCAAGCGCATGTGATGATGGGTGCGCTGAAGGCCTACCTGGCGGATGAATCGCAGCCAGAGTTTGTTGCGAACTCCACGATGCCCGAGGATAAAGCCAAGGGCGGTGTGTACATCGAATACATCAATGGTGCCAAGACAGATAAGGTGCGTGAATCTGCGAAGGCGCGTGCCATCTACGAGGAGCGTCTTGCAGTTGTTGAGCACCAGCAGAGGGCGCTTGAAACCGCTCGCAAGCAGATTGAAGCCAAAGCAAAGCAGGACAAGGGAGCATACGCAAAGGCACTCGCCGATCTGCAGGCAGCGAAGGAGGCACTCGCTGAACATGAGCATCATCTTGCGGCTGAGAAGTACAACATTGCCTGGAGGAACGCGCAGGGCGACACCACGCAGCCAGAGATTGCACGAGACCTGTATGAGAAGCTGATAACAGAGACAAGAGCCGCCGAACTCGCGCGCGAAAACGTGAAGGCTGAAACGGATATAGAGAAGCTCCATTCCCACCTGAAGCATCTATATCAGCAGCACAATGATCTGGCTGGTGAGCACGTGGAGCAGTTGCACGAGCACCTGCAAGAGCTGCACGAGCAGTATAACACACTCAGGCACCACGACGGTGACGTCGAGAAACTCCACAAGCATCTGAGCGAACTGCATGCCCGCGAGGACACGCTGCGAGCCGAGGAGGAACTCGCGAATCTGCACGCGCATCTGCGTGAGTTGAAAGAGGCAAACAAGCCGATGGACGAGTCAATGCTGCGCGATCTTGCAGAGGTGAAGCAACGGATCGCTGAGCACAACGTAAAGATTGACGAAAGCCGGCATCACATCAATCAACTCCGTGATCGTGAACTGGAACTGTTTGCTGAGCGCAACGCGAAGGCTCAGCAGAAAAAGATTGATGAGACGAAAAAGGCCGAAGAGCTCCTCCGCAAGCTGATCGAAATGGACGCGGTCTCCAGCGAGAAGGACAAGGAGACCCTGAGGCGTGTTCTCGAGTCGCTCAGGCGTGAACGTGTGAGTAGTAATGACGTCGTACTTCCTTCACTCGTCCTGCAATATGTGTCCCCACAGGCAGAAACCAAGTCCGCGCCAGAAGACTGGGAGCTCCAGATCGAACGGAAGCTCCAGTCGCAGCACGAGCAGCCGAAGGGTCGGTAGGTACTCAAGCAGCTACCTTATCTTGTGTGCGGCGCTTCACGGTGCTGACCACTGAACAGCCCGGCGAGTCCGGGTTGTTTGTTCTTTGTACAGTATTCTAAAAATCTACGACAAACCACGGATTGTGATGGAACCTCTCATGGCTCGTGCATCGAATAGAGTGGTGCGTATCTGCGCCGTCGGTCCACAATGGGCGGATGGAAGATGCCGCTTGAGTCTGTGCTCGTCTGTTTGTAGTCGCAAAGAGGGTCGATTGCAGAGAGCGAGATTGTCAGCCCCCGCTTGCTGACAAAGACCAAGTCAGCCCAGCATGAAGACGCTGTGTGGGTTCTGTACAGGACCTGCGAGCCCGTGCGGGTTTGTTTAGAGGATGGTGATTGGTGCAGGCACCGAAGGGTGCTGGCGCATCGGCTTGTGGCTTTGATGCGCACATAAGGAGAGCCGCAGTGGTCTCAGCTATCCCGACAATGAACAACATGGACCCTCCGACCGGGTTGGGAGATTTCATGGACAGTTCGTTGTCGGTCAGCGAGAACGCAGCCCGAGCTGGCGCTACCATCAACGCTGCTCAGCACCCCCTGCGAGCAGATCTGAGCGACAATCGCCAGAGATGCGGACGCAGCTCGTCCGCGCGACAAGCAGACAATCGCAAGCACCCCCTGCTTGCATCTGTCCACCAGAGTTGAATCAGGAGCACGCTGAGGACCACGAGTCCATGCCCGTCCGTTTGAACCACACCTGTGTGTGGATGAGCAAGAGCGAGGAACCACGATGAAGCGCCCAGAAAACGCAAGTGCAGACAATAACGGTCGTCCATACTCACGCAACCGCAAGAGTCTGGTTTCCCGTGCCAAGGCCGACATGAACGGTGACGCGAGCGCATCATCGCTCTCACGTCTTGCTGGAAAAGCTTCGGTTGAACCGTTGGAGCCGAGGCAGCTTCTCTTCTCGCTGACAATTACTCCTGATCTTGTTGATCCGACAACAGGTGTCGGGCAGATCGCGGCGTTCTTCGGATACACGATTCCGTATCTCGAATCGCAGGATCAGAGCAACGGCAACAACATGCCGGAAAATGTCGAAGAGAACTTCGACGATGAGACAAACGTCGGCGGCGCAGGCCTCGGTACAATCAACGGGACTGGCGAACGCTTCCTTGAATCCGGGTTGTACATCACACATACCGTTGCACAGCCCGCGGCAAACTTCGCTCTTGCCGAGCCGGTCGATGATGACTTTGAGATTCGTGCCCGCCTGCAGGCTGGAGAGTCATTCTCCTTCCAGTTTGTTGAACCCGGAGCGGCAGGACTCGTATTCCGCAGCGTCTCATCGGTATCGTTTGCTTATGGTGCTGGGTTCACAGCTGGCGGCGGTCAGTTTCCGCTTGTTGATGGCAGCAACCAGCCGATCTCAACTATCAGCTACTTCTTCGATGGTGACCTGATCGAAACGGTCAATGCCATTGACGTCATGAATCCAACCGGTCAGGGACAGACAACATTCGCACCAACCACAGGCGAGAACTTTGATCAGATTGTTTTCTCGGTGACTGGCGGCATTGCTAATCCGACATTCTTTATTGATGATGTCAACTTTGTTATACCGGCCAAGCCCTACAGCGATACGGTCAACGCGAGAATCGCAGGAACAGAAGTCAGGTTTGCTGGGCCTGAAGGCGCAACAGTTCAGTTCCTGGACTTGTACGGCAATGACATGGTGCAGACGATCCGATTGGGTGCTCCGCAAGACAGCGATACGCTTCTCGTTGATCGCAACTTTAATGGTGTTCCAGATTACAACGATGGTATTGGACGGATTGTGTTCCAGAACACGGACAATCGGACGTCGATTACCATGGTCGGTGGCATCATTGAAGCCTTCCAGGACATGCCCGATCCCGACGCAGACTTCATTGAAGGTGGCTTCCAGTTTCTTCGTATTGAGGGGTTTGAGAACTACTACAGCGATTGGGAATCAACTGCAGGATTTGGCTTCTGGTTTGATCAGAGCAATCCCCGAGATGTGGTTGGCCTTCCGGACGGCGCCGGCTCTGTGGTAATCGGTTCTCCGTTCTTCAGAACCAACACATCAACTGCAACATACAGTCCGCTCGGACCCGCAATTACAAATCTGTTCCAGAGCGATCACAATCGCTCCGATCAGGGATTCTTTGGTCCAGCGAACAGTTCCATGGGTTCTATTACAGTGCATGGCATGGTCTTTGGCTCTTCACGAATTGACGGGTCATTGAACCGGTTCAATGTCGGCACGATGTATGGATCGCTGACTGTTGAGGGCGATCTTGGTGCGTACGTCGTCGCGTCAGATGCTGGCGTGTGGGCTGCGGATGAAGCCCTCGCAGGGGCGGGTGTTGAACGCATCAAGACAGATGCACAGCTTGTTGTTGGACGAACACTTGGACAGATGCACGTGGGAGGCAGATCGCTTGTCGACGTAACTGTCGTTGGAGACATCAACTCGCCGAGCGCTTCGCTTCCACGCGATGTATACCGCTATTTCGAGCTTGAGTCTCCATACGGCATCGTTGAGACAGCGGACGATGAAGCTGTGATTCTTGCGATGCTGAATGCGACAGACGGCGATGCACTTGATGTTGTGATTGGTGCAACAGCGCTTCCGCTTACCAGAGTGGGTCAGCATGCGTTGTTCGGCAACTCATTGCTCCGCAATGACAACCTGCTGAGTGCCGAGTGGGTTGGGTCTGTGGCGACCGGTGTGCAGATTCATGGAGACATTTTCTTTGCTGACCCTGTGAATGAAGCCGACCCGTCCGACGTCTATGCGTTTGCATCCGATGGTGCGGCTCCGATTGTGTTGCAACTGCAGAGCGGGATTCCGGGCAGTATTCAGGTTCGAATTGTGGATCAGGGTGGACGCACCGTTGCGAGCGCAGACACAGCAGATCTTGTTGGAAACCAGCTCCGCATTGATTACATGCCAGACGGACCGGGCGTGTATTACGTCGTGCTTGGGGCTGCAACGGGTTCTGACGCATACGTGCTCACGATTACCGGCATGGCACCGACAACGTTCGGCATGTATCGCACCGCACTCAGTTCGGGTGCGTATGACACACTTGTTGGCACATCAAATGCGGTGACTGTATTGTCTGGTGGTATTGGCGCGATCCGTGTTGGTACTGGGCTGACGGATATCGATGGCGATGAGTTTGTTCCTGACTATGTCAATATTCTTGATGATGGTGACGAACAGAACGAAGACGATCGAATGATCCTGTATTCGGGCACCTTCTCAACACCGGGCAACTTGTATCAAGTGTTGACCGGGGGAGATATTGGTATCCCCGGTGACGGCGGTATTCTTGGCCCATCTTTGTACAACGTGACGTTCAATGTGGGTGGGAATCTGGGCCAGTTGATCACCGGCCAGTCTGATTTGCTTGGAAGAGGTCCTGATCAGGGCGATATTTACTATGTGAGTTTCGTTGTCGGCGGCTCCATTGGCATGATGGATATCCGTGGCGCCATTGGTATTGACCAGGACAACAACGCGCTCATTGGTGACGAGAAGAACGTTCGCATCGAGACCGGCACGAACGGCGGTGTTGGTGACATCGGCATGATTCGAGTTGGCGCGCACGCGTATTCTGATGCCCTGCAGATCATCACATCCGATGGCTCCACGATCGGCGCACTTTTACTGAGTCAGGATATCGAGTACGATATAAACGACCCCAATATCGGGTTCTACACACTCAATGCACCAACAACGGTTGGCCCGTCGCTGCTTCTTGGCCTTGGTTCGGATCTGAAGTTTACATCATTTCCAAACATCGATCTTGCCAACGCGTTTAACGCAAGACGCGAACTCCGTGGTGGTTCGACGCTGACGCTGACCGACGACTCCGGTGCGACAGTCGAAATCTCGGTGCCAGGTGCTGTCAATGGCGCACTTGTTGGATTCGTTCGTGTGCTCCCGATTGACAACTCACTCGGTGTGGCAATCGGCGATATCGCTGTTGATCTCACTGGTGGCGTTGATCTGAATATCACTGCAACCGGGCCGCTTGGTCAGCAGGGACGTGTGGGAATTGGCAAAATTGAAATCCTTGGTGCAGGCCCCGACTCAAATATCAACATCCAGGGGAACTCTGAGATCGACGTCTATCAGATCGTTTCGCAGGCTCCATTCTTCAATATCGTCAACAACTCTGTCAATGGCGATATTGTCTCGATCGACGTTGATTCAATCAACGGCGTCGAGATCGCGGGCAGTCTTGGAACAACAGAGTTCCCGGAATGGGGACCGAAGAAGTTCAGCCAGGTGCTCACGATAGATGACCTCGATCTTGACGGCATACTGACACCGAACTGGAATGACGAGGTGTATCGTCCTGCAAACGATCAGGACTTTGGTCAGGACAATGCGTATCTTGACGATGTTGGTGCGCCGGTCGATTTCTATCTCGATGGTCTCCTTGTTCGCAGTGGAGACCTGCAGTTTGTTCGTGTTGACGGATCACTCGGCGATGTGATTCTGAATGATGGCGACATCATCGAAGCGATTGCAAACTTCGATGGCGACAACGATCTCCGCTTTGATGGCATCTTCGGAACACTCCTCGCGAATGATATCATCACTGTTGATGTCGGTGATGGTCTGGCAGCTCGCACGCAGTCACCGTTTGCAACAACCGGCATCTTTGCCCGTGACGATGTCCACAGCGTCAGAGCGACCAATGGCGCATCAATCCAGTCACTTATTGGATCGTTTAATAACGTCATTGGTGATCGTGAGCTGGTACGCGACGGCATCGACACAATCAATGTGTCCGGTGGTGGCAACTACGTTGACGCCTACATCTTCACGTCGTATCTTGACAGATTCTGGGAGCCATACCACATTGCTGAGTTCTTCATTAACTCAGGCAATATCAACACGATCTCGGGAGATGGTGCAAACTTCTTCCGCTCCAACGTGCTGACATCAAATCTCAATACGTTCCAGCTTATCGATGGCGCATATGACGCTTCGTTTGTGAATGCTGGCGGCAACATCAATGCGTTTGAAGCTGCCGAGTTCCGCAACACAACGCGACTCGGTTCCATTCGTGAGTTCCACGAGAGCGCGATTGTTGTTGGTGGCGATCTCGACGAGATTCGCACCAATCCCGCTGGCAGCATGGCCGATGTCCGCATCGACGTGCTCGGCAGTATCATTGGCGGCTTGAACACCAGAACGATGACGCGTGTTCAGCTTGACGTTGACAACCAGATCGAGCAGCTATCCATCACTGATTCGATCAGGGCATCGAACATTACCGCCGGTGCGATCGAGAACTTCACCGTGACCGAAGCTATCCGCACATCGAGCATCGATGTTTCGGGTCCGCTGGTGACGCTCATGGCAAAGGAGATCACCGATTCAACCATTGAGGTGTCAGGTGTTGACGGCCGTATCGGTACGCTCACAACCACCGGAATTCTTGAGGCAGATATTACATCATCCGGACCGGTTGGCACCATCCAGTCTCTCATGGGCGATATCGTTGCGTCTATCACAACGACAACGAATCGTGGTAACATCACACGACTTCAAGCGTTCCGTGACCTCGATATCGTGACAGATGTTTCTGGCAACATTGGTCAGATGATTGCGGGCCGAAACATTGGTAACCGCGACACCAAGGGCATCATCCTTATTCGTGGCAATCTGCAGCAGGCAGATGTTTCCGGCGGGCAGTTGCACGCGGATCTTCGCATCGGCAATGACATCACCGGTTCGGTCGATATCGGCTCCGTTTCCAACAAGCCTGGTGACACGCTGTTGGGTGGCGGCTCCATCGTTGCGTTTGGCAGAATCAACGCGGTGAATGTTGCAGGAGACTACGCAGCCGAAATCTCGAGCTATTCCGGAGGTATCGGGTCGATCACTATCACCGAAGGCTCATTCATGCAGTCGGCGCGGATCAACGTGCTCGACGGCTCGCTCGGTCTGCTCCGTATCGTTAACGGTCACCTGCTTGGCGACGTCTATGCCGACAACGACATCACACTGATTGATGTGCAGGACACGGGATCGGGCATCTTCGGTGACATAGGTATCAATCCCACACTGTCAGCAGGCCGGAGCGCAACATCGACACGCAACGAGCTTCCACCTGCAACCGCTCCAACACCAGCGATTGATGGTCCATCCATCGTTGCCGGGCACAACATTGGTCAGGTGCTCGTTGGAGGCTCAATCTTTGAAACGCTGATCCACGCTGGTCGTTCGGTTGGCTTTGTCAGCGTTACACACAATATTCGTAATGACCAGTTGACCACCGGCATCGGTACTGTGATAGCTGCTGGTGATCTTGTCCGCTCTGTGGTGACAGGTGCAAACGCACAGAATCTTCTCATCCTTGCGGGCCTTGTATCGTTCGGCGATGATGGTGTCGCGGGCGGCACAGGCGCAAATGCAGATGTTATCAAGGCTGGTCGTGTTCAGAATGTCAGCGTTGGTTTCAACGCCAACAACGTGAAGGTTGCAGCTGGTATTGTCGCTGGTGCAGACGGCCAATACAACACAGCGGACGATCAGCATGCACTCGGGTTGTCTTACGTGACCAACGTCGAAGTCGCAGGTACTGCGACAAACGTTTCGGCACACGCAGACTCCGGTCTGACGTCAACAACAGCTGGTATCACGCAGGGCGGTCGTTCTTCGGCAGTTGATGGTGCGGTGCTTGAGTCTCTGGTCGGCGGATTTGGTGCGCTCGGTACCGAACTGACCAATGGTACATTGTTCAACTTCACCACCACCGGCGGCGAAGATGGCACCATGATGTACACAGGCCCGGGACGTGCGTTCTGGAATCCATTCAGCAATCGTGTTGTGCTCTTCAACTCGCGTCCGACGTCAAGCCTGACAGTCACACGACTCCCAACAGGCTCGACATCCACAACAACGCTCACCGATTTCAATATCATCACAAACGATGACTCGATGCTCGGCACGCTTGTTGTCAATGGCGATCTTGTTGGCAACTCGAACATTGTTGTTGACGGCTATCTGCGCAGTATTACCGTGCAGAACTGGGCATCGACCGGCTCGATTCTTGTCGGCAATGACGTCCAGACCGCGACCTTCGGATCATTCACTCAAGGTCGCATGCAGGCCATACGCATTGGCACACTTGATGTTAATGGTAATGTTGGCGGTACCTTCGACTTCTTCGGTTCGTCAAGCGTTGACATCGTCGGCAACTTCACCGGCGTTATATCGATGGATCGCTCGCTGACCGGCGCTCTGGCGATCGGTGGCACAGTCAGTCGCGGCGCATTCCGTACCGCCGAGAGTGTTGGCTCGATTACAGCTGCGGCACTGAGCGAAGCTCGATTCAGTGCACTCGACAACATCGGCACGGTGACCATCAATGGCAACGTCTTCGACAGCGCAATCATGGCAGGTGCTGACCTTGGTCGCGATGCAGTGTTTGGTGGCACGGGTCTGAATACCGATCGAGTGACGTCCGGTTCCATCGGTGCAGTCACGATCAATGGCAACTTCATTGAGAGCGATCTCATCTCTGGCCGTCTGCGCGGTTCGGATGGTTTCTTTGGTACAAGCGACGATCTCATTGCAGACGGTCGAGGCGACATCACAAGTGTCTCCATTTCGGGCAATCAGGTTGGTTCGCCGCTCGGCTCTGAGAGCTACCGCATTAGTGCAACCGGCACGATCGGCGCTGTCACTATTGGTGGTCAGAACATCACTCAAACCGGTAACTTCGCGGTTGAAACACCGGAAACACAACCGGAACCGATTCGTGTGGAAGAGGTCTCAGTTGTCGAGTCCAGCCGCGTCTATAGCGTGAACATTGTCTTTAATCAGGCGATGAACGCCGACACCCTCGGCGAAGCGCTCAGCGTCTCGCAGGTGCGTGATAACGACGGTCAGGTGCTGCTGCGTCTTGACGAGGGGCTCGACTACTCTGTCGAGTACGATGCTGATTCCATGACTGCAACCATTCTGGTGAACCAGTCGATCACGAGCCAGGGCTTGCCAATCACCCCGGGAGTGGCACATGCTGGCATCTACCGCATCGACTTTGATGATGCCATTCTGCGTGCATCACTTGTTGGCGCACGTCTCGATGGCGATCATGACGGCTTTGCCGAGGTGAATGACGATTACTCGATCGACGTTGTGATCGGCGATGCTGGCGACAAGCTCACAGCGCAGCAGGTTGCTCTGTTCAACGAGCAGAACCAGTTCGTTAAGAACGCCGATATCTATGCACCGGTCAACCTGAATGTCATCCTTGACAACAACTTTACACCGGATGGCGTGCCCGATGTGAATACGACCTTCCGCATTGAAGGCTCGATTGGTGATCATCCGGACAACGACACCAACCTGTTTGGCTTCTCCGGCGATGTGGATGTGTACCAGATCACACTGCAGGCAGGCCAGATTCTGCGTCTCGGCGAGGTCAGTGGCGCGGCTTCCTCGCTTGTTCGCGGGTTGTACAACAGCAGCAATCAGGCAGTCGGAGCCGTCGGTTCTGATGCACTGCAGCTTCCTGGCGCGTTCGACTTTGTCCGTTTCGTACCGACCGAGTTCAACTATCTCATCAACGAAACCGGCACGTACACGCTCGTCGTATCTGCAACAGCAGCGACAAACGGTGCGTTCACAGCGAACGGTACAGTTCCAAACGTACCGCCAATCGCGCAAGCAGTTGGAAGCTACGCGTTTGATATCACCGTCTTTGATGATGGAGATACCGGGTTCTCATCAGACACGAACTCCGGTGACGGCCGACTCCTCCCAGAGCCGCCAGCACCAATCGCGTTTGCTGGTATCGACGGACTCTTTGGCACAAGCGACGATGTTGCTGCCATCAACTTTAATGGTTTCAACTTCACGCTCGATACTGGTGCCGATGGCACGCCCAATACCGACGACGACCTGGTGTCCGCAGAACTGAACGGGGCGACCATTACTCGTACCGGCACAGGTGTTGTGACATCAAACGTCGTATCCGCGATCGGTTCGGGCAACCTCCGCGGCGTGCCAGGTCAGATCACACCCGACGTTGATGTCTTCCACATCAATGCTCGAAACGAGATTGATCCCGGTACAGAGGTGCGTATCACGGTCAAGCTGTCGGAGCTTGGTGCGGATATCGGTTCACGTCTGAGCCTGCTCGATCCGAACTTCTCAGGTCAGGTGCAGCTTGCAGTGTTCGAAACAACGAACTCGACAAGCATTGATGACGCAGCACTTGTCCTCTCGCCGACCGACTTTGATCCAACCGGTGCCACGCCCGGCGTCATTGCCGATGATGGTGTGACGAGCTATGGCTACGACGAGAATGGAGACTTCTTCATCGTGTTCCGTACGCCGGGCTCACTCTACTCGGCAGACCCGGCAAACCCGGATCCAGCGTCATACGCGGTTTATCTGCAGGGCGTATACAACGCAGACTATGAGATCGAGATCGTGCTTGGTGAAGAGAAGGCACTTGTCCGCAAGAGCCAGAACTTCTTCCTCGAACTCAATGGTGGCTCAGTGGACTGGCTGCTCTCGGGTGAACTGATCGCGGATCTCGACTCGTTCGATACCCGTGTGCTCGGCTTTACCGGCAAGATCAACAACGTGCCGGTCAACACGTACATCATTAACACGGTCATCGAGAATCTCGAAGGCATCTTTGCAGCACGTGGCTACGACGTTGCGGTTTCAACGAACTCTGCCAACTTTGAGTTCCAGGACTTCTCAACGGTGTTTATCTCGAACACCAATGATCCCGTCTCATTCTTCAATGACGGTATCTATGGGTTCAGTGAGCACAGCGATCCGTTCAACGCTGATCGCAACGATGAAGGGGTTGTGTTTGTACCGTCGTTCACGACACTCGGGTACACACCGACCCAGCAGGATATCGATGGCTTCGCTGATTCGCTGACAGCAGCAGTTGCGCGTCGCATGGGTGAACTGCTCGGCCTGCGTATCTCGTCCAACACCGGCTCAGGCGCATCAGTTGATCCAATGGCAGCAAACTCTGTTGCAGCCATCCCGACAACAAACGGTGCGTACCGCTTCAGCACGATTGATCGCGCCCTCTCGCCGCTCGGCGACAGCCTTGATAACACAGATTTCTATCTTGGTCAGATCAATGGTGCGTCACTGCTCGATGCGATCCTCAGCCCTGAGTAATCGGAATAACCCGCACAGACTGTCGCGAGTCTGTGTTGGGCACATCTGATACACACATCACAGACCCGCCAGCCAATGTGCTCGGCGGGTCTTTCATTGGTTCGCGCAGGTCCTGCTGACATTCAGGGAATACCAGACCGATACCTCAGGCGAAGTCAGCATCAAATCGAATGCGCGACGAGGATGGCAGATGACCCGCGGAGCACTTGCATGACCACACGTACACATTCACGATCAACACGGTTCAACTCGGCGTTTACGCTCGTTGAACTCTTGATCGTTGTTGCGATTCTCGGTATTCTTGCTGCTATTGCGGTGCCATCGACTTCGTCTGCTGCGGAAGATTCTGCGGTTAGTGCAGTCGCAATGGAACTCAAGAACTATCAGAGCGCAGCAAGCCAGTACATGGTGCTGACAGGCAATCTGCTTCCGGATTCTGCATCTGGCGCAATACCCGCAGGTCTTGAAACGTTCATTCGTCCCGCGATGTGGCTCGATGGCACTGCTGCGGGCGGTGTATGGGATACCGAACTGAACTCGTTTGGCGTCACGTCCGCGATCGGTATCCACTTTAATGGCACGGGTACAACGCGCGACGATGGATTTATGACACGTGTTGATGCGCTCGTTGATGACGGCGATCTTTCAACCGGACTTTTCCAGAAGCTTGCAGCAGACAGGTATTACATTATTCTGGTTCCGTGAGTCGCATTGGAACAAGAGTTCTCCAGAGAGGAACACTCGCTCTGCATGCCAAACCCAGCGGAACCACACTCATACGCACGACATTGCACATCGCGGTTGGTGCGAGGTAGGTTTTTCCGCGGATTTACACTCATTGAGATTATGATCGTGGTTGGCATCATCGGTGTGCTCGCGTCGATCATGATTCCAGTTGCGCGAAGCTGGCGTCACGATGCCCAGCGCGTTGCGTTTGTCGGATCACTCAAGACATTTGCGAACAGCACGGTCCAGTTTGTTGCTGAAACAGGCATGCTGCCACCCGGTGGTCGTGCGGGCACGTTGCCATACTACCTTCGGAACCACATCCGCCAGAGTGCATGGGAACAGCCGACGCCGATCGGTGGTCAGTGGGACATCGACACAAGCAGACGCTCTGGTTGGTCACGGGTCGGCGTGCTGTTCGGCCAGCAGGACGATCGCAGGACCGAGTTCATGGAAAACATCGACGGCATGATCGACGACGGGCATATTGGCCGAGGTGATTTCAGGCGGGTTGGCTTCAGAAAGTACATGTTCTACATCGTGCGCTGAGTTGACTTGTGTAGCGGGCTTATCCAAGGCCCATCATCGGCACGATCACAACGCCGAAGACCATTGCCCCAAGCAGCGTCACAATCATGATCGAAAGAAGCACCACCCAAGCGTGCTGAAGTTTCATGTACGTCGTCACAATCTTCAGCCACCACCTCGCATACACAGCAAAGAACACACCAAACAGCACAAGTGCCGACAAGCGGCTTTGATGAAAGAGAAAACCATTGCCCGAGAGCAGGCCCATCGTGCTGCACAATGCATCGAGTTCGATAAGCACGATGTCAATGACCATGAAGCAGACACAGATCAACGGCGCCAGGGCAAACGTGTATACACCCGCACGCACGATGTGCTTCCAGTGCACTCTCGCACGCGCTCGTGTTTCAGGCAGGAGCATCAGCATGAGTGTTGGAAGGACAAAGAATGAGAGCGATGTGATGCCCGGCACAAGATCCCACGAGTACGACACCGCATCCGTCCGGAAGATATCGTGGACCCATTCCGAGTAAGGCCAGAGCAGATCCGCAAGCCACGCTTCCGGTCGACGATCAGACGTCCCGTGTCCAAATTGGTAGATCTTTCCAGCAATGAAGACGTTGTTGCTCCACCGAACAACGAGTGCGCGAGAAGCAAGCGCAATATGCACTGCAATCAGCGTGAGTGCAAAGAGAACACCAAGCCGCCTGAGCGAGACAGGATGTTCCAGACGGATGCCCGACCATGTGCGCTTCGGAAGAAAGAACAGAAACATGTGCCGAACAGCATTTATCCACCAGCGATTCCCCGTAGACTCGATCGACCACGCAGGGAGCGGCTTTACTCTGGTTGAGAGCAGATCAGCCCAATCAAATGCGAGTCCGCACTCGGAGCACACGCCATGCAGCGGGCAAGAGTTCGTCCATGATGCAACCAGTCCTGACTGATCATATTGACATCGAGGACACTGCGCAGCTGAAGAAGTGTGCATCTCAGACACGCAGCATCATACTCGCACAGAGAAGAACAGACTTCATGGATTGAAATCCACGGGTTGTTTGGTTTATTTCTGCTCTCTGTTTCGCTGCTGCAGTTTCGCCCGCAACTCGCGAATCTCCCTCAATCTCTCAGCTATCTGCTTTTCGAGGCCGTTCTGCGTCGGGTTGTAGTACGTCCTGTCAACGCCGAGGTAGTCCTGGTCGGTGATGTTGTCTTCAGCGTCGTGCGAGTACTTGTATCCGTGCCCGTGCTTTGATCCGTCGGCTGCAGGGGCAGCGTGCGCATCACGCAGATAGATCGGCACCGGCACCGTGCGATTCCCCCGGACGTCGTCCATTGCTTCATTGATCGCCGTGTAGCTCGCATTGCTCTTCGGCGCAACAGCAAGATACGTCGCGAGCTGCGCGAGTGTGATGCGCGCTTCGGGCATGCCGATGCGCTCGACAATCTGCCACGCTGCTGATGCAAGCATTGTCGCGCGCGGATCAGCATTGCCGATGTCCTCGCTCGCGAGGATCGAGAGCCTGCGCGCGATAAACCGCACGTCCTCGCCCGCTTCGAGCATCCGCGCGATCCAGTACACCGCAGCATCGGGGTCGCTCCCGCGGATGCTCTTTATCATCGCGCTGATCGTGTCGTAGTGCTCGTCTCCGGTCGCGTCGTAGACCGCCGCCTTCAGCTGGATGCTCTCCTCCGCTGCCGCGTGATCGATGACGATCGTCTCGTTCTCACCGATGGTCTTGAGCGTCGAGAGCACCGCGACCTCGAGCGCCGAAAGGGCGCGCCGTGCGTCGCCATCGCACTTCTTCGCCCAGACGCGCTTCGCGTCCTCTGTCAAATCGATGTTGAAGTTCCCGAATCCGCGTTCCTTGTCAGCTGCCGCGCGTTCGAGCACAGCGAAGATGTCTGCTTCGTTGAGAAGTTCCAGTCTGAACAGTGTGCTTCTTGAGATGAGCGCGCTGTTGCACGCGAAGATCGGGTTCTCTGTCGTTGCGCCGATCAGTGTGATGAGTCCGCGCTCCACATCGCGCAATAGCACGTCCTGCTGGGCGCGGTTGAACCGGTGGATCTCGTCGAGGAACAGGATCGTGCGCCGGCCCGAGCTGTGCAGCCTTCGTGCCGCCTCGTCGAGCACCTCGCGGATGCGCTTCACGCCCACGTCCGCAGCATTCTCGCGGACAAACGCCCGCGACGTGTGGACCGCGATCAACTCCGCTAGCGTCGTCTTGCCAGTCCCCGGCGGGCCGTGGAGCAGCACTGAACTGAGTGTGTCCGCCTGGATCATCCGCCGGAGCAGCTTGCCTTCGCCGACAATCTCGTGCTGACCGGCAAACTCCTCAAGCGTGCGCGGACGCATGCGGACCGCGAGCGGCTCGACCGCGCGCAACGCCTGCTCCCGTTTGTCCGCCCACAGATCCTGCATCCACCATCCCTTTCTGAACCAGAGTGCATATTTTTCGCAGACCTATTATATACCGAACAATGAGCAAGCAATGCGTGAGAACACCGGTTTCTGGACGATGAATCAGTGTATTCTAGTGATGACTAACAAAGTTTGTTGGGGATGTTCGTAGGTACACGCTAACATTGGTTATCGTGCTCATATGGACGTTCATCCTCGGGCTGGCACTCGTGTGTCTGGTCACATTTGCGTTTGTGTGTCAGCATCTGGAGCGGAACAACCCGCGCCACGATGCGATCGCGGGGATGCTCTACGCCTGCGGGCGCTGGTACGTCCGACGAATGCACCGGCTGCAAGTCCGGAGCCAGCACCACCTTCCGGACAATCCCGGCCCACTGATCGTCATCGCCAACCATACCGCAGGCATCGACCCGATCCTGATCCAGTGCGTTTGCCCGTTCGAGATCCGGTGGATGATGGCGGCCGACATGCGCCATCCGCGCGGCGAGCCCTTCTGGCAGTGGATGAAGATCATCTTCGTGGACCGGTCCCGCCCCGACACCAATGCCCTGCGTCTTGCCATCCGGCACGTGCAGGCAGGCGGCGTGCTGGGCATCTTCCCCGAGGGCAGGATCGAACGCCCGCGTGGTGTCCTGCTCCCGTTCCAGCGAGGGGTGGGGGCGCTGGTCAAGCAGACCGGGGCGACCGTGCTCCCGGTGCTCGTCGAGGGCACACCACCAGCTGACACCGCGTGGGGGAGCATCCTGAAGAAGAGCAGGTCCCGCGTGACATTTCTCGCACCGGTCAGTTACTCAGATGACCGCACTAGCGCGCAGGACATCGCGACTGATCTCGAATCGCGCATCGCCGGCGCGATGAAAATGGACAGTACCACTACCTCACGCGCAGCTTCTGATACTGACTTCCAACATCATGCCGATTCCCATCCGATTGATGCAGCGCGTTCCCGCAACAAGCGTCACACCGACGGCGGCCCCATCGCAGCGGGGATGTGAGTCTTACGTCACGCCGTGAATCAGCACCGCTTTGTCACCGAGTGCTTCGAGCAGTTCTGCAAGACATGCTTTTTCGTGCTTTGGATGGACGTTGACGGTCAGCATGGGATGGTTGGCTTCACGCTCAGCGGTCTTTCTGTCGGATAGTTTATTCGCTTTGTTATTCTCCAGTGTCACGAGCAGTGGGATGTTGGGGCTTGTATCAGAGTGAACACTTTTATACTTTGCCCATTCCCACGCGGGCTGGAGTGGGCAGTCCTTGCTGCCGCTCTGCCCCGGATAGTTGTATTTCTTGCATCGCAGTTTTCTCATGATCGGCTGGAGCGTCTTCGGGCCGCGGGGCGCGCCATTGTTTAGCGCGATGAGCGCGTAGTCATGTCGGTGCAACGGGATGATGGCGGACGCGATCAACGCTTCAAACGAGGGAGCAACTGCAAACTCGCGGGAGCTGTCTCCCTCGTCGATTGGACCGTCGTCCGGTTCAAAGTGTGTGATTGATGGATTGCGCTTCGGCCCATTTTTTCGATAGTCCAAGCAGCACCATGTATGTCCATCACCTTCAATTGGGAAGAGTCCGTCCTCAACACCCCATTGTCGAGCAGATTCTGTCATTTCGACGAGCTTGTGATATTTATTGTTTACGACACCAGCTATATCGGTCAGGAAATATTCCTTCCCCATCCCGTACCACCGAGGCGATGTCTTTTCCAGCCTGAACAGATCAACTCGCAGCGAACCGCCGTCCTGTTCGGCAAGCGCAGCCTTGTATGATGCGGGCAGCTTGATGCCGAGCTTCTTTTCGACCCGAGCGAAGTCTGCTGGCTTCGGCGGGGCTGGTGGCGGGGAATCGACGTATGTTCTATAAAAGTTGTCTGGTAGCTTGAGCTTGGGCATGAATAAGACTCCGTGAGTGGGGATGGTAGATCATTTCCTCATTGCAGTGTCAAGAAAAAATACTCACTGTTGGGTGTGAGTATTATTCATTACATGCAGAGAATCATCCGTGCTGGAACAAAGAAAGAGGTTTCAACAGCATCGCCGCAGGCTGCGGTTGCCCAGTGTCGAGTCTATCGATCAAATGAACAATGCCCATCTGTTGGTCAAGCAGTGCGAAACGTATTCTGGGATGATTCTAATCTTTGCGTGGTGTTCGATGATGCCTCAGTTGTCTCGGTGAGGTGCTGTGATGATGGGATGATACAGTTGAATCTTGAGCAAACGCGTTCTGGCGTTATCGAATCGGCAAGTGATGCATCTCTGATAGTGGTTGACTGGGGGTCGCAAGAGCTGGAACACACCGTATGGGATCGGCAATCGATTGCCGCGAGAATGCAGGGCATGCGCCTTGCTTTCATTTCGCAGAACCCAGACATTGTCTATCTGGACTTTGTGGACACGCACAAGCTGTGCATCATGATCTCAACAATACTCGAAGTTTCGTCAGATCAATATGTCCTGTACTGGCACTTTGACGAGAGCGAAAGCGACCCTTTGTGCGAGTGAATGCGTATTTGTTCTTATATTTGCTGATCGAGATACGACTTCAGCATCACCGCAGCTGCGATCGCGTCGCGCCGTTGCTTCTTCTGCTTGTGCGAGAGCCCGGACTGTGCCATCAGCCAGTCCGCTTCGGCGCTGGTGAGACGCTCGTCGAACAGCTCGACCGTTCGGCCTGTGCGCTGCGCGAGTTTTTCTGCGAACGCGCGGACGAGTTTGGCGCGCGGACCTTCGGAGCCGTCCATGTTCATGGGCAGCCCGAGCACGAGTACAGAGTTTGCTTTGTTGTGCCCGAGATTCTCAGCGATAGCACCATCGATCGCGTCGAGTAGTGCTCCGCCGTCATGAATTGAGATGGGCACTTCGAGCACGCCGACAGGTGTCGCCAAGCGCGAGAAGGAATCGCCCAGCGCAAGCCCGGTGCGTTTGTCGCCAAGGTCGATCGCGAGGTATCTGATGATGGGTGAGGAAGAGTCGTGTGCGGGCACAGGTGATCGTAGATTGTCCGTGCGTGAACGGATTGTGCCCAGCCGGGTTAAAACCCAGATTAACAACAGCGAAAACACGTTTTTCGAGCGGAATTGACGATATACGCCGTTGCGTCACGGACGTGTCACATCCGGCGCATCGCAATAGAATGTCGTGCGTGCCTGTTTTCCTGACATGAACACAAAGGGAGCCCTGATGCGATCACACCCAGCCAGCATGCTTGTTCTGACGTGCCTGCTTCTGACAGGACAGACCGCGTGCGCACAGAACACGATGCGCCCCGCAACCACCGATCCGGACGGCACCGTGCATACGAACGAACTCGCGCTGGCAGTACCGATCCTTGATGGCGAGGTAATGCCGGAGCAGACGGATGCTGAGACAGCCGCGTTTCTTGATGAGCTGTCGAGCGTGGAGATCACCGCACTTCGATCGCAGATGATCGCGACACGGTTCTTCGAGTTCGCCGATACGCAAACGCGCAAGGGTAACCTGTACTACACAGCTTCCAGGTCGTCTGATGGCGATGTGGTTCGGAAGTTCGGCGCGTATTTCAATACGCTGTTCGTCGGCACGTTCAGTGAAGCCGGTGCTCGCGAGGAGCCGTACCAGCGTGCGTTCGTGTTCGACGGGCGCATGCTGATCGAGATCGACGAGGATACAAACCCGCGTCTGTTCAAGCGTCGCGAGGTGATCGGCCCCGGCGAAAAGCTGGACCCGATGTCTTTGGATCAGGGCATCTTTCCACTACCCATCGGGCAAAAGCGCGAGGAGATTCTCAAGCGGTACAACGCTCGGCTTGCGCCGGCTGCCGAGGGGTTGATGGTAAATCCCAGCGATGCGGAGTTCTGGAACGAGAAGGAAATTATATTCTTCCACGCGCTTGCAAAGTTTCACCAGGACAACAAGTCGGTGCAGCTTGTGCTCGAACCACGCAACGGCGCGAACAGCGACATGCGCCAGATCCGGCTGTGGTATACACAGACCGATGCGGGTGATGGCGCATCGGTATGGCTTCCATCCCTGGCGCGCACGATCGATGGTGCGGGGGATATTTCGTTTATCCAGCTTCAAAGCCCTGCGATCAATGGGCGAGCAGAAGTGCCCGAGGGTGCGTTGAATCTTCAGCCGCCCGCTGATCCACGAGGCTGGACTATCCCGTCAATCGAGCCGTACCGCGAAGCGATCGTGAACGCACCGGACAGTTCGCGCGAATAAATAGACCATGTTTGTGGGTTTGCCAACGTCCGAGAGGTATGCGTTTTTTCGTGCGCGAGTACTGGTTTGTGTGCCGATGAGTCTCAGGGCCGAGAATGTTCGGGCAGGGATGATCCGGGTCTGCAGATCAGCCGAATCTATGCATGAAAAGGCGCATGAAAAGACAGCACATATGTGGGAGGTTGTTTGATGGCACGACGAGGCTGGCAGCATTTTTTTGGAACGGTTGCAGCATCGTTGATTCTCGCACACGCAGCGTGGGCACAACCGGGTTCTCAGCCTGATGTATTGTCCGCTGTGCAGCGCCTGCTCGATGCGCCGTACAACACAGACGAGGATCGCGCACGGATCCGCACACATCATGGTGTGTGGACAGTTGAAGATCTTGCAGCAGCACATCGACTCTCATTCGCTGCACTCACAGTTGGCGACTATGAGCGCGTCCTTCGGGTCAATGAAGCTGGCATTCGCGGTGCAAACGATCTCTTGCAGATCAGACTCGACAAAGCTGAAGCGATGCTTGGTCTGGGTAAATACGCCGATCTGCTTGCGCATCTGGACTTGGTCGATGACCAGCTTGCAAAAGCAGATGTGAAGACTGTGTACGCCCACGTGCTCAGGTCTGCCTGGATTCGTGCGTCTGCGCTCGAACTGCTCGGCGATATGGGCAGCTGCCAAAAGATCGTGGCAGATACCCGCATGCGCATCAGCGAGAACGAGCTGAAGACCTCGGAAGAGCTCGTCTACTTTGCGCGGATGAACCAGATTGCTGCTCGTGTGCTCAGTGTCGGACAGGCAGGCGGAGCAAACTACGACGCGATCATGCGCACGCTGGCACGGGCGCGAACAGGTGCAGGTGCAACGTACTGGCCTGCGATGCTTGCTGAAGCGGAAGTCCTCATCGAGAAGGACAACGATGCCGAGGCGCAGAAGGCATTGCGCGAGGTGCTGCAACTCAATGACAAGTGTGCCCGTGCGGTCAGCATCGTGGGCAGGCTCTCGGTTCGTGGGTTCAACTTCGAGCAGGCAGAGGCAATGGCTGAGCATCTCGACACCCTGCTTGCAGAGTTTGACACACTTCTTGCGGATGATGAATCGGTACAAGTACACAGCATCGATGGACAGGCGATTCTCGCACTCGGCGCATTGCGTCGCAACGATGCGGCAGCTGTGCAGGATGCAGCGAGCGAGATCCTGCGTCGCGCGCCCGATCATGTCGAAGGGCTTTCGCTCGCTGCTGCTGCGGAAGCAGAGCGATATGACTTTGCCAGTGCCCGCGAGATGCTTGATGCGCTTGACGCACATTGCAGCGAACTCGCCGGGGTGAAAGCGAAGCCGATGCGTGGCTACATGATCGTGGGTGCTGCCACATCGGAGAATCGCCAGTATGCCGACGCCGCAACATTTCTCCGCGAAGCGGCGAACCGCTCTCCCTTTGATGCAGAGCCCGTGGTCGAGCTTGGGCTGCTCGAGGTGCAGTCCGGACGGGATGCGAATGCGATCCAGGCCCTGCAAACCGCGACAACACTCGATCCATTCAACATTCGCGCGAAGAACAGCCTCAAGCTGTTGCAGCAACTGCAGACGCACGCAGTTTCTGAAAGTGAGCACTTCCGGATTCGATACGATCCCGCGAGCGCAGCAAGCGAGATGGTTGCACGAGAGATGCTGCCTGTGCTCGAACGCATCCATGCCCGTGTCTGCGGCGACGAGCCGGGAGGTATCGACTATGAGCCAACCGGGAAGACATTGATCGAACTCCTGCCAGATCACGCGATGTTTGCTGTGCGGATCGCGGGCATGCCAAAGCTGCACACGTTCGCAGCATCAACCGGTCCTGTGATCGCGATGGAAGCACCGCGCGCTGGCGCAGGTTCGAGCATGGGTACATACGACTGGCCCCGTGTGATCCAGCACGAGTACACGCACACTGTCACACTTGCTCGCACCAACAACCGCATCCCGCACTGGTTCACAGAAGCCGCTGCGGTATATCTTGAAGACGCGCCGCGCGATTATGACCGGGTTCAACTGCTCACCCGAGCCCTCACTGGGAACACGCTTTTTACGCTCGATGAGATCAGCCTGAAGTTTGTACGTCCGGAATCACCGCTGGACCGTCCGCTCGCGTACGCACAGGGACACTGGATGTACGAGTTCATTGTCGAGCGTTTCGGAGACGTAGCGCCTCGCAAGCTCATGGATCAGTACGCTGCCGGCTTGAACGAAGCGTCCGCGTTCGAAGCTGTGCTGCACATGCCGCGCGATGTGTTCTTCGAACAGTTCAAATCGTGGGCGCATAACGAGGTGATCGAGTGGGGCATGCTGCCCGAGGTGGGCACACCAACACTCGACGAACTCATCGACACACTCGGCCCGGACGAAGCTGCCCACGCGAAGACGGACCCGAGATTGATCTCGCCAGCATCGGTTGATGCCTGGCTGGAGAAGTACCCGAACCATCCGCAGGTGATGCGTGTCGCACTGGAACATGCGTTCGTTCGCACAGAAAAGGCTGGCACCGACCCACTCGACGATCCACAGACGCGTGCAATGCTCGAAATATACTCGTCGTTGCGTCCCGTTGATGCGATGCCGCACCAGAAACTTGCAGCGTACTGGCTCGCAAGGGAGGATCGAACCAGAGCGCTGCCACATCTCGAGTTTCTTGATGTGCGCGAGCAGCACTCACCGGCCTATGCGGTGGAGCGTACCAAGCTGTACGTAGAAGCGGGACGCTGGGGTGACGCAACTGTCGCGATACAGCGTGCCGTGAACATCGCGCCGTTCGATGCTGAGATTCGCGAGCTTGCATCGCGCGTCGCGCTCCAGCAGCGCGATCTGGAGACCGCTGCACACCACATCGAGGCGCTGACGTTCATCGAGCCCGATCGAGGCGTGCATCAGAAACGACTTACGCGCATTCGCGAGATGATCGCAGAGCAGAAGTAAATATATCCATAGGGATACAAAAGTGCAGAGATTCTCCCGTTCACGCAATCGTCGCGACGGGCAGATCAAGTGTGCGGTTGATGCGTGTCATCGTTCGCTCGCGACCGAGTAGTGCCAGTGTCAGATCGATTGGCGGCGAAACAGGTGTGCCAGTCACCGCGACGCGTAATGGCTGGGCAATCTTGCCCATGTTCATGTTCCGTGATTCTGAGAACGACTTGATCAGATCGTGGATTGGCTCAGCGTCGAATGTCGAGAGTTTTTCAAGCTCCACTGCGAACTCCGCGAGCACAGCCATTCCCTTCGGCTCACCCTTGCGAAGCACCTTCTCCACAGCTTTTTCGTCAAACACGATCGCGTTGTCGTCGAAGAACAGGAACGCTGCCTGATCCGCTGCATCGCGGAATGTTTTGCATCGTGGCTGCACAGCCTGCGCCAGCAACGAGAGGCTTGCATCGTCGATCTCGTGCGTGATACGTGGTTCGTACCGATCGCACCATTCCGCCCAGCGTGCGCAGAATGCTTCGGGCGGGAGTGCGGTGATAGCGTCGCCATTAAACGCGAGCAGCTTCGCGCGATCGAAGCGCGCAGCAGTCTTGCCGATGCGGGGCAGGTCGAACTTCTCTGCGAGAAACGTGTTGTCGAACTTTTCGATGTCGTTGCCAGGCGACCAGCCCAAAAGCGCGAGATAGTTGCACACGGTCTCGGGCAGGTACCCGCTTGCACGAAAATCTTCGACGTTGATCTCGGGCAGCTGCACTTTCAGCGCACCTGCGAGCTGCACCAGCACCTCAAGATCAAGCTGTGATTTCTTGTCGTCAATCCACTTTGCAAATGTGCTCGCGTCGAGCTCGCTCACATCGTTGGGCACAGAGTCCACATTGCCTGACTTGCACGCGTCGCGAACAGCCTTGTCCTTGTCGCGCTTTGACATCTTCGATCCATCAGGGTTCATGATGAGCGGCAGGTGTGCATATGTTGGCGTGCCGAACCCGAGCGCGTGCTGGAGCGCGACATGCTTCGGCGTGTTGGCAAGATGCTCCTGCCCGCGCAGCACGTGTGTTACGCCCATCAGTTCGTCATCCACAACCACAGCGAAGTGATAGGTCGGGAACCCGTCTGCTTTGCGGATGACAAAGTCTTCGATCTGTCCGTCGGCGAAGCGCACATCGCCCAGCACTTCGTCGTGAACGCACACGTCCTCGTCGGGCACAGCAAACCTGATGACGCACGGCTCGCCCTTATTCATACGCTCGATGCGTTGTGCGAGCTGATCACCAGTAAGATCGGGGCGTTCGTACTTGTACGCCTTCTTGTCAGCGAGCGCAGCTTTGCGTGCCTCGTTGAGTTCCTCGGGTGTCTCGAACGCGGGATACGCGAATCCTTTTTCGAGCAGCACATTCAAATAATGGTTGTAATGTTCGAGGCGCCTGGATTGCTCGTACGGGCCGACGTTGCGATCGTCGCCGCCGATGGTCCTGCCGTCGATCTGCAGCGTTGGGCCATCGTCCCAGTTGAGTCCAAGCCAGGCAAGATCGACGAGGATCGCTCTGGTTGCAGTATCGGACGAACGCGCCTGATCGGTGTCCTCCACACGGATCATGAACCGGCCCGCGGGCTGAGTGTTATTTGATTTCTGTCCGCGCGCAAGCGCCCAGCAGAACAGGGCAGTGCGGGCACCACCAATGTGCAGATGCCCCGTGGGGGAGGGTGCAAACCGAGTGACCATAGGAGCGTTCGATTGCGTGTTTTCCGGCATATGCAAGGGTATGCCAGAGATTCGGATTTGCTGCATGAAACCTTGGGCCACGGGTTCCCAATCAGATTTGATACCATGTCTTCACAGACGCACCAATCCCAGTATGCAGGTCCTCGTGCACAGATGAACGAACAGTTCGAGCCATACCACGCTGAAGATCTCCAGCCTTGGGAGACAAACTACGCGATGTGGATCCATCTGGGTGCACTTATTGCGTACGTTGCAGCCGTTATCCCATCACTTGGTGTTGCTTTCCCGGTACCGTTGATCGCGGCGCTTGTGCTGTGGCTGGTTCACAAGCACGACTCAGAGTTTCTCGATGACCACGGTCGCGAAGCTGTCAACTTTCAGATCAGTATGTGTATTTTCTATATGATCGCTTGGGTTGTCGGTGCCATGATGTTCTGTGTCGGGTACTACATCACGCTTCCGCTTGTGTCGATCTTCGGGATCGTCGGATGCGCGATGGGCGCTTATGCTGGGAAGCAGGGGCAGATCTACCGGTACCCAGCCACGATCAGATTTCTGTAGCATTCAGTCGGTGCGATGTATCTTCGGGCGTGTAAGGCATACCGGCACTACACTGGGTTATGAGTTCAAACTCCACACGGACCGACCAGCTCTCCATCTCGCAGCTTCAACCTGGCGACGCGGTCGCCACCGTGCTGATGATGCGAAACGCAGCCATCGGCCGCACCCGCACGGATAAGCCCTATTTCCGGGCCATTGTTGCTGACCGCACAGGCGAGATGCAGGCCCGCATGTGGGACGTCGATGAGGCGACCGTCGGCAAGCTCCTGCACGAGAACGTGGTCTGGATTGAGGGGAAGGTCGATTCCTACAACAACGCGCGTCAGTTGATTGTCACGGCGATCGACGCCGTCGAAGCAACACCCGAGCAACTGGGCGATCTGCTTCCACGTTCGCAGTTCGATGCCTCAGCCATGTTTGCCGAACTGCTGGAGCATCTGCGCACGCTCGAACACCCCGCGATGCGCGCACTCGCCAAAGCGTACATCGAGGACAAGGGCCTGATGGAAAAGCTCATCAAGTCCCCAGCAGCAAAGTCCATGCACCACGCGGTTGTCTCTGGGCTCCTGGAGCACACCCTGAATCTGCTCAGGCTCGCCGACGCGGTGTGCCCGCTCTATCCCGGGATCAACCGAGACATCGTGATGATGGGGCTGTTCATCCACGATCTGGGTAAGACGAGCGAACTCTCCATGACCGGCGGGTTCGATTACACCGATCGTGGCAATCTCGTCGGGCACATCGGCGACGGCCTGCTCATGCTGCGTGACAAGGTTCGCACTGCAGAAGCCGGGTTTGGCGGCCCTCTCCCGGAGAACGCCGTGCTCGCGCTCGAGCACATCATTGCGTCGCATCACGGCGTGCCCGAGTACGGCGCCATGAAGCTCCCATCAACGCCGGAGGCGGTGCTCGTCTCGAATCTCGACAATCTCGATGCAAAGACATGGATGGCGCTGAGCGTGTCACGCACCGATCAGGCGGTCGAATCGCCCGGTGAGTGGTCAGAAAAGCACTTCGGTCTGGGCACGCGTGTGTACAAGCCTGATCCGTTGGCGGAGTGAGTGGCGCTATTCCATCAGTGACACAATAATGCGGCGAGCTTCCTGTACATCAGGATGGTGTGTATAACCGCTCGTGTCAATGAATCGGACAGCTTCCTGGTCCCGCTCCAGTGACTGAAGTATGTGAGCGATCTGGCATGTTGTGTCAGGCGTAGGTTCGATACTGTGTGCTTTGCGTGCAGACTTGATCGCCTCTTCGTAGCGTTCCAAGTGATCCAATGCGCAGCTTTGGTGATACCAGCTCTCTGCGTTACAATCATCGATCGCGAGTACTCGTCCACAAATATCCAGATATGAATCTCGCAATGCGGTTACTTTGTTCTGGTCACCTTCTGACACGCGGTCGGGGCGATAGATAGTTTCGAGAGAGCACACGAGACTAAGTATCCACTGTCGCTGTAGAAGCAGATTGTAGTCTGTGGGGTAGAGCGCTACAGCTATTCGTGTTATTCTCACTATGTGCTCAAGCGGCAGCGGATTTTGTTGTGCAAGATCTGTAACTGTGCTGATGAGTCTGCCCTCTACCATGTTTGCATTATATGGCACATGACAAAAATCTCAGGAGCCTGAGGTGTCCCCCCTCGGGGTATTCCAATCAGTGTCCCCCCCGTGGGGCGCGATTACTCGGGTGATGGAAGTTCAATAATAACTGTGCCCTCAGCGGTCGTACCTGTATCAGTGTCGAACCCCCATGTGCCGATCCAATCCTGTGTGTCGATGCGAAAGGCTTGAATGTGGATGTTAAGATCTGCGAAGCCTGGATGCAGGTTGAGTAAAGCCTCTCTGGATTCGTGCGTCGCGGTGTAGACACCAGTCCCAAGCGGCAATGTAATCGGATCCCCATCTATCGTGTGAGTTACTTTATCTGTTGAAGTAATGTTCCATGTGCTTGAGAACTCCTTTATGTCGTCGGTGAGAACGGGGATATGAATCGTTCCCTCAGCGACCTTGTTCTCGTACGTTTCCAGTTCTTCAAGGGTCTGAAACTCGATAGCTCCACGCACATTGGGCTGATGGAACTCAATGTGGTATGCAGTATGTCCGGAGGTGTTGGGCTTCGGATTGGAAGACTGAGGCGTTTGCTTTTTCTCACACGAGGCGCAGGCCAACAGTGCAAGTGTAACTATGAAAGCACATCTGAGACGACGTGTTGCAATGTTGATAATGACTCGCATCCCTTGATTTCAGCTTTGTGCAGATGTCTCTCGTTCGATGTATCCGGCGCATTCTATCAAATGAAAACGCCCCGAGATTGTTATCCCGAGGCGCTGAAAATATGCACTTTGTTGTGTGTTACCGCAAATCGCCGTAGCGCTTGCCGATCAGCGTGTAGAACCGGTTCTGGTTCAATACGGGGATGAATGTTGAGCGTGCGTCCTCGAAAAGCTGGTCGTACCGGCTTGCCATGGCGTAGATACGCTCCCACTCCTTCACGACTTCGGGCTTCGCGTCGACTGGTGGTGGGGGAGGAACGATCGGGCGTTCACCGAGCACTACAAAGTCGACGTCTCCGGTCAGTTCGTCAACGTTCAATCCACCCCACTGGGAGATCTGAGCGCGGATCTGGTCTGCTTCGAGTGGGGTTGCAATACGATCACCGTTGGCATCGAAACTGCCGAACGTGACAAACTTGTACGTCTTGTTGGGGTCGTACACCGCATTAGCGATCACGTCTTCGCGAACGACCGCCTGACCGGGCTGAATGCCGACGACGCGAGCGTCCGACGATGTCTCGTTGATACGGATGATCTCAAGTCGTGCCTTTGGTGCGGCGTACTCGCCAGCAGCATTCGGTGCGATGGCGCTGGCACGTGAGTACACAGCGAAGGTCATGCCAAGACGCACACGATCCTGACGACCGCGGCTGATGGTGACAGTGTTTGCTGCTGCGTCAACACCAATGACCTTGCCATCAACAAGTGCTTCCTCGGGGTTGCCGACGCTGATTTGTCCGCGGCTGCTTTCCTGATGCTCGCGAATCTTCTTCTGGAATGCCTGATTTGCGATCACCAGCTCGCGATTGTCATCGCGCAACTGGCGGATCTGCTCTTCGTAGCGACCCTTCATC
Source organism: Phycisphaeraceae bacterium (assembly GCA_020639155.1). Taxonomy (NCBI): domain Bacteria; kingdom Pseudomonadati; phylum Planctomycetota; class Phycisphaerae; order Phycisphaerales; family Phycisphaeraceae; species Phycisphaeraceae bacterium. The sequence goes on from JACKHF010000001.1 coordinate 1,459,965, forward strand.
GCAACCATCTGATCGTCCGCGCTGTCGCGCAGCGAGTTCACGCCGGAACGAAGCTGATCGATCTCAGCCTGATAGGTTGTGATCTGCTCCATGATGGATGCGATCTGTGACTCGTGTGATTGACGCAATGACTCGATGCGGTTGATCTCTGCTTCACGATCTGACATGGCGCGCTCGCGTGCCGAATCGATGCTTGCGATTTCCTGGTCCTTCGCAGCGATGGTGTTGTTCAGGTCATTGATCTGTCCGATGAGATCGCTTGAGTTCACGCCGTTGGAACCAACACGCTTACGGATAGTTTCAATGTTCTCGCGCGGGTTGCCGGTGAGCAGGCTTGCGAGTTCCTGGCCCATATCGTTCATGTATCCGATCGCGCTCTTGCGCTCCTGGCCAGCGCGCTCGACAATGCGACGGATCTGGTCGTTGCCGCGCTCGGATGATTTGACGAACACTTCGGTTTCAGCCTGCAACGATGCAAGGTCGCGCGCATTGGCTTGCGACTTTGAAACGAAGTAGAACGTGGATGTCACAAGTCCGAGGCAGAGCACGGACAGGATAGTGATCAGAACCCAGACTCCATTGCCACTTGATCGGCCGGCCATAGTCATCTCCCAGCGGATGGTGAGCGCGATGCTCGCGCACAATGTGATGCTGCTGACGGAACGCTGCCCACGGAGGGGGCAGAAAATCGAACACACGGGCCTGCCCGCGGAACAAGCAGGGCCTAAAGCATACACGAGCCGAACCGGCTGTGCAGCATTTCCCACGAAGAAGACAACCACCTGCTCAAACTACCAGATGGAAAATGGTGCCGAAGGACTGATACGTCCGCCCAGCACCTCTGGATCCCTACCATACACCCATGGCCACCACCAAACTCGATCACCTTGATGAAACCGCCCGTGCCGGAACGTTTTCCCCCGTTTCAGAACTGCTCGAGGAACTCAGGGCTGGCAGAATCATCATCCTGTGTGACGATGAACATCGCGAAAACGAGGGTGACATGGTGGTTGCTGCAGAGCACGTGACCCCGGAAATCGTCACGTTCATGCTCACCCATGCCCGCGGGTATATGTGCCTGTCACTGACTGAAGCCGACTGTGATCGTCTGGAACTCCACGACCAGGCAGCGGTGAATACGTCCGTCCGTGGAACGCCTTTCACGGTTTCGATCGATGGCCATCCAAGGCACGGGTTTACCACCGGGGTGAGCGCTCGCGAGCGTGCTCGGACCATCAAACTGGCTCTTGATCCTGAATCGACACCGGACGACTTTGTCAGGCCTGGGCATATCAATCCATTGCGATCCCGCGATGGTGGTGTGCTGGTCAGGACGGGGCAGACAGAAGGGTCTGTCGATCTGTGCAGGCTTGCTGGACTCCAGCCAGCCGCTCTGATCATCGAGATCATGGGGGATGATGGTGAGATGCTGCGGGGACCTGCTCTCGCAGACTTTGCACGTCAGCATGGCATCAAAATGGGCACGATTGCGGACATTATCGAGTATCGCCTTGCTCGCGAGAGCCTCGTGCGCAGGGTGGATACTGGTCCTGACGCGAAGGTGAAAACGCCGTACGGTGAGTTTGACCTGATCGTGTTCGAGAGTCTGGTTGACCCGCTTCCCCACATCGTGCTGAGTGTTGGAGGCGTTGGCCTGCTGGATTCATCGGGACGTGTGAAGTCGTGCGATGATCCCACGCTTGTTCGTATGCATCGTCGCAACTTGCTTGGCGATGTCTTCGATGATCCCGGAGCGAGCGAGCACAGTACAGGATCGCTGCTGCGTGCCTCAATGAAGCGGATCCAGGCTGAGGGCAGGGGGTGTATTGTGTACCTGCGCCCGGAGGGCATCGGAGAGGATCTCGCTCAGAAACTCCTGACGATCCGTCGACCGAAGTTTGAGTCCGGCACCGAGCGTCTGGATCTGACCCACCCCGATTCGATGGCATCCGGTGCACTTCCCATGGATCAGCGCGAGTTCGGCGTTGGCGGGCAGATTCTCAGGCAACTCGGGCTGACTAGACTTCGGGTGCTGACAAACACACCAAAGGCCATGCCGGGTCTCGACGCATTCGGTCTGGAAATTATCGAGCAAGTTCACATCCGATAAGAAAAAGTTTACTCTCGCATCGACCATCTTGTACAAATGTCGTCGATATTCCAATCAAATTCCGAACAAATTTACAGCCCCTCACTTTCTTCTGGCTCCTTGAATAGATATTCTGTACCTCCTGTTGAGCGGCCAACGTGGCATGCGTCAACACCACACAGTGCGGCGAGAGGCTGATGCACACTCCAGCCCGTCGTACCCATCGCACACATACCGGAGATTTTGGAATGGCACGTACAAGTGGAAACGGGAATGGTCTTCTGGTTCTTGGTCTTGCAGCGGGTCTGGTTGTTGGAGTTGGCGGCACAATGTGGCTGACATCTTCGAACGCACACGCGGCTCAGCCTGAGATGAAAGCGGATGGCGGCCAGCCGGACGCCATGGATGCCGAAGCGCTGATGCAGCCGAATGAGCATCACAAGAAGCTGGAGAAGCATGTCGGCACTTGGCGCACCGAAGGCTGGTTCATTATGGATGATCCCACCCAGCGCATACCCATCAACGGAACTTCAGTACAGACGATGGAGATGGATGGACGTTACATCTTTACGAAGTTTACTGGAGATGAAGCGCCCGATGGCAGTGTCTTTCGAGGTGCGGGTGTCCTTGGTTACGACAACGTCAAGCAGATGTACTTTGGTTCATGGCTTGACAATATGGGCACCGGCATGATGGTGCAGTATGGCAACATGACAGATGATGGTGAGATCGTTGTCGAAGGCGACTTTGAGTATGCACCAGGCGAGATAATGACCATGTGCAACCGTACAAAGTTTCTTGATGACAATACGTATGTCGAGAGTTTCTTTATGGTTGTTGGTGGCGACGAAGTGATGCAACTTGGCGAGTTGAAGAATACGCGTAAATGAGATTCATTCTCATCTCGATCATTGGCATTCTTTGAGACTCGTTCTCATTAAGAAACTGCTCGATCTCCTTGGGTATAAAGCACTTTCTGCTCAGCCGCCTGTCTGTTGGACGGGCGGCTGATGTGTTAGCGCAGCGTCTGTATTTTGTTACGCACAAAAAACTTTGTTCAAACTCAAGCAGAAGAGCAGAAATTCAAGTAGACTGGATGTTCCAATCTGAAGGTTCGCGTTTCAGGGTTGTCGTTGCATGAAACCATGTGTCCTGTGCGCATGTATGTTTATATAGAGTGCAGGAACCAACTGAGTTGCTCTGTACGTTACTCGGAGACTCCACATGAGCGATGGATCGCCACACCTTGAATACCTGACTGGATGTTGTCGTACAGATGGGACACGTCGCGGTGCGAGCGGAGGGCACGCGGTTCTTGACGTGTTTGCTGGGACATGGGATGCGCGCAGTTTGTTCTGGATTCGACCCGGCGAAAAACCACTTGAATCAACCGGCACGATGAGCAGCCAGTGGATTCTGGGTGAGCGATACCTTCAGCAGAGATATGTTGGAGCACAGATGTTCGACCAGGAGTATGCTGGCTGTGGCATCTGGGGGTTTAACTCAACTACCGGCGCGTACGAGTGTGTATGGTGTGATACTGCTGCGTGCATGATTCTGTTCGAGCGAGGAAGCTTTGACGAGGACAAGAAGGTGTATATCGCGGATTCGTCTTTCATCTCGCCAACAACTGGACAGATCATGCGCAGACGATCTGTCGTGACGGTTCGATCAAACGACGAGCATGTGCTCGAAACCTACCTCGGGCCTGAACCCGACGCAGATGAGCTGCTGCAGGCAAATGAATCCGGCTCAAATCCGTTTGAGTCCGCTCCTGAGGTGCTGCGCGTGTCCTCTCTCGACGACACCTTTGACGCACCGAAGGTGATGGAAATCCGATTTTCCCGCCGGTCCTGATACCTGCCGAACCGGTCACCATTACGACTTCCTTGGAACGCATCAACTGAAACCTTGCTGAATCCTGACGGACTGTGGAACCGCGCGCAACGAGTTGAACATATACTCCAGTCTCTCTACACCGAAACACAGCCCTGATCAGATCGGTCTGGGACGTGCGCAGCAATCGAAGGGGATTCTGCAGGTATGATCGAACTGAACAAGCTCCGAAAAAAGTTCGGGCCTATTACCGCGGTTGACGGCATTTCGATGCATGTCGGTCGCGGTGAGGTGCTCGGGTTCCTTGGGCCGAATGGTGCAGGCAAGTCCACAACCATGAAGATGGTCACGGGCTACCTCTGGCCAACCAGTGGGAACGTGACCGTCGATGGGTATGACGTTGAAAAGGATCCGATCGCGGTCAAGCAACGCATTGGGTATCTGCCCGAGGGCGCGCCAGCGTACCCGGACATGACGCCACGCAGCTTCCTGCGATGGGTGGGCGATGTGAGAGGGCTCAAGGGTCGCGCCCGGACACGGCGGATCGACGAGATTGTTGATCGAGTGCAACTCCGTGGTGTGATGCGTCAACCAATTGATACGCTGTCAAAGGGATACAAACGCCGTGTCGGGCTCGCCCAAGCGCTGATCCACGATCCGGATGTGCTCATTCTTGATGAGCCAACGGACGGACTCGACCCGAATCAGAAACACGAAGTGCGCCAGCTCATCCGCAGGCTCGGCGATGACAAGTGTGTGGTGCTTTCGACACACATTCTTGAAGAGGTCGATGCAGTCTGCACTCGTGCTGTGATTATTGCAAATGGAAAGCTGGTTGCTGATGACAAGCCCGATGTGCTATGCGCACGATCCCGCTCACACAACACCGTGTACGTGTGTTTGCCGTCAAGTCAGTTGGTGATGGCACGCAAGCTGAGCGAACTTCCCGATGTTGCTGACGTGCAGTATACGGAGGAGACGAATCCTGGTGAGGTGACGCACGCCGATGACCATATTGTTGAGTGCCGAGTCGTGCCGCAGAAAAACGCGTCAATTGCAGGCGCGGTGAATGATAAGCTTCGCTCGCTTGGTGCGACGATCCATGAGATACGCGTTGATCATGGGAAGCTCGATGACGTGTTCCGCCAGCTCACAACAACGACATACGTCAAGGAAGGGGGCAACTGATGCGCATGACGTGGACTGTGTTCAAGCGCGAGCTTGCCGGCTACTTCGCGACACCGGTGGCGTATGTATTCATCGTCATCTTCCTTGTATTGGCTGGTACCTTTGCCTTTGCTGAAGAGTTCGGGGCACTCTACGAGCGAGGCCAGGCGGATCTTGCATCGTTCTTCGTGTTTCATCCGTGGTTATACCTGTTTCTGATTCCCGCACTCTCGATGCGTTTGTGGGCGGAAGAACGCCATTCGGGTACGTTCGAACTGCTGATGACGCTTCCCATTCCAACGTGGTCGTCGGTCGTGGGCAAGTTCCTTGCAGCGTGGGTGTTCACAGGTATTACGCTTGCTCTGACATGCCCGGTGTGGATCACTGTGTGGTATCTTGGGGATCCCGATCACGGGGCTATCGCAGCGGGGTACATCGGCAGCTTTCTGATGGCTGGTGGATTCCTCGCGATCGGCGCGTGCATGAGTGCTTTGACACGATCGCAGGTCGTTGCGTTTATTCTCTCCGTGGTTGCTTGCTTTGTGATGCTGCTTGCGGGGCACAACGTTGTGCAGAGCCTGATGGCAGATCGCGTGCCCGAGTTTATCTCTGAAACAATCAAGGGATTCTCGTTCCTGACGCGGTTTGATTCCATCTCGCGAGGCGTGATCGCACCGAACGATCTTGTGTTTTCGTTCTCGCTCATCGCGGTGCTGCTGGCGGCGAACACGATCATCGTCAACATGAAGAAGGCCGGGTGATCCATGAGGACGAAACTCGTTTCCATTGTCGGGCTGGTGTTGCTAGCAGTTGTGCTGCTCGGTGTCAATATCGCAAGCAACCAGTTCCTGAAGGGCGCTCGTATCGATCTGACCGAGAACAGGCTCTACACACTTTCCGCGGGATCGCGAAAGATTCTGAAGGAAGTTGATGAACCGATCAAGTTCACGCTGTATCGTTCCAAAGCGGTCGAAGTTGGTGATCCCGGATTCGATGCGTATATGAAGCGCGTCGAGGAGATGCTCGAGGAATACCGGAGTGCTTCGCGTGGAAAAATTACGTTGAGCATTATCGATCCCGAGCCGGATTCCGACGCCGAAACAGAAGCGCAGCGTCTTGGCGTGCAGGGTGTTCCTGTGCGTGCGGATGCCCAGTTCTACTTTGGTCTTGTCGGTGAAAACTCGACCGATGGGCGCGAGACCATCCCATTTCTTTCGCCGAACGAGGAGCAACTGCTTGAGTACAAACTCACCAAGCTTGTGTACTCGCTCGATCATCCGGACAAGCGCGTGGTCGGCATCATCAGCCCGCTGCAGGTCAACGGCACCGAGTATGACCCTCGCTCTGGTCAGCCGCCCGTCGAGCCGTGGCGCATCGTCCAGGAGATGAAGTCTGTCTTCGATGTGCGCATGCTTGGGCAGAGCACAGACACACCGCAGATTCCGGGTCTCCCTCCGCAGCAGGCACCGATCGAGAAGATCGATGATGATGTTGACGTGCTGGTGCTGATCTACCCGAAGAATCTTCCAGAGCAGACACTGCGTGCGATCGACGCGTACACAACCGCTGGCCGCTCGCTTGTTGTGTTTCTTGATGCCTTGTGCGAGACGGACCAGCCACCGAATGCGCAGCAGAACCCGCTCGCGGTGCTTGAGATGGAACGCTCAGCAAATCTCAGCACGCTCATGAGCGCGTGGGGTGTTGATCTCGATGTCACACAAGCTGCAGTGGACATGGCGCTCGCAGCGCGAGGCATGTCGCCCGATCGCAGGCAGATCGTGCCGTATATCCAGCGCATCAACGTCAAGGCAGACCAGACAAACACGAACGATCCGGCGATGTTTGCGAACCCGAACGCGATCGTGTCGTTCCTGTCTGCAGGTATTCTCACACACGATGAGAAGTCAACAACAGCGTTCGAGCCGTTGATGTCAACGTCAGACCAATGCATGATCATCAAGAAAGAACGCCTCAAGTACTTTGCAACGCCGCAGGAGCTTGTGGCGGAGTTCGTGCCACGTGGCTCGCCATTGACGCTTGCAGCACGGCTCTCTGGCGAGGTGCGTTCGGCGTTTGCAGATGCAGAATCTGAGCCGACGGGCACGATCAACGCGATCGTCTTCTCTGACGTTGATCTGCTCAACGATGCGCTCTGGACCCAGCCGATCCAGCTTGGCAATCAGGTCATCTATAACAAGACCGCGTACAACGGTGACATGGTGATGAACGTGCTTGATGCGATGTCGGGGTCGGACGATCTCATCAGCGTGCGTGCTCGTGGTTCGTTCGCGCGTCCGTTTACATTTGTGCAGGAGATCCAGACCAAAGCAGAGCAACAGTATCTTGCCAAAGGGCAGGAACTCGATGAGCAGTATCGCAAGCTCAACCAGGAACTCACGCAACTCATCCAGGCGAATCCTGAACAGGTCCAGAACACGGGTCAGATTCTTCTGTCGCCCGAGCAACAGGAACGCATGGCAAACCTGCAGACAGAACTCGCTGACATCCGAACGCAGCAGCGTGAGGTGAAGCGGAATCTGCGCGTCGATGTTGAGAGACTGGGACGAGATCTGAAAATCCTCAACATCGCTGCTGCTCCGGCATGTGTGCTCGTCATCGCCATCTTTGTCGCGATGTACAGGTCAGGTTTGAGGCGGATGGATCGCGCAAAGGTTGGCAAGAGACTGCAGAGCGCACGCGGATAATCAAAGGTACCAGTGAGCAAGTGAGGACAAATCGATGAATGCAAAGTCGCTTGGCATGCTGGTGTTTGTTGCTCTGATCGTTGGAGTGATCGCGACGCTTGCGGTATTCCTTCAACAGAAGAACCCCAGCACTGCGTCAACAAAGCTGCCGGATGTGTTGTTTGCGTCGCTCGAAGACAAGGTGAACGACATATCGCAGATGCGCATCGAGAACAAGGGCGAAACAGTTACGCTGTCTTCGAGCGGGAACGGCTGGACTGTCGATTCTTATGAGGGATACCCGGCGCGGTTTGAGCCGGTCAAAAAGCTCATCATGGAGATTGCGCAGGCCAAGCCAGTCGAGACCAAAACCGATAAGAAAGACCTGCTTGGTCGTCTTGATCTTGATGATCCGTCGCCAGAAAACAGCGCGTCATTGATCACACTCTCAGGCAAGGATGGCTCGCCGCTCGCAGCATTGGTGATTGGAAAGACCGACAGCTCAGGTCAGCGGTCGTATGTTCGCAAGGCGGGTGAGACCCAGGCGTATACCGCTGACAAACGGTTCAGCGTGCTCACGATGGGATCGCAGTGGGTGGATACATCGATCATCAAGCTGCCTCGCACCGACGTCTGGACGGTCACGGTCACACATCCCGATGGCGATCAGATCCAGCTCTGGCGTGAATCACCGGACGAATCGAGCTTCACGCTGCTGAATCTGCCCGAGGGCCGAACCGCAAAGCCTGCAAACCAGATCGGCGCATCGACCAGTGCACTCGCATTTCTCTCGCTGACAAACGTGACAAAGCCCGCGACAGAAGCCGGTCCAGACGAATCACAGATTGAAGCGCTCGGGATCACCAGCCCCGATCCCGTCACAGTTGAATACCTCTCGTTTGATCAGTTGAAGGTGGTCTGCACGATCTGGCAGGCTGAGTCCAGCGCGTGGATGATGCTGCACGCCGAATCAACATCCGATCCGGCAAGCGCTGACGAGATCAACAGTCGCACGCGCGGCTGGCTGTACGAGATCGGGCAGTATGCCGCTACAAATATGACACCGAGGCTGGAATCACTACTCGAGCCTGCGTCACCAGGGTCTGGACCGGTTGGTCCTGCAGGAGGATGATTGGATTATTCTGCTTGTTCATCAGCAACGATGACAAGCCGGTACAGACGCATCTCGCCCGTCGCGTTGGGCGATTCAATTTCTGCGAGCACAAGACGCTGGGGTGGATCGGCAGCAAAGAACCCGCCGCCGCGGAAGATCTCGCCGAACTCGTCATGGAACTCAGCGAGTGGGATTGTGAGTGTCTGACCGACCGCGAACTCGTCGACCGGCTTGGAGTACCGCGCGTTGAGCCAGATCGTGGATGGTCCAAAGTAATGCGAGGTTGTGTTTGTCATTGTCAACGTCTTCACGTGGCGAAAGACCTGGATGTCCATCACGGGTGTTCGCTCGAGTGCATCCGGGTACGGGCGCTCGTCGCCACGGACTTGCACGCGTGATGAGCACCCAGCGATCAGCATACACAGGGTGCACGCTGAGATTAGTGCGTATTTGTTCGTTGGAAGGCGCATTTCTATGATCCTCGCACGCAGGCGCAGAGTGCGCGTGCAACGGGATAGTAGGGATGGGCTGCAGCGAAACATCGCCATCGACACGCGGAAACGCGACAGCACGCTCGCCGGGCATTGCGCCTGGACTGGGCGATGTTGACGTGATCGCGATCGCGCGCGATATTGCTGCCCAAGGCATGGATCCCCGCGTGACAAGGCACATGCCAGCGTTCGATGCGCCGTTCTTTCAGGCTGGGCTTGCGGGATATTCTGACGCTGCGATGCGCCTGATCGCGCGCCAGCACGGGTGCCCGATGTGCGTGACCGAGGCACTGCTCGACCGCACGCTGCTCGGCGGCGGACGAGGGTTTGCCAAGGCAGATCTCGGCGACATCGCAGAGAACGTGCCCGGTGGTGATCACGATCATCCGATCTGTGGGCAGATCATGGGATCGACACCGGACGAGATGGCGATTGCCGCACTGAAGATGATCGAGCAGGGACAGCGAGCTGCTGCCGACTACCGCGAACTCGCCTACGCGGACAAGCCGGAGTTGATGTCCGATGCTGCGACCGAGCATCTGCGCCTGCCCGGGAATATCCAGGTGCCAAAGCTGAACTTTGATGTGCAGAAACTCGTCGACACTGCGCAGCACGGAACTGCAAAGGCCGAGTGTCACGAACTGAGTCACGGGCAAAGCTTCGATGCGATCGATCTGAACTTTGCGTGCCCCGTGAAGAAGGTGAAGAACAAGGCGCGCGGTGGGCACTGGCTGGTCGAGCCCGAGGGCGCCATCGATATCATCAGAGCGGTGCGAGAAGCACTTCCGGACGAGGTGCCGCTAACACTCAAGCTGCGCAGAAGCTACGACGACACGCCCGAGATGACTCGCAACTTCGCGCGCATTGTGGATGCAGCGACCGAGATCGGCTGCGCGTGGATCACTGTGCATGGCCGATCTGTTGTGCAGCGATACGTCGGCCCGAGCAGATGGGATCTGCTGCGCGACATCGTGCGCGCGCATCCGGACATCCCCATCTTTGGATCTGGTGATATCTGGACTGCAGCTGACATCTTCCGTATGCTGCACTACACCGGCGCAAGCGCGGTCAGCGTTGCTCGTGGTTGTATTGGGAATCCGTGGATTTTCAGGCAGGCACGTGAGATGATGGCTGGAAACGAGCCGTCAAAGCCGACGCTCGCCGAGCAGCGAGCTGTGCTCGAAGAACACTTTGCGCTCGCGCTTGCGACAAACCACGCGTACCGAGACACGCAGAAGATCACCGGCATGCAGATGCGCAAGTTCGGGATCAGGTTCGCTGAGCACCATCCCGATGCAGATGTTGTCCGTCGCGCGTTCATTGGCGTGACATCACTGGATGACTGGCAGCGTGTGCTGGATGAGCATTACGTGTCAGGTTGTGATTCGAGTGTGAATCAAGCTGTGTAGCTCACGCAGTGTGTCCCTGCTGTAGACAAAGAACGGAAATGTGCGATTGTGCGCAAGTTCAACGCTGCGCTGCTTTGCGCGAGCCTGTGCAGCATTGTCTGCTGTGTGCGCGAGTTGTTGCTGCGCTTCAGCTGATGCTGCTGCAGACTGCACAATCTCACGAAGCTCGCGGAACATCGCAGCTCGTTCAGCTTGCGATCCCTGATGCTTCGCAGCATTGATTTTCTTCACGAGTTCCTGCTTCTGCATCTGAAGTGTGTCATTTCCCAGTAGGGCTGGATTGTTTGCTGCACGATGGGGGAGTGTGAGTGCGTTCGAGATGGATGCTGGCGAGACGTGTAAACCGTTGGTTTGCACGAAAGATGCAGAGATCGGCGTGACCGTTGCGCTCGTGACTATCCACGGGTTCGGATCGTTGAAATACTGTTTCCATTGGGAAAACCACGCGTCGCCGATGTGTTCGTACTCACCGCCGCCGAGCCCATGGATAAACGCCTCGCATCCAGCGATGCGGAGCATCTGCGTCATCAGGAGCGCCCGCGGCGCGAGTTGCATGGGTGTGCGTGATGTGCCTGGTGACAGGTCGGCAGCATGCACAGGAACCCGGCCTTGCTTTGCATCGATCGACCAGATCGGGAGTTCCTGCGAAGCGATGTCAAGCGGACGCATCTTCGCCTTCGGCGCGATGCGCGTCGCGTTGTTGTACGCGTGGATGCACCGGTCCGGATCTGCTGTCATGCGCTGCACGATCGATGAGAACAGGTCGGTGCGCGCGAGTGCGGTTGCTGGTATGACGATGGGGCGTTGAGTACTTGTTCCCGTGATCGCGTCAATCCATTCATAGATCACATCCATCGCTGCGAGCGTGAACTGCATCGCGATAGACGATTCGCCTTTATGTCGTTCGAGTGATGCTTTGATGCGCTCGGTATTGATCGTGCCAGCATCCGGCGCAGTAGATACGGATTGCAATGATGGGACAAGGCACAACGGCCGATTCGCATCCAGCATCGTACGTGCAGCGCCGGGTGTGTCGAGATCCCATGAGAGTACATCAATAGTGCCATTTGTTACAACAGGCAAACGGAGCGAGATGAGCTGAGACGATGTGAGCGTGTCCTGATCGACAACAACCCACACTGGCTGCGCGTTGTGTTGATGTGCGAGATCGTGCATCGCGAGTACTTTGGCAACGATGCCCATGTGCCAGAATCCGGGCTGATGACCAGACATCACAATCGGGACGTCAGTCGGCAAGCCGAGCTGCGCACGAAACTGCTCCTGCACGGGATCAAGCTGGAACGGTTGTTGTTGCAGTGAGGCGAGCGCATCATCGACACCATCCATCACAATCGAATGCGATGCGCGATCAGAACCCGATTGCGACACGGCACTTTTCACCGGCGACAACACCCGTTCGTGCAGCTGGTTGTAACAACAGGCTCTGCTATATCCACAAGTGCTTCGGCGGGCAGTTTGTCTGCGCAGATGCGCAGCTCGTCGTGCAACACTGAGCGGTAGTGTGCGAGCCGGTGCTGTGCGTCGTCGAGCACGCCGCCGAACGAACGCGACGGATCGTTGTAAATAAGCGTGACGGGAATTTCTGTGATGCGGAGATTGTTTGCTGCAGCCTGCACCCAGAACTGCATCGGAAACGCATAGCCTGTTTCCGTGAGTTTGAGCTTTTTCATCGCGCTGACGTGATGGGCTTTGAACCCGCAGAAGGCATCGGTGATGTGCGCGCCAAATCGCGATCCGAGACGTTCGTTGATCTCGTGTGTGATCGTGCGATTGATCGCTTTGCGATCCTGTGGCGGCGCGCCGATGGACTCTGCTTCGGGCGCGAGATAGCGCGAGCCGGAGATAATGTCTGTGTCGTCGCGATGCATCGCTTCCAGAAAATCGCCGATGCGCTCGGGTTCGTGCTGCTCGTCGCAGTCCATCGTCAGCACCCAGTCAAAATCGTAACAGCTTCCCCATCGGAACGCGTCGCGCAATGATCTGCCATACCCGCGATTGACCGCGTGGCGGATCACCTCAACGGGTTGTTTGGAAACAAGTGTCGGCGTGTCGTCTGTTGAGCCGTCGTCAATCACGAGGATGTTCGTTGCGTGCTGGCGGACACGTTCGAGCACGCTCGTCACATATTTCGCCTCGTTGTAGACGGGGATGGCGACCAGCACTCTCATTCGAAGCTCCTGCAAGACAGCGTTCCATTGCGACAGCAATGCGTCTCAGATGCGTGAGAATATCGTAGGTGACGGAATCTAAACGAAATCCAAACGAAAAACGGCGATGGTCAGTGAACTCAGTCCTCTAATCCCACCAGATTCGCGTTGGTTTTGAATCGTTCCATCGCTGCGAGCAACTGCTCGACCTGTTGAGGCGTGGGCATGGCCATCAGCCTTCGGCGGAGCGCTGTCATGGTTTTCAGTTCCGTTGGATCGAGCAGCAGATCCTCTTTACGAGTGCCGGAACCGGCAAGGTCCATCGCGGGGAACAGGCGGCGCTCAGCAACCTTGCGGTCGAGCACGAGTTCCATATTGCCCGTGCCCTTGAACTCCTCGAAGATCACCTGATCACCCTGGCTGCCCGTATCAACAAGGCACGTTGCGATCATTGTGAGTGAGCCAGCCTCTTCGGTGTTGCGCGCAGAACCGAAGATTTGCTTCGGTATCTCGAGCGCTTTGGAGTCGAGGCCGCCCGTGAGTGTGCGTCCGCTCGACGCGTGCTTGCGCGATCGGTTGAACGCACGCCCGAGGCGTGTGAGCGAGTCGAGCACAACGACAACGTGTTTGCCCGCTTCGACCATCCGCTTGCATCGGTTCATGCACATGGTTGATATCGCAATGTGCTTGTCGATGTCGTGGTCGTTGCTCGACGCGAGCACCTGGATACGGTCCTTGTCCCAGGGCTTTGACCATGTGCCCTCAGCCAGTTCCTTTGCGGTGCCGCAGAGCGTGCGACGAAAATCAGTGACTTCCTCGGGACGCTCATCGACGAGCATCACGATCACATAGATGTCTTTGTGATTGAGCAGGACAGATGTTGCGATGTCCTTGAGGAGTGTTGTCTTGCCTGCCTTGGGTGGCGCAACAATCAGGCCTCGCTGACCTCGGCCGATCGGGCAGAACAGATCGATCAGCCTGCACGACACAGGGCATCCCGGATATTCAAGTGTCAATCTCGGCTGCGGATCGATGGACGTCAGATCCTCGAATGCGGGATGCTCTGCGTAGATCGCAGGGTCCTGGCCCTCAATCTCGACGATCCGGCTGACCTCGGCCCGTGCTGGACGCTTCCCGCCGCGCCGCCGCCGCTTCGGCTTTGACATTGAGACAGTTGTGGTGATCTCAACGCCAGGACGCAGGTGGAACTCATTGACCAGCGATGTTGGTATCCACGGATCGTCGGGGGACACAACCAGCGATCCATTGGAGAGCTGACGAAGTCGAGACTCGGTCGGCGTTGGTGAGTCAACGATACCGATGATAGTCTCTGTGGACATTTCATCTGCGACATCGAAGTCGACGCTCGTGGCGCCAGCATTTGTCTTGCTCTGGATCAAAGTGGTCTCTCCGTGTGCGCTGGTGTGCGCACAGGAACGGGAAAAGAGACTTCGGTACAACAGAAGTCAACGAGATGTTCTTGTACTATCTACACGTGTGCGAAAGGCACACAGCCAGATTGAAACTCCTGGCACGAACATATGACCTTGTGCGCTGATGCGCTTCATCGGCGATCGATTGGATGCATGCGTTGTGATGCGTTCTGCAATCGGTCAAGCCTGTTTCGCAGAAGTATACGCATACAGATGTGCTCAGGTTGCAACCGCATTTTTCATCGTAAAGTACGGCTGTGTATGCGCATACCTACAACGCGACAACATACTAATGACTGGTCTCACACCAATCGTTTCAACTTCAATCTCACTCAGCATGCACAGTCGTGCTGGAACTGCACACACGAGCAATCAGCACACAACTCGCTGTGATGCCATCTGTGCATAGGTTCATCTGCATTCCGATGCCGATTGCTGCACATGCTCCTTCGCACGTCCGCTGCACCCGGCAGGATCCGTCTATTGGAGCATGTTTGGTGATCGATGTCAAGTGTCTTGTGCGCACACTGACGGTTGAAGGTGTAAAGAGGGGTGAGTTCCCGGCCCTGTTCCGTGGTCTTGCCCGTTCGGCAGCGATTGGATATGAGCCAAATGGATGAACAGTATTCTCGGACGAACACACGGAATGCTCTTGGAAGAGGCCGACTCACTGGATGTTGTGGAGCGCTGACCAATGATTGTTTGTTGTGCATCCATGTCGAGGTGGCGCACGTTCTCAACACCAACGGACCAACACAATGACCCAGTTTCGGCACGACCTGTCGTTTTTTTCTTCAGCACTGGTTCTTATGTGCGTTGGGCTGAGTGCCTCATGCGTGCATGCGCAGGTAGAGCCCGGTTCTGAGCCGTTGCCGCCCCGTCCGGAACCAGCACCCGAGACAGATATACAGCCTGAACCACTAGGCCCACCTGAGCTTGAGGTTCGTTTGCGGGAGTCGCTTGCCATGTACGGCAATGAGGGTGCTGTGCTGGATCTGGATGCATTCCTTGAGCACTCCGTTTCGCACGCTGAGGTAGCGCGAAACAACGGTGCTCTTCCGATTGTGGCGTATGTCTATGAGCATCCGCTTGAGCTTGAGAATCTGGAGTTGGATCTGTTCAATCGTGTTGCTGCAGCTGCGACCCAGGGCACACTGGACGTCTGCGCACCGTTGATCGCGTACGGGCTGGGCATCTTTGAAGAGACCAATTCTGTGTATGTACGCGCACAGGTCGCCGCAGCACAGGAGGATCCTGCTGCCATGCAGGTGATAGAGGATGAGATCTTTGCGATATTCCAGTCGATCAACGAGCGTCGCGATAAGGATGCGGGTCACATGCTCGACTTTGCAAAGTTCCTTCGGAGCGCGACAGATACATCGATAAATGATCAGGCAAAGTACATGGATCTCCTCTCTGATGATTTCACTAGCACAACGCTGCCAACGTTGATCGGTCCTCATTTTCTTCGTCTGGGTGAGATGGCAGACAGTCTGCAGGATATCGTGAATAGTACGGATGCGATTACCCCGCCGGACAATGTGAAGGAAGTTGTGCCAGAAGGGCTTATCCACTACGCGGAACCAACACCCGATGGCTGGATCATTGTCGGAAGCGTGCTGAACAATGTGTACAACATGGACAAGATTCTGGTTGTCTTTGATCCTGCTGGCGACGATGTATTCAACTACTCGCATGTGCAAATTGCGCAGTTGCAAGCGGTCTTCGATCTTGCTGGCAATGACAAGCATATAGGTACGGTGGACGGTGCCGGTCCTGCCACGGCGGTCATGGGGATGTCCATCCTGATCGACTTTGCTGGTGATGATCTTTATACGTCGAACAGCAGCGTTTCGGTCGGAGCAGGTTTTTTCGGGTGTGGTCTGCTCATTGATCACAAAGGGAACGACACGTACCAGATGACCGGCGCGGACTCTGCATGGGGCATCGGTGCGGGCATCCATGGAGCGGGCATGATTATCGACCGCGACGGCGACGACACATATATCTCGAAAGGGTTGGGTGTCGGCGTTGGAGGCATCAACGGGTTCGGTGCAGTGCTCGACGCAATGGGACGCGACACCTATACAGCCCAGTTGCACGATCCTTCAACCGACGATGTGAACTATCCACGATCGATCTATGGATTTGGTTCCGGGGTTGGTGTGCATGGGTTTGCGCAAGGTGGATTGGGTGTTTTATATGATCTCTCGGGGACGGACACATACAACCTACCTGCGCGTGCAATAGCGACCGAGTATGGAATGGGTGTTTTTCATGATGAGTCCGGCAACGACATACTCAGAACTGCGTATGCGGGTGCGGCAACTGCAGCAGCGACAAACTCAAGTGTCGTTGTAGCAGTAGATAACGACGGCGACGATGTATACCAGGGCGCCCTTGCAACAGCTGAGAGTAACTCCATTGCCTTACTCATTGATCGGGGCGGAAAGGACAGCTACACGAATGGCGAGCCTGTTCATTCTGGGCCGCGAGGATCCGATGATTCGATCGCGTCTGCATCTGGCACCTCGCTTGCAGTGCTGATTGATGTCAATGGTGACGACACGTACACGTGCGATGGCGGATTGATAGGCCAGAGCGGCAACGACACCTACGACGCGGAAAGCCTCAGCATCGCGCGATCATTCTCGTTTCTCATCGATCTTCTGGGCACAGATACATTCAATGTCTTCAACGAAACGAGACGTATAGACAAGGCGCAGTTTGCTGCTCCCGGCAAGCCCGCAAAGAACGCTGATGGCACACTGACGGGTTCGTCGTACGGGTTGATCATCGATATAGACGAAGTACCAAAGCCGAAGCAGCCCCCGGCTGTCGGGCCTCGCTGATCGTGATTCTGTTCGCTGCGGATAGAGATCACGCCAGCATCGCTGTACGTGTGTTACTACACTGGTTTTCCAATGGCTGAAACAGCACCACAACAATCAGAGGCACCTGTCGCAGAGACGACTGTCGATCCAGCGACACAGAGCCGGGAGACGATGCTGCAACGTCTCGGTCCTGCGGGACTGCTTGGAATTGCGTGGGCGGTGATGCCAGCCTTGTGCGGGATCGCTTTGCTTGCCAAGCTCGGGCTCATATCTGAGTGGTTGCAATCGCACGGAAGCCTTGGACTTGTGATCTACATCTCGGTGTTCATTGTTTCGTCGGGGCTCGGATTGCTGCCCACCTACGCGCAGGCGATACTCGGTGGATGGGTGTTCGGAGCGGCAGTTGGTATTCCAGCTGCGTTATGCGGATTCGCTGGTGGATCGATGATCGGGTACGAGATCGCGAGGTTCGCATCGCAGCATCGCGTCGAGAAACTAATTGAAGAGAACGTGCGTGCTCGTGCGGTGCGCAATGCGCTCATCGGTGGTTCATTCTGGAAAACGTTCGGCATTGTGACGCTGGTGAGGGTTCCTCCGAACTCGCCGTTTGCGCTGACAAACCTGCTCCTCTCGAGTACCGGTGTGAAACGGAGTATCTATCTTCCCGCGACGGTCCTCGGCATGGCACCGCGGACGATCATCACCGTGTACTTTGCAGCGGTTGCCAGCAGTACCGGCGCAAAGTCGATTGTCGAGTTTGCGAAAGACAAGTGGCTGATGCTTGTCATCGGGTTGCCGTTGATGCTGGTCGTGCTGGGGATCATCGGATATATCTCGAACAAGGCAATCGAGAAGGTGACACGATCGCAGGAGCCGGAGGAGGTGCCAGCAGAATGACAACTGCGATCATCTATCTCTTTGTCGGCGTGTGCATTGCGGTCTTCTTTGCAGCTGTTCGCTGGCTTGTAAAACCGATTCTCTCGCGCCTTGTCATGACCCCGATCATGGTCGTGTTCTGTGTGCCGATGATTCTGAGCGCGAACGAGCTTTCACAATATCTTCTATGGCATCGAACAACACTCGACGCGCGAGCCCAGATCAAAGCCGAAAAGCTCGACTACGACCATACGGAAACAAAGATGGAGAATGGTGCGCACATGCACACGCGCCTGTACTCAAAGCCGGGTTCAAGCACGCTTGTGCGGGTGCCTGAGTTCTCAGGTGGCAAGCGTCTTGTATCGTCGTTCAGTGTGCTTGCGACTGCGGGAGTGAGTCTCGGATGGCTTGGTGTCGTCTTGGCACCGTCGTTCATGCGCTGGCAGAAAAAACAGCGAGCATCGGTCAAGCCGATTGAGGCGACAAAGCCCGACAAACAGGGCTAGAAGAGAGCAATCAGTACTGCAACCGAAGCGAGGCGTAGAACGAGCGGTCGTCCAGTTCTGCGTTGGCTTCAGTGACGTTTGCATGGAAGAGTTTATACCCAGCAACGATGTCGGCCCACGTCGTCAGCCCGACACCAAACTCCGCACCGATGTCGAGATACTCGGCCCCGTCTGAGCCAAAGTTTCCCATGGCTCTACCACGCAGAAAGACATCGCTGTCGACGTTCACCTGCATCTGCCCACCGATGACCGGCACCGTTTCAAAGCTGCCGTTCGGCTGTCCCGGTAATGGAGCGCGATCATCAGTGCCGAAACCAATGCCTCGTACTCCGCCGAGCAATGAGAGCCTGAACGCGTTGGTGCTGATGGCATCCCATCCAACCGACGCGTCAACAATCTTGACCGACGACGCACCCCCCCGCAAATGTGCAATGGAGTGGTATGGCGCGTAGATACCAACCTCGTCATCAATGGTTGACGTTCCAAGTGTGTCGAGTCCAACTTCAAAGCCCAGTCCGGGCATGACATTGAATCGCTTGCCGAGTCTTGAATCGAACGGGCGATCACTGATGGCTCGCGACAACGCAGTTCGATACGTGAGTGCCGATGTGAAGCTCTCATCGTCAGCACCGTTCTCACCAATCCATGGCTGACTTGCTGGTCTGGTGTCACCGCGTGATGGGCCAGTGAGCAGCGACGATGGCGGGTCGATCGTCTCGTACAGGAAGACGCCTCGCGTCAGTGATTCGCGAAGAATAATCTCGCTGATGCTGGTTGTCCGATCGAGTTCAGCCTTGCCGGATCCGTTTGTTGTGGTGGCTTGTTCGCGTGGAGCGGAAGCACGCAGTATGTCGAGACTGGAATAGGCTGATGTGTTTGAGAGTGCGAAATGATCTGGATCTGCGCATGCACCGCGGGCATTTGTGAGCAGCAGCGCTGATACACATCCGCACAGGCAGGCTCGATTCACCAGCAAACCCATACACGCTCCCGATCGAACTACGTGAGTCGCAGTCTCGATCATGCCTGTTCCGACTGGACTCTGGGGACAAAGCCCACGAGGAACAAGTTCATTCTACAAACTATGCCGGGCTATTCCAAGGCAGCCCAGAGAGGACGTGAAACCCTCAGCCCGCACACACTGCTTCATCATTCACTGTTCGTATCGACGAAGTGGATTCGAACGCCGCAGAAGTTGCAAAAACGGCAGAAATGTGACAAACGGTACAGCTAACTTTGTTTGTGCTTACGAACTTGGGCCCTATGCTCGACTTATTGTGGTGTGCGTCGAACTTGTGTGTATCTGTTGCCCGATGAATCTCCCGCATGATCGTGCTCAACTTCCATGGCATCGGTGACCCAAAGAAAGCAGGGCGGACGCTCGAACCCAACGAAGAGCGCGTCTGGGTGAGCATAGACATATTTGAGCAGATTCTTGATGGGCTTGGCAGGCTTGGTGATGATGTGAAGCTGACGTTTGATGATGGGAATGTCAGTGATGTTTCGGTTGCACTCCCCAGGCTGATAGAGCGCAAGCTCAAGGCCTCTTTTTTCCTCATTTCTGATCGGATCGATACGCCAGGTGCTGTTTCTACCAACGATGTGCATACGTTGCTGGATGCGGGAATGAACATTGGTGTGCATGGGAAATCGCATTGTGCATGGGGATCCTTGGACAGGCACAAGCTGTCGGAGGACATCATGGTTGGGAAGGAAACGCTCGAGCGATTCACAGGCAACTCATTGACAACAGCCGCATGTCCATTCGGAAGTTACAACCGATTCGTACTTGGGTTTCTACAAAAGCATGGCTTTACCAATGTCTACACGAGCGATGCGGCCGTGACTTCATCGAGCAGTTGGTTGCGTGCGAGGTTCTCTGTTCACGATACTGATACGATTGATTCAATCGTGTCTCAGGTTGCAACTGCACGCTCTTTTCCACGGTCGTTGAAGGATCGTGCACGAATCATGGTGAAGAGCTTCCGATGACCGAGCACGATGCGCACACATCATGGTCGCCACTCGTGCTGGCTGGTTATGCTGGAGCGCTCGCAGCGCCCGAGGTTGTCTGGAGTCTGCTTGATGCGGGATGCCGTGTCGTGTGTTTTTCGAATCGTGATATCGATTCGGTACTTGGATACGAACCCAACGTTGTCATCGAACCTGTGCCGGATGTTGCTGAAGGGGTCGAGCGCGTTGTATCAGCACTCGACGAATTGATTGAGAAACATCGTCCCGATGTCCTGCTGCCAATGGATGATCTTTCGCTGTTTCTTCTCGGTAGAACACACAAGGCATTGCATCTCCTTCCGAATGCAGCAGAAGGCACGTCGGCGGTGCCGTTAGACAAACGCCTCCAACTCGACCTTGCACAGAAAGCAGGCTTTCAGGTGCCTGAGTTCGCGTTTGTCGGATGTCGAGATGACGTGTCAGGATGGTCAGTTTTTCCAGCTGTGCTCAAGCCCGCGCTGGTTGCAAGGGAAATCAACGGCAAGATTGGCCGATCTTCGGTAAGACATGTTGAGACGAGGGAGGATCTCGATCGTCAACTTGAAACTGCCGATTTTACAGAGCCATGGATTCTTCAGCAATATGTGAAGGGTGTTGGCGAGGGGCTCTTTGGGCACATGATGAGTGACCACATCGCGAATGTCAGCGGGCATCGGCGTGTGCGCATGATGAATCCTGCCGGTTCTGGCTCAAGTGTGTGTGTTTCGATACAGCAGGACGAGGGTGTCGTGACCGCCGCAACAAAGATGCTGCGTGAGATCAACTGGCGCGGCATGTTTATGATTGAACTGCTCCGAGCCGAGGATGGAACTCTGTGGTTCATGGAACTGAACGGTCGGGCTTGGGGAAGCATGGCGCTTGCTCGCAGACAAGGGTTTGAATACCCAGCGTGGACTGTAAAGCAGCATCTCGATCCGGAGTTTGTTCCGCTCGAAGTGCAGGTAAAGTCAGGATTGATATGCAGGCATCTGGGGCGCGATATTGTGCACCTGCTGTTTGTGTTGCGGGGCAGGCGTGGTGCACCAAAGGATATTTGGCCTGGCAGGATTTCGACTATGTTTCGCGTGCTCGTACCGAACTTTTCGTACACGTACTACAACAAACGTAAGGGTCGGTTCAGGATGTTTTTTGCTGACACCATCCGTACGGTTCGAGCGCAGCTCAGGAAACGGTCGGCATGAGTGGAAAGCAAGGGATCAGGATTGCCAGCCATGTCCATTCGGACTGGTCGTATGACGCGAAGTGGACGCTGGAGGAACTCGCAAGTGCATTTGTAAAGCGAGGGTATCGCGTCGTGCTCATGACTGAGCACGACAAGGGATATGACGAGCAGCGCCGTCAGGATCATCGTGCTGCGTGTGCACGGGCAAGCAGTGACCAGATATTGATGATGCCGGGTATCGAGTATTCGGATGCAGATAATACAGTGCACGTGCTCGTGTGGGGTGACGTGCCGTTTGCTGGCGAGGGTGTTCCAACGTTGGAACTGCTCAAACACGTCGCTGAGCATAAAGGTGTTGCGGTTCTGGCGCATCCCACGCGAAAGAATGCATGGCGGCGTGTAAAACCTGAGTGGATCAAGTTACTCGCTGGTGTTGAACTCTGGAATCGAAAGAGTGACGGCTGGTGTATCAGCACTGATGGTGCGAATCTGATTGCAGAAACAGGATTGGCCGCGTGGGTGGGACTTGATTTCCACCGATCGCGACAGTTCTTTCCGCTTGCAATGACAATGCAGCTTGAGGATGGCGTGAGTCTAACAGAGTCGATAATGATAGAAGCGATTCGTGAAGGTACTGTTGTGCCAAAGGCGCTGGGAGTTCGTGCAGATCAGTTTGAAGCCGGTTTCCTGGGCGCTGCCAGCAGATTCGCTGACAAAGCTCGACGCTCAGTGCTCCGCATGATTCGGCGGAAGTAGCAGTTTGTTCGCAGTTTGAACGTGCAAATGCAAGGCTCGTGGGCTGATCCGTAACAATACAGCGGTCTCTCAATACAGGAGGATGCGCGATGCTGTCTCAATCACTGCGTTCATTGCTTGTTTGTGGAGGTGCTCTGGTGGTCGCGTTACCGGGGCATGCCTTTGCTCAGTCGGACAGTCCATTGGCTGGCCCAACCGTGCATGCAAAGGCACAACCCACTATCGTGGCCTACGACTTTGATGGGAATCTGAAGGTACTGCATGATCAGCCTGCTGCAGTCGCACTCGAACTGCTTGAAATTACGGATGCAGAGCGTGAAGCGTGTATGCGCATCATCGCAGAGCGGAACGCGATCGTCGATGGCGTGTTTATTGGGCACACTGATCTGGTCACGAGACTTGCAACTGCCGCAGGGGCGGGAAACCAACGCGAGACACTGAGCATCGCGAACGAGTTGTATGAGATGCTCAAGCCTGTGCGCGATCGTGGCGAGCTTGAAGCCGAACTCGCATCCGTGCTGCACGAGGATGCAGCAACAGAGCTTCGTATGTTGGTTGATGCGTACCGCGATGCTCATATCGAGCAGATTAAGAAGGATGTACTCAAGTCAGAGGGGAAAGAGATTGGAAGTTTTGGGGCGGGTATCCGCAGGCGTTTTATCCAGATGGGGTTCGAGATTGAGCAGGCGTTCTATCGGTACCAGATGTCGAGCTTTGCCCGTGTTGACGACATTCTTGATGTCATTGACGTGGCTGGCGAGAAGCGAGAGACGATCCGTCAGCGGATTCTTGATTTCGGGCAGCGCACGATGGGGAAAGCGACAAAGGCAGACGGATTTGCGTTTGTTGCAGAGATCATGAACATGCTCGAACCCGCACAGCGCGGCAAGTTTCTTCGGTATCTGATCGAGCAGGAACAGGCAAAGAAGGCTCTGGAGGCGCAGCATCGCAATGAGGATGCATCTATAACCTCAGACGATGGGCAAGTCCGTTAATGCTGTAACTGTCCAGCGCGGTCAGATCCCGGGCATTGGAGCAATGCGCGGGAGAATGACACCAAGCACGATCCATGCAGCAACGCCCAGAGCAACCATGCCAATCACGAGTTGCCCCGTGAGCACCAGCACCTCCTTGTAGAATGCTTCCAGTGTGCGTGATCGCACCGACTTGTATGCGATGGCTGTTAGGATGCAAATCGGGATCAGTAGCGCGTACCACCAGTTGTGCAGCGGCAATGGATCAAGAATTGGGCGGTAGGGTGCACGAAACATGTGACTCGGAAGGGATGGCTGAGATTGCGTCTCAGTCATCTCTGGTTGTGCAGCTTCCTGCCTGGCTGCTGCAGACGACATCACTCCAATCTGGGCGTTAGAAGCGTTCATGATGCCGCCCCTTTTTCAGGGTGCAGCGTGGGGAACAGGGCATCAAGGATGACGATGAGGTTGAGCATGCCCGCAAGGGTTGCCATCAGGGTACCGATCTCATTGATTCGGGAGATGCTCTTGGTGTTGGGCGGCATGTCCTTGTCAGTGCCGAGACGTGTCTGCCCTGTCTTTGGATCGACAAACTCCATTGGTTGCCCGGTCGTTTCATGACGAACCTGGATGGGCCTGTGGGTCTTTGGATCTCGGATCTCATGTGGCCATGCAGTCCGGAAGGTGTTGCCGTCATGAACCTTGAGCATGTTCTGGTGATACCAGTTGGTTGCAAAGGCCGCTGGACCGACTAGAGCCTGCCCAATAAACCAGATGCGATCCTCTCGCTTGTCGACGCAGTCGATGCCGCCCACCAGCAGGCCGCTAAGAAACAGGCCCATGACGCCAATCATGGCTGTAATGCCTCTCCATCGCTCCCTGAAGACGAAATGCCCTAGTCCGGGAAAGACGACCGCAAGCAGTCCCGCTGCGATATCAAACCCCTCACGGGGTGCTTCGTGGTTGGGTTGCGTTGTTGTCAGGTGGGACTCTCCGCCGTGGTATCGGGGGTTGGTGGGGTGGTGAGTTGAAGGGTCAAGTGTACGCATCCTTACGGTACGGTTCAGGCCGTGTTCGTTTGAGGATTCTGACCGCACCAAACCGGGCCGTTTCTGTGGAAACACGACGACGGGATGGAACCGATCAAGCGTCAATGACGAAATCGGAACACATCAGCGCTTGCCCAGCGAGTTTGCGTGGATATATTGCGAAGCATGCGCCCGGGAGGTTTGCCAGCTACCTTATGGAACACGAGGCAATCGTGCGATGAAGGTGAAGAAAACCTGAACCAAAGCCCGATCGACGCATCAGTTCGCAAGAGCGCTCTGCATGTGAAAGGATCCGCAGAGCACGACCGAGGACGACACCCATGACCGTTTCCACATCCATACTGAGCACAAACCAGGCTTCAACAATGACAGTCGATCTTGACACATGTACGCCCAAGTACCCATGGCTTTTTCAGGAGCCCGGATTGGGTGTCGGCACCCTCGAACCCGTTGCGGGTTATGACGAAGATGATGATGACGAGGATGATGACTATTACTCGGGCTATGACGATTATGACGACGACGATGAAGACTTCGACGATGACTTCGATGACGAAGAGGAAGAGCTTGATTTCGATGACGATGAGGACGATGAGGACCTGTGAGCATCCCCGCGCGCTAAGGCACTTCTGACGGAGTGGGGCCGGATGGTTTCCGGCGACGAATGCACCAGCGTGCGCGGGCGGAGCAGGTTATGGCAAACCATTCGCGATCGCACGACTTTGATGACAATCCATTCGAGGATATCGATTTCCCCGAGGAGATGTTTCAGGACGGATCCAAGGCGGGTGAGCCGTCCGGCATGCCTGGGGTACCGTTTGTCCCGAGTGCAAAGGGCGGGACTCGTGGTGGCGATCGTAGAAAAAACCGCAGCGGCGCATCGCCCACAGGGCTCGAGCGCAGGCGGGGGCCAGGTCGCAGACTCTCAGACTTTGCTCGCGCAGCTGAAGAAGGTGATCTGACCAAGGAACAGTTCCTCTTCGTGGTTGCGATGGACGAGTTCAAGAAGGCAAATAACGTCACGTTCCCATCGTGGTGCGATGTGGTTGAGGTGATGCGCCTGCTCGGATATCGGAAGGTCCAGAAGAGCGAACTGTCACTGCCCCGTGCAGAAGACTGGCGAGAGAGACCCGATGCGCCGTCCAACGTGCGCACGGATCGTCAGCGCCAGCGTGACGAGCAGGCACGCAACAACGACCAGCCGAATAACAAGGCAGCGTGATATGGGAGCGCAGGTGTTGCGCGAACCACGCGGAAACAGACTCACTGATCATGTGTGAGCTTGATGCTCATGCTGAATGTTGTGCAGTTCCAAGCCGATCGGAAAAGCTATGAGCGATGCAGTATCAACCGAATCCACGTCTGTTCTCACCAATCATGCAACGGATCGCGAGCGATACGTTTCTGTTGACATTGCTGATAACGCGTATTGTCTGCCCGCATCAGTTACCGTTGAACTGATGCGAATGCCTGCTTCCGGCACAAAGTGCTTGCCCCGAAGCCCCGCGTGGGTCGCGGGGATGCTCAACCACCGTGGCATGGTGGTTCCGGTTGTTGATATGCGTGTTGTGCTCGGTTGCAAATCATACAAGGAGGAGATCGCTGAACTCACAAAGTTCATTGATGCCCGCCAGCGTGAGTTGCAGGAGTGGATCGATGAGTTGCGAGAGAGCGTGAAGTCAGGCAAGCCGTTTACAAAGTCAACGAGTGCAACGAAGTGTTCGTTCGGCCAGTGGTACGACACATTGAACAACTCGCGTGAAGCAATGGAGAAGCTCACACGCGGCGACCTTGGAATGGCGACGCTTATCAAGGAGTTTGCAAAGCCGCACAAGCACATGTGCTCTGTTGCTGAACGAGCGCAGCATATGGCAAAGAACGGCAAGAGTGACGAGGCTCTCACACTGATCAACACGTCAGATTCGCATGACTTTTCACAGATCAAACATCTGTTCGAGCGTTTGATCAATCAGTTCAAGGCGCAGCGTCATCCGATGCTGGTTGTCATCGAAACCGACATTGGCCGTACCGCATTGATGATCGACTCCGTCCGCGAGGTTGTCGAGCTTGGCCAGGCAGACATCGACCCCATTCCAACAGGTGTGAAAACACACGATCTTGTGCGCGGCATCTCGCACAGGAATCGTCAGATGCCCGTGCTGGTGTTTGATGAGCACGCGCTTCGTACGCTGGGAGTCGAGATTGATCAGGATGAACAGTCACTCGCTGCTTAATCCATCACACTGCGCTCGTAACACATCTATGCCACCCAGTCGCCAGCGTACCGTGTTGAGTACGGCGCTGAGAGATTGTTTGTCATCTCATACAGTCGTTTGGTGATCTGGCGAAGGTGCAGCAGATCGTGCGCACACCACGATCCCAGCAGCATGCCCGCGTGCAGCGGACCAAACTTCGGGTGTACATGCGCAGCCGACCAGTCCGGATTCTGCAGTGAGTGGAGCCACGCAATTGAGGTGCTGCGTTCTGTGACAAATCGTGCGAGCGATTCGTGAGGCTTGTTCGCAAGTTCAGGTGAGAGTGACGGCTGCTGGTAGTTTCTCTCGCGAACAGATCCCTCTGGATCTATCGGAGGCCAGCCAGCATCTGGCATTTCCAGAGTCAGCCGCGTGCGCATGCGAAAGTCCTCGACTTCCTCGTCCGCAAGGTGGCCGAGGATCTGTGCAATCGACCACGCCCCGGTTGGTGGAACAAAGAACAACGCATCGGATGTGAGCGGCTCGACAAACGCAGCAAGTACACGCGGGAAACGCTCCATCTGCTTGATCAGAGCATCCGGGTTGAATGTGTCGGTATCCATGCATGATTGTTGCATGGATGTGACAGAGAGGCTTGTCAGGGAGTCAAGCTGCCAGCGGACGTGTCCGTCGGCTGGCAGTGGTGTGGTGTTATCTCCGTCTGCGTCGTGCGCCAAGCACGCTTGCACCACCAAACAGCGCAAGTGCTGACGATGGCGCGGGGATGACTTGGATTTGAAGGACGATGTTATTGGGTGGTGGCGTGAACACCGGCGCCTGACTCGAAGATGTTTCATAAATCCACCAATCAGCTGCCCCCATATGTATCTCCACTGTTCTTGGGGTGAAATCACTTGTTTCCCATTCGAAGGACATGATGAGCAGTGGCGATGCAGGATTTGCGGGATGTGATACGGTGTTGCTCTGCCCAACGTTTGCGAGCCATCCATTTGTTTGTGGTGTGACCGCAACAAACCATGATGGCGGAAATCCTGGAATTCCGTCGGCTGGCAATAACCTATAGTGTGGTTCCGCTGCACCTGATTCGGTTGCCCAGTATCCAAAGAGTGCTGTGCTGAACGCAAACCACGGCTCGCCGGTAATGGCATACACATCGATATTCACCGATGGTGAAGAGGGTGAAACAATGCCATTGTTCGAGAGAGATGTCGATAGGCCAACGTCACCCAGACACTGTGCTTGGGCAGCAAGGAGTGTCACAAAACTTGTGTGCGCGAATACCCTCATTCATTGTCTCCGTCTGCGTCGTGCGCCAAGCAGGCCTGCGCCACCAAGCAGCGAAAGTGCTGAAGACGGCGCGGGGATGATCTGGATTGTCACCGAGCCATTGACTGGATCAGGAATCCGTTCGTAGATGAAAACATGGCTGTATGGAAACAGATCAATATAATCGATTTCTGTAGAAACAGAAAGTTCTCGTGGCGTGAAGTCATCCGTCGTCCACTCGACCGTGTGGAGCAGCACAGGGCTGGACCACGTAAAAAAGTTCGGCCCCAGCTGCCCCGCTGTCAGATCAAGCAATGCGGTGCCGGTATTTGTGGGAGCTGGTGGTGGGAATGTAAAGCCAAGCCAGTTGTGGTGGATGATATTATCTGTGAATCCTGATTCCGTGGCAACAAGATCGTATACAGCAAATCCCACGCCATAGATCTGTGGGTATCCCTCCCAGTAGGTGTAGACATTGATATTCACCGATGGCGTCTGAGGCGTTATCGTGCCATTCACCTCGATGAACAAGCCACCCGATTGCGCAAATGCCTGATTGCTTGCGACGATCAACATTGCGATTGTCATGTGTTTCACTTGTGTCATGTGACTCCTGCAAGCTGCCAGCGGACGTGTCCGTCGGCTGGCAGTGGTGTGGTGTTATCTTCGTCTGCGTCGTGCGCCAAGCAGGCTTGCGCCAGCAAGCAGCGCAATTGCTGACGACGGCGCGGGGATGATCTGGATCTTCAGCGTTGTTTCCTGCACACTGGAGAGCGGGAGATACGTCGGATTGATCGATGTTGTGGTATCGAACATCCCAAATGTCAGCGAGCTTGTTGAGATCTCCACCGTGCGTGGCGTGAAGTCGGTTGTCTCAAACCAGAATGTGGCGGTCCACGCTGGATTCTCTGTGGAAGCGATGAGAATTGGGGGAAGGTGGGGGTTCCATGCTTCAAACAGCACTGTGCTTTGATTGAGCTGAGTAAATGTATCATGTGTAATTGTTCCGTTGCTTCCGTATCCAGATGCGCTTCCCACAAGTACTGAGTCGCTCGCAGAGATGACTACATCTGATTGTCCAAAGCTGTGATACCCGGCGTTTGGGTCGTACCATACCGACAATCTGACCGATGTATTGGCACTTGTCGGGCTGATCGGATCTGTATCAAGGTTCTCAAGTATCCATCCGCCGATAGGGTCAGCTGCCGCTGATGTTGCAGAGACAAAGAGCAAAGCCAATAGTGTTGTTTTCTGTGCCATATTTCTACCAATGAAAAAACGCATTGTCTATACTCAGAATGTACACGATTTCATCAATCTGCCTAAGAAAAAACGTCCGCAACATCAAAGATTGCGGACGCTTCTGTGTTTCTGAACAATGTTCCGTGGGTTGCAGAATATAGGTAGTTCTCCTATTTGTCTTTGTAATAATCGAGATTGATCTGCACGAAGTTGTTCCATTCTTCCGGGAGATCTTCTTCGGGGTAGATAGCTTTGACGGGGCACTCGTCGATGCACAGGCCACAGTCGATGCATGTGTCGGGATCAATGAAGAGTTGGTCGGCCGATTCGAAGTCGGGCTCGTCCTTGGTGGGATGGATGCAGTCGACGGGGCAAACGTCGACGCAGGCTGTGTCCTTGGTTGCGATGCAGGGCTCTGCAATGATGTGGGTCATGAGGACCTCCCGATCTGAACAACGCAGCATGCGGAAAATCGGCTGCGGATAGTGCGAGTCATGATGGGGGATTGAACGCGCGCAGAGCCGGTGTGTCATCCCGAGAGCCGTCTCATTCTGAAAACGGGCATCTTGAGCGAATGCAGAGCAGCGATCAGGGGGATTGGAGCGCAGAAAACCGGCTTTAGTCTCGATTGTTGAACAGGATGCCGAGCAGATGGCGGGACCTTGGGAGCGGTGTGCCATCCACCTCGGTCGTCTCCTCTTCGCAGCGGACCACCGTTCCCTTGTGGATGGGGATACGTGAGCCGGACTGGAACAGGTTCACGCGAGTGCCTGGCTGGACCGCGATAGGCGAGAACGCTCCAATGCCCTTTGGACTCCCGTCCTTCAGTTCAATGACTGCAAGCCCGCCCGATGTTTCCTTTGTTGGTTCAAAGGTAGCGGTAAAGCATCCGGCCATCTTCACGCGAGGGATACGCCGGCGCTCTGCGTCCTTGTTCGGGGCTGTGGTTTTTAGTTCGGGGAATGGCGCAGCGGGCTGCGATCCGCGGTCGGAGGAACTCGTCGATGCCATCATGCCCTCCATGGCACAAGTGCGAATGACGGAATGGGATGGGCACGGTTCCACGCATCCATGCGAGGGCCGCTGATAGATGTATCGGTCTATTCAGAGTCGAGCGGATGATGTGCGCGATGACATTGCACGTGATATGGTGAGATCGCGCAGTTGTTGCGCGAGCTATTCCCTGCCCAGAGAGGCGGGCCAGAGGTAATACGCTGTGCCGGGTCGGAGTTCATCCGGCGTGACAGTGTGAGAGACCTCGATCGGGAGCGTCACAGCGCCAACGCTGATCTGTTGGTTGGATGTTGCCCGCGGAGCGATGGAGCCGACGCTTGCGTATGGCGAACGCGGGCGGAACGCGATTGGTTTAGAGTGGTACACAACCATCTCGGCACGCTCAATGCCAGCACGCTGCTTTGCAATCTCAAAGGCGTCATGTAATGTCCCGAGCGAATCAACAAGGCCAGCATCGAGCGCATCGGCACCTGTGACAACCCGACCATCCGTGAGTTCGTTGATCCGCGACATATCGACAGGATGCAGTGCGTGTGAGCGACGATCAACAACCAGCGATCTGAATCTGGCATAGAACTGGTCAACCAGCGCCTGGAACATGGCGTTGTGGCTCTGGTTCACAGGTGAGAATGGATCGCCCATCGCCTTGTTCGGGCCTGACACAATGTTGTTTGTTTCAACGCCGATCATCGAGAGCCCGTGGCTGAAGTTGAGCGCAGGAAT
Organism: Phycisphaeraceae bacterium; assembly: GCA_020639155.1. NCBI lineage: Bacteria > Pseudomonadati > Planctomycetota > Phycisphaerae > Phycisphaerales > Phycisphaeraceae > Phycisphaeraceae bacterium. The sequence goes on from JACKHF010000001.1 coordinate 1,490,987, forward strand.
GATGACACCAACGGAGCCGGTGATCGTGGTGGGCTGGGCAACGATGTGATCGGCAGCGAGCGCGATGTAATACCCGCCCGACGCAGCAACTTCTCCGAACGATGCGACAACGGGCTTGCCAGTGTCATCGCTGAATCGCCTGATCTCCTCATACATGACATCGCTCGCAGAGACAGATCCACCGGGCGAGTTGATGCGCAGGACAACTGCCTTGACATTGTGATCATCGCGAGCCATATCGAGTCGCGTAACAAGCGAGTCGATTGGTGCTGATGAACCCGACAAGCCACTGGTGATGTCATTGATGACACCGCCCACATGGATAAGAGCGATCGTGCCCTCCACGCGTCCGTCGTCCCTGAACACGCTTGCCTTTTTCAGTGCGCTCGACTGACTGTCGAGGGAAAGCGTGAGCGTGCTGGGGATGCACCCTGACATCGCACAGGGCATGAAAGCAATGAGGCAATAGAAGAGTGATCTGAGGGTAATTTTCATGCAGGATTATTCGTCGGCCGAACCGCACAGGAACCTGTAGTCTCCAAGATAAAACACCGCCCGACCGCTCCGGGGGAGGAACGATCGGGCGATGGTGTTGGTGTCGATCAGCACTATCCCTGGGTGTGTGCCAACCGATTCGGAGAAGGTGGTTTACTGCTTGTGCATCTCCATCAGTTGCTTGAGCATCTTCTTGATGTCGGCAAGATCGCTCTCGATTCCATCAAGCTGGTTCTTGATTGATTTCATTTCGTTGTTGCTGCCAGTTCGGGCCTGATCCGCTTCGAACTTCCGCACCAGACGATCCACGTTCTTGTTCTGGTCGTCGAGCTTGTCGCGCATCTGACGCAACTCAATGGAGTACCTGCCGTTGGCCTTTGTTGCTTCCTCAATCTCCCTTGCCTGGTTTTCCAGCTTGACAACAAAGTCGTCACCAAGGAACTGAAGATCACCCAACTTCTCGAGATGCTTCAGATCGCCAAGCTTCTCAAGGTGCTCGTGCATATCCCTGAAGTGCTCATCCAGTTCTTTCTCGATCTGGTCTGCGTGCTCTGGTGTGAAAGCAAAGCCGCGCACGCTGTTGTTGCCCTGCGAAAAGAAGTGTTCGGATTTGCTGTCATTGTCTTTGTCGCTGTGCCAGAATGTTGAGAAGCCCTGATCCGGTTGAGCGCGGAAAACCATGTCGGGCTTGTCGCCCATAAATAATCTCCAGTCGCCATCCTTGTTGTCAAGCTCGACAGAGAAGCGGCCGGAGACTTCAAGGCCGTCGAGCGCTTGTGTCGCTTTCTCAAGAGCGCGGAGTGCTTCTTCGAACCCCTTGAGGGAGTTCTCTGTCGATTCGTCCCCCTGCATCTTCATATCGCGAAGTTGCTCGACCGCTTGCTCAAGGGCTTTCTTGACATCCTTCGAGTGCTCACCACGTGGTGCGATGACGCCGCCCGAGCCGCCGAAGTTCCTTGGAGCGCTCGGTTGCACGGGTGTCACCCATGTTGGCGCAGTTGTTGTGCTGGGGGCTGATGGGGGTGTCGGGGGCGAGAGAGGAGAGACGTTCAAACGCTGTGTGACGGCCGGAACTCCGCTAAGAACATTGGTCTGGACCGACAGTTGTTGCGGATCATACTTGTCGAGCTTAATTTTGATATCTTTCTTCTCACCTTTTCGGATGACGGTGAGCTTGACGGTGTCGCCCGGCTCTCTCTCACGAAGGATCTTGCGGAGTCCTTCCTGTGTCGCGGGTGCGTTGCCGTCGACTTTGATAACGATGTCACGCTCCTGCAAGCCAGCCTTTGCTGCGGGCAGATCCTTGATCACTCTGCTGATTATGAAGACATTGCCGCCATCAAGATCAAGATAGTCAAGAAGTTCAGGTGACACATCGCCCATCGTGATGCCGACCATCACTGGAGGTGTATCAGGGTCTGCAACGACGTAGTTTCCACCAAAGGGAGAGAGACCGGTGGTTGCAAGCAGTTGTGGCGCAACATTCATTGTGATGGCACCATCCGGCCCAGTTGCAATCTGGGGCACGATCTGAATTGCGCTGACATCGTGTGGTGCAGTACCGAGCACGATCGAATCGCCAAAGATGGTTGTAGCCTTGTTCGTTGCCACATAGCTGAACGTTGCAACCTCGTTGCCGTTCTTGTCAAGAATCGTAATTGTGTCGTTTGTCTTGCGGATCTGTTTGGGTGATACTTCCTCACCGTTGATCCACGCCGATGTCTTGCCGTCCTTGATCTCGACTTTTACTTTGTCGGTGCCGTCATCACGCACCATGATGGAGCGGCTTGTTGATGTCGGGCCCGTTGTAGTCACGCTCGATGTTCCCGATCCGGATGTGCCGCCAAGCGACTCAACAACAACCATCCCGCCAGAGCCGCCGCCCGAAGTCACACTGACTTTGTCTGGATCGAACGAGGTCAGCGCAACCAGCGGTGCCGATGCCTGTGATGCGCTTGTGCATGTGGTTGCAGTTGTGCGGGTTGTTGTGCATTCGGCTGACTTTGTCGCTGGCTTGTCATCGGTGTCCGGGCCGATCGCAACAGCTGCGATAGCGGTGCCCGCTAACCCTGCTAGTGCGAGTGCCGACACTTTCAGTGTGTGTGCTCTGCTCGATGTCATTGTTATGATCTCCGTTGCTGTGCCCAGCTGTTGCATCACGTTCTGCTTGATAATGCCCAGCCGGGCGGTTTCATTCTGAAAGAGCTTCCAGTTCTGCCAGGATGTTCGACGAGTGATCTGGCTGGGTGGAAGCTGTACTATCTGGATGCATCCGCCAGAACTCGCTGTCAGCAAATTTGTGTGATTTTCAACGATGTCTGGCTGCTTGGCGAATGTTCGGAGGTCTCGCGTCATGGCAGGAAAACAGCCCCTTTCAGCCTACCAACAGAAGGTTGTCAAGCGGTATTACCAGAACCGCGACTCGATCATGGTCCAGAAACTGGGAGAGCTGGTTACAGAGCTGATGCTGGCGACCGCGTCAGAGGACCCGTCCAAACCTGCAACAACAAAGAAGCTCAATGGGCTCTGGGATCGGGCTGCCAAGGCGGTTGCGAATCTTGGTCCTGCGGATGATGCAAAGGTAAAGAAGGCTGTTGCGATCGTCCAGGACCGGGATCTGGAGGGGTTAGCACGTCTGGTGGGAACGCTGAGCTAACAAAAAACGGTGCGGGCCAGAATTGGAGCCCGCACCGTCTTTTCTTTATTGAGCTAGTAATCTGCGTTGTCTTGCAGACAGTTGTGTTTATGGAGCGTCGGGGCAGTCAGATGCGTACGCATTTCCATAAGCAATATAATCAAGGATATCAATAGTTCCAGAACCATCGATGTCAGCCTTTGGGTCAGACGTGTTATACAAGTTGCCAAACACAATATAATCAAGTATATTGAGAGAGCCGCTGCCATCCAGGTCTTTCCAGCAGTTTTGCCGCATAATCGAAGATCGTAGTTCGGTTTCTATGAAGCCAAGTTCCCGATTTTCATGATGGGTTTCTAGGGCTATTCCGCCTCCGCCAACGAGATATTGGGTCCACGCGCCAACGGTGTTTGGGTATGCCTCCCCGATGAAAACAATGCCATCGATACGGTTAAAACCTAAGCTTAGCAAGTCGTCCCTGGCATCTGCCATTGCATCAAGAGCATTTTGAGCATTTGAATAGGTATCATCGATGTTGTCACCTATAACAATGATACTTTTGTTTGCAGCTTGATACTTAGATCGAAGAAGAGGCTGAGATATAATCTGCATTCCAGATGCAATAGCGGCTGCGGCTCCGCCATTAAATGGTGTGGATCGAATAACATCTGCAAGATCAGAGGCCGATTGCTGATCTGAAATCAATGTAAGTGGAACTTGAATTGTAGGTTGAGCTGAAACATCAACTAATGCTATAGCAACTGTTCCATTAAGAGGAATCGTTTGCCCGGTTTGAAAATGACCCGACTGGGCGCAGTATGGAGGGTTATTTGGGTTGCTGGGATCATACGTATTGCATGGCGTGGATACTTGTCCGCCCTCCACTTGTCGTGCGAGCGCCTCTAATGAAAACTGAAAAGCAATATCCATGCTGCCCGAACTGTCAATAAGAATAGCAAATGCATATTCGATTGGCACAACAAGATCATCAATGTCGGTTGCAATGATGTCTGTGGTACTGCCGTTCGTGTCGGGTGACACAATATCTGTCGCTGCACTCTCGTACACGACACTTTGTAGTCCGAGGACAGGGCTTCTGGAGCCGCCGTTGCCAGCAACGCCTGGCATCCCATCAGCTTCTGAAAGAAGCACATAATCGGTAATCCAATACTGATACACACCGTCTTCATCGGGATCGCGGATCAGCAAGTATGCATCTGAGACACCGTTTGTATCGCCGGCGACAAGCCCATTATTGCTTGTAAAGACAACATGACGGCCGTCCTTGGACATTCTTGCCGGACCATATCCACTATAGTTTGGTGGAAATGCTGTTGAAAACGGCAAAGACGCGCCGCAGTTAGGCTGCTGTTGCAATGTCCCGTCAACAACTACGTACCCTAAGATTTGTCCGCTCACATCACTATTGATAGAGTACGAGATAGCAGCTTGATCGCCATTGTCTGAAAGATCATATGAGAGCACGACGTCAACAAAGTTTCCTTGGGCAATTGGGTAATAGCAACTTGACCCAACACCTGTAACCAACGTCCGTGAGTCCACATCCCACAAACCATATCCAACGTAGACATTTACTGGCGCATTCGTGTACCTTTGGTGCTGAGGAAGAGCAATCCTTGTTCCATCGAACGTAAAATCTGCTCCCGCGACAACTTCTCCCAATGTAGTGGCATTTGTCCCGTTCCACATTGAGTGCAGACCATTTGTTTCGACTTCATAAATCACCGCATATGTAAAGTTGCTGTCAAGCTCCTTTGCAAAGAACACGCGATTGCCAGCGGGCGAGATTCGAGAGCCTCTTCGCTTCTGCGTATCTACTGCAGGATCCATGTTGAGTACAATCTCGTTCCCCTCATCAAAGATGCCGTTTTCATCCGGGTCGCGATCACATATAAAAGCATCTTCTAATCCGCCGTCTGTGTCTGCTGTTGTGTGAAGGTTTGATGCCGAGCTGTCAAATACAACGTATCTTCCATCCGCTGATATGGACACAGACCCACCAGTATTTTGATAGCCGCAGTGGTCATCCGCAATATCCCAGCTGCTGCCATTCCATTTCTTAGAGATCAGTGTGGTTGTTCCATTCACCCTGTCTCTCACGAAGACTTGTCGTTTGCCATTCGAAGTAGCAACTGGATTTGTCGATAAGCCTGCATCCAGTGAGGAAAATACGACATAGCGATCGTCATGCGATATATCGAGAGTCACATGTCCATTTGTAGACAGACTTGTCGAGCCTGCACCCGAGGAAGACTGTCCACTCGAGCCAACAGAAATAAACTCAGAACCTGATATTGTTTGGCCTGAGACTGCTGACGATAATGCCAGCAGACTTGAGGCAATGGCAGTTGTTTTAAATTTTAACTTCACGAAAGCTCCTTGTGCAGATCAATATGCGAACATTTCTACAGATACAGTGTCTATTCAACTTTATTTGATCTTTGGATGTAATATTAAGGCTTGTCTATTTTGTTAGTGCAAATCTTGAGACGACCTTGTTAGATCTAATAGCTGGTTTAAACTTGTAAATATATCGCTTTGCTGGCCGTTAACTTTCATATGGTTATTTATAACTCGGATGCGAGAGTTATCAATACAGGAAATACCCTGCTTTGCCCTAAAAAGGGGAAGGTCTTATAACTGTGCGGGTGTGAATCTAAGTGTTCTGTATCGAGTTCTTCTCTAGACAGGCCCTCAATGTGCCCCAATATCCCGCCGATAGGCGTGATGCATGCAGCGCCGATCGTGCGCTCATGCATTATCAGGGGCAGGTGTATGAAGCGAATTGGCGGCTTTGGCAGCGGTTTCGGAGAGAGTTTGACAAAGCTCCGGGGTGTTGCTGCGCAGCCGCTACCGGTAGCGATCGAGTTCGGCACATCCTCTCTGAAGGTGTTGCAAGTCGCCCAGCAGAGTGAGCAGGTTTCGCTTGTCGCAGCTGGGGCGCTGCCAATACCGGAAGCGATGTGGGATAAGCCTGAGAAGCGTCTGCAGTTCCAGCTTGAAGCGCTGCCCAATCTGCTCAAGTCGTCCGGTGTCAAGGCAAAGCGTGCGGTGTGCTCGATCCCCATCAGCCAAACAATCTGTCGAATCTTGAAGGTGACGCGTATTGAAGGAATGACAGTTTCTGAGCTGACAGCAAGCGCACTTGGTGCGCAGATCGGGTGTCCGCCCGCAGCGCTCGTTGTGCGCCCAACTGTTATCAGCGGAGGCACGAAGGGAAATCCCAAAATGGACGTGCTGTGCCTTGCTGCACGTCGTGATCTTGTAGAAACCCTGATGCGCGCGATGAAAGCATCGAAGCTGGAACCTGTCGGCATACAGAACGAGTTTATTGCAATGATGGATGCGTTTGCGCCACTGAGCCGCCGTTCTGAGGATCACAACTCTAACACGCTCTACATCGACATGGGATTTGGTGCGACGAACGTGCTCATCGCGCACGGGAGAGACCCTGTCTTTGCGAAGTCGATCGATGTGGGTGGGCGCACATTCGATCAGACGATCGCGAAACTGATGAAGATCGACGACGACGATGCGCACGAACGCAGATTGAAGATGCGATCGGTACAGCCAGCAGATGCTGACGACCACGCGCAAGCGTCACAGAGCAGTGTGAACGACCGGCTTGCGTCTGCCGTCGGTGTTGCGACACGCGTGGAAGCAGTGCATGGTCCGAAGCTGTCGCTGATTGAGCCGATGGAGATTCTCACGGATGAACTGGCGTTATGCCTTCGTTACCACGATTCAGCATTCCCAGATAAACCGTTGTCGCGCATTGTCTTTGTTGGCGGAGAGTCGAGACACCGGATGTTGTGCGAGCATGTTGCAAGGGCAATCCGTTTGCCTGCGCAGGTTGCCGATCCGATGGCGATAGTGAACCGCTCGGGCAAGGAGCCCGTGACGGGTGTTGATATGACAAAGCCACAGCCCGGTTGGGCGGTGGCACTCGGGTTGTGCCTGGGCAAGACAGATCTGTAAGGACGTGAGATTTTCCGCTGGCATGGATCAGCGTTGTACGCAGTTGGAGGTTGGCAGATGGCGATGCCGTTTCAAACGAAATCAAGAGAGCCCGAGAGCGCGAGCTTTCTGCCGGCAGACTACGTCAGTCGGAAGGCGGAGAACCGCACCAACATCATGGTCATCGTTTTGTTCATGTTCATCATGGCTGGCGTTGTCTGCGCGTTCTTCTTTTCGAATCGCAGGTGGATGGAACTGCGCGATCGGCAGCGAACCATCAGCGCCGATTACACGGAGCAAGCCGAGAAGATCGCAATCCTTCAGCAGCTGGAAACGCAGAAGAAGGAGATGCTCGACAAGGCTGAGATCACAACAGCTCTCATCGAGAAGGTGCCTCGCAGCGTGCTGATTGCGGAGCTCGTGACACGCTTGCCCAGCACCATCACGCTGACCGCTGTGAACCTTGAGTCCAAACGGATCAACGATGTTGTCGAGGAAAAACCGAAGGTGCCCTCGCTCGAAGATCGTCGTGCGCAGGCATCAGGCGCACAATCGCTGACCGATTCGATCAACCAGATTGCCGCACCGAAGAAGCCGAAAGTGACCGCGCCGAAGTTCACATACACACTCACACTCGTCGGAGTGGCGCGATCGAATAATGACATTGCTGACTATCTTGCAGGCTTGCAGTCAAGCGGTGTGCTCGAATCCGTTGATCTCAGCTACATCAAGCCCGTGCTGATTGATGATACCGAACTGCGTGAGTTCGAGATCAAGTCCTCAATCAGTCCGACAGCCGACGCCCGCCAGCTTCTGCTCGAACAGCAGCTCGATGCAGATGTAGAGCAGAATCTTCCAGCAAACGACGGTGCTGTCAGTTCGTCAGAGCAGAATCCATTTGCATCGATGATTGCAGCAGCGCAGCAGAATGCGATCGGGCGTAAGAAGAAAACAAAGCAGTCTCCCGAGGATGTCGGAGTTGGTGCATGGCCCGAAGGTGGGCATATGGACGAGGAGCCCGATCCCGATGCGCCAAAACCACAGGTGAAACAGATCAGTCCAGTAACAAAGGCCAAAGAAGGAAACGACGGCAGCCGGTAAGGCGCTCGTTGCGAGGAGAACGCACATGAAGCTCGGTATTCGAGAGTTCCTGCTGCTAGCTGCGTTGCTGGCGATTCCCATCGCGAGTTACTGGTTGGTATTCAGGCCACAGAATCGTGAGATCAGACAAGCGCAGAACGAGATCTCGCACAAGGTCGAGATGCTCGAAAAACTGCGCCAAGCAACGGCGCGCAGCGCTGATCTTGCTGAAGAGAACGAAAATATCAAAGAGAGCATTGCGGCGATTGAGGGACGTCTGCCAACGCACAAGGAAATCGATGGCGTTGTTCGGCAGGTCTCAGATGTCGCGGTCGAGAGCGGGCTCAGCCAGCCGCAGATTACCACGGAAAAGCCGATCAAGGCTGCTCTCTACATGGAGCAGCCACTCACGATGGTTGTCGAGGGCAGCTTCCGCGGATTTTACGATTTTCTGCTTCGTCTTGAGCAACTCCCGCGTATTACGCGTATGCCCACGATGAAGGTGAAGCGTGTGGACGCGTACGACGGTCACATGAAGGCGGAGTTCACGCTCAGCATCTACTTCCAGCAAACCGAGCAGGTGGGAGGATAACCATGGCTGACGAAAACACATTCCTTCCATTCGAAAATGGGCCCGACGATGAAGTGACGGGAGTGCCGGAGAAGAACGAGGAGATGTCGTTCGCCGTGCCGTCCCGCAAGGTGAATCCGCAGATTCTCCTGTTCATTGGTATCGTGAGCATTGGAGGAGGCATGCTCTGGGGCATGCGGTACTTCGGCTCTCGAAGCGGGATGAGCTTCACCATGGGCGAGGTCGACTATCCACTCGCACCGCCGAGCGGCGTTCGTCTCGAGAACGAGATGCGCATCATGAAGGATCTCGAGTTGAGTGACCAACTCGTCCAGATGCCAGCCGAGGACATCAATCGCAATCCGTTTACTGCGCAGCGCACCAAAGAAGTTGTCACCGAGTACGTCCCGGTGGATGACACGCTCGATCGTCAGGAGATGGAGCGTCTGCGTCGGATGCAACTCGAGCGCGAGAAGCTGCTTGCGCAGATCTCTGATCAGGCGAACAACATGAAGGTGTCCAGCATCATGCTGGGTACCCGCCCTGTTGCTGTTGTTGATGGCAAGCCCGTAACCGTTGGCAACACGGTTGGCCTGTTTAAGGTCGAACGTATCGAAGATCGGGTTGTTGTCATCTCTGCCGAGGGATTGCAGTTCCGGCTGAGCATGGGCGACGATTGATCCTGCTTTGTGTGTGATGTGTTGTCTGTATTGCGATGAAGTGGCGGCTGGAGCGACCGATGGGCAAGCAGAATCTTGACGATCTTCTCAGCGAACTTGGGCTTGGTGGCGATACCAATGCCAAGGGAGAGAAGCACGCGATAGACAAAGCCGAGTCATCGTTCAGCCCTATTCCTTCAATGCCGGCAAACCAGGGTCTCGACGACGAGAGCGCAACAAAGTCGGTGCATCGCGATCCTGCGATTGCTCACAAGCCGGAACACGGCATGACACCGATCATCGGTGACGCGATGAGTTCCATCTACGCTCCGCAGCCTGAGTCGGACGCGAAGAAAGAGGAACTCTCACTCGGGCAGTTTCTTGTGCAGTCCGAAGCGATTACTGCTCGTCAGCTTGCACAAGCGGAGCAGGTTGCCAAGGCAACGCCAGGTCGCAAGCTCGTAGACCTGCTGCTTGAGCAGGGTGGCGAAGAACTGCTGATTCAGCCTGCAATAGCAGACTACCACAACATGCCGTTCGAGCGTGTGCTGCCTGAAGCGGGTGCTGATGGCGGCTTTGATGGACGCATGCTGCAGCGTCTGGGCGCAGAGTTCTGCAAGATGAACGTCGTGCTGCCGTTGCGCATGGAAGGTCAGCGCGTTGTCCTTGGTATGACAACGCCGGATAATGTGTTTGTTGTGGATGATGTGCGAACACGCCTTGGTGTTCGCGGCGTCAAGACAGTGCTTGTTGTTTCTGCTGACATCCGAAAGGCAATCGACTCTGTTGTTGGTGCGAGCAACACAGAATCCTCGGCAGACGATCTGGCCGCGATTCTGGCAGATGTCGATGAGGCAGATGTCGAAGTCGAACAGACCAGGAAGGATGAGGATGCCGTTAATCTCGAGGAGATCAGCGGCGACGAAAACCCTGTCATCCGTTATGTGAACCACATCATTCAGACTGCGGTGAAAGAGGGAGCGTCAGATATCCACATCGAGCCTTCGGAAAAGAAGGTGGCGGTGCGATTTCGTATCGACGGCCGACTGTTCGAGATGATGAACCCGCCCGTGTCGATGGCTGCCGCAATCACCAGCCGTATCAAGATCATGGGCAATATGGATATTTCCGAGCGCCGCATTCCGCAGGACGGTCGAGTGAAGTGTACGGTGGCTGGGCGTCGTCTCGACCTTCGTGTGTCAACACTTCCAGCGGGCACGATGGAAAAAACGGTTATTCGTATTCTCGATACGAAGTCTATCCAGGTGAAGTTGTCCGACCTTGGTTTCTCCGACCACGCGTACGAAACGTGGAAGCATTTGATTGATCAGCCGCACGGCATCGTGCTTGTGACGGGTCCGACTGGTTCGGGTAAGACGACAACGCTGTACGCGAGTCTGCAGGAGCTTGATCGAAACTCGATGAACATCTCGACCGTTGAGGATCCGATCGAATACAACCTCGAAGGCATCACGCAAACACAGATGCACGAAAAGATCGGCATGACCTTTGCGCGCGCGCTCAAGGCCTTGTTGCGTCAGGACCCTGATGTCATCATGCTCGGCGAAATTCGAGACATGGAGACTGCATCGACAGCGATCCAGGCATCGCTCACAGGTCACCTGGTGCTCTCAACATTGCATACGAACGACGCACCCGGTTCGATCACTCGACTGGTCAATATCGGTGTCGAGCCGTTTCTTGTCGCAGCAGCAATCAACGGCGTGCTTGCGCAGCGACTCGTTCGCAAGCTGTGCCAGCACTGCAAGGCCGAGGAAGCACCCGGCGAGGAGATGGAAGCGTTCCTTGAAATGCAGGGCATGCCGACAGACAAGATGTGGAACGCCAAGGGATGCGATCGATGCCGTCAGACGGGGTATTCAGGCCGTATGGGCATATACGAACTGCTTTCGATCGACGATCACGTTCGTGATTACATCGCGCGGAACCCGAATGTGTCCGAGTTTCGACGATTCTGCATCGAGCGTGGCATGGTCTCGCTGCGCCAGGATGGGCTTGAGAAGGTTCGCAACGGTATCACCACAGTAAAAGAGATCCTGCGCGTCACCGAAGCGACGGTCTGACCAACTTTTTGGGTGTTCCAGCCAGCCGCGATTCAATCTGATATCCTCCCTCCGGACCAAAGCGACTTTCCGGAGGATTTTCTATGGCTTCGAACGACCAGCTCTCTGCTACCGGCATCGAATCGACCCTCGAAGAGCACCGTGTCTTTGCGCCACCGGCAACACCACATGCAGGAACGCCAACATGGCATGTTGCGTCGATGGAGAGCTATACAAAGCTACATTCTGAATCTATCAATGATCCCGAGACGTTCTATGGCAGGGTGGCAAAGGAACTGCATTGGTTCTCGCCATGGTCAAAGGTTCTCGACTGGAAAGCTCCGGATGCAAAGTGGTTTGTCGGAGGCAAGACGAATCTGTGTTACAACTGCGTCGATCGACACGTCGAAGACGGACATGGTGACGATATTGCACTGGTGTGGGAAGGCGAGCCAGCAGACGAAGACAAGGGCAAACCAAAGATCTGCGCTTTCACCTATGCACAACTGCAACGCCGCGTTGCCAAGTTCGCCGGTGGTCTGGAATCGCTCGGCGTCCGCAAGGGCGAGGTTGTCACAATTTACATGGGGATGGTGCCGGAACTCGCGGTAGCTGTGCTTGCATGTGCGCGCATCGGCGCACCGCACTCTGTGATCTTCGGCGGCTTCTCATCGCAGGCAATCGTTGATCGTGTGCTGGATGCCGATTCTCGTGTCATCATTACGTGCGATGGCGCATGGCGTCGCGGCAAGATTGTGCCGCTGAAGGAAAGCGTGGACGCAGCGTGCGAAACACTTGAGAATGATCACGACCATCGTGTCGATCAGGTGGTGATGTTTAAGCGCATCGGTGTTGATCCGATGCCATGGAACGACGAGCGCGATGTCTACTTCAGAGATGTCGAGGAGATGGGCGATCAGGAGACGCCGTGCGAGCAACTCGATTCAGAAGACATGTTATTTCTGCTCTACACATCCGGCTCGACCGGGAAGCCAAAGGGCATCGTTCATACGACCGGCGGATACATGGTGCACACCTATCTCACGTCGAAGTATGTGTTCAATCTGATACCCGATCTTGAAGAACCATCACGAGGTGAGGATTCATTCGCTGGTCAGCTCTTCTGGTGTACAGCGGATATCGGCTGGATCACGGGGCACAGTTACATTGTGTACGGAATCATGACAAACCGTGTACCCACACTCATGTACGAGGGAGCGCCGAACTTCCCGGATGAAGGGCGTTTCTGGGATATTGTCGATCGCCACAAGGTTACACAGTTCTATACGGCACCAACAGCTATCCGCGCGTTCATGAAGTGGGGCGACGAGCATCCGAACAAATACGATCTTTCGTCGCTGCAGGTGCTCGGCACTGTCGGCGAGCCGATCAATCCCGAGGCGTGGATGTGGTATCGCAGCGTGATCGGAAAGGATCGATGCCCGATTGTTGATACGTGGTGGCAGACCGAGACAGGCGGGCACATGCTCACGCCGCTCCCGGGTGTCACGCCGACAAAGCCGGGCTCATGCACGCTCCCGTTCTTTGGTGTTGATGCAGCGATACTCGACGAGAAGGGCAACGAACTTCCGCGCAATGCGGGTGGACTGCTTGCGATCCGCAAGCCTTGGCCGAGCATGCTGCGCGGGATTCATGGCGATCGTGATCGTTACATTGATACATACTGGTCGAAGTTCGATGTCGATGGTGCGAAGATCTCGCCGTACTACTTTCCTGGCGACGGCGCGCGTCAGGACGCTGACGGTAACTTCTGGATCATGGGGCGCGTTGACGATGTCATCAACGTGTCTGGGCATCGACTGGGCACGATGGAGGTCGAGAGCGCATTGGTCTCGCACGATGCGGTTGTCGAGGCAGCGGTTGTCGGCATGCCGCACGAGATCAAGGGAACGGGCATCGCAGCGTTCTGTACGCTCGCACCAAACCACGCGCCTGCAGACAGTGCAGCTGCCGAGAAGTTGAAAGCCGACCTTGCAGCGCACGTTGCAAAGGAGATCGGCGCGATCGCAAAGCCGGACCAGATTCGTTTTACCGACGCGCTGCCAAAGACGCGCTCGGGCAAGATCATGAGAAGATTGCTGCGATCAATAGCCGAAGGCCAGACTGAGATTGCACAGGACACAACAACACTCGAAGACTATTCGGTTCTTGCAAAGCTCCGAGAGTCAGACGAGGGCTAATCGCTCAGCAGACTACGATTACCCATATGCCCACTGATGTGACATACAGACGTGAGATCCTGACCGAACAGCCCGATGTTGCAATCGTTGTCGATGCGCTACGGAAAGCGAGCAACGCTGTTCAGCCATCGGATGTAATCGATGCGTTCGGTCAGGTCATGCGTCGATGGTCGCAGCCGGAACTCTTCGTCACACTCTCGACACGAGGTCTTCCCGAGGGGCGGTTCAGGGTTACACGCACCATTGATTCTCGATCGATGTCTTCTGAGCAGCGGCGCGAGAAGCGGTTGCAGGACACGTGGCGCATGCGAGAGAGCTTCGCTGTGCATGACAGCGGCTTGCTTGCTGACATTATCTCCGTGCCTGAGCCCCAGATTCTGACCGGGCTGGATCTTGCAACCGATCCCGCGCTTGGTGAAGCGATTGCAGGCATCTGCTCGTGCGTTGCAATCCCGCATTATGAGGCTGGCAACGCGCTGAACTGGGCGATGAGTTTCTTCGTGAATGAGCCCGCACGGGACGCGTATCCGATCGACCAGATCATTCTGATTTCGAGCCTCATCGGAAAAGCAAGCGGGGCCGCCGCCGCGTTACGTGATGTGCGAGAACTGAATCACCAACTCGAATCACATCTGAACGAGGTGGCGCGTGTGCAACGATCGTTGCTGCCCAAATCTGTGCCGCACATCCCGGGATACGCAATCGACGCGTTCTATCAGCCCAGCCTCCATGCCGGTGGCGATTATTACGATTTCATCCCGCTGAATGATGGCCGGTGGGCCTTGCTGGTTGCAGACGTTTCCGGGCACGGGCCTGGCGCAGCAACAGTCATGGCGATGCTGCACGCGGTGCTCCACGCGTACGCGCACGAGATTGGCGGCGCATCATCTGAGGGTTTTTGCAGTCCGGAACGTGTGATGGGATTTGTGAACAGACGGTTGTGCGCGTCACTCAGTGCGGGCACGTTTGTGACTGCGATCATGGGTGTGCTTGATCCGTCCACGGGTGACTTGATCTACGTTACGATGGGCCACCCACCCGCTCGACACAAACGTGGGAGCACGATCTTCGCCATGGGCGATGCATCGAACGTGCCTATCGCAATTGTGCCGGATCCTTCTATTACCTGTGCCAGAGCGCAACTCGATCCTGGTGATACGGTGGTGCTGTACACTGACGGCATTATCGAGGCGTTCTCGCCGCATCGCGAGATGTTCGGCACGCATCGGCTTGATGAAGTGCTTGAGCAGTGCACGGGCGAGCCGTCGTGTGTGATCCAGTCTGTGACAGAACGTGTGCGCTCGTTTGCTCAGCGCCTGAATCAGGAGGACGATCAGACGCTTGTGGTGATACAACGCAACCGATGATTGCCTGTTTGCGGTTAGATTCGTATTGTCAGGTTGATAGCATTACTCGTCGAAAACAATCACCGAAACGTAACCAAACTCACTCAGATCCCAGTTGTTGGTTGCTCCTGGTACCTGTGTGCAGACACCGATGTCGTATAAATCAGTCGAAGGGACCGTGAACACGCCGGTCGTGGAGTAGGTCTGGCGTGTGTTCGGCGCTGCTTGAAGGTTGTACGATCCGCTCCCAATCGTCGTATTTGTCGTTGCACCCGAAATCTGATAGCAGGGCCATAGCCTGAGATTATCTGCGCCGCTTGGATTGGTCGTACCCAATGTGATGGTGCCAACAATCATCACTTTCTGGCCCGCAACCAATGGGAGCGTTACTTTGCTGCTCGGATTGAGGGTGCGTGTGCTTGTTGGAACGCTTGTAAAACCACTTTGAAATGTCGCCATGACAATGCCAGACGGGCCTTGCGGTCCTGCAGGCCCCTGCGGACCAGTCGCGCCGGGCAGACCCATTGCTCCTTGCGAGCCCTGCGGCCCTTGCGGACCTGCAACACCTTGCGGTCCTGCTGGTCCCTGCGGTCCGGTTGCGCCAGTTGCACCTTGCGGCCCCGCTGGTCCTTGTGGTCCCTGCGGCCCGGCTGGGCCCTGATTGCCGTCGAGTGCAAAGAGCGCAACCGGTGCAGGCGAAATCGCTTTGCGTGGCGTGAGTGTTGTGTATGCGCCGCTTCCACCCGGTGAGCGGATATCAATTTCAAGGTATCGTGCATCGGCGTTGAAGGAACCCATGCCAAAGTCCAAGTCCACGCTGAACCGTCCGTCGGTGATCGTGAAGTTTATTAGCGCAAGTGTTGGGCCGATCTGTGCGCCACCTGTGGATGCGTCGTAGAGGCGGAACCTCAGATCAACATCGCCTGTAAACAGTGCGCCACCCTGCGTGAGTTCGCCCTGATACGAGAACGCTGGGTCGATCGGTGTTTGTGCGAACGCTGGGGTAGCGATTGCGAGCAGACAGAGCAGTTGTTTGAGGGCACGGCGCATCATGGTGTGTCTCCAGAATCGGATTCGGACATCAGTTGACAGCCAGTGTACAAGAGAACCACCCGGATGCAACTGCATATGAAGAGGTACGCGGAAGTCTTCACACACTGTTTTCATTCAAGACCAGATTCGGGAACAAAACGTCCAATAATTACACTGCGAAGTTCTGTATCATTGCACTTACGGACAACCGGTTGCGAACGCGTTGCCGAAACAGATGTAATCGAAGACATTCAGCGACCCGCTGCCATCGCAGTCGGCGTACGGCTCGTTCATCGCATAGGCGTTGCCGAAGCAGATGTAATCAAAGACGTTCAGTGTGCCGTTCGTATCACAATCCGCATAGCACGCGCACGATCGCGTTGCAACAAACACGCCGGATCCCCACTCGATCTGGTTGTTGTCGGGCGGTGTCAAGCCGCAATGGAACGCGATGTCGCCATTGTCATTGATGGACACATTGCCGCCGAACACGGGGTTGGAATCATGCTGATCGATGCGCGCGGTGCCCAGATCGGTTTCGACCAGATCATGCTCGCGTGCAACAACCTCAAGTGTTGTGCCATCACCTACCCAGACAGCACGAAGCCCCGTGCCATCCTTTGCGCGGAACGCGACCTCGCCAATGTTGTTCATCACGGGATGGAAGAACTCGATGTCCGAGATGTCCGGATCGTTTGTTGATGCGATGATGGTGTCCGTTGTTCCATCGGTCAGCACAACAGCACGGCCACCCGCTGCAAGATTCGCAATGAACGCAACGTGCCCTACGTCGTTCACAGCGACAGTGTTATCAAACGATGTATAATCAGACCCCGGATTCGAGTCCGTGTCTTCAGCGATCAGCACGCTCGATCCATCCTCATTGAAGATGAGGACCTGATCTGGCTGACTGTTGCCTGTTTGTCCCGCAGCACCGAGGCGTACCTTTGCAGCAATCTGCCGATTCTCGTTCATCGCGGGTGTAAAGAGAAATGAGTACGGGCTTGCAGGGTTGACACCAGCCTCAACCGCGTGTTGCGCCTGCGAGCCATTGTCCGATGTGATGTACGCGTTGCCGATCGATGCGATGCTCGCGCGGAATCCGACTCTGCCGAGATCATCAAGTCGGACGGAGGAGAAGCTTGTCGCTCCGAACGGCGCACCGGGGAGCACGAGTGTGGATGCAACACTTGTCGGGCCGTCCACACCAATGACACCCGTCGGCGATGCAAACGACTGTGGGAACGCGATGAAACCCGAGTTGTTCAAAGAAACATCGCTCAGTGATGCGCCATCCGGCGAGGTGTAGACAATCTGCCCTGCCCCATCTCCGCCGTACCAGACCATCTTCGCGTCTGTGCCAGCAATCGTCGAGATATAGATGGCAACATCGCCAGCGTCGTTGATCGAAGGCGTGTTGTTTGTGAAGAACGCAGCATCTGGAAGATTGAATGCGCCGGTAAAGTTTGCCCGGCACTGCAGTTGGATATCGCACACGGATTGCGCCTGCACGAGCGAAGTAAGCGCCATCACTGTCGGGAGAAATACTTTTCCGTACAAACTCATCAGTCTTGCTCCTTACGGGCAGCCCGCTGCATACGCGTTGCCGAAGCAGATGTAATCAAACACATTCAGGGATCCATTGCCATCGCAATCCGCGTACGGATCATTTGTTGCATACGCATTTCCGAAGCAGATGTAATCAAAGATATTTAGGAAACCATTGCTGTCGCAGTCTGCGTAGCAATCCTC
This sequence comes from Phycisphaeraceae bacterium, assembly GCA_020639155.1. Lineage (NCBI taxonomy): Bacteria > Pseudomonadati > Planctomycetota > Phycisphaerae > Phycisphaerales > Phycisphaeraceae > Phycisphaeraceae bacterium. The sequence goes on from JACKHF010000001.1 coordinate 1,508,799, forward strand.
GCACTCGTCGGGCTTTCCATTGCCGTTCACATCCTGCGAGTATCCAGCAGCGATGTCGCATGAGTCGGGAATGCCATTCGCGTTACAGTCATCCGCAGTGCCGGTTGCGAGATCGATCGCATCACCAACGCCGTTACCGTTGCAGTCCCAATCGCCGATGCGGGAAAAGTACACGTCCTGCTCACCGTTAAATGTTGCTGCCCACGCAAGGCTTGCCCCAACCAGATCCGAGCGGAGATGGTAATAGTCGCCGAGCTTCTGCTGCTGAGGCCAGCCGAGGTGCGAATCGAAGATATCGGAAATCGGCTGTTCTGGTGCGAATGTCTGCCCGCCATCATTGCTGAACGTGTAATAGAGACGGGAAAGATTGGAAGCAGCGTTGTCACGTGTGTCATTCCAGACGACATCGATGCGACCGTTTGGTGCGACGTCAAATGTGCCAAACCATTGATATGACTCAGGCCCTGTCCCGACAGGATCGGTATGCACGCGAACAGGTGGGTCCCATGTGCTTCCATCGTCGGTTGATCGGCAGAAGTACACCTCAGCCGGGTCGCTTGCTGTGTTGAGTGTTGCAAGCATGTACAGGTTGCCGTCGTGCGCGCCGCCGGTCGTATCAATAGCCATGCTAGTCTGCCCCATCAGACCGCCGGGATTGGGTTGCCCGCTCGTTGTAACGCTGCCAACGAACGGCACTGGTGTGAGATGGGTGAATGTTGGTGTCGTGCCCATGTCCCAAGCGTCGGATGACTTCGTGACATAAAACGCGCCGCCCGTTGTGCCGCACATGTAGAGGTCGCCGTTCTGCTTCGTTGCCAGCGTGCCCCAGCGAAACCTTGGTGTCGGGAACGCGTATGGTCCATCCCATGTTGTTCCACCGTTAAAGCTGCGCGCAAACTGGGATGCGCCCCACGGGTTTGCTGCAGTCGACCAGTATGTGTAGGCGTTGCCGAGTCCGGGTGAAGTTGGCTGACGATCCACCATCATCCAGGCTTTGTCGCCACCAAACGCTTCGTTTGGGTTCGACCATGTCTCGCCTCCATCACTGCTGGTGAATGTCTGGCATAGAAAGTTCGGCCCGCCCAAGCTGTAATACACAAAGTTCCCGTTAATATCTGCATCGAGCACAGGATCGGATCTGAAGTTGCCGTTGTCAATGGTGCTGGCGTGCCACGTGCGCCCACCGTCGTTCGTCCACGCAACTCCAGCCTCTCTGAAGTTGGATGCGATAGTGTCGAACTGACGCCAACCAATGATCATGCGGTTCGGCGCGGTCGGATCGATCGCGATCGATGGCTCGTTTGCAGCGTCGCCAACAATGTTCATGCCGTTTGCATCAATGCTGACCTGAAACAACCCGCCGGTGCCATCGATAATGAGTCCGGGCACATTGGGAACCGATCGAGCTTGAACTCCGGGCTCAACTGGTTGCATCGGTGCCTGTTCGAGCACCTGCGCGATGACTGGTTGTGCTGTAGAGACAACGGCTGACGCAACGAGTACAAAGGTAAATGATCGCATGGGTGTCCTTTTTTAGTTCGCATGTGGGAGGTTGCGCAACCGGGTTGATTGTACATGAACAGTCTGTGCAGGCCGAGGAGAATCAGAGAAACATGACGGACATACTGTTCCCCGATGATGGAGCCAAGCCAATATCGGGCCTTTCACGAGACGGTCCTCGTATGAGTGAGTGCGCGTCAGCAACTACGCCGCCGGAGCTGCACGAGTATGTCCCGCCCTGGACGCCAGGCGACAACGAGGTGCATCGTGCGTCGAACGTCATGCGACCTGTATCAAGCATGGGCCAGCAATCGGCCATAATCCTCTGTGCGTGCTTTGCGATGCTCGGAATTGTGTGGTTGATGGGAACATTAGCAGCGACTTCGCTCGGCGTGCCCGTGCGGTATGTGTACTACTTCTGGGCAATGTTCGGTCTTGCTGTGCTCGTCGTGCTAGTTCAAGTCGGCACACGCGCGTACATGAAAGCAGTGAAGTTCAAGCGTCAGAAACTCAATGCTGCTGAGACATGGCGCGTTGCGATCATTGGTAGATCGGCGTATCAGGAAGATTTCGGCGTTGTGCCGACAGAGAACTTTGAGCCCATCGTTGTTCCTGCACGCGTTGGCCACAGATCAAAGAAGCAGTTTGTGGCGGTTGCTGCGATTACTGAAATGGTGTGCTTTCTGTCTGTGTTGTACTTCCTTCCGATACGCACAGTGTTGACCGTCGCGTCGAACTTTTATCTTCTGATGATTCTTGGCGTTGGTGTTTCGAGTGTTGTGACAGGGTTCCTCTATCCCGTGTACTACCGTGTTTTGCCCGGTTCGATCGATATTGTGCGATACCCGTTTCTCGGCATGGGAAAACCAGCAGTTGAACGCTTTGATCTACACGCGTGCCGAGTGACTGTGCTCGCACAACGGAAGATCGTCCTGATCGACGATCCAGCAGTCCCCCCAAAGCCGATCGAACAGGATTCACTCGCGAGAAGTGTGGTAGCACACATGAATATGCAGTACACCTTCCATGCGGCAGCGGAAATCAACGTTGCGCTCAATCGTGATTCGATGCAACTGGTCCGCATGATTGCTGCTGCAGCGATCTCTCCGTACCCGACACCCGAACTGCCGGACGACGAACTGGTCGGCTGATATCTTGACCCTGATCTATACTTGGCAATGCAGACAACCACACTCGCGCCACGATCACCCGCTCTCCCACACATCGTCATCAAGCCCGCGCTTGTTGTCGGGTTCGCACTCCTTACAGCATTGTGCGCACAGATCCAGATCCCGCTCCCCGGCGGCGTGCCAATGACGCTGCAGACACTTGCTGTTGCGACGTGTGCCCTGTGTATCGGCGGCTCGCTTGGCACCATGAGCATGATGCTCTACGTGATGATGGGCGTGGCTGGGTTCGGCGTATTCGCAAATGGATCCGGCGGTGTTGATGTCGTGTTCGATGCGACTGGCGGATACATCCTTGGATTTATTCTTTCGCAGCCTGTTGCTGGCGCGCTGACAAGGAGATGGCGCGATGCCTCCGGAAGATTGACGTGGAACCGTATGTGCCTGATAGCGCTTGCAGTTCATGCGATCATCTTCGCGATCGGTGTGCCTTGGTTGAAGATAGCAACAGGCATGCAAGTGACGAGCGCATTGTTTCACGGGTGTGTGATCTTCATTCCCGGGATGGCGATCAAGATACTGGCGTCGAGCCAGATCGCAAGTGTCACCGGTCAGGCTCGCGAGTAATCTATATTGCATGTCAAGCATGCAGTTGAGTGAACTTGTCCTGATTGCGCGCGATGTGCGCGCTTCGTGTGAGTTCTATCGCGATATCGTTGGTTTACAACTTGAGCGCGAGCCCACAGATGACTGGGCGTGGTTTGTTATTGGTAACGCGGATCCTCCCCAGCGTTTGGCGCTGTCCAGAGGGCCATTGCTCTTCGAGGAGCACTCGCGTCTTCCCGAGGGGGAGCGCTTTGGACCAGTCCACTTCGCGTTTCGGGTTGATCGCAGCACACTGGAAACGCGAGTGCAAAGACTCCTTGATTCCAGCGTGAAAGTGTTTGGTCCGCAACGACTCGAATGGATGCGGGCAACGTCGTATTACTTTTACGATCCGGATCAGAATCAGGTCGAGTTTACAGCCGTTGATCCGCCGGAGTAGATACTTATGCCAGTGTCGGCGAACGCTTGCTTGTGATAACAGTTGCTGTCGACTGCCAGTCGTGAGAATCGTTCGCGTGGTCTTGCATTGGTTTGACCGACCACTCGCCGGCGCGGAGCGCCTGGATCGCGTCCACCGCTGCGCGTGCCGCGGTCGCTGTTGTGAGCATGGGAATGCCATAACGCACGGCAGCTGCGCGGATGCGTCCCTCGTCGGTCTTGTACCCGGTACGTGTTGGCGTGTTGATAACCAGCTGGATCTTCTTGTCAGCCATCAGGTCGAGCACATTCGGGCGCACGGCTGTCTGGATTTTTTCGAGCGCCTTGGTGCGCAGGCTGAGCTGCTGCAGGAACCGTCCAGTGCCCTTGGTGGTATACACATCAAAGCCCATCGCAAGCAGCGAGCGAACCGGATCAACAATCAGCTCGCGATCGCTCTCACGCACCGACACAAACACACCGCCGGAGAGTGGCAGGTTCACGCCCGCACCCATCAGCGCCTTGGCGTACGCGATGGGGAGCGATTGGTCGATACCCATGACCTCCCCGGTCGATCGCATCTCGGGGCCGAGCACAACATCCACGCCGGGGAACTTGTTGAACGGGAACACGGGCGCCTTGACCGCGTAGGCGTGCGCGGCGCGAACTTCTTGTACTCCCATCTCGGAGAGCGAGCGGCCCATCATCACCTTGGCAGCGACCGACGCATAGGGTACGTGCTTTGCCTTGCCGACGAACGGGACCGTGCGCGAGGCTCGCGGGTTGACCTCGATGATGTAGATCTCCTCGTCACGCACCGCCATCTGCACGTTCATCAATCCGCACACCTTCAGTTCCTTCGCAAGATCACGCGCGATGGACCTGATGCGATCGGTCACGCGCTTCGGCAGTGAGTACGCGGGGATGGTGCAGGTGGAATCGCCCGAATGCACGCCTGCATGCTCGATGTGCTCCATGACCGCGCACACGATCGCGGTCCCGGGAACATTCGGCTGATCCTCGCGATAGTCTGCAACAACATCGACATCGACTTCTGTTGCGCCGTCGAGGAACTCGTCGATGAGAATCGGCGCGTCCTCGCGCTCGCTTGCGCGCAATGCGTTGGTGATGTAGTGCTGGAGTGCAGCCTGATCGGAGCAGATCTCCATCCCGCGGCCGCCGAGCACATACGACGGGCGCACGAGCACGGGATACCCGATGCGGTTCGCGATCTCGACAGCCTGATCGGGTGATCGCGCGATTCCGGACGCGGGCCGCTGCACGTGGAGCTTCTCGAGCAGCGCCTCGAACCGGTCGCGGTCCTCAGCACGGTCGATCGCATCGACACTGGTGCCGATGATCGGCGCGCCCGCTGCAAGAAGTCCTTTGGCAAGGTTCAACGGCGTTTGCCCGCCGAACTGGACGATCAGACCGTGGACAAGATTCTTGTGAGTCTGCAGCCATGCGCGGAGTTGCTTTACAAATGGAGTAAGTTTTTGGTGATGTGCTTCCAGATATCTGTCGACGTGATCCCATCCGCTTTCTGTGACAGCAAAGAGTTTCTGTTCCGGGAGGTACTGGATCTCTCGCATTGTGCCGTCAGCAAGCACTGCATCAAAAGCCCAGCCGTCTGTGCCTGCGGATGCGCTGATGATCGCAACTGATCCAAGTTTGTGTCTGTTCGCAAGAGCATTGAGTGAAACAAGATAATCCACTGGCAACGAAGGCAACTGCGAGATTGCGTTTGCACCTCTGATTTCGTCGTGACAAAGGATTGCGACAGCACAATCCGACAGGACAACATTCCGAAACTCTGTCACATCCTTGGGTTCTTCGTGAGCCATCTCATCAACTTGGAAGAGTCTTTGATCCGGCGTTTCAACGATCCATCTGAATCCGTTGGGATTGAGATGGATTGATGTGAGAATGCGTGCGTCCGTCACTCCGATGCTGGCAAGTTGCTTCTCGACTGATGCTTTGCCGTCCTCTGAAATCTTGTGCTGGGTGTCGTTGCTGAGCCCGTGTTGCGACAATCTTTTTCCGTTCAACCGCTCCACAATGTTCAGCACGTCCTCCATTGTGAGTGGCTCGAAGAAGAGCAGATCGCTCGTGTCGTAGTCTGTCGAGACGGTCTCCGGGTTCGAGTTGATCATGACGGACTCGAACCCCATCTGCTTGGCAGCGAGCGCCGCGTGCACGCAGCAGTAGTCGAACTCGATTCCCTGTCCGATACGGTTGGGGCCGCCGCCGATGATGATGACCTTCGGTGTGTCGCTCACGCGGATCTCGTCGTCCACACGAGAGCTTCCATCGACCGTCTCGATCGGCGTTTCATATGTGGAGTAGTAGTAGGGTGTTGCAGCGTCGAACTCGGCTGCGCACGTGTCAACGAGTTTGTACACCGGCTCGATGCCCATCGACTGGCGATGCCTGCGCACATCAAGGATGGATTCAGCTGTAATATGCCCGATGTACAGCATCGCCAGCTGCGCGTCGGAATATCCGAGTTGCTTCGCCTTGAACAGAATATCGCGCGGCACATCCTGCAGTGTCTGGTATCTGCACAGCACTTCCTCAAAGTCGACCAGTTGCTTGATCTGATCGATGAAGAATGGATCGAGTCCAGAGACTTTCGCGATTTTGTGGATCGACCAGCCCATCTTCATCGCGTACCGGATGTAGTACAGCCTGCCCTGACACGGGATCGCGATCTTGCGATGGAGTTTGTCGAGATTGATCGGCCACTCGATCGGTTCGCCGTCCACTGTGCGCGCGCCGGTCGGCGATGACTGCGAGCCTGTCCAGCCGGTCGGATTGCCCGGCGGCACTTTGGTGTAAGTGTCGAGTGTGAGCTTGCCGTGCTGGATCGCGCGCATCGCTGCGAGCCACTTGTCGTTGCGATCGAGTCCGAGCCCGAAGCGCTTGACCTCCATCGATCGGATGACCTTCTGGAACGATTCCTTGAACGTGCGCCCGATCGCCATCGCCTCGCCGACGGACTTCATCTGCGTGGTCAATGTCTCGTCCGCTTCGGGGAACTTCTCGAACGTCCAGCGTGGCATCTTCGTCACGACGTAGTCGATGCTCGGTTCGAAGCACGCGCTCGTTGTGCCCGTGATATCGTTACGGAGTTCATCGAGGGTGTACCCAATCGCGAGCTTTGCAGCGATCTTTGCGATGGGGAACCCGGTCGCTTTGGATGCGAGTGCACTGGATCGCGACACGCGCGGATTCATCTCGACGACGACGAACTCGAACGGTGTGTTCCCGTGCTCATCGGGCTGTGGGTTCGGATTCACACCGAACTGCACGTTCGAGCCGCCGGTCTGCACGCCGACCGCCCGCATGATGTCGAGTGCCGCATCGCGCAGCACCTGATACTCCTTGTCTGAGAGAGTCAGCGCTGGCGCAACAGTAACGGAGTCGCCCGTGTGCACACCCATCGCGTCGATATTCTCGACCGAGCACACAACAACCGCGTTGTCGTTTTTGTCTCGCACGACCTCAAGCTCGTACTCCTTCCATCCGACCACGCTCTCAAGAATCTCGACCTGCGTGATCATGGATGCCGCGAGCCCGCGCGAGACGATGTCGCGGAACTCCTCGGCGTTGTACGCGATGCCGCCGCCGAAGCCGCCGAGCGTGAACGCCGGGCGGATCACCGCGGGCAGGCCAACAGTCTCCACGAAATCGAGCGCGTCAAGGAGCGTGTTCACGCTCTTGGACCTCGGCACGCGCAAGCCGAGCGATTCGCAGATCTCCTTGAACGTGTTGCGATCCTCTGCGCGATGGATGATCTCGCGGTCTGCGCCGATCATCTCGACGTTGAACTCGTTGAGTGTGCCGTTGTCGAAAAGCTCGCACGCGCAGTTGAGCGCGGTCTGCCCACCCAGCGTCGGCAGAATCGCGTCGATCGGATGGTCGGTCTCGGATTCGTGCTGGATGATCTTGCGGACAGCCTCGGGCGTGATAGGCTCGATGTAGGTCCGGTCCGACATCTGCGGATCGGTCATGATGGTGGCGGGGTTCGAGTTGACGAGGACGATGCGGTATCCCTCGTCCTTGAGTGCTTTGCAGGCTTGCGTGCCGGAGTAGTCAAACTCGCATCCCTGTCCGATGACGATCGGGCCGGAGCCCAGGAGCAGGATAGTGCGGATATCGGTGCGCTTCGGCATGGAGGATGTGCCTCGTGCCCAGCCGGGAAGGCTGGTCAGATTGTGCGACACCGCCCGCCACACGCGAAAAACCGGGTTTGGCCGAGCGGAACTGCGTTGTTTCTCTGAATGATGACTTTAGGCGGGAGGGTGCCGATCGTCGCTGTTGGAACCTGTTTTCCGAACGGTTCGGGCTGTTTCCCGTACAATCACTAGTAGACAGCGAGGTTCCGGAGCACGCATGGATCAGCCGTCTAAATCCCAGCATGTGATGATGATGGTGGGACTCGGTGCGATCATACTGATTGCTCTGTTTGTGGTCGTTCTGCTTGTGGTGGTTCTTGTGAACCCTGAACTGCTGATGATCAAAATGTCTGATCTCAACACCATCGATTGAGTTGAGAAGCGAACGGATTAGTTGCACAGAGGCGCCATGACTGATTGGGAAACAGACAACGCCCTGACTCGACCCCTGGGTGTCATTGTTGCGGGTGTGCTGCTGGTCTTGTTGATGTATGGCGTATTCGCGTGGGGCTCAGCGCTTTTCGGCGGGAACAAAGTGCCGCCCGTTGCAAAGCAATCAACGAGCCAGAATGCCCCCCCACAACCCACACCAACGAATGTCGTTACAGAAACGCACGACAATCCGCGTATAAATATCCGCTCGCTCCCGCGCATCAAACCAGAAACACTCCGAAACGTTACCTACGCCACTGTCGATGGTCGTGATCTGAAGATCGATATGTATTTACCAGATCGCACGCTCGGCCCGGTGCCGGTCGTGCTGTGGTTCCATGGCGGCGCGTGGGACATGGGCAACAAGATCGACGGCATGTACCCCGCACGATTCCTGGTACCTCGTGGGATCGCCCTCGTGAGCGTGCAGTACAGGTTCAGCCGGAACGCGACATTTCCCGCACAGATTCAGGACGCGCGCGCAGCTGTCCAGTTCGTCCGTCACAATGCGAAGAAGTATCATCTGAACGCAACGCGCATTGGTGCGTGGGGCGCTTCTTCGGGCGGACATCTTGCAGCATTGCTCGCGTACGCGGATGACGATGCATTCCCGGAAACGCCGCACACCATCGCGGGCGACACCGATCGATCGGCCAACACGATCTCGACGCGCATCCAGGCGGTGTGCGACTGGTTCGGCCCGACCGATCTAACGCTCGCAATTGAAGCATCAAAGACCAGACCGAACGACTGGCGCGTGCGCACGCTGGAGCGTCTGTTCGGAAAACCGATCCATGAGTCCATGGAGATCGCAACACTTGCCAGCCCGATCACACATGTTTCGTCAGATGATCCTCCGACGCTCATCATGCATGGGCTGAAGGACTCCATTGTCGATCCCGACCAGAGCAGGGAACTCTTTGCAGCACTGCGGGCTGTGAACGTCAAGGCTTCGCTGGAGATAAAGCAAAATTCGGGACACTCGTTTGTGATGCCGTGGATCTACGTCAGGGTGGTTCGGTTTTTCCAGCGAGAGTTGGGGCCGGTCAAAGCGGTGAAGTGGTAGCGCAGGATCACCATTCCGTCATGTTCTATCTCGTGATCAATGTAGAATGCCTTAGCCAATGCAAGGAGGATCACGCTGATGACAAAGGTTCTGATACGCCAACTTTTCCTTCTGACTCCCATCGTGCTTCTTGGTGGATGCACGACGACACACAAGTCTGGTGGAACAAACGATGCCCCTTCACTCACCCCATTAGCAGCGGGCGTTGCGCTCTCCTCCAAGATAACACATGAGTTTTTTCCACTCTCCTTTGTTCGATACATAGAGCTTGCTAGTGAGACTGAGAGATCTGTCAGGCGTGTTGAGGATCGCACGCACGTCGTTGGTGGTGTCGAGTGCCTTGTGCTTGCAGAGGAGAGCTACGAGGATGGCGAACTCGCCGAGATCTCGTACAACTACTTTGCGCAGGACGGACATGGAAACGTGTACTACTTCGGCGAGGACGTGGACAACTACAAGGACGGCGTTGTTGTTGACCACGGTGGATCGTGGCTGGTTGGTCGAAACGCATCAGAGCCGACGATCTTTCTTCCCAGCAATCCGCAGGTTGGATATACGTTCAAACCCGAGAACTCGCCGCCGGATGCTGAGGAATGGGCGGAAGTTCAGAGTGTGCAGCATCACGTCAATACGCCGTTTGCAACATACGACCATGTGCTGGCAATCCGCGAGAGCAACAACCCCGACGAATGGCAGGAGACAAAGTACTACGCGCGCGGGATTGGACTTATCGCAGAGAATGATGACCTCTTGCTGACGAAGATCGGGCGCGACTGAAGCGGGTGCCAGACGTTTTCGTATTGTGGCACAGGACGCAACAATACACTGGTGACCATGATAATGTGCAGAGAAACTCAGGAGCGTGGGGCGTTCCGCCCCACGAGACAGTTGCGTTATGTTCGTGGTGGCGCGAGCATCCTGCCCGCGAAAATGACTCTTTTTTGGCTGGCTTGAAGCCCGCGCCACCAGACGATGCAATCCCCCCACGTTTTCTTTCTCGTCTCCCTGTATAACTCTGTGTCTTCGTGACTCTGTGGTTCAACCTACTCCCATGTTAGACCGATAAGTATCTATTCTCGCTTGCCTGATCCATCAAAGCGCGAACCCATGCCCCATCCCGCTCGTTTCATTGCTTTGCATCGCTCCAGATGCCGGGAAAATGTGTGTATCGGGCGGGTGCAGCAGGTGCTACCCAATCATGCACACCTCGATCAAAACCAGCCGAAAAAGGATGTCAGCCTTGTTCGCTGATCGTTCCGGATCGAGCCTCGGAGAAACCAGTTCATGTGTGGAATCATTGCCTACGTCGGATCACGCCAGGTCCAGCCGCTGCTCGTCGAAGGACTCAAGCGGATGGAGTATCGCGGATATGACTCCGCGGGTGTTGCGATCCTTGATGAGTCGGGCGAGCAGGGCGTGTTGCGGGTCGCTCGCGCGGTTGGGCGTGTGTCTGCTCTCGAAGAACGACTGAAGAAGATCGGCGGGTTCACCGGCACGCAGGGGCTTGCCCACACGCGCTGGGCAACGCACGGCGCAGTCACAGAAACAAACGCCCATCCCCATCGCGACGATACTAACGGCATCGTCATCGCGCACAACGGCATCATCGAGAACTACCAGGCACTGCGCACCTATCTGCAGGAGAAGGGGCACACGTTCTCAACAGAAACAGACACCGAAGTGCTCGCGATGCTCATCGGCGAGTTGTACGAGGGCGACCTCGAAGCAGCGGTGCAGGCAGCACTGCGCGAGATCACCGGCGCGTACGCGATTGCGGTCATGTGTGAGAAAGAGCCGGGCGTGCTCGTTGGCGCTCGCAAGGGCAGCCCATTGCTCGTCGGTGTCGGGCATGGTGAGTATGTCATTGCGTCAGATCCCGCAGCTGTCGTCTCGCATACAACGCAGGCGTTCGCCATGGACGATTACAACGTCGTCCGCATTGATCGCAACGGATTCCGCACATCCACTATCCACAACATTCCCGTCACGGCGAAGGTCTCGCAGCTTGAGATTGAGCTCGAGGAGATCGAACTCGGGTCATACTCCCACTTCATGCAGAAGGAGATCTTCGAGCAGCCACGCACACTGCGTAATTGCTTGCGCGGACGCATCGATCTTGACGCTGGCACAATCAAGCTCGGCGGGCTCGCAGACCACGCGTCGCAACTCGTCAAGCAGCGTCGCGTCACGCTGATCGGTCAGGGTACAGCGCTCAACGCAGCAAAGATCGGCGAATATCTCTTCGAGGACCTTTCCAAGATCCCCGCAACTGCGCAGTTCGCGTCTGAGTTTCGGTACCGCAATCCGATCGTCGAGGACAACACGCTGATCATCGCGGTCAGCCAGTCCGGCGAGACTGCCGATACTCTCGCAGCGCTCGATGAGGCGAGCGCCCGCGGCGCGATGGCGCTTGGTGTTGTGAATGTTGTCGGGTCCACTATCGCGCGCGAGACAGACGCTGGCGTGTACCTGCGCGTCGGGCCGGAGATCGGCGTCGCATCAACCAAAGCCTTCGTCGGGCAGGTCGCTGTGCTGACGATGGTTTCATTGTGGCTTGCTCGCAGGCGATACATGTCACAGTCAGAGTGTGCGAGTATTTTGCGTGAACTCGCGGAAATGCCGGGGCATATCGAGCATGTGTTGCTGCAGGACGATGCGATTAAGGGCATCACAGAAAAGTACATCCATCGCGAGAACTGGCTGTTCCTCGGACGTGGGTACAACTACCCCACCGCGATGGAGGGCGCATTGAAACTCAAGGAAATCTCGTACATTCATGCTGAGGGCATGCCCGCAGCTGAGATGAAGCACGGCCCCATCGCGCTGATCGACGAGGGAATGCCAGCAGTGTTCATCGCGACGCAAGGCTCGCAATACGAGAAGGTGATGTCGAATATTGAGGAGGTTCGTTCGCGAGGCGGGCACGTCATCGCGGTCGCGACTGAGGGCGATACAGCGATCAAGAACGTCGCAGAGGATGTTGTGTACATCCCTGCGGTGCCTGAGTGCCTGAGTCCGATGCTCGCGGTGGTGCCGTTGCAGCTCATCGCGTACCACGCAGCGGTGATGCGCGGACATGATGTTGATAAGCCGAGGAATCTTGCGAAGAGCGTGACGGTGGAGTGAGTGTTTGCACTTGCTTTGTCTACGCAAAGCAGGTTCAAAAATATCCGGATCAACGAAAGTTCAGGAGCGTCAGGTATTCCGCCTTGAGGCGCACACCAGAAATCAGGAGCATGGGGCGTCCCGCCCCATGTGGTGTAGAGTTAGAGCGTTGTGGTGGCGCGGGCATCTTGCCCGCGAATAGGACTTATCTTCAGGCGGGCTGGAAGCCTGCCCCACCAGCGAGACGCCCCGAGCTCCTGTGATGGTTTGAACTGTGTCCATCGCACTGGTACTCGCCTTGCGAGATACCAGTAGCACCAATCATGTGCCAAAGAAAAAACCGGGCTCATCACCCGGTCTGATTCATTTTCTGCTTTTTCGTTTTTCAGCTTTTCCGATTTGAATTAGGGATCCAGGATTCGAACCTGGACTAACGGAATCAGAATCCGTCGTGCTACCGTTACACCAATCCCCAGACTGTCCGCCACGGACACTGCCCGTGCTGGAGCACCGTATTTCGGCTGCTCCGTGACTTCAAGTGGATTTTACACCCAAAGGTCTGAGTTGGCTACATTCTGGCGGCGCTATGCGATGATGAGGAGTCAGCCTCGTCCTCCTGTGTCCCCTGCTCGTACAGCCATGTAGCTTTGGCAAAGGTTTCGTGCCACTCGATTCCAGGCTCGCTTCTATACACAACGCCCGATCCAACCGGGTAGATTGCCCTTGCATTCTCAAATGAAAAGGGAGATTCGCGCACCGTTTCCTGTTCTAGCGTGAGTGTGCGGATGGACAGGTTCAGTTCTGCGCTCCCGTCATCGTGGATGATGCCTGCGCAGCCGCAGTACGGTCCGCGCTCTCGCTGTTCGATTTCCTCAATGATCTGCATCGCGCGAATCTTCGGCGCGCCGGTGACAGAGCCGCCGGGGAATGTTGCTGCGATCGTATCAAAGATGTCGTGCTGCGTGTTGAGTGTGCCCTGCACGGTCGTGGTTGCCTGCCACACGCCGGAGTTGTGCTGTTCTATTTCCCGTGGTTGTGGTACGCGCACGCTGCCCACCTCGCAGACGCGCGAGAGATCGTTGCGCATGAGATCGACGATCATCGCAAGCTCGGCTTTATCCTTGTCACTCCGCAGAAGATCATCTCGTGCAGCGTCGGTTGTGCCCGATCGCGTGCCCTTCATTGGACGCGTTGTGATGGTGCGCGATGTCGCGTCGTATTTCAGGAACAGTTCCGGGCTGAATGACAGGAGTGCACGCTGGTGCGTGTCGATTTTGCAGCGCGAGCCCTCTGCGTATACGCCGTACCACGGTTGTGAACGCTGCGCAAGATGCGCAAAGAGATGGCGAGAGTTTCCCGTGAATGTGCCCTGGATTTCCGTGGTGAGATTCGCCTGGTAGATGTCGCCCGCTCGGATGTAGTTTCGGATCCGTTGCACGTTAAGCAGAAACTCGCGCCGCATTGCGTCGTGTGCTGGTGCAAGTTGCAGGAGCTGGTTTTCTTTGTCATATCGAGACAGGATGTCCGCGTCGTCAATGAGCCGCACACGGTGGAACTCAATCAGTGGCCAGTTCCCTTTGCGATTTCTGCGACGATGGATTGGTACAACCGATGCCTTTGGTTCCAGCAACTCGCCAAACTCGTACGAGATCCAGCCGATCCATGCCCATGTGTCGGTAGATTGGCTGTCAGATCGTGTGGGAACAGCGTTTGCGAGATCACGAAACATGTCAAGTGCCGATGATGCGTTGTTTTGCTCCAGAGTTGTATCGATTGATTCGCCGGTGCGGGCATCAATCCATCGAGCAGTCAGTTGATCCTGTATGCCTTGGTCAATGCGGAACGTCCACTCGACAATACCGAGTTGTGTGCGCATCGTGTCATCATTCGCGCTGCACACGAGCGCAAATGGCTGTTGTGTTGTTGTGTTTGCAAGCTGGTTGAGCACTGACGAGGGTAGGAGACGTACGAACTACGCAGCCGTTTCCTCGTGCTGCCACGCGGGTTCGTCTTCAAGTACGAGTTGGTCCACCATCGGCGCGTCTTTCACAGGCTTCCCATTCGCATCGGTGAGAGCCTTCCCATCAAGCGTCGTGATGATCGGGATGGGGTGCTTTGCCTTGTGGCGGTCGAGTTGTTTCTCAAGATCCTCGCGAACACTGTCCTCAAGCCCTGCCCACTTGCCCCTGCCTCGGCACTTCGGGAATCGTGAGCACCCGAGCCACGGACCACGTGCGCCATCGCGAAGATTCAACGGTGATTCGCACGTCGGGCACGGCAGATCGGTTTCCAGTGGCGGTACGGACGGCGCGGTGACATGCCCCTTCTTGTCAATATTCAGAATCATCCCAATATCGTTCGATTCGCCGTCCGCGAGCACGGTTGTGAGGAACGGGCCGAACCGTCCTGTCCTGCGCACCATCGGCCTGCCCGTCTTCGGACAACGCACGTTCACAAACTCAGCAGTCCGCGGCTTGCCGTTGCGATCGATCGGGGAGGCGTAGTTGCACTCGGGATATGTTGAGCACGACAGGAACCTGCCGTTGCGGCCGAACCGGTACACGGTTGGCGCGCCGCACTTCTCGCACGTGTACGGCGCGGGTGTTGTTTCGGCTTTAGCGTGCGTGAGGTTTTCTTCTGCCGATGCTAGCGCGTCCTTGAATGGGCTGTAGAACCTGTCGAGCATGTCGATCCAGTCGAGATGGTCTTCCTCGATCTTGTCGAGTTCTGCTTCCATCTCGCGGGTGTAGCCGACATCCATGATGCGCGGGAACGCTTCGATGAGTTTGTCGGTGACAACCTCGCCGAGGTCCGTCGCGTGGAATCGGCGTTCGAGCTGCTCGACGTACTTGCGATCCTGGATGACGGAGATGATCGACGCGTAGGTTGATGGGCGACCGATGCCCTCGGATTCGAGCATCTTGATGAGCGAAGCTTCGGAGTAACGAGGTGGCGCAGAAGTGAACTTCTGCGTGGGATCGATCGCGAACGGATGGAGCGGATCTTTTTCCTTCAGTTCGGGCAGTGTCTGTTCGTCGGATGCTGTTGGCACGCCCGTGACGCGATAGAACCCGTCGAACACGAGCGTTCTGCCGGATGCTTTGAATGTCAACTGGCGTTTCGGGTCCGTACCACCAGTGATGAACACGCTGGTGGAGTTCCAGACAGCGGGCTTCATCTGGCACGCAACGAACCGCTCCCAGATGATCGTGTAGAGCTTGAGCTGGTCGGCGGTGAGTGCACGTGCGATCTTTTCCGGCGGATAGTCGAGCGAGGTGGGACGGATCGCCTCGTGCGCTTCCTGCGCCGCTTTGTTTGATGATGAGTAGAAGTTGGGCTTATCTGGCAGGTACGCGTCGCCGAACGAGCGTTTGATGTACGAGCGAGCCATGTCGATCGCTTCATTCGCGATGTGCGTCGAGTCGGTACGCATGTAGGTGATGAGACCGACCGGGCCCTCGCCGGGGATCTCGACACCCTCGTAGAGCGACTGCGCAGCTCGCATGGTGCGCTGCGCGCCAAACCCGAGACGCGTTGAAGCTGCCTGCTGCATCGATGACGTGATGAACGGTGCGCTTGGGCGCGATGATGTCTGCTTCGTCTGGATGGATGTGACCGAGTACGGTGTTGATGGGTCGACATCGCCCGAAACAGAGCGCAGAAACCGTGCCGGTCCTCTGCCGTCCTGGTCTTCTGTGACGGATGATTTGACATTGGTCAGCCCAGCACTCTCGACGATGCTCTTGATCGTCGATGTGAGGTCCGGCGCTGCTTGCCCATCCTTGATGTTCTTTGCCAGTGTACGAACGTCGAACTTCTCGCCTGCAACCTCGACGAGTTCTGCTTTGACGGTATTGTGCTTCGCCAGCCACTCATTCTGTGCCTTCACAGTCGGGGAAGAATCCTTTGTTGATTTCGGTCTTAGGTACTCCTGCCATTGCGGGATGAGCTTTGCAGCGTCTGATTCACTGAGAGCGAAGTTTGCGTTGATCTGCCAGTACTCATCAGGGATGAACGCGCGAATCTCGCGTTCGCGTTCGACAACGAGGCGCACCGCGACGGACTGCACGCGGCCGGCACTGAGCCCGCGCGCAATCTTCTTCCATAAGAGCGGCGAGACCTGATATCCCACGATGCGATCGACGATGCGCCGCGCCTGCTGCGCGTTGACTCGATCGATATCGATCGCGTGTGGGTTCGAGAACGCTTTTTCGATCTCGGCTTTGGTGATTGCGGGGAAGATCACGCGCTTGGCAATCGTCGGATCGATCTTCAGTTCCTGCGCAAGATGCCACGCGATCGCCTCTCCCTCGCGATCCAAGTCGGTTGCGAACCAGACGTCGTCGGCTTCCTTTGACGCGGCTTTGAGTTCGTTGACGACCTTCTCCTTGCCCTCGAGAACCTGATAGGTCGGCGTGAACTTCTTCTCGAGATCGACACCGGGCACGGGCGACTTCTTCTTGCCCTTGGGAGGCTTGGGGGCTTTGCTGGGAAGATCGCGGACGTGGCCCACGCTCGCCAGCACGATGTAGTCCTTGCCGAGGTACTTGTTGATGGTCTTTGCCTTGGCGGGCGATTCGACGATGACGAGGTGCTTGCCCTTGGCGCTGCCCTTGGTGAACCCGGTGCCCGAGCTTCGTCTGGTGGTAGATCGGGCAGCCACCTTCTTTGTCGTGGTCTGCTTCTTTGCGGGAGCCTTGGTGCTCGCAGTCCTTGCCATGGAACGTGTCCTGACGTCAAAAACCCGCGGGATGCGGGGATGGATGTGGGTTGGATCGGGAGCATCGCACAGATGCTGACAGCCCCAAAGGGTTCCTGTCGGCCAATGGGGCAGAAACGAACCAGTAGAGATAGGTATGCCGACCCAAGTCCAAAAGTCTTGCCGTCAGAGAGAAATATCTCGGGCAAATTATTATTTTCGTCCTATAACGTACTAGTAGATTAGGATATTTCCTTGATTATTGCCATGCTTTCCAGAAACAGAGGGTGCAAGAGCCGTCTGATGGCATGCGGATGGCGACAAAGTCCAAGCGATGACCAGCCGTTCCTGGCAGTGGGTATGTCAACTCACTTGCAATGCTCTTGTGCAGCAGGACGGGATCGCCGAGAGGTCTATCACATCCACAAGTCTGCTGCAACCTGATATCAACGATGAGGATTTGATCACATCTTGACAACCCACATGATGGGATGCGCTCGACGCGAGCCTGCGTGAGCCCACCTGATGAGTATGCGAGTCACACAGCGATGCCGATGGAAACATATCGCAAGTGATTCGCTAGCATTGTGGTATGAATCAGAAGGCGTTTACACCCGCCCGATCTGGAGATGCGTTGCCGAGACTCTCGGGCCTCCAGACTGTGCGGACAGAGTCAGGTCTCGTTTCGGTCGCAGCGCAGGCAAACAAGTATTTGTCTGCGTTGCAATCTGTTCTTACCAAGGATGAAAGCCCTCGTGCACAGCAGCCCGATGCTGGCGAAAAGACCCGCCTGCCCAACATGCGCTGCGAGTTTCCGCCAAAGCACCCGGTGCCAGAGCATCCAACAGAGTGGGAGTTCCCGTCGTTTCTTGGTGGCACACCCTGGATTGATACATTGCGTGAGGTGTACGCACACCCGCTGGCATTTCCTGCGTCGATATCACCAGAAGTGGGGCTGCTGCTGTACTCACTCGTGCGCAACATCAGGCCGATGACCGTTGTAGAAACCGGCACATTTATTGCGGTTAGCACTATCTGGATTGCAGCAGCGCTTAAGGATAACGATGACGGCGGCATGCTGCACACGTTCGACACGTTCGGGCCTATCAGAGCTGGCAAGCATCGCGATGCGGAACTGCTAGAGGGCCATCTCGAACTTGTGGCCGACCACATTGCACGAGCTGGTGTGGCCGAACAGGTCGTGCTGCACAAGGGAAACAGCCATGTCGAACTGAAACGCGCACAGAATCACTTTCAGAGTCGTGGCGGTGTCCAGATCGCATATCTCGATGCCGATCACACCGGACCCGGAGTATGGAACGATCTATGGACGGTTGAGCCGGTTCTCAACACCGGCGGGTATGTGCTGTTGCATGACACATTCCCGCACCTGTGCAGCCATCAGGGGCCGCGGAATGTCATGCTCAATCTCGATAAAGCAGCAGGGCTGTACGATGCGATCGACGTGTATACCGCGCCGATGAACTACGGGGTTGGTATTCTTCGACGGGTCGGCTGAAACGAATATCACACATCACACGACGATGTTCACAAGGCGCTTTGGCACGACGATCAGCTTGCGTATCTCCTTGCCGTCCATCGCTTTGATGACCGCGTCGTCGCACAATGCAACTTCCTTCACCTGGTCCTCGGTTGCATCCGCAGGCACGCTGATGCGGCAGCGAACCTTGCCGTTAACCTGCACCGCAAGTTCAATCTGGTCCTCGACAAGCATGGACTTGTCGAACTCCGGCCAAGATGCGCACGAGACACAGTCGTCGAATCCGAGCTTCGCCCAGACTTCTTCAGCGATGTGCGGTGCAAACGGCGCGAGAATCTGCATGAACCGTTCCATCTGTGACGCGGTGAGGATGCCGGCACTGTCGTCCTGCCCCGGTTTGCACGCGTTGACGAACTCGATCATCGCAGCGATCGCGGTGTTGAACGAGATCTTCTCGATATCACTTCCAACCTTGGCGATGGTCTTGTGGAGAACGCGTTCTATGTCGTTGTCTGGTTTCTCAGCGGTGCGAAGATCGCCCGTATTCTCATCGACACACACGCGCCACACGCGTTGCAGGAACCGGAAGCATCCGACGATGTCGCGCGGGTTCCACGGCTTTGACTGGTCGAGCGGACCCATGTACATCTCGTACAGACGGAATGTGTCTGCGCCATATTCCGCGATGACATCATCCGGATTGATGACGTTGCGCAAAGACTTGCTCATCTTCGCGATGGTCTGTGTGACGGGTTCGCCCGTTGCTTTTTCGATGAATGTGTCTGGTGAGGTTTCTTCGACTTCGTCGATCGGCACGAGCGACTTGTCCTTGCGCATATACGCGAATGAGAGGATCATGCCCTGGTGGTACAGGCGCGACATCGGCTCGGTTGTCGAGACGTGCCCGAGATCGAACAGGATCTTGTGCCAGAATCGTGCGTAAAGCAGGTGGAGCACCGCGTGCTCGGCGCCGCCCATATACAGATCAACACCACCGCCAGCGCCGCGATTGTCGGGTCGATTCGTTGCGTCGAGCCTTTGCCCCTTGCCCATCCAGTATGACTCGCGCGCAGCATCGACCATTGTGTCATGGTTCTTCGGATCGATGTAGCGCAGGTAGTACCAGCACGAGCCCGCCCAGCCTGGCATGGTGTTCGCCTCGCGCGTCACGTGCGCATCAGCGGGCAGACCGGCTACGCCAGCATTGCCTGCGGTCGTGTGCAGCCAGTCGGTCGCCTTTGCAAGCAGTGGCGACGGGTCCTCACTCTCTGCTGGCGCATAGTCGTCCATTGATGGCAGTTCGAGCGGGAGCGTTGCCTCGCCGATCGCGTGGTGGTTGCCGTCCTCGTCAAAGACGATGGGGAAGGGTTCGCCCCAGTATCGCTGGCGGGAGAACAGCCAGTCGCGCAGCTTGAAGTTGATCTTCTTCCTGCCGACGTTGCGTGATTCGAAATGGTCGACAATCTTCTGCTTCGCGTCCTTTGTGGGCAGGAAGTTGATGCTCACGCGATCGCTCGCGGAGTTGACTGCAAGCCCGGGGCCGGTGTACGCGATCCCCGCGCGCGCAGAGACCGCGCCGCCCAGAATCAGATCGTGGAACTCGTCGAACGTTGCTGCGCCCATCGACTGGATGGTCTCGAGCATGGTCGCCTGGATCGCACCACGCGGGTTGCGCTGCGGCGCGTTCTTGTCTTCCGGAGGCTTGCGCTCGGACTCATCGCCCGTGTGCGATCTGCGCGAGCGCACGGTGTTGAGCGCCTCGCCGTACCACTCGGGACGCGTGCCCATGGATGTTGTCAGCCCGAGGAAGTCTGCGAGCGTGACTCGCCACGATCCGATGCGTTCCTCGTCCGATGCGTGCGCGCAGTAGTACGCCATCGCTGCCTGCAACGGCGGATACACCACATCGCGTATTGGAAGCCCAAACTTTTCTGCGAACGCGTAGTCGCGATCGTCGTGCGCAGGGACAGCCATGATCGCGCCGTGCCCGTATCCCATCAGCACATAATCAGCACACCACACGGGGATCTGCTGCCCCGTCGCGGGGTTGGTCGCGTTGATACCAAGGAACACGCCGGTCTTCTTCTTGTTCTCCTGGCGTTCTACGTCGGATCGGTTGCGTGCCTCATCGACGTACGCGCGGATCGCGTCGATATCTGCGCCGGGTGCCGGGCGATCAAGCATGGAAGCGACCAACGGATGCTCCGGCGCAACGACCATATATGTTGCACCGAAGACGGTGTCCGGTCGTGTGGTGTACACGCGCAGATGCGCTGGCATGCTCGGGTGGGATTGCGCGAGCGCAAAATCGATCTCAGCGCCCTCGGACCTGCCGATCCACGACGACTGCATAGCGATGGTCGAGCTGGGCCAGTCCAGCGTGTCCAGATCATCGAGCAGTCGCTGCGCATATGCTGTGATGCGGAACATCCACTGGCGCATCGGTTTGCGAAACACGGGGAACGACCCGCGTTCGGACCTGCCATCAATAACCTCTTCGTTTGCGAGTGCGGTGCCGAGCTTCGGGCACCAGTTGACGGTCTGCATGCCGATGTATGCGAGACGATACGAGTCGATGATGCGCCGCTGCTGCGAGTATGACAACGCATTGAAATCGCCGTGATCGACTTCCTTCTCTTCGGCAGAAAACTCGGCTGCATCGGGGTTCAGCTTCGCGGGGCGCTTGCCCGATTGCAGCTCATCGACGAGTTCGTTGATTGCGCGCGCGCTGCCAACGCTACCGCGCGCGGTCTCGTCGTACCACGCGTTGTAGATCTTGATAAAGATCCACTGCGTCCACTTGTAGTACTCGGGGTCGATGGTTGCGAACTCGCGTGACCAGTCGTAGCAGAACCCGAAACGCTTGAGCTGGCGACGGAAGTTGTCGATCGTGCCGCGCGTGAACGTTGCGGGGTGCTGGCCCGTGCGGATGGCGTGCTGCTCTGCGGGCAGACCGAACGCGTCGAACCCCATCGGGTGCAGCACGTTGCACCCGGTCATCCGCATGTACCGGCAGATGATATCGGTGGCTGTGTATCCCTCAGGGTGCCCCACGTGCAGGCCCACACCGGACGGATACGGGAACATGTCAAGGCAGTAGAACTTCGGCCTTGACGCGTCAAAGTTCGCATCGCCCGGGTTCGGTTGCACGAACGTGCCGAGTTTCTCCCACTTTGCCTGCCACGCGGTCTCGATGGTGCCTGCAAGCTGCGCGGTGTATCGGAACGCGGGCGTGTCAGGACCACCGGACTTCGCAGCCGGTGATTGAGAAGATGTTGGAGTGTCTGCGGTTGCCATAACGTGCTTTCAGGTTCTGATGGTCAGCGTGCTGGGATATCCACGTATTCTTGGCGTGCGGATCGGTGTTGTGTGTGTGGGAATGAAAGCGACCCGGAGATCGCTCCCCGGGTCGCAGGTTTGTGCCAAATCTGTTCGGTGCAAGCTTACTGGCAGCCTGCCGCGTATGCGTTGCCGAAGCAGATGTAATCAAACACGTTGAACGATCCGCTGCCATCGCAGTCCGCGTATGGGTCGTTTGCCGCATATGCGTTGCCGAAGCAGATGTAGTCAAACACGTTCAGCGAGCCGCTACCATCGCAGTCCGGATAGCAGCCATTGCACTCGACCATCGAAGTAGAGATCACAAGGCCGTCGATCTGCGGTCCCTCGTGGTCGTTCTGGATCGAATCGACCGTGTCGAAACGGAACTCCAGTGTGACCATCTGACCTGCAAAGTTAGACAGATCAACGGTTGCTGTTGTCCAGTTGGTGGAATCGGACAACTGCGTCAACTGCTGACCATTGGCATGGACGGTAAACTGGTCATAGCTGCTGTTGTTCTCGGTGCGGAGTGAGTAGCAGAACGTGAGCTCTGCAGCGGTAGCGCCCGTCAGATCAATCGGTGCGCTTGTGAGTGAACCAGAGTTTGCAGCACCTGTATTGAACGTGCAGGTTCCCGGCTGCGTGTAATACGCATAGTTCGGACCATCACACGGCGAGCCGCCAGCGGGGCACGCTGTGCCGATACCCCACAGACCGGTTGCATTCCAGCCAGCAGGCAGACCGGACTCGAAGTCCTGTGTGTAGAACGTGGTGGTTGCGATCGTGCCGATCTCATACGCATATGTGCTCGTTGGGGCGTTTGGAGGTGTGGTCTTGACACCGGTGTTTACACCCTCTGCAGACGCGTAGAACTCGGGCTCATCGCCGCAATCAAATCCGGGAAGTGTTGCGCCCCAGATATTGCCACTGATGTTTGACAGTGCGACCTCGGTATACGCACCAGCAGAACTGCTGCGGTAATAGAGCTTCTCTGTGCCGGAAACGATGGTGTCGTTCCCCGGATCGATCTTCACCTGCACGTCAACCGGTGTGCCCGGAGCGACGAGGCTGGGAACGCTGCCGCTCAGAGACACAAACAGCGCCGCTGGCGCACCAGCAGCACCGGTAGCAACGAGTGCGAAGTCAGCATCAACGGCTGATGTTTCGGTGTGAGCGTCCTGGACAATCTCGTCGCCGATGACTTCCACAACCCACTGGCCAGCGACAGGGTTCTGCACGAACACGTTCTCGACAGTGTCCTTGGTGTTGCTGGAGCCGCCAGGGGTTGACCAGTTGCTCGCTGTCAGACCGTTGTTGCCCCAGAAGACATCACCATTCGGTGCACTGACGCGCAGGGAAAGGTCGTTGATGCGGTGCTGATTTGAGCTTGTTGTACCCATCGGGTCCGCATAGCACAATGTCACATTGAACTGAGGTTCACCTGATGCAACATCAAAGAAATAGACCTTGGTTTCGCCGTTGACGATGACATCGGTCTCATCGATGAAGTTGAACTTTGTGCGTGCGTTGTAGAGATTAGTGAGGTCAGCCATACCCCAGCCCTGCACGTTTCGATTGATATCGCCGTTGGGGCCGCCAGAGAGCCAGTTGTAGCGGTATGCGGTATTGATCATGATGGCCTTGGCTGTGGTCATCTTCGGTCTGCTGTCAAAGACAGTGCTGCCGCCGCCGCCGTTGGGGATAACGCCCTCGTGCCAGATCTGGTGGAACAGACCAAACATGCCCGCTGTGACAGGCGTTGCATTGGATGTTCCATTGAATGTGCCGTATCCGGTCGGTGATGTCGAATAGGTTGTGAACGAGTCATCGTAGAATGCGGCAAGATCGGGCTTGATACGACCATCCTCTGCCGGTCCAATCGATGCGCCGCCAGACCAGTGGTCATCAGCACGTGTCAGAGTATCTTCTGGATAGAAACCACCAACAGACACGATGTTCTTCGCCCACGCCTGTGGACGCGACATCTGTGTGCCGGAGTTCGACTGCGACTGTGTCGACAGCAATCCGTGCAGGAAGAGATAATCATCTGTTTCCGCAGTGATGGTGGAATACTCGAGATTGCGCGGGCTACCGACGGACGATGTCTGGAAGACAGCGCGATACGGACCATTCGGATCGACTGATTCTGCTGTGAGATCATGGCGAGGCTTTGCACCACCGAACTGGGTGACCTGAGAGTACTGTGCGAAGATGCCCTGCTCATTGTCGGGCATGAATCCGCGAGCAAGCGGGTTGCCTGTGCCTGTGCCAAAGTTCACACCATAGCATGCGTTGCCGTGCGAATCAGCAACTGGCGTGCCGTGCATCAATGGTGGCTGTGGACTCTGGAAGTCGACGTGGTTTGCGATGATGCCCGTGTCAAAGATCTCGCCGCGAACACCCTGACCTGAAAAGCCGAGTGTGTTCTCGATGAAGTTTGCACCGGTGATTTCGCGCGTCATATCCATGTCAGTTTCACCGGGACCCCATGGGTCCATGTAGTGAACCTCATTCATGGAAGCGATCTGTGTCAGCAGGTTCGATGTGAGCGCTGCCTGGAAGCGGAACCCACGCCCGTTGAGCGAGCTGACCTCGATTCCCGCGTTGCGAAGGACCGAAGCGACCTTGCGCTGTTGCTCTTCGCCGCGGGCGAAGACTTCGATGGAAACCATCGGTGGCATGTCGTCATCAATCGCGCCCGCAGCAATGCCAAGCAGGCTGTCACTGAGCTTATACGCGGGATGGAAGTCGCCGATCCAGCGAACGTACGGCTGGTTCTGGAGTTGAGCCTTCGCATTTGCATCGAGCTTCACGATGAATGAGTGATCAGAGAGGAAGCGGTAGATCTCGCCACCGAACTGATCGATCTGATCGCGCACGGACTGGGTGGGTGTACCCCAGAACTGAACGATGTAGACATCATTGTTCGCACCAGCCTGCAGTCCATCGGGGAGCGCGGGTGTGCTGGTCATCGGATCAAAGTTGGCGTAACGCAGCCTGACTGTGTAGCTTGTTTGATGTACGCGACCATTGATGGAGTTCCCATCGCTGGAGAGTGCGTAGTAGTGGGACATCTGACCTGTGGATGATGTTTCATCCCACAACACATAGAAATCCGAACCGGGCAGCGCGATGGAGCGCAGGTTCGAAACAAAGTTGTTGGTCTGATGGAACTGCTGACCATGGTTGAATGTGAGCGATGTCACGCTCCCGCTCGTTGATGCGCCGACATAGTCGTCTGCGCTTGCAGCGGTACCCGCGATCAGCACCAGCGAGAGGGCGCTCAGCCCGAGTGTGCAAAGACGATTCCGTACCATTTGGTTTCTCTCCGTTCTTCAACTGATGTGAGGAGTGACGATGACCCGACCGAGTGGGCACCGCGCCCGACTCCGAAACAAACATCTCCACGGGGCACTTTGCGAGGCCCAACATGCGGAAGAATACCTGCTGTATCGACCTTCTACGCTGGCTGTGTGCTCAATAACAAAGGATGATCCGCAAACAGGCAAAGTCTGACATAGAGCGAGACCTCGCATTTGGTTATAGGTCTTGCTTGATAAATGCTGGTGGGGAATGCGGGTGACAGGAATCGAACCTGCAAGGCCAAAGGCCACGAGAACCTAAATCTCGCGCGTCTGCCAGTTCCGCCACACCCGCTGGATACCTGGGTATCGATTGTTGCGCTGGAAGTGGCAGATGTCCGGCCTACGTCCGAAACTCACCTGCAAAATCCGCCAATCAGGAGGAACCGGTACCCGAGCGCCGCAAAACTGTATGATCGTATCGGCCAGTGCCCATGATCGCTTACACTTGGGGTAGCAGCCAGTTCGTGCGATCCGTGAATGCGCATATAGATATCAGGAAGTTCGAATGTCGAAAAAACCACTCCGCGAACGTCTCGCACTCTCATTTTCGCCGCTGATTCTGCGGCTGATGCTCGCAATCACATTCATGTGGGCTGGCGCTATCAAGTTCGGCGAAGTCCCCGTGACTGATCAGGCAGACATCGCAACGCTTGTGAAGCTCGATGTGTTTCCACCTCCTGCTGATGGGGTGGAAGTAGCTGCCGTAATGATCAAGCGCCACGAGTCCATTCAACTGCTTCTTGAGAATGCTGCGCATCCAAAGCCTGTGCCAGTGACATCCTCGGCTGATGCAAACACGTCTGAAGATCAGACACCGCTCCCACTTGCTGGAACATCGGAACCCGACACAACTGGTCAGCCTGACAATGGTTCGGAACCCCCAACCTCGGAAATCGACGACGCTACATCGGTCTTGTCGACGCGTACACCAATGCCGATCTGGCCCGCTGCACTCTCAGGTGCAACGATGACAAAGGTCTTTGCACTCGCACTGGTGGGAACAGAGTTCCTTGGCGGTTTCCTCATGCTTATTGGGTTGATGACGCGCTTTGCGGCACTTGGTCTAATTGGTGCGATGCTCGGCGCGATGTGGCTGACGCAGTTTGGTCCTGCAATCCAGAATGGTGACGCCCTGCTCGGGTTTCTCCCCAACAACAACTGGGCGGATGTTTCAGCATGGCAAGGACTTTTCTGGCAGTTTGCTTTGCTTGCAGCTTCAGCAGCCGTGCTATTCAGTGGGCCAGGGTCCTGCAGCGTGGATGGTCGGTTGTTTAACCCCGGCCCAAGCCCGTACTTTGATGATGATGACGACGATGAGGATGACGACTGAGTCTGAATGTATCAGCCGACAGATCGCGGGTTGTGTGCTGCATCTCTACACTGTCTCGTGCCAATGACCACAGAAAAGCGCGAACAACACGCAAGCAATGCCTCTGGCATGTCGTGGCTGCGCGAACTGGGTGGCAGGTTTATCGTTTTCGATGGACCTGACGGATCGGGAAAATCAACCCAACTCCACCGGTTTGCCAGGGCATGTCAGATGGCTGGTGTACCCGTGTGTGAGGTGCGCGAGCCGGGCGGCACCCAGATCGGTGAGCAGATCAGAACGCTCCTGCTTGATCATTCAGATGAGGACATCGCGGTCGAGACCGAGATGCTGCTCTATATGGCAAGCAGAGCACAACTCGTTGCCAGACGGATTGTTCCAGCGCTCGATGCGGGAGAGCTTGTGCTGGCAGATCGATTTGTCTCGTCCACACTTGCATATCAGGGCACCGCTGGACAGATGAGCATGGACCAGATCCGTGCAGTTGCGGATGTTGTGACCCGCGGGGCAACACCGGATGTTGTTGTGATCTTTGATGTGGATGAAAAAGCGGCAGCTGGCAGGCTGAATCCATTGCTTGATCGCATGGAAGCCAAGGGCAGCGCGTTCCACAAACGGGTTCGCGAGGGATACCTCGAGCAGGCGCGAGAGAATCCTGATGGGCACATTGTGATCAACGCGAGCGTCGGTGAGGATGAAGTCTTTGCATCGTTGATGTATGCACTGCAGCGAAAGTTCGCACCGGATATCCATCAATGATAACCGCTGTTGCTATTGCGATCGCGTTTCTCAGTGGATCTATTCCCTTCGGTGTCATCATCGCGCGGATGCACGGCATCAACATTCGAGAGCACGGGTCGAAGAATATCGGTGCAACCAACGTCATGCGCGTTGTTGGGAAAAAGCCCGGCGCTCTCTGCTTTCTTCTCGATGTGCTCAAAGGGTTCGTTCCGACGCTCGCTGGAGGTTACTTCCTCGGCGCTCTTGGGGCATCACAGATCGACACTGCGACGGCTTGGCAGTGGCTGGCAGTGATGGTGGCGAGCGTGCTCGGGCACATGTTCTCGCCGTTTGTTGGGTTCAAGGGTGGCAAGGGGGTTGCGACAGGGCTTGGTTCGTTGCTCGGCGTGTTTCCTGTTCTTACGGTGCCAGCGATTTGCGCATTTGGTGTCTTTGTCGTTGTGCTGAAATCAACAATGCTTGTTGGTATCTCGTCATGCATTGCAGCGTTGAGCATGCCCCTTTTTCTCTTGCTCGGCACGCTGGTGCTTGGCAGTCTGATGCCAAGGTTTGATGAGCTTCCGTTCTATATCACACTTGCTGGTATTGCTGCGCTTGTTATTTACAAACATCGGGGAAACCTTGCACGCACACTTGCGGGAACAGAGCCGAAGTTCGGTTCGTCCGCAGCGCCGCAATCTGAAAACGCTGAGAGCATGGGATGATGGAACGTCTGTGCGGGTTGTGCGGGCTTGATCGCGCGGAAATTACGCTGGTGTGATTGTTTCCAGTCGACAGATACTTGAATCAATCCGATGTTCGATCTGGATGAGCCGGTGAAGAGGCGCGCACGGACGCGCACGATGCCAGCCAGGATGGAGTGTCGGCCATGAACCCCCGCAAACCACGCGAGCATACAGGTGAGTACGAACGCGCTTCGCGATTTGTGCTTGCTGAGTTTGCAGGGCGGCATGCCTTTGAACGATCCAATATGTTGCCAGCGGTGGCTGGTGCTATGGCGGGTGGATCTGGGGTGATCGGTAAGCTCTTTGTTGATCGGCCTGTTGCAGAAGCAGCGGCTGGTTCGGAAGCGAGCCAGCGAGCGCTCGATGCGATTGAGCACACCCAGCGCCGTCTGGACAACCTCCGCAACCTTGTCGATCGATTCGGCATTGAACCGCCCGGCGGTGACGGTCCTCGGGTTGCGTAAGAATATGTCGAATCCCAAACTTTCAGCGCGTGCTGGGCTCAGCCGAGGAGCCCGCCGCGCTACGGGCAATTTGCACACTACGCGTGCTCGCTGATCCAGTCAGCGGGTGATGCATCAGATGTGCCATCGGGATTTACTCTCATCAGGATCGCGGTCTGGTCGTCCGGGCGCTTTGCTAGACCCGCAAAGTTGCGCAGTTGCGCGAAGATTGTGTCAAGCGCGACACGAACCGGCGATGCACGATGCTCATGGAGTGCGAACACAAGTGACTCCATCAATCGAACTCGCCCGAACCGTTCCTTGTCAAAGTTGTGTGCATCGGTCAGGCCGTCCGTATACAGAAACACCGTGTCGCCGGGAGAGAGCTGGCAGGTGTTGATCGCGTACTTTGAGTTTGCTATGACTCCCATAAGCATGCCTGTGCGATGGAGCAGTTCTACCTTGCCGGAATCTGCGCGATACACAAGGGCCGGATCATGCCCAGCGGATGCGTAACGCAGCGTACGAGTTTGCGGGTTGTACTCGCCATAGAACAAGGTTGCAAACTCTCCCTCGACCGTGTCACGGCAGATGTCGCGATTGAGCAGCGTCATGACCTGATCGATGTCGATATCGCGCCTGGTGTGCGCACGGAACGATGATCGCACCATGGACATGAGCAGTGCAGCTGCAACCCCTTTGCCGACGATGTCACCGATTAGGAAACCAATGCGATCGGGGTCCTTGCGTTCCAGAAAATCGTAAAAATCCCCCGCGAGTTCGAGGCTTGGGGTCCATCGGGCAGCAATCTGTACGCCGGGCACCGTGGGCACGCTCCCTGGGAGCATGCGTCTCTGGACATCGGCAGCGAGCGAGAGCTGCTGCTGGATCTGCCGCTCATGCTGCTGGAGTTGCAGAAGCCTTGCCTGCTCGACTGCAACAGCAAGCTGCTGGCCGATGACACGCGCAAGACGAACTTCGGACTCGGAAAACGTACGAAGCTGCCTGCTGTACATTCTCAGCACACCAACGGGCCTGCCACGGAAGATCATGCCAGCATGGATGGCGCTGCGCAGCCCTTCCTGACGCACCTCGTCTGTCAGCATCACACGAGGATCAGTGAACAGGTCTTCTATTGTGACAATCTGACCTGAGAGGGCCAGCCGATCAAACTCGCGGTTGTGGGAGAGCGGTCGCGGGCTGGCAAGCCATGTTGCGCTCAGCGCGTGCGAGGCTTTGCGTTCCAGCCCCGCTTCGTCCGGCCGGAGTGCGCCCGCGTCCTCGTTCATGAGCATGACCGCACCAGCGTCAAGGTCCAGTGTTTCGATTGCAAGCTTTAGACCGATCCGTACAACCTCGTCGAGGTTCCGTGCTTCAGCGATCATCGCT
This sequence comes from Phycisphaeraceae bacterium, assembly GCA_020639155.1. NCBI lineage: Bacteria > Pseudomonadati > Planctomycetota > Phycisphaerae > Phycisphaerales > Phycisphaeraceae > Phycisphaeraceae bacterium. The sequence goes on from JACKHF010000001.1 coordinate 1,538,741, forward strand.
GTCAGCTCATACGTCGCGTTGATCTCGCGAAGCATCAAGTGAGATGGATCTGTATCGGGCATGGAGCTTGCTGCTGGATAAAGTGGAAGCTGGAACGCGCTTCCATCGCATCGGCAATATGCGCAACGATAGGTTGGATTCTTTCCTGCTTACATCTGCAAAGGATCAACTTTTTTTGCGAATGCGTGCGTATCAGCGCTCGGGTGTGGCTGACTCAGATGGTCTGTCAAATGATGATGCCCATACCGTTGCAGCAAGCCGGTAGATCTTGTCGTCCGGCTTGAGCTCCACCATTCTTGTTGCTCCCAGCATGACTGCTTCCTTGTCCCCGAACTGGTAGGCCATATAGGCATACAGCATGGACGCTTCCGTTGCCAGACTGCCGGGCGTGTTCATCGCGTTGAGAAGCTCATCCTTGATCGAGTTCCAGCGACTGGCGGATGGCAGGAGCGTTGTGTCGTATCGAATACCGACAAGCTCGGGATGTGTCTTGAACACCTCGACAAGATTGATTCCAGCAGAGATATACAGTCCGGCACCGAGCTGGGCATGCACCCGCCCGATACGTGCCATTGGATCGGCTGGTTGAGCGTTGATCGCACGCTTGAAACGCTCCTCAGCAGCAAAGTACCTTTCTGCTTTCAGTTCCGTTTGGGCTGACTCCATCTCGTTGCGATAGACCGATGCCATCGTCTCGGAGGTCTGCAGCACAAGTGTGCTGATCGCTCCAACATCCTGAGACATGGAGCGGACAAAGTCGGGTGAGAGGGCGAGCTTGCCGATGTACTCGCCGGTAATTGCGCTGAAGTACTCGCGCGAGTCTTCTTCTGCTTGTGTCGAAAACTTTGGTAGCGACGGGGCAGCTCCAGTCGGATCAATATCGGATCTCAAGCCCATTCCTTGCGTCGCACTCGGTTCTGATTCGCCCGGCTTGCGGTTAATCGAAGCGAGCTGTCTTGACTGGGCAATCTCCTCATCAAACTTCGCGAGAGCGTCGCTCAGTTGCTGTTCCCATGTTTGGCCCGTCGATGTTTCCTGTGGTTTGTTTCTGAACTGATCAAGTATGGAGGCGTATGCACTCTCTTCTGTGAATGGGTTGATTGGAGTTTGATTGAACTGAGGGTTGTACAACGGCTGGCCTGGCTTTGCCAGTGCCTGTGCATTAAACTGTGCAATACGGTCCTGCGCTTGCGTTAACGTGACTGTCTCATTTGAGCGGGTTCGAAGCTGATCACCGAACGAAAGTATGATCTGGTTGCCAACCTGCCAGTCGGCGTTTGCATCCGAGGTCTCATTTGGTTCGCCGGAAAGAGCAAAGCCGCTCTCTACAGCCAAGGGATTCTGTATACCGGTATCGCCATTCTGCTGTTGTGTGATGCCTGCCAGCCCCGTTGAGATCTGGGGAATGCCTTTGAAACTTCCGAATGCCGATTGCAGGCTGGGTGTCTGCTCAATTGTTCGTGTTCGCGCGTCATACAACGAGCCAGCCCCAGATCGTGGAAGTGAAGAAAATGCCTGAAGTGGGGTTGAGGTACCCTGTCCCAGAGTTGAGGTTGCAAGCTGCGAAACTGCTTCGCGTGTTCCAATCCCCGAGGTGATCAAGCCGGACAGGAATGCATCACGTCTGAATGTGAAAAGATCGTTGGATCCCAGGTCTCCACGGAAATCACCAGCTGCACCGTACCCGACATCTCCACGGAATGCACGTCCGTTTGTTGCATTCCCGGTGACGACGTCATTGCCCTGCTGATACGGCTGTAGCGGGCTTTGTCCGGGCGAGTTCAAGCCGCCAGATCCCTGCCGAAGATTTGCATCAAGGGCATTCTGGGCGAGCACAGTCGAACTTCCCGCGCTAAGCAGAAAGAGTGCGATTGTGAAACTTGCCTGTCTCTGATTCAGGTGGCGCATTGTCTGCTCCCTATCGCAGGTTCTTCTGAATGCTCTTCTGCAGGAACTATCGGCATGTCTGCTGACATGAGCAACCATGTGACCCATCGGATGATTTCGCGTCAGCCGATACGTCGTGTGCTTTTCATATGGTACGAATGAGGTGCGTGCAGGATCGTCATGTAAGAGCCATTATGCGCGGTCCTATAACGTGTCGCGCAATGTTAGACTTGTTCGGTACGAACTTCGATAGTTCAGCGACCGCCTTGCTTGCGATCACCAGCGCATCCAGGAAGTTCCACTGGCTGAAGATTAACACCGAGCCTGCTTCGGAGCATCTCGTTTGTGCTCTCGTCAGGCGCAACGACCATGTAGGAAAGCCCGTCGGCTCGCCAGCCGGTGATTGCCTTGTTTGCAGTTGAACTGCAGATCGGGATCTTGTATACCGACGTTGCATTGGAGTTGTCGCGATCTGATTCCGGAAGAAACGCCAGCGACTTTGTGATAAACAGGCTTGCAGATGAGGCTGCGTCATCATCAGAAGCGACCGAAAGGCGAATCTTCACACAGGGCTCGCCTGTGCGAGGCGGGATCTTGCACGCATCACGTCCAATGACGCGAACGGTTGGATCGCTGACAAGGTTTCGCAGCACCGGGTCAGACCCAAGGTGCATCTGCGTAAAGCGCTTCACGATGTCAATGTCGCCGCCGCAGGTCTGATCCTTTGCTGGCACAGCATCCTGTGTTGCAAAGTCGGATGCGAGACGCAACGCAAACCCTGCATTTGCAGTATTTTCACTCTGGATGGGAGCACCCGGAAGGAACGAGCGAACCGTGACCGCAGTGACAACAAGCAACCCCGCTGCCATTGCAAGCGGCACCCAGCGACCAATTCGACCGAGCACGGCTTCCTGAGAGCGCACCGGCGCGGTTTCAATACTATTGGTCGAGTGTGCAATCTCTTTCACCGCAGCACGAAGCTGAGCGGGGGATTCAGTCCCAGCCATCGCACGGCCAACAGCTTGGCGGAGCAGTAATGCGTCCTGTACAAGATGTGTCGACCGAGAGACTTCAGCGTGGTCACGCAATAACTCAGGAAGCTCGCCATCAGCTTGCAGCATCGCAATGAGCAGCAAACGCTCTGACTCGCACATCTGCGAGAGTTCATCCTGGAGCATCGCGAGACTCGCGTCATCCCAACTGTTACCCAAATGTGTGTGTTCTGTGTTGCGCACCAGTCCAAACCCACCATACTGTCATTCGTTCACACAGGTCGTGCGAATCCTTATGCCAGCCAAAGCGTCCCACGATCTCTACCTGAAGAACGTGTCGTCAGGCAGAACCCTGTGAGGACAAACCAACTCCAACCCCGTCTATTCCCGCATAGACCGGAGCAGAAAGCACTTCACCCATCTTTGCGATGTCTCAGCCAGTGTGCAACTGCTCTCGTTGCTCCAGCTGAGTTGCCACCATACTCACAAGCCGCCAATCGAACATACAAACCACGGGATTCATTCCTTCTGCACTTCAGATTTCTGTTTGAGGGCCCATCCCAAACCCTCCAAACGGCACAAACTGCGCGAGCCTCGACTTCCATACGACGATCAACCGCCTACGAGTTGTCGTTGCTTTCAAGGTCCAGGTCGTGCTGAGAACCAGAGGCAAGTCGTGCGACTCCGAGATCACTGGCCAGTTTGTCGTCGCTGGTAATCCCATCGATCACAAGCTTTCGTGCGCGATGCAGTCGGCTCATGACCGTCCCAATGGGGATGTCGAGAATCTGACCGATTTCGCGATACTTCAATCCCTCGATGCCCCAGAGCATGAGCACCTCACGATATTCGGGCTTGAGTGATTCGATGACCTCTTTTAGCCTGCCGTCGACATGATCCCAGTTCAGGTCCGCGAGACACGTTGCAGGAAGAGGTTGATCCGGTCTCCGCTCCGTGTCTGACGACTCGAAGAACTCGCCCACGGCTGCGGGAGCTCTGCTTGCACGCTTGACCTTCGAGTAGAACACATTATGTGTGATTGTAAAAAGCCACGATCGCATCCCGCTCTCGGGAGAGCGTTTGGATGGAGTTTCTTCGGCGCTCTGTGTTTCATCGGATCGATCCTCGAACCCTGCAACAGCTCTCGGTCTGAGCGCACGCGCGTAGACGTCCTGCACGAGGTCTGACGCAGCATCGGGATCGCGCGTCAGATGGAACGCCATCCGATACACGGCATCAAGCTGCGAGAGCGCGAGTTGTTCGAATCGATCTCGATCCATGGATGTGTTTGCGCGTGTGCGGCAATGACCGCACGTGCTCCCCTCTTGTTGTCCGATGCGTGCCGAGCGGGTTTCGCGACGGCATGATCGGACGCGTGGATCGTAGTCGGCGAACGTTATGGGTGTGGGCGGGTGCCGTTTTCAGTGGAATCCATGATATCAGCAAGGTGAACACCGAACCCAATGCCAAGGGATGGATCAATCTGGCGGAGTCGAAGCATCTGCGTGCGCATCGTGCCCAGTGTGGCATCCCGCGTGCTCGGATCCCGCTCGGCGCGCATCGCCAGCACACGGAGCATGATCTCCCATGCCTGCCAGAAATAGACGGGGCGTGCTGATTGCGACGGGTCCACTGGATCGGCATCGAGTTCCGATGCGATTGTTCGTGCCACATCAAACGCACGTTCCATCTGGTCGTGGTTGAGCAGTGCCTTCGCGTATAGCACGCGCACAGACCAACCCTGATCCGGCATGGATTGCATCGAGGCTTTGTCCTGGCTGGAAAGCAGCTCGAGTTCCTTGACAGCGCGAGGGTCATTGATAGTCAGCCATGCGTGTGCGCGAAGCTGACGCAGATGGAACGAGTTCTTTCCATTTGCGTCGTTCCAGTTGGTAAGTTGCTGCAGTGCGACTGTCGCTTGTGCAGCAATCTTGGACGCATCTTCTTCGGCACTGACATCAAGCTGGGTGAGCTGGTCCATGATTGTTGCAATGTACAGCGTTCGCGCCTGCTCCGAAGTCTGTGATTGTGTATCGATTGAAACCAGCAGGTCCATCGCACGGGAAAGATCGGTTGTGTCCCATTGCGGACGGTTGTCCAGAAGCATCCGTGCGAGTTCGTACTTCCAGTAGTCTGCTTCGATCACCTCGCTCGTATGTGAGGCGAGTTCCAGTAGCTTGGAGTACATATCGCGCTGTTCCTGCGTGCCGGTGCCGCTGGTTACACGATCATGGAGCACCGGGAGCACTGCACTGAGCGCCCGGGGTGTCAACTCGTGGTAAGGAAACTCTGTCGCCAATGCGCAGAGCAGATCAATAGATGTGTCCGGGAGTTCATGCGAGGAGGTATTCGCGCGCATGTGTAGAACTGCAGCTTCCCACAATGCTTGTGCGCGTGTATCTCCCGCGTCCTGCCTGTCAGCAAGTGTCTGCATCATCGACGCGAAATATGCTGGATTCTTGCCTGCGCTGGCGCGAGTCGCGATCGCACACAACTCTGCGAGCGGTGGGAGAGATGGTGTCTCAGAAACACTTGTGGTCATTGTGCGCAGTCGTTGCATTACCAGCGCGCGGAGCTGATCAGGATCCAGCGCAAGATCATCATCAAGCAGCTGAATCTGCGTGCTGCACGCACGAGCGATGAACGCGTCATGCAGCGCCGAGTTTCCGGTGACACTGGTAGCCCGTGTCATCAGGAATCGGGTTCTGGCGTCATACGCCAGTACTCTGAAGACCTGCGTTGAGCCGTTGACCAGCGCAAACGGACGTGTTTCAAGCAGCATGTGGAATGGACCGGTCTGCTGGTCATTGGAATGGCTCAACGGATCTACGTTCAACTCCGACACTAGCATACGTGCAAGTGCAAGCTCGACACTGGTCGCAAGATCAGGCTGGAGCGATGAGGGGTTCTTTGTAACAGCGTACATCTCATCGATCGAAGCGATTGTGTCGCTTGCGGCGCTGGTGCTGGCGTTTGAACCAATCATCAGCTGCGCGATCGCAACATTTGTTTTCCGTGAAACTTCTGCGCCGCTGGGAGGTATCGTGAACCCTTTAAGTGATGCGATTGCGCCCTCGACAGCCTTCGTAGCACTGGCTGGCGACTGAGCAAATCGCATGTCCGATGCAGCAAGAAGGAGGAGGGCACGTGACTCTAGATATGGTACACGGATCGGAAGATCGAGATCCTTCAGCTGATCAAGATTTGCTTCCTGTGCAGGTGTCAGTTCGCTGAACTGGTCATAGTCTGCAACCCGCTGCGCCGCCTGCTTGCGAGCACGAGCGACCAGAGCGATCACGGTCTCTGCTGTGCGTTTGACCTGTGCTCGCTGCGCATCGCTTGGAATCCCGAGCAGGACGGTTGAGTCTGTTGCATAGAGCGACAATCTCCTCATCTCATCGGTTGCCTGATCGAGCAGCCACGTTGCGATGCGCTCATCACTGGGGTGCAGTCCAATGAGTCTTTGTCTTGCATCGATAAGCTGGTCAAGCGCCTCGGGGCCGTTCTTCGGATGCTGCGCAAGGATTTTCAGGTCCTCGACGCGCTCGAAGTCTTCCTCAAGCGTCTGGGCGCGCGTCAGTGAGGTGCATACAAGCAGCAATCCAACAAAGAGAAGAAAGGGTTTCACTTGCGATTCCTGAGTTGATCGAGTGTCAGCAGCACGTATCCGTTGCGGTCTGCGTTCGTAACCGGGGTGGTGCCATCCAGCATCCATTGGCCGCCGTGAGCAGCACCGATCGCCTGCAGAACACCTGTCGGATCTTCGTCGAGAAACTGGATGGTCTTGATCACAGCACGTCTGGTACCCATCGCTGTACGCGGGTTGGTGCGATCAAGTTCGGCGAGTATCGCGTCCTTGCCCTTGCCCCATTGCACATTGTCGCCGCCGCTCCGCTCAATGCTTCTGGAAAGCAGGAACACGACATCGGGCCTGAGGCGCAATGCTTCAGCAAGACCATCGGACGGGTTCGACTTGCCACCGGGTGTGACGGTGTTAAGCCACTCATCAAGCAACTTCTTGTTTCGCATGGTCGCGCGGACGAGCACTGTGCGCGATCGGTTTGTTGGATTGAACGAAAGGAAGACATCGCTCGCTGTTCCGGTCCGCTGGCGGAACAAGATCACCGCAAAGCTCTGTGAACTTGAGAGCGAGTTGACACTCCTGCGAACCTCGTCAAGCACGAACGGAAGACTTGTCAGCATTGCACCGGATGCATCAACCACATACACGATATGCTTTGCACTGCGAGCGCCGACTCCAGCGAAGGTCACACCGGAAACGGGCACAGCGTCGAGCTGCAGCCCTTGAATCGCGTCAAGCCCGACGCTGTTGTTCGACGGGCTGCTCGATTCAAAGAGCGACTGGATAGAACTTGTGTTCCTGTTGCTGGGTTCGATGGTGCTGGTCAGGTCAGCAAGTGACGCGCCCGGCGCTGGAAGATCAAGCGGCTGCGGAGACTGCGTGTCGCTTGTGCTGCTGGGCTGATCCTGCGCCTGCCGTGTTGGCATGGGGTTGTCAAGACTCAGCACAACCTCACCCGTTCCCAGTCCCGCAGCCTGCGGTCTGGCAAATGCAATTGCAAGTAGTGCCATGACACTCAGGATGCACGCATGGATCACGATCGAGCCAGCGATTGGCCCAGCAACTCGTTTGATCCTGCGAACTCTGCGTGGACTGATCATGCATCGCACCCCATTGTGTCCGGTTCATGATAGATCGGTTTGTATGCTGATGATGCTGAACCGGGAGCACAGTCGCTTCAGGGCACAAAGCGCTACCATCGGCACACATGGAACTTGATCTCTCGACACCCGAACAGGCACGCCAGCACGTCGACGCATTTCGGCACGATCTTGATCTTGTCCGTGAGCGCATTGGTCGTGTGATCGTTGGTCAGAAGCACGTTATCGATGACGTGCTTGTGTGCCTGTTCTGCAACGGGCATGTGCTGCTGGAAGGTGTGCCGGGGATTGGCAAAACAATGCTCGTGCGGACACTGGGACGAGCCCTCTCGCTTGCGTTTGGTCGTGTTCAGTTTACACCGGATCTGATGCCCGCCGACATTACCGGCACCACCATTGTGCGAGAGTCCGAGACGAGTTCGGGATCAACACGCCGAGAGTTTGTGTTTGAACGCGGCCCCATCTTTGCGCAGATCGTGCTCGCCGACGAGATCAACCGCGCAACACCAAAGACGCAGTCTGCGCTGCTCGAAGCGATGCAGGAGCGGAGTGTAACTGTTGCCGGCACATCACACGAACTCCCGCGACCTTTCTTCGTGATGGCCACCCAGAACCCTGTCGAGCAGGAGGGTACATATCCGCTCCCCGAAGCGCAGCTCGATCGGTTTTTTTATAAGCTGCACGTGTCGATGCCCTCACGAGCCGAACTGGCGGACATTGTCACCAGGACAACAGGCAGTACCTTCGAGCAGATTGAGCCAGTCCTTGGCCAGCAGGGAATCGAACAGCACCAGGCGCTTATCCGCAATGTTCCGGTGCCGAAAGAGGTGCTGGATTATGCCGTTCGGCTTGTGCTTGCGACCCATCCAAAGTCAGAAGCCTTCAGACTGGGGTCAACGCAGGACCAATCGTTTTCGACACCAACGGTCGACAAGTACGTGCGTCTTGGTGCTTCGCCACGTGCAGCACAATCGCTTGCGCTCGCAGCACGATGCAACGCGCTGATGGACGGTCGTTATGCGCCCGGCATCGAGGATGTCCGCCAGTGCGCACTGCAGGCGTTGCGTCATCGCATCATCCTGAACTTTGAGGCGCAGGCTCAGGGTGTTGATGCTGATCAGATTATTACGGATATCACCGCAACACTGCCGGTGGCGGCAAACTAAACACGTCATTACAATTAAAGTCGAATCTGTATAGAAAAACCGTGCTGTATGCTTTGAGACATGCAGCACGGTTCTGTTGTATCAGGTGTGGAGTCGCTGAACTATTCCAGAGCAGCAGCACCCGAGATGATCTCGGTCAGCTCTGTCGTGATCTGCGACTGGCGGGCGCGGTTGAACTTGCGCGTGAGTGACTTGCCCATCTTGCCAGCGTTGTCGGTTGCTGCTTTCATTGCAACCATGCGAGCCACGTGCTCGGACACGATCGCGTCGTTGATGCACTGGAACAGTGTTGCTTTGACGGTCTGCGGGAGCAGATCGCCGAGGAGTTCTGCTGCTGAGGGTGAGAACTCGTACTGCGCGGAGATGTTGGAATCCGATTCTTTTTGAACCGCTGGTGGTTTGAGCGGCAGGAGTTGCAGCACTTCCGGTTTCTGACGACCAACAGAAAGGAATCGCATGTAGATCACACGAACAGAGGAGATCTCGCCTCGTGTGAACTTGTCCATGTAGTCCTGCGCGATGCGTGCGACTTCTTCGTAGTCCGGCTTGTCGCCGAGCACGTACGAGTTTGAGACGTCGATCTTGTTGAACCGCAGGAACGAGACGCCCTTCTTACCAATGAGTTCGGTGTGGCCGCTACCCGCGTCGGTCTCACGCAGATGCTTCATCGCGAGCCTGAGGACGGACCCGTTGTACGGACCGCACAGACCACGATCGCTCGTCATGATGAGTGTCAGTTCCTTCGCGCCATCCTTGAACCCGCCATCGGGGCCGTGGATCAGCGGGTGCGTGATGTTGCCAGCGGTAGCCGCAAGATCCTGCACCAGCTCGAATACGCCCTCGGTGTATGGCTTGGTTGCGGTGGCGGACTGCTGGGCGCGCGCGAACTTACTGGTTGCGATCATCTGCATGGTGCGCGTGATACGCTTGATGTTCGCGACAGCCTTGATGCGCTTTTTGATTTCTCTGATCTGTGCCATAGGGTCGCGATGGTAGGCTGGTCTCACGCTTTTTCATATCTTTTCAGGGCAATTCTCGACCGGCTGTGCCGTTGTCAAAGCCGTACAAAGCATGAATGAAATGTGCCCCTTCCGTCCCGACGAGGGACATGAAGGGGCACGGGGACAAAGCGTGTTGATTGTGGCGTGGCTTACCTGCAGTAACCGCCACGGGAGTACCCACCGCCGTAGTTCCCATAGCCTGAGTACCCCGAATAGCCGGAGTAGTACCCCGAGCCTCGGGCATTCTGATCTCCGATGACCGCACCAGAAGCTGCGCCAATGAGTGCGCCAGCTGCAGCGCCTTTGCCCATGTCACCAGTCAGTGACCCCAGACCAAGTCCCACGAGTGAGCCAAGAGCGGCACCTGAGATCGCGCCGTCGTACCCGTTGTTGCAGCCCGTGGTTGTAACCGCGAGTGTGCCGAGCATGGCTCCGATTGCAAGACGGCGTGCAGTTGTTGAGCGGATGATGTTCTTCATGGGTGTTCTCCTGTCCCTGTTCGGATCGTCCCACCAGAGATGTGATCCGAGTGATGTGAGCCAGCGAGGGGTACTTTGGCAAAGTAACCGCTCGCTAACTTAGTATACACTATCTCTCAGGAATCTGTTCGCGCGATTTCAGTAAAATCTCATAACAACGACCTATAACAATAATTTCCGGTTCGAAATCTGTGTTCATACCGCAAGTGGGGTGCCGGGCTGCTTTGCTGACTGAAATCAACTGGTGCCCAGCAACATTTCCTGTATCATGGACGAACAGCCCTATGCCGCGAGATTTTGATTGCGGCGCATCCACTTTTGTTTGTCCCGGTGGGGGGAGAACAGGGAGTCCATTATGAACGCACGAGTTGTGGGATGTGTGCTTGGCACACTTGTTATTTCGTCAGGTGTGCTTGCTCAGAGCACCAGTTCCCGGTTTGTTGCGGCGTCTGTTGAGTCGGGATTAGCGTTCAATGCAACGAACGAAAGGGCAGTTGTGTTTTCTGACATCGTCATGGTGCCCAATGCACACTGGCTTCGTCTGGACTTTGATACAGCTCAGCTCGGAGCAGCTCCAGTTGGAGGTGAGCCGACGATGCTGCGCATCACATCACTTCAGGACGGCGGGCAGATACGTATGCAAGCCCATCATCTGGAGCAGTGGGGATACAGATCGCCATACTTCAACGGTGACACGGTGAAAATCGAGATCGTTGCCGATGCTGGTGCTGATCCATCGTTCCTTTCTGTGTCGCAGGTTCTCGCAGGTCAGTTTGAGACCATCGACACAATCTGTGGATCAACAGATGATCGTCAGCTCTCGAATGATCCACGTGTTGGTCGAGGGTGGACAGCTGGCGGATCAGCAAACTGCACGCTGTGGTTGATCAATGACTGTGCGAAGTGTTTGCTTGCAGCTGGGCATTGTGGCTTCTCGAATGGTCAGGCACACTTCAATATACCGCTCTCGACTTCATCCGGTCAGGTTGTGATGTCTGCGCCCGATGATCAGTATGCGGTCGATACAAGCTCAGGGCAGGGCATCAATGGAGGTGTTGGAAACGACTTCTACTACTTCGGTTGTTTCCCGAACCCAAATACAGGTCTCACGCCGTACGAGGCGCAGGGCGATGCATTTGTGCTTGGTCCCCCGCCAACCGATCCAAACACAACCATCCGTGTGACAGGTTGCGGCATCACTGATTCAACAGTTCCCGCAACGTATTACCGTGCGCAGAAGACGCATACCGGGCCATGGGTGGGAATCAATGGAACACAACTGCAGTACCAGGTGGATACCACATCAGGGAACTCCGGCTCACCCGTGATCAACGACAACACCGGCGAGGCGATCGGGATTCACACGCACGGCGGATGCACATCGGGCGGTTCTGGCGCAAACTCTGGCACCTCGCTTACGCTTCCCGCGCTTCAGAACGCGTTCGCAAACCCCCAGGGCGTGTGTGCGCAGGCGACATGCTGCTACGCCGACTGTGATGGCTCCGGCTCACTCAACGTGTTCGACTACATCTGCTTCGGGAATGAGTATGCAGCAGGCACCAGCTACGCCGACTGCGATGGAAGCGGTGGGTTGAACGTGTTCGACTACATCTGTTTCGGAAATGAATACGCGGCTGGATGTCCGTAACAGCATCCAGTAGGACGTGCCGAGGCTGGGCTGGTCAGGCCCAGTTTTTTATTGGATGTCTGTGCACTTGCAGATTGGACGGATTTCCTGTAGGGTGATCAGATGATGCTGCTTGGTGCATCGCGTTGTTGTGCTGCATTGCATCAACTGGATTCGAGAAGGAGAGTATCATGAGAGCGCGCGTACGCATGTTTGCTGCACTGGCGAGTTTGGGATGTGTCTCGGCTGCTCACGCCCAGGGGCTTGCTGCAGAGTATTGTGTTGAGCAGATTTCTCCGGGGTTCTACCAGTACACGTTCACAATTTCGACAGACGCAGGCTGGGCGCCCGGCATGGGCTGGGCTTGGTTGATCTTCGGTGATGAGCCCGGAACAGGTCTTGGAGGCACCGGGATTGAGCCGATGCCTGATTTTGTTGTTGATCCAGCGTCATTCCCTGTCGGGCCTTGGGAGAAAATTCAGGGAACAGGCGGTGGACACAACGGTCGCACCTTCGCCAAACTCAACGGCGCTGTGCTTGATCCGTGGATGCCTGCATCAGCAAGCGAAACACTCACATGGACAGGCACCTCCAGTTTTCTCGTTCCGACTGGCGGCATGCTGATTTCCACGCTGAGCGCAACCGGCGGCGCAGCTCCTGCAAGCTTCCTCGTTGCGACCGAGGTGTCGTGTGGAACGTGTTACGCCGATTGCGACGGATCAGGCTCGCTGAACATCTTCGATTACATCTGCTTTGGAAATGAATACGCTGCAGGAACGAGCTATGCTGACTGCGACGGCTCCGGCACGCTGAACATCTTCGACTACATCTGCTTTGGGAATGAGTATGCTGCAGGCTGTCCGTGAGCGATCATGACCGCATCATCTCATCATCCATGCCGTGGTGAGCTATAGCTATTTTGTGGAACCAGAGCCATGCTGTTTGCGAACAGCATGGCTCATCTGGTATGTGCTTCGCAAGTTTTCTTCATAGGGGATGCCGCGTTTGTATAGTTCCAAATAACCTGTGAAATAGTCTGATAATAGCGGAATTATTGCATACGATAGCAGTATACGGCAGCATTTACCCATTGTGTGTCAGAACTATTGACAGACTGGGGACTTTCCATTAGCATGGCGGTCAGATGCTCTCAAATGGGTGGGGGAGTATTTGAGCATGATCACGTTGGTCATGTCGGTGAATACCACCCGTCAGTAAAACGCGCATTCACGTGGTGTGCGTTTTCGGGACAAGAAGAGGAGTTCCCAATGAAGAAGATGACGTTCGTTTTCGCGTCGCTCGTGGCTGCCGCAGGCGCATCCGCGCAGTGCACATCGTTGTTCAACAATTACAGCAACCCGCTCGTGAACGCAGCGGGCGGCAGCCCCTGCGGTTTCGGCGCCAATGACCTGTCAGAGTGCGCAATCGACTGCACAATCGCTGGTTACAACGTTGTTGCAACAGCATTCGGCTGCGCTCAGGACTTCACACTGGCCAACGATGCAACAATCGACGAAATCGATTGCAACATCTACTCCACCAACTGCGCCACCACAGGCAACATTCTGGCGTCCGCCACACTCGCCATCCATGCCGACAACGGCGGCGTTCCAGGTGCAGCAGTTGCTGGTCCGTTCTCCACCTACACAGAAACATCCAACGGTATCTTCCGTACGTTCAACGCTCAGGGCACAAGCTGCGCACGCGTTGTCCGTGACATCAAGTTCACTGGCCTCGGTGCAAACCTGACCGCTGGCACATACTGGGCATTCATCACTGCAACATCCAGCGGCTGCGGCTCGGGTCCGTGGATGCCTCTCTGGACAGACGGCTCCATCATCACCACACCAACAGGTACCGGCGTTGTCTTTGACCTCGCCACAGGTGCATGGAACCCGGCATTGGCACAGAACGGTGCTGGCCAGCAGTGCAGCTACCCGCTGAACGTCTGCGGCACAGAGGGTGTCGGCTGCTACGCTGACTGCGACGGCTCCGGCGCGCTCAACATCTTCGACTACATTTGCTTCGGTAACGAGTACGCAGCTGGCAACGCATACGCCGACTGCGATGGCTCCGGCACGCTCAACATCTTCGACTACATCTGCTTCGGTAACGAGTACGCAGCTGGCTGCCCGTAATCTCGGGTGCTGATTGATGTCAGTCCGCGTGACTGACAACTGCAAATACAAGGGCTGGTCGGGAAACCGATCAGCCCTTGTATTTGCTTCTGTATACGTGGAAACTCGCCGAAAACGCCGCATCTGTCCAGTCAAAAGAATCATCGCACCGAACCACACTAACAGATCTCTTGAAGCTGTATGATGTGTTTGTTACTCGACGATTCATTGGATCGCACATGTTCTCAAAGTGAAACAGATGCACACAGACACACCAGCTGCCCAGATGGAGCACGAATCATATGAGCCAGCAATGCCTGCGCATCAGCACGCGCACGAAGGGTTGCCGGTTCTGGATCAGGTGACACTGTTCCGCAGGCGGGAGAATGTGTTCCTGCTGTTCGCGGGGTTGTTTCTCGGGTCTTTGACGATGCTGAACATCCTCGGTATCACGCGGTTTATCAAGTTGTTCTCGCACGACTTTGATGGCGACCCTGGCACAGGGCCGACGCTGTTCCTTGTCGCAGTGGGGGTGCTGCCGTACCCCATCACGTTCCTGTGCACGGACTTCATCTCAGAACTCTTCGGCAAACGTCGCGCGAACGCGGTCGTGTGGATGGGACTGATTCTCAATATCTGGGTGATGTCGATCCTGTGGGTCGGCGGCAATCTGCCTGGGTTTGAGAGTGCGGAGCAGGCGGCGCAGATCACCAGTATCGCGAAAGAAGTTGCGCCGACGATTGAGGATGAAGGACTTCGCAAAGCATTTCTTGCGCAGGCAGATCGGAAGCCCGTGTTCTTCGAGGTGCGCACACTCGCGTTCGGCGCGGTGATCGCGTCGATGCTCGCGTATCTCGCAGCGCAGTTTATCGATGTGCACGTCTTCCACTTCTGGAAGAAGAAGACCGACGGCAAACATCTCTGGCTGCGTAACAACGGGTCGACGCTGGTCAGTCAGCTTGTTGACACCGTTGCGGTGATTCTGATCACGTATTGGATTGGCGGGCTTGCTGGGATTATCAAGCCCGACCAGAGCATCGCAAAGCAACTCGCCGTCATTATTGCGACGGGGTATGTGTTCAAGATGATCGCTGCGCTGCTCGACACGATCCCGTTCTACATCGGGACGCATCATCTGGTGCGGTATCTGCGACTTCCGCCGCCGGGGAAAGATCCTGCGTGAGCAGGCAAAGATCGAAATCAAACGAGTCATCAGGGGTGGGGAGCGTCCCGCTCCCCAATTGTCATGAAATGTGTATAACGCTGGAGCTCACCCGGGGCGAGACGCCCCGGACTCCTGTGCTTATACCCGGATTCCTGTGTTTATGGATACATACTTTGAAATAGCAGCGGTTCTGAAGTGGAGATCATCACACCTACAAGAGACCCAGGGATTGTCATCCCTGGGCGTTGAGTTGTAGAAGAATGAACGCTCTCAGTCCGGCTTCGTTGCGGCTGGTGATTCGGCGTTCACATCCGCGCGCATGAAGAGCGCATCGCCCTTGGAGATCTGCTGACCCGGTTTTAGGCCGTATGGACCCGCCCATTGCGCAAGTTCCATCAGCGGCGCGACGAACCCAGATTCGATGTCGTTGGGATCGTTCAGATGGGTGCAGTTCCAGTTGCGCCAAAGCTGTGCCATCTTCTCGGGCATCGTGGGAAAATAAGCAAGGGACACTATTCGAATAGACTCAGCAGCTTGGTACAAAATCGAATGAACTTCTTGTAGTTTGCTTGGATCCTTTGCTAGTTTAAATGGCGCTGTATCTGAAAGAAACTGATCAATGATTCTTATTGCAGACTTCGCCGACAATAACAGATCGCCAATCTTGTTTTCATTGATCAGATTAGAGATTGACTGTGCAAGGGGGACAGCTCGGCCGCGAGGTGGTGTCCGTAAGACTGTTTCGCCATCTACTTCAATGTTGAAATGCTCTAGAATTTGCCAATCTTGAATCTTCCCATCAAAGTACTTCGCGATCATGTTCCCGACGCGGCTGGCGCAGTTGCCGATCCCGTTGGCAAGATCTGCGTTGTACACCTCGACGAAGCGCTTGTACGCAAAGTCCGCGTCGGTTGCGCCGAGCGGGCCTTGTGTGATGAGATACCAGCGCACCGCGTCGAGGGAGTACCGGTCGGCGTAGGCTTTGAGATCGTCGAGTTCGATGAAGTTGCCAAGCGACTTTGACATCTTCACGCCTTCCGCAACCCAGTACGCGTGCGCGTAGACGGTGGTGGGTGGTGTCTCGCTGAGCGCGTGCAGCATGGCCGGCCAGATCACAGCGTGGAACCACAGAATGTCCTTTGCCATGAAGTGGACAACATTGCTTGCGCCCTGGCCGGACTTTGGCCAGTACGTGCGCCGATCGCCCTCTGCTTTGCTCGTGTCGCACGCGGGGTGTGCATTGTCAACGACCGTCAGGTAGTTGCACAGCGCTTCGATCCACACGTACACGCGATGGTCGGGATCGTTGGGCATGCGGATGCCCCAATCCTCGTCGCCGTCCTTGATCTTGCGCGAGACAGGAACTTTCTGCAAGCCCTGTTTGATACGTCCGAGGACTTCATTTTTGCGCTGCTCGGGCAGCACCTCGATGCGCTTCTCCTCGATCATGGCGCGGAGCCAGTCCTCGTACTTGTCGAGTCTGAAGAAGTAGTTCTGCTCGACGCGTTTTTCGAGTGGCTTCTTTGTGACAGGGCTCTTGTAATCGTGCTCGCGCGCAGTGTTCTCGGGGACATACTCCTCCTGCGACGCGTCCCACCATCCCTCGTAGTCGCCCAGCTCGATGTCGCCCTGATCGACAAGTCTCTGGATGTAAGCGCTCGCGCGCAGCTTGTGTCTGTCTTCGCTGGTGCGCACAAAGTCGTCGTTGGAGAACTGCATGAACTGGAACGCTTCGCGGAATCGTGCGGCGTTGTGGTCGGCCCACTGTTGGGCGGTCATGTCGTGGGCTTTGGCGCTCGTGACGACTTTTTCCGCGTGCTCGTCGGTGCCCGTGAGGAAGAAAACATCGTTTCCAAGCAGTCGGTGGAATCGCGCGAGCACGTCCGCGACGAGTGTTGTGTAGCAGTGCCCGATGTGTGGGCGATCGTTGACGTAGTAGATTGGCGTGGTGATATACGTCGTTGACGGCTTTGTGGTGTCTGTCTCTGGGGTACTCATCGCGGGATTCTAGAAGCAGCGTTGAAAACTTCTTCATAAGAAAAGCCCAGGGGTTGTAATCCCCGGGCTTCTGGAAATCTGCGATGTTTAGATCGATTACGAGACGATCTGGGTGGCGTTCTCGATGGCTTCGACAAGCTGGCGAACCTGGAAGGGCTTGCGGAGGAACCCGTCGAACCCGACAGAGCGGAGCATGCCGGTCTGGCCGTCGGTCAGCTGGCCGCTCATCGCGATGATGCGTGTGAGCTGGAGCTGCTCGTCGTTGCGGATGGATTCGCACAGGGTCTTGAGATCCTTGGAGTCCATGTGGACATCGATCAGCAGGACGTGGGGCTGGACCTGATGGCACATCATGCCGGCCTCGAACCCAGACTTTGCGATGCTGACGTCGTAGCTGGTCTGCTCGCGCAGGACCTTGGTCAGGACATCGAGCATCTCGCTGTCGGTATCCGCGATAAGGACGCGGGTGGAGCCGGTTTTCAGCCCGTTGAGCGGCATGCCATGGGCTTTCATGAACTCGATGAGTTCAGCCACAGGAATCCGACGGTCCTTTGAACCGGGGATTCGATAGCCTTTCAGCGACCCATTGTCGAACCACTTTGAGACGGTTCGCGGGGCCACGTTGCAAATCTTTGCAACTTCGCCGGTCGTGAGCACATCTTTCTCAAACGCCATAGAAACACCTCTGTGCGTGCATGCGTGCGGGCAGATACTGGCCGATGCCGAGCGGCAGCCCGAGTCATGCGATGAATCGACGTGCAGAGGGGGCAGGTTGATCGCAGGAGCCATGTTCCTGCAGAATCAGCGTGGAAGTCTGCTGTTTGTGTGTAGTTTCCGGCCTTTGGGACTGGTTATTGCTCTGTCAGTATCACCAAAGCAAGTGTTCTGACCTGTATGATCGGCCAGATCCCGCTGTTCTCGGCCTAAATCAGGCAGAGCGGGCGATCTGCAGCAAGAATCAGTACATGCCTTGATGGAACGGGTTGGCGCCTCGCCGATTCCGAACATCTGGAGACTGAGATTCCTATCTGCCAAACGGTACTCCAGACAGTTGAAAAGGCATCCTCGGGCTGGTAACTTGCGTATTGTCCTGTCCCACAGAACCCGCCTCAGTCGGGAACGGTGGTGGTGTTGTGTTGGTCTTTGGCTGCTCGGAGGGCGGAAAGCTCTGCGATAGTGGTCGCGTCGGCACTGGTTTCTGTGTTCGGCGGTGTTTCGAACTTCCCGTCTGTGTGCCCATATATACAACGATCTGGAGTGAGCCTGTGTCTTTTGGACGACCCCTCATCAATCGTGCGCTCGGCAGCGTCGCTGCTAGCGTTGTGCTGACCTGTGGTCTTGCAGTTGGTCTGCCGGTGCAGACGGTGTCTGCACAAAGTGCAGCTGCGCAGGGCTCGCCCGAGTCATTGCTCAAGGATTTCGTGCATTATATCAAAATCGACTCTCGTGAAGCTGCGGCACTTGTTGCGCGTCAGCTTGCGGGGGCATCGATGACTGATGAGCAGGTTGTTTCGCTCATAGAGAATGGTCGGGCAGTCAGATTTGCTGACTTCGAGGACGCGCTTGTGCGTGCGAGCAAGAAGGGCGGCGATGTTGCCGACGCAGCAGCCGAACTGGATTCTCGTTTCCGTGCAGCGAAGATCGCGCTTGTTCGGAATCCGAATGAGATCGCAAAGAACATCGCAAAGCTGACGGAGAACGCGCTCGCTCGCAACAACGCATCAACGCGTCTTGTTGCTGCTGGCGAGTACGCCATGCCACAGTTGCTTGATGCGCTGCTCCAGCGGAATGATTCTGCATTGCGCCTTGAAGTATCCAAGGTGATGGTGCAACTCGGTCGCCATGCGGTGATCCCGCTGTGCACATCGCTGCTGGATCTCGATCCAGCATCGCAGGAACTTGTCGTGAATGTGCTTGCAGATATTGGGTACAAGACCGCGCTGCCGTGGGTCGTTGAACTCCAATCCTCGACAAGCAGCACACAGGTTGCGGATGCATGCACTCGTGCCATGCTGCGGATGCCCGGTGGTGGTTCGGGCATCAGCGCTGCTGATGCGTACCTCACGCTTGCGAACGATTATTACAATCGCAAGACGGAGCTGATCAACTTCCCGCAGGATTCCACGCAGTTGCTCTGGAACTATGACCCCGCGATCGGGCTGCTGATGTCCGAGATTGTGACGCCGCTGTTCGACGAAGCAATGGCGATGCGCTGCGCTGAGGACTCGCTTCGGCTGAACGCAGGCACCGATGCAGAAGCAGTTGCAATCTGGGTCGCGTCGAACCTTCGCCGCGATACAGAAACAGATGTTGGGTATGAAAATCCTGAGTATCCTGATACGCGCCGCGATGCGACGTATTACGCGGTTGCTGCGGGTTCTGATACTTGCCAGCGGGTGCTCCGCCGGGCGATTGATGATCGCGACACCCCGCTTGTGCGCCGTGCGATTGCAGCGCTCGACGAGACGGCAAGTGCCGGAGCCCTGTGGCGGGGTTCTACGCAGCGCGCACCGTTGCTCGATGCACTCTCATACTCCGATCGTCGCGTTCGCTACGAAGCAGCGCTCGTGCTTGCTGGTGCTCAGCCGAATGAACCGTTCGCTGGTGCCGATCGTGTTGTGCCGACGCTTGCAAGTGCAGTGCGCGATGTGTCAGATCGCTACGCAATCCTGATCACGCAGGACCGCGAGGTGTACGACGAAATCCGTCCAACACTGGAAGCTATCGGATTTGCTGTACTGCCTCACGCCAGCAACTTTGATGCGCTTGCGACTCCCATCTCACAGGTGCCGGGTGTTGACTTTGTCACGCTGGTCGGCTCGACTGACTGGACGAGGAACTTGGTTGAACGCGTCCGTATCTCGCCAAGCACATCAGCAGCTCCGATGCTCGCGATGGTTGATTCGGCTGATATCACCACGCTCTCCCAGCAGGTTGGTCGTGACGATTCGCTCGAAATCAGAAGCCGCGCTATCGGCGAAGCAGCAATGCGGAACTCCATCGAATCGCTGCTTTCACGCACCGGCAACTCCATGCTGTCTGAGTCCGACATTGCAATGTACCGTGATAGAGCAGTTCGTGCGTTGCGAGACCTCGCAGTCGCCCGGAATCGAGTACTCCGTGTTGAGGATGCGAGCGCCTCGCTTGTCCGCACACTTGAAGACAACCGTGTTGGGATGACCATGTCGATCGCGGATGTGCTCTCGTGGATACCCGAGGCACGTGCTCAGACAGCGATCTTTGATCGTGCTATGCAGGCTGAAGGCAATGTTCGTGTCGATCTGCTCGGCAAGGTTGCTGAATCAGCACGCCGGTTTGGCAATCGACTTGAACAGCGTCAGGTGAATCGTTTGATTGATGTCGCGAAGAGCGGCAATGAATCGGAAGCTACAGCAGCCGCTGGCGTGCTCGGATCGTTGAATCTGCCAAACGCTGATATAGCAGATCTGATCATGTCCGGTCGCTAAAACCTAAGTACTTGATCCTGTAATACTCCAAGGCCCCGGAACAGTTGGTTCCGGGGCTTTGTCAATAACTTGTGCTCAGAAAAAACGTCCGAGATCCGAATATATCCTTGCCGCTATGCGGTTTGTAACGCGCAACACCTGCCTATGTGGTACATGCGGCACAGAACGCGCTTGCAAAGAAAAACCCCGGCAAAGTGAGTGATCGTGAGGAACAATGAATCCGATGCTGTCCGTGGCATGGAGGCAGTCACTCCTTCATGTCTGCTGCCAGGGCGTTCCTGTCAGCACACCGGGCAAGGCTGCCCGGCGCCCTACAGGGATGCGGAGGCCGCACGGGTGTGGAGCCGACGCGGGGCGAGATTGCAATCTCGAAGTGCTTTGCAAGGAGATGGATAATGAATCGTAG
The DNA here is from genome assembly GCA_020639155.1 of Phycisphaeraceae bacterium. NCBI lineage: Bacteria > Pseudomonadati > Planctomycetota > Phycisphaerae > Phycisphaerales > Phycisphaeraceae > Phycisphaeraceae bacterium. The sequence continues at coordinate 1,559,729 of JACKHF010000001.1, forward strand.
TGTTGTTCGCAAGCAGGCCCGCAAGGCCTTCACCCTCGTCGAAATTTTGATCGTTGTGGTCATCCTCGGCATTCTTGCCGCGATCGTGATCCCGCAGTTCACAGACGCGTCTGATCAGGCAAACGCAGCCAGTCAGGACTCCATGGTCCAGACACTTCAGTCGCAGGTCGAGCTCTATCGCGCACAGACCGGCGCATATCCCGCCGATCTTGCTGCCCTCGTGACCGCTGGTTACATGCGTTCGGTTCCGAACAACCCCGTTACTGGCGCTGCGTACACCTACACAGCTGCCACCGGTCTGGTTGCTCCGTAATCGGATCTGACAACGATCGCAGCGTAAGCTGAATCAGACCGCTCACACAGGGATGTGTGGGCGGTTCTTCGTTTGAGATCCGGATATGTGTGATATGCATCATCCAATAACTGGTCAACGACGTATTCCCTACAACCGCACCCTTTCAGCATAATCCGCGCAGAATTCACCGGCGTTGCACTCGCTTTGATTCGATACTCTGGATATGAACCGGCCATGTTGCATCAACAATGCATTCCAGCACGCACGCGTGCGCGTCCATCGTGCATACACGCTTGTTGAAATGTTGCTGACGGTTGCGATTCTTGCAATTGCAGCCACAATGGTAATCCCATCCATGGGTGACTCCGACACGTTGCGCGTGCAGGCTGCGATTCGGGTCATTGTCGCAGACCTTACCTTCGCGCAATCGGATGCTCTCGCATTCCAGCAGCGTCGTGCGATTGTGTTCAATGAAGCGACAAACAGCTACGCGATCTATGAGGTCAACGGTGCAACACTTGACCAAACAAACGATCTGCTCGATTCCAACTTTGGTGTTGGCGGGCAATACATCCGCAACTTGAACGACAATGTCTATGCGGGCGCAACGATAAGCGACATCGACTTTGACTACGGCGGCACGCTGGTGTTTGGCAGTGCGATCCTGATTTTCGATGAGCTTGGCGGCCCGGTGAACAGCCTGCAGGGTGACGGTGCCAGTCTTGGTGGATACATCGAGATCACAGGAAACGACCAGACATACCGCGTGAATGTTGATGGATACACGGGCAGAATCACTGTGCAGAAGATGCCGTGAGCTGGTCTCGTCTGAGGCATTGTAACGAGGGGCTGAATCAATGACACGGAAGTCTTCAGATCAACTCAAACCGTTCGAGTACATCAACCTTGACGCATCCTCTGCGGATGATGTGATTGTGTCGGGCCGGAGTGCGCATGGTTTCTTTCGTATGTCCAGGCTGATGACTTCGAGTATCGCGATGTTTGCGCTGGTGTTCGGCCTGCTCATCTGGGCCAAGCTTCGCCTTGTCTCTGGCATGCCTCGATCTGTCTATGCAGATCCGAAGCAGGTTGATATACCAGACGTGAAGGATGCTCAGGCTGCACCACGATTGCCCGAAATGGTTGTGCTCAAGCCGGGGATGCCCATGCCCGACCCGTCAAATAATCTCAGCGCAGCGCCTGCGCATACACCGGCTGGGGAGAAAACCACATCTCTTCGTCCGGGCGGTGGCGACTGAATCCAAGTGCGCGCAATGACTGCGCACGTCCCGCGTTATCTATATCTGTACAGTTGTATTCTCGCGCAAGCTTTGTTCTGCCCCGCGCACATGGTGCGCTGTGGTGCTGCTACACCGCAGCACGACATTGTGCATGCTTCATGTAGATGTGTGAAGTTTCTTCGCGTCCCGAAACAAAAACGTACACATTGGACCAAAGTTGGTCAGCCAGTCGGTCGAAGACGATGACGACGGTTGTGCGGAGGGGTGTCATCCCATCGCACAAAGAACGCACATATTGCAAGATCAGAACAGACCAGACAGGTCCAGACGAGGGTCAGGAATGTACCAGCAGCGTGAAGACGTGACAACCACAGGCTCGGCACTTTCGCTCGTGTGCGGAAAGGCCCAGGCATTCACACTCGCGGTCCTCGCAGGGACCACGATGAGCTTTGCACAATCGGGCTCAATCCCCGGTGTGAGTATGCCTGATCCGGGCAGCACAAAGTCCAGCAACCAGATGCCGAATCCATTCGACAAGGACGAGACCCAGGTCGGGTCCGATCTTATCGACAACGGCAACGTGAAGGTCACAGACGACTTGCTCGTCGATCTCCACGTGCAGGACGAAGATCTTGGCAAGATTCTGCAACTGCTTTCGATCCAGAGCCAGCGCAACATCATTGCCAGCCAGAACGTTTCGGCGACTGTCACAGCGAACCTGTACAGCGTGACGTTCTACGAGGCGCTCGACGCGATTCTCGGCGTCAACGGGTACGGCTATATCGAGCGTGGCAACTTCATCGAGGTCTACACACTCGAAGAACTTGTCAAGATCTACGAGGAGAACCGCCCGATCGAGCGCCGCATCATGCACCTGAACTACATCTCTCCAGCAGACGCTGCGGAGTTTGTCCAGCCGCTGCTCTCAGAGAAGGGCACGATCAAGGCACCCGGCAAGATGGAGGCATTCTCCCTGCCTGACAACACACCGACCGGTGGTCAGGACTACGCGCTTGATTCCGTGCTGGTCGTGTTTGATCTGCAGGAGAACATTGACAAGATCGAAGAGATGATCGCGCAGATCGACACCAAGCCGCAGATGGTTCTCATCGAGTCCACCATCCTGCAGACTGCTGTAAACGAAGACAACGCGTGGGGCATCGACTTTGCGTTGCTCGGCAACCTCGATTTCGGCGACTTCATCGAGATCAATCCGGTCGATGGTCTGCGCGCAGGTCTCGGTCGCGGATTTGGTGACGATGGCTCTGGTGGTTCTTCGCTCGGCGATGTGCCGGTGTATCGCGATGGACCGCAGATGGGCGGCACCACCGGCGTCATTGATGGCTCGGCTGCTTCCACCATCAAGCTTGGTCTCGTGTCGGGTGACTTCGGCATGTTCATCAGCGCACTGGATTCGGTGTCAGACACGTCGATCATCTCACGTCCCAACATTCTGACATTGAATCGTCAGCGTGCACGCGTGCTTGTTGGCCGCAAGGTTGGTTACCTCTCAACAACAACAAATAACACTACAACCACACAGGCTGTCGAGTTCCTCGATACAGGTACTCAGCTGCACGTTCGTCCGATCGTGGGCAACGACGGCATGATCCGCATGGAACTGCTGCCCCGCGTGTCTGAAGCGGTGATCCGCAACACAAACGATGCGACAGGTGCGGCGGTTACCATTCCCGACGAAATCACAAACGAACTGACGACGAACGTCATCGTGCGTGACGGCCAGATTGTTGTGCTCGGTGGTCTGTTCCGCGAGTCAACAGTCAACGGTCGTAATCAGGTGCCGTTCCTTGGCGATCTTCCATTCATTGGCCCGGCATTCCAGGGTCATACCAACGAGATCACTCGCAACGAGCTGATCTTCCTGATCAAGCCGACCATTGTCAACGACAACATCCTGCTCGAACAGTCAACCGCTGCTGAGCAGAATGTTATTGACGTGCGGACCGGCTCACGTGAGGGTCTGCTCCCATGGTCGCGTGAGAAGCAGTCGTCGCAGTTGCTCGTTCGCGCTCAGGAGAAGATGAAGGAAGGCGACTTTGATGAGGCACTTTACCTCGTCCAGCGCTCTCTCACATTGAATCCATATCAGCCCGAGGCGATCCGCATGCGTGATCACCTCATGAACACCACGACACAGTGGCCGTCACGCTCGTTCCTTGAGGAAGTCGTCATGGGCTCGACACGCAACATGCTGTCCAGCATCGACAACGAGGGCCTGCACCGCTGGCAGGATGGTGAAGAGAGCTTCGCACCTTCACAGACCACAGTTGCAGAGCAGCCAACTGGTGATGAGTCGTTCGAGTCCAGCACACAAAGCCCGGAATCACCCGAGCTTGCAACAGGTCAGGAGAATGAGTCATTCGGCGCTGATGGACAAGCACCACTCGGCAACGAGTTCAACGCTGAGCCTGGCACGTTCGATGAGATCTTCTCACAGAACGAGAGCAACCCCGACTTTGAGAATCCCAGCGAGTTCGAGAACAACGACACAACAGAACTCGCATCGTCGAACCCCGACGTGATGTCAGGCTCACTGCAGTCCGCGATCGAGTCGGAAGACGATGCAACGCTGACACTCAGCGTCAACGATCAGGACATCCGCGACGTGATCGAACTGATCTCGCTCGCATCAGGCGAGAACATCGTGGTCGGCAAGAATGTGTCCGGCACGATTTCGGCTGACTTTGAGGATGTCACGGTTGCAGAAGCGCTCGAGGTCATCGCACAGCAGAGCGGATTCATCTACGCTCAGCTCGGTGATACATACGCCATCACCGCGCCGCAGTTCAATGAGTCAAGCAACACCGCTGTTGCTTCGAATAAGAGTTCGTCGAGCGAGACAAGCCCGTCGTTCATGCTCAACAACGAAACACCGAGCAGCATACAGGCAAATGCATCAACTCCATCGTCGGAATCTTCGAATGAAGAACCGAGCTTTGGCAACGAGTCGCTCAATGTGACATGGGCAACCGAGAAGAATGAGACCCCATCCTCCTCGTCCCAGTCAGAACCGAACAACCAGTTCGAGTCACTTGCAAACGCGCTGCTCTCGGGCTCCGGTGCAAACCCGGCCTCCAGCACCGGCGGCATGACTCAGAACAACGAGTCCTCATCCGCAAGCGGTGAGTTCGCTGAGCCTTCCATGCCGATCGCATCCGAGATGATGGAATCGGGCAGCTTTGGTCTGGCAGAACTCGAAGCAGCGGAACTCGAAGGTGTGCCGCTCGATGATGTTGAGTTCAAGCCAACCAGAAAGCTGAACCTGCCGGAATCCCGCCCAGTCACTGGCAAGACAGCATCCAGCGCTGTGGGCAATCCCGACTTTGCCAAGGAACTGCTTGCTGGTCCTCAGTCCCAGCAGACCATCGACGTGCTGTTCGATCTCTACGTCTCTCAGCAGGTCTGGGGCTCATCCATGCCCGCGACATCGTTGAACTCCAGCCTGTTCGTCCCGGCTGGTTCAGGCTCAACCTCGCGGTTCTAAACCAAACACCAGTCCGGTTGTGTGCGTCATTGGACGCGCATGACCGGCCAACGAATACAACGCATGAGAGTCTGATAACTCAGGCTCTCATGTGTCTTTTTGGATTGATCCGAGACATAGACCGAGCCATCGCACCGGACGCGTGGCAGCCGACGATCACCCGTCCCGTGAAGTATGGGGCGAATGAAACAGGAGCATGACGCATGACAGTTACGAAGAGAGGTTCGCTTCGCCGGGCCGCACGGATGGCTGCTGTTGCCGGACTCGGGCTTGCAGCAATCACACTGACCGCATGTAACTCTGGCCCAGGCAAGTACACCGCCGAGGGCAAAGCAAACGCGCTGGAGCACGCCGCAGGACTCAAGTCCGCGACAGAGTTTGACCAGGCGCGTCAGGCATACTTTGCTGGCGTTCTTGATCAGGCACTCGAGCACATCAACAACTCCATCACACTCAACGACAAAGTCGCCAAGAGCTGGGTGCTCAAGGGTCGCATCGAACTCGACAGCCAGAACTTCGAGGGCGCACTCGAGTCATTCGCCAAGGCAACGGAGCTTGACGAAACCGATGGTGAGCCGATGTACTTCACCGGCCTGACCTACGAGCGCGTTGGCAAGATCCAGCAGGCGCTCGATTCCTACCTCCAGGCGTTCGAGCTTGATGATCGCAATGCGCAGTACATCGTTGCCGTTGCTGAGACATACATCGACAACAACCAGCTCGAAGAGGCAAAGACATTCCTGTCGGACAACTCCGAATCGTTCGAGTTCAATCCCGGCATCAAGCAAACACTGGGGCACATCGCGATGATCGAAGGCAAGCCGAACGAAGCGTACGAGCGTTTCTCTGAAGCACGTATCCTCGCACCGGATGACATGTCGGTCCTGGAAGATCTCACAACCTCGCAGGTTCGCACCGGCAAGTTCGCAGAGGCAGAGTACAACCTCGGCAAGCTGCTTGAGTTCAAGGGCAACACAAACCGTCGCGATCTTCAGCATCTCCGCGCTCGCTGTCTCATGGAAGTCGATCGAGCGGTCGAAGCTCGCGAGCTTCTTATCAAGCTGACACAGGGCACAGAGGGTCAGGCAGACTCCAAGGCGTGGCTGCAGCTCGGGCATGTCTCGTACACACTCGGCGATTTCAACCGCGTCAAGCAGGCAGCAGGTCGCGTGATCGCGCAATCGCCCGAGACTGCTGACGGCTACGTTCTCCGCGCACTCTGGCAGCGCTCCGAGGGCAACCTCGAAGCAGCGTTCATCTCGCTGAACAAGGCGTGCGAGTTCCGCGGCGAGGACACAGCACCGCTCATGCTCAAGGGCCTCGTTGCACAGCAGATGGGCAAGTATGAGATCGCCAAGCAGTCGTACTCCACTGTGCTCAGCGAGAACCCGTCAGACTCTGCCGCGACCCAACTGCTCGCAGCAGTCGAGAAGCAGATCGAGTCGGGCTCGTCCGTCGCGACAGTCCCGACCGACACAGGCAACTGATCCAGCCCATGCACACTGCATGAGCTGAAACAAGTCCTTTCCTCTCTTTGACTGAAAGCCCGGAGGCGAATGCTTCCGGGTTTTCTGTTAGTTGAGAAGAATCAGAAAGCAAAGCCCAGGGATTGCAATCCCTGGGCTTTGTGTTTGTGTTTCGCAATGCCGTGACCTGTGTTACCCAATAACCCGTACATCACACAGTTCAGGCTCAATGCGTGATCTGCCGCCCCACGTCGAGATCTTCGGTTCGATCACCGCGTCGATCAGATGACCGGGCGCAAAGTGCTGCCAGTGATCGCCCCAGTTCCAGCCGACGATCGTCATGGCATGGCGCGAATCGTCGGCGGGTCGCAGGTTCACGCGCAGGTGCTTGCCATCTGCTCCGAACCGTGATGGTTCTCCCGCGACGCGCACCTGTTCCAGCAGAATCCTGACGCGCGGGTTGTGTGCACCGAAAGGACGAAGCTGCAGCAACTGGTTGACCGTGTGCGATGTGAGTTCTGCCAGCGTCGCGCTGCAATCGATCTCGATCGCGGGCGTGAGCTGATCTAGCGCGATGTTGTCGCTGGCGTGCTGGAGAAACACGTCCCGGAACGCTTCGAACTTGTCAGTGTTCACCTTCATGCCAGCAGCCATGTCGTGCCCGCCGAAGGTGTCGAGGATATTCGCACACGCGCAGAGCCCCGCGTGCAGGTTGTACCCCGCGATGGAACGTCCAGAGCCGGCGCACATGCCGTCCTCGCGCTGGTGCATGAGAATGGTGGGGCGCCCGAACGTTTCAACAAGACGCGAGCACACGATGCCGATGATGCCCGGATGCCAGTCCGGGTGGGCGAGGACAATCGCACGCGATTGATCGTCAGCCAGGTTGTGCTCGATTACAAGCTCGCGAGCGTGCTGCTCGATGCGCTGCTGCTCGCGTCTGCGCTGATCGTTGACGCGCGTGAGTTCCTTTGCAATCTGCGTTGCGCGATCGCCCGTTGCGGTGGTGAGGAGTTCGAGCGCTTCTGCTGCGTGCCCCATGCGTCCGGCAGCGTTCAGTCTTGGTCCGATCGCGAACCCCGCATGTTCCTCGTCGACGGTCTCGCGTGATAGCCCGCTCGCCTCAACCAGAGCGCGGAGCCCCGCGAACGTGGAGTGCTTGACGCGGCGCAATCCAAAGTGTGCGATCGCTCGGTTTTCGTCAACAAGCGGTACAATATCCGCGATCGTGCCAAGGGCGGTCAGTGCGAGCAGCTCGACCAGCAGCGTGCGCAGCTCATCGGTGACTTTGTCCGTGCCGCAACGCATAGTACAGAGTCGCCACGCGAGTTTGAACGCAACGCCCGCGCCGCACAACTCGCCGAACGGATAATCAGAATCCGGTCTGCGAGGATGAACGACCGCGAACGCACGCGGCATCTCATCGAGTGTGGCTGGCGGGTTATGATGATCGGTGATGATCAGATCGAGCCCGAGTGATCGTGCGTGTTCCGCTTCGGCTACAGCTGTGATTCCGCAATCGACCGAGACAACCACATCCGTTCCTTGCTCGCGAATCTGTGTGAGCGCCTCCGCGTTGATGCCGTACCCCTCGTCGACGCGATGGGGCAGATATGTTTGCACAAGCGATGGATCGATGTCCGGCTTTAGTGCGCGCAATGTGTGGAACAATGTCGCAGCAGCCGTAATCCCGTCAACGTCGTAGTCGCCATAGATCGTGATACGTTCGTTGGCATCCAATGCGCGCAACAGACGCTCGGCAGCGCGATCGAGATCGGGAATGCGAGATGGATCGTGCAGTTGTGTCAGCGATGGGTTCAACAGTGGTTCCAGCACATCGGCGCTGTGCAGACCTCGTGCTGTAAAGACTCGCTGGACAATCGCTGGGTATCGTGACAGTTCGCTGGAAATGCCGCCGATGTCAGCCGATCGCATCAGCCAGCGCCGGGTCAGTCCACGATCGACTTGGGGTTGTGTCTGTATCGCGTGGGGCACTGCCTGTTGGCACTCCGCTGGCAGGATCATGGGTGGTACCGGCATCGAATCCGCAGTTCGGATATGATGCGTGGATAGTACCGGGTTGTGCGCACACATGCGATGCACTCCGTGCTGGTGACAATGTTTCAGTCGATGGCGCATTGGAGGGTCATGGTCAAGCTCAACAAAATCTACACGCGAACGGGCGACGATGGCACAACCGGGCTTGGCACGGGGACGCGCGTGTCCAAAGCATCGTTGCGCGTCGAGTGCTATGGCACTGTTGATGAGGCCGGCGCAGCGCTCGGGTGTGCGATCAGCGCGTGCGAGCAGTCGTCCGGCATATGCAGAGACGAGATCGCGCCGGTACTGCGTTCGATCGGGCACGATCTCTTCGATGCGGGTGCCGATCTGTGCATTCCTATCGATCCAAAGTCGAATGAAACCGAAGATGGGCAACTCCGAATCACTCCGCAGCAGACCGAGCGTCTCGAGTCGCTGATCGATCGTTTCAACGCGGAACTCGATCCGCTGAAGTCGTTTGTGTTATCCGGCGGCTCTCCCGCCGCATCGGCGCTACATCTGGCGCGCACGATTGTCCGTCGCGCAGAGCGCCTCGTCGTCCACCTGATCCATGAGGAACCAGTGCAGACCAGCCCGGAGGTCGTGCGATATCTGAACCGACTGAGCGACCTGCTGTTTGTGCTCGCCCGCGTTGCCAACGATAATGGGAAGAATGATGTGCTCTGGAAACCGGGTACAAACAGATAGCAACTCCTTCCAGTCAGTGCTGCTCCACGATGAATATTCTCAATCTTATAACCTTTCGAAAAACGAAGAAGCAGGCGACACCGTCGCTGGTAACCGCTAGCGCAGAGTTTCAGCACGAGTTTGTGCATACGACAGACAGACTCCTGCGGAAACGGTTCTTCTGGTTCTATGTCGTCTTTGCAGGGATTCTGGCTATTCAGGTGGTGACACAGGTTGTTGTCTCTGTCCTTGCGATAGGAACCGATCGAGCGCCCGACACAACAGATGTTGTTGTAAACACGGTGCTGTATTTGTTGCAACTGTGCGTGTGTGCTGGTGGCATTGCTGCTGTAAAGCGGCTGAAGATGTCTCGTGAACAGATGGTCAGGACAAGCCAGATCGTGCTCGTGCTAATTGTGCTGTTCCACATGATCGCAAGTGCTGTTCAGGATCAGGCATTTGAGGGGAATGTCTGGAACTCGTTGATGTTCTTCTTCCTTTATCATGTGGTTGCGTGTCTGGTGCTGCCATGGACGCCAAAGCAAGCACTCACGCCTGCCTACGCTGTTCTTGCAATCTTCGCCGCAACCGAAGTTGTGCGGCTTGCAACAGGAAATGTCAATCCGCCATGGATGATCGCTTTTGATCTTCTTTCAGTGTTCACTGTGCTGCCTGGCCTTGCGATCTGTGCATTACGTCATTCCTCGCGCACGAAGAAGTTCAAGATGGGCTTCCTGCAGGATCGGTACGCAGACATGCGTCGCGAACTCTATGGCGCGCAGCAGATCCATGAATCTATCTTCCCGGATGAGGTGCTCGAAGGCGATGTGCAGCTGCGCTACGAGTACCAGCCGATGCGCCAGATCGGTGGCGATTTTCTGTTCATCCCGCCCGCCAGAAAGGGCGATCCCAAACGCACGAAGACACACGTTGTCATGCTCGACGTGACCGGGCACGGCATTGGGGCTGCTTTGACGGTGAATCGATTGCACGGCGAACTCGAACGCCTGTATGCTGAGAATCCGGACATCGAGCCGGACGAAGTGATGCGCAAGATGAACAGGTACATCCATCTGACCCTTGCTATCCATTCGGTGTATGCAACAGGCGTTGCTGTCTCGATCGATCATGAAAAGAGCGAGCTGAAGTACGCGTCAGCGGGCCATCCGCCGTCATTCCTGCGTGGCGTTGATGGTACGTTGGAAGACCTGCCATCGACCGGGCTGCTGCTGGGTGTCAGCATGGCTCATGACTACCTTATCGAGATGCGCACACATCGGTTTGTGCCGGGTGACACGTTGATCGCCTACACCGATGGTGTGATCGAGTGCAGGAACGACAAGAATCGGATGATCGGTGTGGATGGGTTGCGTCAGGTGCTCGCGAGCAAGCACAACGGCACAACCTATATCGAGACAGTGACTGCGATGGTTGACTCGCATCGCGCAGCGGTTGCGAACGACGACGACGTGCTCGTTGTTGAGGTCACGCGCGCGTTGCAATCAGAAAAATAAGTGTGGCTTAGCCGATCGACGGGTACTCGGGTGCTGCCCGCATGACCCATTCGAGTCTGCGCGCATCCTGACCCGGTACAGCGATCGTGTTTGAAAGTGAGCCGCCAGTGGCATCGTCATCAAAGACGCCCCAGCGCATGATGTCGGGGAACTGCGGCGCTGCGTCCTTCTTGCCCTTGAAGAACTGAACAACAAGCTTCTGTCCGACCGGCACTTCGTAGGTCCAGACAGTCTCACCGGTGCGTGAATCAACCAGACTGACAGTCTTTGGCTCCCATGCCCGGCTGACGTAGACGTGGCGATCGTTGGAGATCATGTTCCCGCCCTCGCGGTAGCCTGAGTAGACGCAGCCGGTCATCGGAACTGCTGCACCCGCACAGAGCATCGCGACACAGCTGAGACGACGGGCGGTTGTGAACGTGGTTGGCATCGAAGCAATCTCCTCAGGGCAAGCTGCTGGTCGCTTGCGGTCAGCAGTGAATACGCACGCGGGCTTCCAATCGTTCGGCCCGGATGGCTGGTGAATCCAAGCCCCGCTAGCCGCTGCTGTCCACCATGAATGTGATGGCACATTGAAAGCCATACCTGCATCGGCACGCGGGGGGATATGGCTTGTGCGATCCCGGAGTGTATCAGCGGGACTTAAAATAGTTATCGGTCATTTTATTGCTCAACCTTCCTGTTGCCACTATCCTCTGCGTCCATGGGCCAGAGCGAAACATCAACCAGATTCCGGATCGGGCACGGATACGACCTGCATCGGCTTGTGCCAGTCTCAGATCCTGCCGGCGGGGGCAAGCCGCTGATACTTGGTGGTATCGAGATATCCCAAGAGATCTCGCCTGTCGCCCATTCTGATGGGGATGCTCTGCTCCACGCGATCACGGACGCGTTGCTGGGAGCGATCGCTGGCTCCGATCTTGGCTCGCTGTTTCCGAATACCGCCAGCGAGAACCGCGACCGTCCCAGTGTCGACTTTCTGGTCGAAGCACTCAGGCGTGCAGCCGACTGCAACATGCGTGTTGCGAATATTGATGCAACGATCATTCTGGAGTCGCCGAAGATTGGACCGATGCGGGATCAGATCCGGGCAAAGCTCGCATCGATGATGTCGCTTGAAGTGCATCAGGTGAATGTCAAAGGCAAGACGCACGAGGGACTGGACTCGCTCGGTCGTAGGGAAGCGGTCGAGGTGCACGTGGTCGTGCTGATGGCGTACAACGCGTCATAGATCACCTGCGACCTACACTGATGTGGAGGCACGCGTAGATGACTCGATTGCCCGCAGCCAAAAGGCGAGAACAACTGCTCGATTGTGCAGCAGAGGTGTTCTCTGAGTTCGGGTATGCTCGCGCGACGACATCGCAGCTTGCCAAGGCTGCAGGTGTGACCGAGCCGATTATCTATCGCCACTTCAAGTCGAAGCGGGATCTGTTTGTTGCGCTGATCAAACGCACAGGCGACGACACCATCGTGCAATGGGAAGAGGATCTTGCCGACGCGAAGAACCACGTGGAACGCCTGCGCATGCTGCTGGCGGACAACCCGATGGTCGATCCTCGCGGCGCAACAGCGTATCGCGTTATTATCCAGGCGATGACCGAGGTCGAGGACGAGATGATCCACGCAGCGGTCTCGGAGCACATGAACCGGCTGCACACCTTCCTGACAAACGAACTCGTGAAGGGGCAGGAAGAGGGCATCGTCGTGACGCGCGTGTCGGCGGATGTCATTGGATGGATGCTGATCGATATTGCACTCGGGTATGGTGTCAGTGCAGCGCTGCGGATTCCAGGCCACGATCGCGAGGGCATGGGCTCAGCGATCCAGTCCATCATCGCACGCATGATGTTCCGCAAGGAAGCACTCCAGATGTTGCCCGACGTGGCAAAGCCACCGGAAGTGCAGGACAATGACTGATCCATCGATGTCGGCTGGCCCCATCGATCTTGATTGCAACGCAACAACGCGCCCGCTGTCGGAAGTGGTCCAGGCGATGACGCATGCGATGCGCGATCTGCACCATAATCCCTCCAGTCTGCACAAGCCGGGACAGAGCGCCCGCGCAGAACTCGAACGCGCTCGCGCGATCGTTGCCGAGCTTATTCACGCGCGACCCGATGAGATTGTCTTCACTGCATCCGCGACGGAATCGATTGTGTCCGCGCTGGCAAGTGCAGTCAGACAGTACGCAAGATCCGGTCAGGCATGCGCAGTTGTGACAAGTAAGCTTGAACACGCTGCTGTCATCGAGTCGTTGCAGGAGATCGCAAAGGATACCAGCATCGAAATCAGATACCTGGACCACAATACACAGGGTTCGATCGATGTGCAGAGCCTGGAATCGTGCTTTGCGTCGTGTGAGCATGAGCATCTTCCCGTCGCGATTGCGACTGTGCATGCAGCGAACAACGAAACCGGCGTAGTTCAGCCTGTCAGAGAGATCGCTGAGATCTGTGCAAAGCACAATGTGCTGTTCCACACCGACGCGACACAGCTAATCGGGAAACTGCCGTGTGATGTGCAGGAACTTGGTGTCGATATGCTGAGCTTTTCTGCGCACAAGTTCCACGGTCCGCGCGGCGCAGGTGCGATGTACGTGCGAAAGGGCATGAAGCTGATTCCATTCCTCCCCGGCGCGCAGGAGTCCGGCAGGCGCGGCGGCACGGAGAATGTGCCCGCGTGCATTGGTGCATCGGTTGCCTGCGACCACGCGAAGACGTGGCTGGCAGATTCAACAAAGAGAACCGAGCGTGTGCAACTTCGTGAGCATCTGGAACAACAACTCAAAGCTGAAATAGCCGGTATCGTTATTCACGGAGGGGATCTGCCAGACGAGCGGCGGCTGTGGAACACGGTTAACGCAGCGATTCCAGGCGCGCCCGCCGAGCAGATGCTGGTCATGCTGTCAGAGCAGAATATCTGCGCTTCGGCTGGTGCTGCGTGCTCGTCCGGATCGATCGAGCCGTCGCGTGTCATCAGTGCGCTCGGTCTTTCCGAGGATGTGCTCAACAGCTCTATTCGGTTCAGCTTCGACCGCTTTACAACAAAGACAGAGATCGATCGTGCGGTGCCAATCATCACATCGTGCGCTGCAAGATTGCGTTCGTTCAACTGATCGCCGATCACGGCAGAATCAGCATGGCATCGCCGAACGAATAAAAACGATACTTGTTCTCAATCGCGATTTCGTACAATGACTTCAGCTGTTCGATCCCCCCCGGCAGCATTGCAGCGACAAGCGCGAGCAGTGTTGATCGAGGCAGATGGAAGTTTGTCAGCAGTGCATCGGTCCACTTGAACTCGTACCCGGGTGTGATAAGCAGCTTCGTTGAGATTGATGCGGGAACTTCATTGTGTTGCAGCATGTGAGCGGCGTAACTCTCAAGAGTGCGCACCGTGGTCGTGCCAATCGCCACCCGCAACCCGTCGCATGACCGCACATCGTTGACGGTGTTTCTGTCCATCGAACACCATTCCGTGTGCATGGGATGATCTTCGACTGTTTCTGTTTCAATCGTTCGGAATGTGCCCGTGCCGACATGCAGTGTGACGTGCTTCTGATGTATTCCCTTTGTATGGAGCTTCGCGAGCAGTTCCTGCGTGAAATGCAATCCGGCTGTTGGCGCAGCAACGGATCCATGCGCGTCTGGTTTGTTCTGCTGAAAGACGGTGCTGTAATCCGCCGCATCGCGCGTGTCGTCCGATTGCTCATTGTGGGCATTGCGCGTCGCGAGGATGTAGGGCGGGAGCGGTGTTCGGCCGACCTCGTCGAGCACTCGCGTGGTTTTAGATGGATCAAGTGGAACGTCGTTGTGATGTACATTCACAATCCAGCCGCCCGGCTCATCGTCGAGTTTCTCGATCAGATGCAGTGAGTATGGGCTGGGCTGGTCATTGCGATCTGTCAGACGAACAACTTTGCCCGGCTGGGCGCGATTCATTTTGAGCAGCGCCCGCCACACGCCGGGAGTGCTGTCCTCGCTTGGTCCAAGGAACAACCCCGAGATTCTTCCGGTGCTTCCCTCGCGGAATCCTTCAAGTCGAGCGCGCAGCACGGTCGTTCGGTTTGAGAGAAGTATGTCGCCCGATGAGAGAAACTCGGGCAAATCACGCGCGGCGAGGTGTTCGATGTTCGCTGGTGAACTCCGGCGTATCACCATCAGCTTTGCGCTATCACGTGGGCGCGCAGGTTCGGTTGCGATGCAGCCCTCGGGCAGGTGATAGTCCAGTTCGCTTGTTCGCATCAGTGCTTGCTCTGTGATGCGATGACGCATCGTGGGATGTTGCGACGATGCAACACAGCCGCATCTTCGGTACAGCCGGCATATATCGCATACAGCGTAACGTCCCAGAGTATCACTGGTTTGTGCATGCAGCGAGCAGGAGATGCGATCTGTGCCATGTGCTGGATGCGTTGCGAGTGCGTGTTGCATGCTGCTGGCATGGTGGGTGCATCCATTCCAGCGTGAGAGAGAGCAACTGCAGAATCGATCAGTCCCATGTGTCGTCATGGTCGAACCCGCTTCGGTGTGGTTCTCAGCATGCTGCGGCCTGCTGCGGGCCAGCGTTCAGGTGTGAAACCCACGAGCACACGCCTGATCACACGCCGCAACGGGTTCCTCCTGCCTGCGACACTGTAGAAATCGGCCAGCCCTGTCTGGACGACTCGTGGCGATATGTCCCAACCCGACCGGATTTTCAAGCCTACAACCGCATGAACACGCCCCGTATCGGCGACGTATCACCGGAGCATCCGGCAGATGCCACAGCAGCCATCATCCGGGTGTGCGTGTCGATGATGATCGTACGTGCAGGCCATGTCATCGACATCCTTGCCTGATCCGGAACGAGGCGGAATCATCCCGGCTGCTGACGTACCCTTGCACAATGGCAGAATCATCAGCAGCACACGAGCACCATCCCAGCGGCTCACTCAAAGAGACACTCACCTCGATCACCATCGCGTTTGCGGTGGCGTTCATCTTCCGTGCGTTTGTAATCGAGGCATACGTCATCCCAACGGGTTCGATGGCTCCCACTCTCATGGGCGCGCACGTGCGCATGCACGACGATCAGACGGGCGAAGACTGGCCTGTGAACTATGACGCGACTTATGGCGCACAGGTCATGTCGACATCAGGCAAGACATTCCACAGCCCATCCACCGGCACCGAGGTGACAGCTCCAAGGCCGTTCACGAAAAAGAATGTGCGGTGGGGGGATCGGATTCTTGTTGAAAAGTTCCTGCCGTTTACACCCGGGCCAAAGCGGTTCGACGTGGTTGTATTTAAGGCACCACACCAGCCGTTCGAGAACTACATCAAGCGGTTGATTGGGCTTCCGCACGAGTTGGTTGCACTCGTCGATGGCGATGTGTTTGTTCGCAAGGATGACAAGGCCACTCCTCCCGGCGGCGACTACTGGTCGCTCGATGGCTGGCAAATCCAGCGCAAGCCTGAACGCGTGCAGCGAGCCGTATGGCAGTTGGTCTTCGATTCCCGCCTTGTGCCGCTGCAGCCAACCCGTGACGGTCGTCGCTGGTTCAAGACACCGTGGACCGGCGACACCTCGTGGGATACGAGCAAGTCCGCATACACATACTCTGGGTCTGGTGCGACCGAACTTATCTGGGACGACACCATCATGTCCATCGATGATGCGTATCCATTCAACGAGGACCGTTCGGGGCATCCCGTGTTCCCTGTGTCTGACATCAGAATGGTTGCCAGCATCAGGCCTGAGAACGCAGGCCTTGCAACATCAGCAGTGATCGAAGCCCGTCAGCATGAGTTCCGGATGGATATCTCGGGCGACACCAAGGGTCGAACCGTCACACTGCGCATGCGATCTGCGCCGAAAGCTGTCGAAGGATCAGGAGAGCCGGATCCCACGCCGGGCGATTGGGTCGAGATGGCAACCGCAAAGCTGTCATCCAGCACACTTGCGCCCGGGAAGCCAACGGTTGTTGAGTTCTGGCACGTTGACCAGTCGTTGCAGGCGTGGGTGAACGGAAAGAAAATTGCAAGCGCTGAATACAACTGGCAACCGCACGAGCGCGCCGACAACGCTACGACAACGTCAAGGCCTCACCGCGTGCAGAACACACCATTGAAAGATGGGAGTGTGTACCGTCGTCCGCACATCCGATGGGAGTTTGACAAGGGGCCGCTGACGGTCGAGTACGCGGTTGTTGAGCGCGATCTGCACTATCAGGCGCCGCCCACCGCGTCACGAGCGCGAGCAACCCATCCCCGTTTCCCGGCGGTGACAGGCAAGGACGGATACTTCTTCTGTGGCGACAACAGCCCAGGTAGCCTTGACTGCAGGCTCTTCGGACTTGACGGAAATGAACTCGTCAACCCATGGGTGCCGTATACCGTGGATGGTGCGAACACTCCCTTTGACGAGCGAGTCAAAGACGGCATCGTGCCGGGAGACCTGCTGCTGGGGCGAGCGTTCTTCGTGTACCTGCCATCGATTGAGCGGTTCATGGGCAGCGCGCCGGTAATTGACTTTGGACGCATGCGCTGGATCTGGTAACGATGACGTGTACATTCTGTTGTTAAGAACGGATCTGAAGACGAGCCAGCAGATTATTTCTTCTTCGGCATCGCGAATCTATCCAGCGCAATATCGGCGATCCTCGGGCTCGCGTTGAATAATCCAAACAGCCAGCGTGTTGGCAGACTTGTCCACACCTCTGTTCGCGGTGAGTGGAGTGCTCTGACGGTCGCGTTTGCAATACGTTCCGGGCTTTGCTTCAGCGAGTTCGGCATCTGATCAGCCTTGCGGGAATCGACATTGCTCAGTTGCTGGGCAACAACAGCAAAGTCTGTCTTTGTCAAAACAGGATGCACAGTCGTAACATGCACGCCGCTGCTGCGGAGCTCGTGGCGCATGGCCCTTCCAACAATGGACTGTGCTGCCTTGGTTGCGCAATATGCGCCGTAATAGGGAACGCCGATCTTGCCGATCGCGCTTGAACAAAGTAGCACGTGCCCAGTCCGCTGCTTCAGCATGTGCGCCAGTGCGGGGCGCATAATGTGCATTGTGCCCCAGAAGTTGGTCTCAAAGATCGCACGGAAGTCGGCATCGCTTGTATCGACGATTGATTTTTCGATGCCGTATCCGGCGTTCGCATAGACCGCGTATATCGAGCCAAACGTCTCAATGGTCTCCTGCACGCATCGATCACAGTCGTCTGTGCTCGTGACATCCATCTGCACAGCGTGTGCTTTGCCGCCTGTTGATTCAATCTCCTGTTGCACTTGCTGCAGCTTGTCGAGCCTGCGCCCACCGAGCACGATGGGCATGCCGGCACGAGCGCAGGCGAGCGCGGTTGCGCGGCCGATGCCCGTGCCTGCGCCGGTAATCACGATGGGTTTCCCAGTGAGATCAATCCTCATTGTGGACACTGTCGCGTGCAAGCGTGATGGTCGGCTCGGTTGCGTGCTGTACTTCGTCTCGGATCACTTTTCCGTTCTCCATTGTCACAATGCGATCGGCCTGCTCAATGGTGCTTCGGCGATGTGCGATGATGAGGCATGTCCGTCCCCTGACAAACTCGCTGATCGCCTGTGTGATCATCGCTTCAGATTCGGCATCGATCATGCTGGTTGCTTCATCAAGGATAAGAATTGCAGGATCACGCAGGATCGCGCGGGCAATCGCGATGCGCTGCCGCTGCCCACCCGAGAGGGACAGTCCCTGCTCTCCGACCATCGTGTCATACCCATGCGGAAGATTCGAGATAAACTCGTGAGCTCTCGCCTTCTTCGCTGCGTCGATGATCTGCTCGCGTGTTGCGTCGGGCTTCCCGTACATAATGTTGTCGGCAATCGAAACGCGGAACAGCACAGTCTCCTGTGTGACCACAGCGATCTGATCACGCAGACTACCAATGTTGACAGTGTGAATCGATGTGTTATCAATGAGAATCTGACCCGAATCGGGATCGAACAATCTCGGCACCAGTGAGAGTGCAGTGGTCTTGCCCGATCCGTTTGCGCCGATGATCGCGATCGTCTGTCCTGCGGGTATGCGCAGTGAAAACTCGCGCAACGCGGGATCATCTCGCCCCGGATAAGTAAACGTGACACGATCAAAGACGAGTGAGTCAGAAAGGCGTGCAATCGGGGGCAGTGATGCATCGTGCCCGGGTTCGTCGGCCTCGTGCATCATATCGTCGAGACGATCGGCGGCAGCAGCACCTGTCTGGATGTCATTGATCAGGCCGTTGAGCGGTTTTACCGCAGCACCAGCAACAAAGAGCCCGCCCATCGCGAGCATAACATTGGCACGATCGATCTCGCCATCCAGAATGGCTTTGGCAACCACGACAAAGATAATGCCGAGCACGAGCAGCGAGATCATCTCAACAACCGGGCTGGAGATCGCCTTCGCACCTCGGGCGCGAAGCATGTGATGTGTGACGAGTTCGTTGATCTTTGCAAACTGCTGTTGCTGGTGCTGCTCTGCTGTGTACACCTTGACGACGCGCAACCCCTGCAGCGATTCCATGGATGCGCCGTACAGACTCGCCTGTTCTTCCATCGCGCTGCGTGACGCTCTCCTGATCTTCTTGCCGAACTTCCGGATGACTGTGTAGAGCACCGGGCCGAGGATGAGGGCGCCGAGTGTTAGTCGCCACTCGATAACAACTGCTGCAATCAGGGAAGCAAGCCCCTTGGTCACCTGCGGGAGTGCTCGCGAGAGCATGGAGTTGAGCCCGGTCTCAAGAATCGCGGTGTCGTTCACGATGCGACTGGCCTTGTCTGCGGCGCCGTGCTCAATGACGTTCGAGAGCGGAAGCCGGATAACACTTGCAAAGGCATCATCACGGATAGTCTTGATGGTGTTTTGGACGAGATGCAGGCTGAGCAGGGCGTGTGTGATGTTGAATGCGGCACCGATCATCGTGAGCACGCCAAGCCCCATTGCGATCCACAATACTGCCGAATAGGCCGACGTGGGCAGCGACGCGATAAACGAATCAGAAAACAAGGTGGTCGGGAGCGCCTCGTTGATGTCCGTTGCAAGCGAGGGGAGGTTTGCAGCATCCTCATCCTTCAGGATGTTCTCGAACATCGGGAGAGCCGCAAGAATGCCCGAACCAAGCGTGCCGCCCGCAAGTACGGCGCACACGATCGCAGCGGCGAGGCGCCACGGGTGTTTCAGCATCCGCCGTGCAAACTTCCAATATGCCTGCATTGAAGCCAATGATATGGCTGGATGACCGGAGTGCAACATGCCTGACAATCCGCCAGCGGACACTTCGCCTGAACCACACCAGGTGCGGGTTGGTGTTGTTATCCCCTGCTATAACCATGGGGCGTTTGTTGCGGATGCTGTGAACGCCGCGCTTGGGCAGATCGAGTGCGAGGGCGTAACGCTGGATATACATGTGGTCGTTATCGACGATGGTTCTACGGATGATCAAACACCGTCTGCATGCGACGCGTGTGCGGGTGAACGTGTTGTTGTGATTCATCAACAGAACATGGGCCTCCCCGCCGCTCGGAATCGTGGCGTGCGTGAGATCTGCGATGTCGACTACTTTGTTTTTCTGGATGCAGATGACTGGATTGAACCGACGTTCTGTGCAAAGTTGGTTCGCGCACTGCTCGATTCCGATGACGCAGCATCCCATGCGTACTGCCAGGAACGTTTGGTCGGTCTTGGCACAGGCATATGGGAAGTGCCGGAATGGGATGCTGATTTGCTGATGATCACGAATCTGCATCCGGTGACGTGCGTTGTCAAGCGTGCCTGCTTTGGCACGGTTGGCGGATTCAACGAGGCAATGACCAATGGGTACGAGGACTGGGATTTCTGGTTGAAAATCGCAGAATCTGGGTGGCATGGTGTACGAGTTCGCGAACCATTGTTTGTCTGGCGCAGACATTCACACGACACAATGGTCATGAACGTGATTGCACATCATGAGTCTCTTTATCGAACCATTATCGACAACCATCGCGCCTTTTACGAATCTCAGATGGAAGATGTCGCTGTTCGCACGAATGTCCTGCTGCGCAAGTTCAACATGAACTGGATCGATGAGACGGGGTATCCGAAAGAACTTCGATATCTCCAGAGTGTGCGTGACAGGTATAACGCATCCGGTGTTGTTGCTGCGCGGGATCGTGCAGAAATGTTTCTACAGCGATCTCCTCGTGTGATTGCAGATCCGATCCGGGCGTGCCTTCGTACCATGAAACGGGTAATACTGAAAAGCCAGTAAAAAAGCGGATGGAATCGAACTTCCATCCGCAGGCTTGGTCGATATGCAGGCTGGTTCTTATGTGACTGAGCCTGGGCCGAATCGGCCTGAGTCAAGATAGAACGCCTGTCCAAACATTGTGCCAGTGCTCAGGGCTGCGGACTGACCAGTTGCATCGATCGATGTGAGCGATGCAACCATCGGGCCGACATCTGTGCCCTGAACTCCTGAAACCACGATGCCGTAGTTGGCAAACTGGCTGCCCGAACTGATCTTTGTCAGTACATTGGTGAGCGTTGACACATCAATGTCTGTCCTGTCGCCAGCTGTGATCGTTTGGAATGGGAGTGTGATTTTGGTTCCATCGGCGAAGACAAACGAAACAGAGATGTCTATGTCCTCACCAGTATCGGGGTTGTATACAGAGAGCACTTCTGTGCCGCCGGTTGTGAATCCACCGCCGGAGAAGACGCGAACACTCGAAGCTCGCGTGTCGAGTGCAGCACCAAGTTGATCGCCAAGTGTCGAGGCAGTCCCGACGTAGTGTGCCGAGGCTCTTCCGACACCCGCTAAAGTATAGTTGAGCGTAGTAAACTGTGTTGCTGGAGTTGTGATGTCTCTTAAATCATATATGCCGCGTGCATTCGGTGTCATTGTAATGTTTGTTAGATTCACAGCCACTGGGTTGCCTGTCACCTTGTGAGTTATGATTGCAACACCACTCACATTCGGTCTGTTCTGGAATGACATATACGTCTCATTCCCAATCAGGCCGCGAACACCTGCAATTGATCCATTGGTATCAGCGCCATTTGCTACACCAGCTGCAGTCCATGCACCCCGGCTAACAACCGGTAGCACACCGTTGGAAGTGCGAACATCGTAAGCGCTCATTGCAGCAGCGATTTCCTGATTTGCTGTGACACGCAGGCTGGCAATGCCCTGGGTGAGTTCGACAATGTTGAACAGTTCAAGGCCGCCACGACGGAAAGGCTCAAGCGTCTGGAAGTATGTGACCTTTGTCAGATCGGGCTTGGTCATCTCGATGGTCACAGTTGCTGTGCTGCTGGAGAGATTCTGCAGAAGGAGGTATGGCTTGAGATCAACACTTGGGTTACTCGTCGTCGTGGATGTTAGGCCGACACCACCAAACTCCCATGTCTGAAGCTCCGCACCGGCCAGATCGGTAACGTTAATGAAGTCCTCAACCGCGACTGCCCCATAGTCCTCGTGACGGAATGTTGCACCCATTTCTGTCGTCGTGATAATCTCAATCGCGAAAGGTGCGTTTTCAACAACAACATCGGTTGTGGTTGCGCTTGAGATGTCAATCTCTGCAAATCCGTTTGCCACGATTGACCCCGATGCGAGCACACGATCACGCTTTGTCTGACTCTCGTAGCGGGCGATTACCTGGTAGAAAGCAGCATTCGTTGAATCTCCGTTCGCAACGTAGATGGTGTTGGTCTTGTCGCCTGCAGCATATCCTTCGGGGTAGACAAGACGATAATCAAAGAACGTGTTTGTTCCTGATGGCTTGATAAGCTCCACATCGATCAGATCGACAAGGAAGTCTTCGTTGAGCGGTGCTCCCGAAGTGTAGTTTGATTTCACCGGGACATCTGTCAGCGCGGTCGAAACCGGATTTGATGTGACAAAGTTGATATCAGCGAGTGAGGCGATGGTTGTAACAACATTCCAGCTTGAAGTGTTTGCAACACGCCCAAACACAGTGAATCCGCCGTTCTGATTGTTCAGATTCGGGCTGTTGTCAGACAGATTAAAAAAGAACTGACTTGTTGCGCTGTTGGGATCTCCGCCGATCTTCGCCATAGCGATCGTGCGTGCGATGTTGGATCTGTCTGCGTTAAACTCGTTGACAACAGGTGAAGCTGTTGGGACCGCCGAGAGTCCGCCAGCATCATTGTCAAAGATGAATCCACCTCCCTGAAGGACAAATCCGCCGACAATCCGATGGAAAAAGGAACGCTCGAAGTTGCCCTCATTCACATAGTTCTGAACGAAGTTGGCAACCGTATTTGGTGCTGCTGAACCGCCGCTAGGTCCTGAGACATCATACATTTCGATGTCGATCACACCGAAGTCAGTGTACATTCGGACAACGGAGTTCAGTGGGTTTGCCAGATCGGAGATGTTTGGGAATGCAGGCTGTGATGACAGCAGCATGCGCTGCTCAAGATTCTCAAAGAGGAAGCCGGTTTCGTTGTGGTTCTCGCGATTACGCATTGGTCAGTATCTCCCAGCGGACAGGTTTATTGAGGTGAATCGCCTCAGGTCACAATCAGCGAGCTTGTGCAGGTAAGCTGAACCAGCACAGCAAGCAGTTTTCCACATGCAATCATTGGCCAAGCACATGGGAGTTGCTGGCCTCGTTACGTCCGAATAACCATTGATCTGTGTCATGGTTCTATTCTGACGTGGGATTTCGTGCTCTGTCTCTCATTCAGTCGATCTCACCCTCGGGATCAATCGTCTGAACACCGTTCATACGGTGCGATGGCCCCATGCTGTTCGCACGATTTCCAGCAATACGGTATCTGATTCTGCCCAATGACGCAAGATGTGACACGATCTTTTTTGGATTTGTCCGGGAGCCGACATCCAGCTCCGATAGATACGGACCTTTCCGAGGACACACCGGATCAGCCGGTCCAGCCGCTCGAGCTTGCGGTTCGTGTTGTTATCCCCTGCTTTAATCGCACAAACGATCTCGAACGGCTGCTGTTTGATCTCCGTAACCAGAAGTTCGCAAGTGAGATCCCAGTTGATCTCCGGATTCTTGTGGTTGATAACGCATCGTCAGACCCAATAACGCTCGATGAATCAGAGACGGAGTTCCGTGTCGGGGTGCTCCGACTTGAAGAGAACCTGGGGGGGAGTGGCGGATTTAATGCTGGCTTGGCATGGTGGCTGGAAAATGAACCAACCGCACCCTCTGCACTGCGACGAGAGGTGTTCTACTGGCTGCTCGATTCAGATGCACGTCTTGCAACTGATGCGCTGCATGAACTCCTGCATACAGCGGTCATTGCGCCAGAAGCCGTTGTTGTGGGCTCTGCTCTGGCCTACCCCATTGATCAATCCGAACACGATCAGCTCACACCGATGCCGAAGGGGGCTGAGGTACAGAGCAGGATCTTTGAGCTTGGTGGCCGTGTCTCACGCGTGACAGGTGAGTACATGCAGCCTGATCCTGCACGCGACGTCAAGCGGGGTGTGCCCGTAGCGGTTGAGTATGTTGCTGCGTGCAGCATGCTTGTGCGACATTGGGGCATACAACAAGCGGGCCTTATGCCCGATGTGTTTCTGAACGGCGATGACGTGGAATGGTGCATCCGACTCGCGCGTGTTTCTGGCGGCTCCATTCTGGCGACACCCGCATCGGTTGCATTCCACCCTGCACCAGATCGGATGCGATTGCTCGATCGTGCATACGCCAGTCGCAATGCGTTTACCGTGCTTGAAAGCCTGCGCCTTGGATCGGCTGTTCGTCGCAGACGAGCGGTTCGTGAGATTTGTCGATCAGTCACGCAAACGCTGATAGGCAGGGATGATCTCGCGTCCATGCATCTTGCTGGGCTCGGCATGGCAGCGTTTGGGCCAAGGTCTGGTAGAGCGCCGGATGAGTTCACGCAGTACGAACGTCCACAACCGATGCACACGCTCGTAGATGCAGTTGCTGATGCGCTGCGCGACATCGACGACAAGCCCGATCCCGTTGTTGTACATCTTGATCTTGATCTGCCCATGGATGTGAGAGACGCGATGGTGGCCGCGCTGAATGAACGCGGCGTGATTACCAGCGATGTGCAGCCGAAGCCGTCCCTTGGACTATTTCTCCGTCGGGCATTTCTTGGCCCTGACTCTGATATTGCGATCATATCGGCGCGATCTCGTGCAGCAGGTTGGTTGTGTGCGCACACGATGTTCGGTGTGTCGACGGTTGGCTGGAACAGAACTGATATTGGCAGATTGAACAGATTGGTGCGATGTGCCTGGGTTCTGGTGCTCGGTTTGTTGATCAGCATCAAACTCTGGATCTTTGGCCCGCGTGGTCGGGTACATCGACCGCCATCACCAGCAAGGCATGGGCAGCGTCCAACAATCTCAACTATTGTGCTCAGCTACAACAGACCGGATGCGCTGATGCACACGGTGCGCGCGATGCAGGATGAACTCGACTTCGCACAGGGTGATGAGTTGCACATTGTTGATAACGCATCAGATCAGGCAACGCGCGATGTGCTGCGTGAAATCGAGTCATGGAACGAGCCAGGAATACACATCCAGCTTTTGCCGCGTAATCTTGCGATTGGTGGGTTCAATCGTGGTGTGCGTGCAGCCCATGGGGACCTGCTGTTTATCCTTGATGACGACGCAATCCCAGCGCATGGGGTGCTGGATAAGGCAAGAAAACTGCTTGCAGAACGAACCGAGCTTGCAGCGGTCACGCTGTTACCAGTGCATCCCCGGACAGGACAACGTGAGTGGCCAGCCGCTCTGCGTTTAAACAAGCCGACAGACCAATGGCCGTTCATGGGGTGCGGCAATCTGGTTCGCCATGCAGCATGGCGCCGTGTTGGTGGATACGAAAAGACGTTCTTCCTGTATCGCAACGACACCGATCTTGCTCTGAAACTGCTCGCGCTCTCGTGCGGACCCGGTGCAACGCCAGGCTCCGGTGTGTACATGAACCCGCACTGGACAGTGATCCACAACTCCAAGGCAACCAGGCGAAAGAGTTCGAGATGGTTCGAGACAGCCACCCGAAACTGGTTCTGGGTCTGCCGTCGGCACGGCAAGGGTGTGTGGATGTATGTTGCCCTTGTCTTTGGGTGGCTTTGGGCGCACAAACTTGCAGGACTCTACCCCAAGCAGCATGCCCACGTGCAGGCTGGTGTGCAGGCTGGCATGCGAAGACCACCGCCGTTACCGCCGGGTGTTGACAACTCGGGCATGCCGATTAGGCGTCTGCTGTGGGTGCGATTTGCAACCCTCATCACCCAGATTCCACGCAAGCGAGATCCGGCACCAAAGCCGCATCGCCATCGCAAAAAGCGAAAGAAAAAATCACCAGATGGTGATATGCGTGCAAAGTCCGGCAGAAAAAAACGAACAAGTTCCAGCAAAGCAAAGTCGAAGCGCCAAGGTTCCGGCACACCCGATTCAAAGAAGAAACTGCGGGCAGCGTCGGCACACGCGGACAAATCTTCTTCGTTCCGCAAGCCGTCAAAGACCCGCACCGATATGGGCACATGACGCATGTGGTGAGCCTCTGCACAATGGAACTATGATCTCTCGTGGAGCAGCGCGTCATCCAACTTACTCCGGGACAGTCGCCGATCTCCCGTTTCCTGATGCGGGTTCTTGTCCTGACTATTCTGCTGGTGGCACTTGTCATCGGAATAGCGTTGTTTGTCTTCGTTCTTCTGCCGCTGATGGTGATCGCTGCGATCCTTGTGCTTCTCAGCATGGGATGGCGAAAGCTGTCGAGTGTGTTCAGTGGGAGTGAGACCAGAGATGAAGGACGACGGAATGTACGTGTCATCCAGCACCCGGAAGATATTGGTTGATAGTTAGCCCTGCCACCGTATGGCAAGTGTGTGCGGCACCTTCAACAGATCAAGCACCTTGCCAACGACAAAGTCGATGATGTCCTCAATGCGCTGCGGCTTGAGATAGAACCCCGGGTTTGGTGAGCACATGATCGCGCCAGCCAGTGCCAGTGTGCGCATGTTTTCAATGTCGATGAGATTCAATGGCATCTCGCGATGGCAGAGTATCAGAGGCCGCCGTTCCTTGAGGGTCACATGTGCAGCGCGAACGAGCAGATTCGAACCAGCACCCGATGCGATTGCACCCAGAGACTGGCTTGACAACGGAAGCACAACCATGCCGTCATGGAGGAAGCTTCCTGACGCAATCACTGCACCAACATCCTTGTGGGGATGGCATATCAGGTTCGTCCGGATCTGATCGAGCAAGCTTGATGTCTGCACCAGAGGCAGATGAGGTAGAAACCCGTCAAAGTCAGCACGTGATATATTGAGTTCATCCGCGAGCAATCGCCTGCCGAAATCTGTCGCGACGAGATGGACTTTGTATCCATCCGCAAGCAAAAGATCAAGTAAGCGCATGGCATACGAAGCGCCAGATGCGCCCGAGATACCTAGAACAAATGTACGTGAGGTACCAGTCATCGCGTTATCCTAGTGTCATAAGATTGGACTGTGAGGCAAACTTTGCTGGTCATTGATGGATTGCGGGAGATGCTGCGAGCTGCTTGACAATTTCTCCAGCTCGTCGCACGTCTTCCACATCGATTGTGCGGTTTCCGAAGCGGATGCCATAGTACATCTGCGATATGACGTCGAGCGCTGATGCGGCTGCAGGATCAAGATGCCTGATCGCGTTCGCGTGATCCATCGGAGATCGCCACATGGGCTTGGGAACCCGACGCTTTGCCAGCACACGCAGCAGCTTCGGATATGCTGGCAGCAGCCCAGCGTAGGGATCTGCTTGGCCGAACAAGCCAAAGACTGATCGCCACGATCTGCCGCGATATATCTGCAATGCCAGAACAAGCAGTGCAACGCCGAGAATGAACGGCGTCAACCACCTGAGCATCACGTTGAGCAGGGATCTCCCGCTTTGATATTCCTGTGCTTCGACCTCCTCAGCGATCCGCTGGAACCACTGGCCCTGGTTTTCAGTTGCAGTTCCTCGCTCGCCAAATGACATGACCGACATCACCCAGAATCGATTAATCGAATCGAGCAACTGACGCAGGTTGCGGAACATGCTGGGCGGAGGTTGATGAAGCCGAACAAAGTCCGCTGGGGGAGTTGGATCCATTGTGACCCACTCACCTTCCGCCCCAAGCACCTCAACCCACGCGTGCGCATTGGACGCGCGAACAGTGTATGACTTTGACGCGCCATTCCACTCAGCGGCAACATAACCGGTCACCATGCGTGCTGGAATGCCAAGACTCCGACACATTGCGGTCATGCACGATGCGAAGAACTCGCAGTGCGCTTCTGTACCATTCTCCAGAAACCAGTCGATCGGGTCAGTGCCATCGTAAATCGTGGGTGGAATGAGCGAATAGTTGAACGAAGTGCGCAAATAGTTGCGAACTGCGGTTGCGGCTGCGACCCGCTGCGCGGGCGATCTCCATGCCAGATCGGCATCGAGCGCTGCGCGATCAAGCACTTCCATTGCGCGAACGTGTGCAAGGGAGCGCTCAAAGCCCAATTCAGGTCGTCTTGCAAAGTCAAAGAGTTCCGAGTCGTGCGTAACCGATGGTACAAAGCTCTCCACGGTGTATGAAGCAGAGTGTCCAAGATTAAATGCGATCAACCTGCCGGATGTTTCGGAGTATCGAACTTCTCGTGGCTCCTTGAGCGTAAGAAGAGAGGGTCTGTATAATGCAAAGATGTATGTGTTGTGGGAAGCAGGCCCAAACAACTGAACAGTCTGGCGAATGCGAGATCCCAAGCCGATGCTTAGCGGTGCTGTTGTTGTTTCGGGTTTGTTGGTTCGAAGGACGATCTCTCCGGTCCCTGATGGCTCTCCAGTCCACTTGCCATTGGCGTACTGTGTCAGGATTGCTCCACGCAGATAATGCGCCTGACCCTCTCTCCCAATATTGGTTCCGCGTTCGTCGAGCATTTGCACACTCATGACAACCTGATCTGATTGTGAAATCCCACTCAGCCCGATCAGATCAACGTCATCTGAGAACCCGGTCGATTGTTGCGCAGCATTTCCGATCGTGCCGAACATGTTGGCGCCGATGCCTCGTGGGAACAGCACAAAGACAGCAACACCGATACACACAATTACCGTGACAGCACCTGTGCAGAGTCTTGCGAAGTGTCTCCATGACCGCGTGCCGAGAGCGGGATCAGGCGTGGTGAACGCTCGCCGTGCGTGCGATGGTGTTTTCATCGAAACTGCCGCGGCTTCGCTGCCTGCAGCCATTTGATGCAGCATGATCGCGACAACGCCGGTCGGAATGAAAAGCAGAGACATCAGCCCGACGACCAATCCGACGGATTGCAGCATCGAGCCAATCACCAGAAACACAGACAGCATCAGCACCTGCGATTCGTCTCGCGATGATGCACGATCAAACAGCTTCACAATCAGCAGCGAGATAATGAGGAGCCCGACCTGTGATACTGTAATCGCGTTCAGCCACGCATCGCGAACGGCGTACCCGACCAGCGCGAAGATGATCAGGTTGATGAACATCCTCGGCACCACCGATCGGTTACTCCGCTGGCGGAGTGCCCACGCGATGATGCCTGCGGGTATGCCAATGAGAGCGATTGCTGGCTCAAGCTCGGCTGCAGCAAAGGTCAGCATCGCAAAGCACGCGGTCACAAGCGTCATGATGCGGGATGCGCGAATCATGCGGGCGCCCTCGTCTCTGCTCTAACCGTGTCAACCAGCGCTTCAGGCGCATCCTTTGTGTCAACTAACGAAGGAAAAGCAGTCTGCGCATCGAGCACAATCTGTTCCTGCGTCGAGCCTGTTCCTGCCCGTGCACAGAGACGTACAACGGGATCTGCTTGGTGTACATCCTCGTGGGTTGTGGTGGGAGTCTTTGGTTTGCGGATATCGATGAGAGCGAGAGAACGCAGTATCCGCTGGAGTTGACCAGGACCGGAACCGGAGCGCAGCGAGACGCCCTGTGCCGGTACCTGCAGCGCGACCGCACTCGCAGCACCAATGCGGTCGGCTGCGAGTGAGGCAGCCAGGCAGATCGCCTGTTCGGCACGCGCCCAATCTGTCACTGGGTTGATGCCGGACAGATCGAGCAGGATCGTCATTCGATCGGATGTCGATCGCGAGCGCTGAATGATTCGGAGCTGATTGGCGCGTGCGCTCGCTTTCCACGAGACTGTTCGCAGCGGGTCTCCCGCGCGATATTCGCGCACACCAAAGAACTCGTCGCTCCCTCCAGGTTTGTTTGACGCCGTAGCGGTGCGTGTGCGGTGCAATCCGAGTTGCTGGCGCACGTTGTCACGCATGCGCAGCACGAGCGGAAGAACAGTCAGTTTTCCGGGAAGATCAACATCGATGGACTTGCGCAGAATCCCGAAAGGGAAGCGTGTCATGAGGCGCACACCAACAAGATCATACTCGCCGCGATGGGCTGGCCAGATGACCACGCGAACCTCGACGGTTTGACCCGGACCAACATGGGAAACAAACCCGATTGGTCTGCGCCAGCGTTTGACGGAGATGTTTCCATTTCCAGTTGCGTCTTTCAGCGAGAGACCGCGCTCGGTGATCTGCACAGCAAACGCGGGAAGAAACCGCGAGCGGTTGTGCAGCTTGTACACAATGGTCGTTGGTTCGCCGGGAGATGCTTCCGTGGGGCGCAGACGCACGATATCGAGCGACATCAGTGCGGGCCCGCTGACGAGTCCGGATACGACCACGACACCAATTGCAAGCCCGAACGCAGCAAACAGCAGGTTGTTCTGTGAGTTGATCGCGCCAACAGCAATGATCGTTGCGATAAAGATGTACAGGATAATCGACGCTTCGATGTGCGACCTGCGTTTACCAGACGAGAGTGCCACCGCGCCCGGAGGGCTCGTGATCAGTTCACTCGCTGGTATTCGTGTCAATCTGGCCATCAGTCTCTGAACCCGTGCTGTCCCCGGTTTGTTCGCTCACTGCTTCAGATGCGATGGCAGTGTCGGGGGTGTCGCTGGGAGCATCATTCGTCTCCTGATGCTTCACTTCCTTCACTGGTTCGATTCGTGGCTCTGGCGGGGCCAGATCCGCCACATCGGGCAGATCCTTAAGTGATGCCAGCCCAAAGAGGTCGAGAAACTCCTTTGTCGTCCCGTAGAGCATGGGGCGCCCCAGTTCCTCGGCTCTTCCCCTGATGGTCACGAGGCGTTTGTCCATAAGCGTCTTCAGGGTCTCGCCGCAGGCAACCCCGCGGATTGCTTCGAGCGTTGCCCGAGTGACCGGCTGGCGATACGCGACGACAGCGAGCGTCTCCATCGCGGGCTTGCTCAGACGATTCGAGGAGCGGGATTGATGTAGTGCCATCACCGCAGCGGCAAACTCTGCCCGCGTCATGACTCGGTATCCGCCAGCGACCTGCTCAATCCGGAACGCCCGCTGCTCTTTCTTATAGGAATCGTTGAGCATTGCAACGATCTTCTCGATTTTTGTGGGGATTGCTGGATCGTCAGCAGTTTCGATTGCACCGCAATGGGCGAGCGCCTGCGCGATTTTGCCGATGTTTAGCGGCTTGTCCATCGACAGCACCATCGCTTCGACAAGTGAGTGCATTGGCAGATCAACTCCCGGTGACTCGGAAGCAGCGGATGCAACGGTGTCTAACTCTGGTTCTTTCAATGCAGGCACGCCCGATCCTCATCTGTCGGTTCGATTGCGCTCCGTTGAGCAATGTCACAGTATTCGGTTGATGATTTCAACGCCAGAGATGCGGCATCAGTCGACCCGTGTCGGTTGTACCTCGCGGATGGCTTCCACGATGCGCTCAGCAGTGCGCACATTCACAAGCCCTGCTTCTGCATCCACTGATGGTCTGCGACCGGTGCGGACTGCGTCAAGAAACTCCTCAATCTCGGTCACAATGGGCTCGCCACTGTCGATCTGAAGTTCCTCAACATTCACGAGTTGGTCCCACTTCATGTCAGTCAGGTCGGCACCCTCGCGGAGCTGATCAGCAACCTCTCGCAACTGGATCTCATTTGCTGTGCGGCGGATGATCTGCCCGGTTTTGGCGGCGTAATCGATCTTGATATATCCGGTGTCGCCATGGATACGAGCGACGCGATCGGTCTTGAGTGCGAGGCGCGATGCGGACAGGTTCGCGACGCACTTGCCGTAGGGACGATCAAACTCCAGCCACGCCTGACACATGTCCTCGTTGTCAGTCAGGACGGCGACACCTGCTGCCTTGATGCTGGACGGTTCCTGACCGCCCATCAGCATCAGCACCACATCAAGGTCGTGGATCATCATGTCCATGACCACGCCAATATCAACCGAGCGGAATGTCATCGGGCTGACGCGATGCACCTGGATGAATCGTGCACGGATGTCGCTGCCGCCGGCTGTCGCGCGCTGCATCGCACGCATGATGGGGTTGAATCGCTCAATATGCCCGACCATCAGCACCGCGCCTGATTTGTCTGCAGCCGCTTTGATAATCGAGGCGGTTTGCGCATCCTGCGCAAGCGGTTTTTCGATCAGGCAGGCCACACCCTTGTTGAGTAGCGGCACCGCGGTATCCTTGTGATAGATTGTCGGCACAGCAATGCTGACCGCGTCGACATCCATATCGAGCAACTCATCAAGCGATCGCAGCGCCTTTGTGTTGTATTGTTCTGCCATGTACTCGCACTGCTCGACATTGGCATCAAGCACGCCGACAAGATCGACATGGGAGAGTTGTGAGTACACGCGCGCGTGATGGCGGCCCATTCGGCCAACACCGACTGCGGCGCATCGAAGCTTGCGCCCACCAAACCGATCCGCTGACGTGGCATCTGACATCAGGACATCACTCCGATGTGTTTCAAGTGAACTCTCAGCGGGCACACAAACACACCGCTGGGAGTGTGTGCGTATTACACCAGTTCGTTCAGTGCGTTTACAAAGTCCGCCTTGCCGCGAAGCCCAACAAACTGCTTTACCGGCTTGCCATCCTTGAAAAGAATGACAGTAGGTATGGACATCACACCATATTCCATTGCGATCTGCTGAGCACTCTCGGTGTTCACCTTGCCGATGCTTGCCTTGCCATCAAACTCGTCTGCAAGATCGTCGATGGTTGGCGAGAGCATTCTGCACGGCTGACACCATTCTGCCCAGAAATCGACAAGCACGGGCTTGTCGGCGTTGAGCACCTCTGCCTGAAAGTTCTCGTTCGTGAACTCTTTTACTTTCTCACTTGCCATTGGAATCAGACTCCTTCAATCGTGCTGGCGACGCTGCCAGCGTGTCATGTACCGACCCTTGGATGAGATCGTGTCATGGAACGTGACGGGGTGCGTCGCGGCACGAACTCTAGGTTACCAGTTTGCAAGTGTCGGCAGTTCTGTGAGGAATGCCAAAAACGTCCGTTCTTCCACATCCTCATACGCTGTGTCACTTATCATTTCAGGGGATTTTCCGTAGGCGTTGCGCTGTGAGAGTGGCGGATAATGCTTCGAGAACTCGCTTCACATCATGCACACGAAAAACAGAAGCCCCATGCAGTGCATGCAACACCGTGAGCGCGACAGTTCCGGCAAGCCGTTCGTGTGGGGCTGGTACGGGACGGTCGGGTGTCAGTCCTATGCTGACACGTCCAACAAAGCTTTTGCGACTCAGCCCACTCAGGACCGGATAGCCGAGTGAGGCAATCATGGGCGTTCCTGTGATCAGTGTCAGATTCTGCTCAACAGTCTTCCCAAACCCAAGCCCTGGGTCTAGAACGATGCACTGCGGATCAACACCAGCATCCATCGCGTTCTGCGCCATCGCTGAAAGGGCATCGCAAACATCATTGACAACA
This sequence comes from Phycisphaeraceae bacterium, assembly GCA_020639155.1. Lineage (NCBI taxonomy): Bacteria > Pseudomonadati > Planctomycetota > Phycisphaerae > Phycisphaerales > Phycisphaeraceae > Phycisphaeraceae bacterium. Next base: position 1,593,285 of record JACKHF010000001.1, read on the forward strand.
TTCTCATATGTCGGTGAAACGGTGTACTGATCCGAGTATGAGTCCTCGTCGGGCGGTCTGAGGCGATGCATCAATACAAGTCCAGCACTAGTCTCCGCAGCAACACGAAGAATCTCGGGATCTTCCGTGCCGCCGGATACGTCATTGATGATGTGGGCACCAGCTCTCACAGCTTCCTGTGCAACCAATGATCGAGTGGTGTCAATAGAAACAGCAACATCGTAACTGCGCAGCTGCTTGATAATCGGAATCGTTCTTCCAATCTGCTCGGAGTCGCTGACACGTACTGCGCCCGGTCGTGTTGATTCGCCACCAACGTCGATGATGTCAGCGCCCTCGTCGATCATCTGCAGTGCGTGCTCAACTGCTGCATCAACACGCAGGAAAGCGCCGCCATCTGAAAAGCTGTCCGGCGTTGCATTGAGAATACCCATGACGCGCGGACGATCGAGCGGGATCGTCAGTCCGTGTGCGCACAACCAGCGTGGATATGGATGTTCTGAGATGATGCGCTCCAACAACGAAAATGCGGGGCAGATGTCTCCATCGTTGCCCCGCAGTGGAGTTGTGTCACATGGATTGCCCGAAAGGCACTTAGAACCGTCCGCCATCCTCATCTGCGTTTTCATCGAATCCGCCACCCATACCCATCTGCTGCTGGGCAGCCATGATGAGATCAAACAACTGGTTCGGGATAAACAATCCCATGGCCATGGTGTCGTCACCTGCTCCGACACCGAACCCGATCGGCGGCGTGTTTTCCGGCATATCGAAGTCGAATGGCAGCCCACCCATCATTGCTGCAGCGTTTTCCGCCATTGCCCATGTGTCCTTCAGGCTGAAGTATCCCTCGAAGAATCGATTGGACGGTAGCGCGTTGCCAACCTTTCTGGTGAGTTCATCGGTACCGAACTGGCCGCCACTGTTCGCCGCGTCGAGGGCCTGCTGCATGAGTCGTGAGTTGCTGCTCATGGTCATAACCACACCGTTCTTTGCCGAACCCACAAGGCCGTTCGGGCCGCCCGCGGGTCCGAACAGACCCATCATCGCCATCGGTGCCTGTGCGCCCATCTGTGAGTTGGGATCAAACTTCGGCTGGATCTTCCATGTATCGACCATGGTGCCACCGACATCCTTTGCACCCTTGGTAAATGACGAGTTGATCGTCAGGCCGGGGGCATCAATGGATTCAAGTTGCTTGATGATGCCGCCGAACGCGCTTCTGAACCCATCGGGATCACTTGTCTTCAGGAATGAAACCGTGTTGACCAGCATGCCTGCTGTGATAATGGGATTTGTTCCAATGACCATAGCAGAACCTTCTGCCTTCTGTACTGCGTCCATGATCGGCTTGAAACCTTCAGTGGGATCGCCGCCTTCCATGTCTTCAGCCATTTGCTTGCTCAGCTCGCCATAATCCTTCCACATCTGCTTGATGCCCGGCGCGCTGTTGTCGCTGGCAAAGGCGACGATGTACTCCATGTCTGGAAGATGGCTGATGAGTGAGCTTGCATTCGACCCTGATGTCATGTACGACGCAGACTTGGATCCAGGCATGAACCCGACTGTGGCGCGTGTCAGCAGCCCAGCGTCGTTCGCATCAAAACCGATGACTGACGACTTGCCGTCACGTGCGATCGCGCTCGCAATCATGTGATACATGTCTGCAACCTGCTCGCCATTCGGAACCACTGCCATCTGCGCGTTCATTCTGTCGTGCATCTCTTCGGCGCCCTGCTCCAGCACCGGTCTGAGGACCTCAAGATTTGCAATCACAAAGGCATCGCTTGTGTCTGCAACAGACAGTCCGCTGGTGCCGATGAGTGTTGAAAAGAACTTCGCTGAGTCCTTTGAAACCTTGAAGTTTGCCGCGAGTTCCTCGGTTGGTGCGAGCAGCGCGTATCCATTGCCAAGATTCCTTGTGTACGCTGGCTGACCTTCCTCGATCTCGAATGACCCGACACCATCAGCATTTGCTCCGACACCCTTCGCGAAGGTGTTGTAGTTTGAAACGGGAACCAGCACAATAAAGTTCTTGTCGTTGCCCTCTTCGCCGTTGGGAACCTCGTTCATTGCAGCGATGAGCGTGCCGGATGTGTTGATCCCATCAGCATTCATCATCATGTCGAGCGGGCCGAAGTTCATGTTGTCTGCAAAGGCACCGAACCTGCCGACGAACGTGCGGACATTGTCGTCAAAGTTCTCGATGCTCGGAATAGCGAAGACAACAGGAGCATCTGCGGACACGTAGTTCAGCGCAGCGGGCAGGCTCTGAGCGCTGCCAGCGCTGGTCAGAACAAGCATGGCGATGCTGAGTGTTGGTACTGATGTCAGTCTGCGGACGGTTGTCATGTCATTTCCCTTTGCGTTTGTAACCCTGTTGGATGTGTGTTCTGGCTGATATCGACGTGCGCCTGACAGTGCGGATCCTGCATCGAACCTTGGAGGTTCGCACGCGCTTTCGGGAGTATCCCGTACCCTTTTCTTGGGAAGTGCTCAAACTGTCTTCCAGCCTCTGCCGGAGCATGGTGCTGGTGCGTATGTATCGATGTTGAACGATCGTAGAGCAGCCCGAGCAAAGTGTGAAGAAGAGATTGTATAGTCCAATAATATCACAACGAAATGATTCTTCCTTCGTAGGGATGCATACAACGAAAACCCGCATGAACTCGCAAGTTGCGTCAGATCTGAATACGCTTTCACGTGGAGGAAAGCATTTCCATCCAGGTGAACTTCGGCAGGCCAATGCCGATGTTTCCGTTTCGTTCTGTGGCCGTGCTGCCGCAGCAGATCGCTCCAATACCTGTGGTTGAGCCACGGTACCAGCAGCTCGTCAGCAGCGCGTTAGATGGCGCGGGCCAGATTGCTCTTGCCACATACGCGGGCTCTGGCGAGATCGATGTGGTGGGCGATCCGCCTGTGCGTAAAGCGGCATGTATTGCCCAAATTGTGCAGCACGAACGCCAGCCGGACGGGCACTACATCCTGCTTCTCCAAGGCATCTGCAGGGCTGGTATTATCGAGGAAACCACGGAATACGAGGGAAATAACTATCGCACTGTTATGCTTGAGCCGCTTGGTCTGCCGTTCAACGACGATGAGCAGTTGGCAGAGGTGCGCGATGCGCTCGATCTCATGCTGTGTGAGGGGCCTCTCTCAAAGATGGCTGCAGCCTCATGGGTCCTGGAACGGGTGAGAAATGATGCGATTCCTCCATCAGCATTATTGGAACTTGCCTCGTTTACACTGCTCACTGACGACTCCATCCGGTATCGGCTGCTGGCAGAACCTGATGCGACAGCACGCTGGGGAATCGTTGAGTATGAACTCCATCGACTGGGCCGACTTATCAGGATGGCAGAGCGTCAGGGCGCCCGTGACTGGCCGAAGGGGCTGAGCTGGAACTGAGCACCCGTGTGCGCACATTTTCATTCATCCATGGCTCATGTGGTGTGGTTTGGATCGCGTTGGCGGTTCAACGCACGTAGACTTTGGTCGAGGTTTCGTGCCGGAAGACGCAAGAGAAGACGCACAGGTTCGCGACGCACTGTGCATGCATGATGGTGAAACACCCACACCTTCCACTTCCAGCAGTTCACACAAGCATGCGTCCGAGTTCCATACATGTCAGACACAACGCCCGCAAACGATCGTCCCGCTTCCGATGCAATCACCCCATCTGCGCCACAGCCTGCTGTCTCGCTAGAAACAGCAGCGGAACTCTCCTCAGACATGGCCTCGCAGATCGAAGCCGCCATGAAGGATCTTGATGCTGCTCCAGCAGAGCCACGAAAGGGAATCCGTGGACCGCGCGTGGTGCATGGCGGTCGCGAACATCGCAAGGGAAAGGTCATCTCTGTTGGGCCGACGGATGTGTTCATTGAGTTTGGTCCGCGCGAGATCGGTGTTGTCACGCGACAGGGTTGGGCTGATGAAGAGCTGCCCGCGGTGGGCGACGAGCTCGAAGTAGTTGTCGAGCGCTTCGATCAGAAGGAGAGCGTGCTGATCTGTGTGCGTCCCGGCGCTGTGCAGAAAGCAGATTGGGAACTGCTGCAGGAGGGCCAGGTTGTTGAAGCGCCGGTTGTTGCAGTGGTGAAGGGTGGCATAGAGCTTGAGATCTCTGGTCATCGTGCGTTCATGCCAGCGAGCCAGGTCTCGTTCGAGCGGATTGAGAACTTTGAACCACTCGTTGGTCAGAAGCTGACATGCCAGGTGCAGCGCATCGATCGTCGCGGTCGAGGCAACATCGTGCTCTCGCGCAAGCCCATCCTTGCAAAGGAACGCGAGGAGAAGGCAGACAAACTGCGAGAGTCTTTGCACGAGGGTCAGGAGATCGAGGGTACTGTTCGCAAGATCATGCCGTTCGGTGCGTTCGTGGATCTTGGCGGCGTTGACGGGCTTATCCACATCTCCGATCTGTCGCACGATCGCATCGGGTTTGGCGAGAAGGCTGTCCAGAAGATTGTGAAGGAAGGCCAGACCGTTCGTGTGCAGGTGCTGAAGGTCGACTGGGACGAGAAGCGCATCGCGCTCGGCATGAAGCAACTCGCAGATGACCCGTTCTCCACCGCTGTGAAGGATGTGAACGAGGGCGATGAGGTCACCGGCAAGGTGAAGTCGATCGTCGACTTCGGGTGCTTTGTCGAGATCTCACCGGGGCTTGAAGGCCTTGTGCATATCTCAGAGATCGCGCATCGTCGTGTGCATAACGCTGCCGATGTGGTCAAGCCGGACGAGGTTGTCCGCTGCAAGGTGCTGAAGATCGATCCACAGACCCGACGGATGAGTCTTTCGATCAAAGCGCTGCAGGAAGCACCGAAGTCAAATCGCAAGGGCAAGGAGGATTCCGGCCCTTCACGCGAGGAAATCCTCAAGGAAACGCCAGCACTCCGGCGCATGCGTGAAAAGGCAAAGTCTGATCCGAAGTCAAAGAAGGATAAGGGCAAGGGTGGGCTTGAGATCATCGGCGGCGGCCTGGGTCTGGGCGATCTGAAACTGCCGGGATAACTGCAGAGGATGAAGTTTGAACACACAAGCCCAGGGGTTGCAATCCCTGGGCTTTATTTATTTCTTACCGCAACGACTGCATGACCTGTGGTATCAAGTCGCACAACTCTGTCGCGAGCAGGCCGGAGTCTGCATTGTGTGTTTCTGCCCAGCGTTCACCAGCGAGTGCGTGGATGTGCACGCCGAGCCGCGCTGCGTTATAGAGATCCATCCTCTGCGCGATCAATGATCCGATAATGCCGGAGAGCACGTCGCCCGTGCCGCCCGTTGCGAGGCACACATGCCCTCGTTCGCAGGTCCATGTTCGATCTGCGTCCGCAACAACAGTGTGCTGGCCTTTTAGAACAACAACACACGACAAGGCTTGAGCAAGTGATTGTGCAGCATCGGTTCGTTGCGCGGGATCAGTCGGATCGTGCGTGATATTGAGTGGTGCTGCGAGCCTGTGATACTCGCCCGCGTGTGGCGTAATGACCATGCTGGCGTTTGATCTGGTAGATTGACCGAGCAATGTCGCGAGTGTGTTCAGGCCGTCCGCATCGAGCACAACTGGCGTGCGATCCTGCGCGATGACACGCGAAACCACATGCGTTGTCAGTTCGTTCACGCCTATCCCGGGGCCGACGACGAGCGCGTCGCAGTCTTCGATCGCGCGAGTAAGTGTTTTCTCGCGCGATGAGAGTGAGTCGGGAGATAACGCAAGCCCTGTCGCGCTCGTGCACAGAGAGAGCCCCGCGATGAGCAGGGGCTCTGGCATGATGAGTCTGACGAGGCCGCATCCTGTGCGTGCAGCTGCGGTCGCAGCGAGCACCGGCGCACCGATCATGCGCAGCTGCTCATCGTTCCCGACGCATCCGCCGATGACACCGACCGTGCCGAACGTGCCTTTGTGCGCGTTAGTGGGGCGAGCGGGGAGAGATGGAAGTTGGCTTGGTCTGTGGTTCATGTGTTGTGTTGAAGCATCTCATCCAGCAGTCCTTTGCATGCGCGCTGGACCATATCAAACACGTTCTCAAACCCTTCCGCGCCGCCGTAGTAGGGGTCTGGCACCTCCGCGAGATGTTCAGCTGTCGCATCAAACGATCGCATGAGTCTGACGCGCTCTGCTGGCGCGCCGAGTCGCAGCAGATCGTCCATGTTCTGTTGGTCCATGGGCAGGATGAGATGGAACCGATCAAAGTCGTTCTTCGGGTTGAGCTTGCGCGCAAGGGAAGGGAGTTCGATGCCGCGCGCCTTCGCGGTTGCGCGTGCGCGCGGGTCTGCGCGCTCTCCAGCGTGCCAACCACCCGTGCCGCAGGAATCGATATCGAACCGGTCGAGTATACCTCGCTCGCGCGCCTCGTGGATAAAGACGCCCTCAGCGATGGGCGATCGGCAGATGTTTCCAAGACACACAAACAGCACGCCGAAGGGAGACGCATCGTGCAGACGGATCGGAGAATGCTCGGTCATGCGTGCAGTGTAGAACGATCAGGTTTTCATGGCCGACAGGCTGGCGATGGTCATTGGCGCGAGCACCATCACCGGCAGAAACGCGCAGATCGCAACGGGCACACCGGGAATCGGAATCGCGGTGCCAAGCATCGCCCCGATGATCGCGATAACAGCGATTGGCGCTGCCTTGACGACATGCGAGATCAGAGCGGATGGCTCGCGCTTGAGGAAGAACGGCATGACGAGCAGCATCGCGAGCACGGTAGCGATCATTGTCGCGAATCTGCCGTACTGCACTCTTGCGAGTCGATCCCGCACATGTGTGTTGAGTTGGCCATGCGTTGAACGCATTGCAGCGAGCTGCGCCGTCGAGAGATGCTGCGCATAGCCCGAGTACTGCCTGATGCGCAGCGCGGTTGGATCAAGATCTGTGCCGAGCCTGAGTTCTGGCACGGTTGCGCGCGCGTCAATCGTTGGCTGGCCCGTTGTTTCGGAAGGATCAAAGTCATCCACACGACGATCGATGGTTGCATTTGTCAGCACCCATGCGCCATTGTCCCACGTGGCATGGTCAGCAGTGATGCGACGCTTGCCCATGCCGTTGTCGGTGCGTTCAAGCACATACACACCGTTCAACTCGCCCTTGTCGGCATCGAATGACTTTGCATAGAACAGTCGCTTATGGCCATCGGCGGAGAGTGGACCTTCCTGCGTGCCAAGTGTGCGGGACCCGGCCTCACCGGGATCTCGTGTCAGCAATGGTGCTGCCTTTGGCAGAAATATCTCCTGGTTGATTATTGCAACCGTTGTCATCGCGATCGCAACAATCAGAAACGGGCGCACCACGCGATGCAGACTCTGGCCGCTGGCGATCATGGCAACAAGCTCGCGATGGCGCACAAGCTGCGTGACGGTGAACCCCATTGCAGCAGTGAGCACAACACCGAGCAGCGTGTTGTAGAGAGAGAAAAGCCTTGGTCCCCACAAATCGCCAATAAGTCCAACTGCGAGTGTGACGCGTGGAACGATCGCGTCGGTCTCGCCCTTCTTACGGAGAATATCGCTCGCAAGACGGAGGAAACGATCAATGTTCAGCGATATATCAATTGCAATGATAAAGCAGAACAGCACGCACATCAGCGCGACGGTATTAAAGAGGTACTGCTTGATGATGTATCGATCGAGAAGCTTCATCTGCAGGAACTATATTCGCTGGGCAGGCTGATCTCTCTTATCGTCAATCCGACCCGACGGGGGCAAGGGCGTCGATGCGGCTGTTGATATATGCTGCGCTCAACGCACCGATCAGCACCCCGCCGAGGATATCCGTCGGGAAATGGGCGCTGCTGGCGAGTCGCTGATAACAGACCATAGCGATGACGATGACTGCCCAAATCCGAGCCTGGGGGATCTGGGCAGCGATCAGAAGCGATGCGCCCGCGATGACAGCCGCGTGGCTTGACGGAAATCCGAGATTGGAGTCATCTGTCAATCCGTGCAAAAACGGCTTGTATCGTGTCACGACCTCGAAGCCCGCCTGTTCAATGTTGTAGGTGACAACTGGGCGTTCACGTCCGATCAGACGCTTTATCAACTCAGCGACCAGTCCGGCGATACCTGCGCTCAGAAATGCGCCGAGCACGATGCCGCGGAGTCGGTACGCGACTTCCCGCTTGAGCACATCACCAAATCGATTGATACACAGCAGCGCGACGGCGCAGAAGATGATCCATGTTTCCATCCTGCCCAGTGACCACAGCACGGTGTGCAGACCATTGCGATGGTACTCGGGATTGTGCGCAAGCCTGACGATCGACGCATCAGCAAGTCTCAGCAGCACAAACACTGCACCAGCGATCACAAGCACCCAGCGAAGACGCGAGTGCTGGCGTTCTCGTAATGTGCCTGGTCCCGTGCTGGCGAGGGCACGAGTGCAAGGACTGGTTGTGTTCAATTGCGATGCCATGCGTGGGATGCTAGGTCTGTTCACCTTCTCCTGCGCACGGCTGAGAATCCAGCGAATCCAAGCATCGCACCCATGCCCGGCGATGGTACAGCAACAGCACGCACCATCCATGCGCCGGGGAACGGTGCCTGATCCATTCGAAGAATGAATGGTGATGCGCCAAGATTCGACGGATCGATTGTGCCATCAGCAAAGAACCACGACTGATTTCCCGGGCTCTGCGGATCCAGTCGTGCTGGACGATCATCGGGTGGTGTTACGGGCACCATTGCAGCAACGAAGAATGCACCGGAGACAGATGTGTCTGGTATGGAATACGACTCGAATCCAGTCTGACCTGTGCTTGCGGTCAGGCCCGACACTGTTGCGAGCGGGATGGCGTTGCCGGGGTCACCATTCATGTCGGGATCGTCAAAGACATATAGCGTGACCGGCGCGCCGACTGCGTACGATCCGAATCCGATCTGCACCTCAGTAATGACATTCGCGCCGGGTTGTGTGTAGAAGTAGTTGCCCCAGAGCATCTCCGCAGTAAACGTCGGTCCGATGTTGATGTTGCCCGATCCGTCGTCGAGTGTGTAGGTTGTCTGCGCTTGCGCCGTACACATAGCTATGGAACACGCCACTACCGCCGAAGCGTCAGCGACAAAGCTCTGTCTTTGCATGTCTCTCTTCTCTCTTGGGGTCTTCATCAATGCATGCGACTATCTTCGCGGATTTCTGCCGGTGATATTTGTGCGTGGCCGCTGTGGTTCCTTCTTCTCAGGGGCTGCGATTTCCTTTGCCCCGAAGGGAGATCCGTTTGGTGTTGTGTCGGTTTGGGTCACGCTCTGGTCGACCGGTTCTTCGTCTGATTCGTCATCATCATCAGAGATATCTTCTACCTCTTGCTTGCGCATGGCATCTGTGCGTGGATGGCGCGTCGCGTCGCGCCCATCGTCGATATCCATGCGACCAAAGATCAGCCGGCCGGCTGCGGTCTGAAGAGAACTCGTGACTGTGAGTGTGACCAGTTGATCGATATGGTTTGCACCGTTCTCGGCAATGACCATCGTGCCATCGTCGAGATATCCGACCGCCTGTCCTCGCTGCTCGCCGGGCTTGATCAGCTTGATCGCGAGCTGCTCGCCCGGGATGAGCGACGGTTTGAGCGCGTTTGATACCTCGTTCATGTTGATAACCCTGACATCCTGAATGCCAGCGATGCGGTTCAGCGCGATGTCGTTGGTCACGATGGTTGCGTTCATCTGGGATGCAAGTTCCACAAGCTGCTGATCAACACCCTTTGCAGACGCTTCAGTCGGATCGATAGATATGTCAACCGTGGGCGAACGCTGGAGTCGGGTGATCACGTCAAGCCCGCGCCTGCCTCGGGCACGTTTGAGCTTGTCGCGCGAGTCGGCAAGCGTTTGGAGTTCGGTGATGACAAACTGGGGCACGACCATGGGATACTGGATGATGCCAGTCCCAGCAAGATCGAGAATGCGGGAGTCGATCAGCACTGACGAGTCAAGCAGCAGCGGGCGCGGGCCTCGGATCTGGCGCGCAAACTCCACATACGGGATCACCAGCCGGAAATCGTCCTTGGTCTGCAGGACTGTCGAGATGCACAGATAGGACAGGGAGATACCGAACAGCAGCGTTGCCACGGTGATCGCTTCGACGTTCTCCTCGAACTGCCACAGTTTCGCCAGCAGATTGATAATCTGTCCGAGTGCGTACGTGCCAATTAGCCCGGCCACGAGACCCACAAAGATTGCCGTGAGTGTTGCGATCTTCTTGCGCGGCGTGAAGATGTCGGTCAGCAGGAAGGCGCAGAAGAGGAACAGAGTGCTCGATGCGGTCACCCACCAGATAGTGGCTGCGCCTGTCTTGGTTTCACCGGATTCTGTTCGTGTCTGGCTGAGGATCGTCAGCAGCGCGACGGTCGCCATCATGACGAAGAACGCGAGTCTGAGCACTCGGACGACCGCCTGGATCTGGCGTTCGTCAGCGGCAAATGGATTCAGTTCAACAGATTGCTTGTGCTTTGTCATCATGTATGCCCATCCAAAAAACGTGCGAAATATCGCACTGGAGAGACCGGAATAACGCTGGGGCACTGGATGGAATAACGAATAGGCCCCTGTCCGCAACGGCGGACGGCATATATACAGACAGTTCGTGTCTGGATGAGTTTAGGTTCGCAATCCGGCAGTCTGTGTTTTCAAAAGATCATCATCGGTTGTCGAGGCTCTCGGACGTGCGGTTTCGAGCTGCTATACTCGCCCCTCATGTGGCACGGTCGATCAGATTGTGCCCCGTTCGGATGGTGGCCGGGCCCGGTGCACGGGTTGGCCCGTGAACCTGGTCAGAGCTTGACCGCAGCAGCCATAAGCGGCGTTGGTCCGGTGCCGCCGGTGTCCTGGTCACCATCCGGGCGATTCTTCTAATCTCGGCATAACTTTGGCGACTTTTGTTTCTACAGTTTGTCATGGCAAACGCAACACTGAACCCCACGAATCCCGTCGTCAAAGCACTCAACCGCGAGAACTCAGACCGCATCTGGAACCTGTCCGCGGGGCCTGGGTGCCTCCCGGAGGATGTGCTCAAGCAGATCCAGGGCGATATCTGGAATGTCATGGGATCCGGTGTCGGTATTCTGGAGCACTCACATCGTGGCAAGGTTATTGACGAGATCTTTGCCAGAACGCACGATCTTGTGCGCGAGGTGCTCAGTGTGCCAAGCGGGTACACCGTGATGTTCGGCACAGGCGGCGCATCAACGCAGGCGCACATGATTCCCATGAACTTCATGCCGAAGGGCGGCGTCGCGGATTATTTCGTGACAGGGCTTTGGGCGCAGAAGGCGTACAAGCAGGCGAAGTACATTGGCAAACCCCACGTCTGCGCAACAAGCGAAGACAAGAAGCACTCGTACATTCCATCGCCCTCAGAGACGAACTATTCCGAGAATCCCGCATACGTTCACTTCACGTCGAACAACACAGTCGCAGGAACACAGTTTGCAAAGAACGCAGAACCCACAGCCCCTGCTGGCGTGCCATTGATCTGTGACATGTCGTCCGACATCGCGTCGCGCACGTGCGACATCTCGAAGTACGATATGATCTACGCGGGCGCGCAGAAGAATCTCGGCCCCGCAGGCACGACGCTCGTCATCATCAGGGACGAGTTCATGGCAAAGGAAAACAACGAACTACCGGATCTGCTGCGTTACAGCGCAACAGCCGACCAGCTTTCTCGCTGGAACACGCCGCCGGTCTTCCCGATCTACGTTGTCGGTCTTGTGCTGCAGTGGTACAAGGATCAGGGCGGCGTTGCAGCAATGGAAAAACGCAACAACGCCAAGGCGAAAGTTATCTACGATGTGCTTGATGCGGGGTTCTATCTCCCGCACGCGCGCAAGGACTCCCGCTCAATGATGAACATCACGTTCAACTTACCCTCGCCCGAGATCGAGAAGCGCTTCTTTGAGGAAGCCACCGCCCACGGATTCTCCGCGATCGAGGGACATCGCTCGGTCGGTGGCGTTCGTGCGAGCATCTACAACAGCTTCCCTGCGGAAGGCTGCGACGCGTTTGCCCAATTCCTGCGCGAGTTTGCAAAGAGAAACGGGTAAACGATCGGTAGAACATTGTGAGAAATGAACAGCCCGGGCACGCTCCGGGCTTTCTAATCCTTCTACTTATGCCCGGCGTTGCTCTTTAGAAGGGAACGTGCCGCTCGCCGACAGGGTTTGTGACACAAGATCCCACGCACGAATCATTTTCTCATTGCTCGCACGGGCGGGATGATGTACTGCAATAACATATGTGTTCTTTGCAAATGTTGGTGTTGTTGCTCTACTTGCTTCCTTCCAGCATAACGTGATGTCGAAAGATTTTGTTGCAGCCAACCACGAATCTTCGCCCATACAAGCCACTACTTGTAAGTTTGGCATTGAGCTTCGGACAAACGAGACAATCCTTGATCCATAGTCAAGGGCGAGTTTGCGGGAAGGCAATGTGCCACTCATTGAATCATCGTCACGCAACATGCCAGCAAGGACTGATCCATACAAAATGCCGCAAGCTTCCGGCCTTGCTCCTGTTGCAATACAATCTGCACACTTGCGGAGCCGAGTGTTTGTGCGTAGTGAAGGCTCGTGCCGGAATGGTCTAGGGTCACCTTCTGCTATACGATCTCGTATGAGTTTGCTACATGCGAAGTCCTTTGCCATCAGCAGCACGCGACCGTTCCAGTCACCGTAAAGAGATTCAGTGCCGAAGATTCGAGTCTCATTCGGTTGGAGTGAATAGATGTTTGTGTAACCAGGGATGTGCTTGTATTTGATCCAGTTGGGGATTGGCGGTGTCATAAACTATCGCATCGGCACTCATCTATGTCCGATCCAGTGTCAGTTGAGTTAGAGTGGCAAAGCTTCTCAGTCCCGATCGACGCGCCTGATAACAACGCCCATCACGATCCCGAGAGCGAGCAGAGCAGCGCACACGATCGCGAACCCCCACGGCGAGTTCTTCAGGGGAATACCGTCAACGTTCACTCCCAGGAGTCCTGTGAGTAATCCGAGCGGCAGGAAGATCGACGCAATCTTTGTCAGCAGGTAGGTTGAGCGTGTAAGCTGGAACACCTGCGCGTTGGCGGCATCATCCTGCAGCACATGCGAGCGCTCAGAGAACATCATGAGCTCCTCGACGACACGCGCGTTCGTGTGCGCACAGTGTGCGAGTCGATCGGTGTCGATCTCACGCGACCACGTAAGCTCCTCGATGGGGCACGACTCAAGCATCTCACGCTGGGGGCGGATATATCTGCGCAACTGGATGATCTGCTGGCGCAGTGTTGTCAGCTTTGACATGTGCGACTGGTCCACCTTGTCGATCATCTCCTCCTCAAGCTCGCCAAGCGAGTCGCCGAGTTGGTCGGAGACTGCTTCAACCTTTGCAAGTAGCTGGCGCAGGAACGGGATGAAGATGTCGATGGAGTGCGCAATCTGCATGCCCTTGCGCAACGTTGCGAGTACCTCGCGCGACGATCTGATCGGGGCGCTGCGCATCGTGACGATCAGCGACGGTGTCAGGAACGCGCGGATGGAGATGAGATCCTCAAGGTCCGCGTTCGGGTTGCAGTTGACGCCGCGCAGAAACAGCAGCAGTGAGTCCCTGCTGACGACAGAATGTGGCTGGGTGAAATCGCCGAGCATCGCGTCGGATTCATCGGAAGTGAGCCCGATGTGAGTACGAACCCATGATCGCGCTCGATCATGATGCAGATCGAGATGCACCCAGACCACTGACTTCACGGGCAGATTTGTATCGAAGCTTCTTTCTGCGAGCGAGCCATCCAGGCGATCAAGATCGTCCCAGTGAAGATCCTCGCACCCATCAGGCGTGACGCGCACCGCGAATGCAAGCCCGTCAACGCTCGGGGAAGGCTGGGGCAGGTTCTGGAAGAGTCTTTGTTCGGTCATGCGCGGGTGTATGTGATTTCCATGCACTTGAACTGCTGGTCAGGAGCAGAGCCGACCTCTCCCATGAACATCTCCATCACATGCTCGTTCGTATTTTTCACTGTGATGACGGTACGCTTCGCCATCTCGTTGGTCGTGCCGGGCATGATGAATGTGTTGTGTGCCGTATAGATCTTCTTAGCGTCGTCGAAGGAGCCGGTCTCAAACTGCAGGCTGCTGCCCGCGGTGTCGTACCAGATGCCTTCGTATTTCTTCGTTGTCGGGTTGTATGTCCACACACCCTTGCCCTTGAACTGCTGACCCATGAACTCGGATCCTTCGTAGTTCTCCTCAAGGTACAGTCCGTTGAATGCCCACGTGTTCTTCATGACGCCAGTCATGTCCATCGGCTCGGCGCCGGGCTGCATCCAGAACCGTGTCTTTGCATTCCACGTGCCAATGAACTGGTCGAGCACCTTATGCTCTGCCGACACGGTCTGTGCTGCGCATTCTGATGTTGCTTCGCTCATGGTGTGTTCCTTTCTCGCTTGCTCTTTGATATGACGTGCATTATCCAATGACCGGGAGCGAACGCGAAACGCGCAGCTGCTCAACAGGTCGTGCGATCAAGTCGTACCCGTCTGATCCGACAATCACGCACTTGATCAGTTCGCCCGGCACAAGCTTCTGGGTCGAGTGCACGAACGTGACGCTGTCAACACTCGGCGCCTGCGTGGATGTTCTGCCCTGATAGAGTGCAGCATTGGTGCTCACGCCGGTAGTGTGCAGTCCCGCGGTCGAGGTTGTGCTGTCGATGAGCACATCGACGCGCTCACCGGTGGTCTCAGGGTTTGCTTCATCAAACTTTGCTGCTCGTGCTTCGTTCTTTGCAAACGCGATCTGTTGCTGGAGCTCCATCAGCTCGTTATGCCGACGGCGCTTTGTCTCGGCAGGCACAGCAAGCGAAGGATTGTTCTCCATCGTGCCCGCTGGCGTGCCGTCTTCTTTCGAATACTCGAACACGCCCATTGCGTCGAACTGCTGCTCCCTGATGAATGCGAGCAGTTCCTGATGGTCCTGCTCGTTCTCACCGGGGAACCCTGTGATGAATGTTGTGCGGATGGCCATCCCCGGCACGCGCTCGCGCAGCTTGCGAAGGACTTCCGCCTGCTCGTACGATGTCACATTCCGACGCATCGCGCTGAGCATTCTGTCAGAGGCGTGCTGGAGCGGGATGTCGATGTACGGGCACAGATGCCCCTGCTGCACAAGTTGAGCGAACGCGTCGATGTACTCGTCACGGAAGCTGGTCGGATAGGCGTACATGAGGCGGATCCAGCCGTGCCCAGCCTCGTGCTTCATGGTGTCCGAGAGTGACTTGAGCAGATCGGGCAACCCGCCGCGCGCAAACAACCCGTCGCGTGCGCTGTCCTGTTGGTCGAACCCGATGCCGATATCGTCGCCGAAGCTCGTCGTGTCCTGTCCGATGAGGTTGATCTCGAAAGCGCCGTCCGCGAGCAACTCGCGCAGCTCTGTTGTGATGCGGTCGATGGGCTTAGATCGCATCTTCCCGCGGATGGACGGAATCGTGCAGAACGCGCACGCTTGGTTGCATCCCTCGCTGATGCGCAGATAGGCGTAGTGCCTCGGTGTCAGTCGCAGACGCGCCGCATCGTCCTCGAAGTACCCGACACCTCTTCCGTCTTTGCCGTTGACAGTCAGACCAACAGTTTTCAATCCCTCGTCGCGTGCCTTGGTCAGTGCGTTGGCGTGGATCCAGTACTTCGGCTTCTCCTTGTTTGTGTTGTCGACAGTCTCGCGCTGCGGCGTGGTTCCACGAACCGCGTGGACGATGTGGTCGCGATCGAACACGCCGACCATCGCATCAATTCCGGGTGCCCAGTCGAGCATTTTGGCGCGATGGCGCTGGACGAGGCATCCCGCAACGACAACGCGCTTCACGGTGCCATGCTTTTTCTGCTCGATCGCGTCCTTGATGACTGACAGGCTCTCGTCCTTGGACGCTTCAAGGAACCCGCATGTGTTGACGACCACAGCGTCCGCCTGCATGGACGCGTCAGGGTTGGCCGGGTCGTAGCTGACGGGGATGATGCCGTCCGCGGCGAGGAGCCCGAGCATTTTCTCAGAGTCCACCAGATTCTTCGGGCATCCGAGACTGACAAACGCGACCGACCGGACCTCGTTATCCGCAGCGGTTGTGCGCGCATCGCTCGCGCGATCGGTTGATCCAGCACGCGAGGATGTTCGCGACGATTTGAGCTTTGTTATATCCACCAGCAGATCGTAGGTGCGGCGGACTCAGGACCCAATCTCTGACCTCTCACTCTGCTCCGAGAGTTGGCTCTTCTACCGGGAACACGTTGTCTGCGAAGTCGTACTCAAGATTCGCAAATCCGTTCTCCTCGGGCCCAAGCCCTGGCATGGGGTAATGGTGGTGGAGTGCCCGCCCCAGTTCGCTCTCTGTCGCGAGCAGCACCTCGCACTCGGCTTTGAGCCTCTTCGTCGCGAACCTGATCGCGCGGGGCAGATGCTTGCGTGATGTGCATGCCACAAGCTTGCCGTTCTCATAGCTCACGGGCAGAATCCCGAACTGCCATGCTTGACGAGCTGTGACAAGATCGATCGCGTTTTTCGCAGGATCAAGTGAGGAGGCAGTGGTTTCAGCGGCCAAGTCCGCATACTGCTCCGCCCAGGCTCGCTCGATATCGCGAGGGTGAACGCCGAACTGTTCCTCTAGGATCGCACCGATCGGGCGCGTCCGCTTCTCCTGCATGCGCAGCGCTTCCGCAACCTGTGCCTGTGTGATGATGCCATCGCGAACAAGATACTCGCACAACTGGTTCGACATACCAATCCCCTCCCGCTGAAACCACTTCAGCCGGATGGTGATCGACGGGCTCGCATGCTTCCTTCTGGAATTGCGCAACAGATGCGCAGAGTTCTGTCTGGATGGGCGAGCTGGCACATCCTGCGCGAGCATGAGCGTGAGAATCTCGTGTTTTTTCAGCGGTTTTCTTGCCTTGCGATCATTCGTTATGCTGGAAAAACGCGGATGAGTGCGTGCATAACCGGTTCAGATGTTCCAGTCCGCACGCGATGCGTTATTAGCATAATCAGGAAAGACAACACACGCGATCCAAACAGACCGCGTGTGTGTGTGGTATCGTGTGATGTCCGGAGTATCAGCGGGCGGGCTCGATTGTCACGGTCAGTCCCTTGGACTCGAACTGCTCCATGTAGAGTTCGGCAAGCTCGCGATGGGTTGTCAGCACGAGTGACACGCCCTGCATGTGCGCTTCTAGCATCACCTCGACAGCGCGATGGCGGTTGAGTGGTGTGACATCCGTGATCGTCTCGATCACGTCGAGCATATCTGTGACTTCGTCATTGTGCAGAAGCACCGCGTACGGCGGCAGGCGGTCCATGATGGGCTCGACCAGTTCCGGCGTCGCGGTCGCGGTCTCGTTGGACTCTTCAAACGATGGGGGATCTATCGGCATTGATTCGTTGTCCTGTGGCATGATCCCTCCTGTCCCAAAAGTGTATCGTGTGTTCGTGTCTGGATGTCGGCCAGCGGGAAACCCGTCCTGCAGATTCCTGTCGATTGGTGTTTGTTCGTATAGCTCGCAGTCGAAACTACAAAGAACGGATTTTTCTCATTTCCCCACGCAAAAGGCGGAAAACACCCGCCCCAGCACGTCGTCAGCATCGATCCGACCCGTAATCCGCCCCAGCGAGTCCAGAGCAGCCCTCAGAGGGAACGCCAGCGACTCGGGCACGGCCAGACGATCGGTTGTTGGGTCGATCATCGACGCTGTTTCATCAAGGTACGACAGGGCCTGCGACAGGTTCACGCGATGTCTGGCTGGGACCGCAGAACTTGTGCTCGCTCCGATCGCAGCGTGCAGCAGCGCGGTTCTGAGTGGGTCGAGTGATTCGCCCGTGAGTGCACAGATCGAGAGTGCACTGTGGCGTTGATTGTCTGAGGGTGCTTCGGCAAGATCAGACTTCGTGCGCACGCGGATGACTGATGTTGCACTGTGCTCAGGCAGTGATAGAAACTGTCCGGCTGGATCGCAATGGAGGATGACATGCGCATCATGCATCGCGTCGCGAGCGCGTGATTGTCCGATCGCGTCGATCGCGTCGAGTGAGTGTTCTGCAATCCCTGCGGTGTCACCAAGCCGGATCGTGACAGCGTGGTCCGCGTCTGAAAGTGTGACGCGTTCGATCACGACATCGCGTGTTGTTCCCGCGTGCTCAGACACAACATTCCGCGAAGTGCCGATCAGCGCGTTGAAGAGTGTCGTCTTGCCAGCGTTGGGTTTGCCGACGATTAAGATCAGTGGCTCGTGCGCGCCAGCTTCCTTTATTGTGTTCTCGCCGATGTGCTGGTGTATCTCGGCCATGAGTGTGCGCAGTGTTGTGTGCAGCTCATTCGGCGTGATCGCGACCACGTCCTCCTGATCGGTAAAATCGATGCCCGCTTCAACAAGCGCGAGCAGATGCGCAACCGTTTCCGCCCAGCGTTCGTACCGGTTGCCCACGTCGCCCCGCAGCATCGCGTGCGCACGGTCGAGCTCGTCCTGCGTCTGTGCGCTGATCATCGCAGCGACACCCTCGGCCTGCGTCAGAGTGAGACGATCGTGCAGATACGCGCGCGCGGTGAACTCGCCCGGTTCTGCGAGGCGCGTGTGCTTCAGGGATACCAGTCGATCCATGATGGCTCGCGTGATCGCGACACCACCCGGCACGAGCAGTTCGATCACATCCTCGCCCGTGTATGAGTTCGGGCCGGGCATGACCACTGCAAGGAGGGGCATGGGATGCCAGTTGTCGCGGATACGCAGCTGTGATCGGTGGATGCCCCGCGTGCGTGCACAATCGGGCAGCATTGCATCGAATACGTGCGAGAGATCGGCACCGGAGATACGGATGACTGCTCGCGCGGCCTGGCCTGCGGGTGTTGCGAGCGCGCAGATGGTGTCTCCCGTCGCCATCAGGTGCCACGTGTGTTGCCGAAGAGTTCCACGTGCAATCGATGGCAGTATCGCCAGCCACGCTGCACGCACAGATCAGCAGCCCACGCGACCGATTCGGGCGTCGGCACCGTTACGCCTTCCGGCATGAGCATGATGTTGCAGGGTTCTACCGAAGGAAGTTGCGCGAGCAGGGTATCGATCTCTGTGACGTCCTCATCATTCCGCACGACAAACTTGAGCTGGTGCGATGGATAGTCTGAGATGAGTTGTGTCAACGCCTCGATATTCAAGCGCAGCTTCTCATGCCGATCGTGCCACACGCCGCTTTGATCGCGAGGATCATTCTTTGCAGGGGTCGAGTGCGAGAGCTTGGGGCTCAGACTCATCAGGTCGCAATGCAGCGATCGTGCCGATCGATAGATCGTTCCTGCGGTTTCGATCGTGATGTGCATGCCGAGTTCGTGCACGCGCTGGCACAACGGCTCGATCGCATCGAACAGCATTGGCTCGCCGCCAGTCAGCACCATGTGACGGATGTTGTGGTCGAATGCTGCCCTTGCAGCATCGATGGTCTCGTCGATCGTGCGCATTGTTTTTTCAGGGTGCCAGCTCGCGTACGGCGTGTCGCACCACGTGCATCGCAAATTGCATCCGCTTGTGCGCACGAAAAAACTGGGTACGCCGGTAAGTGCGCCCTCGCCTTGGATCGACGTGAACATCTCGCTTATAGGCAGTTTGTCACGCACGCGTGCTGTTTGCGAGACGTGCGGATCGTGCTCTATCGGAAGCTGGATTGCGTCAGAACTCATGCGTGGTCACACACCGGGCATGTGCTCGACGGTGTAGTTTGGTGATTCTTTCGTGATACGGATGTCGTGCGGATGGTTCTCGACAACGGTTGCTCCTGAGACCTTGCAGAACTTTGCTTCAGCTCGGAACGTATCGAGTGTTGCGCACCCGCAATATCCCATCGCAGCGCGGAGGCCGCCGACGAGCTGGTACACGAACTCTGCGAGATGCCCTCGATACGCGACGAGACCCTCGACTCCCTCGGGCACGAACTTGCGATCGTCGGCTTTCTTCTGCTGCAACTGATCGGCTTGGCCGTAGCGGTCGGCACTGCCCGCATTCATTGCGCCCTCGGACCCCATGCCGCGATAGCTCTTGTAGCGTCTGCCGTGATGGATCACAAGCTCGCCCGGTGATTCGTGCAGTCCTGCAAAGAGCGAACCGAGCATGACACAGCTTGCACCCGCAGCGATTGCCTTTGCGATGTCGCCCGACATGCGGATGCCGCCGTCAGCGATCACAGGAATGTCCTTCCCGGTCCGCTGGGCACCCTCGACTGCGTTGAACACCGCGGTGATCTGTGGCATGCCCACACCGGTGACGACACGCGTTGTGCAGATGGACCCCGGACCGATACCGACCTTGATCGCGTCGGCACCCGCATTGATCAGATCGACAGCAGCTTCAGCGGTTGCGATATTGCCTGCGATGACATCGATATTGCGTGATGCTTTGATCGCGCGAACAGTCTCGATGACGTTGCTTGAGTGTCCGTGCGCTGTGTCAACGATGATGACATCGGCACCAGCTTCGATGAGTGCGTCGACACGATCAAGCTGACCTACACCGACCGCTCCGCCACAACGGAGTCTGCCTCGCGAATCTGTGCATGCGTTGGGGTAGTCGCTCAGGCGTTCGATATCGCGCATCGTGACCATGCCGCTCAGCATGCCCGCGTCATCGATCAGCAGAAGTTTCTCGACCTTGTTGCGGTTGAGCACCGCTTCTGCTTCCTGCAATGTCGTGGTGGGCGATGCGGTGATGAGTCCGTCCTTTGTCATGACATCCTGTACAAGCGTGCTTGCATCCTCAACAAACTTCAGATCTCGGCGCGTGAGGATGCCCATGAGTTTGCCGTGCGTGCGGAGTTCGAGATCACCGTCTGCAACAACAGGGAATCCTGAAACACCGTGCGTGCGCATCAACTCGCGTGCGCGTCCGACGGTGGTTGTCGGCCCGAGTGTGATTGGATCGGTGATGATGCCGTTGGCCGATCGCTTGACCTTTGCCACTTCGCGCGCCTGCGCTTCGATGGGCAGGTTTTTGTGGATAATGCCAATGCCCCCCTCGAGTGCGAGCGCGATGGCAAGTGCCGATTCGGTCACGGTATCCATTGGTGCCGAGAGAAGCGGGATGTTCAGAGTAATGGAGTTTGTCAGCCGGGTACGCGTGCTTGCATTTGCTGGAAGGATGCTCGAAGCGCGCGGGATGAGAAGCACATCATCAAAGGTGATGCCTTCCTGCACGACTTTGCCTGCGCCAACGAGACCACCGCTCGGTCCAGCGTATTGGCCTGCAGATGCGTTCAGATCCGGTTGTGAAGTGGAAAGTGCTGCCATGCACATGCTTGGCTGGAACTCTCACAGAGTCAACACATATATTGCAACTTCGCGGATTCTGCACAGAAAATGCGGTTCTGATCTATCGACGCTGGGAGTACAGGTTCCCAAACTCGATGTAATCGAACACGTTTAGCGTGCCGTTGCCGTCCAGATCACACTCGGGGTTTCCTGCGGCGTAATCTGTCCCGAACGCGATGTAATCAAAGATGGTGTACTCACAGTCGTGGTTCCAGTCCGCGATGAACTGGAACTCCTGCCCCGTGGACTCGGCGTACAGCAGCACCGCTTCGAAGGTCTCTTCGGCGCACGGGAGAATCTCGGTTGGTGGTGGAGCAAAAGAAGGACCACGAAGTTCGATCGTAAAGCCCCAAGCGCCGCGGTTTGCATATGACCAGTCCTGAGATGTGCCCGAGGATGGATAAAGTGCCGAGTACCATGGACCGGGTGTATATGGCATGCTGTGAACGGCCAGGATTGCGTTGCGCATGCCAACTGCAAGATTGACAAACGCCTGGTTGTCCGGTGAGGGTGTTGATGTATATGCCCAGGGATACAGCAGCAGCGGGCCGTAGCTATGCACATCGATTGATGCACGCAGGTTCGGGTATTGCATCATGAGATTGCTCATGGCTGTTGTCTCAGGCTCGCTGAACGGAGCCGTGCCCCAGTAGACATTGCTGTTCGGGTTCGCGTTCCCTGCTGAACTGTGCGGGAGCGAAAGCCCCCACTGGAACGCCCAGTTGCGGTTCAGATCAACGCCAAACGTGCCGTTCCCGTTGTTGCGACGGTTCTTTCGCCAGAACCGTTCTGTTGTCCACGTGTAGTCGAACCCGTCCGGGTTTGAGACAGGCACAAATACAAACTCAACCTCGTTGAGCAGTGCATCAATGCGTGGGTCGGTGTCGGCGTTTGTAATGAGTTGATCGATGAAATAGGTGACGCACATCGGGCTGATCCACTCGCGTGCGTGCTGAACACCATTGATGAACACGAGTGGACGGCACCCGGGGACCGAAGGCAGATCCCGTCGAATCGAGACCGCTGTCATGTCACGCCCTTCGATTGTCTGGCCGAACGTCCACAACGTGGCGAGGTCCGGGCGGGAGTTGACGAGCGAACTGATCCTCGCCATGATGGCAGCTTCGTTTCGGAACTCTTCGTAGAAGGTCACGCCATCGAGCGCCTGCCCCTGCTGCATGGAAGCCAGAATGCGAGCATTCTCCTCGTCCACGGTTGTCTGCAGGTTGTCGATCAGCACCTCGAAGGTAAGCCCGGATTCCTGTAGAACTACGAACTGTTCTGGCGTGACGCGATATTCAGCCTGATTGTCGCGGATCGAGTGCGACCACATGTCATCTGAAAGTGATTCCATTGTGCGCACATCGCGGATGGTGTCCACCTGTACGCGCACGAGCTTGTGCCCGTCATACCGGACGACTGGGTCTCCGGGATTGCCGAGCGGCTGAGCGAACGAAGTGGTTGCACAAAGCAACCCAGTCCCCGCAGCAAAGAGGGTGAGCACGGATCGATGGATCAGATAGGCTTGTGTACGCATGCTTCCAATATACCACGACTCAGCACAGTTGCGCGTTCGTAGTTGACGAAAAAGAGAACATTGGATACCAATCAAAGGCCGAAACTGCGAGTGACCTTCTGTTACCGGCGCTGGGCATAGAGCGAGTTGAACTCGATGTAATCGAGTACATTCAGCGTGCCATCATTGTTCAGATCGCACCGTAGTTCACCAGCCACGAAGTCGGTATTGAAATCGATAAAGTCAAACACGGTGTGCTGGCAGTCGTGGTCCCAGTCAGCGATGAACTGGAACTCGTCCGCTGTCATCTCGGCAAACCGCAGCATTGCCAGGAACGTCTCCTCGGCGCACGGCAGAATCTGATTTGGTGGTGGCGCAAATGATGGGCCGCGCAACTCAAAGGTGAATGCCCACGCTCCGCCGATGGCGTAGTACCAGTCAATCGACGCACCGGATGTTGGGTAGATTGCTGTGTACGAGCGGCCATGGTTGTAGTTTTTTCCGTACAGCGCAGCGATGTCAGCCTTCATTGCGAGTCCGATCGCGTTGAACGCGCTGTCGTCCGGTGAGCCATCGGGCGTGTATCCCCATGGGTGCAGCAGCAGTTGTCCGTAGCTGTGGACGTCCAGCGCAGCACGCACATTCGGATACTGAAGAAGCAGGTTCGCAATCGCTGTGCTCTCGGGCTCGCTGAAAGGAGCTGGTCCCCAGTAGACCGCGCTGTTTGTGTTGTTGTTGCCCGCTGAGCCGTGTGGGAGTGAGACACCCCACTGGTAGTTCCAGTTCCGATTCAGATCGACACCAAAGGTACCATCTTTATTGTCGCGTCGATTCTTTCGCCAGAATCGTTCAGTTGTCCATGTGTACTCAAAACCATCGGGGTTTGAGATGGGAACGAACACGAAGTCCATTCTGTCGAGCAGCGCATCAATGCGTGGATCGTTCGAGGGATTCGTCATGATCTGCTCGATGTAGTACACCGTGCTCATCACGTTGATCCACTCCCGTGCGTGCTGGAGTCCGTTGACGAACATCACGGGCTTGCAGGGTGACCCAGCCTTTGCCGGACGCGATATCGAGATCGCGCGCATATCACGTCCCTCGATCGATTGACCGAATGTCCACATGTTCACAGTTTCAGGATGCGCTGCAGCAAGCGATTCGAGTCTGTACCAGATCTGCGCAGCTGTTTTATAATCCGCATAGAATGACGGCGCTGTTGCTTCGGGCAGTGACGCCTGTGTGCTGAGTCTTGCGTTCTCGCTATCGACAAGTTCCTGCACGTTCTGGATGAGCACCTGAAACGGGAGCCCGGACTCCTGAAGCAGCGCGAATCCTTCTGGTGTGACAAGGTACTCGGCACTGTTGTTCCGCACGCCGTGCGACCACATGTCATCTGAGATGTGCTCCATCATGCGCAGATCGCGCATCGAATCGATTTCGACACGCACGAGTTTGCTGCTGTCGTATCGAGTCACAGAAGTGCCGGGCTCTGCAAGGGGCTGGGCAACTGCAATCCCAGCAACCCACAGGCAGGGGACTGAGATTGCCGCACGGAAGGTTGAATCGAGCAGACGTGGTGTTGTGATCCGCATACACCCAATATACCACATCCTCGTCGCGGGCGATAGAGGGGACACGCCGTACACTTTCCAAATGGCAATCCCATCAAACAGCTTTGAGCCGATCGACGAGTTGTCATTGGCAGGGCGGGTGAGCAAAGGGGATGAGGGCACGATGACACTGCTCTTTGATGCAGTGGCGTTGCCGAGTGCGATCTATGTACTTGCCGTAAGCCTGTTTGCGAGTTCGCTTCTGAGCACGATGTCCCTGCTCCCGCTCGGGTCAACACAGTCCATCGCGACAATGATTGGGTGGCTCGCGGTTCTTGTGATGGCATCCGGAGCGTACATTCTTGATCGGGTTAAACTTGCAGGATCGCACATGGATCCTGCAGATGATGATGCACACGAAGTTCGGATGCGCTTCGCACGCACGCACCATCGCATCCTGCGAACATTTGCAATGGTCGAGTTGTGTGCAGGCAGCGTGCTGCTTGCGATCAGCTCGTGGCTCATGCATGCCCCGGTTGCTTTGCAAATACTGGCGGTGTGCGCTGGTCCAGCAGCGATCCTTGCAGGGCTCGTCTACGCGCCCGGGCCTGCGCGTTCGGGTCTCTTGCGAGGCAAGGATGTGCTTGTGCTGAAGCCACTGCTCGTTGCGTGTGCGGTCACCGGGCTTGCACTGCTTCCTGATATTGTGACGATGCAACTGAAATCGCCTGCGTGGCGTGAAGCAGCTTTGATCGTGTGTGTGCTGGTCTGGGTTGTAGGGGACGCGATTCTTTCAGATATCGATGACGTGGAGTCTGACCAGCGATGGGGAACGGACACCGTGCCCGGTCGCATCGGCGCAAAGTGGGCGGTCTTTGCTTGTATTATTCTGCATGGAGTTGTCGTTGTTGTGCTTGCGTGTACAGCAGTCTTTGGCGCTGCGTTCGATGCAAAGATGTGTATCGCTGTTGTGTGCTTTGGAGCGCTGACTGGTCACGAGATCATTGTGTTTCTGATGAACACACAGAGACCAGTCCGGCGCATGCGGCACTCGGTCGACACGCGCCTTGCCATCGCGTCCGGGCTCGTGCTGGCATCGTATCTGTTGATGGGGTGAGGGTGCTGTATTATGCTTCGTAGACAACGACAAGCATGATGTCTGAATCTGCAAACCGGCGTGTGCCACCGGTGCTGATCGCACCCGGGATGGCCCGTTCGCTTGCCACGGGCATGACAGCCTGCGGCGAGATGTTGCCAAACATGTTGATAACCTTGACGCCAGACGACTTCAGCCAGGCATTGACATCCTCTTCAAGCTGATTTGGTTCGCTCTTGTGCCCGTGGAACACCTTGATCTGCTGCATCGGCTGGTCCTTTCACATCTGGGATCAGTTGTCGTTGAGCCCCATCATAAACAGCCAAACGGAACCTGTCGCCAACTCAGACGCTATAGACTGCAGTTCGCGTGTTTTGACGGAGTGGATATATGGAACAGGATATGAGCAGTCGCGGAGAATTAGCATCATGGAAGAAGGGCTGTGGAGCGGTGGTTGTTGTGGTGCTGGTCGCGATTCTGTCGGGCGGGCTGTGGCTGAACTGGCGACTGGGACTCAAGCCGAAGATCACGCGGAACTTCGTTGCCGAGATAAACACCAGACTTGAGAAGATACCCGAATCGGATCGGGCTTGGCCTCTCTTTGTCGATGCGATGATTCTCGATGCCCAACTGAGTGACGAGGAACGCGAGCGAGCGATTCGATGGTCTGATCTTTCAGGCGCGCGTCCCGGTGATCCCGCGTGGGATGAGGCTGTGGACGCTTTTGAGGTGAACAGATCGATGCTTGAGCTTGCGTCACAGATCGCAGCGAAGCCCGTGCTCGGGGCGATGCTTTCGGATCAGCATGATCCTCGATTTGCCCGCGCGATTGGGGAAGCTGCAGTGCATCCCAACGAGAATCCAAGTCTTATTAATATCCTGCTGCCTCATCTGGGAACTGCGAGAAACCTGTCGAAGATGCTCGCCTTTGATGCACGTGCAGCTCTTGAAACGCACGATCCGGATCGGTTTGTTCAGCGGATGGACGATCTCTGCAGCATCGCGTCAATGGTGTCTGAGGACGGCACGCTCATCTCTCAGTTGGTTGGATACGCCATATGTGGACTCATGTATTCTGAGATAGGGCTTGCTCTGCAGGACTATTCGGCTGAACTTGCCGAATCGCATCTTGACAAACTCGATTCCGTGCTTGATCGGATTGAGCAGAATCAGGTGCTTTCATGTAACATGTCGGTGGAGCGGATGTTCTTTGACGACATGCTCCAGCGCACTTACTCGGATGATGGCAACGGAAATGGACGTATGACTCGGCAGGGTGTGAAGGAACTGGATGAGCTCATGGGTGGGTTTGCATTTGCAGCAGATGCAAATGCGCTCACTGCGCTGAACATGTTCGGGCTTGCATCTCGCAAGGAGTTGGATGCGTTCGCCGACGAATTTTACGCAACTGCTCAGACGTACGCTGACACACCTCTTTACAGTAACGCGGCTACACCAGAAGAGGTGATCGAAAAGTACATGCCATCCGAGTATGAGCAGCGCAGATACATGATTGCGCATCAGCTTGTGCCAGCGCTCGGGCAAGCGGCTGTTACGCGATGGCAAATTCTGACGCATCATGGTGCGATGCGGGCACGAGTTGCAACTGAGCGCTACCTGAAAGACAACGGCACCATGCCACAGTCACTTGATGTGCTTCTGCCCGATTACCTCGCCGAGTTGCCGAAGGATCTGCTGGTCGATGCGCCGCTGCAATGGAGGGAGACAGAGTACGGCTGGACACTGTACTCTGTGGGGTACGACAAGAACGATGATGGAGGCGCGCCTGAGACGGACGATGCGGGGTTGCCAACAAACGGCAACGGGCGCCAATATGTGAATCCTCGAAATAAACAGACCCAGCCGTGTGACTGGGTCATCTTCCCTGTATTCCATGTCCCCGTAACACAGGAAGGAGAGCTTGATGAGTGATTCAATGTGCTTCAGATGTTCGCTTCATTGCAAGCCTGCATCAGTTGAGAGAGCAGATCCATCGACTTTGCAATGGATGAGGTGGATCGAAGCCGATCGGCGGTTTGTGCGGCAATGGAACCGATAGGATCAAGGCCCACACACGGGGCAGTCCCGCTGATTTGTCGGCACAGACACTCTGCTGACCATGCGCTGTCCGCTTGTACCGCAGTCTGAAGTTTCGGGACGCACAAGCGAAGATCTGCAAGGAACGAGTTTCGCAGACTCTGCGCGAGGACATCGGTCTCATTCGTATCTTCTACCAGTTGTACAATCTGTTTCAGCAGCACGAACTCGCCAAAGAGAAGAAGCAATGTTTTCTGATCGATCGGCTTGTGCAGGAATCCGTTGATCTGCAGATGATACGCCTGCTCGCGTGCTTCGACGGACGGATCACCGGTGAGCATCACAATCGGTACGCGCATCATGCGGTTTCGAACCATGCGCACGAGCTCAAATCCGTTGCTATTGGTAAGATGAAAATCGCACAATACAAAGTCGCAGCCTTCCTTTATCTTCTCAAAGGCTCCAACTGCAGAATCTGCGCAGACCAGATCAATATGTGTTTCACGGAGGTAGTGCCTGACAAGGCGCTGATCGAGTTCCGAATCTTCAGCATACACGAGCGTTCCCCTGAGACGGTGTGGTTCGATTGTCTCGAAGGAATACTGCTCGTTGAGCAGATCGGAAGTGATTATGGATCGAGCATCGATCGGATCGGTAAAATGTACGCCGATCTCATAAACACGACGGCGAAGCTGGACACATCGCACAACGGTGCCTTGCACTTTTGTGACTTTGTTTGTCTCCACAAGACTGGGGAGTTCGATCGTGATGCGCGAGTTTGGATATACGAATGATCCATGCAGTAAGCTGATACCCTGGCACGAGAGATCGCGGGTTGCGGGATAAAAGATTGTTTCAGTGCTGCCAGGGCGTGTCATGGACACACGTACACGAGGCTGCCGATACTTCCAACGGGTGAACTGGCGCCTGTGGATAACATCAATGGCAGCATTGTGTTGCTCGATCAGATCAAGGAACGCATCGAGTTGATGCTTTGATAGCTCGATGTCGGAAGAATGTGGATGTGCTGATTCCATGGATCTCCGGCGGCGAAGTTTCTGCGGAATGCAGAACACCACGGCTTTCTATATCGGATCAATATGAGAACAAGACAACTGGGGATGTTCCCTATTCTGTCCGGTTGATAGCTATCTCCTTGCATTACATGGAGATGGATTGCCAACAAACCCACCCCAAACGCGTGCAGCTCTACCCAGTTCCGGTGCCGTACTCGGTCTGTGTTATCAGAAACTTCAGATCAACCCAATCCATACTGAGGCGGTTATATCATGCAATGCTGGTAGATTTCGACCTTTGGCGGCTCCATGAGGATTGATCGCCAGCGGGCAAGGTACTGGTGCATCTCTGGATCGTGCTCGACACGTTCCTGATCGCGTTCATAGTCAGCGTGTGTGTGATATTCGACAACTTCTATGAACCGTTCCGGATCCGATTGATGCTGCAAGAGCCGGATTTGTATTCCACCCGGCTGTTCGTAGAACGGAACCGCTTCGCGCAGGAACGCGATGAGTGTATCAGCATCATTTGCATGAACACGAAGATGAAGGTGTATCTCAACCGCGGGTCTGAAACTCATGCGGTATCGTATTACACGATGAGCTGACTATGCAGCTGCCAACCGCTTGCAGCTCTGCACAAGGGCTTCCAAATCGGTCTTGGATTCACTGGTGCTGGATGTGGCTGCAAGCGTGTTCGCTGCCTTCTCCGCCACGGTTGCCAGATCATCAAGCCCCGCTTGCGGTGCAGAAGCCTTGATCTGCAGGCAGGCCGCGTATGCGTTGAGGTGATCGTCATTCTCGATCATGGATTCAATCTTCTGGGCTTCTTCTGCGAGTGTACGAACGAACGCTTCGTGGAAGCTGCTGTCTTCAACTTCAACGGTTTGCTTCTGTTCAAATCCCTTCACGATTGCACGCGCGTACATGTACTCTGCAATTGCACGCAGCAGTGTGGTTGCATCTACTGGTTTCTTAAGAATGCCAGCCACCCGCAGCTTGTCGGCTCGGTCACGGGTTGCCTTTGATACGTCCGAAGTCAACAGCACGACGGGTACCGAGGGCATCTCAGCATTGACCTTCTCAACTGCATCAAGGCCGTTTTCACCGCTGGAAAGATGCACGTCGACAAGAAAGAGCTGGCAACCCTCTCTGACTTGGTTGAAGGCTGTTTCGATATCTTCTGGGAACCGGATGCGGAGATGGGTTGAGCGGAGATAGTGCTGGATAAGTTTCTGGTCCAGCGCCGAGTCCTCAAGGCAGACAATACATCCCTCGAGTTTTTCTGGATCAATTGATTCAATGACGTACCGAGGATCATCATCGTCTGAATAGGCAAGCAGTGAGCGCACGTCGATGACATCGTCAAAGCACACACCGATCTCGTGCAAGCGGCCGTGCAAGTGCAGACACCGTGCGATCTTCCCGTATACAACCTTCTCGACATCATGCATGCCAGCCTTGGGCAGGTTCAGTGTAACTTCGGACCCTGGATAGAGGTAGGAAGAGTGCAGAATACTCATGCCCTGACACGAGAGATCACGCGAGGCGACAAACACGGTAGACTCTGTGCCACCGGGATGTTTGATTCCCATCTCGATGCGAGGATTACGATAGCTCCAGCGTGTAAACACGCGGCGCTTGGAATCAGATTTCTTGCCTGATTCCAGTGCATTGAGCACCTGATCCAACTGGCGGTGCGAAAGCCCCGCAGAGTTTGTGCGTTGTGACGATGCTTCAATCTTTGGACGCTTAAACTGCATGCGACATTCACCCACCAGTAGCACAAACACCATACCAGCGCGCTGATATGCGCGGAACTGTTGGAATCATCGGATGTTGCGCGTTACGACTCGTGCTTGGGTGTGTGCCTGCGTGTCCAACCAGTCATCACAAACGTTACATTCATACTCTGATGACCAATAACGTGTATGTCGCACAACGTTCGCGCAGAGAAAAGGCACGGGTCGAGCCCGTGCCTTCAGTGTTTTCAGAAATGTTCCAGCAGTTTAGGTGAAACTCGCAGGCGCAGGTTTCGATTCTGTTTCACTCGTATCTTTTCTTGGCGGCTCAACTTCATGGGATGTGAAGTACAGGTGGTCATCGCCTTCCTTGTGTGTGACCTCAATGCGCGCGTGATCCGGATATTCACCGGAGAGCACGCCTTCCGCGAGCGGGTCCTCAATGAGAGAGCCCAGGGCGCGACGCAATGGTCTTGCACCGAAGTCCGGGTTGTACCCTTTCTCGATGATGAAGGTCTTGGCCCGTTCATCAAGCACAAGTTCGATGCCCTTGCCTGCAAGTCTTTCGGCAACCTTCGCAACTTCGTATTCAATGATTGAGTCGAGGTCTGCACGAGTCAGTGGCTGGAAGACGATGACATCGTCGAGACGGTTGATGAACTCGGGACGGAAGAACCTCTCGACCTCCTTCATCAGGAGCTTCTTGATGTTCTCGTAGTCCTGCTCAGCACTGCGCTGCTGGAACCCGAACCCGCCACCGCCTCTGATAATGTCCGCACCAAGGTTTGATGTCATGATGAGGATGGTGTTGCGGAAGTCGACGTGACGACCAAACGAATCGGTCAGCCTGCCCTCTTCCATAATCTGCAGGAGCATGTTAAACACGTCCGGGTGTGCCTTTTCGACTTCGTCGAGCAGGATTACGGAGTACGGGCGTCTGCGCACACGTTCGGTGAGCTGGCCGCCCTCTTCATACCCGACATAGCCGGGAGGCGCGCCGACCAGACGTGAGACGTTGTGCTTCTCCATGTACTCGGACATGTCCATATGGATCAGTGAGTCGGCATCGCCAAACATGAACTCAGCGAGCGCCTTGGTGAGCAGCGTTTTACCCACACCGGACGGACCGACGAAGATGAACGAACCCATCGGGCGGTTTGGATCCTTCAGGCCTGCGCGAGCACGACGGATCGCACGGGCGAGCGCCTTGATCGCCGGCTCCTGGCTGATGACACGCTTGTGCAACTCCTTCTCAAGATCAAGCAGTCGCTGAGCTTCTGCCTTCTCAAGGCGTTGCAGCGGCACGCCGGTCATCTTTGAGACGACCTCGGCAACGACTTCCTCGTTCACCTCGCCGTCAATCTCGTTTGACTTCTCGCGCCATTCGGCTTGGATATTTTCCTTCTTCTGCTTGAGCTGCTCGGTCTGATCGCGCAGCTCGGCAGCGCGCTCATAATCAGCAGCTTTCACTGCTTCGTCCTTCTCGACTGCGAGACGCTCGATGTCGGCTTCAAGCTCGGCAAGGTTCGGTGGCTTCGCCATGCTCTTGATGCGCACGCGTGCGCCAGCCTCGTCAAGCACGTCGATCGACTTGTCCGGCTGCACACGACCGGTGATGTATCGGCCGGAGAGCTCGACAGCCGCACGCAGTGCTGCGTCGGTGATACGTGCGCGATGGTGTTCCTCGTACTTGCCGCGAAGACCCTTGAGAATCTCGAAGGTCTGCTCGTCTGACGGCGGCTCCACAACGATGGATTGGAATCGGCGTGCGAGCGCCGCATCCTTCTCGATGTACTTGCGGTACTCGTCGAAGGTTGTTGCGCCGATGCACTGGATCTC
Source organism: Phycisphaeraceae bacterium (assembly GCA_020639155.1). NCBI lineage: Bacteria > Pseudomonadati > Planctomycetota > Phycisphaerae > Phycisphaerales > Phycisphaeraceae > Phycisphaeraceae bacterium. The sequence goes on from JACKHF010000001.1 coordinate 1,625,375, forward strand.
GCCGCGAGCGAGCGCCGGCTTGAGCACGTTGGACGCGTCGATCGCGCCCTCGGCACCGCCTGCGCCAACGAGTGTGTGAAGTTCGTCGATAAACAGGATGACGTTCTTGGCGCGACGAACCTCGTTCATCACCGCCTTGATGCGTTCCTCGAACTGACCACGATACTTTGTGCCCGCGACCATCATGGCAAGGTCAAGAACGACGAGCCGCTTCTCGTGGAGAATCTGTGGGACCTCGCCAGCGTGGATACGCTGCGCAAGCCCCTCGACAATCGCGGTCTTGCCGACACCAGCTTCGCCAAGCAGCACCGGGTTGTTCTTTGTGCGACGGCAGAGGACCTGCACGACGCGTTCGATCTCGACAGCACGTCCGATGACGGGATCGAGCTGGCCTTCCTTTGCGTACTCGGTCAAATCACGGCCGAAGGAGTCGAGGGCGGGAGTCTGCGACTTGCCGCCACGCTTGCGAGGCTCGCCCGATGGGCCGCTGGACTCGACACCAACCTCGTCTGTGTCTGCACCCTCGCCTGTGCCCGCGCCGAGAAGACTGAGCACCTCTTCGCGCACTTCTTCCAGCTTCAGGTTCAGGTTGCGGAGCACCTGCGCTGCAACACCGTCGTGCTCACGCAGCAGGCCGAGCAACAAGTGCTCTGTGCCGACGTAGTTGTGGTTCAATCCGCGAGCTTCCTCGATCGCGAACTCGATGACTTTCTTTGCGCGGGGTGTCTGCGGCAGACGCCCCATCGTGACCATCTCCGGTCCTGCACGGACGAGCTTCTCAACTTCGAGACGCACCTTGCGCAGATCGACATCAAGATTCTTCAGTACATTCGCGCCAACGCCCGAGCCCTCCTTCACCAGACCGAGCAGGATGTGCTCTGTCCCGATGTACTCGTGGTTGAGTCTCTGGGCTTCCTGATTGGCAAGCGCCATGACCTTGCGTGCGCGATCTGTGAAACGTTCAAACATGTGTCTGCCCTCCTGGGCGTTGTCCTCTCTGCGCGATTGGGGGACCTCAGAATCCTTTTCGGCCGGACCCAGCGTCAAGATCGCGCCAGTTCCATTTTTCCACCCGGATGTTTCAAGTCCCTCTTTGCGATCGCGCTTTGTTTGGTACTTCAATCTTCCCAAATAAGGAGATCAATCAGATGGTCCAATAACTAATAATTGTCTGCCTCAGCCTTCTTCCTCTGAATGCTTCTATCTGCCTGCGTCTTCTGTCATCAATCACGTTTGATGCAGGCTGATCACGTATGGTGATTCAAACTGCGTGCCAACCATCGGTCCAAACATTGATCGTTCGTGACCAAAGGCGCGACCTGTTTCGGCAGTACGGCTGCACGCCTGCCGATGTGACAGTGCCCTGTCGGTTGCGATGAGACCGTGTCTCGATGTTAGTCGAGTTTGCTCGCGGTGAATGAGCCGGCAACGCGATGGCTCCATGTCCATGATGGGCCCTTGCGCGTCTGGTAGTCGTCCATCAACTCGAACCAGTATGACCTGAACGCGTGCTCGCCCAGTCGCTCGTAGTACGCTTTGACCTTCTTCATGATCTGCGCATCGGTGCCCTGAAGTTCCAGGTACCCCTTGCCGTGGCGCACGGTCTCGGTGTCAAGTGGGAGCAGGTGGTACCTGCCGAGCAACTGCATGATGTTGTTGGCTGCATACGGCCCAATCCCGGGCAGGTCGATGAGTGCCGCGCGGAGATCGTCGTCAGATATCTTCGGATCCTCGAACCATGCAGCGTCGAGTGTCGGCGGGCGCTTGCCCCGCATTGCGAACAGCTTTGCCAGTTCGATGATCCGCGCGTCACGGTAGCCGGTCCTGCATCGGGCCCGCAGTGTTGTGACGCGGGTGCGCGCAAGCTGTTCGGGCGTCGGGAACGCATGCTCGGGGACTGGCATGTTTACGTGCGCAGCGTCACGAGCCCGTGCTGACGGTTCGATGCGCTTGCCGACGACATCGCACAACCGCGCGTTCATGGTAATGGTGCTCGGCCATTGCACGTTGCAGCTGGTCACAGTTTTGATGATATCCTCAAACAGTGTCGGGCTGCGCATCAGTCTGCCGCGCCCGCACTGACGAAAACGGGTATCGAGCTTGTGATACTGCTGCAGCGTCACGGCGGGCTCATCAAGGCGCAACATGCGCTTGATCTGCGCCTTTGTCTGTGCTGTATCATCCTTTGAGAGTTCACGGTTGGCGGTGACCCGGAGCGACTTGCCTGTCGCATCCTTCAGTTTCTTCGGGAGCTTCTTCGTGTGACGCTGCGTGGACGAGAGATCCCAGTCCTTTGCTGCGTGCTGAGTGATACCGACGCGCACGGGGCCTGAGTCGAGCGTGAGCACACGCCAGAACGTGCCGGTTTCGGGCACCCAGAAGTTCGGCGCGAGCAGGAAGTAGCCGTATGAGCATACGTCGCGTGCAAGCACGTAGTCACTCGGCACGCTGATGGTTAGGCGTGTTGGCATGATCGATCAGATGAGCGAAGAAGGTGTGTGGTTACGCGCTGCGACGATGCGCGAGTGGGAACAATAGCGTTGCGAGATTCACGCACAAACGGTTCGACAATCGCGCGTACATCTCGTAGTGATGGTCCGCGTCCTTCTGCGCAGCTTCCAGCGCGATGTGGAGCGTTGACAGACCCTCGCGTTCAAGCTCAAGGAACTTTCCGATGTCCTCACGGTCGCACTCGAAGTGGAACTGGAACCCGAACGTGCGCAGTCCGGCGCGATACGCCTGCACCTTGCAGTTGTTGTTTGTTGCGAGCAGCGTCGCGCCATCTGGAAGTTCTTCGACCTGCCAGTGGTGCGACTGGAACTGAGGATGGTTCCATGCGATCCCCGCGAGCACGGGCTCTGTCTGCCCGGGCGATGTGAGCGAGACCTCTGTCATGCCGCACTCGGGCTTTGGCATCTTTGAGACCTTGCCACCCAGCGCGTGCGCGATCAACTGCGATCCGAGACAGATCCCGATGATGGGGAGTTCAGCCTCGTGCGCCTGCTTGATGAGATTCACCTCGTCAACCAGCCACGGGTGCTTTGCAAAGTCTTCATCGCACGCATTCTGCGGGCCGCCAAGGACGATGAGCGCCTGCACATCATCAATAGACTTCGGCACCGCGTTCTCATGGAGGTTCGGCTGGCGGATGTCGAGCTTGAACCCGTGATCGCGGAGTGTCATGCCCAGACGACCCGGAACGCCGATCTTGTGATGCTGAAAGACGAGAATGCTCATGCCGCGATGGTAGGAGATTTCCGATCGTGTCTGCCAGTGTTCCGAGGTTGTCTGACATCATGAATCTGTGATTTTCCACACGTCAACGTGTCTTTATGTACTGGGGCTCTACACTTGTGCTGTGAAGCCGGCAGATTTCAACACCCGGCATGTCAGTTCTAAACCAACTTTCCACCCATATTTGAGATTCGTATGACCAATCAGGACCAATCGACCGGCCCGGCGACGAAGCCGCCGGCCAATATGCTCGCATACCACCAGGCTCGCGTGCTGCGTGTGCTGACACGCCGGGACTACGAGCCGATGACCGTGCTCGATCTTGAGAAGGAACTCCACGCGACCGACGACCCCACGTTCGAGCAGTCGCTGCGCTGGCTTGATCTGCGCAAGGTGATCGACATCGCAAACGATGGGCGCGTCAGACTCGCGTCCGTGCAATCACGCGGCGGCGAGATGGAGGGCCAGTTCCGTCGGGGCCCGCGCGGTGCGGGGTTCTTCAAACCTGATGAGCCCGTGCGCGAGGGCGATATCTACATCCCCGCAGAAGAAACATTCGATGCGCTGCCCGGCGATCGCGTTGCGGTACAACTGCTGCGCGACAAGCGGCGCGAGCGCAAAACCGGCAAGCCGGAGTACATCGGGCGCGTCGTCGAAGTGATCGAGCGCAAACGCACGAGCGTGACCGGCACCATCGAAGTACGCGGCAAGACGTTTCTTGTGATCCCCGACGGGAAAGACTTCGACTCGCCTGTTGTTGTCAAGGACGCAACAAGCAAGAACGTCAAAGCGGGCGACAAGGTTGTTGTCGAGTTGCTCGTGTTCCCCGAGGGCAACGCGCTGGGTGAGGGCGTGATCTCAAAGGTGCTCGGCGAAGCGGGCGAGCCCGATGTTGAGACGCAGGCTGTCATCGCAGCGTTCAACCTGCCCGGCGACTTTGACGAGGAGTGCATGGCCCAGGCGCGGACGCAGACGCGCCGGTTTAACGAGTTGATCGAACGATTTGAGAGCGAGGGCGCTGACGCGCTTCCCGATCGTCTTGATCTGACGAACGATTTCATCTGCACGATCGATCCGCCTGACGCGAAGGACTACGACGACGCGCTCTCGATCAAGAAGATCGAGGGTGGCGGCTGGGAGGTTGGCGTGCATATCGCCGATGTGTCGTTCTTTATCGATCGCGATTCGCCACTGGATATTGAGGCGATCGAGCGCGGGAACTCGGTGTACCTGCCCAGGCTGGTCATCCCAATGCTTCCCGAACTGCTTTCCAACGGCATCTGTTCGTTGCAGGAGCGCGTGCTGAGGTTCGCAAAGAGCGCTTTCATCCGGTACGACGCAAGTGGCAAGGTCATGGGCGAGGGTGTCGGGCAGACGCTCATCAAGAGTGCAAAGCGACTCACCTATCTCGAAGCGCAGGCGCTAATTGATGGTGACGAAGAAGAGGCAAAGAAGCACGCTCGCACCGAGCCCAACTACACACCCGAACTGATCGAGTGTCTGAAGATGCTCAACACGTGCTCGCGCGCGATCCGTCAGCGTCGCATCAAGCAGGGCATGATCTCATTGGATCTGCCCGATGCCGAACTCGTGTTCGATGAGGACGGGCGCGTGATCGATGCGCACAAGGAAGACGACGCGTACACGCACACATTGATCGAGATGTTCATGGTCGAAGCGAACGAGGCGCTGGCGCGTTTGTTCGAGTCATTGGATGTGCCGGTGATCCGGCGTATCCACGAGGCACCGCAGCAGAGCTCGGGCGACGAGATTAGAAAAGTTGCGACGGTTGCGGGGTACAAGATCCCGTCAGATCCAACACGGCAGGAGCTTCAGGGACTTCTCGACGCGACAAAGGGCACGCCCGCAGGTCGCGCCGTGCACATGGCTGTGCTGCGCACACTCACACGCGCGGAGTATCGACCGGTGCTGGTGGGGCACTACGCGCTGGCGAGCAATGCGTACGCACACTTTACCAGCCCGATCCGCAGATACGCCGACCTGACACTGCATCGTGCGCTTGCTGCGTATCTCGATCGCACAGACAACGGCACAAACAGGCCACCGGACGACAAGCAGAAGCGCATGCTCGGGCGGGAACTGTTGGGCGACAAACGCTGCCCGCCGCTCGAAGACCTTGCGCAGATCGCGACGCATATCTCGGGGACAGAAGACAACGCGGAGAGCGCCGAACGCGATCTGAGAAAGTTCCTCGTGCTCCAGTTCCTCGAAACAAAGATCGGCGAGGTGTTCAAGGGTGTGGTCACGGGCATCACGCCGCGCGGCGTGTTTGTGCAGATCGACGAGTACGTCGTCGACGGGTTTGTAAAGACAGAAGACCTGCCGGGCGATGTGACGCGCGACAACAAACCACCTCGCTGGCAACTGGATAAACAGACGGGGTCACTGATCGACGCGAACTCGGGTCGCAGCTATTCGTTCGGTGATTCGGTCGATGTGTCCATTGCGAAGATCGATCTGACCAGACGCGAGCTGGATCTTGTTGTGACAAACGCGGAGAAGCGCGCTGCGGGCAAGTCGAAACTGACACTCGGGGATGGTGCTGGAGGCGGGCTGGCCTCGTCGGGTGGCGGCGGTTTCAAGGACTTTGGACGCACCGGCGCGCAAAAGCGAAGCCAGCGATCGAAGTCGCGCGACAAACGCAAGCAGGACTATCGCAGGGACAAGAAGAAGTAGCCAGCACGCAAATGAACTCTGATCGAGGTCAGCCTAACTCTGTGGATAGTCAGAAACGCGCTCTGCGTATGTCTATTCAGCGCGATCTTGCTGTGTTGTCTGCCGACGAGATCGATCGCGAATCGCGTTTGGTCTGCGAGCAGTTGTTGACGCTTGCGTACAGAGAGACGCTGCTGATCAAGCCCGACGCAACTGTGCTGGTGTATCTCCGCAAAGCAGACGAGCCCGAACTGGACCTGGGACGGTTCATCGCAGAGCATGCTGAGCGTGGCGGCACGGTGTGTGCGCCACGGATCGAGTGGGATACAAGCACCATGCAGTCTGCGGTCATCGCGACGAGAAGCGAGCCGTTTTCCGATGCGAAGACAGAGATCCGGCGGTTCGGTGTGCCCGAGCCCCTGTCGGTTGCGCGCGTCATCGATCCCGAATCGATCGATGTTGTGCTGGTGCCCGGGCTTGCGTTTGACACCGATTGCAACCGTCTGGGGCGTGGAGGCGGGTTTTACGACCGGTTTCTAGGAGCGCTGCAGCGCGAGCGATCTGCGCAACATGCATGTGGAATTCGTTCAGAACAGGCTTTGCATGGGCAAACCGGGAACAATGGGCCGTATCGCAAGCCGCTGCTGGTTGGTGTGTGCTTTGATCGTCAGATCGTGGATCATGTGCCGACAGTAGTAGGACAGCGTGGCGATTTGATGGGACGGGATATCCGCATGGATGTCGTTGTGTCGTCTGATCGGGTGATGCACGGAACTGGCTGATCCGCCACAACTTTCGTGTGCGGTCCTGAACATATGAACACGCCGGAAAATGCGCGTGAGGGAGGTTGAATACGGATGGGGTTACCTTCGCAGTCGAAGCAGGTTGGTTGGGGCAGTGGGAAGAGCAGCAGTGGCAAGGGCGGCTCAGGTTTGCCAAAGGCGGTCGTTGCGCTCTTGGCATGTGGTGGAGTCGCTGTGGGCGGCTGGTTCGGCTGGACCATGCTCAAGCCCGGGCCGAACATGGCCAATGCGAAGAATGATCACGGGCTCCAACAAGCATCAAACACCGAGAGCACGCACGGCGGTGGATCGGGTACCGATGAAACCAGTACGCCAGCGATGAAGTCGGGTGCGAACGAAAGCACCGGTTCATCATCGCATATTGATCCGCGTCCGGCACAGACGAACAACGATGCATCACATGACGAAGCGCAGAGCGACGAGGCTTTACGTCTGTTTCCCACGGGAACGCAGAACGCTGATCACGGAGCAGACGCTTCGACTCCTGTTGAAGATGAGAAAACATCCCAGACACCTCTTGTGCAGACGCCTCCAGAACGCGAGCAGACACCGCCGCGCACGACCCAGCAGCCTCCTCGAACAAACTGGTCTGATCCTGGCGCAGTGAAGCCGACGGCAGTGCTCAATGATGCGCCCCGCACCGTTGCTGCGCAGATCCAGTCTGCAAACGATGCGATCAATGACGGTGATCTGCTGATGGCTCGTGAGCACTACTACCGATTGCTCGATAACCCAGCAGCAACAGAGGCAAATTGTGAGCTTGCGCGCACGCAGATCCAGACACTGAACGACACGATCCTGTTCTCGCCTCGCAAGTTTCCCGGCGAGCCGATGACAGAGCAGTATGTTGTTGATGGAAATGACTTTGCGTTGTCGCAGATTGTCAAGAAACTCTCGCTCCCGATTGATTACAGACTCATTGCTCGTGTGAACAAGATGCGCAATCCGGACATTATCCGGCGTGATCAGAAGCTGAAGATCATCCGCGGGCCGTTCCATGCTGAGGTCATCAAGAGCAAGTTCCGCGTCGATATCTACTCGGGGGATCCTGACAACCGGCAGGGATGGCGTTATGTGCGATCATTTCCTGTGGGCTTGGGTGAGCACGGATCGACACCTTCGGGTCGATTTGTTGTGAAACTCAACTCAAAGCTTGTGGATCCGTACTGGATCAATCCACGCACGGGTGAGCGTTTTACAGCAGACAATCCCGAGAACCCCATCGGTGAGTACTGGATCGGGTTGCAGGGACTTGGTGAGTCAGAGCACGAAACAGGGTATGGGCTGCACGGCACGGTCGATCCCGACAGCATTGGTCAGGAGAAATCCATGGGTTGCGTCCGCATGCGTGACGATGACATTGCGTTCGTGTACGAGTTGCTTTCTGAGAAAGTCAGCATTGTCAACATCATCGACTGAATGATGATGCACCCCGTTGTGGGCGATATCTGTCGGTTATGAGTGTTCTCTATAATCAGGTCCGCACGTGCAAACTGCACACGCGGATCACCATGAGGAGAAAAGCCATGTCAACAGCAAAGCAGGGCAACAGCGGTATTCTCGCGCTCGGTGTGCTGGTGTTGTGCTTCGGTGGCGTTGTCTTCCTCGGTGTGATGACCAACAAGAAGTCAGCCCCGAATGGTCAGCAGCCGGGAAGTTCTGAAACACCGCTGGTGAATCGGCCAGTTGTGGTGACGCCTGCTCCTGAGCTGAACACGCCAACCACGACGACCGAGGGAGATCGTGTTGCGACAAACACGCATACTCCTGCAAACACACCCGCGCAGGCTCCTGTGCTCACAACGACGCAGCGTATCGCTGTATCAATCAAGGAAGGCGATCGATCAGTTCTGAAGTTTGTGCTTTCTGAACTTCCCAGTGAAGTCATCGACCAGCCGTTTGTTGCGCCAGACTATGCATTCGACGGGATGACACCGCTCTCTATCGCTGCATCCTTTGGCGATTACTCCACCGTTATGGAGGTGCTTGATCGTGGTGCGGATCCTGCTGCACTCAATGACAACGGCACAACATCGCTGATGGAAGCGGTGCAGCACATCACCTCGACGCGCGATGGTGTGATCCGTGCGATACTGGAAACAGGACCGGATGTTGATGCACGCGCGCCAAACGGCGACAACGCGCTGATGATCGCGTCGCGTATGGGCAACGCGCAGGCAATTACAGATCTGCTTGAAGCCGGCGCCGATCCGAACGCAACCAACGCGATGGGGAAGACACCATTGATGATCGCGTCGGAGACCTCGACGTTCGATTGTGTGCTTCTGCTGCTCAATGGCGGTGCGAATGTGAACATGGTCGATAACAACGGACGCACAGCCTCGGAACTCGCGCTCGAGCGAGGTGGTGAGGCTGGCAACATGATCGTTGTTGTGCTCGATGAAGCCTCGGGCGTCTGAAATATCCCGATCTGTGCGACTGTTCACTCGCGTGATGCTGTCGTGCATTTCGCGAGTTTTTTCTTTTCTGGATGAAAGTGAGAGTCCTATGCGTCACCCCATGCAGTCCCGTCGGTCATTCCTTCTGCTCGCAGGCTCGGCTGTTGTGTCGTCGCCGCTGCTCTCGCAGGCTGCGGGCGTTCGGCGTCGCTATTCCGTTCGACGTGACGCATGGTTCGAATGGAACGAGGTGCAGCCGGGCGCGTTTGTGGCGATCGGTGAGGGGGGCAACGCGCTTGCGATCAACACTGGAGCTGAAGCGGTGCTGATTGATGCGAAGAATGCGCCGTTTGGTCCTGTCATTGCAAGAGAGGCCTCGGAGCGTGCAGGAGGGCCCATCAAGCTGCTCATTTCGACCCATCATCATGCCGACCATACCGGCGGGAACTACGCCTTCAAGGATGCACAGAAGATCATGTTCGGCAAGGCGCTCCCGCGTATCGACGCGCAGGTCGAGAGGTACACAGCACAGATCAAGGCTGCGATAGACAACGGCGTGCAGAAGCCTGATGATGTTGCAGATGCGATGTTTGTCAAAGTGTCAGAGGAGATTGCAGGCCTGCGCGATCGTGTGGACGCGTTGACAGAAAAGGACTTCCGTCCCGCAAACGCACTTCCTGATTTCTTCTTCGGAGCCAATCCGCTGCCGATTGGAGATATTGAGCTGAAGCTCCAGCAGTTTGGTGCAGGGCACACGGATAATGACGTTGTGGTTGAGATCCCAACGCTGAATGTCATCCATACCGGCGATCTGGTGTTCCACGGCATGCATCCGTACTTTGATCCCGAAGGAGGTTCCAACTCAGCAGAATGGATCAAGTCACTTGAGAATGTCGAGAAGCTCTGCGATGCAGAGACGGTGGTTGTGCCCGGGCACGGCGATGTGTCGGATGTGTCGTGTGTGAAAAAGCAGATCGAGTACATGCAGCAGCTGCGGGAGACCGTAAGAGAAGCTGTGGACGCTGGGAAGTCGAAGGAAGAAACGCAAGCGCTGCGTCCCGCGTTCTTTGAGGGGCTTGCCCGCGGGCAGCTTGGCGTGCGGGCGCTGGGTGCTGTCTATGACGAAATGAAGCGTCCAGAATCAGAGCGTGGTGAAGATCGGTAGTTCCACGGCGACCCCGCATTCTTGCGGGGATCTACACTTCTGTAATGTCGGATGAAAGTACTTACGAAATCAATGGTGGCACGTACGACATAGTCGAGCCGGATCCTGTTGCCGAAACTGCGCGCAATGATTTTTCATCCACAGTACCAGAAAACTTGTTCTGTCTTCGGTGTGGATACGCCCTTCGTGGATTGAGAACCACCGACCAGTGTCCGGAGTGTGGAGCGCCGGTTGGGAACTCGCTTGCCGGACCATTGCTTGTTGCATCGGATGTGATGTATCTTCGCAAGCTTGAGCGCGGCGCCTACATAGTCAGAGCCTGTCTTATTGTGTTGCTCGCTGTCTTTGCGATCTTTGTGCTGATAGTGTGCGGCCTCACAGGGCTGGGTCCTGTTGTGTCGGTCATACAGGTTGGCAACGGAGTTGCTGCGCTGATTGGGTGGTGGATGTTGTCTGAGCCGGATCCCGCGTTTCGCAGTTTCAAGGATCCCGGCGGTGTGTCGCGCAAGGTGTTGAGAATCACACTCGTTATACAGCTATGCGCGATGATCGCAAATCTTGGGGGTAACCTGACTCGGTTCTTTGTGCCAGTTGGCGGTGTTGGCACAGCAGCGCAAATCATCCAACTGCTCAGTATGCTCGCAATTCTTGCGTGGTTCATTCAGATCTTTGCGGGTCTCACATATATCTCCAGGCTTGCGGACAGGATCCCCGATACAGGTATTGCGCATACAGCTGAGGAACTGCGAAGCCAGATTCTTATCACACTTATCATCGGGATCGCCGGAGTAGCAATAGCAATACCTGTGGCGATGCTGGTGAGCGTCTTTATGTGTGTTTTCTTTCTTGGCGCGATTGGCTACCTGATCTGGGCTGTTGTGCTTTGTGTGTTTATGTACAACCTGATGACTGCGCTGTGTGGAAAACTTCAGAACGTCATCACGGCTGCGAAGGCGATCGGGTAAGCCTGTTTCTGTGTGTTTATGCCGATGACACTTTGCCCTTGACGGGGATGTTCTTCTGGAACCGCCTGCCCTCGCGTTCGGGCTTTGCCATGAGTCTGCCAGCGAACCGATAGTTGCCCTCGCCGAGCAGATCGTGCAATGTTTTTGCGAGTTCTGGTGTCGGACGCACACGCCAGCCCTTTGCCATCTCGATCGGCACGGGGCGCTCGCGCTGGGGTATCGATACGAATACGCGCACGCTGCACGGCGTGAATGGATCGTCTTCAACTGGGTTCGCAACCGAGTCGATCGCGTTCGCTTTCAGTCCTGCATGCACCTGCTCCATTGCCCTCATGTCAACTGAGCCGGTGTCCGAGCCGAACAGGATGTCGATCGACGTTGCACGTTCGAGCGGCATCATGTCGAGCGTGAGCACACGATCGACGATCAGTTGCGGCCCTCCACGCGACAGGTCGATGTCGCCGAGGAAGAACACGAGTTCGTCCTCTTTCAGCAGATGTTCGTACCGAACATACGCATCGGAAAACACGACACACTCGCACGTTGAGCACCCGTCCTCGAATGTGACGATCGCCATTTTCTGGCCTGCGCTCTGTCCCTTGCGGATCACCAGCGTGCGGATCGACTGGCAAGACCCTGCGAGCAGCACACGCGCACCCTGCCCCTTGCCATCGAGTTCGTCCGTGCGACTGGTCGACAGGGCGCGAATCCACGGCTTCCACTGTTCGAGCGGATGGCTCGACACGAAGAACCCGATCGTGTCCTTCTCCTTTTCGAGCGATTCCTTCTCTGTCCATGGCGTGACCGCGTCGAGCGGTGTCTCGGTGACAGTTGGATCTTGTGATTCCTCGCCACCACCAAACAGCCCGCCCTGGCCGGATGCCTTGTCCGCTGCGAGCGACTGCCCCGCGCTGATGGCGCGCGGGAGTGTTGCGATCATCGCTGCTCGATCTTCTCTTGTGTGGACAGAGTCGAACGCGCCGCACTTGATCAGCGATTCGATGGTTGATTTGTTCACCGACATCTGAGGCACGCGCTCGCAGAAATCGAAGAGCGATGTGAACGGGCCTCGCTCGTTGCGATCGGTGACGATGGCTTCGATTGCCTTTTCGCCCGCGCCCTTGATCGCTTGCATACCGAACCGGATGTGCCCGCTGGACGCTGATGGTGTTTCATCCGAGTCGTACACCACAGTAAACCCGGGTCCGCTCTTGTTTACATCCGGCGGCTTCACATCAATGCCGGTGCGGATGATTGTGCCCGTTGCGGGGTCGATGGATCGCGTCTTGCGCGTGTCTTCGAGGTACGGCATCCAGTCCGCGACGCGCTGGGCCTGCGACTCGTACGTCAGGAACGCAGCCATGTACTGTGCGGGGAAGTATGTTTTCAGATACGCTGTCTGGTACGCGACGATCGCGTACCCGGTCGAGTGCGATTTGTTGAAGCCGTACCCAGCGAACTTGAGGATCAACTCGAACAGATCTTCTGCGCGCTTCTTTTCGAGTCCCTGCTTCTGCGCACCCTCGACAAACTTGGGACGTTCGGCGTTGATGATCGCTTCTTTTTTCTTCGAGATCGCTTTGATGAGCGAGTACGCAGCACGCAGCGGGATGCCGCCGAGCTCGTGCACGATCTGCATCACCTGCTCCTGGTACACCATGATCCCGTAGGTCTCGTTGGTGAATCTGTCGACGATCTCATGCACCTGTGGCACGTCCTGCTGCTCGTGCTTGCGCGCGTTGTAGTCGGGGATCAGGTCCATCGGACCGGGACGGAAGAGCGCGTTTGCAGCGATGAGGTCTTCCAGCCTGTCTGGCTTCATCTCGACGAGCAGTCTGCGCATGCCGCCCGATTCAAACTGGAACACGCCGGTCGTGTCGCCCCGCTGGAACACAGAGAAGACATGGGGATCGTCGTATGTCAGTCGATCGAGATCGAGCGGGTCTGGTCCATTATCATCGCGTGTTCTGCCGACCGCTGCAAAGATGGCATCCTCGGGGAGTGTTTCACGGATGTTGCGCTTTGCCTGCTCGATCACGCTCAGCGTGCGCAGGCCGAGGAAGTCCATCTTCAGCAAACCGACCTTCTCGCATGTCGGGCCATCCCATTGTGTGACGATCTCGTGCTCAGCTGCGCCGGATTGTTTATAGAGTGGCACGATCTCGTGCAACGGACGCGTCGCAACGATCACGCCCGCAGCGTGGACCGACGCGTGGCGCGCCTGCCCCTCCATCACACGCGCATTGTCGATGAGTTGCCTGATCGTGCGACCATCAACGTGGTCTTCTGGACGAAGATCGGCGTTCAGCTTTGTGATCGCGTTTGATTCACCGCGCGCAACCGCTGCAAAGTCGGGTTCCTGCTCGATTGCGCCATCAAGAGTGATGTTGAGCTGCTCGGGTATCAGCTTTGCAACACGATCAGCGACCGGGAGTGATATCTCCAGCACACGCGCGACATCACGGATCGCAGCACGGGCTTTCAGTGTTCCGAACGTGATGATCTGCGCGACATGTCCGTACTTCTGGCGGACATACTCGATGACGTTGCCGCGACCGTCCTGGCACAGATCGATATCGATATCGGGATACTCGGCACGATCAGGGTCGGTGAATCGCTCGAATAGCAGCGAGTATCTGACAGGGCATGCGTTGGACAGTCCGAGCACGTACCCGACCATGGTGCCGACGCCCGAGCCACGAGCGAGCGACGGAATGCCCTTCTGGCGTCCCCAGTTCACAAAGTCCCACACAATCAGGAAGTACGCGCTGATGAGCTTGTCCGCGAGGATTTTCAGCTCACGATTCAGGCGCGCCCACGTGTCAAATCCGGTGATGTCGTTCTCGTCGGCCAGCTTCGCACGCGCTGTGTCGGCAGCGTCCTCGCCCTGGATGAGATCGTGCTTGTGGTTCAAAATGTCGGTGCCGTAGCGCCAGACCATGCCGGCTTCTGCGAGCAGACGGAGCGCCTTGTCGCACTCGTCTTTCAGGACCATGGGATCGGTTGTGTCGGTCGTCGCGTCGAACGGGAGGAGTTCGAAGTGTGCGCAGTACGCTTTGTACCACGCGGTTAGATCGCCAGCGAACGACGCATCATCGAACTTTGGCAGTTTCTTCGCATTATCGATCTTTACTCGAACGACTGGCGCGTGGTTCGCGCCGAACGTCACTTCCGCGTTGCATCGCTCGCCGATCGAGACGGTGTTGTTGAGTGCTTCGATGCCTGCTTCGCCGTAGGTGTCGTTGTTGTATTCGCTTGCGCCGAAGATGTCCCACATCTCATCGGGAGACTTGACGTAGAGCTCCTCGGGATAGTGGAACCGATTCGGATCCTGCTTCGTCTTGCCCATCGAGATGCAGATGAGCGTGTCGTGGGCATCGTGGTCGGTTGATCTGAGAAAGTGCGCGTCGTTGTCGCACACAAGCGGGATGTTGCACTCACGCGCGAGCCTGATAGTGTGCGGATTGATCGAGTTCTGCTCGTTGATGTGGTGCTGGAGCTCGCAGAAGAATCGCGGCCCAGTGCCTTCATCTACGAACAGATCGCGATGCCATGTAGCGCTCTCGACAGCGAGTTCCCACTTTCCATTGTCCGCGCGTGATTCATCACCGCCCGCGTTTTCGACGGATCGCTGGTACGCGAGCAGATGCTCGCCGATCTCGCTGCCGAGGTGACCATTGATTGCAATCAATCCTGAATGATGTTGTGCGAGAAGTTCGCGATCGATGCGTGGTTTGTAGTAGAACCCCGTGAGATACGCTTGCGAGCACAGGTAGAGCAGGTTCTCCCATCCCGTCTGGTTCTCAGCAAGTAGCACAAGGTGATATCCGCCGTCGGAAATGCCGGTGTGCGTGCGATCGCTGCGCGGCCGGCCCGGGGCGCAGACGTATGCCTCGACACCGAGGATCGGCTTGATGCCCTCGGCCTTTGCCTTGGTAACGAACTGCGCTGCCGCGTGCAGATTACCGTGGTCGGTGATCGCGACCGAGTTCATACCGAGTTCTTTGACCCGCTTGACGAGCTTGTCGATGCGGTTGCCACCGTCGAGCAGCGAGTACTCGGAGTGCAGGTGCAGGTGGACAAACGAGCGTGGTTGTGTGTCGGATTCGGTCGGCATTGGTGTGTCTCAACGGGTCGAGAGACAGCATATCCAAACACCGAACGAACGCCAAGTTTTTCAACGGAATCCGTCTTAACTGCCTTGTATTGGCAGCTTCTCAACAATCAGAAGTTTCTCTCGCGATCTGTAATGCTTGCTGCTCTGCTCGTGTGAGTGTCCGCACAATATGGTGGGAAAGGGTTGTTCTGCTTGCTGCAAGTGCTGCTGCTGTCTGCGGTAACGAGCCCGCCCACCCATACCGATCGCGCAGCAGCGTTGCGCGCTCGTCGCTCAACCCCTTTCGTTCTGCTGGTTTGAGATCGACAACCATGCGAACACGAGGATCAGGCTCAAGCCACGCCTGCCACGGGCAGATCGATCGCGTCCAGTCGTTGATAGACGTGCCGGTGGACAGTGCTCGCTGGGCTTTGGACGCGTCGGCAGCGGGGATGCGCTGGGTCCACTCCTTTGCAAGACGTGTGATCGCGAGTCCGATCGGTGCTGCGAGTCTGCCGCCACGCGATGGATTGTGCGTTGCGACTGCGTGTGCCACCGTGTGGATGACCTGCAATGTCATCGGTTTCAGAAGAGAGACGGGGAGTGACACGATGTTCTGCTCAAACTGCTGATCGAGTGTTGCAAGCGCCAGCCCGAGTTCCATCGAAACCAGCAATGCGCGGACGCGTGCGATAGCTCTGAGCAATGTCTCGGCTTCATCGACTGACTCAGCCTTGGGTCTGGTTGTGCTGAGAGAAGCGATGACTCCGGTTGCGCTGATCATCAACTGGGTATGGAGTGTTGTGACCGTTTTCTCGTTGGATGCCTTTGGCGGGTCGGTTGCGCGTGCTTGCGCAAGCAGAAGTGCAAGATCGGTCGATGGCGCGCTTCCAAGCCCCGGGAGCGACACATGTGCAAGATTGGCAGCAGCATCAGGTTTTTTTTTCGCATCCAGATGGAGATCAACTGTCTTCAGCCGCTCAGCGCGCTCGACGAGGATTAGCCGATGGATACTTGTTGATGTGCGTCTGAAATGGGCTGCGATGTTGCGCACCGGGATGCCCATTGACCAGGCGCGATACGCGATCTGCCTGCGCCGATCGGGAGAATGCCAACCGTTCTGAAATATCGCGTTCTCGGTTTCCTCATTGCGAAGCAGAAGCTGTCTGATGCCCTCGTGGCTTCTCTTGAGTTCCTCGGCGATCGACTTTGCAGCTGTGTTGAGCGATACTCCATGAGACGCATGCAATTGCTTTGCTTTCTCAAAGATCTCGGTCCTGCAGTTGTCATTAAACCGAGAGAACGCCTTCGCATCTGTGAGCAGCGATGCGTGCTGCTGTTCGAATCGATCCACAACCGAAGGCAGGAACATGAGGACGGATCTGTCCTTCTCGTCGAGCACGCGGCGTGCGGTCAACCCCTTGCGCCGCAGGCGCTCGATCGTTTTTCGCGAGACGTTCCATCGCGACGCAAGTTCATCAAGCCCGATCGGAGAAGGTGATACATCGTCGCAACGGATCTTCGCTGCTTTGCTCAGATGTTCGCACAATGCGCTCAGATCGTGCAGCACATCTGCACCAAGGCAGTTGCGGATCTCGCCCGAGTGGTGCTCGGGTCTGTACCCGGTGACCTTGAAGATGAGCCACTCGTCCGGATATTCGCGATCGTCCTCGATGTCGGGCGCGAGGGCTTCCGCGTTTGCAAGCTGACGCATCAATGTCGCTCGTGGCGCGAACCGGAGCTCCTTCACCAGTTCGGCGAGCACTGGCGTGCGGATTGTCGGGAGCGGTGGCATACGCGCAGATCGTATCAGGACACGACACACATCGATCGGATCTTCGCTGCATCGACCCAGCACAGTGACTGGTCGGCTGAGCGATCAACAAGCCCGCGCGCGTGTGCCTTCTCGATGAACAATCGGGCAGCTTCTTGCTCCCTGTTTCCGACGCTGTACCGAAGCATGCGCCCGAGATAGTTTCGTGCCAGCTCGATATCCCAGCCGAATGAGTGTGCGTGTTGCTGGGCAACCCAGTCGAGTCGGGTGGTGTTATGCCTGCGTTGCCGATCAAGCAGTGCGCACGCGCTGAGTATTGCGGGATCATCTGTTCGGTCACGTGGGCACATCCACGTTGCGTAGACAAACGAGAGCCCGGTCAGGTTCTTCCATGTCTCGCCGAGGTCGAGCTGGTGGATGTATCTTCCTTCGGGCAGGTGTGCGCACACAACCTTGTCGCCGATGAGCAGCAAGGATTCCGGCCAGAGCGATGCCGATACGCGATCTGCATCGCCATCGTGCTCGATGCCTTCGCGCGCGTCGTACGGAACAATGATGGGGGAGATGGCGTGGAGTTCATTCAGCAGCACGCGCGCGAGCGCGACGGATGTGTGGCTTTCCACATCGGCGTGCAGTGTTGTGATTTGATCGATCGGGACATCGGAGAACAGACGCACTGTCATCGTGGGACCATCAGACCCGATCATGCCGACGGGGAGCTGCGCCATTGGTGTCGGCAGACGTGCCGCATCAATGACAGACACCAGACCGAGGTCCGCTTCGCCCGATGCAACCATTGCGCCAATGCGTGATGGTGTTGTAGCGACCAGTTCGATCATCTCTGTGTTATGAGCGAACACGTCCAATCCCTCGATAAGCGGGAGTGTGTTGAGATACCGAACGCACGCGATCCGGACGGGTGTCATGCCGTCATCCTCCCAATAGGCTCTGCCAGCACGTGTCATACGCTGTCGAGAATGCCCGGTTCATCTGCAATCTGACCAAAATACAAGGGGTTGATCCCCAGAGCAGCGTAGGCATTCGGCCACCGTGATACCCTGTGTCCATGCCACACGCTGGAGCACTGGTCATCATTGGTGGAGGCGGGCACGCAGTTGTCGTGCTGGAAGCTGCAAAGCTGAACGCTGTACGCGTCTTCGGGTTCTATGACGATGACCCAACTGCACCACTGAATCATGGCGAGCTTTCTGCTAGTTGGCTCGGGACGATGCACGATGTTGCCTCCGCTGCGGGGCAGAGCTACATCCTCGGTGTCGGTGATATTGCACTGCGACAAACGCTGATGCGCCAGCTCGATCGAATTTCTATTATGCCGACGACGATTATTCATCCGTCTGCGCAGGTAGCGCATTCCGCGATCATTGAGCCCGGTGTGTACGTTGGACCACAATGCGTTGTCCACGCACGTGCACGCGTTGACGCCCACGCGATTATCAACTCCGGCGCAATCATCGAGCATGATTGCGAGATCGGCGTGAATACTCACATTGGACCGCGTGCGTGCATCGGAGGCGGTGTGCATGTAGGTGACAACACGCTCATTGGGCTTGGTGCATCGATCATTCCCGGCATATCAGTTGGATCGGATTGCACGATCGGTGCCGGGGCGGTTGTAATTCGCGATGTGCCTGTTGGATCGACCGTGGTTGGTGTTCCCGCAAAGCCGATCCACCATTCGCAGCCGATTGATTGAGCATTTTTCTCACATTGTGCGGTTTTTCAGCGACATTTGCATAGCGATCGTGATCCCGGGGATATATTGCGCTGGGCTGATGCGCTCTGTCGGAGCCTGCAACACCAAACAACCGATAGATGATGGGGCAGATCGGGCACGTGCCCTTCGAAACGGGAGGAACTCATGAACCACAGATCAGTTGTCAGCATGCTTTCGGTTGGTGTTCTGCTTGGATGTGCCGGGACAGCGTGCGCACAGAACAGTCTGTTCAACTTCAATGTTAACGCGACAAACATGTCCGGTCTGATGCTCAATGCGGGCGGCTCATCCATGCCCGATCTGATCGAGGACCTCATCGACACGCAAGGACAGTTCAGCTCGTTTGCGGGTGTGCCGTTCAGCGCAGGGCTGACATACGCTGGCGTGCAGAACGCTGCGGTATTCACACTCAACGGGTCCGCAACACAGGCAACGCTCACGTTCCCCATTCTTGGTGCGGGGGCGCCAGTGCGCACATTTGATGCAACCAACGGCGACCTGAGCGATCAACTCCAGGATTACTTTTTAAAAGATGCGCCGTCTGACATTGAGGATTTTCTACAAGCAGTAGCGCGCGAGTCTGTGCTCGCAGTGACCGATGGCAACCCCAGTTCAACCACTGCGCGCATGGCGCGTTTCGCGTACGACCGATTCGGCATGTGGGCGGATGTTCCGTGGGCGCAGGCGCCGAACCCCGTCGAGATCGAGAATATCCCGCAGCAGAACCCGGGAACAAACCCGCGCCCCGCGGGGGCGGATCCGCTCGCGGTTGTTGTTGTCGACGAGCGTCACAACTTCGGCACGCGTTCCCGGTTCCGGTTTGATGTATCGGGCGGCGTGATCGACACCGACACAGCAGACGGTGGCACAGCGAGCTTTGATCCGTCGTTCGAGTATCGGTTCAATGAAAACGTGGGACTGATCATCGGCACACCCCTCGCATACCATCGTGTCGAGGGCGCGAACGTGTTTAACTTTGGTGTCCATCTCGGGCTGCCGATTGCGCTTGCACGCCCGGAGAACGGCAAGGGGATCTCGTGGCAGGTCACGCCGTCGGTGCTCGCTGCGGGTTCGGCATCCTACGACTTTGCAGCCGGTGCGCTGCTGACGGGGTATGGGATCACGAATCTCGTAACCTATTCGTCTGGCAATGAGGCTGGCGACTGGGGTGCGAGCATCATCGCACATTACTCCGGATACAACTCCCAGAAGATCTCGTACGACGACTACGAGTTTGATTCAGGCGTTGATCAGCAGATCTTCCGTGCTGGCGGACGAGTGACATACAACGCGACAAGCCAGTGGATGTTCTACGGCGGCGCCGCGTACACCGACTTCATCGAGGATGCAGCGATCGACAACTACATCTCGCCCGAGGGTGGTGTTGCGATTCGCGGTGAGGGCGGCAACTTCAACCTGCGATTTGGATATCAGGGCGACCTGGGCGACGGGTACACATCGCATCAGTTGCGATTCGTTGCCGACTGGCGGTACTGATCTCACTTTGACTTGTTGCACACGTATCAACGCCCAGAGATTGCAATCCCTGGGTTTTTTATTGCTTTGAGGTGAACGTGTTGAGACGTTTGCGGGCTTTGCGAAACGCAGCACCTATCGCGCACACGATTGCGCACATCACGATCGAGATTGTTCCGATCGAAGCGATCGCTGGCCTCCATTCGATCTCAGGCGAAACATTTGTATTCGATCCATCAGCGGATCGGCCGATGGCGACCTTCCATGTGTCTGGAATCCCCGGTGATGTCCATTCGGGTTCCTGATCGACAAGCCACGCGCATCGCAGGAACGGGAACGGAAATCCCGACGATCGCATGACCATAACGTTGTGACCAGAGCGATCACTGAGTGCATATTCAGCATCCCAGATAGATTGCCACTGGGATGTCGTAAGCGGTGATGTTCTGACTGGTTGGTCATGGTATTGATTGTAATAGTTAAACCTAAACTTATCAGGTCGGATTTGGATCGGAGACTGGTATTCTATATGGGTTGAATGAGAAATGCAGTACCACGATCCAGCCCATCCCCGCTCGATAGACCACACCATTTCGTCGTCAGGCGCTCGATACATATGGTCCTTTGCAACCTGCCAGAGGTAGTAGCTGGGTCTTGATTGTTGCGAGTGGATGGCAAATGCGATAATCTGGATTAACACGCTGCACGCAATACTTCCTGCAATGGTGAGTCCAAGGTACGCGCAGGACTTTGGCATAAATGCGCTCTGAACCGACTCAAGGAGTGATCTTGTGTTTCTGATCTGTGTTGCAGTGCCACACTCCGGGCACTGTGTCATTGCGTGGTCAAGTTTGTACCCGCACGAGATGCACTTTTCTTTGCGCATCCTCATGCGTCGCAGGATCAATCGTTTCAACTTTCTCAGTGTCCAGAAGATCGTTGTGATAGCAAGCGAAGTAGCCGCAATAGATCCAATAGCATGAATCCATTTGATCTCCGGGATAATGAAGTTCTGCTTGGTTGTAGAGGGCTGCTTTGATGTTGATGTTCCGATCCAGAGCATCCACGAGTCCGGGAGTGTCTTTGTGTTCCAGTCGGGCTCATCATCCACAAGCCACGCACATCGCAGAAACGGGAACGGAAATCCGGATTCACGGATGAGAACGTCGGATGTCGTATCCGCGTCCACATCTTCTTCGATGGCATCCCAGATACC
The DNA here is from genome assembly GCA_020639155.1 of Phycisphaeraceae bacterium. NCBI lineage: Bacteria > Pseudomonadati > Planctomycetota > Phycisphaerae > Phycisphaerales > Phycisphaeraceae > Phycisphaeraceae bacterium. The sequence goes on from JACKHF010000001.1 coordinate 1,646,914, forward strand.
CTGTTTGAGTTTGTCGAGTCTTCGGATATCAATCGGTGGGGTGTCAACTTGCTTGATTGCGTACTCAGTGTCATCTGTTCCATAGGCTTCCATTGAACGGTAAGCGCCATCGCCAAAATAAATGAACCCATCTGCCCACAGCGCAGGGCCGGAGATGCAGTACGTCGCGCCGAGCAGGTTCCGCTTCTGCGACCACGCGATCTTGTTGTCCGCTGATCGATGGGTCATGTACTCCGTTGACTGCCACAGCATGTAGTCGGGCTGCCAGTTGTGCGAGTGCGCAAGATAAATTCCCATCTGCACAGCGATCGCAGCAGCGACATACAGAACGATACGAGAAATGTGTCTCAGATACTTCATCCGTTACGAGATCCAGATGAGTATCAGAAGCATGGGAAGTATTCGTGTTCCCACAATACTGAGGGCTCTCTACTAACACAAAGCTGTTCGAGCGGGTTTCCAGCCCGCCTGAGATTATATAGAAGTACGGGCAGGATGCCTGTGCGTTCTATGTCGGCGCTGCGTACGCCGATCTCACTAAGTGCGCTGCGATCGACAACTACATCTCGCCCGAGGGCGGTGTTGCGATTCGCGGCGAGGGCGGCAACTTCAACCTGCGCTTCGGATATCAGGGTGACCTCGGCGACGGGTACACATCGCACCAGTTGCGATTCGTTGCCGACTGGCGGTACTAAGAGTACAGGTTAGCACTCGATAGTTTTTCTTAGCGATGTGTTGATCCGATGGAGAACCGCCACACTCTGGGCATTGGTCTTGGTCCAGCAGTGCGGAGTACCCGCAATGCTTGCATCTGCCTCGTTCGAGGTAGATATGTGATCTTATATTTAGAAGAACAAAGCGCGCACTACATATTGCTGCATAGAAAACTCCTGCGATTGACAAAACTGATCCGATCCCAGGCACAATCGCGATTTCGGGCAGGGCAACTTTGTTTGATCTGGAAGCAAGTGTGTTCTGCGCATGACCAAATACCATCTTCCACGACGCAGGCATGGTTGTGCTAGCGTACCAGTCTGGTGGCTCATCTATAAGCCAACCGGATCGCAGGAATGGGAAAGGGAAGCCGGAAACGCGCATCACTATCGCAGAGTGTTGAGAGTACACATCCCTTTCGTGCTCAACATCCCATGTATTGTTCCAGCGTGCAGTTGAGATTGGTGGTGTAGCCACTCGTAGCGAAGCGTATACTGGATCATCAAGAAACGCTGGAGGCATGAATCCAAATACATCGCATCCTCTGTGAGTCAAGGAACCATCTGGTTCGTCGTAAGCCGGACCAGAAATACAATACCACGAGCCAAGCCAGCTACGTTGTCGCGACCATGCGAGTTCGTTGTCTGCGGATCGGTACATGTGATAAGTTGCAGTATGCCATAGTCCAAAGCTCGGCAACCGCTCCTTTGAGTGAGCGCGGTAGACCACTGTTTGAACTGCTATTGCAACAACAACACAGAGGAAGAGGCCGGGAATGTGTCTCAGATACTTCATGCTTCACGAGATCCAGATGAGTATCAGAAGCATGGGAAGTATTCGTGTTCCCACAATACTGAGGGCTCTCCACTAACACAAAGCTGTTCGAGCGGGCTTCCAGCCCGCCTGAGATTATCTAGAAACCCGGGCAAGATGCCCGCGCCACTGGAGGTGGTTTTCATTCTCTTGACTGATGAGTTAGCTCACACTCATCGTCGGCGCGCTCGGTTTCATCTCTGCGAGCGCAACCTGATTCTCAAGATTCGTCACGAGTGTTTCGAGCGCATCATTGAGTGCGGTCTTGCCAGCAAAGTTTGCTGACGGATTGCCATTGTCCGAGTTCTCGCGCAATGCCATGGTGATGGGAATGCCGCCAAGGTATGGCACGTTGGTTCGTTGCGCCATCAGCTGCGCGCCGCCTGAGCCGAAGATGTCGTAGTGCTTGCCGTCGTCGCCAATGAAGACGTTCATGTTCTCGACAACGCCGAGGATGTCGATGCCGAGTTGCTGGAACATGCGCAGCGCGCGCTGGGCATCGTCGAGCGCGACGCGCTGCGGCGTACACACGATCACTGCGCCGCGCGTGCGGAGTGTCTGCGCCATGGTCAGCGCGATGTCGCCCGTGCCCGGCGGAAGATCGACGATGAGATAATCGAGCTCGCCCCACGAGGTCTGTTCGGTGAGTTGCTTGAACGCGCCGTGCGCCATCGGGCCGCGCCAGATGAGAGGCTTGTCCGAATCGACGAGCTTGCCGATGGTGATCGCTTTGATGCCATGGACATTGAACGGCTGGAGCATTCCCTCGATCGCGACCTGGTCCATCGCGTCAAGCCCGAGCATCGTGGGAAGTGACGGGCCGTAGATGTCTCCGTCGAGCAGCCCGACCGCATGCCCGCGCTTGGCGAGTCCGACAGCGAGATTGACACTGACGGTGGACTTTCCAACGCCGCCCTTGCCCGCACCGACAGCGATGATGTGTTTCACGTTGGCGAGCGGTTGCGCGCTGGATTGCGGTGAGCCCGAGCGCAACCCACCGATCGGTCTGTGTCCGTCGCCTTGCTGCTCAGTGGATTGCTGCTGTGTGCCGCGTTGACGGAACGTGACAGCGTCAATAACGGTCCCCTGATGATCGACAAACTCGACAAGAAGTTGTGCGATCGGCGCACTCATTGCGATAGCTGCGCCGGTGACAGCGCGATCAACACCCGCGGCAATCGACGCGCGCGCAGACGATGCGATGCCATCCGGCAGATGCACCTTCACGCTCGCGTGCCCGTCGCAGATCGCTGCCCATTCCACGGAGCCGATTTTGTCGAGCGTTGCATCAGTGCCCGGCACTTTCACTCGGCGTGCTGCTGCGATGATCTGTTCTTTTCCAAAGCTCATTGGCTCATTGTCCGCACGATCGGGCAGGTTTTCGAGGGTTGCGATGTGCTTTGAAGGGGTTTCGTGCAATCGGCTCGTACACTCTACCAAACAGATCGCGACAAGAACGCTGTGGAGGGAACTGTTGTGCCCGAATGGGTGATCGAGATTCTGCTTGCGACAGTGCTGGGCATCACGTCACTCATCGGTGCGGTGCTGGCGCTTGTTGGCATTCCCCCGGGGATCTGGGTTGCGGTCGTAATGGCGATCGGGCTTGCTGCATATGACACATCGATCATGCCGTGGTCCGCAGCCATCGCGTCGCTTGTGCTTGCTGGCGCGGGCGAAGTGATTGAACTGCTGTCGGGCGCTGTCGGTGCGAAGAAGGCGGGTGCGAGCAAGTCCGGCGCGTTTGTTGCGATGCTTGGCGGGATTGCTGGCGCAATCGTGGGTTCGTTCGTATTCCCGATCATCGGCACCATCATCGGGGGTCTGCTCGGCGCGTGGGCTGGCGCTGTTGTGGTGGAAAAGGGTGTGAAGTCGCAGGACTGGAAAGCTGCGAACAAGGCTGGCATGGGAGCAGCCATCGGCAGACTGCTTTCCACTATTGCCAAGGCAGTTCTTGCTGTTATCGTTGGTGTGATTCTGGTTATCGCGGTCCTGACAACCTGACAACTGCCTCAAAACCGCATCAGATCAGCATCTTTGGCGCTCCTGCCCATGTATAAATCAGACGATCCTCGTGCTCGCACCGATAGACGTTCAGGCACGCACGACATCTCCTCTTCGTGAAAGCACACACAATGGCCAAAGCCAGATCACCGCGTTCCTCCGTTTCAAAGACGACCAAGGGCCCGAAGTACTTCGTGATCGACACGAACGTACTCCTGCACAATCCGGAGTCGCTGTTTGTCTTTGAGGAGAACCACGTCGTCATCCCGTTCCCCGTCATCGAGGAGATCGACTCGATGAAACGGCGTGAGGACGATGTGGGGCGTAATGCGCGACACGCGATCCGTTTTCTCGATCGGCTGCGCACACTCGGCACAATCACCGAGGGTGTCAGTCTCAGCCTGCTCGATCCGGCAACGCTGCGCGGCTTCCAAGGCTCGATCCGTGGCGAGGGCACGGTGCGCATCGACGTGAACAAGTACGACCGCCCCGAGGCGATCGCAGCGGACAAGGCGGACAACCTCATCATCGCGGTCGCATGGCATCTGTATCAGCAGGGCAAGCCCGCGGTGTTCGTGTCGAAGGATCTCGGCGCGCGCATCAAAAGTGATGCGCTCGGGATTCCGACCGAGGATTTCGAGAACGAGAAGGTTGATGCCGATCGGATGTATACGGGATACATCACGGTGAACACCGAAGACGAGCTGATTGATGAGCTCTACGCCGATCGTCTGCTCGAACTCGATCGACTCTCGGAGCACCTGGCCACCAAGGCTTCCGATGGCAGCAAGTACACACGCGAGGTGCATCCGAACGAGTACGTTGTTCTGAAGGACGCAGCCGACGAGAGCCACACTGGGCTCTCGCGCAGACTCGCAGATTCGCCGCACATCATGCCGATCACGAGTCCGCGCAAGCCGGTCTCTGGTATTCTGCCTCGCAATGTCCAGCAGACAATGGCGCTCGATCTCCTGATGGATGACGACATCCGCTTGGTGACGCTGCTCGGTGGCGCGGGCACGGGCAAGACGCTGCTCGCGCTCGCAGCGGGCATGTGGAAGGTGTTCAACGAGAAGTCCTACGACAAGCTGCTCGTCGCGCGCCCGATCATGCCGATGGGGCGCGACATCGGGTATCTGCCCGGCGACAAGGACGAAAAGCTCGGCGCGTGGATGCAGCCGATCTTTGATAACCTCGAGTACCTGCTCTCGACGCGAGGTTCGCCGTTGCAGGCTGCCGAGAGTCACACCGCAGAACAGCGCATCAAGAAACTGATGGCTGACGGCCAGTTGGTGCTTGAGCCGCTTACGTACATCCGCGGGCGCTCCATCCCGCATCAGTTCATGGTCGTCGACGAGGCGCAGAACCTCACGCCGCACGAGGTCAAGACCATCATCTCGCGCACGGGCGAGGGATCGAAGATCGTGCTGACGGGCGACATCGAGCAGATTGACAACCCGTACCTCGATCAGTCGTCCAACGGCTTGTCGTACTGCGTCGAGAAGATGAAGGGCGCACGCCTGTTCGGGCATGTGACGCTGCTCAAGTCGGAACGCTCGGATCTTGCGAGCCTCGCCATCGAACGGTTGTGATTGAGTGTTTGGTTGAGTCACGCCCTCCGGGTGTGAGATGGTCCTGTCCGCTGTGGATGGTCTGCAATGCAACCAGCAGTGCTGATGCGTTGCTGTATTGGTGGGGCGGGCATCTTGCCCGCCGTTCGTTGCATCTCAAGCGGGCTGGAAGCCCGCTCCACCGACATAACATGCACGCATGGAATCTATCACACTCCGTCCCGCGACGAAAGACGATGCCGAGTTCATCCGCGAGAACCTGTGCTTTCTCGCGGAAACCGAGGGCAGGCCCGGCGCAGCGAAGATCACAGCGGAACGAATACATGAAGTGCTGTTTGGTGATAATCCACCAGCAACGTGCCAGATTGTGATGGACGCGGCCCAATCGATCGGTCACGTGTGGTATTTCTTTACCGTGCCGACGTTCAGTGGTGTGCCCGTGCTGTTCCTTGAGGACATCGTGATCCGTCCCGAATACCGATCCAGGGGCGCTGGTGCATGTGTGATGGAACTTCTCACGCAGATCGCGCGCGACGCAGGCTGCGACCGCATGTTCTGGCATGTTGTATCAAACAACGATGCAGCGATTCGGTTCTACGAACGCCTCGGCGCATCGCGCGTCGAGGGTGTGGAGACGTACTGGATGAGTTTGGATAGTGTATGATTTTTGCAAAAAGGTTATATATAGATACTGCAGTGTGGGATTGCTTTCATTATCGCTTCTATCGCATTCTTGTTCTTTGCTGCTGGCGAATCCGTGAGCCACAGTCCGGTCAGGTTGGCTAGTCCCTTGAGCGGCTCGATGTCACTGACGGCCGTGCCATCGAGCCACAGCATGTTCAGGTTATCCAGCCCCTCGAATGGCTCGATGTCGCCGACGGCTGTGCGCGAGAGGGACAGCGTGGTCAGGCTGGTCAGGTGCGCGAGCGGCTCGATGTTGCCGACAGATGTGTCGTCGAACCACAACTCGGTCAGGTTATCCAACGTCTTGAGCGGCTCGATGTTGCCGACGGCGGTGTTGTCGAGGGACAGCGTGGTCAGGCTGGTCAGGTGCGCGAGCGGCTCTATGTTACTGACGGCGGTGCCGCCGAGGGACAGCGAGGTGAGGCTGGTCAGGTGCGCGAGCGGCTCGATGTTACTGACGGCGGTGCCGTTGAGGGACAGCGTGGTCAGGCTGGTCAGGTGCGCGAGCGGCTCGATGTTACTAACGGCTGTGTAGTCGAGCCACAGTGAGGTCAAGCTGGTCAGGCCGATCAGGCAATCGATGGTCGTAACTTCTGCGTTAACTAGATCAAGCTCAGTCAGTTCTTTGGCCAGCATCGCATCTGTCAGTTCGTCTGGCGATACCTTGAGCGCCAGCGCAGCGGCATCTCTGACAATGCGCGCATCCTTCGTTGCGCCGGTGAGGATAGCTTGTCGTGCGTGGCGCGAACGGTCTTGGAGCGCGCGTGCAGATGCTGATTTCACAACCTTCTGTTCTGCTGTATCACCCGTGGTTGGCATGTCCTTGTGCTGATCTGCGGACGAACCATCGAGATCGAGTGCGAGCAGAAGACGCAGCCATTGGTCCGCAAGCAATGGCGCAAAGTCCTTGAAGTTCACCTGTGTGGCAAAGGCTGCGTATGCTTTCGGAAGATTTTCTCCCAGATGGTCCTTCGGCGATTCATTGTGCCAATGCCAGCGCGGTGCCTGATTGAGCATCGCTTCCGTTACGTCTTCAGCACTGTCTGGTGAACGCAGCAACTCTGCCCATGATGTCATAAACCGTTCCATCCTGAGCGTGCCTTGGAGCGAGACGATGTGCCTGATTGGTGGATACATCGGTTCGAGCAGGTCCGAAAGAAGCCGCGCAGGCTTGGTTGCTTGCTGCTCGTTATGCTCATCCTCGTGTGATTCTCTGATCACCTCTTTCGTTGTTGCGGGTTTCTGCTCAGCGCGCTCCTTGGCGATCCGTGCGCTTTCAAGCGACTCCAGAGAATCAAGTCTGTGCTGGATGAAGTACTGTTTCATCCCCTGAGCGATGGCGAGTGCTTCGGTTTGTGCGTGCGATTCGGCCCCTGCGTCATGTCCGTGCCGGACGGTTTCGCGTTTGATGACAGGCGATCGTTCCTGCAAGACGCTGTACAACTGACCGGCACCCTTCATCACAGCGCCGTTGAACACGCGCTTGATCTCGCGAGGATTCCTTTCAGCGTGTGAGAGGATGTAATCTCTGAAGAGCTTCCGGGCCTCGGGCGCCAATGCGAGCTTGTCCCACACGTCGTGCCCGTCCGTGAGATGGTCAAAGAACCTTTGTGAGTTATCCTCGTTCGCATCGAGGGTCACTTCGACCTGAAACATCTTGGCGAGATATCGCTTTGGATCGACATCTGCGATGCCATCCGCTGTGTAGATCGTCTTGACGAGCTGCGTGACAACGCGTCGGTCAACACCGATGACGAACACAATCTGTGGGATGCGCAGGTAGAGCTTCAGCGCTTCCAGCACCTGCAGTGCCACGCGCGGCAGGCAACGATCGAGATCGTCGATAAACACCACAAGGCGTTTGTCCTTGCCGATCGTGCTCTTGATCCACTCTGACAGCGAATCCTCGAAATGGTTGAGGAATGGTTTGTCAGGCTCGTTTGCTGCCTTGAACTCTTCAATGACGCCACGTGCTGCACCGAGTGTGACCTTTGCTTTGCCCGTTGCGTCTGTGCCCGCGGAAAGCTCGATTGAGTCGAGCACGCGCAAACACGACTTGCCAAGAAATCCTCCGAACCGACGGATTGCTGCGGTGACGGTCTGCGCGTCGCAGTTGGCGACCATGATGGTCTCACGGATGACTTCCGCGATAATCCCGCGCAGCACATCATCGCTGGTCTGGTATTTCCACGGATAGAACCACACGCAGTGTGTCTGGATGAAGTGGTCCTTTGCGAGTTTCTTGTCTTTGATAAGCTGCTTGCCTGTGGTTGCTGTCCATGTGTCGAGTGCGCTTTTCAGCCATTCCATTGCCGTGGTCTTGCCTGATCCCCACGCTCCATAAATAACAGCTGCAAGCGGCAGCTGGGTCTCGTGATGGCGGATCATGTCAAAGAGTGGGCCGATCTGCGGCACGAGATCATCGCTGAGGATTGGCTGCTTGCCAAGCTCCTTTGTTTCTGCTCGCAGCGTGTTGGCAGGCTCGTCAGATACGGCAGAGGCCACGGGCACGCGCCCGATCAGTGCGTGGGCAGGATCGGCCACAGGAGTGGCTGGTTGCTTTGATGACCGTGTTTCTTTGCGGCCTGCCATATGTTATATTAGACCGCCCGCCCAAGTCAGACTTAGATCAATCAACTTGCTTTAGTTGCTGTCCGAATCCTTGTCCTTCTTCCGACGTTCCTCGCGTTTGCGGTCGGATTCTTCGAGCAGGCGTTTGCGAAGGCGCACGCTTGTTGGCGTGATCTCGACGAGTTCGTCGTCCTCGACATACTCGATCGCTTCTTCGAGCGACAACTTGCGCGCACCCTTGAGCACCACAGTCGCTTCCTTCGACGCGACGCGGATGTTGCTGAGCGCCTTGAGTCTGCAGATGTTCACTGTCAGGTCGTTGTCGCGGCAGTGCTCGCCGACGATCTGGCCCTTGTACACAGCATCGCCCGGCGTGACGAACAGCACGCCGCGATCTGCGAGCAGCTCGGCCGCGTGACTGGTGACGCTGCCGGTCTCGGTCGAGATCAGCACGCCAGCGTCGCGCACACTCTGCGATGCGCGCATCGGCACATAGTTCGAGTACCGATGGTGCATAATGCCTTCGCCTTGTGTCGCGGTGAGCACGCGCGAGCGGAGCCCGATCAGTGCGCGCGACGTGATCTCGAACACAAGATGGGTAATCGTGTCGCCGCGAGGCTCCATCTTGATCATCTCGCCCTTGCGCGCGCCGATGAGCTCCATGACCTTGCCGACGTGGTGGTTGGGCACATCGACAACGAGCTCTTCGACGGGCTCGCTCACCACGCCGTCGATCTCCTTGAGGATGACGTGCGGCTTGCCGATGGAGAGTTCGAACCCTTCGCGGCGCATGGTCTCGATCAGAATGCCCAGATGCAGCGTGCCGCGACCCGCGACAAGAAACTCATCGGCGGTGTTGCCGGATTCCCAACGCATCGCGACATTCTTCTCGGTTTCCTTGTCGAGACGATCGCGGATTTGCCGGCTGGTGAGGTATTTGCCCTCTTTGCCCGAAAACGGCGAGTCGTTGATGCGGAACAGCATTGTCATCGTCGGCTCGTCGACCTTGACGGGCGGGAGCGCAACAGGATTGCTGATATCTGCGAGTGTGTTTCCAATGTCGACGCCTTCGATCCCAAATACAGCACACAGATCGCCCGCGTAGATCTCCTCTGCCTCAACGCGACCGAGCCCGGAGAACTGCATGAGCTGCCCGATGCGCACGTCCTTGCGTGTGCCATCGCGATGGATCATCGCGACACGCTGTCCCTTGCGGATGGTGCCAGCGAACACGCGACCGATGCCGATGCGTCCGACAAACTCGGAATAGTCGAGTGTTGTGACGAGCATCTGCAATGGTGCGTTCGCATCAAACTTTGGCGCAGGAATCTCTTCGACGATCGCTTCAAGGATCGGTCGAAGATCGGTCCCGGGTTCTCTCCAGTCGTTGGACGCCCATCCCTCGCGCGCCGATGCGTAGATCGTGCGGAAGTCGAGCGCGATGTCCTCGGCGCCGAGCTCTACAAGCAGATCGAACACCTCATGCACGACATCATCCGGACGTGCGCCGGGTCGGTCGCACTTGTTTACAACGACGAGCGGTTTCAGGCCGAACTCAAGGGCTTTGCCCAGCACGAACTTTGTCTGTGGCATGGGACCATCAAATGCGTCGACGAGCATCAGGCACCCGTCGGCCATGCGCAGCACACGCTCGACCTCGCCGCCAAAATCCGCGTGGCCAGGCGTGTCGATGATATTGATGCGGATCTCTTCGCCATCGAGCGTGTGGTAAACGATCGCGCAGTTCTTTGACAGGATTGTAATTCCGCGTTCTCGCTCGAGCGGATTAGAATCCATGATGAGGTTGTGCTGGCCGCCCGCGAGCTTGTCGAGCTCGCCCGCGCGGAACATGCCCGATTGTTTCAGCAATCCGTCGACCAGTGTTGTCTTGCCGTGGTCGACGTGCGCGATGATTGCGACGTTGCGAATGCCTGCGTGCGCATGAGCGGTCGCGGTGGATGACAATGATGACTCAGGCTGACCCATGTTCGGCCAGTCTCCTTGCAAACGGGCGAAAGTTAAACCAACGAGTGGACGCGAGAAATCGTAGCTGCAATCAATGAAAAGTCAGGTCTTTGTCAGGAAAGCTCATCGAAACGAAACAAAACACAAGGAAATACCGGGCTGTTATGTGCCGTTGTGTTGCTGTTCTGCGTCGTTCTGGCCCGTAGATGTGAACTCGGTGGAAAGAAACGTCACGCCGTCCTTTCGGATAAGCCCAGCAGGCTGACCAATCTGTTCGAGTGTTGCCAGCAGTTCATCATCTGAGAGAATCTTCACGTGCTCGTTGATGTCACTTGAGGTGTGGATGACGCGATATGGTGCGCGTTGCTGTGCTGTGTTGGTTTCGGCAAGAGAAGAGTTGTTGTTTGCAGCAGTGCGGTTGTCTCCAGCTGGGACAGATTTCTGTGTGTTCGGCCAGAGTGCAACTGTGACCGCGCTGAGAAGTATGACGGGAATAACTGCTAAGGCTGTCTGGATCGCTTTGCGCTTGCGCACGCCGTGTGTTAGCGCTCGCTGCAGATCGGGAAAAAGCTCTGCCTTGCGGGTGTGTGCAGCATTCGACATTGGCTGATCGAGCAGCGTAAGTGAATCGGTGTTGTCGTTGTTGTGTGACATATCAAATCCTCTCTGTCGGTATCTCAATCCACTCTGTCCGTAACTGCTTCCTTCATTTGCTCGCCAATCTTCTCGACAGCACGACGTATCCTGCCGTGCGCGGCACCCTTCGTGATGCCGAGGCTCTCGGCGGTGCTCTGCAGTGTCAGGTCCTTGTCAAAGCGGAGGACGAGCGCGATCGCGTCCTCATCTTTCAGTAGTTTCATTGATTGCTGGAGTTGTGCGACGAGATCGGGTGATGCTGCATGATGCGCCGATCGGTGCTCTGCCGATGCGGATTCGCGTTTTTTTCGTCGTTTGTCTGCTTTGATATGGTCGAGTGCTTTTCTGCACACAACGCGGCCCAGCCATGCAGCAAACTGTGCCTCGCACTCGACCTTTGGCGGTTTCTTCGCAAGCACGAGCATGGAATCTTGCACAACATCAAGACAGAAGGACTCGTCAAACTTTGTCAAGCGCATCGTCATCGCGAGCGCCCTGTCAAACCACGTTGAGTACACCGTCGCAAGCGCTGCCTGATCACCGTGCCGCATGCGCGCGAGCAAGCCAGCGATAGATTCGCTGGCCGCGGGCGGTGTTTGGGCGGCTGTTTCCAGAGACTGCTCGTGCGTGTCTTGTGCGAGAAGAGATGCTTGCCAATCACGCAAGCACACGGCTGCTGGTGGTGTGTGCAGCGCCGTGTGCTCGCGGATCAGAGTGTGTGTGATCTGTGTCGTAATAAGCCTCGCATGCGGTTACTTCAATCTGCCGCTGCCCTGATTATTGCCTGAACGCTCAGCTTCCACGTTTGTTCGCAGATTCGGGTCGCCAGCCTGAACGCGCTTCAGCAGGGAGAGTAGCTCGATCATCAGATTCTGGTCCTTCTCGGACGCAGAGACAAGGAGCGAGTTTCGCCGCTGGTCGAATGTGACCTCGCCGCGACCATGCGTTGCATTGTGGAAGAACGATGCGATCTGTTCGCTGAACTGGGAGAGATTGCCAACCGTGTAGATGCTGACGGATGTTTGTGGCTGCGATGTATTCATCTGGTCGGCAAGCACCATCTCACGGGTCACAAGCTGACGTTCGATGTCGTCAATATTGGCGTCGATGGAGTTGATACGATCCAGGAGAGCATCCAGATCCACTTGACGTCGATGGTGTTCAACCATCAATCTGTCATCGTTTGGCTCTGCTGCCATTCTTTCAGAAATGCTCTGAATACTTGTTTCGAGTTCATTGGCTTTGACAAAGGCGTCTCTTCGTTGTGCTTCCAGCGCGGCTTTTTCTGCGTTGAGTTCTACAACGATTGCTTTATGTTCGATGATTTCATCGAACTGCTGGCGCTGCTTGATAAGATCTCGTGCCATTTCACTGAACACACGCTCAGCGATGTTCAGTTGATCCGTCGATCCAACCAGCAGCAGCATGCCGGATTCGGGGTGATATGCCATCTCGGGTTCGGGGAGATTCTCGCCGGTTGAATCTTTCCATGCCTTTGCGGACAGTACCATCGCACTGTGCAACGACTGCATGATGTTGTCAATACTCATCGAGGCGTTTTGAAAATCGTCATATTTTCTGGGTGGTGTCGTCAGATCACGCAGTGAGAGCACTCGTGTTGTTCGTCCGACCGGGAACACATTCTCCTCGTTTGCTTCACTTTGCGCCTTGGCAGGGTTGATCACATCCCTGCGTGCGATCTCAAAGATGGGCGCACCTCGTGTGTCGCCATTTTCATCGATGTCTTCCTTTAATCGCACAAGTATCTGTAGACTGGTCAAGCCCTTTGGCGGTCTTGCAACATCCGCTGGTCGATACTCGCCTTCGACAACTGCGTCCAGCGCGTTTGAAATCGTGACGTTGCGGAGAGAGATCGCAGGCAGGAGCACGTGCTCTGCGTCGCCCCGTACGATGTAGTTGAATGGTTCGGGTGCAACAGCGACTCCAATTGTTTCAAGAAAATCGCCAATTGTGCCGCCCTTGAACTCGACATTGAGCAGACCATCGCGTGTCTTTCCGGTTGTTGCAGATCTGCTTTGTGGATCGTGCTGTGCAAGCGCGGTGCTGGGAAGTGCAGCACCGACGCACATCATCGCACAGATTGCGGTGACGAATCGGGTCTGACTGCGAGTGGGTGTTGGACGAAAAATCTCTGCCATGGGTGTTCTCCTGAGTGATATGAGGAAGGCACAGACTGAACGACGCCGGTAGCAACACGTGGCGCATAGACCGAGCAACAAATACACCCGGATTTGCGTTTGCAATCTGTTCGGACTACTATCGCGGCTCAGCACCTCACATACTGCCCGATCGCGTCGTTCGGGCGAGTGATTGTGTGAAAAACACAGAGCTCATATGCATTTCGATTCTCACAACGCTGTTATTGATGATCTTGATTCGAGGATTACCACGATCAGGGAATCGCTTGGCTGCGAGGCGAAGCAGGAGAAGCTCAAGGAACTCGAAGCAAAGATGGGCGACCCGACATTCTGGGACGATCAGGATAAAGCCAGAGCTGTTGTGAGTGAGCTGAAGATTATCAAGGCGCAGATCACCCCCATTAACGATGTTACGTCGCGATTCGAGGATGCAAGACTCGCATACGAGATGTCGAAGGAGGCAGGTGATCAGGATCTTCTTGCCGAAGCAGATGAGCAGTTGCATCAGCTTGTTGCAGAGATGGAGAAGGTCGAGTTGCAGTCGCTGCTGTCGGGCAAGCACGATCATCGCGATTGCTTCTTTACAATCAGCGCTGGCGATGGTGGGACAGAAGCCAATGACTGGGCTGAGATGCTGTTCCGCATGTACATGTACTATTTTGACCAGATGGGTTGGAAGGTCGAAGAAGTCGCGCTGAACTACGGCACAGAGGTTGGTATCGATCATGTGACGCTGCACATCAAGGGCCCGTTCGCGTTTGGGTATCTCTCGTGTGAGCGTGGAACGCATCGGCTTGCACGTGTCAGCCCGTTCAACGCGCAGGGCAAACGCCAGACGAGCTTTGCAACGGTGGACGTGACACCCGAGTTCGAGGAAACAAGCATCGAGATCCCAGACAAGGATCTGGAGATCACGCCGTTCGTTCGTGCGTCGGGGCCTGGCGGCCAGAACGTGAATAAAGTCGCCAGCGCAATCAGGCTGGTACATATCCCAACTGGCATCATGGTTGTGGCATCTACCTACCGCGACCAGCCACAGAACAAGAAGCAGGCGATGAGCGTTCTGATGGCAAAGCTCGAGCAGATTGAGGAAGAGAAGCGGGCGGCCGAGCTCAAGGACGCGACCGGCGGCGATGTGTCCCGTGGATGGGGCACGCAGATTCGTAGCTATGTCCTGTACGACAATCGGGTGAAGGACCATCGCACTGGGTATGAGGCCAACCCCACGACTGTGCTGAATGGCGACGTTGCTGGGTTCATCGATGCTGAGTTGAAACGCCGGCGATCAAAGAAGAACTGACAAGCACAACCCAAACGGGAACCGATCGGGCTGGAGCCGCCTTTCCTGTCTTATTGATCGGGAACAATCTGCGAGTGACGGCAGATTGTGGTATGCTGTTTGTCCCACGCGTGTGCGTGCATCATGGGCTCGTTTCATCTGGCAGATTGGAAAGACATATGCGTTTGACATCCTTTTCGTGTGTTTGCACAACACTCCTGATCGGATCCATTGCATCTCCTGTGCTGGCGCAGGAGGAAGCGGATCGTCAGCCGGACTTTGAGCATGTCTATCGACCGCAGGATATGTTCATGCAGCCGCCGGTACATCAGGCAAGTTCGTCCCGGCTCCCAACGGGTCAGCCCGGCCCTGACTACTGGCAGAATGCAGCCGACTATCGCATCGAGGTTTCGCTTGATGCTGAGAATCGCAGGCTCGAAGCACACTGCACTATCACGTATACGAACAACTCACCGTTCGCGCTGGAGCACGTCTGGCTGAATCTTGAGCAGAACCTCTTCAACCCGGAGAGTGCTGGCGCACGGATGACGCAGCCTGGCGCACGCTTTGGCAATCGTGGCGCGTTCCAAGGTGGGTACGAGATCTCATCTGTCTCTATGTGGACACAGGGAGTCAGGAACAGCAAGGGCGAGCTTGTCGATGTGAGGGTGTACGACGGCGAGCCGATCGAGATGAAAGTGCATGACACACTCGGGCGCATCGATCCGCCACGGCCTGTTGCTCCACACGGTGGTGTCGTTGAGTTCCAAATCGATTACGCATTCAACATCCCTGCCTACGGATCAGATCGTCTGGGTATATATGAGAGCGACAAGGGCGATGTCTTCCAGATCGCCCAGTGGTTCCCCAGCGTGTGTGTGTTCGATGATCTATACGGCTGGAACACCATGTCGTATCTCGGCGCGGGAGAGTTCTATACAGATTTCGGCACATATGACGTGACGATCACCGCGCCGCGCAATCACGTTGTTGTTGCAACTGGTCGGTTGATGAACGCGGAGGAAGTGCTCAATAACGAGATGCACGATCGATGGGAGAAGGCATTTGCATCGCCGGGTGAGACCGTTGTTATTCGCGATGAGGACACACTGGGTGAGAATCTTCGTGACGGCGAGGGCAATCTGAGTTGGCACTTTGTCGCAAACAATGTGCGCACATTTGCGTGGGCATCCAGTGCCGCGTTTATCTGGGACGCTCAGATACTGAAAAACTCCGGTCCCGAGGTTCCGATGAACAGAGGGTCCGAGCCATCCAATCGGGCAGGAACACTTGTGCAATCGGCATATCCGCCCGAGGCGCTTCCCCTGTGGCGTGATTCAACGCACATGCTTGCTTCTTCCATCGCTCACTACAACAAGATGTGGTATGTGTATCCATACCCGAGCGCGATCAATGTCAACGGCACCGTCGGTGGCATGGAATATCCCATGATCATCTTCTGTCGCAATCGTACAAGCGAGACGGGGCTCTTCGGTGTGACGACGCACGAGATCGGGCACAACTGGTTCCCGATGATTGTGTCGACGGATGAGCGTCGCCATGCATGGATGGACGAGGGATTCAACACGTTCATTAACTATTACTCAAACCTTGAGTACTTCCCGGATACGCTGCCGCGTCGGGGGAATGCGCGTGATTATGCGCGCAACTGGCGCCAGCAGGATATCCACGAGCCGGATCTTCCACCCGACTATTACTCACAAGGCGCGCTCGGTCGGCTTGCATACGCGAAGCCGGCTGCCGGTCTTGTGTTGTTGCGCGAGCAGATCCTTGGCCCTGAACGCTTCGATGAGGCATTCCGCGAGTACATCAACCGCTGGGCATTCAAACATCCGCGTCCTGGTGACTTCTATCGCACGATGAACGACATGGCTGGCGACGATCTGTCGTGGTTCTGGCGTGGATGGTTCCACACAAACGCGTTCATGGATCACACGGTGACACGGGTGCGCGAGCGTCGAGGTTCGTGGAACATTACGATCGAAAACAAGGGTGATCTGCCAATGCCGGTTGTCATGGACATCCATTATTCCGATGGCTCTGTCGTCCGGAAGAATCTACCGGTCCAGATATGGTCTGGCGGACGGAGGTGGACCACGGTGGTGCCTGGGTCCGAGGGCAACACGATCACGAAGATTGTGCTTGATCCTGACGAGGCATTCCCCGATGTTGACCCGTCAAATAATGTCTGGGAGCCTTCAGCCGATGAGGAAGAATCGACATCAGCCGATGAGGACAGCGGCTCGAACTGAGCGCATCTTGATCCGTACAAGTGCGAAACAGATGTAACCACATCCCGAACAAGGCATCCAATGCGCCGAGGATGTACGCTCTGATGGGATACGTCCCGATAGTTATGACTGAGACGTACGTATTGACGGAGGATATGGCACAATGAGAACAGGAAACCCGACGCTGAACGCATTCAGCCAGTATGCAGAGCCGGTCGGTGTTGGTCCGCGCTCCCTTGAGGAAGTGCTCGGAACAAAGGCTCGCCCAACAACAATGTCTCTCCGTGGGACAGTGATTGCGACGAGCATTCTCATGGGGATCTGTGCAACAACCGCCTTTGCATCGTTCCCATACTTTGACAGCATGATGACGAGCGGCCGTTCCACAGCGTGGATGTGGGTGATCGGACTGATGGCGGGTTCCTTTGTGATCGCGCTCATTCTCGGATTTAATCCGAAGGCAGCACCAATACTCGCGCCAATCTATGCGATTGCGGAGGGTGCGTGGCTTGCAGTTGCATCACTTGCGATCAGTTACTCTTATCTCGACAAGGTTGATCCTCATCTCATTTCGTACGGCATCATCGGTACGTTCTGTGTTGGTGGCGGGTTGTGCGCTGCGTACTCGCTCGGCTTAATCAGGATTTCGGGAACTGTTGCCAAAATCCTTGTTGTCGCGATCAGCGCGGTATCAATCTATGCTGTTGTGATGTTCGCTTCGTACATGTTCGGATTCGGTCTGCCAAATCTATTCACAAGTGTTTCACCGATTGGAATCGGGTTTACAGCGCTGTGCATTCTCCTCGCGTCGGCAGCGCTCATTCTCGATTTCCAGTTTGTGGAAGCCGGTATTCGAGGTGGGGCACCGAAGTACCTTGAGTGGTATGCCGGATTCACTATCCTTGTGACCCTTGCCTGGCTGTACATTGAGATCCTTCGCTTGCTCGCGAAGATTGCAGCATTGACGCGAGAATAAGACGGTGACACCGCACGATTGACTTCAAGGCCCGGGGCGTACGCCTCGGGCTTTTTAATCTGTGTGTAGGCATGTATCAAGGAGCGACTTTGCAGTGCAGATGTCCTCGATACGCTGAGATCCTGCCTCGCGCTCAATGACCAGGTCAGCATGCAGGCTCGATGCAAGGTTGAGAACACCCTGCCAGTCCACATCGCCAGCCCCGACAGGCACCTCTGTGCCCCACGTGCCAGATGTTGTGGCGGCTGTAGCATCCTTGATGTGGATCTGCGCGACACGATCTCTCAGTCTGTGCAATGCCGCAACCGGATCACCCATTCCGTAGAGGATCATGTTCGCGGGATCAAAGTTCACGCCAACGTGCTCGAATCCGTGCTCAGCAAGCACGTCGAGCAGCGTGGCTGCACTCTCCTGCCCCGTCTCGAACGCGACCCGGATGTGCTGCTGGGCGAAGACATCGACGATCCGGCGCAATCGATCGAGCATGGTTGTACGCACAGCATCGTGCTGATCGTGCGGGAGGAAACCTGCGTGGAAGGTGATGAGCGAGAGACCAAACTGCTTTGCGATTTGCGCATTTTCGTGCGCAGCACGCAAGTTCTCGTCCCAGTCAGCGTCAAGACGAACGCCACCGGTTGCGAGGATAGAGTCGAGCGTTGAGTAGTCCTCACCCTTGAATCCCATCATGCCTGAGAGAATGCGGATGTTCGCTCGCTCGAGTGCATCGGCAGTCTCGCTGAAGTTCCACGCACCGGTGCGAATAGGATCAAGGGCAAGCTGGACATGAGAGAGCCCGCAGGCACGCACTCGTTCAACGAGTTCCACAGGCGATGACGCCTGAAGCGACCATGAACAGACACCGATGCGCTGTTGGCAGGTATCTGAAGGATGCAGGTGAGAATCTGTCATGCTTGACGTTATCCTTTGACAGCAGCGAGGATGCTGAGAATCGATACTCGTTTTCTGCCTAACGTGCGTTGACGAGATAGCTTGGGAGCGTACGATCGAACGTTGTTGAGACAGAGTCTCAATGATTGGCCCTCATCAGATTCACGGAGACCTCAATGAGTGGATGTCCACATCAGCGCCAGGTTGAAGATATGCCGGAACCTGTATCCCGCTGTCCTGCGTCCCCAAAGGCAAAGTGGGCAGCACGGCTTGGGTTCTTCGGGTTCATGTTCTTCCTTATCAAGGGGCTGTTGTGGCTTATCATCCCCGCTCTTGGGTATCTTGCGATGCGATGAAGTAACACGGAGTGTGCCATGACTACGTCAGATTCCACCGCGGTCTCGTTGCCTGATATGCTGAAAGCAGAAACCGCGGAACGCCATCACATTGCCGAGCGGCATCCGATCCAGCAACAGCTCCTCAAGGGGCAGTTATCGCGAGAACAGTTCGCTGACATGCTGGAGCAGATGTTGGTTGTTCATCGCGCCATGCGTGTCGCATTGACAGCATTGCGCAATGGTTGTCCAGCATTTGCTCCGTTGCTGCATGACGATTTCTTTCAGGATATCAGGCTGGAGCAGGATCTCCGATTCTTTGATCGCGATCCGAACGCTGTCGTCGCACTCCCCGAAACACAGAAGATCGCAGAGCATATCGAGTTGCTTGGTGAAGCCGAAGACGAAGCGCTGCTTGGGTGGCAGTACGTGCTTGAGGGGAGCAACAACGGCAACATGTACATCGCAAGGGCGGTGGGGCAGTCGCTCGGACTGACCGGCCATGATGGGCTGCGATTCCTGACACCGCACGGCGAGATGCAGAGGCCGAAGTGGCAGCAGTTCCGCGCGGATCTCGCGGGTCTTCAGTTGACCGATGATGAGCGCGGCGGTGTGCTTATCCAGGCCTGTCAGGCATTTGACGCGATCACATGCATGATGGATGGGCTTCAGCGGTTCTGGGACAACTGAATCTAGCAATCGATATCGATGTCTGATGGCGATTCTGGCGTGTCGGCAAAGCTCGGCCTTTTCCAGCCGCATTCCGGGCACGTGTCTGCGTCCCCAAGATCATATCTACACTTTGTACACTGGTTTGCGTGGAAGCGCGCAAGAATCGTGTGCTGAACATAATACGGAAAGCACATGACAGCTAGACCGAGTGCGATCATCAGCACAACAAATGACTGCATGTACAGATGTGCGATGAACTGCAGCACTGCGCTCTGTTGAAAGCCCGCGATACCGACTGACAGGTGGTGGGCCATCAGGAACATCGCGCATGTTCCCATGACCACCATCCAGCCTGAAACAAGATACGCAAACCTGCAGGCACGCTGGGTCGCCAGCATCTTCTCACTCTCGGGAAGCGTTTGTACAACTGCGTTCACTAGCATTGGATAGATGAGAAAGAAGCAGGATATGACAACCCCGATCACGAGCGAAGTGACAGGGACGTGCCTCAGATCTGAGACATAGTCATTCAGTTTCATGTACGGCTCGCCCATGTGCGCCGTCATCGTTGTCGCCAAGACGTAACCATACGACAATGACAGCGCAACCACAGCCATGATGCAGGATCTGCGGGACGACGAGTGCGAGCAGGTGCATTTGGTGTGTTTTCGCACAACAAAAGCATATCAGATTTGAGATGCTTTGTGTTGTCAGACCTTCGGCCACGGTCCCGTGATCGCGAGTGTCAGTCCTGTGTGCTGGATGTTCACAAACAGGGTGGAGCCATCAGGCGAGAAGCACGCGCCAGCAAACTCTGACTCGCTTACGGTATTGAGTGCGAATGTGCTGACCCTGCCGTGCGGTGTAACGCGTAGAAGATGCTGCTGGCCTGGCCCGTCCTCGCAGACGATCAGATCACCCCATGGCGCGACAGTGATGTTGTCGGCGTTTTCGACGATGCTGACATCATTCGGCTCAACAAGAAGTTGCAGGAATCCGGGCGATGTCTGCTCTCGATCGGTGCCTTCCAGATCTGCAGGTGCAGGTGTGTACTTCCATATCTGCCCTGCCTGTTTCTCGCCGCCGGATGTGCACGCAAAGTAGACACATTCATCGCCGAACCACATACCCTCGCCACGGGCGAATCGAGCGCATCCTTTTTCGAATCCACGGTAGCGGAGGTCGTCATCGGGTGCTTCGATCCCGTCAAGATCAATCCAGCGTACAAGCAGCGGAAGATCATTGACTCGAACGGTTGGAGTGCTGTCCCAGTTGCGAAGATCTGCACTGTCGCGTCCAACGATCGCGAGTGCCTGCAGACGACCTCCTTCGGCGAGTTTGCCTTTGACATTCGGAATGAAGCGGTAGAGCAGCCCGTCGTGACGATCCTCAGTCTGGTACACGATACCGGAACCAGGATTCACTGCAACAGCTTCGTGGTTGAATCGCCCCATCGCGCGAAGCGGTACAGGTTTGACCAGTCCGTACTCACCGTCGCGCACACGCGCCGGTACCTCAAACGCATAGCCGTGGTCGATCTCGCGTTTGTCGTCACGTGTCTCGATAGTTTCTTCGCACGTGATCCAGCTTCCCCATGGTGTTGGTCCGCCAGCACAGTTGCGGGAGGTGCCAGCGAGCGACATGAACTCATCAATCTTGCGCTGGCTTCGTGTGTCGTACACGATCGTCGTTGTGCCGCCAAGCGCGGGTGTTTTGCCATAGCCGGAGTCGTACATCAGGTGCTTAGGAATACGTGACAGCAACGCGTTGTCCTCACCGTATGGCGAGGTTTCTTTCCATTGGTGTTCATTTTCATGGTTTCGGACAATAAGTGTGAGTCCGTCAGGCCCTTCAAACGCAGCCATCCCGTCAGGTCGACCGGGGACAAGGAATCCATCGTCCATTCGTTGACCGACGCGCGAGATAATCGAGTACGCAAAGTCCTGTGGCAAATCGATGATGCCGTTTGGATCTTTGACAAGCGGACCAAATCCGGTGTCCAGATTTGGAGTTAGAAGATCGGAGATCGTTTCGGCAAGAACGCTGCGAGATGTGAACGCACTCAGGCCATTGATGCCGAGTGTCATCGCCATCGAGCGTTGAAGAAACCATCGACGTGTCTGGACTTCACTCATTGACGTCTTCCAATCTGCATGCATCGATCGGTACAAATGCCCTATGACGATAGATCGGTGCATGGAAGTACGAGTGTGGACCAATGTTCGAATCGCGCAAAGCCTGAACGTCACCGCGAGGTTATTTCCACGCAAGCGTGTCAACTGCGATGCGTCCCGGCTCTCGCTGCCACGGAAACACGCTTCGACCCAGTGTGCTCCGGCCTGCCCTGCTTGTCCTCTCGATACCAACACGCAACGTGCCGTCCACTTCGATGCAGGACTCGGGGACGGTGAGAATGCACGTCCATGAGTGATCGCCCGGTACAACAACAGCGCTGTGATTCGTGAGATACTCATCATCGAACGTACGTCGAACACCACCTGCCCGATCAATCGTCAGCGAAAGCCGAGCTGACCCTGTTGGGCCAAGCCACACCGAGACGCAATCACCCGGATCTGCCGCTGAATCGAGTGCATCGCACTCAATAAACAATCGCCATGCGAGGGCTGATCCTGGCGCTGCAATTGTCTCGTTTGTCCGGTTTGTATTGCCTGCAAGTTCGATGCTTGTTTTCTGCAGATGCACCGCGGTGCCACCTGGAATGCCTGGAACCACAATCGAGCCCATATCGTTCGTGTAGAGATCTCTGAGTGTGCGCACATTCATCATCGGCCCAAGCGCAAGAAACGGTGGTGATGCACGCAGCTTTGCTGGACGAGCTGGGGCCCACGCACGCTGACGATCCATGCGTCCTTCGACCGCAAGTTGCGCCCGCGCGGGCTCTCCACCAGCATCGTTGATGGCTCGCGTGATAGCTGTCACACCGACTGGAACATCGGTATTCATCCACGACCACGGAGCGATTGCGATAGGTTCTGTTGGTGACTGGGCACCAGCGCTTGCAGCAACAACCAGCGCACTGTCATTGCGAAGTCTGAGCATGCCGATCTGCACAGTTGCGCCACCCGGCTCAGATGCCGGTCTGCCACCATCGTCTTCAATTGCTAGAAGCAGCGCGGGTTGACGATCAAGCCATCGAACCACCTCACTCACCATTTCGTCATCGCGTGTTGTTGCTCGATTGAGCGTGCGAAGGAGCTCATCTGTCTGGACGGGATCTTCACGCCAGACTGGTGCATGTACGATGCCTTCTCTGCTTGAAAACTCTGCAACAGCTGCAAGATGCGAGATTGCCTGCTCATACACAGCATGATCAGCGTGTTCAAGGCGTGTCAGTCCGGTTTGCCATTGGCCCTCCAACTGCAACGCGACCGCTTCAAGAGCTGGTGACTCAAATCTGCGCCAGCCGACAAATGGTTTGTTGTCAGCGACGCGTGTGATCTGCCCGTTTGCATCAATGGTTGGACCCGAATGATCGAGCATGCTGTATAGAGGCTTGAGTCCCTCATATGCAAGACGGACTCGCCAGCGTGAAAGCGGACTGTTTCGTGCAGGTTCTGTCAGCTCATAGAGTGCAGCGCTTTCAATCGCTTCGCTGGATGCCCGAACTGACCATCGGGGGCTTTGCTGCGCGTTGGATTCGAGTGCCGGGTCCCCAACCCATGCGAGATCGCATCGCGTGCCCTCAATCCAGACTCCCTGTCCGAACGCGTTGACAGGGATCTCCGTAAATACCACGTACGAGCCGTCGGCATTTGGAGGCGGTGAGTCTGTCGCACCGAGCACAATCCACTTCGCTGGGCCTGCTATACCGCCGAGCCATGTATCCATGCCCTGCCACGAGGTTTCGACTTCGTGCGCATTCTCGCGCACCACGCCTATCCACCTGATGACTGCTGGTACTTTCCTGCCGTCGTCGAGTTGTGCGCTGAGTATGCCATCTGGAGGGAGTTCGCCTTTGGCATCGACTGCGATCACGGCAAGTCGCCCATGTACCACCGTTGTAGGAGAGAACTTCGGGACAATGTCAAGCGATTCTGCCGTCAAACAGATATGTAGCTTTGTCGTGGCGGACACGGTACGTGCTGAGATATGTGCGCAGAAACCCATCAGTACCAGCAGATACATCCGACTCAACTGATACGCTGTGGAACCACCTTGCTTCCTCACATGGGGATGGTAGAGCGCGAATCATGAGGATTGCACCAAGGTCCCATCATCCATGTGCGTTGTAACGGAAGTCAACGCAAGAACCCAACGGAAACGCTCTATTCTGTACGTTTCCGCTGGGGCAAAGAAGATCGTGGCAACAGAAATGGAATGTCTCTCTTCTCATCTCCTGCCGGGCTTCTGCGAGACCACGATCTGTCACAGGGAGCAGATCGTTGAGCTACTCAATGTCCTCGGCGATGTCGAGGGAGTCAAGATCAATGTCTTCCACATCGTCCTCGTCCTGTTCCACCGCCTTTGCTGAGGAAGGCTTGGGCACCTTGATTTCCAGCACCCGGTTGCGAATCTCTGTGAAGAGTGTTGGATTGTCACGCAGGAACTGCTTGGAGTTCTCTCGACCCTGACCGAGTCGCACGTCGCCATAGCTGAACCATGCACCGCTCTTGTCTACCACCTTGCAGTCGACCGCAAGATCAAGCAGGTCGCCCGAAGCGCTGATGCCTTCGTTGAACATGATGTCAAACTCGGCTTCACGGAATGGTGGTGCCACCTTATTCTTGACGACACGGGCACGTGTGCGGTTGCCGACGTTCTGGTCGCCTTCCTTGATTGCGCCGGTACGACGGATGTCGATGCGAACGGAGGAGTAGAACTTCAGCGCTCGACCACCTGTGGTGGTTTCCGGCGAGCCGAACATCACGCCGATCTTCTCACGGATCTGGTTGATGAAGATGACGGTGCAGTTGGTCTTTGCGACAATGCTGGTGAGCTTGCGCATCGCTTGCGACATCAGACGTGCCTGCAAGCCAACCACGGAATCACCCATCTCGCCCTCGATCTCGCTCCGTGGAATGAGTGCAGCGACGGAGTCGACAACGATGACATCGACCGCGTTGGAGCGCACAAGCAACTCACAGATTTCAAGCGCCTGCTCACCACAATCGGGCTGGCTGACCAGAAGCTCGTCGATGTTAACACCGATCCTGCGTGCCCATGTCGGGTCGAGCGCGTGCTCAGCATCAATGAATGCAGCGCTGCCGCCGTTCTTCTGTGCGTTTGCGATGATGGACAGGGTCAGCGTGGTCTTGCCCGAGCTTTCCGGGCCGAAGACTTCGATGATGCGTCCGCGTGGGATGCCCTTGCCACCGAGTGCAAGATCCAGGGAGAGTGCGCCGGTTGAGATGCCCGGGATCGAAAGATACGCGTCCTCGTCCAGGCGCATGATGGTGCCCTTGCCGAAGGTCTTGTCAATCTGACCGAGCGCTCGATCAAGGGCCTGCTTTTTCTGCTTTGCGACCGCGTCGTCTGAGCCTGGAGCGAGCACTTCCACGGTTTTGGCTGCTTTCGTTGTCTTTGATCCGCGTCCGATGGCCATCGAGAATCTCCTGCGATTGGGCGTGCGAGTTGGCTGGGCACAGCTTACCAGATCCCGAACGAGCCGTCAAGTTTGTTCGGTGAATATTTACCAAAAATCCTTGCAAAGCACCAAGAAGGCACCAGTCAGGTCTGGCGGGCACACTGCGGTGCAAATCGGGCATTGCATGATACCATAGGGGCAGCGTCGGTGGCTTTGTTGTTTAGCCCAGCACGCCGTCGCGACGAAGTTCTTGTGATAGCAGATCCGCAACATCAGTATCGGTCTGCACCAAACGGTACACGATGTCGCGTGCTCGGCAGGCGTGAATAAGGGACTGCTGCCACTGTCCGAGCCGCTGCTTGTACTGTGCGATTGCATCGTCTGTCAGTGTGAGTTCGGCAGCACGCAGGTCCTCGGCATCGGTCAGGCGAACATCGCCGATTAGTCCGCGATGTTCTTCACGTGAGGGGTCGATCTCACCCGGTGAGAGTGTGTGCAGCAGCACCGCGTCGGCACCAAGTCCGGAGGTGGTTGCAACAAGTGCGCTCAGTGTCTGGTTTGCATCTGCGCGCGTGAGCATGTCAGAAATCAGGAATCGCACGCCGGGTGAGCGTGCCTGTGCGCACACAGATGAAACTGCTGTCAGCAGTGCATCGGGGTCTGATTGTGCGGGGACAGTTTCCCCGGGCTGGATGGCGTTTGCAAGGAATCCGAGCATGGGGCGGATGCTCGATCGTGCGCGCATCATGGCGCTGCGCTGGATCAGCGGCTTGCCAGGCGCACACACAACATGCACGCTGACTCGGTTGTTTCGTGCGAGCCCGAGATATGCCAGCGCGCTTGCAAGCTGCATCGCGTACGTGCGTTTGCTGGGCTCGCCCGCTTCCATGGAAGGGCTCGCGTCGACGATGATTGTGATGGAGAGATCCTCGTCCTCACGGAACAGTTTCAGTACGAGCCGATCGAGTCTGCCCAGCACATGCCAGTTGATGTGGCGAAGATCGTCGCCGGCGCTATAAGGCCGATGGTCATCAAACTCGACAGATCGGCCGCGCCGCTTCGATCGACGTTCGCCGGGAAGTTTGCCCGCGAGTACCTTTCTGCACATGACATCGAGTCGATCCAGCCGATCCATCAGTGACTGGCCGAGCAGATCTTCGGGCTTAGGAGCAGGGATCGGTTTCGCTGCCGTATTTGGGCTGAGTCTGCGGGCGATCATGCGTGCGAATACTGTAGTGCATCTGCGTCGTGTGAGCCGAAGCCGTATGCACATCAGCTAGGAACAGTCTGTCTGTACAGCCATCAAACCGAGTTGGTGTCACGAGACAACCGGAGGAACACCATGACCCACAAGGCAACACAATCAGATGGACGCATGTCAATGCCATTCTTGCGCATGGGTTCATGTTTGCTGTGCATGATTCTGGCGATGGGTGCTCGAGCACAAACAGACGCGCCGACTGAGACCCAGCCCGCGCAGGATCTGTCAGAGCCGGGACAGATGACTGTCGATGATCTTGCGATGCAACTCCAACTTGTGCGGGAGCAGAACGACGTGCTCCGGAAGCAGGTTGACCTGCTTGAACGCGAGCGTGACGCGCTGTTGAGTCAACTGCGATTTGCCCAGCAACTGCTCGTTGAGCACAATCTGATGGATGAAGCGATCGCGCGCGCCAATCAAGTTGATACGCCGCAACGTTCTCCATCAATGTACGAGAACGTACAGCCAGTGCGAAATACGCAGCAAGTGGACAATGGTGCGACCGAGCCTTCAGATGAGTTTGATACGAAGGCATGGAAGGATGCGGACCCGTTCAGCTCACCGTGGGCGCTCCGCGCAGCGGTTGTTCGTTCGTACTTTGAGCAGATGAGCATTATCCCACGCTCGACACTACGGGAGCAGGATCTGTTTCACGATGCGGTTGCACGCTGGACACGAACAACCTCGCGCGAGCTTCGATCGCAGATCGAATGGACAGTATCGATTGAGCGCATCGAACGAGATGTTGACGGCGGCAGACGATTCTCAGGGTATTTGCGTGTGATGGACCCTCGAACAGGCATCGGCGTTGGACCAGCAATACTCGTACCGATTCCTGAGAGGTATGCTGTGCGTGCATTGCGTGCGCCCGACGTTTCCTACTGGGAACTGCGCGGCGAAGTGATTGCAGAGCCACGGTACAACCCGGATCGCGCCGAGCGTGGTATCTTCGACGAACCGCCGATCATCGGCCCGTTCGCAGAGCACGGGTGGAAGCTCATGTGGCGTAACATGCAACCGTGGAAAGCGCCGGAGGAAACGCACGAAGAGCGATAGGCTTATTCTCTTGCGTTGTCGTTGGGAGCCGTATCAGCAGAAGACTGTTGGGCAGGCGCTGTGGTCTGCAGTCGCCATAAAGCCCGCATTCCGAGGAGCGATGCGATCACTGCGGGCATAGTTGCGAGTGTTGTAAACGACATTGAGATCACAAAGCTGTCATCGGATATTGCTGTGATGATAAACACAAGGTAGATAATTCCCGCAACAGCTGCAATGCACAGAAGAGCTGGAAATGACAAGGCATCGATAACTTGCCACAGAGGCTTGGGTTTGTTCAAACGATTGTGTGATGGGTTTGTTGCAGAAGCCAGTGTTACATACGCCTCCGGAAGCACAAGTCCACACTCGGGGCATTGTGCAGTGGCAATCCCAGCAAGTTCATAGCAGCAATCCGGACACAGAAGCGTGCGTGGTAATGGCACCAAAACTCGAGAGAAGGCACCCGCGCATGTGAGAAACACTACCCCCGCTATGATGCTCAACCCGCCAGTAACGATCAGCTCTCCGTAGTATGAAAAGTTGAGCAACTCATCTCTATGTATCGCCTCAACAAGCCATATTAACAACCACGGCACAGAGAAGAGAAAGCACACAACGCCAAACAGTCGCATGTAGACCGCGATCTTCCAGCGAAACACAATGACTTGCTCTGCATTTGGTACCATGATGCAACATTATTGCATCGGCTTGCAGCCCAGTTATTGTCAGACGCCGAACAGGTTCTTCTGCGGGAACATGCCAGCATTCTCAAAGTGCTCGAGCGCTTCGTTGACTGATGTGAAGATCTTCGTTGCGGTCTCGGTGATAAACGGGCTGGGGCTCTTCTTTGGTTTCCAAACCACGTAGACCTCCTTGGCGTGTTCATAGGCGTGCTGGAGCTCGCGCTCGACGCCGGAAGAAAGCCCTGGGATCCCGCCGGGGAGTTCTGGCACGAGGCTCACAATCATGTCAGCCTGGTCGATCAGTTTGAAGTCTCGCATGTAGATCTGCCCGTCGATGTCACCCGCGATATCGAGCACTTCGCGCGTGCGCACGCGGATCGGTCCATCCCCAGCCTTGGACCCGCCGAACGAGTGCGGTTCTGCATCGACAAACTCACGCCCCTCTCGTGCAGCGACGATTGCGCGCTCGAGCAGCAGCTTCTCGTCAACATCGCCCGGATCGAACGTGATGAAGTTGTCGGCGAGTACCGCTCGAAACGCGTCGATCTCTGCGAGCACGTCTGGCATGTCCACCACGTGCGACATCGGGAAGCTCGGGTACACCTTGCGCATGTCGTTGCGGCAGATGAGCCGGAAGACTGTCTGTGCGGTATCAGTGTGACGACCGCGAGCCATGATGTAGAAGCGTGACCCGGGGATCGCTTGCGAGAGCAGTTCGGTCGCGAGGATCTCCTCCTCGCGCCAGACCATGCAGTCTTTCAGTGTGGCATCGATGGTGTGCTCAGCGTGCAAGCGATGATGCACAACCTCGATATTGTCGACGAGACAAATAAGCACCTCTGGCGCCAGCATTTGCATCTGATCAAAGTCGAACGCACTGAACAGCCCGTGTCTCCACCGGAATGTCGCGTGCGTGTTGACGAGAATGTTCTCCTGATCACGTGATTCTGCGATCATGTCTTTGAATGCTGCCCGGCGGAGCGAGTTGAGTCTGGAGAGCGGAAGATGGAGGATCTTGCCCGCACCGACATCCGGAGCCTCTGCGTACATGATGTCGCCGACGTGGTACTGGATGATGGTCTCGCCGTTCTGTCCAGCAAAGTCGACAACCCGCTTGCAGTAGTCCTTCTTGTCCATCCCAACTTGGCCGGTGATCACGGTGCGCATCGCTTCGATCCTTCCTCGTTCAGCTTGCTTCGTTTGCAAAAGCATAACGCCCCGCAGGCTGCTGGCTCACGGGGCGTGTGGTATTTATGTGAAACTCAGCCGAATTCGAGGCGATCAGCTGCGAACGCGCATCTTGGGAAGCCCTGTTGCCTTGTCAGACTTCGGATCGAGCTTCTTCTCAGCGAGCATCTGAAGCACGCGCTCGGCGCGGGTGTAGACACTGCGCTTTCCGGTCAGGTTGCCCTTGGTTTTCAGTGAAGGATCAAGACTCATGTTCAACGCTCCCAACCAGCTTCTGTGCCAATACAGCCCTTCCCGGCTGATTAATTGATCTTTTTCTCGTAAAACGGCTGCGAGAAGTCAGACACACCGCGATGATTCTGCTGCCAGTTCTGCCCTATTGCAGCGACACGGCGCTTGAGCTCGCGACGCTCTTGTTCGGACTCCTGCCAGTGTGGAGCGCCAGCAAACCCTTTGCTTGTCCTGACGCACCACGAGGAGGCATTGTTGCCTCTGGCGTGATCAGGATCAACTGCAGCGAAGGCGGGAACGCCGTTGGTAGTCAAAAACTCCGCTGCTGCAACCGCATCGTCCCGGGTCAGTGAACTCACAATTCGTAGATAGTTCAGCCCAGTGATACGGGTGTCCTTCAGCACGTCGTGCTTGGGTGCTTGGGGAGCTATGGGCTGTTGCTCAGCGGGCTTTGGCTGGTTCTCGGACGGTTTTGTGGTTTCCGGCTGGGCAGGTGAGGGGTTGATCCCACGTTCTGGAACTGCGTTCTCGCGCGTGGGCGTCGATTCCCGCTGGAAGTTGTGGGGTGGAAGCACGGTTCCGCCCGTATCGCCACCATCGGCAATGCGGATAGTTTCATCGCTTTCCTTCGGTTGGGTGAACGGCGTGCGATCATCCAGTCGTTCCTCAAACAACGATTCCGGCTTTGCTGGTGTATTGCGCGATGCAAACTGCTCGGTTGTGGTATTCACCGCAGCATACGGGGCAAGCGTTTTCTCTGCCTCTGATTTGCCGACCATGTGACCGATTGAGTATGCGCCGAGGAGACCCAGAATCAGAAGAGGCAAACCGACGTACACAGCAGTCATCGGGATTGCGACAACGTGCTGGCGCTGACCAGCATGCTTCGTTGCATGGATCTGTGGCTTTGCTGACGCACCGAGATCCTTGATCTTTGCAAAGATGCTTGGGCCTTGGGGCTTTGGTGCTGGCTTGTTGTTTCCGCCATTGGACTGGGTGTGTCCGTCATGGCTGCCTGGAACAACTGTGGCACCTCGAGCCATTTTCGCAAGGACTTCACCGGATGGGAGGTTCTGCGGATTCTTTGGCACAACGCGGATTGGATTGTCCGGCGAAATCTCTCGTGCTGCGTGCTGACGCTGCGCTTCCTTGAGCTGCGCCTTTGTCGGGCGCGACAAAGCCTCGCGATCAATAGATACCTTTGACGGTGTCTGCGCGGGTGGCTGGTTCGCGCCAAGCGATGCACGTTCGCGTTCGCGAAGAAGCTCAAACAATGGCTGTGGTGTCTTCCGGCCCATGATGCACCATTATTCTATGGGACCAACCAGACCTGCCGACATCCCGGCAAACGATTGTTTTCTCAGAGAATCGACAGACGGGCCCCTCTCAGCATCGGCAATTAGGCCCACAAACTCTCCACATTCCGCCAATCCTGCCCGGTTTGGTCAGATGGGCGTTGGCTCACCCCGGTCCGCAAAAATCTATCAAGCCGGCGCGAAACTTCACTGGCACCATCGCTATTCGGAGGCTTTGAGAGCATGTCACGAGCGAATTCGTGTGCTTCATGCGGCTTTACGTCTCTATACTTGCTCCTATGGCAATCCCTGACGCAGAAGTCACCGTGATCAAACCCGCGCCCATGAACGGCCTTGAAGCGATCTTCCTCCACGAGATCGTCAAGGGGTTCGGCACGACCATGCGCCACTTTTTCACATCATTCGGCCAAGGGCGGACCAGCCGAACTATTCAATATCCTGAGCAACGCAAGGAACTTATGCCCGTCGAAGAGGGCGGCATGGAGAAGTCCAACTTCCGCGCAGTCCATCGTCTCAATCGCGATGAGAACGGGCGCGTCAAGTGTGTTGCGTGCATGATGTGCCCGACGATCTGCCCCGCCAACTGCATCCACATCGAAGCGGCGGAGTCTCCGTGGGACGATCGCGAGAAGTACCCCGCAAAGTTCGAGATCGACGAACTCCGCTGTATCTTCTGCGGTATGTGCGAGGAAGCCTGTCCCGTCGATGCGATCGAACTCACCACCGAGTACGACTTTGTGGGAAGATCGCGCCAGGAGATGGTGTTCGACAAAGAGAAGCTGCTTCACATCTACGACGTGACGATCGAGAAGAAGCCGATGTGAGCGCAGCCACGCAACTGGTTTCACTCACCTCGGAGATTGAAGATGTTTGTATCATGTCTTGCGGCTGCTGCTGTCTCTCTGTCTACGACCAAGCTGGCAAACGGCGAGTACACGATCAATGTTGGGATTGTTGTGTACGAAGGCGTCGAACTGCTCGACTTTGCTGGCCCGGGTGAAGTCTTCTCCATTGCTGGCAGAGTGTCACAATCGAAGGGGCAACTCGGATACAACGTCTTCACTGTTGCGATCACACCAGAACCGATCACGAGTCAGCAGTTTCTCACCGTTGTTCCTGAATACACCATCGACACTGCGCCGCGCGTCGATCTCCTCGTCATTCCTGGAGGTTCTACGTCTGCGCTTCGCAATAACACATCGTTTATGGATTGGGTGAGAGCCCAGCAGCAACAAGCCGAAATGATGACGGTGTGTACTGGTGCATTTGTTGCTTCAGATTTGGGGTTGCTTGACGATAAAGTCGTTACCACATGGTATGGTGCGATCGACCGTCTCGCTGCGTCTGCGCCAAATGCAACGGTGATACATGGGCGGAGGTTTATTGATAACGGGAACGTTATCACAACTGCTGGTGTTTCTGCGGGGATTGATGGCGCTCTGCACCATGTCGCCAGGACATACGGTCGTGTGGTTGCGGATCAGACCGCAGAATATATGGAATACGCGTGGTCACCCGAGCCATACTTGTCGAGTGAGTATCGGCTGCTCAATCCTCGTGTCGATGACAATGGTCGAGCGATGCAAAGAGCAGATATTGATTATGCGACGGGAGAATGGCATCAAGCAGTTGACGGTTATAGTGCACTGCTGGATACCGACGTTGAGAGCGCGAGCTTGCTGCAACGGCTCGGTCACGCCATGATGAGCGAAGGACAGTACAAAGACTCAATCGCAATCCATGAGCGTCTTGTCAAGCTTGATCCAGACAACAGTACCGCACACTACAACATTGCCTGTGCACACGCCAAACTGGGAGAGATCAATAAGGCATTGTTGTCACTTGAGCAGGCTATAAACCTTGGGTTTATCCGAGCGGATCTGCTTCGATCAGACCCGGACCTTGACCCGATTCGAAACGACGAGCGGTTCAAGGCACTGATTACGAAGCTTCCCTAACAGCATCAAAGTGGCGCATGGAACTCTACGTCCCAGTTGGACTGTCCATTTTTCATCTGGAAGTGCAACTGTGCAACCAAGGCCTGAGAGCCGGATATAACCATATATGGGATGGCGGTTGCTGTTGCTGGTTCCTCAGATACCGTGGTGGTATGCCATGATTGTGGCATGGCTTGGTCTGTCCGGGCTTGTTTTCCTTTACAAGGGATTGCGTGGGAGAAAAACGAGCGATGACCCGCACTGCCGAAAGTGTGGGTTTGATCTTGTTGGGCTGCCCTTGGGGATCAATAAGATCCATCACTGTCCGGAGTGTGGCCAGATCCTTTACGAAAAGAATGCGATGCGGTATGGGCGTTTTTCTCATCGGTTGAGTTGGATGTGTGCTGGGATTCTGCTGTGCTTGATCGCAGGATCGTTGGTCTACGCGCGGGCAAATCTGAAGTTCGATGAAGCGCATTTTCGACAGTACATGCCCGACTGGATGCTTGAAAATCGCATCATGCAGACCGATGGCAATCAAGCGATACAGGATGCGCTGCTGGAGGTTGCCATTGACAGGATCAGCGCAGGTGAAATCAGTGGGCCGCGCGTTCGCAGGCTTGTTGAAGCTGCGCTGGTGCGACAGAAGGACACAGCAAAGCCATGGAATGCGTTGTGGGGCGATCTTGTTGAAGCTGCACGAGAGAAGGGGTATATCTCAGACAAGACATACAACACGTTTCTGTTGAACGCGGTTGGGATACGAGTCGTATATCCTAACGAACTCGAATTGCAAGCCGAGTTCTTTGATGGACTTATTCTTGATCGAGTGCGTTTGCAGCTATATGCGAAACGAGCAGGTTCCAAAGCACAGAGCAGTGTGCGGATACACCACATCCATATTGAGACTTCAGCGCAGAAGAGCAGTGTTGTATTTGATGATTCCGTTGATCAGGTCGTGAACCTGGCACCGCTCCAGCTCGTGGTGATTGGCCACTCGGGTCCGGTTGAATCATTTACTGTTTATATTGACACGGTGAAGTTTAGCCCAGGCAGCGCTGCGATTGATGTTGAGATGTTGATTTCGATCCCTGGCGATCAGAGCATGATGCCTGCCAAGATCAATGAGCAGTTCGGGTTCACAATACTCAACATACATGGCAGTCCATGGTAACTGGAATATGCGTGCTTTAGGCTATCCAATCTCATGAACTCGTCTCTGCTTCCACTTTCCGATCATCCGTGGCTGGTGCTGGGCATTGCACTCTGCACGATTGCTGGTCTGTGTCTGATCTGGAGAGGGTTCCGTGGCAAGCGATTGAACGATCATCCGATCTGCAGAACGTGTGAATTTGATCTTGTCGGGTTGCCTCTAAGCACAGGTGGGGTCGAGCATTGCCCGGAGTGTGGTGCGGACCTGCAGGCAAAGCGTGCAATCGAGAGTGGCGAGCGAAAACACAGGCCCGCGTTTGTTGTGATTGGATTCTGCTTCCTCGCGGTTGCTTGCATGCCAGCGTTTGTTGATATCTCTGTGATCGTTGACGAGGACTGGATCCGCGCGCACAAACCCGCGTGGATGCTTGAACACGAGGTTCGCAATACAGAATCAAACGACGAGATTGCAATTCTGAAAGAACTGACCAAGCGAATACAGCAGTCAAACTTCAGTCACACGCGTGCGCACCGTCTTACTGATACAGCGCTCGTGCGTGAGAGCGACGAGTTGCTGCCACTTGATATACGAGCCGCGTGGACCGAGCTTCTTCTCGCATCGAACAGCATGGGTCTCTGCGATGCTGATACATTCGTGCAGCACGTCGTGAACACGCTGGAGGTGGAGGTTGAGTTTCCGAGTGGGTTCGTGTATCGCGAGAGCAGATCGGGGCAATGTGTTGTGCCCTACGTTGAGCTGCACATCCAGATACCGCACGTTGAAAGTGCCGTGACTCCGATGATCCGGATCGATATTGATCGGATCCAGATCGAAGGAACAGACGCAGAAACAATCAATGCGCGTGTGGTTGGAGACGGCGTAAAAATCATCACGGTTCGCCCATATCAGGACAATCGCATGCAGGGGTATTCCAATCGCCTGTATGTGTTCCGTGTGGATATCGAGGATATTGTGCTGCAAGCTGGTTCTTACACGATAGATGTTGACTTTTCGATCACGAGTTCTGACAGGCCAGCTATTCAAGGACGTTCAGCTTCTATTCGTTCGTGGTTCGAAACGATCTACAAGTACGCTATTCCCGAGTTTGGAGGCTCTGAGGTGTGAACGCAGCCTTGAGTTGATATGATCTCACCATGACCAGACACACTTCCTATCTTGTAGCCACACTTCTCGTCTGTGCTGTGTCAGCTGCCCATGCACAGATCTCACAAGCACCGCAGCCCGATCCAGCACTTGCGCACTTGCCCGAGGTGATCCAGCACGACATCGCTGCGTGGCGTGATCGGCTTGAGCATGCGCAGTGCATCAAGGTCACGCTTGAACTGGAAGAGACGTGGCGCAATCTCCACGAACTCGACGACGACGGCTCACCAAGGCTGGTCCGGCGAGAGCGCTTCCGTGTTGAGTCGTGGATGACGAAGGATGTTGTCTGGATGATGATCTATCCATATGAGAAGCGTATGGGCATTGAGCGAGTGGGCTTTGGGCCGCACTACGAGCAGCTCTGGCGCGCAGACACGAGCACGGTGTGGGTTCGAACATGGAACCCTGACACCGAGAAGTACGATTCGGCACGATTCACGACTGAAAGTTCCGTCGGACCCGACGATGCCGACTTTTATTCACACGGGTGCATCTTCGCATCAGGCATGCAGTCGTGGATCGCTGGCGACGGCCCGATGGTAGAGAACCCGACGATGACGTTGCAGCGATCGCCGAATATTGCAATCGTTCCGCCCGAACCGTACAGGCCTGGGGTGTGGCTTGATGTCATTCAGCCCGAGCACACGCGCGACATGTACCCTGAATCCAGCGAACTTTATCGCAGGCATGACTTCATGCTGCTGGCGCGCAATGAGGATCATCAGCCGGAGGTGCGTGAATGGCGGACAATCGTGCTGACCGACGAGCACAGCGATGGAAAAACTCCGCAAGAGATCACGGGCATCCGGAGGTTTGAGTACGAGTTTCTTGACCGGATGCCCGGCACCGTGCTCGAAGACGCATCAGCATTTGCTGGAGCAATTGATATTGTCGAGGAGATGAAAGTGAAGAGCGGTGGGGCGGAAGCCAGGTAGTGTGCGTTGCACGAAATCAAAGTCACACTGCGTTTGTGGGTGAACTTTTCTTCTGAATGACCGTAGCGACAGTACTATGGTCTTATCTTTTTTCAACGTCTTCAATCACGTGTGGCTGGCACTGAGTATCTTGCTCTGCGCCGTGGTCGGGTGCTCACTCATTGTGATCGGTATCCGATGGAAGGGCTTTGTCAACTATCTCATCTGCCGAAAATGCGGCTTTAACCTGACCGGGATTGATGATCAGATGGTGTGCCCCGAGTGTGGCTCTGATCTTCGTACGGGGAACGCGGTCTGTGCACGATCACGTCGACTCGCAACTCGCAGTACTGGTTTTGCATGTTTGGTTGTGCTTATTGTCATCGTGATATCGCAACTGAACTGGAGCTATCTTGGATCAAATCAGTTTATCCTTGACATAAAACCCGATTGGATGCTGGAACACGACCTTCAGCGCAAGAACTCTCAGGATATAGAAGCAGCTTTGAATGAGTTGATCGCACGAGTCGAATCAAGATCGATCAATCAACAACGACTGGATCGGCTGATCGATGTTGGACTTGAGCGATTGGGTGATCCAGAAGCATCATCTCACGATCAACAGGTGTGGATGCGATTGATTCAGTCTGCGCACAAGGTTGGAATGTGCAAGCCGGAAAAATACGCGCGATACGTGTCTCGCACTGCTCATCTTGTCGTCTTCGGACCACCTTCTCCAGCAACGATAGATGAAGCCACACATGCCTTTCCATTCAGTTCATTGCGTATTACGGCGCATCTCCCGGAGACGGACCACGGGAATACCTCTGACGTACGTATACGTGTGGTTCGGGTATGGCTTTCGGATGATGCTTCAGATATGGTGCTCGAAAATTCTGAGAAGGCGCTGCCAGTCATTTCAGGTATGTATTCGAGAGAATATGATCAACTTTTTTCATCAAAGATCGTGTTTCAAAGTCGATTGTTGGGCATCGGGCAGTACACTGTGCATGTTGAAGCGGAAGTTGTTGCGGCAGATACGAACACACACGATGTCGATTTGATTCGCGGCAGCGCCACCTTTCGCATACTTCAATTTGGTACTGAGTTTATCCGATAGCTCTGAATCGTTTGTTACCCACACTCGACTTCGATCACGCCCGGTGTGTGCTCCTCAGCGGTCTTTGCGAAGATGGCGTGGTCCTGCCATGTGCCGTTGATTTTTAGGTAACGCTTTGCCAATCCCTCGCGGCGCATGCCGATCTTTTCCGCGATGCGCAGGCTTGCAGCATTCGTTGGTACGACACCCGCTTCGACACGATGCAGTCCAAGCCCGTGAGGCTGCTCGTTGAACGCGATCTCCAGCATGGCGAGCATCGCTTCTGTGCAGATGCCTTGTCCCTGCAGTGTGCTATTGACGCGCCATCCCGCGTTGCAACTGCACCAACTCCCGCGCACGATGTTCGAGAACGCGAACACACCGGCCATCTCGCCGGTTTCTGTGACGATAGCGACGCGTCTGCACTCAATGCCTGTGAGTTCGCCCTGCACGGAGCGTTCGTGCTGAAGGTCGAACAACGCAGCGTACCCGCCCTCGGGCAGGTTGGGTGACCACGGCGCAAAGCTCGTGTGGCTCTGCTCGTGCATCTGTATGAATGCGTCACGATCTTCAGCAAAGATCGGGCGCAATGTGAGTCTCGACGTGCGCGCGACAATCGCATGTATCGGCGGGATCGGTGGCACATTTGTTGAGAGGATTGGATCGGTCGGATTGGGTTGCATTCACCCAGACTGTAGCTGAATGTGCGAGAGAGTCACCTCGATCTCCCATTCATCGTGCAGGATGTACTCGCTACCGGTCATGACGGGAGTCTGGCGGGATTTGTGTGTGTATCCAACCTTTGCCATCATTGTGGCGCTTGCCGTGTTCTCTATCTGAACGAATGCCCTGACGGTATCAACGCCCAACCCTGATGGGAGCGACGTAAGCGCAAACGCAGTCATGGCGCGGACTGCTTCCAGCGCGTATCCATTTCGTGTATACTGATGTCCGATCCAGAAACTAATCTCAGCAAAGTTATCCATGCCGCGCTCGATCCGATTGAACATGACAACACCGACGATGGTGTTATCCGGGAGCGCAATGACGCGCCGCATTCCCCTGCCTGTTTTCATGCCCTGCAGTGTCAACGCGAGCTGGCGTTCGAACATAGCGGACAGCGATTCGTTCTCGTGAAGAACCGGACTGAATACTGCAAGATGATCTGTATTTGTGCGTATGAGTTCAATGAACTGACTTCGATCTGTTTCTGCTAGTGTCCGCAGTTGGAGGCGCTGCGTAAAGAGTGTTGCTTGCCATGGCATCTGCGTTGGACAATCGATGCGCATGATTGCTGCGCGTGGTCCTGAAACGCGAGGCTTTGCTTCGATTTGAGTGTGAAGACCGGTTGCGCCGATTGATGGTGCGCACACAGCATCTGTGTTGATGTGCTGATCAACGTCTTGCGATAGGAGATGCCTGTTTTCTTCGGCTGGCATATTGGTATGTCTGTTTTCGGCTGAAAACAGGGGGTGTGTTGTCTTGCATGACCACCCGATCGCGGCAAGGGTATATCCGGACCAGTACAACCCGTATATGCGCAAAAACCGGTGTTTCAACCGGCACAACTCCTTGTGGCAACGGGTGTTTCAGGGGGATGTGGAGTCTAGCGAACACGTTCAGGCTGTGGCTTCGGGCCTGTTCGGATCGAGCCAGTCCAGATGGAAGAATGACCCGCGGGGCTCGTCCACACGCTCGTATGTGTGTGAGCCGAAGAAGTCGCGCTGGGCCTGAATCATGTACGCGCTTGTGCGCTCCGATCGATAGCTGTCAAAGTACGCAAGACTTGATGCGAAGGCTGGTATGGCAACGCCGCGTACAGCTGCCTGCGCAACAACCTCGCGCCACGCGCTCTGGCGCTGCCCAATCTGGTCAGCAAAATACGGATCGACGAGCAGGTTGGATAGTGTCGCGTTGTTTGTGTACGCGTCGGTGATCTTCTGCAGGAACCGAGCGCGGATGATGCATCCGCCACGCCAGATCTTCGCGAGCGAGCCAAAGTCGATGCCCCAGTTATTCACACGGTCGGCTTCTGCCATCAATGCAAATCCCTGCGCGTACGCGCAGATCTTTGAGCAATAGAGCGCATCACGAACCTTTGTCAGCCACTCTTCCGGCGAGAGCGCAGGCTGGGGCGCTGGCGCAGGGAGTACCTTCGATGCGCGCACACGTTCTTCTTTGATTGCGCTGATGCATCGCGCAAAGACTGCTTCTGCGATCGACGGCGCGCTGATGCCGAGTTCGAGAGCGATCTGCCCCGTCCACTTGCCGGTGCCCTTCTGGCCAGCAGCATCAAGCACTACGTCGACAAACGGCTTGTCAGATCTCGGATCCTTCTGGCGGAGGATGTCCGCAGTGATCTCAATGAGGAACGAATCAAGATCGCCCT
Organism: Phycisphaeraceae bacterium; assembly: GCA_020639155.1. Classification (NCBI taxonomy): domain Bacteria; kingdom Pseudomonadati; phylum Planctomycetota; class Phycisphaerae; order Phycisphaerales; family Phycisphaeraceae; species Phycisphaeraceae bacterium. The sequence continues at coordinate 1,686,348 of JACKHF010000001.1, forward strand.
CGTTCCACTGCGCAAACACATCTGCCATCTGCGCTGGGTGCATACCCAACGCCTCGCGCATCAGCACACACGCTTCTGCGATGAGCTGCATGTCAGCGTACTCGATCCCGTTGTGGACCATCTTCACAAAGTGCCCGGCGCCGTCCGGCCCGATGTAGGTGGAGCATGCTTCAGCATTGGGCGAGGAGACCGGCTTGCCTGGCGCCGCGCCCTCAATGGGCTTGCCTGTGTTCCTGTCGACCTTCGCTGCGATGGCGGTCCAGACTGGCTCGATCGTTTCGTAGGCCTTCTTTTCGCCGCCGGGCATGAGTGATGGCCCGAATCGTGCGCCCTCCTCGCCGCCAGACACGCCCGACCCGACGTAGAGCACGTTCTTTGCTTTGCATCGCGCGTTGCGCTTTGCGGTGTCTTCCCAGTGCGCGTTGCCGCCGTCGACGACAACATCGTTCGGATCGAGAATCGCAAGCAACTGATCGATCACAGCATCGGTGGGCTTGCCAGCGGGGACCATGATGATGATCCGGCGTGGCGACTGCACAGCGGCTTTGAGTTGGTCGAGTGTTTCGGTCGCGATGAGTGCGCCGGGTGTTGCGCTCCCTTCTGCATCCACAAACTCGTGTGTGGTCGCGACGGTGCGGTTATAGACCGCGACCGCGAACCCATGGTCAGCGATATTGAGCGCGAGGTTTCGGCCCATCACGCCGAGCCCGATGAGCCCAACGTCGGCGGTATTTGCGATAAGGTCATTGTTGGCAGCGGGCATGGAAAGCTCCGATGGTGGTGTGATCTGAAGTGTACGAGCCCGCATCCGACTTCTTGGCCCGTAACTGTCAGCGAGGAGGGATGCTGGATCTGCGTACTTGTAGCTAATTGGCCACAAATTATGCCACTCGAAATCTGCAGTTGTTCAGGATTGGCCGGAACACGCTGATTGAGCCCCGTTGCATCGCTTGGATGATGTCTCACTGTGGTATGCCATTTGCCAGAGTTCGGATGTGAACGGATGTATGCATAAGGACCGGGTTGGTGGTGCAGTTGTATGGGAGCAAGTGATGAGAGAGAATCAGACCATCAGACAATCGATGATCAACCTTCGGTATGCTACAGCATTCACTCTGACGCTTGCAATATCGTCGCATGCAATCGGGCAGTGCGACTGGGCACCGCTCCCCGGAGGTGGTGTCAGCCCTGCAGCGGACGCATGTGTCCTACTGCCGTCTGGTGATCTTGTGTTTGGAGGTCGATTCTCCCTCGCTGGAACAACACCAGTTGAGTATATCGCACGTTGGGACGGCTCATCGTGGCATCCGTTTGGATCGGGTCTTGACAACTTCGTGCGCGCGCTGCTTGCTATGCCGAACGGTGATGTGATCGCGGGCGGGCAGTTTCTCAGTGCTGGCGGTACGACAGCAGAACTGATCGCTCGCTGGGACGGCACGCAGTGGCATCGTATCGGCCCGTTGAATTCCGGTCTGGAGTTTGGCTCTGTACGCTCGCTTGCGCTGCTTCCCAATGGCGATCTGATGGCGGGCGGCTCATTTCTGGCAGCAGGAGGCGCACCAGCGCAGCGTGCTGCCCGCTGGGACGGCACGCAATGGACTGCGATGGGCGCTCTCTATCAGGGTGTACAACCGTCTGCTGTTGTGTCAGTGCTTGCGCTTGCAGTATTGCCCAATGGCGACATTGTTGCCGGCGGCTCGTTTCTGAAAGCAGACAGTGATATTACTGTAAACCGTGTTGCGCGCTGGGATGGCGCAGGCTGGAACCCGATGGGATCTGGCATGAGCAGCGCTGTGAATGCGCTTGCGGTAATGCCGAACGGTGATCTGGTTGCAGGCGGAATATTTTCAACGGCCGGCGGTGTCACAGCAAATGGTGTGGCCCGATGGGATGGCGTGTCGTGGCACGCGCTTGGTACAGGACTCATCAGCAACACGGGCGCACTCTCAAACGCATACGCCATGTGCGTCATGCCATCGGGAAAACTCGCTGTTGGTGGTGTGTTTGATACCGCAGGAGGCGCACCAGCATCGATGGTTGCAACATGGGACCCTACGATCAGTGCGTGGTCCCCGATCGGCAGCGGCATGCAATATCAGATCACGCGCACCGTGTCCGCGATGGCTGCTGACACATCGGGCAATCTGTTCGCAGCGGGCCAGTTCTCGCAGGCTGGCGGATTGAGCGTCACAAATGTTGCCCAGTTCAGGACAGATGCAAGCCCGGTTGTGTTTCTCACCCAGCCACAGGCTAGGCATCCTGCGCCGGGCGGATCGGCAGTGTTTGAAGTGCAACTCAGTGGTGCTGTTGAGACGTATCAGTGGCAGCGCGAGTCAGCGCCGGGCAATGGAATCTGGCTTGACATGGATGAGGGGCCGAACTCGTTCTATGGCATTTTTTCAGGAACAACAACCAACGAGTTGACAATTTCTGACGCAGTTGCAGACAGATCGTTTGCGCTGCGATGTGTTGCGGTCTCATCGTGCGGTGGGGTTATGAGTAATACAGCCCAGTACTCGGTGTGTTATGCCAACTGCGACAACTCTGCTGGCAGTCATCCGCTCAACATCTTTGATTATATCTGCTTCGGTAACGCATATGCTGCGGGCGATCCATATGCCGACTGCGACGGAAACAGCACGTTGAACATCTTTGATTATATCTGCTTCGGCAATGCGTATGGAACTGGATGCCCATAGTGTAACCTTGACTCGGGATCTCAATCAGACATATGTGCAAACGTGGGGTCAGTTGTCGCACGCAATCAATACAAGCAAGGAAAAGCAAAGCATGAGAAAGCAGTTTATCGCGATAGCAGCCTTGGCAGGTATGACCTCGGTCTCAACGGCTCAGGTTGCGTACGAGTTGGTCATTATCGAGCCCTGGAACACAACCTACAGTCTCGCAACGTCGCATGTTGGTGGGTTGAACAATCTTAATCAGGTAACCGGCTGTGCGACGACGGAGCCACTCGGCGGTCCTTGCAGTTTCATCTGGACTCAAAGTACCGGGAAGCAATCAATCAGCCTTGCTGGTCCGATCAACGATCTTGGAGTAATTGTCACAACCAACACGGTGCGATGGCCCGATGGGACTTTCCAAACAATGGACGGGGACATGAGCGGAGCCGCTGACCTGAATAACAGCAATGTTATTGTGGGATCCGATGGGAGTGTCTTTACGTGCCCGGTGCCGCCGCCGTATATTAACCGCGAAGCGACGGTGTGGAGTGCGGCAACTGGCACTATCCTGCTTGAATCGCAGCATAGTGTTCTGCATGCAGATCAGGCATGGGCAATCAACAACCATAACCAGATTGTCGGTGTCACATCAAGCACCGGACATTGCGGCGATCAGAAAGCGTTCTATTACGATCTTGATATGCAGGTGCACATCGACCTGCACACGCTACTCACCGGATCATCTTCCGGTATCACGCATGCGGTCGATATCAACGATGCGGGCGTGGTCATCGGCGACGGGCCGGTGACGTTCGGCGGTGGCGCGTTTATATGGAGTGCTGCCGCGGGATTTTCGTTTGTGCCGGATCTACCCAGCACAGAACCCGGATACTCAAAGCCAACCTCTATCAATAACAATAATACCGTTGTCGGTGAGGCCATTGTCAATGGTGACTGGCACGCGTGGATCTTCGATGATCAGCATGGCATTCGCGATCTGAATGATCTGGTGACGCTGCCATCAAACTTTATAGTTGATCGTGCAGAGAAAATCAACGACAATGGATGGATCATCGGCTCAGGACATTACGGCGCGTGGAGTCCTGAGCGAGCCGTTGTGCTGATTCCCATTGATGCCTGCTACGCCGACTGCGACGAGAACGCGATACTCAACGTGTTCGATTACATCTGCTTCGGGAATGCGTATGCCGCAGGATGCCCGTAATATTCGGGCGATGTGTGATCATCCTGCTTTTTTGCCGCATTCCGGGCACACATCATTGGGAAGTCCGTGCAGGTTGTATCCGCACGACGGGCACAGACCGTGGCGAAGTCGATGGGCACGGCGATGGATGAGTGCGGACACCGGGATCCACACGCATCGAATGATGCCAAGCGCTGACCAGGCAGTTGCAATCACCAGCACAAAGGCAGCACTATTGATGAGGTATCCGCTTGGGAGTGATATCTCTTCGTCGACGTACAGTCCTTTGACGTTTGCGAGAAAAGTGCCATCGTCAGGTGGAGATATATTGCTTGCTGGGTCGTAGCTGGCAAGCTCTGATTCCAGCCATGCGATGAATGTGTTACTTTTTACTTTTCTTTCATCTGCTGTTAACGGTTCGACCCAGGCACCGGGAGTAAACCGGATGCCCGCGATCCGGCGTGCTGAGGTCGGCGCAAAGAAACAACGAGTCGGTATGGTGCGAACGGTATCATCGAAGCCGATGAAATAGTTCGGCGCTGGCGCTCCAAACCCCCATGGTGGATCACCAAAGATCCGCTCTTTGTTGTAGGTGTATTCGCCGTACTTTCCACTTACCCAATATCCGGGCTTAATGTACCGCTGCTCAACAAGATATTCATTCAGCAAACGGACAACCAATGATGCATTGCCATTCTGATGAGGATGCGACGGGCACATCTCACGAACGTGAAATACCAGCCCGATCAGCAGCGCAGAGCTGAGTATCAGCACGAACGGGTACACGATTCGCCAGCGCTTTGATGTGCGGAGGAGCATGGAGATCCTACGTGCTCATCGCTTGTTTGTTCTTGCTCTTTCCGCATTCCAGGCACACATCGCTTGGCAATCCGCGCATGTTGTACCCGCACGAAGTGCATAAACCCAGCCGTTCTCGGCGCGTGCGTCGATGAAGCTTTGCGTATGCCAGCATGCACGTATGCCAGCTCCACAACACGGTGCCGGGGAGCGACGAAAGCATCACAAGCAATATCACAATACCCGCAGCATTGATGTAGTATCCGGATAGAAACGGAATCGTTTCATCAACGTGGAGGCGTTTGACCTTTGCGAGAAGCTGTGGGTCATTCCCACGGAGTACCGGCTCATTATTCGCTGCAGCGTTTTCTAGCCACGCAATAAATGCATGGCGTCCATCACTGCGCTCTTTCGCAGTCAAGATTTGATTTGTTCCAAATGGAACAAAGTAGATACCCGCAATCCGATGCGCGGAAGTCGGTGCAAGCAGACAGAGTGAAGGGATTGTTCGTATTGTCTCATTGAATCCAATGACGTGCCGTTCGAAAGGCCCTCCACGGCTGCACAGTGATGTTCGGCCAAACGACCACGATTCAGGATCACCAAAGTCGAGGAGATTTCCGTCCATCCAGCCAGAAGGCCATTGGTACCGATCGCCCATAACGCGATTGAGCATCCGTACAGCAAACGACGCATGTCCAATCTGGATCGGATGTGTCGGATACATCTGCCGCACAAGAAATGCCAGTCCGATCAATATCAGCACACAGATCGTGAACACGATCGCGTGCCAGCATCGCCGGGGGATGGACGTGCAGATAGCCATGGGCATGCTACTCCATCTTCGGCTGGATGGTTCGATTGGCTTCGCTTTGATGCGTTCTGTCTGTGGGCTTTGGAGCGTCTTTATCGTCGTTCTGCGCTGAGCAATCGGGAGCTATGTCTATGTACCCAACGAGAGCGCCAGCGCGTACACCCAGCGCTCCGACCCTTCGTCTGTGACAAAGTCCTGCTTAGGTAGGCGCACAAAGCCCATGGATTCATAGAGATGTTGTGCTGCGATCATGCTCGGTCGGGTGCAGATGACGACGCTGGTTGATCCGCGCCGTCGCTCCAGATCGACACAGTGCGTTACAAGCGCTCGTCCGATGCCAAGCCCTCGAGCTTCCGGGCTCACAGCAAGCAAACGAAACTCGCCTTCGTTCTCTGTAGACACCTGTCTCAGTGCGCTCGTTTCGTTAAGCAGCAACACCACGCCCATCATGCGAGGATTGTGTATTGCATGGAAGAGTGTGCCGTGCTGTTCGAGGTTGGTCCGCATGTAGAACGAACGCGCGCGTTCGGATGTCGAGTATCCGCCGCCGACATACGTTTCACGGAGGATCGCGATAGATTCTTCCCACTCCGCATCAGACCGGGTGATACATATCTGAAGCCCGCTCATAGTGCCAGCCGCATCTCTGATTCTACCGGTGCGAACCCGATTCGTTCGTACATGGATCGCGCCCCCGACACGCCGTGCAGCGAGATGCGATCGCACCCGTGCTCTCGCGCAAACGCAATGCAACGCTGGAGCAGGTCGTTGCCGATGCCTTTGCCGCGATGTTCGGGCACGGTGTACATGTTGAGAATGTACGCTTCTCGGCCGCGCGGGCACGAGTGAGACGGCGGCAAAGTTCTCAGCACCATGCCGCTTGATGCGATCGCGGTCGTCCCCTCGAACGCGAGGTACGCAGCAAAGCTGCCCGTGTGAAGAGCCTCCCGGAAGTACGCGTGCATCGACGTGCGCAGCGCCAGCGTTGAAACATCCCGCGATGTGATCTCGTCAAGAAACGCTGACCGCAACTCGACCAGCGCATCAATGTCGGATGTCAGAGCGAGTCGGATCGTGGGCATGAGAACACCGGATGTGGACGACGTGGTATGAGAAGCTGTGCAGGTGAATCAAAAGAACGAGATAGCATTATTATCCCAGAAATGAGATAGTCTTTCGGCACAGAAATAGTGCGAGATGTTGGTGTGGGTGCTTCCATGTGATTGATCCAGAAGGTGTTATTTGTTGTCCGCGCACACAAATGACAACAAATGACAGGCTGTTCAAAGCGACGGAATCGTTGACATTACGATAAAGTTTTCTAGTATCGCTCAGTCGCAAGGGCGGCGTGTTCTTTGACAACCGAAACCGAGATCGTTTTTACAGATACCGCCCCGCTGTGGTTCAGACAGTGTCTTTGCCACTTTCTCGCACACCTCCCAAAGTGAGCGTACTGAAGTCATATTTGCATATACATGTAATAGAGACTGCCACAGTACACACTGAACTGAGATCGTGAGATTCGACTGCCAAGTTGCTCGTATGCAAGTAGACAGTCAGGAAACGGGAGAGTCATCGCAGGATCATTAAAGTTGTTTTGATGGGTGCGATGCTCGTTTCTGACTGCCATGTTAAGAACATGGCGGTATCTTAAAAGGAGATTCATATGAGTCTACTTAGACGATCGAGGTTGGGGGCCATTGAGCTCCCGGTTGTTGAGGTTGAGTTCGCGATTAGGGTCTTTCGAGACCCTTTGGTTCGAGCTACTCTCACTGGTGGTCAGCGTCATGTTGTTGATATGGCCTTGCGAGTTCTCAATGAGACAACGCAGGAACAGATCGACGGAAAAATCGTGCTAGGAGAATGCCATATTCGTGTTATTCTCTTGGCGATAGGAATGACGATGCCGTGGATGCGGGACTTGTTATTCCATAGATTGGATGACGATGAACCGAGTTAACCTCTCCCTCTTTTTCGAGATAAACAGTGCTTGCACTTGGACGAACAATTCGATCGTTGCGAACCCAGCAGGGTTTGAGTCAGAAAGAACTTGCAGAGCGCGCCGATATCACGCCGTCATTCCTCAGCCTCGTTGAGAATGATCAGCGTGACGCAAGTATAAAAGTAACGTTGCGAATTGCCGAAGCACTTGAAGTTCCAGTTGAAGTTTTGATATGGGATGCAGTAGATATTCCCTTTGAAGTCAGTTCTCGGGATCGGCACATGTGTGAATTGGCGAAGTCAATTGTTCGAGGTGCATACGAAAATGCGAGCCGAACCACCCGTCGTTCGTTATAACCGCAGCTTGCAGATTTCTACACTTGATCAGGTAGCAGGTTGGGTCGGCGTAGAGTTATCCCCACTTTCAGACACAATCAATCGCGCTTCTACTATGTACTCTTGCTTCGAGATAAAGAAGCCGAATGGTGGTTCAAGAACAATCAGGCCTCCGAATAAAGTGCTACGCACTTTGCAGCACAATATTCTCCGCGAACTTCAGTCGATGGTTCGATATCCCCGCTGGATGATGGGCGGGATTCCTCGACGATCAATATTTCTGCATGCAGGACCACATGTTGCGAAGAGGATGGTCGCAACATTTGATGTAAAATCGTTCTACCCAAGTACAAACTCGTGCTTGGTGCGGTCTGTTTTGGAACGATTGGGATTTAGCGGCGAAGCGCTTGATGCGATGGTTCAGATACTTATCAAGGATGACGAGCTGCCGCAGGGCGGCCCCGCCAGCGGCTTGATTGCTAATCTTGCACTAGAGCCTGCTGACAGGCGGATTGACGCGATCTGTAGAAAGCACGATCTCAGATTCACTCGGTACGTGGATGACATCGCCATTTCTGGAGAGCATGATCTGCGCGTGTATCAAGGTGCAATCATTGATGCAATTGGTTTGTGCGGATACGAAGTTGCGCCTGACAAGATTAAGTTCATGGGTAAAGAGCAATGTCAGGTTATTACTAAGTTAGTAGTGAACGAGCAACTGCGCCCATCAAAGTCTTTTATCTTCGAAGTTAAGGCTAAGATCCGGGAATGCTTGGCAAACGGTGCCTTTGTTGTTGCTGTGGAACATGGGATCAGCGTCCCGCAACTCAAGAGCAAGCTGAATGGGAAGGTTTCACATATCAAGCAAGCAGATCAGCGACTTGGCAAATCACTACAGCGAAAACTGAATGGTGTCAATTGGAGCAGGCAGCTTCCTGATTGATAACTACTTACCTCCTTTGCGGTAAAGAGCGAGCCGGATACCTCTCAATACGAAAAAGCCCAGCGATTGCAATCGCTGGGCTTGTGTTGCTTTGCTTTTCAACTTTCTCGTTTACTCAAATTCCCCGGCCGCGACGCGACTGCGCGACGCGCAGCTTCAGCTCTGCGAGGCGCTTGGCTTTGGTGATGCGAGCCAATGCGTCTGTGCGGTTGGCTGCATCAGCGGGAACCGTGCGGGCGTTTGCTGCGTCGAGTTCAGCCATGGCGTCGGTCTCGGTGATAGTCTCAGCAGCGACTGCCATATTCGCGAGCACGGTCAGCTTGTTGCCGACCATCTGTGCAAACCCGTCCTCGACGACGAACGTCCGGTCGCCGCCGTGCTGACCAGCGCCGTGGACCTTCATCTCGCCTGTGCCGAGCTTGACGACCATGGGAGCGCGGTTCGGGAGCACGCCGATCTGGCCGTCCCACGCGGGCAGCACCACGCTGGATGCCTCCTGCTCGAGCAGCTTGTCCTGAGGCGTGATCAAACGGATGGAAAAGGCTTTGTCCACGTGTGTCTCCCGGGTGGGCCCCCGTTGTCGTGAAAATCAGTCCCAGCCGCCGTTCCAGCGGGCTGCGATGATAGGGTGGACGAGGGGGAATTGGAACTCGGGAACGGTGCTGGATCGTGGCGAAAAGCGATCCTGAGGTCTGATCGGTGTAGGCTTTGCCTGTGCCAAAGCCCTCTCACAGTCCGAATCGAGTGCCTCCCGTCGTGCTGATGGGGATGCTGATCGGGTTGCTGGTGATCGTGTGCCTCGCCCGAATGCTCGCGGGGGGATCGGTGCTGGGCTGGCCCGAGACAAGTGAGTTCTTCGAGCTTCGGGCGAGTCGCGTGATGTCGGGGCTGGTCGTGGGAGCGTCGCTGGGGCTGGCGGGCGTGCTGCTGCAGACATTGGTGCGGAACCCGCTCGCGTCGCCGGACCTTCTGGGGCTCTCAGCAGGTGCTGGGCTTGCGACCATGCTTGCCGCGTGGATCGCGTGGCAGACAGGGACAGCGCTGGTGACGCAGTCAGTACGGACCGGACCCGCATTTGTGGGCGCGATCGCGGCCCTTGCCATCGTGTATTCGCTTGGACAGAAGCGGGGCGTCGTCGAGCCGATCAGTCTCATTCTCGTCGGCGTGATCGTCGGCGTGATGTGTGCTGGCGCATCGATGGCGATTTCATCGATACTCCCGCCGGAACCCGCGGGGATCGCGTCGCGCGTGCTGTTCGGTTCCCTTGGTGATGATGTCTCGTGGACGACGATCGCAGTACTCGCCGCGATTGCACTCGCGTCGTTGATTGCGGGCATCAGTGTTGCTCATCAACTCGACGCGATGAGCATGGGCGAGGACGAAGCTCGATCAGTCGGCGTTTCGATCGGTTCATTGCGACTTGTGATGTTTGTTGTTGCAGGTGCATTGACTGCAGGAACCGTTGCGATCGCTGGCACGATCGGGTTTGTTGGGCTTGTCGGCCCGCACATCGTGCGCATGGTGTTCGGGCCATCGCATCGTGTGCTGATCCCAGCGAGTGCAATCGCGGGTGCGATCATTGTGGTGGGAGCGGACGCAGGTGTGTCAACACTTAAAGTGATCTATCCATCCGTCGGTAGCGTGCCGATTGGTGTTGTCACTGCGCTGTTCGGTGGGCCAGTGTTTCTCGTGCTGTTGCGCACATCGCGCGTGCGCGCGTGGGACCATCACTAGCGGGTGACAAGTTAGTCGTCGAGCTTTCGCCTGCGCGCCTTCTTCTCACTGGTCTGTTTCTTCTCATCGATGCGGCGCTGGATGGCGCCTTTGCTTGGCTTGGTCTTCTTGCGAACACGCGGGCGCTGCTTCGCTCGCATGATGATGGACCGGAGGCGTTCGAGACACCCGTCGGCGTTGCGCTTCTGCGATCGGTACTCGTCCGATGCAATGAGCAGCGATTCGTCCTCACCCTCACCCACCAGCCATGATGCGCCGAGCGTGCGCAGCCGATCTGTTGCATCGTCCCTGAGTCCGAGTGCAGCGACCCTTACACGGAGTTCCGCACGGGTGTTGCGCTTGTTGACGTTCTGCCCGCCAGGCCCGCGTGATCGGGAGTATGAGAACTCCAGCGCATCGGTGGGCACATTTACACCGGGCCCCAGTCGGGTGGTGGGGGTGGCGGCAGTTTTCGCCTGCGCGTGATTGTCCGCGTCAGACTCTGGCTGACGCGGTGGGGGAGATTGTGATGGCTTGCGTGCAGATGGCATTGCCTAGAACCATACCTGTGAATCATGAAAAAGCGATCCTCGAACCAGAACAAACACGTCTGAAGACTTCGTTTACCGTAAGGAACCACCTACCGTTGGTCAGCCAATGGGGACAAGTCGAAGAGGAGCTCGACCTTGGACTTGATGACGTGGAACGGACATGCGTTGATGCATCTTGTCTTGGTGATGGGATGCTCTACTGCGATTGCGCAAACACAGCCGGAGACAACCGCAGAAGGGCAGAGTTCAGATGCACGTGTTGAGGACGTCGACACGTGGGCGCTCTGGAATGATTGGGAAGAGAAGAACACACCCGATGCGTCGTGGGAGTTCAGGTTTGAGCCCTCGGTCTGGTACGCATCGCCGGGAGGGAATCTTCGCCTGCCTGGAGCGCTACCCGGTTCTGATCGAGTCAGGTTCGCAGATCTAAATCTTGATTCACCGCGTCTCTCAGCATTCCCTGAACTTCATTACAGAACCGGTCTCTGGCGATTCGGCGCCAGTGGGTTCGATGTGCGACTTGAGCGAGAAGCTGTTATGACTGAGACAGGAGCTTTGGGGCCGGTGTCGTTTAGCCCCGGCGACGTGGTGATGTCGGAGTTCTCGCTGACGTCTCTTGAAGTGGAAGCTGGGTACCTTCTGCTCGATTCACGCCATTCGAGTAACGCGCACAGACGAACACTTGCTCCCGATCTTGAGTTTCTTGCTGAGGGCATTGTCGGTCTTCGTGGATACCACACAATGATTGACATCGATAATGCTGGCATGAACACGGATGAGTCGCAAACCTTTGCACACCCATATGTGGGCGTGCGTACAGAGCTTGTTCTGTCAGAAGGGTTCTCGATGGATCTGCGCGCCAGTGCAGGATGGTTTGGTCTGGACAACCACTCATCATTTTCATGGGATGCACTAGTCGGATTTCGATACTACCTGAGCCCGAACCTTGCGCTCCAGGTGGGGTACCGCCAGAACGCGTATGGGATGAGCGACGGAACAGACACGAATGAGTTCAGCTTGCGCGGTGCGACTGCCGGGTTTTATGCGGGTGGTGTGCTGCGTTTCTGAACAGAGTGTGAATGTGCTGTGCTGGTAGCTGTAAACCCAGCTACCGCAGCCCTTTGAGCGTGTTGCAGTTCAAAGCAACTGTCTCCTGGAAACAAGGAGTGTCCGTTCCTGTGCGCGCATGTGCTGTGAATCGCACATGTCCCCGGTTGATTCCTGCATCGACATTGTGCATACTACGAGTGTGGGGTGTGCCGATCTGGCACAGAATATGTGTTCGCGATGGTGTCGTTGTCATCGCGAGGGTCTCTTGGTACAGCCACTCGTGGAGCAGCCGTGCCGAACGAACATATGCAAACCCGGACAAAGAAACACCTTGTTGATCGCATCACGGAGCGCACGGGGCTTTCACGTGCAGACGCAGAGCGGGCACTGGAGTGTGTTCTTGAGTCCATTACCTCATGGCTTGCCGACGGCGATCGCATCGAGTTGCGCACCTTCGGTATCTGGGAATCGCGTCTCAAGAAGGCGCATGTCGCACAGAACCCAAAGACACTCAAACCAGTCGAAATCCCTGCCAAGCGTGTTGTGAAGTTCAAGCCAGGCAAGGAGATGCGTGATCGTGTGGAGATAATCGATGGGTCTGATGGCGATGATGACGGCTCAGATGGGGGGGGCAGTTCGGGTGACCCATTATCACCGAGCAAACCACCGCAATCTCAGATGATTGAGTCGAAGCCTTCCGATCACCCTGCTCGTCAATCTTCTTCGCCGTCTTCCTGAAGAATGCTCTTTGCATACCTCAAAGCAAAGCCTGAACACCAGAAATCTGTTCTACCGTTCCATCTAACCTGTTGCTAACAAAGTACATATTGAAGCGCGATAGTTATTTTGCATGGATCTTCACCCGGGGTGTCGGGTTCTGAGGTCTCTACTCGACGTACGACAGCAGATGTCATCTCGTTTGTGTAGATGATCGGCCCCTCATCGGATGAGAACGCGATTCTGATGTTGTCATCTGGTGCAAACAGAGCGTTCTCATGCACAGCAATGAGTGCACCACCATGTCCGATGTTGACGGTGTGTCCTGTGTGAAACGTGCCACGATTCACATGCTCTAATCTCACGGCAAGTGAGGCTGGTTCGCGAGGCCAGGCTCGACGGTTCATTGATGTGGGTTTGAACTCGATCATTTGCTTTGGCAGCATGGCAGTCCTCGCTCACTGAGCGCATACGTGGCAGTTCAACCATCGGATAATCATGCACTGCGCACAAAAAACAAGCATTAGGCAATTTATACGTCCAATAAATCACATTGAGTCTTTGAATATGAAGCGGCAAGCACGTCGGAAACTCCCTATTAAGGGGATTTTGCGCTTTGCTGTGGCCAGATGATGATTATGCAGCCTGTGAGCGACTGGCTCGGTGCATGTTCATATCAAACACGCGATGAACTGAAAGCGATTGGCGGAGAAATACAGCCCGATTTGCCCAGATTCTGTCATCGCTGGGCCAAAGACAGAGCATGACATCTGTTGCTCCAGTCAGGAAGACCTCATCAGGATTGACGATCGGTCGACCGCAGAGAGAGGGGCGTTCCATTTGCAGAGTATGGCTCTGTATCGGGTGGTTCTTGTACGGTACGAATGGAGGAGCTGCCTGGTAGATTCCGCGACAATCTGCGTAGACGAAGGCAGTGATGTGTGTTGATGAGCGGGTCAGAGTTTCTACGAGAACGTGTGCGTGCGTTTTATCAAGCACGAGAGCAACACGCCTGCCTGAAAGAGCGTTGAGCGTTGCCAGCACCCTCACTATGCAGTCTGCTGGGATTGCCTCCGAGAGCAGCGCTGAGTCATTGGCATGGTGCTTTGGGTGATTCGGCTGTTTGTGCATAATGAAGCTACCGCGCAGGAGTTGGTGAGCGAAAACGCTATCGACCTTGGCATTATTGGATATGTATTCTTTCATCCAACAGCGCGGGAACTGCGCATCGATGGCTACGCGGCGGATCTGTTGGCTGTTGTTATATCGGCCTTGTGCAGCACAACACGGTGAATGTTTAGTTCTGCTTCGGCAACGCTCTCCACGGCATACTTTGAACGTACCTCGCGCATCGATGACATCCCAAGTGCATCACGCCAGCACTCATCATCAATGAGGCCTTCGATTGCACGGGCGATTGCGTCTGGTTCGGGTGGCATTGCGAGCCCCGTGACACCGTGCTGCACACGCTGTCCAGCCCCTTCGCCGTTGGTGACAACGAGCGCAGCACCCGTTGCCATTGCTTCGAGCACATACGGCACAGACTGCTCGTCAGATGTTGCACTGACAAAGACCGATGCCTGACTAATCATGTGCGCGCGCTGCTGGTCTGTTGTTTCAGTCACAAAGTCCACTGTGCCAGGGCAGCGTTCTTCGGCAAAGGCTTTGCTTGTATCGACGCATGGACCATTTCCAATAATAGTGAGGTTTGTCTGGCGCTCTCCCATGTCCCGCAACATCGCATGTGCTTCAATGACAAGATCGACTCGATCTGCTTCTGTCATAGAGCATGCGCAGACGATGCTATCGTTCTGCCTGCCGCCTGCAGTCACCACGGGAAGATCTGCAGAGAGTGCTGCTGGGATAACGTGTGTGAGCATGATGGGCACCTTGTACCGCCACGCCAGATCACCAACCATCGAGTCCGATGAACCGATGACTGCACTCGCATGTGCGCACAACTGTGCTTCGACTTCTGCTGCTCTGGCGGCTTCAGTCGAGTCAGTGCCGAACCGTTCTGCCTGTGTGCGAGACCATAACACATCGCCGGATGCAACGAGTGCCACGTGGTGGAGTTTCTTTGGGAGCAACTCCATCAACTCGCACGCTGTTGTTCCGGCTGCGAATCCAATTGTACGAACTGTTGCGCATGTGCATCCGTGTGTGAACTCGTCGAGTGCAGAAGCATCACCTGTCCATGCAAGGTATGACGCGTTTCGCGATTGTGCGATCTGGTGCTCAGTCTCAAGATCCAGTGCATTGCCTGATGACTCAACCTCATTGTGTGCGCAGACGATAACAGTGCGTGCATACGACTGCACGAGATGTGACGGAAGCAGCCAGAGCCGATCCAGTTTGTTTGCAGCTTGCAGGGATGTGAGCGATTCGCCGTGCGGCAGCACGACGAAGAGCAGGTCTGCTAGTGGTGTTGTTTCGCTTGCCATTGTGATGATCGATCCCTGTCTTCTGGTGCGTCATAACCGCGTGCCGTCAGGTTGCTCAAGGGTCTGTATCGGCTGGTTGTGAGGACAATACAAGCCCGCCCCTCTATCCGGGTGTCGTGATATCCGTGCTCGGCCGGTTTGTAGCGACTTTGACGGTTGTCTGATCCTGGGCAGCGCAATGATTTCGTATAAACGTCCTATATCGTTATGGCTTGACGCGTTGGGTACGGTCTCAGGATGTTCCCTAACGTTCTGCAATGACCAGTCATACGGATGCTCATCCATCTCAGCGAGTCGTCAATAATGCCCGACTCGTCTTTCTTGGGACCGGCACGAGCTCCGGTGTTCCAGCAGTTGCATGCACATGCCCCGGTTGCTCATCAGCAGATCCGCGCGACACCCGCCTTCGTACAAGCGGTGCTCTTCTTTTTCATGATGAAACAGGGCAGCAACGGGTCATACTTATCGATGCAGGACCAGATCTTCGTCAGCAGGCGCTGCGTGCGAAGCTCATGCGATGTGATGCGCTTCTCATGACACACAACCATGTGGACCACACGTGGGGCATCGACGAGCTCCGCAGATTCAACACGGTCATGAAGCAGAGCATTCCTGTCTATGCGAGCGAGCACACCGCTGCGTTCCTTCATCGTGTGTATCAGCACATCTTTGTGAAAGAAGCGAACATCAATAACAGCTATGTTGCATCGCTTGACATGCACCTTGTCACTCCGATGCAGCCGTTTGAGATCTTTGGCATGCGTATTACACCGATCCCGATCTGGCACGGCAATCTTGAGGTGATGGCTTACCGATTCGATCTTCTCTCGAAATCGCGCAACGAGCGCGAGTCACTGTTTCCATTTGTGTGGTGTACCGATGTGAGCAGCATACCTGAGGATTCACTGCGCATGATGATGGATGTGCGAACACTGGTGCTTGGCGCATTGCGTCACAAGCCACACGAGACGCATATGACAATCAACGAGGCTGTTGCGGTTGCGCAGAATATCAGCGCATCGCAGACATGGTTTGTTCATATGGGGCACGAGGTTGTGCACGCGGAGATCGACCCGGAACTTCCTGAGGGCATTCGGCTAGCGTGGGACGGGCTCGAACTGGCATCAAATACATCATGATGCGCCAAAGCTAAAGAGAGCCGTGCGAGATAGGTTACTTTGTCTGCTCCGCAGCTTTGATCGTCAGTACATATTCCACCAGCGCGTCGAGTTCGTCCTCGCTCAGGTTGAACGGCTTGGGCATCTGGTTTGGGTATCCCTTGACGATGCCGATGCCCGGGTTGCGGATGGACTGTTTGATGTAGTCTCGTGTTGCGGTGAATGTCTCACCCGATTCCAGTTCGATCTCTCGTCCCAGTAGATCTGCCAGAACGGGCGCGTTGGGGATCGGTTTTCCTTCCGGCGAGTGGCACGTGACACAACCGTGGGTTTTGAACAGCACCTGTCCCTTTGCGATCAACGCGCTGTTGTCAACCTTCGGCTTGTTCCTGCAACTGGCGAGCGTGCCCGCACAGAGAGAAACGAATACTGCACACGCAACACCAGAGATGATGCATGACGAGCATGTGCTGTGTCTGTTGTTATGCACGCTCGAAGAGATCCTGCTGATCGCGGATGTGCTTTGGCCTGCGCGCAAACTCTGACGCTTCAGCCGCAACCTGGTCGGCGGTTTCCAGCCCGTGGTACTCGCACGCGTACCGGATGTATGCGATCTCGTCAAGATCACGAAGCCTCGACATCACGCGCTCGCCGATGACGATCGATGGAACCTCGCGATCAAAGTCACGATGGAGTTCGTCTTCGATCGCATCAACAAGCGATTGCTTTGCGTGCTCCGGCACGGGACGCTTGCCGCACGCTGCCTGGACGCCTCGCAGGATGTTCTCGGGGTTGAACTGCACGCGCGTGCCGTCCTTTTTCACAACCATCAGTCGTGCGGTTTGCTCGACCCGTTCGTACGTGGTAAAGCGCTTGTGGCAGCTGTTGCACTCGCGGCGGCGGCGGATAGCGCGCCCCTCGTCGCTGGGGCGGGAGTCGATCACCTTGTCGTCGTCGGTTTCGCAGTATGGACAGTGCATGGGCGAGATATGGTAGACGCGAACTCGCCCGCCACAACCAGTGCGGGGTCATTCGTTTAAATTCGGCCCAAATCAAGGATTCTCAGGCACTTGTCGCGGCGATCATCGCGCCAACCGCGTCAAGCAGTTGATCGGCTTGGGCTGTTGTGCCAGCTTCTGCGATCAGGCGGAGGATTGGCTCGGTGTTGCTCGCGCGGACGTGAACCCACGCATCAGATCCGTCGTCGAGTTTCAGATCGATACGGACGCCGTCCTGCGAGTCGACGCGGACGTGTGGTTGCGATCTCCAGTGCGCTGCCAGCGCATCGATAGCGGGCTGGGCGTCGGCCTTGCGCATCAGTGGTTGCTTGCGTTTGACGATGGCGTACGACGGGATAGACGCGACAAGCTGCGAGAGTGTTTTTCCTGTTCGTCGCATCAATGAGATCACGAGCGCCATCGCGGAGAGCGAGTCGCGCACATAGGTGATCCTCGGCCAGATCACGCCGCCGTTGCCCTCACCGCCGATGACAGCGTTGTGCTGTTGCATCGCCTCGACAACGTTCGCCTCACCGACAGGTGTGCGGATGACTCGCGCGCCGAATGTTGCAGCGACATCCTCGATCATTCTGCTCGTGGACAGATTTGTACACAGGACAGCGTTCTTTGCTTCATCCTTTGGCATGGAAGAGAGCACTTCGAGTGCGCTGAGTGCGAGCGTGTACTCCTCGCCGATGTATGTGCCGGTCTCGTCGATGATGGCCAGTCTGTCGGCATCAGGGTCCTGCGCACATCCGATGTCGGCATTGTGTGCGCGTACCTGTGCGCACAGATCAATCAGATTTTCCTTTGTTGGCTCGGGCTCGTGCGGGAAGATGCCCGAGTTATCGCCAGCAGTCTGGATCGCATCGCAGTGGAGTGCCGCAAGGAGTTCCCGCGCGACGGGCCAGCCGGATGCGTTGACAGAATCAAGCACGCACGAGATTTTTTTGGGGTTTTCTTGCGATTGCGCGTGCTTCAAGACAAGCTGTGGGTGATATACAGCTTCCGACTCGGTTGTGTTGCACACCGAGCCCCCGTCTCGATTTGCCATATGGTTTGCACCGTTGAATAGATCGATGATCTGTTGGGCCTGTGCTGCATTCGGGGCGCAGGCTGAGACAGATCCATTCGCATCAGACACGAGGCACTTGATCCCGTTCCACTCTCCCGGGTTGTGGCTGGCGGTGATGATGACGCCCGCGTGCGCTCGGTGGTAGTCGACCATCACGCCGGTTGTTGGCGTTGTTGCAACATCGAGAAGAATGACCTCGCACCCACATGCCGCGAGTGTTGACCAGACCCGCTCGTAAATAGGTTTTCCATTGGCTCTGCCGTCGCGAGACACCACAACACATGGACAACTACCGTCTTTGTTCTCGCTCGCTTCGAACCGCTGCCAGACCCACGCTGCAATGGCGCGGGTGTATCGCCCCGCATCATCGAGTGAGAAGTTCACATCAACAAGGCCCCGCAAGCCTGAGATGCCGACGATGAGCGGGGGAACTTCGTTGTGCGTCTGGGGTGTCTGTGTCATCGCGCGATGGTAGCGTGAGGGAAGCAGCGATTTCACCCGGTCTTGGAGGTAAACTCGCGGCGGAGTCGTGCTGACGGGATGCCGAGCTGATCACGATACTTGGCGACGGTACGCCGCGCGATGTCGATCCCACGCTCGGTCAGCGCCTTGACGACTGCCTCATCGGAGAGTGGCTTTGCCTTGTTCTCCGCATCAATCACGTCCTTGACTGCTGCTTTCACCGCGTCGTAGGAGACCTCGCTGCCGGATTCGGTCTGGTATCCGCCGGAGAAGAAGTTCCGCAACTGCATTACGCCGCGCGGTGTCTGGATGTACTTGCCGTTGACAGCGCGAGAGACCGTCGCGACGTGGATGCCGAGCTGCTCGGCGACCTCTGTCATCGGGAGCGGCTTGAGCGATTGCGTGCCGAAGTCGAATACCTCGCGCTGGCGATCGATAACGACATTGACGACGCGCAGCAGTGTCTCGTTGCGCTGTCGCATCGCGTCGATCAGCCAGTGTGCGTTCGCAAGGTTCTTCTTGATGAAGTCTTTGTCGCGCGTGGGCATGGACCGTTCCTTGCTCAGCATCGCGTACTCGCGATTCACCTGCAGGTTCGGGAGTCGGCGATCGTTCAGGTACGCGAAGTATCTGTCCTGATCCTCGTCGTACTCGACGATGACATCAGGGATAACCGCAGCGGTTGTCTCCGTGACGAGTGATCGTGCTGGCGCAAGGCTGAGTTTTTGGAGAAGTTTGATCGCGCCCTGGATCTCGTCGATGGTGAGCCCGGTTGCTTTAGAGATTACGGGCAGCCGGTTGTTCGTCAGATCGTCAAAGTGATCCTCGACCAGCCACGCTGCTGTGTCGATCTCGTCGTCGGGCTCGTTCTGTTCGAGGCCTTTTTCTCGCTTGATCGCAGCGAGTTGCAACAGCAGGCACTCTGGCACAGTGCGTGCTGCGACACCCGGCGGGTCGAGCACGTCGTGCAGCGCTTCGAGCGCGAACGTGAGATCGTCAGTCGTCAGCTTCTTTGCGGTGTGCGCATTGCCATTGAGTTGGGCGGTGCTTTCCAGATTCGGCTGACGATCAACAATCGTCTCCAGTGGCGTACGCAGGTAGCCATCGTCATCAAGGAACGAGATCAGGAGATCACCCGCTCGTGCAAGATCGGGATCGGTGCTCGCCAGTCGCCATTGGTCGGAAAGTTGTTCTGTCAACGATTGTGATCGCGCAGGCGCAACAGATACCGCGCTGAAGCTGTCGCCATCGTCGCTGCGCCTGATTGGCGAGTGCAGATCCCGAAAACGATCAAGCCCCGAGGCAGAGTACGCGTTCTCCGCAGCGTCTACATTCTCGGATTCGTACGAGGACAAGCGTTCGAAGCTGTCGTCGGCAGAGTCGTTATTTGTGAGCGGCTGGTTGTTTCTCTGCTGCTCGTCTCGTGTTTCGGCACGCTCGCGGTTGAACGATTCGTCGGGCTCAATCTCGGCAATTTCGAGTGTCGGATTGTTCTCAAGTTCCTGCTCGATGCGCTCTTCGAGTTCGTTCAGCGGCATCTGGAGGATCTCCATGTTCTGGATCATCCTCGGCGCCAGCTTCATCGACTGGCTCATCCGCATGTGTTGTGACGTCTCGAAACGCATGATAACGAAAAGAACTCCTGTTTGCTATGGCGTGTGAGGGTCCGATCCTGATTGGCCCACGGTTTGCCGGCCGGCGATTGCATCGGCTAGTACCGCAGCATTTGCAAACTCAAGCGATGATCCAGAGGGCAGGCCCCGCGCAAGGCGCGTGATGCGCACGTTCTGCGCGTTCGACTTTGTGATGTGGTCAGCAATATACAGCGCGGTCCCGTCGCCCTCGAAGGTGGGGTTGAGTCCAAGGATGATCTCACGCACCTCAACACTGCCCGCGTTCCGTGCTGGCTGGGAGATGCGTTTGGTGAGTTCGTCGATGGTCAGATCGCTCGGACCAATTCCCTCAATGGGACTGAGCCGACCCATCAGCACGTGGTAGATGCCCTTGTACATGCCGGTCTGCTCGAGCGCGATCAGATCGCGTGGCTGCTCCACAACAAGCACGGTCGACTGGTCACGATTGGGATCCGAGCAGATGGCGCACACGGGCTCGTCGGTCAGGTTGTAGCAGACATTGCAATGCCGGAGTTTGTCCTTGACATCAGCGATCGCGCGCGCCAGCGCGAGCGCGCCGTTGCGTTCCGCTTTGAGCAGATGGAACGCGATGCGTTCTGCACCGCGTCTGCCGATCCCCGGCAGGTTAGTGAGTTCGCGGATCAATCGATCCATCGATTCCGGATACCCGGTCTGCGCGCGCGCGGACGAACGCGACACGCTGGTGGCGGGCTTTGCGGATGATGCTGGGTCGTGCCCCTTGGTCATGTGCAATAGTAGTGGGGATGCACAAGGTCCGATGTTGTGTATTTGTGCAAGAATGTGGTTGGCAAGCGTAAAACAAGGGGATGGCGCTGCCAGAATGACAGACGGAATCGTGGGTCTGTCGCGCTACGATGGGAGCCCATGAAACCGGCTGTTTCTTGCCAAACCGTTCTGACACGCTTGCGCGCACGGACCATGCGCCGCGGGTTTGCTGTCGGGCCGAACACTGGGAACGAGCCGCGATACGTTGCGCTGATTGTTGCGATGGTGGTTGTTGCGTTCGGCGTGTTCTATGTTGTAGCGATCAGGCCGAACCTCGTGCCGAAGCGGTTTGCGAGTGTAGTGGAAGGGAAGCTGTATCGTTCGGGTGCACTCACGCCAGCAGCGATGGAAAAGGTGGTCAAGGAGCGCGGGATCCGCACGGTTGTGGATCTTGGCAGTTTCGAGCGGGACTCCGTCGCAGATACACGCCAGCAGCGGACAGCCGATGCGCTCGGTGTCAAACGGTTCCGGTTTGATCTCGCAAGTGGGAATGCAGTCGATCCGAACGAGTATGTGCGAGCGCTGGAGATCATGACAAGTCGTGAGCATCAACCGGTGCTGGTCTATTGCAACGATGGCACAGGCAGGACCGGGTGCGCTGTGATGCTCTACCGGCACATCCACGAGGGCAAGCCGATGAGCGAGGCGCTCGATGAGGCGATCTCGCACGGGTACTCACTCTCAGGAAATGCCGATCTGGTTCGTACGCTGCTCGACTGGGCACCTGAGATCGAACGCGCGGTGCGTGATGGATCTGTCATTGATGTGAACGCACACGGAGAGCGTCATTGATGCGCACTGGCGCGATGGCTGAGATGGTCTGGCGTGTGTGCGAAGCATTGTCTCGCAAGCCTGTCGTGGCTGGGCTCCTGCTCGTGCTTGTGTGCGCGATGGTCACACTGCCCGGGCTCGGTGCGCACGGATTTGTGAACTCCGAAGCGCATCGGGCGGTTCCGGCGTTCGAGATGCTCGAACGCGGCGAGTTCATCGTCCCGACGATGTTCGATCAGGTGTATCTCCGCAAGCCGCCGGGCATGCCGTGGCTGATCGCACTTTCGAGCAGGGTGTTCGGCGAGACAGAGTTTGCCGCGAGGTTTGTTTCCGCGTGCGCGTGGACGTGTTCGGTGTTGCTGATCTGGATCTTCGCGTGCCGATGGTTCGGCAAGCCGTTCGGTCTGTGTGCAGCGCTCGCGTGTGTGCTCTGGCCATGGTTCTGGACGAGCGCACGATCGGCTGAGATCGAGGCGCTCCACAACATGTTCAGCGTGCTGTTCGTGCTCTCATGTATCGATCTGGTGGTGTGGCAGAAGCGGATGCCCGCACACGACAGTCAAAAAGCGATAGTCCGTGCGTTAAGTTCGTGTGCTGCTATCGCGATCGGACTCAGCGGCATGTTTGCAGTCAAGGGTGGTGCGGGGCTCGCTGCGATTGGTGGCGTTCTAATCGGCGCGACTTATATCCGTATGAAGCATTGCAGCCGTCTCGATGCGAGAGTGCCTGTGCAGACAGTTGCGATCGTTGTATTCTGCGCGATAGTTGGTGTTGGTGCGTTCACGTCGATATGGCTGAGGCAGTACCTTGCTGCATCATCGCAGGATGCGGTGACGCAGTCGTCGGCTCACTTTCTCTGGAACATGGAGAAGTTGCACCGGATCCTGATCATTGTGTTCGATGCGTTTGTAGCTGGCGCGCCGTGGATGTTCGCTGCGCTCTGGCCCTGGGGTCCGTTCGCGAGGGACGAAGCAAAGTGTGCGGTTGTGACCGGCGTTGATATGGCTGCGCACGATCGGCTGGTTGTGGCGCAGACTGTATCACTCGCGTGCATTGCCGGACTCGTGATCTCGATGATTGCTGGCGTATCGAACGTGCGGTACACCATGCCCGTTGGTATGCCAGCCTGCGTGCTGGTCGCGTACTGCATGCGAGGATGGCGGATGCACTTCGGACGCACGCGCAGAGTATTCTGGCGCATCTGCACGCTGGGCTCGCCATTGCTTGTCTACTTGCTGCTGCTGATCGCGATTGCGATCTATTACACAAAGTTCGAGGAGCGCAGGGCACGATTGAGTGGGCGGGAGATCGGCTTTGAGATCGGTGCTGCTGTGCAGACAGACATGGATCGTTCTCAGGTTTCAGACACTGTTGTGCTAGCTGACCACCTTGTCGAGGCTCGGCCCGAGATCCTGCTCGCGATAGAAAACACAGCGAATACGCACGTGCGATGGATCTCGGGTTTGTCTGAGAGTGCTTCTCTAGAGCAGGTTGGTGGTGTTGTATATCTTGCATTGCGCGAGGATGATGACAGCGATGAACGTTCTGCAATGCAGCGTAGTGGCGCGCTTGAAAACGCAGATCTCGTCGGTGAGTGGTCGTTCCGCGAGTACCGCATCATTGTCTATCGAGTTAATACCACCAGAACCAATTAGTTCGATTCTGCTCGTTCAATGACAAGACGCTGCGCCCAGTGCCGAGCGGTTCCCGGGTCCTCGACGCGATACCTGAGCACTCGATGTGCTCGGTTCACAAACATCTGATCGATATGCACGAGTGGGATCGTCAGGTTGAACTTCGACCACACGCGAGGGAATGTGGCGCACGGGCCCATGCCAGCGGATTCGTACGCGCCGACGTATGTCTTGTGATCGATCATCGCGCTGAGAGAGCCCGACGCGCGGGGGATGTTGAAGTCGCCAAGGATGATATCTGCTTCCGGAAAACCGGGAGTTTCAATGGGCTTTCGCGGTGATGTTCCTGATCGAATAACACCCGCAAAGGTGTCTATTTCCTCGCGGGTCTGCTGTGCGATCTGGCGCTTGCTGAGTGAGACATCCGATGGAAGATCAAGAATCCACACAGTGAATGTGTCATCACGTGCGCCCGGCAGATCAAACTCGAAGAATGCTGCAAGACCGACATCATACGTAGTCTGGTTGGCGCGAGGTCCGATGATTTCGTGTGGCACATTGGGAAGTTTGCCACGCAGATGCAACTGCGTGAGCGCCCATTCATTCAATGGTACACGTGAAAAAATGGTGAACGGCCACATCCTTGTGAGTGTCCAGTTCTGTTTCGTGTTGTTTGCGATGGCATTCCAGTTCACCCTGCTGTGCCCGTTGGCAACGATGACGATGTCTTCGTCGAGTGTCAGCAGAAAATCAACTGGGATGTCGTCGCGGTTCGTTGCCATATTCCAGTAGGCGATCGAGAGCATTTTCGTTTCATCGTGCGCTTTGGGTGATGGAAGCAGCCGCCTGTGCGAGTGCCAGTCGAGAAAGATAAGCCAGAATACTGCGAGGAGGAGACAGAACCATGCCACTGTGCGCACGCGTTTGAACACTCGCTTTGACTGTTTGTCTTTCTGATTGTGCTTTGCGGATGTTCGTGATGCTGCAAACGAACCAAGATGCGATGTCATGAGCAAGCCCAGCACACCGAGCAGGACAGCGGGTGTTGGGGTCCAGAAGATCCATTGCGAGAAGACCCAGCGATCCGTGACGATCCGTCCGAACACCCACACACCAAGCGCAAGAAGTGCGCAGATTGTGGCGAGCCACGAGAGAAAAACGAGAATGCGACGGGAGAGTGTCACGCGGAAAATGCTCGATTCATGCGGGAAAACAGCTGGTGCTTGCGAATCCCGGGTGGATGGGTGGCCTGTGAGAACCCGGATCGTTGGCGTGGTTTCGGCTGATTTTCGACAGCATCCGCAATGTTTATAGCCGGACCTGCCATCCGGTCGAAACGTGGACACACGGTTTGTTATGGCAGAGAGATCGCGTCCAACACCAGATGCTGCTTCGCGCGACGAGCGTTCGCGATCATCTATTGCGTGGCCGAGCGCGTCTGAATCGTCACCGAGTACGCGCAGGACGATCGATGAATACTTCCTCTCGCCGCGCTTGGTGGACGAGGGAGCATTCAACGAGCTGTCTGCGTCATTGCGGCAGTTGATCGAGCGGGCGCAGGATGCGCAGCGATCACTCACAGACCAACTCTCGATTGGCAAGCGTGCGGCGGACACACTCGACAAGATCCGTCCCGAGATCCATCGTCAGACATCCGCAGCAAATCGACTGGTCGAAGTGCTCGCCAGCAGCGTGCAACGGCTGGATGCGATGATCCAGCGCGCACAGACGAAGACGATGATGCTCGAATCGACCGAGGAAAGGATCGCAGCAGCGATCGAGTCTCGATTGCAGTGGTTCGAGCGGGAGATCGAGCAGCGTGTTGATGCAGCGATCCAACGCGCAACACATGATCTTCAGCCTGTCGTTGACAAGGCAGAGCGATCGACAACAGTTGCGAAGAAGCTGTGCGATGGCATTGATCAGCGTGCAAAGGCTCTTGATGAGCACACCGAGCGTGCGATCAGTGCTGCAGGCAGATCGATCGATGCAGAGATCAAGGCGCTCGATGAGACTGTGCGCACGATGTCGGATCGCGCTGTCAGCGAGGCGATCGATCGGACGAGCGTGCAGGAAACGCTCGGATCGATTACATCGAGCATCACGGCTGCATGTGATTCCGCCCAGCAGATGTCCGAATCGTTGCTTGCGGAAATCGATGCAAAGATTCATCGTGCGAAACAGCAGGCAGAGCAGGTGGGTGCGATTGACTTTGGATACCTCAGTGCGGTGTGCGACCGGGCGCAGACGTTCATTGGAGATGGCAACACGACCGATGAAGCGTCACCTGCGAACACGCTTGCTTCTCTGATTGATCGGGCCGAGTCTGCGACACGTGTGCTTGCCACTGCAAACAATACAGCTGCCTCATACAAAGCGCAGGCAGAATCGGCAAAGCAGACGATGGAAGCGTCGCTGCTTGCCAGTGCAGAGTGGCTCGACAATCTGCACGATCAGCACAAGGAACTTGATAAAAAGATCCAGCAGTCGCTGCTCGAGTGTGAGCAGGTCCGTCTGCTTGCTGAATCCCGCACGACATATTCAGCTGCGGATGAGACCCAGACAGCTCCAACGATGATTGCAGCATCGGAAGCTGAGCCGAAGCCGATCAAGCCAATTGGCACGGTGGATCATTCGCTTGCATCCGCGATGATCGCGTGGGATGAGTTTGTTGATGAACCGGGCAACGAGTCAGCTTCAGAAGACAACCATCTCGCGGAACTGGTGGAACCTTGCGTTACCTTCATCGCGGGTGACGTTGGCGATGCGATCGAGCGAGAAGGACTCGATGACGTAGCTGGCCATGACGGTGCCGTGCGCCAGTGCGGAGCGGAAGACAGCGAAGTCCGAGAGGACATCAGCGATTTCCCCTTTCTCCACACGGGAAGCAAGATAGCCCATCATGCCACCAGCGAAGGAATCGCCGGCACCGGTGGGATCGATGACCGAGTCGCTGGGGAACGCGGGGATAGCGCCAACGCGATTGCCATGGACAAACAGGCACCCGTGCTCGCCCTTCTTCACGACGACAAACTTTGGCCCCATGGTGGTGATCTTGCGAGCCGCAGCAACGGTGTTGGTCAGGCCGGTGAGCTGCTGGGCCTCGTCATAGTTGAGAACAAGCCCGTCGACCTTGCGCATGAGGGCATCGAGTTCGGGACGGGCGGTGTCGATCCAGAGATCCATAGTGTCGGCGACCGAAAGCGAAGGCTGCTCAATCTGTTCCAGCAGGCCCATCTGGACCGCGGGATGCGAGTTGGCGAGAAAGACAAGCTTGGAGTCTCGGTACTGCGCTGGGACAGCGGGCGGCTCCTCGATCAGGACGTTGAGTTCGGTGTAGAGGGTCTCGCGGGAGTCCATGTTCTCGAGATACTTCCCGCCCCAGCGGAAGGTCTTGGATCCCTTGCGTGTTTCAAGTCCCTCAAGCCCGATGTTCGGCATGTGCTTGAGCACCGTGCGAAACTCATCCGGGAAATCATCGCCGACAACACCGACGATGCGTACGTTGGCGTGATGTTGCGCAGCCGCGGCGAAGTAGGCACACGAACCGCCGAGCACGTTCTCTCTATGCTCGCCGGAAGGGGTGTAGACGGTATCAATGCCAACGGTTCCGGTGACAATCAGGGACATGGGAACTCTCTTTCGTTGTCTTCGTTTTCTCTTGTGAATGCCGGATCAGCAATGGTGTCGCACGGGCTCTGCTTGCGTGCGGGTGTTACGAGTCGAATGCTGCGTAGTCTTCCTCGCTGATATCCGCGTTCGAGTATACCTTCTGCACATCCTCAAGCTCTTCCAACGCATCGATCAGCGTTAACACTTTCTTTGCATCATCGCCAGCAACAGCGACAGTGTTCTGCGGGATTAACGCGATCTCGGCGGACGATATTTCGATCTTCGCATTCTCAAGCGCTTCGCGTACAGCGTGGAACTGTGTTGGCTCTGTTGAAACGACCCAGAAGCCGTCGTCGTCCTCCGGTGCTTCAACATCTGTCGCACCCGCGTCAATCGCCGCGTTTATAACGACATCTTCCGTCGTCTTTCCCGCCTCGACGAGAATCTGGCCAACCGTGTCGAACGAGTAGGCAACGGAGCCCGAAGCGCCCATATTCCCATTGTACTTTGAGAAGACCATCTTCACTTCCGGCGCGGTGCGGTTGCGATTGTCTGTCAGCGCATCGGCAATGATGGCAACGCCGTTGGGGCCGTATCCCTCGTACCTGACGGACTCCATCTTGCCGCCGCCGAGTTCTCCTGCGCCCTTTTTGACCGCTCGCTCAATGGTGTCCTTGGGCATGTTGGCGTATCGAGCCTCGTCGATCGCGTACCGCAGTGCAAGATTTGACGCAGGGTCACCCCCGCCCTCGCGCGCAGCAGCCATAATCGCCCGTGAGCACTTGGACCACATGCGACCGCGTTTCTTATCAACGGCCGCTTTTTTATGCCTGATATTGGCCCATTTACTATGGCCTGCCATGCAGAAACTCTCCACGTCAAGTCGGTTCTGGTGTGAGGGTGCGATGGTAGGGGAGTGGTGCGCGTTTGTCGGCACCGGATTTGCGGTCTTCCGTTTCTTGGTATCAATCTTCAAGCGTCGCTGGATCGATTTCGAAGCCGTCGGTGTCCGGGAGATTCAGCTTGCTTTCAGGTCTGCAAGATTTCCGTGCCATGGCACGCGTGTAATCGGATGTCGGCAGGCGGGGGAACGTCTGTGTTTCAGCCCAAGCGAGCACGTGTTGTGATGCACGTGTGAGCTGGTTTGCGGGAACAACAGACTCGATAAAATCACATGCCTGCGTCAGTTTTAGTCGTTTTTCGATTGCACCGGCGTCGACCAGCATCATGCGCAGACGATCGTCCAGTGGAAACGCTGCGTGCCCGATCGTGTTCAATGCGCGTGCAAGGACAAACTGGTTCATGCCGGGAATCGACGCGAGGTATGTCGCGGCTTCCCGCTTTCCTGTGCGAATGATTGTGTCGAGCCTGCACTGATCTTCGCGATCATAAATCTCGTTGAGCACATCAATGAGACGATCTGATCGTTCCGCGGATCTTGGGTATCGCTCTCCGAGAATGAATGAGATCTCGATGGGCGAGCACACACGAAGATCGTTGTAGTTCACGGTGTGCTCGCGAAGTTTGTCGTGCGCCTTCGATGCCCGCTTTGCGTCAGAATCATACATCAGCATCGACATGATGATATTGTGCATCAGCGGGCATTCGTCGGCAGGCGCAGCCGGGAATGTGATCGGTTCTGCTGACGATGCTTCGAGTGTTGTAAGGAACGAGAGCAGCGCAGGTCCATGTGTTTCAATATTCGAGAGCGTCTTTGCGCGCGATCGGCTCGGTATGCGGCGCTTTGCTGAGGATTTTTTCGGCGCGCCTTCGCTCACTCGGAATCCTCCGATTGAGCTTCTTGGGTCACAGGAGTGAAAGATGCCGGCTCGTTGGGTGTGTCGTTGATGGCTTGCGATTGCTCGTACCGTTGTTGCTCTTCACGCACCTTCGCGAGAGCGTCGAGCACGCTCGCCTCCCGCTTGAACTGCTTGTCGAGCCTGAACTGGAGTGTTGGTGTCTTCGCGAGCGCAATCTCGTCTGCGATCTCGTGGCGTATGTGCTTTGCTGCTGCGGTTAGGCCGTGCAGTGTGATGTTCTCGTGCTCCTCCGGAAGAACCGACACGTAGAGGGTAACGACTCGAAGATCATCCGAGCATGTTGCGCGCGTGATGGTCACCATCCCCTTAACGCGAGGGTCTTTTAAGCCCCGTACCACCACCTCCTGCACATGGCGGGTAACGAGTGATGCGACCTGTTCCGTGCGGATACTCATGCGCTGGTATTATCCTCCATTGGTGGAGTATTGGTCTGGTTGGTGGCAAAGTCTGCCAGCAGCTCGTCCTCAATATCGTGTTTCTCTTCATCGGTCAGATCGGCAGCCGGTCGATCGTCCCGCTCGGGGAGATTCTCCTCAATGTCGATCCCGCCGATAAAGTCGCGGCGTGAGTCGACGATATCCGCATCTGTGGAAGCCCGGACGATATCGAGTACCTTGTCAAGCACCCTTCCGAGAACGCGACCATCCGTTCCCACGCACGCGACTGCGAGCGTGGCTCGGTTGAGAATGTCCTGGTTGGCAACCTCCGACACAGAAACACGATGTGCTCGGACAATCCTGTCACGCAGGGATCGCACCACGCGGCGCTTGTCCTTCAGGGACTGGGACCAGTGGATATCGAGTTCGAACTGGAGAACAGCAATCAGCATGGACTATGGGTGCGCACGATGGCGACTTTGGACCAGGCACCGTGCATGAGGCGACGGGTCTGGTCAGGTATTTATTCAGTATTCGGCAGACACATTGTAGTGAGGGAAGTGTAGAGAGGGTGATAGTGGCGATGGAACGATGTTAATAAAGAGCAAGCAACGTTGCAGATTGAGAAAACAGACTTGTTTTTAGCAAACGAAGAAAGATGCTTTTCTCTTACGGGCAGCCTGATGTGTACGCGTTCCCAAAGCAGATGTAATCGAAGATATCAAAGTTGCCATTACCGTCACAGTCTGCGTATGGCTCATTATTTGCATACGCGTTGCCGAAGCAGATGTAGTCGAAGATATCGAGTGAGCCGGAGTCGTCGCAATCTGCATAGCAGGTCGCGCCACACCCATACATCACAATGTTCTCTACGGGCAACTGCCCCGCGTACCAAAAAGAGCCACCGACAACGGTATCGCCGTTTGGTATCTGCACAACTGAAAGAGGGTACCCAAGTCCCGAAAGTGAGTTTGCATCCGGCCAGTCCCAGTTATCTCCATCCCACATCGCAAAGTTGTAGTTTTTGAGCATTGTTTGCCCCGACTGGTAGAAGTAGCCACCTGCAACGATGTCACCGCTGTCCAGCCTTGTAAGTGTGTTAACTTGTGACTCTTCTCCACCAAGTCCCTCGCCCAGTGGCTGCCATATGTTTGCTTTAGAATCCCAGCGTGCGATGTTCTTCGCTCCAGACAAGATGCCCGATCCGGAATAGATATCCAGAAACCCACCAATGAGAATGTCATCGTTTGGCAGTACGAGGAGTGTGAATACGAGTCCAAGGACTCCCGTTGTTGGGTTTGGTCCGACGGGCAGCCACGATGTTCCGTTCCATCTCGCGATGCTGTTGATATGCATTCCGCCAGCAAAGGTGAAAACCCCCGCAGCGACAACCTCGTCGGTGCTGAGCGTTGCCAATGCGAAGACATGTGGTGATTCAAGGCCACCGCCCACGTCGGACCAGATCTGTCCATCCCATCGTGCGATCCCGCTTGCTGGAAGACCGTCAGCTGTCGTAAAGAAACCACCAGCATACAGATCACCTGTCGATGTAGTAGTTAATGCGTACACGACATCGTTCATGCCGGTTCCCAATGCGTGCCACTGGAAGCCGTCCCATCGCGCGACTCGTTTCGCAGGTGCGCTGCCAGCAATCGTGAAGTCACCGGCCGCAACGAGGCTTTTGTCAGCAAGCAATGTAACAGCAGAAACAACCCCGTTTGTGCCCGCGCCCAGCGTGTTCCATTCACCTGTCTGGAAGTCAAACGTTGCTATGTTGTTGGCATCAGTGCCACCCGCTTCAGTGAAGTCACCACCCAGCACAAGAATGGATCTATTCGGACCAGCAGCTTCCTGATTCCAAAGCACCATCGTATGAATGGGGCCGTTTGTCCCCCCAGAAGCTGCCGGGATGTACCACTGCGGTGACGGGCATTGCCACTGTGCGGATGCGCTCAGGCACATTGGCAGCATGCAGATTGCAGATGTCAGGATATTGGAAAAAGATCGCATGGTGCCTCCGAACCGGCATGCAGGGCCTGTGTATTGACTGATGAGTATACAGGCTTGTGATAGTGAACGCTGCACGCGAGAAAACAGCTCCGGGATGACTGAATCAACCCGGAGCCGATAGAGAAAGCAAAGGGTCGCAGTTTACAGCTTCCGCTTGATCTCAACCTGCTTGTAACATTCGAGGATGTCGCCGGTCTTGATATCGTCATACCCGTCGATCTTCATGCCGCACTCCATGTTCGCACGAACTTCCTTCGCGTCGTCCTTGAAGCGTTTGAGCTGAGCGAGCCTGCGGTCGTTCTCGATGACGATGTCGCCTCGAGTGACGCGGATGAGCGCGTCGCGCTGGACAACGCCGTCGGTGACATAACAGCCCGCGATGGAACCGACCTTGGAGATCCTGAACACCTCGCGGACCTCTGCGTGACCGAGAATCTCCTGGCGGAGTTCCGGTTCGAGCAGGCCCTCGGCTGCCTTGTGGATGTCCTCGGTGATGTGGTAGATGACGTCGTATGTTCTGATCTCGACGCCTTTATTTTCAGCGAGCGAGCGCGCCTTGCCGGACGGGATAACGTTGAACCCGACGATGATGGCTTTGGATGCTTCTGCCAGCACAACGTCTGACTCGGTGATGCCGCCGACCGCTGCGTGGAGCACGCGGACCTTGACCTCGTCGCCCGAGACCTTTTCGATC
Source organism: Phycisphaeraceae bacterium (assembly GCA_020639155.1). NCBI lineage: Bacteria > Pseudomonadati > Planctomycetota > Phycisphaerae > Phycisphaerales > Phycisphaeraceae > Phycisphaeraceae bacterium. The sequence continues at coordinate 1,718,531 of JACKHF010000001.1, forward strand.
TCGTTACGCAGCACGTCGACAGAACCCTGCACATCTGCCTTGACAACAACGAGGATCTCCTTGAGTTCCTGTTCCGCCATTTTGCCAAAGAGCGTGTCGAGCGTGACCTTCGGCTGTGCGAGCTGGAGCTCGCGTTCGCGATCGCGCCGCTGCTCGGCTGCTTCCTGTGCCTTCTTCAGTGTGTCGACGATGTAGAATGCGTCGCCCGCATCTGGCAGCTCGTCGAGACCTGAGATCGCAACCGGTGATGGGGGAAGCACATCCTTGATGCGATTGCCCTTGTCGTCGGTGATATCGCGGACACGACCAAAGGCACGACCGGCGACGATGAAATCGCCAACCTTCAGCTTGCCTTCCTGCACAAGAATCGTTGCAACTGCACCGCGCCCTTCCTTGTGCGATGCCTCAATCACACTGCCCTGAGCCGCTCCATCGAAGTCTGCCTTGAGTTCGAGCAACTCTGCCTGAAGATCGAGTGTGTCGAGAAGTTCCTGGATGCCCTCGCCGGTGTGTGCGCTGGTTTTGACGATTTCGATATCGCCGCCCCACGGGATGGGGTTGAGGTCCCGCTGCGCAAGCTGGCCATAGATCTCCTGGATCTTGTTTTCGGTTGCTTCTGGTTTGTCGATCTTGTTCAGCGCAACGACGATTGGTACGCCAGCAGCCTTCGCGTGCGCGATGGATTCGACAGTCTGTGGCATCACACCGTCGTCAGCTGCAACCACGAGCACGACGATATCCGTGACATTTGCACCACGCGAACGCATCTCCGTGAACGCCTCGTGGCCGGGCGTATCGATAAACACAACCTGGCGATCGGCATCGTTGGCCTTGACAGGAACTCGGAACGCGCTGGTAGCCTGTGTGATGCCGCCAGCCTCACCAGCAGCAACGTTTGCCTGACGAATCTTGTCAAGCAGCGATGTCTTGCCGTGGTCGACGTGGCCCATGATAGTGACAACCGGGCCACGCGGGCGTTCGTCGATACGATCGCGAGACTTTGCCTGCTCTTCGACAACCTGCTCGGCGCTCTTCGCCTCGACGACTTCGAGCTCAATGTCATACTCCATCATGATCTCCTGCGCATGTTCAACGTCGATGCCGGAGTTGATGGTTGCGGGGATGCCCTGCATGAACAGCTTTTTGACGATCTCTGCGCCCTTGACACCGGTCGCGGCAGACAGGTCCTTAATAGTGAACGGTTCGGTGATCTTCACAACACCACCCCGTTCAACTGGCATGATTTGCCGTTCCGTTGAGCCGGTCGATGTTTTCATCGACTTGCGGTGTTTCTTCATGAACCCACCAGCACGGGCAAGCCGCGCCTGGCGCTCAGCAAGGTCCTGCTCCGACCATCCCTGACGGAATGCTGTGAGTTCGTCGGCTCGGCCGGATCTGCGGCTTGGTACGCCAGCACCACGACCGGTCTGCGGTCCGCGTTTGCGTGCATCTTCTTCGCGATCGGTGCGACGATCTCTGCGTGTTGCTGGTCCACCGGGACCGGAGCCAAAGTCAGAACCGCCCGGTGAATCGGATGGGCCGCGTCTGCGAGGCGGGGCCACGGGTTCTGCAGCTTCGACGCGCACCACCTTGGGTCCCGAGAGTTTGACGGGTTTCGGCGCCTCGTGCTTGATCGCGACAGGTTTTATCGTGTCTGGTCTTCGCGGGACATTGACGGGCGCCGGCTTGACCGGCTGAGGGCGCGGCGCTGTCGGTGTTGTCGGCTGAGAAGTGTTCGGATTGGCTGCGAGTTCGTCAGCTGACGCGATTTTCTCAAATGGACGGATGACCTGATCAACCGGTCCAGCATCTTCTTCGGTACTTTGGGTTGGCTTTGGCTGCGCCGGCGCTGCACCGATCGAAACAACAGTTGGTCGCGGAGCAAGAATGGGTGCAGGCCTTGGAGGAGCATCTGCGACCGCTGTTGCTGTCTTCGCATCCGCATCATCCGAGTCGTCATCGCTGTCAGAACCGGACGCTGCCTTCTTGGAGGGTCTGCGAACACTCACCTTCTTCAGATCGACTTTCTCCGCAACTTCCAGCGTGGAGGATTCCTCATCGGGTCCGGCTGTGAACCACTGACGAATCGATGCTTCAAGACCAGCACTCACAGTGGACATGTGGTTCTTGACGATCGACTCTGGGATGCCTTCGGCCTGGCACTTGGCGACGATCGCCTTGGAGCTGACACCGAGTTCCTTCGCGAGATTAAATATGCGCAGTGTTGCCAAACTCTGTTTCCTTTGCTGCTTGCGCCATGTTGCGCAGGCGGTGTCATGTCCAAGTCAACCGTGTTCCGTCATATCACCGGCTAATGCCGGCGTTGTATTAATCACCGCCACCGAGAATATCTGCTGCGCGAGCATCGTGCTCGGATGAAGGTTCGCCACCACCCAGAATGCCCGCTGCCTGTGCATCCGCCTCTGACTCCGATGAGGATGGGCCGCCACCAAGAATCGCAGCTGCTGCAGCGTCCGCATCAAGCCCGACAAGCGAGCCTGATTCCTCTGCAGCTTCCATGGCAGCGAGACGCTTCTTCTCCGCCTCTTCCTTCTCGACGCGCTGCTGTTCGGCAACGATCTTCGCCTTGAGTGAGCAGGCCTCGACCGCTTCCTCTGCAGCATCTTCCGAGACTTCGAGTTCGGTGACCAGAATCTCGCTGCCGATTTCCTCGACATCGAACACGGAGATCACGCCGAGCGCTGCAAGACGATCGACCATCTCCTCGTTGAAGCCCTCGACAGTGAGCAGCGTTTCTGAGAGTGTGTCTAGCCCCTTCTGGAACTCGTCCGGCGTGAGGATGTCGATGTCCCATCCGGTCAGGCGCGCTGCAAGGCGCACGTTCTGTCCTCGCTTGCCGATCGCCAGCGAGAGCTGGTCGTCACGCACAACGACTGTTGCACGGCCGAGTTCGAAGCAGAGCGAGATTTCGGAGACTTCGGCGGGCTTGAGGGCGTTGCCGATGAGGATCTGTGAGGACTCGTTCCAGCGAACGATGTCGATCTTCTCGCCGTTGAGCTCGTCCACGATGTTGCGAATGCGCGAGCCACGCACGCCAACACACGCGCCGACCGCGTCCACCTTTGAGTCGACCGATGCGACCGCCATCTTTGTGCGATACCCCGCCTCGCGCGCCATCGCCTTGATCTCGATGATGCGCTCGGCAACCTCGGGCACTTCCACCTCGAAGAGCTTGCGGATGAAGTCAGGGTGTGCGCGGGACACAACCACCTGCACATCGCCGGGGACCGACTGCACGTCCAGAATCACGCAGCGCACGCGATCGTTCGGTGCAAACTGCTCGCCGGGGATCTGCTCTGCTCGCGGCATCTTTGCCTCGGCACGATCCACCGTAACGACCAGACGCCCGCCCTCGTACCGCTGGGCGGTGCCGGTGACGATCTCGCCGATGCGCTTGGAGAACTCTTCCAGGATGGAGTTGCGCGAGTCCTCGCGGAATCGCTGGATCATGACCTGCTTGAAGGTCTGTGCTGCGATGCGCCCCAGTGCGCCGGGGTCCATCTCGATCGGCTCGTCGTGGCGGAACATCTGCATGTCGCCCGTGATCGGGTCGATCGTGCACTTGAACTCCTCGACGTCAAGTGTGCCAAAGTGCTTGCGGGCTGCGGTGACCATCGCCTGCTCAAGATCTGCCACCAGCACGGTGCGCTCGATATTGCGCTCGCGTGCGATGGAGTCGAGGATGTGGATCATTTCTTTTGTGTTCATGGTGTTGTCCTTTGCTCGGATTGTCTGGATGTCGTGTTGTGTCTGTTGATTGTCTGGTTGTTTGCTTGTCAGAATATGTGCTGGCGTTGGCGACTGATGAGATTGAACGGAATCCAAAAAGAAAAAACCGAGGTCGATGCTGGTCAGTCCCGGCATCCATCGCCCCGGCTCGTGTTGCTGAAGAGTCTCCGGAGAGTCTTTTCAGCGTCCTGCCATGTGTCCACGCAGGCTAGTGCATCCCGCCTCCTCGTCCTGAGGATCGCGAGAACGCAGCCGCGGGACGCAGATGCAACGCATCTGCCTCAAGGCAGGACCCGAACCTGGGTGCCCGATTACCGATCATGACGGATGTCCGCAACCATCATTTTCGTCCCTTCCGTTGCTAGTGCTCCGCTGGCCCGATGCCCTGGAGCGTGATCCTTATAGTAGAGACCCCATCGGCAGGGGGCAATGGGCCATTTCGATGGACTAAGAGGGCGTGCTGTGCCCCGATCTTGTTTGAACGGGCACCGGAACCAACTGGAGAATGCTGTATGGGTTTTCTTTCAAACATGCTTGGGGGGCCTGCTCCAGTGGTTGATCCTACCTGCGGCGACGCTGCGTTGAAACGCGCTCGGCAGGATCTCTGGACAGGGAAGTTTGATGCAGCACGTGACCTGCTCGCTCAGCAGGTTGATCCAAACCTACGTGCGTTTCGCATAATGATGCTCGGCGAATGGAAAACACGGAACAGGGGGATTGAAGAGTGGATGCGATCCCAGCCCGATGATTCGAATGCGTGGACCGTTGGTGGAGCGCTGCTGCTGCAGCTGGCTTGGGTTGCGCGCGGCAGCGGCACAGCGGACACGGTCACTACGCAGGGGGCCCAGCAGTTTGTTGAACGGCTTGCAACCGCGGATGAGTACTTTGCGCGTGCTGCACAACTGAACCATCGTGATCCGGTACCGCACGCTCTCGCAGTGACAGCAGCCATGGGGTTGGGTTATCCGGAGCCCGCAGTACGTGAGCGGTTCGAAGCAGCGACTGCGATAGAACCGATGCTGTATACAGCGCACGGACGGATGCTCACACGATTGCTGGAAAAGTGGGGCGGTTCACACGAAAAGGCGTTTGCGTTCGCTCGCGATTCTGTTCGGCACGCGCCCAATGGGAGCGCGATGCTTGGGGTTCTTGCTGAAGCGCACTATGAACGATGGGTTTACGCTGCAGCGTTCGATCCGAAGAACGATCCCATCGGTGCCAAGAACTACTGGAAGCTTCCGCAGGTCCAGTCTGAAATGAGAGCACTCGTGGATCGATTCCTGCAATCGCCCGATGTATCAAGCCCGGATGTGCAGCGAACCGGCAACTTTCTGGCGTGCTGCATGTGCCACATGGACGATCACACTCGCGCAGCAAAGGTGTTTGATGTGCTGGGTGATCGTGTGACCGAGTATCCATGGGCGCAGCATGGCGATGAGCCTGGCAAGGTCTTTGCCCGCTGGCGAAGGGATGCAAACAAGCGCGCTGTCTAATACGCATTCCGCTTTCGTAACAGGGTTTTTGCTCTTGGATCAGTTGAAGCAAGCAGTTCCGCGATCCGTGTGCCAGTGTTGCCGTCGCCGTACGGGTGGGCTGGTGACGACCCTGCGAGTTCCTTTGCGCGACTGATGGCATCCGCGATTGCTGAAGTGTCCGGTGATTCGACATCGACCAGTGCGCCTGCGCGTTCCCTGCCCGCCTGTCGTGGTCCGAGGTTCACGACTGGCACACCCAGTGCTGCTGCTTCGATGAGTCCTGCTGAGGAGTTACCGACAAGTGGGAAACGTGCTTCAGCGCACCACTTCAGTGCGCGCAGGAACGTCTCGCGCGGGAGATGGTCAACTCTCGGCCAAGCGTGTGTTTCGCACAACGCGTCGAGTTCGTTCGCGATCCAGTCTCTGCCTGCATCGTGGTTTGGTGACAGCACCAGTGCGGGGCCGGCGTCAGCTTGCGCAATGCCATCGAGCACGGTGCGTGCCCATGCACGCTCATGTGCTTCGTCCAGTCCTGCTGGGTGCAGCAGCACGATCGAACGCCAGTCCGCGCCGTTTGCGATCTTGATTGCTTCATCGTCTGAGAATGCGGTTACATTAGTAAGCGCGTCAATCGCGGGTGAGCCCACGCAATGCACGTTCTCGACTGGTTCACCCATCTTCGTGATGCGCTGTGCCGACTGTGATGTTGCTGCCAGATGAAGATGGGAGAGCTTTGTAATCGCGTGGCGCATGGCTTCGTCTGCGATGCCCTCAGCACGGTCGCCGCCATGGATGTGCGCGACGGTCCATCCGCCGATGGATGCTGCGCTCGCTGCTGCGAACACCTCGATGCGGTCGCCGAGCACGACCACCCAGTCCGGGCCGTTGTGTGCGAACACGCGCGCAAAGCGCGTGATCCCGTTCCCGGTTGCTTCTGCATCATCAGCGCGGGTGCGCCTGCCATCGACCTGCATGGGCACAGCGATCGCATGCGGAAAGGCTGCCTTGACCTCGCGATAGGTTGCGCCGGATTGCAGCAGATGTGTGCCGGTCGCGATGACGTGGAGCGTGAGCGTCGGATGCGCATCGATCGCGCGCATCACCGGGAGCAGCAAGCCGAACTCGGCGCGTGTGCCTGTGACGACGATGACGTTGCGAGTGGATGGAGCGTCTGGCATTGGGCGAGTGTATCTGAGCAAACGCTCTCACAGCGAGATGTCTGCGGGCAGGATCGGCATGTCGGATGAAACCGGTTGCGTCGTTCGTGATCCGATGATCTCATTGATCCGCCATGGTTCGATGCCGGTGCCTGGGCGTTTGATTGTCAGGTCGTCGCGTGTGATGACGTGCCCAGCGGGGAGATCGCGTGTTGCAACAAGTGACTGACGCGAGACAGCACGGACATCGTGCTCGCATTCGAGTATGGTTTTTACCCTTCTGCCGAGTCGTTCGTCATCATTTTCGCCGGGCTGAGACCCCTGCTCTGCTGTCTGCATGAGTTCGGTTGTTGTGCGCACATACGACGCAAACTGCTCCGGGTTGAGTGAAGCAGCGTGGTCCGGGCCCTTCGCGCAACGGTCGTAGGTCAGATGCTTCTCGAGCACCCGCGCGCCGAGAATAGTTGCGATGCCGCCTGTATCAATCTCCGGCGTGTGGTCGCTGTACCCGATCGTGCATGTCGGGAACTCGTGTGTGAACACTTCGATCGCTCGCAACGCGCTGTGCTCGCGCGGCGTTGGATAGCTCGACACGCATTGGAGCAGTCCGAGCCTGTCTGCGCAGACGGGCAAAAGCCAATCGACCGCGCGCACGACCTCTTCCAGTGTGCTTGCGCCTGTGGAGACAATCAATGGTTTGCCGGTACCGGCCATTGCTTCAAGGAGTGGTCTGTTGATGATGTCGGGTGACGCGCTCTTGTACGCGTCCCATGGGAGTTGCTCAGCGACGGGGACGAGTTCCACAGAAAACACCGTGACAATCGCGTGGAGCCCGTGCGCGTGCGCACGCTCGACGATCAGGTGCATTTCTTCGATCGAGAGTTCCAGTCTGCGAAGCATGGAGAACGGATCTGCTTCGCCAGCACCCGCCTGATATGACGCGAGGCGGGACGCCTTTGACATCAATCGATCTGTTTCAAAGAGCTGGAGTTTGATGGCGTCGGCACCCGCATGATGTGCTGCATCCACGAGTTCGAGTGCCCGCTCGACGGAGCCGTCGTGGTTCACGCCGATCTCTGCGATGATGTACGGCGGCTCATCCCGCGCGATATCCGTGAACTTGCGCCGGGTGGATGTATCCGGTGCGCTTGAGGTTGGGACTGACGGATGTGGCATTGGATGGGTGTTCCGTCGCGCGATTCCCGCGCGTTCCGTTCTATGGCGAGGCAGACGGCAATCGCACGACACCGTGAGATTGCCCATAGTTGGCGTTATCTGGGCAGTCTGCACTGCTGGCGAAGTCCTTCCCAGTTGTTCGACAAGACAGAAGGTTTCTCTGCAGGAATGGGTGATCGGGCGATCAGCCGATAGGAAGGGGCGTATGTCTGATCAGTCCCCCAAACCAGAACCCGTGGTCGAGGTGCGCGATCTCGTCAAGAGCTTCGGGAACACCACCGTCCTCAAGGGCATCTCACTGGATGTGTATCCTGGCGAGACCGTTGTCGTCATGGGTGGCTCAGGGTGCGGCAAGTCCACGTCGTTGCGATGCATGATCGGTTCGCTTGAGCCCGATTCGGGGTCGATCAAACTGTTCGGCGAGGACATCGTGACCATGAGTGAGCGGGAGTTGAATGAGACCCGCAAGAAGTTCGGAATCCTGTTCCAGTCCGGTGCATTGTTTAACTCCATGACACTCGCAGAGAACGTGGCACTGCCGTTAACCGAGCACACGACGCTGAACTCATCGATCATCGATATCCAGGTAAAGATGAAGCTCGAACTGGTCGGGCTGCGTGAGCACGCGAACAAGTATCCTGCTGAGATCTCCGGTGGTATGAAGAAACGCGCGGGGCTTGCGCGGGCGCTGGCGCTCGATCCCAGATTGCTGTTCTACGACGAGCCTTCGGCGGGTCTTGATCCCGTGACGAGCGCCGAGATCGACCGATTGATCATCGATCTGTCAAAGAAACTGGGTGTTGCGTCCGTTGTTGTGACGCACGAGATGGATTCGGCGTTTGCAATCGCCGATCGGATGGTGATGCTCGACAAGGGCAAGGTGCTGATGACGAACACGCGTCAGTGGTTTGATGACCTGCGTCAGTTGCCCGAAGAGGAAGCGATGAAGCGGTCCGTAGAGGATCGGCTGATTCGCCAGTTTCTTCGCGGCGATGCGCACGGGCCGATCACGGAACGCAAGGCTGCAACGAGTTACGAGGAAGATCTGCTCGGGACCGAGTTTGTGCAGCCGGTCATTGGGAGTGGTGTTGAACCAACAAGAGCATGAACGCTGCACGCGCAAGATGATGCTGGAACTGGAGTGGGTGGATGTCACGACGAAGACCAAAGCGCAACAACGTGATCGCAGGTGTGTTTCTGGTATCCGGGCTTGTGCTGGCGGTCGCCACAAGTGCAGTGCTCTCGGACGCCATGGAGTACTTCAAGCCCAAAACCCAGTACGTTGTGCGGTTTGACATCGCGACCGGGTCAGGTGGATTGAGCTCCGGAAGTGCAGTGACGCTCGGCGGTCAAAAGATCGGGCGTGTCTCCAGCGTGAACGTGAACCCTGCTGTCGGGATCGATGTCACGATCGCGGTGAACTCTGACATTGTGATCAACGAGAACGCCAACGCATCGCTTGTTGTGCCGTTGTTGGGCGCGGGTGGTACGCTGAACTTTACCAGCCTTGGTGATCCGTCGCGCCTGGATTCTTTCCATGGTACAAGTGCGCGGCTTGAAGCAGGCGAGGTTCTGGCCGCAGGCATTGCGCCGCCAGGCTTTCTGGCGCAGGCTGGATTCGGGCCAGAGCAGGTTGCGACGCTGCGCAATGTGATTGAGAATGCTGACTCAACAATGGAACGTGTCGATTCGATCGCAACAAAGTTCCAGGAGTCGCTGCCCGGCATTGTCGATGAAGTCGAGGCAAGCATTGAGGATGCGCGCACAGCGGTCAACAACGTGCAGACCATGACCGAGAAAGCCGGCAAGCGGTTTGATGTTTGGGCGGACGAGGTCGATTCGGTGCTCGCCAACGCGAACGCAGCTTCAGATAAGCTGCCTGCCCTTGTCGACAATGCGAACGAGGGAGTGAGCGAAGCGCGGAAGGTTATTTCCACGACACAGGGTGTGATCGATGAGGCCGAGCCGAAGATCATTGCGACGCTGGATTCCGTGAAATCGTCGGCAGATCACTTTGACACACACACGATTCGAGAAGTAGACAACTTCCTGACAGACGCCCGCGAGATGCTGCGCACTGCTGAGGGGCCGATTGTTGCGTTTGGCCAGGCGCTCGCTGAAGAAATGCCGGGGCTGCGCAAGGTGTTTGCGAATCTGCGTCTCGCGTCTGATCAGGCGAAGCTCGCGATGGTGGAGATTCGCAACAGTCCGTGGCGGATTCTGTACCAGCCTTCGCGAAAGGAGATCGAGCAGGAACTCGAGTTCGGGGCTGCTCGCACATACGCGGATGCGGTGAGCGATCTGCGCGCAGCGAGCGAAGCGCTCCAGGCGCTAGCCCAGTTCGGCGATGGTGTTGATCAGGCCGAGATCCAGCGTCTTCAGAACCAGCTTCTGGATGCGTTCATGCGGTATCAGAAGCTTGAGGAGCAGATGCTGTCGCAGCTTGCCGAAGCAGGTACCTGATTCACGAAACTGATCCACGCACATTCCGATATACTGTGCTGGAATGTCAGGACGCAAACTCCCCATTGCTCATACGCCATCCGTCCAGCGGCCATCGCTGGTGCGGTCGGGTGGTCTTGTCGCAGTGCTTGTGCTTGTCGGGTCTGTGACGGTGTTCCTGGCGCTTGCCCGTGCGGTGCGAAGGGACGGCCCCGCAGGTCAGACACCGATCGAGGAGCTTGTGCGCTCACTTGATGATATTGATCGGTTTGTTGATACTGTTGCGAATGACGTGCTCGTGTCTGAATCGGAGCGCGATGAGCGTACCGAACTTGGATTCGGATTGTACGTGTACCAACCAGTACTTGCTGCGGGTGAACGCGAGCCAGCAAACTGCCTGCATCGCGAGCACTGGGTGCTCTGGGAGCGCGCAGGAACAAAGCCGAGCGACGCGGTGATTCTTGTGCATGGTCTTGATGAACCGGGATCTATCTGGAACACCAGTGTGCGCACACTCGCATCTCGCGGATACACAGTGCTTCGGTTTGAGTATCCGAATGATGGCCCGATCAAGGGTGCAGCGGACAGATTCGAGCGTGAGTTGCAGCAGGCGCATCGCGACGGCCTGACACGGGTCACATATGTCGGGCACTCCATGGGCGGGCTTGTGAGCATGGAGATGCTCACGCGGGATCGAAGTGCTTCACGGGCTAGTGAAATTCCAGAAACACAACGATTGATCACTGTCGGCACACCGTTCGGTGGATCGGCGTGGGCAAAGCTACGCGCGGTGGCAGAAATCCGTGATCAGGTTGAACGCCTTGTGACCGACAACTCGATCGGGTCTGCTGCATTGCTTCGGCATATGCAGGATGGGCTTGGTGAGGCAGGCGATGACCTGATGCCTGGGTCGGCATTCCTTGTAGAACTCAACAAACGCATGTTCCCGCCATCGTTCCCCGTGACGTGCGTTGTGGGAAAACTTCGTCAGTCACGACGGATCGATCCGTCGTGGTTGCGTGATTCCGTTGTGCTCAACGAACTGCTTGGCAGAAAGCAGAACGCGCTAATGGTGCAGTCGCTCGAAACACTCGTGGATGATCTGGGTGACGGCGTTGTTCCGGTCGAGAGTGCATCGCCGTCGTGGGCTAACGACGTTGTGCGCGTGGAAGCGAGTCATCGTGGCATGCTGGAGCCGCTGCCCGTGGAGCACTTGATCGATGGAATTCTTGGTGCAGCGCCAGACACCTCCGAAATACCGCCAGCGATTCCGATTATTCTTGATCGACTGGCACGCGACGCGCAGGCAGCAGGTGGTTGATCGCTACGATCATCCATGCGTGTCGATGTTATCACAACATTTCCAGAGATGTTCTCATCGGAACCACCCGGTGCATTAGGTATCAGTATCCCTGCGCGCGCGCAGCAGATGGGTGCGCTGAGCGTGCATGCGCATCAGCTTCGCGACTACACGCAGGATGCGCATCAGACGACCGATGACCGACCGTTCGGCGGCGGCCCCGGTATGGTGATGATGTGCCAGCCGATCTGGGATGCGGTGCAGGACATCCAGCAGATGGATGCTATACCAGCACAGCTGATCTCCATGACGCCGCAGGGTACGCCGCTCACCCAGCAGATCGTCGAGAGCCTTGCGCAGCAGCCCAGAATCATCGTGCTCGCGGGCCATTACGAGGGCATCGACGAGCGCGTCATCGAGAAACTCCAGCCGATGGAGTTGTCGATCGGTGACTATGTGCTCTCGGGTGGCGAACTCGCAGCGATCGTGCTGATCGACGCGGTTGCACGACTGCTCCCGGGTGTGCTCGGGCACGACGAGTCGCACGCGCGTGATTCGTTCTCGCAGGTCACTGCGCGCGACGCGATCGGCAACGAGCTGCGCCCGAAGCTGCTGAAGGAACTCGGTATTTCAGAAGAGACGCGCCTGCTCGATTGCCCGCATTACACGCGCCCGCGCGAGTGGGAGGGCATGCCCGTCCCTGATGTGCTTCTGTCGGGCGATCACGCCGCGATCGCACAGTGGCGACTTGAGGAGATGGTCAGACGGACGAAGGAACGCAGGCCGGAGTTGCTCGACTAGCCCGTACTTACTTCTCCTGTACAGGAATCGTAACGGTGCCATTCCAGCAGATGGTGTGCCCGTCGATCAGACACATCTCCGGATCGGCAGTGATCCGCACAGACAACTCACCGGTGTGCTGAACATCGCAAGTTTCCGTCAGCAGATATCGATGCGTTGGCGGGCTGAAGATATTCATGCCCGTATCTTTGTTCGGATTATCGATGATGAACTGAGCACGACCCAGCACCGTGCCGTTGTGCATCAGTTCTGCCTGCAAACCCAGGCCCCACGATTCGTGCTCGCTGCCCGGCATCTGACGGTATAGGGGGCCATACTCGATGCAGATGTACGAGCCTGATCGAACACATCGCACATGATCTGCGAGATTCCGGTCAACCTCCTCTGATTCGAAGAAGGTGATGCAGTCGTCGATAGCTCCCGAAACTGTGATTGTTCCGATGGTTCCCTGCCACACGACCGGTGATTTGTCGAGCAGCGCTTCAAGATTCCAATCGCTGTCAATATCAACAAGCACCAACTGGGCCTCGACTTCAACAGTGAAAGGTGCAGAACCAGAGGGGGCAATAATTGGATATAGCCTGTCCTGCCAGTCTGTTGCGAGCGGAGGCTGGTGAGTGCCGAAGGGGTTCTTCTCGTGTTGGAACCTCAGCTCTGCGATGGAGATTTCGTCCTGGCTGGCGTGCCATGCTGATGTTCCCTTCACTCTTGCTCGGCTGGCGACCATCTTCCCGTCGATGGACGGGAGATAATCTCCAAACCGTGTTTCAACGCGGAGAGGCATATCGACTGGCCATTTCTCCCGCATGACGATGCACGAGTTGATCAGCGCTGGTTCTGTATCAATGAGTCTGCGCATGAACGCTCTGGTCTGCCAGTGCGTGAGTGTGCCTGCGTCCAAACGGTTCAATATTTCATTTGCGAGCGGTGATACGGGAGAGTACATGCGTGGTCCTTCCCAGATGACATCTGTTGAGTCCCACTGTTTCTCATCCATCGGCGCAATGAACACCAGCACACTCGACGGGATCGCGCGCAACCATCCCTGTGTCATGCCGATATGCACGATATGGCTCGCATAACTCAGCATAACCATCAACAGGCCTGCGCACGCCCATCTCCATCTTCTGCGAGTGCGAAGCATCGACTTTGGCTTTGTATGCTCCTTGCCGCACTCGGGGCAGGTTGTTACGCCGTCGCCATTTGCATTGATCTCATCAAACGCGTACCAGCATTTTCTGCACCGCTTGCGACCCTTAGCGCGGTCGGAGAACAGCGACCACGCCAGCAGCACGGTGCCGATCGCCACGAGTCCCCAGACAAGGATCAGCCACGGGTCCATTGGTTATGGTATTCGATGCGCGCAGAAGAGTCGGGTTTCAATGTCTGAGTGTGCTGTATGGGTATTCAGTATTAATACAGGGTGCTATTTCCACGGGTCCGCAACATCGGCACCCTTGTCCCGATTGAACTCACCCTTCCAGAACACGTCGTGATGGAAGTCAAGGAGGCACAACTCCGGATCCGTGGCGACTCGCAGCTGTATAGTGCTCGCGTTCTGACCACTGTTGTAGTTATCAGAGAGGATATAGCGGGTGCGATTGCTTTGGCGAACATGAACACCGTCATCAGGATGGAACACAATCATCCGTGTTGAACCCAAAGATGTTTCTCCGTCGAGCAGTTCAGCCTTGAGTGCAATGCCCCATGATGGTCCGGGCCCGCCAGATGCTTGTGAACTGAAGTTGACATTCCAGCAGTATGCGATTGTGTCATCGACTGACCATCCGAAGTGCCATTCAACTCTGCGCTTTGCTTCTTCTGATTCGAAGAACGAGATGGTCTCCTCGATGTCGCCACGCATGTCGATTGTTCGCACGACACCCTGCCAGATGACATGTGTTGAAGCGATTGCGTGATTCTTGTCCGGATCGCTGGGATCAAACCCGCCGAGCACCTGCGCTTCAATTTGTATTTTTCTCGGTTGGTTCGATGCGGGAGCAATCGTCAGGTAGTTTGCACCTATCCAGTCAAGCTGTAGTTGTATTGGGCCATAGCGGAAACGTTCCGAACGCTTCAGCTTCGGGTATTTTATCTTCAGATACTCGTTCTTGTCTTCAGTCGGAACACCTGAAGCCCATTCAGTTATCCCCTTTGCACGAACACGAAGGAGCAAGTCATCTCGTGTGATTGGAAGCATGAGCTGATCAGTGAGTTGCACACGCAGTGGGTATCCGAGAGGCCATGTGTCTCGTGTTCGAACGTAGTGATTCATCATCGCGGGTTCGGTGCTGAATATTCGATCAAGATAGATTCTTGATTGCCAGGAGTAGAGCTCACGATCATGGAATCGTCGCTGTGCTTCTAAGGTAAGTTCGGATGTTGGTATGAAGAAGCGAAAGCCGATGAACGAGACATAATCTGAGTCCCACTGCGCATCATCCATCGGCGAGATGAACACCAGCACACTCGACGGGATCGCGCGCATCCATCCCTGTGTCATGCCGATGTGAACAACATAGCTGCTGTAGCTCAGTATCATGAGCAGCACGCTTATGCATACGCATCTCCATCGTCTGCGAGTGCGGAGCATCGACTTCGGCTTTGTATGCTCCTTGCCGCACTCGGGCAGGTTGTTGTGCCATCTTCAGCAGAGTTGATCCCGTCGAGAGCGTACCAGCATTTTCTGCACCGCTTGCGACCCTTTGCGCGGTCGGAGAACAGCGACCACGCCAGCAGCACAGTGCCGATCGCTACGAGTCCCCAGACAAGGATCAGCCACGGGTCCATTGGAGAGCGTATTCGTGGTGTGCGTGGGAGAGGTTCTGGTTTTCTACAATAGGGAATGATTCTTTCTGCTGTACTCACAATCGTTGCCGGATGCCTGCTGGTTGTTTCGGTTGTCGCGTTCATTGGCTGGCGCAAGGGTGCAGGGCCGCACTGCCGAAAATGCAACTACGCGCTCGCTGGGATTGACACAAAGCATCCATGTCCCGAATGCGGTTGCGACCTTGCAAATCCACGCGCGATCCGGAAAGGATCGAAAACGCGCCGAGGAAAGATCGCACTCTTCACATTCCTTGTCGCGCTACTGAGCTGTGCAAGTGCTGCGTACCTCGGATTGGCACAATCGCCGAGGTGGAATGCGTACAAGCCGACGTGGCTGCTCATGTATGAGGCGAAGAACTCATCCACACAAACTGCAACCGCAGCAATGGGCGTGCTTGTGAAGCGTGCTGTTGCTGGAGATATTCGTCCGGAGCGGTTCGTGCCTCTGGTGGATCGGGCTATGAAAGAGTATTCTACAACTGCATCTTACGAATCAGCAGAGTATGTTGTTTTTCTCGAATCGGTCCTTGGACAATCAACTGGAAATCAAAGCCAGCCGCAAACTCCACCTCCAACGCAACCCAAGCTGTCACTGGTTTCCCAGAGAATAGATCCGTGGGTTGCGATGCTTGCTGTGCTTCGAGTGCATGGGATGCTCGATGAGCAGCACATGGTACAAGCTCTCAATGAAGCCTTTTCACGAGCTATTTTCTCGGATCAGCCTGTTCAGCAGAGACGTGTTTCCAGTCGAGTGGGCTTGCTCACATTCGACCGTGATGATGCCGTCAAGTTGATTCTTGGCAGAGTTGAGTTTTCGGCACGATTGACCGAGGTTCGATGCGGAGACGTGGCGGTTGATGTAGGTATTGCTGCTGAACAGATCCCGCCGAATACCGTGTTTGAGTACACCCGCATTACATCGTCGGGTAGTGGTATACGGCTGAACAGCACAAGAGAGATCAACTACCAGGCATTGCGAAACGATGCTATCGATCGGGCGGCCGACTCGCTTCGTCCCGGGGCGTATCAGATTGAGCTTGAATATGCGTTGGACATACTCACTCCACAACTCTCACAGGATGCTCTGTCCGGCATCCCTTCAACACTGACACTGACCCGCCCTCTCACCATCCACGCAACAAGTGTCAGCGAACTCGAAATGGTCACATCTGAGGATGGAGTTCCGTCTCCGGACATCCACGTCGATTCCAGAGTTCGTGGAGTTGCTTCGGGCGCGACGAATGACGTCGGTGTGCATGTGACCGATGTGCGTTCTTCTAATGAAGCCGTTGTTGAGTATTGCCTGAGATTTGAGAACGAGGGACAACTTAACTCAGTGTGGGCTGATATGGCTGTGGGTGGGACTGTTGCGTTGCGTGTGGGAGATGTGGAGTTGATAATGTTTGAACGGTTTGGATACGATGACACTCCTCAGTGCGTGGTGTTGCATCAAGGTGTACTCTCGGCGTACACAGGTGCGATTCGTGGGCTTCCGCAAGGAACCCGAAAGGTTGACTTTGTGATCAAGCCCGATCCTCAGGTGGTGTTCGATCGAGTCGATTTTCCGAGAGTCTGGAACGAGGAAGTTGTGATTCGTGATGTGCCTGTTTTCTGGCCTCCTGGCATCGGTACGGACAAGTAGTTTGGGCTTGTCTGCCCGAAAACCCGTGATATTTGTGTGCTACATCCCGAGTCATTGTGGTCCCTGAGTCTGGTCTCGACGAACCTATTGCATCGGGCTATCATCTCGGCCCGTCGGGACGGGATGCGCGAACGACAGATTGTTCGGGTATTGATAGGAAATGTATACGGAATGGGCTCTGCACGAGCACTGGTGGGTCACATGGACACGCAACGACTGATCGAATCGTACAACACAGACACCCTCAAGAGTGATCTGCCCGCGTTTTATGTTGGCGACACCGTGAAGGTGCATGTCCGCATCGTCGAGGGCGACAAGGAGCGCGTGCAGGTGTACAACGGTGTCGTGATCTCGCGCAAGGGCTCGGGGATCAACGAGATGATCACCGTCCGTCGCGTTGTCGAGGATTACGGGATCGAGCGCACGTGGCCGCTCAACTCGCCGTTGATCGCGAAGATCGAGGTCGTGCGTCACGGCGACGCCCGCCGGGCGAAGCTGTACTTCCTGCGTGATCGTGTCGGGCGCTCGCGCCGTCTGCGTGATCGCCGTCGCGGCATGAAGCACGTGCAGGGCTGAGTCGCTGGCACAGATCAAAACTGAATGACGATTCCCACCCGCCGGTTGTTGGCGGGTTTTTCATTGGATTGTGCTGCTCCTATTGTGCGTGCATGAACGCACTTGTATGTACAAAGCAGGCGCAGCCCGGCGAGCGGGTCGCGCCGAACATCGAGTTCCAGACCGATTGGCCCGACATTGATGCGCCTGCACCGGGCGAGGTGGTCCTGCGCACGCTCGCCAGCGCGCTCAACCACATGGACCTGTGGGTCGGGAAGGGCATACCGGGTGTCGATCTCTTGTGGCCCCGCGTGTCGGGATGCGACGCGTGCGCCGAGGTGATCGCGGCTGGTGAGGGTGTTGATCCCGCGTGGGTCGGGCGGCGTGTGATCGTGAACGCCGCGTGCCGGGTTCCTGATCGCGTGCGTCCCGATGATCCGCCTGCGTCGACACTCGCGCCGAACTACGAGCTCATCGGCGAGCATCACAACGGGATGCATCGAGCGCAGTTCTGCGCGCCTGCTGCGAACATCGTGGACGTTGGTGATGCCGATCCGGTGCAGGCTGCTGCGTTCGGGCTCACCGCACTGACCGCGTGGTCCATGATCGTGACGAAGGGCGAGCTCCGTTCTGGACAGTCCGTGCTGATTACGGGGATTGGTGGAGGCGTCGCGACCAGTGCGCTGTCGATCGCGAGCCACTTCGGATGCCCCGTGTGTGTGACAAGCCGCCATCAGTGGAAGCTCGATCGCGCGATGGAACTCGGCGCGACGCACGCGATCCTTGATGAGGGCCAGGACTGGTCGCGCGACGTGCGCGCGTGGACGAACAAGCGTGGTGTCGACATGGCGGTCGATTCGACCGGGAAAGCGACGCATCTGAAGTGCATCAAGTCGCTGGCGCGCGGGGGCGCGTACGTCACGCCGGGATGCACGTCCGGTCCCGACGCTGTGACCGATCTTGCGCGCGTGTTCTGGAACCAGCTGCGCCTGCTCGGCTCGACCATGGGATCGAACGAAGAGTTTGCCGAGGTTGTCAGTCTGTTCCGCGCGGGCACACTTGCGCCAGCAGTCGATCAGGTCTTTGGTGCACGTGACGGGAGGCAGGCCTACGAGCGCCTCGAAGCAGCCAACCAGTTCGGGAAGGTGGTCATTGATTGGCGATGATACTGTGTGCGAAATGATGCTCGTTTGGTATCGCGCGTGACGTTATGCCCGGCGCGCACGGATCAGCCCGCGTTTTCGTGGTGTCTCATCAGGCGCATTCGCATCTCCGATCCGCGCGATCGGTGACGACGGAGTGTTTTTCAGCGGATTCTTCAGCACGAACCACGCCTGGCGCGATCCGCGTGTGCGCACAAGCTCCGGCCCGTGGTCTGTCGGCACGACGCGATCGATCCACATCAGTGTCGCGTACTTGGCGCTGCGCTTCGATGCCCAGAACGCGTCCGTCCCGCAGATCTTCGAGTTGTGGCCGTCGCGAAGTCGCTGCACGTCCTCGGATGAGTTGAGCTCGAACGTTTCTATGTGTCCGACCCGGACGACCGCACGGAATGGGCCCGAGCTCTGTTTGAGCGCGACTATATCAGACACACGCACGCATCCGAACGGCGGAAGTCTGCACTTTGACAGTCTCGCTTCGATCGTCTTCTCGCCCGACAGGATGAGATCAAGGTACGGTTTCTGCACGATCGCGACGTGGTGTGCGCGCTCGGGGCGCAATGTGTCTGCGAGTGTCAATGGGCGCACGAGTGCGCGCTGGCGCTGCGCATCACCAGCTGGGAACAGGAACGGCTGATGTGTTACAGTGTCTGTTAGCACGACACCTCCGGTGTGTGTGTCGACCAGAGTGTGTGCCGGGGTTGAACGCATCGACCAATCCAACGGGAATCGGCGCACGGTGTCAAGATGTCCGTTGTGTCATGCGAACGCGCATTGCTCGTTCGCTAACTCAGATCTGAGTGTGCACGCCAGATACTGGTACTGGTCGATCGAGTTGTAGAGTTGCGCGCTGATGCGCAGTGTCCGCCCGGCGCGCGTCTGGAAAACCGGGACCTGGATCGCGTGCGCATCGACCAGTCGATCCCAGACCGGGTCGAGATATCGCGTTGTCCATCGCGGGTCTGCCGGGATGAGAGGCACAGAACTGTGCGATGTCAGGTCTTTGTCAGAATCGAAGATTTTTTCGGTGTTTTTGAGCATTCGTTGCTGGAGTGGATGCAGTGGAAGAATCATGGACGCCATCGACGCGAGCATGTGGTCCGGCGCGCCGCGGATGACCGGAAACTCGGACCCCAGTGTCTCAATGATGATCTCGCGTCCGCGGACAGCAAGATCGTGGTTGTGCTGATACACGCCTGTCCAGTCTGCGTCGTGCATCTCGCGCATGCACTTGATCGCGACGGGCACGCACAACGCTGCGGTCGGATCGGATGTCCCGACGTAGTCGAACTCCGTCAGGAACTGTGCGCGGTTTGGCTTGGGTTTCTCGGCGTTGTTGGATAAGACAACGGGTCGAAATCCATCTTTGCGCTCGTGCGCGTCGAGGATGTCTCTCCGCACGTGCAGGAACGCGACGGACTTGGGCGCGTTGACCCACTTGTGGAAGTTCCCGGTTGTGTACGCTGCGCCGATCTTGTCGACATCGAACGCTGTGCATCCCGGCGCGTGCGCAGCATCGAGGATCGTCTCGATGTTTTTGGTGCGCAGCTCGCGGACGATCTCCGCGTGCGGGACGACCATCCCAGACGGGCTCGTGATTGCTGAGAGCAGGCAGTATCTGGTCTTCGGCGTGACCGCATCGATCACTGCGCGTGTAATCTGGTTTGGATCTGTCACGGGGAACGGGAGCGTGACAGAAACCACCTTTGCGCCGGTGCGCTTGGCCCACGCGCGTGCGATGTTCAGGCACGCGGGGTACTCGTGGTCGTTGACGATGATCTCGTCGCCCGGACTCGCGTCGAGATTGTGGAACGCCGTTGCGACGCCCGTCGTCGCGTTTGGGACAAACGCGATCTGGTCCCACGCGCACGACAGGAACGCGCTTGCGCCGTGGCGCGCCTCGTCCATCAGTCCGGGCAGATCGTCGACATAGAACTTCGTCGGGTTGGCATCGATCCGGGCGCGCAGCTTTGCCTGATGCGCTGCGACAGCGCGGGGTGTCACGCCGAACCCGCCGTGGTTCAGATAGACCGTGTGCGGATCGAGATCCCAGTGATGCGCGAGCGCCCCGGGCGCGGGGAGAGACTGTGTCTGGTTCGTGGTTGTGGCGTGCGTCGTCTGGAGGGTCATGCGATAGTGTACGAATCCACGCGAACACAAACACGTCTTGCCCTACGCTTGACCGATGCCAGACCAGTCCCCCAAAGAAAAATCCCCTGCAAAGTCGGGTTCAGCGAAGAAGTTCCAGGCGCCCACGGGCACGCGCGACATGTACCCGGACGATCTGCTCCGGGCGCGCTACATCGAGAAGCTCTGGCGCGACACGTCCATCCGCCACGGGTTCGAGGAGATCGATGGGCCCACGTTCGAGCATCTCGATCTCTACACCGTCAAGTCCGGTGAGGGGATCGTGTCAGAGCTCTTCAGCTTCCGGCGCAGTGGCGGCGAGAAGGACTACGCGCTGCGACCGGAGTTCACGCCGACGCTCGCGCGCATGTACGCCGCGCGAGCCAACGCACTTCCCAAGCCGTGCAAGTGGTTCTGGATGCAGAACTGTTTTCGCGCTGAACGTCCCCAGCGTGGCAGACTGCGCGAGTTCCGTCAGTGGAACTGCGATGTAACCGGTTCTCAAGTTGGAGAGCAAAACACAGCTGGCATAGATGCAGAGCTGGTCATGTGTGTAGTTGATGCATTGAGAATGTCTGGACTTACCCCAAGGGAAGCAAAGATTAGGTACAGCCATCGACAACTGGCAAATGCCATGTTGGCGGGCTGTGGTTTGGTAGAAGAAGTTCACGATCGGTGGCTACCTTGGATTGATGGGTTGGCAAAGATGTCAGTTGATGATGCGCGGCAATCGGCATTAAAGTTTACGACATCTCTAGTTGACATATATAAAGTTATATATGTATTTTCTGTGTCGGATTCTACGAAACAAGAGCTAGCACTTAATGAGCTAAATCGACTGGGTGCCGGAACTAATAGTAAAGAGTTTGAAGAGTTCGAAAATCGATTTAAAGACGCAACAGAAGTACTTGAATATACAGAAAAATGCCTAAGGGCAATTGATAGCTGGTGCGAGCGTGACAGTAGTGTCGTCCGTGGTCTCGCCTACTACACCGGCATGGTGTTTGAAGTGATTGCTGAGGGCGAGCGCGCGGTTGCTGGTGGCGGGCGCTACGACAATCTCATCGAGTTGTTCGGCGGCCCACCGACACCCGCGGTCGGGTTCGGAATGGGCGATGTTGTGTTGTCTCTGCTTCTCGAAGACAAGGGACTCATGCCGACGGGGCGCGATCTTGTCGAGGCACTCTCGCAGCCGGGTGCGAGTCTGCGTCCGGACGTGTTTGTTGTGTCCAACGGCGACGACGACGCGGAATCGCAGGTCGTGCCGGTGGTTGCAAAGCTCCGATCGGGTATCGAATCAGAAGCATGGCGCGATCGGAATGATCGCAAGCCGTGGGACGATGGCAGGTACGAGGTACGTCCGCTCCACGCCCGACAGACGTATAAGACAACGCGGAACGTGGGCAAGCTGATGAAGGACGCGGTCTCGCAGCACGCGCGGTGGATCGCCGTCATCGAATCCGCCGAGACGTGCATGCTCAAGAACCTTGACACGAACGAGCAGCACGACAATGTGCCGATCGACACAATCGGGAAACGTGTGCAGGGATAAGTTCGCAGGGTGGGGCAGTAGAAAGAGCAACGTGATGGCGTACATCGACGTGATATCCGAATCGGACGCAGATGGCGAGCTTGCGCATCTGTACGCGCGATACGGGAACCCGGACGGTTCGGTCGACAACGTGCTGAAGGTCCACTCATTGAACCCCGCGTCACTCGAAGCGCATTGCGCGCTGTATGTGCAGTCAACGCACAAGCAGAGCCCGCTCACGCGTGCCGAGCGCGAGATGATCGGAGTCATTGTCAGCAGGACTAATGGCTGCACATACTGCAATGTCCATCACGCGACAGGATTGAAACGACTGCTCCCCGATGATCGCAAGCACGTTGCTGACGAACTCAGGGACGGTCGATCGATCGATGAGGTTGAGATCACGCCGCGCGAGCGTGCACTGCTTGTGTACGCTGAAAAACTCACGCGATCGCCAGCGTCGGTGCAACAGTCAGATGTCGATGCGATGCGTGGTACTGGGCTTTCGGATCGCGAGATTCTGGACGCTGCGCAGGTGATCGGGTACTTCTCGTACGCGAACCGGATCGTGCTGGGATTGGGTGCTGCGCTCGAGGAAACGTCGATCGGGGAGTGGCCCGCCGAGTCGCGTGATGTTTGACTGACGTGTGATTCATGCCACGTGGATAGCCTGGATCATCTCGCGCACGACACGATCGACGAACAGCCAGCCCTCGTTGTGGATTGTCCATCGATCTTTGGCAAGCTGCAACCAGCCAGAATCTGCGCACGCTTCGGCTGCGTGTTGTACTCGCGCAAAGCAGTCTTCGTCAACCAGATTCGCGTAGTATTGCACGCGATTGGTCGCGATGCCCTCACGCAGGCGCAACGCGCCGAGCAGCACATCTGACAGTGTGCGTGACGGATCGGGAAGCTCGTACTCCTGCACAGGCGCGAATCCATTATCGTTGTGCGAGAGATAGGTATCGAGTCGGGGCGCGTTCTTGTACCGGAACCCGTCGATGTGGCCGGCGGCGCTCGGGCCGGCTGCCAGCCAGTTCTCGTTGCGCCAGTACGCGAGATTGTGCGCACACTCCTGTCCGGGCCTGGCAAAGTTTGACACCTCGTACCGTTCCAGCCCAGCAGTTGCGAGCATCTCCACCGCGAGCAGTTGCATCTCGACCTCAAGCGATTCGTCTGTCGGTGTGAAATCACCCTTGTGCAGGCGCTGGGTCATGGCGGTGTTCGGCTCGTACGTCAGGTTGTAACACGAGATGTGGTCCACACCGAGATCGATTGCTTGGCTCAGATCATCGCGCCAGTCGGCAAGTGTCTGTCCGGGGATGGCAAAGATCAGATCGGCAGACTGACGGGTGAGCCCCGCATCGCGGGCGAGCCTGACAGCCTTTGATACGTTGGCAGGGTCGTGCCAGCGCTCAAGTGTCTTGAGATGGTTCTCATTGAACGACTGTGCACCAACGGAGATTCTGTTCACGCCGCCTGCCCTGAGCACGTCCATCAGTTCACGAGTCACGGTCTCAGGATTGGCTTCGACGGTGAACTCGCCCGAGTTATCGCTGATCTGGTGCAGGTCGAACGTGGTGTTAATCGCGTGGAGGAGTTGCTCCCACAGTTCGGGCTTGAGCAGTGTGGGCGTGCCGCCACCGACAAAGAGAGTCCGGAGTGATCCGATGGTGGGCGACGCGTTGTGACATTCATGCAACGTTGACAGGGCGTTGAGTTCTTGGGTGAGACGATCCGTGAAAATCTGCTGACGATCGCGATTGTCCACGATTGAGTAGAAGTCGCAATAGTGGCATTTGTGGAAGCAGAACGGGATATGGATATAAATCGAGCGGACGTTTGGGCGGGGTTGATCAGGTCCTGAATCGTCCCAGGCTGGTAGAATGTGCCGCAATGACCCAGCCGAGGGGGCTTGTTCCGGGGCTGGGTGTTGCGTTGGGAGTGATATTCTGGTATCGTGCATTGGTTTTTCGTGGATGGGTTGTTGTGCGCGAGTGATTCCACTCGTCGCAGGAAAGGATAGTGCTTGTGAGTCTTGAGCTGGTGCTGATTAAGAAAGACGGTTCGACCCGTGAGATCCCGCTCGGGCTCAAGCATCGCGTGATCGGTCGGGAGAAGGGGTGCGATGTGCGCATTCCAGCGGGAGCTGTGTCGCGCAAGCATTGTGAGATCAACTTCGACGAGGACGAGGACGAGATCACGATCAAGGATCTGGGATCTGCCAACGGCACCTATGTGAACGGCGAACGGGTTGAACAGATGGAACTTTCGCCCGGCGATGTGATCGTTGTTGGGCCTGCGGTGTTTGTCGCCCGAATGCACGGATTTCCGAAGGATATCGACACCGATGGAGCGATCCAGTACGCGAGAAAAGCAGAAGCTGCTGTCCAGCGTGCGAAATCCGGTGTTGCTTCACCACCGCTCCCCGAGCCTGTCGAAAAGATAGACCCATCAGCAGGCAGCGATTTCTTCGATGACTTTGACTTTGGCGATGATGACAACGACGAGTGATCGCTGTGCGGGCTTAGCTGGCTTTTTTATGAAATGAGCTGCCTTCGGGCACCCGGATGGTTGCGCCGCAGTTTTTGCATCGGACAGTTTTGCCACGGGTCGAGTCGGGGACAGCGAGAACGCGTTTGCACAACAGGTTCGGGCATTTGATTCGAATGTTTGCTGCCATTCGGTTTCCCGTGTGTGCGAGTGCGGCGTCGTGTGTGGCGGGACCTTGATCCCGCCGAACCACCACTGCATCGGACGTGTTGGAGCCAGACTTCAGCCGAACTGGGAAGTTTGATGAGTCAGATCTCTTTGTCTGGGCAGTTTGCATGCTGTCGGGCGTGAAATCACAGAGTGTTTTTGGGCGGCATCGTGCTTCAGCCTCCTATTGTCATCAGTTGCGGAATAGTTACCAAGCATTATCGGTCGCATGTTGAGCGATGGAGCGCATCATGACAGGAACGGATCTGGAACAGCCCGGTGGAGGTTGCGCGTCTGTCGTTGGCTTGCAATGGGGTGACGAGGGCAAGGGAAAGATCGTCGATCTGCTCGCTGGCGACTTTGATGCGGTTGTTCGGTACAACGGCGGCGCAAACGCGGGACATTCAGTGAATGTTGGTACCGAGAGGTATGCACTTCATCTTGTTCCTTCGGGGATTCTGTATCCGGGACGATTCGCCATCATTGGCAATGGTGTTGTGGTTGACCCCGAACAACTCATCAAAGAGATTGATGGTTTGCAGTCGCGCGGTGTGGATACATCCGGGCTTGTCATTTCCAGCCGCGCCCATGTTGTGACACCACTCCACAAGGAGGAAGATGCCCATCGTGAACAAACGCTGACGTCTGGTGTTGCGTTCACAAGCGCGAACGGCGATGCAGATGCGCGTGCTGGCACAGCGATCGGCACGACCAAGCGCGGCATCGGGCCATGCTATGCAGAGAAAGCGCAGCGTGCCGGTGCATTGCGCATGGGAGATCTTCTCAAGCCTGATGTGATTCGTGAACGCGTATCGATCTCGGCTGCCCTGCGTGGTATTGATCTGAGTTCATTTGATACTGATTCGATCGTTGACATGCTCTCAAGCTGCGGGCGCAGGCTCGGATCGATGATCAAGGACACAACATATCTGCTGCATGCGCTGCTGAACGATCGTCAGCGCGTGCTGTTCGAGGGCGGGAACGCGACGCTGCTGGATGTCGATCATGGGACGTTTCCGTTTGTGACATCGTCCAATGCATCAGCGCTGGGCATCGGTCCCGGCACGGGCGTACCGCCACAAAGGATCGACCGCATCGTTGGTGTGATGAAATCGTACTGCACGCGTGTGGGGTCCGGTCCGATGCCGACCGAACTTCATGACGATACCGCGCATCGCATCCGCGAGCGGGGTCGAGAGTATGGCACGACAACGGGCAGGCCCAGGCGCGTTGGCTGGCTTGATCTTGTTGCGCTGCGATATTCGGTGATGGTCAATGGCGTGACTGAGATTGCGCTGACGATGCTCGATGTGCTGTCCGGGCATGACGACATCATGGTCTGCACGCACTACATGCTCGACGGGCAGAAAATGGACAGGTTCCTGCCGGATTCTTCGGATCTGGCTCGTGCCGAGCCGGTATATGAAAGACTCGCGGGATTTTCCGAAGATATCTCCGGTATCAGGCATCGCGAGCAGTTGCCGATTGCAGCGCAGCGGTTTTTGGAGACAATCGAGACGCATGCTGGTGTGCCAATCACGATTGCGAGCGTTGGCCCCGGCAGATCGGAGACGATCACAGCATGATGCAGACCGAGGCTGATTCACACCCTGATATGACAGACACGAATACGGGTGTACCAAAGCACGTCGCCATTATCATGGATGGCAACGGGCGCTGGGCGCAGCAGCGCGGGCTTCCGCGCAGCGCTGGGCACATCGAGGGCGCCCGTGTTGTTGAACCCGTGATTGAAGAGGCGTTCAATGCGGGGGTAGAGTGTGTTACCCTTTTCTCGTTCTCAAGCGAGAACTGGTCGCGACCGAAGGACGAGATCGACGCGCTGATGTCATTGTGCGTTGATTACATGCGCAAAGCGGTAACAGAGCTTGCCGAACGTGGGATCCGTTTGCGTGTGATCGGAAGGCGTGCCGAACTTCCACCCTCTGTTACTGAAGCGATCGAGGAAGCAGAACATGCTACACATGAGTGCAATCGTGCAACGTTGTGTCTTGCGATCAACTACGGCTCGCGTACTGAGATGACTGATGCGGTGCGAGCAATCGCGAGCAAGGCAGCATCCGGTGAGATAGATCCCGATGATGTCACACCTGAGATGATCGCGCAGCATCTGTATACATGGGATCTTCCGGATCCAGATTTGTTGATACGCACAGCTGGTGAGATGCGGATCTCCAACTATC
This sequence comes from Phycisphaeraceae bacterium, assembly GCA_020639155.1. Taxonomy (NCBI): domain Bacteria; kingdom Pseudomonadati; phylum Planctomycetota; class Phycisphaerae; order Phycisphaerales; family Phycisphaeraceae; species Phycisphaeraceae bacterium. The sequence continues at coordinate 1,745,377 of JACKHF010000001.1, forward strand.
TGTTGTGGCAGATCAGTTATGCCGAACTGGTTGTGGTGCCGACGCTGTGGCCCGACTTTGGCAAGCAGGGACTTGCTGATGCATTGCAGGAATATGCAGGGCGCAAGCGTCGGTTTGGTGGTCTTGACAAGGCGTGAGTGTGCCGATTGTCCTCGTGTGGAGCCCAATGTGCTGCGACAACGCCTGACGCTCGGCCCCATTCTCATTGCGATTGTCGTGCTCGGATTGTGGGCTGACGAGTGGCTCGCAACGCAGCCTGTTCCCGGATGGGCATCGTCGTTTCTTTCAGGCAGCACACTTCCTGGTGGATTGATTGTGCTTCCGATCATGCTGCTTCTCTGCACAACCGCGTCGCGTGAGCTCTCACGCATCCTGCGTCGGAAGGGTGTTGATTCGACTCTGCCCATCATGGCATCCGGCGCGGCGCTTGGGCTGTTGACAGTGGCATCTGCTGCGTGGATGCATCAACTTGTCACACCAATCACAGCTGTCGCTCTTGCTGGTTCATGCGGCACAGCTGTGATGATTACTGCGCTTCTGCACGCATCACGGAGAAAAAAACTTGAGGGCACACTGGCTGCTGCGGGCGGGGCATTGCTCTCGTATGTCTATCTCGGACTGATGGCTGGGTTCGCGTTGCTGTTGCGATCAGAGCACAGCGCGTGGGTGTTGCTCTGGGTGTTGATGGTGACAAAGTCGTGCGATATCGGCGCGTACTTCACTGGCAAGTCGATTGGGAAGCACAAGCTGATTCCGTGGCTGAGTCCTGGCAAGACGTGGGAAGGGCTGATCGGCGGCGTTGTAGTGTCGTCGATTGTGGGTGCGGCTGGTATGTACTGGTTGCACAGTGCTGGTAAGTCGGACCATGCGTTATGGCTGGCTCTCTTTGCGGGAGCTCTTTTTGGCATCGTTGGTCAGGCGGGCGATCTGGTTGCAAGCATGTTCAAACGTGATGCAGCAGTGAAGGACGCTGGCGGCTCTCTCCCGGGGTTTGGCGGTGTGCTTGATGTGCTTGATTCGCCGTTGCTTGTGATGCCGGTCGCATTCTGGTGGCTTCGCATATGGGGGGCATAGATTGCTTTGTGCCATGACAATCCCGCATTCATGAACAAATACCGGGCAAACCGGACCATGCAATAGAAAATCAGCATGTTGGCACGCCCATTTTTCGTTGGTTGCATGGCGGATTGAGGCTACACTGAAGTTGCTCGTCACAGGGAATCATCACTTGGTGTGCCTTGTGTGGGTATGTGTTGTGCGGTTCAATCACTGGGTTGGTAGCGGCAGCATCTGTGTTGGCCGCTCGGAGGACGGCATGAGCGTCACCGATTTGTTGCTGAGCGTGTATAACGTGGATAAACAGATTGTCGGCCTTCGCAGCAGACTGGATGCTGCCGAGACCTTCCTCGCGGAACAGACGCGCCAGCGCGACGCGATTGTCAAAGAAATCACTTCTCTGACTGACAGCACAAAGCAACTCAAAGCGAAATCCCGTGAGACCGAACTACATATCAAGTCGATTGACGAGCGAATCGAAAAGTTGCGAGAGCAGATGAATAACTCGCAAACCAATCGCGAGTACAAGGCGCTGCTGACAGAAGTCAACACACTCAAGACAGATCGCGACAAGATCGAAACGGAATCACTTGAGCATCTGAACAAGGCGGACGAAAGTCTTGCTCGAGTTGAAACACTGAAGGGACAACTCTCCGAGCGAGAGAAGCTCCGCGAGGTTGCAGCGTCCGATCGTGATGCGCGCCACAAGGAAATCAAGACGAAGCTCGACGAACTGACCGAAGAGCGCAAGCGGCTTGCATCAGAGGTGCCAGCGAGTGAGCTTGAGGCATATGAGCGTTTGTTCAAGCAGCGCGAGGAAGATGCGATGGCGGGTGTGATCGAGATTGATCGCAAACGCCACGAGTTCGCGTGCGGGTTGTGCATGATGGCGATCCCGCTCGATTCGGTCAACCGTCTGGTTGCGCGGGGCGCATTGACCAACTGCTCCTCGTGCGGCACACTCCTATACGTTGAAGATGTCATCGTTGAAGCCGTGAAGAAGTAATCGCGTTCGGTGTATTTCGATGTTGGGCGGTGCCATGGACGAATCTGCGCCATTGCGTCGGAACTCTTCACTATCAACTGCTCGAAAACAGAACAACATCGCACGGCTGATCCTCTGGCTCGGCCCGGTTGCTGCGTTGCTTGCCGTGACGCTCCAGCATATTGATGGTGGCGACTGGCAAAGGGGCGACTCTGGGTTTTATGCAGCTGTCGGCACGCAGGCGTGGGAGTCGGGCAATCTCTGGACACTGCACGCGGGTTCGCCAGCAGATACAGGCACGGAGTATTTCAACAAGCCGCCACTCACATTCTGGATCACGGGGCTCGCGTGCCATCTCTTTGGTGCGAATGCCGTCATTGTCAGAGCAACAACGGTCTTTGCAGCGTGCGCTGTTGTGCTGCTGACTGGATTGATTGCGATAACACTTTCTACGCGATCGATCGCTGCGGGTGCGATGATTGCAACTGCGCTCAATCTTGAGTTCTTCCGCAGGACGCACGAGTTGTCGCTGGACATGTGGCAGCTTGTGTGGCTGATGTGTGCAATGTACTGCGCAGCTCGCAGTGCAAAGCGGTGCTCAGCGCGCTGGCTCGTGGTGATGGGATTACCGATCGGTTGTGCGCTGATGACAAAGCCGCTGCTCGGCTTGCTTGCGATTGTGCTGATTGGCGTGTGGATACTGACATTGCGAACAGATGGCGAGTTCCCTTCGCGCTCGCGCGAGCGTGGATTGCTCGGCGCGCTGGGTGTGGCACTCGTCGTTGCGCTTCCATGGCATCTCTCGATGATGGTGATCCACGGCGACACGTTTACGAATCAGTATTTCGGTGCCGAGATGGCATCCCGCGCAATGGGCGAGATGACCGAGGGTGCTGGCAGCACGACGACATCCATGTTTTATGTGAAGCACCTCGTTGAAGGTGCCCAGCCGTGGGTGGTCCTTGCAATTCTCGGGATTGGCATCTGGTTCGTGCGCATGCTTGGGCGCACGGGTGTGAGCACAAACGCTAGCAGGCTCGCGCGGTTGTGGATGATCTGGTTTGTTGGATGGTTTGTGCTGCTGACACTCTTCCCCGATCGGCGGGATCGGTACGCACTTGTGCTGCACCCAGCGATCGGAACGCTCGCGGGCGTGTTCCTCGCGTCGATCAGGGTTCCACATCTTGCGAAGCTGTTGCGAGCAACTCGCAACTGGCTGGGCCCGATTGCTGTTGGTGTGGGTGTTGTGGTCGCATTCTTGCCCATTCGAGCGCACAAGCCCGTCAATGATCAGTGGCCCGCGCTCTTTGCGTTCCTGCGCGAGCATCACGAACATGCATTGGAACAAAAGCAGCAATGGCGGTTCGACTCGATCTGTGCTGGCGCGTGGGAAGCGCAGCGGGGCTCGCGGATGTACCACGAGTTCGGCGCATGGCCGAGACAGACGCGCGATCGTGCGGGCAAGATTGTGCATATGCCGGGTGTTGGTGATCTCGTGCTCTACCACATCCGCGACGGGTGGAAACCGGGCAGCACCGAGACCGTTGTGTTCTCGTCGGGTGATGTCACAGTCACAACGCTGGATGCGCTTCCGTGGGAACCGGTCGAGTCTGTTGATCCGGGCGAATCAAACGACAACTGAGTTGCTTTGTTACCACTTTATTCAGCGCTGAACAGCGACTGATCGTCCGGAAGAGTGATCTTCAGATGCAGGTGGTCTGCTGCGCTGCGTGTCATCATGCGGCCGCGGCGCGTGCGCGCGAGGAATCCGATCTGCAGGAGATATGGCTCGACCACGTCCTCCAGTGTTCCTGCGTCCTCGTTCATTGTTGCGGCGATCGCTTCCAGGCCAACGGGGCCGCCCTGGTACACGCCTGCGATGGCGCGAAGATACTTGCGATCGAGTTCGTCGAGACCGAGCGCATCAACACCCTCCAGTCCGAGCGCATCCTCAACGACCTTTGCATCCGTGCTCCCGTTTGCGCGGACCTGCGCAAAGTCACGCACGCGGCGCAGCAACCGATTTGCGATGCGCGGCGTGCCGCGTGAGCGGGACGCGATCAGATCGATGCAGCCGTCGTCTGCCATCGGCATATCAAGCAGCTGCGCGTTTCGGTGCACGATCGCGCGAAGTTCTGCTGGCTCGTAGTACCGGATGTGGTGCACAATACCAAAGCGTGAGCGCAGCGGCGACGAGAGCAGGCCTGCGCGTGTGGTTGCGCCGATGAGTGTGAACGGCTTGCACGCGATCTGCACCGTGCGTGCATGCGGGCCGGACTCCGTGCGCACATCGATACGGAAGTCCTCCATCGCTGGGTAGACAAACTCTTCGACGGAGATCGGCATGCGATGGATCTCATCAATGAACAGCACATCGCGCGCTTCGATGCGTGTGAGCACGCCGACGAGGTCCATGCCTTTGTTGAGCGCAGGACCAGAGGTCATGTGGACGCGGCTGTTCATTTCGTGCGCGATGACGTGCGCGAGCGTGGTCTTGCCGAGCCCGGGCGGGCCGTGGAGCAGCACATGGTCGAGCGGTTCGTTGCGTTGCTTTGCTGCTTCGATCGCGATGCGCAATCGATTGACCATCTCCTCCTGCCCGATGTACTGGTCCATCGACGATGGGCGCAGCGAGAGTGTCTGCTCGTCCTCGTCGGGAACGGTCGCGGTTGGAGAGAGAATGCGCTGGTCAGCCATCGACAAAGTGTACGGCAGATGATCGGTTTGGGAAGCGGGCGCTATCATGTGTCACAGACAATGTGTTTCCCGCGTCCAAACGCAGGAGCACATTGATGGAGGGTGCTATGGATCGGTTCTGGGAGTTTGTCGACAACTTCTGGCAGGTGCTCGCCGAGAGTGGTCTCTGGCTTGGCATCGGGTTTCTGGTTGCCGGCCTGCTCCACGTGTACGTGCCCACGAAGTGGGTCGAAAAGCACCTCAAGGGAAGAACAATCGGGTCTGTCATCAAGGCTGCGGTCTTCGGCGTGCCTATTCCATTGTGCAGTTGCTCGGTTATACCGACAGTTGCTGCGCTGCGTCGCAAGGGTGCATCGCGCGGATCGAGCGCCGCGTTTGCTATCAGCTCACCCGAGATTGATGGCCCCAGCATCGCGCTCACATGGGGACTGCTCGGCCCCGTGATGGCGATCGCGCGACCCATTGGTGCGCTCGTTAGCGCTATTACCGCGGGTGTGCTGATCAATCGTTTCTGCGAAGAGGATGAGACTGCGTCTGTTTCAGAGAAGAAACACACAAGCAGCCATTCGTGTGGATGTGCATCCAGGAAATCAACCTCCTGCTGCAGCAGTGGCATGGATGATGACATCACGCTCGAACGTCCGTTGATGGTCAGTGGGGGAGCGCCGTCTGCGTCATCGTGTTGTTCTTCGCAGAAACAATCTGCTATTGCTACCGAGACCTCATGCTGTGGATCGAAGATCGAGGAATCGTCGTGCTGCTCAGGTGATTCTCACGACCACGATCATGCTGGTGGGTTGCTCGGCGCGCTGAAGTACGGGTTTGTGACACTGCCCGCGATGCTCGCGGTGTGGCTGTTTATTGGGCTTGCACTCTCGGCTGCTGCATCAACGTGGATTCCAACAGACACGATGACGCGCTTTGGGTCGGGCCCGCTCGCGCTCGTGGTTGCACTGGTGATCGGTCTGCCGCTGTACGTGTGCGCAACATCGTCAACACCGTTCGCCAAGGCATTGGTTGTTGCGGGGTTGTCGCCGGGTGCTGCGCTGGTGTTTCTGCTTGCTGGGCCAGCGACGAACATGACGACGATGATGTGGGTGCTGCAAGACCTTGGCAGGCGTGCGCTCCTGATCTACATCGCGGTGATTTCGGTTGTTGCCGTGGGGTTTGGGTTCCTGTTTCAGATTGTGTCGCCATCGATTGCTGGCGCGATGGGACTCGAATCAGCGGGGCACACGACACACACGGTGACCAACTGGCATGCTGCGATTGGTGCAGCCTTGCTTGCGGTTGGACTGTTCGTGGTGCTGCGACGGGAGTTGCAAAAAGTTTCTGCATCACGCAAGAGTGCGACACAGTGCAAGCACCACAACGACGCAGCGACATGCCCACACTGTGCGCAGCCAGCGTGAATAAAATACACGTACAAACGAAAGCCCAGGGATTGCAATCCCTGGGCTTTCGTTATTGCGGTGGAATGTAGTAGTTTACTGGCCTGCCCGACCATTCTCCTCTTCAGGAATCTCGCGAGGGAGCATCTCCGGAGCGCACGCGATGTTGTACGCTGCGATCGCGGCGTTGGTCGAGGACTGGATCAGGTACTCCTCGATCGCCTGATCGAGTCTGTCGTACTGGGTGTGCCAGCCGTACCGGTAGTTCGCACGCCCGACCTCATCCCAGAAGAATCCGGGGATGCCGACACTGTTGAAAGACGCATGGTCCGATCCGCCGCCGCGAGGCATGCGCTCGTTGACCTGCACGTTCACGTCCATCCAGCCTGCGCGCTCGTCGTTGTCCGGGTTGTCATCGTTCATCTTTGCGTCGTAGTCGGTCTGCGAGAAGAACTGCCCGTTGGTCGGCGCGGTTGCTGCTGCGAGGTAATCGCGCATGGACTCGATGCACTGGATGCCACCCTCGTAGTTTGTGCCGCCGTCGTCGACGAAGCACGCGACGATCTTGGCGCGCTCTTCGTCTGACAAACTCTCGACGTACCCGCGCGATCCGAGCAGGCCCTGCTCTTCGCCAGTCCAGAGGATGAACCTGATGGTGCGCTTCGGCTTTGCGCCGACAGCGGTGAGAATGCGTGCCGCTTCGATGGTGACGGATGATCCTGTGCCGTTGTCGACTGTGCCGCGCGAGCCGGGACCGTTCCATGAATCAAGGTGGGCAGAGACAATGACGACCTCGTCGGGCCATTCCGTGCCGGGGATCTCAGCGATGGTGTCGTACACGGGGAACGGACCGTTGACGAGACGATTGTCGGCATCGACAGCGAGTTCGATTGGCCAGCCGTCAGTCAGCTTCGAGTTAATGTAGTCAAACCCGGTCTCGTTGACGATGATCTCTGTATCTTGATAGAGGTCGTTGAAGTTGAGTTCACGCCAGCCACGAACAGAACTGGTCCACACGCGATCGTCAGAAGATGTCGAGACCCATCCTGCGGGATTCTTGGAGATGATGCGCTTATAGATCTCGCGTTCGAGGTCCATCGCGTTGTCGTCTGCTTCGGGCTGCGTTGTTTGCGCGACGGTCTGTACGAGTCCTGAGTCGCGCGAGACGCGGCCGCCGGTTTGTGTCACAGTATCGCTGCCGCCACGCGGATCAGCAAATGAGCCCGACAGATTTCCGTCACGCGAGAGTGATGCGCCCCATTCGATCGCGCCCATCGGGCTTTCCCACTTGCAGGTGAAAAGCCCGGTCTGCATGTCGACCTTGCCATCAGTAAATGGTGCGCCAAATCCGGTGTACTCAAGTCGACCGTTGGCGTTGCCCTCGCGATCAACATCGACCTTGAGAACAAAGGGCATGCCCTCATTGCCAGCCGGGCCGCCGCGCGTCAGGCCTTCCCATGTGCCGGAATATGGATTGCGCTGTGTGCCCGCAACACGCGACTGATTCTCATTACTTGCAAAGCGCGTAGCGCTTGTTTGACGCTGCTGACGCTGTGCAGTCTGTGGTGCGGTGCGCTTGCCGACATGCAGGTAGTACTCGCCGCCACCGATCGAATCCCTCGCGGTAAGCACGCCATTGATGAGCGACCACGTTGGTGTGACCGTCTCGCCCATGGGGGAGTCCCATGTGAATGTGAACTGTCCGGTGGCTTTATTTATCTTCGCGTTGACCAGCGGCTCCGAGTGATTCGCTTCGGGATATGACAATGTGCCGGTGACGTTCCCTTTATCATCCATTGACGAAATGTCCAGGACAAACTCTGCTCCGTCAGGAGGTGTGCCCGGGCCGGTGGTTGTACCGCGCCAGCGACCAACATAGCCCTCCGATGCTGATGCATCAGCGATCGGGTTTTCCTTCAGTTCTGTGCGAAGTTCCTTGAAATAACCGAGTCGAGCGCTGGTGTTTGCTGCGGGCCCGCGCACGCCGCGACGTCCATTGGGGTTTGACGGAAGCAGAATCCATGCTCCTTCAAGCTGGTCCTCAACTGCTTCGAGTTCTTCCATTGTCTTGGGCAGTCGCAGGACTTGGCCCTGCACAATACCGTTTGTGCCCGGTGCCCATGCGAGCGTTGTAAACGCGAGTTCTGTGCCGTCGGCGTAACTGATCTCGTCACCCTCGCCGCGACGGATGACGACCTTCGCGGTGGACGGTCCACGGTCGAAGCGCACCGGGATCTCACCCCATTGGAAGAGTTCGCCGTTCTTCATGCCCCATGATTGGAACTGGGAGAGCGCCCAACGGTTTGCCATCTCGACGTTGGCTGAGCCTGTCAAACGAGGACCGATGGCAGTGCACAGGTGCTCAAGCTGCTTCATCACCTGGTTGTTGTTTTTGCCCTCGTGGAGAATCTTCTCGATTGTGGCTGGATCGCCCATGCGGATGTTGGGCACGGGCACCTTCTCGCCATTGATCACGGTGTAGGGTGCATCGTCAGCGACCTTGTCTGCGATGGGGTCGCCCGCGATTGCACTTGTGGCGAATACAGCGCCTGCAGCAAGAGCGAGGCACGCGGCTTTGGTGGCCCAGCGGGTGGGAACGTCTGTGGCTGGCATGGGCAGGTCTCCTGTGATAATGCCTGTTCGATGTGAGGGATCTTGAGATTCAGGCTCCGCGTCCGAACGCGAGGGAGCCCGTAGAGATAGTGTACGGGAAAACGGGCGGAATCTTCCCAGAGTTCCGCCCGTCCACAAGAGAAGAGGAGAGAAATCAGATGTAAAAGTCTCAATTAATGCCTGTTACAGGGCTGCCACACGCGCTTCGAGAGCCTCAAGCCTCTGGATGAGCATCCGCTGGCTTTCCCGCTCCCGTTTCAGTGCAGCGAGCATCAGGACGCAGACTCGGTCATAGCGCACCGCATCTGGCACGATTTCACCAGTCTCGGGATCTGGCTGAGACCAGATCACCAGACGCGGATCAACCTTCGCAACGTCTTCTGCGATAAAGCCTAGGAATGTTGCGCCTTGATCGTCGTTTGGCAGCTTGGACTTGTAGGTGACGGGTTCGAGATTCCACAACTTCGCAGCGGAATCATCGTCCAGTGGTTGAACATCTCTCTTGTATCTGATTGAGGATGTGTCTCTTGCAAGTACGCCGTTGGTGTCAACGACGACACTGGTTCCGCCACCTGTTGTTGCGTACACGCCTGTTGCTGTGAGATTGCCGTCAATCTTGACGTCGCCTGCGAACTCGAAGCGATAGCCTGAACTCACTTCATCCCATGAACCAAAGTGGATGTCGCCGTCATCAGGCTGGAGGCAGATCTGCACTCCTGATGTAGTTGGATCCGCGCCTGGGTGGGACCCTTGAATGCCAGGCGCAAGGAAGTTGTTGCGGGTCACAATTGCGAGTTTGCGTTCACCAGCAGGATTGGGTTCGGTAGGTCCTTCTTCCTCTTCTGACTGCGAGTAGACACCCGGTTCATATTGTACGTCAAATCGAGCAAGTTCCTTCCGAATGTCGTCGTTGCCTTGAATACCCTCGTAGTAGCGTTTGATATGTAATGGTGCCTTCGGATTACGATTATGAATTCCGACATGGCTGTCTTTAAATGTCATATATGTGAATCGTTGGCCGTGCATATTTGTCTCTGCATAGTCACTGTAAAAATCGAAGGGATCATCGCTAGCAGCTTCGCCAAGAATATGGTAATCAAGATAGTAGTTATAATCATTGCTTCCAGCTCCGGTTGCACCGATGCGCATTCCTGCAAAGTCTGGCCGAAGGAAGTTTGACATTATCATTTCAATATTCGCGCTGCCAGCTTGCTGACGGAGCAGCGACAAATATTCTTCCCCGTCCATCCATCGAAATGTGACTGAGATGTCATTCATAGACGATGTGGGTCCGTTGGCAATCTCAAGGGTTGTTGAAGTTACATTTGTAACTTCATATCGAGTTCCATTTATAATAACGTTGTGATCGTGTCCCCAGTTTTCCAGAAGATCGCCCGACGACCTTGTAAAGACACCGTTGTTGCCACCTGTAGGCACATAGTTGCCGATGAACTCGGCATGGAAGTAGCTCGTCCAATACATGCCTTTGTGGTTGTTGCTCGGATCAGTCGAAGGGAATAATACCGGGGTGGTCGTGCCCGATGTGTGTTTCACCGTGATTGACGGATCTGATGTGCTGATTGACGCGATGCGATACAATCCGTTGCTTGCATCAACCTCAGTTTCTGATGATAGTGATGGGTCAATTTGTGTGTGTCGATTCCTAATCCAGATATAATCCTGTGGATAAACATGGTCATTGAGGTTTGGATATCCTGCGGTGCTCGATTCGAGGTTGAGCTTTGAAGTATTTGAGGTGTCGCGTGTTCCCCACCCACGAACTGCGTTTGTGTAGATTTGAAGTTGGGTGGTGCCTCCCGTTCTTGTGCACATAGCTTCAGCTATGCCCTCATTTGAGGCTCTCAATAGAACTCCGTTTGGCGTCGGGCCTGATCCTCCAATAATCAAGCCGCCGTGCGTATCGATTGGATAAGCCCTGCCGTCCTTTGTTCCAATAGCAGATGTGTTGCCGAAGTATTCGGTTTGCCATGTGTTAGTTGCTCGAACAACCCCCGGGCCCCATAGCCTTTTGCCAAAGTGGTAATTTGATAAACCCGTAACAACATATATTCCTTTAGAGAAATACAGCTCGTCTGTATAGCTAAGTAATTTGTTGACAGCAGTTGTGTCATCCGACGTTCCATCACCTGTAGCACCAAACATTTTTGCGTTGATAAATTGTCCCGATGCGAGTTCAAAGTAGTGTGGATCCATCATGCTGTCAGTAGTTGAGACATATGCATTGTGTGATGTTGGAGCCGAAGCACCAAAGTACTTCCATAGCGCTGCGCCACCATCTCCAGCCTCGTAATAACCAAGCACCCGTACGACATCGCCAGTCGAAAATATTTGATTGCTGTCCAGAAAAATATTGCCACTACTGCCATCTACATTGTCAAATACATATTCCGCCATTGCTCAAACTCCTTCGTTTCCTCATACCCAGCCGGTGATACAGCGCGACGTTGTGCTGCGACCCGGCCCGCACATTGGTAGACGAAAGGAAAAGTGTTTGCAATATGTTTGGGTTGGCTGATGGCGTATGTGTGCAGAGATGTGCGCACAAAAGGGGCGTTGTCGGCCAAATAGATCAGCATCTGACACGGTGTTGGGTCGTCGGATTGGGCTATGTCTAGGATCACGTTCGCAACGTAAAAGAGGGGTACGTGAATGGCGGCGCAGATCGGAAACTCGCTTACTTCAAGCAAGCCTGATGTCACAGATCCAATCTATTTCCTGCACATCCCCAAGACCGCTGGCAGTGCGTTCCGATCGTTCATTGATGATCACTTTGCTGTCGGTGAAGTGACGCCGTGGTGGCCGATCGAGGAGCATTTGCTCAAGCTGTCACGGGAACAGTTGCTTGAATACAAGGCATATGTTGGTCATTACGGATGGTATCTTCCCGCACTGGTGCGCATCCCTCTTCGTATTGTGACAGTATTGAGAGATCCTGTTGATCGAACTTTTTCGCACTTCCACGATCTTCGGACATCACCGCAGGACTGGCTGCATGATGTTATCAAATCAAACAGATGGACGTTCGAAGACTTTGTACTGAGCGATCTTGGGAAGAGTGAGTTAACCAACTTCATGATTCGGCACATCGCGTTTGACGATATTCAGCAGGATTTCTGGGGGCACTCACCAAAGCGGGATCATGACCTTCCCGGGCTATTGAAGAAATACTCAGATGAATCGCTTCTTGATATCGCACTCGAGCGTCTCGAGTCATGCGAAGTTGTTGGACTATTTGAGCGTTTTTCGGATTCGCTGAGACTCACTTCGCACAAGTTTGGATGGGCTCCAACAGCATCATTTCGTCGCCACAACTCAACTCGAGGCTCGCGATCGGGTGAGGAGGTCACAGAACGCGCTCGCGAAGCCATTGCCGAGATGACGCAGTTGGACCAACATATCTATGACTGGGCAAAGCGGCGTTTTGAGGCCGAGTTGCGCGGGCTTACCGATGAGCAAATGGAGTCTGACTATGTGCAACGCATGCGGCTGCTCCCACGAGAGAAGCGTGTGAACTGGAAGTTTGAGCGTCCGATCAATGGTGTTGGGTGGTCGCAACGGCAATGGTTTAAGTCACTCCATCCTCGATTGAAAGAGGATGTTGCTCGGTTTGCGTGTGTGAACGGCGCGACATTTGTTGACGTGCCACTCGAGCAGGGTGCCGCATACGAAGTGCGCTTCTTTGCGAGGAATCTCCCTTCAAGTACGCCACATCAAATCCAGTTACGAGTCAACGATGTTGTCGTACCGATGCGAACGTGGCAATCGCGATATGATACCGCGGATGACTCAGTCTGGTCGGGTATTGCATCTGCTGAGATAATTGCACGAAACTCGGCATACACACGGGTGTGCTTTGAAAAGACGTCAAATCTTGAAGTATCGCAAAGACAACCTGAGGGTTTACTTTCGCGCATCAAAGCAGGAATGATGGCGCAACGCACTGGTGAGACGACAACGATTGATGAGCCAATCGCATCAGGGATTGAGATGCGATGGCTTGAAATCATACAGGTTAGTTAAATGATGTATGGTGCGTCGGATATCAACTGATGTAAGTTTCTTATGATGTTGTTACCCCAACGGCAGACCCTTGCGCTTCCAGATTGCCAGAAGCTGATCCTTCGTTGTTGGTTCGCAGATGCGGCCGTCTGCATACTCGGTACGAATGAATGAACCATCCGGCGCGTAGAAGGACGTGTACTCGGGTTGATTCTCGGTTGCCTTGCTTCGAATACTCCATGTGCCGTCTTCGGTGCGCTCGATGGAGTCGAAGCGCAGTTTGTTGGTTTTCAGATCAGGCACATACGCGTAGAACGCAACATTTGCTTGTGCACCAGCATTGACCAGCAGTCGTGGGAGCACATAGACAAGGGCCTGTGAGAGGTATCCCTTGCCCTCAATCATTGCGTTGATGTGTTCTGCGGGGTTGTTCGGCTGCTCTTTGATAACTGAGATTGATATACCTTCACGCGAGCCGAACTCTCTGCTCGTTAGCGGTCGTGCGCCGATCTTCACTGTGTGGCTTGTCACAATGGACCACTCTTCGATCTGTTTCTCAACTGTGCTGTCGTCGCTGACGAAGAATGCACTGATGACATCAACATATCCCTCGTCGAGCATGACACGTGCTTCCATCTGGAAGACGTATCCATTTGGATTGGGGTTCACTAAACCTTGCCGACCAAAGATTGTGTCGAGATCACTCCGGCGACCAAGGCGGCCCCGAATTCGGCGATACCCAAACTCCCGCTTGCCATCAATTGCATTTGTTGGGTCTGGCATGTAGAACCGATGCCATTCTTCGCCACTTCGTTCCAGCTCTTCAAAGACAGCTTCAACACCCTGATTGCCGAGAAGCTCGAACAATCGCTGGCCTTCTTCGATGCCAGCGGCACGTTTCATTGCGACCTTGCGCACATCCTCAAAGTTCACTGTGCGGAGCACGCGCTCAAAGACAGGCAGCGTCTGGCTTGAAACAGACTTGGTTGTCCAGAAATCGAAGATGATGTAGCTGCCGTTGCCCGATGGGAACTGGACCTGATCGCGGATGTGAAAATCATTCTGCACGTTGTCTGGTGAGAGTTGCAGGCGGAAGCGCTCATATGGACGGTCGGTTACACCTCCCGGTACTGCCATCCCACCCTGCCGAAGTAAGACAGAGTTTCCAAGATCTGACACCTTCAGAGGTGTGCCATCCCACGCGGGCATCGTGCGGGTTCTGGTGAGATTCTGGATTGCTCTATCGGCGACCTGCGACGGGGTGAGCGTCGGATCATCGATCAGCATCATGACCTCGAGTGCCCAACTCAAATCAGGAGGTGTGATGCGTGTTCGCTGGATCGTGCCAACACGTTCGTTTGCTGTACGGGTGCCTTCGGGAACTTCAAATGCAACCCCCAAGCCCTCCAGGCGCTGGGGAACCCAGATCTGGATGTTCGGCTGATCCTGCGCGGGTTGGGGTTGTGCCAGTGTCTTTGGCGTGCTGCCAGTAACTGTCGTTGTTCTGGACGGCTGGTTCGTTTGCGCTGAAACAGCAGCACAAATCATTGTGAGAGAAATACTTAGAGAAGAAAGGAATAGCGCTGCTTGCTTCTTGGAAGCAGTGGGCTGGTGAATCATAATCTGTACTCCTGCGTGCCTGCGGAGAGGTTTCTTCACAATCTACGTTACGTCCTTCTTGGCGGATCTGCTCCATGTTCGAATCGGACAGACCGCCTGGATCATCGCAGGTTCCGTTAGAGATGGGATCGAATCGGCCAAAACTGCGGCTGACAGTGGCTTGCGGGGTTGGTTGGGTATGTTGAGTGGCGATCGTTTTTTCAGGTTTGGTATAGGAAAACGAGTGGTTTTGGATTGACAAATCGGGTTCGGTCTCTACGCTTCCTGGCTCAGCGGTACGCAGGGAGATGCTGCCGCGAGGTGGGATTTGGTGGTTCGGTTCGGCTTATTCCGTCAAGAAGCCAGTTAACCGAGACCGGGCATGAGATTGCCGGGCGGGTATCTGTTCCGGTATTGCGAACGAGAAGTCACTGGGTTCGGCGTTGTGCAGAGCCCGAAGAATGGGTGGTTTGATGGCAGGCCAGCAGATCAGAATTCGGATGGAGGCGTACGACCATATCGCGCTGGACGCATCTGCGCGCGAGATCGTCGATCATGCCAAGCGCACCAATGCGAAGGTGGCGGGTCCGATCCCTCTGCCAACACGAATCGAGCGATACACCGTCAACCGATCCCCATTCATCGACAAGAAATCTCGCGAGCAGTTCGAGATTCGCACGCACAAGCGTCTGATCGATATTCTTGAGCCGAACGCGCGCACCGTCGAAGCGTTGAATCGTCTGGTTGTTCCCGCAGGTGTGTTTGTTCGTATCAAGGTGTAATGACATTTCTCCGGCCGATCCGTGAAAAGCGGGTCGGCTTGTTTGTTTGAGGCGTGCGTGTGTTGCGCGTCATTCGCGACAAAGAAGAAGGTGGCGAAGATCATGGAGCCGACACTGCTTGGCACAAAGCTCGGGATGACCCGCGTCTATACGGACGACGGTGTCAGCATGCCCGTGACCATCATCAAGGTCGGGCCTTGTGTTGTCACACAGATCAAGACACCCGAGAACGATGGTTACTCCGCTGTTCAGATCGGGTACGGGGAGATCAAGCCCCGCAACTCGACGATGCCGATCATCGGGCACGATGCAAAAGCTGGATCCGAAGCGCTGCGTCATCATGCCGAGTTCCGCGTTGATGATGCGTCGGCGTTTGAACTTGGCAGAGAGCTGACAGTCGCTGACATCGAAAACGTGTTGTACGTCGATGTAAGCGGTACGAGCAAGGGCAAGGGCTTTGCTGGCAGCATTAAGCGCCACGGGTTCAAGGGTCAGCTTGCGACGCACGGTGTCGAACGCAAACACCGTTCGCCCGGTTCGATCGGCGGCATGATTAATCGCGGCTGGTCGGGTAAGCTCCGCAAGGGCAAGCGCATGGCTGGTCATCTCGGCGACGAGCGAGTGACTGTGCGGAACCTTGACGTTGTGCGTGTTGACAAAGACAACAACGTGCTGCTCGTGAAGGGTGCTGTGCCAGGAGCAAACAAGGGTTTGGTGCGGATCCGTCCCTCGGTGAAGCTCAAGCCTGGTAAAGCTGCAAAGGTTGCAGCAGCAGGAAAGTGATGGAAGATTGTCCCGCCTCGCAGATGTGCGAACGGGTGATGATGATGGCTGTATGAGGAGACAAACTGCAAGCAGGCGCGTAGAGCAGCTTGCAGGTTCGGCAGGTTCGAGAGAATACCACCGGACATGTACACACAAAGACGTCTTTTGCGTTGCCAGCGCATTAGACCGGGATCAGCCGAGTCGGGTCCGATCCCAATGCCAATTCGAGCGCGTCACGCTCACCTCGGCACTGGGTCGGCAGGCGAAAAAACACGGATCTTCACAGTGAAGTTCCGCAAGGCGATGAAAGGGGCAGGGACCGATGGAAGTCACGGTCTACAACATGGACGGCACGTCCGTCGGTACAATGACAGTTGATGAAGCTGCACTCGGCGGCGAGGTGAATCCCGCGCTGATCAAGCAGGCCTACGTCCACTATCACGCCAATCTGCGTCAGGGAAGCTCCCGCACAAAGACGCGCAGCGAGGTCGCGGGATCAACAAAGAAAATGGGTCGTCAGAAGGGCAGCGGTGGTGCACGTCACGGTACCAAGCGTGCTCCGATCTTCCGTGGTGGCGGCCACACGTTTGCGAAAAAGCGCACTCGCGAAGATTATCACTTGGCCATGCCCAAGAAGATGAAGCGCAAGGCGAACCGCAACGCGCTGCTTGCAAAGCTGATCGATAACGAGGTGAAGGTTGTTGATTCGCTCGCTATGAACGAGCCGAAGACCAGCCTTTTTCGCAACTTCCTCAAGCAGGTAGGTGTCGATCGCACCGTGCTCGTTGCGCTCCGTGGTGGCTCGGATGAGGATGCGAATGCGAAGCTGAGCGCCCGCAACATTGATGACGTGACGATCTGCCGGGCTGACCAGTTGAACTGCTTCCAGATGCTTAACTGCCGCTACATGGTCATTGAAAAGTCACAGCTTGAAGCGTGGCTCTCCGGTCCGTCGAGTCAGACAGGCAAGGAAGCGAAGATCAATCCCATGGGCCGTGCAAATGGGGGAAATGACTAATGGACCACTCGTACGTCATCAAAAAGCCGTTGCTCACCGAGCGCACAACCGCGACGATGGAAGCAGCCAACCAGTACGCGTTCATTGTTGATCGGCGTGCAACGAAGGATCAGATTCGTGATGCGGTTGCATCGTTGTATGGTGTTCGTGTGCTGAAGGTTCGCACAAGTAACCAGAAGGGCGAGACACGCCGACTGCGGTACGGCTGGGTGAAACAGGCAACCGTAAAGAAGGCGTTCGTTCGCCTGCATGAGGAGGATCGGATCGAACTGTTCTGATTCGCACGTTGTGCGTCTTGATGCAGTGATCTGAAGTTTGGAAACGCTGGAAGGAACGAGCAATGCCGATTCGTGTCTACAAACCAACAAGTGCAGGCCGACGCAACGCGTCGGTGAATATGCACTCCGAGGTGACGAAGCATCGACCCGAGAAGTCGTTGACGGCGCCAAAGCCCAAGAAGGGTGGACGCAACCACCACGGTTTTATCACTGCGCGTGGTCGTGGCGGCGGTGCAAAGCAGCTTTATCGCAAGATCGACTTCCGTCGTCGCGATCGTGACGGCATCGAAGGCAAGATTGCAGCGATCGAGTACGATCCTAACCGCACTTGCCACATCATGCTCGTTGAGTATTCCGATGGTGTGAAGCGTTACCATCTTGCACCTGACAAGGTGAAGGTTGGCCAGACGATCGAGTCGTCCCGCGAAAAAGCAGTTGAGCCTACAGCTGGCTCTGCCATGTGCCTTCGTTATATTCCTGCGGGTATGAACGTTCACTGTGTTGAACTTCAGCCAGGCCGGGGCGGTCAGATGTGCCGCTCAGCAGGTACATACGCCCGTTTGACAAACAAGGAAGACGATTACGCCACGCTGGTAATGCCATCAGGCGAAATCCGTCGTGTGCTGCTCGATTGCATGGCAACGGTCGGTCAGGTTGGTAACTCTGATCACCAGAACCGTGTTCTTGGCAAGGCTGGCATGAGCCGTCACATGGGACGCCGTCCCATTACGCGTGGTGTTGCTCGTAACCACCATGACCACCCGCTGGGTGGTGGTGACGGCAAGTCGAAGGGCAATCGTTCGCCCGCGAGCAAGTCCGGTGTGTTCTCGAAGGGTGGCCCGACGAGAAATCCGAACAAGGCGAGCAAGAAGCTCATCATCCGTCGTCGCAAGAGCACTCGTTACGGTGTGATTGATCGGTAAGTGAGATTAGTGTGCAGGTTGTTGAGCACGTTGGTTTGTTTGATCAGTTGTTGATGTACCGCGAGTGTCGCGGCAAGCTCGGGAGAGCACTATGAGTCGAAGCCTCAAAAAAGGCCCATACGTTGACGAGAAGCTCTATCACAAGGTGATGGCGCAGGTCGAGTCCGGCGATCGTGAACCGATCAAGACGTGGGCGCGCCGCTGCACCATTGTGCCGGAGTTTGTGGGGGCAACATTTATGGTGCACAATGGTCGCATCTTCAACGAGGTGTTTGTGACGGAAGATATGGTGGGGCACAAGCTGGGCGAGTTTTCGAACTCGCGCACGTTCCGTGGACACACCAACAAGAAGGAAGGCCTGAAGGCCTGAGGTAACACGATCGCACGGGTATGGCATGCTGCCAACGTGCTGTTAGGAATCGGGAGCTGGTCAGTGAGACTACGCAACGAAACATTGAAGTCGATGCTCAAGACGCAGGGGCTTGGCGCTGATGCGCTGGCAACAGCATTGCAAGCAAACGGCATGAGCGAGAAGGGTGCGAAAAGCGCCGCGAACAACTGGCTCATGGGCCGGAATCATCCGCGGTGCAAGTCGGCAGACATCGTCGCGATGGCGAATGTCGTGGGCTGCGAGCCGAAGGACATCATCCGGTTTACCAGTGAGGTGCGGTTCCATCGCGGCAGCCCACTGAAGGCCAATCTCGTTGCCGGGCTTGTTCGTGGCAAGCGCATTGATGAAGCAGAGAATCTGCTCGCATTCAGTCCGCAACGCGCGTCTGTGAATGTGCTGAAAGCGCTGAAGGCAGCAGTTGATAGTGCTCAGCGTGCAGGTGCGAATGAGAGCCGTCTGTTTGTGACGGAGTGCCGCATCGATCAGGGCCCGCACATCAAGCGATTCCAACCGAAGGACAGAGGTCGCGCTCATCCGATTCTGAAGCGCACCAGCCACATCACTGTATCGGTCGAGGAGAAGAACTAATGGGACAGAAAACCCATCCATACGGGCTTCGCCTCGGTATCACCGAAGCGCACAAGAGCCGCTGGTATGCACCGAAGGCGCTCTACGGCGAGCTTCTCATTGAAGATGAGAAGATCCGTCAGTACCTCAACAAGCGTTTGAACAACAACCCGGCCAGGCCGCATGCTGGTGTTGCAGATGTCATCATCGAGCGCACGCGTGAGGAGTTGACTGTGCTGATCCGGACTGCCCGGCCTGGCGTTGTCATCGGACCGAAGGGCGCTGAGATCGAGCGCATGACTGAAGAACTTCAGTATCAGACGAACCGCAAGGTTTCGATCAAGGTGCTTGAAATCAAGAACCCGGATCTGGATGCGCAACTTGTTGCTATGGGTGTTGCAGAGCAGCTCAAGAAGCGTGGCGCATTCCGTCGTGTCCTCAAGGGGCGCGCTGAGGCTGTCATGCAGGCTGGTGGCCAGGGTGTTCGTATCCAGATCAGCGGTCGTCTGGGCGGAGCTGAACTCAGCCGTTCGCAGGACATCCGTCTTGGTTCGCTTCCGCTTTCAACGCTGCAGGCGAATGTGAACTACGGGTTCGCAGAAGCTGCAACCGCGTACGGACAGATCGGCTGCAAGGTGTGGATTTATAAAGGTGAGTACTCGACAGAGCAGGCAGAAGCAGAAACGGCAGCAGCAGGCGGTCGTGCGCGTGCCCGCGGCAGACGTTGAGTTGGGTACAGAAGTGAGTGTGATGTTCACGTGCCGGGATCCGGCGCGAGTGAAGTGAGAAAACGGGAGCTGACGCAATGCCTCCAGGACGCATTCCATCTCGAACCAAGTTCCGCAAGGAGATGCGCCGTGCGCGCGATCGCAAGGCGACCAAGGGCAACTATGTTGCGTATGGCGACTTCGGTTTGCAGGCGCTTGAGGGTTGCTGGTTGCACGGCAAGCACCTCGAAGCGGGTCGTATTGCTGCACAGCACTATCTCAAGCGTCAGGGCAAGGTGTTCATCCGTGTGTTCCCTGACAAGCCGGTTTCGAAGAAGCCGCTTGAACAGCGCATGGGTAAAGGCAAGGCAGATGCTGACTACTGGGCAGCACGGGTAAAGCCCGGCACGATGCTGTTCGAGGTAGCGGGCGTGACTGAGGATGAAGCAAAGCAGGCGTTCGTGCGCGTTGCGATGAAGATGCCCATCCGTTGCAGGTTTGTTGGTCGCCGCGTGTCGGTGTGATCGTACAGGAAGAAACGCAAGCGACCGGTCGGTCGGAAACAGGATGCTGAACATGACACCGAAAGAGATTCGCAAGCTCGACGATGAAGCGCTGGCGCTTGAGCTAAAGGAAACCCGCTCGAAGCTGTTTGATCTCCGCATGAAGGCGGTTACCGACAAGGTTGATGATTCGTCGCAGTTTGGCAAGCTCCGCAAGGACGTTGCTCGCATGAAGACAGAGATGACCGCTCGCCGGAAGCCTGTTGCGAGCTGAATCGAGCCCGTGGGTGGAAGAGTGTGTTTGAACAACTGCACAGAATGACGTGCAGAACCGAATGAGCAGAGGATGGAATGAACGCATGAGCACGACAGAAGCGACCGAACTGAAGGGCACGCGGACAGGGATCGTTGAGACCGATGTGCGTGACAAGACACGCAAGGTGGTCATCGCGTACCAGGTCAAGCACCCCAAGTATGGCAAGTATGTCAGCCGTCGAACAGTGCTGCATGTGCACGACGAGGCCAATGAGTCGCATAAGGGTGACGTGGTCGAGGTTGGGCAGTGCCGACCGATCAGCAAGACCAAGTCGTGGAAGCTGATCCGCGTTGTCGAGAAACGCTCGGGTGTGTAAGAGTTGATCCGCGTCATCGGATGATGAGACGCAAGAGCAGGAAGGAATCGCAGCCATGCTGCAACAGGAATCACGGTGCGAAGTCGCCGACAACTCGGGAGCCAAGGTCGCGTATGTGATCCGCGTGTATGGCGGATCGACAGGGAGCGGCAAGTTCACACGCAAGACGGCATCGCTGGGCGATCGCGTGCTTGTATCGGTGAAGAAGGCGTTGCCGGGCAGCGATGTCAAGCCGGGTGACAAGTACAAGGCTGTGGTTGTTCGCACCGCGAAGCAGTATCGCCGGCGTGACGGGTCGTACGTGAAGTTCGACAACAGCGCGGTGGTGCTGATTGGTGAGGACGGGAATCCCAAGGGCACGCGTATCTTCGGTCCGGTTGCTCGCGAGCTTCGCGAACGCAACTACATGAAGATTGTGTCGCTGGCATCTGAGGTGGTGTGAAAAAGGAAGCAGTGCATCTGCTTCTGCAGAGTGTCGATCGAAAGGAATGCAACATGCCATCGCATGTAAGAACAGGTGATGAGGTCATCGTGACCAGCGGCAGCCACAAAGGCAAGATCGGCACGATCGAGCGTGTGCTCGCCGACAAGGACATGGTTGTCATCAAGGGCGTGAATCTGAAGACGCGCAACATGAAGCCGAGCCAGGCCAATCCGCAGGGCGGTCAGGTGACGCGTGAAGCGCCGATCCACGTCTCGAACGTCAGCCCTGTTGTTGACGGCAAGCCGACACGCGTCCGCTTCGAGACACGCGACGACGGCTCGAAGGTGCGTGTCGCGGTTCGTGGTGGCAAGGTGCTCGGTGTTGTTAGCCCGAAGCGTGATCGCGCGAAGGCAAAGACCGAACAGAAGGTATCGACAAAGCTCAGCAGAGAAGCACGCAAGCGTCAGGCAGCAGGGTAATCCACAGTATTCGTGCAGTGTAATGACTGAAACGACCGGATCAGTGACAGAGTAGAAGTTATGGCCAAGCAAGCATCAACAAAGAAATCCAAAGTTGACGTGCCACCGGAAGCGCTCGTGTTCAATGAGCCGCCGCGCATGAAGACCATGTATGACTCCGCTGTGCGTCCGAAGCTGAAGGATCAGTTCGGCATCAATAATCCGATGCAGGCACCAAGGCTGGAGAAGATCACGATCAACGTGAACATGGGCCGTCATCTCGATGGCACCAAGATCCCGCCAAACGTCAAGACAACGGTGATAGACACGCTGACAGCGATCTCGGGACAGAAGCCGGTTGTGCTCAAAGCGAAGAAGTCTGTGTCGAACTTCAAGGTTCGCGAAGGGTATGAGACTGCTGCGATGGTGACGCTCCGTCGTGATCGCATGTGGCACTTCCTCGACAAACTGGTGCATCTTGCAACGCCACGTATCAAGGACTTCCGCGGTCTGAACGACAAGGCGTTCGATCGTCAGGGCAACTACTCGATGGGCCTGAACGAGCAGGGCGTATTCCCCGAGATCAACATGGCTGAAGCAAACTTCACCCATGGAATGAACATCAACTTCTCGTTTTCGAACTCGGACCCAGCCAAGAGCAAGTTCGTGCTTGCGGAGCTTGGCATGCCGTTCAGAAAACCCGAGGAGCGCAAGCGCAGGAAGTCGTAAGAGAGAATATTCGCGTGGGTGAGCAGTCCCACGGAAGTGATGATTGAAACGGAAGGATTTGGAATGGCAACGAAAGCACAGATCGCCAAAGCCAACAGGACACCCAAGTTTTCGACGCGCAAGGTGCGTCGTTGTGAGTTGACGGGGCGCTCGCGCAGCGTGTACCGCAAGTTCCGCGTCAGCCGCATCATGCTTCGCAAGCTCGCGCTTGAGGGCAAGATCCCCGGCATGCGGAAAGCCAGTTGGTAAGATGACCGGTGTTGGTGGTAGTGCTCTGATGCTGCCATATGTGACTGAGAGATGAATCGGACGAAGCCCCGACGGGCTGGAGACGGAACCGAACCATGACGATGAACGATCCAATCGCGGACATGCTCACTCGCATCAGAAATGCGGTGTCGAATCGTGCCAAGCGTGTTGACTGCCTCAACAGCAAGGTCAACCGGGGCATCGCTGGTGTGCTTCGCGATGAAGGCTATATCAACAGCTTTGATGTGATAGACGATGGCCGCCAAGGCATCATCCGCGTGACACTGAAGTACGGCGAGCGCGGTGAGACGGTGATCAATCGCATCAAGCGCGAGTCTCGTCCAGGTTGCCGAGTGTATCGCGGCAAGTCTGCACTGCCTCGTCCGTTGCAGGGGCTTGGCATCTCGATCGTTTCGACTTCGTCGGGCGTGCTGAGTGATCGTCAGTGCAGAGAGAAGAATGTTGGCGGTGAGTTGCTTTGCACCGTCGATTGACATCGTTGATTGCGATGAGGGACTGGACGAAAAACAAGAAGGAAACACACGTCGACACGCTGAGGATCATCTCCTTTCAGCAGCAGACACAAGGAACGCATCATGTCACGCATTGGAAAGAAACCCATCGGAATCCCTGCCAAGGTCACAGTTGCTGTGGCGGATGGCAGCGTGAAGATTGACGGCCCAAATGGATCGCTCTCTGCGCCTGTTCGCTCGAATATCTCTGTCGAGGTTGATGACGGCGCAAAGACTGTGACAGTGAGCCTCGACGAAGCGAGCATGGGTGATCGGTTCTCCCGAGCGATGTGGGGCACAACCCGCGCGACGATCCAGAACATGATTACGGGCGTGACAGCAGGCTTCCAGAAAATCGTCGAAGTGAACGGTGTCGGGTATGGTGCAGAGGTGCAGGGCAACAAACTGAAGGTCACGGCGGGGTACGCCAATCCACACATGAAGGTGATTCCTGATGGCGTCAAGGTTGATGTCGAGAAGGGCAGCGTCACCAAGGTTGTTGTGAAAGGACCAGACAAGCAGAAGGTCGGGCAGTTTGCTGCGGAAGTCAGATCTGTCCGCACAACGAACCCATACACCGGTAAGGGCATCTCGTACTCTGGCGAGCGTATTCGTCGCAAGCAGGGCAAGAAGTTTGGTGCATGATCATGATGTGCCCCGTCTTGTGACGGCATGTCGCACGCTGATTCGCAGGATTGATGAAGGACTCGTTCGATGAACAAGAACAAGGTAAAACAAACACGCCGGACACGCAGACGCATTGGTATCCGCAAGCGCGTTGTTGGTACCGCTGCGTGCCCTCGTCTTGCGGTCTACCGCTCGCTGAACCATATCTATGTTCAGGTGATCGATGACATGCAGGGCAAAACACTTTGCTCCGCTTCAACACGCGACAAGGGCGTCTCACTGAATACGACCGGCAATGCAGCCGCAGCGGCTCAGGTCGGCAAGACGGTTGCAGACAAGGCAAAGGCTGCGGGCATCTCCAAGGTCGTGTTCGATCGTGGCGGGTTCCGTTACCACGGGCGTATCAAGGCGCTTGCTGATGCAGCACGCGAGGGTGGATTGAAGTTCTAATACACAGAAATGACGCTGCACACCAGTAGTGCAGAGAGGTTGATTTCCCGGATTGGGAGAGTTGGAAACGATGGCAGAGCACAACGTCGAAGAATCGAATCAGCTTGAGTCGAACACCGTGATGGTGACTCGAACCAGCGCAACTGTGGCTGGTGGTCGGCGCATGAGCTTCAACTCCCTCGTCGTGGTCGGCGACAAGAACGGCCGCGTCGGCTGGGGGTATGGCAAGGCGCTGGAAGTGCCCACCGCAATCGAGAAGGCTGGCAAGGCAGCGCGTCGCAACACCATCAACGTGTCTCGTGCTGGCACAACCATCCACCACGAGGTTGAGGGACGTTTCGGCTCAGCTGTTGTACGTCTGGTTCCAGCTGCGCCCGGTACCGGTGTCGTTGCTGGTGCGGCGGTTCGTGCGGTGCTTGAAGCGATGGGCATCTCCGACTGTCTGACAAAGTGCTATGGCTCACGCAACAAGATGAATGTGGTGAAGGCTGTGTTCGATGGTCTGAAGCAACTCCGCGAACCGGAAGACGTTGCAGATCTTCGCGGGAAGAAGCTCGGACAGACTCGCATCCTGCATCGCATTGAGAAGACGCAGCAGATGTCCGGTAGTGCTGCGGTGACAGAGAACAACTGATTTATTGATGACACGGTGCAGCGACGAAGAAGCGACGCTGCTGAAGGACGAGTGGAGAACTCCGCCATGATGATTCATGACATCACCAAACTGGCTGGCAAGAACAAGAAGCGCGATCGCGTCGGTCGTGGTCTTGGTTCGGGCAACGGCAAGACCGCTGGCCGTGGTTACAAGGGCGCGGGATCACGCGCGGGCAACTCAAGCCGTCGCGGGTTTGAAGGTGGCCAGATGCCTTACTTCCGCCGTCTGCCGAAGTTCGGCTTCACGAACGTGAAGTTCAAGACGCAGTTCTGGGTGATCAACCTCGACACCATCGTCGATCACGACACCTTTGCAAACGGTGGCGATGTGACCATCGACTCGCTCATTGCAGCAGGCCTGCTCCGCGATAACAGCAAGGCTCTGAAGGTGCTCGGAAACATGCCCGAGGATGGTCTGAAGGTCAAGCTGAATGTCACAGCTGAGCGTGTCAGCGAGAGCGCCCGCAAGGCGATCGAGGCTGCTGGTGGGTCCGTTAAAGAACTCGGTACCCGTCGTGACCGCGTTCGCGGGATTGACCGACAGGCTGGCGATCAAACTCCCAAGAACCTGACGAAGAAGTTGAAAAAGTACAACAAGTATCACACACCCGCGTAGTTTCTGCAGATGGAGTTGAAGCCAGCGCATTGCTGGTAAGCCAACCACAGAATCCATGTTCAAAGCGTTTGCCAACATCTTCAAGATTCCCGAGTTGCGAACAAAGCTGCTGTTCACCTTTGGCATGCTCGCGATTTATCGCATCGGCTATTGGATTCCGCTGCCCGGCGTTGATCAGCAGGCAATTGCCGATCTGACTCGCAATATCTCGACGAACACTGATAGTGCAGCGGCAAACGCTGTGTCGATGGTCGCAATGATGTCAGGTGGCAGCCTGAGTAACGCCACGGTGTTCGGGCTTGGCATTATGCCATACATCACTGCTGCCATCATCTTCCAGCTGCTCGGATCTGCGATTCCTCGCATTAAAGAGATCCAGCAGGAAGGGCCAACCGGCCAGCAGAAGATTCAGGAATGGACGAGGTACGCAACGCTGGGTGTTGCTTTGCTGCAATCATTCTTCTACCTGCAGCTGATGTACCGCCAGAGCATTATCGAGGTGTCCTGGATGGGCAACCCGATGTGGTGGATCATGGCAGTTGGTGTGCTGACGGCAGGCGCCATGTTCCTGATGTGGCTTGGCGAGCAGATTGATCGTCACGGCATCGGCAGCGGCGCTTCGTTAATCATTACCGCGAGTATCCTGACCGGTATCCCCGGTGCGCTCAACACGCTGCGACAGAGCTTCGATCAGTCCAATCCGGACTCAATCCATGTCTCGGGTCTGCTGATTCTGTTCGCAGGATTTGTGACTGTGACAGCGGGTGCGGTGTTGTTGACGGTGGCCCAGCGTCGCGTGCCGATCCAGCAGGCAAAGCACATGCGCGGCCGATTGCAGGTTGGTGGTCAGAAGAGCTATCTTCCGTTGCGTGTGAATCATGCTGGCGTTATGCCGATCATCTTTGCCAGTGCGCTGATGACCATTCCGTCTGTATTGTTCGAGCAACTCGGTACACTTGCAGCGACCAGCGATTCCTGGTTCAGTTCAATCGTTGGATTCATCAACCGATCCTTCAGTCCTGCGACAGTCGCGTTCCCTTATGTGCTGGCGTATATCGTGCTCGTGTTCTTCTTCAGCTACTTCTGGATCACGGTCCAGTTCAGCCCGGAAGATATTTCCAAGCAGCTTCGCGACTCCGGATCGTTTATCCCGGGTTTGCGTCCGGGACCCCGTACTGCTGAATACATCGATACGGTGATGAGCCGAATCACGTATTGCGGCGCGGGCATTCTGGCTGTGATGGCGATATTGCCATCGATTGTGGCTGCAGGATTCAATATCCCGTTCCTTGTGACGCAGTTCCTTGGAGGAACTGGTCTGCTGATTGTGGTTTCGGTGACGCTGGACTTCATCCAGCGAATCGAGGCTGCATTGATGATGCGAAACTATGGCGGCTTCCTCTCCGGGGAAGATACGAACGCCAAGAAGCGAATTCGTGGGCCTCGCGGCTGAGAAACGTGCCCGAAACGGGCGTGCGAGGCACGGGTGATTCGTCAAATCGGGTGGGACCTGCTAGCATCAGGCCTGTTCAAGTCCGGTTTGGACATGAAACACGACAATACTGGCTTCTTGCCGGTGGTCTGGATTGGGGTTGAGGAATGAAAGTCAGATCAAGTGTCAAGCGTATCTGTAACCAGTGTCAGGTTGTCCGTCGAAAGGGCAAGGTGCGCGTGATCTGCAAATCAGATCCGAAGCACAAGCAGGTGCAGGGCTAAGGCTGGGATTCGAATGCACATATCCACTGGGGGCAATGAGTCCCGGTGTGTTTGGATGAATGGAAGGATTGACCGTGCCACGTATCGCAGGTATTGACGTTCCCGATCGAAAGAAGATCTATTACGCGCTCCAGTACGTTCACGGTATTGGGCCGAAGTTCGCTGCTGAGATCCTCACTGAAGCGAAGATCGACCCGAATCGCCGCGCAAACGAGTTGAACGAGATCGAGACCGCAACGATTAGCCAGATCATCGACACGAACTACATCGTGGAAGGTGCGCTGCGTCGTCAGGTGTCGCAGAACGTTCAGCGTCTGAAGGACATCCGTTCATATCGTGGCGATCGTCATCGCAAGGGGTTGCCAACGCGTGGTCAACGCACCCGCTGCAATGCTCGCACCCGCAAGGGACGTAAGAAGACTGTTGCTGGCAAGAAGGGCGTGAAGTAAAACCGTATTTGATATTCGTCAGATCGACAGTCGATTGAGACTGGCACAGATTGAGTTTGGAGTGAGCGCCAGATGGCAAAGAAAGTCCGCAAGATCCGCAAGCATGTCCCCAAGGGCGTTGTGCATGTCAAAGCGACGCACAACAACACGATCGTGACGATCACCGACCCCAACGGCGAAACGCTGTGCTGGGATTCGGCTGGCACCATCGGGTTCAAGGGCGCCCGCAAGTCCACGCCGTTCGCAGCGACGCGTGCGGGCGAGAACTGTGGCCACAAGGCTCGCAAGATGGGCATGAGCGAGATCGAGGTTCGCATCAAGGGCATGGGACCCGGGCGCGAAGCTGCGGTGAACGGCGTTTGCAGCGCGGGGCTGCGTGTCTCGGCTGTTGAGGATCACACCCCCGTGCCTCACAACGGCTGCCGTCCTCGTAAGAAGCGCCGCGTGTAAGTCAGAATATCTACGTGTGTTCGCACACGTTTGGCGCATTGGCGCTGCACAGTTTGTGATCCCGCGTGACAGAAGGACCTGCTGCAGAACGTCGACCGAGCAGCATCTCCGTGCTCCGCAAGTGGATCGTTTCGATGAGTGAATGCACCCATCTCGGTCGATGGAACTTGAGGAAGTATGAAGCGCGTCCGTTGGCGTGGGCTTGAGTTGCCGCATCGCGTGGTGACCGACCCGAAGTTTACATCAAACACATTTGGTCGTTTTTATGTCGAGCCCTTCGAGCGGGGATTCGGCACAACGGTCGGAAACTCACTCCGGCGTGTGCTGTTAAGTTCGATCGAAGGCGCCGCTGTGTACGGCATCAAGATCGCTGGCGCTCAGCATGAGTTCTCGTCGCTCAACGGCGTGATTGAGGATGTCACCGACATCGTGCTGAACGTCAAGAACCTGATCGTAAAGATGGATGCCGATGAGCCGAAGGTCATGCGCGTTGCAGCACGCGGTCCTGGCGAGGTCACAGCCGATCTGATCGAAGCCGATCCTTCCATCTCGATAGTGAACAAGGACCTTGTGCTTTGCACTCTGACAGAGCCTGTCGAGTTTGAGATGGAACTCTACGTGCAGAAGTACCGTGGATACGTGCCCGCATCAGATCAGTACAACACGCGCGATGAGCAGGACATCGGGTTCATTGAGGTTGACGCGACCTACTCGCCTGTCAAGCGTGTCCGGTACAAGGTCGAGGACACCCGCGTCGGCCAGAAGACAAACTATGACAAGCTGATTCTGGATATCTGGACTGATGGCACTGTGACGCCCGAGATGGCGCTCGTCGAATCCGGCAAGATCCTTCGCAAGCACCTCAACCCGTTCGTCCAGTTTACTGAGCTTGGGCAGGTTCGTGTCTCCGAGGAAGCAGCAGCAGCTGCTGGCGTGGACGAGGAACTGATCCGCAAGCTGAACATGCCGATCACAATGCTCGAACTCTCGGTTCGGGCAGTGAACTGCCTTGAGTCGGCTCGGATTGATACCGTCGCCCAACTCATCCAGCAGCCTGAGAACGAGTTGCTCAAGCTTCGCTCGTTTGGTCGTACCAGCCTGCGTGAGGTCAAGCGCAAGCTGCAGGATATCGGGCTGGAACTTGGCATGGACCTGCCAGAGGGCTACGCAAACCAGGTCGCGGTAGGCGCACTCTGATTTTCTTCCCCGTGTCGGACCAACGTCCAATGCGGGTTTTTCGTTTATTTTCGCGGATTTGAGGGTAGCTCATGCTCGTATGCTCTGGTCAAACGGAGCATTCTGCCCTAATATCTTGGCCCGTCGCAGCTGCTGCTCGGGTGGGAAGGGTGATTTGTACATATCGCGCTTGTGTGAAATCGCACGAGCGTTGTGAGAACTGAAATCGTGCAGACTTGCACGGGTGGGATAGTCATATGCGTCATCGCAAGGCAGGATACAAGCTCAACCGCACGTCGGCTCATCGTCGTGCCATGTTCCGCAATATGGCAGCTTCGCTCTTTGAGCACGGCCAGATCGTCACAACGATGCCCAAGGCAAAGGCGGTCCAGCCGATGGTTGAGAAGATCATCACCAAGGCAAAGCAGGGCGATCTGCATGCGCGTCGGCAGGTGATCTCGATGCTGGGTGGTGATCGTCGCGCGTTCGGCTGGCTCTACACACCCGCAGGTGCGACCGAAGAGGAAAAGGACGCAGTAAACGAACTGCGTGAGCGTGCGGAGATGTACTTCACAGTGCCGGAGTCCTCAACGGTCGAGCGGAACCGATACGGTGAGCTTCGCAAGGCACCTCGTCTCGTTCGCCACATCTTTGAGAATGTCGCACCGCGCTATGCTGATCGTGCGGGCGGATACACACGCATCGTGAAGCTCGGCCAGCGGCGTGTGGGTGATGCAACCGAGCTTGTCCTGATCCAGTTTGTTGGCTCAGAGGACGGGCCCGAGATTGGTGGGCAGCTTTCTACCCGTCGTC
This sequence comes from Phycisphaeraceae bacterium, assembly GCA_020639155.1. Lineage (NCBI taxonomy): Bacteria > Pseudomonadati > Planctomycetota > Phycisphaerae > Phycisphaerales > Phycisphaeraceae > Phycisphaeraceae bacterium. The sequence continues at coordinate 1,775,627 of JACKHF010000001.1, forward strand.
GCACTGCGGACAAGCGTACTGCGTTTGCTGCAAAGCTCCGCAAGGAACGTGGTGCCAAGGCATCGACAAAGGCTGAGGAGCCAGCGGGTACCGAGGGCGAGTAAATCGTTCGTTCGGCTAAGATTTATACCTGAAACGCCCGTGATTCAAACGGGCGTTTTTTGTGGGAACAGGTGGATCGTGTTATATGAGTATGACAGTGCTGCAAATCGGCCAGCGTCGACAGCTTGTGTCGTTTTACGTATTCTTTGTGCTGTCTCAACAGACATGTGGTAAAACTGTCTGGTTTACAACATCTTCGTTTCATCTCAGCGCGATGTAAACAAGAAAAAACACCGCTTCATGTAGAATCAGATACTCGTGCTTGGAAGAGCACGTGTGAGAGAAGACACGCGCGTTGCGTAATCGTCACGATGTTGCGACGGTGCGTGGCGCGATCAATCTGAGAGAGAAAGAGAGAGAGTCATGACACGTTCATTCTGCGCTGCTTCGGCAGCGATTGTTGTTGCGTTCGCATCATCGGCTGCGATGGCAGATCTCGTGATTACGGAGGTGATGTCGCAGACCACCTCAGGTACTGCGGGCACCATCAACGGCGACTGGTGGGAGCTTACAAACTCTGGTGCAGCAGCGATTGTGCTCGGTGGATTCTCATGGGCTGATACAGAAGACCAGATTGGTGGTCCCACTCCTCAGCCAAACTTCTTCCCCGGTGTGACGATCAATCCCGGCGAATCCATCATCATCCTCGAAGAGGACACAGCAAATCTCGCTGCATGGCGTTCAAACTGGAACGTCACAAACAATCTCCAGATTCTTGCGACCGATGTGATGCTCCCCGACCCCAGCGGCAATGGCGACACGTTCTCCGGGCTGTCGAGCAATGGGGACGCGGTGTATTTTTACGATCCCGCTGGAACGCTTATCGACGCGTTCATCTTTGGTTCGGTGAATCCGCGTGGCACATCCTTCGAGCGTGACATTTTCGGCAATGACCTCGGAGTGAGTGTTGTCGGTGAGAATGGCGCGTACATGGGGGCGAATGGCGATGTTGGTTCGCCAGGTGTTGCGGTTCCAGCTCCGGGCGCAATGTCGTTGTTTGGGCTTGCAGCATTCGCTGCCCGCCGCCGTCGAGCACGCTAAGAGCGCACTTTGTTCCATAACGACACATACACATCTGCGCGTGATGCGCAGCGAAAGGATGTACACATGCGTACAACATCAGTTTTTGCGATCCTTGCGTTTGCAAGTTCAGCGTTCGGTCAGTTCAGTCTGTCCAACTACACACACACAGCAACCTACTCCCTGCCCGCGATTCCAGCATCTGAAGCATCTGCTGTAACATACAACTGGGACACCGGCACACTGTTTGTGCTCGGCGACGAGGGCGATGCGCTGGTCGAGGTTGACACCATGGGCAATCAGCTCTCCGTGATGACACTCACAGGGTTTGATGACACGGAGGGTCTGACATATCTCGGCAATGGCAACTTCGCTATCGGCGAAGAACGTTTGCAGAACGTCTACAAGATGACGTACACCGCGGGTGGGTCTGTTGATCGAAGCGCACTTCCCGGCGCATCGATTGGTCCAACGATCGGCAACACCGGCATCGAGGGATTCTCGTATGATCCTCGCAACGGTGAGTACGTGCTTGTGAAAGAGAAGACCCCGCAAGCGGTGTATCAGACAGCAATCTCTTTTGCGCTGCCGATCGGGCCGGACATCAATCCGCCGAACCTGTTCGATCCAACATTGCTTGGCGTGTCGGATCTTTCAGACGTGCAGGTGCTCGCAACTGTTCCCTCACTGATCGGAACAGCTTCCGAAGATAACCTCCTGATCTACAGCCAGGAATCACGCCTGCTGATGGAGGTGACGCGCGCAGGATCGATTCTCAGCAGCTTTGACTTTTCATTGATCGCTAATGATGCTGAGGGTGTCACGATTGATGCGGCTGGAAACATATACGTCGTTGGTGAAACGCCAGAGATGTACGTGCTGACACCCATCCCCGCGCCGGGATCATTAGCACTCTTTAGTGCAACTGGTCTGATTGCAACCCGTCGCAGACGATCATAGACAAGCGCTCTGAAAATCACTTGTGTACGACCTCGTGTATTGAAACCGTCCGAGGTCGTATTGTTTTTTGTATACAACACGGACTCGTTATTTCTTTGCGTGCTGGTATTCATTGAGTGCTTGAACCAGTCTGGCTCTTTGTACTTCGGATTCTGCGTGTTCAACAGCCTGTACCTGTGCTTTGATGGCCTCATTGATGTCGCCTTGCAAGAAAAACACCCTTGCAAGCGTATTTAGCGATAATGGTTCCTTGTTCGCTTCGAGTTTGCACGCTTCCTTTGCAGCCAAAAGCGCGATGTTCAACTGTTCCGGTGTCAGTTTCATGTCCTGACTTACGATCGACCACGCAATAGTGTTCAGCGTGTTGGAGTCTTTAGCCCGGGTCGCCTCTTTCGTCAGTTCTTGCGCGGTTATCATCGCTGGTTCACACTGACCAGCGGTGAGCAATGATTGAAACTTCGGGAACAATAGATCCTTTGCAAGTATTGGATAATCTCTTTGGGCAGTATCCCATGCAGTGAGCCCAGATTCAAGATCGTTCGGGAACATGCGCATGGCACTTATGAACGCTTCTTCGGCTTGTTTTACACGATCGGGGTCGATCGTGCTGTCCCAAGTGTCACTTGCGATCTTGTCGAGTGGCATTCGCAGAACCATTGGATGCCCAATCCATGCCACCGTACCAGTTCGATCAATAACAAAGACCTTCGGGATTGATGCGTCACCTGACGCGTGCAGCCAATTGGTGTCCATGTTTTTTTTCTCGCCGTCGTAAGCTACGGCAAAGTCCATTCGATCACCTTGTTTCGCAACAAACGAGGCCACCTTTGATTGTGTTTCCTGATCAAATGATGGCATCCATCCTCCTTCGACCTGGCGCATTTCTCGTACATTGATGCTGATGATGGTCGTATCTTTGTCTTTATATTCAGCTTGTAGCTCTGAGAGGTGGGCGAACTGCTGAATGCATGGTCCACACCATGTTGCCCAGAACTCGATGACATACACATGGCCTGTATTTAGCTTTGTAATAGGGTCGCCTTTGAGAAACTTCTCAACACTGAAAAGTGGATATGCGTCGCCAATCCGTAGCTTGGGAGTCTGATCAGAGCTGTGCAATGGATCGTCAGTTGATTGACCATGGGCTGTTGCAGCACAAACCAGTCCAAATAGGACCAAAGCGTAAAGACCGAATTGTCGCATGGTTGTCCTCCCCAAAGTATGCGCTTATATGTTCTTAACGCTATAACGACACGAGATCGCAAATGTTGCGCTTCGAGAGAGAAAAGAAGTGTCTGGAGGAGGTGACGTATCACGGCGATGCGAAAACAAGCCGATCAAGACCATCAACCCGGTTTTTGTTAGCCTAGAAGCAAGTGCAACTTCTATGCCACAGCAATAAAGCGAGTCTAAGGAGTTGCTATATTAGCTGGACTCATCCACCATGCTCGCAATCGCAGCAGCGGCCTCTTCCGCTGCATTGTGCCCCTTGAATGCTGCAACGACAGCTGCAAGCTCGGCAGACAGCTCCTGCCTGCGATGCTCGTTCTCGATCAGATCGGTCAGGGCGTCGATGATGTTGCGATCCGAGCTGTACTTTTCGTAGTATGGGATAAACTCGCGCACGATCTCACGATCGGCAATGAGATTCGGAAGGGTAAACAGGCGTGTCTTGACGAGCAATCGGCCAAAGATCTGCCCTATCAACGGATTCATGACATACATCGTGACCATAGGCACTGATTGACGTGCAACCTGCAGCGTGACAGTACCGCTGACAACGAGCGCGGTGTCGGCCCAGCGAACCGCTGCGTCGGTACATGAGTGGGCGATGGATAACCCCTCCGGCCAGCCACCATCTTTCTCTGCCAGTTCGCGAAGGGATTGTGCCGTCACCTCGTTGGTAGCAGCGACAAGTCCGACGAGCCCCTCATGCTGCTGCATGAGTCCGCGAAACACTCGAAGCATGACGGGGAAGTTCTTTTGCATCTCGGATGGCCGCGAGCCCGGGAGCAGGAGCAACTTGTGCTTTCCATCCGGGAATGTTGGAAGTTGCTCGGAAATTCGTTTCTCGTCGAGAGGGACGCTGAAGATCGGATGGCCGACAAATGTTGCGGGGACGTTGCGCTGGCGAAACCATTGCTCCTCGAAGGGCAGAATGCACAGCACGAGGTCCGTGCGTTTGCGCAGCTTGCGGATGCGCCACGTTGCCCATGCCCAAACCTGCGGTGCGACCATGTGGACAACGCGGATACCACTCTGCTTCGCAAACTTACAGAGAGGAAAGTTTGCGGCCGGGGAATCAACGGGGACATGGAGGACAGGCCTGTGTTCGATCATCCAGGATTTCACGCGTTCGTTGATGTGCTGATGCTCACGGATCTTTGCGAGCCCGGGCATGCCCATCACCGCATCCTTGCCGGTATATTCGACGATGGATGCGCCTGCTGCTTCCATCTTTTTGCCGCCCCATGCAAAGATCGGGACATCCGGGCGGATCGTTCGCAAGTGCCCGATGACCGCAGCGGCATGATCATCACCGGATGGTTCAAACGATGAGAACAACACAACGGGCCCGGTTTTCTCGGGCTTGGGCATGTCGCTAATCTGGGTCTCTGGTGCTGGCACTGATGCTGAGTCAAGCGGGTATGGGGACGGGAGTCAACCGGGTTCAGGTGTGATATTGTGTTCCTCATCGGCAATCAGGCCAATGCTGAGCGAATCGTGTTCTACGCTTGCGGGTGAAGCACAGGGCCCAGCGACAGTTCAGACAATCGCACAGGCAGGGAGCACGCAAGCCCATGGAACGAGGTTCTGGGTTTGCGGTTCGAGACTGTGTTCATGCTCGACTCGCTGAGTGCGCCGATCGGTTTCCTGATCTTCCAATTGACGTGCTGGATGTGCAAGAGCTCGATACGTTCTCTCCGCGTGATGCAGCGCTCGCCAGAACGATCCTCCGCCAGACCACGGTGCGATGGCTGACACTGCGTGCGATACTCAAACATGTGCTCCATAAGGGATTCGATGAGCAGCCTGCTCCCGTGAAGGCAGGCCTGCTCTGCGGCGCGTGCCAGATCGTGCTGCTTGATCGCATCCCATCTCATGCAGCGATCAATGAGAGCGTGAAGTGGGTGGGGCGGATTTCGGGACAGCAATCTGCTGGCATCGTCAATGCGGTTCTGCGCAAGCTTGCTGATCTGACAGGTGATGTGGTTGCATCTGTGTGGAACGGCGAACGAAACGCGGTGCCCATGATGGACGGGCGCGTCAGGCAAATGAATGAGCCGATGCTCCCATCGAAGCAGATCGAGCGATGGGCCTCGGCGACCGGTCTGACAAGGCCGTGCCTCGAACTACTTGAGACACAGTTTGATCTGGAGACGGCAAGACGTATCGCCATGCTGACGATTGCCCAGCCACCCACGATCGTCCGTCTCCCCTGTGGTACGACGCGAGCCGGTCTTGTTTCATCGTTTCAGGATTCGCTTCGTGAGCGTGTCGATGAACATCTGGTCCAGCACGAGGATGCACATCACTGCGTGTTTTCTGGTACAAAGCCCGATCTGGAAGCGCTGCTCGGGCAGATTCCAATGGTGCGTGTGCAGGACCCTGCGTCCAGCGCGTCGCTGCAACTGCTCACGGAAACATGCGGTGATTCGTACCACCCGAATGTGATTGTTGATCTATGTGCAGGCAAAGGCACAAAGACGCTGCAACTGGCAGACATGTTCCCGGATGCGATCATTCATGCGACTGATATCGATGCAAGGCGCTTTGAAGATCTTGTGCGCATGATTAATGAAAGACCGGTGCTTGCAGGTCGTGTGCGTGTGCATCAATATGAAGCGCTAGTCGTCGCACAGCAGGAACATAGAAGTATCCGCGCGGACATGGTGCTGCTGGATGTGCCGTGCTCAAACTCAGGCGTGCTGGCCCGTCGCCCGGAAGCGAGGTTCCGCCAGACCCCCGATGATCATGCGAAAATGATCGAACTGCAACGATTGATTCTGAAACTCGGCAACTCCTTCCGTGCTGATGGTGGCTTGATTGTGTATGCGACGTGTTCGCTCATCCGGGAAGAGAACGAGGGAGTCGTTGAAGCATGTGCTGACAACCTTGGGTTGACTGTCAGGGCGAGCCGAACAGTGCTCCCTGCGGGGCCCGAGCCAATCCAGTGGCATGACGGGTCATTTGCTGCGATTCTGGGCTGAAAACCGGCTTTGAACTCGATCATCCGGGGTCAAACTTGGCAGAAATCAGGGTCTCGCCTATCATCTTGGCCCATTGCTGGTCGGGCGATAAAGACGGACATGCTGTCCGCCCCGAACCGTGCGTGGAAGGAGTGTGCTATGTACGCAATTATCGAAGAATCAGGCGGTCAGCGGAAAGTGACCGAAGGTGAAGAGATTCTGATCGATCTCTACAAGGGTGGTGAAGCGACAGCTGGCGAATCGATCACCTTCGACAAGGTGCTCGTGGTTGGTAATACGGGCGGTGATGCGAAGCTTGGACAGCCATTTGTCAGTGGCGCAAAGGTGACCGCCTCCGTTGTTGAGCCTGTTGTTATGGGCGACAAGATCCACATCTACAAGTTCCGCCCCAAGAAGCATTCACGTCGCAAAACCGGTCATCGCCAGCGTTATACAACGGTGAAGATCGAGAAGATCTCGGGCTGAGCAAAGCCGGGGCAAACAGACATGTATCACCAAGCCGAACGCAATGTTCGGCTTGGTTGTTTTTTGTGTGAAGGAACACAAGTGTAACTGGAATTACGCTGGAGCGCACGCGGGGAGTGGTTGCTTCGAAGCAGAGACAAACCATCCCTCGCTATCGGGTGCAAAATCAGCCTCGCGTTCGACAGTGCAATAGGTGAAGCCAGCCGTCGCAATATAGCCATGCAGATACGGCTTTGAGTAGTGTTTGACAAAGAGCTTGAATCCTGGATCGATATATGAGAAATCGCCGGGTGGAACATCAAAGCACAATCTGCCAGTGTCTCTAAGCAGTTTGTGCGCTCGACGTGCAGCCTCTGTCAGATCGGGGAACAAGTGCATAAATACCGCGGAAGCATACACGGTGTCATACTGCCCTTGTAACTTGACAGTGTGGAAGTCGCCTTGCACGAAAGCGATCCTGTCTGAACCGAATGTGGCGGCAAGATAGTCCACGTTTTCCTGAGAGAGGTCAATGCCGAGATAGGATTTGAACATTCGCTGGCCAGTTTGCTGCTCGCGTTCAAGCAAAGTGCTGAGCACTCTGCCATACCCCGGGCCAACCTCAATCACGTCACCCAGTGTGCCGTCCAGGGTTGTCTTGAGCATGAGGTCAAGAAAGTTCTTGCCGTTCATGTCGACACTCCAGGTCAAATCCTTGTTTGGCTTTGCCTCGATCCATGCTCCAGTGACAATGTTCTGTAGTTTGTCAGGATCAACGACATGCTCTGCGACAAGATTGGTCAGGTGTGTGACGAGGGTTCGAAGCACATGCACCTCGCCCTGCAGCTTTTCGAGTTGAGCCAGAACAGGCTGAAGGATTGTATCGGTGGGCGGCTTGATTTGTTGCATGATTCGTTCCTGTAACTCTTGGGCTTGGGTTTCAGAAGATTCTAGGGTATGAACGACATGACTGAACACGGGACTTCAAACGAAAAAAGCGATGTCCTTGAAAGGGTCAAAGACATCGCACCAAGACTCGTTCAGGTTGTATCTGGCAGTTTACGGGCAACCAACCGAGTATTCGTTGCCAAAGCAGATGTAATCGAACACGTTCAGTGATCCATTCCCGTCACAGTCTGCATAGAACTGCGCTGTGGCAAACGCGTTGCCGAAGCAGATGTAGTCGAACACGTTCAGTGTTCCGTTGTTATCACAATCCGGATAGCAGGGGAGTTCGATGTGTTCTACGACAATGCGGATGTTGAAATCGCCTGTGACACCAAACGAACATGAGGGAACCCAGCCACCAGGAACTGCAAAGATGAAGTTCTTGTTGGGCTGACATCCGTCCAGGTCGGTGACAAGACTTGCAGCAAGGAAGCTACCATTCGGTGCGTCAGAGAACTTCATACCGACGGTGATAGGTGCTGGGTTTGCGATAATGATGGCCTCATTCTCAAAGTCATACTCGTTGAGGAACTGTGGGGTCAACTGGATGGGATCTGAAACAAAGATAGCAGCGTTCGATGCTGACGGTGTTCCTTCATAGATAAAGATACCATCCTGCACATTGTTCTGTGCCTGACCCGGAATCAGCGCACTCCAGCCGATCTGCACGCGCTTGATCTGCAATGGGAACATGCTGAAGTCAGGATAAAAAGTTGCTGCGCCAAACTCACCGTTGATAAATCCAAGCTGCACATTGCCTGAACCGCCTGCAGCAATGGAGTCATTTTGCAGCGTGACCTCCTGTGCACTGACAGTTGAAGCAACAAAGCAGAGCGACATTGATGTGAGTAGTGCGAAACGTTTCATGGATATTCCCCCTCTGATCTGGTAATACACGAGTCACGATCTATCGTCAGCATACACGATACTGCCCGGAGCATGCCAGTAAAAAATTCAGCTTGGGCCGATTTTCAGTTATTATCAGCGTCATTTGTCAGGCTATACGCAAAGAACGGGTGCTGTGTTCTGGACACAGCACCCGTCGTAAAGCCAAGGAATCAAACAGCAGCTTACGGGCAGCCCGCCGCGTAGGCGTTGCCGAAGCAGATGTAGTCAAAGATATTCAACGAGCCGCTCCCATCGCAGTCGGCGTATGCGGTGCCAGACGCATACTCGTTGCCGAAGCAGATGTAGTCGAAGATGTTAAGCGCACCGCTGCCATCACAATCGGCGTAGCAGGAGCTTTCACACAAAGTCTTCGTGACCTTAAATGCATCAATACCGGCTTCAACAACGCTCTGTGGGTTATCGTCATTCACAGTGAACCGAATCCGTGAGTTGGCTGATGGGGTCAAACCCGCAGATGCGATTGTGTCTGCACTGATGATCTGTGTGCGCCACGATAGATCACCGTTCGTGTCATTGCGTGCGATTTCTGCCCATGGACCCGAAGTTCCGTTGGTGCTCATCTCAACAACAAGTGCATCAGCGCCGTTGTCATTGGACAGGTTCAGGTAGTAGTCATATGAAATCTCGGAAACACCAAGCAGATCAAGCGATGGTGACGTGATGCGAACTGCACCAGCATCAACATCGGTATTTCCAACAGCATTCTGTGTGAGTAAGCAAGATCCTGATCCATCAGAATCACTCTCGGGGTCATACGCCCAACCCGGATCATTCACTGGCACGCCGCGCTCCCAGTCGCCGGATGTTGCGCCAAGGTTCTCAGCACTCCATCCGGTGTTTGTTTCAAAGTTATCAGAGAATGAAAGCTGCGACGAGGTGAACGGATCAGCAGAATACGTCGATGCGGGGGCGTTGGAGGGCATCGTTGCGGTTTGTCCGCCTTGTGTCTGCGCTGAAAGGTAATAGGTCACAGCGGAGTTGCAGGGCACACCGGGGAACGTTGCGGTGTACATGTTCGTTGCGTTCTGTGCCATGGGGTAGGTCGCGAATGCACCACCATCTATACTGACATGCAGCACACCAGTGTTCGGCTGGGGTACAGCGCCGCACGATGGGGAAACATTGACGTCAAATGTTGTTCCGCCGTTGGCATTAACCATATTCGGCGCGCCACCGGGAAGATCGAATGTGAGCGAGCCTGAGCCATCTGGTTGCAACTGCACATCGATTGTTTGTGCTGAGCTGCCGGTTACACTGAGCGTGCGTGTCGTCGTCTGGTAGCATGGAGCCGAGTACTGTAGCGTGTAGTTGCCCGTTGGAAGTGTCCAGAAGTACTGGCCGAACATGCCACCAGAGGAGTTCGTTTCGCCGTTCGGGAAGTTCACGCCGACGAGAGAAACGGTGGCCTCGACCGGGAGGCCTGTTACGGCATCGGTCACATGTCCAAACACGCTAATGGGGCGCTGGAGCACGAGCTTCGTGCCGCCCCAGACTGATTCTGCTTCGACAATCCCGCTGGCATACGCGGGCTGGAACTGTGTGCCTGTTTCTGTCAGATATGCGTTTGCGCCGAAATGGGAGAACTGCCATTCATAGTGTTCGCCTTCAGCTGATGGCGGGCGTGTCATGCCGTACCCGTGTGCAACGCTGATGGCTGATGCTTCGCTGCCGTAGAAACTCTCAAACGGGTGATTGAGACAGTTGTATGCGTAGAGTGTCTCTTGGCCGTATGAGTGAAAGTCGATAACGCTGGCAAACCGCCGCGCTTCCGTCAACTGCATGATGATTTGTGTCTCTGGTTCGGATCCAGCCGACGGGCCCCTGTATGTTTCGCTGTTTCCGTTGGTATCACCGCCGCACGCTGCAGCCCAGCCCTGTGGATAGTTGCGGTTGAGATCCACGCCAAACGAACCGCCGTTGTTGCGTCGATTTTTGCGCCAGAGATCGTTCACGTTGAAAACGTACTCGTAGCCATCGGGATTGTTTGTTGCGATGATCCAGATCTCGTTGTTGTTTACGATCGACTGGATTGATGGATCAGATGCGTAGCCGCTCGTCAGGCGCTTCATCGCGTCGAGCGCAATGAGCGGTGTGACGATTTCGCGCACGTGATGGCAGGAGATAACGAGACGGTTCGGTTCATCCTCGTTTGTTGCAACATTGTCCGAGATCTTCATTGCATAGATGTCGCGGCCCTCGTGTGTCTGTGGGCCGCCGAGCATCTGCGTGATATTGACAACCTGCGCGATAGACGGGTACTGCGATGCAATCGAGTTCATTTCTGTGTAGATATCAGCAAGATCCGGATAGCCGTTGGGTGGCTGGTCGCCGCCTGCCATCTGCTGCTGCGTGAGCCGGAAGGGTTGACCAACACGAAGAATCTGCGGCTGGAGCCCGAGATTGAGAAGTCTTGTAAAGTCACCCTGGCTCACGATCAGATCAATGTGATCGGAGCTCACATCGGCGTCGCAATCAACAGCAAATCCCAGATCATCAAGCTGGTGCTCAAGAGCATGCGGTTCCGGCGTATTCAAACGAACGATTGCGCTCTCGAATGGCTCAGCAACCTGGGCGGTCGCTGACAATGAGCCAGCAGCACAGGTGAGTGCCGCAATCAGGCGTACGGAGGTGGATGACATGCAACGTCCTTTCTGGTCAGTGAGCTGTCAACCGAAGCGAAACCGCGTGGTGGACAATGGCAGTGTCTCGCATCGGCGGGAGGCATTGAGGATACCACCAAACTGTGTGTTTGCGGTGTTGAAAATGCTCCGGATGCATCATCTCACTGCGGTGAGGCGGTAGAATCGCATCAAGAAACGTCCGAAAATCAACCTCGCAAAGGTCAGAATGGGCCAATGAGATACGCGGCATAGACCGGTGTGGATGCTGGTGTGCAGGTTGCCTTTTGATTTCGATGTTTGTGTAAGCTATCGACCTCAGAAAACCGTTTGATTCGGATAATTATTGGTACGAGGGAACACGCTCATTGGACTTATGGATCGCTGGGACGGATACTTTGTGCCTCGCGGTTTATCGCGCAGGCCCCGGGCGCATAGCTCAGTTGGCTAGAGCGCTGCCGTCACATGGCAGAGGTCACAGGTTCAAGTCCTGTTGCGCCCATTTTCTCCTGCAGCTGATTTGGGCTGTGGGTAGAACACAGTTTTTTTGAACGGCCAGCAAGTGACTGGTACGTTGGTGTGGTTTGATTGACAGGAGGCCTATGGCCAAACAAGACGACAAGTTCACAATGGAGGCAAAGGTCATCGAAGCGATGCCCAACGCCATGTTTAAGGTGGAGCTACCAAACGAACAGAAAACGATCATTCTTGCCTATATGTCCGGCAAGATGCGAAAGCACTACATTCGGATTACCCCAGGCGACACTGTGACGGTGGAACTGAGCCCGTACGATCTGACAAAGGGCAGAATTACCTACCGGAACCGGTAACAGAACTTCGACATGGCATGTACTGGAAACGTGCAAAGCGTCCGGTATCTGGTGTCTGTTTGTGCTGGAATGAGATCTATTCAGAGTTTTGGATCAAGCCACTTCTATTTGGATCCCAAATCTTGTACAATGCGTAAGAGGATGTTTGAGCGTTGCATCATGTTTGCTGCGGCGTTGTCGTGTACCCAATCGGCGTGTCCTTGAGCCAATCGGCAAGAACATTGCTGAACATTTGGAAAGAAAGAGGATGAGCATGAATAAGCGAGCATCGATTGTTGGCCTGTTGCTTCCCGCTGCAGCTGCATTGGCACAGCCCATCACCATCACACAGTCCACAATCCCCGATCTTGTCAACGTTGGGAGTTCTGTTGCCTGTGCAACAGATCCCGCAGTCACACCTCAGCAGACCGATGAGAATGGGTTCATTCGCTCGTTTGATCTGACCCAGTTCCTGACAGCAGGAAATGATCTGCAGATCACCTCGATCGATTTCGGTGTTGAAGCCGCCGTGCATCCGGACACATTCCAGACGGTGACAGTGAATCTCTTTGTTGATCCGGCTCCCGCATCACCGATTGTGTATACCGGACTGCAGTTGGTGTCATCGTACACGGTGCTTGTCTTTGATTCGCAGGAAGTCATTGTCAATGCTCCGCTGACTACACCTGTGCAGGTGTGCGGCAAGAGCACGCTTGTTGTCGAAGTCACAACACCCGACTATACCACGCTGTTCCCAACCGAAAATGCATTATTCTTCATCGGTTCCAATCCATTTGGACAAACAGCGCCGAGCTTCATCCGAGCACCCGGCTGCGGCGCAGCAAATCCAACAGATTTGGCTTCACTGAGCTTCCCCAATATGCACATCTGCATGTCGGTGAATGGAAATCAGGTGGCGTCAACAATGTGCACCGCAGGACCCTGCTATGCCGACTGTGATACAAGTGGCACACTGAACATCTTCGACTACATCTGCTACGGCAACGAGTATGCATCAGGCACCAGCTACGCAGATTGCGACGGCAGCGGCTCACTGAACATCTTTGACTACATCTGCTACGGCAACGAGTATGCCGCAGGTTGCCCGTAAGACTTCGCTGGCTTGAAGTACTTTGATACTTCTTCGAACACCGCACTCACGACTGGGTGCGGTGCTTTTCTTTGTCAACAATGTGCCAAAGCAGATAACGAACTGCAAACTCGGACCTTGGGCTTCGATGCCGGAGAATCTTCTGTGCAGTCTGGCCTTCAAACTTCAAGGGAATCGATTTTTTCAGTTGCTCCGGGAACGCGATTGCCCATTTTTTCGGATAGGCTTTGCTGGGCTTGATGGGGAAGAGTTTCGGCCATTCTTGCCATGTTGCGCACACACATTGAACTGATATTTAGGAGAACTGGAGTGGACTGCACAAAGACACATGCTCGATTCGTTGCTGCACTCGTCGCTGTTTCAGGAGCTGCGCTTGGAGTTATTCCAACAGCGCTCGCCGAGAGCACACCCACCGATCCAGCGATCCATTTGCGTACCGGCGATATTGATACCTCGATTGCAAAGTCCGCGGCAATGCTTGCGCAGCACGCAGGTGTGCATACGCTTGGGAAGCACTATGTCATCCAGTTGGATGGTCCGATGAATCCGATGTACCAGTCACTCTTGAAGGATGCTGGTGTGAAGGTGCTTGACTATCTGCCGACAAATGCATGGGTTGTTTCCCTTGGTCGTGCAAACGCAGAGAAAGTAGCGAAGCTGGATTTCGTTCGCTGGTTTGATGAGTACCAAGCTGCATGGAAGATCGATCCCGAAGTTGGTGTGCGTGGCTTTTCCAGCGCCGAACGTATGCAGATGCAGCAGTTCGGTCGAGCGGCCCTGACTGTTGTCTTCTTTGACGATGCTCCTCAGGTGGAGATTGATGCTGCGTTCGGCACCATCGACAATGTGGCGGTGTTCCACTCCAGTGTGATTGGTGGGAACACGACAGTGAGTATCGAGATCGACATTGCCAACATCGATGCGCTTGCAGCAAATCAATGGGTGCAGTACATCGAGGAATCTTCGGACATCTCGCTGCGCAACGATACCAATGCATGGATCGTGCAGAGCAATGTTCCCGGTTTTACACCATTGTGGGATGCTGGCCTCCACGGTGAGGACCAGATCCTCGGCTTGCTCGACGGTGCGCTGGATCGGAATCACTGCTCGTTCAGTGATATAAACCCCATCGGCCCGACACACCGCAAGATCGTGGCTTACAACACATCGTTTGGTGCTAATACGCACGGTACGCATGTCGGCGGAACAGCTGTTGGTGATGCTGGTGTGAACAACGCAACGCGTGGCATCGCGTATCTCGGCAAGCTCGCGTACAACGGTATCCCGAGCTTTAATGAAAATGCTGTGAAGACAGCACTCACGACACATCATGGTCAGGGTGCTCGTGTGCACACAAACTCATGGGGTGATGATGGCACGACGGCGTACAACTCACTCTGCCGCGGTTTTGACGACTTCCAGTGGATGAATGAGGACAGCTTTATCTGTCTCGCGGTGACAAACACCAGCACGCTAAAGAATCCCGAGAATGCGAAGAACATGCTCTCGTGTGGTGCCTCCGAAGACACACCGAATCAGGGATCTCACTGCACCGCGGGTGTTGGGCCAACGTCCGATGGTCGTCGCAAGCCCGAGTTGTATGCGCCGGGATGCAACACGCAATCCGCAGCTGCAAACACGTCATGCGGCATTGCAGGATTGACGGGCACGTCGATGGCAACGCCAGCGATTGCAGGTACTGCGATGCTTGTGCGCCAGTACTACATGGAAGGATACCACGTTGCGGGTATTCCTGATCCGAGTTCCGGGTTCACTCCGTCAGCTGCGCTCATCAAGGCAACGCTGCTGAACTCGTCTGTTGACATGACCGGTATTGCCGGTTTCCCGTCCAACCTTGAGGGCTGGGGACGTGTGCTGGCAGACAATGCGTTGTACTTCCTTGGCGATACGCGCAAGCTTGACTTTGTTGATGTGCGGAATGCACAGGGGCTTACAACGGGTGGCGATGTGAGTTCGACAATCAACGTCATCGACAATACCGAACCGCTTCGTGTCACACTGGCATGGATGGAGCCTGCTGCAACATCTGGTGCAGCGCAGGCTTGGATCAACGATCTGAATCTTGAGGTCGTTGCACCCAGCGGCACCGTGTACAAGGGCAATGTGTTTGCATCAGGTCAGAGCACCACTGGCGGTACGGCAGATGATCGAAACAATGTTGAGATGGTGCATGTGATCAGCCCAGAGGTTGGTGAGTGGACATTGCGCGTGTCTGCAACTGCTGTGAATCAGGGGCCGCAGGGCTATTCGCTCGTGTCATCGGGCGCCATCGAGAGTGGCCCAGTGCCGCTGACAGTGTCGATTACTACCAGCGTGCCGACAATCCGTCTGCCCAATACCCCGCTCGATCTGAACGTGCTGGTGAAGCCCGGTGAGGATCAGCTTGTGAACGGGTCTGCAAAGTTCTTCTACCGTCTTGACGGTGGTAGCTATGTGGAGTCGGCGCTGACCTTCGTGAGTGGTGAGATGTGGTCGGCAACAGTGCCCGGAGCAGATTGTGGACAGATGCCGGAGTTTTACGTGCAGGCTGAGGGTGTGAACACCGGCGTTCGGACCGCTCCCTTCGGAGCACCAGCAAACGCGTATTCCTACAACATTGGCGAGTTTGTGACAAATGTTGCGATGTCGGAGAGCTTTGAGAGCGGACTGCCAACAGGCTGGACCGCGACCGGATTCTGGAATGTCACCTCTTCATGCGCGCCGAGTTCGCCGTGTGATGGCTCGAGCTTTGCATACTACGGTCAAACAGGTACATGCAACTTCAACAACGGTTCGCAGAACAGCGGTTTGCTCTCGCGTTCGATTGCTCTCCCCAGTGTGCCCAGTGGCGGCGTGCTGACGCTGAAGTACTGCTCGAATCTGGAAACAGAGGACAACTCAAGCTACGACCAGGCCCGTGTGCGCATCAACGGAAACGATGTTGATACACCGAGTGAAACCAACCAGTGGGAGACTCGGAGTGTTGATCTGACGCAGTTTGCAGGCCAGACAGTGACTCTTGGGTTTAACTTTGACACGATCGACAGCATTCAGAACGACTTCCGTGGCTGGCAGATCGACAACATCGTTATTGAAGCGACGAACTTTGAGTGCTCGGCCTGTTATGCCGATTGCGATGGCAGTGGTGCACTCAATGTGTTCGACTACATCTGCTTCGGCAATGCATATGCTGCGAACGATCCGTATGCGGATTGCGACGGCAGCGGATCGTTGAACGTGTTTGACTACATCTGTTTCGGCAATGCGTACGCGGCGGGCTGCCCGTAAACGTTTGTGGTTGCATGAAACAATCGCCCCGGATAGTGTGTGCTATCCGGGGCGATCTTGTCTTTGAACGGTCACTGTCAGTTGGTGTCAGCGATTTTTCCACGCATTGAGCACCTCGGTTTCGCGCTGTGGAGTCATACCTGAACGCATCGTGCCCTCTGCTTTGTTCCTCGCGACGCGGCCTTCACGGGCAGGATCATCGGGCTGGTTCTTGTACCATGCGAGCGTGTCGATGGTCGTCTGCGCTACTGGTCTGAATGTAAGCCCCGCCTGTGTTGCTGCTGCGTTTGACATGGTGCCGATGCCAGCGAAATCTCCACGCGCAGGTATCCACAACGGCATGTCCGACCACATCTGCACATTGTGTTGTTGAAGAAAATCGGCATCTGCCCATATGAGGTTCGCTGGTGTATTGGTAGATGATTTGCATGCAGTGATGAACTCGGACATAGGCAGTTGGTAGTGTGGGCCAAGCGCATTGAAGACACCGGAGGATTTGTTTTCAGCGAGATGGATGATCCACTTTGCAAGATCTCGTACGTCGATAAACTGTACGCGGTCTGTTCCATCTCCGGGGCACAGCACATCGCCGCCGCGATCAAGCCTGACAGGCCAGTATGAGAACCGATCAGTATTATCGCGCGGGCCAACGATAAGCCCCGGGCGTACATTTGCGACGCGTCCCGGCATGATTTGCTCGGCGGCCTGCTCGCAATAGGCTTTGAGTGCGCCGTAGTTCGCAGCGTTCCGGAAGTCAGCGTTCTCAGGATCGTCCAGTGTTGCAACAGGCGCAGACTCATCCATATTCTCGTGCGCCCGATCGCCGTACACCGACACTGTTGAGACGAAAATGTAGTGCTTGATACGGCTTTGGAGCAGTCCGGCGCTTGCTCGCACCTCGCGGGGGTGGTACCCGGATGTGTCGATCACACAGTCCCACTCGCCCTGTGCGAGTGCGGTGATACCTTCCAGCGGATCTGCGGTGCGCCTGTCCCCTTCAAGATGCTCGACTTCATCCACAAAGAGATGGGTGTTGGTTCTTCCGCGATTAAACAATGTGACGTGATGACCGCGTGCAAGGGCGTGGTTGACCGTGTGCGGTCCAAGGAATCCGGTGCCGCCAAGGAAAAGAAGGCGAAGTTGCTTGTTTGAGGGGGTGGGTTCGAGTGGTTCCAGTCCTTCGTCAGGCTGGTCGCGGTTGCGCTGTTGCTGGGCACGTGCAGTCGCAATCGCAGGAGATGTAGGCATGCCCATAAGTGGGGCGCTCGCTGCTCCTGCAACGCCTGCAACGAGCACCTTTCGACGAGTCGTGTCCATGGTCGTCTCCTTTCAAAACAAAGCGTGTAAGGAAGCACAAGCATACGCATTGAGTATACGACAAGTGTCGGAGAAGCTATTCCGTGTACTGAGAAGGAGTTCTCAGTGTGAGACTGGGTATCGCGTCGAAGACGAGACCTTGGGCTTGGCCACAGTGTGTGCAGGGAGGTAGATAGTCATCGTGGTCCCCTTGCCGACAACAGAGGTGCAAGTGATGGAACCCTTGTGATCCATAATGATGCCATACACGACGGAAAGACCCAGCCCGGTGCCTTTGTGCGGTGTCTTGGTCGTAAAGAATGGATCAAAGATGCGGTTGATATGTTCGGGTGCGATACCTGTTCCGGTATCTGAGCAGGTCAGCATAAACTGGTTGTTTAGGTGCTTGGGGCGCGACAGAGAAATTGTGACTGTTCCGCCCTCGGGCATCCCATCACGTGAGTTGAGCATCAGATTGATGATCATCATGTGCATTTGGGATTCATTGGCAAAGACGATGAACTCCTCGTTTTCCGGTATGTGCAACTCAACTCCGACGGACTTCAGCTGAGCATTGGTCAGCATCTGAACAGATCGCTCGATAATGTCACTCAGGTCAACCGGATTCTTGCTGAGCGTGTCATTGCGTGAAAACGCAAGCAGTGAACCGGTGATGCCCAGTGCCTGTTCGGTCACATTTGAGATGTTTCCAAGTGTCTGCCGGGCAGGGTGCTCAGAACCGAGTTGCGATATAGCAAGGCTTGTGTTGGCGCGAATTGCAAACATCAAACTATTAAAATCATGGGCGATACCGCTCGCAAGGGTGCCTACGGCTTCCAGTTTATGGGAGTGTCGTAACTCTGATTCGAGTTTGGCATTGTGTTCTTCCGCTTTGACACGCTCGTCAATCACATGCTGGAGTTCTCGATTGTGCAAGCGTGCAGATCGAAGACGGAGCCGGTGCAACCCGAAGAGCAGTGTGCACCCGGTCAGAATACAGCTACCCATAAACCATGCGGTTTCATAAAAAAATGGCTGGACTGTAAAAACGATTGAAGCGCCTTTTTCATTCCAGATGCCGTGGTTGTTTGAAGCAATGACACGAAACGTGTATGTGCCGGGATCGAGATTTTCGATTGTGACCGATCGCTGGTTGCCAGCGTCAATCCAGTCCTCGTCTCGCCCTTCGACTTTGTACCTGAATCGATTTCGTTGAGGTTCTTCAAAGCTGGTAGCAGAGTATTTTACATTGATTCTTCGGCTTTGTGGCGGGATAACAATATCGGTATTCATGTCATACGCCGTTTCACTAGCAGTAAATGTGTCAATAAAGACACCCGGAACGCAGGTGTTGATATGTACGTTCGTTGTGTCGATTGCTATGGCATTCTGAATTGTTCCAAACCAGACTTTGCCGTCGGGATCAAGCCAGCCTCCATTGTGGTTGCCCTCTCCGGTCTTGTACCAAACACCCTGGATGTAATCCAGTTTTCCGGTAGCACATGCCATTGCGTCTTCCAACGACATGCGAAAGGCGCCGAGATTTGTGTTGATCCACAGGTGTCCAGAATCATCTTCAAGCACTTTCTGCAGCGCATTGCTTGGAAGTCCATTTTCTGTTGTGATATGTTTTAGCACAGCTCCATTATTATTGTAATATACAAGCCCCGCATCGTATGTTGCAATCCAAACAATACCTTTGGCATCGACGTAGATAGACCGGATGCTGCCTACGAGCTCATTGTTGACATACTGATGAATCATGAGCCTGTCACTGGCATACGTTCCAGCCTTGTTTCTCGCGCCGAGCCAGATGCCATGCTTCCTGTATTCAATGATGTCGCGTATGGGACCATCATCTGTGGTTAACCGTCTTGAGCCATCAACTAGAGTTGGCTTCCACGTGTCCGGATCGATTGTGTACGCAAGACCCTCCGTTCCAGACCAGATTCGGCCAGTCGAGTCTGTGTAAAGTGAATAGACTTCGGAATCGAGTTTGCACACTGTGCCTGTAGCTATATTTTGAACAAAGCGATCATATCCGAGCACAAGATCTCCCGACGCCGTCGACGTAACTGTTCGCGCTGGACGATCGTGTATCTTTGTGATATTCAGCCTGGGCGTGGTTTCGTCCAGACGGTAGGTGCCCTTTGATGTTCCAATCACGGGTCTATTGTTTGCATCTCCATGAACTGCCAGCACAGCTGCATTGTTGATATTGAATGATGTGTAGTTGCTTGCAACAAACTGCCAGAGTCCATGCAGCGTTGTTCCTGCCCATACAGAGCCTTCCCTGTCCTCAAACAGTGTGAGTACCTCAACATCTTTGAGAATCAGGGTTCCACTTGAAGGGGTCTCCAGATACGAGGTAAGCGATGGGTACACCCGAACTCCATCTTCCTTGCTGCACGTCCAGAAATATCCGCGCGAGTCGATCATGACAGTTGACGCATCGACAGAGATGTGCTGCACATCAAACTTCTCGGATGTCTCACGAACGATGAGTGCGAAGTGTGCCTTTGCAAATGTAAAGTTCAGACTGCCATCGGCATTGTGGGTGATTTGTGCTGGCAGACTTAGGCGCGTGTCAGGAGTTGTGATCTGCAGAGGCATAAACAGATCGTTTTGGATATATCCGATCTGGGTTGCGCTTACCCATACGCGACCGGTTGCGTCTGAAGCGAGCGACACCTTGTTTGCGCCTTCTGAGATAGTGTCAAAGCCAAAGATTCTTTGCAACTCACCATCAACAATCTTGCAAACGGATTGATTTGTTGCACACCAGAGTGTGCCATCGCTGTCTTGTGTTATCTGTCTGACATTGCTCTGATTCCGATAGTTTGTAAACTCGCCATGCTCATGCTTTGCGTACCTGTTGTTCTCGAACTCCGCCCAGATTGTGCCATCGAGAAGTGCGGCGATGCCCACGGCCCGGTTGCTTCGCACATCTTCGCTCGCAACATCGAACACCTTAAACGTGTCGCCATCAAACCGAACAAGTCCACCGAACGTACTCAGCCATATGTACCCGTCGGTCGATTGTGCAATGTCGTTGACCGTTGTCTGGGGCAAGCCGTCACGGATGGTCCAGTTTCTCTTTTCAAACTGTATTGTATTGACTTGCGGTGTATCGATAGATTGCCCATACACGGTTGCAGCAAAGAAGAGTGCGAAAAGCAACTGAATGCTCAAAACGCACGTCCATACAAATCGATCGGAGGTTTGTGTCGACTCAACTGAACTCATACCTTTGTTCGGGTGGAACTGTTATGGCGAAACCAGTCCCTCGCGCACAGCCCATCGTGTCAGATCCACTCTGTTTCGGCACTCAGTCTTTGTTAGCGCGCTGCTGATGTGTACGTCAACCGTTTTGGGAGATCGGAATATCTGGTTGGCGATTTCGCTGTTGGTCAGGCCCTGGGCAACAAGCCTGACAATGTGGAGTTCACGCGGAGAGAGGCTGAGAATTCCGAGGTGTGATCCAGACTCACTTCGCATGTGTTCAAATCGAGTGCGCACCTCATCAGAGTACATCGCGTGTCCTGCAGCAACAGCGTGTACTGCAGAAACGACGGCTTCAGCGGGTTCATTTTTCGTCAGGAATCCGGCAACGTTCTTCTGATTTGCTCGGAAGATATGTGAATCGGTTGCGAATGCGGTGAGCACGATGACACGTGTGTTTGAGAGCGTCGAAATGGCCTCGTAAACCGCTTCAAGCGGATCACCAGAAGGCATTTCGAGGTCGACAACAATAACGGTTGGCTGAGAGCGACGGATCATTGATCGGATCTGAGCTGTGTCAGAAATCTCAGCAACAACCTGAACTCCTGACGATGCTCGCAGCAATGCTGCAAGTGCGTCAGTCAGAACCTTATGGTCATCTATCAGTGCGACACGGACTTTCCCAGCCATACCCATCCTCGACTGGATTGTATCGTGTTGTAGTGCCAGTTGCATCCGAAATCCTTTCCAGGTACCGATTTCCGCATGTTTGGGTACTGGAAGATATGGTATCGGATTTTGAACGCATATGCGTGCAGTATGTGTTGGAACAGCCCGATCCGCATAGAGCTTGTGAGAGTACAGTTTGAATTTGTCGAGCAATGTTATAGGTAAATCTACCTAAAAATCTCTACTGCACGATGTGTTTATGCGACAATGACTTGAGATCCGAGGGGGCAGTATCCGCGTGTAGATCTTGCACGATGATGAGTCGGGCTTGTACATGTAATATGGCCCAGTGGTCATCGATCCATTTACCTTCACAAAGAACTGAAAGCTGCACAGATTTGGTCCGGGTCAACTACGGGTACTGGCTTCGGAGCATGGTTCAGAGTTCTTTGCACTTTGCCGGTCCAACGAAGCTGACATGTGCGGATAGCGTGAGCTGATCTGGAAGTGAGAAGAAGTGGAGCGGAGGAGGGTCGAACTCCCGACCTCATCATTGCGAACGATGCGCTCTACCAACTGAGCTACCGCCCCATCGTGGATTGTTATTCGCTGGAGTCGAGCCCAAGCGAAGCATGCGGTCCGATCGTACCGCTACTGGTCGCGGTTTTCACGTGCTCGCGGATGCACCATGACCAACGGGAATGCCGATGCTTGTGCGTGCAAGGAGATTCTAGCCCAGATGCCGGTACTTCTCGGCCCTTTGAGTGCTGTTCGGCTTGGAATCTGTTCAATAGTGCAATGTTTGTCGTGTCCCAGCAGTGATAGAGTCTTGTCATGCCAAGTTTCAGATACACAGCACTTGATGCCACCGGTCGCGAGATTGCCGGTGTACTTGATGCTGCATCGGAACAGGCACTTCTGAACGAGTTGGAGTCCCGGTCACTGACGCCAGTATCGCTCGCAGCCAAGGCATCAGCCATGGATCGCGGACAAAGAGCATTGCCTACACGAAAGCTCGGGCTTGCCTATACCCAACTTGCCGACTTGCTCAATGCGGGTGTGCCAATCCTTCGTGGGCTCCATCTGCTTGGCAGATCGAAGTCACGCTCCCGGTTTACAAGAGTCTTCCGGCAGGTGGCTGATAATGTCGGAGAAGGTTCGGATCTTGCTGATGCGATGGAGAGCACCAAGGGCGCCTTCCCGCGTATCCATGTTGCGATGGTGCGTGCGGGTGAAAAGGGCGGATTCCTTGAGCAGGTGCTTGGCAAACTCGGCGCGTTCGTTGAACGCCAGGCAGATTTTCGTGCCAAGGTCATTGGAAGCCTGACATATCCCGCGGTGCTGGTGGTCATTGGGGGCAGCGTGATGACCGCGATTCTCGGGGTTTTCGTGCCGATGTTTCGTGAGTTGTTCGAGTCACAGCCGAACCTGCCCTCGATTACGGAGCTGGTCTTTGCTGCGTCCGATGTTGTGACAAAGTACGCGTTCTTTGCGATCATCGCGCTCGCGATACTGGCTGTGGGGTTGTGGCGAGGATTGAAAGACTACCGCGTTCGGCGTGTGATCGATATCGGTTTAACAAAGGTGTACGTGCTCGGGCCGATCGTGCGATCGCTGGCAGCTGCACGGTTCTGCAGGATGCTCGGCACAATGCTGGGCAACGGCGTTCCCATGCTTGCTGCAATGACCATCGCGAAGGATGCAGCCGGCAACGTGCTTCTCGAAGAAACGATCGAAGATGCGACCGAAGCGGTTCGCGCGGGCGATCCATTAGTCGGCCCGCTCCAGAAGAGCGGATTGTTCGGTGATGATGTGATAGAGATGATCGATGTTGCTGAAAACGCAAACAATCTCGATACCATGCTGGTGACAATTGCGGACACGATTGAGAAACGGGTCGACCGACTTTTGAACAGTGCGGTGAAACTCGTCGAGCCACTGCTGCTGGTTGTGATCGCATCATGTGTTGTCGTTGTTGCTGCAGCGCTTCTCTTGCCGATGGTGGAGATGAGCGGCAACGTGTAAATGGGGATCGGCTGGGAAACCTGTCCGCAGATATACAGAGCTGTTTGTTCGGATTTTGAACGCATATTTCGGATACAGATTCGGTGAAGTCTTTGGCTGGGATCAGGCTGATCTTGGCTGAAAGCAGGTGTTGCGTGGAACAAGCACCTATGCTAGTATGTACAAGCTAACTTCTGGTGGTTCTCATCAGAAGCGTTTGGACACGCAGGATGCGCCACGTTGAGGCAACGGCAACGTTCAGGGGGTAGATTCCCGGGAACGTGGCGTCTTTCTGACACGAATCGATATCCGCATGCTTGGTGCTGTGCTGGAGAGACTCCTGTCACACATCGAGATTAAAGGGGCAGGGTTTCTCAGCATTCAGTATCGACACAGCGGAGCATAGACCATGGACATCACACGCAGTACACGGGCACCTCGTATCACACGCACAACCCGAGGCGCATTCACGATTGTCGAAGTCATGATCGTGCTTGCGATCGTGCTGGTGCTGGCTGGTCTTGTCGGTGTGAAGCTGTTTGCACAGCGTGATAAAGCAAACATCAAGATCACCCAGCAGCAGATGGCGCAGATCAAGGATGCTATCAAACTCTTCAAACTTGACTTTGAGCGCGTTCCCAATGACGAGGAGGGCATCGCGGTGCTCTGGGACAAAGAGATGCTCGATGCCGAATCTGATATTGAACTCTACACAAAGGGTGGGTATCTCGATGCAAAGAAGGAGACCGACCACTGGGGCAGTGAGTGGGGCTATGAGACCTACGAGGATGAGTCATCAGGCGAACTGACATATCGACTCTGGTCGTTTGGGCCCGACAGGGAGGATGGTACCGAAGACGATGTTCGTCCGGTCGGTGAGAAAGACGACGAGGAGTCCGGGTTCGGTTCGGATGGTGGTATTGATAGCGGCGGTGAGTGAGTGCTGGAGCTGCGCGGTAGACGCAGCGGCAACTTTCAGGAGCATAGCAGCATGCAACGGCGAGCATTCACGATCATCGAACTCATGATCGTGCTCGTGTTGTTGCTTGCACTCTCGGCGATCGCGATGCCATCCCTCTGGTCGCGTGTTTCGAAGGAGCGTGTGTCAAACGTCACACGAGCAGTCACGGATGCAGCAACGGACTGCCGAACCCGTGCGATGAAAACGGGCAACCCTGTTGCACTGATCGCAGTGTCCGAGCAGGCCGATTCGCGTGAACGTGCGCGCACAACATGGAACATTGTGCAGGTGGACTGGGATCCGGAGCGTCCCGACGCGTGGCTGACTGTCATCGAAGCGACGCGCGAGGCAGATTCGTCAGAACTTCTCATGGCAGCAGCTGAGGAAGACGCGGTTTCGGGTGAGCGCGAGCCTTTGGACATTGTCATGACACTGGACGACGAGTGGCAGCCGTTTGGGAGCAGTTCGCGACAGATGCTGCTCGAACAGGCGCACGAGATGCATTTGGATGCCTTGTCAGGAAGGTCATTGGGTGCTGCGGATGAAGCAGCGATGGGATCGATCAGTTCCGGTATTGGCGGACTTGCGGATGTTGAAACGATCAGCGGCGCGATTGCGGTGTTTCTGTCCGATGGCACCGCACTGCCCGGACCGGTGAGTGTGTTCTCATACAACAACGAGGTCGTGTACGACGTCATCGTCGGTGCGTGGTCCGGTGTTGTGACACTGGAACGTGCAGAGCTCGAGGAAGACGGCGACGAACTGCTTGCGCCGTTTGACAGCGAGCCCGACCCGATTGGAGGGCGCACGCCATGATGCACGCGAGCGCACGTCGGGGTTCGGTGCTGCTTGAGATCGTGATTTCGGTTGCGCTGTTTATCGCAGCGGGACTGACGATCTTCGGTTCGGTTCGGCAGTCTTTGCGAAGCGCAGAGGGCGCGGATGTGCGTGCGCAGGCGGTCGATCTCGCATCGACCGCGATGGCGATGCTTGAAGCGGGGCTTGCAACACCCGAGATGCTCAACGGTCCCGCGCTTCGCACGATGGAGCACATCGAGGACGCGAGCGCGCTCGCGGGCGAGTATTCCGATGCGCCGATGCCGGAGTCCGAGAGCGAGTTTGATGATGAGATGCTTGGGTTTGAGGCGCAGGCGACCATCCCGTCAGTCGAGCAGCGACTCGCGAGCACCATGTGGTCGCTTGAAATCGCGGCGGAACGATCGGAGTTTCCCGGGTTGCATCTCGTGACTGTGCGTTCGGTGAAGTACGCAACTCTCGATATGGATGAGGTCGAGGCATCGTTCGAGCTGACGCAGCTTGTTCGTCTCGCGCCTGATGCGCAGGATATCGTCGGCGAGGATGGACTCAACGAACTCGCAGCACCCTCTGGCAGCAGTGGGGGTGGACTGTGAGGACACATGCCCGTTATCGCGCAGCATTCACGCTGATCGAGGTCATCATCTCGCTGGCAATGCTGGTGCTGCTGTCGGGTGTCTTGATGGGATTCCTCTGGAATCTTGCGAAGGATCGGCGCGCGGTCGTGAACATCCTGCAGGTGCAGCGCACCGCTGATGTGTTGTTTGATCGACTCGCGAGCGATCTGACGAGTGCCGTTGCAACAAGCGGTAGTGGTGCTGGGATCAACGGTCGCGCGACGAGTCTGACGATCGTCTCTCGTGGTGTGTTTGTGACAGCGCCCGGTGCAACCGCGCAGCAGGGTGATGCGCAGACGATGACCGTCGAGTTCATTGAGGGCACGGGCGAGATCACGCTCGTACGCAACGCTGGAGCCAGCGGCGCGGGCTCGCCCGAGATTCTGTCCGATCGCATTGCGCAGGTTCGCTTCAGATATCACGACGGATCAAGCTGGCGTACGAGTTTCAACAGCCAGTCGGCAGCGAATCTGCCCGTCGCGGTTGAGGTTGCGGTGTGGTTCCTCAGTCCCGGCGCTGATCCGATCATTCCGATTCCGGAGGATCCGTCGCTACTGACCGAAGAGGAAGTGCGGGAACTGGAAGAGCAGTACGGCCCGAACTGGATGGACGAGATCCTGCTGTCTGAGGAGGAAGAAGAACTCAAGCCGGAGCATGAGCGTGAGCCCGATCGCATCCGTGTGTTGATCGTGCCCGATGGGCCGTCGGGCACATGGAGTGCCTTTGGAAGCGCGTATGACAGCGGTGACTTTGATGATGGGGGGAGCGAATGAGCACGCACCTCCACATATCATCCCATAGTGCGCGTGAGCGCGGCATCGTTCTGGTGCTGACGCTGCTTGTTATCACCATCGCCGCGTTAATCGGCACGACGGTGCTGGTCGCGTCGCAGGCAGAACTTGGCACGACGCAGCGAGTGACGGAGCGCACTCGCTCGCGGGCGCTAGCGTGGTCGGGTGTGCAGGCAGCGATGGCAGAACTCTCTCAGCAGCGAGAGGAACTGCTCGACGGATTCGAGCCAAACCTTACGCCGGAAGCTGTTGTGTTCGAACTCGGTGACGGATTCCAGGGCGTGTTCAGGCTGGTCGAGATTGGGCCCGAGGGCGAACTTGCGGTCAGCGAAAACGCGAAACTCGATCTGAA
The DNA here is from genome assembly GCA_020639155.1 of Phycisphaeraceae bacterium. NCBI lineage: Bacteria > Pseudomonadati > Planctomycetota > Phycisphaerae > Phycisphaerales > Phycisphaeraceae > Phycisphaeraceae bacterium. The sequence goes on from JACKHF010000001.1 coordinate 1,802,775, forward strand.
CGTGACCAGCGAAGATGTGTTGGCAAAGATCGAAGCGATTGGGCCGAGCTTCGCGTCGGAGATAGTCAAGCATCGTGATTCGTCGCCGTTTGTCAGCACGCACGACCTGCTGAACGTGAAGGGTGTGTCGTACGACACATTTGCAGGCGATGCGGTTGGCGGTTCATCGTTTGACGCGATGATGGACGTGCCCGTCGCGAGCTTCGGGTCGAGTGACTTTGGCGATCTTGGCGGTTCACTCCCGCTGGCGCAACTCGTGACAGTGTTCAGCTTTGACCCGAACATCCAGGCTGGGATCGGGCGCAGGAGCAGCGACACGCGAGGCGATTTGCGACTGAACCTCAATCAGGAGTGGACAGAAGAGCTGGGTAGGGAGGCTGAGAAACGCTTTGGACCTGACGGCGCCAACGCAGTCAAAGCGATCATGGAGTCTGACCGCGAACTTAAGACGATGGCTGACGTTGCGCGTCTACTGATCGATCTCGGGAATATGGGTGAAGGGTTGTCGCCGGACGACTGGCGCGGCGCCCTTGATGCGGTGACCACAACGTCGGACTGGTTCCTTCCGGGTCGGGTCGACATCAACCACGCCCCGAAGGAAGTGCTCGCAGCGCTGCCGGGTCTGGATGCAGACAAAGCCGAGCAGATCGCGAGCATGCGCGAGCGTCTGGACGAGGACACCCTCCAGTCGCCGTATTGGCTGATTGAGCACGACATCATCACGGTGGAGGAGATTCCCCAACTGATCGACCACATCACGACGCGCTCGATGCAATGGCGCATCCGCGTAGAAGCTGGGATCAAGCGTGCGACCGAGCCCGGTGAGGAGGCGACGGACGAGTTCGGGATGCTGCTGAATGACTTGGACGATCTCAGCCAGCGGGTGGTTTACGAGGCTGTGATTGATGTTGGATCTCAGCAGCCTCGGGTTGCATATTTGCGTGATGTAACACAACTTGACCTTGCAACGTCATGGGCGAATCTGGTAGGCTATGGCACAGACGGATTGGAGTTTGATAGGGAATCGGGTTTTGACCAAGACCTTCACGACGGTATGGGAGATGCTGGGAACGGTGCAGATTCTGGGACGGAACTTGAAACCGATAACAGTCGATCAGCCGATGTAAACAACGATCGAAGCAGTTCTGATACGAACGGGTCTGATCGATCTGCAGCAAACAGCAGCGAGCGTCGTTCAGATTCTGGTAACAACCGATCAAACATGGAAGCTGATGAACCGGCTGAGGGTTCATCCAGTACTGGATCACGTGGGGCCGATTCTGGTGACAACCGGATCGGCCGATGGACGACGCACGCACCAAAGGTGAAAGACTCGGGAGGTTCGCAATAGCACCATTACGCGACACATCCCGTTCAGCTAAGGCTCATCAGGCTGGTTCGAAGCGCGCAGTGAAGCTGCCGTTCGCAAGTCGTTCGTCGGCCAAGCAAGCTGCTGTGCCGAAGTCCATCGCTGTTGATTCGTCTGCAGCACATCGTGTGTCTTCACGACAGCTTTATATTGACCTCGCTGCTGATGATGCGGTTGTGCTGGATGTGAAGCGGAAGGGATCCGGGGTTGAGGTTGTCTCATTCTCTCATCTGAGCCGCCCTGAAACGATCGATCCTGCGAACGCTGCGAAAGTTGGTGCGTGGATCAAGGATGAACTTGCTTCGCGCGACGGGGCTGTGCATCCGGTCAGCTTTGCATGTCGAAGGCATGATGCGATCCTCAAGCGGATTGATCTGACCGGGGCAGCAGGGAAGAAGGAGTTGCAACTAGCACCGATGGTGACGCTGCAGATGTCGCGTCATCTGCCATTCCCGATGGTGGGGTCGGCACTTGACTATGTGCCGCTGGACTCGCAGTTTGAATCGAATGCAGCATCCGTGCGTCTCATGGGTGCGGTGCTCCCTGCAGAGCGGCTGCGTTTCTTGCATGATGTCGCGCATGAGATCAGCGGCAAAAACGATCCGGAATCGATTGGTTTGCACGCTGCTGGAGCATGGGCGCTGCTTGCTGAAAAATCTCGTGCAACTGACGGCGCAGTGCTTGGTATCGCGATCGGCGTGCAGAGCAGTTCCATTGTTGTACTCGAAGCAGGCAGGATGATGTTTGTGCGCGGCGTGGATGTCGGAATTGATCGAGAGCTAAACCAGATTGATGCTGGTGTGCTCGCTTTGGAAGCCAAACGCACATGGATGGGGTATAGAGCGATTCCCGATGCGAAGGAGATTTCGCACGCGTTTGTGCTCGGTGAGGACGACGTTGTTTCATCGGTGACTACGTCGGTTGCAGCGTCGCTGAATGTGCCGACAGAGACGGTGCACGCTCCGGCATCGGTCAAGTTTGCTGACGAGTTGACACCCGGCCAGCGGACGGTGGCGCTGCCCATCGCGGGGTTGGCAATCGAGTCGGAACTTGGTGTTCGCAGCTTTGACTTTGTGCATCCTCGCAAGGCACCCGACATGACGCAGGTGCGCAGGCAGCGTCTGCTGCTCGGTGTGCTTGGTCTTATCGCGATCGTTGGTGGTATTGGTGTGTTCCTGAGCATGGAACTCGATGATCTGCGCGATCAGGTTGCTGTCACACAGCAGAAGATGAAAACGACGCAGGACAAGTTCATCGAGGCGTCGCTTGCTGATGCGCGATTGCAGCATATCGAGCACTGGCGAGAGTCACGTGTGGACTGGCTTGCGCACCTCGAGCAGATCGGTTCGGGTGTGCCAGCTGCGCCCGATGCGCTACTCGACGAATGGCGTGGCCAGATGGCTGCTGCTGCAGTGTTTACACCGAAGGGCAGGAGCTTCTTTGGTGGGACGTGGTCAAGCAAGAAGCGTGCTGATTTCTATATCGCTGGGCCAGTGAAGACCCCGTCGATTGTGCAGGTGCTCCGCGATCATCTGATCGAGTTTGGTGTGTATGGCGTCAAGTCTAACGGTCCTGACGGAAATCCGAAGTTCAGCATTGATCTCACTTCCGCCGACGAGAAGCCGGTTGTTGCAGCACCCGAGAACGACACGACACTGATAGCACCAAATGGGATTGAGGCGCCCGTCATCGCAAAGAACGATGCATCAACAAATCAACCTGCTGCGACCGATGCGCAGTCTGCTTCGGAAGGAGCCGAGGCGCAATGACACGTAGGAACACATACATACTGGCGTGCTCGTCTGCCATAGCCGTGCTGGTTGTGGGATGGTTGATGTACTCATCGATGTACGCAGGTCCGCGCGCGGATCTTGTTCATCGCCTCGACACAATGAACGGCACGATCTCGCGTCAGAGCGCAGAGACACGGAAGCTCAACAGGGCTGAAAAATCGCTCAAGGAAATCGCAGCGACAACGCTGGGAGGCTCATATGAAATCGTCGACCATCGGCTGAAGACGTTGCTCATGGAGATCGGTACCCAGAACGGGTTGGTTGATCCGAAGATTTCGAGCCGGAATCCCCAGGCTCGACGCAACCCGGCCAGCGAGGCCCGCGAGCCCAAGGAGATCACGCGCCAGCTCAAGGACCAGTTCGACTTCTCTGTTGTTTCAGCAACATTTGAGGCGCAAGGTCCGCTTGAATCGGTGCTTCGTGTGGCAGAAACCATCGGCATCCAGCCTTGGGCCCATCGGGTCGATGTGCTTGACATCAAGCCGGTAAACACCGAACGCAAAGCGTTTCTGCTCGTTCTCAGTCTCCAGACCATCCTGATGCCGGATCTGGTGGCGGCGGATGTGCCAATGCCCGATCTTGTCTCAATTTCAAGTGATCGTGATGCGAATGTGGTTCGGGTTGCTGCAAGCAGCCCGTTCCTGCTTCCTCCGCCCAAGGTCGAGCCCAAAGCCGTCGAGACCCCGAAGCCGCAGCGAAATGATCCACCTCGTCCAGTGGATCCCGAAGAGAAGTTCCGCGCATGGCGTGTGACCGGTGTTGTTCGCAGGCCGGGTCCGGTTATGGAAGCGTGGCTAATCAACACGAAGAACAACAGCACTCGTGTGCTTCAGGTTGGAGAGAAGGTTGCAGGTGCAACACTGGTCGAAGCTTCGGCCGACGTTGCGGTATTTGAGGTCGAGGGCGCGCGATATGACGTGCGCGTGGGTCAGTCGGTTGCGGAAAGAACTCCACACGATGACTGATCTGGGAAAGAGAGACGCTCTATAGTTCACCGGTGGTGTTTCGGCGTGAGGCACGCGGAGCACAAAGGGACAAAGCGGTGGTGGACTCGGTAGCACGCGTTCGTCTGGCAGGATCTGCCAGCGGATCGTCGTGGTATTGGGCGTCCGGAAGGACGACGGTCCGCACGCATGGGGCGATTGCGGATCACAAGCACCAGCAATGCGCAGTGGCGCATTGTGTTGAGAGAGGTGACCGCGATGCAGCACCGCCGCGCTGTTCGAACAAACACAACTTTTATCGGCGCATCGATCGTTGCGATGCTTGCGGTTGCGGGCTTGCCGCTTGATCTGTTTGCGCAGGAAAACGTGCAGCCAGACAGCGCGCGCACACTCGCGTCTGGTGCTGTTGCGACACCAGCGATGAATGCTTCGACTGCACCATCGGAAACACCGGACGATCCAACGATCGAGTTCAACCTTGATGGCGCACCTCTGTCACAGGTGCTGCACTACTTCGAGCGCGAGACTGGTCTGCCGATCATTTACGAAACCACGGTCCCCGATGCCAAGATGACCTTCAAGAGCCCGCAGAAGTACACACTGCGGCAGGCGTTGAACATTGTCAACCTGAACATGAACCAGCACAACGTGTACCTGCGCGTCGAGGACGGGTACCTCTACTTCGAGGATATTGCTCAGGCGTTCCGCAAGGTGCATCAGGTGTATCAGACGACGCTGCCGGATTCGGTGCTGGATTCCGAGATCGTAACTCTGACAATTCCGCTGCAGAACTCTGTGGCAGCAAAGGTCGTCGAGCAGATCAAACCGCTTATCAACGAGAAGTACGGGATGGCCCACTCTGTCGAGGCGCAGAACTTCGTTGTCATCACCGAGACAGCAGGACAGGTGCGCCGTATTCAGAAGATTATTGAACCGATTGATGCCGCCCCCCCGGTTGATTCGGAGTTTCGGGTCTTCAAGCTCAAGCACACCCGTCCTGAGTTGATGATCGAAACACTGAGCGGTCTGGTTGGTCAGAAAACAGTTGGTTACTTTGTTGATGCAAAGGGCAACAAGACACAGTTTGAAGAGAACACGGTGCCCGGTGTCACGATGGAGGTTTCAAGGAGCCTCAACGCGGTAATTTGCGTTGGTCCGAGTTCGCGACTTGATTCGATCCAGGAGCTGATCGATGTGCTTGATGTGCCAGCAGTCGACGGTGCCGATGACGCGTCGATTGCTCAGGCGAGATCCTTCCAGCTTTCGTTTGCGGATGCAAACGACGTCGCCAAGCAACTGAACAATCTGTACAGCAATGTCAAGAAGGAAGACAAGCCGTCCGTTGTTGCATTGAGTGATGTCAACAAGGTGATCGTCTCTGGTAACCAAGTGATGATCGCAAAGGCAGAAGCGCTGATTCGAGCGATCGAGCCCGAAGCTGTCGGTTCTCCCGAGGCAGCCACCGGTGCGTCTGTGCAGCAGGTGGTGCTGCAGTTTGCCGATGCGGCACAGGTCTCCCGCAATCTGAATGACCTTATGTCACCAACGCAGAAGCGTCTTGTGCGTGTGTCAGCTGCGAATGGATCGCCTGTGCTGGTGGTGTCAGGCACACCGACCGAGGTTGAAACTGTCGCGAGCATGGCGCGCGCGTTCGATGTGCCTGCGCAGGGACCAGGACAAATCAGGCAGGTCGAGATTTCTGATGGCGACATCACGACAATACTTGAGCAGTCAGGCCAACTCTTTGAGATGAGTGGAAATGCGGAACGCGGCAGTGTGCAGACGCTTCACATGCCGGGTTCGCGTGTTGTGACGCTGATTGGTGATCCCGAGTCTGTTCAGGCATTCGAGAATGCGATCAAGTCTGCACAGCGTCTGCTCCCGCCCAAGCTCACAACAAAGCTGATCGACGTGCGCAATACAGATCCGGAATCGCTGATTGTGCAGCTGCGCGACATGATCGCAGCAGCAAGCGAGAGCGACGAGTTCCTGAATCGTCCTGAACCGGGTCTTTCGTTTTATGGCCCAACGAGCACGCTAATTGTGAAAGCGGATACCGATCAACATCGCCTGATTGCGGACTTCGTTCGTAAGCTCGATGTGATTGAGCAGGGGAAGGTACTCCCAATTAACTTTCTGTCTCTCAAGACAGCGAACGTGACGCAGATCGCAGATCTACTCAACGATCAGTACTCGAAACGTCCGCAGAAGGATCGGCTTGCGCTTCCGGTCGATATCCGCGCGGATGTTGCGAACAACACGCTGATCGTGTCGGCACATCCCGACATTTATCCAGAGATAAAAGCCTTTGTTGACGATCTGAACCGCGAGAAGCTCGATGGTCCCGAGCGGATGACGTTCACGATCAAGCTGACGCAGGCTCGCGCCGAGGATGTTGCGGTCGCGATGAACAAGCTGTATCCCGAGCCGCCCATGCCTCGTGATCGTCGCGGTCAGCCGATGCCCTGGGCGCAGGAACCGCGCGAGGTCATCGTTTCCGCAGAACCACGCATGAACCTGCTGCTGATTGAAGCGCCCGCCGAGCGTGAGGCATCAATCCGCGAGCTTGCTGCAACATTTGATTCGATGGACACATCGCCCGACGCGGAGACACATATCTTCGCGGTCGATTCCAGCGAGATTGATGCCGTTGTGCGCACGCTGCAGCAGCTTTCAACCTCGGGCGGTCTCGGTTCCACCGGGCGCACGCAGGTGACAATCATCGGGCAGCCTCGATCGAACTCAATTGTCATCAGCGGCCCATCCAATATCTTCCCGCGCGTCGAGGAGGTGCTCCAGACACTTGCGAGTACGACCGAAAAACCCGAGCCAGTGCTCCACACATACAAACTCGATCACGCGCGTGCGGATCGTCTCGGTCCAACGCTGGAAGGTTTGCTCCGTGTGCAGCTTGCGCAGCACAAAGTTGCGCGTGGTGTGCCAGCGAACGAGCTTGCCGGCCTGCTCTCCATTACAACGGAGCAGATGACAAACACGCTGATCATTGCAGCACCGGAGCCGATCCATGAGATCGCAATAGATCTGCTGAACGTGCTCGACTCTGAAGCTGCCGATGTTGGTCGAAACACAACACAAATCGTGCAGATGCAGTTTGGTGATGTGAATCAGACAGCTGCGCGACTCAACGAGCTGGTTCGTGCTGATGCACTGAACATCTCCCAGCCAGTGCAGGTCTTCCCAATTGCAGGATCGAAGTCGGTGATGATTGTTGGTGCCGAGAAGGACGTGGCATCGGTCGCTGGCATGGTTTCAAGTCTTGATGTGCGACCTGTTGATCTGAACGAGACGCAAGCACGCACGTTTCTTCTGAAGCATGCACGGGCGGAATCGATTTCGCCGGTGATTGAGAGTGCGCTCACCCAGGAGTCGATGATCGACAAGCTGCCGCAATGGGATCGTGGTTGGTTCCTGCGGAACAACCCCGATGCGGGCAAGGTCGGTGTTCGCGTGACATCGGACGCGAGAACGAACTCGATCGTCGTAACTGCGCCGCTGCCGATGCTCGATCTTGCAGAGCAGATAATGCGTGATCTTGATGTTCCGAGTACCACCGGTATGGCTGCAGAGAGCAGGCCGGTTCGTGTGCTCTCGCTGACGAATGCTGACGCGAAGGAGTTTGCGGCATCGATTGAAGCGGTGTTTGCTGAGGAAATTGGCAAGGACCAGCCACCAACTGTGCGCGTGAACTCCGAATCGAACTCGCTCATTATCCGTGCCACCACTGCGCAGATGCGCACGATCGAGGAACTTGCAGCCAGAGTTGACAGTGCGAGCATCGGATCCGGTCGTGAGATGCGCACGATCTCGATTGATCCATCCAAGGCGCGTGCATCGGATATTGCAGACACCATTCGCAAGCTGATGCGACAGCAGTCTGGAGCGACAGTTGAGGTGATCTCGTTCGACGACCTGCTGAAAGAGGACGAGCCGAAGCCGGGCAGTTGGCTTGATGGTTCTGATGTCTTTGATATCGACGAACTGGGTCCGAACTGGATGGCGCTGCTGAGCGCTCAGGCGATTTCGATGGTTGGGATCGCGCCAGATATAACAGATCAGTTGGTGCTGACATCACCGCAGCCGGACGAGGTCAAGTCATGGTTTCCGACAACAACACCGTCTGCCGATCCCGATGGGACACCATCGGACGTATCGCAGCCAGAAGATACGGGTGCACCGGACAGTAATCTTTCTGATCCAGATGTGACGATCGCGGTTGATCCAGCAACGAACTCACTGGTGGTTGTCGGGTCACCTCGTGCAGCTGAACGCATCGCGAAAATCATTGATCAACTGCAGTCGCAGATGCCATCCGAAGCCATGCGTGTGCGCGTTGTCACACTCCCTCCCGAGACGGATGTTGATGCAATCGGTCGCATCGTTACCGATACTGTTCGCAATGTTGGAAAGCATTCAGCGCAGAATCCCGGCGGGTTTACCAGCAATGTCAGGGTGACATCCGCACCAACTGGCAACGCGCTCATTGTCTGGTCCAACGATACGGACTTTGCAACTGTGGGGAAGCTGATCGGTTCGGTCGCAAAGCTTGACAGCACAAACGAGTTTCCCGTCAGAACAGTAAAGCTTGAACAGGCTGACGCGCGTGCAACAGCACAGGCATTGACGAACTTTTTTCGCGATCGTTCGCGTGCGATGGGCGAGCGTGGGAACCGGCCAACCGCTGCAATCTTTGGCGACGAACGCTCAGGCACGTTGATCGTTTCCGCGAGTGATGAGGATTATGCGTCGATCACCTCAATGATCGAAACACTTGATCAGCCGCAGGATTCACAGAAGCTTCAGATCGAGATCCTTCCGATCAAGCATGTCAAGGCGAAGGATCTGAGCAGCACGCTCGATGAGATTTACTATCAGATCGATAACGCACGCTGGTCCCGCTCGTACTCGGCAAGAAACTCAAGCCGGTCTGTGTATGACGAGCTTGTGATTGTTGAGGTGAACGAGGCAGCGAACAGCGTCATTCTGATTGGACAGGGTGAGACAATGGACATGTTGAAGGATCTTGTCAGCTCGCTCGATGTGCCCAGCGATCGTCAGACACAGAAGACAGCCCGGGTTGTCAAGGTTGAGGGAGTCGACCTCAACGCGATAGCGCAGATTGTCCGGGATATGTTCCAGGAAACAGATCGCGGCGCTTGGTGGTGGTCGCAGACGTATGCCGTGAATGTGACGGTCGATCGCATGCGCAGCTCGCTGATTCTTGTTGGCGACAAAATCGATGTTGACAAGGCTGTGAGTATTGTTGAGGAGCTCTCTGCCAATACAACTCCGGATCTTGCGTACGAGACAATCAAGCTTGAGCATGCCGAGGCAGACAGAGCGGCGCAGAGTTTGAATCGATTCTTCGCTGACCGCTCTCGCGCTCTTGGATTAAGTCAGGCTGACGTGACCATCATCGGTTCACGCGAGGGCAATGTGCTGATCGTTTCGGCGAACGAGTCGAACATGGCACTCCTCAACGATCTGCTTGCACATATCGACCAGCCGGATCTCGGCGAGGATAGAAAGGTTGAGATTTACAACATTCGCAACGCGGATATCCGTGAGATGTCGGACACCGTGCGCAACATGTTCCCGACGAACAACCGACCCGATGAGAAGATTCTCGTCATGCCACAGCCGAGCCGTGGGTTGCTGATTGTGTCGGCACCGACGGACAAGCAGGCGGAGATTGGTGCCTTGATCTCCAGTCTTGACACATTTGACAAGGAAGAATCGTCGCGATTTGTGACGGTCGCACTGAAGAACGTTTCTGCGACACAGGCTGCAAATGCACTCCGTGATACCGTCGGCTCATCGATGAAGATCAGCATCACGCCGATCGACGACAACAACACACTGGCGATCTCCGGATCTGAAGAAGCAGTTGCGGCTGTGATGGAGCAGATCGAGACGCTTGATGTCGAGTTTGTGCCCGTGCAGCGGGAGTTCCGGCGTGTGAAACTGGTCTACCAGCGTGCTGTGGACGTGTATTTTCTTGTGAGCAAAATCGCACGGAGTGGCAAGCGGTCGCCTGACACGCCCGCACCCGACATCGATTACTCAACCGATGACAACTCGATCAACTTTGTTGCGGTGCCAGCTGAGGTCGACTTTATCATGTCGATCATCAAGGAGCTTGATGTTCCAAACAGTGAGGGGCGTCGTACAGATTGGCTGAAGCTGCAGTATGCCAATGCAGAGCAGGCAGCCAAGGTGCTGGAGGTGTTCTACGGCAGGTACGCGATCGAGGCCAAGAGTGTTGCTGACCGTGATGTAAGCATTCGAGCGGATGCGATCACGAACTCACTCATCGTCAGCGCGAATGAAGAGCAGTGGGGTGATATTCATGCGCTGATCGAACGCATTGATACGGAGGAGTACGACACGGAGCGCCAGCTTGGTGTGATTGCGCTCAAGCACGCCGATGCGCAAGCGGTTGCAGAAGCGCTCAACACGGGTCTTCAGGCACCGATGCAGGCGAGGCTGGCACAGGAACAGATACGTAACCAGCAACGCAACAACAGAAACAACAATAACCGGAACACGAACGATTCCGCGTCCGATCCGGATATCCCAACACTGGCAATTGCGGATGATGATGTGCCGTCGGTCTCTGCAGAGCGGCGTACAAACTCGTTGATTGTCTTTGCAACTCCAAAGCAGCTTGTGCGCATTGAGGCGATTGTCGAGGATCTTGATCAGCCGATGGACAAGGCGAGCGGTGAGGCTCGGCTTATCCTCGTGCATTCAGGGCAGGCGAGTAATATTGCACGCACTGTCAACGAGGTGTACGTGAACACGCTTCCTCGTGGTACCCGGCCGGTTGTGTTCGGTGATGATAATGCTGGAGTGCTGATTGTTCGATCGGATGACTCCGACTTTGCGAGGATCAAGACGCTTGCAGAGTCGCTCCAGCAGACCACGGGCGATCGCGCGGGGTTCGAGGTGATCAAACTGACGCATGTGCCCGCAGCGAAGATCCAGCGGACCGTCGAGCGTCTGTTTGAGCCTGCCGCACGAAAGACAGGTGAAGCACTGGTGATCGAGGTCGATCGAACAAACAACGCGCTCGTTGTTTCTGCCGGCTCCGGTCTTGTTCAGCAGATCCGCGAGATTGTCGAGGAACTCGATGCAAATCCAAACGCAATCGATATTGAGTCATCGTCGGGATTGCTTGGATCAGATCTGACCATTGTTGAACTGCAACACGTTGGACCGGAGCAGATGATCCAGATGCTGCGATCGCTCGGGTTGATGCAGCAGAATCAGAACAACAACAGTCTTGTCGGAGAGCCTGTTCGTGTTACCCGACTGGAATCACGATCCGCTATTGTCATTAGCGGCGCACCGGCGGATGTACGCATTGTGGTTGATCTGGCAAAGTCGTTTGATGCTGAGCGGGTGAGCGAGACGCAGCATGCAGCGATCATTGCTGTGAAGAACAACAACGCACAGAATATCGTGCGGACGCTGAACGAGTTGATCCGCAGCGCGACCGGGAACGGACAGCCGAGTATTGCCGATGCGCTCGCTGAACAGGTGAGGCGCAGACTCATTGCAACAGAGGATGGCGAGCAGCCGAAGATCGGGCTTGATCTGACCGAGCCGATTCAACTTATTGCAGACAACAACACAAACCGCGTGATCGTCGCATCGAGCGAAGAGAACGTCATCGCGCTGCGTGTGCTTGTTGAGTCGCTTGACGTGATGCCGGTGGGGAATGCGGTCGTTGTGCGCATTATTCCGCTGTCGAATGCGGCACCGCAGCAGATCCAGCAGGTGATCAATGGGTTGTTCCAGCGCGGGCGTGCGCTGACAAACCAGAAGGGGTCGAATCGGGCGGCTGACGCAACAACGGTGACTGGGCAGGTGCTCTCCGGTGAGATCGCGATGGAGATCGATCAGCGGACGAATGCGCTGATCATTGCTGGCAGCGAAGAGGCTGTGTCATTTGTCGAGATGATGGTGGAGCGACTTGATCGCGACGAGATGGGCGGCTGGGTTGAGCCGAGAATCATCAAGCTTGAATACGCCGACGCGGGACGGATCGAGCAGATCCTGCAGCGCGCTCTGATGACACCATCGAGGCTTGCGATGGATGAGATGGGATTGCGTCAGCAGTTTGCCAGAATCCGCATCGCACAAAGTAGCGGCGAGAACAACGGGAACGGCAGGGTCACCATGGAGTCTGACCTGTATGCGCCGGTATCGAGTCTATTCATCTCCGCTGATCGATCGCTCAACTCATTGGTTGTCGTCGCTTCGCCTTCCAATCTGAAGATCGTCGAGGAACTGATTAAAAGCCTGGACGTGCCCAGCGCAGCAATTGCGAATAATGTGCGCTTCTTCCCGCTTGAGCACGCGGTTGCTGATCGTATTGCGCAGATGGTGAATCAGGTCTTCCGCGAGCGTGAACGCGTCGGTGATATCAGACCGGAAGACCGTGTTGTGATCACGACCGATGCACGTACGAACTCCCTGATGGTGTGGACGAGTGCAACAAGCATGGAACTTGTAAGAAGTCTTGTTGAACGCCTGGATACCGAGCAGGAGCGGCTTGCGGTCGGTATGCACGTGCTGCCAGTGCCGGACTTTGACGTTGCAGATCTTGCTCAGCAGATCGAGCGTGTGATGCGTGCGACGATTGACGCTGCGACACGCAACGGCGAGGTTCGTACCGCTGCCGATATCTTTACAGTGCAGGCAGATCCATCGAACGACCTTCTCATTCTGACATGCTCGGATGACAATCTTCAAGCGGTTGAGGATCTGATCGAAAAGATGCGTATGGGCAAGGGCCCCGTTGAGAGTGACATGGAGCGTCCTCCCGAGATCATCCATATTGCCAGCGGGTTTGTTGATGATATCGCAGAGAATATTGACCGGTTGTATGTTCAGCCCGAGACTGAGCGTCGTGGCGAGAACGCTGTGACAGTGATTCCGGACACACGCTTGTCTGCTCTTATTGTGCGCGGTACGGATGCAGATGTCGCGGCGATCCGCAGGCTGGTCGATTCACTCGACAAGCCGGAAACAACAGGTGTGCGTGTGATGCAGCGTATTGAGCTTCGTTACTCCAACGCGCGTGAGGTTGCAGATTATGTGGGTGATCTGCTGACGGGTCGAAACAACGTAACTCGAAGTGCTGAAACACTGCGCCTTGTTGTGAAGGACAATGACTCAAACGCCGAGCGCACGATCGAGGCGCAGATCGATGATCAGATCAGGTCGCAGATCGAGATTACGCCCGAGGAACGCTCGAACTCTGTAACAGTTGTTGCTCCCGAGAGCATCATGGACTTCATTCGACTGATCATCGAGGATCAGGAAGCAAGCGACAACGCTGACCGGAGTGTCAAGCACTTTGTGCTCAAGAACGCATCGGCTCCTGCGATGGCACGTGTGCTTCGAGATCTGTTCGATCTTCGCGAGGTTGGAACGAATCTGATCCTTGTGCCGTCGCCGAGGAACCAGAACGATGCAAATAGTGGAGATGTGCAGCTTCAGCCGGCAGCAGACGATCGCCAGAAGCTTTCGATTACCGTCGATGAACGCACCAACTCGCTGCTGGTGTCAGGCACCAAGGAGTATCTTGAAAAGGTTGAGGAAGTGATTACTCAACTTGAGAGCATTGATGTTGCGCAGCGGTATCGTCTGGTGTACCAGCTTCGTAACTCGCAGGCTGAGGATATCGAGCAGGCGCTGCGTGACTACTTTGGTGCAGAGCAGCAGGCAACACTCTCGACCACGTCACCAGATGCGCTCGGGTCGCTGCAGGCGAAGCTCGAATACGAGGTCACGATTGTTGGCGACGAGAAATCAAACACCGTGCTTGTTGCGGCAAGTCCGCGCCAGATCGAAGTGGTTGAACAGATTATCAGAGAACTTGACACCGCACCACCACAGGTTCGTATCGAGGTGTTGATTGCCGAGGTGACTCTTGATAATGGCGAGTCGTGGGGCGTGGACCTGACGCTGAAGAATATTGGTGGCGATGATTTCCAGTTTTCTGAAACAGCTGCTGGTCTCGGACTAACAGCCGCTGTTGGTGCGGGAAATCTCGCCCTCGCGTCAAGCGATATCGATCTGATGGTTCGTGCGCTCGAAGGTCGGGGCAAACTGCGTGTGCTGTCGCGACCGCAGATCGCGGTGACGAACAATGAGGAAGGTGTGTTCAAGGTAGTCGAGGAGGTCTCGCTGCTGACAGGGTTTGAAACGCTCGACTCGGGCCGAACACGTGCGCAGGTGTCGCGCGAGGAGGTTGGTGTGACGCTCCGTGTGACACCGACAATCAATGCCGACGGGTTTGTTCGGATGGACATCCAGCCCGAGATCTCGGCGCTCACAGATTCCCGCTCGCAGATCTCTGAAGAGTTTGTATCAGAGAACTTCGCCAAGCGTGAACTTGACACTGTTGTCACGATCCGCAATGGTCAGACCGCTGTTATCGGCGGAATCATTCAGTCAAATGAGGAGGAACGCCAGACACAGGTGCCGTTCTTCGGTGATCTGCCTGTGGTCGGCTGGGTCTTTAAAACGAACAAGGTGTCGAACGTGCGCACAGAACTGCTTATGCTGCTGACACCTCGCATCATCCCGAGTGACTCATCCGGTTCTGTTCGCATTTTTAACGAGATCACTGGGGAGGAGATCAACAGGATGACAGATCCGATGCCGATCCGTCGCCAGCTTCCTGGATTTGGTCCGGGTACGGAGAATGACCTGCAGCCCATTCTTCAGGATGCTCCCAAAGGATCAACTTCGTATGTGTATCCCTCTGATCCGGCATTTGGAAGAGCGCCTGCCCGTTACATCACAAACATGAAGGAGGCGCAGTGATCAGCCCGCTGCCACAGCAAATAGTGCGTTTCCTCTGTG
Organism: Phycisphaeraceae bacterium; assembly: GCA_020639155.1. Taxonomy (NCBI): domain Bacteria; kingdom Pseudomonadati; phylum Planctomycetota; class Phycisphaerae; order Phycisphaerales; family Phycisphaeraceae; species Phycisphaeraceae bacterium. Next base: position 1,817,780 of record JACKHF010000001.1, read on the forward strand.
GAGCAGTGCTCGCGTTTTCTGCGGTCACAATGTGTTCTTGTGAAGCAACAAACTCGCTCGCAAAGGTGAGAGAGAATCCAGATGATCCAGAAGGACCGCCGATTGCTGCTGGCAGGGTCACTCAGGTCGTGATTGTTGCACCGCGTGGAGAGTTCTTTGACTCTGATGGCAATGGGTTTCGTGACTCAACGCGGATTGTTGCGTTTCTCTTTGATGAGTTTTCAACTGGGAAGACTGTTGCTGTTGGTGGTGACGGCACCCTGAGGATACTGCTTGTTGGTGACAATGGAGAGCGGCTTGCATCGTGGATGTTCCCGATTACTCCGGATCGTGGGATGATGGAGCAGACGAGCTATGGCTGGGGGTACGTGATTGATCTTGATATCAATGATGTTGCGACTGATCAGTTCCCGCACCACGATGGTGCACTTGCCGCAATCTACACACCTGCTGATGGTTCACGCAGCGCAACGACAAGTGGGCCCGCTGCTGTATTGGTCGGCCCGACCTTCGAATAAACATATTGTCTTTCGATGACTGTGCTGTATCGTGCCGATACACTCAGATCACATGGTGATCGCGCGCAAGTTTCTCAGCTCCTTCCGCTCATGGTCGAGTCGGCTGGGCTTTGAGCAGGACTGGTATCTGTTGGTGATCGGCGCTGCGCTAGGCACCCTGACAGCGCTTGGAGCGGTCTTTTTCCATGATGCTGTCGAATGGCTCGGACATCAGATGTCCAATGTGCAGGAAATGAACCTTCCGATCTGGCTGCTTCCGGTCATTCCTGTAGCTGGTGGACTTGTAACTGGTTTACTCGTGCATTACTTTGCATCAGCTGCCAAAGGCCACGGTGTGCCGCAAGTGATGGATGCGATCATTCGCAAGAAAGGTGCGATTCCGCTTCGCACAGGTATTGTGAAGACACTTGCTTCGATCTCTACAGTTGGCTCGGGTGGCTCGGCAGGTGTTGAAGGTCCAATTGTGCAGATTGGCTCAACGATTGGGTCGGTGATCGCAAAGTGGCTTGGTGTTGCGGCGCAGTATGTTCCGACACTGGTCGGGTGCGGCGCTGCTGCTGGTATCGCATCTGTCTTTAATGCCCCGATTGCGGGCGTGTTCTTTGCAATCGAAATTATCCTGCGTGATTTCTCGCTCAAGACGTTTACGCCGATCGTTGTTGCGTCTGTGTTTGCAGCAGCAACAACTCAGGCTGTGCTTGGTGAGAACGAAGCGATCTTCAGCGCGCAGCTTGAAGGGTATGTATTCACAATTGCTGAACTACCCAGCTACATTGTGCTTGGTGGGTTGTGTGCGGTGCTTGCCGTTGGATTCACACACTTTCTGCACTTCTGTGAGCACATGTTCGATCGATTCAAGCTCCACCCGATTGCAAAGCCAGCAGTTGGCGGTGCGATGCTCGGCATTATCGGCGTCCTGTTTATTTACTTGACAGGATCCTATCACGGCTCGCAAGCAGCATTTCCTGCGTTCTTCGGCAACGGATACGAGACCATCCGTGATCTGATCTCGCCTCAGTTCTATGGCAAGGATGCAGTATCGCATGTCGAGGGACTACGTGCGGTCTTCTGGGTAACTGCTGCATTGTGCGTGTTCAAGGCGGTGGGGACTGTGTGTACGCTTGGATCAGGCGGCTCGGGTGGTGTCTTTGCACCGAGCCTGTTTATGGGCGCAACAGCAGGCGCTGCATTTGGAGTTCTTCTTGGCAAGATTGGTCTGCTTGGGAACTCAACTCCCGCGTCATACGCACTTGTGGGTATGGCTGCAGTGGTTGCAGGGACAACCTTTGCACCGATGACTGCGATTTTGATTCTCTTTGAACTGACACGGGAACCGTATGTGCTGCTCCCGATCATGATCGCTGCGACAATCGCGACGGCAGTCGCGCAGGTGTTGATGCGTGACAGCATTTACACCGCCAAACTGCGCCAGGCCGGAGTCATGATCGGTTCTGGCCGTGATCTCTCCGTACTTCGTCGTGTGCCACTCTCATCTGTGAAGATAACCCCGCTCCCACGTGAACCGATCTTCGCATCAGATCCCTTGTCAAAGCTCATTACACTTCACGCGCATCACAATGTGCCGGACTTTGTTATTGTCGAACGATCACAGAATGAAACGTCGCCGCACACCTACATGGGAATGGTGACTGGCGCAGACATTCGAACCGCGCTGATCGATCGCGAGGCAATCCCGTTGCTGCTTGTTGCGGAGTTGTTGCGGGAAACAATGCCGACACTCGACCCCAATGAGATGCTCGATACGGTGATGGATAAGTTTGCAAAGCAGGATACTGCGAGCCTGTGTCTTGTTGATCCAAAGACTCGTGCGCCGGTTGGCATGATCCAGCGGTCCGACGTAATGAAAACTTACCATAAGGCACTGGAAGAGCTGTAGTGACGCACGTTGTATGGATATTTTCTCTGCCGCGCTCGGGCACCAGTGTGACGGCCTATGCATGCGCTGCGCCGTGGAATCATGCAATTGCTGACGAAGTTCTTGGTCCGTGGGATCGCACTGGAGAGCCGTACAACTATCCACAGCTCCAGCGACAACTGTGCGCTGAGTACATGTCGAGCGGATGCAGGCTTACACCGAACGTTGTCTCAATTGCGAACGAGTTGTTTGCGATGCTGGATACCGGAACGGGCGTTGTGATATCGAAGCATCCGCATCTGCGACCGTCGCCCGACGAGTTTCGCAGGGCGTTCCCCGAACATCGCGCGATCTGGTTGATGCGCAATCCATTGCCTCGTGTGAACAGTCTGATTGCACGAGGCTGGACACGTGATCTGCGACCAAACTTTGAGATCGAGCGTTTCCGTGACTTTGCACGTATCTGGATACGACAACCGGAACGCATGGTCTTTGAAACGATGCGCAAGGATCGAGCCGCCTACTTCCGATCGATCCTCACGCACTGGGGACTTGATTTTACAGAAGAGCATGTGCGCGCAGCTGCGGGATATACGCGATCAAACTACCATGCCAACTCGAAGGAGCAGTCGGAGCAATCCTCGGCTGCGCCGGTATCGGAAAAGCACTGGCACCTGCCCGATCACGCGGTACGCATGTACCATGATGACTCGGAGGTACGATCGTACATGAAGTTGTGCGGTTATCCGACGAAGCCGTGGCGATATCGGTATGAGCAGAACATGACCGAGGCACGCTTGCAGCGGCTGTTCAAACTAAAGGATCTGCCGAGCGGCATGGTGCCGGATCAGTACGTTCCCGATGATGCCTTGGACGCGGTTTCTGTAACTGACGTCACGGCTTAACGTCGCCCACGAATCTTGCCTCGCATCATCCTGCCGGGCATCTTTGTTGGTACAACACCACCCGGGAACTTTGATGGATCGGCTGCATCCTTGCTCGGAAGCTCATTTTCAGCAAGTCTACTCTTCGCCTTTGCCTGTTCCTTCTTTGCTTCTTCCGCTGCGCGCTCACGCGCAACCACGTCCGGCATTGGGCCGGGTTGGAAGTCGGGGTATTCCAGACGCGGTATCTCAGCATTAATGAGTTTTTCGATCTCGGTCAGATGCTCACCCTCTTCGGGCGTAACAAACGTCCACGCAACGCCGTCGCGCCCGGCGCGCGCTGTGCGGCCGATGCGATGTACGTAAAGCTCAATGTCCTCGGGCAGGTCGAAGTTCACGACGTGGGTGATACCCTCGACATCAATCCCGCGCGAGACAAGATCCGACGCGACCAGTACGCCGAGTGAGCCTCGGCGGAGCTTGTGCATGATCGTTTCACGTCGTGACTGGCTCATGTCGCCGTGGAGCGCTTCTGCAGCAATGTCCTTCTCTTTCAGATACTTGACAAGTTCATCGACCTTGCGCTTGAGCTTGCAGAAGACGAGCGTCATTGCGGGCTCTTCGTGCGTGAGCAGATGGCGCAGCATGCGGCGTTTGTCCCACGGCTCGACCAGAAGATGGTGCTGCTTGACAACCTGCACCGTGAGCGAATCTGCCTGCACGTGCAGCATCTTCGGTTCGTGCATGAATGACTTTGCGAGCTTTTCGATTTCTGGCGAAAGTGTGGCGGAAACAAAGATTGTCTGCCTGCGATTTCCGTTCTCATCGGGTGTTGCAGACGGGCACATCTTCAGAATCTTGCGGATGTCCTCGCGGAATCCGATGTCGAGCATGCGATCGACCTCGTCGAGGATCATGTAGCGCACATTATCAAAGTGCAATAGCCCACGATCGACCATATCCTTGATGCGTCCCGGTGTGCCGACGACGATCTGTGGCTTGCGTTTCAGACGATCGGCCTGTCCGCCAATGCGCGCGCCGCCATAGATCGGCACAGCTTTAATTGGTGTGTGCATGCCGAGGTCGTTGATCTCGGTCGCAATCTGGAGTGCGAGCTCGCGCGTTGGTGCAAGAATGAGTGCTTGAAACTCAGGCTCACGCTCGCATAAGTGGAGCATGGGCAGGCCGAACGCGGCTGTCTTGCCCGTGCCGGTCTTTGCCTGACCGATGACGTCGGTTCCCGAGAGAATCATGGGGATGAGCTGCGCCTGGATATGCGTTGGGCACGCAAAGCCTGCGTGCGTGCATCCCTCAACAACAGAATCGCGCAGACCGATGTCACTGAATGTCTGCTCGACATCAAACACTTCGACAGGAAGGTCTTCGAGCTTTGCGACTTCCTTCGCAGGTGGTGGTTGGTGTAGATGTTCGTTCTGCGATGAGCCGGACTGTCCACCGCTGGACTTTTTGCTGCGGCGACGACGCCTGCGCTTTGTCTTTGGCGCATCGTTTTCCGATGCTGGAGATGTGCCTGAATGTTCGGATGTATCGGAATCAAACAACGGACGAGCGGTCATCAAAACCTCAATGTTGAAAAATAAGCCGGAGGAGAACGAGTGTTGTCCCGGGCAGGAGTGTCACCAATCCTAGGGAGCGTACCCGGTGATCGCCCAGCATGGGCTTGGACTTGCATGCAGAATGGGGTGGTTTTCCGCGTTGCTACACGCGGAATGTGGCACCAAGTTTCTTCCCGATGAGGAGCGACGCACCCACCAGCGTGACTGTCAATAGGATCATGCCCCATACACCCATTGCTGACGCGACAAACTGCCCGTCTGCGAGCCTGTTGGCGAATGTGTAGATCGCCTTGGTGACAGGATAGTCTGACTCCTTCTGGGCGAGCAGGAGCGAGTCCGAGACCTCCAGCATCGAAAAACTGAACACGAGGAGCGAGCCCGCGATGAGATTCGCCATGATGAGCGGGATGACGATCCGTCTGAACGCGCCGACCTTCGTCGCGCCGAGATTGATCGCAGCCTCTTCAAGTGACACCGAGGTCTGCTCAAGACCGGACACCGTCGAGCGCACGATGTACGGCAGTCTGCGCACTGCGTATGCGATGACAAGAATGGGCAGCGGGTTCGGCTCGTTGCCAAAGACAGAGACGATGGATCCGAGCGGGCCATCGCCGAACGGCCAGCGAAGTGTTGCTGCGATGTAGCCGAACGCCATGACAAGCCCCGGTACTGCGAGCGGGAGCATGCACATCGCATCGAGCAGGTTTCGCCCGCGCACCTTTGTGCGCGCGATCAGATAACCTGCAAGCAAGCCAAGACCAAGATTCAGCACCACCGCGAGCGATGAGTACGTCAGACTATTGATGATCGATCCGAACGCGAGTGGATCTGAGAGCGCAGTCTGGTAGTGCTGACTGGTAAAGTCTTTCGGCAGGACAGACCTGTACCATGCCCATGGCTCTGAGATGCTGGTCAGAATCACGCCAAGGTGCGGTACGAGCGCGATGAAGGTGACAAACGCGAACACGCACGTCGCGACAATGCCGCCCGTGGGTGAGAGTGCGGTTTCGGTGCTTGCGCGAGAGGCTTTGGACTGCATCTCGTATCCGCGTCCGCCGAACATGAGCTTGCCGACAAGGTACATGCCTACAGCGCACGCGAGCAGAACGAATGTGAGTGCGTATGGTTCGGCGGAGTTTTCCACCTGCTTTAGACCATCGAAGATCTGCACGGGTGTGATGACGCGATACTCAAACACCAGTGGTGTGCCGAGTTCTGTAAACGACCAGATAAGCACGATGGTTGCGCCGGCGAAGATGCCGGATCGGATGAGTGGGAGCGTGATCGTGCGGAGTCGCTGCCATGGACTTGCACCGAGGCTCTCTGCTGCTTCTTCCATCGCGGGGTCAATGTTCGCAAGCGCAGCTGTCGCGTTGAGATAGATGATCGGATAGAGGTGGAGGGCCTCAACGATGACCACGCCCCAGAAGCGAGCGCTGCCGAGGATATCCCAGTCTGTGCCAAGCAGTGTGTTGAGTGAACCTGTGCGCCCAATGATCATCTGCAATCCGATTGCACCAACGAACGGCGGCAGGATAAGCGGAATGAGAATACCAGCTTGCAACAGCTTCTTGCCGGGGAATGTGTAGCGCACACTCAACACCGCAAGTGGGAGCCCTATCAGAATCGAGATGAACGTTGTCGTGATGGCCACCTTCGCAGCGTTCAGCAGCCCCGCCACGCGCGTTGGGTCGCGGAACAGGAGCGAGAGTGGTTCCAATGACCAACCTCTTCCTGTCGCAACATCCGCAACGAAGCCGCCACGGATCGTCAGCAGGATGGGATAGATCAGTGTGATACCCAAAAGGGCCACCATCGCCACGAGGAGCGTCTGGTTCGTTGACTTTGCGAGGGTCCGGGAAACCATGAGCCCGGAGCATAGGACCAGTGCTGGCGGGTCTGAAGGGTGGTTATTGGCAGGTTGAACAGGATCTTCATACACGAGAAATCCACAAACTGACGGTTCTGCTTGACGAATCTCCGGTGTTCTGGTACAACAGGTGTCGCAAAGCCCTGCAGAGATGCGGAACTTGCACAAGGAGATTGAGAGGCACCCCTCTCACATATCAAATACCGCATGCTTTGGGCGAAAGCTCACGGCGTGCCCTCCCCTCAGGATCGCGACAAACCGCGATCGGGCTTTTTCCGTTGACCTCATAGGAGGAGGGATGGGAGTGCAGACTGGTGTGCGAATGTTGCTGACCCCCTCGCGCATCGCACAAGTGAGTTTTAACTCAGCCGCTGCCACCGACATATCCCCCTCGTGTTCATGAAAAAACCATCCTTAGCGGGGTGGTTTTTTCTTTCGCCACATTGGTTCTTTTTGCAATACGATGGGGGATGAATATCAAACAGGCAACGTGTGCCCTTGCGATGGTTTCCGGGTTTCTCCTGACAATGCCGGGATGCATCGTGTGGGAGATCCGCGACGAGATGCGCAAAACCAACGAAACGCTGACGCAGGTGAGTGAGACACTTGCTCGTGTTCAGGTGCAACTCGACGAGGTCAATGGCAAGATGGATCAGGTCGACAAAACGAATCAGATCCTGACGGATATGCAGGCGACATCGTTGAAACACCTTGATGAGCACCTCGCTTCGCTGCGCAAGACGATCGCGAATATCGACAGCACGATTCCATTCCTGAGCATCAGTGATGATCCGCCAGAGGAAGAAACGCCGTCAGCAACTCCTCCTGAAGCGACACCGCTGGAGAATCCGGGTGGGAAATCTGGTAGCTGAACCTGACCGAGGGTTGAAGACGACAAAGACGGTCATGCGAAGGGTCATCGCGTCCCACATCTATTTTTGGACTTTGGTTACTTGCGGGCTCATCGTCGCTTTTTATGTGCGCGCCAACTGGCCGATGCTCCGCCATTACTCCAGTCTATGTGCCAACGTGGATCGGCTTACAGGAGACAGGGTACCGATATTGCGTTGTATTACAATTGATGAACCCGTTCGATATGGTGTATATGTCGATAGTCAATGGAACTGGTATTCTTTTTCTGCGATTGAGGACGTGCCACTCGAAGCAGATCTGGAGTGGGTGTTTATTCACGAGCGAGTCGTAAAATTTCCTCATCGCTGTCTCCTTGCTGTTTGGCGTTATAGACATGTGCGAGGTCTCTGGTTTCTGACGAGTGTGGTTTTTCCTGAGATTCTTGATCAACCGAGCAAGGAGTTGAGGCGTGCTGCAGTGGCGAGTATTCTGGTCGAAATGGAGACGAATCCAATCAACTTACAGGAAGATCAGCTTGCTGTCCAAGCGATCCGTGATCTTGACATGGACGAAACACATCTCTCAGTCCTTGGAACATCAGTGAATACCGCCGCTGTCGTTTTTCTGCTTATAGCAACCATGAAGTGCAAGCACCTCTGGTTCTTTGCATGGTCTGGTGGCGGGCTTGTTCAACTGCGTCGACACAGATCGGGCAGATGCGTGATGTGCGGATACTCACTTGACAATCTTCCGGGGAAGGTGTGTCCTGAATGTGGCACACGTGTGGGCACAGTTGCCCTGCCGATGTTCCCTCACTTCGAGAGAACAATGATTCTTCGCAGTGTCCTGATCTTTCTGCCAACGGTGCCGTGGCTCTTTGGGATCAGCTACTTTGGGCACGAATGGGCTGGCTTGCCATTTCGGCTGACGTTTCCCATCGCTGCCTTTGGACCTGCTGTGATAGCGGGTTTCTTTGTTGTGTTCCTGAAGAACAACATTGTGTCGATCATTCTGATGGTATTGGCAGCAGTACTTTCGCCGATCTTCGCCTTTGTCTTGTCAACCATCTTCAATCCAGGCTGGATTGGTGTCTAACGTTGTGATGGATTACGCGATCCGCGGATCGATCCAGCGGTACAGCACATCCACCGCGAGATTAAACAGGATCAGCATCGTTGCGAAGATCAGCACCACGCCGATGATCAAGGACAGGTCCTTGTTCTGTACGCCATTGACAAAGTGCTGGCCCATGCCCGGGACAGAGAAGACGCGCTCGACAACGAAGGAGCCCGTCATCGCGAGTGCAGACGCGGGGCCGAGATACGACAGCACGGGAAGGAACGCATTCTTGAGTGCGTGCTTGATGAGAACGCGCGATTCGGCAACGCCCTTGGCGCGTGCGGTGCGGATGTAGTCTGCGCCGAGCACATCCAGCATGCCCATGCGCGTGAGTCTGGCGATGTATGCTGCGAACGGGAGCGAGAGCGTGACAGCGGGCAGGATGGTCTTTGGCAGACTGCCCCAGCCGCCCACTGGAAGCACCGTCATCCAGACACCAAAGACCAGCAGCAATAGCGTGCCAATGACAAAGCTGGGAAGGCTGATACCAACCAATGCGACAACAAGCGTGGAGATATCAGCGAACGAGTTCGGCTTGATCGCGCCAACAACGCCCGCAACAAGTCCGATGACAAGTGCTATAAGGATGGCGAGCGTGCCGAGCGTGATCGACACGGGCAGACTGTCCGAGATGACCTCGTTCACACGCCAGTCCTCGTAGAAGAGGGCTGGCCCCATGTCGAAGATGTATCGCGGGCGCGGCTCAAGTCCGGCTTCCTCAGCGGCTTTATTCTCCTTCGCAATAGTGCCGTCGACTTTTTCAATGCCGTACTTCAGACCTGTCAGGTTGTAGAGGTAGGAGAAATAGAACTTTGGAAAGCTGTCGAGGTTGTACTGGGCTTTCATCGCCTCTTCAACTTCGGGCTTTGGTCGACGACCCTCGGGGTTTTCGAGCGGGTTGCCGGGAATCGCCCATGCAAGCGTGAGTGTGAATGTGTAGATCACAAGCAGGATGATCGGCATCTGGATGAGTCGGCGAACGATCAGTCCAATCACAGCTCGCCTCCTTCCGTTGTCACGGGTTTCAGTGGCATCGTTGAAGGCACATCTGGCCCTTTGCCGTCCTTCAACATGTCGATCATGAACAGGTTCTGCTCTGTGCGGGGATGCGGGTTCAACCCGGACATCTCGTCCGCATCAAACAGGTAGAGTGTGATGTAATGGAACAGGGGCACCATTGGCAGATCGTCTTCCATGATGATGCGTTCGCACTCTTCCAGAATCTCCATGCGTTTTTCCGGGTCGGTTTCCTTGCGTGCCTGATCGAGCAGGCCATCAAAGTGTGGGTTGTTGTACTTGCGATCGTTGTTGCCGTCGGTTGAGCGGGACAGATCAAGGAATGTCGTTGGATCGCCGTAATCGCCGTACCAGCCGGCGCGTGAGACCATGAAGTTCTGCTTCTTCAGATCGTCGCGGAAGATCTTGATCTCTTTGAGCTGGAGTATGACGGGCACGCCGAGGTTTTCGATCCAGTGTCTCTGGACAGCTTCTGCGATAACTCCGTGTCCACCGTCCTTGTTGAACAGGATCTCGACTGTTGGGAACTGCGACGGATCCGGATAGCCTGCTTCAGCGAGCAAGGCCCTTGCTTCTGCGATGATCGCGTTGCGCTCATCCTGATTCGTTGCGTCCGAGATGCACTTGAGCCCCTTGGGCGAGGTGTACCCACCGATCGAGTTCGGCGGGATAATTGTGCGCGCAACGGGCTGACCGATGCGATTGACGCGCTCAGTGATTTCCTTCTTGTCGATGCACATAGCGAACGCTCTGCGCACACGCGGATCAACAAACGGGTTGTCGCGACCATCCTGCATCTTGGGCAAGCAGTTGAAGTTGTACCAGTACGTCCCAAACGCTGGGATTGCGTGGATGTTCTTGCGATCGTCGTCCGGGAGTCTGCGGTCGATCTCGAACTGGTCGTACCCGGCGGCCAGGAGCGCGTCGTACTCAGCCTGATGCTCCTTGTAGAACTGCATCTTGCGTGCGAGCATGTCAGCCTTATAGGTAGGACCGACATCGCTCACCCAATCGACAGAGCCTGTTTCAAATGCGAGCACCTGCGCGTTGCCATCATCAACGGAGACGATCTTCATCGTGTCGACGTTGAGCAGGTCCTGATCCCAGTAATGCTCGTTGCGTTCGAAGAACATGTCCCGCTTGAATCGCCACGTCGTGAGTTTCATCGGGCCGTTAGTGATCAGGTATGGCGGCTTTGTCCAGCCGGACTCACTCTTGAGCATGCCGGTTGATTCGACAACAGATTCATATCGCTGCACGAGCGGCGGATACACGGGAAAGAAGACAGCGAACGCGCACAGATCAAGGAAGTAGGGCGTTGGTTCGCTCAGCGTGAATGTGAGCGTGTGATCATCGGTTGCGTGCAACTGCACCATATCGTGAAACTGCTGTTCTGTCCATGTCCAGAGCTTGTGTGCGTCGTAGGGATTGCCCGCGATGGCGGATTTGACAGGAGCAAGCAATGCTTGTGAGGATGTGAGTCGCTCGTGTATTTCTGTTGCGATGCGTGATGCGGTGCGGTTCGGCGCTTCCGTTGTGGGGCCGTCCTTTGAAACCAGATCGAAGTCCTCTGTGAGTGCATCGAGTTCCTTGCGAAGTGTGACGATCTGCTCGCCTTGCACGCTCTCGCCGATGAGACCGCGCTGCTCAATGTGCAGCCAGATTCCGCTGGCAATCGCCTTTGCTGCATCTGGCGCATCTGTCGTTGCTAGATCATCAAGTGCATCGATGGACTCGACTGTCTTTGCCTGGAACCCGTCGAGTGCTCGGCTGCGCCACTCGAAGAAATCCTCCGCACCGACAATGACCTGGAAGAGCCCGGTGTAATCGGCAGCGGTATCGGGGAGCAGGGCGCGACGCCATGAGTACACAAAGTCGTGTGCTGTGACCGGTGTGCCGTTGGACCATTTCGCGTTGTCGCGAAGATGGAATGTGTAGGTGAGCTGGTCTGGCGAGATCTCCCAAGACGATGCAACGCCGGGCACGATGTGGTATTCCCACGTGAACGTGTCGTGGCGGACAAGCCCCTCGCCGATCATGCGCGCAACGCGGAGATCCTGCATCCAACTCATCTTCTGGAAGTCGAGTGTGGTGACGTCGCCGCGATTGATGAATGTGAAGTCGGCCTTGGGTGATGGTTTGTCCGTGACGACCATTACACCAAGCACTGCGAGCAGCAATAGGAATGGGACAGCGATCTTGACCATACGACAATCGTAGGGCCATCATGCCACCATGAGTTGCACCTAAGCAGCTGTCAAACGCGTGTGATAGGGTTCTGTTTTTTTAGCGAAGGAAGCGTTCGCTGCGGAACTGGAATGGTTCTCGCGGATTTGAAAGTACGTTCGTCACAAGTTCGCGGAAACTACGGTCAAACGCAGTGTCGCCCTGAGACGTGCCCTTCACGACTTCCGCTCCAAGGTCGGGCTGCTGGAGCGGTCCACCTCTCCCAATTGCATTGTGGGCAACAAAGATCAGATTCACACCGAGCGTGGCAGCAGCGTTTGCCCTGTCCCGGATGGGTGACGTTGTCATGGGAAATGCCTTGACACGAACCATCCGATCGAGCGCGGACAGAATGTCACCTCCAAGACCAGCAAACTCCTTGATCGTGGATTCCGGGAGTTCGCGGTTGGTCAACATGAGGTTACGAAGGCGCTGTCCGACAGAGACACACGATTCGACAATAGAAAGATCATCTGGTCCGTTGCCAGCGAGTTGCTGGAGCCTGACAGATGCAGAAGTGGCAAGCTTTGAGAGTGCAGCGCCTGGAATGCGCTCGAATCCGCCAAGATCAACCTCGTTGCCTTTGTAGAGCGCTTCGAGTGCAGCACGCAGAGCATTTGCTGAGGTGTCCTTCTCGACCGAATCTCCAAGCCAGTCGACGACCTGCAGCATCTGGCGTTCACCAATCGCTGGCGCGCCGTCACCCTTTGCCGAGCCCAGAGTGTTGCCGAGTGCAGTAATGGCTGTAAATCTGACCGAGACCTGCTCGTGCGTGCGCAGTGAGTTGAGGAATGTGATGGATTCTTCGGTTGCGATATCGCCCGCGATAAAGATAGCGGGGACCGCAGATGTCAGATGCAGATCGCTTTGACTGACGTGCTTCTGAAGTTCGGGCAGGAGTGCTCGACCAGTATCTGAGCGTTCGAGCACGCCAAGGTCTTCATTCTGGAAGTAGGTACGAATGTTGTTGTACGCACGCCGCGCGATTGCAGGTTGATCGGAAGCCAGATCTGCAACGTCCTTTGCAGTTGGCTTTGTGGCCTGTCCAAGTGCTGGCATTGTGCTCAATGCGAGAAGTGCCAGCGCAAGCGCACATGCGATGACTCTGCACACATGAGCAGCACTGCCATCGCGAATCCGGTTGCGGATACCGGTCCAGCGTGAGAATATTGAAGCTTCAAGCGGAGAAAACAGCCGTTGCACTGCGTGAGCTCCAGAGTTGCAGGGGACGTGGAGACGAAAGGAACAGTCACGATATGCGAGCGGGTGCCCGCGTGGAACGATCAGCAGGGATCGCTGGGCCCTGCCGGATGCTCGGCAGGAGGCGATAGTACGTCGGCATTGGGCAAAATGCACCGTATCATCAGAATTCTCAACACACTCCCTTACGGCGCTGTTGTGGTCGTGGGATCTGGAACTTGTCCGGCACTATTGAGCGTGAGGCCTATACGTAAGAAACCCGTTTGGGTTGCTGGTAAACTCGAAATACGGCTTTCTGCGGCTAGTACGTCTCGATGAAAACCCGCCCGCTGGGCTTGATCTGGCGATACATCATCTTCTGATTCCACGAGGCGGGCTCGTGCGAGATAGAGCCATCGATCGTCATCCACGGGGCGAGTACTTCCGGTGCCAGAACCTGATGCATCGTTCGGCATAATCCGAGTTCCATGCCCAGAATGCCGCAAACGTACATCAGCGTCCGTGAGGATTCGAGCATGGGAATGAGGAGATCTTTGTGCGTGACGAGTCGATCCTGCACATAGCAGGATGGCGAACCATCAAACTGGGCGTGTCTGCTGACAGTTGGCAGGTACATGAAGTTGCTGTGTTGCTTGTCGAGTGAAACGAATGTGTCGTGGTACATGAGATCAGTTGCGTAGGGCACGCCAGCGACGAGCACGATACGTGAGCCGGTGCTTTGTGCGAGGAGGTCATGCAGCATTGCACGGAACGGCGCGATTCCGGTTCCGGTCGCAAAGAACACGTAATCGTGCGCGCCTGGGTTGGCTGGCAGCACAAATCGCTTGCCGGATGGGCCGCAGACAAGCACCTCATCGCCTGGTTGCGTGTCGCACAGGAAGTTTGAGCACACACCAAGAAACAGTTTTCCGGTATCGTGATGCTCGTCAATCAGGCGTTTCACCGTTGTCGCAATGAGATTTGGATTTGCATTTTCGCCGGCGGTTGGTGATGCGAGCGAGTACAGGCGCATGCTGTGAGGTCTGCCGCGTTCATCGGTGCCGGGTGGTACAACGCCGAAAGACTGCCCGGCTGTGCATACTCCTGCGAGTGGCGTTCCCGACACATCAATAACGACATGGCGTGTGAATGCCGCGGCGGATGTGCGTGCGGTGCATTGCTCATTTGTGAAAACGCGCCCGACGACTGGGTCGGACGCGAGGACAAGATTCATCTGAACATCGACGAGGTTGGGACCTGTGCGTGGATGTTTTCTGCGAAACGGAGCATTCTGCGCGGGCTCGGTCATTTCATGCAGTGTAGAAGCGATTACTCGCCACCGCCAAATCCGCCACCGCCACCCATCATGCCGCCCATCATCGACTGGAGATTCTGCAGCATGGGTTCGAGTTCTGCGATCAGACCAAGCACGGCATCGTCAGACGAGTCGTAACTTCCCGACTCGACATTTGACTGCACAGTAGAGAGCGCGTCTGTGACCGGCTGAACGAACGGCATGACCATCTGCATCATCATGCGACCCTGCTCGATCTGCTGGGCGTTTTCTCCGTCGGCTGCCATCATGGTGTCAAGATTGAGGTACCACATGCCGTCGAAGTTTGTCAGAATCATCGGCTTTTCGTCGGGCTTTGCCGGGTAAGAGACTGAGCACGAATCGCCCTGCTCGTCAAACTCAAGATCGGCTGAGGTGAGTCTGAGCATGGTCTGGAACTCCTCTGCAGGGTTGCTTTCACCCATCCCGCCGGAGTTTATTGCGGCAAGCCCTCCTGCAGCCATCATGAGGTATTGATTGCTCATACCCGCTTCTGACTCACTCGCTTGTTTGATAGCGTCGATCAGGTTCACACCGAACTCTCGCTGCAATGCATCGGAGAGTCCGAACCCAGCAGTTGCGGCAGATGTGATTGTTGAGACCATGTCGCGCATGGCAGGATCATCTGTGTGAATGATCGTGCCAATGGCTGTAAAGTTCTTTGCGCGGGCGGCATTGAACAGCATGTCCATGGTGCCCTGCGGGGTTGTCTGATCAGCACTGGCAGCGGACGTTGCGGGGGTGTATTCGCCCCCTTCGTCTGAACCGGTGTCGTTTGTGTTGAAGTCGGGTGATGACAGATTCAGCGCACCACCCGAATACGAAGAGGCAAAGCCCGCAAGATCCGTGCGGAGTTTGCCAACGCTATCCTGGAACTGCTGACCTCCAGTCACAGAACCAAACGCCAAGTATGCTTCCTCAAGAGCTGTAAGCGCCTGCTGCTTGTAGGTGTTGCGATTCTGCTCGATCTGCTGGGCGTACAGCGAGTAGTTTGTGATGTCATCAAGTTCTGGGCGAACCGCGTTCAGCTTTACCATGAGGGATTCGAGCGGTTCGAGCGCTGCTTCGCGCGCGAGATACAGACTACCGATGCCGTGAGAAGTTCGACCCTTGATCATGGTCGCTTCGGTGCGAAGGTTTTTGTCGGATGTGGCTGCGGTTGCCGCTTGCAATCCGGCTTCATAACTCTCGATGGCAGCCTCAACTGTGCTTGGGAGATCACTAGTGCGGATCGCCTGCACCTGACCAACCAGCGACTTTATCTGCGATTGTGCAGCATTGGCGAGTTCGCGGGCTTCAGCGGCTTGTGAGCGTGAAGATTCCTGGCGTTTGCGGACAGCTTCCTTTGCCTGGTTCAACTGCTCGCGCAACGAGCCGAGGGAGTCAATCTCGATCACGATCTGATCAACCTGCGGTGTGAGTGCTTCCGCCTTTGCTGAAAGGCCGCCCGCCTGCTGTTCAAGCAGGTCTGCGTTGCGGCGATGTGTTGTTGCTTGCTCGAAGTAATCGAGGGCGGTCTGACCGGAAGCGCGGTTGGATTGTCCGATCAGTGTGGCTTCTGTCTGGCGTTCATCCTTGGCCCGTTGCAACGCGAGTTGGACCTGAGCTTCCACCTGCTGGAGTTCGGACTTCAGTTCCGCAAGACGCTCATTGCGGTCTGCAGTGCGCTGCATCGCCTCTTTCAGTTCGGTATCGATCGTCGCGAGTTCCTTTGTCGGATCGTATGAGGACAGTGTTTCTGCGCGGCTGCTCTGCTGCTCCCATGTTGCGGCGTACCCACGAATCTCGCTCGCCATATCGAGCATCTGGCGCTCGAGTTCGGTTGCTTGTTGCGCGTGCGGCTCGCCAGCCGCGAGGTGTGCGCGGGCGATCAGGATGTTTGCTGCGTTCTTCTGGGCAGTTGAGCCGGAACTCGCCACCTGCTGGAGCGTTTGCGCAACGCTTGAGAACTGGCTGATCTGCTCTTCGTGCGTGAGCAACGGGTTTATAGAACTCGGTGCGAGTTCGCTGAGTTTGAGCTGTGCAGCTTTGATGATGTTGCCCGCTGTATCCTCCTTTGGATCACAGGCAACAAGACCCGCGATGAGGGTCGCGCTCACAACCAGTCCAGCGCTGCGAACAAGGATCGCGCGGGCGACGCGAGAATGACGTGACGGCGTTTGGTCTATGGTGTTCATGGAGAGGGCGCTCGCAGCAGTAATCGGACAGAGTGTGGATGCCACATCCGCACTGAGGGGCGGATACAGAATAATGATGGATCTCTTCCCGACAGGAAGCCCACAGGCATGATTCCCACGGGTATACATCATAATCCCGCTGGACGGTCTGATCCGTTCTTGCCCTAATGTCGGTTCCAGAAACGCGGTTTTCAGGACCCAATCGACGAAAAACCCGCTCAATCACCGTTCAGCGAATACCCGGATTCGTGCCGGGAAGAGCTGGGGGTTCAGATGGCGTTGGCGGCGTGTAGTCGATCCCATAGTCTGGTCTTGGTTTGTACATGCCCTCAATCCATTGCACCGCCTGCTGGAGTCGTCTGTCATCCAGGTTTCTGAACAGCGGGCGCCAGGCATCGCCAACGCCTGCTTCACCGGGCACCTGCGGATGCGGACGCAGCGACTTGCTCCGATCGAGTCCAAGCTGGAGGAGCGGTGATTCTGCAGGTTTTTCGTAGTTGATAAGTGGCTTGCCGTCCGACAGTCTGAATCGATCGAGAATGACGAGGTTGGAGTAGTACGTTGCCTCGAGGTTTGGTTCGTCGTTTTTCAGCCTGAACCTGCCGCCTGCGTTGCCACCGTGGCATGACGAAGATGCACATGAGTTGACCAGCCACGTTCTGTGGACCCGGTCGCGGAACTGCAGGATCTGAGGTGGGTGGTCGCGAACCTCGACGAACGGGTACAACTCGCGTGCTTTCAGTCGGAACATCAGATCGAGTTGCTGCTTTGCGGGTTGCCGACGGATGAGATCCCTGCCCTCCTCAGTTGTTGGCATGCCGGGTTCGTTCTCGTACTGCGAGAGCATTCGATCGATAACTTCCTTTTCGATCTCAATCCTTGGGTTCGCGGCCAGATCTATCTCGTAGACCTTGATCAGGTTGATCTGGTCATCTGAGAGCACTGGAAATGCGGGCTTTTCGGTTTGTTGGAGATTCCCGGATGGAGTGGGGGTCTCGTGATGTTTTCCCTTGCCTGCGCTCTCACGGAGCTTTGCGCGTGCTTCAGCACCGCGGAGCATGTCTGCAACACGTTCATCGTTCGGTGCGAGTTGCGCAGCCGCGCGGAGATCCGGGATTGCAAGATCCTCGCGTCCCTCTCTGAGCACCCAGTTCCACAGTGCGATCAGTTGTTCGATATCGTCGTTCGCGATGAGGGCTCGCATCGTGCGATAGCGTTCATCGACACTTGGGATAATGTCGAATCGATCAATCTTGCTTATCTCGTATTCCTGTATCAGCGTCCCGATCTGAAGACTGAACATG
This sequence comes from Phycisphaeraceae bacterium, assembly GCA_020639155.1. Taxonomy (NCBI): domain Bacteria; kingdom Pseudomonadati; phylum Planctomycetota; class Phycisphaerae; order Phycisphaerales; family Phycisphaeraceae; species Phycisphaeraceae bacterium. Next base: position 1,835,712 of record JACKHF010000001.1, read on the forward strand.
TCCTTTGTCGTGCTGACGAGAACGCCCTTGATCGGTTGTTCGGCACCCACCAGATACACCATGATTTCTAAACCGATGGCGTCGTGGATTGTTGGATCGGAAGTAACAGGTTGTGGTTGCTGTGTTGGCTGAGGGTCGGGTTGATACGGCGATGGGACTTCGGGTTGCGTCATCCCGACGAGGGTGCCAAGCAAGATGCTGCCAGTGCAGGCTAGACCGGTGCAGGCTGTCATTCCGCGTCGCATTGGAACATTGGACGCACGGACTGCAGGATTGTTGCGGCAGAGGATCTCGTTGCCTCGGTCCATTGAGCACCTCGGGGAACAAACATGTCGTCAGTGACTGCCGGCAAAGCCCCCAGTGTATGGGCGCAATCCATGTTCCACCATTGCGGTGTCTGCGTCGTTTATGATTTGGCAGAGAGGTTTCGTCAGGTATTGCAGTGAAAAAGCTGTGGACGAAAGCCCACAGCTTGCACTCACGAGTCTCGTATCTGGTTGGCAGGAACGAATGTGGGAGACGTGTTCTCAGGCTTTGACGCCGCACTTTGCCAGTGTTTCTTTGATTCGCTGGCTGAGCAGGTCGGGTGTGAATGGCTTCACCACGTAGTTATTCACACCTGCCTTGATCGCTTCGATGACACGAGCCTTTTCCGCTTCTGTCGTGACCATGATCATTGGTGTGGTTTTGTTGGTCTGGCGATAGTGCTTGACGAAGGTCAGGCCATCCATGTTGGGCATATTCCAGTCAACAAGAATGAGTTCGGGGCCGAACGCGTTGACCTTGCTCAGCGCGTCGTGTCCGTCGCACGCTTCCTCGATCTCGGTGAACCCGATCTGTGCTAACACCGCCTTCTGGATGTTGCGCATGGTCTTTGAATCGTCTACTAGCAGGATTTTCATGGCTTTGTGTTCCTGTCCTTCGATACATATGAAATCGTCAGTTCAGACTCGTGTCCTTGTGAACGCCTTTACTCAAGCGGCGTTTGCTGCCTCGTTCTTTTCTGCCTCGCTTCCAGCGACTTCGAACGCGATCTCGATGGTCAGATCGCCGCAATCTGTTGTGCACGGGATGCTAATACACGGGACATCGCTGCGCGGACTGACAACAATGTGACCGCCACCCAGGATGACACTGGGTGTTGATATCGAAGCGCGCTTTGTATCAAACATTGCCTTTGCGCCGCCGGACACCATGTTCACCAGCTCACCGATCGCATCAGCAAAGTCGGGCGATTCGGATGTGAGCTCTTCGCCAGTGAACAGCGCAACGACACGTTGTGCAGTGTCATTCGGGAAACTAAGCACGATGGTGCCTTTGACATCGCCTGAGATACCGATGATGCCTGAAACATCAAACGGTGTCTTGCCAGACTGATTCACTGATGGCTCATTGATTGAGACCTCAAGCTGCAGCATCGTCGAGAAGACGTTCTGGATGCTTTTAATGAACGGTGTAATGTATCTCGGATCCATAATGACTCCAGCTTCAGGCACCCGGTGTGGTAATGCGGTAAAAACTCTCTGCTCAGATCAGGCGGCGACAGTTGCGGCCTGCTCCTTGCGTTCCAGTTGCTCCGCACCAACAGCGCTTGATGCGAGCTTGAACAGTCCAGCGATGTCAACGATCAGGCTGACGCCGCCATCGTCGCGCACCGTTGCGCCACTTACTGACCCATTCTCCGTATTGGCGTTTTCGTCGAGTGACTTGATGACGATTTCCTGTTGCCCGATAGGTTTCGTGACCATCAGACCAAGACGGCGGTCTCCCAGCGCAAGAACGACCGCGTATTGGGGGGGGGCGTCGCTTGAGGGCAGTCCAAAGACCTCCTCTGCATTGAACAGGGGCAGCATCTCGTCGCGAAGCCTCAGGACAGGATGCTCACGGATGGTCGAGAGTTGCTCGGGTGTTGGACGCACAATCTCCAGGATATTTCCCAGGGGAATCGCGTACGTCTCATGCTGCACAGCAACCATCATCGCGGGCATAATCGCAATCGTGAGAGGGATCTTGATCGCCAGTTCTGTCCCCTTGCCGGGTGTTGATGTCAGATCAATCGTGCCCTTGATCTTTGCGATATTGGATCGCACAACATCCATTCCGACGCCTCGTCCGGAGAGGTCGCTGACCTGCTCTGCTGTTGAGAATCCGGGATGGAAGATGAGCTGGTACACCTCGTTATCCGACATTGTTTCTGCTTGCTCGGGTGTCACAAGAGTGCGCTCAAACGCCTTCTTTAGTAGTTTGTCCCGATTCAGGCCCTTGCCATCATCCGCGACGAGCACCTGCACATAGCTTCCCTCGTGCGAAGCTTTCAGTTTGATTGTGCCGGTGTCGGATTTGCCGTTCGCCACGCGGTCTTCGGGCATCTCAACTCCATGGTCTGCGCTGTTCCGAAGCAGGTGGACGAGTGGATCGGCAAGTTTATCGATAACTGATTTGTCAACTTCGGTGTCGCCACCCTCAATCACAAGATCGATGTTCTTTCCTGTCTTACGCGACAGATCACGGATGAGGCGAGGATACTTGCCGAAGATCTTGTCGAGCGGTTGCATGCGCGTGCGCATAACCGAACTCTGGATGTCGCCTGTGACGCGGTCGAGTGAATCGGCTGCTGTGCCAATGATCTCTGCTGTTTCCACATCCATTGAGGATGCAAGCTGTCGTGAGATTGCGGAGATGCGGTTCTTCTGCAACACGAGTTCACCAACAAGATTCATCAGTGTTTCAAGTCGGGAAACATCGACACGAATCGTCTGTTCAACCGCCGCCGCTGGAGCTCTTACGCCGGACTTTGATTCAACTGATCCAGATGCTGCATCTGTGTCATCGGAGGTGTCTGAGGCGGAAGTCCCAAATCCGGCGGGAGACTCTACAGCCTGCTTTGTGGACTGCGGTGCCTGCTCGGGAGATTCATTAGTAGCTTTTGTTGACGTAGAAACACCAGTACCCGAGAGATTGATGCCGATGGCTTCAAGAAACTCCTCGGGAGCTTCTGCGTTTGCACCTGGTTCAGTGCCTTCGAATCCTTCGCCATCGATGAGTGCTTCGATCTGTTCAGAGAACTCCTGTGTCGACCAGTTGCGCATTTCGCCAGACCCAAGCCCATCGGCCTGGTTCTGCATGACCTGCATCATCGCAACAACACGGATCAGCACCTTCGCTTGCACGTCGTCCGGAAGCTCAGGTATCGCGCTGCATGCTCGGTTTAATAGTGTTGACAACCCCGACATTGCTCCGAACTCAAAGAACTCCAGTGCTTTGGTCAGTGCTTCGGAAGTTTCAACAATTTGCTCGCAGCCCTGCACTCGAGTTTCGGGATTCAGTGCGATCTCGTATTCTTTGTTGAGTTGCGCCATCGACTCATTTACATCAGCGATGAGGAACTCGAAGAGGTCTGTTTGCGGTCCGTCGAGCTCGACAGGCCTGACATCGGGGCAGTTGCTGGTGCTGGTCAATGCTGCTTGCGCAGTTGGTGCTGATTCGGATGAGCTATTGGAAGCGGCGGATGTTGCACCGTCCTGAATTCCTTCCCCAAGTCGTGAGAGCCCGTTGATCAGCGATTGCTTTGCCTTGGTGAGCGGCTCCCCGTTGGTGAGTTGCTCGAACTGTTCTTTCAGGATGTCAACCGCCTGAAGGAGCAGATCCATTGCGCCTTGGTCGACAAGGATCTGTCCATTGCGTGCTGCATTCAGAGCACTTTCTGCAGAGTGGGCAATCTCTACAAGGTTTGTCAACGCAAGAAACGAGGCGCTGCCCTTGATCGTGTGCAATGCACGGAAGATCTGGTTGAGCAGATCTGGATCCTGCGGCGAACTCTCAAGCACAACAAGATCACCCTCAAGCTGCTCGAGCAGTTCGCCCGACTCGGTCAGGAAGTCCTGCAAGATTTCTGCATCGAATCCGTTGCTCACGGTTCACCTCTGATCTGAACATGTTTCGAATCGGTTGTTGCGCGTTATGCCTTGGTGTAACAGAATCCCTTTGGCAGATCACGGGAGATAAACGGGACCCCAAGATCTGACAGAGATTCGGAATGTCCGATGATGAGTGTGCCATCGCTGGCAAGCTGGTTATAAAACATCTGCACGACAGACTTGCGCATTGGTGTGTCGAAATAAATCATGACATTACGGCAGAAAATGATGTCCCATGTGCCGTGGCGCTTTGCAGCCATGGTGTCCTTGAGATTCATATGCTCAAACGTCACCATTGACTGGATGGTGGGATCAATCACCCAGTTGCGACCTTCCTGCTTGAAGTACCGGCGTTTGATCTGATCGGGTGTCGAGCGGATTGCGTAGTCTGAGTACACGCCGGATGCTGCAACGTCGAGCATTTTTTGTGAGATATCCGTACCAAGGATCTCGATTCGCCAGTCGGGCAGACGTACGCCGAGTGTGCGGTGGAGCTGGATCGCAGCGGTATATGGCTCCTCGCCGCTGGAGCACGCCGCGGACCAGATACGAAGACGCTTTGTGTCTTTTCGTGCTTCGAGCAGTTCCGGGAGAATCGTTTTTTCGAAGATTTCGAGTTGCGGCTCGTTGCGAAAAAAACTTGTTTCATTGATTGTGATGCGATTGAACATTTCCTGAAACTCGTCATCACGATACGGGCCGAACGAGATAAATGAGATGTACGTGTCGTAGTCCTCGATCTCGAGTTCCTGCAACCGGTGACCAAGGCGTGATTCAAGTACATATTTTTTGTTGTCCGGGAAGTGGATGCCCGAGCGAGAGTAGATAATCTCGCGAAGCCGATTGAAGTCTTCGGTGGACATCTCGATCTTGTGTGCTGTGGATATCGCCATGTGTTCTCCGAGGTTCGGCCCTGTGCTGGTAGTACAAAACGACAACCGAATCAGCCAGTTCTTTCTCAGTCGGCGTGGCTTGCTGCTTCTGCAGCGGCCTCTGTTGTTTCGTGGTTGAACAGACGTGAAAGATTGAGCAGAATGAGCAGGCGGTCGTCCAACTTGCCTACGCCGTCAATAAAGTCGGAATCGATAGAGCACACCATCTCAGGTGCTGGATCAACGATTGACCGAGAGATACGCAACACCTCCTGAACTCGGTCAACGACAAATCCAAGCACGCGGCCATGCACCTCTACGACAATGATGCGGGTGCGTTCTGTGGGTGCCGACTTGGGTATTGCGAATCGCGTGCGAAGGTCGAGCACGGGGATAATTTTCCCGCGAAGATTGATCACACCCTCAACTTCTGCGGGGCTTTGCGGTACGCGTGTCAACTCCATCATGCGGTTGATCTCCTGGACCGCAAGGATGTCGACTGCGTATTCCTCGTCAGCAATGTTGAACGTCACAAGCTGCAACTGATCGTCGGTGCTGCTGTGATTCGCTTCGTCGTGCGATGATTGCGACTGAGACGGTGTGTGCATGGTCATGGTGTCTGCTCCGCGTGCTGAGATCGCGCACCAGGGCTGAGAGAGAAGCCGAATGGTGACTGCTCGGGTATCGGCTTGTCATTCCAGCCGATTCACACGATGTTGAGGTGAATAAGATAAATTGCTTCTTGGCATTGACGCAGCGTCAATACACTCGCCATATTGGGGCGGTCGGACCGCATGCGTTGTTATTGGCCATCAGACAAGTGTGTGTTGGACGGCACGGATCATGCGCATGCGCGAGCGTTTGCAGGGCCTGCGAGATGCATGATCATGGAGGCGAGTTCGCTTGCTGTGCCGACAAAGTCGGTCAACTTCTTCTCGGCTACCGCGCGAGGCATTCCATACACAACGCATGATTTGGCGTTCTGTGCGCCAATCCAGCCGCCCTTCGATTTGATCGTCTCGGCTCCAATCGTGCCATCCTGTCCAATTCCTGTCAGTACGATTCCGAGCGTCGGTTCGTTGACCGCTTCTGCGCAGGAACGGAAAAGTTCATCGGCGGAGGGTTTATAGAACAGACCTCGTGGTTCGTCATTTACCTCAAGTTGTAGCGACCCGAACCGTTTGATGACGCGTGTGTGTGATCCGCCGGGCGCCAGATAGACGTTGCCCGGCTTTACCGCCATGCCGTGTTCACCTTGGATGATATGAATCTGCGCAACTTCGTTAAGGCGCTGCGCAAGACTGGTTGTAAACAGCAACGGCATGTGCTGTGCGATAATGATTGGCACCGGCATATTTGCCGGAAGTGCCTTGAGGATTTCTTCAACAATCGGTGGGCCACCTGTTGACGATGCAACTGTCACAAGAGCAGCTCTTCCTTCTGGGAATAGGGTTCTCTTTGATGGTGCAGCAGACGGAATGTGCATCCCACTTGTGTGTGGTCTGCGTGTAGAGCAGATTGCCTTGATCTTGGTTAACAGTTCGTCCTTCACATCGTCGAGTGACCCGAACGATCCATTTGGTTTTCCGATGAAATCGGATGCACCTTCGGTTAATGCGCGGATGGCTTCCTTGCTGCCAGCTGTGGTGAGGCTGGAGCACATCAGCACGGCGGGCTTCGAATCAAGCTTCAGTTGCAGGATTTCTCGTAGTGCAGTTCGACCATCCTTGACAGGCATTTCAATGTCGAGTGTGACGAGGTCCGGTTGGTATTTCTGAACAAGTTCAACAGCTTCTTGTCCGTTGCGGGCGATGTCAACGACCTTGATCTCAGCATCGGATTCCAGCACGCGACGCAGCGACGCACGGACCACGGCCGAGTCATCTACCACCAGTACTCGAATCGGATTGATTGCCACTCTGTCTGCTCCGCAGGTATCGACTGATAACAACAAGCATGCGAGAAGAGCACACCTCAGACTCTACTCTTCGGATGGGTTGGCAGCAGTGTTAAGGCGATAGTGTCTGCGATGGAGAAATCGGCCTGAATTGAAAGCATCACGCACCAAAAGTGGGTGGACAACGGATTCATCCCGTTGTCCACCAGCAAAAGAATGCCCGAGAGAGGGCTCGAACCTCCACCCCGTTACCAGGACTACCACCTCAAGGTAGCGCGTCTGCCAATTCCGCCACCCGGGCATATGGGTGCGACAAGTGTCGTGGACTGAGAGGATAGGTCGGATTTTTCGTCAAGTCTCGATCAACTCGTCACAAGGATGATATTCCTGGACGGCGTGTGGGCGTGTATGCTTGCAATGGTCGAGTCTGTGGATAACCAACCTACTAATGAGGGAGCGTATGAGCGTGAGTACAGACGAGGGGGCGGGGTATACCGGCACAGAAATAGCCAGTGTCGTGGCGGCGCGGGTTCAGGACTCAGACGTGTTCGAGTCAGTGAATATGGAGGTTCGTGAGGGTGCTCGCGCGGTATGTTGCGAGGCACGGGAATCGCCATCCCCGATCTGGTATCGGGCACTCTTTGGCACTGACGGAACGATTATTGAGTTTGCGACTGAGGACCGTTGGTTGAGTCAGTCTATTGAAGCTGATCTGGTCAACACGGGTGATGCGCTAGAGGATCTGCTGGAGGAAGAACTCATCGACCATGATTGTGAGGTGCGGTCGCCACGGTTCGAGCATTTTCGATCAGATGATATGGAGTACGTTTTTCGGGTGAAACTGGAGAACGCGTCTGCTCAAACGGTGGCGGCCTTTCTGCTGTCGTTTGAAGCATGTTTCGGTGAACTTGGCGATGTGCGCGAGTCTGATGACGAGTGATGCTGCCTGTACAGAAAAAAACCGTCCGTGCTACTGAGCACGGACGGCCATGTGTCTTATTGACAGGATATGAGTACGCACTCAAGCTTCGCCGTACTGAATCTTTCCAGCCTCTTCATCGCGCTTGCGTTGGCGTTCATACTTCTGCTGCTGCTCAAGCTCTGCGCCTGTGGGCTGGGGAAGCGCAGTCGGTGGGACGTACTTCTCTTTGCCTTTGAAGAGCCCAAGCTGAAATGCGAAGGCGACACCAGCAGCAACGAACAAGACGATAACAATGGCGATCTTTACAGTGTCGCCTCCGCCGCCGCCTTTGGAGTTCTTGCGTCCGATGCTGTCAAAGTCACCGCCGTCCATTAAACTTGCCATTCCAACACTCCTTTATCATCCAGTTGTATGTCCGGTGTGTGCTTCTTCGTCAGGGCAACATTCCCGACAGTCACATTATTCCTGAACGAAATCCTCACACTATATACCAGTTGCGACTGCAGCGAAGTTGCATATCCCATCGGCTTTTTTGACACCCTGTTCAGGTTTTTTCTGGTTATCAGCCTACATCCCGCGTCTGGAATAGCGCTATCGCAATACACAGGACTCCACAGATTTGGAGTACTGCGTACACCGCAATGAGCCAGAGATGTCCAATGGGGATGTATGAGTTCTGCGTAATTGCGTCCAAAAGCCAGTAGAAGTGGAGGTTTGGAAGGATGGACCAAACCCCAGCCGCAGCGATGTTTAACCTGGTTGGTTTGACAAAGAGATAGTCTCCCTCGCGTGGAGGGCGATTGACCTTGACGGGAGCCCGTCCAATCTGCTGAATATTTGCTTTCTTCCCCTCTGACGAAACAACAGCAATAGCGGGGGCAATCTCTGGTGCATTGAGATTTGAGATCGTCGCGAAATCGCCATCAAGCGGCTTGTAGTGACTTGTTTGCAGATTCATCCCGTTGGGTGTGGCGCCCCAATAGACAGGTGTTCCGGGCGAAAGCAGGGCGGTTGGCGGGTTTTCCAACTCAATGATGAGGGTGTCGCCGAGGGACGTGAACTTTTCGAAGGCTGGATGTTCGGGTGTGACGTTGAGAACTCTGCCGACGTAGCTGTTGGTCCACGCTTTGCTTCCAATGAAGTAGTTTGAGAGCAAGCCACCAAGAAAGACACCGCCAGTCACGACAATTGTCATAACTTGCCCCAAACGCGTGGATGCTGCGACTGCCACGGCGGAAAGCATCAATACCGCAAGTGTCAGTGCGGCACAAGCCATCGATATCTGAGGCTTGAAATCTGTTGAGATCGCCTGCCACTCCCATTTCGGGCTTAGAACAAGCACAAAGAGATATGAGATGATCATTGCCGGGGCAAGCGAGAGCACCGCGGCTTGTGAGAATGACCATGAGTACAGATAGTTCGCCGCGGCTGAAAGGACAAGGCAGAGGAACACGGTTCCAATCGAGAATGTGATAACCACCCAGTCGAGCTTATCCGCTGCAGTGCTCATAACACCGTGACGGATGCCCATAAGCATGAAAATAGCCATCGTGATCATGCCAACGAGGAGCGAAAGACTCACACCCAGATATTTCCCTATCACAAGTGTTGGTCTGCTCACTGGCTTGGAAACCACGGTGAGGACGGTTTTTCGCTCAATTTCCTCAGATATAACAGCCGTTGCAACGAACGCGGCGAGTACGGTGCCGCAGACGAAGATGGTTCCAAGGCCCAGATCAAGCAGGAGCTTGTTGTCGTAGTTGACTTCACCTGTTTCGGTAGATTTGCCCATTGAGAAGTTTGTTCCCCACGTGAGCAGCAACTGGCACACGCCAGAGATCATCACAATGAGGAAATAGATGGGCTGCCGAATGCTCTCAAGGAAGCAGTTTCTGGCAATTGTCAGGAGTTGACCCGGCATGGATTGAGGTATTCTCCTTCCTTCGATGCATTCATACACGAAGCGGGATGATCGTTCGCATGCAAAGGTCGATGGTCAGCACACGAGGATGGGGTGTCGATCAGCTCTCGCATCGGGCTTTGGGCATTTTTTTTGACTCGATCGAACCCGCAGCTTTTTTGAGCGTAGCGAAACAGGCCCGGCCCTGCCGGGACCGACCTGCCTACGACCAATGGGTTCGTTCGGTTCGCTTCGGCTGAAGTGTTTTTGGGTTTCAGCGCTGGTCGCCTCATCCGTGAGACGCCATCCGTTTGCATTCGATGAGTGATCATGGGAGAGCAAACGCAGGTGTCTGTTTCTTGTGAAGCGGCTGGTTGTAACAGTTTTCATCGCATTCCACATGAAGAGGTGCAATGAAGGGCGACTATTTAAGCTATCGGCGTGCAGTCAGTGTGAGCCTGCTTGGCTTGATGATTCAAGCCGTTGTCGGTGTTGCGATGCTGATCGCAGCTGTGCTGGGTCACGATAAAGCAGCCTTATCAACATCGTTTTATACGCTGGTGGGTGTGCTTGGATGGCTCACGCTGGCCATCATGTTTGATCAGCATCGTCGCGAGCGTATCGAAGCGATGCAGGCGGAGAGCTTGGCGAGCGCGGATGCTGCCAGTTCATCTGTGTTTGAGGAGGGGGCGGCCGATCTTCGGATGGCTGCGAACCGACTCCGCACAATGCAGCGGCTCTTTGTGCCAGCAATGTCCATTCTCATCGCGTTGCTGATGATCGGTCTGGGCATATGGCGGTTCATTGAGGGGCAAGGCAAAGCTGGAAGCGCCATATCGACTCTCGATCGCGGTTGGTCTGTTTCAATCGCTGTTGGTGCGGCGTTTATGTGCTTTGTATATGCACGCTACGTCGCAGGCATGGCGAGAAACAGGGTCTGGTCAACTTTGCAGGGCGGTGCGTCGCTTGCTGCTGGCACAACAGTGCTCTGTGCGTTACTGGCTATTGGACATTTTATTGATCTTTTCAGCACGGACACGCTGCTCCGTCAGATGCAGATCATTATTCCTGTCCTGATGATTGTGTTTGGTGTCGAGATTTTGATGTCGTTCGTGCTTGAGGTGTATCGCCCGCGACGTGCAGATGATGTTGAGCGATACGCATTTGAATCTCGTGCGCTTGGGTTGGTTGCAGCGCCAGATCGTGTGGCGAGATCGGTCGGCGAGGCGATCAGCTATCAGTTGGGTACAGACATCACGTCCAGTTGGCAACACAAGCTGCTTGAGCGTGTCGCTGTGCCGTTCATTCTGCTTGGTGGTCTTGTGTTGTGGCTGTTGACCATGTTCGCTGTGGTGCAGCCCCATCAGCGCGGGATGCTGCTGCGATTTGGTCGAGTTGTGAACCCTGACATCGGGCCGGGTCTTCACATCAAGATGCCGTGGCCGATCGATTCGATTGTTATTCCTGATCACATTATTCAGGATCGTGATGACCTGATGGTCGAGCACGTCATCAAAAGTACAACAGGCATTCGTGATCTTAAACTTGGTGCGCACAAGCCGTCGTCGACAGTCAATGCAGCATTGTGGTCGAACTCTGATGTTGGTGTCACGCCGTTCTACTTTGTCGTGCAGCCAGCCGCAACGATCTCGGCCTTCGGCATTGTTGATCCGGAGGAAGAGGCTACAAGATCGCGACCAGATGGGACGTTCTCTCTGCTCTCTATTGAGGTGCCGTTGCGATTTGCTGTTCGTGACGCGGAAGCGTTTGAGATGCTCGGCGAGGGAGGCCAGCGTGAGTTAATTCTTTTCTACACTGCGCGTCGCGTGATTCTTGAAGAGCTTGGTTCTGCTCGGGTCGATCAGCTTCTGGGGGACGGTCGGCAGGAGATTGCAGACCGCATTCTGAGGGGGGTTCGCCAAAAGTACATTGAACTCAACCCGATCGAGTCGCAGCGGGCGCAGGGGATTCCTGTTGTTGACGTGATATATGTTGGTATTCAGGGGGTGCGCCCGCCGAAGGAATCTTCGCTTGCGTTCGAGCAGGTGCAGGAGGCTGAGCAGAAGTATCTTGCACTGATTGAGAATGCACGAGGGAAAGCCCGATCGACCTTGATTGAAGCGGCTGGCGATGAGACCCTTGCTCGTGCAATCGTCGCTGAGATTGAGGTTCGCAAGCAGCTTGCAAACTCAGGCGCGTCAGCTGAGGAGATCATTGAGCAGGACCAGAAGATTCAGCGTCTTGTTGAGACGGCTGGTGGCAACAATGCCCAGGCGCTCCTGAAGGCTGCGAGTGATCGTTGGGTGACGCACATGGCCGCACGAGCCCGCGCGGAAAACTACCTTGGCCAAGTGGATTCGTATCTCGCATCGCCGTTGTACTACACAGCGTCGCTCTATCTCGATGCGCTTGGCGATGCGCTGAGCAAGGCCCGTATTTACATCGTCGACGACTCAAAGGCGAACGTGAATATCACGCAGGATATGTCGGAAACAGAAGCAACAGCTGATATCTTCGACTCATTGAGTAAGAGCTCGCAGGCAAACTGAGCACAGTGAATGTGCTTCGTAAGACGATTATCTGGAAGGGTTGACACAGAGGCCCACAGGAAGGGAAGAACACGTGCCAGGCATACTGACATCAAAGAAGTTCTTGTACACAGTGATCGCTGTTGTGCTACTGGTAGCACTTGTGGCGAGTTCCGTGACATTCCAGGTCCGGTTTAATGAGAATGCGGTACGAACCGTGTTCGGCCAGGCAACGGAGAACTCGGTGATCAAGGAGCCAGGCTTGCGTCTGAAGTGGCCCTCGCCGATCGGCAAGGTCACAAAGTATGACACTCGTGCGCGTATCAAGCCCGTCAAGCTGGAGACACAGCAGACACGCGACAGCCGACCAATCGTTGTTGAGGCGTACATCGTCTGGCGTGTTGACGATCCGCTCGCATTCTTTCGCGCATTCTCCGATGAGGGTGAGCGCGCCGAGGATCACTACAAGAAGGCAGAGGACATTCTGGAAACTTATGTCCGAAGTGTGCTGTCGATGATCAGTCAGTATGATATGGATGATCTATTTTCTTCTTCGCCGGGTGACTCAAAGCTTGCCGAACTTGAGGATCGAATGCTGACCGCGATGCAGAACGGGACCGGACAGGAAACATCGCAGATTGCGGGCCTTGGCATCAAGGCGGAAGTTGTCGGTATCAGCCGTATTCAGATGGTTTCATCGGCATCGGCCGCGGTCTTCCAGCGCATGCGTGAGGAGCGAGCCAGTGTGGCTCGACAGATTGAGGCAAAGGGGCAGTCAGAGCAACTTGCGATTGAAAGCCGAGCCAAGGCGGATGCAGATGCTATCCGTTCGTTTGCAAATATCCGAGCCGCGGAAATTCGCCGACAGGGTGATATTGAAGCTGCCGAGTTTGTCGCCAAGACAAAGGACCATCCTGAGTTTGCGATCTTCCTCCGCAATATTGAGATGCTGCGAGAGGTCGTACCGTTGCGTGCAAACTTTGTGCTAAGCACATCAACATTCGGACTCCATCTTCTTTCGCCTGAAGCCCTGTCATCGTTTGTGCCAGGTGAGATCCCTGGCGAGGATTTGCTCAAGCAGATGATCCAGTTGCCACGTCCGAAGGCGTCCGCACGCAAAGCAACAGAGGCAACCAATGGAGGTGGCCTGTGAGCGATCCCATTGATCCGAACAATCCTCTTGATACGCAAGGCCCAGAGGAAACACCATCACCACGGCTTGTTTCCGGGAGTCGGCGGACATCCGTTCGTCTGCGCTCTGAGTCTTCCGGTGAAGAGATGCCGGAACTTGATCTTGCAAACAAGTCTGTCAGCGAAGCACTCGAACTGGCATTTGGTGTCGTCAAGCTGGCCATGATTGTGTTGATCGTGCTGTTTCTGCTGTCCGGATTCCAGACGGTGCGAGAGAACGAGAGCGGTGTGCGAGTGTTGTTCGGCGAGATGCAGGGTGACAGACTTCCGCCCGGGTTTCAGCCAAGCTATCCATACCCGATTGGTGAGCTTGTGAAGGTGCCAACGAGCAGCATGACAGTTGATCTTGAAGGCGACTTTTGGCCGTTCGTCTCGGGGCAAAATCCAGATCGAAGCGATGTTGAAAAACTTTCTGCAACGGCCCAGCTTCAGCCGGGACAGGATGGATCGCTTATTACAGGTGATCAGGCGATCGCGCACGCACTTGTGTCTGTGACGTACCACAGAGATGACGTTGTTCAGTATGCTAAAAACATCGAGCCCCGCAATGAAGAAGACATTGTGAGGTACTCCATCCGTCGTGCGATGGTCGTTGCTGCTGCAGAGATGAAAGTAGATGATTTTATTAAGCAGCAGGCTTCGAGCGAGGTTGACTCGGTCTCGTCGCGTGTGCAGCGTCTTGCACAGGATCAGCTTGACAAGATTGAGTCCGGCTTGCGAATCGATCGACTGTCGATCAGCCAGACAATGGTGCCCGTTGGTGTTCGCGACGCATTTACACAAGTACTGAACGCGACATCAAATGCTGCCGGAGCTGCTGTGAAGGCCGAGAATGAAGCCAGTCGTGTGCTTGCATCTGTTGCTGGTGATGCTGGCAAGCTGATTGTCAGGGAGATCCGCAACTACGAGGACGCAATCGAACAGGGAAACACGACCGCGCAGGAAGAGATTCTCCAACGGATATACGCGCTCCTTGAAGGAAGACCTGTCGAGATTAACGGAGAAATGATTGAGGGTCGTTCCGGCGGTGAGGTTTCCGAGATTCTTGCTGCTGCAGAGCAGTATCGCACGAGTCAGCGTAATCGGATGAAAGCGGAAGTTGAGTTGTTCCTCGCAAAGCTTGAGCAGTTCAAGATCAATCCTGGCGTGACGGTGCAAACAGCATGGGCGGACGCGTACAAAGCATTTGTTGACAGGGACACGGTGCAAATCACATACCTTCCCGCAACCGCGGGCAATATCGAGTTGTTGCTGAATGAGGATCCGTACATGACCAAGCTGCAACGGCAGTTGCAGGATCAAAGACGTAATCAGGATGCTGCGAACGAGCGTGACAAGATGCAGAATCAGCGATCATTTCAGACGACAGAACAGATGTTGCTGGACAGCTGATACACACGACACCTTTGCCTGAGCACGAGGGCACGAATCATGGCGCAAGCGGTCGCAGAATCAGTAGAAACACCCACCGGGAAAAAAACAAAGCCGGTGGTTGTATGCCAGAGATTAACGAAGGTTTTTCGTGATTTCTGGCTACGCAACCGTGCACGAGCAGTCGATAATATTGATTTTCACATCGAGCCCGGGGAGATATTCGGCCTGCTGGGACCGAATGGTTCGGGCAAGTCAACGACGATCAAGATGATGCTGGGACTGCTGCGCCCGACCTCGGGTCGTGTTGCAGTCTTTGGCAAGCCGCCGACAGACGTGCTGATCAAGAAACGTATTGGATATTTGCCCGAAGAGTCGTATCTCTACCAGTTTTTGAATGCCCGTGAAACACTCGACTATTATGCGAGGTTGTTTGAGATAGATACGCGCACTCGTTCAAAGCGCGTTGACGAACTGCTTGACATGGTTGGGCTTTCTGGTGCGCAGTTCAGGCCTGTTCGAGAATATTCCAAGGGCATGCAACGGCGCATCGGTCTTGCACAGGCACTGATTAATGATCCTGATTTTCTTGTGCTTGACGAGCCGACGACGGGGCTTGATCCCATCGGTACCAAACAGGTGAAGGATCTGATTCTTGAACTCGGCCGGCGCGGGAAGACTGTGCTGTTGTCCAGCCATTTGCTCTCAGACGTTGAGGATGTTGTTGATCGTATGGTTATTCTGTATGGTGGACGCATCCGTGCGACAGGCACATGCGACGAGCTTCTGGAAGCAACAAACAGAACAACGATCGAAACAGATGCGCTTGATGATGCAACGATAGCGCAAGTCGACGAACTTATTCGTGCGAGGACAGGTGGAAACAGTGGGTTGTTGCGAGTTGCGCATCCACGGCAGCGACTGGAAGAGCTGTTCCTCGACATTGTTGAGCGGGCGCGTGCCGAACGTCTTGAGACATCGGGAGCGACAGCGGGCGGTATTACTGCGGCATTTCTAAGTGCTAGTGAGGCTGCTCAGATTGAGGGTGACCAACTCATTGACACATTGATGGCAGAGAAGACGCCTGAACCAACACATGTTGAGGTGGTTGAGGAACTTTCTGTAGGGAAACAAGAAACTCAAGACGAAGCTGCGACATTGCTTGAGAATCTCGTGAATCCGACAGAGCAGCACCCTGCTGAGCCACGTGTTGAGTTTGAAGATACCGAACACTCCTCGTCAGCTCCATCTGGACAAGTAGACAATGTTGACCGGAGTGTGATCGACTCACTGCTCAATGGTGGCGCGGACCAGAATGCACAGGAGGATCGCCGGTGACGATCACCGAACGACTCCGCAAACTCGACTACACACAGCGATCATTCAGGTTTAAGGTGATCGCATCGGGCGTGATTGTGCTGGCGACAGCGATCACGCTTCTGGTGCTTTGGCTGACATCGGTTTCGCTGGAGGACACCGTTCCCCGCATTGTTATTCAGGATGAGTTCGGGAATCCGATGACGTTACGGCAGATCAATGCGGATCCGCAACTCAAGACCGAATACGACAAGATTCTTGCGTCAGATGAGTACAAGGCATTTATTGCGGCTCAGGACGAGCAACTTGCGAACATGTCTGCAGATGATAAGTTGCGCAAGCAGGTGCTCGATTCCATTGCAGCGCGCGCGACAAGTTCATCCAATATCTACCTGCTGATTCTTGCTGGATCGGGACTTGCGCTTGCTGTGACATGGCTTGGACTGTTGCTGACGTATGTGTCACTTGCAGTTGTGGCGTTGTTGCTACTGGGTCCGATGTACTTGATGGATTCTGTACGCGGCATCGCTACGGTGGCGTTTGGCTCGTTGCTGCTGACCTTTGGCTTTACAGCATTGATGTCGCTGGCGAGAATCACGCTAGCGACAATGAATGGTCCTGTGACTGCGATTGCGCGCAATGTGCTGGCTGAAGCGGTGCGCATGAAAGTGTCACTGGTGCTTGTCGTGATGCTGATCATTGGGCTCGCTGCGGTGCCGACATTGCTGACAGACACGAACATGCTGCGGTATCGCGTGCAGAACTTCCTGCAGTATTCGACGACGACATCGTTTTACATACTCGGTTTTCTGACGATCCTGCTCTCAGCGGGGTCGGTTGCGTTCGAGCAGCGCGACAAGGTGATCTGGCAGACTATGACCAAGCCGGTGAGTGCGTGGCGATACATTGCTGGTAAGTGGCTTGGTGTGTGTGTGCTCAACATTGTGCTGCTCGGTGTGTGCGGGATGGCGATCTACCTGTTTACCGGCTATCTCTCACGTCAGATGGCTGTCGGGGAGATCATGCCCGGAGTTGGGCCTCTGGGTGATCAGGTCACGGACGATCGGTTCCTGCTTGAGACGCAGGTGCTGGTCGCACGCACCTCGCTTCGTCCTGACAATCCGCTCTCGCCTGACCACCCTGATTTCCAGACAGCGGTGTCGCAGGAGATGCGCCGTCTGATTGAGCTGGAAGGACAGGAAGACACACCCGAGTTCCGTGAAACAGTCAAAAGAGATTACTTCAAGGCTGTGATGCAGCAGTACCGTACAGTTGAACCCGGTGGTCAGCGGGCGTTCGTTTTTTCCGGGCTCAAGTCGCTGCGGAACAGCAACAAGACTTTTTCACTTCGGTACCGCATCGATGCGGGGTCGAATCGCCCCGATGAACTGTACAAGCTTACGTTTATTTTCAACCGCAACGAGCCGGTGCCAATCGAAGCAACACTGGGAACGATGCAGTCGATTGATCGTTTGAACCCTCGGATTATCGACGAGAACGGGATGCTTGAGCTTGTGGTGCTCAATGGCGACTATCAGCGCGGTGTGCCCGCAACACAACAATCTATTAACCTGCCGCCAGGGACACTTGAGTTGACATACAGCGCCGGCTCGTTTGAGATGAACTATGTCAAGCTCTTTGCGATCTTCTGGGCCAAGCTCGCATTCATGTCGATCATTGGCATTGCTGCTGCGACATTTCTCAGCTTCCCAGTCGCTGCGATGATTGCGTTTGGTATGTTCTTCCTGACCGAAGGTGCGGGGTATATTGCGAAGAGTGTCGAGTTCTATCTCTCGGGTCCCGACAAGGGATTTGCGCGTGTCGTGCAGATTGCGGTAACGCCGATCGCACAAGCAGTTCGTTACACGTTCGGCAGCTATGGTGAGTTGACTCCCTTGAGTAACTTTGTCGAAGGGTTGATGATCTCGTGGTCGACGGTGGGATTGAGTGTGTTGCTGCTGAGTATTTGGTCGGTTGTGCTGTTGTTTGCGGGGGTGCTGGTATTCCGTAAGCGCGAACTTGCGATCTATTCGGGCAAGTGACGCGTACGAAGATTTGGTTGAGACGGAGGTGCGAAGGGTTGGTGAACAACAAGCCTGGAGCGAAGCAATGAAACGTGATCGAGTGATACAGCTTGTTGCAGTTGGACTCGCACTGATGTTCTTCGGTGCGAGCAGCCTCTTTGCGCTTCGGTTGTCGGAATCAGTGTCGGTAAATAGACTTGAATACGCTGTCGAAGTTGACAAGGCCGATCCACCGGAAGTTGCGCTCGGTATTGCGATGGGTGCTTTCCGCGGGCTCTTCGTGAACATGCTGTGGATGCGAGCGAACGATCTGAAGGAAGAGGGCAAATACTGGGAAGCGGTTGATCTTGCGGATGCTATCACCAAACTTCAGCCACGCTTTCCTTCAGTGTGGACATTCCACGCGTGGAATATGGCATACAACATTTCCGTGTCGACAAAGACACCAGAGGAACGCTGGTACTGGGTGCAGGCGGGAATCAACCTGCTTCGTAAGGGCGGGATTGCCAACAACCCGACCGATCTGATGATCCACAAGGAACTCGGTTGGATCTTCCTGCACAAGATCGGCGGGTTCATGGATGACGCGAATGTCTATTACAAGAAAGAGCACGCGATTGAGTGGACAGAGGTGCTTGGGGAACCGCCGCCGCTGTTGTACACGGAAACTCGCGAAGATGCGGTGAGCCACTACATTGCGTGGCTTGAGCCTATCGCAAAGGCTCCACGCTCACTGGAAGCGCTCTACAAAATGTATCCGGATACAAAGGACCTGCTCCAGCGTGTCGAAGAAGAGTCAAAGTTTAAACCCGATGTTGATCTTGTCCGCGAGTACTGGTTCAATCACGCGCTCGGTAAATCGGGCCAGCGCGATGCAATCCTGCCCCAGATGCCGCCGGAGCAGCAGGCAATCTTTAGGCTCGTGAATGATGATTCACTTGCAGAGGCATGGTCGCATGCGTTGCCCACACTTCGATTTATGGTGTTGCGCGACACGTACAACATGGAAGTTGATCGGATGATCCGGTACACGCGCGATTATGGTCCAATCGACTGGCGCTCGCCCGCTGCGCATGGCATCTACTGGGTTGAGCGCGGTGTCGAGGGAGCCCTGAGCCGGTTCCAGAAGCGGAATGAGGACGACTTTGATTTTTTGAATACAGATCGAGTGAAGATGCATTCCATCCAGGAACTTGCACGTTCCGGCGATCTGTACTTTGACTATCTGAGCGCGGTGTTGTGGCCGGAACGGCGCACCTTTTACGTTGCAAGTGTGAATCCGTACTTCTTTGCGTCGTATGAAAAGGCAGTTGGAGAGGTGCAGCAGCGTTCGGGGATTCAGGAAGACACCACCAAGCGCATCTGGACATTCCATGAAGCAGGGTTTGAGAACTTTGCGAATGACTGCATTCGTTTCTATTATCGTCGCGGCCAGGTTGCCAAAGCAATCGAGATCAAAGACAAGATGGGCACGTGGATCAATCAGAATGGGAATGATCCGGATCGTCCGTTGAAATATGCGAAACCTATAGATGAGTTTGTGGTTGAGGTTGTTCGCGACATGGTGTCATCTCCGCAGGTTGCGTCGGCCGAGGTGTACGCATCGCTGCAGGGAGCGTTTCTCGGTGGGCTGGCAACGGGTAATGATGAAACATTCCAGTCCGGGGTAAACTACGCCCGTCTGATGCACAGGTACTACTTCGAGGAAAATGCGACGCGCAATGATCTTGGGGACAACACGATCCGTCAGGAGATCTACATGCCCCGTGACTTTGGCATTGTTGAAGGATTTGCATTTGTGATGACAATTACTCGTGTTGATCCTGACACCGCAGAAACAATGTATGGAAATGCCCCAGATCGTCTGAAGAAAATGGCATACGACGCGTTAGTAGAAACATTTAAGCCGCTCTACGACCAGAACGAATCGAGAACGGGTGCCTCGTTCGCTCGCGTCTTCCCCGAACCCCAGGGTATGGAAGAGTTCCGTCTTGAGTTTGCTGAGCGAAGCCAGGAGTTGACCGGCCCCAAGGTCAATATCGAGCAGAGATAGTTATGCATTCCTTGCAGTGAGTGTCTGCACAGCTTCCTGATAGCGGGCAAGTGTTTGTTCCACAATCTGATCCGGCAGTGCTGGGCCCGGAGGTTGCTTGTTCCATTGGTTCTTTGCGACGAGTGTTTCAAGGTACTCTCTGACAAACTGCTTGTCGTAGCTGGGCTGGGCGTGCCCGGGTTCGTATTGATCCACTGGCCAGAACCGTGAACTATCAGGTGTCAGCACCTCATCAATCAGGATGGGATTGGCATCGGGCTGATCGATAGGTATACCGAACTCGAACTTTGTATCAGCAATGATGATGCCTCGTTCGAGCGCGTACTTGCTTGCTGCGCTGTAAATGGCAAGGGATTGATCCCGCAGCGTTTGCATAGTTGTTTCGCCAACAATGTTGCACGCCTGCTCGTATGAAACTGGTTCGTCATGTGCTGGTGGATCGGCCTTTGTTGAGGGTGTAAAGATCGGCTCAGGAAGACGATCGCATTGGCGCAGCCCGGGTGGAAGCCTCACGCCCGATACCGTACCCGTTTTCTGGTAGTCCCGCCAGCCGGACCCCTCAAGATACCCGCGGACAACACACTCAATCGGCACAACGCTGCAGGCCCGTGTCAGCATAACGCGTCCACGAAGTTGGTTTCGCGTCGTTGTGGATTTGTCGAATGCACTGTCGGGGATGTCATCTGCATCGTGAGAGATGAGATGGGTTTCGGCGAGACCCTGCTGCTCGACCCAGCGAAGCCAGAACACGCTCAACTGTGTAAGAAGTTGCCCCTTGCAGAGATCCGGTGCATCTCCTGATCCGTATTTCCCAAGGAGTGTCGGGAGGACGACATCGAACGCGCTGATTCTGTCTGTTGCGATCAGCAGCAACTGGTTCAGTTCGGGGACCCGGTAGACGTCCCTGACCTTGCCAGACCTGATCAGGGGCAGTCTGAGCGAGGTTGTGCCGATGAGACTGTGCGAGTCCTTCTCAGACGTTGTGGATGAGTGTGTGTGTGTATCCGGCATGTGTCCCACGATGGACAGTATGCGCGACCGGACGCGTGCCACAATGGGCTGGTTTGACTACGCTTACCGCCCGTCGGTTGATAGGGGCTGTTGTCCGCGTCGTGCCGCGATTGAGGCACTGGTACAGGGGTTGCATGCTGCGGTTTGAGTTCTTCCATACGGCACAGAATGAGGCTGCACCGCCGGGGCAGGCGGGGGTTGTCTATACGGATCTCGCGTATCTGGTCAATCAGAACGGGCAGGTTGTGCCCAGCAGAGTTGGGCTCCGGACAGACAATGGGATCTGCAGACTCGAATGCGAGAAGGTCGGAAGTGACCCGGCGTCGCTTGCGATTGGTGTGGATGCAAAGTCAGCCCAGGGACAGAATGCTGTTGCACCCGCTCCAGGCGGGATGATTGTGGAACAGACGACGCTCCTCCCCGAGCGCGAAGAGCCGTACTCGTTCTGGCTGGAACTTGCACGACGTCGCATCATGCTGTTTCTGAACAAGTTAGAGGAGTGGGGACTCGTTGACGATCCCGAGGTCAGTGAGCCCATGGCGCAGCTTGACAAAGCACGCGAACTCTTCACTGATGCGCTCGTCATC
Organism: Phycisphaeraceae bacterium; assembly: GCA_020639155.1. Taxonomy (NCBI): domain Bacteria; kingdom Pseudomonadati; phylum Planctomycetota; class Phycisphaerae; order Phycisphaerales; family Phycisphaeraceae; species Phycisphaeraceae bacterium. The sequence goes on from JACKHF010000001.1 coordinate 1,857,302, forward strand.
GGGCGCGGGAAACCGACACTGACATCAGACACGCTTGGCAAAGCTGCGCTCGCCGCTGCCTCGCACGCGTGCGAACTGCTCACGAATCTCTACTCGCGTCGCGGGACAGATCCTGAATCTGCTCCCGGTGGTCGGATGCTCGACTCGATGGTACGGAATCGTTCGCGTCTCACAATTGGGTGCACAGTCTCACCCGGTCGGTTTGATGAGTTGCAAACAAAGATGCTCGAACGCTGCGCGGACTTTGTGCATGTTCCTATGACATGGAGCAAGCTTGAGCCGCGCGAAGGGAAGTACAGCTTCGCGCAGACGGATCAGTGGATCGAGTGGGCGGTGCTCAAAGCCAAGCGTCCCGTCGTGACAGGCCCGGTGCTCGATCTTCGAGCGGGCGTGACACCGGACTGGTTGTCCATCTGGGAGAACGACTTTGAGACGTTGCGTGAGATGGTCCATGATCATGCGAAGCAGATCGTGACACGCTATCGCAGAACGACATCACGCTGGATTGCTACGTCCTCAATCCCAATTAACGAGCAGTTCCATCTGACCTATGACAAGATGGTCGAGTTGACGCGCCTGGTGGTTATGGTCATTCGCAAACTGCATCCTCGCTGCGAGATCACGGTGGATGTTGCTCGTCCATGGGGGCAGTACGCAGCATCGAACCGCGACTCGATATCGCCGATGGTGTACGCGCATCTGCTCGCACAGTCAGGCGTGAAGTTTGATTCACTCGGCGTGCGCATCCAGATGAACCGGCAGCGTGGGTACCGCGATTCGGCGTATTTGGCAGAAATGCTCGACACATGCGCGGAACTGGATCGCCCTGTGCATGTGACGTGCCTTGGAGCGCCTGGGCAGTCTTCTGCCACGGAACCAAACGCGTGGTCGAACGCTGAGCAGGCATCGTGGATCGAACGTACACTCCGTCTGCTTGCGTCGCATCACACCGTTGCAAGTGTGTGTTGGCAGGAGATGATGGACACCGAGCCCGCTGACATGATGGCCTACGGCGGTCTTCTCGATATGCGGGGTCAGCCGAAGCCTGCGCTTGAGAGGTTGCTTGAGTTTCGGTCACAGCTTATCGCAGCATGGCGAGACAAGGATAAGAAGAACGGTGAGGATGCGGCGTGACATACCCAAGGCACACATCACGGGACTGGACACATGGCCCAGCAATGTGGTGTGCGGTTGGTGTGCTGGGAATGTTATGTGTTGTTTCGCTGGTTTGGACTTTCGTGAATGTCCCACATCCGCTTCAACCGCTTGCGCAAACAGAGCCACAGATCTCACATGCTCATGAGGCTGTTGGGTCACCGCAATCACTCGTTGATGAGACACAGCAGCCCTTTCGCTCTCGTGCGTTCGACCGCTTTGGAGAATCCGAGGAACTCGATAAGCCGCACATGATTGTCCAGCCATCCGAACGGGATGGCTCAAGCGGTACGTTGCGCATTGATCTGAACACTGCGACCGCTGCTGAACTCGAACTGCTCCCAGGGATTGGCCCGAAGCTTGCTGGTAAGATCCTGAGTGATCGTGCGGAGCACGGATTGTTTACCTCGCTCGAAGATCTTGATCGTGTGCGGGGGATTGGCGAGAAAACGATCGAGAAGATCCGACCGTTTGCGGTTGTTCTCGCGGAATCCGCTCCATCGGATGGTGGCTAACCGGAACTTCCGCCGAAACAATACATGAGCACGTTCCCGCACTATCGCGAGGATGTGCCTTGATATGGAAGGACAGACAACAGCCAGCGCGAGCCTGATCGGCCTGCTGCAGCGGGTCGATGCTGCGCGCTCATGCGCCGACGCACTTAAGCAGGGTACACGAACCATCGCGATGGGTGCTGCGGGTTCGTCCACGCATTTTCTAGCGGGAGCGGTCGCGACGGAAACACGGCAGCCCGTTGTGCTCGTTGTTGCGCACGGGAACGATGCAGAGATCGCGGTCGATGAACTGGAACAAGCCGGTGTTCGCGCGATCCACTATCCTGCGCTGGAAGTGCTGCCCGGCGAGTCGAATGTGAGTATGGACCTGCTGCTCGCGCGCTTCGATGCGTCGACAGCGGTGCGACATCTGCGCGATCAGCTCAACAATGGGCAGCAACCCTCGCAGCCGACCGTCGTCGTGTGTGCCGTGCAGGGGTTGATGCAGCCGATCCCTGAGATGGGTGTCAGCGAGAGGTTCATGCGCACCGTTGCGCGCGGGCAAGACCTTCCCATGCAGCAGCTGATCCAGTGGCTCGCTGACGCGGGGTATCGCAGGCTCGAAGCGATCGAGGAGCCTGGCGACTTTGCGGTGCGCGGCGGAATCGTCGACATCTTTGGACCGGCGGGGCGTGATGCGATCCGTCTGGATTTCTTCGGCGATGAACTCGACTCCATCACCGAACTTGATACAGAAACACTTGCTGCCGGCGCAAAGATTGAGCAGGTCGATCTCGTGTGCGCAGAGCCTGACGAGGCAGTCGAGCACACGACTGCGTCGAGTATCTCGCTGCTTGATCTGCTCCCCAGAAACACGATCGGCATGATCGCAGAGCCGATGGAAGTGACCGAGCAGGCGCGCGGATACTTCGAGCGCGTCATCGATGGCAAGGGGATCTTCGGTCCGCCAGCAGTTTTCAAGAAACTGAACGCAACGTGCAGCGCGATCGCAGAGGTGTGCAGCTTTGCACCTGTTGCGACCGCTGCGGACGTGCGTGTTGAGCTGCCTGTCGAACCGCTGCCAGAGTTTGATCGCGAAATTGGAAGCGCGATGCAGATGCTTGCGCGAGAGTCGACTGTATCTCGCGTGATGGTGTTCTGCCAGACACCGGGCGAACTGCAACGGTTTGGTGAACTCCTCGCTGAGCATGCGCCTGACTATGCAAACGACATTGAGTCGATGCTTGCGTTCGTACATCGGGGGTTCAGGCTTGTTGGTGACGACGACACCGAGCGTGCAATGGTGGTGCCGTACCACGAGCTTGTGCATCGGTTTGGTGTTCGTCGCAAGGCAACGAATCTTCGAAAATCCCGCGCGATGGATACGTTCCTCGACTTTGCGCCCGGTGATGTCGTTGTGCACGCGGAGCACGGGATCGCGATATTCGTTGGCGTGACGCTGCTTGAACCCCGCCACGTCAAGGACGACAGGTCAGCAGACGACATTCTCAAGGGCAGGGGCAGAACGCGCATAGAGCCGGAAGAGTTTCTGGTGCTGGAGTTCGCAAACAAGGCTCGACTCAACGTGCCAGCGATCCAGATCGATCAGGTGCAGAAGTACGTCGGCGGATTCAAGGGTAAGCCGCCGCTCTCGACACTCGGCGGGCAGAAATGGTCCGCTCAGAAGCAGAAGGTTTTCGAGAGTGTGCGTGATCTTGCTGCTGAACTCCTCCGCGTGCGCGCAGCACGCGAGAGCCTTCCCGGCATCAGGTATCCGGCCGACACGACGTGGCAGAAGGAGTTCGAGGCGGAGTTTCCATATCAGGAAACCGAGGATCAACTTGCCGCGCTGTCCGAGATCAAGCGCGACCAGACGAGCGAGCGTCCGATGGATCGTCTGCTCTGTGGCGACGTTGGCTTTGGAAAAACAGAACTCGCGATCCGCGCCGCGTTCAAGGTTGTCGAGTCCGGCAGGCAGGTTGCCGTGCTCGTGCCGACAACTGTGCTCGCCGAGCAGCACGAACGCACATTCCGAGACAGATTCGCGAGCTATCCGTTCCGCGTCGAGTCAATCTCTCGGTTCAAGACCGGCAAGGAGATCAACAACGTTCTGAAAGAACTCAAGCAGGGACGCATCGACATCATCATCGGTACGCATCGTTTGCTCTCAAAGGATGTGAGGTTCGCGGATCTCGGGTTGGTGGTTATCGACGAGGAGCAGCGTTTCGGCGTCGAGCACAAAGAGCAACTGCTGACATTTCGGATGACCGCAGATGTGCTGACACTCAGCGCCACGCCGATCCCGCGCACGCTGCACATGTCATTGCTCGGATTGCGCGATATATCGAGTCTTGCGACAGCACCAACAGATCGCCAGTCGGTTGTAACAGAGGTTATCCCGTGGAATGCGGTGCGGCTGAAACAGGCAGTTGCTCGCGAGCTTGCGCGCGACGGACAGGTGTTTTACCTGCACAACCGCGTGCACGACATCCAAAGCGCAGCAGATGAGGTGCAGAAACTTGCACCTGATGCGAGGATTGTTGTCGGGCACGGACAGATGAGTCCCCGCGAGCTTGAGCAGGTGATGCTGAGATTCATCCGCCACGACGCGGACATCCTCGTGTCGACCACGATCATTGAGTCTGGCATCGATATTCCCAACGCGAACACGATCTGCATCGCTGATGCGGACCGGTTTGGGCTCGCCGATCTGCACCAGCTTCGCGGGCGCGTGGGGCGTTCCCGCCATCGCGCGTACTGCTATTTGCTGCTCCCATTGACGCGCACGGTGCAGGACAAGGCAAAGCGCAGGCTCAAAGCGATGGAGGAGTACCACATGCTCGGTGCGGGGTTCAAGATTGCGATGCGCGATCTCGAAATCCGCGGCGCGGGCAATCTGCTCGGTGCGGAGCAGTCTGGCCATATCGCCGTCGTCGGATACGACATGTACTGCAAGCTGCTTGAAGAGGCGGTCAATCAGCTTGAGCATCGCGACGAACTGAAGCCGCAACGAACACAGATCGAGATCGGCCTCACTGGATCAATCCCGAGGTCGTATATCAACGCGCAGGCGCGCCGGCTCGAAGCCTACCGGCGCATTGCGCAAGCGTCGAATCAGACCCAGGTTGAGAAGGTTCGCAGCGAGCTTGAAAGTGCCTACGGCAAGCCGCCGAAATCAACGCAGCGACTCCTCGATCTTGCCGAGCTGCGCGTGCTGAGCGCTGCAGTTGGGATTCTGTCCATGGTGCTTCGTGGACCGGATGTGCTGATCAAGGCAACAGATGCTCGACGTGCAGCAGATGCGCTCGGAGGTATCGAGGGAACTGTTCGTGTCGTGGAGAGTGAACGCCGCGGCAAAGAGGCTGAGGAAGATCGACGGACGATGGACATTTACATCCGACTACCTCAGCAATACCTTGAGGTTGAGACGCTTGCTCGTGTGCTGACACGTCGGTTTGCTTCGGCAGTTCAACGTTCGGGTTCTGTTGAGGATCGCTCTGTGCCCCTGCCGAATGTGGAGAAACCAAGGCTCAATGTCAACGGACAGTAAAGAAACGTGAGATTTGTGTTCCTTGGGGTCGTACGAATTGCGAGTTGTCTAGTATCTATGCTGGAACTTTGTTCGGGTGGTGTGCCTGACGGGCACCTATTGCGCAATGGAGCTGAACAACATGAATGACATCGAACATCATCCGAGTCGGTACACCTTCGATCAGCGCCTGGCCACGTTGAAGCGTCGTCTGGTGCTCGAAGCCGGGCAAGCGATCAAAATGCTCGAGGATGCACTCTCAGCGCTGTTTATCTCTGATCGTGAAGCTGCGATGGCTGTGCGCAAAGCTGACGATGTGATCGACGAGGAAGAGGTGCAGATTGAGCTCGAGTGTTTTCGTCTGCTCGCGATGGAGCAGCCGGTCGCACGTGATTTCCGTGCGGTGACCTTTGTGCTCAAAGCCAATGCCGATATAGAGCGCGTTGCCGATCACGCATCATCAATCGCAAAGATCTGCCGGAAAATCCAGAGTGATCATAATCCAGTATGGCCGACCGCATTAAAGGAACTCGGTGTTCGTGTGCCGTTGCAGTGCCATGATGCGCTCCGTGCGATCCAGATGGAGGATACTGCTCTTGCTGAGGGTGTCATCAGTACCGATGATGTCATTGACGAGCTTGAAAAGCAACTTTTCGAAGAGACGGTCGACATGATGCGCACCGAGGACAACACCGAGGCGCTGGGCATGCAGATCAACCGCATTGGCCGCGAGCTTGAGCGGGCTGCAGATCTGATGACCGATATTGCTCGAGACATTATCTATCTGAACACCGGGCACATTGTTCGGCACAGCCGCAGAACGTCGTAAACACGATATTGTTGTCGATCGCGTTGCGTTTTTTCTGCATCCATTCGATCGCAAGATCGCTGTTCCCGATCTTGTCATATGACACCGCGATATCGTCGTACGCAATCAGATCAAGCGGATTGGCATTCAGCTTCGCTGTTGCGATCTCGATGCGTTTTTCGTAGTAGATCGGTGGGAACCGATCGAACCGGCCTGTGATTGCTTCCACAACGCCGGGTAATCCCTTCGCTTCGAATGCGAGTGTGTCAGAATCCCAGTAGCATGCGTTGATTTGCTTGTTTGAACCTTGATGGGTGGGTGCAAGTATTGGAAAGCAAAGCAGGAAAAGAACAGCAAGGACAGGAAGCGATCCGAACGCCCGCGTTCTGTGTTTCATGTGGCATTGTACGTATATGGATGAGATCCGGTTCGGGTGAACAAGATTACACCGATGCAATATGAGCGTGTGCATCCAGTGTTTGCTGGATGTTGGTGCAGTCGCGTTGCATCTGTTCGAGCAAGGGATCAAGCGAGTCATATCTGATCTGCTCGCGCACCCACGCAACGAACCGCAGGCGCATGTTCCAGCCATAGGGCGGCAGAGCAGCGATGATCTGCGATGTTCCGTGCTGGTTTCGATCGTCGAGGATGTGTGCCTCGACCGCGAACGAACTGTTGCCAAAGGTTGGTTTGTGTCCGATGCTGACAGCCGCTGCGACGAATCGCTGATTCGCATCGTCGAGTGCTGTCTGCCCCGGCTGCGGTATCTGCGCAATCGCTGCGTAGACTCCGTCGGCGGGCACCATGCATGTTGTTGTGATATTCGCAGTGGGGAACCCGATGGTTCTGCCTCGCTGATCACCCTTCTCGACGATACCCTCAACTTCGTGCCAGCGACCCAGCACACGCGCTGCATCATCAACACGACCATTGGTAAGCAGCCAGCGGGCGATGGTACTTGATGCTCGCACGATTGTGTGGTCGTTTAAGACTGTGGGGACGGGTGGCACGACCTCGACATCAAACTGCGACGATGGCGGCTGGCTCATGCCAAGATCTTTCAGCACGTCGACGTTTCCTGCGCGACCTTTGCCGAAGTGAAAGTCCGATCCTTCGACAATGTAGACGGGGTTGTAGGGGAGGAGAATCCTGTGAACAAACTCGACCGGCGTGAGCGAGAGCAGGGCAGGTGTCGGTTTGAGTTGCACGACTTCATCTGCGCCGGCTTTGCGTAGCAGGGAGGATCTGTGCTGGAACGTGGTCAAGCGAGCTGGTTCGTTACCTGGGGCGAGTGTTGCACCTGGATGGGGGTCGAACGCGAGGGCAACAGTCCGGACGGTTTGTCCAGTCTTTGATCCAGTTCTGTCTGCTTTCGCTTTGGCAACTTTCAGCAGTTCAACGTGGCCGAGGTGTACGCCATCGAACGTGCCAATGGTCAGCACAGACTGCTGTGCCAGTGTGGGATATGTGGATGTACCGCCTTGTGGCATGGATGATTATCGCCTGTGAAGTTGCGGGTGAGGAGAAACGATGGTAGAGCGCGTCCGAGGTTTTTGGGTAACTTGGGTTTCTCCCTGGTCATGAGGAATTCGTAAGGATTTCAGCTGGGGATTACTGGGATGATTCCTATACTTTGGGTTCGTCTGGGCGCGGGTGTGCGCTCGTGTTCTGCTCGCAGAATCGCTGTGTGCTGAGGGGTCCAATGGGCTTGTTTTCACGCAAATCGGGTGGTGGTGTGGCGGTTCGCCCAACGGTGGTACGGATTCCAACCGAGGACGGCACGAGCAACGGGACCGCGTCGCGGATGCCTGCAAGTGCGCCATTGGCAAATGCTGGGCACGGCGAACTCGAGACGAGCATTCGCAAGCACGGCGAGCACATGCTGGAACTGGCACGCGACCAGAAGTACGGCATTCTCAGCACAAAGTTCTATTCTGACAAGATGATGGAATGGTCCATGAAGGACCACGACTTCAAGGTGCAGATGTTCCGGTTTGTTGACGCGTTCCCTGTGCTGCGCACGCCGGAGATGATCTACGACCATCTCGATGACTATATGAACCAGCCCGGCGTGAACGTGCCCGGGTTCATTGAGCTTGCGCTCAAAGCTGGTGGTCTTGCCAAGGGCATGGCAGCGAAGACGATCGCTGGGCAGATCGAGTCCATGGCTGGCAAGTTTATCGCCGGTGAGGATGCGAAGAGCGCACTTGGTGGTCTTGCGAAGATTTGGAAGGACGGGATCGCGTTCAGTGTTGATCTGCTCGGCGAGGCGTGCGTGTCAGATGCTGAAGCGGACATGTACCAGCAGAAGTATCTCGATCTTGTTGCGAATCTGCCGGACGAGGTCGCGTCGTGGAAAGCAAACTCCACGCTGGAGCAGGACCATCTCGGTGGTATTCCGCGCACGAATGTGTCCGTGAAGATTTCTTCGCTGAGTGCAAAGTGCAATCCGATCGATACCGAGGGCTCTATCAGGGACATCATGTCGCGCCTGGTGCCGATTCTTGAGCTTGCGCGCGACAAGGGTGTGCTGATCAACTTCGACATGGAGCAGTTCGCACTGAAGGACTTGACGCTCGAACTGTTCAAACGCTGTTGCGAGCAGGTTGATTTCCAGGCTGGTATCGCGATGCAGGCGTATCTGAAGTCCGGCGAGGACGATGCACGGAACATCTGCGAGTGGGCGAAACGCACGGGACGTGTTGTCAGTGTGAGACTCGTGAAGGGTGCGTACTGGGATTATGAAACCATCCATGCGGAAGAACAGGGCTGGCAATGTCCTGTGTGGTCGGTGAAGTGGGAGACTGATGCGTGCTTCGAGCGCATGACGCGTATCTTCCTTGATGCGTGCCCGCGAGGAGATAAGGTTGCGTCGGGGCTTGGTCCAACAAAGCTTGCATCCGGACAGGGTGGCGTGAAACTCGCGCTCGGCTCGCACAACGTCCGCTCGATTGCGACGTGTCTTGCAATGCTCGAACAGCGCGGACTCCCGAAGAACGCGATAGAGATTCAGATGCTCCATGGGATGGCTGACCAGCTCAAGCACGCTGCCCACGAGATGGACCTGCGTATCCGCGAGTACGTCCCCGTCGGCGAGATGATCCCCGGCATGGCGTATCTTGTGCGCCGCCTGCTTGAGAACACGTCCAATGAGTCGTGGCTGAAAGCAGGGTTCCTCGACAACGCGAACACGGATGTGCTGCTCGCAGCGCCGGGATCACTCAAGTCGCACCCGCACTCGAAGCAGGATCTATCCGAGATCGCAGCCGAACGCCATCATCTCTCGCCATCGCATCCTGATGTTGGTGACGGTCGTCCGTTCTTCACCGAGCCGATGCGTGATTTCTCACAGAAGTCCGTGCGCGACACGTTCAGCAAGGCGGTCAAGAATGCGGTGGTGCCGTCGGTGCCGAGTGAGCACACGCCCGAGCAGGCGTTCGAAATGATCGCCAAAGCAGATGCTGCGTTCCCAGCATGGCGCGATACCGATCCGGCACTGCGCTCTCGCGTGCTTGTTGATGCTGCCGACATACTGCGCAAACGTCGCGATGAGTTTTCCGGCGTTGTCATCAAGGAGAACGGCAAGTGCTGGGTTGATGCAGACGCGGACCTCTGCGAGGCGATCGACTTCCTTGAGTATTACGCCAGGTGCGCGATGCCGCTCTTCGAGCGTGAGCGTCTGGGCAGATTCATCGGCGAACTCGACGAGCAGTGGCATCAGGCGCGGGGGATCGCAGCGGTGATCTCTCCGTGGAACTTTCCGGTTGCAATCTGCGCCGGCATGACGAGCGCCGCACTCGTGACGGGGAACACCGTTATTCTGAAGCCCGCGGAGCAGACAACGGGATGCGCAAAGATATTCGTTGATGCGATCTACACAGCACTGCGAAACCTTGGACTCTCGACCGATGTGCTCCAGTTCTGCCCCGCGCCGGGCGAGACAACAGGCGCTGCGATTGTGCGTGATCCGCGTATCGCACTCATCGCGTTTACCGGGTCCAAAGCGGTCGGTCTGGACATTGTCAAAGCTGCTGGCGTGACGCCCGAAGAGCAACTGCACGTCAAGAAGGTCGTGTGCGAGATGGGCGGCAAGAACGCGATCATCATCGACACGTCGGCCGACCTAGACGAAGCAGTGCTTGGTGTGCGTCAGAGTGCGTTCGGATTCCAGGGGCAGAAGTGCAGCGCGTGCAGCCGCGTGATCGTGGTTGATCCGCAGGGCGAGAACGGCCCCGCGATGCGCGCATTCACCGATCGGTTTGTACACTCGACAAACTCGCTCGTTATTGGTGATCCGATCGATAGCGGCACCGACATCGGGCCGGTAATCGATCAGGAATCGTGCGCACGCATCACAGGGATGATCGACATCGCCAAACGCGAGGGATGCACGCTTGAGCTTGAGATGGAACTGCCCGACGATATTCGTCGGCGGATGGAAGCGCAATCAGTAAGCCCGTTGGGCACGATGCCTTGCGATTATGTCACGCCGACGATCTTCTCGGGCGTGAAGGAGCATCACACGATCGCGAAGGAAGAGATCTTTGGTCCTGTGGTTGCGATCATGCACGCAGCGTCGTTCGACGAGGCGCTCCGTATCGCGAACAACTCACAATACAAACTCACCGGTGGTGTGTTCAGCAGAAAACCGGCGCATATCGAGCAGGCGAAGCGAGGCTTCCGCGTCGGGAATCTGTATATCAATCGTAGTTGTACAGGGGCGCTCGTTGCACGTCAGCCGTTCGGTGGATTCGCGATGAGCGGTGTCGGGTCCAAGGCGGGCGGCGACGACTATCTGCTGCAGTTTGTCGAGCCTCGCGCGTGCTGTGAGAACACGATGCGCCGTGGGTTTGCGCCGGAACTCTGATCTGCATCACGCATCCCAATCGGGAGGCACGGTATGAAACATCGCAAATGGTTGCTCTTTGCTGCGGGTGTTGCGGTTGCGTACGCACTTGTTGTGCAGCATGTGTCAATTCCATTCCTGATCAACTATGGCGAGCACACATTCCTTGCTGCGTACAACCTCGCGTTCGTGCTGATTGCGTCGTGGACTATGCTCGAGTGTGTCCACCACGTCTCCAGTAAGCGTGCGCCAAACTGCAGCGCGTGCGGATACTCGCTCGCGGGGATGCGGTGCCCAGAGTGTGGCAAGGTCGTGGGGAGCAGCCAGGAATGCAATCGGTAAGGAACCGCGCATGGGACTCTTTGATGGCACACCTCTCCAGCGAGCAGTCACCTGCGAGCATTGCGGGAAGGAGCGTGCGCAATGCGCATGTCCGCGCGATGCCAGCGGTGAGGTGACGCTGCCGAAGGATCAGCAGTTGCGTGTGCAGCGGGAGCGCAGCCGGGGGAGCTGGCTGACAACGATCTCCGGGTTTGACACATCCGCAACGGACATGCAGGCGATGATCAAGTCGCTCAAGGCGAAGTTTGCGACTGGCGGGAGCATTCGCGATGACGTGATCGAACTGCGAGGTGATCATCGCGATGCATTGGTCGCGCATCTGAAATCACTCGGGTATTCGGCAAAGCCGAGCGGCGGATAAAGGCTTTAGAAACTACTTCTTCTTGAGAAGCCCGAGAATCTGGTCCTTGTGCAGGACTGTTGTGATGATGCCCGCAACAAGCGCGATGCAACCCATGATGAAGAGCTGGCCGCCATCGCCGACCGCGGGCTCGCCGTTCTGACCGGGCACCTTGACGACGATGCCCAGCGGCGTGAAGAGATGGCTACCCAACGCGCCAATCATGAGCCCGATGGTGAGCAATCCGCCGAACGCAGCGGTGCGCGGAACGAGCAGCAGGACCGCAGCGATCAGTTCGAACACACCCGTTGCGTATCTGCCCCAGGGTTCTGCGCCGAGTGTCGAGAAGATGTGAATGGGTTCGGCAGCTCCAGAGAACTTGAAGAACAACGTCTGGCCCATAATGACCGCTGCGACAATACGCGCGATCCACGATGTGATGAGCTTCTGCTTTGACATGGTTTCTGGCATGGCGGGCTCCGCTTTGGAGAATTGGCGGCTGAGAGTGCGTTTGATGCGCTGGATTGCCAACTGGTGACCGGTGTTGTTACGCGAGGGATGACAGACGCATCAGATATGAGTCGCGCTCTGTGTTTGTTACTTTCAGGTTGTGGATGGGATCATGGTTGCCCTGTGCGCACATAAGGGATACGGTCGGGTGATGGCAAGCGATACTGCTTCATCTGAAACGCCCGACACCTCGGCCCAGCCGACAGATGGGCCGTCCGCTGACGAGTCGGCATTTCTTGCCCGTTTGCGGTCGGATGACCCCGCTGTCCAGAGCGATGCGTACGAGCAGCTTGTTCGCGACAACATTGATCGCATGCTGGTCGTCGCGAGACGCATCCTTCGCGATGATGCCGAGGCGCACGACGCGGTGCAGGACGCGTTCGTGTCCGTGTTCAACGCGATAGGTTCGTTCGACGGTCGGTCACTTCTCTCGACATGGATGCATCGCATCACGGTGAACGCGGCGCTCATGCGACTTCGTTCGCGCAAGCGTGCAAACGAACGGAGCATTGAGAAGCTGCTCCCGGTGTTCGATGAGACTGGACATCGCGCAGAGCACGCGCCGAACCTTGACAGCATCGCGGAACGATCCGAGATCGAGCCAAAGCTCGCGCAGCGTGTGCGCGAGGCGATCAACGAACTGCCCGAAGACCACAGGACAATTCTCATTCTTCGAGACATAGAAGAACTTTCGACGAAGGAAGCAGCAGCGGCGCTCGATATATCACCCGATGCGGCGAAGCAGCGTCTGCACCGCGCGCGACTTGCGCTGATGAAACTGATCGAATCGTCCATGGAGGAAGTTTCCGGGGGGACGCACGCATGAGTACGAACCCAGAAAACCAGAGCGCGGGCACAAGCAATCTCCCGCCGTGCCCCAAGGCAGCCGCGAAGATCTGCTGCGAGGAACTGACGAAGTTCACAATCGACTACATGGACGGCGAACTCGATCCGGAGGTCAAACGCCACTTCGATTCACACCTGGCGTTCTGTCCCGAGTGCAAGTCGTTCTTCGACGCGTACCAGTGCGCGGTGCGCATGGGCAAGGACTGCATGTGCACGGGCGAGCCGATCCACAGGAAGGCGCCCGAGTCACTCATCAAGGCGGTTCTCAAGGCACGCGGGAAGTGCTGTGGCGAGAAGCCGAAGTCAGACCCCGATTGCGGCTGCCATTAGATGTGATGAGTTCACTCGATGGCGAAGAAACAGAACAAAGAACAGCCACGGAGCTCTGAAAAGATACGATGCGGATGGTGCACGAGCGATCCGCTCTACATGGATTATCACGATACCGAGTGGGGCGTGCCATCGCACGACGATCAGCACCTCTTCGAGATGCTCTGCCTTGAGGGCGCACAGGCCGGTCTCTCGTGGATCACCATCCTGAAGAAACGCGAGCACTACAACAAGGTATTCTACAACTTCGATGCGACGAAGATCGTGCGGTATGTGCCGGGCAAAGTAGAGATACTGCTGCAGGATCCGGGGATCATCCGCAACAGGCTGAAGGTCGAAGCGTTCGTGAAGAACGCACGCGCGTTTCTTGATGTGCAGGAGGGGTTCGGATCGTTCGATGCATACATCTGGCGCTTCGTCGATGGGGCACCGATTGTTAACCATCCGAAAACACTCAAGGACATTCCCGCGAAGACACCGGTGTCCGATGCGATGAGCAAGGATCTGAAGAAGCGCGGGTTCTCGTTCGTCGGGTCAACCATCTGCTACGCGTACATGCAGGCGTGCGGACTGGTGAACGATCACACAGTGGACTGTTTTCGGTACTGATACGATACATTGAAGTCAATGAAAACGCCCGGGGATTGCAAGCCCCGGGCGTTGGTGTGTTACCGAAGTCTTCGTTCGATGCTCTGGTCGTTTACCCAAGACCGAGCAGGTCGGAGATCATCGGGCTGAACTTGACGATCAGACCCGCGAACACGACCGAGACGATCGAGATGAGCTTGATAAGGATGTTGAGGGCGGGGCCGGAAGTATCCTTGAACGGGTCACCCACGGTGTCGCCGACGACGGTCGCCTTGTGGTCGTCTGAGCCCTTGCCATAGACGTACTCGTCACCCCTGCCAGCCTTGACCATGTCCTCTGCACGAAGCTTGATCTGGTCGCGAACTGCTGCGGGCACCTTGGAGGAGTTGCCCGTGCCATTGACCATATCGGTTGCGGTGATGCGACCGTAGGACTCAAGCAACTTCTTGGCGTTGTCCCACGCACCGCCAGCGTTCGCCATGAACACTGCAACGGCAAAGCCGCAGGTTAGACCGCCGGCGAGCAGACCCATCACGCCCGGCACGCCGAGCACAAGGCCGACACCGATTGGAACGAGAATGGCAAGCAGCGAGGGCAGAACCATTTCCTTCTGTGCGCCCGCGGTCGAGATCGAGACGCAGTTTGCATAGTCGGGATAGTGCGTGCCCTCGTATTCGATGCCTTCCATTGGCCAGTTATCTGGATCGGCGACGTCGGTTTCCGACATGCCCTGCTTGCGGAGAGCGTCGCGGATCTTGCCGAACTGGCGGCGGCACTCGCCCATCATCGCGTAGGCAGCACGGCCCACCGCGTTCATTGTCATCGCACAGAACAGAAACGCGAGGAGCGCACCCATGAAGATGCCGCCGAGCACGCGCGGGTTCGCGAGTGTGATATCAAAGAACGTCAGCACGTCTGCGATGGTGCCGTTGGTGGCAGAGGCAACAAAGACGGTGTAGTTTCCGGCATGCTCGCCGGTTGTTGTGATGTGGAGCTCGTAACGATCGTCGCCGTGATGAGCGACATCGGTGACAACAGAGTTCACAGTGACGAGGTCGTCGATTGACTTATCGATGTGGGTGCCATCGCCCTCGATCCGGAATGTCATACCGCCGTCTGTCCAGCTGTCGGCTCCGCCACCATTGACGACAGCAAACTTCCCGTGCCCCTGATACACGGCATAAAGGTCGTCACCAACGGGTGTCTGGAATGTGCTTTTCTGGATGAACGACTCAGCCTGGGTTGAGAGCTGCGTTTGAACAACCTGGATGTACGCGGCAAAGAGTGCCAGTGCGGTCAGAGCTGCCGAACCGATTGCAAAGCCTTTGCCTGTTGCAGCAGTCGTGTTGCCGAGTGAGTCGAGCATATCGGTACGCTCGCGAACATGCGGCGGCTGATGGGTCATTTCTGCATTGCCACCAGCGTTGTCCGCGATGGGACCATACGCGTCTGTTGCAAGGGTGATACCGAGCGTGGAGAGCATGCCAACGGCTGCGATGCCCACGCCATAGAGACCCATGAGGAAGTTTTCATTGCCACCTGCGAAGGTGAATGCAGTGATGATGGCAACCACAACAACAACGAGGGATGCCCATGTCGACTTCATGCCCTCAGCAATACCTGAGATGATGACAGTTGCGGGGCCGGTGAGCGCCTGCTCAGCAATGCGCTGGGTTGGACGGTGCTCATACGAGGTGTAGTACTCTGTTGCGTACGCGATGACGTTACCAGCAATCAGCCCAGAGAGGATGGACAGCCAGAGCTTCCACCAGCTTGTACCGATACCTGCGAGCGAGGAGCTTGCTGCTTCGTTGTTTCCAAACAGGAAGTAGAGCAGGAGTGCGGAGACAACGATGATTGCTGCCGATGCAAGCCACACACCCTTGTGCAGGCCCTTCAGAAGCTGGCTGAATGTTGCGTTTTCCTTCGCACGGACAGTGAAGATACCGAAGATGGAGCAGAGGATGCCTGCGCCAGCAAGCGCCATAGGAGCGACAACCAGCATGAACGCGAGAGCGAGTGCATTCGGACCGCTCGACATGGTGTACGCAGCAGCAGCACCAAGAGCGATTGTTGCAAGGATCGAGCCGTAGTACGACTCATAGAGGTCGGCACCCATGCCAGCAACGTCGCCGACGTTGTCACCGACATTATCTGCGATGGTTGCAGGGTTGCGTGCGTCGTCCTCGGGGATGCCAGCCTCGACCTTGCCGACAAGGTCAGCGCCAACGTCCGCAGCCTTTGTATAGATGCCGCCACCAACACGGGCGAAGAGCGCCTGCGTCGATGCACCCATGCCAAAGCTCAACATGACCGTGGTGATGATCTGCAGATCACCACCCTCAAAGCCCATCGCGTTGAGGATGAAGAACCAGAAAGACACGTCGAGGATCGCAAATCCGACGACGTTCAGACCCATGACCGCACCGGAACGGAATGCCACGGTGAGACCGTCATTGAGCGAGTTCTTTGCAGCATTTGCAGTACGTGCAGACGCATTGGTTGCCATCCGCATGCCGAACCAGCCACAAAGCCCCGAAAGAAATCCCGCGACCGGAACGCCGATCATGGAGAGCGGGGACTGGAGTTTCAGCGCATACATGATGCCGAGAAACGCGACAAGCAGCACAAAGACACCCGCCACCACCTTGTACTGGCGGACGAGGTAAGCCATCGCGCCTTCGCGAACAGCTTGTGCGATGCGCACCATGTTGTCATCGCCCTCGGAATGCTTGAGCACGCTCTTGTTGAAGAAGAACGCCATTGCGAGTGCGCACAGGCCACCGACCGGTGCCAGCCAGTACAACGGGGGGATGTCGTTGATGCTGGCGAGCGTTGTCGTCAGCGTGGACAAAGTCGTATCAATGCTCATTGCTCACAAGGCTCCTGGAAAAGACGGCGGCTGACTCTGGCGGAACAACGCCGAGTGCATGCTGGCCAAACCTGCTGTTTACACACAGAAAATCTTCAGCACATGCACGGAACAGGGTGCCGAGTGCTGCCACGAGGGTCCAGAGGATAGCAGCAGCACATGCAATCGGCGAATCGCGAACGGTTTTTGTTTGGGTGTTATTTATAAAGGATTTGCAACGAAAATGCACAGAAGTGCCCCACACGCTGGTATCAGATGCGATTCACAACCACAATCCAGCGTGACTCGACGATCACTCCCAGTTCTCGCTCTCGACGCCAGACCAACCAATGGTGCAGTCGCGACCCGGATCTCTGCATTTGAGCAGCACCTTTCCAGTGTGCTCAAGCACCCCACGTCGGAGGTGAGATTCGATCACCATAATCGGATGTTGTACGCAACCGATGCGTCGATGTATCAGGTCGAGCCTCTTGGTGTGGTTGTTCCAGGATCCATCGACGACAGTATCGCTGCAGTCTGCGCGTGCGCGGAGTTCGGCGTAGCCATGCTCCCGCGCGGTGGCGGAACGAGCCTTGCTGGCCAGTGTACGAATCATGCTGTTGTTATCGATTTCTCTGCACATTGTACAGATGTCGTGAGTGTTGATGCGGAACGCAAGCGCTGTACCGCACATGTGGGAATCACACTCGAACAGCTGAATATTCAGATTGCGCACACGGGATTGTTCTTCGCGCCGGATCCTGCAAGCGCAAGGCAGTGCACCGTCGGGGGCTGCATCGGTAACAACGCAGCAGGCGCGCGATCGATCAAGTATGGGCGCACGAGTGAGAATGTGCTGGGTGTCCGTGTGTGTCTGCCAGATGGAATGGTTGTCCAGTTCTGTAAAGGAGAAGCGCTGCGAGATGATCGAGTGCGAGAGATCACGATGCGCGTGGTTGATGTTGTTCAGCGACATCGTGAACTGATCCGGGAGCGATTCCCCACAACGCTTCGCCGGAACGCAGGGTACAACCTTGATCTGATGCTGGATCAGATCGAGCGCGCAGGTATTGGCGCATCGATAGAACACGTTCTGGCCGAGATTAATCTCGCGCAGCTTGTGTGCGGATCCGAGGGCACATTGTGTACGGTCCTTGAAGCCGATCTGAAACTACACAGAGTTTCTACGGCCCGTGGACTCGCTGTTATTGGATTTATGTCTATTGAAGATGCGATCACAAAGCTACCCGAGATATTGAAAACACAGCCATCCGCGGTGGAGATGCTGGATGATTTCGTGATCCGAGCTGCTTCGCAAAACATCGAGTATCGCGGGTATGTTGACCTATTGCCGAAGATCAATGGGGAGATGCCCGGCGCAGTGCTGTACGTTGAGTACGAGGCTTCGTCACATACGAGCGAACGAAGCGATTGTTTGGCATCGCTGCGGGCCTGCATCGGTGACGCGCCGATGCACGAATATACCGATGCGGAAGGCATGGCGCGTGCGTGGAAACTACGCAAGGCTGGCGAGCCCTTGCTGCACGGCTTGCCGGGGGATCGCAAGCCGGTCAGTTTCGTTGAGGACAATGCGGTACCAGTCGAGCGTCTGACCGAGTTTGTACATCGATTCAAACAACTCTGCGCAAAGCACGATGTGCAGGCTGCTTTCTGGGCGCACGCGTCAGTGGGGGTGCTTCATATCAGGCCGATGGTAAACCTGCGCGACATACACGATCAGCAGATCATGCTGGATATTGCGCAACAAGCAGCAGCCATTGCCAAAGCGTGTGATGGTGTGATGAGCGGCGAGCATGGCGACGGGCGCGTGCGCGGGCCGTTGCTTGAACAGCACTATGGTCCCGAACTCATGCACGCGTTCCGTGAAATCAAACGCATCTTTGATCCGCGCAACCTGCTCAACCCCGGCAACATTGTTGAGCCGGGCCCGATCGAATCGATCCTGCAGAACACGCGCATCAACCCGCACAACGATCGAAACAATCCAGCTGTTGATGTCCTGAAGACCGAGACATACTTCGACTACGCCGATCAGCATGGCCTACTGGGTGCGGTTGAGCAGTGCAATGGGTCCGGTGTGTGCAGGAAACGCACAGAAAACACGATGTGCCCGAGCTATCGAGCAACGCTCGACGAGCGTCACTCGCCGCGCGGGCGCGCGAATGCGCTGCGTCTTGCTGTAACAGGGCAGCTTTCATCTGATCCTGCGATTGCATGGAACGATGAGGAGATGAAAGAAACTCTCGATCTGTGTCTCTCGTGCAAAGCCTGCAAGTCCGAATGTCCGAGCAATGTTGATGTTGCAAAGATGAAGAGCGAATATCTCGCGCAGTCGTATCGCGTGCGGGGACGAGTGCCGTTGAGTGCAAAGCTCTTTGCGAATGTGCGCACGATCAATCGCGCTGGATCGATAATGCCGGGTCTTGCAAATGCAATTGTTGGATGGGCACCAGGTCGTCGTGTTGCACAGCATCTCTTCGGCATTGATGAGGATCGCTCATTGCCGCAGTTTGAAAGGCCGCTGTCACGTTCGTTTCGGCGAGAAGATATTACAACCGGCGATAAACTCCCGAGTCTCAGTACGAAAACGGTTCTGCTGTTTGGTGATTGTTTCTCGATGTACAACGAGACATCGATTGGCACGAGTGCGAAGAGGTTGCTTGAAGCGTTCGGGTATCGCGTGATTCTTGCTGATGTCGGGTGTTGCAGCAGACCGGCAGTCTCATCTGGATTGCTCGAACAAGCACAACAGGAAGCACGCGACACAACTCATTCGCTTGGGCAAGTGGTTGAGCATGTGATGCCCGAAGCTGTGTTGTTCCTTGAGCCGTCATGCCATTCCGCAGCGATCGACGACTGGCTGAGTCTAAAACTATCTGTTTCTCGCGAAAAACGCGAGTATCTCGCATCTCGGTGCATGCTCGTCGAGCAGTTTCTCGATATGCGCTGGGATACTCACCCAACGCGGCCACAGTTTACGCAATCGACATGCGATGTCCTGCTGCACGGTCACTGCCATCAGAAGGCGCTTGCAGGGATTGACTCGAGCGCAAACATGCTCAGGCGTGTGCTCGGAGACAGACTGCGCGTGCTCGATACTGGCTGTTGTGGCATGGCTGGCGCGTTTGGCATGACAAAGGAGCACGCAGAGATCTCCCGTAATGTTGCAGAGCTTTCACTGTTGCCCGCGGTAAGGGATGCAAAGGCGGGTGACATCATCTGCGCGACGGGGACATCGTGCAGACACCAGCTTTTCGATCTTGCGGATGTGTATGCACAGCATCCGGTTGAAGTGATCGCGTCACTACTTCAATGAAGCAGCAAACTCGTTTGCTCGCATTATTGCCTCATCAAGCTTTGCGACATCTGCGCCGCCGCCCTGCGCATGGTCGGGCTTGCCGCCGCCCTTGCCGCCGACGACCGATGCAACCTCGCGCACCCAGTCGCCCGCTTTCAGTCCGCGTGCGTTGTGGTCCTTGCTGACCGCAGCGATGATCGCGATGCTGGTATCGGATGCAGACAGCAGCATGATCGCAGCGTTTGGTTTCATCTGCTCGATGGTCTTCAGCGCAGCCTGCATTGCACCGCGATCGCCATCGACATCGAGAGTTTCGACGAGGATGCCGTCGTCTGCGAGTGACTCAGCCAGCGCGCGTGCGCGTTCGGAAGCAACTTTCGCCTTGCCCGCTGCTGCTGCCTTTGCTGCGCTCTTGGCTCGCTCCTGCAACGGTGCAAGCGCTGCGCGCAACGATTCGCGGTCTGTCATAGAGATGATGGCTGCATCAATCGATGTGTTCAGTTCACTGACAATCGATTGCAACTGATCATCAGATTCGGATGTTGCGGCGTCGATGCGTGCGAGGAGAGCATCAGCCGCTGCTTTGGCAGTGTGTGCCGCTTCGCCGGTGAAAGCTTCAACGCGGCGGATGCCTTTGGCGATGCCCGTCTCGCTCAGCAGCGCGAACGTCGCAATGTCGCCGGTAGTTTTCACGTGCGTGCCGCCACAGAACTCGACACTTCGCTCCATCCACTCGGGGTTGTCGGGGTTTGCGATGAGATCATCAACCTTCGGCCCGATCGAAATCACTCGTACGGGATCGGGGTACTTCTCGCCGAAGACAGCACGGAGTGTGTTGATCTTCTGTGCTTTGCCAAGCGCTGCGACATGCGCGTTGACTGGCAGGTTCTTACCGATCTGATCGCGCACGATGGACTCGATTCTCGCGATCTGGTCCGGTTCCACGGGGCCGTTGTTCGAAAAGTCAAATCGCAAGCGTTCCGCATCGACGAGCGAGCCCTTCTGATCGACATGATCGCCCAGCACGCTGCGCAATCCGAGATTGAGCAGGTGTGTCGCGGTGTGGTTCGATTCGATTTTTCTTCGTGATGGTGTGTCGATGGACGCGTTCACTGTTGCGCCGACCTTTATCGTGCCGTTTGTGAGTTCGCCGATATGGAGGACGTACCCGCCGAATGATTTGACATCGGTGACGCGCATGATTGCATCGCCTGTGATGGTGCCAGCGTCTGCGACCTGACCGCCCGATTCTGCGTAGAAGCAGGTGCGATCGAGCACGACACCGATCGGCGCGTCTCCAAGATTCTCTGCATCAACCGATTGTGTGAACTCGTCGTTATGGCGGATCGCAACGATGTGTGCGCTCAAGGTATCGAGCTCATACTTTGCAGCATCGTTTGTTGTTGCGATGTTCTGTTTGTTGAGCAAAGCGATGGCATCCGCTGGAAGCGAGATTGTTTTCTCGCCCGTCTTTGCGCCAGCACGTGACTTCTCGCGTGCTTCCTCCATGCACTTCTCGAATCCATCGATGTCAACGGTCATCCCACGTTCTTCTGCCATCTGTTGCGTGAGATCAAGCGGGAAGCCGTATGTGTCGTAAAGCATGAATGCATCATCGCCGGCGACCTTCGTTGTGTTGCTGCCGACTATGGAATCGAAGTGCTTGATACCCTTGTCCAGCGTCCTGCCGAAACTCTCCTCCTCCTCGCGCACTATGTGAATCACGCGTTGCGGATCCTTCTTCAGTTCCGGGAAAGCGTCGCTCATTGTCTCGACGACGACCGGCACGAGTTCTGACAGGAAACCGGTCTTGGCGTTGAGTTTTTGTCTGCCGAATCGCACTGCGCGGCGCAGCACGCGACGCAGCACATACCCGCGTCCCTCGTTGCTCGGTGTTGCGCCGTCGGTGATCGCGAATGTCAGTGTGCGGATGTGGTCGGCGATCACGCGGTAGGCTGTGTCCACGCTGCCCTCGTCGCTAGAACCGAACTTCCCGCTGTACTTGCGAGCGCTCGTGATCTCCTGCGTCTTTGCAAAGTATGGCGAGAACACGTCCGTGTCGTAGTTTGACTTTACGCCCTGCAGCACGCTGACGAGACGTTCGAGTCCCATGCCCGTGTCGACGTGCTTTGCGGGCAGTGGCACAAGCTTGTCCGCGCTCTGCCGATCGAACTGGATGAACACGAGGTTCCAGATCTCGATGACATCATTGTTATCTGTGTTGACGAGCGTCACGCCGTCCTTTGCTGCACGCGCATCATCATCACGTCGGTCGTAGTGCAGTTCGGAGCACGGTCCGCACGGACCGGTGTCGCCCATCTCCCAGAAGTTGTCCTTGTACGAACCCGGAAGCACACGCTCTTTCGGCAAAATTTTGCACCACAGCTCGCGCGCCTCGTCGTCCGCGGGAAGCCCGCGCGATTCGTCGCCGCCGAAGTACGTCGCATACAGACGATCGGGCGCAATGTTGCAGGCCTTTGTCAGAAACTCCCACGCGGACTGGATTGCCTCAACCTTAAAGTAGTCGCCGAACGACCAGTTCCCGAGCATCTCAAAGAACGTGTGGTGGTAGGTGTCCTTGCCAACGTCGTCGAGATCGTTGTGCTTGCCGCCTGCGCGGATGCACTTTTGCGAGTTGACCGCACGCGAGAGCCCGTGCAATGGATCGCCCTGCTTCGTCTGTCCCAGGAACAACGGCTTGTACTGGTTCATGCCCGCGTTGGTGAACAGCAGCGTTGGGTCGTTCACCGGCACGACCGGGCTCGACGGCACGAACGTGTGCTCCAGCCCGGCGAGCGTTGTGAAGAACTCGATATACCGCGTGCGGATCTCGCTTGCGGTCATGCGGGACGAGGACGGGACAGTGGTCGAGGTGGGCGTCATGGGCGAATGGTAGTGGGGGAGCGTGAAAAATCACGGAAAACAGCCAACTTACCAATGCTCCACAAACCCTGTTCCGTATGCACAAGAAAGGGGATCTGGTCAACCGGCTTTCACAGTCTGTCGACGACGAACAGCGCCCATCATGCCCGCAAGCACCAGCGGGGCAGTTGTTCCGACGGACGGAACGCTCTGCGTAAGTACTCGGAGCTGGTCGTAGTCTGCCAGAGGAAACTGGGAGCGAAACAGATCAAAGTTGAGTGTGTTGCCGTTGACAAAGGCTCCGCTGACGAACGGGGTAAAGCCGCGGATGTTGGCGGTGCTGTAGGTTGTCCCCGTAGGTGCGAAGATTGCGTCGGTCTGGTTCAGGCGCTGAAATGAGAAGATCACGCCGACGATCGGACCATCGAATGTCACCGAGCCGACGAGCGATGTGCTGTTGATCCATCCTGGGGTGTGATGGATCATGTGCGAGTCAACGGTGCCGGTGACAGCCCCCGTGGTGGCGACATAGGAGTTGGTCGGATTGCCGATCATGTCCACCATGAGCGAAGAGATGCTCACGCCCTGCTGCTCGTTCCACACTTTGGCGAACTGGCCACTGCCGCCCGGCCCGGAACCAAGCCCGACATTCGCTGGCGGGCTGATCAGTATCGCGTTGTTGACACCGATAACTGCTCCGTCTGCTGATGTCGCAGCGAAGCCCGCAAGCAAAATTCCAACATACACGTGTTTCATAGGTGTGTCCTTTCTCACTGACCGAGGCCGGATACTCCATCCGCTGTGACACACAACACATGGAGCACCCATACTGAGTGCGGCGCACACCAGCGAATCTTGCAGTTTCTCCGAAATATGTATCACATGTGAAATACGTTCAAAAAACGACCATTTGCTTGACCGGGGTATCCCTTGCGTTCAATCATCCCGCCGCGAATCGGTGAATGCCATCGTGCGCGTTCCGGTTTGTGTGTATTCCTCAGGTCAATCCCAGCGGGAACGGAGCCCCCTGTGCGTGTCGTGCAAAGTCCATCCCGGTCAGATCAGACGAGCATGTGCTCGCGGTATCTGCGTGATTGGTCTGTGCTGCACACCACGAGTAGCGATATGAGTTGTGATACAGCTCTTTCGCGGAAATGGGATACAAGCATCAGCTTCGGCTGAGTCCTCGCTCTTTCCGTTTCAACGCTCTCCCAGCTTCGACCATCCACGCTCCATCCGAATATGCACAGCGGAATGTGCTCAGCACATCTGTGTTGTGAAACGTTCCTGTGCTGAATGGTGGGGTGGGCTTCCAGCCCGCCTGTCACTGCAATCATCGCGGGCAGGATGCCCGCGCCACCACAACCCCAGACTTGAGCGACTGTTTCGCCTGAAGCACTTTCTCCCGAAACATCGCTTCAACCATGATGGCATTGCTATGAACACTGAAGAAACACACATCGAAGAAACCCGTCCAGAAGAAACACAGTCTGTCGAATCACCATCGTGCGTGACCGGTGCGCATGCAGCCCTTGCTCGGCGTGTCGCGCCAGAGGACATCGTGCCCGGCATGTATGCTGCGGTGATGTCGGTCCGTCATCAGTACATCGCGTGGTGGAGACTGACGGAGCACTCCGTCGATCCGCTCGAAGTGGAGACATACTCCTTCATCCCGTGCAACGCGGGCGAGCCCGTGCGCGTGCGCGAGGTGTGCCTGCCGTTCGTGTGCGTCTCGTGCGTCGATGGTGAGCACCGCACGCTCGACGTGCGCCTCGTCCAGCTTGCGCGTCTTGATCCTGCCTATGGGAAGAACGCGATGAAGCGTCTCGTGCCGGAGGAGATCCGTGAGAAACGCAGAGAGCAGCGCGAAAAGCAACGCGAGAAAGCCCGGGAAAAGAAAGCACAGAGCAAGAAGGACAAAGGGGAATCCTCGTGCTCGTGCAGAAAGTGCAAGCACAAGCGGAAGAAATGAGTGTGTTTCATGTTGGTTCACGGGTCGGGGGCATGTGACCCCCGAGCGGTGTTTACAGCAATGACTGATCAGCCGGAATTAGCTGCTTTGTTTCCACACAACAGCCCACGATGGAGGTGGCCTCTCTAATTCACGAAACTTGCTTGCTGCATTTCGATCTAGTGAGACATATACAGTGGCAAACGGGCGGCCAGGAAGGAATCGGTTTATCGGTGTCCATATCTCGCGTGAGACAACGAGAACCGTACCGCCAGGCGATACCGCGATCACATTCTTGTCCACAGGGACTGTGGCCAGTATTTGATCGCTCCGCCAATATACGAGTTTTTGATTACCTGCATTATCATTCACGATGAATGCTCGGCGCATTGCGCAGTCGGATTGATCGGACCAGTCGGGCAGCGTGCCGACCAGTGGAATAGTTGCCCCATCGCGCAGAACGATTTTTGTACGGTTGAGCAACACCGTGTGCCGATCGAGCCATGTTGCAGACTCAACTGTGTCCATTGTGCTGAACTGTTGCTCCAGAACCAATGCGTTGTCGGCTGCAAGCTGGCCTTGATCGTTGAGTTCTCCGAATACGAACTGCCCATTGAGCAGACCGATCCACGTTCCTTGCCCGGACGATGAGATAGCGGTTAAGCCACCAAGGGAATCGATGCGCTCTGGAACGTCGTTGTCGTGCCATGCCCACAATGACAACGCATCGGTATTGTCACGAAAGACAAGCAGTTCATTGCTTGAAGCGTGTGTCAGAAACGCCCCGGGCGCGTGCAGGGCCGACATATCAAGGTGCCTCCACTGCCCGCCTGTAAACCTGTGTAGTGTGTATTTGCTGTCGGGCTCCCAATCATCGCGTACAAGAGCCAAGTTGCCTCGCAGCATGGAATACACGTGGTGAACTCGTTGTCGAGGGTCGGTTGGTGCGAATCTGATGTCCGGGTCCTTGATGCCGTCCTTGAATGCTTGCGGTACCTGTGTGCTGCCAACATCTTTGTATGTCCCAAGCCAGCTCACGCCGATCTCCCATGTCGGAGCTGGGTCCAGCGTGCCCATGCGATAGGCTCGTCTGAGCGCGGGAAGTCGCGAGGCGCATCCAGTAACTATCAACGGGATCACGCAACAAACGACGAAACGGATTGACTGCGTTCTAGCCAGCATTGTTGCTCCGGAGACGAACTGCATCGCAAGGAGTGCCCATTCCTTGATTGATGCTCGCGAGGGGTGTGTAGTACTTAAAGGACGCGATGCGGCATTGGTTCAGTTGGCTCTCAGGGCTCCCCTTTTTGTATGAGGCTGGCAATCCTGCCCGGCGTGAATACACTTGCGACCACGCTGGCACGGGCCAGCATGTTTGTACTTTGACAGGGCGTAGCTCAGCTTGGTAGAGCGTCTGGTTTGGGACCAGAAGGCCGTAGGTTCAAATCCTATCGCCCTGATTCACACGATATTTTCGAGAGAAGATTGAGTACTGCACTTCCGACACGTGAGTTGGTCCTTGAGAAACTTCGCCGTTGCTTCATCGACAAAGATGAGGCGGCGCACGCTATCGAGATGCTCGATCGGTACGGGACCAAGTCGTGGCACCGTGAGCGAGATCGAGTGCATCTTGCCATTCTGAAAGAGTGCAACGGAGAACTCGAGCGCGTCGGCTGGCTGGTGGAGATCGCGTGCTGCGACTACCGCGACGTATTGGCTGCGGCTGAGTATCCAGAAGAGTCCCGGCTCCCCGCAGGGCATGTCGACCTCGCTGCCGCGCGTCAGCGCGACCGTCAACAGTATGAGAAATGGCTCAATGGCGATTAATCAGGGTGGAGCGGATAGGCAGTTCGGCGGCAGCAGAGAACGCAATTCAAACTCCCTTGCCCCTACGTCCGACAGAAAGATTTCAACTAGTGTCCTCTCGCTTTGATTTTGTATATTTCTTTCACGGAACGATCGTTTGGCATCTGACTTGTAAGGCAAAACCGACATCGACTCGAAAGATTATCTTAACTGCCATGTGTAGAGGTTAATTTCAAGCTTGTTTCTCCACGTACACGCTCAAAGTATCGAATCAGATCGAACTGAGCTTTTGGAGGGGACTGGATCTGTAGCCCTGACGCTCTCCTTTGATGGATGCAAGTCTCTGCAAGCCTCAATGAACATTGAGAGGCGGTGATGTTGTTGCGCATCGCTGATGATGCATTGCCGCCTTGTTCGTGAGTGCAATCAGTTGCTTTCAACGTTGTATCTAGCGTTTATCCGGGCTGGATTTCGTGGTAGATTCGCTCACACCATGAGGATTTTCGCTCTGCATCTTCGGTACATACATGTTCTTCTTCTGCCACGCACCATCAACCGCCATGATGTACTTCAGAGGATTGTTCTTTGCTTCCGGCTCGCAGCCAGCGCAGCAGAACCGAAGCAATCGTCCTGCGATCACCATCTCCGTCGGCTCTCCCATTGAGCCCAGTTTGCCGCCTGCAACCACGCACGTGTCCAGTGGGTAGTCTTTACGTTGGATCTCGGCGGTCTTCTTGTTCAGCCGCTCAATAAACTTCGCTGGATCCGCATTGAACTTTGTCTCGCACGCAGAGCAACACAAACGAACGAGCCGATTCCCGTACACTATGTTCTTTGCAATGTCCTTGTCATGCTCAATAAGTGGTTCGCCGGACACAATACACTGCTGGATAGGATAATATCGAAGCTGATCTTTGATGATGAGTTCATCAGCCTTTTTCCAATATGCATCTGTGTCTGCTTCGAACGTTTCAATACATCCAGCGCAACAGAATCGCACTTCTCGGCCGTCATATTTCTGAACGATCGGGTCTCCCATCGAGCCGAGTTTCTGACCCGACACAGGACACTCGCTCAGTGCAAACGGCTCCGTCCATGCACTTTGGTCAGTGGGATTGTCGTTGTGCGTGACGTGTGACGCGAGTGACACATTGACAAACTCGTCCTTACGTTGCTCAGTCCACGCATTGAACTGGCTGTCGCATCCGGGGCAACAGAAGCCGATCTGATTTTTCTTATAGTTGACGAGCGTTTTGCCATCGATTGGTTCACCGCTGACAGGGCACACTGCATTGATCGGCCTGGCTGAGGTTGTTTCGTGTGGCTTTGTGTGCTCGGTCTGCATCTGGGCAACCACACATGGTCCTCCGATAGCAAGGGCAGAGAAAACGGTCAATATGCGAACGGATTTCATATCAAATCTCCTTTATGTATCAGCACGTACTTGCTGGGCTTCAAACCCAAAGCGGTGTTTGAGCTCTTGTCCCCAGCAATACAGAATTGGAACTACAAACCACGTCAGCGACGCGACAGCCATTCCGCCGAACGTCGGAATAGCCATGGGAATCATGATGTCGGAACCTCTGCCACTGCTTGAGAGTACCGGGAGCAGAGCTAAGACTGTTGTTGCGGTTGTCATCACGGCGGCTCGGATTCGTAGCCGTCCGCCGCGGACTACCGCGAGCCGGATTGCTTCGATGGAATGTGGCTTCTCTTCAAGCATTGTCTGTTCGATTCGGGTTGCCATGATGACGCCATCATCTGTCGCAATACCGAACAATGCGAGGAACCCAACCCACACCGCTACACTGAGGTTGTAGGGCTTGATCTGCAGAAACTCACGCATGTTTACGCCGAGCAGTGCGAAATCCATGAACCATGGCTGCGCGTATAGCCACAGCATCAGGAAACCTCCGCTCCACGCAACAAAGACGCCACTGAACACCATCAGCGTGACACTAACCTTACGAAACTGCAGATAGAGCAGAAGAAAAATTACTGCAAGTGAAAGTGGGAGCACGATCATCAGTCGCTTCGCAGCGCGCACCTGATTCTTGTACGAACCAGCAAACTCGTAGCTGACCCCGGCTGGCACTTCCAAGTCACCAGACTTGATCTTGTCTTTGATATATCTGGACGCGTCATCAACAACGGATACTTCAGCATTGCCGGGTACTTTGTCGAAGAGCACGTACGATACAAGGAACGTGTCCTCGCTCTTAATCATCTGAGGACCGCGACGATACTGAATAGTCGCAAGTTCTCGCAGCGGCACCTGGGCTCCTGCGGGTGTTGGCACAAGAATGTCACCGAGTGTTTCGGGCTCATCGCGAAGTTCACGCATGTACCGAACGCGAATCGGGTATCGCTCTCTTCCCTCAACGGTCATTGCCAGCGGTTTTCCGCCGATCGCAACCTCAATGACCTGCTGCACATCTGCAATCCTGAGTCCATAGCGTGCGATCTTCTCTCGATCAATCTCGATTTCTAGATATGGTTTTCCGACAACCCGATCTGCGAAAACGGCTGCGGGTTGCACGGAAGGCACCTCCTTGAGAAGGCGCTCCAACTGCAGTCCAAATGACTCGATCGATTCGAGATCAGGTCCGTACACCTTGATGCCCATCGGCGCCCGAAAACCCGATTGCAGCATGACGACTCGTGTTTCGATTGGCTGAAGCTTGGGAGCGCTCGTGACTCCTGGCATATCTGCCGCTGCAACAATCTCGTTCCAGATGTCCTGCGGGGACTCGATCGTGTCACGCCACTGGCGAAAGGGTCGGCCTTGGTTATCCTCGATAAGGTTGCCGCGCTCGTCTCGAACAAAGTCACCTACGCTCACATCATATCGGAAGCTCAGGCGTCTGCCGAATGCATCTTCCATGTATTCGCTCTTGTATTGGATGATAGTTTCGATCATCGACGTCGGCGCAGGATCGAGCGGGCTCTCAACACGACCGATCTTTCCAACGGCAAGTTCAACCTCCGGCACACTCATGATTCGAAGATCAAGCTCTTTCAAGATGTCAGTCGCCTCTCCGATTGACGCGTGAGGCATCGTTGTCGGCATGTATAGAAACGCCCCCTCATCAAGTGCTGGCATGAACTCGCTGCCCATACCTGGAAATGTGTGGGCAATGTCAACCATGATTGCGCGCTGTCGTACCGATGCGGGCAGCCAGCCCCACACTCGTTCAAACCCCAACCAGATAGTCGATCCGACCATCACCAGCATGACAACAGGTGTTAGTGCCACCAGCTTGTGTCTGAGCGTCCACGCCAGAATGGAGGGGAAGGCAACGCGAAGACACCAAAATGCGAGCAGAATCAGGCCGACAACAACGCCAATGAAGAGCGTATTCTGAATAACACCAGCTTCGGGTCCAACGGGTTCCCACGTTGATGCAAGCGTGACGAGAACGACTCCAACGGCAATCAGATTCGCCGACCACTGGCATGCGCGTGCCAGTGTGCGGTTCAGATACGGCTGCGCGATGTAATACACTCCGAATCCCGCAAGAACGAGCCCCCCTGCGGCATGAACAAACAGCAGAACAACAAGCCCGCCAACGAGCAGCGCGCCCGCACCAGCTGTTCGCATGAAGCGATCGCGAACGCGGTACCCAAGAAGCACATGGGCTACTGCAGGCAAAATCGTCAGCGCAATTATAACTGATGAGAGCAGTGCGAACGTTTTGGTGTACGCGAGCGGCTTGAACAGCTTTCCTTCGGCAGCCTCCATCGTGAACACAGGGAGAAATCCAACGACCGTTGTCGCAACTGCGGTGAGCACGGCTCCACCGACCTCCGCTGAAGCTTGATAGATCACCTCAAGTCGGGAATCTTCTGGATTCGCTTCTTCAAGGGCACGGAGTATGTTCTCACTGAGCACGATCCCCATGTCCACGACGGTACCGATTGCTATAGCAATCCCAGAGAGCGCCACGATATTTGCATCTACTCGAAACAGCTTCATACCGATGAACGTCATCAGGACAGTGATCGGGAGCATCGCGCCGATCAAAATGCTGCTGCGCAGGTGCATGACCATGAGCACGACGACAATGATGGTGACAAGCACCTGCTGCTCAATCGCACTGTTCAGTGTCTTCAGAGTTTCCTGTATCAACCCGGTTCTGTCATAGAACGGCACAACTGTCACACGACTCTCTGTGCCGTCTGGAAGCATCTTGCTTGGTAAACCGGATGCAATATTGTTGATTTTCTCCTTGACTCGTTGGATTGTTGCCATTGGGTTTTCGCCGTATCGAACGACGACGACCCCTCCAACCGTTTCTGATCCTGCCTTTGTCAGCACGCCTCGCCGAAGTGCCGGACCGAGTGATACCGTGGCGATATCACCAACAAGAATCGGTTGCGTCTCCCTTGATGTAATCGCAGCGAGTTCGAGATCGCTCGGGTCCTGAATGAATCCGATGCCACGTATGACATACTCAGCGCGGTTCACCTCGATCGTTCTTGCGCCCACGTCGAGGTTGCTCTGACGGACCGCATCGATCACCTGTCCAAGCGTGATCCCGGCTGCGCGCATCGCGTCTGGGTTTACATCGACCTGATACTCTTTGACAAAGCCGCCAATCGATGCAACTTCGGCGATGCCCTGCACGCCGGCGAGCTTGTACTTGACAATGAAGTCCTGGATCGATCGGAGTTCGTCGAGATCCCATCCGCCGGTTGGATTCCCATCAGCATCGCGTCCTTCCAGCGTGTACCAAAAGACCTGGCCGAGTGCAGTTGCATCAGGGCCGAGTGACGGTACGACACCAGTGGGGAGGGTGCCTGAAGAGAGTGAGTTCAGCTTTTCAAGCACACGCGATCGGGACCAGTAAAAGTCAATCCCATCCTCGAAGACGATGTAGATCGTTGAGAACCCGAATACCGAGTAGCTTCGAACATCCTTGACGCCGGGAATGCCGAGGAGTGAAACTGTGAGCGGATAGCTGATCTGGTCGTCGATGTCCTGTGGGCTTCGTCCGGGCCACTCCGTGAACACGATCTGCTGGTTCTCGCCAATGTCAGGTATCGCATCCACTGGCACAGGGTTTCTTTGAAAATCACCCACGTTCCAGTCGAATGGCGCAACCAGCAAGCCCCAGAGGATTGTGCCACCGAGCAGCACCGCTACAACGAGTTTCTGCTCAAGACAGAACCGAATAACAGTGTTCACTATGCCCCGAGGTTGGGAAGAGTTTGTGTTTGAGGTGTTACTCATGCGGTTGTCCCTCGTTGGGATTTCCGTGAGTGTCAGGAGCAGTTGTATCAGGTGTGAGTGGAGGGAACGCGTCACGGATCTCGCCGCATCGCAGCATGAACGCGCCGAAGTACGGGTTATTGATGCGTGAATCACGCTGGAGCCATTCCGCGCCCTTGTCGTCGAACGCCATTGGGCAATACGCGATGTGCCATGTATCGCTACCAAAGTGCCCAAACTGCCGTTGCAGGTCGATGATCGCTTGGCTCATTGACTCAAATCTCACTCGCGCAGCATCAATGTTTTGGGGTGGAGTTTCAACTTTGAGCATGTGGCGGATGGATCGCCACGTGCCTCGTGAATCACCAACGAGACCGGTTTCTGTGACAAAGGAAAGTGCGGTGTTCAGGTCGTGGATAGCATCAAGGGACTTTGAAAAGTCGTCAGCCGCGAGCTGCTCCTGTAACGTAAAGTACGAGGTATAGATCGGCTTGAGTGAGTAGATAAACTCATCAGGAACTGAAGAAGTGTCGTTGCCACGGATGGAGTGCTCAGCATGGGCAGCGTTTGGTGATCCAGGTGCGGGCATCATCATGCTCGGTTTGGCAACAATCTGCATTGCACTGTCAACTCTGAAAGCGCCGTGCGTGACAACAGACTCTCCCTCTGTCAGACCATCGACAACAATATAGAAGTCTCCCGCACGAGGTCCCAGCGTTATCTGCCGACCCTCGTACGTTGGTGAATCTGTATCAGGAATCTCAACATAGACGATCGACCGTTTCCCGGTGAAGAGCACCGCACTCCGTGGAACGACCAGCGGCTTTGCGGTAGACGAGGGGTCGCCAACAATGCCAAGCGATTCTGCGGGAACAAGGTCCATGCCGCAGATATCGCATGTCCCTGGCGCGTCTTTCACAATCGATGGATGCATCGGGCTCACCCATTGTCCAGCGAGTTCGTCACTGACAACGGCCCCTGAAGCAGCAACACGCATTCGAACAACAGCGGAGGCAAACATACCCGGCTTGAGCTTGCGATTTGTATTGTCAACGGCGACTCGCACGGCTGCTGTGCGAGTACGCTCATCAACGATCGGTTCGATAAACGAAATGCGACCCGTGAATGTTTCGCCGGGATGGGCCTCGACAGTGAACTGTACTGACTGACCCCATTGAAGCAACGGAAGCTGCGATTCGTACGCCTCCATGTCAAGCCACAAGTGGGACAGGTCTGCAACCGTGGCGACGGGATCACCGGTCTGAACATAATCGCCTTCACGTACACCAAGATGGGTCACAACGCCTCCGATCGGCGCGTAAATAGTCAGCTGCTGTGTGTTGAGTGTGCCAGTCTCAATCGAGGCGAGTTGTTCCTCAGTGATTCCAAACAAACGGAGCTTTTCGCGTGCAGCGATCAAGGTGTCGTTCGTTGTGCTGCGTACAAGTTCGCTCGTTGATGTATTCGTGTTTGCAGCAATCTTGGCCTGGCGAAACTCTTCGAATGCTGTCATCAACTCGGGGCTGTATACCTCAGCGATATGGTCACCCTTTGCGACCGGAATGCCGAGATAGTTCACGAACAGTCGTTCTATTCTTCCCGGGAAATAGGCTGTCAATCTCGCGACCGATGTCTCATCGAACGCCACCTTCCCATACAACCGCACTTCTGCAGTTGGAAAGAACCGGGCCACACTGGTTGTATCAACCCGACTCGTTCGTGATGCCGATGCGTCGAGAGTGATTCGACGCTCGTTTTCAACCCCGCCGATCTCTTTCACCGGAATCAGGTCCATAAAACAAATGGGGCATTTGGCGTTTGGATCTGGAAGCCGGACGGACGGATGCATTGAGCAGGTGTACATCGTTGGTTCGGTATTGGGATCATTGCTCTGCGGGACAGTCGAGCCAGCAGACACATCCGGCGCAGTTGGTGATGGTCTGCCAATGCTGTACCCCATGATCAGTGCAGCGAGAATGAGAAGCAATGCAACACCTGCCGATGTGTGCTTCCAAATCCAGCGAACGGTGGGATGTGAATGCAGTCTGCTCCACCTCATGGCTTGACCTCCGACTGAACTTGACCATTGGATCTCGTGGGAATGCTCGTTCCCACAAGGGATTCAAGCTCTGCAAATGCGATGTTCTGGTCTGCTCTGGCACGTTCAAGCGCTATCGCAAAGTCGAGCAATGTGCGCTCCGTGTCGAGCACGTCCGTAAGACTTGATTCTCCAGCACGAAAACCTGTCAGAGTTGCCTGAAGTGATTCTTCTGCCTTCGGTATCAGGGTGTCTTGATAGAGCGCGGCTCGTCGATCTGCATCTGTGTGATCAAAGTACACGCGATGAATACGTGCTGCGAGGGAGTTCGACTGGCTTTGGCGTTCGCTCAGAAGGGACAGTTGTTTGGCGAAGGCTTCGCGCACTCCTGCATTGTACTTTTCCCTCCACAGAGGAAGGCTCACTCCAAGGCTCACCATAACTGGATCATCACCGCTTTCAGCGATCGAGCTGTCCATCGCTTCGCCTGTAAAGATGTAGTCGATTCCAGCCGTGAACTGTGGTAATCCGTCAAGTCTTGCAGCCTCCACGAGCAGATGTTGCTGCTCTGTTTGTTTGTCAAGTGACAGAAGTATCTGGTTGTATTGAAGGGCGAGCGTGATCAGCGATTCCGCGTCAGCGTCAACTCGAACCGTTGGTGTTGTGGGCAACTCCGGCACGTCTGAATCGGCAGCTCGGTTCAGCGCAGCGTTCAGTTCCGCAGTATACGCGGGACGCATTGAGTGCAGTTGCACAAGACGATCCTCAAGCTGGCCAAGCTCAACCTGCACGCGCATGAGTTGCGGATGCGAGCCTGTTCCAACGCGGTATTTTGCCCGAACAATCTCTTCGATCGACTGTAAGAGATCAAGATTTTCCGAGGCGATGTGAGTTGCTGCATCAAGATACGCAAGCTCGTGAATCGCATTGACAACGCGCTGTCGAACGCGCAATCGAGTTGATTCAAGCTGTAGCCATGCAGCATCTGCGGCTCTCGATGCTGCATCCGCTCGTGATCGCAATGTGCCGGGCCAAGGAAACGATTGCGAGATACCAAGCCTTGCCTGCTGTGGTCCTACGCGAGTTTCGACCTCATCAAGGAAGACGCCGAGTGTCAGCTTTGGATCGGGCAGCGCTCCTGCTTGTGGTGAACGTTCAGCCGCAGTACGCCATTGATGAAATGCCGCAGCCACGTCCGGATTGTGTTCCAACGCATATCTGATGAACTCCTCAGATGTCGTGCCGTTTATTGATGTGGAAGCACTTCCATTACCGACTGCTGTTTGGTCAGACAGCAAAGAAACGTTTGCGTCGTGCTCCATCGTACGAGATCGGAACTGATGCCAGTCCTGATAGGCTGTCTCATCAAATGGAGAGGTACAACCAGCGAACAGAATCATGCTTGCGCTTGACACAGCGCAGAAACGCAGGTGTGAAACCATGACAGGCTCCTGAAGACCTGGATAAAGAGGACCAACGCCACAGAACAGCACGCGTGACCATTGAATCAGCGCGCGGAACTCCTATGAATGCATTGGTCTACGTTCGCCAGATGCCCAGAATGGCCTGCGTTTCGTTGTGGGTGTAGTTCGTGAGAGCGGAGAGAGATGATGCGTATCGAAAGCGAATGGGTTTGGTCGAGATGAGAAGTGGATAACTCTCGCCTGAGCAACTCTGAATCGCAACAAGTGTTGAGTGATCCGTCTGAGGTAGTGGCGCAGTCGGATGTGGTGCCTCATCAGGAGCAGAAACGCCACATGTGCATGCGCCACCGCTCATGGGGCAGAATGTTTCTTCAATCTGATCGCCGCAGCACGTTGTGCGAACAACAGTCTGCATACACCCGGATTCCGAGCAGTTGTGCGCAGTCCGTCGTGCCGAACCGAGGCCATATCCCACAGCGGGTAACCCGGACAAGAGAAAAAGGAGGATGGCAAAGAAACGGGTCATTGCTGAAAGTCTCATCGGGCTTAGAGTGCCGAACAGTCTATTTTAGAGCATTATTTCTATCTAGCGATGGTCTCTGAAAAAGATAATCTGGCCCAGAGGCATGGTTGACGTCCGATTTGTGAGTCCGAGAGTCATGCTATCTACATGCCCTGACCAACGGCTTCCCGAATATGACCGACTGAGCATGCTCCATAGGCGGTCAGGCGTACTCGGTCGCCGAGTTTGCTTCCTCCAGAAACTGGATTTCCACTTTCACGAGTCGTGAAATCCGAGCTTCTGTACTCAAATCGCAGACCTGGCACACGAAAAGTTCAACTGGTGTCCTGTCACCCTGTATTCTGTTGCTCCCTTTCGTTTCTCTTTCGAGCCGCGACACGGTCGGATTGGCCGGTGCTGGTTCCGGCAAATCGTGATAGACTTGGCAGATGAAGAAATGCCTCATCGCCGCCGCGCTGACATCCTGTGCTTTGCTGCAGGGATGTGCCTTGCACGCGCATCGGGACAGCGCACTGACGCAATCGCAACTCGCCCGTGTGCATGAGATCGCCCGTCATGCTGTTGAGGAAGAGGGCATCGTCGGACTTTCGATCGCTATCGCGGTTGGTGGCGAGGTGGTGCTGGCCGAAGGCTATGGGTACGCCGACCTTGAGAGGACTCGACCCGCAACAGCGGACACGATCTACGACATCGCATCCACGGGCAAGCAGTTTACTGCCGTGGCGATCCTCCGGCTTTTCGATGATGGCGCGCTGGGTCTTGACGATCGCATCCACGACATCGTGCCCGCAACCCCGACGCACTTTCCAAATGCAACGATCGCCGAGTTGCTCAATCACACCTCAGGGTTTGTAAGCGGCACACTCGATGAGCTTGACCCGCCTGCAGGTCTGGACCGACCTCGCGCAGGGCTCGAAGTGCTCGATGATGTCGAACTTCATCAGGACCATACAGAGTTTGCGCTCTCAGAAACATTCCAATATTGCAACTCCGGATATCTTCTGCTTGGAGTTGCTGTGGAGGCAGTTTCGGGCAAGGCGTATCCCGAGTATGTGCGCGATCGGCTGCTTGCACCAGCGGGAATGCGCAGCGCAACTGTGTACAAACGGCCAGACACACCGGATATGGCCGACTCGCTGCACCGCTCTGACGAAGGTGTCCGGCGGGTGCCCTTGATTCATATGTCCGTCTACGCGGGGCAGGGTTCCATCTGCAGCAGTGTTGTTGATTTGTTGCGTTGGAACAGCGCACTTGAACGCGGAGCAGTTATGAGCAAATCTGCTCTGGAGCGCTTCCGTGAGCCAGGCTTGGTTCATGGTTGCACTGAGACAGCGAGAATGCCGTACGGCATGGGGCAGCGGCTCGGTGAGTTCTTCGGTCACAGAAAGATCGGGCATACGGGCACATACGAAGGTGGTTCTGCGGTTCTTGCCACGTATCCCGACGCGGAGATGACTATCGCTGTCGCAACGAACACGAATGGACGAGGCGTGCCACACGCTCGCACGATCGAGGGGCGCGTCGCCGCACAACTGCTTGGTATTGAGCTTTTCAGTCAGCCCGTACCTATCCGTCCGATCCCGGAACACGTTCGCAATCGCATCGAGGGTGTCTATATCGATGGCAACAATCGCTTTGAGGCGCGAGTCGTCGATGATGCCCTGCATGTCATCCTGAACGGAAACACCGTAGAACAGTTGCGATGGACTGGGGATCTGAACTTTCGGGATACCGACAACCCGGCTGTGCGCGAGTGGTTCGTCATGGATGGCGAGACAGCAGGGTGGTGGATCTATGAAGTAGACGGGCTTTGCATGAACGTTGCGAGAAGGAAGTGCTTGCAGGACGATCGTTGATCCCGGTGTATTCTATACATATCACGGATCATGGTGATGAATAGTTCAACTGGCGTCCCGTTAACCTGATTTTTCTTCGCTATTCTCGTCTTCCGTTAATCCGTCTGGAGGTGCATCACTCGTGGTTCCCGGCGCGCACACATCCAGCCAGCGTATCGGTCAACCCACCGACGCGACATCGAATCGCACCATGCCGCCCAAGTGGCTGATCATTGTGCTGTGCGCTCTTGGGATCGGGATGCGCGTGCATCATTTCGACAGCCCACCCATCGGACATCATCAGTGGCGCCAGTCTGATACCGCGAGTGTCTCGCGCAACATGATGCAAGGTGACGGCTCGCTCTGGCGTCCCACCATGGACTGGCGGGGCGACGGGGATGGTGCGGTCGAGATGGAGTTTCCGCTCTATCAGGCAGCTGTTGCGACACTGTATTCCATCCTCGATGTGCATCACTGGATTCCGCGACTGTGCTCTGTTGCTGCGAACTTGCTCAGCGTGTGGATCGTGTTCCTGCTCGTCAGGCGGATCAGCGACGATGCGACCGCTGCGTGGACCGCGTGCACACTCATCGTGCTACCGCTGTACGCGTTCTTCGGGCGCGCGATCCAACCCGAAGCATGGATGGTCTGTGCGTTTGTATGTTCTGTGTACTGCTTTCTCAGATGGTCGCAGACGCAGCGCATGGCATGGTTTACCTGCGCCGCGGGGGCGACTGCACTAGCCATTCTGCTCAAACTCCCGTCTGTGGTGGTCGGGCTCCCATTACTTGGAATCGCGATGCATCGATTTGGTTGGCGGTTTCTCACGCGACCAATGCTCTGGGTGTTCGCGATCATCTCACTCGGACTCCCGGTTGTGTGGTACACGCACGCGCATCAGATCGGTATCGCGTCGGGGAACAGCTTCGGGATCGCACGATCCGACAAGTGGCTTGCGTTTTCCACGCTGGCGAGGCCGGGGTTCTACGCCAATGTGTTCGTCGGCAAGATCGCTGAGGACCACCTCGCGATTGTTGGCGTGCCACTCGCGCTGCTCGGCATGGTCGTTTGCAAGCGAAAAGGCCAGGAGTGGATCTTGGCCCTGTGGATGGTTGCGATGCTTGTCCATATCGCTTTCATCGCGGTTGGACATTCCGTGCATGACTACTACCAGCTCCCAATGACGATACCGCTCGCGTTCTACATCGGCCGGTTTCTGGCGCGATCGCGATGGACGGTCCAATCACCCAAACTCGGGCATGTGCTCGTCATTGTGCTCGCGTGCACCAGCATGTATACCATTGCAAAGCTCTATCGCAAAGAACGTCCACAGCGCGCAAGTTCGGTTACACTGGCTGAGGCGATCGCGCGCGCAACTACTGCGGACGATCTCGTCGTGATTGTCGACGGATATCCATCGGGCGATCCTGCTGTGCTGTATCTTGCCGATCGGAAGGGATGGATACTCCCATTCGATGCAATAGCACCAGAAGCTGTCCGCACGTTTGCCGATCGCGGCGCAGTCATCATTGCATCAGATCTGTCGATGCTCCGGTCCGCAGAGGCTGTGGAGCGCGTCCGAGCGCTCGGCGCAGCAGGTGAAGTAGTAGAAAGCACTGAACGGGTGTTTGTGGTAAGGGTGGGGCCGTAGGCTCAAGCCCTGCTGCCCTGTTTGATATCGCCGCGTGTTGTCACTCGTTCGCCTCAACGCTCCCAGAGGCCGTGCTGAATCCCGCCAAGGATGTAGATAGCGCATCTGCCTCGGCCCGGGATCTCCATGGGCGGCAGGGCAATCTCAGCACCCGCTGATCTTGCTGCTTCTACTGCGTTCTCGATATCTGCAACAAGAACATACGGGCGAACGACGGGCTCTTCGGCATCGTGCATTGGTGCGCGCACGCCAAGAGTGCCGCCGCTGCTGAGCAGAGCAGTACGCGCGTTGCCAAGCTCGGGAACGGGCTCACCAAACGCCACGTTGTGCGCCTTCTGCAGCGCGTTGCAGGTTTCATTGACGTCAGGAGTCACGATCTCGAGATAGTGGACATTCACAGCGTTCACCTCGGTGGGGCTTTGATTGGATGTCTGCATACTGGATGTCGATGTGCATCCGACAAAGACTGTAGCAAAGCAGAGCGCAGCAGGGAGAAGCTTCTTCATATGCAGTGATCCTCTGGTGTTTCTACGTTCATCAAACAATGTCTGAACTGGTTCGCTCGTCTCTCAGCACGTACACATTCCAGACGAGTCCATCATTGTATATCATCGCGTTGGGACAGGCAGGAGGGCAGAATGAAACTCGATGCGAACGTCATCAGGAGTATCGAAGAGAGTGTGCTGTGCTGGCTCGCGACGAGTTCCGCATCCGGTCAGCCCAGCGTGTCACCCAAGGAGGTCTTCGCTGCATTCAACAACGACTCGATCATCATCGCGAACATCGCGTCGCCCAACTCGGCACGAAACATCCGGGAGAACAGCAGAGCGTGCGTGAGCTTTGTGAACGTCTTTACGCAGAAGGGGTTTCAGATCAAGGGGACAGCGCTCTATCTCACCAAGGGTGATGATGACTTTGCTGAGATAGAGCAGGTGCTACTGAACATCACACAGGGGAAGTTTCCATTCAAGTCTGTCTTCCGAGTGATGGCTGAAGAGGTGAATGAGATACTCGCGCCACGGTACCGCTTGTACCCGGAAACGACCGAGCAGGATCAGATCGATAGCGCGATGGTTGCGTACGGGGTGGGGCTGCGGGACAACTGATGCGATATTTCCTCAGTCGCACAAGCTAGCACTGTCCGAATATCTAGACGTTCCGAATGGTGTGTGACCAGATCGAAGTCAGGATCGATGGGTACTAGTGGGAGGAGTCGTGACAGCCTCCACTACATGTAGAGTTGTCGATTCTAGGGGTAAACACGGCATACTCGCGATGTTTCTAGAATCCAAAATGGCATATCAGGCAAAAGTGGTCAAAGTGTTTATCGCTTCGCCGGGAGATGTCAGCG
This sequence comes from Phycisphaeraceae bacterium, assembly GCA_020639155.1. Taxonomy (NCBI): domain Bacteria; kingdom Pseudomonadati; phylum Planctomycetota; class Phycisphaerae; order Phycisphaerales; family Phycisphaeraceae; species Phycisphaeraceae bacterium. The sequence continues at coordinate 1,897,913 of JACKHF010000001.1, forward strand.
AAGAGCGCCAAGTTGTCCGTGATGTAATTGCGGAATGGAACGTACTGAACTCTGAACTCTCAAAGATTGTATTGTTGCCGGTTGGATGGGAAACACACTCATCTCCAGAGATGGGAGATCGTCCTCAAGCAATAGTCAACAAACAAGTGCTCAAAGACTGCGATTTACTAGTTGCAGTGTTCTGGACGCGACTTGGAACTCCGACGGGGCAATCAGCAAGCGGCACAGTTGAAGAAATTAAGGAGCACCTCAAACTTAATAAGCCAACGATGATTTACTTTTCGCAACAACGAGTACGGCCAGATGATATTGATCCTGATCAATACGATGTCTTGAAGAAGTTCAAAGATAGCTGTATGACAAAGGGCTTAATCCAGAGTTATAAAGAAATAGAGGATTTTCGTCGGCATTTTACTCGACATTTGTCAAGAGCGGTTTCTGACTGGAAATCGCAATTGCAAGCATTTAATGCTACAAAGGATGTTGTGCTCGAAGGGGACGCAGAGTTGAATGTTATCGCCAATAAGATGTTGGTTTCAGTTGCAAAGAGCCGTAACGGGATGATGTATTTTATGCAGTCGAGATTGATGTTTGAAGTAATATCTGACGATGTGATATTGAAAACTAATGATCCAAGAGAAAGAGCCAGTTGGGAGCACGCAGCGTCATTTCTCTGTGCCAAAGGACTGTTAGAGAAACGACCCAATTCTGATCTTGATATTTTTAAACTAACTCACGCAGGATATACGGCGGCAGACCGGTTAGTTTCAGCTCCCATTGGTGGCTCTCGGTGAATTACCGCCTCTGCTTCGCCTGTCGCTCAGCGTCCGGCACGCGCACGTTCCAGACGAGTCCCATCTTCGCCATACACCAGATGATGATGTAGCTGAAGTCGATCTGCCACCAGGCAAGCCCGTGACGGGCCGAGGTGGGGAACGCGTGGTGGTTGTTGTGCCACCCCTCGCCCAGCGCGAGTACGCCGACGATCGGGTTGTTTCGTGACTCGTCGTGCGACTTGTACGGGCGCGTGCCCCACATGTGGCAGACGGAGTTCACACTCCACGTGACGTGGTGGACAAACGCGATGCGGATCAGTCCGCCCCACAGGAGCCCGAGGAACGCGCCGCGCCAGCTGAGGTCGATCAATCCGCCCAGCACTGTCGGGATCGCAAGACTCAGCACGACCCATAGCAGCGAGAGTGCCGAGATGGTGCGGATGAGCTTGCTTCGGCGGAGATCGGGGACGTACTTGTCGAGATTGAACTTCTGCGGCTTGAACATCCAGCCGAGGTGCGCGTTCCACGCGCCCTTGATTGCGCCGATGATGCCGTCGCCGTGCCCGTGCGGCGAATGCGGATCGAGTTCCTGATCTGAGTGCTGATGATGCCCGCGATGGAACGAGACCCAGCGGAGCAGCGACCCCTGCACGGACATCGTGCCGAGTATCGCGAGGATGGATGTCATGATCGGGCCGGTGGAGAACGACTTGTGCGCGAACAGTCTGTGGTACCCGATGGTGACGCCGAACCCGGTCAGCAGATACATGCCGAAGAACAATCCGAGTTCTGTCCATCCGAGTCCCCATCCCCATGCGTACACGCACGCGACGATGAGTGCTGCGAGCGGAACAAGGATGACAATGAGGTTCGCGATACGCCTGCCGAGTGGGAGACCGACGGGAAGATCGAGGTTCTCATCCTCAGGTAGATGCGCAGCGATCTGCTCTTTCAGTTTGAGCTTGCCGTGCAGGCTGGTCGATGGCTGCTGCCCGATGATGCGGGCGGTCTGAGGAAGGGTGTCTGACATTCGATGCTTCCTCTGGCGGTGACCGCCAAAAGTTCAGGCATGAAACGGCGTTTTCAGCCGTGAAAGCACACAGACGTGCGCTCGGGCACTATAGCCGTGCAACCGGTGTGCCATTGCAATATTCCCTGTTCATTCTTCGGGAAGATGACGACAGAATTGTGAAGTATTTGCGATATCCCCGATCTGTGCGACGAGAGCGGATGTTTATTCGCTGTCGGACATCTCATTGATGAACGTGTTGGCCTCCGCGATCGACGCTTCCATATCGCGGATGAGTGTCTCGACCTCGGTTTCGAGTGAGACAACCGTGCTCTGGAGTGACGCGATGGATCGCGCGTTGAGATTGTGTTTCAGGAACAGCACCTGATCGCCCAGCGTCGTCAGCACGGGCTGCATCTTTGACTCGGCCTGCTTCATCTTCGAGACCATCTGCGTGTACTTCGCTTTGGTGTCATAGAGTTGCTGCTCGCTGGACCGACGAAGATCCTGGTTGGAGTACTCGTCGAGTTCGGTCTCCCATTCCTTGAAGAGCTTGGATGAGACAAGCTCAACCATGTTGATGCGATCGGTGACCGCTTCTGCGCGATCCTGCGATCGCTCGTACTCCTTCTTGAGCTTGTTGTAGACAGCTTCGAGATCGCCGCCGGAGTACCCGGTCAGTGCTTTGAACTCCTCGAGTGCGTCAGCGAACTGCTCCTTGGCATCTTCTTGCGCGTTGCGAGCTTTTTCGACATGCGAGACGAGCTGCTCGCGCTTGGGGGTGCCGAGCGCTTCAGCGATCGCGATCCGTTGCGATGCGCACCCGGCGAGCGGGACAACACACATCGCGCCGAGGATGCACAGCACGCAGGTGGATGTGATAGACAGCCTTGCTGAAACTGGACTGGTGTTCATGGTGTTCTCCAAAGCATTGGTCGGGCAGGATGTTACGCCTGATAGAGTCCGCATACTGCGCCAGCGGGATCGCGGATAACACAATACCGCGCACTGCCCATCGACTTCGGTCCCACGAGTACAGAACCGCCGAGCTTTGTGCAGGCTGCTATGCTCGCGTCAATATCCTCAACAATGATGTACATGAGCCACTGCGAGGGGATGTCAGCGTTCGTGCCGCGCTTGAAGCACACACCAGCAGTGGGGGAACCGTCTGAGGCAACCATGCTGAAGTCGCTGTACCCGCCCATGTCAACAGGTTCGGGTTTCCACTGTGCAACCGCTGCGTAGAAATCACGAATCTGGTCTGCGTTCTCGACGGTGAGATCGTGCCATCCGATGGTGCCGGGCCTTTGTGTGTCTGACATATGGGAACTCCATGTATGCGATGAGCATTATGCCTGCGATGAATGGGGATAATAGTGGCATACTCGAGGAGATGCGCATGGCACAGGCACGATCCAAAGCAGTAACGGACTTTATCAACAATGCCCCTGAGTCGCAGCAGAAGACGCTTAACAATATCCGAGCGATGATCCGAAAGGCACTCCCCATGACAACAGAGGAGATGTCGCCGAACAACTTCCCCGTGTACACCTTTGGGAGTCAGCGATGGGTGGCTGGCATTGGTACAACCTCAAAGTGCCCAATGCTCTATGTAATGGACCAGAAAGTGCTCAATCGATTTGAGAAGAGATTGGGCAACTTGCGATCGGGCAAGTCCTGCGTTCAGTTTCGCGCATCGAAGCAGGTCACGCTTGATGAGTTGTCTGATATTGCACGCGAGATGCTGTCAGCCATCGCAGCAGATCTGTCAGACTGAATCCGCGTATCGCGTCGGGTCCGGCACGCCAGCGTCTGTAAAGCCTTTGCGTCTGATGATGCACGAATCACAACTCCCGCACGCGCGACCCTGTGCGTCCGGGTCATAACACGAGTGCGTCAGCCCGAAATCAACGCCGAGTTCGTGTCCACGCCGGATGATGTCCGCCTTTGTCATATCGATGAGCGGCGTTTGGATCGAGAGCGTGTGCCCCTCGATGCCTGCTTTGGTCGCAAGATTTGCTGTGCGTGCAAATGACTCGATAAACGCAGGTCTGCAGTCTGGATAGCCGGAATAATCGACCGCGTTCACACCAATGAAGATGGTGTTAGCATTGAGCACCTCAGCAAACCCGCATGCGAGCGAGAGAAAGACAAGATTGCGCGCAGGCACATATGTCACAGGGATGTCGTGCGCCATCGCTGTGTCGTCTCGGTGCTTCGGCACATCAATCGCATCCGTGAGTGCGGATCCGCCGAAGGCGCGCAGATCGATCGCGACGGTTTTGTGAGAGACTGCACCGAGTTGATGGGCAACTCTCACAGCGCTTTCAAGCTCGAATCTGTGGCGCTGACCGTAGTCGAAGCTCAATGCGTGACATTCATGTCCCTGCGCACGAGCGATCGCCAGCACTGTTGCGCTGTCAAGCCCTCCCGAGAGCAGCACCACAGCTGGCATTTGTTCATGTGTAATCGCCATGGCACATTGTTGCGACACAAAGCGTTTGGTCGAGGCTGACTCTGCCACACTGGCAGTGGCACACTCAGTTATTCGATCGGCATGGGGGATTCCGACTCGGCACGATCTTTGCAGAGGGTGATGCTCACATTCCACGGAGTTCTGCGATGCCAATGAAAATCGGATTGTTTGCGTACCCAGCAATGGTCTTCATGGCCTATCTCTCACGTCCGAATGCCGTACATGCGTTCGAGAGCGCCGGGGCATTCTCCCCCGAGACCAGCCGCAAACCGGAAAGCCTGAATGTTCCAATGAAAGCTCTCCGTCGCGCGGTACGGAAGCGCTTGCTCGTGCAAGCCACCAACGGCCGGTACTACATTGATCGCCGCATGCTCAGACGGTCAGAACGGCAGGCGTTTGTGTTGTTTGCTGTCGCACTGCTTGCAGCGGTGCCGTTGTTCTGGCTCATGTGGAGATGATACTGCACAACTTGGATGGCCGTTGGTTTGCGGCTGTGCTCGGCGCGCGAACAGTTTTGGGTGGGCGTGAGTTTGGTGCACGCGGGACAGGAAGTTAAAAAGAACATTGAGATTTCAACCTATAGACAACCTTAGTTATGTTCGGTTGTAAACTTCGAATAGTCTACACCATAAAATGCAGTATTCGCAGGAACATTGTTTCCATCCCAAGTTCCATCGTAGTTCCAGTCCGCATATAAAGGCGGTGTAGTTAGAACTGAGTCCGAAATGAATGTATTCAAATCGGTGGGATCCACGTCGCCATCGCGGTTGTAGTCACTCCAGCAGTGTGATGCGCGGGAGAGCATGCGGCTTATCAGTCCCTGCACGGTTGTGGTGCCAAAGTCACTCGTTGATTCGGCAGCCATCGTGGTGTCTCTTTGCTTACGGACATCCTTCCGCGAACTTGTTTCCGAAGCAGATAAAGTCGAAGATATTCATTCTTCCGTCGTTGTCGCAGTTGGCGTACACGGTTCTCTGGCTGAACTGCTCAGCAAAGCAGAAGTAATCGAGGACATTGAGCTCATCATCGCCGTTGCAATCCGCATAGCAGAACGCGGGAAGTGTTGCAAAGAAGGGTCGATACTCAAGCTGCGTTCCAGTCCAGCGAGCAGCAATACCCGCCATCATCGTGCCATCGAAGCTGATGGTGTCGATGGTCCAGAGCTGCCATTCCCCGGCCGAGATGCCATACTCCTCAAAGAGCACATCCTGGAGATATCGCGCACCATTTACCGGGTCCCAGATAGTTGCTCCGTTGAGGAGAGGAGGTGGCCCAGCGTTCCCAGTTTCACCGACGACACGCCAGCCATCTCCACTCACCTGCTCTGCTCTTCCTCCAACAATGTTTCCTGGGATGTGGTACCACTGCCATCCGTGATATTCGGTCCATCGCGAAAATGCGACGGTGCAGATAAGTCCCGGTGTCGTCTGGCCAACACCAACGCGAGCGTCAGCCGAGGAACCAAGAATCCTGCTAAAAGAACCACATCCCGGGAGATCTCCAAGAAACTCCCACCCAATACCTTCTCGCCAACGAACACCTTCAAGACTTCCTGTCAGAATGTTTCCGCTCGTGCCAAGGAGTGTCTCTGGAGTATTGATGTCAGCGATGCTCGTAACTGCGCCTTGTGGGCTGCCAAGATTGGTGAGCTTCTCCCCGTCAAACAGGAACGGGACATCAGCGCCCGGACCATCGTCGATGAGCAGCCCCTCAACAATATAACCATATTCTGCGTCTGAGACGTCTTGCGCAAATGCTTGCTCGTATGGTTCAGGCGGTTCGAAGAGCACAAAGGGTCCCTCGCCATCGATCCACACTATCGGCATCGCGGGCGAGAAGTTCGGGGGGGGAGCAGCAAGCCCTGCAATGTATCTCCCGTCTCGTGAAGTTCCTTGAGCCGAAACACTCCATTCCGGTCCCGGCTTTGGCAGCAGTGTCCAGCCCTTCTGTTGTGACCATGTGATTCCGGTCCCAATGGGAGCTGATTGTTCAACAGAAGTTCCAATGACGGTTCCGTCATCCGTGAGAGACAAAAATCCGACCTCGTAGGAGAGGAGATTGGGCGGCAGGTTGTCCATAAACACGAGAGAAGCTTGCTGGGCGTACACAGTTGCGTTCAGCATCAGCAGCACGCATAAACCCCAGCCGCATCTTCCGAAGCGGCTGGAGCGTGTCCTGCCTTTGAAGGAACAATGATTCACGGACATCCTTCAGCGAACTTGTTTCCGAAGCAGATAAAGTCGAAGATATTCATTCTTCCGTCGTTGTCGCAGTTGGCGTACACGGTTCTCTGGCTGAACTGCTCAGCAAAGCAGAAGTAATCGAGGACATTGAGCTCATCATCGCCGTTGCAGTCCGCATAGCAGAACGCGGGAAGTGTTACAAAGAACTGGCGATAGACCAGTTGAATTCCATTCCATCTGACTGCCTGGCCCGCCATCATCGTTCCATCATAACTGATCGCTTCGATATCCCAGAGCCGCCATTCCCCGGCCGAGATGCCATACTCCTCAAAGAGCACATTCTGGAGATATCGCGCACCATTCACAGGGTCCCAAATGGTCGCTCCATTTTGGTACGGAGGAGGAGCCGCGTTCCCAGTTGAACCTACGGCTCGCCATCCGTCGCCGCTTACATTCGACGCTCGACCGGGCGCAATAACTGATGGAACATAATAGTCCTGCCATCCATGATATTGGGTCCAGCGAGCAAATGCTTGAGAGCAGATAAGCCCAGGGGTAGCTTGTCCTACTCCAACCATAGCGTTTGCAGAAGAACCGTAAAGCCGACTAAAGGAATCACAGCCGGGCAGGTCTCCAAGAAACTCCCACCCAATACCTTCTCGCCAACGAACACCTTCAACACTTCCATTCAGAATGTTGCCACTAGTTCCAAGGATTGTTTTAGGAGAGTTAATGTCGGCAATACTTATATTGGCACCTTGTGGATTGCCAAGATTGGTGATCTTCTCCCCGTCAAACAGAAACGGGACATCAGCGCCCGGACCATCGTCGAGGAGCAGGCCAGCAACTATGTACCCATATTCTGCGTCTGAGACATCGAGCGCAAAAGCTTGATCGTATGGTTCAGGGGGTTCGAAGAGCACAAAGGGTCCTTCGCCATCAATCCATGCGACAGGCATTGCGGGCGTATATGTTGGTGGTAATGAAATAATGCCAGCTATATATCTCCCGTCTCGTGATGCACCCTGAGCAACTACATTCCATTCTGGACCCGGCTTTGGCAGCAGCGTCCATCCCTTCTGTTGTGACCATGTGATTCCAGTCCCAATGGGAGTTGCTTGTTCAACAGTAACTCCAATCACGGTCCCGTTGTCTGTGATAGACAAAAATCCGACCTCGTAGGAGAGGAGATTGGGCGGCAGGTTGTCCATAAACACGAGAGAAGCTTGCTGAGCGTTCGCAGTTGCGTTCAGCATCAGCAGTACGCACAAACCCCAGCCACATCTTCCGATGCGGCTGGGGGAACTATTACGGCTTAGAGACCGAAGAATCACGGACATCCCCCGAGTGCATCAACAACAAACTTGCAGAAATCAATACCCCAATCAGCCGTCGCTGTAAAAGCGAGTGGTCTATCTAAGTTAATTGACGTGTCGTAGTTCCAGTCACTCGACCCATAAGGACTGCTCGCGCTGAGAAACGCTGTCACGTCATCGCCGCTGGCCGATCCTGAATACCCTCCTGAACAGTTGTACGAGAACGTCACCTCCACAGTTCCATCGTTGTCGTAGTCACCGGGCCAGTGACACAAACGACGAACAATATTGGTAGAGAATGTGTAGTTCCCCGGGCTTCCAACAAGTCCGAGAAACCGCTCTTGTGAACCCGACGAGAGCGATGTCCATGCATCGGGTATCTTCTCCTCAGAATCCATGATGTTTGCCAAAAGCCATGTACGATGCGAAGCAGCAGGGGAATTTACAAACATGAACCCGTCGACGTGAGTATACAGGTCCTCGGCAAGCGCGTTGTCGCGTGCGGTTTGCATGGCAGTGTCGCCATGAGTGTTACAGTTTGTGTCACACCCGGATTGTGTCAAAAGGACCACGTGTCCTTTTCGGTCTGTTTCAAATGCGGGAATCAGGAAGTTCTTGTCGGCCATGCTGACAACCTGCTCGAATCCCTGTGAGTATCGGTTTACAGTGGCAGTGTGTGAGGGTTGCCTGTCAAGGATTCTCCGACGGATGAGTGCTGCAGTGTTCTCAGTGACAACAGTCGGCGGGACAATCTGCACCGGACCGCCGCGGTCTGTGATGTTGAGCGGATCGAACGCATAGCCGTCCCAATCTGGTTCTGTCACACTAACCAGAACAACCGGTTGATTCGGGTCGGTTTTATCAGGAACAATCAAGTTGTTCGCAATAGCGTCACCAAGCGTGTGCTCCTTGATGTCTGACACAAAGGCGTGGACGAGGTCCACAGACTCAGTAATCTGGAGCTTGTAAAACTCCGCTTGTGGCTTGTCATTGACTCGACCGCCGTACGACAACCGCGCAGAGTTGTCCTCATCGGCATCGATGGCAAGTGCGCCATCCTCACCCGAAGTGCCATCACCGAATCCCCAGTCGAACGACAGCAGCTTTGGAGTTCCGAAGGTCGGTTCGTAGCGCGCAACAAACGCGTCGCGACGACCGTTCGTGTTGACCGTGACAGTACCACCTGCGCTCGGGTCAAGGTCGATGGACGCGCTATTCGGTGCGGCGTTACCCGGATTCCCGAATGCTCCAGCCACAACGACACGACCAATGCCGTCCAGAGTCACATCCATCGCCTTCGAGTCGCACGCCGTCTGATTCGAATCATCCAACGTGAACTCGTGTGTGGGTGCGAGCGGTCCCCAGCCCACAATCGTCGGAGCCTCGTTGTACCAGGCAACATATGCATCACCGGATGGTTCGCCACCGAGAGTCAGACCATCACCCATCCAGCCGACCGCATACACGTCGCCAGTCGGGTCGATCGCAACGCTCTGTCCCGAATCATCATTCTCGGTGCCTGTTGTGTCAAGCCAGACGAGTTCAAACGGCTCGGGGGCACCGCCGCCGATTGCATCGGTCACCAAGTACGCAGCGACAAACATGTCGCGACCACCGACACTCACACCATTTTGTACGCCAAATGTGGTAGGGTCGAAGTCTACAGTTCCTGTAAATGAACCAGTTATGACTAGCAAGCCTTGAGTAACGCCAAGTAAGGTGTCGGGCGCGAAAGCGACCCCAGTCACTTCAACCGAAGCTCCCGAGGCACCTAGAGTGAGCACGTAATCACCGAAGGAAGAAAAGTTATACACCGGGTAAGCAGCGTCCGATGCGTTCAGGATGGTCACATAGCCATCCTGAGTTCCGACAGCAGTGCGCTGCACGGAGCTTGAAGAGGTTCCGAACTCAGTCGTTCCCTTGAACCAGCCACCCACGGCACACCACTTTGTCGCAAAGGCACTTCTTGTTGCGGCAGATACTGACATTGCTTCAACACCCAAGTTTGAGCAGAAGACGCGAGGGTTACAAGGATTGGTTGTTCCAGCACATGCACCTCCGTCGCGTGCCTTTGTCATCCAAGCCTGAATAACTCCCGGTGTTGGGCATTGGGCAGATCCACTATCCCCGCTTTCATCTTCCATGTCGATGTCGCCAATGGGAGTTTGGAACCCACCGCACACGTAACAAGCTGGTAGAAGTGGGTCGGTCGAGCCAACAAGATGTGCTTCCACGCGGGGGAACTCGGTAGAAAGGTCGTTTGCCCAGACATCAGACAACGTCGGCAGCCCACTTATGGTGTAGTAGGCATCGATCACGCTGAGCGGGAAGTGAATCTCGGTGCGTTGAGTACCGAAGGCATCCTCAACGACTCTTGCAGTAAAAGCTCGTCCGTCGTACCAGTGCGCGACACCGGCAACGTATCCAAAGTTCGGGTCAGTCGTTGTCTGCAACGATGCGTAGTCGTACGCCGGAACTGATTGTCCACATGCGCTGCCCGCCATGCCAGCCAGAGCGGTACAAGTCACAAGGCCCAATAACTCGCGTCTCCGCTCGAAAATGTGTCCCTGATGGAACAGAAACCGCAATTTTCCACTATAACCCTGCATATAAACTCTCGCTTTCTGAGGGATCGGGTGAGTTCGGCTCGGTCATCACGGCAATGATGATTGAAATCCAAACCGGCTCACCCATCCCCCCTTTGACAATCCGATATCCGCTGCTGAGCCGCACAATACAGCTCGACGATTGGATGCAGCTGATACCTAACGTATACCGAATCATACACTCAATCCGTGGCGATGTTTCAGCCACGACCCGGATTTTTGGTTTTTTTTCCCCCTCCCAACATCCTCACGGTTATAGGTTCTATACCTCGTCCGCAACTGTCCGGTTCAGCTCGATTTGCCCAATCGAAGCAGATTTTCACCGCATCCAAAGGTATTAACGAAAAGCCCAATCAGGGTTCCGATTTTCGGTAAATCTTCTTATGAACGACTCCCAAGCAGGGGCACTCCCTTTCGGTGGTCTCACTTCGAAGTGATTCGAGGGACGAACGTTCAGCTATCTCCTGTCTCGCGCCAGTAGAGTCCAAAGTTCCCTATCAGTGCGCCGCTGCGGTCGAGCTCTCCTCCAACACAGAGTGACAGCACCTGTAAGTCGCCATATCAATAGGACAACACCAAGGAGATCACAGAAGTGAAGCGTCGAATCCGTACGACGTGCGGATGGCGCAAGCAGTCTCGGAAAGCCCGGCGCATCTCAGAGCGCTCAAACGCTTACTACGAGGAGACAGAATTGACTTATGATGTGAAAGACGCTTATGTGAGCTTGTATCTATCATGGAGTTTCCTGCTTTTCATGCCCACAATCTTCAGAATCTGAACGTCACTACTGGAAGCTTGCCCCTTGAGATTATGCACAGGGGTTCTCCAGTCGTTGAGCATGCCGTACCCCAAGTAGCACGGCGTACAGGTAGTTGACGAGTCCGTTTTGAACGGCCCGAGTCCACCTTTTCGACAAAGTAGTCGAGTGGCGGCATGGGGTGGTTCCAGGCCGCCGCTTCCACTTCATCAAGTCAAAGTGACGACTCGGTGCTACGCTGCCCTTTGCTTGGTTCGTGCCGGTTTCTCGTGCTTGACTTCCTTGTCTTTCTCGTCTGATTGCACGCCTCAGAGGTACTCTGCCACCCACTAGTGGTGCTTCAGTTCAGCGGCGGCTTTGTGTTCTCTTTGGACGATTCCGAACCGGTGCCGACGAGGTGAGCCGTTCGAGGGGTCGCGGAAGGAGACGTGCCAGCCGATTCCCTGCGTGGCAGAGAAGGACAGCTTCGGGATTCGCTTCTTCCGGTTGGGACCATGCTTCGGCATGGTGTATACTCCGGGGCTTCGGTGTGGCTGCGAGACGACTTCGCAGGTAATTGTAGTAGATGATCGTGCAAAGAAGTGGTAGAAATCCACGTTTGCGGGCGTAGTTCAGTGGTAGAACGTCAGCTTCCCAAGCTGAATGTCGCGAGTTCGACTCTCGTCGCCCGCTTTCGATGCATCCTGTCAGCGTACGCCATGGGCTGACAACTGCGCTCTCATAAGGATGCGGCTATGAATATGACGATTGAAAAGCTAATCAACGAAGTTCAAGAACAGTTTTACGAGCACCCTCCCAACGGGTGGTTGCTCGGCTGGGACAGAGAACGACACCTTGCAAACGTGCAGGAATCGTGCTTACCACTTGGAGTTATCAACGCAACCTCATTCGATTATGCATTCTGCAACCGCTATGAAGTGAACTTTAATGCTGGAGTTTCGAGTCCGGTATATATGTTGGCAACGAGATGGAGTTTTGTTGCACCTATGTACTCACTACATTGGACGAGGCCTCATTGGTGTTTCCGATTCGTCGAATGATCTGATCTCGCGTTTCGCCAGCACCGAATCAGGCAATGCTGCGATGAATCCATTCAGAAGATTAGGAGGCAATTAGATGATTGATATTGAGGGTCTATTCATCAACGCAGGCAAAGATGATGTGGTTGTGTATAAAAATAATATATTGCATCAAAAAGATGTGGTAAGAATAGCTAAAAAACAGCGCATCAAAGTAGTGTTTAAGTCAACCAGTTCGGAGTGGAGGCAGGGAATTGCGGTTAAGGTTGATGGGGAGATACTTGTCGCAGGGCAAAGATTAAAGAAAATGTGCTATTTTTGGCAAGACACCGCGCCACAGATGTTTGAGTTTGCAGTTGTGAGTAAAAAGGATAAACCAGATCTGCATGTCAAGAATATTTGGGATAGTGGAAACGGGAATGCAGATTCTTGCCATAACGGTGCTGCGATGATAGTCGAGATTTCAGGAAGTATTCGTTTGTATCGCTGCAATGATGGTCACCCAGATGACGATTTTGATGATCTGGTATTCTCACTCGAACTTCTTCCTGACGATGATTTGTGCGTGTAGGGTCCAAATACTTGGTTCACACAGTTTTTCGGTGGTAGGTTCGCAGCAAACCGCCCAATCGTTCGCTGCAACCAACTTCTGTGGACGGTTCATACTCGGGCGGAGAGGGCTTGCCGATTCGCGCGTTGCCTAACCCCTGATGAGGGCGCTCCGCGTTGTAGTGCTCCACGTACTCAGCGATGGTATGGCGGAGTTGGTACTCCGATTATTACTCGATCTGCACCCGGCATTCCTCCCAATCTGGGCGGTGGAATCGAAGGTGTTGTCAGTTCTAGTGATTTCATTATCGTCTGGCTCTATGCTGTAAGGAGATCTGCATGATTACGACGATCAATGAAGTATACGAGTTTGTGGAATTAGCTATGCAGGAGTGCCAAGAGCATGGCTTTGATGATGTTGTCCAACAACTTGACGACGCGATGCATCTTGGTAGCTCAGGAATGGAAGTTCTTGGAGCGATCAAGTCGACGCTGGCATCCGAGTCCGCGAAGCTTGAGAAGGTCATAGACAAGGCCAAGTTGCAGGAGGTTGTTCAATACGTCAACAAAGCTTTCGGAACAAAATGAGTTTCCAGATATTCATACTCGTTCTCGGCTTGAGTGCATTGGCGTGATTTTACGGTTTTTGGATGCGATGATGGCTATTACAGATGTCAGGAACCAACTTCTCGCCTTGGAACGGTTGCATGCCAACGACCGTGATGGTGGATATGGTCTTGCCGCCTCCCTGTGCGACTATCGGGATAGTCTTGACACAGAGTCCAAAGGCCAATGGGACCACATTTTGATTGAATGGGCATTGGACGAAGCTGGGGATAGGTGGGGTATCGCGCTTGAGGCATTGGCACGAGTAAAAGGTGGCGATGTTAATGCAATGTTGTCTAAAACGCTTGCCGAATGCAAGGGTAGTAAAGAATGGCGATCGGATATAACAAGTACACTTCTGCGAAGAGACGTGAGCGACGCAAATGTTCGTTCAGAAGTGGAAAGAGAGGTGCGTGAAAAGGATCCAATGGGATTGCCGAATGTTGCACGTCTTATGGTGGTAGATACAAAGACGGTAGACTTCGCTGCACAATGTTTAGTTGATGCAATCCTTGAGGAGCAACAAGATTACGTATCGTCCTATATTCCGCCATTTGTGTGGAATGCATGGAATTCGAACCCAAGAATAATTATTGATTTGGTAGCTTGCGCAAAAATGAAAAGCACCACTGCTGGCGATATATTACGGTCACTATTTCTTACGCATCTTGCTGAAGATTATTTTCAGCGGGAGTTGGGGTATGCATCAGTCTCAAATGTAGTAGCTGAGTTGCGTTCACTCGTGTAGTTTGGTGTATCTAACAGTTCAGTTCATGGCGCGTTTGCTGTGTGTTGCGGGTAGCTGTTTATGTACGTCGATTAGAATCATGTTGCACTGCAAACATGACATCAAAATCCACGATTGCATATACATAATGTCAGCTTGAAGTCTTTGGCCATTTGTGCTGATATAAGTATACCAGCACGACAATATCAGCGATCATCAATGACCTAATCATTTTCAACGAGTTAAAGTTATTTTAGAGATCCAAAGTCATTCAACTCTGTGGAATCAGCGAGCATCAGATTTGAGAGTTGGTGCAACAATCGCGTATTGACGATTGTGTAACTATCTGTAGTATGTGCCAGTTGTGCGCCAGGATGGGGAGGGTACCAGAAGGCGCGGATCTTCCGGTCCACCATTTCGGGTGTGTCGGTCGGTTCTATCGTGCGGAGTCGTAGAAAATCTTTCTTGGAAATATACCTCCCATTTCTTTGTGGAGTTGCGTCAGGCTTGCCGGTTTCGAGCATATGAAGCAGTTTGCGTACAACGCGAAGAATGACCGGTTGAGTACGACGCTCAAGCGAGAATGCTGTTTCGTACTGCATATCAACGTCAAATCGTTCATCCACAATGATCGGACCGGTATCAAAGCCCTCATCCATATAGTGAGCAGTCACACCCCAGAAGGGACACGACTCAACAATAGCAAAGTTATACACGCCCCATCCTTGAAACTCGGGCAATGGGGCTGGATGGATATTGATTGCGCCTATCTTCGGAAGATCCAATATCGGAGATTTGATTCGTGACTGATGAAACATCGAGAGCACGACATCGATCTCTTCCAGATTGATTGATGCAATACTCTTGCCACGACTCATGTGGTCGTAGATCTGTTCCTCATCAAGGAGTGGTATGTTGTGCAACACGGCGTCGTCGCATAAACGACGTTTGTGAATATCGGGTTGGTCTGGTGGTGTTGTCACGATTCCTTTAACAGTGTGTCCACACTCAAGGATCATCTGCAATGCGTCGCATGCTACTGGTTTTCTTCCAAAGAACAAGAAGTTCATTTGGCCTCCGTTGCTAAACTGTCTGGGCCGAAACACGCAGTATTCCTTGTGTTCCTGAGTATATGAACACTCCTTGGAGACGCAATGCAGTGGTCAGCCATGTTTGTTGCTTGCGCGATACCTGTGGGAAGGGAAGCAAAGAAGCCTCGCAACTCGAGCTCAAGATACATATTGTGTGCGAGCGTAGGAAAGAGTGAAAACTTTCCCGGGATCACATAAATAGCTGAGTGCATCGGTGCTGTGGCATGCGAAGCAAACGCGCTGATAGCCTGGTCGCGAACTGCGATAAAATCATATTCTGCTTGTGATGTACGCTGGCGTGCCGATCGGAGCGCTGCAAAGTGAAGACTCTTTGTTGTTGCCCAGACATCTGTAGAAATGCAGTTTGTCTTGGGAGGTTGTCGGGTGAGTTGGGCATTGAATATTTCGTCTTGTGCAGCAGCTTGGTCGTGCTGTCGAAGCCGTTGCCAATGCTCATTCTGCCAGTGGGCAACCCGAGGTCCCCACCAATAGCTGTAGTCGCGGCTTATTCCATCAAGTTTGCAGACCTCAGTTTTTTTACACACGTACATTGACCATTGTGAAAATGAACCGATGGTATCACCAAACATCGAAGTCGCCTTGGCATGGATACGATGCCCTGCAGCTTGAGTTTCTGGCTCGGATGGTTCACATGGCAGGTCATTTGCATCAGCAAGAATGGAAATGCCGCCACCGGTTCCCGGGTGATAGATGTGATTGACACAGTCTTCTTCCGATTGTGTTATTATAACACGGTTCTCCGACATAACAGCGGGCTGGCGCACGAGCATGACACTCGACCGACTCTGAATCGAAACATTGTCAGATACCATCGCTTGCTGAGAGTTCAAATCAATAGTTCTGTCTCCAGCAGCAACAATCACATGGGTTGCCTGTACACGCATAATAGCGCCAGAGCGCGCGTTCCGTATGTGCAGCAGATGGTCCTCTGCTCGTGTTTCGATTAGCTGTACATCTGCATGAAGATACACATGTGCACCAAAGCTACTTGCAGACTGCGCAAGATCATACATGATTCGCTTTGAATGCATGACCATATCGCAGCCAGTGAGTTGTTTCGAGCATAGATCTACGTTCTGGTTGCAACGAGATGGAGGACCAGCAGACTCCAGCAGGTTGCGGACTGATGGCATCTGGCACGTATGAAGCTCTTTGCGATACCACGACGCAGTTCGATAGATGTGATCGACAGTACGATACATCGATGCAATCTGGTTGTGCCAATCTCCGCAAAGATCACCATCTTGCGACTCGGGTATTGTGCAAAGCTGAATCGGCGAATCAAACCAGCCCCGACGAGACGCGTGCCGCTGATTGGTATTGGCATGTGGCAAAGAGACAGTTGATGGCACAATCGAGATGCCTTTGCCATCTGAGTATGCAACTCTGCACGATGATCTCGATGGAAAGAGTGGATCATCTGTGTACCAGTTAACGAGATCTTCGAATGATTTGAGGCAGGTGAGAAATGTCTGCAGATATTGTGGTCTGGCGTATAGCGCGCCGGTATGAAACCATCCTTCGACGCCAGCTGACGATGCGGATCCAAGTTGCGCCTCTCGCTCGAAGAGCGCCAGGCGTATCTTTCGACCCTGACGATGTGCTTCACGGGTAAGCCGTTCTGCAATTGCTATCCCCGCAATGCCGCCTCCGACGATCACAACATCAAACGTCTCGATGTGATCAGATGAGTCCATGTTGCTACTTCTTGTCCTGTGAGAACAGGCTTTGGTTGCGATCGATATAGTCAAGTGCGAGCAACAGGGCGAGCGCAGAATCTCCATCATCAACGATGCCATCGATTGCCATCTGCTTTGCACGATCACGATCAACAACTTCAATCTGTACCACGTGCTCTGTTTCATCGTCCGTGGTTGGCTGGGCCGGCCGAGCCCCGAGAGCTATAAAGCACCACGCCCTGTGCTTTGCCATGCCGTTTCCAAGAAATCGACTTCCGAGTGGGATCAGTTCTGTACACTCAGCCCCGATTTCCTCAAGGAGTTCCTTCTTTGCAACATCTTCAAGAGCAAGCTCGAGATGATCCCCAATACCGCCCGCTGGAATCTCCCATGAGTATGAGTCTGTTGTGTAGCGATATGACCGTATCAGTACAATCTGACCCTCGGGTGTGCAGGGAACCATAAACACAGAGCCGGGATGATCGATATATGTGTACTCCCGTTGTTCGTTCGACGGCAGAACGAGCTGATCCTGCACGATGTCAAACCACTTGCTCCTGTGTATATGTCTGGTCTGTTGGACATGCCATCCAAGAGATTGAGCAATCGGTTTATATGAAGTCGTGACTGAGTCCTGATGTAGTTTCGAATCAGACCTGAAAGCTGGGGCAACATGCGATCCAAACAGGTGCATGCTCTCTCTCACATCGGCATCAGCCATATTGCCCACCTGCATATGTGTGCTGATAACACCCACACCAAGCGTATCCTTTATGTACTCAATCTGACGTGTCACAGTGCTTGGAGATCCGCACAGCACAATATGATTATCAAGGCGCTGCCCAAGCGTGGGCGGAGATTCCTCGACCGGCGTGTAGCCGTATCCCTCGGGTTTGTTTGCAAGCGCCTTCTTCTCCGCATTAAACGTGCCAGAAAGTATCTGATACTGATAGTTGAGGGCGGGTTCCAGTTTTCGAAATGCGAGTTCGTCGGTTTCAGCAACACAAGTCTGAAATCCAACGATAAACTGCTCTGGATCTGGTTCCCATCCATCTCTGGCTGCTTGCCCCCTATACGCATCAATCGCCGACTTGACTCTGTCGATAGCATCCAGCGAGTAAAGATGGATAGCGCCAATGGCTGCCCGTGACTTTGCAGCAAAGACAGCAGAGGTTTCGCTATTCGCTGAATACACAATCGGTGGATGCGGCTGCTGCACAGGCCGCGGCCAGATCGACACATGTGGGAAGTTGTAATATGTTGAGTTCCAGCTGAATGGTGTTGTTTCCTGCCATGCGCGGAGAATAAGTTCGTGCGCCTCTGCAAATCGTTGCCTGGATTCTTCGGGCGCGATGTTGTACGCCGCATAGTTCTGTGGCACACCTCGAATAAACCCTGCAACGAGACGACCATTACTGATCACATCAATCATCGCACACTCTTCTGCTACTCTCAGTGGATTCAGGAGTGGTAACGGTGCTCCAAGAACCGCGAGTTTTACGCACGTCGTTCTTTCTGCAAGAATCGAGAGGATCAGCATCGGATTTGGTGTCAGGCCATACGCAGTCATATGGTCTTCACCGACGCCAACCCAGTCGAACCCGCATGCTTCAGCATACACAAGCTGATCTATGCACTGACGGAACAACTTCTGCCCTGCATCGGATGTATAGGCAGAGTTTGGGAACGGCCAACGGTCCGGCCGTTGTGCCAAGTCTGGCCAGGGGAAGGGGTTGAAGCAACAGAACTTCATCCCAGCACAGCTTTCAGAGCTTCGCACACACACGCAATATCATCATCTGTCATGCCTGATGTGAGTGGTGGACACACATGCTTTGGGCACAGTGCGTCTGCAACCGGAAATCCATCCTTTGGCACTGTGATATCTGCGAATGCGGGCTGAACGTGGCATGGGCGTTCGTACACGCCGCCACCAGCAATGACACCATGCGAGCGCAAACGTGCTTTTATCTCGTCACAGGGCACACCGTGAGAATACCGCACGATCAGCTTGTACTGGCTGGCTCGGTCCATGTGTTGATACGGGCAGTATTGCACTTGGATATCGTCAAGTGTACGAGCCATGGCATCCGCAGCCTTTGCACGACGCGCAATCATCGAATCCAGCTTGCGCAGTTGCACCACGCCTATCGCTGCAGCAAGTTCTGAAAGTCGCCAACTCGATCCGAGGTGAAGATGGTCGCTTCCAAACTTTGCAGCTCCCTTGCCTTGATTCCGATATGATCGAGCCAGATCCGCAATATCCGAGTTGTGTGTCGTAACCATCCCGCCCTCCATCGTCGTCATGACCTTCGTCGGGAAGAACGAGAACGCACCACCATCACCAAATGCACCCGCAGATGTGCCGTTGAACATACTTCCGTGCGCGTGTGCAGCATCTTCAATAAGAAAGAGTTTTCTGGTTCTGCAGAACTCAGAGACAGCTCCGAACTCCGGCGAGATCAGCCCGCCGATATGCACCCACACCACACCCGCAATCTTGTCACGCTGATATGACTCTTCAAGCATTTGCAGAGATGGTGCAAATGTCCGCGGATCCATATCGAGGAGCACCGGGTGTCCACCCGCAGCCAGGATTGCGGCCACAGAGGCGAAGTTCGTGTTTGTTGGTACAGCAACAGGCTTGCCATCCGCAGAATGAGCCATCAGGAGCATCTGCAACGCCGATGTGCCAGTGCTGACAGCAACTGCGTGCTGCACTCCTGCCATGTCAGCAAACTCGCGTTCAAACTGCTCGGTATGTTTGTTCAGAATAAGTTGGCCTGAGCGCAGAATATCGCCAAACGTTTGTTGAAGAGCTTCAATCTCGTTCTCGGTAAGATCAAGATGGAACGGTGATACGTCTGGCAAAGTGTCAGCTCCGAATCATACTGATTTGACTGTGGAAAGTCGGCGAGCGAATATACCAAAGAACGATGTCAGACGCAAGCGTTTTTTATAGCTTTCTGCGTATTCGGGCCAATAATATCTGAATACATCTGCTCATACTGAGGAAGAACCGTAGGAATAGCGAATGTGTTGAGCACCCAGTCCCTTCCTTTCTGGCCCATTAGTTCTGATTGTTTCGGATCTGCAATCATTGAGCAGATTGCATCAGCAAACCCCTGACCTGATTGCTCGACAATAACTGCTGCACCAGCCGCGGAGAGTTCTTGCCAAATATCAACACCACGAGTCGTAATCACAGGTGTTCCACACGCGCACGATTCCGTGAGAACAAGTCCAAAGTTCTCCTGGCTGGTTGGAAGCGCGAAGACAGTTGCGCACGCATACAGGCTTCGCTTCAGCTCACCATCAACCATTCCGACGAAGTGGATCATGTCCTGAAGATCGCACGATGCCACACGTTTGCGAAGCGCTGCTTCATAGGCCGGATCACCCGTGCCCGCAATAACGACTGTGCAGTGAGTACCACGATCACTGAGTATGCGGGCAGCATCAATGAGGTGTTCTATCCCCTTCTTTGGATGCAGCCTGCTCAGAAAGAGAATGACTGGACATTGACGTCTATCCAGATCGAATCTATCTGCAGCAATGTCCGGATTCGGAAGATCGATGTATGCGTCAAGGTCCATCGCGGGTGGCAGCACAATACTGTTTGGTTCTCGAAGCCAACGACGGACCTGGGCTTGTTCTCCCAATGATGACGTGATTACTCTCTGCGCTCGTGCCAGGAATCGGTTTCCACACAGACGCATGAACACACGTTTTTTCAGCCATCCTTTTCGCAAGCACACTTCATCAAGCATGCCGTGGACAGTCACAACATAAGGAATACCCATTCCTATTGCGATTTCTGCGAGATGGACCATGTGCGGAGACCACATGCCGTGAATGTGAAGCACGGATGCCTTTGACAGCTTCTCCTTCGCTCGAGCAATCTGCTGCTTGTTGAGCCACAAAGCATGATTGGAACCGATGGACAGAGAGGTAATGTGGCTCACGAGTTGGCTCTGTTCAGGATGCACAATGTCGGCATTGGGTGGGTCGAGTGTCAGTTCCGAAACATCGTGCCCCCGCTGAGCGAGTTGTTCTGAGAGATCGAACACATATCTGACGACGCCTCCTTCGCGCAGGTCAGACGAAGGATGTGCGTGGCATATGTGCATAAGCGACCCGCGTATCTTACCATCTCCAATCGCATGAAGTTGCTATGAGCAAACGGGCTGGACTTCGTTATAGTGTTCATGCGTTAGCGTTATTGACAATAGAGCCCGCAATCGGTTAGAGCGGCATCATCAAACTGGTCTTTGAAGCACACGATCTCACGACAAGCATGCCTTTGGCAGAGCAGAGATTGGTCAGTCCTCAGTCTTTGAGTGCGCGTGGGCAGTGAGTCCAAGGTCCTCGAGCACAACGTACAGACATGGAAGCACCAGCAGCACGAGCAGCGTCGATGCGAGTAGTCCGAACACAATGCTGATTGCGATCGGGATAAGCACCTGAGCCTGCAGGCTGCGCTCTGACATCAGAGGGAGCAGGCCCGCGATCGTGGTAAGCGATGTCAGCATGACAGCACGGAACCGAGCCTTCGATGCCTGGCAAGCTGCCTGCTCGATATCGTTTCCACCGACGGATCTTCGGTCCTTCAGGAACATGACAAGAAGGATCGAATCGTTGACAACAACACCCGCAAGCGAGATAAACCCGAGCATGCTCGGGAGGCTGAGGTCCACACCCATGAGCAGATGACCCCAGACAACACCAATCAGCGAGAACGGGATCGCAGCCATAACAATCAGCGGCTCTGAATAACTTCTGAACTGGAAACTCAGAATCACAAAGATACCGAAGATGCCCGTGACCATCGACAGCATCATGGATCGCTGCGTTTGAGCGCCTTCCGCGGCTTCGCCCTCAAAGTCGACACGAACGCCCGGATGAGCCGTGCTGAGTTCGGGGAGCAGTTCCTTCTTCAGCAGTCGCATGATCTCGGATGTGTTCGCTCGGCGTTCATCAATGTCTCCACGGAGTGTGACAGCGAGTTGGTTGTCGAACCGTGCGATGCGAGCCCAGCCTCGTGCTCGCTCAATGCTTGCGACCGCGTCTAATGGTACCTGACTCCCGTCTGGCAGTCTCAGTGTTGTCTCGTCAAAGTCGGCGAGGCTGTCTCGCGCAGATGGGGCAAGCACCACGTCGACGTCCATTGATTCGCCATTGACCTGTACCTGCGCTGCAGTCTGTCCTTGATACATTGCGCGCAGTTGCCGAGCCATTGTGGCTGCGTCGAGTTGCAATCCGAATGTGCCCGGCCTGATGCGTAACCGGAACTCCGGACGACCGGGACGCAGATCGTCCGATGTGTTTGAGACACCCACAAACCGATCGAACCATGCTTTGGTTTGTTGTGCGGCTGCCTTGAGTTCGGGAAGATCATCACCAACAAAGCGAAGCTCAATCGCACGCCCGGCTGGTCCGAGCGCAGGTTCCTGAATAGTCATGCTGATCACATCCGGAACCGCACCGATCTCTTCGCGCCATGCGGCGATGACATCGTCCATTCGCGTCGAGCGTTCTTCTGCGCTGAGCAGATCAACTGTGATGGTTGCAACGTGCGGTCCGTTCTCAAATGCTTCAGTATTGACGTTGTATCGCACGAACGATTGCTTGATGAGATCACGCTCTTTGGGTTGGTTTGCAAACGTATGATTGACGCGATCGAGCGCAGATTGCACACGCTGCACGATCTCTTCCGTGCGTGCCAGCGGCGTTCCCTGCGGGAGCAGGATACGCGTTTCGAGCACATCACCCTCAAGATTCGGGAATGGCTGGAACTTTACGATTCCTCCAGCGACAAGCCCTGCCGATAAAAGAAATGCACCAACGACAATGCCGACAACAAGGTATCGATACCGGATCATCGCACTGAGCGGCCTGCCGATCCATCGTTCACGAACCCAGTCAATTCCGGCATCGATGCGTCTGCGCATCCGGCCGGGCTTTGTGGGATCGTAACGGTGCATGCTGTGCGCAAGATGCGCAGGAAGGATGAGGAGCGCTTCGATAAGACTGACACTCAGTACGAGTATCAGGATGATGGGTACAACGCGCAGCACCTTGCCGATGTCACCTGAGATATACGCGAGTGGTCCGAGCACACAGACTGTGGTAAGAAAACTGGCAATCACACCGGGGAGCACTTCCTGAATGCCGTCGATCGCGGCTTGCACAGGCTTCTTTCCTTGTGCCCGATGCGACGCGATGTTCTCTGTGACGACGATGGCATCGTCCATGAGCAGCCCGAGTGCAAGCAGGAGTCCGACCATCGTCATCATGTTGATGGTCAGGTCGAGCGGTGCAAGAAAGTACATCGCTCCAAGAAACGAAACGGGCAATCCCAACGCAACCCACAGCGAGAGCCGAAACGCGAAGAACAGCCACATTGCAAGGAACACGAGCACCATGCCCTGCCAACCATTGGTAATCAGCAATCGAAGTCTGTCCGAAACGAGGACAGAGATGTCCTGCGTGACAGCAAAGTGCATCATCGGGTAGCGTGCGCGCTCGGCGTCGAGAAAGTTTCGCACCGCGCGTGCGACACGGATCGTGTCTTCTGCATCAGTCTTCTCGATCCAGAGCAAACCGGCACGGACACCGTTCATCTCGATCCGGTCCTCGGCATTCTCGAACGTGTCGAGCACTCTGCCAAGATCACCAAGGCGAACCTCACCCGCGCCCTGATTTGCAGCAATCACAAGATCTTCAAGTTGTTGCGATGTGCGGCGTTCTTCGGTAAGCCTGACAACAAACTGCTGATCGTCTGCCTCGATGTCGCCTGCGGGCGTGTCGACACTCTGCCGATCAATCCGATCCGCAACATC
The DNA here is from genome assembly GCA_020639155.1 of Phycisphaeraceae bacterium. Taxonomy (NCBI): domain Bacteria; kingdom Pseudomonadati; phylum Planctomycetota; class Phycisphaerae; order Phycisphaerales; family Phycisphaeraceae; species Phycisphaeraceae bacterium. The sequence continues at coordinate 1,921,570 of JACKHF010000001.1, forward strand.
CCAGACGCTCAACCCATACCTGCGCAGCTCGATCGGTGACAACTCGACCCTAAGCTGGTGATCCGAGAATCCCTCGATCCGCACCAGCGAGACCTCATCGAGCGCTTGCAGACGATCCTTCAATCCCTCGCAGAACGCCTTAAGTCCTGGGGCTGGGAGCGGGCCGGAGACGAGGATCGCGAGAACGCGATCCGTGGTCCCCAGTTGTATGATGACTGGATCCTCAACTGTGTCGGGGAAGTCGTTGATTGCCGACACCTCCTGCTCCACATCGTTGCGCAGTGTCTGGATGTTGCCGCCTTCGATGAGTTTGACTGTGACTATGCCCACGCCGTCGCGCGCGTCTGACCGAACTTCGTCGATCGATTCGACTCCATCGAGCGCGTCGATCACGCGCTGGCACACGGTCTGATCGACTTCTTGGGCGGTGGCGCCGGGATACACAACGCGCACCTCAATCTCGCTCGGCGTGAACTTTGGAAACGTCTCGCGCTGCAGTTTGGGTAGTGACATGATCCCGATCGCGAGCATAATCAGCATCAGCAGATTGGCAGCTGTTGGATGCCCGGCAAAGAAGCGTGTCATTGGGAGACCCCGCTCGCGTCTTGAACGAGTTGCGCACCGAGTTCGGCATCGATTTTCGCATCAATGAGCGATCCGATCGGCACGCCGACGGGGTCAGAAACAACAACCAGATCGCCAGCAGCAAGACCCTTCTCGATTGTGATGTACCAGGACTGTTCAAGCCCGACCGAAACAGGTCGCTGTTCGAGTCGGCCATCGGCGTTGACAACATTCACTTGAGCATCAATTACTGCCGAACGAGGCACAACGATCTTTGGAGATGTTGGCTGACCGCGAAGCTCCACTTCGCAGAACGCACCCTCGATGAGTGGGGGGCGCTCACCCGGAATGAACTTCTCATATGGACGATCGACCACAACGAACACGCCAGCAGTGTGTGTCTGGGAATCGATGTTTTCACGAACACGGTCGAATGTTGCATCCCATCGTGCTGTTGTCATACCCATATTGAGTCGCACTTCAGCTGTGATATTCAGTGCTTCCTGCAGTTGCGCCAGATCGATATTGGGTACCTGGATATCTTCGAACTGTCCAGTCTCGACAAGCGACCGCAGCGCGCCCATCCGAACCTGCGCTTCCACTTCTGTCTGGTCTATGCCCGATGCGTCGAATAGTTTCTCGTTCTTTTGAACAAACTGTCTGAGCTGTAGATTCACATCGCCAACACGGCACGCAAACGGTGCATGGACTACTGTTTTCGAAAGATCATACTTTGCGACAGCTAGCTGTGCCTCGCGAGAGGCGCGCCGTGCCTGTGCAGTGCGACGCTGCGCTGGAACCAGCGCAATCGAGTTCTGAATCTCCTGCACGATGCGGCGCTGGCCGAGTACCTCGCGCTCACGATCGTCGATTTCCATCTGTGTCGCAGCGGTCTTTTCGAGCGCATCACGGACGACTTGAAGGTCTGTCTCAGCGAGTGCGAGTGATGCCTTCTCAATTGCAAGCGTTGCGTTCAGATTTTCCTCGTTCGTGTCAAGCTCACCAAGTTCAGCGTCGATCTGCTCAATCTCGCTGGTCAACTGAGCAACAGACAACTCGTACTCGGTTGGATCGACTCGAAGAAGTTCTGCTCCCTCCGGGAGGAGCGTACCAGATCGAAGATCGGGATGGATTGCAACAACTCTTCCAGATACCTCGGATACTGCTCGCCATACACGCGCGGGCTGCGATGTCCCGTATCCTGTCACACGCGGCACAACCTCAATAGGTTCCGCTCGAATGACTCTGAGCAGATGAGACTGTTCCTGTGGTTCTGTGCGTTCCGGTGGTGCTTTTCGCATCACCAATGCAACAACGATCAGAACACCGATGAGAATCGGAGGAAAGACGAGCCAGCGGCGTCTACTGCGAGATTTCTGCACAGCTTTGCTCCTGCCTGTGTACTGCGCGGTCCAAACCGCATGCAGTATGCGAACGAGGCATTGAGGCGATCGCCATGATAACAACACCCCGGAATGCAGTCAACGATCCGGCACCTCCACCAAATACGTACTGATGGGTTGTGCTCGCGTGGTGAGTGTGTTCTTTGAATGTGTGGGTTGCCCGTATGCCAGGATCGATTACACTCAGAATAGCAAATGATCCAGCAAGATAAATACACTCTGATCTTTTTCTACGGGCTGTTCATGGACGAGTCGGTGCTTACTGAAAAGGGCATCCAGCCAGCTTCCTCGGCGATCGGCTACGTGGATGGGTATGCTTTGCATATCGGAGAACGAGCGACACTTGTTCGAGAGGAAGGCGGTCGAACGTACGGCATCATGATGGCTATCGATGAAAAAGAAGCTCAGGCTTTGTATGCCGATGAAAGTGTTGCGGATTATCGCCGAGAGTCCGTTGTTGTGCATCTCAATAAGGGTGTACAAAGAGATGCCTTCTGTTATAACTTGCCGTATGATCAGTTTGCTGGGACCAATACTGAATATGCTACAGCATTGTTCATGCTTGCAACAAAGCTCTGTCTACCGGAGAACTATCTCAGCCAGATAAAGAAGTTTATATTCGAAAGGCAGGGATAGAACATTGTTTCGTTTGCACGTATGACTCTCGAAAGTTTGAGCATCTTTATGCTGAGCACGTTGTCAGGTATTGTTAATCTCAAGAAAAAGAGCGCCCACGATGTATGACACATCGTGGGCGCTCTGGGAGGAGTCAGTGTCCAACGCACATGCGTGAGTTGGGCAAGACTTTACGGACAGCCTGCTGCGTACGCGTTGCCGAAGCAAATGTAGTCAAAGATGTTTAGTGTTCCATCCACATTGCAGTCTGCGTACATGCCATTGGCTGCGTAGTCATTTCCAAAGCAGATGTAATCAAAGATGTTGAGCGTGCCGCTGTCATCGCAGTCCGCATAGCAGACGTCCACCAACTTGTACACGCTGCCGAAGTTGCCAAACGGCCCTAGGTTTGTGCCAGCGAGCAGATACACCTCGCCATCGTCGTCCTGGCCGAAACCTTTGATATACAACCCAAGATCTCGATTGTCCTTGCCAAGAATGAACTCGTTGATGGTGCCAGCGTTCAGGTCGCTGTAGAACAATCTGCCGCTTGCACTTCCGAACGCAAGGGAAAAATCACCAAACACGTACTTGCCGCTGAGCGTCGGTATTGCTGAGCCATTGTACATGTATCCACCGATGATCGAGATGCCCTCATCATGATCATATTCAATCACGGGGTCCTTCAGTCCCGAAGGAAGACCACCAAGATTGTCAATGATGTATCCGTTTGCGACACCATTATGATGGAATCTGAATGATCCCTCCTTCAGTCTCCATCCAAGATTGTCTCCCGCCTGCACGATGTTGACCTCTTCAATCGCGCGCTGACCAACATCCGCCACGATGAGATTGCTTCCCATGAACGAGAATCGGAACGGATTGCGCAATCCATAGGCGAAGATTTCATCAAGACCTTGCTGGTTAACAAACGGGTTGTTTGCTGGGACACCGTACTGTCCATTCACACCATTGGTGCCAAGCGGATCAATACGAATGATGGAGCCATAGATTGTCTCGTTATCCTGCCCGTTGCCGAACGGTCCGTGACCCCACATTGGCTGGCCCATTGAGATCTGCCCGTCGTTGTCGTCACCACCGCCACCATCGCCGAACGCGATGTACAGCATATCGTCTGGACCGAACATCATCATACCGCCGTTGTGGTTGAACTGCGGCTCAAGAATGCGGATGATCTCGCGCCGGGAAGTTGGATCCACAAGGTTCGGATTCGCGCTGTCTACCTGCCACTCAGCGATGACAGCATGGTGATTTGCGCCTTGTCCGACGGGCGGTGGGAGTGCGGGAACAAAGTCCGGTGTGCCCGCTTCGGGTTCGCTCGTGTACGTGTACAACTTGCCGAACCCCGGAGTACCCGGTGTGTTGTACTGCGGATGGAATGTAAAGCCAATCAAGCCGCGTTCGTCAAAGTCACCAAAGGGGTCTCCTGTGCCGAAGATGCCGAGGCTTACAAGCCGTGACGAGACATCAAGGAATGGCTGTGCGACAAGAGTGCCATTATCGATGATCCGCACGAGTCCCGCTTGATCTGCAACAAACAGACTGTTTCCACCTGTTGGATCATCTACCATTGCGTGTGGGGCTGTCAGTCCTGTTGCGACCTCTTCGAGTTCAATACGGATGGTGTTCTTGACGATCGGGTCTGGAAACGGATCCGTGATTGCAACGACAGGGTTAAACCCAAAGTCGTCGACCACCGCAGCACTCCCAAGAGGTCCGCCTGAGTTAGTAACATCAATGCGGGAGATTGGGCCCACATTTGTAAATGTGTAGAATGTGAATGTGCTTGTGAGGTTGGCAGACGCAACCTGCACACCATCCGGGTTAAAGACCTGCACCAATCCGGCAACCGAAGAAACAGAGTTTCTTGCCCAGAATCCAACATCATCTGCTGGTGTTTCAAAGGCAATCGATCCCACTGTTCCCGCATTGATCATCTGCCATGAGAACACGCCCGAGTGATTCAACGCGGGGTTTCCACTGTTCAAAGACTCACCGCCAGTAAACGCAGCAGTGTTTGGAACAGTGCCAACTGAAAAACTTGTTGATGCGATCCCTTCAAAGTCTGTTGTGACTGAAAAGGGTTGTGACCATACCGGTGCAACTGCACACCAACTGGCCAAAACTGTGCACACTTCTATCTTTGTTCGTACCACGTTCTCCACCTTTCTGAGCGAATGTGTAATCGAGTGCGATGAGATGTCTTAAACAAATCCACCCAAAGATACAAATACTCTCACTGTCACACTAATGTCACCCTCAGAACAGAGGGATTTTCCTTCGATGTCGCTATACAGAAAAAGCAATTGTGTTCACCGCAACTCAATGAAATTGAAATCGACTCGTCAGGTATGAACTGGGTTTATGTAGAGAACCGACTGTGGTTATACAGAAAGAGTGTGAAGTCACATAAGCAGCGACAGTAAACCGCACGTCAGATGACATGCCATTGCACGAAGCAGGAACTCGTGCATCCGTTCAACATGCTGTTCTCTGAACTGTGTGTCGTTGAGCGCTCGATGAAATACAACGCACTTGCATCTCTGAGATGAAGAGATTCCCACGCCTGCGATATGCAGACTGGAGGGTCAGGCATTGGGTTCAGGCGTTTGAATTGCAGGGACGCTGGAGAGCAAAGACACAGACATCGAAAAGGTCCTATAAATAATATAGCTCGGCAACAATATTGGCCATTTGAACAACTTGAGTGAGGAAACGCTCGAAAAGTGCACTCTTGATTGCGGAAAAAACCCGTTTCGGTACAATAAAGCCTCCACACAACGTAGGAGATAGACGCAGCATTCACCGTTGTAACCCCGCATGCCCAGAACCCCACAATCATTTCTGTATGTTCGTGAGTTTCGCTACCGGCACAGTGTGCGGATTGCGCGCGCGTTTACGCTTGTAGAGTTGCTGGTTGTGATCGCGATTGTCGCGATCCTTCTTGGTCTGCTTGTGCCGTCGCTGCGCATGGTGATGGGTTCTGCACGCTCAATGAAGTGTCAGGTATCGCAACGCAGTATCGCATTCGACTTTGCCCTCTTTGCTGATGACAACCTGCACGGCGATCGTGGCGATGATGCGAGAAAATATGGCAGTTCTCGTTTTACGCTTGAGACGTTCCAGGAGAGCATGTATGGTGTTGATGAGTTCTGGCGTTACGGCAATGCCAGTACTCACACGCTTCCTGACGCGAGTGGGCATGATCCGATGCGCTGCCCGGAAGTGCATGGACATGTTTCTGTTGTGAGCCAGACAGCATGCGCGTCTGGTGCAGTGACACCCGCGAAGTTTGTTTCGTATACATTCAACTCCCGCCTGCATTACGGCGAAGTCGAGAAAAACAAAGGTCAGATTGGTGCCAAGCTGATGAAGCTCTCCAGTTCTGTTCTCAATCACCCCAATGTTCCGCTGCTGTGGGATGGCGATGGTGAGGAAGCAGAGCGTCGGAACGTTGTGCCGCTGTTTGGGGCGCCGACGCTTGACAGCCAGGTGGTGTACGCGAATGACCAGTACTGGTTTCCTTCGATGCGACATCTCGGCAGCATGAATGTTGCTTTTCTTGGTGGCCATGTGCTTTCTACGAAAAAGCCGCTTCTTGAATCGGACTGGGACTGGGGTTTTCAGCCGTCAAACTAGTTGCTTTCGTTTCACTCTAAGTAGGTATACCACAGGCTGAGTTTCCTCGCGCGATGCATGCTTCATACTGGGCATGGTTTGAGCGATAGAATAGTGCATAGTTTTGTCACCCCACGCTTCTCGGCGGTTGGGCATCCAAGCACATGCGAATACGCTGGAAGTTTGCCATCCTGCTTGCGATCCTGCTGACAGCACTTGTTGCGAGTGTTGGCACAGCTGTGTTTTCGATTGCGGTGTTCCATCGTGAGCTAGAGCAGCCGATGGCGAGCATACAGCGCATTATGACAGAGCTCAACCGCATCAAACGTTCAGTGCAGGAACAGTACGATCTGCTTGGCTCACCCAATGGGCTTCACGAAGACAGTGCGCCGGTTCCTGATGGAGCGATTCTTGACATGCCTTGGACGGTTGAGCAGCGCAATCAACGTGCGATGGATGTGGGCATAATGCGGGATAGAGTTGCGAGTTCGATCGAGATACTTGAGACCATCCCTGATTATCGAGTATGGCTTGGATCGCGGGTGACTGACAGCATTGACCGACTTGCAGATGAAGCGCATGCAGGTGTTGTGTCATGGAGGGACATGAACACCAGCGGCGGGCTCGAAGCAGCCCGTGCTGCGATGTATAACTCTCACGAACTGATCGAAGCTGTCGAGTCGCGCATACTCGAAACCGCGGGGAAGGAACTGGAACTCGCAAATCTCCTTCGTTCGCGTATCTTTTTCATTCTGGCTGTTTCAACGCTTGCTGTGCTGGGTAGCGTGCTCTACGCAACGGTACTTGTGCGGAGATGGATCATCGCACCTGTAGGACGTATCCGCACAGCCACACAGCGCATCGCAAAGGGAGATTTCTCGCATCGTATTGAAACGGTGGGTTCCGATGAAATCGCTGAACTTGGGCACGAAGTAAACCACATGTCCGAGATGATCGTGAAGATGCAGGAAGAGCGAATCGAACAGGAGCGACTTGCAGCGTTTGGCGAGATGACGCGAACGATTGTTCACAATCTTCGCAATCCACTTGCGGGGATTCGATCTATTGCGGAACTTACGCAGTCAGAGCTCCATGAGGCAGATCCCGAACTCGCTTCAGGGCAGCAGCGGATTGTGTCCACAGTTGATCGGTTTGAGTCATGGCTGACGTCATTGCTGCGCGGGTCACGTCCGATGGAACTGAACCCCGAGCCATTCGATCCGCAGGAGTTGTTCCTCAGGCTCAAGCAATCGCTCGATGCCAGTGCTCGTGGGGCACATATCAATCTCATCTTTGAATCGAGTCCTGATGTTCCGGTCGTAACTGGAGATCCAAACCAGATCGAGCAGGCGTTGATAGCGTTTATTGCCAATGCGATCGAGGTGTCACCTGCTGGTACCAACGTCCGAGTTGGTGTAGACATGCTCTCAGAAACCATGCAAAGCACACAGTGTGTCCAGTTCTGGGTAGAAGATCAGGGATCAGGGGTCGCTCCGGAGTTGCAGCAGAAGATCTTTGAACCATACTTTACAACGAAGCAGACTGGAACTGGCATCGGCCTTGCATTGACAAAGCGGGTCGCACAGAGTCATGGGGGCTCTGTAGCCGTAGAAAACTCCAGTTCTGAAGTGAAACGACGGTTTGGCGCCCGGTTTTTGCTGACGATCCCACACATATCTCGGATCTCAGCAGGGTAATGATGTGAGACAATGGCCAGATTTGGCCATTCGGAGCCAAGTGTGGCCAATATTCTCGTGATAGATGATGAAGAGAACCTGCGGTTCTCGACCCGTCGAGCCCTTGCCAAAGCCGGGCATGTTGTCGCTGAGGCTGCAACAGCTGACGAGGCCATGAAGCTGTTTGAATCCAACACCTTCGACATTGCACTCTTTGATGTGCACATTGGTGAGGACAACGGTATCGACCTGCTCGAACAAGCACGCGAGAACGGGTTCGAGGGTGCTGCAATCATCATGACTGGGTTTGGCTCGATCCCGGATGTTGTCCGTGCGATGAAACTTGGTGCAGACAACTATTTGCAGAAGCCTGTCAGTCTGGAGGAGCTTTCGATTCTTGTGCAGCGGGCACTCGATGATCGCGACCGAAAACGTCGACTTCGTCTTATCGATCGTGCCAAACAGCATGAAGCTGATGCTGATCAGGTGATTGGTGTGAGCAGCCAGTGGCAGGAAGTCGTATCGCTCGCGAATCGTCTTGCAGCTCTCCCCATCCCAGTTGCACATGGTCAGTCTGATTCAGGAACAACCGGTCCCGCACTTCCCACTATTCTGATTCTTGGCGAAACGGGAAGTGGTAAGGGCGTGGTTTCGCGACACATCCATCGCATGTCATCGAAGCTTCGCGAAAAACCGAACGCTCCGTTTGTTCATCTGAACTGCAATGCGCTTCCAGCCCAGCTCGTGGAATCAGAGTTGTTCGGACACGAAAAGGGTGCCTTCACTGACGCGCAGACATCACGTGAAGGATTGTTTGAGATGGCTTCCGGTGGGATCATCTTCCTCGACGAGATCGGTGATCTGCCGTTAGAACTCCAGGGCAAACTGCTCACGGTGTTGGAACAGGGGACATTCCGGCGCGTGGGCGGCAATCGTGATCGACACGTCCATGCCATGGTTATCGCAGCGACAAACCAGAATCTGGACACACGCGTCGAGGAGGGCGCGTTCCGTCGTGACCTGCTTTACAGGCTGAACGCGTTCCAGATCGTGCTGCCGCCGTTGCGTGAGCGCATTGATGATGCCGTCGAACTGCTCGAACGCATGATTACACGCTTTGCAAAGCAGTACGGAAAAGAACCGGCCATGCTCAGCGATGGTGCCAAGCTGGCGATCCGCAATCACACATGGCCGGGCAACGCGCGCGAGGTTGTGAATATCGCACAGCGCGTGGTTATGCTCAGCGAGCACACAGAACTGAGCGCATCAGATCTCGGACTCGCTTCGCATAGCGATGAGGATTCAGATCACAAGCACGACAATCGCGCGACGCGTATCAGTTCGAACGGCACGCTCCATTTCAACTTCGAAACCGGCATCCATAAGGCAAAGGATGTTGAGCGCGAACTCATTGAACAGGCCCTGGAGCACACAAAGGGAAACGTCAGTAAGGCTGCACAGCTTATTGGCATGCAGCGAAGCAGCTTCAGGTATCGGCTTGAACGCTATCAGATGGACGATGCAAGCCATATGCAGGGAGCGGATCGATGACTCATCATTTGTATCAACATATGACGCGTCTTGTTGCTGGTCTGGGCGTGCTTGCAGCTGGAAACTCTGCATTCGCACAGACACAGCAGATTTTCAATGATGATGTTGGCGATGCGACGTTCCGCCCTTCATCGACGACCGCACCATTGGTCAGTGAACCAATTGATCTCGTTTCACTGAAACTGAGTGGCTGGCAGACAAGTACTCCTCTAACCAACCCGTTCAGTGGTTCTGTGACGAACTGGCAGACACAACATCTGTTTCGCATGGATCTTGTGATTGACGGTCTGGTCAACCCGCCGGGACGTGCAGATATTGGTAACTACAACCCAACAGAGTTCGGCGATAACCCGCTGTACGCCTATATCGACCTGGATATTGATGATCGAAAAGACACCGGCGGCGAAACCAGTGGACCAGCAGCGTTCCGATACCTTGCCAATGTGGGTCGCTTTGGTCGCCGTGGACACAGCTCATTCGGCGAGCGGACCGCAGTCACGCACGAAGACATTGATGGCGACTTTGTCACCGCACCGTATTATGAACGCTCCGGAGCGGACTGGGCATTTGTTCTGTGCGGCTGCACAAGCATCTCGATTGTTTCAGGCGACACAAACGCAAACAATGTGTTTGATGCAGGCGAGACCTGGGTTATTCAGGGGCGCTTGTTTGAGCGATCCAAGGGATACCAGGAAGCAAGCACAACCAACAATCCCACATTTGGCGGCAGTGCGCTCGGTTTGTACGATCCCATCGTCAAGGTGCAGTTTTCTCATTCCATCTCTGCAGACCAGACAACAGTTTCGCTTGTGTACGCATTGGATCAGACTGGCGCAAAGAACCTTAACGGGCTGGGTAGCACGCCTCCAATGAACACAAACGTGAGTGATGCCAGCAGCATTGCCGAAGGCCTGCAGAATATCATTGATGCAGCAAATGCTGGCAGTCTTCCGTATCCAGTCTCATACACATTCTGCGATGACTGGGAAGGCAGAAACATCAATGATTACATGGATCCGACAGATTGGGCGGTTACAGCTCTGGTCGGTACCGCATTTGCAGCACCGGATGTCAAGCAGTTTGTATGGACGGATACGGGCTTCAACGAGGTCTTTGCAGATGTGAATGGCGACGGGATCATTACTCCGTACGACAAACTTGCGATCCAGAACTTCGTCTATGCAAAGGATGGCACAGGATTTGATGCCGATGGCTCGAAGAACGGGCGGGTCACACTGGCAAACCCCGGTCCTGAGTTTGTGCTGTATGACCTTGACAGCAACGGATCTGTCGAGCCGGACGACCACTGGGTGTACGGTCACAGAGCAGATCTTGACGGCTCGGGCACATTAACCATCTTTGACTACATCGCATTTGGAACGTACTACGGCATGAATGATCAGATTGCTGATTTCACCTTTGATGAGATTCTCAATGTCTTCGATTATATCGCATTTGGAAATGCCTATTCGCAGTAGATCAATACGAGTTGCCTCTTTGATGAACAAGCCAGCCTCAGTGCTGGCTTGTTCTTTTGGATGCATGGTGTGGCCAATGCTGTTTCAAGCATTGATAACATCTGGCCAAATCAAATAAGTTACCCATAGAACATCATCATTTTTGTATTGAAATCTCAGGTTGCCACTTTGGCACACGAGTTGCATTCTCGCTATTGCACGCAATGGATGGCTCCGTGTGGAGCCACACGAAATACTCCCTCTTGTCTGATATCGAATGGAGAAAGCAATGAAGACTCGTCATGTTTCAGGTATGATCGCTCTCGCACTCTGCACAGCAGCAGGCCACGCACAAGTCGCATTCACCGGACCCACAAGCTATGCAACAGCACAACGCCCCGATGGTGTTGCGCTCGCTGACTTCAACGGTGACGGCATGACAGACATGGCCGTGACAGTTGACAATCAGGATCGTATCCTGTTTTTCAACGGCACCGGCGGCGGCACGCTGACACCCGGCGCAACAATCTTCCTTGGAGCGGGTGTTGGTGCAGGGCCGCTCGCTGCTGGTGATTTCAATGGTGATGGCACAATGGACATCGCTGTCGGTCTGAAGAACAACAACCAGGTTGTTGTGTACGCAAACAATGCAGGTATTTTCTCTCAGGCTGGCTCCACGCCTGTTGGCAACCGTCCTGTGTACATACGCACCGCCGAACTTGGCGGTGGCGCTGGCCTCGATATGGCTGTCGCAAATCGTGATGGGAACTCGATCAGTATTCTGACGAACTCCGGCACTGGCACATTTGCTGCTGTCTCTGTTGCAGTCGGGAACGAACCACGCTCGGTTGCTGCGGGTGACTGGGATGGCGATGGCGATATGGATTTGGTCTCGACCAACCATGACGATCGCTCAGTGTCGGTTATCACAAACAATGGTGGCACCTTTGCTCAGTCGGCAACGCTGTTTGTCGGCGGACAGGTTCGCCCCGATGGCATCACCGCCGCTGACTTTGACGGCGACGGCGACATGGACTTCGCGACCGCAACAAGCGACGACAATATCGCGTTCAACTTTGCAGCTGTTTTCTTCAACAACGGCGGTACCTTTGCTGGCCCGAACAACTTCCCCGTCAATGCGATCAACGCAGGCGATATCGTTGCCGCTGACTTTGATCTCGATGGAGACATGGATATTGTCACCGCGAACGAGGACTCCGGGAATGTCTCTGTGCTGACAAACACTGGCGGAACCTTTGGTCCTGCAACATTGATCTCAACAGGCGCACATCCCGATACACTGGCAATCGGTGACATCGACAACAACGGATCTATGGACGTTGCGGTCACAAATCGTGACAGCGACAGCACGTCCATTCTGCTTAGCACCGCTGCGGGTTCGAGTTGCTACGCCGACTGCGATTCGAACGGTGTGCTGAACGTGTTCGATTACATCTGCTTCGGTAACGCATATTCGGCTGGCGACCCATATGCCGACTGCGATGGCTCCGGTGCATTGAATATCTTCGATTACATCTGCTTCGGCAACGCGTACTCGGCCGGCTGCCCGTAATCGAGACTGATCTCCCTTCTTCCCCTCTTTTCCAGTCGCTTTGTGCACGATCTGATCGTGACACAAAGCAGAGTGCCGCTCGCCTGGTGCAGAGCGGCACTTTTTAATTTGCTTTCCAATGAAGTTCTCTCTTGTGTTGAGACGACGGATGGGGCTCGATTGGTCCGACGTTCATGTAATTTTTTCAAGATATTGCAATCCTGTCAGATGCGTAACCTTGCTTTTTGGCACGGCTTGGTGGATTCATGTGCAGGAGTTCGCTGCAGGAGCGGTTTTTTCACAAGCTGCGATGGTTCGTAAGTTATACTATCTTAATAATAAGATGCTCTTATAACTTTGTATAATAAGTTCGGTGTTGATAGCAGCTACAATCGCAATAGCCCGCAATTCAGTCTGTACTGTTGTCGCAAAGCAAGATTCCAGACTCAACGGCGTACGCAGGCGTGGCATTCGAGACAGCACATAGAACGTCGAACCCTGTCGCATTCAGTTCTTTGGAGGATACACCATGGCAGCACCCGCACGAAACAAATGGTGGCACGATGTTGTCAGTGTCGACTCGGTGAAGCTTGAGAACGGTACGCATCTGCTTTGGGGTGATCGAGTTCAGATTCTTGAGGAAGATAGTGCAACGGATCGAGTAAAGATCTTTGGCCGGGGAACGACGGGATGGGTCGACCGTCGTGTTCTAGGCGGTGAGCCTCTTCTTGAGTTGTATTTTATCGATGTTGGGCAAGGCGATGGCATCCTTGTCGTGACGCCAGAGGGGCACCATCTGCTTATAGATGGGGGACACAGTCGGGGTCGCCAGCCCACAGGGAAAAGTGCAGCGGATTTCGTCGATTGGAAGTTCCACAAGGACTATCTGCATTTCAACGATCGAGACAATCCCGACTTGAACATGATCCGCATTGATGCGATGATCGCCTCGCACGCAGATGCGGATCACTATGGGGGACTTGAAGATCTTGTTGATCGAGAGACACCGGGATATCAGGAAGAACTCGACAGCTTTGGGGTTTCAGTTGAAGCGTTCTATCACCCCGGACTGTGTCCACAGCAAGAGGGAACTGACAAGCTTGGGCGCAAACGAGACAATCATTTTTATGATTTGCTCGAAGATCGTGACTCGATGCTTGATGCGATCAAGAGCAATCCGGACGGCGAAATCAAAGCTCGTGGATGGTGGAAGGACTTCCTCGTTCATATTGCGCAGCAGCAACGAGCTGATGGCAGTCCGACCCTTGTCAAACGCCTGTCACGAGAAACAGAGTTCCTGCCCGGGTTTTCTCCGGATGACGATACAACTGTGACAGTACGAGTGCTTGCACCGGTGACCAAACAGGTTGATGGCGCGCCGGGGTTGAAAGACCTCGGAAATGAAGGATATAACAAGAATGGGCATTCTGTCGCCCTTCGCTTGGATTATGGTGAACGGCGTTTTCTTCTCACAGGTGACCTCAACGAGAAAAGTCATGCACTCATCATTGATGACTATGGAGATGACTTTGTTTCTGAATGGCAATCCGACGTGGCGAAGGCATGTCACCATGGCAGCCACCACGCGGATATGAACTTCATGCGTGGTGTCGGGGCACTTGCGACCGTGTTCTCCAGCGGCGATGCGAACACGTTTGATCATCCAAGGGCTTGGGTGCTTGCGGGTGCTGCGATCTCTGGGCGCGTCGTTGAAGACCCCAATTTGCCCAGGCTCAGAGCACCACTCATCTACAGCACCGAAGTCGCCAGAAGCGTTGATCTCGGCAAGATCGAGCAGCTCCGTGGATACGAGGATCAACAGAAGTACGGCGTTCCGAGTGAAGATCCAGTCCAAACAATCAGCGGTGACGCAACAATCGCGAAGTGGCGATTGGTCTTTGATCACGACTCACCAGCAGCATCTGCGTATCCACCGATAGCCGGTGTGCGCGCTGTGCGCGGTGTGGTTTACGGTCTCGTGAATGTTCGCACCGACGGTGAGCGCGTACTCTTTGCTGTCCGAAATGAGGGGAACAAGTCCTGGGCTGGGGAAACGCTTGAGCCCGATGATTTTCAGCGGGCTTACAGACTGGTTCGTTCTGATCTCGATTGATGCCAAAGCCCTCAGCCAGTATGCTCACGAATCACCTGTATCAACCCCCCTATGAGTAGAGTTATAGTAACTGCGGGTTCTATTCCATTATACTCGGGCAGCTAAAGCCTGTTTCATGACGATAAGTGTAAGCACGAGCAGTCCAATACTTGCACCGCCCACCGACCGCCAGAATGCGACATATTGATCAAACATTTTACCACCCGGGGGGAGATACAAACACGTCAGAAACACCAGCAAGCCCGTAAGCAGTAACTTTCGCTGCACACCAACCGAGAGTATCAGTGTCATGCCAAGTGCAACCATGGGTAGTGCGAGAAACATATGGCGAGCCTCGGTCTGAGGACTGAATATGAGTAATGCGGCGAGCAAGCCGAACCATTCAAGTGTTGTGAGAAGCTCTGATCGAACATCATTCTTCTGAATGAACAATGTGGCATCGTGTGCGCTATACACGCGCATGACGATAAGAAGCAAACCGAGGCAGGCGATCGTCACAACTAACAATGCTTCAAATGGCGAACCCGTCCAGCGTGCCATTGCACTCGTAATCGAAACACTGCGATCCCAGGTGATCGGATGTGGATTTGCGTGACCTCTCGTATCGAGCCCAAAGACGGCGCTGAGTATGGAGAAGGACTCTCCGAGATACGATAGATTTCGCCCCCAGCCGACAATCAGCGAGGGGGCGAGTGCAAGCGTGGCTATGCACGCTGCGAAGGAGCAGAGTTCACGCCATCGTCCACGCAGAATGAGATAAGGTAGCAGAATAATTGCTTGGTACTTGATCATGCATGCTCCCGCCATTGCAGCGCCGCATTTCATGGGATCTGTCCGATACCATTGTAATGACAGCACGCACAGGAGCAGCACGATGGCATCGGTCTGGCCCATCATCATCACTGCTCGGGCTTTGTCGATCAATAGCATAAATGCCGATGCCCCAAGAGGCCAGAGCATGTTTGATGATTGAAGCCCAAGTGAAGCGATACATCTTTTCGCAGTTACCCATACGGCAGCGAACATCGCGGCTCCGTTGATACAGCACCAGAGCGCGCCCGCAAAGGCAAATGAGAACACTGTCAACGGGGTCAATACAATTGCAAACACAGGCGGATAAAGGTAGCCCTGCTCGTAGCTTGCGTATGGACTCTCCCCCTGCGTGATCGCTTGTGCAGCGAAGTAGAAGTCATCAAAGTCTCCATGCCTTCCATCAAGATATGACTTCATCCCCATACATGTGAGCAGGGCAATAGGAATTAGAAGGAACAAATATCTGAATGAACCGCACTTGTGGGTTAGATCTGTTGACGTGCATTTCTGCCGCTTCGTTATCCTTTCTGTTCCTGTTCGCGTCTTGATCGCAGCCGCAGCACGAAGCATGCGTATCCCGTCCCGAATCGGCTTTACTGTTCCACCTGCTTTTTCGTCCCAGCAGATAGGTTGCTCGGCAACTTTGTATCCTGCTTGTCGGAGTAACAGCAAATGCTCGATATCGAATGCAAACCCCCGCTCCTTCGTTTGCATTGCGACATACTTTGCGGCGCTATTGCTGTAGAGCTTACATCCGCATTGCGTGTCTGAGACGTATCGAATCCCGAGTAGCTTCATGTTGAGATTGAAGCACTTGCTGACGAACAAGCGGGGTAATCCCATACGCACAGAAGCGTCTCGTGCATGTCGTGTTGCGATAACGACATCGCTCTGTGATTCGATTGCTTTTTTGAGAAGTCGTCTGATTTCGGAAGTTGGGACAGCGGTATCCGCATCCATGAACAGTTGCCAGCGCCCGCTTGCATGCCGAAATCCCGTATGAACTGCCGCTCCCTTGCCCCGGTTGAATGGGTGTGACAATAGCTGAACGCGCGTTGTAGTTGTAGGCAGAACACTGGGGATACTCTGGCAAACGATGTTGACTGTCTGGTCAGATGATCCATCATCAACCAGGATAATCTCAGTGTGAAATGTCTGTAACTGAAGCCAAGCGAAGATGTCACGCAGTGTATCCCCGATTCGATGTTGCTCCTGGTACATTGGAATAATAATGGACAAATAGATATTCCACGACCGATTCGGTGTTGATCGTGGTTGCTGTGCGCGGATCTGATGCACCTCAAGTGCGTGCCGATCGCGCAGCGGTGTTGTGACCGTCAAGTCTTTGATCATGTTGTTCGACTCCACGTCGATCACGCGCAGGGGGTACGCGTGGGAGAGTGTTCACCGCTATGGATCAGGCGATCCATGTATATCTACGGTCGAGCATCTCGCATTGAAGGTTATAGTTTGCTGCTCTGGCACAAACATGACGAAAACATGACGAGTTACAACTCTTTGGATTGAGACAGGGTGATTCGTAGAACCGAATCATCAATCAGTTCTGCAGCACATGCGATGCCGACCAGATCACATGCGGACCGGACGATTGCAAGCCCAAGCCCCTTGTGCTTTGTGTCAGCTCGTGACTCATCCGATCGCCAGAATGGATCAAACATCACCGAAACCTCATGTTCGCTCATTGTCACTGGCGCGTTCTGGACAATGACTCGCGATTCTACGTCATTCTGCTCCACTTCAACTGTCACTGAGCCGCCATTTGGTGTGTAGTCAGTTGCGTTCTGGATGACATTTCGCAGTATCGCAAGAGCTGCACCCCTTGCGATTGTCCAAGACGCATCAGGATCACCATGAACTGAGCAACTGATACTTCGCTTTCTCGCGCATTCAAAGTCCTGAAATGAAAGAGAGGTAACAAATTCAACGAGAAAAATCTGCTCCGACCTGTCGAGGAGCGATGCGCCGTTCCCTCGCGTACTGGCAAGCAGACACTCGATCAGCACCTCCATCTCAGCAGCAATCTCGCTCGATTGGTTGATAGCATTCTGCAGGCGCTCAGGTTCAGGCCAGCGTTGTGCAATATCAGTTGCCGCGCGAAGCTCAGCAATTGGTGTGCGAAGTTCGTGGGCAGCTGCATCAGCAAAGAGACGCTCCCGCTCGATCGATGCTCTGGCACGTGTAAGCATGGCGCGGAGCGCTTCGCACATAGATCTGAGTTCGATGGGTGACGAGCGAGGATCAATCTGATTTGGTCCACCGTCTGGATGCAGGTGTTCTATGCGCTTTGACAGGAATCGAATTGGCGAGAGCCCTCGATGTGTAGACCAGAGAACTGCGAGCACCATCGCGATTGAGGTTGCAAGCCCGCTGAATATCAGTGCAAACTTCACAGCTGAAGTAGCGCGGTCAACAGCACCAAGACTTCCAACAACGCTCAGTTGGAGCGTGTGTTCTGACGCAGCTTCAACCAGTTCCGGTGTCGCGTGATCGGGATCAACGTTGGGATGGAAGCTGATCGAGATCAGTCTGGCGCGTGAATGCGTATCAATCTCGATTGTGCGGTATCTGTTGCCTTGCTTTTCATGCAGCTGAACTACACCGGGAATGTCGGGAGATTGCAAGATGAGTTGTCCATTTTCGCGCAAATCAATCCAAACACCAAGCTGCTGATGAGTGAGTTCGCCGTCGTAATCGAGTTCTATGCGATCTTCCTCAAGAAAGATCATTGTTACAAACGACTGTGCTCGTTCAGAAAGCGACCGGTCCAACTGCGACAGGAGCTGCGAGCGGACCAGCGACAGGACACCTGCACTTCCGATGATCTGAACAATCAGCATCAACGGAACTGTCCAGAGGAGGAATGACTTTCGGATTGACATCATCGTTTGTCTGCATTTTCCTGTTGTGACGCGAGCATGTACCCAAACCCGCGCCGCGTTACGATCAGTTGCGAGACGTTTTCCACTCCAGCGTTTAAGAGCTTCCGCCTGATGGCAGCGATGGTCGAATCGATCGCGTTAGACCACACCTGCTGGTTCTCGTCATAGATATGTTCTTCCAACTCGGCGCGGGACACCGTACGATCCCTGCTCAATGCGAGATACTCAATGACCGAGTACTCGCGCCTGGTGAGTTCGATTGGCATATCTTGAATACTTACTCGCTTGGCGCTCGTGTCAAGCTTGAGCGGACCGCACGAGATGCTGGATCTGCTGATGTCGCGCGTGCGCCTGCAAAGCACCTCAATCCGTGCGAGCAACTCTTCAAAGTCGAAGGGTTTGACGAGGTAATCGTCCGCACCAGCACGCAATCCCTGCACACGGTGCTCGGTCCGATCGCGAGCGCTCAGAATAAGCACCGGTGTTGCAATGCCTGTACTGCGAAGCGTTTGTAATACAGTCAGTCCATCTATTTCTGGGAGCATCAGATCAAGGACAATCACGTCGTACTCGGTTGTCCTTGCATGGATGAGACCGTCACGGCCATCTGCTGCGGCATCGACAGCATAGCCTGCTTTGCGCAGACCATCTGTCAGTGACGTACGCAAGCGTGCAGAATCCTCGACAACAAGAACGCGCATGAGCATCCTTTCAAAGTCTCAGTGCCATTGTAGGAATAACGCCGGAAACAGCGCTATGCACCATTCCCAGCGTTCGTTGCTCAAGCAACCGCATGTCAGTTGCAGAATCCAGCGAGTTAGTCGTCGTCGTCTTCGTCATCATCTTCTTCGCCGAGATATGTGCCATCCTCAGCAACAACAAAGTCGCGTGTGCCGTCAACTTCGACCTCGTAGACTGTCTCCTTGTCCTCTGTGGACCGCTCAAGTTCCGTGATCGTCCCGCCATTCAGATTGGCAAGAATTGTTGCTTTGACGGCAGCAGGTACTTCATCGAGTGTGACATTGACATCGGTTTCATCGTCATCTTCTTCCTCATCATCGTCAATGCCATTGTCGTCGTCGTCCTGCTCGTAACCTTGAAACGTGCCATCCTCAGCAACGTCGAACTCAATGACCCCTTCGTTGCTGGTGACATCCACCTCGTATAGCACTTCCCCATGATCAGTGGTGCGTTCGATCTCTTGAATCGTGCCTCCATTGAGATGCGCGTTGATTGTGTCCTGCACAGCAGCAGGGCATTGGGCGAGTGTGACAATCTCGTCACTATCTGCATGACGCTGATACGCAGTAAAGCCCACAGCAGCGCCTGCCGCAGCAAGAAGCGCACATGTGATTCCGATGGTGGTGATGGTTTTCATCGCTGGTCCCTCCGTTGTGCATCGGGTGGCGTTACGTGAACCACCCCGGTTGTCATGGGCATATCATCGTCGAAAACGACCCCAAAAGCATGATGGGAAGATGACACCGCCCCGGAAATGTGCCCAGCATTGCCCGCTGAGATAGATTATCCAAAAAACCGGATGGATGGCGTGCAGGATGCGCCATGCTGCGCGATAACTACACCGTGTGCAGTGGTGTTGTCTCTAGATCGGTCACGCGATTTTTTCGCGCCGAACGCAAACCGAGTCCGAGCAGGGTCGAAACAATCAACAACACAAGCCCGATTGCTGTCCAGACGAAGATACCCGATGGCGTTGCGTGCTCATCCGGTGCGAGGGCAGTTGGTGATCGAATGACGTGTTCGCAGAGACTGGCGACGATAACACACGCAGGCCCGATTGCGATACCGCATCCGATCAAGGCTTCGTGCTTGCCGGCCGCTTCGACCTTGGCGCTCCCGACTTCCATCGCATAGTTGAGTGCTGCGGTGTAGATGATCCCAATGCCGATGCCCAGCAAGGACAAGGCTGCAACGAGCATGATCACCGCAGTTGTTTCTGACAACCCCAGACGCATCAACTCAGGAGAAAGCACGCTGAGAACAAATCCGCCCATAAGAAGTGCCGCTGCAACCCACGGCACACTCCACTTGCCGTGCCATCCAGCCCAGATACCCATCAGCACGAAGGGGCCGATACGAGTTGCAGCCCAGATGGATTCGGCTGGTGTGTGCCAGTTCTTTGCAACGTGGAGTCTGTCGAGCACGAACGGGAGTACCGCGCTTATTGCGCTTGCAACGATATAACTTGCAAACAACTGGAATCTGAAGACGACGAGCAGTTTCCGCTCATTTGCCACAACATCAGCTGGCATGTTTGGTGCAACATCGTCGTTTGCCAGCCCGTGTGCTGGATGCTTCGGAAGCATCAGCACAAATGGGACAACAAACAGATTGCTTAGTCCAACGATCCAGAAAGAAGCCGTCGGTGCTTGCTTGATCAATGGTGCGATCAACAGCAATCCAGCGATCAGCGTTCCTGCCCAGGTGAAGTTGAACTTGCCCGTCGTTCGCTTGAGTTGCGCCTTTGTTCTACCACCCGTAAGATATGACTCGACGGTCGGCCACAACACACCGAGCGGAATGTTGTACATTCCAGCAAAGAGAAACATCGGCCATTCCTGGTTGTGATCACCGGCGTAATACAGACCAGTCGCAACACACATGGCAGACATCAGAACTGTGACGATCAAAAGGCATGCGCGTGCGCTGAGCCTGAATCGCTGCGCGTACTCCAGGATCTCGTGCGCGAAGAACGCTGCTGGGATGTAGGTGATGCCCATGACAAGGCCGAGCAGCCCGGTCTTCCATTGATCGCCGTGCCCGTAGTCGAACTGGCTGTTTGCGATAAAGAACACGCCGTTGGTGACAATACCGGTCGAGAGACTGCCGAGCGCCGTGATACCAAGCACGCCAGTAAGCGAGGCGGGCTGCTCCGCGGTATGTGCAGGGTATTTCTCAGGAGCGTTCTGCATGTCGAGGGTGGGGCTGGTGTGAAAAAGCGTGCAGAGTAGTGGTGCGGATGTTTGCTTCGGCTGATGATCGATCGTAGCATCGGCGGACGTGTTTTCGTGTGCCCGTAGCTCAATTGGATAGAGCGTTGGCCTCCGAAGCCAAAGGTTGCAGGTTCGATTCCCGCCGGGCACGTTCTTCGCTTAATCGTTGTTGTCGG
The DNA here is from genome assembly GCA_020639155.1 of Phycisphaeraceae bacterium. Classification (NCBI taxonomy): domain Bacteria; kingdom Pseudomonadati; phylum Planctomycetota; class Phycisphaerae; order Phycisphaerales; family Phycisphaeraceae; species Phycisphaeraceae bacterium. Next base: position 1,942,983 of record JACKHF010000001.1, read on the forward strand.
ACAGTTTGAATCTGTGCGCGATAGGGAAGCGCCTGCCGTACCCGAACGCCTTTCCGGTCACCTTCAATCCGGTTGCCATCTGCTTGCGTTTGTACTCGTTGATACGGATGCGTCTGACGATGCGCTGAACTTCTGAAAGAGCAATGCCGGTTTGTGTTGCAATCGACTGCTCGTCGAGCGCGTGCTCAATATGCAACTCGACAATCGCGTCGAGGTCGGCGTACTTCATCAGATCCGCTTCGTCGGTCTGGTCCGGCGCAAGCTCGGCGCTCGGTGGCTTGTCGATGACCTGCTGCGGAATCGGTGGATATGCAAACCCGAGGCGCGCGTGGTGCTCATTTAGATACCGCGACAGATCCCACACGCGTGTCTTGACGAGATCGGAGATTGGCGCGAGCCCGCCGCACATGTCGCCGTAGAGTGTGCAGTATCCCACGGCGATCTCTGACTTGTTGCCCGTTGTGAGGACGAGCGACCTTGGGATGCGGTTTGAGATTGTCATCAGTACCAGTCCGCGCGCACGTGCCTGGATGTTCTGCTCGGCAAGGTCAGGTGAGACAGCGCCAATACGCGGCTGGTGGAGTAAATCAAACGGCGCATCGAGTGTTGCCCGTATGCCGATAAATGCATCTGCAATTGGTGCTTCGATGTATTGCACGCCGAGTGCATTGGCTTGCGTTCGTGCATCGGTGAGGCTGTGTGCCGAGCTGTACGGCCCAGGCATCGCGACGCAGATGACACTCTCAGGCCCAAGTGCCCTCGCAGCGAGTGCCGCTACCAGCGCAGAGTCGATCCCGCCCGAGAGTCCGATGATGACCTTCTCGTGCCCCGTCTTTGCGCAGTACTCGTGGATGCCGAACGGGAGCGCGTGCGCGAGCTCGTCGAGGTCATCCATCTGCGTGTGGGTTGATACCTTTGTGCCATCAACATCGAGCACAACGATGTCTTCTGCAAACGCGCCGCACTGGTGGATCGTTGTGCCATCTGGCGAAACGAGCGATGATCTGCCATCGAAGATGATCTCGTCATGTGCGCCAACGAGGTTGACAGATGCGACGTGCACACTGTGCCGCCTGGCATGATCACAGAGTATCCGCGTGTGCTTTGCGTGCTTGCCAATAACATACGGGCTTGCCGAGAGTGAGACGATAAGCTCAGCGCCCGTTGAGCCATCCGGTTGAGTATCGCAAAGCGCATGAACGGGGTCTTGTCTTCCCGCGTATCGGTGCTCGCTGCCTGCGTCCCTGCCGAACCAGAGATCCTCGCAGATGCACACGCCAACGCGAAGACCGGCACACTCAAAGATACATGGCTCGTCGCCGTGCGCGTAGAACCTGTCCTCATCGAAGACGTCGTATGTCGGGAGCAAACGCTTTGCGTAGGTTGCAATGCGCGAGCCGTTGCGGTACACAAGTGCAGCGTTGTGCGCTCTGCCGTGCTCGCCCACAACAAGGCTGCCAATCGCGAAGGTGAGATCGGCCGGTGCATGCTGTGCCAGAGCATCTGCTGCGTGCTCACACGCATGGACAAATCCGCGTTCGAACACGAGATCCTTGTGCGGATAGGCTGAGACCGCCAGTTCGGGGAACACAACAAGATCCGCGCCCGCATCCGATGCGCTGTTCAGCATCTCCAGTGCGCGTGCAGTGTTTCCAGCAATGTCAGCGACGGTCGGGTTGAGCTGCGCAAGTGCGATCTTCATGTGATGAGATAGTAGTGGTCAGGAGCCTGCTTTGTTCTGTTCGTACTCGCGAATCTGATCGACAACATCACCGATGAGATCATTCGGCACGGGCACAGTGAGATGGTACTGGGTGATCATGGGTGTTGCAGGATCGCTGCCAAACAGTTCGATGACACCAGAGCCTCTGCACAGTCCATAGCTCTCCGAATCGAGCAGCTCATCAAACCATGCGACCTTGCCGTTGGCGCTCAACTGCACGGTCCGATCATGCGGCACAAATGTCCAACCACGCCCCTGATCAAAGAACGGTTTGGCGTACGCGAGAAAGTCAGCTTTGGTCCAGTGTTCGGTCGCGTCGGTGCCCATGAAAATGCCATTGTCAGCAATCGCGCCGAAGTAGTTCTTCTCGTCTGCCCGCGAGGCTGCTTTATGCCAGTCATCAAGCACTTTGTTGACCTGCTTGATCTCAAGGCGTTCGCCTATGTTGATGTTTGTGCTGACACTTGCACATCCGGCAAGGAGCGTTGTTGCAATACAACCGATGGCAAAGACTGGAAAGAGAGATCGAAGCATACTGTGTCCTTTTACTCTGGTTGGTCATCGTCGTTGTCCGTGTCAGCATCGGGTTTGTTGGGCCAGTCGAGTTTCAACCAGTCCTCGTACATTGCAACCTGTGATGCAGTAGGATTATTCATCCGTTTGATTTCCCAGCGACCCGTGTTGCGGGATCCTGCAGGAAACGTGACATGCACCAGTTCGCCGTGACGGAACATTGTCACCACAACATCGTCACCGGGTTCGAGGTCGTCAATCGCATCGTTGACACTGCCCGATACGCGTTTGTTATTGACTGCAACAATCTCGTCATCCACGACGATGCCAGCATCAAATGCTGGTCCATCAGATGCAACAGACGATACCTTCCATGTTCCGTTGGATTCGTTCGCGTTAATGCCAACATACGCCTCAACACGATCGCTTGACCGTGCAAGCTCAAGCCCAACATTCTGCAATGCTTCAACCAGCGGAAGATCAGTCGTGCCGTTGACGAAAACTTCAAAGAAGCTGTCCATTGGCTTGCCAGCGATATGCTCGACAACACCCTGAAAATCAGCTTCTGTATACCCCGGACCCGGCTGAGGGAACCTCTCATACATGGTGTGCATGACATCGTCAAGTGATTTCGCGTTGCCGGTGCTAGCACGGATTTCCATGTCCAGTAGCAGGCTCACCATTGCGCCCTTCGTATAGAACGACACGGTGGTGTTGGCAGAGTCAGGCCAGGATGCGTTGAACTTGATCCACGCGTCATAGCTCGATTCTGCGAGGCTCTGCACCTTTGCACCGGGGCGATTGAGCACGTAGTTATGACCACCGACGATCCGCCGGAAATACTCGCTTGTATCAATCAATCCGGCGCGAACGAGCATGAGGTCGTCGTAATAACTTGTCGTCCCCTCGGCAATCCAGAGCTGTGTCGTGTAGTTCTCTTTCTCATAGTCGTACGGTGTAATACCCGCGGGCCGGAACTGCTTGACGTTCCACGTGTGGAAGAACTCATGGCTGACAAGCCCTAGAAAACCGTTATACCGGTTCCCTCGCGAGAACCCGTGTGAAGTCTGCATGATGGTCGAGTTCAGATGCTCGGTCCCGCCACCGATGCCGTTACCAACGTGCAGCAGGAAGATGTACCGGCTGTAGGGGAATGAACCGAAGATGTCGTGCGCGTGCTCGACAATCTTTGTGAAGTCCTCGATCAACTCCTCGCGGTCGTATTCCGGCTCGCCGGGCTCATCCGACCAGATCGCAAGCTGATGTGGTGTGTCAAGCACCTCGAACTCGATGAGATCAAACGTGCCGAGTTCGATCGGTGAATCTACGAGCACGTCATAGTTCGCTGCCTTGACTTGGTTTGATTTGGATCTATCCGCTTCGAGTCCGGTTGCAATCTTCCAGGTCTCAGGCATGTCAAAGTACACTGTACACGGGTTGTCGCGTGCGTCGGGAGCCATCATGAACACGGCTGACCCCGAAAGGAACGCGTGTGATGCATCAATGTGCCGGGTTCGGGTGTTGAGACTGTTCGCATAGATCTCGTACCAGACGGTGATCTCCTTTGCACCGTTCGTCTCAATCCGCCACGCACTCTTGCGAATTTTGCTGTACTTCAACTGCTTGTAGTCGTACGTGTCTACGCCGCCCACTGCCTTGAAGGAGCGGACAGTGCCTGCAAAGTCCAGAATCTCGTACCTGCCTGGCCTCCACGTCGGCATGATGACGTCGATCGTGTCGGTATCGATGCCTCGGATCTGCATGGTTATCAGGCACGTCTGCGTCTGCGGCTTATTGAGTGAAACGTGGTAATGGACGGTGGGGCCGTCGGCGCGAGTAGGCGTTGCGAGACTGGATAGCGCAGCCAAAGTCATGAGAACTGACACGACGAACGACTGGCGTATTCTGCGTGCGAAACAGTGTGGTGTCATGTGTGGAGTGTAGCGGTTTTTGATGCTGTGTGTCGCTTGAACTGTCACCACAATGTATCATGGTAGGTAAATGAACGGATAGCGAGCAGGATGTACTAAAGCGAGGTGGTTTGTGACACAGGTCTGGCTTCGTTCTCGGCAAAGCAGCAGAGTATTAATTGGGATGGTGCACGTCCACGCAACGCCGGGCTCGCCGCACGCGACGATGCCGGTCGATCAGATTGTCGATCGTGCGGTTCAGGACGCGAAAGCGATACGCGATGCGGGGTTCAATGCGATCGCGATCGAGAACATGCACGATCGTCCGTATCTGAACATCCACACGCCGGTTGTCACCGCGGTCATGACGCGTGTGGCGTTCGCGATTAGGGAAGTGATTGGCGATATGCCGCTGGGTGTGCAGGTGCTCTCGCGTGGGGAGAAGGAGGCGATGGCTGTCTGCCTCGCTGCTGGCGGGTCGTTTATCCGTTGCGAGAACTTCGCGTATGCGCACATCGCCGACGAGGGATTGATGATTGAAGCGAGCGCGGGTGATCTGCTTCGCTATAGAAAATCGGTCGGGGCAGAAAACATTCAGATCTTCGCCGATGTGAAGAAGAAACACGCGTGCCACGCGATCACGAGCGATCTGTCTCTCGCAGAAGCTGCGCACGGGATGGAGTTCTTCGGCGCAGACGGGATTATTGTGACCGGCGCTGCGACCGGAAAACAGACCAACGTGAGCGATATTCAGGAAGCACGAAATGCAGTCGATGTGCCGGTGCTCGTTGGTTCCGGCGCAACACCTGAAACACTCGGTGCACTGTTTGAGCACGCGGACGGTGTTATCGTTGGATCGTGGATCAAACGCGACGGGTTCTGGGAAAACGATGTCGATGAAGCCCGCGCACGCGAGATGGTCAGAGCACGCGACGCACTGCGGTAGTTATCTGCCATTGGGATCACGCGTCCTTCGGCACCGGCACGGGGTCGTACCCGCTCCTGCCGCCGGGTCTGCAACTGAGGATGCGACGCGCTGAGAGCATGCTCCCCCTGACAGGCCCGTAGTCGCACAAGGCGCGGAATGAGTACCTGCTGCACGTTGGGCGGAACCGGCACTGTCCACCCACAACGAATGACAGACTGCTCTGGTACATCCAGATAATGACCAGGAGTGGGAAGCTCAACACAACGTGGCGTTTTCCTTGAGATGAGAGCGACGACCACGCGGGAAGTCGTGAGAATCCTCTCGTTTTCATGTCTTCAGCGGGGATGTTCGCGTCGTGCGATGAACTGCCGTGTGCGCACATTACGAGTCATCCTCTGTGCGGAGACGCTTGTTCCAGAGTGCGTGCAATGCGTTTGCTGCTCTGGTGAACGACTCGCGATATCCGTTGATGCGCTGCAACTCGTGCTGGCGCACCTGCACGATGAAGTCGTACCCGGTTCCGTTTGTATTCAGTGGAATCGACGCATGCTCGTGGCGGAACACTTCCCGCAGCAGGCGCTTGATGCGGTTGCGTTTCACAGCGTTCCCAACGCGCCTGCCTACAGATAATCCCAATCTGTGATGGTCGAGCGTATTCGGTGCAGCGAATACAACGATCGCGCCGTGCGGCTTGCGTGCGCGTGACGCGAACACATGCTGATAGTCCCGGTTGCGCGACAATCGATGCCGGGCACGAAACACGAACGAGCGAGGTTCATCCGCGTGTTGTTTTAACTGGTTGTGGTCGACTGTGTTCATTGCATTGCGAGGAGTTCGTTCACCAGCATCGCGTGCGACCGACACCCGAGTCTGAAGCATCCGAGTTCGAACTTCTCGTTCGGTGAGTGCACGCGATCGTCATCGAGACCGAACCCCATGAAAATCGTTTCGAGCCCGAGTGTCTGCTTGAGCAGGCCCGCGACCGGGATGGATCCACCGGACTTGATGAGCGCAGGCTCGGTGTTGCTTGCTGCTTTGAGCGCACGCATTGTTGCAGCAAGCAGAGGTGAATCCGTTGCGACGGTTGCGGGCAAACCGCCCGAATGATCGATCTTCTCCCATCGGCACCCGGATGGCGTGCGCTGATCGAGCCATGCAAAGAATGCTTGTGTGATCTTCGCCGGGTCCTGATCGTCGACGAGTCGGAATGAGACCTTGGCGCTCGCGTGCGATGGGATCACGGTCTTGGCACCCTTGCCCGTGTACCCGCCAATGATGCCGTTGATCTCAGCGGTGGGACGTGCCCATTCGCGCTCGATCGCGCTGAAACCAGCTTCGCCGATATCGCCCTGTGGTGGCATGCCGATGCCTTTCAGTGCAGCATCCTGATCGTGTCCAAGCTTTGCCCAGTTGTCACGCTCCTGCTGTGTGAGCGTGCGCACACCGTTGTAGAAGTTGGGAATGGTGATGTGCCGGTTCTCATCGTGGAGCTGTGCAAGCACGCGCACAAGCTCGGTGATCGGGTTTGCGACGCGCCCGCCCCAGAGCCCGGAGTGGAGATCCTGATTCGGTCCATGCAGGACGACTTCTGTGTACGACAAACCGCGCACGCCGTAGGTGATTGCGGGCTTGCCGCGTCCGAGCATGCCTGTGTCGGAAATCAGGCACACGTCTGTCTGCTTGAGCATCTCCGCATTCTCGCGCACAAATCGTTCGAGATTGACCGAGCCCGATTCCTCCTCGCCCTCCAGCAGCACGGTGATCTTCAAACCACCAGCGGTTTCACCCGAAACCTCTTTCCACGCGCGCATCGCTTCGAGGAATGTTGCGACCTGACCCTTGTCATCGACCGCGCCGCGCGCGATGATGCGATCGTCCGGGCACTCGGTATCAGCCTTCTTTATGACGGGCTCGAATGGTGGCGACTCCCACAACTCGATCGGATCGACCGGCTGCACGTCGTAGTGACCATAGAACAGAATGTGCGGGCCCTTCGCGTTTGCGTCATGCACTGCTGGCGTGGTTGCGAGGACGATCGGGTGTCCTGGTTTGTCGGTCGTGCCGGTGGGCATGAGCTTCGCGTCAAATCCGCTTGCGCGAAGATGGTCGGCAGCCCATTCCGCTGCGCGCTTGCAGGGCTCGCGATACGCGGGGTCTGTACTGATTGAGTCGATCTTCAACCAGTCAATGAGGCGTGCCACAGAGGCCTGCTCGTTTGCTGCAAGCCAGTCGAGTACGCCTGTTGCATGGGATGTTGCGGATGCGGTCATGGTGTCTCCAGTTGGTGTTTTCAAGGAAGCGTAGGTGGGCACGAAAAAACAGGCCAAGCCGACGGAATCGGCCTAGCCTGTGCAATAAGCAGAATCAGCGTTTATCGACGACGACGCCCGAGCGCTACCAGACCAAGGCTGGTCAGCGCGAGTGTGCCCGGTGTCGGAACTGCGAAGACGATATTGTCAACGAAGAGCGCTTCCGACGCTGCGTTTGAGTCGAGTTCAAAGTGAAGCGTTGCCATGGTGTAGCTCGACAGGTCGAGTGTGCCAGTTGTCCATGCGCCAACATGGTTTTTAATATCGTCGCCGGATGCTGCGAGGATGTCGAGTTCGACACCGCCATCGACCGTTGCCCAGATGCGCACGCGGTCGTCGGCCTCGTAGCCTGTGTCCTGCAGGTAGTAATCAATGCTGACGTTCCATGTGCCCGTGTAGTTCACCGTGTCAAGTGAGACTGTCATGAGGCCGTCTGCATCGGAGATCTCGTATCCGTTGAGGCCGTGCGTGTATGCGCCGACTGTGCCGGTGAAGTCTGTGACACCAACAAAGTCACCCTCGCTCAATCCGGTTGTTGACGAAGACTGTGCCGATGGTGTATAGAAAGCACTGAAGCCGAGTTCGCCACCAATACTGGTGTAGTTGACCAGTGGTTCGCCAACATTGTTGATCAGCGCGTGTGCGACAAGGGGATCGCCGGTGTCAACATACTGACCACCGAAGACAGCCGGCTCCTCAAAGCTGGTGTACGCAATCTGGCCGAACGCGGAACTCGCAGCAGCACCAGCGCATGCAATAACGACAAACACATTCTTTCTCATCTCTCTCCTCCTCAGGCCCGGTAAGGCCAGAACTGAACAATCGACGCAATACCGAAAGCGCCGCATGCTGAAAAATCAGCGTTCGGAGCATAGAAGGGAATCAAACAGAGAGATACACAGAAAGCGCAAAGAACACACCGAAACCGCAGGAACTGAACCATGATAAGCCACGCAGGAGAGCCTGCGGTGGAATAGCTGTTTGTTATCATCGCCCTTCGTTGAATGCTTCGACAAGGAGCTCATCAGGAGGAGTGGGGTTATGCTCGCGCACTTCTTTGCCGCACACAGGACAAAGAGTGGGGCCTGCTTTTCCGGTAAACTTGTTCAGCAGCACATAGTCTGGCGTATTCTTTGCTTTGCCATCCGGAGTCCAGTAGCACTTCTCAGGCATGTAGAGTGTGTTGCGACCTGTCTTTGGGTTTTTCCAGGGAAACGGCTGATCCTTCGGTACACGGAAGTTGTCAAAGATCTCTCCGGTTTCCGCATCCATGACAAGGCGCGTGCTTGTGACTGCAGCGCTTGATGGGTTCTGGTTACGAATCCACGGTAGTGCGATAACAACAATTACACCCACCAGCACAAAAAAAAGCACAATCTTCAGAACACCAGAGTTTGACTTCCTGCCCGTTTTCTCAGGCTGTTTCTGATCGTCAATTTCCTCAATGAGATCATCCCATGGTGACACAGCACTGACTCCTCATAATAATGCGCAATCCATCAATGGGATTCAGGGGACAACATAGGGCTTTGCAGTGGAGATATTTCCAAGTTTGTGCTCAAACTGCTTGATCGCATCGTTCCAGAAGTTTGTCTTGCGGGTAAGCAATGTGCCACGCGGGAACCAGTAGTCTGGGTCGAGTGCGTCTCGATCGGTGTGCATTTTGACATGGCCGTCGAAGAACGCGAGATACCCGTATGCATCGCCAGCGCCTTTCTTGTCGAGGGGGCCTGCCTTTGAGTTGTGTCTGAATGCCCAGCGTCTGGCATCAAACTTCACAGAAGTTGAGCCTGACACAAAGATGGCACGACCATCTTCGCCTGGTGCTGCAAACCTGTCCATCTCCTTGCTCTGACGATACCAGAACCCGACACCACCAAATGCGCCTCCGTAAGCAGCGTTGATGTCTTCGTCGAAATCGGGAGCGGTGCCCCTGTCGGCGTACCGATGGCTCTCGAACAGCGCCACTTTGTTGGAGCCAACACCAACCTTATGAAGCTGTGGTGTGTATCCGCGCCTTCTTTCAGTATGAACGCCTGTGCCACCCTGATTTGTAGGATCCTCCGTTGAGGTGAACTGTGTGGACATGCCGTAGGAGATCATTCTGCCAGCAGCCCAGAGCGTGGAGTTCCCGTTATAGACGGTTGCAGTGACCTCATTTGTCGGATCATGGAACGCGTCTGCTTCCTGATACCACTTGAATCGTGCAGCCCGATCCTGCTCCGTTGTTTGCTTGGTCGGTTCTCGAAGACCAATGTACTCTGCAATCGGCCCAAACCAGTCATACGTCTGGATTGAGGTGCCATTGAATGTGCCCTTGAGTGCATCGGCTCCCGATGTTGTAGGGCTGCCAGGCAGGTAGCCTTTGTTTGTGTCGGTGTACATCAGAATACCGGTCACAATCTGACGCATATTGCTGGAAGATTTCATTGCGCGAGCAGCTTCACGGGCGTTGCCCAGTGCTGGCAGCAGGATCGAAATCAGCAATGCAATAATGGCTATCACAACGAGCAACTCGATCAACGTGAACGCTGGTCGGAGTGTGCGGGTGTGCTGGCGTGACATGCTCAATACCCCCGAAAATGCAACCGATTGTATTCAGCTCCGCGAACATTGTTCGGACTTTGAACGGGTTGCAGTGAAAACTCACGAGAACATGGAAAAGAATATGCGCGGATGTTACAAAGTCTTCCGAGAAACAACTGTCTCTTTAGAAACCGGGGAGATTTGCGGTTGATCTTTGCGCTTGCTTTATAACTTTGTGGATAAGTCCAGAAGCAGTACTGACTCATTGATCATTCGGAACAAGATCGATTGCGACAGGATAGTGGTCTGAGGCCCAGCCCTGAGGGGCAGGGGTGGTTCGCCAGTCGGACCCTTTGGGACGGGCAGGCGTGCCCAGTACAAAGATCGAGTTTGGCACGTACTCGTTCGCAAGCGCGGGATTGATCAGGATGAAGTCGATGCGCCGGTTGGATTCGTGCGTCTGGATCTCAGGATCGTGCGGGACGCGCCCGGCAAACGGATCCATCAGCCCAGCAGCGATGTAAGTTGCAACGGACATGTCAACAGCCCGTGCGTTGAAGTCACCCAGTACAGCAATATTCGCGTTCTTGTTCCGCTTCTGAACTGTATCGATAAGCTGGACAACCTTCTTTGATTCGGCTTCACGCCAGTAGTTGTTGTACGTGCCGGATTTGTGGTGCATCACAAACAGCGTAAGTGTGTAGTCGGACTCTCCATCCTTGTCGCGATCAATGGAGACATCTGCACGCATCGGTGAACGTTTGAACGTGATCGGTTGACCTGCGTACCAGTTCACGTCGTTCCCATATTTCTCAGGATGAATACCACCGAGTGGGAGATTCGGCCAGACCTCGGCATGTGTGATCGGGAACCGTGACAGCACCGCGTTCTCGATTCCGCGATCGTCCCCAGTGTCGATCGACATCACATAGTCATATCCCATGTCCTTCAGATACTCCTCACGGAACTCAATAAGAGCGCTACGGTTCTCAATCTCTTCTACCGCAAGGATGTCCGCGTCGAGTCTGTGGATTGTGTCCGCGAGTGCCTGCTTCTGATTTGCTGGCGTCGTGTCGTCAATGTCCTCATTGCGTTCGGTCATTGATGGATCGTCACGGTCGTCAAAGAGGTTGAACAGGTTGTATGTGGCAAGTCGGATCGTTCCCTCTGCCTTTGGCTTCGGATTGGCAAGCCCGTAAACTCTCGCGTCCTTCGTTTGTGTTGGGGCTGCCGAGGTCGCATCCTGAGCGAGAACACCGCCACCACAAAGAATGATTGCTGCAATACCACAAATCGTGTGTCTCTGCGCCATGGCTTGCCTCCAGTCGAACGAGGGGAAGGTCCTGAGCGTAGTTCCCCTTTGGACTGGTCCATTGAAGGCGCGACAGACTGCCAAGTGCAGCTAGGATTCACCGAACATGCGGATTCTTTTACCAAATCCTCGCGGATTCTGTGCTGGCGTGCAGATGGCGGTCGACGTTGTTGACCAAGTCCTCGACCTGTTCGAGGGTGAGACTGTTTACGTCTACCACGAGATCGTCCACAACAGGCACGTCGTCGGTCGGTTCAGCGATCGAGGCGTGGTGTTCGTTGAGGACATCGCGGATGTGCCCCAAGGCGCGATCGCGGTCTTCAGTGCGCACGGCGTCAGCCCTGCGATCAGAGAACAAGCGAGTGCACGACAGCTTCGCGTCATCGACGCAACCTGCCCACTTGTGACGAAAGTCCACTCAGAAGCAATCCGGTATGCGCGGCAAGGGTACCAGATTTTGCTGGTAGGGCATCGCAACCATCAGGAAGTCATCGGCACATTCGGCGAAGCGCCGCACGCGACGCAGGTGGTTGAGTCGCCGGACGACATTCCGAATCTGACAGTTATCGATCCCGACAAACTCGTGTATCTCACGCAGACCACACTCTCGACAGACGATGCGGACATCATCATCAACGCGCTGAAACAGGCATTTCCGAATATCAAGGGACCACCTGGATCGGACATCTGCTACGCGACGACAAATCGTCAGCACGCCGTGCGCCAGCTCGCGCCGCAGTGCGATCTTGTATTGGTGGTGGGATCAAAGAACTCATCCAACTCCGTTCGTCTGACTGAGATTGCGCGCAACGTCGGGACACCTGCGCATCTGCTTGATGATGCTGATCATCTCGATCTGTCGTGGTTTGCATCAGGAGATGAGACGGTGCTGCTCACAGCTGGTGCGTCAGCGCCGGAGGATCTTGTTGCGGGCATCTGCAGGAAACTGCTCGACACATATGGTGGCACAATCGAGCAGGCGGATGTCTACGACGAGGACATGGAGTTTGCGCTCCCAGCAGCATTGCGCAGGGAGATGAAGTCCCGCGGCGTTGACGGCGATTCAGCCCGCATTCGCGTGGGCAGGCACGAGATTACCGCTGCGCAGTATGGCGCGGTCGCGCTGACGGTCTCGGCAAAGCCGGCCGGAACCTGAGAGATATCCGGATGTCAAACCGTCTATCTTCAAGCGTTCTGCTGGGAACTTGATGTGTGAACGAGGTTACTTTGAAGTTTCGGGCTGAGCAACTGGTGTGGTGTGCTCCTTGTTGTCTAGTTGCATGCGAAGATCAGAGATATCGAAGATGGCAAAGTGGGTTTGCAGCACATCTCCGTTAAGTCCCTGGCCCTGTACTGTAATGGCTCGGTCGCCATCGGAGGAGATGTCAAACTCGCGGACCAGATGATTTTCCGGCCCCAGAATACTGCCCCAGTGTTTTTCACGCATGTCGTACACTGCGACAAACTCCACCATCCAGTTGTGTACAAAGACGAGGTCATGTTTTTCAGATACACGAATCCCAACTGAGGCAATATCGCCTCTGACTTCGTGTGGGCCTTGTCGTTCCATGCTGTCGAGGGGCCACATCTCAATCTCGCTCCAGTGGTTGTCCTCGATTCGAACCGAGATCATGCGGTTACTTCCCCAGTCGGTATGAACGACTGGACCTACCAGTTCCTGTTGTTCGTCGACAGTTCCGTCATTCGCTTGAAGTACTGTCAGTCTTTCGGTGCCCGCATCAGGGTCATAGATAACGATACCGATATTGTCCTTGTCAGCCATTATGGCAGCAGTGAACTCGTTTGCATTGCGCAGGGGGATCTCAAATTTTTCCTGAATGGAGTTTGTCTCGATGTTCCAGCGTTGAAGTGTGGAGCCAAGTGCAACATATACGGATTTCGATGCTGGCTGGAATGCAAAGTACCTGAAAACACCGGGAGTTGTTGGATCTCCGATTGTTGATACTTGCTCGCCTGAGTGTGGGTCAAAGAAATGTATACTTGCTGCATCGTCTTGAACGAACATGATGGTGTTCGGGGCGGATCGAATTTCGGGAAATCCTTGAACGAAGCCCTCCGTTGTAAAACTCAGTACATCTTCGACACGACTGTCCTCAAACCAGATTCGAGACACAATCGTTTTGCCTGATCCATCGTGGCGAGCAACAAAGGCGGACTTTGAGTCATCTGCGAGTGCGACACCGCGGATCATGCCCACACCCTCGGGAATCTCTACAAGCCGAATTGGATCGAGCATGATGAGCTTTGGCTCGCTCTGCTTGGGAGGGTCTCCCTGTGAAAATGCCGCATGTGAGAGACAGAGGACAGCAATGGCAAGGTAGTGCAACGGTTTCATCCGCAATGCTAGGAGAGCAGGTTACAGAGCCCGACTCTCTTCCCGTCTCTGCATCGGCAGGAGTCCGATCAGAAGCATGACACCGCCAGCAAGGATCAGCCACGGGCGGATGTGGTCGTTCGTTGTCCAGCGTTCAAGTAATGAGTTCTTGATCTGTCTCGGCTCGATAGTGATGAGGCCCGGCTCAAGGTCGCGGAACACCGACGCAGGCAGGAACAGCGTGTTGCTCGTTGGGAGCAGCGGCGACTCACCTGCGGGGATGCGGTTGAGCTGCTCTGCTGCGAGTGAACGGACCAGTCCCGGTTCGCCCCGCTCGATCGCATCAAGGTAGGCGGTGTGAAGTTCGATGCGATCCAGCCGGTTCTGCTCGTAGGCGCTGGCGCGGTCGCGCTCCCACATCGCCTCGTCGAGTCGATCAAACGCTGGGATGAGCACGGTCGCGCCGAGCAGTCCGATGGCAGCAATGACGAACGGCCAGCCCGGGTCGAGCAGCGACCAGCCGAGCCGATCCGTTGCGCGGAGTGTCCACGTGCTACATCGCCGTGTGTGTGATGTTGTCCATGTGAAGGCAGCTTTGGCGCGCAGCCAGACCGACCTCGCAAGTGAGGGCTGGACAGTGTCTGGAATGGGGTTTGGCTGATCGGTCACGCAGAGAAGGGTATCGGCAGATTGATCGTACGCATTACACATACGGCTGTGGACAGCAAAGCACCTGCTTTGCACTGTGTCTTTAGTACATGAGTAGCCCCTCGTCTTATGGACACCCGGAAGCATACTCATTGCCGTAACAGACAAAGTCAAAGATGTTCAGAACAGCATTCTGGTCGCAGTCAACGATGATCATTGACCCTGCATAAAAGTTGGCAAAGTTGACGTAATCAAAGATATTCAGGGTGCCATTTGCGTCCATGTCAGCATAGCAGTCAATCGGGAACAGGTGTATACCTGTAATAGCACCCTGTTGTGTCGGAGAGGTTGCAATCCAGTCAATCTCGAGCCAATCTTCAGTGACTTTGATGTAATGTCGAAAATAGTTCACCCCGTATTGGAGTCCGCTTGGAGTAGTGGAACTCCACCCGCCAGTGAGGGTCATGGTAACTTCCAGATTGCTCGAGCGATCGATGAACGTTGTTGGGGAGAGAAAGCTCGCCGTGCTGTAAACGTGTATCTCATACCACTGGGGTTGAAGCCCTTCGAGTCGTATCCGTTGCGGTTCAGTGGCTGCGCCAAACCCATCGTCGAACAATGCAAGGGGATCACCAGTGACGATTGGTGCTATCGAATATACAGCGGTGGGCGGTGTCACACTCAAGGGGAGTGAGAGCAGCACTCCCGAGGGTGTTCCGTCGAGTCCCATCAACTCGACAGGAGGGTCGTTTGCTGAGAAAGCGTCCAGGCTGTTCCAAAGGCCAGTCAGATTCGTGGTGGGCACATAAGACTGTGATGGGGTTCCCCAATGGGTGCCAAAGTCGATGTTCAGACCTTGCCCGAAGGCCGATGCGGAAAGAACAGCAGAAGCGAGTATGCACAGTTGATAACGCATGGGTGACTCCCGTTCCCTGATCGCAATGAACACTATGGACATCCTGCAGCGAAGGCGTTGCCGAAGCAGATGTAATCGAAGACATTGAACAGGCTGTTGCCATCGCAGTCGGCGTAGGGATCGCCTGATGAATACGCGTTGGTAAAACAACTGAAGTCCAAGATGCTTAATACGCCGTTCCCATCACAATCAGGGTAGCAAACCTGATCAATACAGATGTTCCCTGAACCAAACTGAACGCAGTTGTTGCCAGCAGGAACAAGATCGCGAAGATTTGTCCATGTGCCATTGAGGAACGCATACGCGTTGAACGTGCCAAGCTCGAGCGTCGCTCCATCGCTGATCTGAAGTCCATCCTGACCACTGATGCCAGGAAAGTAAACAGTTTCCGGCGTGCCGAATGTGCGATTGCCGTTGTCAATGTTGTCAACAAGCCTCAGAGTGCCTTTGACGAGGAGCTTGGGGATATTGAAGTTCTGCACGTAGTACCCATCGACACCATAATCGGTTCCTGCAACTTCGAGAGATCCCGTTGAGAATGCGGACCCCGCGCTGAGTCTTCCGTGAAAACTCCATAAAAACTCATTTGTCTGCTCGGTTGAAAACGAACCGGCTGAAATCCCGACAGATTCAGTAATAATAATTTCTGCTTGAGGGCCGAGCTGGATTTCCTTTGTGCTCAAGATGGCGCTTGCAGAATAGGGAGACCCTGGATACGTGCTTGCGCCAACAGCAAGCTTGTCGAGCACATGTATATATTCGGCTGTGGCACTGGATGTCGTGCTTCCCCATGTGTAGTCGCCCGCGTATACAGAGCATTCACCAACTGTAACGATTCCAGGCCCTGACATGGTGTTGCTTGCTGAGTAGTATGAACTGCATGCCACAGTGTACTTGTTCAGGTGCGACGCTTCACTGATAGTGCAGAAGCTGTCGCTGTTTACAAGCTCAGCACAGCTCTTCACGTTCATGTAAGAGACACCGGATTCCGCAGAGCTTGCGGACGCTTTGCCTTGCACGTGGTGGGCAAGGACCGATGCGCCGGAGCTTCCGCAGGGTTGGCAACCATACCCACTCGAGATAATGCCGAGATCGCCTCCAATATCTTTGCAATGAATGGAAACGTGGATGCTGTCCGTTGCGCTCGCGATCACGTTGCCGCTCACGTCGCCAGTCGCTATGGCGCAAGTGTGAGAACCGCTGAAGCTGGTTCCGGATACGATGAGGTTGCCCAGAACATCGCTTGTTGTGACTGTGGATTCCCCTTCATAGACATTGCAGTTCAGATTTGCTGTGGTTGTACTCGGTACATCAATCATTGTGTAACCTTCGCTCCCCGTGATATTCAGGTTTCCCATGGTGCCTGTACTCTCTGAAGCAATGCTCAGCAGGCCAAAGTAGGCGTTGGTTGTCAAGTTTCCACGTAGTTGGTTCTGGGGATGGGTGAGCGAAAGAAATGATCCTTGATTGCTAATTGATCCTGTCAACAGACTGGGTCCGGTGACTTCAAGCGAGTTCCCATACTTTGCAATCGATGATCCCTCTCCCATTTGCAATGAATGGATCGTGTTCGGTTCGAAGTATCCGTGATATACAGATTTGCCGGAGGGGAGAATAACAGTTGCGTTCGGATCGCCGAAGGGGATCATTGGCGGATCCCAGTTCGATGCGTTATCCCACTGATCGTCGACAGCCCCGGTGAATGTGTACGTTTGCTGGGCCGATGAAGCTGTTGCGAGACCTATTACTCCAGATACTGTGAGGAACATTTTGACTAAATGATTCATGTGTTACCTGCTGGATCCGTTGCGACTCAACCTGTTCGACTCTGCGCTATTGTAACGAATATCGATCGAAGCAGATGCACGTAGTGTATTAAAATTGTAGAAAAGAGATGGCTTATCCGAGCAGGCTTCCTGTTTGGCTGCTGGTTTGTTGCAGCTGCCGATTTGGCTCCTACTGTCCTCTGATGAAACGACCCGTTGCAATCACAGGCCTTGGCGTGGTGTCCGCTGCTGGAATCGGTATCGATGCGCTGTGGGATGCTCTCGGAGCGGGCAGATCGTGCATCGGCCCGATCACGAGTTTCGATGCTGAGGGGTTCCCGTCGAGGCTCGCTGCACAGGTGCCCGAGTTCTCTGTCCGTGACTGGGTGCCCAAGAGCTACCGCAAAGCGACCAAGGTGATGGCTCGCGATATCGAACTCGCGGTTGTGAGCGCAAAGCTCGCAGTTGATGATGCAAAGCTCGTGACACGTGGCAGCGAGGATGAGAACGCGAAGCTGACGTATCCCGCGTCACGCCTCGGGTGCCACGTCGGTGCTGGTCTTATTGCAGCTGAGACGAACGAACTGAGCTACGCGTTTGCATCTGCGCGGAGCGATGCCGATCCAACAAAGCTCGATCTGAAGAAGTGGGGGACGAGTGGTATGGGCAATCTGCCGCCGCTCTGGCTGCTCAAGTACCTGCCCAATATGCTCGCGTGTCATGTCACGATTGTGCATGGTGCAGAGGGGCCGTCGAATACGATCACATGCGGTGAGGCGAGTTCACTTTCGTCGCTCGGTGAGAGTGCGCGCGTGATTGAGCGCGGGAAGGCAGACGCGAGCATCGCGGGAGGCGGCGAGTCAAAGCTGAACCCCATGGGCATGATGCGCATGTGGTACGCGGGCCAGCTTGCCGAGGTGACAGAGGATGACGCCTCGCGTGTGGGTGATATTGTCCAGCCGTTTGCCAATGTGTCACGCGGCGGCATCGCTGGTGAGTCGAGCGGCTTGCTAGTTCTTGAGGCTCTTGAGTCTGCACGTGCTCGCGGTGCGAGTGTCCACGCGGTGCTTTCTGGGTTCGGTGCAGCGATGGATGTTGCAGATGCAACCGACTCTGATCCCGGAGCATCCTATTGGCCCATTGGAACACACCAGGGTGTCGTTGGCGCAGTTGAATTAGCACTGCAGGATGCGAACCTTTCGCCGGACGACATTGATCTGATTGTCCCGCAGGGTGTTGGCGTGCCCTCGCGTGATCAGGCAGAGTGGAACGCGCTGGCGGAGGTCTTCGGTGATCGGCTCGACAGCATCGCTCGTATTGATCTGGTTCCCATCATCGGGTTGTCGTGGGCATCGCAGGGCGCTGTGCAGACCGCAGTCGCTGCGGCCTGTTTGAGCCGGGGTGAAATCCCTGTTACGGATCAAAAACCGCGTCATGCGCTTGTCTGTTCATATAGCATGGGCGGGCTTGCCGCAGCGGTTGTCCTGTCACGCGCAGACGGGCTACCCTGAAGAACTCGCCGCACAGGCATCATCGGCGATCTTGGCGCACCTATCGCCCAGAGAGGCGCTTTGAACACAACAACGGGCATTCCGCTTCCACACCAACCACACACAAGGAGTACAGCACATGTCCTACCACCGCCATGGCAATCGACCATACGACAATCGCGGGAACGATCGAGGCTACGACCGCGACCGCGGCGGTGATCGCGGAGGGCACTATCGCGGCGGCGGCGGTGGTGGCCATTATCAGAAGCGGCGTGGCATCCCCCTCTCCGAACTCGATTCGGGGTTGACAGACATCAGTCGTCGCGTCATTGGTTGCGCGATTGAAGTCCACATGGAACTTGGACCCGGATTCCCGGAAAATATCTACCGCCAGGCGCTGCTGATCGAACTGCAGAAGGCGGAGATCAAGTACAAGCAGAACCATGACATCGCTGTGTTCTACGACGATAAGGAGATCGGAAAGATCACAGTTGACCTGCTGATTGAGGATAAGTTTGTGCTTGGCGTGCTTGCGCGTCCCGGCGATGTCCACATCGGTGATCGCCGCGAAGTCATGGCGCAACTGCGTGAGCTTGATCTTGATCTTGGGTTGCTTATCAACTTCGGCGAGCGTCGCCTGAAGGACGGGCTTGTCCGTGTGCTGAACATGGAGAAAATCCGTGCGATGCGCGAGGATCAGGACGGCGAAGGCGGCGACGACGCGGACCATGACGACGATGTCGAGGTAACCGACGACGACGAGTGATTCGCTCGGTGTTGAAACCCGACCAGATGGAACTGCAGACCATGGGTGCTGACCGCGTTGTGATCACGGGCATGGGGTGGGTCACACCGCTCGGGTTTGACGTGGACACGGTCTGGTCGCGTCTTTTGAAGGGCGATATCGCGATTGGCCCCGTTACCCGCTACGACCACGAGACATTTGCAACAAACTTTGCCGCCCAGGTGCCCGAGTTTGATCTTGCAGACTTTGTCGATGACGCGAAGCGATTCTCGCATGTGCGCATTAATACGAAGTTTGCGCTTGCGGCTGGCGCGGTTGCGTGCAGGCAAGCCGGGTTGAACATCAGCGCGATGCGCGATCCGCGTCGTGTTGGTATCTACCTGGGTGCGGGTGAAGGGCCGATCGATTCCGACCCTTTCTTTACAACAAATCTCGTTGGTTGGGATGCTGAGCAGCGCACGATGGTCGGTGAGAAGTGGTTCGCGCACGCGATGGAAGCGCTCAATAAGGAGAACGAGCTTGAGCAGGATCCACACATGGCGATCCATCATCTTGCCCGTGCGTTCGGGGCGCGCGGGCCAGCGCTCAACTGCATGACCGCGTGCGCAGCAAGCACGCAGTCTGTTGGTGAAGCGAGCGAGATGATCCGTCGTGGCGATGCCGATGTCATGCTCGCGGGTGGTGCGCATTCCATGATTCATCCGCTCGGGATGACAGGGTTCATTCGTCTGACCGCGATGTCGACGCGCCGTGATGATCCACAGCACGCGTCGCGTCCATTCGATCGATCGCGCGAGGGATTTGTCATGGGAGAGGGTGCGGGCATTGTGGTGCTCGAATCACTCGACCACGCACTCGCGCGCGGCGCAACACCTATCGCTGAACTCGCAGGGTATGGATCATCGGCTGACGCGTTCCGCATTACCGACATCCAGCCCGATGGTCTTGGTGCGCAGGCTGCAATGAACGATGCGCTCGGGCAAGCGGGAGTCGACCCACGTACCACAGACGCGAGTGGCAGACCGCGTGTGCATTACATCTCCGCGCACGGCACCGGCACGCAGGAGAACGACGCGATCGAGACGAAAGCCGTCAAGGGTGTTTTCGGAGAGCTTGCGCCGAAGGTGCCGTTCTCGTCAGTGAAATCCATGATGGGCCATCTCATCCAGGCAGCGGGCGTTGTCGAGATGATGACGTGCGTGCAGGCGATCCGCACCGGCTGGGTGCCACCAACCGTAAACCTGAACGATCCTGATCCCGAGTGCGATCTCGATTATGTGCGGAACAAGGCTCGTGACCTGAACGCTGCTGGCGGTGTCGATGTGTGCCTGTCAAACGGGTTCGGGTTTGGCGGGCAGAACGACTGTGTGTGTGTGCGGAAGTTCGCGTAAGCAGATATCTCAAACAAACGAACAACCGGAGGCTGATGACCTCCGGTTGTTTTGTATCTGACTGGATTCGCTCACGCGTCCGGTGCGTGCTTGTCCATGCGTTCCATCGCGAAAAACAATGCGCCTGCACCAGCAATGAGTGCGATCAGCATGATCCACGGACTCAGGTGCAACTGCTCAGGAATCGTCACCTTCCCGAGATCCTGCACCTTCAGCACATTCTTGTTGAGCCAGGGATAGATCTCCGCATACACCGCTGCGCCAACAACCATGCCGACGACACCGAAGATCGCGTGGCGTGATCCCTCGCCGATCGCAGCGACGGCTGTACCGGGGCAGTACCCGAGCAATGCCATTCCGATGCCAAAGATCAATCCGCCACCTCCGACCGCAACGAGTGCTGCGGTTTTCACATGCGACTTGATATCCATGCCAAACGCTTTCATCGCGTACAGGCCCACGCCGCCCACAATAATTGCGGTCAGCATTGTCTTCAGCACAGTGTTGTCCTTGAACCTGAACTGGTTGACGATGACATCGAACCGTGTCACGCCGCCCTTCTGGAGCAGGAATCCGAACACGAGCCCTGTCAGCACACCGAGCAGCAGATTTGAAGGACTGTCAAACCAGGCACTTGCGAGTGTCACGTTAGGCATTGGTCACCTCCGTTGTTGATGTGGAGTCGGTGCTTGCTGGAACTGCGCACGCTGCGCCCTTTCTGCCGTAGAGCAGTAGCGCTGTCGGCACGCCTCCAAGAAACATTGCGGCCATAAACACATACGCCGATGTTGAGAGCTGCAACCCGCCGGAGATCCCGTGTCCTGATGTGCAGCCGCCAGCCATGCGTGCGCCGATGATGAGAATGATGCCGCCGAGAAACGCTGCGCCGTAGCGGAGCCCGCGTGATGATCCGAACCTGCTGGTCCAGATCGCGGGAACGTGTTCTTTGAGACTCGCGTGCGCAAGCCTGGCTGCGATGAACGCGCCAATCGCCAGCGCGATGACCAGCATGAACTGCCAGTCGAACACGGGTTTGAGTGTTTCGCCGGACCCGAGATACTTCGCGATGTACGCGCTGTTCTCGGCGTGGTCCTTTGCGACAACGCGCTCGACTGCGCCAGCAGCGCGCACGGCTGTTGTTGATGCGCCGAGCGCCTTGCCCATGAACACGAACGTGATCCACGAGAGCACACCGATCGACGCGCCAACCGCGTACGGCGACCATCGTGGAATGGTCAGTGGATTCTTCATCGTGCATTCTCCTTTTGATTGACTGGCGGCCTATCACACGATGGCTCGCCTCGATATCTCCGGTGCACGCAGTCCATGATGGACCGCAGCCCCGGTTCTGCGATTGTGTAAAACATCTTGCGTCCCTCGCGCTCCGCATCGAGCAGTCCGCGATCCCGCATCATGCCCAAGTGCTCCGATGCGGCGTGGGGTTGGATCTCGCACAGTTCCGCAATCTCGCCGACGGTCAGCCGGTGGTCGAGCAGCACCTCGATCATGCGAAGACGGACCGGATGGGCGAGCGTGCGGAAGCACTCGGCTGCTTCCGTCAGGTCGTCGAGAGATGTGATCCATGTAAAGTCGCTCATATTTATCAATATATCGTTACTTTTCGATATATCCATAAATAGGATGCGGAAATCTGCTCTTGGTGACCGTCTGGAACGATTTTCTGTCGTTGAGAAAGAGATTCAGCACCGGAGAAGCAGCAAATAGTCCTATAAATATGAAGAATCGTCTTGCAGAAGAATGACCAGACTCGCTACTGTCGCTACCCGACGGAAAAAACGTCTCTCTCAGATAGGATCACGCATGAGTACATCAGCACCCAATACCGCTGCGTCGTCGCAGGACAACGCGACAAAGTCGATGGACAAGATCATGGCGCTGTGCAAGCGCCGTGGGTTCATCTATCCCGCCAGCGAGATCTATGGCGGTATCAACGGATTCTGGGATTACGGCCCGCTCGGCTCGCAGCTCAAGAAGAACCTCCGCGACGCGTGGTGGCAGGACATGATCATGAACCCGTGCTGGGGGCGCACCGGTCCTAATGGAAGGCGTGTTGAGACTGTGCCCGTGGAAACGTGCATCATCCAGAATCCAAAGGTATGGGAAGCATCGGGGCACCTTGCAGGGTTTGCTGATCCGATGCGGAAGTGCGCGAGTTGTGGGCACTTTGTGCGCGCAGATCAGTTGTGGGACATCATCGTGACATCGTCGGACTGGTTCAACTCGATGATCCAGGAGTTTGAGCCTTCACCGGAAGGGACAAAGTACCCAAAGGTCGATGCACAACGTCTGATGCAGTGGGCGAAAAAGAAGGGCAAGAAACTTGCTCCGAATCTTGCGGTCGTGAAGAACACCGAAGTCACGATGAGTTTTCTTGCGACACGTATCAACGGGCAGCCCGACGCGCCGCTGGATGTGACCGAAATCACGCAGTATATTGCAACCGAGCAGCTTGATGCGACAGGATTGCAGGATCCATGTCCGCGCTGTGGCGGCCCACTCGGTGAACCCGCTGCATTCAAACTGATGTTTGAGTCATATTCAGGATTGACGCAGACCGAGGATAGCAAGGTATATCTGCGCCCCGAGACTGCGCAGGGGATATTCATTCACTTCAAGAATGTTGTAGATACATCGCGCGTGAAGCTTCCATTTGGTATCGGTAACACGGGAAAGTCGTTCCGGAATGAGATCACGCCTCGCAACTTCACGTTCCGGTCGCGCGAGTTCGAGCAGGCCGAGCTTGAGTTCTTCTGTCATCCAGATGATTCGCAGGATTGGTACACGTTCTGGCGTGATTTTCGCATGGAGTGGTGGCAGTCCATCGGGCTTGCCGGTGTGAATCTGACTTTGCGCGAGCACGACAAGGACGAGTTGAGCCATTACTCAGTTGGTACAAGCGACGTGGAATACAAGTTCCCTTTTACTGCGCCCGAGTTTGGTGAGCTCGAAGGCATCGCCCATCGAGGCAACTTCGACCTGACGCAGCATCAGAAGCACTCGGGTGCGAAGCTTGAGTACTTTGATACAGAGCGGGGAGAGCTCGCGCCCAACGGGCAGCCCAAGGGTGAGCGGTATTTGCCGCATTGCATTGAGCCAGCAGCGGGTCTTGATCGAGGTGTGCTCGCATTGATCTGCGAGGCATACACCGTTGATGAGACGCGCCCCAGCCCGGAGTTGATGAAGTTCCATCCTCGCATCGCGCCGATCAAGGCTGCCGTGTTCCCGCTGGTAAAGAAGGACGGCATGCCTGAAGCAGCGGAGAAGCTGCACGCGGAGCTGCGCGCCAAGTTCGGTCGTCTCGGGTTCATTGAGTACGACGAGAAACAGTCGATCGGGAAGCGCTACGCACGCATGGACGAGGCTGGGTGCCCGTTCTGTTTCACGATCGACGGCGAGACGCTGACCGACGGTACGGTGACGGTGCGCGATCGCGATACCGGTGCGCAGGAACGCATGCCGATGGAGAACGTCAGTGCATTCCTCGCAGAGAAGCTGGGCGTGTAATGCTGCTCACGATGCATCGGATGAATCGGTTTCGAGCGATCGAACAACATCGTCGCAGAGCTCCTTCAACCAGTCGGCATCAGCCTGCTGATCATTTGGTCCGGGCATGCCCGCTTCTTTGATGACTGCTGACCAGCCGGCATAGATTGCGGTGAGCTCGTTGATCCGTTCTTTGCTTTGGAACCGACCCATCCGCGAGATTGATTCTGAAACGATGCTGATCGCGACAGTGCGTACGTGGATGTCTGCACTTGTGAGCATGACTCGAAACACGTCCTCGTTCTCTCTAAGAAGCTCGGGATTCAGGAACATGCCGAACGATCCCGGTGCCAGCAAAGCCAGATTCGGGTCCTGACGCAAACAGTCGAGTATGACTCGGGCGTGTTGCAGCATGTCATCTGACGGCTCATCCTCAGTCGCGGTGGACAGAAGCGAAAACAACTCAAGTTGGGCAATACGGAGTCGCAGACGTGGTGACGAGCTTTCCTTTGCTCTGTCAAAAAGCTCAGAGAGCGAGGGCGGAAGAACGCCATGCAGCTCGAAGTTCCACAGCGGGAAGAGCACACTCGACTGGATCTGATTGTCCAGTGTGTCGTCCTCAAGGATGTGCATGATCGCCTCGCGAGCAGCGGGGCTTTGTGAGCCGATTGCAATGAGCGCAGATGCGTAGCGTGAAAGCTCATAGATGCGTGTCCATAATGCGCGGTTGCCATTTGCAGGCAGGGGCGTCATGATGTTTGCAACCAGTGGTTCGATGAGATGATCGACCCGATCGGGCGATTCGTTTGGGTCTGCGAGCACGAGAAACACGAGCGATTCGGCAATCCCATCAGATAAGATCCACAAGCCTGATGAGTACATCGACTGGTCCGAATCGAGCAGGCGCTCAAGCATTGCGACGAGATCGTCGCTCGTGACCCTGTCTTTGTGCTTTGCAATCGCATGGGCCATCTCGTCAAGCGGTTGCTGTGCGATCATTGTTGCGGCTGTTGCGCGTGCAGCATCGGACCTCTGAAGATCAAGAAGTACAGTAACGGCATGCCGTGCAATAGATTTCTCAAAGTAGAGTGAATCTGGCGTGTTACTATCGCCACGATTGACATATGTAGAATACAAGCGGCTTCCACGCTTGATCGTTTCTTCGTCGTCTGAGAACAGCAGCGAGTGGATTTTTCTTCGTATCAACCAGTCGTCGAGCAACAGGAACCGCCGCGCGCCAATGCGCCCTGTGAGTGATGCGTCGATGTCGTGGTTGATCGTCCAGTCTTCATCGAACCAATCATCGGGAAGTTGTGTTGTACCCAGTACAAGCGCCCATGTCGGCACCATAGCAACGACACCACCACGCTGGTAGCGCTCGACCAGATATGAGCTGAAGCCCAGAAGCAGGAGAAAGATGCCCAGAGCGATCTTCCATCGCTGTTTCCTTGCGCGGAGAAGATCTTCTTCTGCAAAGACTTCTCGACCGCACTCGGGACAGACGCAGATTGGTGTTGGATTGTCAGTTGAAGAAGCACTCTTCGGTGAAGCCTCAGCACTTCGCGGCGTTGCAGCCATGTCGTACCAGCACGCGGGGCATCGCTGCCTGCCTCGGGACCGATCACCGACAACACCCCAGACAATATTTGCGATCGCACCAAGTGCGAGCCCGCACGCAAGCACGAAGAGGCCGCCATGCGTGCTGCTTGTGCCAACGCCGAACTGATCCAGCGACTGCTCAAGGGTGACAGCAAGCCCAATCGTCCCCAGGGAGAGAATGAATGCGATAACAGCAGCAGAGAATGTGGCAGTTGGTGATGAAGTTCTTGCGTTGACAATGCTTGAGAGTGTTCGCTTTGGCCTTTGCTTGGAGGGGAGTGGTTCGGTGTTGCCTTTGGCCAGTCGGCGTTCCTTCGCGAGTTTCTCATCGCGTTTTTCAATGCCTGCACGCACGAACAGCGATATGCTCCACGAGAGCAATACTCCAGCGATCAGCCAGCAGATCGTGACAGGATGGAACAGCCAGTGCTGGGGAAGCATGCACCTGATTGTACGGAATACCGCTCAATCAGGATGCCCATATGAGTGCGGTTAACAAGAAAAGGAGCCCCGACGTGTGTCGGGGCTCCTGTCGTCTCACGGTGTTGTGAGTGAGCTCTTACTTCTTTGCAGCCTTGTACTCATTGAGTGCCTTGGTGTACTGCTCCTTGGCACGCTCCGGAACAAGTTCGACAGCCTTTGTCTGGATCTCGATTGCTCGATCGATTTCACCCTTGAGGAAGTAGACACGCGCGAGGGTGTCCATGATGGCGGGGCTCTCGCCGCCCGAAATCTTGTCGGCGTTCTCGGCAGCCTTGGATGCTAAGTTCAGGTCGCGCTTTTCGATAGCCGCCTCGGGATTGACGATCGCCCACGCGATTGCGTTCAGTTTGTTTGCATCCTTTGCGCTCATCGCGCCTTGGACCAACTCCTCACCGAGTCCGTACGCCTTGTTAAACTGCCCATTGGTCAGCAGCAGATTGAAGTAGAGATCCTCGTACATGTGTGCGATGCTGGGATGCATCTCCTTGACAGCATTGAACGCTTCGAGCGCTGTTGCAGGCTCAGTTGATGCCATGCGAAATGCTGTGGAAAGCTTCTCCTCGGATGCTGCGATAGAGGCTGGCCCCTTCTCGTAATCCCATGTGCCATCAACAACTTTTTCGACAACTGCGTCAAGCCACATGGGATGGCCGATCCACGCGACGTTTGCATTTCCGTCAATCACAAATGTGCTCGGAATACCGCGACGGTTTGCGGCTTTCATGAAGGCTCCATCCATCGCTTTCGATGCACCATCGAATGCAACTGTGTATCCCATGTCGTCGCCCTTGCCTTCGACGAACCCCTTGACGGTGTCGAGCGTCTTGTCGTCGTACTTGCGCTCCCAGATATTGACACCAACAACCGCGACGCCCTTGTCCTTGTAGGTGCGGGCAATTTGTGAGAGATGGGGCATCTGTGCAATGCACGGACCGCACCATGTTGCCCAGAACTCAACAACGTACACGCGACCCGACTCATACCCAGTGATAGGTTCACCCTTCACCCAGGTTTCAACGTTGATTGCAGGAGCCTTGTCACCAATGTTCAGTGTCTGAGCAGGGGCCGCCTGAGCCGGCTTGGTCTGTGCATCAGTCTTTGTAGACTGTGCATACGCTGTGCCAGCGAGCACGGTAACTGCTGCGACGGTGAGTGCTTTCTTCATCATGATCTGTGATCTCCGTTCTGATATCAGCTGCGAGTGGAGCGCGAGCGCAACGGTGCGCGGCTCCAGTTTTCCTCAGCAGCTGTTTGTCTGCTGATGATGTGACAGAGCAGAACACCTGCGTGGGCGTTCTGCTTCCATAAATCGACGGTATTCACGTGATCTGCTGTGCGTGAGAGAAATGGACCCAGATAAAGTCCAATAACATTGAAATTTGTGATTAGTCTGCTTGCTTGGCGAGCAAACGCCCTATAGCTCAGATCAGTTCCGGTCAGAAAGATGTCGCTGGAGTGCGGAGAAGAACCGAGGCCAGGCATTCGCAAAGTATGTCCTGACTGCAAGCCATTCCTCACGATGATCGGGGTGCTGAGAAATCTGCTCAGACCATCCCAGATGGGTGAGCCGAAGTGAGGTCTCGTTTGCGGTCACCGGTTCCAGTTCGATGATGACCCATGTGTGACGATCTCGCGCGTGTGTGAACTGAGGTGGCGCGTTCCATGTAAAACTGAGGATTCGTTGTGGTAGGAAACTCAGGATGGCGCACGTTTCAGATCCTCGCTTCCCCGCGGGCTGCGAGGCATCAAAGAGGATTTCATATGGCCCGCCGATGCAAAGCTCAATTTGAACATTGCATCCAAGGAATGCCTGCGCACCATCGGTGGTTGTCAGGGCATGCCAGACATTGCACAATGATCCCGGGAGGTCCATCTCAACGACCACTGGGTCGACATGAGGATGCAATGCGACCGCGCTCTTCTCTGCTTCACCCATCGTGACACTATCCCCTTGGCTCATCCCGCCGGTGCGCAACCCGGAGGTCGGAAGGAACAGCCTTGCGTGCGATGTGTTGTTGTGAGAAGCCTGTCTCACATTCCAGAGCAGACACAAAATATATCAGGTTTGTTTGGACAATGGGAACAGAAGTGCCATAAAACTCCCCCAAATACGGAAATTCTGCCGCCGATTCTTGTTGATTTTTCTACACAACACCCGGTTGGCTTTTTACCGGAATCACACACAGGACGCTCCCATGGGCAGAAAACGAAAGAAACACCACGCTGCTGCGCGCTCAGACACAGATTCTCCAGTTGAGACGCTAGCTCAAATGGACCCATGTCCGCATCGCATCTGGGGTGAGGTCGGTGTCGACTTTGATCAGAACTCGCTCGATCAGTTGCGCAATGCGTGCTCGTTGCCGGTGTCGGTCGCTGGAGCACTGATGCCCGATGCGCATGTCGGGTACGGACTTCCGATCGGCGGAGTGCTCGCCACGCGCGACGCGGTGATTCCCTACGCGGTCGGTGTGGATATCGCATGCCGGATGAAGATGACCGTGCTCGATCTGAACTCGAAGCAGATCGACCATCCGCACGTGCGGGATCGATTGGCTGGTGCGATCGAAGCCGAGACACGATTCGGTGTTGGCGGCGCATTCCGTGGGTACGACAGACATCAGCACGCGGTGATGGACGACGCTGCGTGGGACGCGTCGCACGTGACCCGCAAACTGAAGAACAAGGCGTGGACGCAGCTTGGCACGAGTGGTTCGGGGAATCACTTCGTGGAGTTCGGGCTGCTCACGGTTTTTGAGAACGCACCACGACGTGTATCACAACAATCAGAAGCCGGCTCGCACGCGAAGTGGGATCTTGAGCCGGGTACATATGTTGCGTTTATGTCGCACTCGGGCAGTCGAGGGAGCGGCGCATCGATCTGTCAGCACTATTCAGATATTGCCCGGGCAAACCATCCGGAACTTCCAAAGCAGTTCTCGTACCTTGCGTGGCTCGACATGAAGTCAGACGCGGGGCAGGAGTACTGGACCGCGATGAATCTCATGGGCAGGTACGCAGCAGCGAACCACGAGTGCATCCATCGTGCGATCGCGAAGCATCTCGGCGCGAAGGTCATCGCGGACGTTGAGAACCATCACAACTTCGCGTGGCTGGAAACGCATGAGGTTGATGGCGTGCAGGAAGAGGTCGTCGTGCATCGCAAGGGCGCAACACCCGCGGGCGACGGCGTGATGGGCATTATTCCGGGTACGATGGCGACACCCGGGTATGTTGTTGTGGGCGCAGGGTCATCCGATTCACTTCGATCGTCGAGTCACGGCGCAGGTCGTGTGCTCTCGCGCACAAAGGCACGCGAGAAGTTCCGGTTCGGCGCGGTTCGCGGGATGCTCGCAAAGCAGGGGATCACGGTGCTTTCTGCGGGTGCGGACGAGTCGCCCGGCGCGTACAAGGACATCGAGCAGGTGATGGCGCAGCAAGTAGATCTTGTGACGCCGGTGGCAAGGTTTGACCCGAAGATTGTGAAGATGGCGCCCGAGGGCGAGCGGGCGGAGGATTAGATTACTCTCGTCTACATATCTGTAAGCATTGAGTGCTTTATTATAAATTGGAGATAAGAAATTGATGGCTTGCTTATTACATACCCATCATTTTCTTGAACTGAATAGAAGGCCTGCTTGCTCGCCCTTTGCCAGATCGAATTACTCCTCTTATTGTCCATCTTGGGAGATTCTTCGTGTTTTGGACATTGCATAGACGTGGGTTCTTGTCTAACGCATACAACGTGAGTTCTTTTTCCATGTGCTTTAGTTCATTCTGCGGGACTTTTCGGTGATTGCCCATTGGTGTCACAAAGAAAACAACAGGTGTTCCTCTTGACGACTTGAATATAGCACTGTTGTAAATTTCAAGTTTGTGGTGTGAAAAGATCTCTTGTCCAAAGCCTTTGCCAGCCTTGCCAACGTACCACGGCTTAAATCCTTTCCCTGCGCGCATAGCAAATATGTAGCATCCTTGTTTGTAGTATAGAGATTCGGCAGTCTGGTTGTGCCAGAAATACTGACAGTCCTGCCTCTCTATTCTCTTTTTAATGCCGTTTTGGACACATGGCAACTCCAATGGGCCAACTACGTGGAGGTCTGTCGCCATTAGTTATTCCTTATGCGAAGTTAAAGGTTGTACGAAAACGATGTCATAAGTATATGCCCCTTTAATTGAGTTAGTGCCTCAAGGTTATCATGGAGCGGTCAGTAATAT
The DNA here is from genome assembly GCA_020639155.1 of Phycisphaeraceae bacterium. Lineage (NCBI taxonomy): Bacteria > Pseudomonadati > Planctomycetota > Phycisphaerae > Phycisphaerales > Phycisphaeraceae > Phycisphaeraceae bacterium. The sequence goes on from JACKHF010000001.1 coordinate 1,973,296, forward strand.
AGCTAGATGCTGGCATTGTGTTTCTTTTCCACGTGTATCCCGCTGGCACAACAACGTACAGATACTCTGTGTTGCGGAGATGGCTGACCGATCCAACCTTCTCGCCCTGCGGGTTGTGGATCCCGATCTGTGCGCCGACGTAGCGCTTGAAGTCGTTCTCGACGGTGTACACATCGCCCCTGACTGAGAGCAGTGCTTCCATCTCCTCGCGCGGGATGTACCCCTCGTTGTTGAACGACACGACGAGGAATCTGCACTGCACAGTGTCGATGAATCTTCGCATCGCGTCGAGCGCGAGCTTCTTCATGTTGAAGTCGGACTTGCGCTCGCGGCAGTCCATGCGCTTGCACGCGATGCCATAGACCTCCGGCTTGTCCCATCGCACGAGCGATTCCCAGATGTGGTAGTTGCCGAGGTACGAGTGCTGGTTGTACGGCGGATCGATGTACGCGAGATCGGCGGTGAGTGTTTTCGCAGCGGTCTGTGCTTCGAGCTGATGCGCCTTGCACTTGCCGCAGTCCGGTCGCGGGAGCAGTTCCGGGATACGGAGATGCAGATCGTTGTCGGACCGTGAAGCCCACGATTTCAGGTACGCCATCTGCACGCCGGTGGTGGAGTCCACGCGGTCGGCCGCTTCCATGAGGGACACAAGCACGACGGCTTTGAGCTCAGGATCAAGACCCTTGCGCTCGATTGCTTCGCGGATCGCGTCGATGCGCTCGCCGTTCTTCGGCTGGAAGAACCTGCTCCTCTCGCAGAAGGTCTCGGTGAAGTATCCGGGACTTCCTGAGAGTAAGTCGAACTCCGCGATGAGCTTCGTTGCATCGCGGATCACATCCTCGCGATCTGTCTGCACGTAGCACGTTGCGAGCGTGTACGCGTACGTCATCAGGTCGTTGGATATGACGCGGTACCCGGCAGCTTTGAGCGCATGTCCGACGCGCGAGGTGCCAGAGAAAAAATCGACGACGCTGGTCACTTCGGGTAGCGACTGCACGATCCCCAGGATCTTCGGGATGAGTGTGCGCTTGGAACCGATGTACTTGACCATCGGCGCGAGTATATGCGTCTGCTTGTGTCTTCTGTTGGTGTCGGTTGGATGATATCTTACATTGCGAGCGCTTTGGCGAACAGTTTGGGTGTGCGCTCGTGCTTCGGCTCTGGCAGTTTTACTTCGACGATCGGTGTCGTCAGGGCGCGTGCGGGTCTTGGCTGGAACAGGTAGTGGGATGTCAGCCAGTCGTTGTAGTTGTTCATGCAGGCACGCTCGGCGACCGCCATGCAGTACACACGCCACCGGTTAAACCACGTCGCAGCGTGATCAGTGCCGTAGATCCGGCGGAAGATATACATGATGGACGGCTCGTTGGCATCGAGGTTTGCCAACCACGCGTTGGCGGTTTGTGCGAGATGATTGCCGGTGATCTGCCAGTCGTCGCGCAGCTCGGCGCATCGCTGAAAGTGAACGAGCGTGTCTGCGGACGGTGTGAACCCACCGACGGTGAAGTTGCGCGAGAGCCACGTCTGTCCGGGTGTTTCAAGGGATGACACAGCACGATGCGTCTGCGCCTGGATGAACAACAGCCCGTTCGTTGTGAGCAGCTTTGACATGCGCTCGAGTGGAAGTTCGAGGTTCTGAAGGTGCTCGATGCCCGACAGCAGCAGCACGCGATCGAACCTTCCCTCGATGGCGAATGAACCCGTCTGGCCGACAATCGGTGCAGTGTTGTAGATGTCGAGTTCGTCGCATCGCTCGGTGATGTGCTGGTGCTTGCGGGCGCCGTCGGTGATCGCGGTGATCGTTGTGTCGGGGTATTGCTTGGCGAGCCAGACGGGGAACGATCCCCATCCCGCGCCGAGCACAAGGATGTGCATGCCATCGCTGATCTGTGCGCGAGACGCGATAAGCGTGTGCATCGAATGTGCGGCTGCTTCGAGCGAGCTTGCACCGGCACTCCACAGTCCTGTGGTATCAAGCATGGACGAACCCAGCATCATCTCATAGAACGATGCGGGGAGTTTGGCGTTGTGCGCGTGCTCTGTGGGGGTGCCGATGGCGATGTCGTGTGTGCGCAGGTGATCGATCATGTGTCTGTTGTGGGCGTGGATGTCTGTAGGGTTCTTCGGCAGGGTGGTGTTGTAGTGTGCTTGTAGCTTGGAACGGATGCCTGCGCGCACCGTAGCATCGGGCAGCAGCCCCGAATCGAGAGTTGTGTCGTACCAGCGGGTGGGTGTGGTCTTTGCGTGTGAGCTGTACAGATAGGCGTGGGGATGTGAGGCAGCGTTCGGGCGGACATCCAGCGATGCGTGCAGACGTGAGTTCAGCCGACGGCCGAGACGAGCAATGTTCATGTGATAGCCTTCCGTGACGTGACCGGCAAACCTCCCTCAATTTCGCGGGTCTCCCAGTCTCACGTCGGCACACGGATGGCTGGGGCTTCAACGGGGATGCAGCTGTGTCGATCGTCAGGAGCATGCCCAGTTGAGACGGCAAATCACGTAGGAAATCCGGGCGGCTCGCATACCCTCTGCCATGCCAACAATGAACACCATTCTGGACGCTATTGGTCGTACCCCACTGGTCAAGCTTCACAAGATACCGGGGCCGAACTGTGCTGATGTATATGCCAAGTGCGAGTTCATGAACCCCGCTGGTTCTATCAAGGATCGGATGGCGTGCTACATCATCGATCGCGCTGAAGAGGAAGGGCTCCTCAAACCGGGTGGGACGATCGTCGAGAACACATCCGGCAACACCGGCATGGGGTTGGCAATGACCGCTGCGGTGCGCGGGTATCGCACCATCCTGACAATGCCCGACAAGATGAGCCAGGAAAAGATCGACATGCTCAAGGGGTTTGGTGCAGAGGTCATCGTGACCGCGACCGATGTGCCCGGTGATTCAGACGAACACTATGTGAATGTTGCGAAGAACATCGCAAAGCAGACGCCGAACTCGTTCTATGTGAACCAGTACCACACGCAATGGAACATCGATGCGCACGAGCATCTGACCGGGAAAGAGTTGTGGGAAGAAACCAACGGCGAGATCGACGCGATCGTTGCTGGCGTCGGCACTGGTGGAACGATCTCCGGCATCGGTCGTTACTTCAAGAAGCACGACAAGGCAGGACGCACGAAGATCATCGGTGTCGATCCATTGGGAAGTCTGCACTACCACTACTTCCACACGGGCGAGATGGGTGATCCGTATGTATACAAGCTCGAGGGCATCGGCGAGGACATTATCTGTCAGGCCTTTGATACGTCCGTTGTTGATGAGATGTATCAGGTGGGCGATCGCGAAGGATTCCAGATGGCGCGCAGACTGACGCGCGAAGAGGGATTGTTCTGTGGTGGTTCCAGCGGCGCGATCATGCACATCGCCATGCAGGTGGCAGAGCGGTTCGGCAAGGGGAAGAAGGTTGTTTCCATCTGCCCCGACAACGGCTCGCGATATATTACAAAGCATCTGTCCGATGCGTGGATGAAGGACCATGGCATGCTGGAGCCGGACCGCGGGCTCGGGCTTGTCGAGGATCTGCTCGAATCACGGTCGTGGCAGGGTGATGTTGTCACCATGCACGACACAGACAGTGTTGGCAAGGCGTGCGAGATGATGCGCAACCACGGCATCTCGCAGATCCCGATCACGGACGCACATCGCAAGCCAATAGGTATTGTGCATGAGATAGATATTCTTCGCGGGTTGCAGTCGGGCACGATCGGGAATGATTCGGCTGTGAAGGGTGTGATGCATCAGCTTGGCGGCATGGTGTATCCGAAGGCGGTAATCGAGGAACTCTCGCCGATCTTCGAGAAGGACCAGATCGCGGTTGTTGTTGACAGCGGCAAGGTCGTCGGTGTGGTGAGTCAGATCGACCTGATCGAGTATCTCGCCAAACGCAGTCGCTCATGATGGGTACGCATGCGCACCAACCCGCTGCATTGGTTCGCGTGGCAACGCGCGACGATATCGACGGCTGGCTGGTGCTGCGTAACGGGCTCTGGCCCGGCGACATTGATGAGCATCGCGCTGAGATCAACTGGCAACTTGATCAGATGGCAAAGGACATCGACGGTCCCGGTGCGATCCACGTGGTTCTCGCGTTTCAGAACAACAGTGTGACAACGATGCCTATTGGAATGCTTGAAGGCTCGATCCGCTCTCACGCGGAAGGGTGCGAGCCCGGACGCGTTGCATATGTCGAGGGCTGGTTTGTTGCTGCAACGCATCGCAGACTCGGTATAGGGGAACTGCTGGTCGATGCTTTGTGCGAATGGGGAAAAATGAAGGGCTGTGTAGAGATCGCGAGTGATGCGCTGCTCGATAATGACCTGAGCTATACAGCACACACCTCGCTTGGATTTGAGGAGGTCGATCGATGCATCAACTTCCGACGATCGATCTGACAATCGGCACCGGCTGAGCGGGGCACCTATCCTCTGGCTCAATCGAACATTGAACATCCAACCCAAGGGATTTGATATGGCTTCTGATGACCACCGCTTCGCGACACGCTGCATCCACGCCGGCCAGCAGCCGGACCCGACCACGGGTGCGGTGATGACACCCATCTACCAGACATCGACGTACGTGCAGGCATCGCCCGGCGTGATCAAGGACGATTATGACTACTCCCGTTCGGCAAATCCGACGCGGAAAGCGCTCGAGCGCAACCTGGCAAGCCTCGAGGGCGCACGCCACGGCTTGTGCTTCGCGTCGGGGTGTGCAGCGATGGACGCGGTGCTGCATCTGCTTGTGCCGGGCGATCACATTATCATGAGCGACGACGTGTACGGCGGCACGAACCGTTTGTTCAATCGCCAGTTCAGCAAGCACGGGATCGAGGTGTCCCTTGTCGACTTTACCGATCTCGACGCGGTCGATGATGCGGTGCGCAAGGAGACGAAACTGATCTGGCTGGAAACGCCGTCCAATCCGATGCTGAAAGTGATCGATATCGCAGCGGTCTCGGCGATCGGTGACAAGGTCCGCGCGATCACGTGCGTGGATAACACGTTCGCATCGCCGATGCTCCAGACGCCGTTGTCACTCGGCGCGACGCTGGTGTGCCATTCATGCACGAAATACATCGGCGGGCACTCCGATGTCGTTGGCGGTGCGCTGATCACAAACGATGACGAGTTGTTTGTCAGGCTGAAGTTCGTGCAGAACTCGGTCGGTGCTGTGCCCGGGCCTATGGACTGTTTCCTGTTGTTGCGCTCGACCAAGACCCTGCACGTGCGCATGCAGCGCCATTGCGAGAACGCGATGCGAATTGCAAAGCATCTGGAGCAGCACCCTGCGATCGATCGTGTGATCTACCCGGGGCTCCCATCACATCCGCAGCACGAGATCGCCAAGAAGCAGATGTGCGGCTTCGGCGGCATGATCACCGTCTATCTGAACGGTGACATAGCAAAGGCTCGCACCATGCTCGAACGCGTGAAGCTGTTCGCACTTGCAGAGAGCCTTGGTGGCGCAGAATCACTGATCGAGCACCCCGCGATCATGACGCACGCCTCGGTGCCCGAAGAGCAGCGGGCAACACTCGGCATCACGGACAGTCTTGTGCGCCTCAGTGTTGGTATCGAGGATGTTGAGGATCTGATCGAGGATCTCGACCGCTCGCTCGCCTGATCAGGTTGCGGCGTGTCCGGGGCATCGCACGCCGAACTTTTTGCACACTGGATGCTCGCACGTCTTTGTGCGCGCGGTGCACGCGCGTCTGCCATGGAACACCAGAAGATGCGAAAGCTCACCCCACGCATCGCGGGGGAAGAGTGCCATGAGCTTGCGCTCGATTTTCGGGATAGGTGTGCCCGGTTCGACAAGTCCGAGACGTTCACTCAAGCGCGCAACGTGTGTATCAACGACAACGCCCATGTTGATGCCGAACCCGTTGGAGAGCACGACGTTCGCGGTCTTTCTTGCCACGCCACGTAGGCGGAGCAGGTCTTCCATCGTGCCCGGAACCTTGCCGTCGTACTCGTTGACCAGCATGGTCATGGACTCGTGGACCGCCTTTGCCTTGTTGCGAAAGAGACCGAGTGTTTTGATGTACGGCTCAATCTTTTTCGGTGTTGATGCGGCGTAGTCCTTTGGTGTCGGGAAAGCAGCGAACAGCGCGGGGGTTGCTTTGTTCACATTCGCGTCGGTGCATTGAGCTGAGAGCATTGTTGCGATGAGCAACTCGTAGATATTTGAGAAGTTCAGCTCGCAATGCGCGTCGGGATAGTGCTTGCGGAGCATGCGAAGGACAGCGAGCGCACGCTTTTTCTCTTCAGCACTCACCTCGGGCATCGGTGGCAGGTCAGAAGCTAGCTTCTTTGGCGCTGCCTTTACTGGCATCTTCTTCGCAGACTTCTTTCTGATTGTTTTCTTCTGTGTTGCAGTCATGTGCTGTGCTGGTTTGATGGTTGTGTGGTGCGTCGCGTGACATCGTTTAGTGCGGCAAGTAATGTGATGAGAAGCGCAACAAGCAGGCTGCCCAGAATCTTTGTTGAGACCGGGTGCATGCTCGCAAACTTCTCCTGGAAAGGTGTTGCCAGTTCCATCTCGCCAGCCTTGGCGTGCGCGAGGAACTGCACCCAGTTGCTTGACATACTGGGGGAGATGAAAAAGAGATGCACGCCGAAGAGCATCATCACGATCGTCAAAGGGATGGACCTTATCATGCCGCTCGTGACGCGATGGTTCCAGGGCTCGACTGCCCGTGTGACAATCAGGACGATCATGCCCGCACATGCAAGAGCTGCGCAGATCAACTGCACAATGTCGGCTGAGAAAAAGATCTTCTGGGCTGGAATGCCCGCGGTAATGCGCCAGTGTTCGCCCGTGTACTTGGCAAAGGTGTAGAGCTCTGGGTCGAGTGCTTTGACCGTCGGGAAGATGATGGCAGCAGCGGTCGCTGCGAGCAGGAGCGCGCCGATCCAGATGCCAAGCCCCATGATGTGGATGGTCTCAGCAAGACGCTGAAGACGTGAGAGTTGAGTTGCGCCGGGTGCCATCACGCATGGTAGTTCGACGAGTGTGCGGGGTTGTGAGCACGGTTTGCAGACTTGCAAGTGGTCCGAATCCGAGGAAAACTCCGGCAAAGTGCGTCCGTGTCTGGCTGGCAGGGTGTGGAAACATTGGCTTTTTCGATAGGCCCGTTACGATCCTGCATGCCTGTCCCACGTATCGCGATTGTTGGAAGACCCAATGCTGGCAAGAGCAGCCTGCTGAACATGCTTGCTGGCCAGAAGGTGTCGATTGTCGACCCCGTGCCGGGCATCACGCGCGATCGCGTCTCCGTGCTGGTTGAACTCGAAGCGCCGTACAACGATGGCCCGAGGAAGACGGTTGAACTGCTCGATACGGGCGGGTTCGGTGTGTACACAGCCGAGGGCAGGCAGATCGATGATGCTGGGCACGATCTTGCCGGGTTGACAGGTGAAATCGAGTCGCAGATCGCAGAAGCCGTGTCATCCGCTGATCTGATTCTGTTCTGCATCGATTGTCAGGCGGGGATCACGCCCGCCGATCTTGAGATTGCAAAGCTCTTGCGCGAGCAGCGTCTCGGGTCGCGCCGGCGCGACGAGGACGAGCAGGCACGTGTCAAGCGGGACAAGGCAGGGCTTGTCCCGGTGCGCATCATCGCGACCAAGTGTGACGGTCAGCAGTGGGAGCCGCACGCCTACGAGCTTGCCGCGCTCGGATTCGACGAGCCGATCGCGTGCAGCGCAAAGAACAACTACTTCCGGCGTGAACTCATCGACACGCTCTGGGAACTGATGCCCGAGACATCGCTTGAGGACATGGAGCCCGAGGCTGATCTCAAGATCGCGCTCATCGGCAAGCGAAACGCGGGCAAGAGCACATTGATCAACACGCTCGCGGGTGAGCCGCGGGTGATCGTGTCCGAGATTCCCGGCACAACGCGCGACGCGGTCGATGTACGTTTCCAGTTCGGCGACAAGTCCGTCCTCGCGATTGATACCGCTGGACTCCGCAGGAAGAAGTCGATGGACGAGCGCGTCGAATGGTTCGCGTTCGACCGCGCCCAGCGCGCGATCGAGCGAGCCGACGTGATCCTCATGCTGATCGATGGCACCGAGAGAATTTCGCAGGTGGACGAGCAGCTTGCGATGCTCGTGCAGAAGGCGATGAAGCCGTGCGTTGTTGTCGTCAACAAGTGGGACATGATCGAGGGGCAGCGCAACGCCAAGGGCAAGAAGGTTTCGCCGGAAGACTTCGAGGAGTATCTCCGCAAGGAACTCAAGGGGTTGAGCTACGCGCCGATCGCGATGATGAGCGGGAAGTCCGGGCTGAACGTGCGCGAGGTGATCGATCTCGCGTTCGATCTGCAGGAGCAGGCAAACACGCGCGTGGGCACGGGCGAGCTCAACAGGATTATCACGGAGATCGTCGATGCGCACGGGCCCGCGAGCAAACTGGGCACGTTCGCGAAGGTGTACTACGTGACGCAGGCAGAGGTGAACCCGCCGACGATTGTGATGGTTGTCAACAGGCCGAAGCTGTTCACGCCGAACTACGAGCGATACATGCTCAACCGTCTGCGCGAGGCATTGCCGTACGCAGAGGTGCCGATCAGGATTGTCGTGCGAGGTCGTTCGCAGCGCAAGGGTGACGAGGATGTCGCGGTCGAGGCTCTGCCCGCAGCGGACGAACTGAACCTGCTGCCAGCAGAAGACTATTTCGACGACGATTGAGTCTTATGCGTCAAAGTCGATGCGTTTGAGCGTGCGCGTGGGCACCCAGCCCGTTGTGCCATCGTCGATGTGGATCTTTGTCCAGTTGTTGCGTGTCTCGATAGCTGAGACCTCAACCCCCGGCGTGAGTTCTGTGCTGAATGCCGGCGCGTACACGCCGTCAGCCGGTCCCTGCAATGCCTGTGTCGCTGCGACGACAACCGCGTCGTGCTGGTTCGATACGACGTAGCTTTCTGCGGCAAGCAGTCCGGTGCAGATGATCGCAATCGTTGCAAGTGCGCCGATTGTGCTGTTGCCGATCTTTGACTTCCATCCGAGCCTAGCAGCATTTGCGATCCACAGCCAGAGCCAGCATCCGATCGCGAGACTGCGCACGATCCATCGCGGCACAACATTCCGCCATGATCCGATGGACGACACGATCGCGCTCGATGCTGACGTTGGCAGCGTGACATTCACCTGCGATCGCGCGTGCTCGAGCGCGTCTCTAACGCGCTGCGAATCGGGGGAGAGTCGTTCTGCTCTGCGATAGCTAACCATCGCATCGCCGGTATCTCCGATGAGCATCTGCGCGTTTCCGAGATTGACGTACAGGTCCGCGTTGTGAATGCCTGAGTCTGCGATGTGGGCGTACATGGCAGCCGCCGCCTCGAACTGTGCCCGCGCGCTCGATATGTTTGTGTCCTGAAGTGCGAGCCCACGATCGAACGCTTCGTTCGCGTGCGCGAGCAGCGTCTCATTGTCGGGCAGGTCAGTTTGTGCTATCGCGGTTGATACACCAATCAAAGTGATGAGGACGCACACAATAATCAGATGGAGCTTTGCGATTGTCATGCTGCAACTCCTGTCCTTGTCGTTGCGTGTTTCAGCGCGTTTGCATGCAGATCGTCGAGCATCGTGCGGAGCTGGTTTGATGCAACTGCAGGCTTTGACTTGTGATCGCCAGCATCCGACGAGCGTGCAGATTCGTCATCAGCGACGATTGATGACAGTGTTTCAGCGTGGTCGCATTGCTCCGATTGGATCGCAGCAAAGCAGTCGCCAGCAGTGAGTGAGTGCGTTGGTATACCCGTCATGCAGCTGACGTATGAGCGCACTGCGTCAGCGTGCTTACCGGAGCGTGCGAGTGATGCTGCTTTGGCGTGAGCCTTGTGGAGCAGCACACGGTGCGGGTTGCGCCTGCGGAGAAGTACGACGGTTGCAACAGCACACGCGGAGAGAACGGGCGGTCCTGCAACAACCATCGCGACGGTTGGCTTTGCAAAGGACGACCATGCAAACGGAAGGACCGCGGGTGTTGTGTGCAGAAGTGCTCGCTCGTCGTACACGTTTGCGCCAAGGGCGACGCGGCTTGATGTCAGTTCCTGCTTCTCAACGGATGGCGCGGGCTTTGCAGGAGCGTTTTCTACTGGTACCGGCTGATGACGCACTGCATCGTCGAGTGTGACAATTGCGCTCTCCTCGACTGTTATCGGGATCGGTTGCGTTCGTGCAACACGATACTGCCCCGAGTCAATATCAAAGTACGGCAGTTCGATCGATGGAACTTCGCTGACATCAGCGTTTGCTGCACGAATAGTCGTCGTATAGATGCGCACACCCGTGGGGTTCTCGTATGCCTCTTCCCAGCCCTCGGGTGAGAGCTTGAAATCCTGTGCGAAGCGGGTGTTCAACTCGAGTGCTGGTGCGATGCGACGTGGCATGGGTTCATCGCCCCGAACTCGAAGTGTCAGCGCGATGGGGTCGCCGACATGAACGCTGATCTGATCGATTTCTGCTTCCATCGTGTATCTGCCAACAAGCCCGGCGTAGTTTGCTGGCTTGCCCTCATCTGGCAGATCACGAACGTTCAGCGCAAGCGAGTTTGAAGCGATTGTGACAAATCGATCATTCCCAAAGAAACCACCCTCGTTCACAATCAGTGATGCGGTGACAGGTCCGATGGTGTGCGTACCAGCGGATTCTGCGAGCACGACAATCGGCATGCGCAGCGCGAAGAACGCCCGATTGTCGTGAATGACCTGCTCCGCTTCGAGCGTGATGCGTTCGCCATTGAAGAGTACCTGAATCGTTCCTGCGCCGCGGTTCTGGGGGAGTGGCTTTGGTGTGAGGGCTGCGGTGGTGTAGTCGCCGTCCGGTCCCATCATCACAAACGCTGGTGTTCGATTAGAACTGATCTGTTTGTTCCTGTCGAGCACAACATACCACGTCAGTGTCATCGGTACACGCTGGCCCACGATGGCTGATGTTGTATCCGTCTCAAGCACAAGCTGGTAATCAGGATCTGCTTGGGGCATCGACACCTGCAGTGGGAAGGATGGCGTGTCGTGTTTTTCTCCCGCGACGATGAACGCAAGTGATGGAATCTGATACTCGCCGGGCTTGAGCGGCGTAATCTGATATGAGTATCGCGTTGAGGTCGTCTCGGTCTGCTGCCGCTTTCCATTGATGATCTGGACGGATGACATGCGGCTGGTGCTCTCGCCGTTGTACTGGGTGATGAGTCCGTCGATCTCGGGAAGCATCGGCACGGTATCGGCTGTGCCGTTTTTTACCTCGACTGACAACGTAATCGACTGGCCAACGACAGGCTCCTGGGTCGTGATACGGACAGCAACATCTACATCCTGCGCGTTTGCGATCTGTGGTAGCACACACCCGAGCAGTGCCGCGCAAAGAGACATGAAGCATGAGATATGAGATGTACGCATGGTTCGCACTTCCTTACCAGTCCTTTTCCACTTTGGGTACGGGCACGATGTACGCGGGCGGCACCGACTGGGCCTTCTCGCGATCGCGTTCCTCTTTCTTCAGAAGATCCTGCGCGAGCTGATCGACGGGTGACTGCTGCTTCTGCTGCTCGTCTTCCTTGCCTTTTTCACCCTGTTGGTCCTTTTTCTGCTGTTCCTGATTGTCTTCGTTCTGCTCGCCCTTCTTGCCTTCCTGCTCTTGTTTCTGCTGTTGTTGCTGCATCTCTTGCTTCTGTTGATCCGCCGATTTCTGAGCGGCTTCTGAGGCGAGTTGCAGCAGCTTTGCAGCAACGGACTGCTCCTGTTGTGTTTCTTTCAGCTTTGATGGATCGGGCTGTTGCATCTCCTGCAGGTTCTCTTCGGCTTGCTCGCGTGGCTGCTCGCTCGCCTGTGTGAGACGCTCTGCATCCTCCATTGATTGCTTTGTCTCATCGCTCAGCTTGCTTGAGAGTTCCTGCATCTCTTTCAGGAGTTGCTCTGCCTGCTCGTTGATCTGCTGTTGCTGCTGCTCCATCTGGTCGACATCCTGCTGTGACTCAGCCTCTGATGCCTGCTCTGCGAGTTTCTGCTGCTGCTCGGTAAGGTCCTTGAGTTTGTCAGCGATCTCCTGCGATTGCGACTGCTGCTGCTGTTGTTGCTCCTGTTGTTTTTTTTGCTGCTCTTCCTGTTCCTTCTTCTGCTGTTCGAGGAAGTCGCGGAGCTTCTTGATCTTCAGTCGTGCGATCTCAAGATTGCGGGCAGCAGCCTTTTCCGCTTCCTTGTTCCGTGCCTGCTTTGCAGCATCAACAGCGAGCGAGAACGCGTGCTCGGCAAGCTCCGCCCGGCTGAGTGCCTGTTGCGGTTGATCGGCATCGATGAGCGCGCCGGCCTTGAAATGAGCAATCCCAAGATTCTGTCGTGCCTGTGCCTGCTGCAATGGAGAGGTGGCTGCAGCATCACACTCGGTAAATCGCTGTATCGCGCCGTCGAGCTGCTGGTCGTGCGCAAAGAGAACCCCCTCCTTGAATAGCTCACTGAACGGCTTGGTTTGTTTCGTGGTCTCGGTTTGAGCGCTGGTGCTCTCTGTTCCTGGTGGCTGGAGGTACTCACTCTGCTGCGCGATGGCAGCGGAGCACTTGCAGGCTACAACGCAAGCGATCAGATGGAGGTGTCGTGTCATCATGCCCGTACTCCAAATAGCACGTCAATCATCAGTGCGCCCAGCGCGATCGCGAGCAGCCACTGGAAGCCCTCGGTGTACGCAATGGTCTCTGTCGTGTCAGTCTTCTGCTTTTCTGCGGTGCGTATCAGGTCGGCGTAGATACTGTCGAGTTCGATGGTGCCTGTGCCAACATTGAGCATGACACCATCGCGCGATGCGAGCGCGACCTCGCGCAGGGATTCTGCATCAAGACTCGATCGTACCTGTGTGCCGGACGATTCCACACCGGGGATTACAGCATCTTGTCCGCCAAGACCGAATGCGATGATGCGCACGCCCGCTTCACCCGCGCGTGCAGCCGCCTGCACTGGGTAGCTCTCCTGATCGCCACCATCTGTAAACAGCAGAATATCGCGATTGCGTGACGAGTCGTCCGCGCCCTCGAAGACCTGATCGACGGTGCGTCTGATGGCATCGCCAATGAGTGTGCCGCCACGCCCCGCGCTGTCGGGGTTGAGCCCGTCGAGCGCGAGTTCGAAGAACGAATAGTCTGTTGTGAGCGGGCACACCACCGCAGTGTCACCAGCGAACGCGACAAGGGACACACGATCGCCATCGAGTGTCGCAACAAGATCCCGTATCCACAGCTTTGCGCGTTCGAGCCGATTGGGCGCAAGATCTTCTGCAAGCATGCTTCTGGAGACATCAACAAGAAATGCAAGATCGCGTCCAACACGATCAACGGTCACCTCTTCCGGATTCCATCGCGGGCGCGCAAGTCCAACAACGATTGCTGCGATCGAGAGGGGTAACAACGCCAGCAGAAGCATCGACGATCGCTTTGGGATGTGCGTGCGCAGTGTCTGCCATTCACTTTCGAGTGCGAAACGACGCATGAGTCGCTCGCGGCGTACAAACAGCCCGGCAAAGAGAACCAGCATCACAGCTGGAATTGTGAGCAGCCACAACATATCAGGATGCTGGAGATGAAAATCGTGGAGAAAGGTCATGCTGCCCTCCTGAACACAAGCCACGAGAGCAGTGATTGCACCACCAGCAGCACGCCGCCGGTCTGGGCAAAGACCATGAACTGCTCCTCCGCGTCGGCAGTCGAGAGTGTTTCGATCTTTGATTGTTCGAGCGCATTGATCTGCTCGTAGATATCCTCAAGACTCGATCCGTCGGTCGCGAGCCAGTATTTGCCATCGGTTATGTTTGCAGCCTGGCGGAGTGATTCCTCGTCCATGCTGCCGATGCGCATGCGCTGCTCGCCGAATGGTGTCTGGATCACCGCATAAGGGCTGCCGATACCGATTGCGTAAATACGAATTCCCCACTCTGCGCATTGCTTTGCGGCTGCAAGCAGTTCGATCGAGCCCGCGTTTGTTGCGCCGTCTGTCAGTAGCACTATCACCTTGCTCTTGATGACAAACTCGGGCTTCGCCTCAGTCTCACTTGCATTCTGTTCCTGTGCCTTTGTGAGCCTGCGTTCGTTGCGGGAGTTGAGCTCCTGCTCAGCTGCGCGCAGTCGGGCAGCAGCAAGCGCAACCGCGTCGCCGGTTGCGGTGCCGTCGAGCCCCTTTACGTCAACGGTCTCGGTTTGGCTGATGAGTTCGGCGAGTGTTTCGTGGTCATGCACGAGCGGGCACACCGTCTGCGCGTATCGTGCAAACGTGATCAGCCCGATCATGTCGTTGGGCCTGCCCTTCAGCTTGCCTCGCTGCCCATCGGCTTCGTCATCGCCGAGAATGAACTGATTGAGCAGATGCTTCACGACCTCGTATCGTGAAAACACGCGTTTGTTGTACTCCATCTGCTCGTTCATCGAGCCGGAGCGATCGACAACGAGTTGCATCGCGACACCTTCGGTGATTGAGCGTGTTCTGCCCGTGATCTCCTGCGGTCGTGCCAGTGCGATGACAATCGAGACAACACCCAGCGACATCAGCAGTGTCGGTATCCAGCGGAGTCGCACTTTCCATGAGACCGGAAGCGCAAGCGTGGTGTCGGTCATCGAAAATCGTGCTGCTGCGCGTGATCGCGAACGAAGGAAAGTTGTAATCATGGGAACAAGCGCGAGCGCAAGTAGCGCGAGTGCCCACGGCTGGGCAAACTGGTCAAACGACACAAACTGCTTGAGCCAACCGATCATCGCACGCCTCCGATCGGTTGGGAATGGAATGCTGCAGTACTGACAGGCGACACAACGATGTGCGAGAGTCTGCCCGCGCTCTCTTGTGTTGTATGCAGTGTGCTGCTGAGAAGTTCAGCCGATGGATACGCACCGCCAAATCGAACGGTATCCAGCGCTGCATAAGCCGATTCGAGCTGGTTCCGAGTCACTTCAAGGGACAGCGTGTTCGGCGTGAGTTCCAGCAATGTGCGGATCATGCCCGCAATCTCGTCAGCAATGGCGGAGCCATGAGCTTGTGGCTGGTGTATGGACTGCTGCAGAGCAGTTGCGCGTGCGAAGATCTCGTTGCATGCCTTGCGCCGGCGCTCGGCCTCGGTTGGCTTGCGTAGTCTTCGCGAGACAAAGTACGCGCCTCCAGCAAGCCCGGAGAGTGCGATGATTCCCACAGCGACAGGGAGCAGTCTGCTGCTCGTGGATTGTCTGGCATCCGCTGCGGGATCCTCGATGTAGTCTGTGACATCAAGATTGTCGAGTGAGAGTTCGGTATCCTGACCGAGATCGATCACAGAGTTCACGCGGATATCGAGAGCAGGCGCGGTTGCAACGATAGCATTGCCTTCCATCGGTCGCATCTCGATATCGATCGGCCCGATCGAGTAATCCCCCGGCAGGAACGGCACAAGTGTGTATGTCCAAGTGCGTCTGATCGTGTCTGCATCCACGATCGTCGGATCGTGCGCGATAACAGCTTCAACCCGGAACGGGTCAGTCGCTTCGGAGATGTCCGGTTGATCGATGCTTGCGCCAATCGGCGCATCGACCGAGAGTGTCAGTGCGACCTTGTCCGATGTCTCGATGGTGGCGCTATCCAGTGATGCCCGAATATGCAGATCGCCTTGCGATGCGGATGTAGTGACAGCGGGCGATGATGATGCTGGTTCCTGTTTCTCACAGCTGGTCAGCACGAGCAGCGCACAAGCAAAGATGGGGAGCAGTGTTCTCATTGCGCTGCTCCTGCTGACAATGGCGCGTTTGCCTGGATGCGGTGGAGCAGGTTCGCAAGTTGCAACCCAAGATTGTCGTCGGTACTGATAGATGCGTAGTTTGCGCCAGCCTGCATGATGGCGCGTTCGATCTTTCGTGCTCGCTGTGTGCTTCTTGTGCGGAACGCTTCTCGCACTCGCTTGTTTGATGAGTCGATCAGTGTTCGTTGTCCGGTTTCAGGATCGACCAGTTGCAATAGTCCCATCTTTGGAAGCGAGGATTCGGCTGGGTCGGTGATTCGAATCGCGACGAGCTCGTGTTTGCGCGCGAGCGGGCCAAGGGCCTGTGTCAGTTGTCTGTGCTCGGTGTTTTCCGGCACGAGGAAGTCTGAGATGATGAACATCAGCGAGCGTTTGCGGTGTGTGCGCCCGAGCTGCTGGGCAAGTGCGCGGACGTCGGTGGGGGTGTTGAGTTGCGGTGCGTGGACAAGCTCGTGGAGAATCTGCATGTAATGCGCTCGTCCCTTGCCCGATGCAATCGATTTGACAACATGATCCGCGAACAGCACGAGGCCTGTGCGGTCGTTGGCATCGTGTGAAATTGTTGCGATGGCAGCGGCGAGTTCTGTTATTGCTGCGGCTTTGGTTCGGATGGTCGAACCGAACAACGTGCTCGCGCTGACATCGACCGCGAGCGTGACTGTCAACTCACGTTCCTCGATGAACAGCTTGACGAATGGTGTTTGTGCGCGTGCGGTGACATTCCAGTCGATGGACCGCACATCGTCGCCGGGCGTGTACTCACGCAGGTCAGAAAACTCGATACCGCGTCCCTTGAACGCGCTGCGGTACGCGCCCGGTGCGAGCGCTTCGACGTGCTTGCGCACGCGCAGCTCAAGTCTTCGCACATGGTTCAGTGTGCTGGGGCTGAGCGTGACACGTTGTGATGCGGCTGGATTCATGGAACGGGAACGTGGTTGATCACCTGTGCGACAATCTGCTCTGCATCAATGCCCTCGGCGAGCGCCTGATAGCTCGGCGCCACACGATGCCTGAGCACATCCGGTGCCGCGGACTTGACATCGGTTGGTGTGACGTACGACCGGCCAGCGAGGAACGCGAGGGCCTTGGCAGCAAGCAACAGATTGATCGAAGCACGGGGCGATGCGCCGAAGTCGATCAAGTGCGCCGCTTCAACGCCAACAGAACGTGGATCGCGTGTTGCGCGAGTCAGATCGGTCGCGTATGCAGCGATGCGTGCATCAATGTTGACTGCGTCGACGAGTTTGCGTGCTGTGACGATCTCAGACACCTCAACAACTGGCTCGACGGGTTTCATTGGCGTGGTGTGCGCCATCTTCATTGCGATCTCCAGCTCCTCTTCGCGCGACGGATAGTCGACCTTGACCTTCAGCATGAATCGGTCGATCTGTGCTTCGGGGAGCCTGTATGTGCCCTCCTGCTCGACGGGGTTCATGGTGGCGAGCACGAGGAACGGATCGGGGAGTTTGTGCGATGTATCGCCGATTGTGACCTGGCGTTCCTGCATCGCTTCGAGTAGTGCGCTCTGCACCTTGGCAGGTGCGCGGTTGATCTCATCTGCGAGTACGATGTTTGCAAAGATCGGTCCCTTGCGCGTTGAGAACTCGTGGTCGCGCGGGTTGTAGATCAACGTGCCAACGAGATCGGCTGGGAGCAGGTCTGGTGTGAACTGCACGCGGCTGAATGTTGCGTGCAATGAACCGGCGAGAGCTGACACACTCAAGGTCTTGGCAAGCCCCGGCATGCCTTCCAGCAGCACGTGGCCGCCGGTCAGCAGGCCGACGAGCAGCCTTTGTGCAACGTGTGTCTGCCCGACAACCACGCTTGAGACCGATTCGAGTACGCGCTGATGGATGTGGGCGTGCTGCTCGATCAGTGTCGCGAGTTCGTCTCTGGTGTACGTTGTCATGCCATTTGCTCCAAAGTTTGGCAGATAGTTGGTGTGCGTGAAAGGGAACGCGATCGTGCCCCCTAGTACTCCTCCGGGATGCGCAACATGACGGCATCCTTCAACAGGCTACGCCATCTTTGATGCCAAGGTTCGCGTGTTGTTCGCACAGGTGTCTTGCGCTGATTATTCCGCGTTCTGTGCGAGTTGGCGTTCGTGCTCGCGATGCTTCTGCTTCTTGATGAGTCTGATATTTCGAGCGTAGATAACCACGCCGGACGACTGCCCGAACACGCCGACGATGTCCTGTCGCCAGACGAAGTAGCAGAACAGGCTGATCCCGCCGACAAGGCTGATCCACCAGAAGATCTCGGGGACGACGGATTGCTTCCTGCGCTCAGAGACGATCCACTGGATCAGGAATCTGGCGGAGAAGATGATCTGTGCGCCAAAGCCCAGCGCGACCCAGATCACACCCCCCGGGCTGGTGACATTGAAGAGGCGGTAGAGCGCGTTTTCCTCGTCGTGGATGACATTGTCCAGGAGTTCATCTCCCAGTACGCGCTGCGCTGCGTCAAGGCTGAACGCGTCGCCCGGGCCCGTCTTGCGATGGATGACACGGAACTGCTCGGGCTCGGGTGCGTTCGGGGCGTACTCAAGCCAGGCTTTCTCCTGACCGATGCGGATCTGTGTGAGTTTGGCGCCATCGCGTGCGTTGGGTGGCACTGGCGCGCGCGCGTAGACCAGCCAGGCACCGAGCCCGATGAGCAGCACCATCAGAGCCAGTGGTTCCCACTTCATGTGCCGGGTGCTTCCGTGTGTTGTGTGACTTCAGCACCCGTGACAGGTCTGCGACGATTCCGCATGTAGCGGACCGCGAAGCAGTCGATCAAGCCGGGAATCGCCCGTTGCACAATGCCCATGCCGTACTTTGTCTCGCCCGCGTGGCGCTCGCGATGGTTCACCCGCATCTCGATGACCTTCCCGCCGAGGTGGCGCGTGGTCGCGGGGATGAACCGGTGCATGCCCTTGAACTCCAGAGGTAAACGCATCGCGTACTCGCGCTTAACGACCCGCAGCGAGCATCCGGTGTCGCGGATGGTGTCGCCCAGAATCATCTTCCGGAATGACCGTCCGACGCGCGAGCCGAACTTGCGGATGAACGAGTCCTGCCTCGCGTGCGATCGATCGCCCTGCACCATGTCGGCGTTCTGCTCATCGAGCAGTTTCAGCATCTGCGGGATGTCGGCTGGATCATTCTGGAGATCGGCATCGAGTGTCGCGATCAACTCGCCCCGGCTTGCGCGGATGCCAGCGTGGAACGCAGCGGACTGCCCGTTCCCTTTTCCCGGTGGGGTGTTCTGCATCCCAACGACATGCAGCCACGGGCGGGTCTGAGCAAGATCGAGCAGGATCTCGCGTGTTCTGTCGGTTGAGCCGTCGTCGACGACGACCAGTTCCCATGTAATCCCGGTCTCTGAGAGGGCTTTTTCCGTCTGCTCAGCGAGCAGGGCGACGTTCTCTTCCTCGTTGTGGGCTGGCGCAAGGACGGTCAGACGCACCGATGCGGGGCTCTCGACCATCGATCCAGCGTCAGACATGGTTCTTCCTTGAATACTGCTGCAGCCATGAGATTGGCGGCCCGGACTCGCCATCCGGGTGTTGGGTTGGAATGATTCTCAGTCTCAACGCCTGATTTGTGCGTTGAGCGACAGACTGTAGTCGCGATCCACGCAACTCCGCCGATTCCGGCCGATCTGCTGCGACTTCTGATTCACTTTCATCGGCCATTGCAGCCGTTTCCGGAGACCGCTTCCGATGCACGACCACGATCTCAAACGCAACCCCGGCGATGCGACCATCGATATTACCTTTGTTCTCGAAGATCCCGACAGCCTGACCGGCACAGACAAGAAGGAATGGAAGGTCAAGGGAGCCAAGGGCGAGGACCTGCTCGATATCGCCCTCCACGAGGGGATCAATATTGAGCACGCCTGTGGCGGCGTGTGCGCGTGTTCGACCTGCCACATCTACCTCGAAAAGGGAGAGGACGATGTGTGCGAATCGACTGAGGCTGAGGAGGATCGTGTCGAAGAAGCGCCGGGTATCCAGATCAACTCCCGTCTTGCGTGCCAGTGCATCATCGAAGGCGAGGGCCCGATCCAGGTGCGCGTGCCCGCGTGGAATCGCAACGCGGTGAAGGAAGTCCCGCACACACACTGATACTGTGGGAGAAGTCCGCGCTCATCCAGTCTGCGCGCACGAAGGAGTATGCATGCAGACAACTGCTGAGTGGACGACCACAACAACACCCGCTGATGTTGCATCCAGATTGCGAAGCGCAAAGCACGTCGCGGTTGTGACACATCAAAAGCCAGACGGTGACGCGATTGGGTCCACACTCTCTGTCGTTCTGGCGCTGCAGCACGCAAACCCGCAGACGGATATCACGCTGGTATACGCAGGATCAATGCCGACGTGGGCAAGCGAGATTCTTGGCGATCAACCGTGGCTGCACATTGCTGAGGAAGGCTCGATCAATCTGGGCAAGCGACCCGAGTTGTGCATTGTGTTTGACACGGGTACGCGCCAGCAGATCGGTGCTGACATGACACGATGGATTGAGGGTGATCCTGCAAGCACGATCATCGTCGATCATCACAAGCAGGGCGATCCCGACCTTGCGAGCGACAGAATCGTCAGCACGTCGTCCGCTGCGGTGTGCGAGGTGTCTGCGCAGATCTGTTGCGCATTGCTCAATACAAAGTCGAGCGCCGAACTTCCAAAGGATATTGCGACAGCGATCTATCTTGGGCTTGCGACCGACACAGGCTGGTTCAAGTATTCCAATGTCACGGCGACGACGCTGCATCTTGCTGCGGACCTGATCGATGCTGGCGTGGATCATGCAGCGTTGTTTGATACTGTCGAAGCGCAGGACCGGATCAATCGGTATCAGCTCATGGGACGCTCGTTCTCATCACTTGAGTCTGTCTTTGACGGGCAGGTAACGGTTCAGCGCATCACAGCTGACGACTTTGCGCAGACGGATGCGCTCGAGAGCGAACTCAACGGATTTTCCGCGATCCCGCTGATGGTCAAGACAGCACGCGTTTCTGTACTGCTGACACAATCGCCCGCAAAGCCAAGCCAGACCAAGGTCAGCTTGCGATCAAAGCCCGGGAAATATGCCGTGGATGTGAGCGCAATTGCAAGCTCGCTCGGCGGTGGGGGGCATGCGCGTGCTGCGGGCGCGCGTCTCGACATGCCGATCAATGAAGCGAAGCAGACAGTGCTCAACGCGATCAAGCCGCATCTTTCGTCGCTGGCATCGCACGCATGAACGACCAGCCAGCCAATCACAGTCGTCCGCAGCGCAGGCCCCGTCGCGGTCCTGATCGTCCGCCGCTCAATATCTTTGCGACAACGCTGTGGGAGTATCCCAGTCAGCACTACACGTCCGAGCGCACCGGCTCGACCATGCAGGGCAACAAGGACTACGCGGGCGCAACACCATCATGGGTCATCTGGCAACTGCTCCAAAGATACACGCGAAAGAACGACCTTGTTGTCGACCCAATGTGCGGATCGGGTACGACGATTGATGTTGCGCGCGATCTTGAACGCAAGGTGCTGGGATACGATCTTGCACCGAGTCGTGATGACATCTTCCGTGCAGATGCGCGCAAGATGCCTCTCGAAGATGGCAAAGCGGACTTTGTGTTTGTCGATCCGCCGTACTCAACGCACATCGATTACTCGGATGATCCGCGGTGCATCGGCAAACTCGATTCCGGCGGTGATGACAACGGGCAGGCGTACTATGACGCGATGACAAAGGTGATCGCTGAGATCGATCGCGTGCTGAAGAACCGCCGGTACATGGCACTCTACGTGTCGGACTCATGGACAAAGCGGAAGAAGAACGATCCGGGGTTTGGCTCGGGGAACTTCATGCCGATCGGGTTTGAGTTGTTCTCGATCATGCGCCAGCACTTTGTCCCGGTGGACATCATCGCGGTGGTGCGTCACAACCAGAAGCTTGCCAAGGGAAACTGGAAAAAGACAGCAATCGAGAGCAACTTCTTCCTGCGAGGGTTCAACTACCTGTTCATCATGAAGAAAGATGCACGAGGCATCTGAGCAGATCATGGCCGCTCTGACTTTTCAACCATCGAATCCAGCATGGTGCCAATGAGCGCAGTGGTCTCGCCGCCACCAAGCCCGTTGCTGTCATTTCCGCTCACCATCACGCGCGGTGTGATCTGGATGCCCTGCTCACCGACAATCTTCAACACCTCGATCAGTGCAGCATTTGTTTTGCCGATCTGTTCTGCGATCTGCTTGTATGCGTCGGCTTGTGCAAGCGCACGGATCTTGATCGCTTCCGCTTCTGCGCCCGCTTCGAGTATCAGCTTTGCCTTGTTTTCCTCGGCAATTTGGACCTCATACTTTGCGGTTGCGAGGCGTTTTTCTTCCTCGGCTTCCTGCTCGGTGCGCGTCAGTTCCTTCTTCTGCTCTGCAGCACGTTGCTGTTCCTGATACGTTTCCTGCTCCTGCAGTGCGATTTCTCGATCGGTCTGTGTTTTCAGCAGGTTCTGCCAGCGTTCCGAGTCATCGCCAAGATCGGCGATCAGCACCGCGTTGATCGTGATCCCATAGGGTTCCATCTCCTTTTTCAGCATTTCGAGCGATCGGGATTCCTGCTGCACGCGCTGCTGCACGTAATCGAGTGCCTTCACGTCCTGTGCGTTGTTGCGGAAGATCGAACGCACCGATGCCTGAAGCACGCGGAGCATGTTCTCGTCGTCGTCCTGCAGTCTCGCAACGACCATGGATGCGCTGTCCTGCTCGATCTTGTATCTCACACGCACATCAACCGGGAACTCGAACGCGTCGCTCGTGCGCACGGTGATCTCGCGATCCATCTCGTCTGTTGATTCGGATGCGCTCTTGGTAAAGTCTGCGATTGACTCACGCGTTGTTACCATTGTGATCTCGTACGCTTTAGTATTGATGTTGTACTTGCCCGGCGTGAGCACTTCCTTCCAGATGCCTTTGAACTGTCTTTCTACAAGCAGTGGCTGCTTTCCGTCGATCAGCGGTGGTTCAGTGCCAACATTGCTCTTCACAACACCCACAGTTGCGCGCTCGATGTTTGTGACGGTGATCATCTCAACATTGAACAGTTTCGTGTTGATGCGATACTCCCCCGGTGCGAGTACGGTTGTTTGCGGTCCCTTGTGCCCTTTGCCGTCAGTCAGGAAATATTCAGCATCCTGAGCCATGCGTTTGATCTCATCATCTGTGCCTTTCCATTCTGGTGCGTAGACCGCGTTTGGTGGGAGTGGCAAACCGTCCTTCGCAGTTAGAATACCGACATAGCCTTCACTGATTTCCGTCACAGGAACATAATCGATGTCAAAGATGACTGGCCACATCCACAGATGCCAGCCGGGGGGGAGGACGCGCGCCTGCGGACCCATTTCGCCGTTCGTTGCGATGATTTTGCCCGCGGGCAGTTTCGCACCAAGCGCATTCTTGACGACAATGCCAACCTGATTGGAGCGAACGTATCTGAACGAACTGAAGACAATGCCAGCGATCAGTGCGACCAGAGCAAGCCCAGCAGCTCCGGCCTTGAGTTCTTTGGAAGGAATCTTGGGGAGTGTTGACAGCAGACCCAGTGCGACCATGATGCCGATTGCAAGAAAAATGATTGACATGTGCTCTCCTCTCACGCGAAACTGCAGGATCCGCTGCGATATTGGGAAACACAGCGTTCGACTTTCAGGGTTTGTGCGGGCTAACGTCCTGCACCGAATCCATGTCTCCTCCCATTATCGTTGAGTGATTGGTTTCCGCATGAATCAGACGCAGCCACAAACAGTCCAGTCACCACTCGCCCAAGCCGTTGCCGAGGTTGTTGCGACAGAAGACATAATCCGCCAGGGCGGCGGTGCGAAAGCGGTCGAGCGTCAGCACGCAAAGAACAGACTGACTGCGCGAGAACGGGTTGGGAAGCTCATTGATGCGGATACCTCGTTTACAGAACTTGGTCTGTGGTCAGCCTTTGGTATGTACAAGGAGCACGGCGGCGCGCCAGCAGCAGGTGTTGTGACCGGCGTGGGCGAGATCGATGGACACCAGTGCATGATCATTGCCAACGATGCGACGGTCAAAGCCGGCGCGTTCTTCCCAATGACATGCAAGAAGATCATCCGCGCTCAGCACATCGCGCGCAACGCGCGATTACCACTGGTGTATCTTGTTGATTCTGCTGGCGTGTTTCTGCCCATGCAGGAGGATGTGTTCCCGGATGCCGACGACTTCGGTCGTATCTTCTATCTCAACTCCGTTATCAGCGCGGAAGGCATTCCACAGATCGCTGCGATCATGGGATACTGCGTCGCTGGTGGCGGGTATCTCCCTGTGCTGTGCGACAATCTCATCATGACAGAGGGTTCGGGGCTGTACCTTGCCGGACCAGCACTCGTGAAAGCAGCCATTGGTCAGGATGTGACCGATGAGGAACTCGGCGGCGCAACCATGCACGCGCAGATCTCCGGCACGATTGACTACAAGGAACCCGACGACGATCACGCGATCGATCGCGTGCGTGCGCTCGTTGGCAAGTTGTCTCCGTATCAGGTTGCAGGAACGCAGCGATCCTGGGCGCAGCCGGAACAGTCTGAGGCGGAAACGGAACTCGCTGATGAGTTCGCAAAACGTATGAAGGAACGTATGTTGCGAGCAGCTGAGACGGACTCGAAAGAGTTGGTTGTTGAAGAGCAGCCGTTCCGTGATCCCAGCGACGTGTACGACATTTTCACGGACAAGCCCGGTACCCAGTACGACGTGAAGGACATCATTTCGTGTCTTGTAGATGCTCGCGCAGTGCGCAATGACGAAGGGTTCAAATCGCTCGCGCCTGACTTTGACGAGTACAAGGAGGACTACGGACGTTCATTGGTGTGCGGGTATGCGCGCATCGATGGGCATGTGTGTGGGATCGTTGCGAATCAGGGCAAGCTGACCGAGCGTGTGATGCCTGGCGGAAAGGCTGGCCCGAGCAAATCGACGAATATGCCACGCGTTATTTACGACGACTCGGCGGACAAAGCAGCACGGTTTATCATGGACTGCAACCAGAAGCGCGTGCCCATCGTGTTCCTGCACGACACGAACGGATTCATGGTCGGGCGGGACTCAGAACAGGGAGGCATCATCCGCGCTGGTGCGAAACTGGTCAACGCGGTGAGCAACTGCGTCGTGCCAAAGATCGTTGTCGTGCTTGGTGGGTCGTATGGCGCGGGCCACTACGCGATGTGCGGGCGCGCGTTTGAGCCCTTTGTCACGCTTGCGTGGCCCGGCGCGAAGTACGCAGTGATGGGTGCAAATCAGGCGACCGGCACGCTCGCCATGATCGAGGAACGATCGCGCGAGCGCGCAGGGGAAAAAATAGACGAAGATGTCCACAAGCAGATTCTCGCCGCGGTCCATGCCAGCTACACCGAGCAGCAGGACATTCGATACGCAGCTGCGCGTGGATGGGTCGATCGCATCATCAAGCCCGAGGACACTCGCAGAGAACTGGGTGTTGCCCTTGATATGACCACGCATTGGGACTGGTCAAAGCAGTTCTGCACAGGCGTGTTGCAGGTGTAACGTCTTTGATCAGTTGCCGATAGAAACAACATATGCTAGACGCCCGGATTGGATTTCAATGCCGCCGGATGACGTCGGCTCACCATACATGTCAAACGTGATGTAGTCACCACCCGCGATAGAAACGCGGGTGATCTCAGCGTTGTAAGGTGGATCATCCAGGGACACAGATTCCATGCTGGAGGCATCACTCACGTCGCCAAACTCACCCTGATACATGCGATAGCGCGTGCCCGGATTATCGAACACAATAGTCCACGAGGTGCCGGTTGCTCTCGCAAGTCGCTTGATGCGTTCAATGTCAGCAACAACACGATCGTACGCGGACGAAGCGCGATACCGCTCAAGTGCGAACCCGTATCGAGGGAGAGCGATTGCTGCAATAGTACCAATGATTGCTAGCACCACCACCACCTCAACGAGGCTGAACGCAGCATAACAACGTGATCTGTTGCGTTCCATTGCGCGCACTCCTTGTGCACACCAGGTGGACTTCAAAGGAAACACGCCCCGCGCGGTCAAGCTGCGGAGCATGTGCGATCATAAGGGGAGCATATTGAGATTAATACGCGTTGTACTTGGTGCCGTCCTGATCTGTGTCAGCGTCCGGCGATCCAGCAATAACCTTGCCTGTTGACGCGTCGTACACCCAGCCCGAGGTTGCCGACTGAGCAGCTTCAACAGCGCTCAAACCCTTGTTTGTTCCGACTGGAAGAGTGGGAATCTCGGTAAGATACGGACCGTAGATTCGACCTGTTGCTGCATCAAACGCATCATTTGCATCGGTGCCATCAATCTTTGTGTACTTTGTCATCTGATCGACAAAGCTTGCCAGTGTAGGAAGCCTGCCCTCATGCTCTGCGCGATAGAGTTCGATTGCGCTGCGGAGCACCTGCAAATCACCGCGAAGCGCAACACCACCTGCGTTGTTCGCACCACGTGACATGCGCGGGATCGCGATAGCTGCGATGACGCCAATGATAACGAGCACCACAACGAGTTCGATCAGACTGAATGCTCTGTTCTTGCGAATGCGATGGAACATGCCACTATCCCCGTATGTAACTCATGCGATCGCAGCTGATTTGCTGCTTCGTGGCACAAGCACCTCCTGCTCGTGCTGACGAGAGATACATCGGATCATTTCTGCGGTATATTCAGTCGGTAACGCACGAAACTTGTGTTTTTTCAGCAAATGATACCTGTCGCGACTATCCCGCTCGATCATGGGATCGGGTCGAGATACAGCGTTATCACACGGTCTTCGAGAGCAAAGTGAGCGCTGCGTCCATCGACGTCAAGTAGTGTTGCACCATTGACTTGCTGACCCATCCGGACCGGTTCGCCATTGATCACAGCGTACGGATGACCGGAAGCTTCAAGCACTGCTGTCAGATGATGTCGCGCAATAAATGCATTTGCATCATCGGTTTGTTCGTTCTCGGATGTGACATACGCAACCGGTTTCCATGCATACGGCATGGAAAATCCGTCTGGTGAAGGTATGTCATTCATGCTGTCAGTGACGGAAGCCAGAGCAGAACCAATCCGATCGTTCAGATCTGATGCTCTTGATGACTGCAGCTGCAACTGGTCCATGAACGCTGCCTGATCTGCAAGCAACGCGAGATCCAGCCCAGAACCTGTCTCTGAAGCATGTGCCGATGCTGGCCCCGAGCTGAGGACAGACGATCCCAGAAAAACACGATCAACGAGCAGTGCCCCTGCGCACACCGCGATGATGCCGATCGCACGACGTTGCCTCCGGTCGATTTTCATACCCACACGGGCAATTTGCTTCAGGTGGATGCAAGCGGTCAGGCGCAACTATCGCGTTGTATGTTCCGGTTGTATGGTGTGAGCAACGTGCCACGACATGTCGAGCACGATACTGGCTTCACCATCTGAAGCACTCTGGATGCTTTGAAGCGAGAATGTTCGAATACCAACGTCCGGGAATGCGGCATGGATAGAACGGACGAACGCGCTGAACGATGCGTATGTTCCTGTCGCTTCAAGTGATATCGGAGCAGTATTATGTTTTTCACCGATAACTGTCTCGCCCGGAGTCAGCTTATTGATCCGGACTTGTGATGCTTCTGCAAGTTCAGCGATCTCAGCAAAGCGCTGATTCTGGTACTCGATTGTGTGAAGCTGGACAGCTGCCTGATCTACTTCGTTCACACTTGTCTGCAACTGGCTTGCGATCCTTGCCTGATTGGTGGCAATAATCTGCTCACGCTCTTTGGCCTCGTGCAGCAACCTGCCGAGCTCTTCACGTTCGTTCTCCATGTTGATGACTGGAGCAACGCCGAAGACATACCCAGCGGATGTCAAACTGATCACTACAACGAGGCCAATCGAATGGATCAGCCACCAGCGTGATTCATGAGCAATGGACTTGCCTCGAAACATCGGTTATCCCCGCAACTCACACGTGATGGTAAATGTTGATGCGCTGGTGTTCTGGACCATGCTTCTGCTTGTGCCGTTCAACGTCACGCGCTGGAAGATCCCGCTCTTCTCAAGCTTCAGTACAAATCCTGTAACATCGGTCGGTGCCAGCCCGGCACCGTCAAGCTCCAGCACATACACATCCTGCGTGCGTGTACTGTTGGCGGCCGTCTCCTTCGATTTGGGGTCGTGTGCTTCGAGCGGATCAACCCGAACACCGCGCAGCACAACCCGATCCCCCTTGATTCGTGCCAGATAATCCAGCAGCAGGCTCCAGTCCGGCTGATCACCGATTTCGCGGAGAAGATTCAGCTTTGCTTCTGCCTGCTTGAGCTGTGCGATCGCATCTTCAAGGCGCTGTGATTCCTTCCTGGCGCTCGCTTCAGTATCGTCGATAGCCTTGCATACGCGGGCCTGATCGTCCTGTCGATAGGAGTATCCAGCACCTGACACAGATGCGACAACGATGGTGTACGCAATACCAACAGAGATCCAGAACCGTGTGCGAATACGGCGTTCGCGCGATTCAATGCGAATCTTTGGTACAAGATTGATGCCGCTCATGCTTCAAGCTCCACGAGTGCCATACCCAGCGCGGTAATGTACTCATCCGCACATCCTGATTTCAGATCAAACCCATCGGCGGAAATGAGATCACATGTACTAACCATCTTCACTTCAACGTCCAGTGCCTGATGGATATGTTGTGCAAACCCCATGATGTTGCTGCCGCAGCCAATCATGACAACACTGCCGGGACGTGTGTTTGTGATCTGATGTGTTGCATATCCGAACGCACTGCGCAGATCGTCTGTTAGCATTCTTGTATGCGTGTTCACAAGAGGTTTGATCTCCGATTTCCATATCCGCTGAGATACGGGGTCCGCGCTTTCCTCCGGCGGATGCATCAGCAGATAACGTGCTGCATCGATGTCAACACCCATGCGGCTTGCGATAATGCGAGACTGCCTGTCAAGCCCTTTCTCAGGCATCGCGCGTTCGTACACAACAATCCCGTCGTGCACAAAGGTGAGCCGAGCAATCGACCACCGAAGGTCAACAATCGCATGGACCAGCGTGCTGTCGAGATCGAGTCTGCCACACGCGCGCACATCTGCCCAGGATTCTGTGTCTGCTCTTACGACGTCCAACCCACAGATCTCAAACTGATCAAGCATTTCGTTCAGTGGATCGATGATGCATGCGACAGCAACAACGCTCGATCGTTCACGTGCTCGGCGTGAATGTGGCAGCGACCAGCATCGGGATTCAAAGCTGCCCTGTTCAAGACTGTGCAAGCGAGCCATTTCCATTGAGGCGAGACGCTCGATCGGTGCGCCAGATCCTTGTGGTGGGAGATCAAGCATATCGACTTTGAGCATCTCGCGGGGCAGCGCGATGCTGACACGTCTGCCATTCAACCCCCAACGGTCGAACGCACGCGCGAGATCGGCAATATCTGATTCTGACGGTATTGGGCCGTCCGATCGTCTCGGTATAACTCCGCAGCCGGACACGAATGTTCTGCGAGTGCCAGATGCGACCTGCACAACGCGGATGCGTTCGCGTCCGATGTGGACACCGACTGGCGAGACAGCTTTAACGAGTGTTCTCTGCATGGGTGTCACACCATCCGTGTCATGTCAAACAGAGGAAGGAACAGACTCATCGCCATGGAGCCGACAAGTATGCCCATTGCGATCAGAATTAACGGCTCAAGAACAGACGTGACTGAACGCACCTGCGCATCACTCTCTTCATCAAGGATGTCTGCAACGCTGAGCAGCGAAGGACCGAGCTCGCCTGCGGTTTCACCCGATCGCACCGCTTCACAGAATGATTCATTGACAAGCCGGCTCTTGCAAAAAGCATCGCTGAGCGGATCGCCCTGCGTGACAGCTTCGGTCGCTTTGTCGAGCAGAGCGCGGTAGTGATAGTTTCCGAACGATGCTTTGACGAGCTGCGTTGCTTCGTTGATCGGTATCTTGTTCTGCACAAGCACTCCGAGCACACGCGCAAGCCGGGCAGTGGACACGTGCCTGACAACGCGACCCAGGATGGGGACATGCACCGCGAGCGTCTGGATTGTCCGCTTTGCGTTCTGTGTGCGGTACCACAACGAGACTGTAACCACACATGTGATAATTGTACCGACCAGAATAAAGAAGTGGGTACGGGCGGTCTCGCTCAGCCACATCACAAATGTTGTGCTCGGTGGAAGCGTCACACGCAGTGATTTAAAGAGAGAGTCAAACCGAGGGATGACCAGCAGCAACATCAGAATAAGAACAGTCACGCACACGACAACCAGCAGCATTGGATAGATAGCTGCACTGACGATCGATCGGCGCAGCTGGACCTGCTTGTGAATGAGCTTGCTGATTCTGCCCATCATGTCCTTCAACCTGCCCGTCGCTTCGCCCGCATGCACAAGGCTGATGACAACAGGATCGAAGTACTTCTTGTGCTGGCGCATGGATTCTGAGAGTGGTTGCCCGCGCTCGACACGCTCGCGTATGTCTGAAACAGTTCGCTTCCAAGTATCATCACGGGCTTGGCGCTCGCACGATTCGAGTGCATCTGTCACGGTCGCACCTGCACTGAGCAGCACGAACATATTTCGTGTGAAGGAGAGCACCAGGTTGCTTGTATTGCGCCCGAATGGGAGACGCTTCATGACCTTTTTCAGGTCCTTGCCCTGCTCGCCTTCCTCGTGGATGGTCGTAACAAACGTGCCCTTCTTGCGGAGCAGCTCGGTACCGTCATTTATGGTGTTGGCTTCGATGACGCCTGCGCACGCAGCGCCGTCACGGTCAAAGCCTTTGTAGACAAGTTTCATGCGGCCCTCCCGAGTGTCTCAGTGGGCATGTCCGTGTCGGCATCGTCGATATCGGAATCATGGCTGTGGGTGACGCGCAGCACTTCCTCAAGGCTTGTCTTTCCAGCACGGGCAAGCGCGATGCCTTCCTCACGCAGTGTCAGGCAGCCCTCATCACTCATCTGCAGACGCAGTGTGTGTGTCGGTGCGGATTTGTGGATCATGCGCCGTAGTGTTGGGGTGACTTCCATCACCTCGTAGATGCCAGATCGACCCTTGAAGCCGGTATCGTGGCAGTGCTGGCAGCCCAGTCCCTTCTGGAACGGCTGGCGCAAGTCGTTGCTGATGCGAGCTTCTTCCAGCACGTGATCTTCGGGGAAGTACTTTGTCCTGCATTGTCCGCAGACGGTACGCGCGAGTCGTTGGGCAACGGCACCGTTCAGAGCGGTTGAGACAAGGTACGGCTCAATGCCCATGTCAAGCAGACGAGCAACAGATCCTGGTGCGTCGTTGGTGTGCAGAGTTGCGAGCACGAGGTGACCCGTGAGTGATGCTCTGACTGCAACGCGCGCAGTCTCTTCATCGCGAACCTCGCCGATCATCACCACGTCCGGATCCTGACGAAGAATGCTCCGCAGTGCGGACGCGAACGTCATCCCAATGGAATCATGCACCTGTACCTGATTTACCATGTCGAGCTGATACTCAACAGGATCTTCGACGGTGACGATATTTCGCTCGGGTGTTTGGATGAGTTCCAGTGCCGAGTAGAGTGTTGTGGTCTTGCCCGATCCGGTTGGTCCTGTGACAAGAATCATGCCGTGAGGCTGATGAAGCATGTGCTTGAATCGTTCGAGCGCTTCGGCGCGGAAACCGAGGTCTTCCAGGCGCACACGAAGATTCTCCTTGTCGAGAATGCGCACCACGACCTTCTCACCGAGCAGTGTCGGAATGCTCGACACGCGAAGATCGATCTCGCGACCCTCAGCAACGATGCGCACACGCCCGGCTTGTGGAAGACGTTTTTCCGCAATGTCCATCTTTCCGATGACCTTCACGCGCGAGATAATTGCTGGGTGCAGACCGATCGGTGGACGCATCAGCTCGCGGAGCGTGCCGTCAATGCGATATCTGATGCGCGTGCCACGCTTGTCAGGTTCGATGTGGATATCGCTTGCGCCATCGCGGATTGCTGTCAGCAGCGCGACGTTCACGAGATTGACGATGGGACTCCCATCGATCATGTTCTCGAGTTCGGGGATCGTCTCGTCCTCGATCGACTCGCGCTCAATGATTGAGACGTCCGAATCGACGAGTTGCGTCATAAACCCGTCGACGTCAACTTTGCCGCCAGCGTACTTCTTGATGTACTCACGAATGTCCGGCTCAAGCGCAAGCACGGGTCTGATCTCAAGCTCTGTCAGACTGCGGAGTCGATCAATTGTGTGCAGCGACTGTGGTTCAGCCATTGCAACAGTGAGTGTGCCATGCACGCGAAACAGTGGGAGTGCGCGGAGTTCCAGAGCCTCCTGCTCACCAATCAGTTCGAGTAGTGCTGGATCGATAAGACCGTGGCGCAGCACGCATCCGGGCACACCGATACGCGCAGAAAGCGTCTGCTCGAGCACAGCTCGTGTAATGATGCCCTGCTCGAGGAGAATCTCGCCGAGGAGCTTGCCGGTGGCGCGCTGGATAGCGAGTGCATCGCGCACCTGGTTCTCGGTCACCTGCCCCGCTTGAACGAGCAGCTCACCAATACGTAATCTCGGCGCTTCGTGCATCAAAGGAAACTCCTTGCTGCAGCGCTTGCATCCTCAAAGAGTTCAAAGTGGGGTCCGATGCCGGTAAGCACGAACACCTCGCGCACTGTGTCCGTTAATGCGCACAAGCGGAGAGAGTGTCCGGCGTCGGAAAAGTCGTTCGACACCTCCACAAGAATCTCAAGCCCGCGACTGTCAATAAATGGCACAGCTGACAGATCGATTGCAAGCCGCCCCAGCGTTTGCCTGCCAGCAACGAGGCACTGGTCCTTCAGGTCCTCCGCATCCTGCTGCGTGATCGAACCCTTTGGCTTCAGTACTGTCACCGCACCGTGGATGTGGCGTTCGACGTCCATGTCTACCTCTTTGCGATTGCCCTTTCCTTTGTTTGTTCTTTCAGCCTGTTACGCTGCGTGTGCAAGCACGGGCAGTATGATCTTGAACGTGCTCCCCTCATTGAGAATGGAATCCGCTGTGATCTCCCCGCCATGCAGGCGCACCACCTCACGGGCAAGGGCAAGTCCGAGCCCCGATCCCGTGGTGGTTGCAACACGATCATCCTGTGCCCGGTAGAACCGATCGAACACGCGCGGAAGCATGTCCTCTGAAATTCCAATGCCCGTATCGGTTACGCTAATCGAGAGCTGGCTTGTTTCAGCCTGGACATCAACAGTGACGGTGCCGCCATCCGGTGTATATTTGAGCGCGTTGCCCACGAGGTTATGGATAGCCATGGCAAGCTTGTCGCGCTCACCCAGTAGTATGGGGAGCTTGGGCGGCAGGTTGAATGTCAGTGTGATGTTCTTGTCGCGAGCCTGTGCTTCGTAGTCAGCTTCGATCTCATGGAGAAGCTGCTCAGTCCGCACGTCATCTCGATGCAGCGTGTATGAGCCGGAATCCATCTCGCTGACAGAGAGCATGTCATTGACGATGCGCTCGAGTCTTCGAGATTCCCGGTTGATGACATTGACAGCCTGATCGCGAGCCGACTGGTCCATCGTGTGATCTTCGAGCATTGACTCCGCGTAGAGTCTGATGTTTGTCAGCGGGGTGCGGAGATCGTGCGTTGCCTGCGCAACGAATACATCGCGTGACTGCTGTGCAATGCGTTGCTGTGTGACATCTTCTATCAGAGCGACGACAAGCGATGGGTTCGATTGTGGTATGCGACGCGCCACAA
The DNA here is from genome assembly GCA_020639155.1 of Phycisphaeraceae bacterium. NCBI lineage: Bacteria > Pseudomonadati > Planctomycetota > Phycisphaerae > Phycisphaerales > Phycisphaeraceae > Phycisphaeraceae bacterium. The sequence continues at coordinate 2,006,832 of JACKHF010000001.1, forward strand.
CGCGCAGCACTCCCTTTGTTCCATCGTTGTCCTGCTCTATTTCCAGCGTTGAATGCACGCGATCACCGCTGATCAATCCCTGGATTGCTTCTACAAGCTGGTATGGAGCATTGTTCTGTGCGAGTGTAATCAGATTGTCGGACTTTGATGGCAGTCCGAGCAGGTTCAGACCCGCCCCGTTGGATAGCTGCACATGCATGTCGGCATCAATCACGATCAGACCGATCGGAAGTGCGCTGCACGCACTGATCGCAACCCGGTTCTCAACGGCCGCGCTGGACAAGGCTCCTTGCGCGCGCTGCGCGATATCGTTTTCGTCAAGCCCCTGCAATCGACGAACCAGCATGTTCCACGCTGTCGCCTCTGCACCGAATCCGGGATGGATGCGAAGGGCATCTGGTGTAAGGCCCTGATCGTGAATTGCAAGCAGGGCGCTGCGGAGGGCAGAAACACCACGTTGATTCTGACGAACAAGACGCTGTGTCCATGCCAGTGTGAGAGCCGCTGCAGCAGCAAGAACCCACACGCCAGCGATCATCGTGCTGGGCGACTGGTTCGGAGGAGCTATGGTGTCAACACCAAGCCGAACCGTTCCACGTTCAGGCACAATAAAGGACATTGATGCGTTGACGCCATCAGGAATTGCGGAAGTGGATACCGGCGTCATCGGACTCCGTTCCCATGTCTCTGGCAACTGCTGAAGTATCGATTCAGAACTTGAGTTTGCGATGATGCTGCCGTCTGGTAAAGTCACACGAACTTCTGCAATCCATTCGCTTTGTGCTGCAGCTTTCACGACTCGTGAAACACTCTCAATGTCCTTTGCCATGAGGAGTGGCTGGAGCGCACTTGCAACACTCGAAACAGCGCCGCGGGCTTCCTCATCAAGATGTTCGAGCACATGGGACTTGTATGTCTGCGCAATCCAGAGGCTGGATCCAAGTGCAGCAACAACCACAATAATTGGACTCACAAATGGAATGAGCACACGTTTGAGATCGAACCAACCAACGTGCGCACGCACACTTCGGCGGTGTCCGTCTGAACGCGGCTCATGTCTATTCTCGGAATGTGTCTGCACGAAGACTCTCCGCAGGTGGCATAACCAGTATTACCCTACCCTATCGACTCAGGACGGCATCATCTGAAGTTCCAGTCATCAGTTATAAAGCGACCTGCGAATGTGAATCGGGTGAGATTCTTCACGTTCAGACTGATTTGATGCGAGGAACTGACCGATCGGGCACATAGGTAGGGTTTGAAAGCCGACAAAGCTCGGCGTTCTGTGCGTGGAGAAGCTGCTGTTGGAGCAGAAAAAAACCATTTTGGTCGTTGATGACGAGCCTCATCTGACATATATGCTGGCGCATCGGCTGCGCTCAGAGAGTGTCAATGTGCTCGAGCAGAATAACGGGCAGGATGGATACAAGACGGCCATCAATCTGATTCCCGATCTTGTGATTACCGATTATCAGATGCCACGGATGTCTGGTATTGCGATGTGCCAGGCTCTCAAGGCCGATGCCAGAACTGCACACGTGCCTGTGCTCATGATTACCGGTCGGGGGCATCGTGTCACCCGTGACGACCTGGAATGCACAAACGTGCGCGAGCTCATGTCAAAGCCGTTCAGTTTTAATGAGCTGTTATCTAAGGTGTTCGAGTTGATTCAGGTGCATCCCGAGGATGCATCTGGGCAGACTTCGGAGGATGCAGAGAAGAAAACACGGATGTAATACGCCGAAGACAAGGAGTGCGGCACAATGCCGACGGCTGATGGAAAGACGGGCAGCAATCATCCCGCACTGGATGTGCGCACGCGCTGTCTTTCGCTCGGTGTTCCTGTATGGGTCTTTGATGAATCGGGTCATCAAGTCCTTCCTCCTTCAGACGATACCTCTGTTGCAAACCAGCTTGAATCAACTTTTCCCAGTGAACTTGTCGCGTCAGTCGTTGATTCATCCGGCACAGAACACACCACCTGTTCGTGTGATCGCATTCCCGCGAGCGTCGTGAATGATGCAATCGGTGAAGATGCTGGTGATCTGCGGTTCCTGATACGCAGGGTGCCAGTGCCGCACGCACCGTGGGATTTCTGGACACTCATCGCGCTTGTTATTGACGAAGTTGCAGTGAACACAGTTCCAGTTTGCAGGTCTCTCGTCGATTCGGGCGCATTGCAGATACTTGATGCTCGATCTATACACTGGATTCAGCAGACGATTGACTGGATGACGGACGACCGTGTGCATGTGTCAAACGACAAGGTGCTCTTGGATCGGTTCAGCACCGAGTTGATGATCAGCTTCGAACATGTCGATCTCTTGTTCCGATTTGCTCGCCTGCTCAACTGCGCAGAAGAACCCGATGAGATTATCCGCGTCCTGATCCATCAGATGCTGGCATTGTTGCCGTTTGACTGGATCTCCGTCGGCTTTGCAAACAAGGACTCGATCCTTCCACAACTCGCTGGTGCACACATTATCGCCGGTAAACCACCGTGCGATTTTCAACAGCTTTCAAGCGCCCTTGCGCAAGCGATCAATGATTGCAAGGGTGACTCATGGACAAACGTGCTCGACGTGGGCGAGCATCCGCTCAGCGATCTGGTGCAATCTCAGATTGTCGCAGAACCGATCTCGCACGACAGCAAGCCAATCGGTATGCTGATCGCGGGCGGGAAGACCGGCCCGGATCCGGATGCGCACAGTCAGGAACTTCAGTTCCTTGATGCGACATCAGCATTCCTTGGCGTGTTCCACGCGAGTGCAGCCCGGTTCCATGAGCAACGCATCGCGTTTTACGGCATGGTCAAGGCAATGACGGCTGCGATTGATGCGAAGGACAGATACACCCGAGGCCACTCGGAGCGTGTTGCCCATCTCGGACGCGAACTTGCGATCGCTGCGGGATTGTCTGAGCAGCAAGTTGAAGAGGTGTATATCGCAGGCTTGCTCCATGACGTCGGCAAGATCGGCGTGCCCGAAGCAGTGCTTTGCAAGAACGGCAGGCTGACCGATGAAGAGTTCCTGCAAATCAAGAAGCACCCCGAAACCGGCGTGAACATCCTCAAGGATATTCCATCGCTTGAGGCAATGATGCCAGGTGTGCTGCACCACCATGAGCGTTGGGACGGTCGTGGGTATCCGTACAATCTTTCCGGCGATTCCATTCCGCTGTATGGACGCATCCTTGCTGTCGCGGACGCGTTTGATGCGATGAGTTCGACCAGATCATACAGGCCGGCACTCCCACGCGAAACCGTGCTCAGCGAGATGCACAAGTGTGCGGGCACCCAGTTCGATCCTCGCCTTGCAATGCTGTTTGTCGAGCTTGATCTGTCTGAGTTTGATGCAATGCTCAGGTTACATGCTGAGGATGCGCCGAACTTTGTCGCGATTGTTGACGACGAGAGTTTGGATCAGAGCCTTGACAAGACACTCGGAAGCGCCTCATCAAAGAGTGAGGATGAGAGCAGCGAGAAGAAATCGCAAGAACGATCTGCCGCGTAACAGGCCGCTTGATTGGATCAGTCATGATGGCTTCCAGAAGACAGAACAAAAGAGCTCGTGCGTTCACACTGATCGAGTTGACGATCGCTATGACACTGGCAGCGCTGCTGATGGGGTCTATTGTCTCTGTCATTGTTGTATCAAGTAAGTCGCTTGATGTTGCCACTTCGCAGGCGGTTACTGGCAACGTATCAGAAGCAATGCTCAGAGTAACCAGCGATCTTCGTCAGGCAAAATCGTTCACTATTGTGACTTCAACATCCGTCACGTTCACTGTTCCCGATCGCACGGGCGATGGGATTGATGACAAGATAGCCTACGTTTGGTCCGGAACAAAGGGTGATCCGCTCACGTTCCAGCTCAACTCCAGTAGCGCAACAACAGTGATCGAGGATGTCCGCGATCTCTCATTCGAGTATCTCCTGGGAAAGGATGTTGCATGGGCTGGTGCATCATCGCCAGATCCCGGTATCACGATCAACGTTGGTGGGGTCGGCGTTACTCTTGGCAATGGCAATGGCAATGGCAATGGCAATGGCAATGGCAATGGCAATGGCAATGGCAATGGCAATGGCAATGGCAATGGCAATGGCAGCAGTAGCAGCAGTAGCAGCAGTAGCAGTAGTAGCAGTAGTAGCAGTAGTAGCAGTAGTAGCAGTAGCAGCAAGTGATAACACAACTATATGGTTTTAATGTCACACAATGTAGCTTGCCGTGCGTTCACGATCGTCGAAGTCGTGATGTCGCTGTTGATTGTTTCACTGGTGCTTCTCGCAGGATTGCGCACCGCTGCTGCAACTGGCAGTGAGGCTCGCATCCGACGTGAGCGCGATATTGGCCGATTGCTTGCCGACCAGCTTCTTGCTGAGATCATGGCCCTTCCGTCGGAAGACCCGAACGAAACGCCGGTATTCGGTATGGAACTGGATGAAACGGGGACATCCAGACGCGACGTTCTCGACGACATCGACGATTACAACGGCTGGACCGAATCGCCCGTGCGAGCAGCAGACGGCACAATCATCGCCCAGTACTCGCAGTGGCGCAGGGATGTGGAAGTTGACTGGATCAGCACGATCGTGCCAATCGCTGTGCCAACAGACACAAGACTGAAGGGTGTCACCGTGACAGTCTACGCACCATCCGGCAAGTCGTACACACGCACCGCGCTTCGCTCGATGCACGAATATCGCGACAGGTCCGATGACGAACAGGTCGTGCGTATTGGCGTGTCGCTCACCGCAGGTGTGGATGGAAGGAATATCACCGAGACGGCGGCATCTGTTGTGGTTCTGGAAAACTCTCCCGAGGGCAACTGAGCAGATCAATGATTACCAACGGTTCCAAATCCTTCTCTCACCCACGCAGAGGCGCTGCATATGTGCTTGTGCTTGGTGCGAGTCTGCTCGTGTTCATCATCGGTGTCAGTGCGCTGGCAGCGATGACCGTGACATCTGAAGGGATTGATCAACTCAACGACGCGCAATCGGCTGAGCAGCTTGCCCCCTCGGGCATTCAGTGGGCGATGACCAAGCTCTCCTCAAATACCAACTGGCGCAGCGTGTATTCCAACAACACATATGGTGGTTCGATCGGGTTTGGCGGTGGTACTTTCAAATGGAAGGTGCGTGATCTGAGCGACAGCAATCTGGCAGACGATGCAGGCGATGAGGTGCAGATCGTTTCGCAGGCAACGGTGGGAGATGCAGTCCGCACATATGCAGCGACCTACGTCCATCCGAACTCGCCGCTCGAACTTCTCATGAGCAACATCCATGCGGGTGCCGATATCGACATCAAGAGTGGCGCAACACTCCAACTCTTTGAAGATGACGAACTGATCAGCGCCAATGGTTCATGGAAGAACGATGGCCGTCTCGAAGGAAACGCTCGCACAACATCATTGTCCGGTGGTGGCGGATCGGGAACAGCTTCGGGCACAGTGGTGACCAACGCAAGTACATTAACGATGCCTTCATCCGCGTTTGTTGACCGACTCATTGCTCGTGCGACAACACTCACTTACTCCGGTGATATCGATACCAAACTCATTGCCCCGGGGTTGAACGAGTATGACCTCGATGCACCGACCGGTTCGAATATCTGGTATCTCAACACGGGTGGTCAGGATATCACAATCAAAAACTCGCGCATCCAGGGAACGCTCATCATCAACGTTGGGAACTCCAAGTCGGTCCGAATTACAAATCGTGTGCTCATCGAGCCGGACTCGCCGTCCATGCCATCGCTGATTGTGATAGGAAATCTTGAGATTCAAACCGATGGTCCGTCGCTCGGGCTCGCTGCACTCCTCGCGTTACCTCTTGGTGATCTACGAACCACACTCGCGGCAACATCAAAACCATTGTCAGAGAGCACACTGTCGCACAACTTCAATCCACCCACAGCACCCTACCAAGGGGGATCGGATACCGATAAGGCTGATCGATATCCGTGCATGATGAACGGGTTGATATATGCAACCAGCGATGTCGTCTTCAGCAATACCAACTGGGTTCTTGGGTTAGTGATAGCTGGACAGGATGTGGATGTTGACGGCGGCACAACAGCAGTGTTCCACGACACAATCTACTACGACAACCCCCCCGATGGCATGGTGGAGTACGACACATCAACATTTGTGCTGATGAACGGCACGTGGGGTCGAATCGGCGCAAATGACGAATAACTATTCTCGATGATCAGTGCCGTGTCGAGATATCGGATTCAATATATTAAGACCGCATCAAGTACAAGCTAAATCCCGACGATACAAGGAGTAACTCCGGGGTCTTTGTACATGAAGCATAACGTGGGTAATGCGATGGTCTTCCCTGCGAACGCACAGGTTCGCCATCATCTTATGGAGATGCTCGGAGATCGTGCGAGATCGGTCCCGAATAAGGAAAAACGCGAGCACTTTCGATACCCCCTCCCTTCGATCATTGAGAAGGCAGAGATCCAGCACCCGGGTGGGAGTAAGGTTCATGCTGAAGTGTTGGTGTACAACCTCAGCTCTGGTGGTATCGGCTTTGTCTACACAGGGTACCTTCACAGAAGTACAGAGATCACAATCACATTGCACACGTTGCGCGGCGAACTTCGCGAGTTGAGCGGCAAGGTCGCATGGTGCGCATTGTTGACGCGCCAGTTTCATGCTGTTGGAATGCAGTGCGATGAGAAAAGTGATCCAAGAGACTATATTGAACCATCGATTATCGCCGTCCACAATGTTGAGGATGAGTCAGCACGGCGAAAAGCTCTCCGAGGTCGCGTTCTTCTTGTTGAAGATGACAAGATGGAAGCGAATCTTGTGAAAATGCTGCTCTCAGACACCTCATTGCGCGTCGATGTGGCATCAGATACGGGCGAGGCACTCGATTGTCTTCGCACGGAATCCTTCGACATTGTGCTGGCCGATTCAGTGCTGCATCGGGATACGCGAGTTGATCAGTATGTGCCAAGGATGAGAGACGAAGGGTTTACGGGACCGATTGTCCTCTTTCTCCAACAGCGAGACAATATTGACCCGAATGGCAGTTTGCCTGGCGCATGCACAGATGTTGTTGCAAAGCCACTGAACCAAGACGAGTTGATCGCAGTTATCGAGAGGGCTTTGCGCCACTCCCATGATCCAACCTGCAGCACTGATCTCATCTATTCAACAATGAAGGATGCGTTGAAGTTCACTTCATGGATTGCAGAATACATCGAAGTCGTGCGTAAAAAAGCGAAACTCATCGAAGAGGCCCTTCGTTCAGAGAATGTTGAGCTGGCAATGGATGAATGCTCCGCTATCTGCGCAACGGGTGTGAGCTACGGATTTGAGATTCTGTCAGAAGCAGCCCAGGAAACGATTACAGCTCTGAAATCATCTGCTTCATGCACCGAGTCCGCCGCAGAAATACGCAAGCTGCTGCGAGTAATAAAGCGACTGAGTATTCAGGGATACTAAACTCACTCCAGCGATGGTCTGCCGTTGCGACGTGGCTCCCAGCGCTGCTGACGCTGGAGATGGAACTGCACGTTCACAAACTCGAAGTCGTCAAGATCGGCTGTGCCACGACGTGATCGGATGTCGATCTTGTTCTCGCCAAGCTGCAACCAGTCAGCGGGCACATTTGCGCGGAACTGTCCGAAGCTGCCGTCACGCGGTGATCCATCAAGACGCTTTGGCAGCAGTCGATCATTGATCCAGATCTCGTTCGGCGCCTGCGTGCCGCGTGCAAGCAAACGGATCTCTGCACGTGTCAGGTCATCGCCAATCTGATCTTCGGTGAGCTCGAATGTCTGCACCCAGCGCAGTCCTTCAGATTTCTTCTGGAACTGCGAGTTGATGCGACCCGAGAACTCGTCATTACCGAGATGGTGTACATCGGGGTCTGCCTCAAGCACAATGACATCGGAATCAATCGGCGCAAGCATGAATACCACGCGTACGCCGCGTCTGACATCTTCGGAGCGAATGTTTGTTGACTCTGGTGTGTATCCGTCAGCCGACGCGGAGACCGCGACATTGTCTGGCAGATCCTCGGGCTCAAGCTCGAACTGTCCGTTGACGTCAGTCAGATATACAAGCTCGTTGCCCTCATCAAGATCAAGTTTCACCATCGCATCGCGGATCGGTCTGCGCGTGCGTGCGTCGATCACCATGCCGGTGATCAGGCCCGGATGTTTTTCCGGATCTGCCGATGGTTCCGGTTCCGGATCAGGCTGTTCCGCTGGCAATGCGATGTCGAACGCTTCCTCGCCGATCTCCGGGATGCTGCCAAGTTCGGTCAGCGCCGGCGGCATGATGTCGAACTCGGGCATCGCATCTGGTGTGTAGGCTTGCTCGCTCAGGGCCTCGACATGCTCGCGACCAAGTTCTGTTGGCTTCAGGTCGGCACGCATCGTGTCGAGTGCGTCACGCTCCACATCGGCTTGCAACGAGGGGAGCGGAATCATGCTCGCATCAGCGATCGCATCGTTTGGTTCATTGACAGCCGATGGCTTTGCGTTATTGCTGTCTTCCGCAATAGGGAGTTGCACATCGTTCAGCTCTGAAAGCACAGGCGTGTCGGGAGCATCAAACGATGTCGTATCGAATGCGGGGAGTGCGATATCCATGCCCAGTGGGGCGGAGCTGTCAACACTGGAGAGAATATCTGTCGCAAGGGAATCTGTTGGCAGCGGTGTTGCAGTATCCTCGATCGCGAACGTTGCATTCGTGATTGGTGTGTACGTTTCTGTTGAGGTCAGTTCCGCTGGTGTGATCTCAAGTACTGCGTCCGGGGCAATGGCCATGCTCTGTTCGGGTGAAGCTGCGGCAGGTGTGCTGGTATCGAGCTTCGCATCGAACGCAGCCAACGGCATCGGTGTCATTGCTGCGGGATTCTCAATTTCGGAGATTGCAGACTCCGGCAGTGCGGTCTCTGCGCTGGATTCTGCAACGCTGGTCTTTGATGCAAGCACCCGATCTGCCTCGGCATTGACTGACTCCGGAGCGATTTCTGTCGGGCCAGCAGCGATCGGCGTGAGGGATTCTGTCTCGGCGCGAGCCTGCGATTGCGCATCAACTCCAGTCGGAACAACGTCAAGCACAACCTCGTTCTGTGCAACAGCAGCCTGAGTTTGTGGCGTTTGCGTGTTGACGGTCTCGGTTGGCAACTGCGACACCGGAGCCTGTGCCGCCATCTGCGGTCCCTGCACAACGATTGCATCGGTTGACTGTGGTGTAGCGAATGCCTGCGTTGGCCCAGCCTGCACAGCATCGGGTGTCAGTGTGGCGTTGGATGCCTGCATCGGCGCCGGTGCGTCGTTCTGTGCGCGTGGTGTCTGCGAGTCGGCGGTTGCTGTGACATGCACAGCCTGCTCACTGGTCGCAAGTGCAGCGGCTGGTGTGGGCTCGGCGGAGTTCACCTGCGATGATTGTGGAACCTGAGCTTCAGCACGCGCTGTCATCTGCGGGTTCTGTGCCGAGGTATCTGCTGCGTGTGTCTGCTCAAGCGACTGCGATGGTCCCGCCTGCACAGCTTCTGGATTCATCGCAGCATTTGCAACCTGCATCGGCGTTGGTGCTTCGCTCGCAGCGCGAGGTGTCTGTGCATCGGCACGCGCCTCGACACGCACGTTCTGCTCATTGACAGCGACTGCTGCGTCGGGTGTGGGTTCTGCAGAGTTGACCTGCGTTGACTGTGGCACCTGTGTTTCCGCACGAGCCACCATCTGTGGGTTCTGCGCGCTCGTATCTGTTGCCTGCTTCTGCTCAAAGGCTTGCGCAGCTTCGGCCTGGGTCGCGGTTGGAGTGAGTTCTGTTGCAGCGACTTCAAGCGGTTCGATCTCGGCTTGTTCTGCCTGCGGCGTCGAAGGAGACTCCGTCGCAGCGATCTCCATCTGCGACATCTCGCCACGCAACTGTCGGGTGATCTCGTTACTTACAGTCCGCACGACGATCGGCTGCTGTGCACCAACATTGCGATCAGAAGTCCCGTCAAGCGTGCCGTAGACATTCCATACCGCCATGCCGCCGAACAGAAGCATGTGGGCAATGACCGACACAATGAAACACTTGGCGATCAGCGAGAGCGGCTTCCAGCGCTTTGCCCACATCTCTGTCGTGCGAAGCCAGCCGAGCAGCGCCAGCAGCACAAGTAATAAAAGCACCGTTGCAACCATTGGCCACACGCGACTGAGCCAGTCCATGAACGATAAACGCGCCTGTCCTGGGTCGTACTCGGTCACAACCTCACGTGCAACCGTGCGATAAATATCGTACGAAACCTTCCCCGCATCGGGATTGTCATCTGAATCGATCCATGGGGTGCGATCAGACGAGAAGTGGAGTTCGAACCCGTCGAAGCTGAGCGTCGGATCAAGCTCGTTGTGTGGTGAGTTGACAGACTGTCCAAGATTGACAAGGTTGATCAGCCCGTCCCGCGCAAGCAGTGTGTCGAGTGTGTTATCTTCGTTTGCAACATCGTCCTCGCTCAACTCGATGGGTTGCTCAGCGACAATCCCTTCAGGAGAGATACGGGAGCGGAAGATATCAAACCCACCAAAGCTCTCCAGCCGATCAGATGCAAAGTAGATGTAATCACCCGCTGGGCTGAATGCTGGCGAGATGTCGTCATAATCTGTTGAGAGCGACACCAGCATGCGCGCAGGTATCGTTGTGCCATCTGCGAGTGCTGCAATGTACAGGTCAAAGTCGCCCTGAAACATGCCTTGGCGCACGTTGGTTTGTTCTGGTGCAACATCGGGTCGGTTTGTTGCAAAGACGAGCGATGCATTGTCTGGTGAGATCGCGGGGGCGTACTCGTGGTATGGTGTGTTGACACCTTCGCCCAGATTCTCTGCCGGGAGCCATCCCTCCTCGCCTTTGCGTGCAATCCACAGGTCGTACCCGCCCTGCCCGCCAGAACGGTTTGAGGCGAACACGATCGCCTTGCCATCAAGCGTCGGCTGCGGCCCGAGATCATCGCGATCACTGTTTACTGTGTCCAGCGCGGCGGGTTCGGTCCATCCAAAGCCGTTACGCTGCACAAAGTAAATGTCCGCATCGCCGCGTTCGCTGGCGCGCGAGAAGAACAGAATCGTGCCGTCGGCACTGAGTCCGGGGTCAAGCTCATTCCGTGGCGAGTTAATCCCGCGTGCAAGCGCAGTGGCGGGTTTCCACAGAATGTCGCGTGGCGCAGCAACTGAAGCGGATTCGCGGATCGTATCGGTGGGAGCGTTGTCGGTGTAGTAGGTTCCTGAAGACTGCGCGCGCTGCCACGCGCCAAGAGTGGCAAACGCAAGCCCGCCGACTACGACCAGCGCGACGAGCAGTACCAGAGTTGTGCGTATGAGTTTGCCCACCGTGTGGTCCTTGCCCCTCCAACCGAGATCAGTTCGAGCGTCTGTCCATCAGTCCAATCAACAATCCTGCAACGGGCATTTGCACATTGCATCAGTTTTCAGGCACAGTATCCAGAAACGGCTCCTGAATGCCTGCCAGCTTACATATGTCCAGTGCGCGGGCGACCATGCCATACGATGCGTCCTTGTCGCCACGCACAACAACCTTCTGCTCCGGATTCTGTTCGAGCGCGTTGGTCACGATGGATTTTAATCCATCCTCGTCAACAGTCTGCCCGTTTGCGATGATCCGACCATCGTTGGTAACATTTACAATCAGTTCTCGTGCAGCTTGCGAGATCGGGCCTGATGCTTCGGAGATCGGTAGTGCGATCTGCATCTCGCGTTCCGACTGATGGAACGTTGTTGCCACCAGAAAGAAGATCAGCAGCAGGAACACCATATCGATGATCGGTGTCAGCTCGATCGAAGGCGATGAATCACTGGATGTATCTTTCTTGATCAACATCCCGTGTTACGCTCCCGCGCCGACATGCGCTGCCTCTGGTTTCGGCTTGTCTGATTCGCGATGTGAATCTGTGAGAGTCAACTTACCCTTGCCACCTGAGGCAGCCATAGCGTAGTTGAGCAGGAACTTCGTGCCGATCTGATCCATCATCTGCACAAGGCGTTCAATCCGCGAGGAAAGCCAGTGGAAGCAGATCAACGCAGGAATCGCAACGAGCAGGCCCGCAGCGGTTGTGACCATCGCCTCGTAAATACCCTCAGCGAGGAGTTCTGTCTTGCCGAGCGCGTCCGAGTTTGTCGCGACGGTCTGGAATGCGGTAATCATGCCGAAGATCGTGCCGACGAGTCCGAGCAACGGCGCGACCGCAGCAACAACGGAGAGCACACGCAGGTACTTACGAAGGACCGAGACCTCGCGCTCTGCGACGACCGCCATGTGCTTCTCTACGACATCGACCGGTCTGCCAAGCTGCTCAGCACCAGAGTGGATGATGCGCGCGATCGGGCTTGCGTGTGACTTGCAGAATGATTCGGCAGCCTTCCCGTTCCCAGGTGGATTGCCGAGCGCCTTCTCAAGCCCTTCCTCAAACCCATTGGGAATGATCTTTGATCTGCGCAGCACAATCAGGCGCTCAATAAACACCGTGACCATGATGAGCGATGCGATCCCGATCGGGATCATCATCACGCCACCTTTGACAGCAAAGTCCCACACCGAACCGATGAGATTCCCGCCGCCTGCCTGCGCAGCACCGGGCTGGGTTGCTGTGTCCTGTATCATCGCCAGCACGCTCATGTGCATCTGCAAACTCCGTTTTCTTTGATAGTTCCTGCGTTCGCACTCGTGCTGCGTCGCACACTCTGTCTCTGCTTATCCTCTGCCGGGAACGTTGCGAGGCCGTAACTGCTCAACCTTCTGCGCTGCCCGCTGCGCCCACTCGGTATCGCCGAATCGATCGACGATAGACTGGTACTGCTCGCGAGCCTGATCGAATCGATTCAGCTTCTCGAAGCACCGCCCCGCTTCGTATAGCGCAGCGGCGCTCCATTCCGGGTACGCATGGAGGATGTCCACACGGATGAACTCAGTGACTGCCTCGTCGAGTTTGTCGATCGCGAACAGGCACTCGCCAATCTGGAACTGCGCGCGAGCAGCGGTGAGGCCCTCGTGCCCGTCAACAACGCGCCGATACGCCTTGATCGCATCCTCGTGCTGGCCCTGATGCTCCTTTGCCCAGCCAATCCCGAACTGCGCTTTGAACCACATCTCGTGGTCTGGGTACAACTTCAGAAATGTGGTGTATGACGTTTCGCTGTTGGACCACTGCTCGGTCTCGCCCTGAGCTTCGCCCAAACGGATGTATGCAACAGCCGCATTCTCGTGCTCGCCATGGTCCTTGATCAGACGTTGGAGATGTGGAATGGCATCGCCGTGGCGATTCAGGCGCATCAGCGCCTCGCCGCAAAGCAGTTCGGCCGATGCCATGAGCTTGCTCTGCGGATACTGCTTCCAGAACTGGTCGAGCGCGTTGGCGACGATATCAAACTTCTCGAGTTTGTGCCCGGTAACGCCGCGACGGTACGCTGCTTGCTCGCGCACCGATTCGGGGATCTTTGTCTGATCCCGGCGGATGAGCTCATCAAGCTGGTTCAGCGTTGGCAACGCCTGCTCAAACTGGTTCGCATCCATCTGGATCGATGCAAGATCGAGCAGCGCGTGCGCACGCAGACGAGGCTCGATGTTGGCATCATTCAGCAATGTACGCAGCGCACTTGCCGACTCGTCCGATTTCTTGAGCGCTCGCAGACTCCATGCTCGCTCATACGCGAGATTCGCGCGCGTCGGCTCGTCAAGCTGCGCATCGTTCATTGCAAGAAGCGCATCGACTTCGTTGACAGCAGCTTCAGATTTACCCGAGCGTGAGAGTGCGATCGATCTGCTGATCCGAGCGCGAATACCAAGTGCTCCGCCCGTCTTTGTGACCGGTTCAAGCGTTGCTGCAGCTTGCGCAAACTCACCTCGTGCAAGGAGGGCCTCGCCTTGCTGGAGCTGCGCCTCGGTGGCAAGTTCAATTGGCCCGTTCTCAGCTGCACGAGCAAACCACTCCGTTGCAGCTTCAAGGTTGCCCTTGCGCTGTTCGATTGAGCCGAGGTGACGCATCGCAAACGCAGCAAACCGCGACCCCTCGTCCGCATCAACAACGGCGAGCATGGCTTTTTCCGCCTGCTCGTCGTTGCCCATGTCGATGAGCGCCTGCCCACGTTCGAACATGGCTTGCAATGTGTGGACGCTCTCATCCATTGCAATGATCGCATCAAAGCACTGGATCGCTTCTCCAGGGCGATTCTGGCGCACACGCGAAAGTCCGAGCTTCAGCAGCGCGTCGTCAGCACCGAACGCGTTTGGATCTGCTTCGAGATAGTCCTTGAAATGCCGCTCGGCGTTCGGCCACTCGCTGCGCGCAAACGCGATGTCGCCGAGTGCGCGCAAAGCAGAGCGGAACTCGGGCTTGGTTGATGCGCCTCTGGTAATACGGGCGAGTTCCTGCACAGCCTGATCATCACGATTCTGGCGATGATGCGCCATGCCAATACGGAAATGCGCTGTGTCACCCCGATCGTCATTTGGGAACTCATTCAGCAGCTTTGCATATCCCGCGATCGCATCATCCCATCGACCCGCGAGAAAATCCGCTTCAGCACCGACAACGATCACATCTGCCATCAACCGATGGTTTGCGAACTTGCCCGCGTACTCACTCGCGAGCGACTTCGCACGCTCGTATCCCTCGCGTGAGAGTTCGGACGATGCTTCGAGGTACATCGCTTCCGGAACAAGACGATGCTCCGGGAAGGACCGGCGATAGGCGCCAGCGGCATCGATTGCACCGTCCACGTCACCAGCACGTGAAAGAGCAACCGCACGGTCGTACATCATCTCGGGTTTGAGCGAGCTGTCAGGGTAGTTCTCGATCGCCTTCTCAAGCGTGTCGGCTGCACGACTCGGCTCATCAAGGCGCATCTCGCACTTCGCAATCCAGTACATCGCGTCGTCGTGCAGTGCCTTTTCCTGTGTTTTCAGGACGCGCTCAAAGTCCTGCTTTGCAGGCGCGAAGCGGTCGTTATCGAGATGGATGCGTCCTCGCATGAAGACTGCGCCGGGTGCTGCCGTTGACGACCCGAACTGCTCGATCACCTCCTGCGCCAGTGTCTCGGCTTCCGCAAGATTCCCCTTGTCATGAAGAAGTTGCGATAGAGACAGCTTTGCTTGCGGCAAGAACGACTCGACACCGCGTGCAATGGCGTCGCGGTACGCACGGATTGCATCATCAGGACGGTTGACTGCCTGCAGCGCACGAGCGCGAAGGAATGTGGCCTGATCAGCAATGGGACCTGCATTCTCACGCTTGAGCACCTCTTCGAGATGTGGAAGCGATTCCGATTCCTTGTGCTGTGCCATCAGCGCCATGGAGTGAAACAGTTCTGCGCGTGATCGCTTTGCGCTGTCAGGGAAATCCCGCTCAAGCCGCGTCGCCGCTGCGATCGCTTCGTCGAGGTCGTTCGTACGATATCGGGATTCTGCGAGCATCGATAATGCATCATCAAGCGACGCATGATCGGGGAACCGCTCGATCAGCACTGCAAACCGGTCACCCGCTTCCTTGTACTTGCCGAGAAGCACGAAGCTGTGACCGCGGAGGAGCTCTGCATCACCAGCGAACTCAAAGGTTGGTGTAGTTGCTGGCATTTCCAGCATGGCAGCAGCATCTTCGTACTGCTGCAGTCGGTAGTAGCACACACCGAGCCCGTATCGAGCGGTGACGACCTGCTCCGGATTGGAACTGCTCTCAAGGAACTTCTCGTATTCCGGCACCGCGAGCTTGTACAACTTGCGATTGAGCAATCCGTTGGCGGTATTGAGCAGCTTGTCGTTCTGATCGCGAGTCTGTGAGAATGCGATAGTCGGCGTAATCCCGACGAGTGCAGCGCTGGCGAGAAGCCCCGTTACTTTCGATCCGCGCGTACGTCGACCCATCATCGAACACTCCCCTCGCTCATGCGTGCCGGCTGGCCATGCCGGATGTTCTGCCCTTTATCAACGCCGCTCGTGGGCGAATCTGTCGAAGATAGGCCGAAAAACAACGACCCATATCTCTCCTACAAACTCACGAGAGGCCTCTTTGATCCGAAGAGGTTACGGACCATTTCATGTTTCTGCCAGCATTCTTGATGTCCCACCCGCGACGGACAGGCCGAATCGGCCTTGAATCCCTCACAATACGACGATCCCAACTCTTTTCATCGGTCCCCGAACCTCGAATGCTGGACCTCCGGACCCATCGCAAGAGAATGCGGGTTGTCAGAGGAAAAACACACGTGTTTGTATTTTGTTTGTATTTAATTTAATGAAGAGCAACCACATCACAACCTCTTGCAGCCGCACCAGTGTGAACCGGATTGCTGTCACGATGGGGGATCCTGGGAGTATCGGGCCCGAGATTGTGCTCAAAGCACTACAGCGCGTGCAAGCTTCAGGTGCTGATATCCGGTATCAGGTGTACTGCCATCGTGCCACAATGCTGGCGGTTGCATCCGAGCTTGGGTTTGACAATCTGCTTCACGACGATCGGATTGAACTGATCGAACCCGCAGGTGTTGAGAGTCTTGGCGATTTGGCGCTTGCGGATATGCGCAAGCCGAACAAGCGGGGTGGCTACATCTCTATGCGATGCGTCGAAACAGCGATCGACGCGTGCCTCAAGAAAGACGACGCACCGTCTGGAGTTGTAACCGCACCGATCTCAAAGACAGCATGGCACATGGCTGGGTTCGAGTCCCATCCCGGTCACACGGAACTGCTCGCAGAAAAGTGCAACGCACACGATGTACGCATGGGGTTTGTCAGTCCGAAGCTGCGCGTCGTGCTTGAGACAATCCATGTGCCGTTGCGCGATGTTCCTGACATGCTCAGGACCGACCATATTGTGCGCACAATCGAGAGAGCAGCGCAGCTGTGCATCGATCTTGGCATATCTTCGCCGCGTGTTGCTGTTGCGGGGTTGAATCCGCACGCGGGCGAGGATGGCATGATGGGTGCTGAAGATATCGCAATGATTGCGCCAGCTGTCAAGCAAGCGCGTGAATCAGGCATCGATGCAAGCGGCCCACATCCCGGCGACACGGTGTTTGGTCGCGCATTCAATGGCGGGTTCGATGTCGTTGTAGCGATGTACCACGATCAGGGATTGATTCCGGTCAAGCTCCTCGGCTGGGAGAACGCGGTCAATGTCACACTCGGGCTGCCGATTGTGCGCACGAGCCCAGATCATGGTACGGCGTTCGACATCGCTGGGAGAGGAAAAGCGAACGAGAGCTCGATGCTTGCAGCAATCGATCTTGCAATCCAACTGGCACATGTGAAAGGATAAAAGATGCGTATCACGACATGGAATGTCAATGGGTTG
This sequence comes from Phycisphaeraceae bacterium, assembly GCA_020639155.1. Classification (NCBI taxonomy): domain Bacteria; kingdom Pseudomonadati; phylum Planctomycetota; class Phycisphaerae; order Phycisphaerales; family Phycisphaeraceae; species Phycisphaeraceae bacterium. The sequence continues at coordinate 2,024,155 of JACKHF010000001.1, forward strand.
CGTGCCGCGGTTCGGAAGGGAGTTGCAGCACAGATTGCAAGGATCAATCCGGACGTGCTGCTATTGCAGGAAGTTCGTGCGATGCCCGATCAACTCACCGATAACTGGCACGAGAACGGTCTCGACAGTTGGTCATTTGCATGGAATCCCGCTGAAAAGCCTGGCTACGCAGGCACTGCGCTGTTCTCACGCGACAAACACAAGGAAGTCAAGATCGGTGTCGAGTCCTCTGCTGGTGATCCTGAAGGCCGTCTTGTGATTGCGCGCGTCGGTCCGGTTCGTGTCGCGAGCGTGTATCTTCCATCCGGCTCGTCGGGTGATCATCGCCAGATCGAGAAAGAGAAATGGATGAAGAAGTTTGCGCCGTGGGCTGAAGCGCTTCGAAAGTCGCGCATCCCGACGATTCTTGGAGGTGACTTCAACATTGCACGCACCGAACTGGACATCTTTCACGCAAAGAGCAACGAGAAGTCGTCCGGTTTCCTGCCGCACGAACGAGCATGGATGGACACACTCGTTGGCTCCGGCTGGGCTGACATCATCCGCGAGCGTGCTGGCGAGGTGCATGGGCCGTACACGTGGTGGTCGAATCGCGGGCGTGCCCGCGAACTCGATCGTGGCTGGCGTATCGACTATGTCCTTGCAAACCCCGCTGCAGCGAAGATCGTGCGCGATGCGCACGTTGACCGTGACGCGTCGCTGACGATCTCAGACCATGCGCCTGTGTCTGTTGACCTAGACATCTAAGACAGGGATGTCTATTCAGGCTCGCGGAGTTTGTCCTGCAGTCTGCGGGATTCCGATGTCGTTTGTGAAGGCCGAACCGTGGGCATCCTCGTTCGCAGACCACACGCGTCACAACGAGCGCGTACAAGCCGAGGGATCGTGGTTTCGGATGAAAACATGCGTCGCTGGCGCGATCTGTTGACACGCCCACACCGTGGACACCGTGTGGTGATGAGCACACGTTGTGAAAACCGCTTGAGCATGCCAGCCGCCAATGATCAAAGAAAATCCCTCTCAGGAACACCGAGCCACCGGAGTGGTCGGCATTCCAAAGAGGGTATGTTCGGTCTGCTGCTGATTCAGCAGCAGGTTCGTTTGCGTCTTCCAAAGAGTCCTGCGAGGGCTGCGCATCCCATCAGGCTCGCAGCGGGTGTCGGCACATTTTCAGGTGGTGGGGTGACTGGAGGTGTCACAGGCGGCTGATGCGGAGGGAACGTTGGCGGGAAAAATGGAGGCTTTGTGGGCGGTTGATACGGTGGGTAGGAATGGGGTTTTGTTAGAGGGAAAGGTGGATGGGTGAAGGGAGGAATGATTGGAGGCGTGTGCTTTGAAGGTTGATTCGAGTGCGAAGGTTCCGACGTGTGCTTGATGTGATTGAAGACCACGGGTTTGGATGCAGACGGCGAGTGTGAATATTTGGTATTGAAAGCGGATGCCTGCAAAGTGGGAGTGCTGAATGAGCTGTGAGCGTTCCCTGTAGACGAGATCGCCTGCCTGAACTTTGTCGAGTTCTTATCAGAACTCCATGTGGTCTTCCTGCCATCTGCGTGGTTCTCAACACTCAGCGATGTGGCTTTGAACCCGATATCCAGGATTGTGCTTGCATAAATATGGCTTGCGTTCTCAGCAAGCAGTGTTGAAGACTCTCCCGGGAATGTGCCGGGTGACATGTACAGCATCGCAGATGCGTTTGACGCTCCACACAACAATGCGACAATGACAGCACGTTGAACAAACAAAAAACTCAGCCTCCACAATGTCCCGACGTACGCGGGTTGGGCAACTATCCTTCTCCCCTGAAGTTGGCCCAGCGAACAGGCCCGAATCTTGGCTGGTCTTGTCTGACATCGCAACCCGGACTCCGCTGAAAAAGCACAAAAAAACACTTTTATAACCCTATAACTCTTGAGTTGAATACAATCCAAACACATTATCCACATTGAGCTTTTGATGTTTGGTTTGCATCAATCACCGGCAGCACGTGAGAGATGAAATGCACGAAGATGATCATGTATGCCTGTGTTTCAGGGTCTCGCTCCGCAAGATCCGGTCGTTCCTTCGAACACAGAACCCAACGGTGGCATCCATGCTCTCAGAGTGCTTTGGTGCTGGAACAGGCTGCCAATGGTGCGTGCCGTTCCTGAAGCATCTGCATGACCAACACACAAGAGGTGAACTACCCGATCTTCGCATCAGTCCTGAGCAGTACATGAAGGAGCGCCAGTCGTATCGCGATACAGGCACGCGAAGTGTGCTCCCAGGTGACAGTGAAAGCCAATCCTCAGATATATAAAAAACACCCGCAAACAGCGGGTGCAACAAAATCTATTTGACAAGTGACACCGAGGCTACTCGTCGAGTTGACGAAGGGAAAGCCCCATCAGTGTCAGGCGTTCCTTCACCTCGACCAGCGACGTTGAGCCAAAGTTCTTTACGCCCATAAGTTCTGCTTCGGTACGGCTGACCAGATCTCCAATGGTCTGGATATCGAGCAGCTGCAACGCCTTACGGGCACGAACGGAGAGCTGGAGTTCGCTGACAGTCTTGTTCAGCACGCCATCCTTGCCTGAACCTCGCAGTGCGTCTGCAATATTACGACGATGCTGGCGATGCGCGTCGTCAGCACCCTGTCCCAGCTTGAGGTTCTTTGACGCCAGCATGCGCTTGATCTCGATGAGGCTGGATTCGCCGAAGTTCTTGTAGCTCATCAACTCAGATTCACTGGTGCGCACAAGATCACCGAGTGTGCGGATGTTCATCTTCTTCAGGCATGTGCGGGCACGTACAGAGAGTTCAAAGTCGGTCACAGGAATATCGTACAGAGCGCGACGTTTGGCAAGATCGCGATCCGACTCTTCCTCAACCAGCATGTCCTTGCTTGCCTGTACGTCCTTCATGTACATGCGGGCACGCGGATCGTTTGGATTGGTCTCAAGCACCTGCTTCAGCAAACGCTCGGCTCGATGGAAGTTGCCTTGGTCCTCGTACAGCACCGCGAGATTGATCAGTGTGTTGATAGGAGCGGGGCCATGCTCAAGGATGGACTCATAGAGCGAGATCGCCTCGTCCTCTTCACCAACACGATCGAGTCGAACAGCCAGATCGAACCTGATCTCGTCGTCGAATGGATCGGCTGAGATTGCCTTGCGGAGTTCTGAGATGGCAGCAACGGTGTCGCCTGATTCGTCTGCTCTAGTGACGGCGTCGCGGTGTCTCTTGGCTGCTTCCTTGTCACGCTGGCTGGTGTCGGTCGTGCCGACCACGATGTCGAGGGGATTCTCAGACATTGATCCTCCTGGCCCGCCTGACGAGCCGATGCTGACCCCATGCCCCCACACCAGCGAATCCTCTCTTCAGAAAGGGGCCTGATGGGGCTGCACGTACCGGGTTCATTGTGGGAACAGGGATTCTAGCGCGAAATCCTGCAGAGCCAAACCGGGTTTGCGGCTTGGTTTTGGTGCTCAGCTTTCCGCCTGAGCCACGTCGCTATCTTTGACCAGCGAGATATCCCGCCATCTGCCATGGATGAACCGGATCAGGAGGATGGTGCCTAGCAAGATGATGTAGGTTGAGCCCGCGATCCAGGGGCCAATGGACCCAAGATCGGGAGCAAACCGGATAAATGCCCAGCCTCCAATCGGGATGCACGTCCAGCAAATAAGTAGCGTCGCCATGCCCGGCCAGACCGTGTCGCCCGCCCCACGAAGCGCAGCTGACATGATGATCGCGACCGCATCGAACAACTGGAAGATGGCAGCTGCAATCATCACGATCGAGCCCACCTCAATGAGCTTAACGACCTTCTCGTGATCCATGTCTTTGGGTGCGAACATGCTGACGAGTTGGTGCCGTTTGAAAATAAAGATCAGCGCACATATTCCCATGTAGATCATGGCGATCTTCAGCCCCAGCCATGCGCGCTGGGCAGCAAGGTCGGCACGCTTCATTCCCATGCAGCGTCCGACCATCGCTGTGACCGCGATCGAAAGCCCGACCGTTGGCATGAAGCTCATATGCATGAAACGCAATGCGATCCAGCCCGCTGCGTTGTGTACGTCAGGGTCGTCGCCCGCTGCTTTGCCTGCAGCGCCGAGCAGATATGCCATCAGATATGCCCAGCAGAGCATCTCTGAGACAAACATCAGTCCGCCCGGCCAGCCTATGCGCACGATGTCCGTTGCAGCGTTGACGTTGAACTTGTAGTTTGATCGCGTGTGATACTTCTTTGCCATCCACGGCGAGAGGAAGACGAGCAGCGGGAGCAGGAACTCGATGGACGATCCGATGATCGTCGCAAGCGCAGCGCCCTGGATGCCCTGCGCCTGAATACCCAGAGACGACGCAAGCGACTGCATAATTCCCGCGTACCAGTCCACAAACGCGTTGCCGGTTTGGGCAAGCCCCGTGTCGCCGAAGATCAGCAGCATGTTCAGATTGACATTGGTGATGTTTGCGATCAGCACGCCGATGAGCACGACGACCGGTTTGTGAATCCCGAAGAAGAACTGCGAGATGGTGCGCCCGCCGAGTGTAAACACTGCGCCATACAGCAGAATCCGCGAGTATGCAATCTCACTCTCCAGCAGCAGTCCCTCGTGCCCCATCTCCACAAAGATTTTCGGAAGGATGAACGCAAGCGGGAACACGATCAGCGAGTACCCGAGCGCCATCCACAGACCGGTCCACGCATACATGGATCCGCGTTCGGGCTTTCCTGCGCCGAGGTTCTGCGAGACGTATGTGTTGATGACGGTGATGAGTCCCATCATCAGCGACATGGACAGCCACACCGCCATGCCTCCGTTGCCCTGCGCTGCCAGATACGCTGGGTTCGGGGGCTCGATATGCGAGACCATCAACCCATCGAAGAACTGCATGACCGTGTAGCTGGTCATGATTGCGATGGTCGGTCCCGCGATCTTGAGCATCTCCATGAGCAACACGCCGAGTGGCGTGCCGGGGGGGAGCATGCCGGTGTCCTTCGACTCTGCGGCTTCAACTTCACTCTGCCCATGTGACAGCGCAGGCTCATCCGAGCGCAGCTCATCGCGGTCTGCAACCGCTGCAGTTGCTGATGCGTCGTCCATGGGGTTTTCCGGTGAAACGCGGTGCTGTAGGCCCAAGTTGGGGCGATGATGTTAGCACGATGCAGGCCCGCTGCAACGTCTCCGCAGGCCGAGGCACAGGTATTTGTGGAAGTTTCTGTTCGCCCATATGGGGCGGAGGCGCGATTTGTGCATGTGATTGCAACGACAGGTTGCTGAGCGGTCCTGTGTGTGATCGCTCTACACTTGCAACTCCATGATCCTGCTCTGTCTTGGCCTCGTTGTTCTTGCGTTTGCGGTATCTCTGCCGAGCGTGATCGTTGCGCGCAGGATCGGGTTGAAGGCTGGAGCGCTCGACGCAGCAGGTGTGGAGGGGCAGGTCAAGGCACCCTCACGAAAGATTCCAAATACCGGTGGTATTAGTATCTTCCTTGGGATTGCGTTTCCGATGGTCTTCGGACTTGTTGTTGCGTTGCTGTGGAACACAACATCGGACGCAGACACACAGGGGGCTGTTTCTGATGCGATCTCGGTGCATGCTGCGGGTATGCGACAGCAGATTCCGATGGCGACTGCACTCCTTCTTGGTCTTGTATCGCTGCATGTGCTTGGTCTGATCGATGATCGCAAACCCCTCGGGCCAAAGATCAAACTATTCGCCATGGGTGTCGCAGCCCTCGTGCTCATCTGGCCGCCCATGGGCATGTATGACTCGACACGACTGCTCACACTGCTCGATGCGCGCGCGGGTGGGATGTGGTTGTCCATTCTGATCACGCTGGTCTGGTTCCTTGTCGTAACGAACGCGATGAACTTCATGGACAACATGGACGGCTTGTCCGGCGGTGTCGCGGCGATCGCGTCATCGTGCTTTCTTGTTGCAGCGATCCTGAACGGGCAGTGGTTTATCGCGATGACCCTCGCGCTCATGGTGGGTGCGTGCCTCGGATTTCTTGTGCTGAACTTTCCGCCAGCGAAGATCTTCATGGGCGATGGGGGGAGCCTTGTGCTTGGGTTTCTGCTCGCGTTCCTGACATCGCGGACAACGTACATCGCGCCGATTGAAGATGGTGTCACGTCTGCCAGCCCGTGGTATGCTGTGCTGATGCCGATCGTCGTGCTGGCGGTGCCGCTCTACGACTTTGTGAGTGTGTGCATCATCAGACTCAGGCAGGGTCGAAGCCCGTTCGTGGGTGATCTCCAGCACTTTTCGCATCGACTGGTTCGTCGCGGGCTGTCGCGCCGAGGCGCGGTGCTGGTGATCTACTGCCTGACACTCTGCACTGGGATCAGCGGCATCCTGCTGACACGGGCGAACTCGACCAGCGCGATCCTCATCGGCATGCAGGTGGTGGTCATGCTTGCGATCCTTGCGATATTTGAGTCGCGAGCCAGGCACACACTGGATGAAACTGACCCGTTGCATCCAAACTACAGCAAGCCCGCGTAAGGTAAAGCACTTACACTTGCCCGTGGATCATCCCGTCAATCACATCTTCGAGCACACACCTGACACGCTCGCGTCGTGGTGCAAGGACCACAGCATGCCCGCGTTTCGCGCGACGCAGATTCTCGAGTGGGTCTATCGAAAGGGTGTGATCGATCCGAACCAGATGTCCAACCTGGCGCAGCGCGATCGTGACACACTGGCTGATGAGATGACATTCCTGTCAAACGACATTCTTGCGGACCTGATGTCATCCGACGATACGCGCAAGCTGCTCGTGCAATGGCGCTCGTACAAGGAGGCGCCGGAGACCTCGCGCTCACTGCCCGTACTCGGACAATCAAGTGGTTTGCATGATGTTGTTTCGGACACGTCGCGCCAGACAGAGTGCGTGATGATCCCCGCGACGAGCGCCGAGTCTGCTCGTGAGCGGCGAACCGCGTGTATATCGAGCCAGGTAGGATGCCCGGTTGGTTGCAGGTTCTGTGCATCGGGGTTGGGCGGACTCGACGGGAATCTCTCGCGCGGGCGCATTGTCGAGCAGGCGTGGATGCTCAACTTCCTGCCCGACGCGTACGGGAATGTGTCGCCACTGACCAACATCGTGTTCATGGGCATGGGTGAACCCTTGGCGAACTTCCGTCCGGTGACCGATGCTGTGCGCACACTCGCAGCACCGTGGGGCATGGGGATTGGTGCTCGCAAAGTCACGATTTCAACGGTCGGACTCCCGAGAGCGATCGAGAAACTGGCAGATGAACTGGAGATTCCCGTAACGCTTGCGCTCTCACTCCACGCGCCAAACGACGCACTCCGGCGTGAACTCATCCCGTGGGCTGAGCACTCGACGATCCCGGAACTGCTCTCCGCGTGCCACAAATGGTTCCAGAAAACCGGGCGCGAGATCACGCTGGAATATATTCTGTTGCGCGAGGTGAACGATCAGCAGATCCACGCTGAGGAACTGGCGAAGGTCGCACGCACGCTCCGCGCGAACGTGAACCTGATCAGATACAACGAGGTTGACAGCTTGCCGTACAAAAGACCAAGAACGGACGACGTGCGCGAGTTCCAGCGGTTGCTGCGCGACGCGGGTATCAACGCGCACATCCGCGCGAGTCGCGGACGCGATATTGCTGCTGCGTGTGGTCAGTTGCGCCACGAATCGAGCAAGCACACCGGCGTGTGAGAGCGTGTGATACAGAGTGGAGACGTGCATGAACGTGCTCACGATGATGCAGGACAACATTACCACAGAAGCGCCGGGGTTCAGGAGTTTCACACTTCAGCATGCGATCGTTGCGGGGATCGCGGTCGGGCTTATTCTTGCATCGTGCGCGATTGGTCGGAGGTTGCGCACGGGCAAGCGCGAGCCGAGATTCAGACTCGTGTGGGGCTGGTCGATCGTGATCTCGCAGGTCTACGTCCTCATCTGGTGGATATTCATCAACAAACCGTTCGAGCCGGACAAGAGTCTGCCTCTGCATCTGTGCGATGTCGCGGTCTGGGTTGCTGCATACGCGATGATCACGCAGAAGCGATGGTCGCGCACGCTGCTGTACTTCTGGGGTGTTGGGCTCTCGACGCAGGGGTTCATCTCGCCAACGCTGCAGGAAGGCCCCGCAACGGCGGAGTACTACCTGTTCTGGATTGGGCATCTGCAGATCGTGGGGTCGGCGGTGTACGACATCGTTGCGGGTGGGTACAGACCGAAGTTTCCTGATTTTCTCACGGCATCAGTCCTCACGCTGTGTTACGCAGCGTTCATCATGCCGATCAACATCTACTTTGGGTATAACTACGGGTACATCGGGAATCGATTGCCCGAATCGAACACAATCCTCAACGCGCTTCCGCCGTGGCCGATGCGCGTCCTGGTGATGTGGATGATTGTTGAAGTTGTGTTCGTGGTGCTGTGGCTGTTCTGGCCTGCGGTCGGGGCGATCGCAGAGGGGAAAGCGAGTGACGCGCCCGCAGATCAGCAGTCATGATTTGTGATGCAAGAGGGTTGCTAATCATCCTCAGGCAGGATTTCCTTCAATATCTCACTGCCAGTCTCGTCCGACAGTTGTTCCGCCAGCGCGCTTTGCACGGATTCATCCTTGAACTGTAATAGTGCAATAGCTGCTGCACTGCGTTCGTCAAACGTGCCGGTACCAGCGATCTTGAGCAATGGCTGCAGCAATCTTTGATCCTGATATCCTGCAGCAATCACTGCTGACCAGTATCTCACTGATTCAAGCTCGCTTTGTAGCCCTCGCAACAGTGCCGGAACCACAATGTCTGGAGCATAGTAAGCGAGTGTGTTTTCTACCAGTTGATAGACACCGTGGCCGTCACCATCGCCGAATGATCCGATGAATAAATCGACGCAGCGATCATCATAGTTGTGGCAAAAGTACTTTCTTATCTCGTCATAACTGTCCAGTTCGCTTTGTTGCACAGTGTTTGTTGGCGGCATTGGCTGGTTTTTTCTGAGAAAATCCAACGCTGATTCAGTGTCCATGATGACTCCGGGACATTAAGCTTCGCGACAGATGTACACAGTTATTATTGTGGTGATCCCGTGTCTTGCGTTAACTGGGACGTTGCATGGCAAGTATACTGGCCTTGTATGGATGGATTCGGTGGGCAAAATGAAAAACCGCTCTATGGCTATCCATAGAGCGGCGCAGTAAATCTGAAGAGCCTGATATTATGCAGAGCCAGCAAGCACTTCGGTCTGGATGCTTGCGGGCATCGCGCGATACTCCAGAAACTCCATCGTGCTTGATGCGCGGCCCTGGCTCAGACCGCGGAGCACAGTGGTGTACCCGAACATCTCAGACAGCGGTACCTCGCAGTAGATCGCCTTGATGTTGTCGCGATCCTCCGTCTCGACAACCATGCCGCGGCGCGAGTTGATGTCGCCGGTCACGTTGCCGAGGTACTCCTCGGGTGTGAGGATGACGACCTTCATGATCGGCTCGAGCAGTGTGAACCCGGCCTTGTCGACTGCGTCCTTCACAGCAGTACGTGCTGCAAGCTCGTAGGCGATCTGCGATGAATCGACCGCGTGGGTCGAGCCGTCGACCAGTGTGACCTTCACGTTGATCATGGGATAGCCAGCCTTGACACCGGACTTGAATGTCTGGCGTGAGCCTACCTCGACCGATGGGATGTACTCCTTCGGGATTGAGCCGCCAACGATCTTGTTCTCGAACGCGATGTTGTCTGAGAAGTCCAGACCCTCAAGCTCCGCCTCCTCCTTGGTGAAGGGTTCGAGGTGGATGGTGCAGTCACCAAACTGACCGCGACCACCGGACTGCTTCTTGTGCACGCCGCGAACAAACTCGACGCGCCGCGTGATTGCCTCACGGTATGACACGCGTGGTTTGCCGACATCGACACCGATTTTCATGTCGCGAACGAGCTTGTTCTTGATGATCTCAAGGTGCAGTTCACCCATACCAGCGATGATGGTCTGCCCGGTTTCCTCGTCGAAGTGTGACTGGAACGATGGGTCCTCGCGCCGGATGGTTGCGAGTGCTTCAGACAGCTTGCGCTTGTCGTCGTTGGTGCGCGGCTCGATCGCCATGGAGATAACGGGTTCTGGGAACTCCATGCGTTCGAGGATGATCGGGTCTTCGATGTCACAGAGTGTATCGCCGGTGATGGAGTCCTTGATGCCAACAACCGCGACGATGTTGCCAGCTCCGACGGCTTCGAGCGGCTGACGGTCCTTTGCGTGCATCTCGAAGATGCGGGACACGTTCTCTCGCTTGTTGTTGCCGGGGTTGAGCACGCGCGAACCCTTCTCCAGTGTGCCGGAGTAGACTCGCAGATATGTCAGGTCGCCGTGCGCGTCAGAGACAACCTTGAACACCAGCGCGGAGAACGGTGCCTTGGAGTCGTGCGGACGCGACATCTCCACTTCCTTGTCGCGTGGGTGTGTGCCCTGCACGTCAGGGACCTCGTCAGGTGCGGGCAGATACATGCACACAGCATCGATCAGACGCTGCACACCGATGTTGCGAAGAGCTGCACCGCAGAGTGTCGGATAGCACTTGCGCTCAATGGTGCCCTTGCGAAGAGCAGCACGGATCTGGTCTTCTGTGATCGAGTTCTCATCGGTGAGGTACTGGTCCATCAGCGTGTCGTCGAGTTCTGCAACAGCCTCGACCATCTTGTGACGCCACTCCTTTGCGTTGTCCATCATGTGGTCGGGGATGTCCTTCTCGGTGACAACCGCGCCCTTCTCGTCCGCGTCGTAGTAGAACGCTCGCATGGTGACGAGATCGATGATGCCCTCAAGCTCGTGCCCGCGGCCGATCGGGATCTGGATAGCAATCGCGTTCGCGCCAAGACGCTTTCCGATGGACTTGAAGGAGAACTCAAAGTCAGCGCCGAGCTTGTCCATCTTGTTGATAAAGCACATGCGCGGGACGCGATACCGGTTTGCCTGACGCCAGACAGTCTCGGACTGTGCCTCGACACCCTCCTTACCGTCAAATACAGCGACCGCACCGTCGAGCACGCGCAGTGAGCGTTCCACCTCGATGGTAAAGTCGACGTGGCCCGGCGTGTCGATCAGGTTGATCTTGAAGTCCTGGCCCTTGAATGTCCACGGACAGGTTGTTGCAGCGGACTGGATGGTGATGCCACGCTCCTGCTCTTCCTGCAGGAAGTCCATGGTGGCGGTGCCCTCATGCACCTCACCCATCTTGTAGTTCTTGCCTGTGTAGTACAGAATGCGTTCGGTGACGGTGGTCTTGCCTGCGTCGATGTGTGCGCAGATACCAATGTTGCGGGTATGTTTCAGCTCGCCTGTCATTGCCTTCAAATCCTCACATGCTGGAGAGTGCCAGCTTCACCGTCGCCGAAAACCAAACTGTTTTCATCATGCACAGCCGATTCGGCTGTGACTTCTCCGGGCACGCGCCCGGTGGTTGGATACAGATCCTGTATGGGACGTTACCGGCCCATACCTGTGCCATTGGAATGTGCAGCAGGGATGGAATGATCAGCATGGAATCGATGCAAACGGGGCGACCGAAGCTCGGTCATGCTGAGGAACGAACACACAAAACTCGTGAAAAATCAAGGAGTTATGCCGATCGGGATGTCTCTGCAAACGCTGGCAGAACTCGGCCAGCCTCGGCAGTGGATATATCGTGCCGGAAGTCTAGAACACGGTCGGATTTTATCAAGGCCCGGAAACAGACCCAATTGTGGGCAATCCGTGCGTCTTCATCGAGTCTGCACAGTCAGTTCCCTGACTTCAGTCTGGACAGCAGGGTTTCAACACGCAATCGCTCGGTTTCTGACAACTGCCGGAGCGGATCAAGGCGCATGCGTTTGTTGAGTTCCAGTAACTGCTCACATTGATCGATCAGCACCGTTCTTGCATCCGGGAGTGTGTCCAGTTGTGCATAGAGAACCTCGATAACCCGCTGCCGGGTCTCAATCGAGCGGGGGTCTTTCGATGTTGCACGCATCCACTCAGCAACAGGATCACGTCCAGCAATGGCATCGCTTGCGAGGAAGGGGTCAGATACCACCATTGCGAGCAGTCGTTGTGCATCGGCGTCGTCGGTTGTCGGCATCGTGGCTGCTTGAACAGCACGTTCGCCAATGAGGTTGATCAGTTCCGGCTGAAGTGTCCTCGCAACTGGCAACGCACCCATCGCCCTGGCGGTGGTAATAAGATTCTCAATCTGGATCCGTCTCGTGGGCATGTGGTGTGGTGCGAGAGCGACAGCGCGGTCAATGGATGCATCTGTGTTCAGCCCCTGGACAGCTCGATACGCAGCCAACCACGCATCAGGGTCCATCTGGAACTCTGGCATCACTTCAAAGCCTTCCGAGAGTGTGAGACCAAACAGTTGCGCGGTCGAGTTCACAGCGTCGAATGCCTCACGCCGAGTGCCTGCTTCCTGCATCGCTGAACGCATCTCAGAGATCGGGAGCAATGACTCCGCTGCACGTGTGAGCGCAGTTTCCCATCGATACGAACGCACGCCGCACCAGAGACAAACAGTCAAAGCAGCAGTTGACACGAGTAGCAGAGAAACCCGATTGAGGCTTTGTACTGGAACATCCTCCGTTGCTCGTTCAGAATAACGACCAGCGCCGAGTCCCAGCATGATACAGAAGACCGGGGTAGCTGAGGTAATGACAGGCGTCATTTCGATCTGGGCGTGGACAATAAGCACAAGCGCGCCAGCAGCGACTGATCTGCCCATCGCTGTTGGAGATCGCATCAAGAGTGTAGTGCCTGCCCAGCCAATTCCTGTTGCGAGCACGGTTGCGACAACGACAAATGCGCCTCCAAAGAGCAGCGATTGATCCGGTGAAACGTTGTGCAGTTTTTCGAATGCATCCGCCACGACGATTGGTATGGAGGCAGCTGGTTGTGCAATGATCGATGCGACGCATGCGCCTCCGAGCATAGCGAGCAGGCTGTACACAATGGGCTTTGCTGGGAGTTCCGGTTGTGGTGAATCGCTCTGTGCGTATTCTAGCACAGCATTGCGACCTGTAAGGATTGCTGCAATGCCGAAGACAACGCACAACGCAGCGCCCGCGATACCGAGTGTTGCGATGAGGTCGAACAGCACACTGTGCGGACTGACGACTTGTTCGGGACTCATGGGGTGCCCAAGCAGTGTGTACGCCTGCTTGAATCCGTCCGGCCCCGTGCCAAAAGGAAGATGTGTGCCTGCAATGCGTGTTGCTGAACTGACATAGAACCATCGGAAGAGGATGGACAGTTCGCCGATGCTCGTACCAATGATCCCGCGCGCAAGAATGCCCAGCAGTGGAAGCGTGATTGCAGCACCACCGAGCAGCATGGGAAGCCTGCGTTTGAATGAGCTTGTTTCCACCAGTCTGTTGCGAAGTTTGGTTGTGAACGCAAGCAGCACAGTTGCGAGTACGAGTGCGCCGATGCCACCCTTGGAGTGCGACCCGATCAGAGCAACCAACGACAGCCCAAGCCCCAGCACAACCCAGATGCTCTGGCCAGTGTGTTCTCTGAACGCGAGTTTTCCACGAAATACCATCAATGCACCGAAGCACATCGCCATGCTTGCCGCGAATGTTGCATAGACATTGGACAAGCCGAACCACCCGGACATCTCGTTCTGGTTCAGTCTGCGCTCATAGATCTGCGCCATGGAAGAATCGGGTGCCCATCCCTTTGCTGCAAAGAACTGGTTGCGGGTCGCTTCAAAGTCTTTGATCGTTGCAGGATGTGACAGCAGCACCTGCACCAGACCATGGATTGTAAGAAACGCGATTGATCCGAGCACAAGTGCAACTGCGATCGCACGAGTGATACCACGAACTTTCCATGCTGCAAACCCACAAACAATCCCAGCGATCCACGCGCACCCAAGGCGGGCAGCATCGGGATCAAACCCAACCCTGAATAACGCGTGATAGCCAATGACAAGGATGCCAGCGAACAGACAAAGCTGGCTCGCAGTTTGCCAGCGTGTTGGTTTGGATAATGTACGCACAATTCTCGGTATCGCGCCAGCAACCGCAATGCTGCACAACACGACACACATTGCTGGCCCAATGCCGCTGAATGACGCGTTCAGCCCGCCAAGGGCAAGAGCACCCGTGTTTGTACTGAATGGAAGCGATGAAGGATCGGTATCCCAGAACGGGAGCGGCTCTACAACCGACATCATCAGCACAAGCGACGCAACGACAGACACCAGAAAACACAATCCCGAAAGCGTCGGCCTCGTGCTTGGCGTTTCTGTTACCTGCTCTTGTGACATCAGCCAAGCGTAGGAAACAGAAAGTGATTGCTATTTCTTTTTCCCATCGCCAGTGACAGCCTTGCGAATCTCAGTAAGCAGTCGTTCAACCTGAAACGGTTTGAAGAGTGTCGCTGCAAGCCCTTCCTGTGATGCACGCACGATCGAGTGGTGGGGGTCGTACCCGAACCCGGTCATCAGGATAACAGGGACATCAGGGAATCTGCGTTTGGCCGCGGCGAAGACCTCGTATCCATTGCGATCCGGCTCGCCGTTCGGTTTCTTCATGGAGATATCGGAGAGTACAAGATCCAGCCTTTGCCCGTCCATTACCCTGAGTCTCTCGATTGCTTCCGAGCCCGATTCACAGATAATAACTTCGGCGTTTCGTTTGCGAAGTACATCGCCGATCAGCCTGCGGATCTGCGCGGTGTCATCAGCAATCAGCACGCGCAGGCCGTTGATGATTGGATCGTCCTTGCATTGCACCATTGCCTGCTCGACACCCAGAAGCGTCTGAGGGCCAGCCGAGAGTGCCTTGGTACGAGACTTGATACTCTCAACATCTTTCAGGATGCGATCGAGTTGTTCGACAGCAATCGTATCTGATTCGTGCGACGATCGCATGTTTCCAATGGCTGCGATGATGTCATCGAGTGGCTCGCGGATTTCTCCCGCCATCTGCCCGGACACGGCTTTGTTGGTTGTGGATCGCTCTGCGACGAGAAGATCAAGCAGATGGATAGCCATCGCGACAGAGCGCGCAAAGATGCGTGTGAACCGAAGATCTTCCCCAGTAAACGCGTTCGGCGTGAGGGACTCTACATCCATCACGCCGACAACCTGACCAAACTGCTTCATCGGAACGACCAGTGATGAACGGGCACCCTCGCACAGGGCAAGGAACCGGTTGTCATCGAGTGCGTCACCACAGATGAAGCTCTCACCCTTCGCTGCAACCCAGCCCGCAATGCCGCTCCCGGTCTCGGATGCATAGACATCAAGCTCGGCAGCTTCGGGTGGGAGCCCGTACGAGATAATCAGCTCAAGCTTGTTTGTATGCTTGTCAAGGAGCCGGATAGCAAAGTGATCAAACTTGAGTAGATCGTGGGCGTACCCAACGATCTTGGTTTCGAGTTGTTTCAGCCGTTCTTGTGCTTCCAGTTTGAGCACCGCTTCACGGTCGATCCGGAGCAGATCGCGTCCAGCTCGATCGACAGCCCGGAGCCTGCGGGCAGTCAGTCGATCTCGCGTCTGATCCCGAACAACCACAGCGAGCGTGCAGTTTGGGCTGCTGCCCGGTGTTGGTTTGCATTGTGCTCCAGGGCACGCATGGAAATCGACGGAGTAGATGCGTGAAGGCTCTGTGTGTGCAGTGCTTCCCGGTGGAAGGTCGCTGATTTCATAGGAAGTATCTGCTGCGAGCGCAATAGTTGCGCTTTTTCGCTTCTCAACCTCGCGTTTGCATAGACGTTTCAGCCGTTCTCGGATGTTTTCGGGGAGTTGGTCGATCGCAGTATTCGCCCAGATGAGTTCGCCGTGCAAATCGACAAGTGCAACCCCCTCTCCGAGGGATTCAAGCAGAGCGGCCGCGCGGATGTCGGAGATAGGAGGACGGGTGGCAGATGGTAAATTATCACGGGAGACCGAGCCAGCCGGCTTCGGCTCGCTTGTCGGGGTATCAAGAATCGCACGTCGTGGTTTGTCGGGCATGAACAGCAACCGAAACGAGGACCCCGGAACACGAGAGACAGAGTGTACCCTCCCGAAGGAACGAATGTACCCATCGGGCATCGCACACCGCTGATGCTTCACTATTCGTCGGATCATCAGCCCCGGATCGTGTGGACTTTCTCATGATTGATGTCAGGCAGGTCAGTAAATCGTTTGGTCGTGTGCGTGCAGTGCGCGAGGTGAGCTTTGACGTGGCCAAGGGGCAGGTTGCTGGGCTGCTTGGAGCCAATGGTGCAGGCAAAACAACGACAATTCGCATGATTACAGGCTTTTTTCCGCCAGATGCAGGCTCTGTGTCCATTTCTGGGCACGATGTGCTGACCCAGTCTGGCAAGGCGAGGAGCAAGCTGGGGTACCTGCCTGAAGCGGCACCAGCCTATGTCGAGATGCCGACAAAGGAGTATCTCTTTTTCAGGGGGCGATTGCAGGGGCTCTATGGCGGAAAACTACGAAAAGCCGTTCGCAAGGCGATGGACCAATGCGATCTGCACGAGATGCGCCGACGGCGTGTCGGCCATCTTTCCAAGGGGTATCGCCAGCGCGTGGGGCTCGCTGCTGCGATTTTACATAACCCGCCGGTACTGATTCTCGATGAGCCGACGAACGGGCTTGACCCGACACAGATCCGTCAAGCGCGATCGATGATCCGCGAGCTTTCACAGGATCGTGCTGTCCTGATGAGTTCGCACATCCTCCCGGAGATCGAACTGACGTGCGATCGGGTGATCATTATGTCCGGAGGCAGGGTGGAAGCATCAGGCACAATCCCTGAACTGGTATCGCAGTCTGGGGCATCCGGTCCGATCGTCATCGAACTGCGCGCTGAAGCCAATGTTGCCAGCGAGCGCATCATCGACAAAATGAAAACGATCGCGGGTGTGACCGGTGTTGTTGAGGAACATCTCGATGAAAAGGATTCCCGCTGGTGCAGACTGCGTATTGATCGCGATGCGCTCGCACCAGTGCAGCCGGAGCGTATTGCGCGATGTGCAGTTGATATGGGGTGCTCGATCCGTCAGTTGTCAGGCCGCCAGCGTTCGCTTGAGAGTGTGTTTGTCGATGTGATTGAGCGTGCACGATCGGAGGCTGACGCATGAGACGAGCTGTTGTGATTGCTCAGCGTGAGTTCTCGTCGCTCTTCCGTGTGCCGGTGGGCTGGGTTGTGATCTCGTTGTACCTGTTTATGACGGGTGTGCTGTTCGTTGGGCTTATTGCAAAGCCGGGATCGATTGCGACCATGAGCACACTGTTTTCTGTATCCGCGTGGCTGCTGCTCCCAATTGCGCCAGCGATTTCGATGCGTTTGTTTGCAGAAGAGACGCGTCTTGGCACGATCGAGCCGCTGATGACGTGCCCGGTGTCAGATGTCAGTGTTGTGCTGGGCAAGTTTCTCGGCGCCTGCGCATTTCTCGTTGCGATGTTTGCTCCAACGGGGCTGTACGTTGCAATCCTGCATGTGATATCAAATCCTGCGCCCGACCCCGGTCCAATTATTGCAGGATACGCAAGTGTGGTGCTGCTGGGTATGTTCTACATCTCGCTGGGTATGCTGGTGTCGTCGCTGACGTCAAACCAGACGCTCGCGTACCTGGGTGCGTTGTTGACGTTGCTGCTGATACTTATTGCAACCGAGACGCTTTCCAACATGGATCTCGTGACAGATCAGGTCAAGCAGATTCTCTACGCGTTGTCCATCCCCGCGCGGCTTCGCGACTTTGCCGATGGATTGATCGACACGACGCACATCGTGTTCTTCTGTTCGGTCACTGTGCTGATGCTGGTGCTGACCACGCTCAGTCTTGAGAGCAGGAGGTGGCGATGAGCACCAGGCGCAGCAAGTCAGACGATCGAACCGAGGCTCTTGTCAAACGCCTTGAGGATCGTTCACACTCCAAGAACGCACGACGAATGCGCTCCGGAATCATGTCCTCCATTGTGCTGGTTGCAACACTTGCAACTGTCGTGATGGCGAATCTCATTGCGACTCGATATTCGATGCGTGTTGACGTCACGCAGACGCGTCAGCACGAGCTCACTCAGGGAACGCTGGACATCCTGCAACGGCTTGAGGACAGTGTGCAGTCTGGGACGAGCGCGGGTGAGGCATATGAGCTTGTGCTGGCTATCGACCCCAGTGCGCGCACAGTGACCGGCTCGCCCATGATCCATCCCCGCGCGCTCCAGACGGTGCGATCGATCGTGCGCGAGATGAATCGAAAAGCATCCGATCTGAAGATCACCGAAATCGATGTCGGGCGTGCACAGGGCGAGGTTGCATTCCAGGATCTGCTTGATCGCCTGCTCGAACGCGATGCCGACGCCCTCACTGCCCAGGTCAAGACGGTTCGTGACGCAGCAGCGGGGCTTGGTGATCTTGCCGTGTTTTTTACTACTCCGGTCACAGAGCGGATCATGGCAATTGCAAACGAGCTGGATCCTGCAGATCCAGAGGTGAAGACACGCAGAGACGGTCTCGTCCGTTTGCCCGAAACATTCAGTACAGCAGCAGCTAACTATCGCGTCGCTGTTGAACGCACAAACACCCAGTTACCTGAGACATTCGATCGTGCATGGCCTCTCCCTCCGGTTGACGAGGCAATCACCGGTCTCGTGCCAACGATCGAGAAAGCACTCGCAGATCTCGACCTTCTCATCAAAACTTTCAACGATCGCAGCGAAAGCCCGGAGTATCAGCTATCTCCTCAGCGTCTGTTCGGCGAGCTTGCGGACGTACTGATAATTCATCGGGACGCGCTCGCAAAGCATGCAGATGCGTTGAAACAACTGCGCGCTGTCCCGCTTCTCAGTGTCGGGCGCATGATCGAATCGCAACAGGCGGTGCTGCTGATCGGTCCGCGCGAACGCGGGCTGGTCGCGATTGACTTTGACACGTTGTTCCCGCCAGCCGAAGTTATCGAGTCTGCACAAGGGGCGAGTGTTGACCTGCGCCTTCGCAGCGAGGAACTGCTTTCGTCTGCACTTGGAACCTTGGTTGATCCAATCAAGCCGGTTGTTGTGCTCGTTCATTGTGACGATGTCTCTGTGCTTGGTCAGCAGTCGGCTGTCAGCGCCGCGATCCAGCGACTCCGCTCGCGCTCCATCGACGTGCTTGAGTGGCCTGTTGTTTCGGAGCCTCATCCGCCGTCACTTGCCGACATTGATCCATCCGGTGATCGTCCTGTGGTCTTTATTGTACAGAGTTCGTTTGCTGCTTCTCAGTCTGTCTCAACAAGTCTGAAACCGGAAGAGCGCTTTGCCAAGCTCGGAGATGCTGTGTCTCGTCTTGTACGCGAGGGCGAATCGATTCTGATGAACCTTCAGCCTTCAACACTTCCTGCACTTGGTGGTGACGACCCGATGGTTGCTGCGCTGCCTCTGTTTGGTTTGACAGCAGACACGGCTAAGCCGATCATGACGCAACGAATGACAGCAGAAGGCCGTGACGTGCTGACGGATCATCTGATCCGTGTTGATCAGCCAACTGGCAAGGTTGATGGTGCAATTCAGGGACTTGAGACACTCTTGTTGTGGCCAGTCCCATTGCGCCCAGCAACACCGCTCGCGGCGGATCATGTTGATGTACATCCGCTTCTGCGCATGACACAGGACGGCGCATGGGCAGAGTCCATGTGGGTGTCGTACTTCCGCACACCAAGAGAACTTCGCTCGACGGTTGCGGAAAAACCTGCGTCGGGCGATGTCGGCGATGACACATCGGGCCCGTTTCTTGTTGCTGCCTCATCCGAGCGTCGTGTTGGTGCAACAAACAGGATACAGCGCATGATTGTGGTGGGGAGTGCCGGGTGGTTTATGGATTCCATCCTGCGCCGAACCGCGTTTGTAGATGGGCGTGAAATCCCCGCGTTCGCTGGGAATGCGGAGTTACTCGAAGCGAGTGTGCTATGGCTGGCGAATCAGGACGATCGAATCGCGCAGTCGCCCGCTGCTCGCACGACACCGCGCATCAAGCCGCTTGCAACGAATCAGTTGCTCGCGATACGCTGGCTGGTGCTGGTTGGCGCTCCACTGGTCGTGCTGGTATTTGGCGCAGCATGGCGTCTTATTCGTGGGTAGCAGTGTGCGATCGAACACGTCGGGCAACCCAGAAACTGCACATGATGCCAACGGGCACGATGAACACAAGCTCAGCAACTCGATTCACAAGATCAGTCAGCAGGCCGACTGCAAGTGGATCCGAGTTGCTTGTCGAAGTTCTGCCGACATTGCCAGCGAGTCCTTTCGTTGTCAAGCCGACCAGCCACTCGCGAACCCCAAGCCCGTTCCCCACGATTGAGAGCAGCATGCCGACCTGACTGACTGTTGCAAGCGCAACAGCTGCGAGCCACGTTGCATCCATACCGACGAGCTTGAGTGCAAGTGCGTATCGCACAACCCACACAAGCATATCGAGCGTGCGCCAGAGAGCTGTCAGCACGAGGCTTGCACTGAGCGACAGAGTTTGAGTATTTCTTTGCGTTGTTTTCCATGACAATCCGCACGCGGATACAAGTAGAAGCGTGCTCAATCCACCAAGCACAATGCCAACGGCTTCGTGCGGGAGCATTGCTGCAACAAGAGCAACCACCAAGCCAACTCCACTGAACACAAGCTGAATGAGTGTTGCAGCACCAGCACGAGCAACATCAATAGTGTTGATTTTTTTGTGATAGGCGAGTCGGCCGATCAGTCCAGCACGCATCGGAAGATAGTTCAGCAGACTCGCTGACCCTATCAATCCAACCATCTCGAAGAAACCGACACGCCCGAACCTGCGTGTCGCGCTCCAGATTGATCCCGACGTGCACAGAAGGTTCGCAGCGGGGAGCACGAGGAGAGCAGCAACAATCATCGGGTCGGGCGATGTGATGGATCTGAGCAGTTCCGGTGCGCTATTCAACTTGCGCACGACAATGTATACGGCACCAAGTAACAGCAGCATTCCGATCGCTGCGCCGAATGTAGTTCGGCGGTGAGATCGGTGCGTGCGCACTCCAGCGTTCGGCTGATTGTGTGTGATCCGGGATGGAGGCTGATTATTCACAACCTATCGGATGCCGAGTGCGGACTCACGACCGACAACATAACCACCCCGGTGCTGCTGCAAGCGAGTACGATGCGCTGCCGCAACACGCTGCAGTTCGGCGTTATCAGATGCAAGAGATCTTGTGATCGACCGGTCGTCCTCGAAGTTTGCGCGTGTGAGCATAATGACTGCGAGCACACGGGGATCATTCTCGTTCTCCTTCACGAACTGATCGAACTGCCTGATAGAATCAGTACGGAGCACACGTTCCGAAGGGATCGTAAACAGCACGGAGCATCGATCCTGCCACGACATCGTGGGATACCTCTCAAGAAGTATCTGTCCCAAGGCGTCGATGTGTTCCTTGGTTGGAGGGCCGAGAGCAATCGGCGGACCGGAGATGCGCGATCGTATTGCAGCCAGCACCGTTGGAACAGAATCCATATCACCAGCACGCAGCCGTTCCAGGATAGCGTCAAATCCCAGAAGCGCAGTGTCGAGTGCAGGTCGTCTGACAATGTCAGTTTGCGTGCTCAGGGACATGGGTGATTCGCGAAGATTTCCCTGCTGATCAATCGCAGGACTGGTGAGCACTCTCCATCGAGTTCGCGTCGTGAGACTTGCCCCTGTGTCGATGACCCAGCCCGCCCATCCAATTTCAGGCCAGACTTTGATTGTGATTGACTCGCCTGGCAGCAGCTTGAAACGTCTGTCAAGTGAAAAGCCAACGGGTGCCTGAGAGGCGGCACTCGGTTGCATACCAACCTCTGTTCGAGCGATGAGTGACAACCCTGAGCGGACAACGGCGTCCGAGCCAACACCAAGCGCAATGTCACCGACATTCTGGAGTGACAGTTCCACTTCTACGGGCTCGAGAGGCAGTGGGAGCAGCTTTGCGGGCTTTGCTGTGAGGCGAAGAAATCGTCCAGGCGCCTGCACAAGCTCGTCAACCCACTTGGGGATTGAGTTGTACAACGTATCAAGTGCCGAGGCATATGGTGTCAGCGGAAGGGTTGCGAACTCGGGATGTTCCTGCAGCAGCATCGTACGAGCCCAAGCGCCCGGAAGTGATGCGGGATTGCCAAGCGCTGTGCGCGTCAGCAGTGTGTTGCGAAGCTCGGTGTGATCGCCACTACCAAGCTGATCAACTGCAAAGACAGTGATGATCGCTGCGTACGCAAGTCGTTCTCGATGAGGTTCAAGGAGTGCAACGGCATCATTTGGCTGCCCGTTCCGCAGCAGGGCAAGAGCGTTACAAAGCAGGACATAATCGTCCAGTTGTTCATACGCTGCAGCAGAAACGACAACTGCGTCATGTTCAGCAAGTGCCTGCTCAACCCTGGAACCAACGAGCAACTGTGCGAAATGGAGGTCAAGTCTGGCTTTGACAAATGCACCAACGATCTGCTGCAACTGCTCCGGTGTAGCAGGCTGCTTTGTTTGCGGGAGGGGCTGGCCTGACTGCGCGGCGTTGATCTGTCTTTGTGCCAACTCTGCGAGCGCTGTCAGCGATCCGATCGCATCATCCACACTTGCGCCGTCTCCGGCAACTCGTGCAGCAACTGCTCGAAGAATCTCTTCCTCGGGTGTGAGTGTGATGTACTTCGCATCAATCGTCTGTTCTTCGACGGCCAGCAGGGCGAGCTGCTGCTGACGAATGGATGCGAGTCTGCTGTTCGAGAACGTAACGAGCGATCGTGCTCCATTGACCTGCCATTCCATAACTTGTCCGTGGACCAGAACATCTGTCGTAACAGCCTGCCCAAAGGTTTGCGAGAGTGCCATGCCCTTGTTGATCGCGTCGATTGCTGCGTCAAATGATCCGACAGCAGTAAGCTGGTTTGCGAGCATGTAGCGTACTGCCGGGTTCAGTGGATCAGCAAGAAGAAGGTTGATCAGCAGATCCAGTTTGCCTACCGGATCGTCAATGAGTGACGAGTAATATGTTTGCGCAACAAGAGCAGCATCAATGTGTGTTGGATCTAGTTCGAGCGATTGTTTCAGGCGTTCGGCAAACCCGTCAATATCACCATTGTCACGCAGCATGATGGCAGCCTCAAGTGCGAGACGACTTCGTACCTCAGCGGCAATCTTTGCCCTTGCGCTCTCGGTATCGAGCAAACGCGCGTATGCTGCTTTGCGCTCTTCCACAGTTTGCATCGAGCGCAGATTTGCGCGGATCAGGTGCAGTTGCAGCACTGTGTCCGTAGGATCAAGTTTCAGGAGTTGCCGAGTGAGTTCAAGCTCTAGCTCGAACTGGCCCGCCGCGGTTGCCGCTCTGAGACGTCGACGGAGAATGGTCTCATTGTCGGGAGCGAGTTCCTGCGCGATACCAAGGACGTATGACGTGATGATCTGATCTTCAGGATGTGGGGATGATGTCAGACGAAGATCAATCTCGGCAAGCCTTGTCAGGCTGATACCAGCAAACATATCAGATGTCATCCCCTGATATAGAGATGATGTCGCTTGCCCATGTTCCTGTTCAGCACGCGGCCTTGGTCGCTCTTGTGCCAGGGACGGTGTCGCGAAAACTGCAATACAGGTCGCCAGAAGTAGACGCGCAGTTATTGCGCGAATGCGAAGAGTTGGTGTAGGCTTTCCGGAGCGGGGTTGTGTCATAACGGTCTCTGCATCGGCCGAAACAGGCTGAGAGGTTCGAATTGCCGGGATCACGAGAAGGTATTCAGGAATACGGGCTTGAGATGGCACATGTTCAGTTGGCACGACTCCGAGACGCTCGTCTACCCAAGTGACATGGTCATCAGGAACTCGGCGTTGGTTTTGACCTTGCTCAAGCGGCTTTTGAGCATTTCCATCGCCTCAACCACGTTCATGTCGCTGAGCACCTTGCGGAGCCTGTAGACCAGTTCCAGCTCTTTCGGGTCCATGAGGAGTTCCTCGCGGCGGGTGCCCGATGCTGCAATGTCAATGCACGGGTAGATACGTTTATCCATCAGTTTGCGGTCGAGGTGGAGTTCTGAGTTGCCGGTGCCTTTGAACTCCTCGAAGATCACCTGGTCTGCCTTGGACCCAGTGTCGACAAGGGCGGTACCGATGATGGTGAGTGAGCCTCCGCCCTCGATCGCGCGAGCCGAGCCGAAAAACTTCTTGGGGCGCTGGAGCGCATTGGAATCGATACCGCCGGTCATGATCTTGCCGGAGTTCGGCTGTTCGGCGTTGTAGGCCCGTCCGAGACGTGTGATCGAGTCGAGCAGGATCACAACGTCATCTCCAAACTCCACCATTCGCCGCGCTTTCTCGATAACCATCTCAGCGACCTGCACGTGCCGCGTCGATGGCTCGTCGAATGTTGATGCAACAACCTCGACACCCTTTGCGACGTGGCGTTTGAAGTCGGTGACTTCTTCCGGTCGTTCGTCAACCAGCAGCACAATGATCTTGACATCGGGATAGTTCTTGCTGATCGCCTGCGTCATCTTCTGCATCAGCACGGTCTTGCCTGTGCGTGGTGGTGCAACGATGAGTGCGCGCTGTCCTTTTCCAATTGGAGCAACAAGATCGATGATGCGGCACTCGATACTGTCGGGTGTTGTTTCGAGGACAAACCGTTCCTCGGGATGCAGAGGCGTGAGATCCTCGAAGGGGACGATCTTGCCAACTTCTTTATGTGGCTTGCCGTTGATGGTGTCAACACGGAGCAGCGCGAAGTAGCGTTCGCTTTCTTTCGGCGGACGGATGAGTCCCTTGACAACCATGCCACGACGAAGCCCGAACCTGCGCACCTGTGAGGGCGAGACATAGATGTCGTCAGGGCTGTGGAGGTAGCTGGATTCTGGATTGCGCAGGAATCCAAATCCATCCTGCATGATTTCCAGCGTTCCCTCGCCCATCATCAGGCCCTGCGCGGCAGCACGGGCCTTCAGAAGCGTAATGACCAGTTCATGGCGGGTCAGTTCGGCGTCCTCTTCGAGTCCTTCTTTCTTCGCAAGCTGGCGAAGATCATCCATGTCCATCTTCTGGAGCATGTTGACGTCAAGCGCGTCCGTCTCTCCTGACCCTGCGGCAACGATGCGCTCGATCTCGGCTGCTTCGCGCTCGAGTTCCTCATCCGATGGCAGACGCGAGTAATCGATCGTGGGTGATCGCATGCTCGGGCGCTTGGGACGCATGTGCTGCTGCTGCGGTCCGCGATTGGTGTTCTGTCCGTTTGGTGGTGCACCATTCGGCGTTTCAGCGCTGTTGCGCTGCTTATTACGACGACGACGACGGCGGCGGCCTGTGTTCACCCCTTCTGAAGATTCCCCATGAGAACCATTGGTGTCAGCACCTGCATCGTGTGCAGGTACCGGCTGCTCCTGAACAGCCGCAGCCTTGGGCTCGGGCTTTGACTCGACCACTGGGGTCTCGGATGCTGATAGGTCAGCATCGCCCTCGGCCTTCTTGGTGCTGCGTTTGCGAGTGGTTTTTTTCTTTGTTGTTGTCGTACGAGCCATGAACTTTGCTCACAGAATGGACCGCGAACTCGCCCTGCAAGGGGCGACAGAGTTGCGATGTCTGCATGGGGTTCGAATGCTTGCGAAGAACACGCAAGCCACATCATGACAAAGCGGATCGGAACCATCCAGCGCTGCCGCGTGAATCAGGTCGCGGCGTGCCCGTGAGAGCACAAAGAAACACGCTGATGGAGGAAAAGGATATTCGCATCGCACCCTGCGTCTGCGAACGGCTGAATCCTACGCCCCGCAACTGCCCGAGGCGAGACTGGGAATGCCCAGCAAATCGACAAACCACTGGCTGGGACGAAAGTGCGTTCTCAGCGTGATAATGGGGGTTGCCTGCGTGTATTTCCAACTGCGGGCTATTCTCCGATCGGATCAACCAGTAAGTCGGCTTGATTGTTCCCGCATTGAATTTTAGCTCTTGGTCGCTGCCAATGCTTTCAGCACGCGTTCAGCTGCGTGCCGCAGGTCTGTTTGAGTTACATGATCCGAGTTCTCAATGACAAATCTGCATCGTTCGCGCTTCTGTTGAAGTGGCATTTGAGCGGATTCACGTCGGGCAAGATCGTCCTCGGTCCAGTGACGGGATCGTTTCACGCGCTCAAGACGTGTTTCTTGCGGGCAATCAACGAAGACGACCGCATCGCATTCCTTGTCAACTCCTGCCTCAAAGAGCAGCGGTGCATCAACGACAACTGCACGAGCTTGCGATTCTGCGAGAAGTGCCGCACGGGCTTTGTGCAGCTTTGGGTGGATGAAGTGTTCAAGCCGCCGTCGCTGTGTTTCATCATTGAACACAATCGCTGCGACAGCTGCGCGGTTGATTGTTCCGTCCGATGCGAGAATGTCCTTTCCCCACCACGAGACGAGTGTGTCGATGGTTGATTGCTGTGCGAGCATCTCGCGTGTCTGTGCATCCGAATCTGAGATCACACACCCCAGATCTGCAAAGGCTCTCGCAACGGTAGACTTGCCCGAACCGATACCACCCGCAAGCCCGATGACAGGTGGTCGCTTGTGCGTCGTGGGTTCTTGTGCTTTGGCGCTCATTAAGACAACAGTACGGGTTCCTGTGCCCATCATTCTTCGCAACGCACGTTCAATCCGCTGCCATGAATCAAGACTCCGCAGCGTGACTGTTCTTCCTGATGCGGTTGAGACAGTGACGCTCGCAAGCCCGAAAATACGTTCAAAGACGGATTGTCGAGACACCACATCCTGCATCCGGTCTGTTGGAACGGCGACATGTACTCGTCTTAGAACCCCAGCCGAGAGTCGCAATGTCCCCGAACTGAACTCGTACCTGATACAGAGCCAGCGAAAAAGCGTATACAGCAGCACGCACGCGCACGCAACAATCAAAGTGACGTGGAGCTTGCTCCGCAGTGAGGATGGACTTCCAAGTTCATCGAGTTGCTCCATCTGATTTGTGAGTTGTGGAACGAGTCGCAAGCATGCGAAGCCGATCGCGTAGCACACACAAGTGAGAAACCATTGTGCAAGCAGCCATGCTGCAGCGGGCCTTGTCACCGCGCGCACCCCCGCCAGTCGCGCGGTGCGATTGCTCATGACGAGGTATCCGATGTTGCGCTGTCAAGAGAGGCAAAGTTGTCTGGAAGCCTTCGCACTTCCGGGAGATTTCGAAACCTGTCGGCGAAGTCGAGCCCGTATCCTACGACAAAGACATTTGGGATCTCGAATCCAACGTAATCCGCGTGGATATCTGCTGCACGCTTGGCGCCCGGCTTATCCAGCAGCACGCATGTGCGCAGGCTTGCTGGTGATTGCTGCGATATCAGCGTGCGTACCAGTTCGAGTGTCCTACCCGAGTCGAGCACATCGTCAATGACAAGCACGTGTGCGCCGCCGAGATTGCTCGGCAGTTCGCTCTGGAGTGTGGCGCCGCGCGACTCCATCGATGTGCCTGGATAACTCGTGACACCGACAATGCCAATGCTCATGTCGATCGGCATTGCTCGGATCAGGTCTGCTGTGAACACCATGGCGCCTGTCATCACGGGCACAATGACAACCGGGCCGGGCGTTCTTCCAACATCCTGAGCGATGTCAGTTGCTACCTGCCTGCCAAGATCTTTCACACGGTTCTGGATCTCATGTGCAGGAATCAGCACAGTGCCGAATCCATTGCTGTGGGCATCAACAGCTTGGTGAGGTTCTGGTGAAGGGGTTGTCTCGTCAGCAGACATTGTGATCGCAAAGCATACACGATTCAGCCTGTTGGTTCGATCGTGAAAAAAAGAACACCCCGAACCGTGAACAGCCCGGGGTGCTGGGAAGTAGCAGATTTTTATTTTACTTGGCGATGCTGGAGACAGCGACCGCCTTGGCGTCGCTCAGGGCATCAACCTTCAGAACGAAGAGTCCTCGCTCGATATCGGACACGATGACTGTGCCTGACGGGAAGAACGGGTACACGCTCCATGCGCCGTTGAACTGCGCCTTGTCATTTGAGGGGTAAGAATCGAAGTAAGCGATCTGGGTCGGCTCAGCCGGGTTTGACGCATCAAACACACGAAGCCCGGAGCGGTAGTTCGCTTCAAAGACCAGACCATCTCTTACATATAGATTGTGGTCGATCGCATCGACACCGGAGGAGAAGTTGCCGACGAACACCGGATTCTCAACGTCTGAGACGTCAAATACACGCGTGCGGGTTGTGTACCCGTATGCCTCTTCGTCAAGTTCGTCGTTCACATAGAGGTACTGCTTGTCCTCGGTCAGCCAGCACTGGTGAGAGTACTGGTCATTTTCCCAGAATCCTGTGCTGATGGTGTGCATGTTGTTTTTGTCGGTGACGTCAACGATGCGCAGACCCGTGTCGCCCGAGCCGTTACCGAAACCACTCGCACAGAACGCGATCTCACGACCCGCGAACTTGCCTTCTGTATAGGAGACAATCTGTGCATCGTGGACGTACATGTCTGACCACGCGCCGACGATGGTTGGATTCTCGGGGTCTTCAATGCTGAGTGCGACGAGACCGCCATTAGCGAAGTTGGCACCGCACAGATACAGGTAGCCTGAATCTGTGTTTGCAGCGATATTGTGTGTTGTGGAGTGGCCTGCCTGCGACTTGTTCTTGACGTGGCGAACTTCTCCATTGTCAATGTTGGACAGGTCAACGACCTGCACGCCAGCGCCACCCTCGGACACGCCATAGGCGTAGTGGCCGACAACCTTGATGTCGTGCCAGACGCTGGAGGGACCTTCAACGTAGCCGACGATCACGGGTGCATCAGGCTGGGTGATCTCAACAAACCCAAACCCTTTCTCAAGACCCATGATCGCGTATTCGCGACCGGATGGCGAGACGTATCCCCAGCAGTCGTTGCCTGCAGCGTTATCGTTGGGGAACGAGTTCAGGGGAAGCCACGCAAGAAGTTCGGTGTTACTTGCAGCAAACGCTTCTGCGGGCTCATCATCAAATGCTGCACGGAACATCGGTGCATGCACAGGGCGCTCACGCGCGAGCAACTTCTTGTTGCCGTCATCCGCAGTCGAAGATGTGACAAACGTGCCGCCTGCGAGAACCGCGAGCAGGGCAGCGGCGGAAAGTGCGTTGCGTGTCTTCATGTGCATCGTCCTTTCGTGATGCGATTGCGTGTGGGCCGGCTCCGGTCACTCTTTGTGGGGAAATCAGCTTCACTGTTCCATATATCGTCCGACAGATTGTACGACTGAGGCGAACTGCCGCAATCGATACGACCGGAATGGGCAGAGCCGGAGAAAGCCCATCCATACATGAGTATAACGGAACATCGGAACAGTTGCAGCCGAAAATTTGTTCCAGACCTCGGTGTCATGAATATGCTGACGTTTGATTCTGGAGTATCGGATCGGATTTTCCGATCAAATACCAAACATTTCGGCGTCGCTGTTTGTGATATGACGATTCAGTCTGTCTGCTGCATCAGAAACCAAAGGTGACCAACGATCGCCACTGGAGTGCGTTCATGATGACAAAGTTTTCCACATTGCTGAAACGCAGCGTTGCCCTCAGCTTGGTTGCGATGGGACTCGGTGCTGCGTTGCCGCAAACAGCTCAGGCGCAAGGCGGGCTGTTCCTGATTGATGACAGCTTCCAGCCGCATGTGAAGGTGTCTTGGCCGACGATCGATGGCGAGGACATCGTGATCGAGCGCGACATGCCGTACGCCGGTGCGACGGACCTTGTCGATGTTGGGCACAACATCCGCTTCTACACCACAGTTGGTGGCACGCGTCTGACCAGTGG
This sequence comes from Phycisphaeraceae bacterium, assembly GCA_020639155.1. Taxonomy (NCBI): domain Bacteria; kingdom Pseudomonadati; phylum Planctomycetota; class Phycisphaerae; order Phycisphaerales; family Phycisphaeraceae; species Phycisphaeraceae bacterium. The sequence continues at coordinate 2,053,879 of JACKHF010000001.1, forward strand.
CGCGGGACATCCCGATGGCGCAATTGTGCGAAGCGGTTTGTACAAGGTCGATCCGGTCAAGCCGTTGTTCGAACGCATCACCGAGGACGGAGTTGTCACGATCGAGATGTCCAACGTGAAGTTCAATCAGCCTGCAGGGCCGCATGAGGGCACGGTGCTTCACCATCTCAAGTACACGCTTGCAGATATTGCGTCGTGCGGGCTCTCGGCGAGCGCGATGGATCAGTACAACACGCAGGATCCAAAGGACACGATGAAGGACAAGATCTCTGACGTGAATGGCAGGCTTGGTGCGCTCGATGGTGACACAAGCAAGGGGCACGGGTCCGCGAAGCTCACACTGGAAGATGACGGCACTATTACCTGTGTCGTGAAAGTTCCCTACGCGTACTTCCGTCATGTGCGCGATCCGTGGCAGCGCACAACGCCAGGCACGTTCTTTGAGCCGTACCACTTCCACGTGGAGTTCGAATCGCTTCCCACGAAGGTGCTGAAGGAACTCGAAGCGGAAGAGGCAACGCGGGACGCAGATACAACAGCCGAGTCGTAACTTTCACTCTGATAACGCGCAAACAAGTCAGCCCGCATCTTCACAACTGTGTGTCGATGCGGGCTGTTGTGTTGGGGTTGCTCGAAGTGCATGGCACAACGAGCGATAGCTGCAGATATTGCTTCACACGCCGTAAATTGGGCGGAGTTTTCCTTCCAGATGGCGCAGGAGCGGATCGGCTGAGAGCGGTTTGCCCGTGATACGCTGGCATAACTCAGCAGCCGGATACTGGCGCCCGTACTGGTGGATGTTGGATTTGAGCCAGTCGCGGAGTTCGAGCATCTCGCCCTTTGCGATCTTTCCTTCGAGATCGGTGATCTGTTCCTTCGCGGTCTCCCAGAACTGGGCCGCGTACAGGTTTCCGAGGCAGTACGTTGGGAAGTACCCCATCAGTCCGAATGCCCAGTGCACATCCTGCAGGCATCCGCGGCGATCGTCGGGCACCTCCAAACCGAACATCTCCTTGAAGGTTGTGTTCCACACGCTGGGGACATCGGTTGCTTTGAGTTCCTTGCGGAACAGTGCGCGTTCGATCTGGAAACGCAGCATGATGTGCAGATTGTATGTTGCTTCGTCTGATTCAACACGGATGAGCGACGGCGTGCATGTGTTCGTCGCGCGGTAGAGCTGGTCTGCAGAGTACTTTGTCAGCGCATTGCCCATGATGAAGTTCGCGTGCGGAAGCACCCACGACCAGAACGCGTGCGAGCGACCGACGAAGTTCTCCCACATGCGTGATTGCGACTCGTGGATACCCATGCCCGCGTCTTCAGCGAGCGGGCGCCCGTGGATCGAGCCGTATGCGTCTGACTCGAGCTTCGGCAGGCCCTGCTCATACAGCCCGTGCCCGCCCTCGTGCATGGTGCCGTAGAGCGCGTCGGTGAAGTGTTCGTCGCGATACCGCGTCGTCAGGCGTGTGTCGCCCGGCGCGACACCCGAGCAGAACGGATGTGTTGTGGTATCGAGTCTTCCCGCGTCGAGATCGAATCCCATGGCGCGGAGCACCAACTGCCCGAACTCGTGCTGGAGATCCGCATCGATCTGTGTATCGAGCATGGACGTGTCGGGTGGCGTGCCATTAGAGGTGAGGTCGCCAATGAGCGCAGCGAGCTTGCTTCGCAATGGTGTAAAGACCGCCTCGATTTCCTTCGCGGTTGCGCCGGGCTCGTACTCGTCAAGCAACGCGTCGTAGAGTTCGCCGCCAGCTGGCGCGCCGTAGCACTCCGCCTTGCGGATAGAGAGGTCGGTCATCTTCGTCAGCCACGGCGAGAACATCGCAAAGTCGGACTTCTGACGTGCGACCTTCCAGACCTCTTGCGATTGCGAGCCGACCTTGGCCAGTTCCTCGACGAGGTCAGAGGGCAGCTTCGTTGCAAGGTCGTAGTCGCGCTGCATCTCGCGCAGATCGGCAGCGATTCGTGCGTCGCTCGTGACAGCTTCGTCTTGTGCGCACGTAGCGAGCAGCTCGCCGATGCGAGGATGTGTTTTCTTCTCGTGCGCGAGCTTGGCGAGATATCCGGACTGCTCAGCGCGGTACTCGTGCCCGCGTGGTCGCAGATAGGTCTCCTGGTCCCATGACACGAGTGCGCCGATGGACCGAATAGCTGCGATCTCGTGCATAAGATCGCAGAGTTCCTTGAACGATGTTGAAATCTGTGTTGGTGCAGCGGTGGGGGACATGTGTTTCCTTACGTATTGCGTTGTTTGGTGTGGTTTCAGTCTCTGCCGAGTGCGTGCTGGAGTGCGATGAGCGAGTACGACGTGATGAGCACGGGGTCGTTCTCCATCCACCGGTCATCGACGACCTTGAATGAACCGTCAGCTTCCTGCATCGATGCAAGCTGGTTGATCAGGTCAACGCGCCAGTCAACACGCGTTGCAAATCCCTCGTCGTCGGCGACATCCAGCATGGGCTGGCCGTACGCGTGCAATGCGCGAGCGAGCATGGTGTAGTAGTAGTACTGCCCCTCGGTGCCGATGCCGGGGTTCTCTTTCATCGTGTAGTTCTTGCAAACCCAGTTGTGTGCTGCGATCACGCGAGGATCGTCGCGTGCAAGGTCTGCGTAGAGATAACTCTTGAATCCCGCGTACGTCATGGAGCCGTAGCACCGGAGCTTCGATTCGACCGTGCCATCCGAGAGCGATTCCTCGATGGTGCCAGCCTGCGACTGGCCGAGCCCGATCGTTTCCTGATTCTCTGCAGTAGCGTAGATAAAACCGCCCTGCGATGAGCCGTCGGCATACGGCTGATCGTTCGTTGTGTCGTTCATTTGCACGCGCTGGAGGAACACGATTGCGCGCTGCATGAATGGATCATCCGCGGGAATGCCCGAGTCGTGCATCGCCTGGATCGCAAATCCGAGATTGGACAGATCGGGCCTGCCGTGCCTGCCATATCCAACGCCGCCGTAGAACGGATGATCGCGTGCAACTGCGGAGACCTCGCCCATCGCAGCGTTCCCGTCTGCGCCTTCCCAGTACTGGAGCGTGCGGATGAACTGTTGAGCCGGCGAGATGAGTTCATCGATGCGCGGTTGCTTGAAACGTGCGAGTGCGCTCAGGCAGATGGATGTGTTGTACTGCGGCAGGATCTTGTCGTAGAACCCGCCATCGGGCTGATGCGTGGAGAGGATGTAATCGATCCCGCGCGAAACCGAAGGATCGAATCCGTCGATATTCGGCGACATGCTCATGCCGGTGATGACGAGTGCTGTGATCGCGGGGAAGTTGGGGCCATTCGGGTTGATTCCCCAGCCGCCGGTTGCCTCATCCTGCTTTGTGCGCAGAAACGCCATTGCTTTGTTGATGGTTTCGAGAGCCCTTGCCTCGACATCCTTCGGGAGCTTGTCACCCATCATGAGTGTGCCATCGGAGTTCTCTCCGATGGCAATGGGGTCTCTGTAGGCGGGCGCATCAGGCGCGAACTGGGCGGTTGCACACTGGCAGATGAGCAGTGCTGCGACACATGGTGTGGTATATTTCATGTCGTACCTCCTGGAATCCTTGCGGGAACTGGTCAAACCCACTTCGCACGAGTGTGTATTCCGCACGGATGCTGCGAACACTTTACGCACCGATTTCACTCAGCATTTCACAAGGCGTGTTTATAGTCTGTGATGGTCGAGGATGATGGCTGACGCGGCAACAGCAGCGGTTTCGATCCGCATGATGTGGTGTCCAAACGACACGACAGCCCAGTTCTGCTCGCGTGCGTACTGCAGTTCCCGCTCGTCCCATCCGCCCTCGGGGCCGATCAGCAGCACGATGGGATGTGATGTATTCGGTGGTGCGATGTCCGCGTAGCAAGTTCCGGATGCGTCAGCAATGACAATGTGCGCATCCGGGAACGTATCTGCGACGTCCTCGAACGCGAGCAGGTCACCGATGTCCATGAGCCACGGCCTGCCTGACTGTTTGCAGCTTTCTTCAGCGACGCGACGCAGGCGGTCGAGCTTTCCCTCGCGAGGCTCAACGACTGTGCGGATGCTGACGAGTGAGTGCCAACTTGCAACTCCGACCTGACTCAATCCGTCGATCATGTGCTCGAGTCGATCGCCCTTTGCGCCTGCTGCAATAACATGCAACTTCGGTGTGAGCCGCTCGTGCTGCGCGATGTGCTCGATCTTTACGTCAACAATCCAGCCGAGTTTCTTGTCCTTGATGATCTCATGGATGACGCACTGCGCGATTGTGCCTGCACCATCGAGCAGTTGCACCACGTGACCGACTTCGAGGCGCTTCGACCGCACCGCGTGCTTGGCTTCGTCGCCCTCGATGCGCACAACAGCGCCGGGCTCGTGTGGGAAGGTTGGTAGCAGGATTGAATGCATGGGTGGATTTGTGAGCAGGCAATATATGCGCATTGCCCCGCAGAGCAGCATGGTTTGGTGCAGTTGTTGCGTGTTTCTGATCGGTTTGCAGGGGTTGCGCTGTGATTGGGACGTTGCGGTCCAGTCGGGTCAGACCTCAGCCGATGCAGATGCAGCGGATTCGGCGGAGTATCGCTGAGCCCTGTTCACATCGCAGGAGCCAATGGCAGAGCACAAGAAGGACCAGGTCAATCCCGATCTCTCCGCAGCGGATGCAGCGGATGATGTCTCGCACGCTGGTGATGACGCGATCGATGCGGTTGACGAGGTGAGTCGCGTTGTCGATGAGATGTCCAAAGTCACAGGTATGATGGATGGGCTTCTGTCGGATGACTCACCTGTGCCCAGTTCAACAACAACCGATGCGAATGCTGGAAACACCGCGTCAGACAATATCGAGGAACTGCTGAAGGACACAAGTCTTGTTGCAGATCCAACGGCAGCCAACAACAACGATGCCGAATCGATCGATGATCTGCCAGAGCTACTTGGTGATCTTGATGCAGAAATTGCAGAGGCAGAAGCAAGCATCGGCGAGCTTCTCGACACGCTCGAATCAGTTGGCGATGCTGGCGAATCAACGCAAACGTCCGAAGCATCAGAACGTACCAGCACGACGGACCCCGAAACATCGGTCGATCCGGATCTTGTTCCTGCATCAGAGAGCGAATCGCTTGTTGCAGAGGCCGCCGAAGCGCAGGAGTCCTTGAGTACTTCAGACGCAGCCGCAGAGTCAGTATTGGATGGTTTCAACGAAACCGGGAATCTGGATGACGCGCAGGCTGATGGTGTTGATGAAGGGCTGGAATCAGTTGAGTCATCGGATGTGCAGAATGATGATGGTGTAAGTGAAACACAACCAGACCTTGCAGAACTGGATGGTGCAGACGATCCGGAACAGCAAGAGAGTTTCAAAGAATCTGAAGATGCCCAAGATCTCGTCGAAGCAGAGCCTGTCGAAACGGCTGCAGATATGGGTGCTGACCCTATTGATGAAGCGTCAGCACTTGAGAATACAGAGGAGTTTGATGATTCATTCGACGACGTATCTGAAGATGCTCTTGCAGAAGTAGAAGCAGAGCTTGTCAGGGCTCCTGAGTCTGCTGATGAGATCGCGGCTGCACTCGCAACACACGCGGCACCCGATGAGTTGGATTCACTCGATAGCGAGCTTGCCGAACTCGGCGATATGCTGCTTGATGACAACTTCGGCCAGCCCGAACCTGACCCCGAGCCGGAGTTGGAGGCAGTAGAAGAAACTGTCCAAGATGACATTGAAAACGATTCGGTCGAAGAAGAGCCGGAACCAGAACCGGTTGATGAGACTCCCGAACCAGAAGACGTGGCCGTTGATGAGCCAGCACCAAAGCCAAGGCGAGCGCCAAAGCCGAAGCCACAACGAGTTGTGCCTGCTCAAACACCGAAGCAACAGCGCAGGAAGCTGAAGGAGCTGTCATACGAGGAGATTCTCAGTCACGCAAAGAGCACGGTTATTGCATTCCTGAAGCACGCAAGGGATCATGCGATTCCGATGCTCAAACGAGTGTGGGGATCCTTGTGTGCAAAATCGCCGGTTGTTGTCGCATGGTGTGTGCAGAAGGTATCAGATGCTTCGCAGTTTGTGACAGCGAAGCTTGATGCGCGATGGCCGATTGCACGCAAGGCTGTTGGCTCAATGGCTGTTGCAACATTTATCTATGCGGTTCTTTTGTGGGGGTACGTGCTGTTCGTCCGCAAGCCAGTGCCGCCACAACCGAAACTCGAGCCAGCAACGGTGGACGTCGAGCCGTCGAACCGTCTGGGAACACAGGAACCGAGCTGATCGTCGAGCGAACTCACTACGAGAGGAGCAGATTACGCATCGTCTCAGCAAGCTTTCCAGCAGCATCATGATCGATCTTGTTTGGTACCCACGTGACTCCCAATCCGCCATCGGTCCGCATCGGGAATCGGGGAATGATGTGAAAGTGAACATGCATCACTTCCTGATGTGCATCCCTGCCATTGTTCTGCAGGATGTTGTATGCGCTTGCGCCGGTTGCCTGCATGACAGCGCGGCAGATGCGCGGGAGGACGCGACCGATCGCAGCAGCAGACTCATCTGAGAGCGCATCAAGTGTTTCAGCGGGCTCTTTTGGAATAACCAGCGTGTGCCCCTCCGAGAGCGGGCCGATATCCAAGAACGCGAAGACCTTGTCGTCCTCGTACACCTTGTGCGATGGGATGTCGCCGTTGATTATCTTTGTGAAGATGGTATCTGCCATGCGCAAGTATACGGATACAGTTCGGCTGATGTGCGTGTCGAGAGGAGATGCAGATGACACTCGAAGCAACTGTCCGCCAATCGATTCTGAGCCAGTTCGAAGCAGCCCTGGCGATGTTCGACGAGTGCATTCGCAAGTGCTCAGCCGAGCATTGGGACATGCTGATCGCGAAGTACCCGTTTTGGCAGGTCGCGTACCACACGCTGTGCTTTGTGGAGTGCTATCTCGCGCCGAGCAACGAGGTGTTCACGAAGCGTGTCGAGGATAGGGTTGCTGCGAATACGCGAGGCGAGAATGTGCCAGACTTCCAGCCTGCTGGTATGAAGGAACTCGAGGACGAATACCCAAGTCGCCGGATGACGCAGGAGGAGTTGCTCATCTACTTCGCCTTTTGTCTAGAGCAGGCGCGGATGGTGCTCGGAAGTGAGAGCACGGAACAACTCGATGCGCCGTCCATGTTTCCATGGCTTGCCATGAATCGTGTGGAGACCCACATCCACAACATCAGACACATCCAGCATCACACGGGTCAGCTTGGAGTTGCGCTCAGAAAGGTCGGCGTGAAAGTCGGCTGGACAAAGATGGGGTTCGAACCACCCAGGTCTTATGGCGATTGACGCAATACGACAGGGTATATCTGACTCGATTTCAACAAGCGATGTGCCTTGATATGATCAAGCGAATGTCGCCTGTTTCAGCCCAACCTGCTGCGCCAAAGCGCATCAAGCCGTTGCCGACGCTGGTCGCGAACCAGATTGCAGCTGGCGAGGTGGTCGAACGCCCCGCATCGGTCGTAAAGGAGCTCGTCGAGAACGCGATCGACGCTGGCGCAAAGCGCATCACGGTCGAACTCGAGATCGGTGGCATCGAGTTGGTGCGGATTGTTGATGATGGCTGCGGTATCGAAGCAGATGATCTGGTGCTGGCGGTGTCGCCCCATGCGACGAGCAAGATCGCTGACGCGGAAGATCTCGACAAGGTTGGTTCGCTCGGGTTCCGGGGTGAAGCACTCGCATCAATCGCTTCTGTGTCGAGGTTGATCATCCGTTCGCGGACGCACGCGTCAGAGAGCGCGCACGAACTGACATTTGATCCATCGGTCGATGCGATACCGAACATCAGGCCCGCCAGCGGGCGCGTCGGTACGACGATCGAAGTGCGCAATCTGTTCTTCAACACACCCGCGCGCAGAAAGTTTCTCAAGACACCGAACACAGAGAAATCCCGCTGTCTTGAGGTTGTCCGCCAGATCGCGATGTCGAGACCTGACATCGGGTTTGTGATGCGCAACGACACCATGACCTTGCTTGATGTTGATGCGACTGAGAGTGCGCGCGATCGTGCTGTTGCACTCTTGGGCAGGGAACTGGAGCCGGAACTGCTCGAAGCAACATTCGACGTGTTCGATGATGAGCATGGCGTGCTGGTCTGGGGGCTTGTCGGCACGCCAGCGATCGTGCGCGGCAGCAACAAGGAGCAGTTTGTCTATGTCAATGGCAGGTGTGTGAAGGATCGCGTGATCCAGCATGCGCTTGCTGAAGCGTACCGGGGTTTGATAGAGCCGGGCAGACATCCCACGGCGGTGCTGATGATCGATCTTGCGCCGGACCGCGTGGATGTAAATGTGCACCCCGCAAAAGCGGAAGTTCGTTTTCGCGATTCGTCGCGTGTGCACAGTGCTGTTTTTCGTGCAGTGAAGGAAGCACTGCAGAAAGCAGACCTCACGCCTCGTGCATTGCCGCCGCGAGCGGGTGGATACTCCTCGCCTTCAGCAGTGATGCCTTCGAGCAGCGGCAGTTCGTCATCGCACACGCAGTCGTTTGTTGATTTTCTTCGCGCGCCGACCGGTCAGCAGACCGGTAGATTGTCGTACGAGATACTGCGACAGGCGGTCGAGGGCAATGCAGAGACTGCGAGCGAACCAGCATCGACGGATGATGCTGGTCTCGGCTTGCACGAGCCCGCTGCGCAGATATCACAGCAGCCTTCGCCAGATCCATTTATACCGAGGCCGAAGCGGGGCATCTTGCAGGTGCATCGCAGTTATCTCGTGACGCAGGATGAGCACGGCGTTGTGATCGTCGATCAGCACGCGCTGCACGAGCGCGTGATGTTCGAGTATCTCATGCAGCGGGTCTCGCGTGGTGATCTGGAGAGTCAGCCGCTCCTTGCGCCGGAGGTGCTGGAAGTCTCGTCCGATCAGGTCGCCGCGCTCGATGATCTCCAGCCGCTGCTTGCGCGCCTCGGCATCGAGCTCCGCGCGATGGGGCCGAGATCGATTGCGATCGGCGCATTCCCGTCATTGCTGTTTGAGCGCAAGGTGGAGATGGTGCCGTTTGTCCGCGAACTCCTCGATAAGATAACCGACAGCGCGTTTGCGCCGGACTCAGAGGATGCGCTGCGCGATGTGCTCGACATGATGTCGTGCAAAGCTGCGATCAAAGCGGGCGACCACATGAGCGAGATAGAACTCGAACGCCTGATCGAGCTGCGCGACGAGGTGGATCGATCGTCCTCGTGCCCGCACGGCAGGCCAACGAGCGTGAGACTGACGATCGAGGAACTCGAAAAACTCTTCCATCGGCGCTGAACCTGCATTGTTCACACGATCGGTTATTATCTGCTCGCATGGGTGCAGGCCAGTCACAGACTGATCACGATCTGATTCTCGCGGTGCGCGAGGGTGGCGAGATCGGACGCGCTGCGTTTGCGCAGCTGTACGAACGCCACAAGGCATGGGCGATGTCGGTCGCGTTGCGATTTCAGTCTGATCCCGAGCGCGCGAGCGATGCTGTGCAGGACGCGTTTCTCTCGCTGCTGCGAAAGGGCGGAGCGCTCTACGCAGGCGCACAGTTCCGGACGATCCTGTATCTGCCGATCAAGCACGCTGCAATGCGCCAGTCCAGGCGTTCATCGCGCATCGGGTCGAAGCGGATGCACTCGACCGGTGATGTTGCGGGCACAATCGGGGTTGTGTCGGTGGAACTTGAGACGGGTTCGGATGATAACACACGAGTGCGCGACGCTGTGATGCAACTGCCCGATGCCCATCGCGAAGTCTTGCTGATGCGCTGCGTGGACGATCTGAGTGTTGCAGAGGTTGCTGCTGCGCTGGACATCCCCGAGGGGACGGTCAAGTCCCGGTTGTACCACGCTGTGCGCGGGCTTAGAGGAGTGCTCGGAGGCGACGAAACGTCGCAATAACTATTATTTTCAGTGAAAATATAGTTTTCTTCACCGGATTGAACCGTTCCGGGTGAGTGTGCTTCAAGGTGTGTGACGGACGAAAGACACCCAATCCGGGATCAGCACGAGACGGATGTCCCACCCGAGATAGCTTCACAGGTGCGACAGGCGTTTGATGGGTATCACATCGCGCCAGCATCGCGTGTCGATGACGCGATCAAGCGTGCGCTTGCTCAGCCGCAGCAAACCCGATGGAAGCTGCATCTGGCGGTCGGTCTCGCAGCAGCAGCCGGGCTGGCGCTTGCGTTCGTGCTCCCATCCATGTTGGGAAATCAGTCGCCGCAGGCCGGGTCTCGTGGTGCGAACGGTGTTGTGCAGGGTGATGTAGTTGCAACCGATGGCACGATCATCGACGCGTTCAAGCTCGCAATTCAGATTGAGCGTGGCGAATCCGGGTTGATGGATGTCACGGGCGATGGTGTTGTGGATTGTCAGGATGTTGATGCGCTGGCGATGAAGGCTGTGAAACTGGGAGGGCGCTCGTGATGTCAGCCGTCCGAACAGTCATGGTGCTGCTGGCAAGCGTGATCGTGCTGATGTGCACCGCTGCGTTCACGTCCTCAGCGAAACCAGCTAAGAACGCATCGAATATGCCGGTGTTTCGTGCGTATGACGTGTATCTCGACACGGATAATCAACTGCTCGCTGCGTGGCAGATCGAGGTGTCGATTACCGGTGAAAATGAATCTGTGCAAGCGACGCTTGTCGGCGTTGAGGGTGGCGAGCACGAGGCGTTCGCAAAGCCTGCGTACTACGACCCTGCTGCATTGCATGAGAATCAGATCGCAGAGCGCATTGTGCTTGCAGCATTCAGCACGAATGAGCGGAGCAATCTGCCATCGGGCCATACGCGTGTTGCCCGCCTGCACGTGATGCTTGATGACAACGAAACATATACACCCAATGCAACACTGATTGTCAGCGCAACAACGGATGCGCAGCCGATCAACGCACAGATCGAGATTGTCCCTGCGAATGGAGGAACAGAATGAAGAATCGCTTCGTTACCTTGTGCTGTGCGTTCCTTGGCTTGTGCGCGCTGGGTGTACTCACAAACTGCGGCAACACTTCGTATCAATCGAATGGTGGCTACACCACCCACGCTCAATCTGATGCGTCAGTTCGCAATGGATTCACACTGATGGAGAAAGCGCCTCCGAGCAAGCCCGGCTCTATCTTTGCAGCGACGATAGGGCAAACGATCTCTGTCTCTGCAGACGAGGAGATCTGGGTGATCCAGCGTCCTGTGATTGATCCGAACAGCTCACAGGACGATACGCCCGGTTGCGGCTCAATGATGTGCATCGTGAACACCAACACGACGAACGAAATAGTTGAAGTGCCCGTGCCACTCAAGCACACGAGTGTGTCGGCAAACGTGACAGGCTGGATCGCGAGCGTCGATGTCACGCAGCAGTTCCACAATCCGTTCGATGAGACCATCGAAGCGGTCTACCTGTTCCCGCTTCCGGTCAGCGCGGCGATCAACGAGTTTGTGATGACCATCGGCGATCGACACATCCGCGGGATCATCCGCGAGCGCGAGGAAGCAGAGCAGGTCTACGAAGCAGCAAAGGCAGCCGGGCACACCGCGTCATTGCTCAATCAGCAGCGACCCAACATCTTCGAGCAGAAGGTCGCGAATATCGAGCCGGGCAAGCAGATCGATATCGATATCACGTATTTCCACACGCTCACATGGTCCGACGGATGGTTCGAGTTTGTCTTCCCGATGGTGGTGGGGCCTCGATTCAATCCGCCTGGGTTTACCGATGGGATCGGTGCGGTGGCGCGCGGAAGCACCGGGTCGTCACAGAAAAACACGATCGAGTATCTCAGGCCCAACGAACGCAGCGGGCACGATATCAACGTGAGCGTGTCGATCGACGCGGGCGTATCCATCGAGACAATCGAGTCACTCTCGCACGTGATCCGTGTCAAGCACGATCAGAATAGACCAGAGCACGCTGCTATCGAGCTTTCTGAGAACGATCGCGTCCCGAACAAGGACTTTGTGCTTCGGTATAAGGTTGCGGGCGATGCGATCAAGTCTGTGCTGCTTGCCCAGCAGGATAACGACGGGCAGGGTGGGTACTTCATGCTGATGCTCGTGCCGCCGGACTCATTGCGGGGGCTTGAGCGTGCGCCAGTCGAGATGGTGTTCGTGCTCGATTCGTCGGGCAGCATGCAGGGCGCTCCGATCGAGCAGGCACGACGTGCGATCAATCGCGGATTGATGCTGCTTGAGCCGAGTGACGCGTTCCAGATCGTGAACTTTTCTGATACAGCATCACCATTCGGGCCGCGATCTCTTGATGCATCCGCTGAAAACATCAAACTGGGTCAACAGCACATAAGCAACGTGACATCGGGTGGTGGGACCATGATGATGAACGGCATCAAGACAGCGCTCGGGTTCCCGAGTGATCCGCAGCGTCTGCGATTCGTCACGTTTCTGACAGATGGATTTATCGGCAACGAGCAACAGGTGATGCGCGCAGTGCACGATCAACTTGGGCCAGCACGGGTGTTCTCGTTCGGCGTGGGGCAGGCGCCAAACCGGTTCCTGATGGAGGGGATGGCGCGTGCTGGTCGCGGCGCGGTGGCGTATCTCTCGCTCGACGATTCGTCCAATCGAGTCATGGACACGTTCTTCGAGGCGATCAGCCATCCCGCGCTGACCGACGTGCAGGCGTACTACTCGCCCGGTGCGCAGGTGCGCGAGGTCTATCCGCAGAACATCCCGGATCTCTTCGTGGGCAGGCCCGTCATTCTCACCGGCAGATACGACGGCACGATTGAGAACTCGGTCACGATCACCGGTAAAACGGGGAATCAGAACGTGTCGCTCACAGTGCCTGTGCAGTCGTTCGATGAAAATGCATCGAATGGGAATACATCGGCGCTCTCGACGGTCTGGGCGCGCATGAAGATCGCTGACCTGATGCGCCAGATGTGGCTCTATGGCGAGGATACGTCGAACCAGGTGCGCATGACCGCGCTCACGCATGGACTGATGAGCGAGTTCACATCGTACGTTGCAGTCGATTCGCTCTCGCAGACCGAGGGAACTGCAAAGACAGTCAATGTACCCGTGCTCGTGCCCGATGGCACAACCTTTGAAACGACAGTTGGGCAAGGTGGATAAACACAGGCTCTACACGGATGTTTTCTTCACCCACTGTGGCCCGAGCTTTGGATCAAGCAGATGCGGCAGCATGTCGCGCATTGCCGCAAAGTGTGTTGGAAACAGGTACATCTCGTTCCCATCGCTGTAGACGCGAGGCGTCGCGTCGGGCAGGTCGTAGTACGGGATGCGCGCGTGCCGATGGTGTGTGCCGTGATGATCGACATGCATCTGCGAGAGTGATGCTGCTTTGCCGATTACGCCCTTGTACGAGACCGTTCGCGTCATCGACATGATGGTGTCGCCGTGCATCCCGAGATGCTCGGTGAACTTGCGCAGCGTCTGGAACATGCCCGTCAGCCACGCGGGGATCAGGAATCCGACAAGAAACTCTGGCCACCACCCTTGCTCGTGCGCAATCGTGATCGCGAGCGTCCACACCGTGATGATGAGCATCCACTCAAGCGTGATGCGCCGTCGTTGTGATGGCGGCACGATCGGCCACGAGCGCAGCGTACGAACTGAATAGAGCACGGTGGTAAACACGTAGCCAGCGATCAGTTCTGTCCATGCGTAGATGACGCGCACGAGGCGCGACGCACTCGGCGTGTTATATGGCCAGAACTCGGGATCGCGTTCGTTGCCGAGATGGGCGTGGTGTCTCGCGTGAACGTATCGGTAGACCGAGAGCGGGATGAGCGCGAGCGTGCCTATGGCAATGCCGTGGAGTTCATTGAGCAATCTGTGTTTTACGAGTGTGCCGTGAGCGGCTTCGTGCAGTCTCGCAAGCGCTGCGTGATTCAGCCAGACGATGGGTGACCAGAGCAGGATCGTGACAGGCCACAATCCAAGCTGCCATGTGAAGATACTCAGAGCAGTACAGAGAAGCTGGACAACTGTGCCAATGGTCTGCCACGTGACACGCGGCTTGCGCGATAGAGGCGCAGTAGTTTCGGATGCGCTGGGAGATGGACTGGACGAGAAAGATGGCATCGCACTCATTCTATTGTGAGTGTGCGTGCTGTGATTTCAGTTGGGCTCATCAGATTGTGATGCGGCAGCCTCACGCAGGCTCAGTACGTGCGCGGGAGTTCGGTTGCCAAGCTGCTTGCGAATGATCTCCATCAGATCGCGTTCGAGCTCGGTATCAGCAGGGCCCGGCGACGCAAGCAGAATCTGGATTCCGAATCCGTCCTCGATCTCGGACTGTGCCATCATGATCAGCCGCACGTCGGGCGATCGCGCGACGCGATCCGTGATTGCTTTTCGCACTGCTGGCGGGAGTGGTCGAGCGTACGGCCGATGCACACCTTCGTGGAGTTGACTTTGCAGGTTACTGATCAGCACCGCTGTGACTGGGATCAATCCGAGCGCAACGATCATCAGCACCGTCTGGACCCATCGCGGCACTTCGTCGCCACGCTTGGCTGCATTGAGACCAAAGAATCGGAACACGATCGCTGTTCCGACAACGATCGCGAACAGGTTGGTTGAGAACAGCACACCCGCGCCGAACGCAACGTTAAAATGCCCCTTGATGGTCGCGATCCCAACCGATGCCAGTGGCGGCACCAGCGCGACCGCGATTGCAACACCGACCAGTGTCCCCGCGAGCCCCGGGCGCGCCAGCGCAAACGCAGCAGCAACACCCGACAGCAGCGCAATGAAAAGATCAAACACGTTGGGTGAGCCGCGCGCAAGGATCTCTGCTGAGAGCTCCGACCACGGGCTTGTCAGGCCGATCGCGATCGACGCACCGAGCGCCGCGACGATCCCAACCACCATCGCCTTGACCGCGCGATTGAAGAGCTGGGGATTTCCCTGTACCAGAGACATACCGATTGCAACCAGTGGTGTCATGAGCGGAGCAACCAGCATCGCGCCAATGACCACAGCGGTCGACGACTGGATCAATCCGAGCGACGCGATCGATGCGCTGAGCACCATCATCACAACAAACTCTGTTGACAATCCACCCTTTGAATCCAGCAAGGCGTGGATGTCGCGTCTTTGTTCGCGCGAGAGCATCGGCGCGTGCTGTCGAAGGCGTTCGAGCGTGCGCTCGATGCGTCCCGACCCCGCAGCGTGCGCTGCGCGCAGCACGCCGACAGCGAACGCTGTGTCCGGGCGCTCCTGACGCAGGTTCACCAGCTTGCTGATCATCTGGCTGATCTTCGGAGCGCTCTCCGCATTGAAAAGCACAAGGTCATTGGTTGCGATATGCTCAAACAGCGCCTTCTCCAGCGGCAACTTTGCCTCAATCTGCTTCAGAGACTCCTGCCGGTTCTTTGCCAGTTTGCTCTTCGCTCTTGCAAATACCCTGTTCGAGCGCGCCGGGTTCTTGACATCGGTGATTACTCGCACACCAAGATCATCGCGCCCTACACACCGAGCAGCGTACTGGATAGCAAACGATCCGCCTCCGTCGATCTGCGGGATGAGAATCCGATCGGGTTCAGCGCACTGCCCGACATCGATCGCCAGCACATCCACAGGTGCAGCGCGGATCAACTTTCGCGTTGCAACGTGCGCACTCGACGACCGTTGATCAAGGTCCATGGGAAGAACAAGCTGCTGAAGGTCAAACTCATTGATCGCGTCGAGCACCGCCCTGTGCAGTGCCGGGCCGCGACAGTCGTAGACCTCCGGCTTTGGCATGCCAGGCTTTTCCAGCGTAGATAATGTCGTAGCGATCAACTGGAGAAGATCGTTCTTGTTTGCGCTGACCTTGTCGAGGTGCGAGCTGGAATCCTTGCTGACGCATACGACAACCAGCGCTTGTCCGCACGAGTTCGCAATGTCCGATGCCCACGAGATCGCGTCAAGCCCGAATGCTTCAATGATGACGAGTGCTGCCCGCATGATGGTTATGGTATCACAGGTGCAGTACGTATGTATTCTGGTGTAGTGTGTGAGATTGCTTGCGCTGTGTAGCCTGCTGCGATAAAGCAGTATTACCCCAATGCCGAAATCACCAATGAGCCTCAAGCGATAGCCTGGGAACACTCTCATCTTACAGAACGCGCAACGTTGACCCTGTATTTGTACACTAAGCTCATCAGTAGGGTTTGTATGACTGGATCCCCGCCTGCGCGGGGGGAGGTGATGATGACGATGGCTTCTTTGTGATTTCAGCTCAACTGCTGCATCGCACGAGCGCAAGATACTCGATGTTTCCCGTGCCCTTGCGTTTCTTGCCTTGTCTTGCGCCACCGATCACGGGTGAGGGTGTAAGCCCGTCGCACATGTATCCCATCGATTCGAGCTGCTGAACAGTGTCGTGGGCGATGCGTTCAGCGACTTCAGGAGTCAGCACAATATCCGCATTGCGATCGTGTGTGTGTGCAGTGTGCTCGTAGTGGGGCTTGATGAGTGTGACGATGCAACCATCGGGTTTGAGCCACCTCGCCGCTGCTGGGATCGCGAGCTTCTGCACGGTCCAGCCGAGATCGATCACAACAAGATCGACCTGTTCGACAGGTTCTGTGTGCAGGGCGTTGGATCGTTCCATTACGACCACGCGATCGTCACTGCGGAGCTTCCATGCGAGTTGTCCGTAGGCTGTGTCGACCGAGTACACCTTTGCTGCACCACGCTGGAGCAGGCAGTCTGTGAACCCACCGGTAGAGCACCCGAGATCAGCGCATGTCATTCCGTGCGGGGTGAGTGCGAAGGTATCAAGCGCGTGCGCGAGCTTGAGTCCGCCTCTAGACACGAACGATTCGGACGATTGGTGCAGGTTTTCCTGGGATTCTGGCGTGCTCACTGCTGCCACGTTGTCGATTCGACCTTGCCGACAGGAACGCCGACGATCGCGATTCCGAGTTCGTCAGCGCGGGCAATCATGCGCTCGCGATCGAGCATGATGACATCGCCCGCTGCGAGTGCAAGACATCCTGCGCGATGCTTAGCCATGTTCTCGATGGTGGTCATGCCAACGGTGGGGACGTCGGAGCGCCGATCATGCCCGGAGCGGGCGCCCTTGCAGAGCGTCCAGCCCTTGGCCTTGCAGATGTCGCCCACACGCTCGATCATCCGATCGGTGCCCTCGACCGCTTCGACAGCGATGACATCCTTCTCGCGGACAGCAATCGCCTGACCTATATCAAGACGCAGCGCTTCGGTGAGCATCGGCCATGCGAAGTCGATATCCGCGGCCTGCGCGGGTGTCGGCGCACGCTTGGTCATCACGCCGGAGCTTGAGAGCTGATCCTGAATTGGGAGCGTTGAGTCGAGCAGCTGGATTCCGTCCTTGTCGAGTTCGTCGGCGATAACCGCGAGAATGGCGTGCGAGCGCCGGTCATGCCGCAGGTGCTTGTACCAGTTCCGCACTGTTGTTACATCGGGTATGTTGCGGAACATCCTCAATGGGTCGTGCATGAGCTTTGCCTTGTCAACGCGGCCGACCATGATCGCGTGACGCACACCCTGCTTTCGTAACACTCTGCCCCATCTGCCCATCTTGAGCAGTCCGACTTCTTTAAACGTTGCGCACAACCCGGGGAGTTCCGGCTCGTACTGCCTTGCCAAACCCAGTCCGCACACCGGGTGCCCAAGCTCCCGCAATCCTTCTGCAACAAGGATTGGGAGCCTGCCGCCACCTGCGATGAGGCCGATCGCCGTTGGCGGTGGCGGTGGATCGGGCAGGATGATGAGTGGACGAGGCATAACGGATTGGACTTACATCGGCAGGTCCGCACGTTTGGACCCTGAATCAGCCGCATCATATTCCAAACAAACTCCAATCGGAAGCGATCCGATTCCCTTGTCGTATTGGGATGCAGCAGAATCTGATCCGTTCCGGCCCGAGAACCATACATCAGGGTCGAATCTGTGGGCGTGGCTGATCCGATAGATCATTCAGTATGACCAGTGATTGGCCACACTCCCAGATCGACATTGTCGAAGGTTGCAATGGTGCCGATGCACCCATGCAGCGTTCGACGTTGCCGTGGATTGGCGTGCAGTTCTCATGTACCGGCACCTACATTCGGGTCTACAAACGTCCCGATGCACAAACATATGTTGCGCGATGCCCAAACTGTGGGAAGTCCGTTCGATTTCGCGTTGGTCAGGGTGGTACGAGTTGTCGGCAGTTTGTGGTCCACTGCTGAATCGCACTTTGCGTGCTTGCGAACGTAGACTTGTCCGTGAGTAGAGCAGGCACGAACCAGTCATTTCCAGTTCTCAAACCCACCGGAGTGTGCGCATCAACAGGTGCCATGATTCCGCCCGGCGATATGTACTACGCCGTGCTGGCAGAGTCCCCCGATAGCGATGAAAAAAATCCCTTTGTACGGCAGGACTATTCTCAGGCAGCATGGGATGATGGTGCACGACCCGAACCGCCGCTCACTGTCTTTGCGAGCTGGCGTACGGAGCGACGAGAACCCGGGGAGCACAGCGGTCTGCTGGTTGCTGACGGCGATGCGCTCGAACTTTTCATCGAACTGTGCGATGCGATGGACCACGAGAGCACGCCCGATGCAGAGGATGAGGATGAACAGCATGCTGGCGCGATGACGAATGCGCTGCGATACGTGCTGGGACTTATGCTTTCACGTCGGCGTAAGCTGCGAATCCTGTCCACATCCAATGAGACGATGCGGTTGAAGGTGATGGTTAAGGACCACACCGAGTACGAACGAGAAATCGATCTTCCCACGCCGAAGCTGACAGCAGAGCAGATCGAGCGGGTGGCGATTCAGCTTGAGCCCGCGTTGCAGTCTGCAGCGTCGCAGGGGGAATCGCAATGAGACTGCCAGTGCGCATCCTGGCGTGTCTGACGTGTGTGTTTCTTGTGAGTGGATGTCACAAGCATTCGGATACACCTGCGACAGGTGCGAGACCGGTCGGCGAACTATCCAATGATCTGCCCTCGTATCTCAAGCTTGCTGCGATCCACAATGATCGAGTCACCCAGCTGGAAAAGTTCCGGGCAAACCGTGTTATTGTCGGCATGTGGTACAAGGATGCAGACGGACAAGCTCAGCAGGACCACGTTGAAGGTTCACTCCGGTTCAAGCGCCCGAATGATGTGTACCTGTATCTGCAGAAAGCAGGCGCAGTGGATGTTGCAATACTCGGATCGAATACCGACAAGTACTGGTGGCTGAACCTGCTTGAAGACAAGCAGGCGCTTGTGGGCGAGCATGTACGATTCACACCAGATCGGGTTGGCCGGTTTGCAATGCCGGTGCATCCACTTGATCTGCTTGACCTGCTTGCGATCACTCAGGTGCCGTCCTATCCCGCACGCACGCATGTAGTGCATCGCGACGCTTCTAGGAATGCAGTTGTGATGACCGTGCCGTCAAAGTTTGGTTTTCGCGATATCCTGTTCTCGCCGGGAGACTACCAACCAATTGGTGTTGCGATCTACGACATGATGGGTCATGAGATCGCGCGGAGCGTGCTTGGCGAGCCGGTGTCGGTTGATATTGCGATGGTTCTTGAGAAGGATCAGCCGCGCGTGGCAAGTTCGGCCGAGATCACATTTGCAGGTTCCGATGCGCGTGCAAAGCTGACAATCTACAGCCCCACAACACGAAGCTGGGATCGCAGACAGGATCGCGCGTTTGATGTCGACTACCTGATCGAGAAATACTCAATACGGGATGTTGTGAATCTGGATGAAACACCTGTCGAGGCGATCAGGGTGCCGCTTCCATCAGAGTTTGGGTCAGGGCTGTAGCGTGCGTCGTGTGCCTTTCCCATATTGGCAGATGTGTGCGCGTGTTTCGATCGCGGTGCTTGTGGTGTGGTGTGCAGCTTGCACGCGTGCGCAGGTGCTCGTTGCTTCATCGCCTCCCAGCGCAGAGCTTACAGATGCTGCCGAAACGCACGGATGGATTGTGATGCCCGTCGGTGACATTGATCCGCTCGCATCGATTGGGCAGGAGCCTCGACGTATCGGTGTGTTCCATCTGCCCCCACGCGAGAAGATTCGTGCAGCAAAGAACCGCACGATGGAGAACGAACCCGGACGAGCGGAGCTTGTGATGCGCCTGTCTGAGATGCCGACATGGATAGCAGCACGAGAACGCATGTTTTACTTTGTTTTCTCGGATCGGATTGCGATCGACGATCAACCGACGTGGCGTCATGCGGTCATGTCCTTGCACGTTCTTCCGATGCCGTACGGCAACTCATGGGGGAGAAGCGAGCCCGGACGGCTTGACGCCATGCCCGCAATACCTGATCACGGCGAGATCATCGGATTTGCTGCGACCGAGATGGGTCTCAGTGTCCTGATGCGTTCTCAGCCAGCGGAAGATGGGTCATCCGGTGTCGGTGTTGCATATACATTCATGGTGCTAAAAGATGCACAATGGACTGAGCGCGATCTACCGAATGGTTTCCAGATACCCACGGGGACTGACTGTGTGCTTCTTGTAGGCCAGCAGGGCCCGATGATCGGCTATGCAACGTCTGAGCACGCAGTGTGGTGGGCATGGGAGCAGCTTCCGGGATATGGCGAGCAATCGAGCGATTGGACCTTGAAACAGGCTCCACTAGGTGCTGCAACTTCAACTGCAATCTCAATGATTTCGTTGCAGGGTGAGCCAGCGATTGTCTCGGTAGAACAAACCGAAGGAAACGACTCTGAGTATGTCCTGCACACATGGATGGGCGACGCATTCCAGCGTGCCGGATCGGTTCAGGATGTGCCAGCTGACGCAAAGGCGTTCTCACTCGATGGAAACGCGTCCGTGGTGCTTGCATGGGATCGACGGGAGCAGGACTCGTCTCTCGATCACATGCCGACCGTTGTTGAACTGCAGGTATCGGGCAACGCCGTGATAGAGCTGTTCCGGGGTGTCTTGAACCTGCGCGGCCCCATCGCAAAGTGGGAGCTTCAGGTTGCGACGCTCATGCTGGTGATGCTCACCATTGGTTCGCTCCTGATCGCGCTTCAGCCTGAACCAAAGCGGAATAGAACACACCTGCCAGCACACCGGATTCGTGCATCTCGCAGCCAACGACTTCTTGCGGGTATGTTGGATGTCGTCTTTGTTTCCGCATTGGTCGAGTTCATTCAGTACTTCCTGCAGCAGTTGGACTTTGCACTTGTCGATGATGGCGGCGTACTTTGGGCGAGTCTGTCGCATCTCATGCTTGTAGCTGTCATCGGGTTTCTGTATAGCACATTGACTGAGTTTGCCTTCGGTAGAACGCTCGGCAAGTCGATGACAACCTGTGAGGTTGTCCAGCTTGTCGTTGAGGAGGCATCCCCGCCTCAGAAACCTACTTTCATGCAGGCCGCCGCACGAAATGGTGTTCGCTGGCTGTGTCCTCCTGTGGCGATGTGGGGACTGTTGACCGCACGGGCTCGTCATCAGGGCGACATGATCGCGCAAACAGAGGTTGTTTCGATGATTGATCGTCTGGGTGCCGAGGCTCCTGATCCGGATCGTCGTCAGAACAATCAGTCAGATGAGGCTTAAGAAGCCAGCTTTGCAGCACAGCACTTGAGAGCAGACTCTTGGTTTTCAACCGTTGCCTTGGTCCATATAACATGGCTGTATCCTCGGCGAATCCTGCGCAGCGCAAACAACCGATTGATGCGCAAGAACATCCGATTCATGATGGCAGGATGCCCGAGGGATCGTGATGTGGTGGTGCAACACTGAGGCCATGGATGGCGAAGAAGGACGCAGTCCAACCAGACACTTCTCCCGAAGCACCCGATCGTGCGAACGATGCGTCATCGGCATTTGAGCGGTTGCTTGGATCGTGGGAAATCCCCGCGATGGTTATGAGCGGGCTGCTCCTGGTTGGTGGTCTTGCCTATGCAACACTCACCGCCCCAAGTCCAGATTATCGTGGGATGCTTGATCGTGCAGAGCAGAAGATCGAGCAGGATGCCTACACAGAAGCACTCGACGAACTGAACAACAAGGTGCTGCCGTATGCGCACAAGAAGTCGTTTGGTGCACGAAACCGGGCACGGTTCCATGTGCTGCGTGCGCGTGCGCTGTATATTGGCATGCGTGAACAGGGCACAGGCGACGAACAGCAACATAAAGCGATTCTGACCGAGTATCGCGATGCGGAACGCTATGCAGGGAAGCTTAGTGCGCGGGATCGATACTTTGTTGGCAACACGCTCATCAGCCTTGAATGGTTTGATCGGTTACCACAACTTACAGAAACCTTTGGTGAAGATGATACCGAGCTTCAGCGTGAACTTATGCGTCGCGGTATTCGTGCAGCAATCGACAACAGCAGGACTGACGACGCATATATGCTGATCAATCTGTTCGGTGAAGATCAGAAGCTGGAGATCAATGATCGTGCGTGGTCCGAGGCGCGGCGGGCGGAGTTGTTGCTTGCATCAGGGCTCAATGACGATGCCCTGCGGCATCTGTTGCGCTGGATTCCACGTGCTGACCGTGCGTCTGTTGACGAGCGAGGTGAGCTGCAGTTGCTGCTTGGTAAAGCGTACAAGCAGAAGGGTGACTATCCAAATGCGCTGATCCAGCTTGAGCGTGCCAACACCCTGCTGGAAGCACAGGGTCAGTTGGGTTCAGAAGCTCTTGTCCAGCTCGCACAGGTTGAAGAGAGCATGGGAAATACCGATTCAGCGCGGGATCGGTACCTGCATGTGACCAAACATTTTCCCGGTAGCGAGCAGGCAATCCACGCGCAGCTTGGTCTTGCAATGACAGAGGCTGGGTTGCACTCCGACGAGGCAGCGGTTGCCGCATTTGAAAAGCTGATCGCGTTGATCAACGAGCGAAGCCAGAAAACACAGACCACATCATCTATGGTAACAATGGAAGACGTGGTCACGCAGCTTGAACGGGTTGCGCAGGATCGCGTAGAACGAGAAGAACCATCGACCGCGCTGCGCTTTGCGATGCTTGCGAGGAACGCTATCGGTATCGAGAATGCTTCACTCACATTGTTGGAACTGCTTGCAAGAGCAAACTACGGCGAGGGCGAAGCCGTACTCAATGGAGCGATATTAGAGAATGCAAGTCCGGTAGACCTTGCCGACATTGCTCCCGAAACTCGAGAGAGTGCGCGACGACACTTGCGTGCTGCTGGCGCACACTACCGCCTTGCGGCAGAGCGGAGTGTCCTGAGCGACCCACACCTCTTTATTGAGATGCTGTGGTCAGCAGCAAATGCTTACAATAAAGCGGGTGACCATCCCCAAGCGCTTCAGGCATTGCACGACTTTCTTGCAAGCGCACCGGACGACCCCAGACGTGCAGAAGCAGAGTTCCGTGTTGCGCAGATGGATCAGGCTCGTGGAGAATACCAACTTGCAGCAAACAGATATCGAAGTCTAATTGAGCGTGCTCGTGATCCGGATCTTGGCAAGGGTGTCGGACCGTTCGCCGAGCAGAGCTACGTGCCGCTTGCAGCATGTTTGCTGCTTGACACCGATGCATCAAATGATGAGGATGCCGAACTGCTGCTGACAGATGCGGTCAGCGGCCATCGTGGCGATCCAACATCAAAGATTTACCACGATGCCTTGATTGAGCTGGGATTCTTCTACTACAGGCTTGGACGGAATGCTGATGCGGTCGCGAGGCTTGATGAAGCGATGCAGCGGTATCCCGACGATCCGCGCCGGACAGAGGTCAGCTTCAAGCTCGGCGATGCTGCGAGACTCGACGCAGAGCAGATCAACGACAAGATCACAATCGAAGCGATGCCCGAGGAACTCCGCCAGCAGTTTGCTGCTCAGCGCCAGGAACGCCTTCTCCAGGGGATCGAAGCGTTTGATCGTGTGATTGATACGCTCGAAGAGAAAGAATGGCGCAGGCTGACGACGATGGAGCAGATCTATCTGCGGAATGCGTACTTCTATCGTGGCGATTGCGCGATGGCACTCGGGCAGATTGAACGCGCGATAGACATGTATGTCACCGCAAGAAACCGGTTCAGAGATGACCCCGCGTCGCTGGTTGCATTTGTGCAGGTGTTCAACGCGTATCTCGAACTTGGGCAGCTTGAACGCGCTCGCCAGACCAACAACGCAGCAAAGGCCTTCCTTGAGCGCATCCCGGATAGTGCGTGGGATAACCCGGATCTGCCGATGGGGATAACGCAGTGGGAGCAGTGGCTCGAATCGAGCTATCGATTGCTTGAGATGAACAGACAGGCCCAAGCGGGATCCGGTGAGTAAGAGAACCCTGAAAAGAGAAGCACACCAATGACACTGATGTCCAGCAACACACAGACAGATACAAAGCCGGAACAAAATGCTCTCGGTTTCTCGCTTCCTCGAACGGTGGCTTCACGGATTGGTATTGTCGATGATGCACTGCGGGTCGAGAAGTACCTGTACACAAGCCTTGTCGCATTAACCAAGCGCCAGATGCATGCGATTGAGTTGCAGGATACGAATCTGCTGCTGCGCGTGCTGACAGAGCGTCAGACGGTGGTCGACAAACTGGTCGCCCAGCACAAGTGTTTCAAGCCATACCGCAATGTGTGGGACCAGCTTGTCGATGGATTCGACGAGTCGACGCGTGCTCGCATCGAGAAGTCGATCGACGAACTTCGGACCATGGCCGAGCAGGTAGCGGATGCCGACGAAAAAGCAGCAGAAACGCTGAAATCCCGCAAGTCCGCTGTGCAGGAGGAACTCCTCGGAGCACAGAAGACACGCACTGCCTTAAACGCGTATGGCAATAAGAAAACAGGAAATACCGCAAGATTTCAGGACACCCAGGCATGAGTGACGACCGTCTCGAACAATCCGTTGATGTTGAGAATGCGCATGAGATGGATGATCTCATGGCGATGTTCCACACGGTGACAGCGAGGCTGGAATCTTCGCAGCGATCATTGCGGGATGAAGTCTCACATCTTCGTGCAGAACTCCATGAGGCAAACGAGCAACTTGCTCGCTCGCGCAGGCTCGCAGCACTCGGTGAGATGGCAGCAGGCATCGCCCACGAGATCCGCAATCCACTTGGATCTATCGGGCTTGATGCACGCATTCTGTTTGAGGATCTGGATACACAACCGCAGCAGCAGGTGCTTGCCGATCGCATTCGCGGTTCGGTGCGTCGGTTGAACTCGATCGTGGGGGATGTCCTCTCGTTTGCTCGTGAGTGCAGCGCACGGCTGGACAATGTTGATGCTGAGTGCATCGTGGACCGTGCCATCGCACTTTCACTCCCCGGCGTTGAAGATACCGAGCACAAGGTGAGCATCGAAGTGGATGACTCCATCCGATCGCTGGTCCTGACGTGCGATGCGGACCTGCTTGAGCAGGCGATGATCAACGTCATCCGCAACGCAATCGAAGCGATGAATGAGAACAGAGTTGATCAACCCTGGATCTGCATCGGTGCGCAGTCAGACGATGCTGGTCGGGCAATCATCGTGATTGAAGATGCAGGCCCGGGTATCCCGGATGGGGTTCGGGACCGGATTTTCAACCCTTTCTTTACAACACGCCACACGGGAACCGGTCTCGGATTGGCGATCGTGCATCGGATCATGGATGCCCACGGTGGCGAGATCCACATTGGTGCTTCACAGCGGCTTGGCGGAGCATGCGTCAAACTTGCGCTGCCGAACAGGTCCAGCACGCTGCGCACAAATTTGCGCGTTGATTGTAAAGAAAACGACCATATTCGGACGAATGGACAGCAGCACGAGGTATTCGTGACACAGGGTCTGGTTCGCCAGGCAGGTTGACATCCACACCCCGCCAGGATGAGCGGGCAGACCAGCGCAGGAGATAGGCGCGATGAGAACGGTACTTGTAGTCGATGACAAAGAGATGATGCGTGACAGCGTGGCCGCCACCCTCGGACGCGCTGGAATGAAAGTAATCACCGCAACCGATGGCGAATCTGCACTCGCTTCCATCGCTGAGCGCAGGCCCGATGCGGTGGTCACCGACCTCAAGATGCCGGGGCTCTCCGGGCTTGAACTCATCGAGCGTATCCGTCAGTTCGACGACGAACTTCCAATCGTCCTGATGACAGCATTCGGCACCGTTGAGACAGCCGTCGAAGCAATGCGCAACGGTGCGTTCGACTATGTGACGAAGCCGTTCGAGGGCGATGAACTGATCATTTCCGTCAAACGTGCCATCCAGCACGCGAGCGTGCTTCGCGAGAACGCGCTGCTCCGGGCGGGTGCATCGGCTACATCGTCACCAAGTACCGAAGCATGCGGAATACGTGGTCTTGATCGCATTGTTGGAAACTCTCCAGCAATCCGTCGAGTGAAGGAACAGATCAAGGCTGTAGCTGACTCGCAGTCCAACGTGCTGATTGTTGGAGAGTCTGGCACCGGTAAGGAAGTGGTGGCGCAGGCGATCCACGATCTGAGCTCGCGTGCCGAGAATCCATTCCTTGCAGTGAACTGCGCAGCACTCAGCGAGTCGCTGCTCGAGAGCGAACTGTTCGGTCATGAGAAGGGTGCATTCACAGGCGCGGACAAGATGCGCAAGGGACGTTTCGAGCTTGCAAACACCGGGACGCTGCTGCTCGATGAGGTGAGCGAGGTCAGTCTGAGCATCCAGGCAAAGCTGCTCCGCGTACTCCAGGAACGCATGTTTGAGCGCGTCGGGTCATCTACCACAATTGGTGTTGATGTCCGCGTGCTCGCAACGAGCAATCGTGATCTGCCAAAGTCGGTGCAGGCTGGGCAGTTCCGTCAGGACCTGTTCTTCCGCCTGAACGTGGTGCCGATCCATTTGCCGCCGCTGCGCGATCGTCTTGAAGACGTGCCAGCACTGGTTGAAACATTTATCACACGGATCTGTGCGCGCGAAGGTCGTGAGCCGATCGCGATTGAGCCTGAAGCGATGGAACTGATGTCCTCGTACCAGTGGCCCGGCAACGTGCGCGAACTGCAGAATATCTGCGAGCGTGCAGTGGTGCTCTCAAACGGTACCGGTGCAACTGTCATCACACGCACTCTTATCGAGCCGTGGCTTGGTGCAATCGAGAATGCGGATCAGGATCCGCTCGACACGATCGTTGGCGGCCTTGGCAACGCTATCCTGACGGGTGGGCGGTACGCATCGCAGGTTGAACCGAAACCAAATGGCTCACACGCTCCAATTGGTCAGTCGGCGGCCAGTTCGATCGGACACTCTATGTCAGACTATGGGCACGAACCGATGCAGGCTCCGCGTCTCATGATCCCGCCCAACACGACACTGGAAGAGATGGAGCGCGAAGCCATCGTGCAGACATTGCGCCGGTTCAACGGGCATCGCGCAAAGACCGCCGAAGCGCTCGATATTGGCGTTCGTACGCTGGGTCTGAAGCTCAAGAAGTGGAAGGAAGAGCAGCTTGTTCCCGCGTCACTGTGATTGCGACGCGCAGAAATGAGCATGTTCTTCCCGGCATGCACTTTGCGGGAGCTTCACCATGATCGCGCAGGATATCGCCAACTCCGGATCAATCCAGACGCTTGAGATGGCGATGCGGTTCAGTGCGCGCAGGCAGGAGATCCTGGCGCACAATATCGCAAACCTGAGCACACCGAACTTCGAGCAGAAGGATTTGTCCGTTTCCGATTTTCAGGCTGCGCTCTCCGAGGCAGTGCAGAAGAAGTATGAGCGTCCAACATCGCCCGGGAACGACTCACTCCCGTGGCGTGATACCGACGAGATCTCCCTCTCTCGCAGCGGACGCATGCTCGCAGAGCCCAAGGCTGATAGCGGCAACGTGCTCTTCCACGATCGGAACAATCGCGACGTCGAAAGACTCATGCAGGATGTCGCCGAGAACGTGGGCATGTTCAGGCTTGCGTCGGACCTCTTGCGATCTCGATTTGACCTGCTGCGAGCAGCGATTACAGAACGGCCATAGGAACAGAGACAACACACGGATGAGACACCATGTACGGCGCACTTGACATCTCGACCAGCGGCATGATCGCCGAACGCACGCGGATGACCGTTATCTCGGCCAACCTTGCGGGGCGCGAAGCGATTCTTGATGCCGAAGGGAACGTGAATCCATATCGCAGACGCTTTGCGATCTTTGAGGCTGGCGACCCGAACGCCACGCACGCAAGCGGGCGCGATATGGGTGTTCACGTGAAGGAGGTATGGGCGAATCCGGATGCGATTCGGCTGAAGCACGATCCGTCGCATCCGCTTGCGTACAAGGATGGGCCGAACGCTGGATATGTTCCGATGCCCGACATTGATCCGATTACGGAACAGGTTGACGCAATGGAAGCATTGCGGTCATATGAGGCGAATGTTGTTGCGGCAGAAGCAACCAAAGCGATGATGGCTCAAGCGATCCGTTTGATCGCGTAGAGCCGGAGTTCTGAGATGAGGTAGATCTGATGGGTGATCCACTCGGCATCATCAGTGCGTTACAGGCTGCATCGAAGCCCGATCAGGCAAAGCGGCAGGCCGCGTCCGATCCGGATGCGTTCAAAGCACAGCTGCGCGCGCAGATTGATCAACTCGCAAAGCTCGAGCAGATGGTCAGTAACTCCGCCCAGGCGGTTGCGGAGCACAAGCCGGACGCGATTGCGAAGGTTGAGCAAGGACTCAACAGCGCTGAGGAAGCGCTGAAGTTGCTGGGCTCAATGGCGCAGCTTCGGATCAGCGGGACAAAGTAAATGGGTGTTTGCACAGCAGTCGGGGATCGTTGCTGTATTGAAGCGTGTGAGATGGGCGGAGCCCGGACATGATTGACTCACTTGGGCTGATCGGCAGCCCGACAACTTCTCAGGTGCAGAGCGCTCGCGTGCAGGTTCCTTCTGGAGCCGCGTCGTTCGTTGATTCACTCAAACGGAATATCGAGCACGTTGATGAGATGCAGCAGGGAGCAGCGCTAGCCCAGGAAGAGTTGATGTCGGGGATGCGCGACGATGTTGAGGGAGTCATGATCGAGACGCAGAAGGCAGATACCGCATTCAGGATGCTGCTTGCGCTGCGAAACAAGCTTGTCGAAGCCTACCAGGAGCTTCAGCAACTCCGCGTGTGAGTATATTGTGACATGGTGTTTCAAATACCACCATGCCAGGGATTCCTCTGGCGTGGCAATGGTTGCTCTATCTCATTATGGAGACAGGTCTTGTGTCGATTTTTGCGCTCCAGCGCAATA
The DNA here is from genome assembly GCA_020639155.1 of Phycisphaeraceae bacterium. Taxonomy (NCBI): domain Bacteria; kingdom Pseudomonadati; phylum Planctomycetota; class Phycisphaerae; order Phycisphaerales; family Phycisphaeraceae; species Phycisphaeraceae bacterium. Next base: position 2,082,999 of record JACKHF010000001.1, read on the forward strand.
TCAGAACCCTGTATCCTTTTTCTTGCGCGAAAGTGTGCTGATTGAACCGAGAATCAGCAGGCAACCCGGCGGAGCTGGGACAGGATGTCGTACAGGCAGCAGGAGGCGGCCGACTTGAAGCAGTTGCGGATCATGATGGACAATGTCCAGAAGCACTTTGGAAGTGTTTCACCAACGGCGCGGTTGCTGCTCGCGTCACTGGCGGTCATTGTCATCATGGGCCTGTTTCTTGTTCGACAGTACTCGTCAAAGCCGACCTACGTTCCGCTCTTTCCTACGACCCAGGATGCAGCAACGATTGATCAGGTATCCGGCTTTCTTGAATCATCAAATATTCCACACGAGATCAAGGGCAGCGAGTTGCTTGTGCCCGCTGATGACCGCAGGTACGTGCTGAGCAAGCTTGGCGAGCAGCAACTGCTTCCAGCAGACACATCGATTCTTTTTACAAACTTGCTCGACAAGCAGACCATGTGGCAGACCAGCCAGCAGCACAGACAGGCAAGCAACATCGCACTGATGAACGAACTCTCCCGCTGGATTACCCAATGGGATAACGTTGAAAAGGCGAACGTCTTTATCGATGTGCCGGACAGGCAGAGTCTTGGTGATCCACGTACACGAGGAACTGCGTCCGTCACGGTCAAAACGCGTTCCGGCACGTTGTCGCAATCTACTGTGGACGCGATCGCTTCCTTCGTTGCAGGTTCCAAGGCTGGACTGAATCCAGAAGATGTGCGCGTGATCGATGCGAGGACAAGTCGACAGTACAGTGCGCGATCCGAAGATGATGCGATTGCTGGTACATACCTGGAGCACCAGACCAAGATTGAGAACCAGGTCAGAGAAAAGCTGCTTGATCTTCTGGCGTTTGTGCCGGGTGTCACGGTTGCAGTTTCCGCCCAGGTGGACGTGACGCGCAGCACGACAGAGCAGCGCTCGTACAGTCCCAGTGGCGAGGGAACAGTCTCTCTGAAGCAGAAGACGAGCACGGATTCGCAATCATCGTCGTCATCCCGACCTCGCACGGGCACAGGTCTGACAGCAAACGTGTCCGACGACCCAACACTTGGTTCTGGCTCCAGCGGCTCTTCGACAGAGGGCGCTGTCGACGAAAAAACATACGAAAATCAGTTCGGATACACACACACATCAAGCATTGATCCAGGCGGTCGCGCAACACGCCTTGTTGCGTCAATCAATGTTCCCCGCGGGTGGTACGCGACGATTGCTCCCGGTGTCACGCGCGACGAAGACTTCGACCCAACCGCTCCAGACGTTATCACGCAGGTTGAGCAGGCATTTGCAACAGCACTCAAGCCGGAAATCGAAAGCCTTATTCTGCCACACCTGACCATAGTGGACGGAACGAGTGGTGCATCGTCAGAAGGGATTGTGAGCGTATCGCTCATTCCAATTGACACGGTGCCAGAAGTGATGGGATCGGGTGCGAGTGATCAAGCTGCAGGGGTGACCGGCATGGTGAGCACACTCGCATCGCGCGGGATGATTGAGAAGGCAGTGCTTGGCGTGCTCGCCGTTGTATCGCTGTTCATGATGGTGGGTATGGTGAAGAAAGCAGGCAAGAGGGTTGAGTTGCCGCCGATCGAGGAGTTGGTAGGCATCCCGCCATCGCTGCTTGCCGAGTCTGATCTTGTTGGTGAAGCGGGCGAGTCCGATGGCGTGCTTGAAGCTGTTGAAGTTGCCGACGATGAGTTCGAGTCGACGCGCATGCTCGAGCAGATTCGTGAACTCGTGAAAAACCAGCCCGATGATGTTTCGAATGTCATCCGCCGATGGGTTAACGAGGATCGTTTGACGTAAGAAGCGAGGACTCACAATGGCACGCAAACCGCACGAACCACTTCCCGAAAGCATTGGCGATCTGGGAGGTCTGACAAAGGCAGCCATCATGGTGCTTGCTATTGGACGCGATGATGCTGCTGGGCTTCTGCGCAAAATGGAGTACGAAGAGGTTGAGGAACTCTCGCGCGAGCTTGCAAGTCTCGGATCAGTGACATCCGATCTGCGGAATGGTGTTGTACGTGAGTTTTATGATCAGACACTCGCGAGCAAGTTTGTTGGAGAGGGAAATCTTGACTTTGCAAAGACGCTTCTACAGAACTCGATGGATCCAACACAGGCTGAACGCATGGTTGCACAGATCCAGACACAGGTGCAGAAGTCACCGTTCAGCTTTCTTCAGCGCGCAGAGTCGGACAGCTTGTTGACGTTTATCCAGGATGAGCACCCGCAGACCATTGCGTTGGTTGTATGCCATTTGCCACACCATAAGGCCGCAGAAGTCATCGTTGGCCTCCCAATGAAGAAGCAGCTTGAGGTGATCAAGCGCATCGCGAACATGGACCAGACGAATCCGGAAGTGATTCGCGAGGTTGAGCAGGGGCTCGAACAGCGTCTGAGCAACATGCTCAGCCAGTCGATGGAAAAGGCTGGTGGAGTCGAGACCGTTGCAGAAATTCTGAACCTTGCCGATCGTTCCAGTGAGAAGACGATAATGGAAGGACTGGAAGTCGATGACCCTGATCTGGTCGAGTCGATCCGCAGGCTCATGTTCGTCTTCGAGGATGTCAAGCTCGTCAACGACAAGGGCATCCAGAACGTGCTCAAGGAGATCGACAACAACGAGCTTGCGGTTGCACTCAAGACAGCATCGGAGGATCTCAAGAAGAAGATCTTCTCAAACATGTCAGAGCGTGCAGCCCAGCTTATCCAGGAGGAAATGGAGTTCATGGGACCGGTGCGTGTCTCCGATGTCGAGAGTGCGCAGCAGCGCATCGTGGACGTGGTGCGCAGGCTCGAAGAGTCCGGCGATGTCATGATCCAAGGACGCGGTACGGACGACATGATCGTTTGATTGGTGGTGCGCATGACGGTGATCCGCAATCCAGTGGCAGAGCAGGTCGTGCGAGATGCCATCGGTCTGCGCCTTGACGATATCGCGAGGCAGGCGCACGCGCTGCGCGAAGCTGCGGAACAGCAGGCACTCGAAACCATCGAAGCCGCAGGGAGAGAGCGTGAGCGTCTTATCTCAACCGCACGAGAGGAGGGGTACAAACGAGGATTCGAGCAGGGACAGATCGATGGACTGGCGCAAGGGAAAGAACGTGGTGTGATACAGGCGCACGAGGAAGCAAGCGACAATATCGCAGCAATGTGCCACGCATGGTCGCAGGCGGTTGGTCGGTTCGAGGCGGCGTGCGCAGATGCGATGACACAGGCCAGGCAGGACCTTGTTGCGTTCGCTGTCATGCTTGCTTCACGAGTTGTGCAGCGCGTTGTTGAGCACGACCCGTCAACTATTGAGAACATTCTCGACAACGCACTCCAACATATTGTGAAAGCCACCGCCGTCGTTATTCGAACGGATACTGCTTCGGGTGATGTGCTGTACAGGGCATCGGAGGATATAGCGAGCAGGCTCGGACACGATACGGCAGTTCGCATTGAGGTTGATGAGTCACTTCCACGCGGGTCTTGTGTCATCCGGACAAGCGCAGGAACAGAGGTTGACGCATCTATTGGCACACAACTCGATCGCCTTGCTGAAGTGATAGTGCCCGGGCTTGATCTGCACGCAGACCAAACGGAGCGCGTTGATGGTTGACCTCTTCGATGCGCCATCATCGCTTGCCCAACACTGCGAGACGATTGCGGTGAGTGGCATTGTGTCCGCGGTGCGAGGGCTCACACTCGAGGTATCCGGTCTGATTGCGCCCGTGGGCACGCTGGTCTCGATCGGATGTGATCGATCAGAGGGCGCTACAGCGTGTGTACGCGGTGAGGTTGTTGGTTTGCAAAGCGCCCATGCTATTGTGATGCTGCTGTCAGATGCAACAGGTGTTCGGGTAGGCCAGCGTGTTCGTGCGGAAGCCGCGGGTATGGTGCAGTGTGTTGGCATCTCCATGCTCGGTCGCGTGCTCAACGCAATGGGGGATCCCATCGACGATGGAAGTCCGCTGACCGATCTTGTACCTGTGCCATTGAAGCCTGCACCGCTGCATGCGATGCGACGGGCGAGAATCTCACAACCGATTCGCACGGGTGTTCGGGCGATTGATCTCATGGCACCGATGGGTAGAGGCCAGCGACTTGGTATCTTTGCCGGGCCGGGTGTCGGTAAGTCATCGCTGCTCGGACAGATCGCAACACAATCAGATGCGGACGCGAACGTCATCGCGTTGATTGGCGAACGCGGTCGTGAGGTTCGGGAGTTCGTTGAAGATAGTCTGGGGGATGGTCTGCAGCGATCTGTTGTGGTTGTTGCAACCGGCGATGAAACACCGACGTTGCGAGTTCGTGCCGCGCTGCTCGCCTGTTCTGCTGCGGAGTATCTTCGTGACTGCGGCATGAACGTGATGCTGATGATGGATTCGATCACGCGACTTGCGCACGCACAGCGTCAGATCGGGCTCGCAGCCGGCGAGCCGCCAACCATGCGAGGGTATACACCAAGTGTGTTCTCGCTGATGGCTTCGATCATGGAACGTGCTGGCGCTGTCGAGAAAAGCGAAGCAACACAGTCAGGATCAATCACCGGGCTCTACACGATTCTGATGGAGGGCGATGATACGACGGAGCCGGTATCGGATGCTGCACGGGGCATTCTGGACGGCCACATCATGTTGTCACGCAAGCTGGCGCAGCGGGCACACTATCCCGCAATCGACGTTCTTGACAGTGTCAGCCGTCTCACAAACCAGATTGCTGAAAAATCGCATGTCATCGTGCGGAATGAGATCGTAAAACTCATTGCAAAGTACCGCGAGATTGAGGAACTCGTACAGATCGGCGCGTATGCGAAAGGGTCGGACCCGATTGCAGACAGGGCGATCGCGCTGATGCCGTCGATCGACTCGGTCCTGATGCAGTCCATGGAGGAACGCGAGAGCTTTGAGCACATGCTTGGAAGAGCAGCGCAAGCAGTCACATCGGACCTTGGAGGATCAGAGTAATGCCGAAGTTTCGTTTCTCCATGGAATCGGTGTTGAAAGTGCGAACGCACAACGAGCGGGAATGTCTGCTCGTGTTTTCGCAATGCGAACATTTGCGTCAGCAGGCAGCTGAGCGATTGCAACTCGCACGCGAAGATGAGCGAATTGCGCAGGAGGTGCAGCGAGATCTTGCGGCGACCGCATCCGATGCGGAGGATCTGCGATCACTTCGTCAGCAGAGTGTCGCGATCCGTGCGATTCGTGCACGAGTTGCGCAGCTCGAAGACGAGTTGGGTGATGCGGTTGCCGGCGTTGAGCGTGCTCGCGATCTGCTTGCAGAGGCGGCGAAAGAGCGCATGGCAATTGAACAACTGCGAGATCGACGAAAATCGGCATGGCTGAAGGAACTGCAGCACAAGGAAACGCTGCAGATTGACGATGCGGTGCAGGCATTACGAGCTGTTGAACGGATTGCGAATGCCAGCAGCACTGTGGAGGAATCGGCATGAAGAATGTGTGGAATGTCATGTGTGTGCTGGCGGTTGCGAATCTGATCGCGATTGTGCTCGGTGTCGGCTGGCTCGCAGCAAGCGGCAGACTCAATGCCGATCGTGTCAATGCGATCAAATCCGTCTTTGGCCAGACTATTGCTGAGGAAGACACAGAAAAGGCAAAGGAAGCAAAGGCCCAGCAAGCGCTCGCACGAGCAGAGGCAGAAGCCGAACTGAGCTCGAGTCTCGGCGAGGGTGAACTCGATTCGGGCGAGCCGATCGATGCGGCGACATTGCTGAATGTCAAACTCGAGTTATCAGAGATGGACCATCAACGTCAACAGCGGCTTGAGCGAGACCTACGCACGATGGGTGATCAGCTTGCGATGAGAGAAAACACCCTGAAGGATTTGCTTGACAAGATCAATCAACGCCAGAAAGCATTCGAGCAGCAACAGAAGGACATTGCTGAAACAGTTGGTATCAAACAGTTCAAAAAAACACTCGCAACACTCTCAGAAATGAAGCCAGCGGATGCAACACAGATTCTGCTCAACATGCATAACGGTTCAAACCTCATTGAGGGGAGTTCTCTTGATGCAGAGATGCAGATGGTGACAGTACTAAACGGATTGGAAGATGACTTTCGCGCGCAGATACTGACCCAGATTCTCGGACAGGACGAGCAGTTGGCAGGCCGATTGCTCAAGCAACTCCAGACGTTCGGGCAAGCCGTGCCCGAGCAGGGAGTTGTAACGAATGCAAGTGTTCCTGAATCCGCAGGTCCAGACCCCTTCTGATGCCATTACTGCTGTCGGCAGCGCAGGCAGTGCCCAACTTGATGCAAAGACTGCGTTGCGGCCGTCGTTTGATGCGCTTCTTGATGTCGTGTCAACAGCGTCCGCATCTTCAGCGACTGCGCTCAACCAGCACGAGCAGCACGCTGCTTCGGGTGCAGCAGGTGCGGAGTTCGGCATCTTTGACGATTCCGGTCGCGCAGATCGTGCGCAGCAGCTTCGTGATGAGCGCGCAAAGCACGACATGGATTCTGCGTCTGATATGCGAGATGCGACACAAGCACAGATGCAGTCAGAGCCGGTTCGTCGCGCCTCGTTTGATCGATCCTCGACAGAGCCCGCCTTGCAACGATCCGTCGCAAAGCAAGCCGCAGAATCGTGGATGGACAAACCTGCGACTGAGATGCTCACACAACGTGCCGAAGAATCTACAACACTACAGGCAACTCTATCAAGTGGTTCGCGGCATGTGTCTGATTCAACAGCAAGCCAGTCTCAGCACATTGCTGTTGCGCCAGGACAGATCCAAACCAGTTCACAACCAGTAAGCATCGCGAATATGCAGTCACATGTTGCTGCAAGTGCGTCTGCAGTGAAACCGGTTGAAGCGAATAGTGGTGGGGCTGGTGCGCAGCACTCAAATGGTTCGACCGGTTCGAGTGGTCACCACAGCTTGAGCACATCATCGCAACTCACGAATAAAGCCATGTTCCAGCTGAAATCGGCTGGTGCATCGAAGTCCGCAGCTTCGCCAGAACAAGCAGATCGCATGACAGCGCAGGTCAAGGGAGCACTCGGACAGATGCTTAAGGGGCGTGGCGGCAACGTCATGATCCAGCTCACGCCGGAGACGCTCGGTACCGTCAAGGTGCAACTTCAACTGCACCATGGCAGTGCAAAGGCGACCATCGAAACATCCACGCAGCACGCATACGACGCACTGACACAGACTGTGGACCAACTTAAGCAGTCGCTCGAAGAACGCAATGTGCGCGTCGAGTCGATCGAGGTCAGACTGGTATCGTCCGGCGAGAAGCACGCTGTGAGTGAGCCAACTGCGCAACAGAATACACAGCAGGATGTAGATGCACGCCACGGGAATACAGACGGGCAGTTCCAGGATCAGAACCATACAAACGGAAACGGGCGTGGCAGGACGCAGCAGCAGTTTTCAGCTTCCGAGTTGATCGAGCCGGAGACTGGCCCGGCGTTTGCGTTTGAGCCCGAGCAGTTCGTCAGTGCGCACACGGTGCGCGATGACATGGGGCAGGTTCGTCTCGCTCTGGACGCATTGGCATAACGATCGGCACTAACACAGACAGGAACACATCATGGACCCTGTGCAATCAACATCATCAAGCATCAGCAGCAATCAGAACGCAAACCGGTTCAGCGAGCTGACCAACGACGAGTTCGTGAACATCATCACGACCGAACTCGCCAACCAGGACCCGCTCAAGCCGAGTGATACAAGCGCATTGCTCCAGCAGATTTCAGATCTTCGCTCGATCCAGACAGATATGGACCTTGGCGGCAGACTCGATGCACTGGTGAGCCAGAACGAAATGGCATCCGCGTCGTCACTCATCGGATCGCAGGTGACCGGCATTGCCAGCGACGGTTCACTCGCCGAGGGTGTGGTCAAGACGGTTGTGCGTGACAACGAAGGACCGGTGCTGCGATTGAGTTCCGGGCAATCCTTGATGTTCAAGCAGGTGCATGAGATCAATGCGCCGGAAGTTATTGCAGGGGGTGCGCAATGATTCCACTTGCGGCAGCAGGGTTGATTGGTGGAGCGGTGCAGATCGCAAAGACGATCTTCGGCGGCGAATCGCATGCAAAGCCAGCCTCATCATCGTTTGAGCAACTGCTCGCAAAGGCGAAGGAGTCGTTCGGCAGCAGCGGTCTCGGTGTAACGGTGGAACCGTCGCTGGGTGTTCACCTCTCAGCCGAGCAGATGGAGAAGCTCGCGCAGCTGACAGACCATGCTGATGCTCGTGGCGTGACATCATTGCTCGTGCAGCACGGCGATATGTCGTACGTCGTCGATGTTGCACGCAGACAGATCGTTGCAAAGGGCGACGCAGCAACACCACCAGCATTGCGTGTTGACGGGTTCGCGTCTCTTGAGGTGTCAGCACAACAGGATGATGTGGTGCCGATGCCGTCGTTTGGAATCTGAGTTCGGTTTGTCGTACAGCGGCGGAGCTGCTGAAACACAGTGCGAGGATCGCACACTTTGTAGATCGTCAGTGAAGACACTGGCACGTTTCAGGAAAGCAGGTACGCTCGTATGACCTCGACTTCTGCCATGTTTGCCGGGTTGTCCGGACTGTCTGTGCATTCACGCACGATGGAGGTAATTGGCAACAACATCTCCAACGTGAACACGCCAGCATTCAAGACGAGCAGGATGAACTTCGAAACGCAGATGTCCCGTGTGTACCGCGGTGCGAGTGCGCCCGCTGATACGACCGGCGGTACAAACCCGTACGAGATCGGCCAGGGTGCCGCCGTCGCTGGGACATCGCGCATGATGACGCAGGGGCAACTCAACGGGACGGGGAATCCAAACGATCTTGCGATTGATGGAGAGGGGTTCTTTGTTGTCGATGGCGGTAACGACGATCTGGAGTTCACGCGTGCTGGTGCGCTCGGTGTGGACGGCGATCAGTATCTCACGACCGTTGCTGGGCAGCGCGTGCTCGGGTACGGCACCGATGCAGACTTTGTCATCGACAAGGGGACGCTGCAGGACATCCAGATTCCAATCGGTGGAAGGTATCTTGCCGAAGCGACCACCGAAGTTCGCATCGCTGGCAATCTAAATGCGGCTGGCGATCTTTCGATGGCGGGGAGTCTGCTCAATATTGGTATTGGCGCAACGAGCGCGCTCGGGCTTGTCGGCGGTGGTGTTGCAACGCTGACAAGCGCATTGACATCCATCGCAAACGCATCGCAGCCAACCACACCAATGTTTGAGGAAGGCCAGTTCATCGAGTTACAGGGAGCACGCAAGGGTTCGGCGTCCGTGCCTGATTCGCGCATGGAGATCGGCGCAGCAACAACAGTGCAGGATCTGATCGATTATCTCTCGACCGCACTGGGTGTCCGCACGACGGTTGCAAACCCCGACGGCACCACGCCCGGCGGCACCGTTGACGCAACGACTGGCGCAATCTCGCTTATTGGTAACTCCGGCTCAGAGAACAACCTCGATCTGCAGTCGAACGACATCCGTCTGCTTGATGAGAACGGCGTACTGATCGCCCAGCCGTTCGGTGTGCAACAGGCGCAGGAGGCAACCGGCGAGAGCGTTCGCACGAACTTCGTTGCGTACGACTCGCTCGGCAACGAGGTTGACATTGTCACGACGCTCTCGCTTGAAGCGAAAACAAATCAGGGCACAACGTGGCGCTACTGGATCGATTCGCACGACGGCACGCCGGGCGAGCCTGCATTGACAACAGGACTGCTGCAGTTCGACACATCCGGCCGTCCGGTGAACAACCTGCCTGTGACAGTCAGCGTGAATCGCGACGACACGGGCGCAGCAACGCCGCTCACGTTCTCGATGTTCTTCGGCGGCGATACCGGCGCGATGACATCGCTTGTTGATGTGAACTCGGCGATCTCAACACCGTATCGTGACGGACGCCAGACCGGCGTGCTCGAAGCGTTCGGCGTGGAGTTTGATGGCACCATTACTGGCTCATTCTCGAATGGACTCACACGCACACTCGGTCAGATCCCGCTCGCGATGTTCACCAACCCAGCGGGTTTGACTGAGGTGGGGCAGAACAGCTTCCGCGAGTCGATCAACTCGGGTGCGCCGCAGGTGGTCGACGCCCAGACAGCGGGTTCCGGCAACATCGTGTCGGGTTCGCTTGAACAATCAAACGTCGACCTTGGCAAGGAGTTCATCGGACTGATCCTGACGTCGACCGGATATTCGGCCTCGTCGCGTGTGATCCGCACGTCGGACGAACTGCTCCAGCAACTGCTCTCCATCAGCATCTGATGACGAACTGAGGTATCCGGCATGATCGCACTCACACGGCTCTCCGGCGAAAAGTTTGTGCTGAACTGCGAGTTGATCCGCACGATCGAGGAACGACCCGATACCGTCATTACGCTGGTGTCGGGTGACCGCATGGTCGTAAAGGAGTCGTCCAAGGAAGTGATCGGCCGCGTGATCGACTATGGCAGGCACCTACGCCGTTTGCTGCCGCCGAGTTGAAGAGATTGATATACAACGTCCCCGAGCTTGCGCTCGGGGCTCGTTTCTCAGTATCGTTTTGGGTGCCATGGTCACGCTTGTGTGACCATGATTATGCGAGCATTTGTTGCAGATGCATTTAGCGCATAGAAAGTCAGAGTTGTTGAGCGCGGAACAAAGTCAGGAGCGTGGGGCGTCTCGCCCCACGTGGGCATCGCGGTGGCGCGGGCATCTTGCCCGCGAAGGTATGTTACTTCAAGCGGGCTGGAAGCCCGCTCCACCAGTGTTTGGAAAGCCCCGGACTCCTGTGTGTTTGCATTGCTAATGTATGCCCCGGTGCCACTGCGTTGTCGCATCGCGACACGCAGTGCCAGACTTCGCATCCGCAGCACTGGTACTCGCACGCGCGAGATACCAGTGGCACCGAGCCAAGTTGAAATAGACTTTTCACTCAACTGGTCGCAGAGAGTCGCTCTTCTTTGCCTGCTTCTTTTCTCTCCACATCGCGAGCAGGATCAGCACTGTCAACGCGCATACCTCTGCACCAACCCACAACCCGACTTGAAGAATCGAGTTCTCTATCTCGAAGAAGTAGAGAGAACCAATTACACACAGTGCGACGAACAACTGCGAGCCAATAAGTCCGAATGCAAAGTACGGATCAACCGGGTCTTTCAGCCCTCCAATGAGTTCGTCCGATTGGGGGATGTTCCTGGTCATCCTCAGTCCTTCACACCCTCGACCCGACCAGGCGTGGTGTACTTCTCGATCGCGGTCGCGAAATCGACCTTTGTGATATTGGCAAGCGTCGCCAGCCACGCCAGCACATCCGCAAACTCTTCTTCGAGATTGGCCCGCTGGGCTTGCGTCGGCTCGCGGTTCGGGCGGGAGTTGTCGTGGAGAGCGGTTGCCAGCTCGCCCACCTCCTCCATCAGCAGCATGAATGTGCCCTCAACTCCCCGAGCGGAGTCTGTCGCGAAGTATCGGTCATGGATAAGTTTCTGGAAGCCGTGGAGTGTGGTTGGATCGAGGGTCGGGTCATGGTCGGTATGCATTGGGTATTGTATCGAGCCTGATGGGGCCTCCTCGATTTGCCCCTCGGAGCACCCGGCCCTATCATCTCGGCCCGAGTCGTACCGGAATCAGGTCTCGGTAGTTTTTCCACGTTATGACCACAGACTGAAACACGCCCATGCCAACGATCAACCAGCTTGTCCGCAAACCTCGCAAGATTCAGACCGCAAAGTCAAAGGTCCGCGATATCGATCGCTGTCCGCAGCGTCGCGGCAACTGTCTGATCGTCAAGACACTCACGCCCAAGAAGCCCAACTCTGCGCTCCGTAAGGTTGCGCGTGTGCGTCTGAGCAACGGCAAGGAAGTAACCGCGTACATTGGTGGCGAGGGCCACAACCTGCAGGAGCACTCGATCGTGCTCGTGCGTGGCGGTCGTGTGCGTGATCTGCCCGGTGTCCGCTACCACATCGTCCGCGGGGCGCTCGATTGCCTTGGTGTTGATGATCGCAAGCAGGCACGCTCGAAGTACGGTGCCAAGGTCAAGGCAACCGTCGGCAAGAAGTAATCAGTTCCATCTGCGCCTCTGTTTGTGTGGCGCGATGATGTTTCCATTCACGTTGGCAAGTAACTACTTTATGTCGAAGTGGTGAACACAGTCCGCATGTGCGGGCAGATGAGCCAGGAGAACACAATGGCCGGCCGTATTACAAAGAGTGAAGATCAGCTTCGTCCAGACCCCGTCTACAGCGACAAGCGGGTGGCGAAGTTTATTAACTGCCTTATGCTCGATGGCAAGAAGTCCGTTGCGGAACGCGTAATGTACGATGCGATGGACACGATCGCATCGCGTCTGAAGAAGGACGACGCGTGGGCAGAGCACAAGCCGGAGAACGAACTCCAGCTGTTCCATCAGGCGATTGATAATGTCATGCCGTATGTTGAGGTTCGGTCCAAGCGCGTTGGTGGTGCAAACTATCAGGTGCCGATGTCCGTCAAGCCACACCGCCAGCAGTCGCTCGCGTTCCGCTGGATCCTTGCTGCATCACGCGGCGAGAAGGGGCGTCCTATGGCTCGCCGTCTCGCGGATGAGCTCTACGCAGCGGCCAAGCGCGAGGGCAAAGCCATGTCCACACGCGATCAGGTCCACCGTATGGCAGACGCGAACAAGGCCTTCGCGCACTTTGCCAACTGAGTCTGACAGATTCGACTCGCAAAAAAACGAAGCGGTTGGGTACTCACGCAGGTGCCTAACCGTTTTTCTTTGGAGTCAAACATGCCGAGGCGTCAGCGCTAAAACACACCCAGCATCTTCAGTGCACCGACGATGAGCAGCACACTGATAATGACGCGCACAGTTTGTAGCGGGAGTTTGTGCATGAGATGGGCGCCGAACCATGCGCCAACCGATGCGGTTGGGCCCATGAGTATCGCGTATGTCAGTGCTTCTGACGCTTCACGGCCATGCTCTGGCGCGAGGTTCCAGAGCTTGAGTGCCGAACCGACGAGTGCAGTCAAGCACATGACCGCGCTGCTCGTTCCGATCGCTTGCCGTAAAGGGAGTCGCAATGCGATCAGGAGCAGCGGCACCATAATCAGCCCGCCTCCAATCCCCAGTAGTCCGGCAATCAGCCCTGTCAATGCGCCGATACCGATGATTGGTGCGACTGCAATGCGATGTTGCATCTGCTGGGACTGCTCTTCCTGCGCAGAGGCTTCCGGGTTGTGCTTCCTTTGCTGGTATCGCTGCCATGCGCGCCACAGGTTCGTTATGCTGTAGATCATCATGAACACCGCGAGTGCGTTCTTCAGGTGCGATCCCTCAATCCGATCTGACAAGAGCACGCCGACAAGAATTGCACACATCATGGTCGGGATGAGATACCGTGCAACATCAAGCCGAACAACCTTGCTCTTGTGATGTCGGAGGGCTGACGGTGCTGCAACGAGAAAGTTCACGACCATTGCCGCTGCCATAAAGACATGCTGCTGTGTGTGTGCGTCGTCGTCGTAGCCGAGCAGGAAGATCAATCCTGGGATCATGATAAGCGAACCGCCGATACCTGCGAGCCCGCCGATCAGCCCTGCGCTCATGCCAAGCAGTGCAATCTCAAAGGCTTCGATGGCGGTGACATGCATGAGGAGCGTGTTTCTGTTTGTGCAAAGATGATGTATCGCTGAACTGACTCAATCGTCGTCCTGCATGCGGACACTTTCGAGATTGCGTCTGAAAGAAAAGTTATTCTTGGCCAGGGTGTGATCCCACACGCGTCCTTCATCGGGGTGGTGGTATTCAGATTATGTTATTGGACGGAAACTGGATTTGCTGTTCGTGGATTGCGTCTGTGTTATCTCACAGGTGATATATGTAACCGGCTTGATCAGAACAAGTTATCGCACACCACGCTGATGTTGAAAACATGTCTGCAATGTCCGCGAGCCATCCCGCACAGAGCATGAGATGCGCACAAGTTGCGCGACCTGACCAATGGCGATTGATTCACGGTGCAGATTGGTCGATCTTGTGTGCAAGCCGGGGTATGGTTTTCCACATCTCGTAAGAGATTTATGAAGATGCTCCGCGTCTGAAACTGGTTGGCAGCTTGCGTTGCGCGGGCACATCGCGTGGTGGCGATGGTTCGATGAGTTGCAGGCGCACATGGAGGAATGGTGGTGGTGGTAACCAAAGATCAGAAACTGCGCTGCGCTTGCAGTGCGCGATGGAAGCCCTTTGTGGAACCCGTTGCGTACGGCGTGCTTGCTGTGCTCGTGGCTGGGAGCGCGATCGCAACAAAGGAACTCGGGCATAACAACGGTGCCCAGCCGCTCGCTGCGATTGAGCGTGTCGAGACACACACACCAGTTATCAGCGAGTCTGGACTTGGCTCACATATCGTGCTCGCATCGCACGAGAGCACCATCGAAACGCACAACATTGATGTTCCCGATGTTGAGATTGCTCTGGACAACGAGACAGTGCAGGAAGAAACAGTCGAAGCATCCACCGAGGAGATTCGCTGGTTCAATGGCAGACCCGTCAGGCAGGCCCGCACCGTGAAGATGCGTGTGACTGCATATGCGCCCGATCACAGATCGTGCGGCCCGTTTGCTGATGGCAAAACCGCGACACTCCATTCTGTTGATACGAACGGCGGCGCGCTCGTTGCAGCAGATCCCAAACTATTCTCGTACGGCACGATGCTGACAGTGCCCGGATACGACAATGATCAGATCGTTCCCGTACTCGATTGTGGCGGCGCGATAAAGGGGCACAAGCTTGACGTGCTGTTCCCGACGCATCGCGAGGCCCGCAAGTGGGGCGTTCGTGAGGTCGAGGTCGTTGTGTGGGAGTATGCCGACGATCTGCCCGCTCCGAACGTGCGCGAGCTTCGGTAATCAGAGAACTTTGCGCACCTATCTGAAATCCAAGCGAGTAGTGGTTTTTCTCCGATAAATCTCGCATGAGAACGCTTGCTTCATTGGTCACTGTTGCGATTGTCTGCGCAGTTGCATCAGGTCAGTCGAGTACGTCTAATCTGCAGACAGAATCGCAGCTGCGAGATGCAGAGGCGAATGCTGTTGATACTCGTGTCATCGTGCCCGATGTGCATGCCGATCGAACAGTGCAGGTGATTGCGTCGCAGACATCGCACGGGTACGAGGGATGGGTGATCCCGTCGACTGTTCCGAGCGTATGGATCGACACAGGGGAAGGACCCGGTTGTGTGCAGTCGATCTCAGTTCGAATCTCAGATGCAAGATCACAACTGCGCGCGATACAAACACTTTCCGCGCTGTCATTGATAATCGAGACCGACACGTATCAGGCGGCGTGCGTGCGTTTGATAGATCTTGTGCCCGGCCGTGGCGATGTGTTCGGTTCGTGGCCTGTGACGTACGACAACGACACGATGATGCTCAACCTGACATTGAAGATGCAATACCGGTTTCTGATGCGCGTTGGTTTCATACTGCATGGTGAAAGCGCGGTTGGCCTTTCCGCAACCGTTGTCACAAGCGAGGAAGATTCTGTGCCCGGATACGTGCGTCTGGTTGATCTGTCGCATGTAGACCATCAGACTGGTGCAGAACGTGGTATTGTCATCTACGGAACCGGTCAACTTCTGGGGATGCAACTGCAATCATCAAGCGTGCTGGATCAGCTGCAGTGCTTGGCTGATGACGCGCTTGTTTCGCTTCATGCTGGACAACCGATCGATTTTGATGTACAGATCGCGTTGCAACTGGATCGGTATACGCTGAATACCGCGTCCGAGACACTGCGTGGTGTTGCGATTGTCAGGGTGGACTCGCTCGAGTCGGATCTGTAATCGCGACAGGATGTACCGAGACGCGCATCCTGCAGCTTTGAGGTGCTGGTCGGTCGGGTGCTATCCTTTGTGCTGTATCGTTGCGATACGCACGAGGAACCAGAACGCATGAACTGGCGTGAAAACCGGAGAGAACATCCATGTCCAGAAGAACGTTGTGCCAGCGGATGTCAACTGCCGCTGCGAAGTACGCCATGCTTGCGCTGGTGCTCGTATGCACGGGGCATCGCGTGACAGCTCAGAATCAGGGAACAGCGAACAACGCCGCTGATGAACACATAACGCTTGCGCCGGTATCAGTGATCGTCCATTCATTGCCCGAGGACACACGGTATGTGCGGGGCACGCTTGAGTCCGGCGTGTCGTACGTTGTGCTCTCACATGATCACCCACCGAAGCGCGCGTCCATCTGGCTCCACATCAGGACTGGATCACTCAACGAACTTGATTCACAACGAGGCATCGCACATTTTCTGGAGCACATGGCGTTCAACGGATCGGAGAACTTTCCTCCCGGCTCCGTGATTCCGTTCTTTGAGGAACTCGGGCTCACGTTCGGCCGTCACCAGAATGCGATGACCGGGTTTGCAGATACGCGATACACGCTTGCGCTACCGGACAACTCGATGGAGATGTTCGACAAAGGTCTGTTGTTCCTGTCAGATGTTGCTGGCAGGCTGACACTCCCGGCAGAGGAGATAGAGAAGGAACGAGGCGTGATTCTTGAGGAGAAACGCACGCGACTTGGCGCACAACAGCGCATGTTTGAGAAGATACTTGAGGATATCTCACCCGGATCAAGATTCGGTCAGCGATTGCCTATCGGGACCGAGGAACGTCTGCTGAACATGCAGCGCGATGACTTTGCGGCGTACTACAAGAAATGGTACGTGCCTGAGAACATGACGGTCATTGCGGTGGGGGACATCAACGAGCAGCAGATGGTCGATGCGATCTCCAGAGCCTTCTCCGGACCGGAAAGCCCATGGCCCAACCGGCAAACGGTAAAAGCACCAGAGCCGCTCGATCCTGGCATCGTCGTGCCTGAGCAGAGTCGTTCGAAGGTATACACCGACCCGGAGTTGCAGCGTGCAACAGTCATGCTTGCTCAAGTAAAGGACCCCAAGGGAGCGATTGTCTCCGAAGAGCAGTACCGCCAGGATCTTGTTCGCGCGGTGGGTACGATGACCTTCAACCGCCGAATCTCGGGCATGATCTCGCTGGGTGAACTGAAAATCCTCAATGCAAGTGTTTCGAGCGAGGATCTCTTCAGCGCATTACAGTGGACACTCGTAGAGGCATCCTGTGAGCCCGATCGCTGGCAGGATACACTGACGAGTATTGCTACGGAGTTGCAGCGAGCCAGACTCCATGGGTTCTCTCAGCGTGAGATCGACGACACGGTTCAGTCCATCATGGCTGTTGCTGAGGCGGGCGTACGCAATGAGCCCGACATGCAGGCGGGCGCGATTCTTTCAATGCTAACCGCAAAGGTGCTGATTCGTGAGCCGATCATGAGTGCGCAACAGCACCTTGATCTGATGCGGGAACTCCTTCCGACCATCACAGCGGATGAAATCGCATCTGCGTTCCGTGAACTCTACGACTTCTCGACTGTTGATATAACGCTGCAGATCCCCGAGAGCACATCAAAGCCCGCAGAAGATTCGGTGCTTGAACTCGCGACAACAGCACTTCAGTCTGCGCCAGAACCACGCATCCAGCAGGATCGCCCGAGCGATCTGCTGCCGATAAAGCCTGCGCCGGGTGAGATCGTTGGCGATATTGAGAATCATCAGGCATCACATGTGACGAGCTTCTGGCTGTCCAATGGTGCCCGCGTGCATTACAGGTTCATGGATACGGAGCAGGATCGTGTGATCGTGCGCGTGGGACTTGCTGGCGGGAAGATTCAAGAGGATGCAGCAACACATGGGCTGACCGAGTCGGGCGCACTGGCTCTGCAGCGTCCGGCGACAGAGAGACTGACATCAGTCAATGTTCGCGATCTGCTCAGCGGCACCACGGTGCGAGGACGCACCTTTGTTGGCGATGACATGGTCACACTGGAAACAACAGCATCGCCGGTTGATATTGAGACAGCGCTGGAGTTTCTCCACGTGCTTCTGACAGGTGC
The DNA here is from genome assembly GCA_020639155.1 of Phycisphaeraceae bacterium. Taxonomy (NCBI): domain Bacteria; kingdom Pseudomonadati; phylum Planctomycetota; class Phycisphaerae; order Phycisphaerales; family Phycisphaeraceae; species Phycisphaeraceae bacterium. The sequence goes on from JACKHF010000001.1 coordinate 2,100,940, forward strand.
GAAAGTTGAGCAGGCAACATTTGACAACTGGAAAACGATTCGCGGCCAGATGATCGACCAGACGGAAAAAGATCCTCAGGCGATGCTCTCAAGGACCCTCTTTGAAACACTTTACCCGAAGGACGATGTTCGTACAAAGCAACTTACACGCGAGGAACTCGCGTCGGTGACTGCTGACCGTGCTCAGGAATGGTTGAGTGCATTGCTGCATGGTGCTCCGCTTGAAATCAGCTTTGTTGGCAACATCCCGCTTGACGAGGTCGAGCGTCTGGCGACGCAATACCTTGCGACACTTCCTCCGCGTGAACGCATCAGTACGTCGACACTATCAACGCTTCGCGTGCTCCCCGCACCGGACTGGTCGTGTGAGGTGGTTCAGCCGGTTGACACTGTGACGCTGCAGTCCGTTGTCGTTGTCGGGTTCTTTGGTGCGGATGCGAACAATCTGCTCGACTCCAGCGCGATGGATGTTGCGTCAAAGATCATGACGACACGCCTGACCAAGCGTGTGCGCGAGGAACTGCAACTGGTGTACGGCATGCAGGCGTCGATGGCGCCGTCGATCGCATATCCGGGGTACGGTGTGTTTATCGCGTTTGCACCATCGACAGAGCCGTCAAAGGCAACGCTGCTCGCCGACGAGGTGCAGTCGATGTTCAACGAGTTTGCGACGAACGGCCCGACCGCAGAAGAGGTTTCGATAGCAGCGACACAGATTGCCAACATCATGAACGAGAACGAATCCCAGCCGGGATACTGGATGGGGAGGATCTCGCAGATCGACTATCGCGGTCGCGCGCTTGATGATGTCATGTCCGAGGATGAACTGGTTCGTGGTCTGACTCGCGAACAGGTGCAGGATGTGTTTGCGAAGTATCACAACGCCAGCCAACCGATCCGCATCATCATCGGGCCGGCCTCTGAAATGACCACTTCATCGGACGATAACACAACCGATGGAGCATCAGACAGCACGAACCGATAGCATTCTGACAGGGGCGTGTTTGCCTTTGACGGATACAGATGCTAATCTGGAGCACATGATGTATCGGCTGGACACAACAACCACAAGCACGAGGAGCACTGGCGGGTAACGGCCGAACCCGTACAGGCAGTGTGTCAATTCCAAGCGCTCGGCCGAAAAGCCGGGCGTTTTTCGTTTGGATTCTCGCAGAAGGTTACGATCAGACGCACATTCATCGGAGCAGCACACATGGCAATCTCGATCACACTTCCAGATGGTTCTGTACGAAACTACGACGCGCCCGTAACCGCTGCGCAGGTTGCGATGGACATCGGGCCCGGGCTTGCAAAGGCGGCGCTCGCGTGCAAAGTTGATGGCGAGATGATGGACCTTGCGACACTGCTCGATAAGGACTGCCATCTCGGTATTGTGACTGAGAAGCGACGCACTGCGGACGGCTTGAATGAGCCCGATCCGGAAGCACTGTTGCTGCTGCGTCATTCGTGCGCACATGTGATGGCTGAAGCGATCCAACGCATCGTGCCCGAGGCGCAGCTCGTGTATGGCCCGCCACTGGAGACCGGGTTCTATTACGACATCAGATTCCCCGACGACCGCCCATTGCGCGAGGGTGACTTCGAGCAGATCGAAAAGGAAATGGAAGCCATCGTTGCCGAGGATCGCCAGTTCACGCGATATGAACTTGCAGCCAGTGATGGCATGAGCAAGCTCCAGTCCGAGGGGTCAAAGTACAAGATCGATAACGCAGAGCAGGCGATCAACAAGGCTGGTGCAACTGCGCTGTCGTTCTACGCGACAGGGGAGCCAGGAAAAAACTGGGAAGACCTGTGTCGTGGGCCGCACGTGCCATCCACAGGAAAAATCGGCGCATTCAAGATGATGAGTCTTGCAAGCTCGTACTGGCACGGCGACGAGAACTCCGACAGGCTCACACGTGTGTATGGCACCGCGTTCTTCCGCAAGAAAGACCTCGAGACGCATCTCAATCTTCTCGAAGAAGCAAAGCAGCGCGACCATCGCGTGATCGGCAAGAAGCTGCGGCTGTTCCATATCGACGACGCTGTGGGGCAGGGGCTCATTCTGTGGACACCCGCTGGCGCGGTGATCCGCCAGGAACTGCAAACATTCATCTCGGAGGAGCTGCGCAAGCAGGGATACCACCAGATCTTTACACCGCACATAGGCAAGCTCGAACTTTACAAGACGAGCGGCCACTTCCCGTATTACGCCGATTCCCAGTTCCCGCCGCTTGTCGAGCGCGACGACCTCGCTGCGATGGCAACCGAGGGATGCTCGTGCGCGGAACTCTCAAACCGCATGAGCGAGGGTGACATCGACGGGTACATGCTCAAGCCGATGAACTGCCCGCACCACATCAAGGTGTTTGACTCGCAGCCGCACTCATATCGTGATCTGCCGGTGCGTCTTGCCGAGTTCGGCACGGTGTACCGATGGGAGCAGTCGGGCGAACTGTCGGGCATGCTGCGCGTACGCAGCTTCACGCAGGACGATGCGCATCTGTTCTGCACGGAGGATCAGATCGGCCAGGAAGTGCTCGGATGTCTGTCGCTCGTCCGCATCATCTTCGAGACGCTGGGTATGGAGAACTATCGCGTTCGTGTCGGATTGCGCGATCCGGATTCTTCCAAGTACACGGGCGATCCGTCAAACTGGGACAAAGCAGAAGCCGCGTGCATCGAGGCAGCGCGCGCGCTCGGTGCGCCGTTCACACAAGAGCCCGGTGAGGCAGCGTTCTATGGTCCCAAGATCGACTTCGTGGTTAAGGACGTCATCGGACGCGAATGGCAGCTCGGCACCGTGCAGGTCGATTACAACCTGCCGATCAGGTTCGATCTGTCGTACATCGGTCCGGACAATCAGCCGCATCGCCCTGTGATGATCCATCGTGCGCCGTTCGGCTCAATGGAACGGTTCTGCGGGTTCCTGATCGAGCACTTTGCCGGTTCGTTCCCGACGTGGCTTGCGCCGGAACAGGTGCGCGTGCTCCCGATCTCTGAAAAGTCGAGCGATTACGCAGAGCGCGTGCTTGCCGATCTCAGGAACGTCGGCGTGCGCGCGACGATGGACCTTTCAGGCGAGCGCATCCAAGCGAAGATCCGCGATGCGACGGAATGGAAGATCCCGTACCTGCTCATCGTCGGGCCTCGCGACGCGGAGAACGAGAACGTGTCCGTGCGCGCACGGGGCATCCAGAAGGACCTTGGCGCAATGAAACTGGCAGAGTTCGTGGATGGGATCGCAGCTGAGATCCGCACGCGCGGCGAGACCTCAATCCTCGAAACGATGATGCCCGGAGGGACCAGAGAAGTAAAACTGCACAACGGATGAAACCCAGCCTGACATGCCGATAGTCGCCGATGGAGGCGGCGTATGGACCCACGCACATCGCTGATAGTGACTGTCACGCTTTGGCTTGCAGGAGTTATTGTGTGTGCAACTTTGCTGGTTCTGCGTTCCCGCAGCGTGCCAGTTGGAACTCAACACAGTTGTCCCGGACCAAAGCGATCATGGTATATGGGTATGCTCTCAGTGGTGCGGGTTGTGTCCCGATCTCGGTGTGGTTACAACCTGAGTGGGTTACCTGCGTACTTTGACAACACCGCAAAGTGTCCGGAATGTGGACGAGTTAGCGTGATTTCTCAGCGCATGCGACGAAATGCACGGGATAAAGCACTGGGTAGTATTGGCGCGGGTTTATTGTGCTTCGGTGCGATATGGTGGGTTGGCGTTGAGGGATACACCGGTCGATGGACATCATGGGCACCAACGCCAGCGCTTATGCTTTATAAGTCCCATCTTGTGGACAACTGGGATGGACCGGTTGGCACGCAGGTTATGCAGCGCGCAGCAAACGGAACCATCACGGGATGGAGTGCGCGTCAGCTTGCAGCAGAACTTGTAAAAGATCTCCGCGACGATGAGATCATTGGGAACGGGCAAAGGGCAGTCGTGTTACTTCGAGAGCTTGGGCAGGTTGCTGTGCCAGCACTGAATGGCGCTCTGTTGTCGGACGATTGGCAACAGCAGCAGCTTGCAGCAAGATTATTGCGCGAGATAAGCCCTCTCGATCCCAGCGATGCACTGCTTCAACACTCACTTGACACGCTCAGGGGCGATCCAGTGACAGGATATGACTTTGATCATCCAGATGCGGTTCTGGTTGCGAAAGATGTCACCGACAACATCGTTTCTTCTGTCCCACTCCTGATTGCTCACGCATGGCGTATATATCCACAACTCGTCGAAATGGCGCGACATGGAGCATCTCAGGAACAGTTCTTTGCAGCAGTTGTGCTTGCGGTGGGAAGGTGTGAATCCGCTGCTGATATCTTCATGCCTGTGCTGATCGAGCATCTTGGTGACAACTCAACATACTTCGATGCCGAGCTCGTTGTTGTGGCTCTGATTGACTTTGGCGAGCTCGCAAAGCCGTATCTCACTGATGTGCTCAACGAGAACAGATATGACCGGCAGGCAAAGCAGCACGCAGAGTACTTACTGCTGCAATATGAGGGGTATCCGGATACACAAGAGGAGTACTGGCGTCGTTGCAGACTTGTAGGATATGACACGGCACAGCTTGTGAAGTGGGAAAAGCCGTTCTGCGAAGTATTTACATGGGAGCGATGCAACTCATTGCTATGGACTCGGCACAGGAACCACCGTTAGTCTTGTATCCTCGCACGCTCGTGCATATTTCGTTTCTCTGCCTCCATGCCTTCGATGGTCATATCACCCAGCGCATCGCGGACAATCGCGTTGAGTCCCTGCGCAGCTTCCGGTGTGAGTTCGAGAAAGTTCACACCCATATCGAAGTTGACCCAGTTCAGACGTTTGGTCCATGCAACCTGGCCGACCATCTGGTAGACACCGTGCGAGCACGCGAGTGTGAATCGGATGAGCTGCTGTTTTCTTGGCTGGATACCGCTACCCCGCAATCGCATGCCGGTTGCCGAGATGTCCAGCACCTTTCCAAGCGAGCACTTTGCTGGAGCTCGATTGATGCGCCCGCCACCAGCTCGACGCTCGATGCTCATGAGGTGAGTGTACAGATAGGGCAGTATCTCAGTAAGACGCATGGTCTTTGTATCGACAGAAACACCACCTTATTGAGGGAAAACCGGCCAATATCAGGCGGTTCGCCGTGTGCTTGTTCCGCCTAGGAATGTGCTGCACGAGGTGTCCGAGAAAAACATGAGTTTGTTTCAAAGGGCAACGGCTCCAAACCGTATCTTCACAATAGAAGCACACCCCGTCATTGCTGATCGGGGCGTGCCGAAACCGGAATCCGGTGTGTCTGAGTTGGGTTATTCCTCGTCGTACGGCATCGTAACCGAAGGCAACTCCGCATTGCGAAGCAGCAGTGTTGTCTCTATGCGGAAGTTGCACTCTGAGGTGTGGCGCTCTGCAAAGAACATCTTGAGTGGATACGTCTCGCCAGCAACGAGCCCGAGTTCGGCAGCCTTCTCATCAAGATTCACACCGCCGAACGCCTGCGAGTGCACACCACCCAAATCAACAACGAGTTTCCCGTTGATATACACCCACACATCGTCATCGCCTGTGAACTCGAACACGAGATCATGATCACGCTCGTTCGGATCTGTATAGGTGAATACAGTGTCAAGCTCATATGTGAAGTGGAAGTTATGCTCACCTTCGAGCGCCCACCGCAGATTGCCGGTGGAGTTTCCGAACCCCTTGTTATCAGCGGGCCACCAGTAATCAGGGCGTTCCATCGCAAAAATGTACTTGTCGGAGTTTGTTTGCTTTGTCAGCTCGATCGTGTGTGGCCACGACACGTTCACGCCGGGCACGTCGCGATACCACTGTTTGAGTGTGTCGGCTGATGTCAGCGGAATATCGTACCAGGTGCGTGTTTCGAGCAGTTGCTCGTTGAAATAGGGCTTGCCGTCTGCGTCAAGTGTTGGTGCGACGAGGCTCAGGTACACGCCGTTCTGCAGATTCCATTCCGTGAAATCAATATGTGGATACGACTCAAAGTCCGGGTGCTCGGTCTTGAAGTCGCGCATCACACCGGTGATTTTCATCGTTTCGCCCTGTGCCGTGCTTGCAGATGATGTGCTTGCGGTATGAGCGTTTGCAAATGTGCAGAATCCTGCACAGACGAACAATGCTGACGCAGATGAAATGCGCATAACTCTCTCTCCGGTTCTGTGGTTCTGCACGAGTCAGTTTCGACATCCCGCACACTGGGGTGAGAATGTCGATATGCAATGGTTCCTGTGCAGTTGTATCACAAACCAGCGTTGCTGCAAGGTCAACGTGCGCGTTATCAACAGAGCGTGTGTGGTGTGTAGGGGTTGTGAGGACAATACGGCCGCTTGCGTTTTAGATCGCTATGAAGATCTCGTCTAGCGGTTTGCGTTCAAGTTTGGGCACCACGCAATTCTCCGCTGGATATCCGACAGGAATTACAACGTACGGACGCTCATGATCGGGCCGCCCCAGCACCTCTGAGAGGAACCCCATTGGGCTGGGAGTGTGCGTGAGTGTTGCGAGTCCCGCGTGATGCGCCGCTGCAAGAAACAAACCAACGGCGATCCCAACAGATTCATTTACGTAATACACCTGACCACCGGTATCGGTTTTCATCATCTTGAATACCACGACAACCCATGGAGCTGTCTCGAGAAATGGCTTGTTTGGGTCGGTGCCAAACGGTGCAAGATCGTGCAGCCACTCCTCGTTGGCTCTGCGCGCGTAGAACTCTCGTTCTTCCTCTTCAGCAGCAGCACGAATCTTTGATTTCACGACAGGATCTGCAACAGCAACGAAGCGCCATGGCTGCTTGTGTGCGCCGGAAGGCGCGGTGCCTGCGGCGCGAACGCACATCTCAATCGTTTCCCTGGACACTGGCTTGTCTGCATACTCACGGACGGTACGGCGCATGGCCATAGTCTCGTAGAACGCGCCGGCTGCCTGCTCAGGGCTTAAACTCGGTGTGTAAGGTCGATGGGAGATAAAGACATGGTCTGACATTGTGAACTCCGTGGCGGGGATCGATGATAGAAATCACGAGAACTGGTTGCTGCATTGGTCCAGATAATGGACGGAGCAATGGCGGCTCGCGCGATTGTTACGCGAGTGGGGACCAGATTCGGACCGATTCGATGATCTGGTCGATGCTCAGGCGTGATTCCACACAGGTCAAGTCTTCTTAGATTGCTGCACACACTGCGATCATGGGTGATCGTGGTTGTGTATCTGTGCCTATGCCCTCTCGCTCGCGCGCAGGTCGAACTTGTCACGCCGGATCAGGATCTCTCAGCCGCTGCGCCGTCTGAGATCACCAGACCAAGCGTATCGGGTCGTGTTGTGCGCGTGTTCGACTTTGAGGGGTTGCAACTCGGATCGATCGAGGTGCCACCGCAGTGGTACCGTGCGCAGTCATACGAGGGTGTACGGGATCGTCCCGGGTTTCCTCCGTACAACGAAGGCAGACTCGATTACACGGTTTCTCATTCCGGCGAAGGATCCATGATGGTTCCTTCCAAGGGTGGAAGCGCAAGCATGCGTCTGTTCGAGGGTGAGATACCCGTCTTTTCGCGCACCGCATATGCGATCGAAGCGTACGTGAAGACCCAGGGAGCACACGCTGCACGCGCATCCATTACCGCGCGATTCCTTGATGAGAAGATGCGGACGATTGTGGAGAAGCGTACGAAGCAGGTATGGTCTGAAGGGAAGTGGACCAAGATTGTTGTGCAGCTTGATGCGTCGTATCCTGACGCGAGATCACTTCAGATTGATCTCGAACTTCTGCAGGAGCAGCAGCGCCAGAACTCCAATGACACCAGTGGCATCGTGTTTCGTGTGGACTATGACGCGACGGCGTGGTTTGATGATGTTCGTGTGCTGCAACTTCCAAAGGTGGAACTGCTGACTAGCCATCCATCAAACATTTACGTAGGTGAAGAAAAACCCGAACTTGACGTGCGGGTGCGTGACCTGACAGGCGAACTCATGCGTGCGAGGGTCGATGTTGTTGATGATCGTGGGGTCCTAATAGACAAGCACCGGTTCCAACCATTTGGTGGACGGCTTGATGAGAATCTGCTTGTGGAGCTTCCACGGTATGGTTGGTACGAAGCCACACTCTATGTTGATAACGGTTCTGGCGTGGATGCTGTGGACAGTGTGACGTTTGTGTGGCTTGCAAAGCACGAGAATGACTACAGCGAACAGCAACTGCAGTTGACAACAAGCACCAGCGTTCGAACGTGGTGGGGTGAGGGTGGCACAAGACCGGGGTCGCAGTTTGGGATCTGGTTCGACACGATGCCGATCTCAGGAGTTTCGACTCTCCCCGCCATTGCAAGACAACTGGCAAGCCGGCGCGTGAAGATACCCATTGTTGATGAACAGGTGCTCGGACGCGCGATTCTGAAACAACTCGATCTGTTCGAGCCTGCAGTCTTCGCCTTGCAAGCAGCAGGACATGAGGTGATTCTTGGTGTTGATGCGTTTCCTGAGTCATGGACTCGCGCGTGGGGCATCATGCCCTCACAGACTGCGCTAGCAGCAGAAGTCGGGGAGCGAGATTTGATTGATTCTGTGCTTGTTCCGGTGCTTGATCGCTTTGGCGACGTTGTGGAGCGCTGGCAGTTTGGCCGGGTTAGAGAGGGATGGCCAGTCCCCGTTGCACTGCGCGCAACAGCCCTTGCAACAACAGCGCACGCTTTCGCTGCGATTGCCCCACCCGATCGCTTGATGCTGGCGAGTGGGCCCTTCGATCCTGCGAACTCGCTTGAAGCGATCTCAGATGCGGGTACTTTGAGAGAAGGTGTGATGCCTGTTCCACCAGGACTTGGCACTGAGGCGCTGAAGCAGTTGATCGCATCGTATCGAAATGCCGCAGTTCGTGGTGAACTCCCGAACCAGATCACGTACACACTGACCACGTTCGATCAGGATCTGTTTGGTCAGCATGCCGCAGCAAGTGATCTTGCGCGAACCACCATTATGCTCTTTCACGGTCTGATCCGCCATGGAAGCACAGCGAACGTGCTCAACCCTGATACCACGCGCTTTGCTGTCATCGATCCCGTGTCGTGGCGGAACGAATCGGGGACAACCGCGCTGCCAAACGCGGAAGCGAGCGTGTGGCGCGAAATCTCACTGCAGCTATCTGGCCGCATGGGGCGTTCCGAGCTGCATCTTGCACACAACACGACATGCCTGCTCTTCGAGGAGCGTGAAGGTGAATCGTTTGATAGTGGACTCGCGTGCATCTGGTCGGAGGATGGTGCCGAGAGACTGCTCGAAGTTCCAGTTGGTCTGGGCGATGTCCGTGTGATCGACATGAACGGAAACACGGTTGCTTTCGAGCGCCCGGAGCGTGGGTTGATTCAGTTGCTTGTTGGACACGATCCCGTGTATGTCGAGGGGGTTGATGTCGATCTCGCAACATTTCGTTCGACCTTTGCTGTTGAACCACCCGAACTCGACGCAAGATCAGCAGAGCAGCCTGTCAGGATTACCTTTGCAAACACGTGGGACAGGCCGGTCGCAGGCCGGATTCGTGTGATCTCGCCCGGAGGTTTTCGTGAGGATGGGTCGCGCGATCGATCATGGGAAATTGAGCCGCGCGTTCATGCCTTTGCGCTTGAACCCGGTGAATTGGGATCAGTGCTGATGGCAGTTCGCAGGCGTATTGGTGTTGCAACCGGACAGCAGGAGTTCGATATTGCGATCGAGGTGCAGTCCGATGCTGGCGAACGCACACTCAGACATGTCCTGCCGTTCCGGGTCGGGTTGAGTTCGATAGACCTTGCCGCGTCGCATGTAAAAACACTTCGAGGCGATGCTGTGGCAGTTGAGACAACAAACATCTCAAACGACCCTGTCAGTGTCGTGCTGACAGCATCAATACCGGGTCAGTCGCGCCACCGTGTGTACATTGCCAATCTCATGCCGGGCGAAGTAACTGTGCGGGAGTTCACACTTCCTGAAAAGGTTGTGGGCAGTGTGTCGGTCTCAGCAACAGTTGTGGGCGATCAGGGAATGCTGACCAGTATCGTGGAGCTCGACAAAGACCTGCAAGCCTCGACACAGCAACCTCTTCTAGCAGTTGAGCCGGACGATTCCTGAGCGCGCACTGCAGCGTAGCAATCACCTATGATGCGGGATGAAAACCCGACTCAATAATCATTGCTTTTCAGCTTTATATGTTGTGGTATTCGCGTGTGCTGGTAACGCGACGATCGCACAGACGCCTGCACTGTCTCCGGTGAGCGAGATCTTTGCCCTGCAATCCTCAGAAAACGCGACGCTGACAGATGTCCAGACCGAGCTTCTGTCGTATGCCGACGCACACGACACAGCAGAGGTGCGGTTCGCACTTGGAGCTTGTGAGTTTCTGATGTCTGTTGAACGAGGACTTCAGGACATGTACAGGTCCGGCTTTGGGTCGCCGGTCATCGATGCAAACTCGTTTGTGTCGCGAAGCCCGCTGTCTGTTTTCCAGAATCTTGACCCGATCGAAGTGTCACCAGCACTTGTACGAGCATCGATTGCTGGCAGAGTTATAGAACTCGCTGGTGCTGAAACAATGCTCGGCTTGGTGGATGAGAGGCCCGGCGATGCGATTGCGCTGACGGTTGATGTCCTTGCAATACGATTTGATATCAATGGAGACGGTGTTGCGCGTGAGCACGAATCGGTCGGCTGGTTTGTTGATGAGTACGGCCCACAAGGCAGATGGGATCCTGAGACGAACCAGTATGTTGAGTATGACTGGTCGTCACCACGATACGTCACATTCGATCGTGGCGATGTCGATTGGCTTCGAGGGTACTGCCACATCCTGATGGCTGCAGGTGACTTTGTTCTTGCCCATGACTTTGCCGATTGGTTTGAACGAACAGGGCACGTGTTCTTCGCAAAGGTCGACACGAAGTACGAGTTTCTTGTTGGCAACGCCGTGTTCTTTCCCGGTGTCGTTTCTGACAGGGACGCACCATTCGACATCATGGACCTGATTGTGTTGCTGACACAGATCGACTGGGCGGTGTCAGAACCGAGGCGTTTGGAGTCTTGTCGTCAGCATCTCATCAGTGCGACACAGCATTCGCGAGCCATGTGGAACCACTATCTGGCCGAGACAGACAACGCCAACGAGTGGATACCGAATCCGGATCAGGATGCAGCCTTGACCACCATTCAGGTGACCGGCGAGATGCCGGAGCAGTGGGATGCTCTGATGAGTCAGATCGAGAAGGTGCTCGAAGGAGAACTGCTGCTTCCCTTCTGGCGGAACGCACCAGAGCGGGGGTTCAACTTCAAGCGGGCACTGCTTGAGCACGATCGATTGAACCCGTGGTATTGGCTGCAAGGTTCTGCGGCTGCACCGTACCTTGAGAAAGGAAACATTGCCGAGCCCGAGTTGTGGCGCGAGATGGCGCGCCCGTTCGAAGGGGAGATGTTCCGATTCGGATTTTGGTTCAACTGATGCAGATGCCAGTGGTTACGGGCAGCCTGCGCTGTACTCGTTGCCGAAGCAAATGTAATCGAACACGTTGAACAACTGGTTGCCATCGCAGTCGGCGTACGGATCGTTTGCGCTGTACGCGTTGCCGAAGCAGATGTAATCAAAGATGTTCAGCGTTCCTGAGTGGTCACAATCCGCGTAACAGGTGGAATCGACCTCCCATGTTGCCATCGCATTGGCTTGCTGGTATCCCAGCGGCAGGATTGGTCCGTTGGAAATCAGTTCCCCCTGCGAGCCGAGCGTGAATGCATAGATACCCCAGTTGCTGTCAAGCGTCGAGTTGTCCGAGATCAGCACAGTGGGGAATCCGTCGACCATCATGGTCTGGATGTCGCCAAGGGTACCTTGGGTGCCGACATCGAACGTTGTCCCGGTGTATGTGAGTTCACCGTTCGTGCCGATCGCGAATGTCCGCGCGGTTGCGTCAGATCCGTGACCACAGATAACAAACTGTGAATCAGGTGAGATCGCAATGTCTGCTGGCGAGTTGCCGGGAGATTGTGTTGGTGTGCTCGCCGCGGGAGTCAGGGCGCCGGACGAATCCACACTGAACCCGTTGATGCTGTGGCCACCGTTCGATATTCCGCCGGTGGAGTATGCCCAGCGACCGTTCGGAGATACAACAATTTCGAGTGAGTAGGCCGGAGATGTAAACGATGCTCCAAGGCTGGTGAGTGTGCCGTTGGAGGCGATTGACCATGGCTCTACTTTTCTTGGTTCGTTGGAGTCCTGCGTGTACAGAACATCCAGCGTTGGATGTGCGAAGAGGTACGTGCAGAATCCGCCAGTGACCTCGCGGTCGCGTTCCGTGAGCGTGAGTGTTGGGCCAGAATCATCAAGGTCGTAGATCCCGACATCGTTCGGCAGGCTCAGGTCGGACTGGATCACCGCAAGCCTGCGATCACCAAGCCAGACAACATCAAGCGGCGAGTCTGGAACCTGGAAGATGCCCGCGATCTCCATGGTTGCGTCCGGATTCACCCGGATGATGGTCAGTTGCTCGGTCACTGTAGCAGCAGTTGCATGTGTGACCGCGAGGTATTTGCCGTCAGTTGAAAGTGAGATCTCATATGCGTTTGTTCCGGGGACCGACGGCGAGCCGGAAGGACGCTCCTGGATGAGCAACGAGTCGAGAATGACAGGATACCGGTTCGAGTCAAAGCCAAGCGAAGTCACAGCGCCAACAAGATTGCCGTTGTTTGCTACAAAGACGGCTGGGACAGTCGACTGCCCCAGAGCAGCGCTTGCGGCAAGTCCGCAGCTCAGCATGACAAAGCCATTGGAGCGCGAACTGGTATAAACGGAACGATGTGAACGGATCATCGGTATTCCTTTTTCTGGACGTCAACTCATGTTGGGCCACTCGCTGGTACCCCTGTACATTCCACATCATCCCGCAGCAAAGCAGCAATTGGAAGCAAATTCACACTCTGTGAATAGCTATTCGCGATTTTTTGTGCCGTATATCGGCCCATTTGGGAAAGCCAACTGGTGCGAAATAGATCGTGTTCGGATATTGTTTAGAATGTCGCAAGGAACCGGTTGGGCTGCTTTGCATCGAACCGGGAACGAACATACGTAGACATGCACGTCGTGCGAGGATCCATCATGAGTACTCACCTGAATCGCGTCCACACCAGATTTGGTATCCGCTCTGTACTGTGTGTGACTGCCGCTATGACTTTGTGTCTTACGCCGATCGTGTCTGCGCTTGATCCGGAACTTGATGAGACAGAACGAAATCAGCGCGCGATTGAACTGCTGCGCGAAGCTGACAACGCCATGCAGAAGCTCTCACACGTGAAGTACATCGCAGATGTGCAGTATGTGGGTGCGATGGCGGGTGTCCACGCAGACATTGCGAAGGTCCAGGTTGTTGTGCAGCGACAGGACGAGGAGGATTCACCCCTCGGGTGGCGTTTCAATGCGCAGGGTGATGTGCTGTATAACGAGAACACCGGGCTGCTCGGGCACCATGCCGCGTGTGATGGTGCGACGTTTGCATACTACGAGTTAGAGGAACCAACCGTTGTTTCAGTCCCAGCAAGAACAATCCTTGATGTTGAAGCTGGCGGGGCACGTGCAACTGTGGGATGGATCGTGCGCTGGAATGATCTTGTGCATGAGCCGATCTTTGGGCAGGATATGGACCTCTCTCCACGCTTTGAAGGTGTAAAGAACGTGCACGGAGAGTTGTGCGATGTTGTGAAGATCGATGTCAGTTCACTCTCCTTTGTCGAAGAGTTCGAGATCTGGTACTTTATTGATCAGGACACACATCTGCCACGACGTGTAGACACGCTCTTCTATGACGTTGGTGGCACGACAAGTGACGGGTTTGAGAGTGTGTACATCAACGAACTTGTCTCGGATGACACAGTGCTCGCTGGAGTCAGCGATTCGGCGTTTCAGGTTGATGTTCCCGATGGATACACGCTCGACAAGCGTGAGCCGGCGCAGGATGTGTATACAGCACCTGAGATGCCAACGATGGCAGGAAAGGAAGCGCCTGGGTTTGAACTTCGCACCGTCTCGGGTGATGTAGTACGCCTTGAGGACATGAAGGGCGATGTGGTCGTGCTCGACTTTTGGGCGACGTGGTGCGGCCCGTGCGTTGCTGCAATGCCGGGGATCCAGCGGGTGCATGAGAAGTTCAGTGATGATCGGTTTTCCAGCGATCAGGAAGTCCACATCTTCGGCATGAACACGTGGGAGTCGGGCGACCCCGGTGCGTTCCTGAAGCAGAACAAGATCACGTACCCAACGCTGCTGAGCGCGGATAATGCCGCACGAGATTACATGGTCACAGGCATCCCCACCATGGTCATCATCGGACGTGACGGGAAGATCGCGTGGTATCACGTGGGGTTTGCTCCAGCACTCGAAGAGATGCTGGAGACCGAGATCGAAAAGGCACTCAAAGCAGGGTCCTGATTCTCGGTTTGTTTTCCTAAAAACATCAAAGACTTGCAGGCAATCCGCAGGGTCCTGGCGTAAAGTTGGACTGCTGAGGATCTCTGTCTTGGCATGTATTCGGGCGGGTAGCTCAGTTGGCTAGAGCATTTGCTTTACACGCAAAGGGTCCGGGGTTCGAGTCCCTGTCCGCTCATTCACTTTTCCTGACCACGTTCCATCAGATCGCTCTCCATTCATGCGGATGCACCTGTATTGAATACGCTTGATCTTGCTTACTTTGTTCTCGGTGGTGTGACGTACCCCATCTGGTCGCGCAAAGCGCGGGCAGGCTGGGATGAACGGTTTGGCAAAGGAACGGCGCTTTCAAATCCAACACTACCTCGCATCATGCTCCATGCGGTCAGCGTGGGGGAGGTGAACGCACTTCGCAAACTTATTCCTCTGCTTGCAAGGGATGCGGATGTTGTTGTGACAACAACGACAGACACCGGGATGAAGCAGGCGCGTTCATTGTTCGAGAACAACCCGAAGTTTCGATGCACGGTGATGCGGTACCCGCTCGATTTTTCGTGGGCTGTCGATCGTTTCCTCAATCGCGTCAGGCCCGATGTGGTTGCGCTCGTTGAGCTTGAAGTGTGGCCTAACTTTATCATCAGGTGCAAGCGTCGCGGCATTCCTGTCGGTGTGATTAACGGAAGGCTGAGCGACTCATCGATTCGTGGGTACAGGTTTGGAAAGCTCCTGATCGGAAGCACGTTCAAACGGCTCGACTTTGTCTGTGCTCAGGACGAGACATATGCCCAGCGGTTCCGTTCAATGGGCATTGATCCGTCTCTGGTTGCTGTGACTGGGTCAATGAAGTGGGATGCGGTGGACGCGTCCGATGACGCACAGCCGACCAATCGGGCGCTTTGCATCCAGACAGATCTGGGGATAGACCCTGAGAGGCTATTAATCGTGGCGGGGAGTACATCATCAGGTGAGGAGGCTCTGCTGCACAAAGCCTGCCCGGATGGCGTGCAGCTCCTATGTGCTCCGCGAAAGCCCGAACGGTTTGATGAAGCGGCGCATGCAATGCCAGGTTGCAGGCGAGTTTCAGTTCAAAGAACCAAGAACTCAGCTCACGCAGCAACATCAAGCACGTCCAATAACTATCGATTTCTTCTCGATTCAGTTGGTGAACTGAGTGATGCGTACCGGCTCGCTGACATCGTTGTGTTGGGGCGGAGTTTCTTTGCTGGACAGGGAGGGTCGGATCCCCTTGAACCAGCGGGCTTGGGGAAGCCTGTTGTCGTTGGTTCCTACACAGGGAACTTTCGTGAGGCTGTGCGTCTGCTTGAAGAAACAGGTGGATTAGTGCGGTGTGAACCGGAGCAGCTGTCGGTTGCGCTGCAGCGTTTGTGCAAGGATGCAGCAGAGCGGGATCGTTGTGGACAGGCGGTTCGTGCCTGTGTTGCTGCTCATCAGGGGGCAAGTCGGCTGCATGCTGATCGGTTGCTGGATCTGGCCCGCACAGAGCCTGCATGGGCGGATATTGGCGATTCCGCCAGTTTTGATGAACGCGAATGATGGTTTGCGTGTATCATTGATAACCCGAAAAGGCAGCAGTTGTGTGCTGCTGGAACAGGTGCAGCAAGTGAAGCGATCGCTCTTGCTGTATTGTGAACCCCTTGATGGATTTCTTGGGGATTTCGGGTTGGTTTCGGCCCCCCGCTTGGCCGGACAGAGGCTGATCGCACCACAATGACGAGAATCGTTTTCACATCGATACCAGTATCGAACACGCCGGGGAGCAGCAATATGTCTCAGCAGAACAAGCCCGCAAGCAGACTGGCCAACATCGCAGGACGTGCATCTATGAGCAGCGAGTCGACCATGTTCGAATCGCTTGAGCAGCGTGTGCTGCTCTCGACGAGTACTGATTTTGGCATGATTGATTGGGCTGGCGGCGAGATTGAGGCCCGGACAGGGTCATGGATTCTGACATTCGAACGTGCCATGTCCGAAGCGGAAAATCTGAGACTGGTGCAGGAAACGCTCTCGATTATTGACGTTGTGCCGGAAGAGGTGGAGTCAATCGGTCGGGGTCGGTATGCACGTGTCCAGTTGTCACAAGCGCTTGACTACGAGCATGTCATGTATGCCCGTGACGCGCATCGGGATGTGAAGGGATTTGAGCCGGACATTCTCTACAAGACAGATGCGATTCCAAACGATCCGTTCCTGAGTGAGCAGTGGCAGCTCTCTAATACAGGTCAATCAATCTTCTTTTCAGGGCCTGGAACCGCAGGAGCGGACATCAGTGCGATTGACGCATGGGATCTGACAAAGGGGTCGCCAAATGTGATCATCGCTGTGATTGATACAGGTGTCGATCTTGAACATCCGGATCTTGTTGACAACCTCTGGCACAACCCAAATGAGATCCCGGGCAACGGTCTTGATGACGATGCCAACGGATTTATTGACGATGTCATCGGGTGGGACTTTGGCGAAGGCGACAACAACCCGGATGACTCTTATGGGCATGGCACCGCGGTTGCTGGATTGATTGGCGCTACAGGCAACAACGGCATTGGCGTCACCGGTGTGAACTGGACTGTTGGTATTCTGCCGCTGAAGATCGCCGACAGATTCGGCAGCCTTTCGACAGCTGCGATTATCGCATCGCATGATTATGCCACGCTGATGATCGAGGAAGGCCATAACATTGTCGCATCAAACAACAGCTATGGTGGATATGACCAGTCGTTCTATGCCAATGCACCAACAGGGTTTGATGCAGAGCGTGACGCGATTGAGCGATTTATCGACGCGGGCGGTACATTCGTTGCTTCCGCTGGCAATGATTCGCACGACAACGATGATCCCCAGTTCACCGCGTTCCCAGCAACATACAACATTCCCGGATTGATCAGTGTTGCAGCTACAGACAATAACGATGGGCTTGCAGCATTCAGTAACTATGGCAGGGAATCGGTCGATATTGGCGCGCCCGGCGTTGATACGTACACCACGCAGAATGGCGGTGGGTATGAGTACTTTGGTGGCACGTCTGCTGCGGGACCGGTTGTAGCTGGTGTTGTCGGCCTGATCAAGGCGTACAAGCCCAATGCTTCACCCGTTGAGATTCGTGAAGCGCTTCTGAACAGTGCTGATCCCGTTCCGAGTCTGCAGGGCAAAGTTGTTTCCGGCGGCAGAGTGAATGCACTCCGTGCGTTGCAGATTGTTGGCCTGAATGGTCCGGTTGTGCGCAGCTTTGATCCGGGGCCGGTTGCGGTTTCGCCGGTCAGCACATTGTCCGTGACATTCAGTGAGCCAATCAATCCTGCGTTTGTCTCAACATCGGGTGTGGAGATCCGCTCCGGCGGCGTTGATGGGATCGTTGGAACATCAGACGATATCGTTGTGCCCGCATCGAGTGTGACGCTTTCGGCAGATGGGCTGACAGCAACGATTACTCCGTCATCACTGCTGCTTGTGAACAAGTATCGACTCACGTTGCAGCCCAACGGATTCCGCGATCTTGAGGGCAACTATCTTAACGGCAACGGAGCGTCGGGTGAGCAATCGTCATACGACTTCAGTTCGGTTGGTGTTGGCGCAAACTTTGAGCCGAACGATCGTTTGAACACCGCGACACCGGTGTCATTTAATGCGAATAGCGAAGCGGTCTTCCAGAACATTGTGTTGGGTGACGGCCCTGCAGGGCCGCTTGATGTAGACCTGTACCGCATCAACATGCCACGGGGTGGTCTTATCACAGCAGACATCGATGCGAAGGGCTTGACCAATCCGTCATCGCTCGACTCGTATCTGCGTCTGTTTGACGCAAACGGCATCGAGCTTGCCAGCAATGACCAGTTCCATGGCGAGGATAGCTATCTCGATTACTTCGTTACGACGGGTGGTACATACTATATTGGTGTTTCGGGTTTCCCGAATGATGATTACAGTCCGCAAGTGCTCGGCTCAGGTACCAGTCAGGAGACGGGGCCATACAAGCTGACGATTCGTGCTGATCTGATCAATGATGACACAATCAATGAGCCAGCAGTCATACCTTCGCCGATCGCAATTCCGGATCAGGGTTCGGGTGTGCTCGTCAACTCCGTCTCTATTACGGACGACCGTCTTGTGCTTGATGCGAATGTTGCCGTGAACATCAACCACCCGTTCACAAGTGACCTTCGTGTCAGTCTGCGATCACCACAGGGTACCGTCGTACGACTGATGAGTGCGAATGGTGGCTCCAACGCGTTCCAGGGCACACCTTCAAATCCGCAACCAGCCTTGTTTGATGATGAAGCGCTTGCCAAGATCTCAAACTCACCAGCACCATACGGAACAGGCTCATACCAGCCGCTTGATGCGCTGTCCGAGTTCGATGGTGAATCGGCTCTTGGCACATGGTCTTTGATCGTTGAGGATCTCTCGGGACTGAATACGGGAACGCTGGTTGACTGGTCTCTGGAACTCCACCTCAAGAGTGACATCTTTGGTCCGTTCGAGTTGAACGACACGATTTCCACTTCTCGCTCTTTGACAGAAATCAATGGTGCTGGTTCAGCTACCCGTGATGCACTGATTGGTGATGGCGGATTTGGATTGCGTGATGTAGACATCTTCTCGTTTGTTGCAGACGCCGGTAGCACGCTGAATATCTCTGTCAACGCGTCTGGTTCGCTTGACTCGGCGCTCCAGTTGTTCAACAGCCAGGGGCAGGTCATTAAACTGTCCAACCCAGCAGGTGAGAATGACTCAGCAATCCAGAACTTTGTCTTTGCCGAAGGCGGCCTGTACTACGTTGCTGTATCGGAAGCAAGCAATATCTCGTACTCACCGATTGTTGGTGGTTCGGGCTCAATTGCAGCCACGACTGGCAACTACACACTCAGTGTCGATGTAACCCCCGGCGTGAGCGACGGCAGCGTGACGCTTGCTGGTGATCTGCTCACCATTGGTGTTGACAATAACGGCGTACTTAACTCCGGCAGCGCTGGTCTTGAGTTCCAGGGTACAGAGTTCCTGTTTGGCAGTAACCCAAACCAGAGTACCTCGTACTTTGGGCTGGTTGCGTCTGGCTCCGGATTCCGGAATGATGGAAACAACGGTGCGTCAGCAGATCTGCCAATGAATGTTATCGATCAGAGCAGCGACAGCGTGAAGCGTTTGCTTACGCGTGGTGTGTTCCAGGGCATTGATGTGAGCCGATCGATCTCGTTTGCCGCAGATGGACAGGTGGCTGTCTTTGACGTGAAACTCGTGAACAACAGTGGCGCGGTGCTGACCGATGTAGCGTGGATGGAAGCGTTCAATCCCGAGCAGGGGCGCAACCTTGTGCCGAACTCTGCAAACACGTCTAACGATATTGTAAATGACAAACCGTTCGCTACAGCGAGTTATGTGTCGACGTTCTATCCGAACGGCATGACAGTTGGATTCGGTTCCGTCGATGACGACCCCCGTGCGCTTGCTACAACGCTAAGTGTGAACAACACGACAATACGTGATCCTGGTCGTTTGCTTGATGTTGGCGTGGTTGATCCCAACGGCAACTCAGAAAATCGTCTGCTCGCCCTCGCGTATGACATCGGCATCATGGATGTTGGTGATGCGACAACGCTTCGATACTACATGATGTTCGACTCATCAGAAGCTGGTGTGCTGACGATGTACGACACACTGAATGCTGGCACGGGCGAGGGGCTTCTTGCGAAGGATCGAGCAAACCCAGCGCTCGATCCGGCGGGACTGCCGACACTCCCGCACAAGTTCTACTACCCTGAGGGATATGCAAATGGTCGGGCGAGCACATTCGTGCCGATCGTGAATCCCAATAGTGAAGCAACGAGAGTGGTCGTGATCGCGCGGTATGAAACCGGCACGCGGGACGAGGTGATCTATGATTCCACAATCGCTGCAAACTCGCGTGGTGGTCTGACAATTACGACGCCGGAACTCTACGCGAATGACACACTCCTTGTGCGGAAAGATACGCCATACGCGCTAGAGATCAGATCCGAGCTTCCCGTTGGCGCAACGATGAGCCATTATGACTTTACAGGCTCAACCGGTGAGAACTTCACCAGCACAACAAGCACGCAGTGGAGCTTTGCCAACATCCGCAAGGGTGGAGAAGCGCGGGACTTCATCGTGTTCCAGAACACAACGGACACATTGCTGAAGGTCACCACGACGTTCTACCGTGCAAATGGCGGGCAGCCGATTGTCAAGACGTTCAATGTTCCGGCGTACCGTCGTGGCGGCTGGAATATTGATTCGGAAACTGACATCCCCAACGGCAACTATGCAGTCACTGTGACTGCGGCGTCGCCCATCGTTGTTGCGGTAACCAGCTTTAATCAGGATGAGCAGGGTGGCTCGGGTTCTCTGGCGGTGCCATCACTTGGCACAACATCCGGCGCACTTCCTGAAGGCCAGTACGGCTTGAACAGTGCAAAGGAAACGATCAGTATTCTGAACGCCAACAACGGCATCGCAACAGTCGCGTTGACATTCGCGTTTGATAACGGTTCAACGTATCGCCGCGATGTTCAGATCGCTGCTCGGAGCCGGGCAGATGTTGACGTGTCAACCCTTGTTGGATTCCCGACGGGTCGTTCGTACGCAGTGGAGTTTGAGGCGAACGTGCCAGTTTCGCTGTCGTCACCGACAGATGCGTTCTCTGATGTTCTCAGCAGCTCTTTCGAGACACGCACAGCAACTTACTGGCTGTTTGCCGAAGGGTTCAGGCCGATCGATACTTCGCTCGTCTCAGAGTATCTGCGTATCTACAACCCCAATGCGGTTGATACGCTGATGGAAATCGAGATGAAGTACACTGATGGCGAGGTCGAGAGCTATCGTC
The DNA here is from genome assembly GCA_020639155.1 of Phycisphaeraceae bacterium. Classification (NCBI taxonomy): domain Bacteria; kingdom Pseudomonadati; phylum Planctomycetota; class Phycisphaerae; order Phycisphaerales; family Phycisphaeraceae; species Phycisphaeraceae bacterium. The sequence goes on from JACKHF010000001.1 coordinate 2,122,246, forward strand.
GCACTGTTGCGGCAGGTCGTGTGTCAGAGTTTGATGTGCATGAGTTTGTCAGTCTTGCGCGTCGCACTACCGATCAGTTCTACAGCATTTCCGTGAAGAGTGCTGAGGGTGTGGTTGCATTCTTCGGACATTCGGATGATTTCTTCCCAGGTGCGTTTGGCACACTGGGCACACCATTCGGAATTCGTGCGATCGTGTGATTTTCCACACATCTGAGAGTTTCTTCGGGTACACCGGCATACCGGGTGTGCCCGTTTTTCGTTATAGAAACATGAGTGAGGCAGGATGAGATCGAGTCGGAAGCCTGCTATAATCGCGGCCCTCGTTGGGGCAGACATCGTGGCGGTTGCATTTGCAATGTCACTCCGGGGGCGTAGCTCAGTTGGTAGAGCAGCGGCCTTTTAAGCCGTTTGTCCAGGGTTCGAGTCCCTGCGCCCCCATTGGTTCATGTGTGTTGTTCGATTCCCGACAGCATGTGGTGTCGTGCGGTCGGGCGCTAGAAGAAGGGTGCGTGCCACCGATGCGAGTCGTCCATGCGGCCTGGACCGGTGACTATCTGCTGTTATGGGCAGAAGACAGTGAGCGTGCGAAAACGCTGAAGCATCAGCCTGCATCTGAACTGAGTGAAGATCGGGTTCATCCGTTTACTTCAGATGCGGACACACTGCTGAAAGATATCTTTGCTTCACTTGATCACGAGCAACGTGAATCAGTTCGGACTGCATGCAGTACCGAGGCCTATCAGTTTGTACTGCCAGAGTATGATGGCGTGCCGATACCCAGCCCCTCTGCGACCGATTCTGCCGCATTGCACGCAACCTCTGCGCGAACGAATCGCGCCGGAACTGCAACAGTTGAGTGTGAGACATATCAGATCCCATGCGTGCGAGTGGCAAAGCATGTTGTGCAGACTGTGCTTGAGGCGCTGCTTTCACCTCGCGGTCGTGAGCATGTGAATGCAGGTGGTTCGCTGCATTTCTTTGGTGCATGTGCGAAGTTGGCAGATGCGGTTGTCGTAAGCCAGCGATACATTCCCATGCTTGCACAGGATCTTGCGGGAGCGACCGAGGCTCGCTGGCATCCGTGGATCAGCGACAGCCGATTCGGTGGGTATGTGGGCACGCTGATTGAGGCGATGCCGGTCAGCGCCCGAGCACTTGTTAGCACACATGAGCATCAGCCGTGGCCGATTGTTGAGTCGTTTCTTGCAGCGTTGATCGATGCCGACTGCCGAACCGGGTTTGTTTCTGACAATCTCATCGAGACAGTGGAGGATCGCGACGCTGGCGAGGATCCGCATGTGGCTCTGCTTGGTGGATTGCTTGGAAGCGAGACCGAGATCAAGATCGATCGCGCGGGACGAACGAATCTGGTGAAGGGTGTTCGCCGTTGGCTTGCTGGTCTTGAGGATCGTGGGACAAACACGCAATGGCAGATGGTGATGCGTGTTGCAGAGCCGGTGGATGTTGACCTTGTGCGTGATCTTGAAGCACCACCTGACGCGATGACGTGGGATCTGACATTCCATCTGCGTGCGGTCGATGCGCCACGCATCCAGATCGATGCGTCCGATGTGTGGATGTTGTCTGCTGATGGCATCACGATCGAGGGACGCAGGCTTGATTCGCCGCACGAACTAATTCTTGGCGAGCTTGCTCGTGCCGCACGTATGTTCAAACCGATCGAGCGCGTGCTTCGCGAAGCGGAACCCGCCTCGGTCTCACTGGTGACGCGCGATGCATACAAGTTCCTGCGCGAAGCAGCACCACTGCTGACAGAGCAGGGTTTCCATGTTGAGGCACCCGCATGGTGGGATCTTCCAACAATTCGTATTGGTGCGCGGCTGCACATTGACACCGACCCGATTGAGTCGATTATGGAAGGCGCTGGTGTGCCCGGCGCAGCAAGACCACGCGTCGGTCTTGGCTCACTCGTTGACTATCGCTGGGAACTTGAGATCGGCGGAGCAACGCTCACCATTGCTGAGTTTGAGCAGCTTGCACTCCAGAAGTCACCGTTGGTACGTATCAACGGACAATGGGTCGAGATCAGACCTGAGGATGTCAAGGCTGCGATGGCGTTTGTGCGCGATCGACCTGCTGGAAAAATGAGCGTCCTCGAAGCCATTCGTGTTGGATACGGAGTGGCTAGCGAAGACGTGAATGTTTCGGTGCTGGGTATCGAAGCGACCGGATGGGTTAAAGCGCTGCTCGGTGAGGATGTCGGTTCGCGACCGGTGCCGGATATTGCGCAGCCGCAGGATTTTCACGGCACACTCCGCCCATACCAGTTGCGCGGCTTGAGCTGGCTTGCATTTCTGGAACAGTTTGGTCTTGGTGCGTGTCTTGCTGACGACATGGGTCTCGGTAAGACGATCCAGTTGCTTGCACTGATGCAACTCGAGCGTGAGCGGATATTCCAGGAAACGGAGAGTAATGGAGGCGTGCCGCCGGAGCATCGACCGACACTGCTCATCGTGCCAACCAGTGTTGTTGGGAACTGGGTGCATGAAGCGCAGCGGTTCTGCCCGACTCTGCGTGTGCTTGTGCATCACGGACCTGATCGAATGCAGATGCAGGACTTTGTTGGGCAGGTGCAGAACGCTGATGCAGTCATCACGACGTACTCACTGTCACATCGTGATCGTGAAACACTTGGTCTTGTGCACTGGGGCCGTGTTGTGCTTGATGAAGCGCAGTTCATCAAGAATCCGTCGAGCAAGCAGACGCAGGCGGTTCGCGCGTTGGAAGCCGATCGTCGGATTGCATTGACAGGTACACCTGTCGAGAACAGGCTCGCAGAGCTCTGGTCCATCATGGACTTCCTGAATCCGGGATATCTTGGGAGTGCGCAGGGATTCCGCAAACGCTTTGCGATTCCGATCGAGCGCTATCGCGATCAGTCGCGATCGGTGCAGTTGCGCCATGTCATCCAGCCGTTTATCCTGCGCCGCCTGAAGAGCGATCCAGGGGTTATTACCGACCTTCCCGAGAAGATCGAGTCGCGCGAGTATGCAGCGCTGACTTCAGAGCAGGCGGAACTCTACGAGTCATGTGTGTCACGCATGATCAAGCAGATCGAAACATCCGACGGCATCCAGCGTCGCGGGCTTGTGCTTGCAGCGCTCATTCGTCTGAAGCAGATCTGTAACCATCCGACGCAGGTGCTGCATGATTGTCCTGAAGGTTCGGTGACATCACCCGAGCCCGCGCGCAGCGGCAAATCGATGCGTTTGCTGGAGATGCTCGAAGAGGTGCTTGATCGTGGTGAGCAGGCGATCATCTTCTCACAGTTCAGGCAGATGGGATCGATACTCCAGCGCATGATTGAGACAAAGTTCAAACGCGATGTGCTGTTCCTGCACGGCGGCGTGCCGAGCCATCAGCGCGACGAACTTGTGCGCAAGTTCCAGGCTGCCGATGGGCAGTACCCGGTGCTGGTGGCAAGTCTCAAAGCCGGTGGTGTCGGTCTGAACCTGACCGCTGCATCGCACGTGTTCCATTACGATCGTTGGTGGAACCCCGCGGTCGAGAATCAGGCGACAGACCGTGCGTACCGCATTGGCCAGATGAAAACGGTGCATGTCCACAAGTTTGTTGTCAGCGGCACACTCGAGGAACGAATCGATGAGATGATCGAGATGAAGACTGAGCTGTCCGAGCGCATCATCGGTTCGGGTGAGCGCTGGCTGACAGAGCTTGATACAGACCAACTGCGGAACCTGCTGACGCTGAACCACGATGCGATTGAGGTGGGAGCATGAGTCCGATCGACCCGCGCGAACCATTACGAAAACCGGACGAGAACACACGTCGTGGTGTTCCCGCGGGACTTCCGCTACCAAGCAGGATGGTTCCCCGTGCGCCGACAAATCTCCCGCCGCGCGATGCCGCGGGCAGACCGCCGCTTGCAAAGCCGCGGCGCGTGCGATCAGGCTTGAAACTGCAGGTTGCTGACGCAACATTCACAGAGTTCTGGGCTGCGCGATCGTTCCTTGATCTTATCGAGCCGAAAGTTGATGACGAGAAACGCGAGCTTGGTCTTGAGTATGCACGTCTCGGGCAAACACGAAGATTGATCGTTGAGCCGGGCGAGATTACCGGCATGGTGCAGGGGCGTGCGGAGCGCAGCTACACCAGCACGATCAGGGTTGACACGTTTTCACGAGAGCAGTGGGAGCGTGTGATCGCGATCATGAGCGAGCAGACGAGATACGCTGCGCGCATTATCGCTGGCGAACTCCCCGAAGACGCAGTCGAACTCTTTGCTGCGTCCGGAATGGCGTTGTATCCGCAGACATCTGACGACCTCAGACCATCGTGCACCTGCGAGATGCCGGGCGGCAAGCCGCGCACCGACTGGTGCAGGCACACCATGTGCGTTGCGTTCCTGATTGCGGAGCGTCTGATGCAGGACCAGCTCATGATGTTCCGCCTGCGTGGCATGCCCGCGAGCGATCTGCTCGATCGCATGCGCGAGCATCGCGCGATGTCGGGCTCATCCGGTACTGTCCCGGTGTATCAGCCCGGTGTGCCGGGCGTGTCCGATCAGCAGGCAAGACCAATCAACGAGTGCGCTGCCGAGTTCTGGGATGAGAACCCGGATCTTGAGCTGATGGATTTTCCACTGGAACTGCCCGACCCGACGCATCCACTCCTGCGCAGGCTTGGACCGAGCCCGTTTGAGACAGGCAAGTTTCCTCTGGTTGGACTACTTGCAACGTGCTACGACATCGCGTCCGAGCAAGTGCTTGCGCGTGCAAAGGCGCAGCGCAGACTTGATGATGCAGCTGATGTGCAGGACGATCTAGCGAACTGACAGCGCGCTCGGTGAGGCCGTAGACAGTCTGAGCGTCCAGTCTCCCAGCACACTCCAGAAGTAGGATCGTTTGCGCCCGATGTCACCGCCCGCCTTGCCCCATGTGGCAGCGTGCGATTCGATATCAAAGTATGCAGCCCATGCTGCACCAAATGTGCCGCCGTCTCGAAGTGTTTCAGCAAACCCCTGTGGTTCGTCGTAGAACACCTTTGCGCGACCAACAAGCGCAAGCCCGTTGCCGAAGAACAGGAGTGCTTCTCCGCCCTGGCGCAGGTTGTATGACGGATCGTCGTAGGGTTTCTTCGTACCGTTGGTGGGCGAGATGCCGTTGCACCCGGTGTGATGGTAAAACGCAGGCTCGGGTGCGAATGCGTTGTTCTCATACATTGATCTGAGCAGGAACCAGTCGAGGAATCCACCCTTGCACGCCGCTTCGAGTGATGGTACGAGTGTGTCACCCTTCTGCGTCCATGACCACGGCGTGCCATTGAGCCGCTCGTCGATGTTTGCTATCTTTGTTTTCTTGAAGACGCTGCCGTACTCGTTGCTGTGTGCGCGGATCGTGCGCAGCACCGCGGGTGATGCCGACCAGTCCATGAAGTTGGCAAGCGTTGGATCTTTGTGAACATCTGCGTTCGGTTTGTCCGCATCAACCCACTCGCTGCCAGCCTGCTGCATGATCTTGTAACCCGAACCAAGATCGCACGCAAGCGACGATGGCCTCCACGCGATGGTTGACTGCCCCGTGCGGTAGGCGTGGTTGCGATCAAAGTACTCAATCAGAAGCTTGCGCTCGAGCACCTCGTCGCGCTCCCAGATCTTCGAGTTCCAGTTTGGTACGTCGTCCTTTGACGCGAACTTGACTGCCTGGGGTTTGCCCTGACTGTCGAGCAAGTGGTTTCCATCAATGCCGACAATACTCTGCTTCGGCCTCAGCGCGATCCCATAGGTGTCGATCCGCGACACCATGATGTCAGGATGTGCGATGACATTGGGGAGCAGCCTATCAATGCGAGCAACCTCGTGGTCGCCTGTCGTATCGAACAGGTGCACTGCTGTACCAGCAGGATTGCCTTCCGCGTCGTACTGCTCAGAGAACTCAATCTTGCCATCGGAGACATGGAAGAAGTCCTCGTATGTGACAGAACCCCTCTCAATGTCCTTGCAGAGTCCGCCGTTGGCGGGGACGGTGCCGTCTGGAAAGACCGCAACAACGGTTTCGAGCTTTGTCTTTGGCTGGACGTAAATGTCTTCCCAGTTGCCATCAAGATCCGACAGTACGATGTCGGCGCGGCGTGCAACATCCTCCGGGACACGGCGAAGAAATCGTGTGTCCTTGTATGTTGCTTCGTTTTCTGATTTTTTGTGGAGTGTGATGTCGCCTTTCTTGCGCCAGTTGCACGTTCGCACGATAATCGCATCGGGAAAATGTCCGACGAGGATCACGCCCGCGAGATTGATATTCTCATCGTTGTCGATGCTCCGTAGGAACTCGCGGAGCGCGAGGATGTACGCGCCGTCCTGATGAAGCTGACTCTTCCCGAGTGTGACACCTATAGCACTCGCTCGATATCCTTCTCGCGCAAGATCGTTGACCAGTCGATCGACCGATGGTCTGACCGATTCCATGCCCATCATTGCGTGCAGGAGCCGATCTTCAACAAGCACCAGAACATGTTTTTTGGTTACGCCTGACTGCATGAACGGCGCGAGCATGACAATCTCGGGCGAGCCATCATTGTTCCAGTCGTAGTTTGTAAATGCTTCGCATTGCTGAATAACAACGTCCTGTCCGAATGTGCTGGCACCGAGCAACAACACACTGGCAAGTGCTGTGAATATCTTCATAGACGCGTTCCTTGTGTGATCGTGCAGGTGTGTCACACATAGTACACGATTTGCACAATGCGTGCGTTCTCGCAGGCTATCGGTCGGCTGATGGGATCGGTTTACCGTGCGGATCGGTCTCCCGCTTGATCTCGGGTTCGATAGTGGTGCCTCGTCTGCGGCGGGCGTGCTCAAGTTGTTCGGCTGTTTCATGGACATGATCCGGACGGAGTCCGGCCTCTTCCACGAGATACGTTTCCCAGAGCCTGTGCCTGCGTACCAGTTCTGCAGCTTGCTTTCGACCTGCATCCGTCAGCGAGACGGTTGCCTGTGTCAGTGTGACAAGGTGCTGTGCGCTGGCGTGCTTGTAAACACGGTCAGAGAACGACTGCAACTCTGACGACGTGCGCGGCACTTCGGATGTTGCCGCACTCGATTCTGCAATGCGATAGAGCGTCCCGATGAGATTCTCAACAAGCACACGCTCCTGCACCGCACGCTGAGCACGCATCTGTCCAACCAGTCCGTGCGTTGGTGAGAACACAACCGCGAGTCCAAGCGCAACACCCGATGTCACCGCGATCGTGCCCGCGGTGCTGATGCCGTTGGGAAAGCCGATGTGTGGCGCAATCCACGAGGCAAACGCGTATCCAGCAACAGACGTTATTGCAGCGATCAGCACGCTCAATATCACGTGGACGTGCAACCGATCTGTCAGTATTCGTGCGCTTGCTGCGGGGCAGATAAGCAGGGCAATGACAAGTATGGATCCGACAGCTTCGAAGGAAGCAACGGTTGCGATCGCGACGAGAATCATGAGCACAGCGTTGATCGCGCCAGCACGAAATTCCAAGCTGCTGGCGAGTCCAGGATCAAAGCTCGCGATGCGCAGCTCCTTGAATGCGAGCACGATAACACCTGAAATAAGTACCATCACGACTAGTGCAGTCGGGAGTTGCCTCGGAATGCCTGTTGTTGCGCTGGTATATGTTGTGATGGAGAAATACCCGCTCCATTCCTTTGGTGCGCCCCACCATGCGAGCCCTTCCAGCACGCCGTGCAGCACGCAGTCCGGGTCGAGGTCAACATCCCGCGCACCAACCTCGATCAGCACGACACCGAGCGCGAAGAGTACAGAGAAGACAACACCCATCGCTGCGCCGGGCTCGACTTTTCCAAACCGCTTGACGATCTCGATCAGGAGCACCGTGCCAACACCGGCGATTGCTGCACCAACAAGCATTGCTGTTGAGCTTCGCGTTCCCAGAAGCAGGAAGGACGCAGCAAGACCCGGCAAAACAGAGTGGGAGATCGCGTCTCCCATCATGCTCTGCCTGCGCAGGACAAGAAAACTGCCGAGCAGAGCGCACGTGATCGCAACGAACAAGGCTGTCAGCATTGGCACGAGATCGGTCACGACAAAGCGATGGATCAGGTCGGGCATCATGATGTGCCTGCTCCGATGCTCGCGAGTGAAGGCACGATGATCCCTCGCTGTGCGAGCGCACCTTCCAGTCGTTGCACGAGCTCTTCCGAAAGCACGTGCTCAACCTGATCGACTGACCAGTCGACGTGCGATGGTGCGATATCTGCGTACGAGATCAGATACTGCTCCCACAGCCTGTGGTTGCGTGCAATGCGCAGGGCATGCCGATGTCCTTTTTCCGTCAGAGCGTGTGTGTTGCCGGTGGATTTGATCAGCGAAGCGATCCTTGCGCAGAGGGCAACCCGCCATGCCTTCCCGTGCGTCCAGCCAAGGTGGTGAGCAATGTCGGATATGGATGACAGCTTTGAAGAGTGTGCGTTTGTCTGAAGCTCAAGCAGCGCTTCTACAAGATGGTCAATGCTGAGCTTGATGCGGAGTGATTGATGCTGCACAATACCCGCAATCATGCCGCGCTTTGGTGCTAAGAGAAGGCTGATCGTAAAGATGACGCCCGAGGTGAGCACGATGACCGCGCCAGCTGGCAATCCGGCTGCGGATGCGCTTGTGACCGCGCCGAGATATCCGCTCATTGCACCGAAGATGCCCGATACAGCGACAAATCGTGAGAGCCTGTTTGTCCAGAATCGTGCAGCGGTGGGGGGGATGATGAGCAGCGCAACGATGAGAAGCAAGCCAACGGCCTGCAACCCAGCAACAGTCACCAGCACGACAAGAGCCATCATCGCAACATCGATGATCGTGACAGGCCAGCCCGTTACTTTGGCAAACTCATCGTTGAAGCAGACAACTGCAAACTCCTTGAGCAGCAGCAGTGTTGCAACAATCGCAACGAATGCGATGCATCCCATGAAGATGGCATCGCGTGTTCGCATCGCAGCGGTTTGCCCATAGATAAATGTGCCGAGTCCACCCTGTGTGCCCTGTGGCATGGACTGGATGATGCTGAGAAGCACAATGCCAACACCGAACGAGACGCTCAGCACAATGCCGATCGCAGCGTCCTCGCGAAGGCGGGTCTTCCGAACGAGCCCCTGCACACTCAGGATCGCAAGAACACCCGTGATCGCAGCACCGACAAGGAGCACGGACAGATTCTTTCCAGAAAACCCGAGCAGGTTCATGAGAATGAACGCACCAGCAACCCCCGGCAGAGACGCATGGCTGAGTGCGTCCGCCATGAGGGCACGCTTGCGCAGCAAAGCGAGCGAACCAATCAACCCCGCAGCGAGACCAATCAGCATTGCTGCAAGCACAACAACAGTTGTGTTGAAGCCTGCCTGGAATGTCAGTGCGTTCCAGATCATCGTGCGCCACCGAGTCGTGCAACGGCTTCGCTCGCTTCAGCGAGCAGCGTCAGCCTGCCGCCATATGTCTTGCGGAGATTCTCTTCGGTAAACACCTCGTCAACTGGCCCTGCAGCAACGACACGCATGTTCATAAGCACAGCGATGTCGAAGTATGTTGGCACAGTCTGGAGATCGTGGTGGACACAAAGCACTGTGCGGCCAGAGGAGCGGATCTCGCGCAACACTTCGATGATGGCACGTTCGGTTGCAGCATCAACGCCAGCGAAGGGTTCGTCCATGAAGTAGAGATCGGACTCTTGCGCCAGGGCGCGGGCGAGAAACACACGCTGTTGTTGTCCGCCGGAAAGCTGGCTGATCTGACGCTTTGCAAAGGCTCCCATGCCGACCCGATCGAGACACCGTTGCCCGTGCTCCTTGTGTGACTTTCTGACACGCCGGAACCAGCCGATCTTCCCGTACATTCCCATGCACACAACATCGAGCGCCGATACCGGAAAGTCCCAGTCAACGCTCTCCCGCTGGGGGACGTATCCGATGCGATGACGTGCGGTGTCGTATGACTGCCCCCAGAACTCGACGCGACCAGCAGCACGCGGGACAAGCCCGAGGCACGCTTTGATGAGTGTGCTCTTTCCTGCGCCGTTCGGTCCCACAATTGCTGAGAGTGTTCCAGCAGGGATATCGAGATCGACATCCCACAGCACCGGTTTGCGGTTGTATGCGACTGTCATCGCGTGGATAGAGAGCGGGCTGCTGGCTGAGTGTTCCGGCCGATCAGCAAGCATGCTGTGGACAGGCGCATCAGTCGGTGCGTGTTCTGTTTCGTGGCCCGCGTGTGGCATCTCTGTTTTCACCGGGCATTCTCCGAGAGTGTGCCGTGCAGACCGTGTTCGGGGACATTCCCGCCGAGTGCGTGCACGATCGTCGTCACGTTGTGATCGATCATGCCGATGTAGGTCCCCTCGTACGTGCCCGATGTGCCCATGGCATCGCTGAACAACGTTCCACCAATGGAGACGGTTTGTCCCTGTGCCTTCGCACCGTCGATCAGCGCGCGGATATTGCGATCGGAGACTGTGGACTCGACGAACACAGCAGGAACCTTCTTTTCGACCAGTAGCGATACAAGGCGTTCAATGTCGCGAACGCCAGCCTCGGATTCTGTGCTGATTCCCTGGATTCCAACAACGTCGATGTTGTACTCCCGCCCAAAGTATCCGAACGCGTCGTGTGCTGTTACAAGTACTCGCTGTGATTCCGGGATGGTGAGCACAGCCTGTGCTGCGTATGTATGCAGTTCATCGATCGAAGCAAGATAGACTGCGGTGTTCGCGTCGTACTCATCAGCATGCGCTGGGTCGTGTTGCTTCAGACTGTTACGCGCAGCTTCAACAACTGCACTCCATAGCCTCGGTGACATCCACACATGTGGATCGGGATGTCCCTCAAACTCTGCGGGCGATCGCAGTTCCGCATGTGGCAGAGTTTCACCGAGCGCAACAACTGCTTTTCCTGCGTTTGACGCATTCTGGAATGTCTCCGCCATCTTTCCTTCGAGCAGCAACCCGTTCGTAAAGACAATGTCGGCATCCATAATCTGCTGGATGTCGGCACGTGTTGGCTTGTACAGATGCGGATCGACACCAGCTCCCATCAGTGCATGCACGGTCGCGTGCTCGCCTGCGATGTTCTGGACAATGTCGGCAACCATACCAGTTGTACAAACAATGCGAATGGCGTTGCTGGACGTGGTGATTGGGCTGCTCGGGCGCTTCGTGCATGCAGCAATACTCATCAAAGCACAAAGCGAGCACAGGGCACACAGAATTGTGGCGAGAACGGTGGCTAGTCGTGCTGACATGATGCTTGTCCTTGGGCGATTGTGCCTTCAAAAATGTAGCCAAGGCTACACTTGAGTTGGTATCGAGTCAAGGCACACCAGAGCTAAGCGAAAGTGCGGGTAAAGACTGGAAACGGCTATTTGTCAGCAGCTTTGACGAAACGTTCCATGGCTCGAAGCGTTTTCGGGCTCACGTGGTGCTCGATCCCTTCTGCATCAATCTGGGCGGTCTTTGTGTCAACACCGAGCGCCAGCAGGAATCTGACGACTGTTTCGTGGCGTTCCCGTGCGTGCTGGGCCATCTTTTGGCCCTTCGGTGTCAACTCCACCGGTTTGTACGGCATAGTCCGGACCAAGCCATCACGCACGAGCCTCCCTATCGCCTTGTTGACGGTGACGTGGCTCACACCGAAATGCCTCGCAAGATCGACGAGTTTGCACACCGTCCTCGATTCGATAATGTCGTGGATTGCTTCAACATAATCCTCGGTCAGCTCCGATGAGTGCGCCCGACGAACCTGCGCGTGGCCATCAGGAGTGGGGCGGAGTGTGCGTGATCGTTCGGATGCTGGCATTGTGCTGATGGTAGCAGACAACGACGATGAGCAACCTGCTTGGGTTGATCGAATCATGGTGAGTTGCTCCAGTATGGAGCGGCGTCTTGACCCAATATGAAAGCTCGAAGTTGAGATCCTTACTGAGTCTGTGCTTCGCGACGACGGGGGATATGCGCTTGGGTGAGTCGCGCACGTGCAGGTGTTGTGCAGCACGAATCATGATGCAACAGCCATGTAACTGTACACGCAACTCGAATCATCATGCCGAACCATGAGTACCCTCGCATCCACATTGGTGAGCGATCAGGGTTGCCCTGTGATGGCTGCGTTGTTTCTGGTCCGGAAATCCAATCCGGCACGTGTTTATGAGAACAACATGGAGCTTTGGCAGCGTGCTCATTGTCTTTGCTGCGGACGCATGGTCCGAAATGACGATTCGGTACAGTAATGATAAAGAAGATGAAGACTGCATGGATTGCTCTTGTCACACTCGCGCTTTGTACGAGTTCGACCTTCTCACAGACGGGCAGCATCGACCCGACACGTGAGGAACTGGACACGCTGACGAAGTTTGTACCTTCAGAGATTGAGTTGATCGAGCAGCCCTCGGTTGATCTTCGTCGCTGGATGCCACCGGTCGGTGAGCAGTTAATGAATGACTGCACAGCGTGGGCGATGGCATACGGCGCAAAGACGTATGCCGAAGCTCGTGATCAGAACTGGAAACCGGATGCACCCTCTCGCATCTTCTCTCCCCGATTTGTGTACAACCAGATCAACAAAGGTGTTGATGAGGGCTCGAACTTCATCCAGGCAACAATTCTGATGGCTGACAAAGGTGCTGCGACACTCGCGACAGAGCCGTACAGACCGGGGGATTATTCATCTCAGCCGTCTGAAAGGGCGAAGGCAGAGGCCAAGGCCTTTCCGGTCTATGACGCCATGCTGGTTGACAGCCGTATAGGCATTCGGCGTGCGCTGCAGCGGCGCGAGGTTGTTGTGTTCGGCGCCCATGTGGGGCCGGCATTTCTGTCGGGGCGATTTGAAGAGTACACGCCAACACTGTTCACTGCGGACAGCAAAAACAGAAAACCAGGGCAGCCGCACGGCAAGCACGCTATGGTCATCGTCGGGTACGACGACCAGCGCGGGTGTTTTCTTGTTCAGAACTCATGGGGTACTGACTGGGCCTGGCACGGCTATGCATGGGTCGCGTATGAGTTGTTCGACGACATTCGTATCGAAGCAGACGGCATGGTGTTCTGCAACTGGGCTTGTACGCTTCTCGATGTTGAAGAGCCTGTGACAATCGGTACCGATGGAGTGCCAAAGCCCGCGCCGAAGGATCTCAAAACGCTTCATGTGAAAGGCCACTCCGACATTGTCAGATACGACCCCGATCTTGAGAAGTATGTCTACATCTTTACTGCGCAGGTGCAGGGACAGCGTGAAGCGCTGACTGATATTGAGAAAGTCGAGTGGGCGTGGACCAACGAGTTCAACAAAGCAGAGTCCTACACGTCAGACATATCTGAGATGCGATTTGCAATCATTGCGGGAACAGTCCTGAATCCACTGAAGATCGATGCCACCCTGCACATGAAGGACGGCACTCGCAGGAAGATCTCAGGCGAACTTGTCGGCCCGAATCCGAAGGCGGATTTTCGTGATGCGACGATCTACTTCCATGACGACTACTTTGGAAATCTTGTCAACAACAAGGCAACGTGGGAATGGGAAGCGAAGCTCGACTATCCGCTTGAGCAGCGCATGGACATTGTGAAGGTCGTCTGGAACGTTGGCAACATGAACTGGCGCGATCCGGTGCAGGTGAATGACGGGTTTAATGGCCCACCGGCTGAAGAACACGCGTTTGGATTTGCCAATGTGCCAAACGAGGTGTCGGCTGAGATTCACTATAACGATGGCGGCATCAAGGTGGTGAAGGGTCATCCCGGCAAGTTCAAGGATCCGATTGAGGACTTCTTCCATATCGATGTCGAGAAACATCTTGCAGGAGTGCATACGTCTGGTGAGCCGCTCTACGCGGTGCGACTGTCGCTCGACTATCCCAAGCAGCGTCAGTTTGATGTGAAACGAGTGCTGTACGAGGTTGATGCGCACATCGCACCCGATGCGTTGCTTGGATACCAGACCTTTGACAACTATCAAGTCTTTCTCGAAACCCACAGAGATTTTCGTCTGCACGCAACAGTCGAGTTCGAGAACGGAACCACACAGACATTCAACGAGTGGGTGACATTGGCAGATGACACAAAGTACAGCAACCCGTTGCGCATGGAGCTTGCTGTCACCGATTGGTATCAAGGGAACAACGGCGGTGCGAGCTACGCGATCCGGTACGAGATCATCGGTGATCGCGAGACAGTTGACGGCATCAAGGAAGTCCGGTATCGGGAACTGAACCATCCCGAGTGGTCGCCTGTTGTCGTGCCTGCGGATGGAACCGGGCGGTTTGTGCGTTCGACGACGTGGAGTGAATCATTCGTTGATCTTGCAGCCACAGTTGTTTTTACGGATGGTGCCGAACTGGAACTCAAGAAACAGCATACACGCACGTCGGCTGTGAACGATGTATTGGGGTTCAAACTAGCCGTTGAAAAACGTGACAAGCTGAAGATTCTACAGGACCCCCATCTCCTGTACGAGTACACCATCTCGCTTGAAGGCCCGTATTACCGCTCCCGCCAGATTCATTCCGTTGACTGGTACCACACAGTTGGAGAGCGTCGGGAAAAAACAGTCCATCCTGTGAACTGGGTGATGTGGCCGGAAGCATTTCAGTTCAACAGCTCGTTCGACAAGCCTTTCGAGTTGACAGCGGTGCTCCACGACTACCTCGGATTTCAGGAGTACATCACAGTTCCTGTTTCTGCGATGTCTGTTGGTGATCGCAGACCTGCAATGCGATTGTCCGTGCGAGAAAAGTTCTATGCGTATGACGACAAGAAGGAGCCGCAGTGGGATGTCAGGCTGGAGTTGCAGCAGGACTATGCGAGAATGCCATCAAAGCCGACAAAGGTGGAGTACTTGTTTACCTCTCTTGTCAGCGGCGCGAAGACGCAGGCATTTGAGCGTGACCCGGGCACATGGACGCACTTCTATCTGAAAGAACCACAGCTTGTGACAGCAGAAGTGACGTTTGAAAACGGCACAACGCAGACAATCAGTAATGTTGCACATACCAATGCTCCACGCAGTGACTCTCCAGTTCGGATTGATGCATTCCGCCAGCTTGCAACTGGAGATACACGCAGGTACATGATTATCGTTGATGGCTGGGAGAACTCACGGAAAGCAGTTCGTCACATCGTAATGGATGCGCCCGGGGAAGATCAGGACAAAGACTATTCATACAGTGAGGGTGCGGTTCCGGACCCAATGCACTTCACGTACACTGCGCCGGACGCAACACCACATGACATCAAGATTACTGTGACCTTTGCATCGGGCAACTCGTACGATTACATTGTCAAGCTTCCGAACGAGAAAACCACGCTCACTGTGGACGTAGAGCAACGGTACTGGGGCGATGGACAATGGGAAGCAACACTGACTCCAACCGCTGATTGGTGGCCATATCTTGCGCAACGCACATACTGGAAGGGTGGGTTTGGATACTACTTCTTCGATAATGTGCATGCATGGCCGCCTGGCTCTGTTCGAATCAGAACACAGCCCGGCAATCT
The DNA here is from genome assembly GCA_020639155.1 of Phycisphaeraceae bacterium. Lineage (NCBI taxonomy): Bacteria > Pseudomonadati > Planctomycetota > Phycisphaerae > Phycisphaerales > Phycisphaeraceae > Phycisphaeraceae bacterium. The sequence goes on from JACKHF010000001.1 coordinate 2,137,752, forward strand.
GAAAGTCCAGCCGTATCCGACACGGGACGGCGATGCGGTTGAGAACAGCGTTGTCCTGATTGGTCCGAAGCAAGGCGAGGATGACTGGAAGTCACATGTGACAGAATCCCTTGTCATGCGCAAGGACAGGCCAACTGCAACGTCAGGAAGCAAGTCGCCGAACGAATGGGTGGCGTACATTGATGGCCCTGAAAAGGACATGATTCGTATCGATCACGTGACGTACACATGGCGTGAAGGCGAGAGCACGCGCCAGTTCAGTGTGTCTGATCGATGGGGCGAGTTCCGCCGCGGGTATGAAGCCCGCGTGGTGACAGATCCGGAGATGCCAACTGTCAAAGCAGTTGTGACTTTCAAGGACGGCTCAACGACCACATTCGGATCATTGGATCCAAAGTAAACCAACTGTCACAAACGCTGGCACGCAATATACAAAAAACGCCCCAGAGATGCTGGGGCGTTTTTCAACGGAGAGGGTGGGATTCGAACCCACGTTACAAGTTACCTCGTAAACACGGATTCCAGCCGTGCGCCTTCAACCACTCAGCCACCTCTCCAATGGTGGTCAGCCGGATCGCAGGACCGGCTGAAAACGGAAACACGCGGATGCCCGCGTGAGGAGCAAACGATACACCCGTGCATGTGGATCGGCTACCTCTTGAGACGGATCCAGTGTCCTCTAAAAACACGAGCGTCCGATGGTTGATCGGACGCTTGTGGGTGCTTTGCTGCGATAGATATGCCTGCACGTGCCGAGGGATTCGGGCGATGAGGCGGGAGAAACGTCTTCAGTTCTCTTCCGTGGTATCAATCAGCTTGCGAAGGTACTGGTTTTCGCGGCGGGTTGCTTCCAGATCGAAGACAAGGTATTTCACGCTGACGCGGAGGTAGTCGAGTGATTCCTGGAGTTCAGCAACGGATTTTTTCATCCGATTGTGGCGGGCCTTGGTCTCTTCCGCGAGTTTGCGGAGTCGATCCTGATCCTTTGGGTCGAGGGTGTCGATCTTGCCGACAAGCTCTTCGAGACGTGCCTGGAACTCATTCTCTGTCATTTCTCTCTCCTGTCATCTCTTTCGATGGATACGTCCAGCGGATGGGCGTGGGACTCGCGGCACACGCCAGACACGATGAACCTACCCCAGCCTCACAAAAGTGCCAGCGTTTGGGTTTGATTCGTTCACATTCTGTGAAGCCGATGCCCATCCAACCGGACCATGTGACAGAGCCTGCGCAGCTCTAATAAGGAAAACCACGCAGAAAGGGAGGCAAGACAAGTTATTTGGACGTGGCTTTGAGTGCCCGTTGTACAGCCAACTGGGTCTGACGGTCAACTGCTGCAAGGATTTTCACCATCTCAGGATGGCATTCGCGTTTTCCGATCTCCACGATCTGCCGCAGTGCCGAATCCCGGTTGAGACGGTACTTCTCGAAGTAGTTTTCGAGCTGTCCACGAGTGAATACTGCCAGAGGCTCAGGAAGGCCGGTCTGGACAGCTGCCCAGTCAACAAGTGACCTTGGTTCGGTGGTCCAGCGGAACAACCCGAGGCAAGCCTGGAATCGCTCGGCAACTGGCACTCGCCGGTCCGTAATCTTCTCCGGCAATCGCCCGAATCGGGCCCGGACATCGTCCTCTGTAGCGTTTTCAAGCCAGGCAGGGAGGGCAACCTTAGAACCGTCTCCCTCCATGGCTCTTGGTTGGAGTGTTGTGTCCGGGTCGTCGGCTGAGACTATGGGCGCGATGGCGGTCGCCACGGTTTTCAACCCACCTCTATCAAACCGGATTTGGAGACGCTGGCAGGCTTTCTCTTGAACTGTCACACGCTCGGCCTTTGCCACCGTCCCCGTACCCCATTCGGGCATTGACTGATGGCGGACTCTGTCTCCGACCTGGAACAACTTTCTGGGTTCGGTGTTTGTCATTCTGGGTCGAAGTGGGGTGTGTGACGGATTTCGGCAGGACACGCGCGTTTGCGTGGACTATAGTCAAGGCTCAGATGCTCGCTGGACCACGGGTCGGTTTGTGCGAGCACCAACGTACAGTGAGGTATCAACGCAATGATCGAAGCTCTCAAGAGCAACGAAGTTGTCGACAAGGTCGGTGGTCGATTCAAGCTCTGCGCGCTGATCCAGCGCCGGCTTGAGGAACTTCTTGACGGCGCACGCCCCATGGTCGAGCGCAACGGTCGATCCGACCTGCAAATTGTTGTTGACGAGATCGAGCAGGGTTTGATCGACATCGAGTACGCCACCGGCGATGACAGTGCCGACGAACTCGAGTTGTCGGACACGGTAGCGCTGCTCTGACGCGTCACATCATCACACGCGCTGCATCCAACCGGCAGTGGCAGCAATGATGGCACATCGGCACAACGACACTTCCGGATCAGAAGCCAGCCCGGCTGTTGATCTGTCATCCTGCATGCACAAACACGTATTTGTTGGTGTGTGCGGCGGTATCAGTGCGTACAAGATCTGCCATGTTGTGAGCAGACTCGCACAAGCAGGTGCTGACGTGACGGTTGCGATGACCGATGCTGCTCAGCGGTTCGTTGGTCCTCTCACATTTCAGGCGCTGTCTGCAAAGCCAGTCATAACTGATGTGTTTGAGCATGTGAGCGTTCGTGATGATGGCAGGCTCGATCCGCAGCATGTGTCGCTGGCTCGCTCAGTTGATGTCGCGATTGTGGCACCTTGCACAATGGACTGTCTTGCACGACTCGCGCATGGACATGCGAGCGATCCAGTGTGTCTTGTCCTTTCAGCGGTTGATCTGAAACGGACACCCATCCTGCTCGCGCCAGCGATGAACGCCGCGATGTGGGGGCAGGCATCCACGAAGCGGAACGTGGAGACACTCAAGGCCGACGGATTTGTGTTTGTCGGTCCTGACTCCGGCTGGCAGGCATGCAGGACCGATGGCGAGGGGCGGATGGCGGAACCTGATGAAATTCTCGCACGAGTTGCTGAGATCTGTGCTGGACAGCCCAACTGATTCAAACACCGATGTCGCCGATCTGAAACTGGGTGCTTAGGATTGCGGCCCATTGGAGCCGGTTCTGTGGCTCTTTGTCCGAATCATCTGGTGGGGACAGGCATGCAATGTCATGGAGCATTGCAGTCAGTGAATCTGTTGGAGAGATGCCAGAGCGGTTGAATGGGCCGGTCTCGAAAACCGGTGTGGCGCTTGCGTCACCGTGGGTTCGAATCCCACTCTCTCCGTTGCAAATGCTGCGATTGTGAATACGATCGCAACTCAGGTTTCAGATTCCTTCTTTGCGGCGAGGTAGCTCAGCTGGTTTAGAGCGCTGGATTCATAACCCGGAGGTCGGGGGTTCGAGTCCCCCCCTCGCCATTCGTTCGGGGCAGACAACTTCATTCGCCGATGGCAACTGGAAGCTGGTTGTCATTGAGCCGTCTCGCGTGCCAACGGGAACAAACGCACGCCCGATCGAGATAGAACAGACAACAGGAGGTGTTCAATGCACGCAGTATTGGCGAGCAAACAGGGCAGCATGTGCCGAGTGTCGATATGCGCATCGTTGGGTGCGCTGCTGAGTACATTCGCAGGGTGTGTGATTTCATCGCACGATGGAACCGCCATCAATGACACAGGTGTGATGGGCCGGATGGATGCGGTGCAATATCCACCCACATACCGGGCTACAACGAACAATGTGTACTTCGGTGTGGAGGTGCCCTCGCCGTATCAGTGGATGGAGGACCTCGAATCCGTGGATGTCGACAACTGGATCGCAGATCAGAACTCGATCTCGCTCCCATATCTTGCAAGCCTGCCGTACCGAGAAGAGATCCGTGATCAGTACGAGAAGCTGATCAACTACGAGCGGTACTCAGCGCCAGGCAAGTCTGGCGGGCGGTACTTCTACTCGTACAACTCCGGGCTGATGAACCAGAACCAGTTGTTCGTGATGGATTCGCTTGATGGCGACGCGCGGCTGCTCATTGATCCAAACACATTTAGCGATGATGGCACGGTTGCGCTCGGCGGAACCGAGGTCAGTGATGATGGCAGATACATTGCGTATTCGAAGCAGATCGGCGGCTCCGACTGGCGCACGTGGTACGTGCACGATATCGAGTCGGGCGAGGATACCAGCGACGTACTCGAGTTCATCAAGTTTTCCGGTGTGAGCTGGTCGAAGGACAATGCCGGGTTCTACTACAGCCGGTATCCGTCCGAGGGCGGGACTGATCTCTCCAGCACAAACGAGAACCTGAAGGTCTACTACCACACACTTGGCACGCCGCAGAGCAACGACAGGATGATCTATGAACTCCCGTCACACCCCCGTCGTGGACCGTACGCAGGTGTGACGGAGGACGGTGATTATCTCATTATCCAGGTACACGAGGGATTCAACGCAAACGCCATCCATTACAAGTCGCTGACCGATGACCGCGCGTCTGTTGTGCGCTTGTTTGACGAGTGGGATGCGCAGTATGACTTCCTTGATAACGATGGCTCGACCTTCTTCTTCCTGACGACAAAGGATGCGCCAAACTGGCGTGTTGTTGCGATCGATGTCAACCAGTCCAATGCTGGCACGGACCCATCGCTGTGGCGCGATGTTGTCCCTGAAGGTGCTGAAGCGATCGACAGCGCAGCGTTTGTTGGTGGCCGACTGATCGTCCGCTACCTGAAGGATGCCAAGTCTGTTGTCAGGGTGTTTGAGAAGGACGGCAGCTTTGTTCGCGACGTGGCGCTGCCCGGCATCGGTACAGCCAGTGGATTCGGGGGTCGCGACAATGATCCGGAGACATCGTTTGAGTTCTCCAGTTACACCAGTCCGCGCACGGCTTACACCTATAACGTGCAGACCGGCGAAGTCTCGCTCTTCCGCAAGCCGGAGATTGATGTTGATCTCGACAAGTATGTGGTCAATCAGGTGTTCTACTCAAGCAAGGACGGCACTCGGGTGCCGATGTTCCTCGTGCATCGCAAGGACATCGTGCTCAACGGCGCAAACCCGACACTGCTGTACGGGTATGGCGGGTTCAATGTTTCGCTGACACCCGGGTTCAGCACATCCCGCGTCCTCTGGCTTGAGATGGGGGGTGTCTACGCGGTCCCGAACCTGCGTGGCGGCGGCGAGTACGGCGAATCGTGGCACGAGGCTGGCACCAAGCTGAACAAGCAAAACGTGTTCGACGACTTCATCTCGGCTGCCGAATGGCTGATCGCCAACGGATACACACGCCCGGACAAGCTCGCGATCCAGGGCGGTTCCAACGGTGGGCTGCTTGTGGGCGCGTGCATGACACAGCGTCCAGATCTCTTCGGTTGCTGCCTGCCCGCGGTTGGCGTGCTCGACATGCTCCGGTACCACACGCCGACAATCGCGCGTGCGTGGTCAACAGATTACGGTCTGAGCGAGAACGAGGACGAGTTCCACGCGCTCTACGCATACTCCCCGCTGCACAACGTGCGGGAGGGCACATGCTATCCGCCGACACTGGTGACAACAGCCGATCGCGATGATCGCGTCGTCCCGTGGCACTCGTTCAAGTTCACTTCGGCGCTGCAGCACGCGCAGGAGTGCGCAAATCCGATCCTGATCCGTGTTGAAACAGACGCGGGGCATGGTTCGGGCAAGCCGATCTCTAAAGTGATTGAGGAGGTTGCTGACGAGTGGGCGTTTGTCGCAAAGGCGCTCGACATGCACCCCGAATTCCACGCAAACTAAGCATTCAAACAACACCGCGTCAAATGCACAAGCCCGGGGACCGCAATCCCCGGGCTTTCTTTCTCGTACTGACTCGTATATCAGACACCCTGCTCAGCAGTGTCAGCTGGAATGAACCTTGCGACGGCGCCGGCACAGCACGATCGAACCTGTCGCAAGCATCGCACATGTTGATGGCGATGGAATCACTGTTGCGCCGAATGTTGCGACCGACGCACTATCGGTTAACCTGAGTATGCCCGCGCTTGTGACGATGTTCGGAGCGCCGAGAAGACTCCACTGCAGCGTGTGTCCGGTGCCGGTCAGCAACTCAATCGATGTCAGCATCTCCCACGATGCAAGCACGTTGTTGCCCGGACCGTTGAAGAGATCGAAGGGGAGCGGCCCCGCGCGCGAGAACCCGACAATCGCGAGATCATTGTTCACGAACGTGCGCGTGGGGGTTGTGAACGTGTACGTGCCAAGACCGTCGATCTCGATCTGCGCCCAGTCGTGATGGACGAACCATCCAGCGTTGAATGGCAGATCAATGCGACGATTGGTTTGCCCCGTTGCTGTGATCGTGAACGCGCTCTCTGGAAACGCCACGTTGTCGAGCGTGCCAGCAGCCGTGCCCGAGTGCGTGAACGTGATCGGGTCACCCAGAGCGCCCGTTGCCACAAGTGCTGCAACAGCGAAGGACAGGTGGTGCCTCATGGCGTGTCTCCGTGTATGTGGATGATGCAGAACGAGACATGAGCACGAACGCAGAACCGGCCCGTGCGCGAGAAACTCTCACCACGAGGATCGGTCCAATCGATATCAGACATGAGAGCGGGCGTCAGCGCCACGTCCGAATCGGGCGCAGATCACGCAACTTCTGCGCGAAATGTGAAGACAAAGAGTTTCAACACCCGGGGATTGCAATCCCTGTGCGTTGATCGCAGAAACTCAGAGTTTCCCGCCGGACCACATCATGACAACCACGCTTGCGATGAAGAGGATGGTCCCTCCGCTTGCGAGTGCGATAGACCTGCCGAAGATGCCGCCGTGGCGCCAGCCGCCCAGCGCGAATCCCATGCCCAGCGCGATCGGCACGATGACCCACATCCACGCTTTGACAGTCGATGCATAGTCAGGAGCGCGGGCTGCGTTGCCGCCGAGATGTGGCAGCAGCAGAAACAGAAACGCCGCGCATAAGAGTGACCCAATGCTCTCCCACGGCAGCTTCGCGAATATGTCGTCGATCTCAGATGGTTGGGGCGTGTCTGTCGCCAGCCCGCACTCGGGGCACACGTCAGATGTCAGTCCAGCGAATGAGTACCCGCATCGCCAGCACGATGTCCGCGCACTCTGTTCGCACTCTTGCCCGGTTGTCTGTGTCCCATCCACGACACGAGTGTATTCGCAGACGTGCGGAAACAAGTTCCGTGTGTGCAAATGCGCATCACCCAAGATCAGCCGGATGGATCGCCTGATCCTTGTACTTCTCGATCCAGTCCCTCGCTTCATTGAGTGACTTCGGGAATGTGGATGATGCAGAACGAGACATGAGCACGAACGCAGAACCGGCTCGTGCGCGAGAAACTCTCACCACGAGGACCGGTCCAATCGATATCAGACATGAGAGCGGGCGCCAGCACCACGTCCGGATCGGGAATGTAACACGCAACTTCTGCGCGAACAGTGACGATCAACGCCCAGGGATTGCAATCCCTGGGTCGGTATGGTTCTGTCTACAGTCCTGCTGTGACACCTCCCTGGAACGACTGGTACCACTGCAACGGAAACACGTTCGGGACGTGGGTGCGTGGTGACGAGCGAGGTTGGCGCTCCCGTCGTCATCGCGAGCATGTCGAGGGAGATTATCACAACCCGCCCCCGGTCGAGAAGTACGCAAAGGAGCGTGCGTACTCAAAGCAGATCATGAAACGTGAGCCGGTTGTCCTCACACAAGCTGCGCAGGATGTTGCGTGTGCGCGGATGGTTGAGGCATTGCACCATCACACAATCGAGGTCGCGGTGTTGTGCGTCGATGACCATCACTTCCATGTGCTCGCACGGGTTCCGGATCACAATCCACGACGCTGGATTGGTATCGCGAAAAAGGAGAGTGCAAGAGCGCTCTCGCGAGCGAACCTCGTCAGCCCGGGTGGCGTGTGGGCGGTTCGGTTTCGATGCCTGCCCATCACAAACAAGGCGCACTTTGAGAACGCGCAGAAATACATCGCGGATCACGCGTCTCGCGGCGCGAGTGTGTGGATGCGACCCGATACGAACGCAGCAAGCCCAGGGATTGCAATCCCTGGGCGTTGAAAACCGGGAAAAGACGCATCACACGGGATCTGGCAGCTCGATCGCGGGCGCGCAGCAGCGCGGGCACGGCCGGCGTGCACCGAGATGCAGGCTCGGTCGCTTGAACGAATACTGACACGCCAGACACACAAACGGCGCCAGTCCATATTGAGTGATGCGGTGACGCCGGTTGCTGGATGGGGGACGGTGGGGCATGGGGGAATAGTTGTGTATTCGATGTGAGCGGAACTGATAGGCGACTGTGAGTAGGAGATGGCTGCTAAAGGGGTGTAAAATCATTTCGTAATGAGTGAAGAACATGTATCCCCTTTGCAAGATCTCGTTTCTGCAGCAGAAGCAGAAATGGCACATCAACTCAAAATAGCCAGAGCAGCCTTTACGCACCCAGGTGACAAGGGATTTTCAGTTGAGGCGGCAGTCCGAAAATTTTTAGCTACATATTTACCAAGAAGCATGAGCGTTGGGCATGGTGAGGTAGTTGATAACGAAGGGCATAGATCTAATCAGACTGATGTAGTCATAATTAGTGATGATCATCCACTAATTTTCCCCCTAGAGCAACCTGGATTGTTTTTTATCGAAGGAGTCCGCGCGGCAGGTGAAGTAAAAAGTGTGTTAACGGCAGAAAATTTAGCCTCTGCTGTGGCTGCGTCAGGAAATTTTAAGCGATTGAAGGCCCAACCTGGTCATGGGACGATGGTGAGAGCTTCGCATAGCGATCTGTCAAGGTATGGTCATAATGCGCCGTATTTTCTTATTGCATTAGAATGTAAAATGTCGCCAAATCGGATTGCGGAGGTATTACGTGAAACAGTGGTTAATGACATAACTCTATCAAACAACATGTTTGATGCAATTGTTGTTCGTGGAGTTGGGATGTGGGTGAACATGATGGATGGGCGCGGAAACTTTTGCTATGTTGATTCGACTGGCAATCCTGCCACAGGATGGATTATGATTAAGAATGATCATCTCCTGTATGATTTTTTGTCTTGGCTTACATGCTCAATGCTTAATCCAGTTCGATCTGAAAATATCCTTCCACGATATCTAATGCAGTCGGGATCTCTTGAAGAGATACGCAATAAAGTGAAGAAATCATCCACATGAATGCAAAAAGTGCGGGGAGGACATTAATGTCCCCTCCCGCACAACAGTTTGAATACTGTAGTGTGATTCAAATTCTGCCGATCAGGCAGAGCCTGCCTCAATAATCCATATCGTCCATGCCCGCGCCTGCGCCGGCGGTCTTCTTCTCGTCCTTGATCTCGACGATCGCAGCATCGATGGTCAGGAGCAACCCGGAGATCGACGCGGCGTTCTGCAGCGCGACGCGCTCGACCTTCGTCGGCACGATCACGCCCATCTTCACGAGATCGCCGTACTCGTGCGTGAGCGCGTTGAACCCGTAGTTGGTGTCCTTGCTGGCTTCGATCTGTGCGCCGACGAGCGAGCCGTCGAGCCCGCAGTTAACCGCGATCTGGCGGATCGGTGCAGCCAGTGCGCGGAAGACGATGTCAACGCCGGTGCGCTCGTCGCCGACGAGCTTGTTGCGGAGCGTGTCGAGCGCCTTGCGTGCGCGGAGGACAGCAACGCCGCCGCCGGGCAGGATGCCCTCCTCGACCGCAGCGCGGCATGCGTGGAGTGCGTCCTCGACGCGGGCCTTCTTCTCCTTCATCTCGACCTCGGTCGCAGCGCCGACGTTGATCTGCGCAACGCCGCCGGCGAGTTTGGCGAGACGCTCTTCGAGCTTCTCACGGTCGTAGTCGGATGTTGATGCTGCGACCTGTGCGCGGATCATGTCGATCCGGCCCTTGATGTCGGACGCCTTGCCAGCGCCCTCGATGACGGTCGTGTTGTCCTTGTCGACGACGATCTTCTTGGCGCGACCGAGATCCTTGAGCTCGAGTGTCTCGATGTTCAGGCCGAGCTCTTCCATGACAGCTGTCGCGCCGGTGAGGATCGCGATGTCCTGGAGCATCTCCTTGCGACGATCGCCGAACCCGGGTGCCTTCACCGCGACGACCTTGAGTGTGCCGCGGATCTTGTTGACGACGAGTGTTGTGAGCGCTTCAGAGTCGATGTCTTCTGCGACGATGAGCAGTGACTTGCCGGACTCAGCGACCTTGCCGAGGATGGGGAGCATGTCGCGCGCGTTGGAGAGTTTTTTCTCGTGGACGAGCACGTACGCGTCTGTGAGTTCCGCTTCCATGTCCGAGACATTGGTGACAAAGTGCGGCGAGAGGTAGCCCTTGTCGAACTGCATGCCCTCGACGAGTTCGACCTCTGTTTCGAGCGACTTGCCCTCTTCGACGGTGATGACGCCGTCCTTGCCGACCTTGTCCATGGCGGTCGCGATGATGTCGCCGATCTGTGTGTCCTGGTTGGCGCTGCATGTGCCGACCTGCGCGATCTCGCTGGACGCGGAGACCTTCTTGGACATCTTCTTCAGTTCGTTTGTGACTGCCACAACAGCCTGATCGATACCGCGCTTGACCGCGTTTGCGTTCGCGCCGGCGGTGATGTTCTTCAGACCCTCCTGGAAGATCGCTTCGGCGTAGACGGTCGCGGTGGTGGTGCCGTCGCCCGCGTCCTTTGAGGACTTTGATGCGACTTCCTTGACCATTTGCGCGCCCATGTTCTCGTACGGATCGTCGAGCTCGATCTCCTTGGCAACGGACACGCCGTCCTTGGTGACGGTGGGAGCGCCGAAGGACTTCTCAAGCACAACAACGCGCCCGGACGGGCCGAGCGTGACCTTCACTGCTTTGGCGAGTTTCTGCACGCCTTTGAGGATGCGGTCGCGTGCGTCGTTATCGAATGCAATCTGTTTGGGAGCCATTGTCTTTCGTTTCCTTTTCTTCACACTGCGCTGCAGTGCAGATGTGTTGTGTTACTTCGCGTTTGAATCGTTGTCTGTTGGGATATGACGGATGACGCGTGACGGGGCGGGCTTGCGACCTCTGCGAGCGAGCGTCCTGCCGTACGTCGGCACGGGTGCCGAGCGCGTGACTGTCACGATCTCGCTGTACGTGCCCGTGTCGAGCGGAACAATGCGGGGTTCTGTCTCGCCCGCGATCCACAGCCACGAACCGAAGACATCGCGATTCTCGCGCGATGTGTGCTCGGGCTGGGGAGTGGAGTTGTCCGCGTTGTCTGTCATGTGTGTTTGTGATTAGTCGTCGATGATGGCGAGCACGTCGTCCTCGCTCATGATGAGCATCTCAACGCCGTCGAGCTTGATCTCGGTGCCTGCGTACGAGGAGAAGATGACGCGATCGCCCTTGTTGACCTGCAACGGGACGCGCGTGCCTGTTTCTTTGTTGAGCGCGCCATCGCCGACAGCCTTGATCACGCCGGTCTTGGGACGATCCTTGCTGGACTCGGGCAGGTAGATGCCGCTCTCTGTCTTCGTTTCGGCTTCGTCACGCATGACGATGATCTTGTCGTGCAGTGGTTTGACGTTGATCTTTGCCTTGGTTGCTGTCTTCGTTGCCATCGATGTCTTTCTCCGAATGAAAAACCAGTGTGTTGCGTGCGTCGATCACTGCCCGGTGTTCGGATCGACGCACGCGCGATCCGACCGGGAGTGATGTCGTTATGCTGTCGAGCTTCCCGGCCAGCGCCCCGCGTAATAACGCGACAGGCATCGGCGGAGCACTTCCAGCAGAATCTCGGTATCGGTCGGTGTGGTGGGGCGGTCCACGACTGCGAACGCGCCGGAGCGCAACGCTTCGGTGACCTCGCGACGATCGTCGCGCGCCGAGTGTGCTTGTTTCACAATGACGGTTGGCGGCGGCGACGGCAGGCGCGACAGATAGCGCAGCAGCTTCAATCCGCCCGTATGCACATGACCAGACGCGCCCTGCTCGTGCATGGGGAGCCCGAGGTCGACAATCGCGATATGGATGGGCGACTGTTCGAGCAGTTGTGCTGCCTGGTCACCACAATGGGCTCGCAAGGCTCGCACACCCATCGGCGCGAGCAGTTGCGGGAGCGCGTCAGCCCACGAGTCGGAACGCCAGCCGGTGTAGGTCAGCAGCAGGTTGAGTCGCGGCATCATGCCCTGGGTCTGGTTTGGTCCGGGCACGGGGCAACTGTGCCCATTGTGGGCAGAGAACTGCTCGCCTGACTGTGGACCAATGGCCACCATGCCATCGGAATCTGCAACCGGCGTGCCTGTTTGATTTCGAAGGGCTTCCAATGATCGCACACGGGTAGTTGAACAGGGGCCAAATTCGCCTGTGTTTTGACGAAAACGAGGCAGAACCGACAGGAAGTGCGGTGGTCTGCTGGGATGGATGGGTATCAAGACGCACGAATCCAGCTAGGAAGTGTCAGTTTGGCAGGCGCAGGATTGCTTCAAAGAACTGTCAGATCAATGAGAGACGGGCTGAGAATGGACGGGTTTCGTTCGTGCGGGCTCTATGATGCTGGATGGACCCGCTCTCGATTGTCTTTGGTGTGATCGCGCTCGTATTGCTTGGCGTGAGCGTGTGGCTGATGCTCGATCGTGCTAAGGCGAGAGAAAATCTTGCCCGCAGCGATGAAGTTCTAAGTGCTGCAAAGTCAGCTCTTGCAAGTCGCGAAGTCGAACTGAAGGAACTGGTTTCTCGACAGCAGCAGAGTGAGGGTGCGAAAGTCGATCTGGAACGGCAGCTGGCGACCGAAAAGGCTGAACGTAGAAACGAAGTGCAGCGCATTCAGGATCTCAGTGCAAAGGACTTAGAGTCAGCTCAACGAGAGCGCGAGCAACTAAAAGCAGATATTGAGAAAATGAACGAGCAACTGACCCAACGGTTCCGTGCTCTTGCTGGCGAAGTTCTTGACAACTCTCGAAAAGCACTAGCTGAGCATCATGATGTGCAATCGAAGTTGGCTGGCACAGAGCTAGTAAAACGTGAGAAGGCATTTCTTGATCTGTTGAAGAAGAACGAAGACAGGATCAAGACGTTTGACGAGGCACGTATCAAAGGGGAATCTCAAATTGCTCAACAGCTTGAGCATCAGATCGCGGCAACACTGCAACTGGGGGACAAGACTGAGCGCTTTACTAAAGCCATGTACCGCCCAGAGGTGCGGGGCAAGTACGGTGAGGTGCAGTTAAGAACAATGCTGGAGAAGGCAGGCTTAAAGAGTTACTGTGATTTTAAAGAACAGTTCACAGTTCAGGGTGAACGTACAACTGCTCGACCCGATGTAGTTGTCAGTCTTCCCAATGAGCGAGTGATCGTTATTGACGCAAAGGCTAACTATGACGGATATATGAATGCAGCAAATGCGGATGATCCTGAAGAGCAGGAGCAGCATCTGAAGCAGTTTGACAGGAACTTTTCCGATCAGATCAAGTCTTTGTCTAAGAAGTCTTACGAGAACCTCGTAAAGGGATCAATTGATTATGTGGTAATGTTTGTTCCTGGTGATCAGGTTCTTGACACAGCATTGCGGCGACAACCTGATCTTATTGATCGAGCGCAAGATATGCATGTGGTACTTGCAAGCCCGGCTTCCTTGATCTGTCTTCTGAATGCGGTTGCACTTGGTTGGCGCGAGAAGCAGCTTGCAGAAAATATGCATGAACTGCAAGAGCTTGGTAAGGATCTTTATGAAAGGGTCACAATCGCTATGAAGCATCTTGTTGATTGCGGAAAATCGCTTGATAGTGCTGTATTTAGCTACAACGCATTTGTCGGTAGCGCCAAGTCGCGCATGGTTCCAATGATGCGAAGATTTGAGCAGCAGCAGCTTGTAAAAGGGAAAGACAAGTTTAAGATGCCTAAAGAGATTGAAGACGAGGCAAGGGAACTACTACTTCCAGAAATAGACTCGTCCGAAGATCCAATAGCTGATGACCTAGACGATGGGAACTGATTTAACTAACCGTTTGTCTGCGTGAATGTGGAGTGCCCCGCGAGTCCGCATGCGACGACATCACCGTGGTTGAAATCGCTCGCCTGCTGGCGAGCATCGGTGAGCGTGCAGTGGAACGGCACACCCGCATCAATCACGACGACGTTGCGCGACGGATCGGTCGAGACGACGCGCCCCTGGATTCGCCGCGGTTTGCCGATGACGGGGTCGATGTACTTGCCGCCGGTGCGGACCACGTCGACGCGCTTCGCCTGCGCGTGGATGGTGCCGATACACCGCTTGCCGACGGGCGTGCTCACACCAGCCGCGCAGACAAGATGCATCTGGTACGAGGTGTTGGGGTAGGTCATCACGACCAGGGCGGGCTGTGTCGCGGTGGCGTTCACAGTGCCTGCGAACGTGCCTCGGGCGAGTGCGGGGTCGATCTGCGTGGTCGGGGCGGGGTGGATCATGGCTGACATTATCCCTGCTGGGTGCAATGTTCGAGTGTTGGAACCGTATCGGCTATCGGCAGTGTGACATTCCGAGGCTGGTCGCCCATGCGCAGGAAGTTCGCCAGCAGTGCGTGCCCGCACGGTGTCATGAAGCTCTCGGGATGGAACTGGACTCCGAGTAATGGCTGCTTGTCTGGATCATTCCACTCACGAGCCAGTCCCATGACGAGGCGTGTCGTCGAGCCGTCGGTGTTCGTCTGGTCGAGCCACGCGTTGACGCGCCACGCTCCGTGCTCGTCTGGTTCCGGCACGTCTCTCGCATCAATCGCCAGCGAGTGGTATCGCGCGACGATCATGGGCGATTCGATATCAGCAAAGATGCCCGAGCCATCGTGGTCGATCTCGCTGGTCATGCCGTGAACCGGCTCGTCGTACTGCTGCACGGGCATGCCATGGATCGCGCCGATGCACTGATGCCCGAGACACACGCCGAGGATGCTGATCTTTCCAGCACACGCACGGACGATGTCGTTGGAAGCGCCAGCTTCATCAGGCGTGCACGGTCCGGGTGAGAGAACAACGTGGGAGAGACCGCGGTGGCGCATCGCCAGCACGTCAGCCGCTGCGATCTCGTCGTTTCGCACAACGACGAGCGAGGTGCCTATGCGCAACGACGGATCGACCTCCGCAAGCCGGTGCACAAGGTTCCATGTGAAGGAATCGTGGTTGTCAATGACGAGAATCACGGGCAAGTGTAGTGCGGGTTGTGACGTTGCAGGGCGGTTGGGGATGGAGGAGAGGGAATGAACCACGGAGACGCGCAGACACAGAGGGAAGGTTGAAACGTGACTCCTTGATAAGGGACCGCTCCGCGGCCACTCCATCTTTACTGGTTGCGGTCTTTGGTGTAATGGTTAGGTTAGGCTTGCCATGATTTGATTCTTCACGGACATCCTTCCGCGAACTTGTTGCCGAAGCAGATAAAGTCGAAGATATTCATTCTTCCGTCGTTGTCGCAGTTGGCGTACACGGTTCTCTGGCTGAACTGCTCAGCAAAGCAGAAGTAATCGAGGACATTGAGCTCATCATCGCCGTTGCAATCCGCATAGCAGAACGCGGGAAGTGTTGCAAAGAAGGGTCGATACTCAAGCTGCGTTCCAGTCCAGCGAGCAGCAATACCCGCCATCATCGTGCCATCGAAGCTGATCGTGTCGATGGTCCAGAGCTGCCATTCTCCGGTCGAGATGCCATACTCCTCAAAGAGCACATCCTGGAGATACCGCGCACCATTTACCGGGTCCCAGATAGTTGCTCCGTTGAGGAGAGGAGGTGGCCCAGCGTTCCCAGTTACACCGACGACGCGCCAGCCATCACCGCTGACCATATCTGTACGACCGCCAGCCACAACAGACGGGATGTGGTATGCTTGCCATCCGTGATATTCTGTCCAGCGAGAAAATGCAACAGTACATATGAAATCCGGTGTTGTTTGTCCAACACCAACTCGTCCGTCAGCCGAGGAACCAAGAATCCTGCTAAAAGAACCACATCCCGGGAGATCACCGAGAAACTCCCACCCAATACCTTCTCGCCAACGTACAG
Source organism: Phycisphaeraceae bacterium (assembly GCA_020639155.1). Lineage (NCBI taxonomy): Bacteria > Pseudomonadati > Planctomycetota > Phycisphaerae > Phycisphaerales > Phycisphaeraceae > Phycisphaeraceae bacterium. The sequence continues at coordinate 2,153,659 of JACKHF010000001.1, forward strand.
CTTCGAGTCCCCCAGTCAAAACATTTCCTGCACTACCAAGAATGGTATATGGCACATTCACGTCGGCTGGCCCAGTTATGAGGGCGCCAGGTGGTCCCCCTAAGTTTTTCAGTGTATTGCCATCAAAGAGAAAAGGGACATCGGCACCAGAACCATTGTCAATGAGTTGTCCCGTAAATATATAGCCATACTCAGCATCAGAGACATCAGTTGCAATTGCTTCTTCATAAGGCTGTGGAGTCTCAAAGAGGAGAAATGGTCCTTCGCCATCAATCCAAGCCACAGGCATCTTTGGTGTGTAGTTTGGCGGCGCTGCCAAAGACCCAGAAATATAACGCCCGTCCCTCGAAGTTCCATTCGCACTGGCAATCCAATCAGCACCGGGCTTCGGAAGTACATTCCATCCCTTTTGTTGTGACCATGTAACACCAGACGCAGAAGTTAGATTCGCATCGATAAAAGTCCCAACAGCAGTTCCAGAATCGGTGACTGTAAAAAAACCAAACTGTAGAGTGCTGAGAGACGGCGGCAGGTTGTCCATAAGCACGAGAGAAGCTTGCTGGGCTGATGCAGTTGTGCTCAGCATCAGCAGCACGCACAAGCCCCAGCCGCATCTTTCGAAGCGGCTGGAGCGTGTCCTGCCTTTGAAGGAACAATGATTCACGGGCATCCTTCAGCGAACTTGTTGCCGAAGCAGATAAAGTCGAAGATATTCATTCTTCCGTCGTTGTCGCAGTTGGCATAGATGCTCTGCTTGTTGTACTCGTCGATGAAGCACAGGTAGTCCCAGATATCCAGTTCCTTGTCGGCGTTGCAATCGGCGTAACAGAACGCTGGTAGCTTCGCAAGAAACGCTTCTAGCTCGTTACTCTCATTGCTGCCAAGTCCAGCGATGTACTCACCGTTATCCGAGATTGCTAGTACAGACCCTAAGTTCAGCCAATTAACGAAGACGCCATGCTGAACTTCAAGGATTTCTCGCAGTGATACCCAGCCATCACGTGGATTCCAGATTGCCGCACCGTAAGCATCCTGCTTGTCACCTAAAATGAAGCCATCATCGGACATAGCTTGAATTCCAGCACCTTGCCCGAGGTCCTGCCATCCATGAAAACGAGTCCAGCGGATATTATGCATCGCGTTGCTCGCATCGAGAGAACGTCCACACGCGACACGCCCATCTGCCGAAGAATCGGAAAAACTTGCGAAATACGGTGGTACTCCCGAGAGGTCAGCGAGAGTTTCCCAAGTATTTCCTCGTCGCCAGATTGCGCCTTCCTGCCCCAAAGCAGTTTGTGCCGCCCCGAAGCCAATCAATCCGTCGTTCGATATGCCGCCCAACGAAGCAGGACCGCCACCGGTAATGCTCCCTGTACCTCCAGGGATGCCTCCAAGGAAAGCGAACTGCTTTAAGTCATTGAGCATGAACATTTCGTTCCCGCTCTGGAGTATCATATATGTGCCGATAATCGTGGTTCCGTCGGGCGTGATATTGGTAGCAATAGCATGGTGGTTTGGCATGAGTTCGATGAGATTGTGTGGCTTGCGGTCAATCCAGATAACAGGATTGTTCATTGTATTGACGACCTGTCCAACCAAGTAGTTTCCTGTGGCGTCAGCATCATATGCAACAATAGCAATGTCATTAGCTCCAAATCCTTGAAGAAGTTCATGTCCGCCATTGAGCGTCCAAGTGTAACCTAAATCGCGCGCAGGATTCGTTGTTGCCAACAAGCCAAGAACTGTTCCATTATTTGTAACATGAAGTGGATAATCAAACGAAACAGGTTCGCTGACAGGATACTGTCTTCCCATCGGGTAGAACGCCGCTTGCTGGGCTGATGCAGTTGTGCTCAGCATCAGCAGCACGCACAAACCCCAGCCGCATCTTTCGAAGCGGCTGGAGCGTGTCCTGCCTTTGAAGGAACAATGATTCACGGACATCCTTCAGCGAACTTGTTTCCGAAGCAGATAAAGTCGAAGATATTCATTCTTCCGTCGTTGTCGCAGTTGGCGTACACGGTTCTCTGGCTGAACTGCTCAGCAAAGCAGAAGTAATCGAGGACATTGAGCTCATCATCGCCGTTGCAGTCCGCATAGCAGAACGCGGGAAGTGTTGCAAAGAAGGGTCGATACTCGAGCTGTGTTCCAGTCCAGCGAGCAGCAATACCCGCCATCATCGTGCCATCGAAGCTGATGGTGTCGATGGTCCAGAGCTGCCATACTCCGGCCGAGATGCCATACTCCTCAAAGAGCACATCCTGGAGATACCGCGCACCATTTACCGGGTCCCAGATAGTTGCTCCGTTGAGGAGAGGAGGTGGCCCAGCGTTCCCAGTGAACCCGACGACGCGCCAGCCATCTCCACTCACCTGCTCTGCTCTTCCTCCAACAATGTTTCCTGGGATGTGGTACCACTGCCATCCGTGATATTCGGTCCATCGCGAAAAAGCCTGGGTGCAGATAAGTCCCGGTGTCGCCTGTCCAACACCAACGCGAGCGTCGGAAGAGGCGCCAAGCACGCGGCTAAAGGAAAAACAGCCGGGCAGGTCTCCAAGAAACTCCCACCCAATACCTTCTCGCCAACGTACAGCTTCAAGACTTCCTGTCAGAATGTTTCCGCTCGTGCCAAGAAACGCCCCGGGAGTATTGATGTCAGCGATATTCGTGTTTCCGCCTTGTGGGCTGCCAAGATTGGTGATCTTCTCCCCGTCAAACAGGAACGGGACATCAGCGCCCGGACCATCGTCGATGAGCAGCCCCTCAACAATATAACCATATTCTGCGTCTGAGACGTCAAGCGCAAATGCTTGATCGTATGGTTCAGGCGGTTCGAAGAGCACAAAGGGTCCCTCGCCATCGATCCACACTATCGGCATCGCTGGCGACAAGTTCGGGGGGGGAGCAGCAACCCCAGTGATGTATCTTCCGTCTCGTGAAGTTCCTTGAGCCGAAACATTCCATTCCGGTCCCGGCTTTGGCAGCAGTGTCCAACCCTTCTGTTGTGACCATGTGATTCCGGTCCCAATGGGAGCTGATTGTTCAACAGAAGTTCCAATGACGGTTCCGTCATCCGTGAGAGACAAAAATCCGACCTCGTAGGAGAGGAGATTGGGCGGCAGGTTGTCCATAAACACGAGAGAAGCTTGCTGGGCTGATGCAGTTGTGCTCAGCATCAGCAGCACGCACAAACCCCAGCCGCATCTTTCGAAGCGGCTGGGAGAACTTGTTCTTCCAGCATGATCTAGCGACATTCAGCACACTCCATCTCCAGAGTGTACTTCATCTGTCAAGGTCCGGTTTCATCATTACGACACTGGATTTTGAGAGCATGGTCATGGTCACATAAGCGTGATCATGGCACCCTTTATTCTCTCGTGCCTTCGTGTCTCTGTGGTTCAACCCTTCTCACAGGCGTCTGTGGCCATACGAGAGCTCAGTCCAGCCAGTCCTTCTCTGCAAGACGCTCGGGGACATATGTTTCTGTGACGTAGCTGATGTCCTTGGTGATGAGCGATTCCACTTCCATCTTGAACCCGTTGGAGAGCATCTTCTTGATCTCAGCCTGCCAGTTCTTCTTGTCCTTGAACCACGGATACTCCATGATCTGCTTGGCTCGCTTGATGTCGCGGTCGTTGAGCGCGATCTGCACGTCGTCCGAGAGCGAGCATCGTTCGTAGTCCTTGGCGCGGATCCCCATGAACTTCGCGTCGGGGATCGCAAGGCGCTCAGACTCAAACGCGAGACTGATCGAGCCCTGTTTGATGACGCTGTAGATGTAGTGCCCCCACGGATCACAATCGAGCAGGCAGTAGATTGGAAGCCCGAGTTCCTTGTTGAATCGGTGGAGAAGTCTTCGCACGCCGCGCGTCGGCTGGCCCGATCCTTCAGTCAGGATGCAGTTGTGCTTCTGCCAGAACTTGTCCTCGTTGAACCGTCCCCAGACGGTGTCCTTCTCGACATGGAGCACAAACTTCGCATCGCACTTCTTGAACTGGATGATGTCCGGCTCGACGATCGACGGGATCGAGTATCCGCCCGAACCCATGCGCCGGCAGTCGATCTCGTCGCCCGAGTCAATGATCGTGATGTTTCCGACCATCGACCCGCGTTTCTTCGCGTAGATATTCAGTTCTTCTCGCAATGACCCGAGCGAAACCTCGATGTCCTCGAGGATGCCATCGGATTCGGTCTGGTCAGAGAATGTTTTCTCGCCCTTGGTGCCCTGGATCGTGTGCAGACTTTTGTAGAACATACCACGAAGGCTGAGCGACTTGTCCTCGTGCAGCAGATCACGAATGCTCGACGCGTGCAACATTGTCTGCATGAACAGACGCGCCTGTTTCAGATCGAACAGCCTGCGTTCCTGCGTTGCGTCGCCCATCTGCAGGATGCGCCGTGACGTATTCCATCGAGTGTTACTCGCAGCTCGGGTCGGGATCTCGATGCGCGGCTCAATACCCCCAACACTCGACTCGACAACCCGTTCCGCGAGGGAGACGAGCTTTGCCTCTGTGTGCTCATTGCGTTCTGCGCGAGAAGAAGCCTTGCGATTGACATTCTTCTTCGCCACTTTCTTCGCGACGGTCTTCTTTGTGGGAGCTTTCTTTGCCACGCCGATCTCCTGATAGGTGTACAGCACGTCAAACGTAGCAGCTCCTAGCAACAGCTGCAATCGAAGAACAGACTGGACAGATGGAACTGGAATGAAAAACCGCTCCATTGCTGGAGCGGCTGAGTGTGAACATGATGAAGTGATGGGATCAGAGTTCGATTTTGCTCGTACCCATCGACCCGTGATCATCCATACCACCGCGGACTGGCTTGCGTGGCGCGTCAAACTCGCGCTCCTCGCCGCCGCCCTCAGCGCCGGAGGTGTCGCCCCATTGTGCGCGCTTGAGTGACAGGCCGATCTTGCGATCGTGCGTGTCGACACGGAGGATCTTGACCTCGACTTCCTCGCCAATGGTGACAACATCCTGCGGGTTCTCGACCTTGTGATCGGCGAGTTCCGAGATGTGCAGCAAGCCTTCGAGATCGTCTTCCAGTTCGACAAACACGCCGAAGTTGGTGATCTTGGAGACGGTGCCCTTGACAACCATGCCGGGCTTGTACGCGTCTGGGATTGCAGCGACCCACGGATCGTCCTGGAGCTGCTTCATGCCGAGGCTGATACGCTGCTTCTCCTGATCGACCTCGAGGATCTTGCAGGTGACGGTGTCGCCCTTCTTGACGATCTCGCTGGGATGCGTGATCTTCTTGGTCCAGGAGATATCAGAGATATGGAGCAGACCGTCGATGCCGGGTTCGATCTCAACAAACGCGCCGTAGTTTGCAAGGTTGCGGACAGTGCCCTCGATGACGTGGCCAACCGGGTACTTCTCGCCGACGAGTTCCCATGGATTGACCTCGACCTGCTTCATGCCGAGGCTGATCTCCTGCTTGTTCTTGTCAATCGCAAGCACAACGACCTCGACCTCGTCACCCGGCGCGATGATCTCGCTGGGATGGTTGATGCGGCGTGTCCACGACATCTCAGAGATATGCACGAGCCCCTCGATACCGTCTTCGAGACGGACGAACGCACCGTATGAGACAATGTTGACGACGTTGCCCTTGATGCGTGAGTTGACGGGGTACTTGGCCTCGATCTCTTCCCACGGGCTTGCGTCCTTCTGCTTCAGACCCAGCGCGATCTTCTCGCGATCCATGTCGATCGAGAGGACCTTCACTTCAATGACATCGTCAATCTTGACGATCTCACTTGGATGGCTCACGCGGCTCCATGACATATCGGTAATGTGCAGGAGACCATCGATACCGCCGAGATCGACAAACGCGCCGAAGTCAGCGATGTTCTTGACGGTGCCCTTGACAAGATCACCCTCGTTGATGTTCTTGAGCAGGCGTTCCTTGGCGCGATCGCGCTCGATCTCGATCAGCTTGCGACGGCTGACAACGATGTTGCGGCGCTCCTGATCAATCTTGATGATCGTGGCGCGGATCTTTCGACCGATGAACTCACCGACATCGTGAGGACGACGGATGTCAACCTGCGAAGCGGGCAGGAACGCGAGCACACCGATATCAACGAGCAGGCCGCCCTTTGTCTTGCGGACGACCTCGCCCTCGACATCGTCGCCTTCCTTGGTTGTATCGATGATGCGCTGCCAGTTGATGATGCGATCGGCCTTGCGCTTCGAGATTTCAACAAGGCCGTTGTTTCCTTCGAGTGATTCGAGCAGCACATCAATTGTTTCGCCAACAACAGGTGCTGCGCCCTCAAACTCTTCGCGAGGGACCAGGCCTTCGCTCTTGAGTCCGAGTTCGACGACGACATCGTCGCCCGCGAACCCGATGATCTTGCCTTTGATAAGTTTGCCCGGCGAGACTTCTTCCATTTGCTCGCCGAGAATGGAGTCCATGCGATTGTCGGTATCTGCTCCTCCAAACGCGTCACTGAGCAGCGCTTCAACTTCGGCGTCCGTGGAACCAAGTTGAGCGATCAGCGTGTCATCGATCATGTATATGTATCCAGAGGTGAATGTGTCCGATAAAGCTTCAGGCTTGAACCACGTTCAAGGACACCTGAAAACCCACTCAATCACGCGACCGAGGGGGATCGAACCGGTGCGACGCAGACCATGACAAAGCTTCTCTCTGTGCTGCGCCTTGACAGAAAGAAGCAGGGGGAACTGGTAGTCTAGTCGCAGTTTTGGCAAACTGGTACAAAAATCGCGTCAAACCCGCAGGAAAGACGCGAAATGAGCGGCAGGTACGAATGGTGGTGGTTCGCGACTGGCACTTTGTGCGCACAATCTGTGATCCTGAAAATCGGGCCGGGAGCGAGGTCTCAGCAAATCCCCCCAGCAATTCGTGACGATACAGGCACAAGCGATCTGTGATCCTTCGCACAGCAACCGTTTTTTGCTGGCCTTGGGAAACAGTTTGTCTAGAGTTTCAGCCCGTTTCGGAGATGTCCTCCGAGATATCAGGATGATCGAAACACGCTCGCCGATCCGATCACCCAGGGTTTCTGTTCGCACCATCTGGCTGTGGATACACGTTCATGAGCACTGTTGCCGCGACGCCGAATGTCACTCTTCCCCGCGATCCTGTCTGCGACGAAGTCGGTCTGCCGGAGGATCCAGATAATCTGTACACGCAGTCTGTGAGCACCATGCTCAAGGCGGCTGATTTGGTCGGGCTCAAGCATCGACTCAAGATCATTCTTGCCCAGCCGAAGAACGAGATTATGGTGCACTTCCCGGTGCGCATGGATGACGGTCATCACAAGCTGTTTAAGGGGTATCGCGTTCAGCACAACAACGCACTCGGTCCGTACAAGGGTGGTATTCGGTACCACCACGATGTGCATCTTGACGACGTCAAGAGTCTTGCATTTCTCATGACAATGAAGTGCTCGCTTGCGGGCGTGCCGTTCGGTGGTGGCAAGGGCGGTGTAAAGGTAGACCCTCGCGCTGTCAGCCAGGGCGAGCTTGAACGCGTCACACGTCGCTTCATCAGCGCTATTGCAAACGATATTGGTCCTGATTACGACATCCCTGCTCCGGACGTGGGCACGAACTCCCAGATCATGGCATGGATGGCTGACACTTACCAGATGTCGTCAACTGATCGTGCTGTATATGACGGCATGCGTGTCGTGACAGGCAAGCCAGTTGAAATCGGTGGGTCGCTCGGTCGTGAGAAGGCGACCGGTCAGGGACTTGCAGACGTCGTTGCAGAACTGCTGCCAGAGTTCGGTATGCCGATCAAGGGCATGCGGTTCTCAGTGCTTGGGTTTGGTAACGTCGGCTCGTGGGCTGGCAAGATTCTGCAGGACATGGGCGCCAAACTGGTGGCTGTGCAGGACCACACCGGTGGTCTTCGCGACGACAACGGTATTGACGCACACAAGCTTGCCGATCATTGTCGTTTGCATGGTGGTGTCAAGGGATTCAAGGGTGCAACTGAGGTTGGCGAAAAGGACTTTTATTCGACACCTGTTGACCTGTTTGTTCCTGCGGCGCTCGAGCAGATGATCCAGGAGCGAGAGGCGAACTGGCTTGACTGTAAGTACATGGCTGAGGGTGCAAACGCACCATCAACCCCGGTTGGTGATCGCGTGCTTGCGTCAAAGGGTGTTGAGATCATCCCCGCGATTCTCGCGAATGCTGGTGGCGTGACCGTGTCGTACTTTGAGTGGGTTCAGAATAAGACCAGTGAGTACTGGGATGTGGATCGTGTCGACAAGACACTCAACAAGCACATGGTCAAGGCTGCCCACCAGACCATCGCTGCGAAGAATCGATTTAACACAGACATGCGTACCGCAGCGTACGCTGCAGCGCTTGAGCGCCTCGCGCAGGCATACGCGGTTCGTGGTATCTTCCCGTAAGCGGGAGCCGTCGTATACGTATTTTTCACCCGCCCAAGCTTCGGCTTTGGCGGGTTTTCTGTTGGCAGGATTTGTTTGATTCAGCTACACTTGGCCCATGGCAATGATTGACAACAGCAGGGTGCTGACAGAGTTTGAGGATGGCGTTGTGGTCGCTGTCATCAGGTTGTCAAAGATCACAGAAGCAGATACCGGTGCGCTTGAGGAGGATCTCGTTGCGGCTGCTTCGCCGCACGGTTGGAAACTTGCTCTTGATATGTCTGAGGTGCTGCTGCTTGCGTCAGTTGGCATCTCAATGCTGCTGGCATTGCGAAAGAATGCGCAGGCTGCCGGTGGTCATGTTGCATTGTACAATGTAACGCCGGATGTCTCGAACATGCTCAAGATTACAAAGCTCTCGACATTGTTCAAAGTAGGCAAGGATCGTGCTGCAGCGGTGAAATCGCTGTCCTGATAGATGGAGAGCATACCCTTTATTCTGTATCTTCATTGTTTGCAACACGGGCGAAACCCGCATCGTCAACCTCGATGATTCCAAGCATCGCGAGCGCATTTCGAGCGGCGATCTGCTCTGCCTGTTTCTTCGATTGTGCCCATGCGGCTTCGAATCGTCGCGCACCAACAATAATGCCGACCTTGAACGCCTTGGCGTGATCGGGTCCCTTCTCATCAAGCACCCTGTAGACTGGTACGTCGCCAAGAATTCGCTGCGCATGTTGTTGCAGCAGTGATTTATAGTTTTCCTGATGGCCGCTCTCGATCGACTCGTCGATCAGCGTATCGATAAACGAAATGACAAATGCTGATGCGGCGTCGTATCCACCATCGAGGTAGATTGCTGCGATAAGTGCTTCAAGCACACCAGCCGAAATGGACATCGGAATGTCCACCCCCGAGCGCATGCCCTTCCCGAGAATAGTAAAGTCACACAGCCCCAGTGATATCGCAACGTCCGAACACGATTGTCGTGAGACCGCAGCACTCTTCACCTTGGTCATGTCACCTTCTTCAAGATCCGGATAGCGAGTGAACAATCTCTGGCACGTGATCAGACCAAGGACCGCATCGCCAAGAAACTCCAGGCGTTCATTGGAGTCGAGCCGGTCCTCAACAGCTGAGGCGTGGGTGAGCGCAGCGCGCAATAAATCATGATCGGTGAACGTGTACCCGATGCGTTGTTCCAGAATGGTGCGAGTCGCAGTATCCACGAGTGTCTTAATCTTTGCATAATGGCCGAACAGACAACACTTTGCAATCCCCCAGTTCCGTTTGATGTATCGAAATCAACCGAATGTGTAGTTCAACAGGGATATATGGACCGATAATAACAATCAAAACATCAAGAAAAATGCTGGGACTTGGCGCATGATTGCCATGTGTCTATACTCCCTGCTCGAACTTTCAAACCCGGTTTTGCTGTTCCTGACACTTTGCAAGCGGTGTCGGTTTCAGTGGAGCACGTTCCTTGATCGGAGAATCCCATGCTTCATCCACGTCGAAGCAGTCGAATCAAACGGAAGCGTTCGATTGGATTCCGCGCCCGTATGAAAACCCATTCAGGCCGGAAGATCATCAACAGCAAGCGCCGAATGGGTCGCCGGATAAACGTTGCTGACAAATAGATGGTTTGAGCAATCGCGACCGCCCATTTTCACGTAATCGGCGGTCAGCATGCTGTTCGTGCGGGTTGAGATCTTATTGTTTCAATCTGCCATCCAATCCAGATAGACTCAGACCTGGGCCACATATCCATGACCTCACAGGATAATCCCACTCCGGCGGGCCAGATTCCCCCGGTGTTCGACCATGCTGCGCCTCATCAACAGCACCCGAAGCTTCGGCCTGTACGTGCTTTTCAGGCTCAGTCCGACGGGAAAGTATTGTTGGGGATTGCTGACGCACGCCAAATTACAGAAAAGGTTGTCTTTACCCATCCCGCTGCACAAGCGCTGCTGCCTGTCATGGATGGCACACGCACGATCGAGCAACTGGTTGCGCAGATTGGTCAGGGACTGACCGTTGAAGTGATGCAGCAACTCGTTGCACAGTTTGAAGACGCTGGATTGCTGGAAGGTCCTCGATTTGACGCGATTCTTGCAGACATGCACACCACATTTGATGCGTCACCAACGCTTCCACCTGGTGCAACTGCAGCATTTGCTGATGCGCTCGTGCGGGAGTCTGTCGGTAACGATGAAGTCACTGAAGCAGAGTTGGTTGCGCTGGGTGGCCTGAAACTGCGTGAGTTGATGGACAAATGGATTGATCACGCTCTGAAGGATGTCGAGAATCCGAGCTTCGATTCCCTTCCGTCGGCCATTGTGGTACCACATATCGATTACCCTCGTGGCTGGGTGAACTATGCCCACTGCTGGGGGCGCATGCGTGTAGTTGATCGCCCGGATCGTGTTATTGTTCTGGGAACAAACCATTTCGGTTTCTCGACAGGAGTGACCGGGTGCGACAAGGGCTTTGAATCACCGCTCGGTGTATGCGAACTTGATAGCGATGTTGCTGACGGACTTCGTGCCAAGCTTGGTGATGTGCTGTTTGAGCATCGGTTTGATCATGAACGCGAGCACTCGGTTGAGTTGCAGATCCCGTGGATTCAGCATTGCCTGGGCAAGGACGAGGATGGAAACTACCCGCGGGTGTTTGCTGCTCTGGTACATGATCCCGCTGTCAACAATGGCGGGTCCTATGACGGTTCAGGGGTGGGGATGGATGCCTTTGTGACTGCGATGAAAGAGGTACTCTCGTCGCTGTCAGGAACAACACTCGTGATTGCGTCAGCTGATCTCAGCCATGTGGGGCCTGCCTTCGGAGATCCGCTGCCGTTGGCTGGAGATGATGAACAGGTGGTTGCGTTCCGGAACAACGTTGTGCAGAGTGACCAGCAGCGGCTTCAGATGTACTCCAATCTGGATTGGGAGGGGTTTGTCAATACGATGGCTTGGCAGCAAAATCCCACACGATGGTGTTCAATTGGGAATCTCGTTGCGGCTATGAGGATTGTCGAGCCAAAGTCGGCTGCAGTTCTCAACTACGCTGCTGCGATGGACCAAGCTGGTCAGGCACTGGTCTCGCATGCTGCTATTGCGATGTATTCCTGAAAATGTCAGGGTTTTGCGAGGGCTGAGATGCGGCTTTGGAATGTCTCGGTTCTGTAACTCTTTCCACTCGACCCGCTGATCTGCAACTTTTCAGACCGACAAGCGTAGATGAATGCATTGCAAACCTGCCCTCCGATCGTTGTCCGGGTAGGATTCACTCTTGCGTTTGCAGAATCTTGTATCGCCTGTGAAAGGGCGTCTGAACCGGAGGATAACCCATGGCAGCTGGAGCAAGCTGGGGTATTGAGGTGGGCTCGGGCAGCATCGCTGCGATGAAGCTCCAAGCGAAAGGCGATGGTCTGGAGCTTGCCGACTTTGTTGTCATCCCGCACAAGCGGGTGCTCTCAACACCGGACACAGATCCGACAGATGTGGTGAAGATCACTCTTGGCATGCTGGCAAATCGAGTCGACCTGACCGGCGCCTCTGTCGCAATGTCGATTCCAGGACACTCTGGCTTTGCGAGGTTTGCGACCCTGCCGCCTGTTGATCCCAAGAAAGTCCACCAGATTGTTGCATTCGAAGCAAAGCAGCAGATTCCATTCCCACTTGAAGAAGTCGAGTGGGACTACCAGACGTTTGTCAGCCCGGAGTCTCCCGACATTGAAGTCGGTATCTTTGCTGTCACGAAAGAGAGGCTCTCTGAGCAGCTGCGTATATGGGCTGGTGCAGAGATTACCCCCGATATCATTACGCTGAGCCCGCTTGCAGCATATAACGCGCTTGCATATGACCTGTCCTTTGGCGATAAAACGCCTGGCACCATCATTGTTGACATCGGTACAACCTCGACCGATCTTATTGTCTCAGAGCCCGGCCGAGCATGGGTGCGCACTTTCCCGATCGGCGGGCACCACTTCACGCAGGCGATTGCTGAAACATTCAACCTTTCCTACGTGAAGGCTGAAAAACTTAAGAAAGAGTTTGAGACAACAAAGCACGCCAAGCACGTGATGCAGGCGATGAAGGATGTGTTCCACGATCTAGCGCAGGATATACAGCGCTCAATTGGTTACTACCAGTCGCTGCACGCGGGTGCGGATCTTCAGCGATTGATCGGTGTCGGCTCCACATTCCGGATTCCGGGCCTGCAACGGTATCTGAAGCAGCAACTGCAGATGAACGTGTCGCGTGTGGAAGGTTTCCAGCGGATATCAGTTGACAGTGTCCGTGCGACGGAGTTTGCCGATGCTTCGTTGAACCTTGTGACTGCGTACGGGCTTGCGCTACAGGGTATTGATGAGGCCTCGCTCATCGCGAACCTCATGCCAGCGACAGTGCTCAAGTCGTCGATGTGGAAGCGAAAGATTCCGTGGTTTGGTGTTGCTGCTGGGCTTTCACTTGCAGCAACAGGTGCGATGTTCATCCGCCCAATGCTCGACAAGGTTGCTGTGAACAACAGCCCACAGCCCTCGATTATCGCGCAAGTGATCAATAGTGCGCAGCTGAACAAGAGCGACGCATCTGAAGTGACAACGAGCAAGATCGATTATTCTGCCAAGAACATGCTGACCATGGTCGAGCCGATGCCTGTGTATGAGCATCTTGCGAACGATCTTGCGCTCATGCTTGAGGATGCTGATGTAAAGGCCAGACAGTTGGGGTTGACCCTTCCCCAAGGTGTCAACGCATTCCAGCTTGAGAAGTTTACAACGACATTCCACGAGCAGGAGACTGAATCCACATTTACCCAGTTGGGCGATGAAATCCCTCCTCAGAAAGCGCATATTGAGGTCAAGATTGATCTGACCACCGTCGCGCCAGATTCAGTAAATCTGATCACTCGTTCGATTGATGCGTGGCTTCGTAATAACCGTGATCGCAAGGACGTTCCCTACATCATCAGTTGGGAAGGAAGTGTGCCGTGGGTGAACCCTGGCAAGGGCGAAGGCACGTTGGTGCTGACCGAGATCGAAGACCTTGCATCTGAGGATTTTGGGCGTGGAGGCAGGCGTGGCAGACGCACACCCAATCCAGCAAACAGCGGTGGCATCATTATTGGCGAAAAACTGAGCGAAGAGCAGTCAAAGACAAAGGCGAACGAATCTCTTCAGAATCTCGCACCGCTCGCTGCAATCAATCCCGGATACACGAAGGAAACCCGTAGAACGGCGTATGTTGTTCAGTTTGTAGCAACATTACGCGTTGATGATGAGGAGCAACTGTGAACGCAATACTTTCATGGGCAAAGTCCAACCTTGTCATTGTCATTCTCATGGCAGTTGCCATCGTGGCACTTCCGGTAGGATGGTTTTTCAGTTCGGGAATGAACAAGAATCTTCGCGAGTCTCGAACGAATCAGGTTCAGGGAGCAAAGTCCCAACTCGATAATGTCAGTCAGGTCGAGTACTCAGATATCAATGACGGCTTTGGTGGACAGCCGGTGTCATTGTCGTCTGCGCCGCACGATCAGTTGACCCAGGTGTTTGCGCAACGACGCCAGCAGCAGGAGCAGGAGATTCGCAAGGTTGTTGAAGCTGTTCAGGTTATTGGCCACGAGAGCAGGGACATGCTGGTAGATGGCTTGTTTCCAAAGGCACCTGAAGACGTAACGCAGCGGAACTCACTGCTGAATCAAATGGTCAAGGAACTGGAATGGCGTGGTGCGAACGACAGAACGTCTGCGTACGGAAGACTTCTTTCCATGGTGCGAGCAGGAACTCCGCCAGATGGTGCGATGCTTGGCGAGCGTCTGAACGATCTGAAGGCAACTGAGACAACACGAATCCAACAGAGCGGGAACCAGCTCACTCCTGACGATGAGGACGCGATTGCGGATAAGCTCATCGGGGTTCGTCTTGGGCAGTACAAACTTCGTGCAGATGAGTTGTCAACGTACATGCAACAGGACGCGTTTCTCTACACCAACGATGCAAGGGTGCCACCCTTTGCGCCAAACACCTACGGGCGCATCCCGAAGTATGAGGAGTGCTTTGTCTGGCAGTACGACTATTGGATTCTCAGAGATGTCCTTCGAGCTGTTGTAAAGGCAAACTCAAATGAGAACGGCGAGCCGACCTCAGTTCCTGACTCCACAGTCAAGCGCATCACGCGCGTGCTTCAGAACCGATCGGATTACCTCACGCTTATCGAGAAGGCGGAAGCCGACAAAGCAAATGGCCAAGCTGGCTCTATGATGGAGATCACATTCGGGCTTGAATCTGAGCAGTTGGAGCCGGACTACACCGAATCAGTGAGTGGCAGAGTGCTCTCGAATGGTCTGTATGAAACTCGGCTTGTTGACATCACAGTGATTGCCTCGTTTGCGAAGCTGCCAAAGCTGTTTGAAGCAATCAACACCACAGGCATTATGAGCATTGTGGGCATGCAGATGGAAGCGGTCGACATCGAAAAGGATCTCAATCAGGGATTTTACTACGGTGACGAGTATGTTGTGCAGGTAGAGCTCAACATCGAAGTGGTGTATCAGCGTTCGTGGTTCTCGCAGTATATCCCGGATTCGATCAAGGAAGTCATTGGGATGCCCGTTGAGAAGCCAGAAGAGAACTTTGAAGATATTGGCTGATTGTGCGTGCATGTTCATTCGTGACACGGAACCCAGCATTGCGTAGCAGAGGTTTGTAAGAATGAAACCAAAGGGTGCAAGTTTTATTGATCAGCACATTGAGAAGGTCGTGGTCGGAGTGTTTGCTCTGATTCTACTCATGGTGCTCGGCACGCAGTTCCTGCTCCAGCCGAACAAAATTGATGTCGGCGGTGGGCGCAGTGTGACACCTGATCGTGCGTTTGAGGGGCTTGAAGAGAAGGCTCGCGAGCTTGAAGGAAAGCTGAATACCAGCACACCTGAGATGCCAGCGCCCCTTGAGCTTGGATTGCTTGATCGTCTTCAACAAGTTCGTTCTGGCGGCAGCATGCCACGTCGCGAGTTTGCATTTGCCGGATACGTCCCATCCTTTGGTGAGAGCGAGATCGGCACCGGAGGCACTGCTGGCTCCGTGCAGGTTGCAGTCAAAGGCTCGATCATTGCACCGGAATCTCCTGTTGCGTTTGCAAACCTAAGCACCCTCGATCCATTCCAGATAGCCGCATACGAGGGATTAGCAGAGGCGCTCGGCGGGATGCGCCAGCCGATGGACGTTGCGAGTGTGAGTGTTGAAGCTCAGCTTGATATCGATGCGCTTCGCGCACAACTGGAAGCGGATCCAGATGGCGACGGCGCTATTCAGCCCATGCCAACAAGTTGGTGGAGAACTTCGCTGGAAGTTTTCGGTGTTGCGATGGAACGGCAGGAACTCCGCATGGACGGCTCGTGGTCCGATCCGGTGCTTGTTGACACGTTCCCGCTCTTTACCAACCTTGTGGATCGTGTGGAAAAGCGCGAAGATCTCACGCGAACAATGCTTGAGTCGTATGCGACACAAGCAGCGGAGCTCTCAACCGATATTCGTCATCCAGCATATCTTGCAACAATTGCAGGTCCTGAATGGCGTCAACCCAGCATTGCGTTCGCCGCGATGAACGATGATTCGGCTGACTCAACACGAGTCATGCTGACGAATCGAAACAAACTGATTGAAGATCGTCGTCAGAAACTCGCATCCGCACGGCGTGATCCTGAGGATCCGTGGGTTCCCTGGTGGGATCGCACGCCCGAACAGCGTGATCCTGAGTTTGTGTACAAAAAGCCTCAGAATACCAACGCACCTGATCCAACCAACCCCGATGACCGTGGAAGAGGAGCAAATCCATCACAGCCTGAGTTTACAAGACAGGAGCGCCTTCTTATTCAGCACGAGCGCACGCTGCTCGAACTCGAAGAAAAGATCTGGGAAACCGGATGGAGACCGGAGGGGTTTGAAACAGAAACCGGCAATCGACTTGATGAAGTCAACGCTCTTCTGAGCAACACCATGCCGGTGACGCTATGGAAGCATGACTTCACTGTACTGCCGGGAGCGACATATCGATATCGTACTGCAGTGATGGTGAACAACCCGGCTTTCCAGCGAGAAGCGTTCCTTGCGCCCGAACAGGTTGATCTGGCAAAGCAGCCTGTGCTGACAGGTGAGTTTTCGGAATGGACAGAGCCAGTCACCGTCCCCTCTATGCAATACTACTTCGTTACAGCTGCACAGGAAGGTACTCAGGGGGTCATTAACAAAGTTCAGGCCAGCTTTGAAGTCTATCAGTTTTACTATGGGTATTACCGTAAAGCAACCACAACACTTGAACCGGGACAGCGCCTGTTTGCAACCACGCAGATCCCGAGTGATCTGACCGAGTTTGATTTGTCAGGTATTACTCCCGAACCAATTCCATCAAGTGAGGACGCATCCTCTGAGACATCCGAGATCGGATTTTCCAATCCTAACCGTGAATCACTCAACACAGATCCGTCTGAAGAAAATGTGGAGCGTACTGGCACGCCGCTGCCGACTCGTCGCGATGTTGAGCTAAGTGTGCTGCTGCTGGATGTCTCGCGGACGCTGGCAAATCAGACCGAGGCAGTTGTGTTGAACGCGATGTCCGGGCAGATTGAACGGCGCGATCCAAACAGCGAGAAGCAGCAGAGACGATACAAGTTGATTGCTACTTCTGCGGAGGCGGGCAAGACACAAGGGAAACCTGTTCCTGCCAAGAAACGCACTATCATCGCACCACCTGACCCAGTCTCTAATGATCCTGGCGGTGGTGGTGGCGGCGGTGGTCTTGGTGGCGGTGGTGGCGGCGGCTAACCAACACCTGACAATGCAGCTTCTAACTGGGGGTGGCACAGTGCCACCCCTATTTTTTCGGGGAATTCGAGTGAATCGGCGAAAACTCATCATCAAATCTTGACCCAGACAAGGGCCCCTCTACTATCTCTGCCCGCCGGACAGCGATGCTCGGCAGGCAGCAACTGCGCTGAATTTGTTCAGCAAAGTCGCACTCGCTCTTTGAAAACCGGATATGAATGAAGCCAAGGCACATCCTTGGGCTAGCGGCAACTCACAGGATCGCTGGCTGCTGATTGGATGTGCCGGATTGGGATAAATATCGAGTCACGAGCGCGATGCACACAGAAAGTTGTGCATCACAATGTTGCGAGATTGTTATTGAACAACAGCAACACGAGACAGATCGTGTCTGAATGACAGTTGCTTCATCGGGTGTCGGGCATGGGCTGGTTCTTTGGACTGGTTCATGTGTTGACGACCTGTTGGAGTGATCAAGTCAATAAGGGCACACGGTGAATGTCTTGGCGTTGGGAGGCGATGAAGGACGTAGGAACCTGCGATAAGCCAAAGGGAGCTGGTAACCGAGCCGTGATCTTTGGATCTCCGAATGGGGAAACCCGGCCGCAAGGTCATCCTGTACTGAATGCATAGGTGCAGGAAGCGATACCCAGGGAACTGAAACATCTCAGTACCTGGAGGAAAGGAAATCAACCGAGACTCCGTGAGTAGCGGCGAGCGAAAGCGGATAAGCCAGTGAGACAATGAAGCGTTTGAATGGCGCGCCAAAGAAGGTGAAAGCCCTGTAGTTATGAATCTGGTTAGCCCACGAGTAGCGTCGGTCCCGTGGAACCCGGCGTGAACATGGGGGGTCCACCCTCCAAGGCTAAGTACTACCCAACGACCGATAGTGAAACAGTAAGGCGACTGAAAGATGAAAAGAACCGCGATGAGCGGTGTGAAAGAGTACCTGAAACCGTGTGCTTACAAGCGGTGGGAGCCTTCGGGTGACCGCGTGCTTTTTGCATAATGAGCCCGTGAGTTAGTCTTTACGGCAAGCCTAAGGTCTACCGGACCGGAGGCGGAGCGAAAGCGAGTCTGAATAGGGCGCTGAGTCGTAAGGGCTAGACACGAAACCCGTGTGATCTACCCATGGCCAGGGTGAAGGAGAGGTAACACTCTCTGGAGGCCCGAACCCGTTATCGTTGAAAAGATATGGGATGAGCTGTGGGGAGGAGTAAAAGTCTTATCAAACCGGGATATAGCTTGTTCTCTCCGAAATAACTTTAGGGTTAGCCTCGATGATCAGCAGATGGGGGTAGAGCTACTGGATGGGAGGTGGGCCCGTATTGGGTACCCCTTCCAACCAAACTCCGAATACCATCTGTGCAGCATCGGGAGATAGACGGCGAGTGACAATATCCGTCGTCAAAAGGAGAAAAATCCAGACCGCCGACTAAGGCCCCCAATCTCTGCTCAGTTCGTAAGGAAGTCAGATTGCTATGACAGCCAGGATGTTGGCTTAGAAGCAGCCACCATTTAAAGAGTGCGTAACAGCTCACTGGTCGAGGAGTCTGGCGCCGAAAATGATCGGGAATAAGCAGAGAGCCGAAGTCGCGGACACGCAAGTGTGGTAGGAGAGCGTTCCTGTCGGCTGTGAAGCGGCGCCGTAAGGCCACGTGGAGCGGCAGGAAGTGAATATGCGGGCTTGAGTAACGATCAAGAGGGTGAGAATCCCTCTCGCCGAATACCTAAGGTTTCCTGGGCAAGGTAAATCCGCCCAGGGTCAGGCGGGACCTAAGGCGAGGCCGAAAGGCGTAGTCGATGGACAGCCGGTGAATATTCCGGCCCTTCCGTGGCGATCAACCCAGAGTGCGGATCTCTCAGTTCAGCGGGACGACCAGTTGTGTCCAGGCCTTTGGCCGATGCTGGAAGCGGAGATTCCTAGAAAAGCTCTGGTGGCAAAGCGGAACTCGTACCAAAACCGACACAGGTGGGTATGGTGAATAACCTAAGGCGCTCGAGAGAACGGTTGTGAAGGAACTAGGCAAATTGACCCCGTACGCTCGCAATAAGGGGGCCCTCCAGGTCATGCTGAGGGCGCAGAGAAGAGGTTCTGGGGACTGTTTAACAAAAACACAGCTCTGTGCGAACACGGAAGTGGATGTATACAGAGTGACGCCTGCCCGATGCCGGAATGTCACGGAAGTGGGTTAGCGTAAGCGAAGCTCATAACCTAAGCACCGGTCAATGGCGGCCGTAACTATGACGGTCCTAAGGTAGCGAAGTTCCTTGTCGGGTAAGTTCCGACGCGCATGAATGGCGTAACCACTGGAACACTGTCTCCACAACCGACTCGGTGAAATAGTAGTGGCGGTGAAGATGCCGCCTACCCGCAGCAAGACGGAAAGACCCCGTGGACCTTTACTGCAGGCTCTTATTGGTCACGAGCATATTCTGCGTAGGATAGGTGGGAGGCTTTGAAGTTGGCGTTTCGGCGCTGATGGAGCCATTGGTGAAATACCACCCTGAGTACGTTTGTGGCCTAACCCCGATTCCCGTGAAGCCGGGCGGGGGACCGTGAGTGTCGGGCAGTTTGACTGGGGCGGTCTCCTCCTAAAGAGTAACGGAGGAGCGCAAAGGTTGGCTCAGCGCGGATGGAAACCGCGCCTCGAGTGTAAAGGCACAAGCCAGCTTTACTGCGAGACAGACATGTCGAGCAGTCACGAAAGTGGGCCTTAGTGATCCTGCGACAGCGCGTGGAAGCGTCGTAGCTCATCGGATAAAAGGTACCCCGGGGATAACAGGCTGATCGCGCCCGAGCGTCCATAGCGGCGGCGCGGTTTGGCACCTCGATGTCGGCTCATCGCATCCTGGGGCTGAAGGCGGTCCCAAGGGTTGGGCTGTTCGCCCATTAAAGCGGTACGCGAGCTGGGTTCAGACCGGCGTGAGCCAGGTCGGTCCCTATCTGTTGTGGGCGTCCCAAACTTGAGAGGAGTCAACCTTAGTACGAGAGGACTGGGTTGGACCGACCCCTGGTGAGCCTGTTGGACTGCTAAGTCCACAGCAGGGTAGCTACGTCGGGCAGGGATAACCGCTGAAAGCATCTAAGCGGGAAGCCCCCCTCGAGATGAGGTTTGGTTGTACTTTGTACGAAAGACCCCCGGAAGACCACCGGGTTGATAGGCCGCAAGTGTAAGAGCCGAAATGCTTTGAGCTAAGCGGTACTAACGGTCAAAGACTTGATCACTCCAATCGGCCGTCGACAAAGCATACATGCTTTCTCGATCTGATTGGACGATCTGTCATACTCGTGACAACGTCCCGCGTTCATTCTTGAACGTTAATCTGTAACGGCTTCATTCGTATCGGTTGCTTGTATCACAATACAAGCGCCGGCACGATCGGTGAAAACCGATTGCTGCCGATTGTCGGTGACCATAGGTCTGAGGTCACACCTGTTCCCATCTCGAACACAGCAGTTAAGCTCAGGCCGCCGATGATACTGCCCAGCGGGAAAGTAGGTCATCGCCGACGCTTGGGCCTCCGGAGGGACAACCTCACGGAGGCCCTCTTCGTTTTTGCTTTTCATGACTTGCTGCGTCTTTGCTCCCAATGATCCATGTGTTTCATGGACGTCCCTTCATACAGCCATCAACCTCATTCCTTCGCTGGCAAGCGCAGTGATGCCGTTGTCACAGGTGCATCGGCTGGACTGGTCGCACTTGCAGTTGTTCTTGCCGCTCCGGTTGTTGTGTCATGCTTGGAGGCATTTACTGTCGCGGTGCCGGATATCGCGGGCCAGGAGGGAGCTGGGTTTGTTAACCCACGTGTGTTCTCTGGATTTGTCTCGAGTCTGCCGACACTCGTGCTGATTGCGTTTCTTTCTGCGCTCCTTGCAACACCAGCATCCAGACTCCTCGCTGCAAAGCCGGGTCTCATTCTGGTTGCGCTGCTCCCAATGCTTGTGTTGCCTTCGTATCTTGCATACGCAGCTCTAGACCAGTTGCGAGAACCCGGATCGTGGCTGGGGAACATTGTTCTTCATGCGAAGGCACCTGCATGGAGTGACGATCCGGGGTACTGGCCTGTGTTTGCTTCGAAGGTGCAGGCTGTGTTCGGTTTGGCATTGTGGTCATGGCCGATCGCCTGCGCTCTCCAGACGTTTGCACGCATGCAGATCGGACAGAGCGTCTTCGATGCACTGGCGATGGAACGGTTGCGTCGTGTCGATCGTTCTCTTCTTCGCTTGCGGATTGAGTTACCCGGTTTTCTTCTGAGTGCGGCTGCGGTGCTGCTTGTCATCCTCGGGTCGGCTGTACCGTTACATCTTGCCAATGTGCCGACACAGACTCAGCAGATCTGGTTGGCGCTGCAATCTGGCGGGAGTGTGCAGGCGTGGCGGTCGTCGATTGCACTGCTCACGGTCACGCTCGCCGCTGCGATTGTGGTTGTCGTGTTTGTGCAACGCAGCACGTCGAGCACATGGGATCTTCGTGCGATGTCGAGGTACTTCAAGCGACCATGGGAGCGTCATGTTTTTCTTCTGATGATCGCACTGCTTGCTGTTGTCTCTGCCGTGCCAGTTTTCTCGATGGTGTATCGGTACATTCGAGCGACGCACCACTTTGATCATGTGGTTCCAAATGCGATGAACGATTTAGCCAGGCCCGCGCTTACAAGCTTTATCATCGGGCTTGTGAGTGCTGGTGTAGTGGTGCTCATCTTTGTGCTGTGTGCTGTAGTGTCACTGCGAGCAGAATCGAGGCTGCGTGTCATTGTTCTGGGTGCATTGACGCTGCTCGTCTGGACATCATGCGTGCCGGGTGTGCTGGTTGGTGCTGGTGTTGGTCAGCAATGGGGGAGATTCGCTGCAGCCATGGGGTATCCGGGCTGGATGGACCAAGCGCAGATTGTGCTTGCGCACATTGGCAGGTTCGGTGCTGTTGGGGCATTGGCAGGATGGATTGGTGGGTTGCGTACCTCACGCGAGGAGCGTGAGTCGCTGATGCTTGATTCTGCCGGGCTGTCGGTTCGCTGGGTTCCGCTTTGGCTCGGTTCTCGTATCGGATCGGTTATTGTTGTTTTTCTGGTCGTGCTAACGCTCAGTTTCCACGAGATCGAGAGCGCTGTGATGCTGACGGCTCCGGGGCTTTCCAGCTATCCATCGCAGATGCTGCAACTTTTGCATGTGTTCAAGTGGGAGACGCTGAGTGTTGGTGTACTGCTGGCAACGCTTGGCTCGATTGTCCTTGTTCTGGTTGGGATATGTCTTGTGAGAGCTCGGCCGATTCGTCGCAGATTGTGAGCATGTCGTGACACAGATGAAACCATCCCGCGGGGAATCGGATATACCATCTGTGCCGATGTCTTTGCCATGGATGCTTCAATATGCTGGTCGATTGTCGCTGTGTGTTTTCTGCTGCGCGTGTGTTGTCGGCTGTGATGTTGATCGGAGTGATGTTGGGCTCTTGCGTGTGAAGCGTGTTCTTGGTGGTGTCGGAAGATCGCCGGGACAGTTTGTGTATCCGCGGGCAATCACCACTGATGGCGCGCATCTGATCGTCGCTGACAAGTTTGCACGGATACAAGTGATCAATCCAGAATCCGGTGTGATGCTTGCTGGTTGGGTGACGCCCGCGTCGCAAGCCGGACGTCCGACTGGTTTGACGGCCGCGCCAGCTCCAGATGGCACACCAGCTTTGTATGTTGCCGACACTCATTACAGCCAGATTCTTGTATATGCGATGCCGGACGTGTCATCGAATATGCCAGCAAAGTTTGGCGAGCCGCCCGACATCATTGCAAAGTGGGGTGAGTTCGGGACCGGTCCGGGACAGTTCACCTATACAACAGATATTGCTGTACAGGTCGCTGATGATGGGAAGCCCACCCGCATCTATGTGAGTGAGTACGGGGGGAACGATCGCATTAGCGTGTTTGATACGGCGTTCTCGTTCCTGTTTGCTTTCGGGAAGAACGGATCGGATGACGCATCATTTAATCGACCCCAAGCGATCGATATCGAAACGTCCATGAACGAGCTGATTGTGTGTGATTCCGGCAACCATCGGGTAGGTCGGTTCACGCTTGATGGCGAGTTGATCTCATGGCTGGGTCAGCCCGATCCGGGCGGTGGGCCGCTTGACATGACGGACATGGATGTGCTGGCAAGGCTTGATACTGAGCAACTGGAGCGGTCTGAGCCGGGGCGGTTCAGATATCCACACGGGCTGTTTCTGCCGCAGGACGGGACAGCGTTTGTCACAGAGTACGGCAATGAGCGGATCCAGCGCATCGATCTGCGATCCGGGAGGACACTTGCTACGTATGGACGTTCCGGCAGGTTGGTTGGCGAACTGCGATCGCCCTGGTCGAGCGTCGTTCTTGGCGGCGAGGCGTTTCTCTTGGATTCCGGCAACGATCGAGTGCAAGTGATCGACGTGCCGGCGCGTGAGTAGGAATGTTGATAGAATCTGCATCCAGCAGCAGGGGTTATGTTGTATCCATGTGATCCTGTCCATCGCATGATGCAATGGTGAATCGACGAACGGAGGCATCGATGCTCAATCAGACGATTGTCAGCACCGTTGGCTCGTTGACAGTTGGGCCCGTTGCATTCGATCGTCCAAAGTATTTGCTGCTCATTCCCATTCTTGTCGTTCTTGCTGTGTTCATCGGACGCAGGAATCTGTCTGGTCTTGCGACGGTCACGCGCAAAGCTGCGCTGGTGGTGCGATGCATAGTGCTTGCGATGCTTGTGTGTGTGCTTGCTCGGCCTTCGCTCCAAGAGAAGGCGGAACGTGTAGCCGTCACGGCAATCCTTGATGTCAGTCGAAGCATCAGTCCGCAGCTTCAGGATGACGGTGTTGCGTGGATCGAGAACAACATCAAGCTCAACAAGGGACGCAACAACGGGCGATCGGACGATCAGTTTGCTGCACTCACGGTTGCTGTTAATCCGTTCGTGCAATCATTGCTCAGCTCTGGCAACACGATCTTTGAGCGTTCTACAGTCGGGCAGACGGACGGCACCGATCTTGCAAGTTCAATCCGTCTTGCGTTGTCGCTGAAGCCTGCGGATGCTGGGTATCGGCTGTTGCTTGTGAGCGATGGCAACGAGACTGCTGGTAATCTTGTGCAGGCAGCACAGGAGGCCCGTGCAGCGGGTGTACCGATTGACGTACTGCCATTGCAGTACTCATCACAAAACGAGGTCGTTGTTGAAGATCTTGTGGTGCAGAGTGTTGCGCGAGTTGGCGATGTTGTGAATCTCCGGATTCGTATCTCTACAGCCCGCCTGGTCGCGGGCATTCTTTCTGTTACCGTCAACGACCAGCCATACGATCTTGATCCGAACTCGAACGCGATGGGAGTACGCGTCGAGATAGATCCGCAGAACCCTACGGTGATTGTACCGGTGAAACTCGCTGCGCCAGGGCCGCAGAAGTTCGATGCATTCTTTGATCCCGAGAAGGACGGTTCGGGGCGTGTTGTTGATGTCATTCCCGACAACAATCGTTCGAGCGGTGTGACATTTGTCGCGTCAGAGGGTCGGCTGCTCGTGCTGATGAGCGATATCAATGAAGTAACCGCGCTCGAGCGTGTGATTGCTGGCACTCAGTTCCAAGCGGACTTTGTACTGCCAAGCGAAGGACCGAACTCGTTGCTTGAGTACGGCGCGTATGACGGCATCATCATGCTGAACACGCCCCAGTATCTGTACACGCAGCAGCAGGTTGATGACATAATCCATTACGTGCGTGACCTCGGTGGCGGTCTGCTGGTGATTGGTGGGCCTGATGCGCTTGGTGCGGGTGGATGGATTGGCACTCCACTGGAAGAGATTCTTCCCTTGCGGCTTGATCCGCCGCAGAAACGCCAGTTGCCAGCAGGCGCGCTGGTGCTGGTAAACCACTCGATCGAGATGCCGGACGGACGCTACTACGGCAAGCAGACCGCAATGGCAGCGATCGATGCGCTGACACGCCTCGACTACTTTGGCATAGTCGAGTACGCACCGGGAATAGCGAGCGATTCTGCGTGGGTGCATCCGTTGTCTCTGCTTGGCGACAAGGTTGCAGCAAAGCGGGCGATCAATAATCTCGTCTTCGGCGATATGCCGAGCTTCGATCCCTCGCTGCGCATGGCGCTGAGCGGACTGCAGAATATCAACGCTGGCGCGAAGCACGTCATTGTGATTTCAGACGGCGACCCGTCGCTCTCAAATAACATTGTGCAGATGTATGTGAAGGCGCAGATTACAGTGACAGCGATCGCGGTAAACCCGCACGGTGGTCCGAGTGATCCCGAAGTGAACAAGATGAAGGATCTTGCGACTTCGACGGGCGGCAACTACTTCCTTATCACGCGCCAGGCTGATTACGCGACGCTCCCCAAGATTATCTTCCGTGAGGCAGAAACTGTCCGCAGGCCGCTCATCTGGGAAGGCGATCCGTTTGTGCCCACAATTACAGGTGCGTTGCACGAGACGCTCGCTGGATTAACCGGCGTGCCGCCACTGACGGGGTATGTTGTGACAGCCGATCGCGATGATGGTCGCGCCGTTGTCACGATGCGTGGGCAGGAGAATGATCCGATTGCTGCGCACTGGCCGGTTGGTCTTGGTCGCGTGAGTGTGTTTGCATCAGATGGCGCAGCTCGGTGGACGACACCGTGGACAGGATGGGGCGGTTTTGCAAGCTTCTGGGAGAACCACATCCGCTGGATGATGAAGCCGGCAGGATCTGCAAATCTGCGGACGTTTCTGACCAACGAGGGTGATCAGACACACGCGGTGATCGAAATTGCGACCCGTGAGGGTGAACGGATTAACCTCGCCACGATTGAAGCTCGTGTGACTGACGGTTTGGGCGAGAGCAGGATAGTTGAGTTCCAGCAGATCGCGCCTGGGAAGTACGAGGCATTCTTCGAGTCGGGCGATCCCGGCACATATGTCATGGGAGCGCGGTTCGAAGCGCCGAACCCGGATGGCTCGGGCAACATTGTCAAAGGTGTTGTACAGGCATCTGTGAATCGTCCCTTTGCCGATGAGTTCCGTGCATTGCAGGACAACACACCGTTGCTCCAGCGGATTGCGGATCTGACCAGTGGTCGTGTGCTTGATGTTTCCATGACGGATGCAGAGATCCAACAGTCATCGTTGTGGGATCGGGAGGGCATCGTGTTCCCGTTGTCCAAGGACCCAATCTGGCTCCAGCTTGCGCTTGCAGCAATCGCGATGTTCCTGCTTGATGTTGCGATTCGCCGTGTTCGCATCGATATACCACGCATGTTTGCCGCTGTGACAGCCGGATTCCGCAAGACAACCCAGACGGCTGGCGCATCAATGCAGTCGCTCCAGGCTGCACGAGAGAAAGCCCGTGCGCAGATGGGTGGAAAGTCTGGCAGCGACGACGCGCGTCCGCTGACCGGTGCAGGCGCAGCGCCGATTTCAAATGATGCAACAAAGAGCGCAAAGTTTGAGGTGGATCCTGAGCAGCTCAAGCGCAAACCGGTTGCGACGGATGACCCGATTGCTGGCATGACAAAGGAACAGAAACAGTCCATGAAGCGTGCCCAGCAACAGCAGTCTCAGAGTGCTGACGAGGAGCAGGGCATGTCGCGTCTGCTCAAGGCCAAACGCCGTGCGCAGGATGAGTTCGATGAGGAGTAAGACACACGTTCGCGTGTACAAACACGATCACAGTGTGATCGAAGTGAGGTTGGTATGGCAGATGATATGAACATGCAGACACCCGATGCAGTGAAGGCCCAGTGCGAGGCGTTCCGTACCACGTTCCACTCACTCCTTGACGAGATCGGCAAGGTCGTTGTAGGGCACCGCGATGTGGTCGAGGGTGTACTCGCGTGCTTGTTTGCGTCGGGCAATGTGCTGCTCGAAGGTGTGCCGGGTCTTGGAAAGACGCTGCTCGTGCGCACGCTCGCAGAGACGCTGCACCTGCCGTTCTCACGCATCCAGTTTACGCCCGACCTGATGCCAGCCGACGTGATTGGCACGAACATTGTTTCCGAGGATGCTGAAACGGGTCGGCGCTCGTTCGAGTTCCAGCCTGGTCCGATCTTTGCGCAGGTGGTGCTCGCCGACGAGATAAATCGCGCGACACCAAAGACCCAGTCGGCGCTGCTGGAAGCCATGCAGGAGCGTGCGGTCACCGTCGGTGGTGTCACAAGAAAGCTGAACAAGCCGTTCATTGTACTTGCAACGCAGAACCCCATCGAGCAGGAAGGCACGTACCCGCTGCCCGAAGCGCAGATGGACCGGTTCATGTACAAGATCAACGTCGGGTACTCGCAGCTCAACGATCTGATGGTGATTCTTGATCGCACAACCGGAGCAGAAACGCCGGATGTGAAGCAGATTCTTGATGGTCCCCGCATTCTTGAGATGCAGGATCTCGTGCGCAATGTGATCGTTGCGCCGCATGTGAAGGAGTACGCGGCGCGTCTTGTGCTCGCGACGCACCCCGAGGGCCAGCACGCTGCGGGCGGTGCGAACGGACCAACAAACAAGTACATCCGTTGCGGCGGGTCACCCCGCGCGGCGCAGGCGCTCATCCTTGGCAGCAAGGTGCGTGCGCTGACCGAGGGCAGGTTCCACGTCGCGTACAAAGACATTTCGGATATTGCGACCAGCGCGTTACGCCATCGCATCATTCTGAACTTTGAGGCCGAGGCGGATCGTGTGAGTACCGACGATCTGGTGCAGGAAATCGTGAAGCTGACACCGCAACAGCCGGTGGGAGTCGGAGCCTGATGCGGGAAGTTGTTGCCACATCTCTTGTGCGTTGGATTGCTTGTGTAAGTCTTTGCGCTTGTGTTGTATTCGTGTCGGGTTGTGCTAATAGGTACTTTGTAGCAGCGGAAAAGCAGGTCGCCCGTTTGCCGTCGGTGCTCCATGTTGGCATGACGAAGACTGATGTTGCGAAGGTTGCAAAGCGGCACTGGCGCGAGCCGGAGTTTGGGCGATGGCCCAGCAATGCCGAGTTTTGTGAGATGACAGGATCACCAGCGCATCAAGAGCAGGTGGTTCTTGAAACACCCGACGATCCGTTGCCAGGCGCGGACAAACTCGGTTTTCACTGGGAAGTTGCAACGCAGCCATGGCACACTCGACCGGTACTGGACGTTGATTTCACTGGTCCTTATGGCGGATACATACCACTGCAAACCTGGGAGACCAATCCTTATGGGCTTGCCGCAGTGTTGGTTGATCCAAACTCAGGTCGGCTGATTTACTTCATCTTTGACGATGATGCGTTGCTTTCTCGGTGGGGATTTGCGGAGTATTTCTTTCACGACGAACCCACTGGTGGAAGAGTCATCACGAGTGAGTACCCCGATGTAACAGCAGTCTCAATGCGGTAACACACATGCTCAAGATCGAATCTCCAACTCGCCCGAAGACTATTGCTGACCTTGTGTCTGACGATGTCATGGCGCGCATTGGCGGGCTCGATCTTGCCAGCCGGAAGATCTTCCGTGGAAAACTGCAGGGCGAACGTCGATCCAAAAAGCGTGGCGAGAGTGTCGAGTTTGCCGACCATCGGCCATACGTTGTCGGCGATGACCTGCGCCACATCGACTGGAACGTGTACGGGCGTCTCGATCATCTGTTCATGAAGCTGTTCCTTGAGGATGAGGACCTCTCGCTGCACATTGTGATCGACGCGAGTCTGTCGAGCGATTGCGGCGAGCCGAGCAAACTGCTGTTCATGCAGAAGGCAGCAATGGCGCTGGGATACGTTGGGCTCGTGAATCTGAATCGTGTGACCGCGACTGCGATTGGTGGCGTGCAGGGTGGAGTGATCAGCGCGATCCGCGATCTGCGCGGGCGCCGGCGCACACAGGATCTTGCGCGATGGATCTGCACGATCGAACCGACCGGCATTCTTCCATTTACTGAGTCGTGCAAACGCATCGCGATGTCTCGGCGTGGGCGCGGGATCATGATTGTGATGTCAGATTTCTTTATCAAGGAGGGATACGAGGACGGGCTGCGCATGCTCGCGGGGCACGGGTACGACGTGTTCGCGTTGCAGGTGCTCAGCCCGCAGGAGGTCGATCCGACCGGACCAAACGGAATCGCGGGCGATCTTCGCCTGCGCGATGTCGAGGATGAGGACTTTGCGGAGATCACGGTCTCTGCGCCGCTGCTCAAACGCTACAAGGCGACGCTCGACGCGTACCGCGACAATCTTCGCACATTCTGTGCACGTCGCGAGATCATGCACATGACGACGCAGTCGGACATGCCGATCGACACGCTGCTGGTCGACTCACTCCGCCGAAAGGGGGTGCTCAAGTGACCTGGCTGAGCCCACTTGTTGCTGGTATTGCTGCTGCGATCGCGATCCCGACGCTGCTGATTCTGTATTTTCTGAAGCTGCGCCGTCGTGATATTGAGATTTCGTCGACATTCCTATGGAAGAAAGCAATCGAAGATCTCCAGGCCAACGCGCCGTTCCAGCGTCTTCGCAAAAACATTCTTCTTTTGCTGCAACTGCTGGCACTCGGGGCTTTGCTTGTGGCTGCGGGGCAGCCGACAACACGCAGCTCCATGCTGACGCGCGGTCGTCATGTGATCGTGATCGATGTTTCAGCAAGCATGAACGCGCGTGATGGGGAGTCCGTCGCGCAATCGCGGTTGGACAGGGCGAAGCAGGACGCGCTCGCCGTTGTTGACGGGCTGAAAGAGCAGCAACTTCTTTCCGTTTCACCATCGGATGAAGCGATGGTGATCACGTTCGGGACATTTGCTGAAGTTGTGCAGTCGTGGACGAGCGACAAAAACGCACTGCGGAGCGCCATCAACTCAATCCAGGCTCGCGAAACGCCAACACGTTTTCATCACGCGCTGGGGTTGATCGAAGCGCAGGCGCCGCAGCGCACGTTTATTGATGACAACACCGGACAGAAGCTGGATCTGCCGCCGGGGCGTGTCGGCACGATCCATATCTTTTCTGACGGGCGGATCGCAGATGCGGCGGAAACGATCTTCGGTCCAGAGGATGACGTGCGCTACTACCCGGTGGGTGAGGAATCAGCGACGAATCTTGGGATTGTCGCGGTGCGGGCCGATCGGGAGTTCTCCGATCCGACGAAGCTGGTCGTGTATGCGGGTGTGCAGAGCACAGACACCACTACTCGCATTGTCGATGTCGAGCTTCGTATCGATGGAGAGCCACCGATCGTGATGGTGAAAGAGGTCGAGATCCCTGGCGCAGTGCGCGAGGATCCCGCAAATCCCAGCACGGCGCTCAAGCCCGGTCGCGCTGGTGTTGAGTTCAAGCTGCAGCGCCCGGAAGAGGGCATTGCGCACATGACGGTTCGGCCGAGCGCGTCAGAGAACGCTGCAAACGCGAAGCCCGATGTGCTCGGCGTTGACAACGAAGCGTGGGTGGTGATTCCGCGGTCGAGTGAACTGATTGTTGCGCTGGTCACTAACGACGGGTTTGGTATTGCCGATCTGTTGAACGTGTTACCGCTTGCTCGCGTCGATGTGATGACTCCAGCTGAGTTTGAGTCGGCACTGCGCACCGGGCGTGATCGTTCGTATGACGTTGTTGTGCTTGATGAATGGCTGCCTCCCGAGCCGGAGAACTCCGACGATTGCCTTCCTCCGGGGCGATATCTCGTGTTTGGACAGCCTCCACCCGCGCCACAGGGACTGGAGGATCGTGGCGTGCTGACAGATCATCAGACAGCCATTATCGATTGGGACCACAACCATCCGGTGCTGAACTCTGTGGATCTGGACAAGCTGGTTATCTTTGATCCACACGATGTGTCACTCGGTGAGCAGAATGCGGCTCGCGTGCTCGCAAACTCCACGGTTGGTCCAGCGATTGTTGAGATCAATGGAACTGAATGTCGCGCGATCTGTGTGACCTTCGGTGTGCTTGCATCCACATGGACGCTGGATCCGAGTTGGGTCGTTTTCGTTGGTTCAGCAATCAACACGCTCGGACGAAGCGACGAGGTTGTTGCTGGGCGTGACGTGCAACCTGGGCAGACATACACCGATCGGTTGCCACAGGGTGCATCAGATATTCGTGTGCGCACGCCGCACGACGATGTCGAAACGTTGACACAAGCACCAGATGGATCAGTTGCGTACGGACCTGTGCGATCAACTGGTGTGTTCACGGTGTCATGGACCGGAGCCGGCGCTGACAACGATTCGAAGATCGGAGATCGATTTGTGCGTACGTTTGCATCGAATCTCTCGAATCCAGCCGAGTCAGACGTTTCCGTGGTCATGGAGCCGGAGTTTGCCACCGCGAAGATCGACACCGCGAGTGCAGATGCTGCAGAGCGTCAGGGGCCGCGCCATCTCTGGCCGTGGCTGGTTGGGCTCGCGGTCTTGATCGTGATGTTCGAGTGGTGGGTCTACAACCGGAAGGTGTATCTGTGATCAGTGCGATTCGGGTTCTACACGTGCACGGCATGCAGTGGTGTGTTGCTTTGTTGGTGTGCGTGTGCTGCATGGGTTCGGTAGCTCAGGCACAGGATGCAGAGAACCAGTTCCAGATGAATGCCTCGCTCGGGTTTGGTGGCGTACTGGTGGCCGAACGATGGAATCCGCTCACGCTGACGATCTCATCTGGTGGCGAAGCGGTTAACGGCGCGTTTGAGATCACGTATGCGCAGGACGCATCACAGGTTGCAAAGATCACTGTGCCGTTTGCAACGACACCACACCGCGATGTGCCTGTAACAGCCTTTGTATGCCCGCCAGCAAGCTGTGTTGAGATGAACATCAAAGCGTTCAATGCACGCGGTCGCGAGTTGGCATCAGCCTCGTTCGTGCCAATACCACAGCAGAACTCATCAGGCAGCACCAGGCTTGAGTTTCGCATGCCAACGGTGCATGGGCCAAGGCATGTTGTGGTTGGTGTTGTCGGTGATGTACAGAGTCTCAACAGCGCATCGCGGGTGTGGCGAGATGTGCTTGGCGGGCTCGATGGATCGACATCGACGCAAAGCCAGTACTCGTACTCGCGTGCGCCTGCTCGACCGGTTGAAGAGGTCTTTGGCTCAATCGATGTTGTCACGATTGATCCAGACTTGCTCCCTCGCACGTGCATGGGATACGACTCGCTGACCGCACTTGTGATACATCCTGCTTCGATTGACAGTGTGGACGAGCGGTCGATTCAAGCGATTCGACTGTGGGTGCAAGCGGGCGGGAGATTGATTGTGCTCGCGACCGAGCCGGGCTCTGCGTGGCAGCGATGGGTGCCGGAGGGTGTGCTGGAAACTGAGTTCGATTCGGGAATGGTGACCTCGCGCGATCCTGCGCCGGTACAGACACCGCGTGAACTTCAACGCGTCATGACCGACTTTGTGTCAAAGGAAACAAAGCAGTTGTCCGGTGTCATGCTCTCAGAGACGGCGACCGCTCGCACGTTTCGTCTTTCTGATCGTGCAAAGACACTCGGGTGGTCGGAGAACTGGCGTGTTTCAGGGGATGAATCGAGTATTGCGGTGCAGGGGCCGCTTGGGTTTGGCTATGTGATGCTCGTTGGAGCACGACCGGAGTTCCTTCCAAGTGCAGTGCGAGATGTGTTTTCGGCCGGTTTGTGGCGCCAGTTGCTCACACCAATCCTGAAGAAACCGATCAGGACGATGGAAGGGGATTCTTCGGAGAGCCGCGACTGGTACTGGAGCGGTGCATATGAAACAAGTGAAGAGATTCAGCAGGTAATAGCTCAGATTCAGCGCACCCCCCATGTATCGTTAACGGTGCTCTATTGGATTCTGCTTGTCCCGCTCACTATTGTCGCGCTGCTAGGGGTTGCTGATCTCTTCGTGCTCAAACGCCTGAACCGTCGTGAGTTGAACTGGTTGACCGCAGCGCTTTGGCTGGCGGTACTTTCTGTTGTTGCGTACACAGTGCCGTTGTGGATACGTCGCGGTCCTTCGATGGCAAGACGTGTGGTGCTCGTGGAATCAGTGCAGATGCCCGGGCAGTCACTGCCGATTGCATGTGTGACACAGGCGATCGGGTTGTATGCAAACTCGTCACAACCGAGCAAACTCGCGGATGAGTCCGTTGATGGATCGTTTCTGCAATCACAATGGTGGCGCGGTCTTGAACCATCGTGGAGTTCCTATGGGTCTGGACGAGGGTTTCAGCAGTCACTCATTGGACCGAGAGTTGAAACGCTGCAGATTCCCGGTGCATGGGATACGGCGATGGGTGGAAACAGCATGGAGGATCATCGCGTTGCACAATGGACATTCCGCGCCATTGCATCGCGCTGTGTCGAGCCAGCGCCTGTGCGTGTGCAGTTGGAACGCACGTCGAGTGGCACACGAATCGTTGTGACCGGACTGGATCGTGATGCAAATGTGGAAGTTGCGCTCGCTGAGCAAATGGAACGGTGGAACGTGGCTAGCGAGGTCGAGGACGAAACTGCTGCGCTGCATGAGCGTGTGTTCATGACAAGAAACAGCATGAACCTGAGTCAATCCATGCAGGTATCCGTAGAACAAGCCCGAGCGATGACGAACTTTGAGCCTTCATTCTCGAGTAACTCGATCTTTGATGACACTGCTCCTGACGTGTGGCGCACGGTGGTTATTCGCGTGGAACGCAACTCTCGTTCCGGCCAGTGGGATCGTGAGTCAACGACAGTCTATCGAATCATGGTGCCCATGCTGCCAACTGCGGAGGATGATGTATGATCGAGGTCAAAGGTCTCTGCAAATCATTCGGCAGTCTGGATGCTGTTCGTGATGTGTCGTTCTCGGTTGGAGAGGGTGAGATCTTCGGGTTCATCGGACCGAACGGCGCGGGGAAGTCCACAACGATGAAGATGCTTGCCGGGATGTTGATGCCTGATGCGGGCAGCGCAACGGTGTGCGGCTACTCCATTCATTCGCAGGCGCATGAGATACGCAAGATTCTTGGTTATATGCCCGATTTTCTCGGCGTGTATGACGATCTGACAGTCGATGAGTATCTGCAGTTCTTTGCAAGCGCGTATGGAATTGCGAGGAAGAAACGATCGTCGATTATTGAGAGTGTGCTCGAACTGACTGATCTTTCGGAAAAACGTCACGCGATGGTCGACAGCCTGTCGCGTGGTATGCAGCAGCGTCTTGGTGTTGCTCGCGTGCTTGTGCATGAGCCAAAGGTGCTGCTGCTCGATGAGCCTGCATCGGGTCTTGATCCTCGCGCACGTATCGAGATGCGTGCGCTGATGGTTGAGCTTGCGAAGATGGGCAAGTCGCTTGTGGTTTCATCGCATATTCTGACGGAGCTCGGCGAGATGTGTACGAGTGTCGGCATTATTGAACGGGGCGAGATGATCTTTGCCGGTTCAGTATCAGAAGCACTCGATCGTGCGAATACTGGTGAGAAGATGGTGATTGAGCTCCAGCCATCCGAGACTGTGGATCCGGTATCGATCGCGAAGGCTCTTGAGGCCAGCGAGGTGATCTATCGCGCATCAGCCGATGGGTATCGATTGACGCTTGAGGTTGCCCGATCGCTTCAGGATCATCATGCGGTGTTCGATCTGGTCGCACAGACAGGTGCCCGCATAGCAAAGTTTGTGCCCGGCAAGGTCATGCTTGAAGATGCGTTCATGACACTGACAAAGGGGAAGGTGCAGTGAGCGAATCTGCTGAGGAACATGTGGCAACGGACGCACATGCTGTCCAGGCAGTTGTATTGCGCCCCAGACCTTCGATTGCGAAGCGCATTGCCAATGCTGTTGTGTTACTTCGGCCTGAGAGATTATTCTTCGGGCCTGTCTTCCAGAAGGAGATGCGCACACTCGGCAGGCGGAAGGGGACCTACATTCTTCGGGCGATCTATGCGCTTTTGCTGTTTGCAATACTCGGAATCTATTTCTGGGGTGAGTCAGACAGCATGTCCGAACGCGTTGATGCAACAGCGCTGCAGGACATCGCGCTTCCCGCAAGTTTTATTATTGCATGGACACAGTTCATCTGTCTGTGTCTTGTCAGCTCGATGCTGACATCTCACGCGATCGTTGGAGAGAAGGTCGGACGCACGATTCCTGCGCTTGCAACAACGCCGCTCACGTCGAGTCAGATCATCCTGAACAAGCTTGCTTCACGCTTCATCCAGTTGCTGGTGCTGGTGCTGATTCCAGTTCCAGTGCTTCTGGCAATGCGCGTGCTTGGTGGTGTTGAAGCCGATTACATCTTTGGTGCAACAATGCTTGCGCTCAGCTCTTCTGCGCTCGGGTTGTCGCTTGGGATGTTCTTTTCTGTCAAAGGAAAGGATGCCCGTCGCTCCGCGGGTCGTGCGGTCTTCGTGATGTTGCTGATCATGTTCGGACCTGCGCTGATTCGTATCGTTCTTTCACCGTGGTTGGGGCCGCCCGCTCGTTTGCGTGAGCTCTACGCCTCGTCATCTCCTTTAACGCTCGGCGCGCTGACCACATACCAACTTGGGGAGATGCCACCTGGATTGACTCCGGCAGACATCAAGTGGATATGGATCGTGAATACCACGTATATGTTCGGGCTTTCGCTCCTGTTCGCACTTGCCAGCACGATGACTTTTCGCAAGCTGATGCAGATTGAGTCTGCGGGTGGTGTCGGGATGGTTGTGCGCTCACGCTTCCGTGTGTGGAATCGTCGCAAGCGAGCAAGGTCAGCAGTTCAGATTTCCAACACTGTCGTTGCAGCAAGCCCAGTCTCAGGCGAAACCTCACTGTTGCACGTTGCACACACGCCCGTTGTTGTGGGGGGTAGTCGGGTGGTGGGGGATGCGCCGGTTCTGTGGCGCGAGTTGCGGAGAAACTCGAAAAAGGGGAGTTTGTCGTATATTCGACCGCGGACACTGTTTGACCAGCTTGTGCTTGCGTGGTCGAAGTTTATGCCGTGGTGTATAGGTGTTTTCTTTGCTGGTGCATTGATAGAAGCGTTCATGTTTGTGATTCGGCCTGCTTCTGTGCCCGGGTTCTGGTTTCTTGTCTGGTCGTTCGTTCTGCCCGCTGTTTTTCTGTGGTGTGTGTTCCGCCTGCGCAAGGAAAAGGAGAAACGACACATACTCTCGCTCGCGCACGTTCTTGCGTGGTCGGTGTTATTTGCGATGCTTGCTATCTTGGCTGTGTTTCTGAAGATGAACAACTGGCCGATGTCATGGGTTGTGGAAAGCCCCGCACCAGCATTTTCGATTATTGTTGTTGTCGGATTTTTGGTGACAGTAGTCGGTGCGGCAACAACATCGGTTGGATCAATCGTTGCAGAACGCGAATCGCAGACATGGGAGATGCTGCTGACAACGCCTTTGCGAGCGCGTGACATTATCTTTGGAAAGGTCATTGGTACGGTACATCAGCAGGCGCAGACGCTGCTCTTTGTACTTCTTGTGATCGGATTTGCAGTTGGTGTCGGATCGCTTCATCCAGTTGTCATACTCGTTGCAGCAATGTGCATGCTTGGACCTGTGGTGTATCTTGCAGGCACGGGAGCGTTGCTTGCAACCGTGTTCCGGCGCTCAACATCGGCGAGTATTGCCAATCTCTTTGTCGGATTTGCGACGTGGCTTGGACCGTGGATTCTTCTTGGAATCGTCTCGATTCTGGGTGTGATGGACTACAAAGCTCAAGAAGCCTTTGCGCATCTGCTTCAATACAGCAGCCCGTTTGTGTACCCTGTTGTTGCAGTTGTTCAGGCGGGGCTCGGTGAGCATCAATATTCGTTGAGCGGCATCACATGGTACCAGTTTGATCGATTTCTTGTTGATGTGCCTGGAGAGAACACAACACTTGCACCGTTTACGGTCTTTGCGGTCCTCTGTGGTGGGCTGCACATGGTTGTTGGCGTGTTTGCAGCTTTTCTTGCGGCACGTCGTCTGAGTATGCAGACACGAAGGCCGATGTAAGCGTTATTGCACGAGCCCCTTCGTTAGACGCATGAAGGCTGTCTCAAGGTTGACATTTTCTTCGGTGAATGAGCGGATACGGAACCCGGCATTTATCAGCACATTCGGGAGCGCGGTGATGTCGGCGTGCCCCTCCTCGTCAAACTGCACGTGCAGCATTGGTTCCGCTGAGGATCCATTTGACGACGGCTGCATCTGGATCTTCTTGACGCCGGGAAACTTCGAAATCACCTCTGCGGCATCCTGAGACCGCTCATTGACCTGCACGTGCACAATCATGCCCATGCGTGCTCGTGCCAGCGCGTCACGAACGGAACCAGCATACAGCAGTTTGCCACGTTCAATGATGCCGACAATGTTGCAGAGTTCCGCGAGTTCGTGGAGGATGTGGCTGGAAATGATGATGGTCTTCCCCATCCGCTTGAGCTCTTTCAGGAGTTCGCGAATTTCGATGCGTGCTCGCGGATCAAGGCCGGATGCCGGTTCGTCCATCAGCAAAACCTTTGGGTCGTGCAGCAGCACCCGGGCAACACTGAGTCGCTGTTGCATGCCTCGTGAGAGACTGTTGACTTCCGCGGTCGCTTTGTACGTCAGATCTGTCAGTGTGAGCACATCGTTTACGACCTGCTTGCGATGTTTTCCGTGGATGCCATATGCTGCGGCAAAGAACTCAAGGTACTCTGTTACCACCATATCTTCATATGCGCCCATAAAATCAGGGACGTATCCGATGAGCGGTCTGATCTTTCGGTTCTGGTATCCAACTGTCAGGCCGGCGACCTGTGCTTGTCCGGATGATGGCTTGAGCAGTGTTGCGAGCACCTTGATCGTGGTTGTCTTTCCCGCGCCGTTCGGCCCAATGAATCCGAAGCAATCGCCCTCATTGATCGAAAGATTGAGATTATCAAGCGCAACAAGGTCGCCGTAGCGTTTGCTCAGATTAATGGTTTCGATCATCGGCATGGTGTTTGATCCTGCATGGTGTTAGCTGTTGTGCAAAGTCTTTATGCGCCTTCATCATCCGGACCAGTGGTTTCGTCTGAGTCGATTTCTGGTGGATTTGTGGGCAATGGGTAGATCCACCGTATCACTGTCGATCCTCTTGATCGCACGGGCCTGCCATCGAGTATGATTGGCACCGGCGAGCCAATCTGCTTTGCCGATCCATAGTCTGTGATTTCACCAAGTATAATGACGCACGGCTGCATAAGCCATTTGCCAATGTCCCATCCGTGCAGCGCATACCGCGTCATATGTACCTGGCCTGTAAATGTTCCAGCGGTTTTGTCCTCGGGGAACTGGCTGAGCAAACTGGCAGCGGCGACACCATCAAATACATTTGTGGAGTACTCAGCGCCAATTGAGGCTGGTCCGGGTCTGCGTACGAGAGTGCTGATAAACGATTGAAGATCGGCTGCAGCAAACTGCGCCGATGTTGTGATCTCAGCAAGATCCAGATCTTCACCCGGCGCCCACGGGTTAACAATCTTCCACGCTTCTGCGTTGGCGTTGAGCGCGGTTGGATGACGATCAAGTCCGCGCTGGCCCCACGAGATAATGATTGTCACGTTCTGCAATGGACCCGGCAGATCGTGGCGGAGTATGCCATGCAACCGTGTATTCTTGCCTTGCCGCTCATTTTGACGGATGACAGGATCATCGCCTGAGGTGCCATCAACATCCACCGGGCGCGGCATGTTCCATTGTGGACCGCCCACCCAGTCTGCCTGAAACTGTTTTACTGTTTGTCTCACGGGAAATGTGATAGAGTTGTGCGATCGTGCATCAATTGCATAGGTACGCGCATCAGGGAACTTTCCACCAACGCTGGAACTCGGTGAGAGCCCGTCAAATGGAGCAATGTTGTTCGTGACCTGCAATGGAACTGGCGATGAAACAGATTCGTCGAATCCGATTGTCGCATCACCATACCACGGTACCATGATATTGAACCATGATCTGGCACGTTGGACGGGTTGCCCGTACACATGCTCGAGTACCGTGATGTGTTGTGCAGATACACGGTGCGGTCTGATGAGCACCGCGCCTCCCCACGCGATGACGGTGAACGCAATCGAACTGAGCAGAAATCCGATCCACGCGTGATGCAGTTTCTCCCGCTTCTTCAGGATGAAGAACGAAACGGGTGCTGCAATTACCCAGTAGAGTGAGAAAACCAGAAAGCCGAGCAGCACACCGGCAGCGGCGGTGCCACGAGATTCGATCTTGCCACCAATAAACCCATCTGTTACATATCCGGTGCGCGATGCTCCAAGCGTGCCTCTGTCAGCATCGTATGAACCACGCAACCCGATCACTCGGTTCCAGAACTGCTCAGCATTTGGAAGACGGTTCGGTGCGAGTGCAGCCAGATCAAGTCCGACAAGGGTGACCATGCCAGTTCCCAGCAGTCTGCGCGTGACGACGGGGTCATCGTTCGGGCCAGCAAGGATCGGCATCGCCTCTTCCATTAGCGCATTGTCGGCAGGCTTGAGAACATAGACCGTGCCCTTGCCAAGTGGTCGGCTTGCCCGCTGACGATTCTGGATTTGCTCGATTGTTTCATTTGTTTCCTTGGGCTTGTTCCAGAAGACAAGAGGCCTGTAGGGTTCAAGGTCGGT
The DNA here is from genome assembly GCA_020639155.1 of Phycisphaeraceae bacterium. Lineage (NCBI taxonomy): Bacteria > Pseudomonadati > Planctomycetota > Phycisphaerae > Phycisphaerales > Phycisphaeraceae > Phycisphaeraceae bacterium. The sequence continues at coordinate 2,193,363 of JACKHF010000001.1, forward strand.
TGCTTCGAGACGTTCGATTGTGACGTTCGGCATCACATCGGAGAGCAGATTTGTTGCAGACGACCCAATCCACGTTTGTCCAACTGGCGGCAATACAACAACAAAGTGTCCGCCGCGATAGATCCAATCGCGTAATGCACCGGATTGAGAAGCTGTGAGCGTTGTAGGTTCACCTTGCGTCCAGATGATGGTGTCGAACTGCGCAAGCCCGTGCCAGCGATCCGGGAGATCCTTGCCGTCCAAGCCTGTGACTCGAACACGTTCCTGTCCTGATGGGTTGTAGTCGAGCGACCATGCAGGCAGGCTCATTGCACCGAGTCCCAGATCCTTGTCACCAATACGCGCAATGAGTCCGTAGGAAGGTGCAACCGGAGAGATGACCTTCTCATCCGTGAACAACCGCTGTCCGGGGACCCGCCCGCTGCCGCTGGTGCTGCTGCCTTCTTCTGCTTCGTACACCGACAATCGCAATCGAGACGACGCATCGCCGCTTATTGGCAGGCGTGTGTACAACCACACTGATTGCTTCACATCCTGATTGCTGGCAACAGCCCGCTCCACAACGATCGTGTCACCATCAACGTCCGGAAATGTAATACGGAAAAGAAGTTCCCGGCGCTCGATGGATGCGTCGCGGAAATCAACTCGAACACCCATCCACTCACCAAGCCTGGTGACCCCGCCAACCCCGATCGACCCTATAGAGACGTCAAGATCTCCCTGCTGAGCAGAAACTGGTGAAACAACGAGACTCATAAGGGTGCATAAAAAGACAACGGCCCATCGACGACCGAAAGAAAGGATGGGGCTGGCGATCGAGGAATGCACAGGTTTCATGGATCAGTAGAAGTGTATCGTCCCAGAAGCCGTTGGGTTCGGTCTGTTGGTTTAAAGGAAGTCAGGTTCCAGCCGATACTCAGGGCGTGGAAACATTCGATCAGAATGCGGTCTTTGTGCTGGTGGTGGGGCTGACGGTCCTCGTTGTTCTCAACGCGCTGGCGGTCAATGTCTGCAATACCCATCGCGTTCATGACATGAAGATGCGTGTAGCAAAGCTGCGGATCAAGTATGGTGTCTATCTTGCCAAACTTGGGACTGGTGAGAGTGAGCCCGCAGGATTCATCCTGATCGGCGGTGAGGACGATGACAAACCGATCACAGTTCAGGAAAAGCGACCGCAATCCAAGGCGGCCTGATCAAGCTGTCAACATGAGATCTGGTGTCAGGCGGGATCGAGTCACCCGCGATACACTTCCTTCATGGCACTGACACGCGAAGAGATCACCAAAAGAGCAGCGAAAGAGCTGGAGGATGGGTATGTTGTCAATCTCGGGATTGGCATGCCCACACTGGTTGCGAACTACATTCCGGATGGGATGGATGTTTGGCTTCAGTCTGAGAATGGGCTTCTTGGCATTGGTCCGTTTCCCACGGATGACAAGGTCGAATCGGATCTGATCAATGCAGGCAAGCAGACCATTACCGCTCGTAAAGGAGCGAGCTTTTTTTCGAGTTCAGATTCGTTTGCGATGATTCGTGGTGGTCATGTTGATATGTGTATTCTTGGCGCAATGCAGGTGGCTGAGAACGGCGATATCGCAAACTGGATGATTCCAGGCAAGATGGTCAAGGGGATGGGTGGCGCGATGGATCTTGTTGCTGGTGTGCGCAAGGTTGTTGTCGCGATGGAACATAACACCAAGAACGGCGGCATGAAGTTTGTCAAAGAGTGCACGCTCCCGTTGACCGGTGCTGGCGTGGTTGACATGCTTATTACAGACTTGTGCGTGATGGAGTTTGATCCGAACCGCCAGAAGTTTGTCCTGACCGAGCTTGCGCCCGGCGTCACCGCTGAGGAAGTGCGTGAGAAGTCTGAAGCTGCGTTTGATGTTGCTGACAATGTCAGGACAGTTTCGGTTTGACGAATCTCACCGATGTTCAATGTCTCTTTGGTTCGGTATTGGTCTGAACAGGAGTTGCCATGTCTCGTTTCTCCATCGAACAGTTTGTTGAGAAGACATCAGAACGCGACCACGGTCAAGGGTTCTTCGAGCTTGAAAATGAGCGACTGCTCGAGGTGAATATCAGCAGTCTGGTGTGGATGAAAAAGGGTGCGATGGTTGCATATCGCGGCGACATCAAGTTCGAGCGTGAGGGGATCCTTGAACAGGGGCTGGGCAAGTTGATTAAGAAAGGATTAACCGGCGAGGGCGCGCAACTGACAAAGGCGACCGGGACTGGAAAACTCTATCTCGCTGACGAGGGCAAGAAGATCTCGATACTTGAACTGACCAGCGACTCAATCTTCGTAAACGGCAACGATCTGCTGGCATTTGAGGACGGTATCCAATGGGATATCAAGATGATGCGGAAACTCTCTGCGATTGCAGCGGGTGGATTATTCAACGTCAAACTGGATGGCTCAGGGCTTATTGCGATCACGACTCATTACGATCCAATCACATTGGTTGTCACGCCCGACAGTCCGATTGTCACCGATCCAAACGCAACAGTGGCGTGGTCGGGTACGCTGACACCCGAACTGAAGACGGATCTGCAACTCAAATCATTTCTTGGTCGAGGAAGCGGCGAATCGTTTCAGATGCGATTTGCGGGCACAGGCTTTGTCGTTGTGCAGCCGTACGAGGAGATCGCATTTCAACACACAACCGGATGATATCGATGTGTTCTGTGAGAGCGGGAATGAGCGTCGAGAACGTGATATGATGCCGCCTGCATCGTTTCGGAATGCCTGCACTTCGTGGGCTGAACCACACACACACGGATATTCAAGACAGGGAGATATTGAGCATGGCAAACTACAAGATCACCGACATCGAAGGCATTGGGCCGACATTCGGAGAGAAGCTGACAGCTGCTGGTATCAATGATACAGACACGCTGCTGAAAGAGTGCGCGTCTGCTTCAGGGCGCAAGGGTGTTGCTGAGAAGACGGGGATCACAGAATCCATGTTGCTCAAGTGGGCAAACATGGCAGACCTCTATCGCATCACGGGTGTAGGATCGGAGTACTCGGAACTGCTGCATGAAGCTGGTGTCGACACGGTTCCCGAACTTGCCCAGCGCAATGCAGCAAACCTGACAGCTTCAATGCTTGAAGTGAACGAAAAACGCAACCTCACCCGCAAGCCACCGACTGAGACATCGGTTCAGAAGTGGATTGATGAAGCAAAGACGCTTGCAAAGGTCATCACACACTAAGAACGCGTCAAACAAACACAACTCAAGACACATGCATCAACTGCTCCGAACATCGGGGCAGTTGTTTTTACATTGCAGCCTTGCTCAGCTATTGCTGGTGGTGCGCTGTTCGATGCGTTTCTCGCTGACAGTCTTTACAACTCGATCTATATAGTTACCAGGCGTATGGACCCGATCCGGTGCAATGTTGCCCAGGTCGGTGAGTTCATCTACCTCTGCAACAACAAATGCTGCAGCCGTTGCCATCATGGGGTTGAAGTTGCGAGCGGTCATGTTGTACACAAGATTGCCGAACGGATCGGCTGTGTGTGCTTTGACGAGCGCAAGATCCGCATAAAGCCCAGTTTCGAGAATAAACTCGCGTTCGCGGAATGTGTCTTTGTTGATGCGAGCATGAGCTGCCGGCGGAAGAAGCAGACGTGATTCCTTGCCTTTCGCAATATCCGTCCCTGCGCCGGTTGCAGTGTAAAACGCGGGTATTCCGGCACCGCCTGCACGGATTCGTTCCGCGAGTGTCCCCTGCGGGTTGAACTCGATCTCAAGTTCTCCACCAAGAAACTGCTTCTCGAATGTCGCGTTCTCTCCAACATAGCTGGAAATCATTTTTTTGATCTGGCGTGTCTGGAGGAGGAGCCCAAGCCCAAAGTCATCAACGCCAGCATTGTTGGAGATGCAGGTGAGTTCCTTGATGCCGGTGTCGCGCAGCGCGGTGATGAGGTGCTCCGGAATTCCGCACAAACCGAATCCACCAACCATGACAGTACATCCGTCATAGAGGATGCCCCGATCCTTGAGATCTGCAAGTGCTTCGGTAGCGGTGGGACAGACTTTGTGAGCCATGGCGGTGAATCTCCGGTGCAGTGGGGAGGCAGTTTATGCGAATGCCTGCGTCACAGCGACTCGGTATCAGGGGATACAAAAAGTCTGCTGTATGGCTTAGACCACGTGTTTTCATGCAGAAATCACGAAAGCCTGTGGAAGAATGGAAAAGATGACTGCACATGGACGGGCTCTCGACCTAGGATCATGGTTCCCGGCTCGGGTTTGTTTAGAACTCGCAAACTCCCCGAAATGGGCGATATTTTACCGTCAGACCTGCCAAGACCCATTGGTGGGGTTGTACTTGCCGCCTCTGATTCGACTGGAACACCATGCTGATGGCCAACAAGAAGACGACGAAGAGCTCAACCGCCTCGAAGTCCACAACCAAACGAACACATCCTGCCGGTTCGAAGACCACATCTAAAAAGAAGGTAGCGAAGAAGACATCCTCCTCCGAAGGTTCCAAACCGAACCCCGGAAAGTTTGTGTACTACTTCGGAAAAACCCGGACCGATGGCTCGGCTGACATGAAGCTTCTGCTTGGTGGCAAGGGAGCCAACCTCGCAGATATGACGCGGATTGGGCTGCCAGTGCCTCCAGGGTTCACCATTACGACTGAGACGTGTGCAAAGTACAACGAGGGTGGCAAGCGACTTCCTCATGGTCTGATGAATGAAGCGCAGATGACCATCAGCCTGCTTGAAAAAGAAACGGGCAAGGTGTTCGGCGACAAGGACAATCCGCTGCTGATGTCTGTTCGTTCGGGTGCTGCGGTATCCATGCCGGGCATGATGGACACGATTCTGAATCTTGGCCTGACTGATGAGAGCGTCGAGGGGCTTGCCCGGGCAACGGGGAATCGTCGGTTTGCGTATGACGCGTACCGCAGACTCATCAACATGTTCGGTGATGTCGTGATGGGGGTCCCGCACGAGACCTTTGAGCATGCCTTTGACAAGATCAAGAAGAAGTTCAAGGTGAAGGACGACACCGAGGTCCCCGAGGAGGGGCTTGTGCAACTCTGCGAGGAGTACAAGCGTGTGTACCGTCTCGGCACAAGCCAGGATTTTCCGCAGAATCCGAACAAGCAGCTTGAACTCGCAATCGAAGCAGTATTCAAGTCGTGGGATTCGGACAAGGCGCAGTCATATCGGCGCATCGAGGGTATCTCGGGCCTTGTCGGTACCGCTGTCAATGTCCAGACGATGGTGTTTGGCAACATGGGAGATGATTCGGGCACAGGCGTTGCGTTTACGCGCAATCCTTCCACTGGTGAGAACAAGTTCTACGGCGAGTTCCTGATCAACGCGCAGGGTGAAGATGTTGTTGCAGGTATTCGCACACCGGAGCCTGTCGATGACATGCCGCGCTGGAACAAACGCGTGTACGACCAGTTGTTAAAGATCAAGAACACCCTTGAATCGCACTATCGCGACATGCAGGATATCGAGTTTACGATCGAGCGTGGCACGTTATACATGCTCCAGACTCGCACCGGCAAGCGCACCGGCGCTGCTGCTGTACGAGTCGCGTGTGACATGGTGCGAGAGCGGCTGATCGAAGAGAAGGAGGCGGTGCTCCGTGTCAACGCCGACTCGCTTACTCAGATGCTGCTCCCGTCCTTTGATGTGAAGGAAAAAGCAAAGGCATCAGTGCTGACGAGGGGGCTTCCCGCGTCCCCGGGTGCTGCTGTTGGTTACCCAGCGTTTACAGCAGAGGAAGCTGTCGAGCGGGCACGCAAGGGCGAATCGGTCATTCTCGTTCGCCCGGAGACAAGCCCGGAAGATGTTGACGGCATGAACTCTGCGAAGGGGATTTTGACGAGCACCGGTGGCATGACATCGCACGCTGCGGTTGTTGCTCGTGGCTGGGGCAAGTGCTGTGTTGCCGGCGCATCTGCGCTGCACATCGACGCGAAGAAGGGTACCTTCGAGGTTGGCGGGAAGAAGTTCACCCGCAAGGACATCATCTCAATCGATGGATCAACGGGTGAAGTAATCTCAGGGGAACTGAAGCGTGTTGAGCCGGAGTTGTCAGGTGATTTTACCAAGCTGATGCGCTGGGCTGACAAGTATCGCAAGATTGGCGTGCGCACCAATGCAGACACTCCGGCCGATGCGAAACGCGCTCGCGCGTTTGGTGCAGAGGGCATCGGGCTGTGCCGCACAGAGCACATGTTCTTCGAAGGGCCGCGCATTCGCGCGATGCGTCAAATGATTCTTGCGGATACTCGTGCTGCGCGTGTTGATGCGCTCGAGAAACTGTTGCCCATGCAGCGTGAGGACTTTGTCGAGATCTTCACCGCGATGAAGGGGTTGCCCGTGACGGTGCGTCTGCTCGATCCGCCGCTCCACGAGTTTCTTCCGCACGAAGCAGATGCGCAGAAAGAACTCGCTGGTCTGCTCCGCATGCCTGTTGCTGCGGTGAAGCAGCGCGTCGAGCAACTCCACGAGATGAACCCGATGCTGGGACATCGTGGGTGCCGACTCAGCATCAGTTATCCTGAGATTCTTGAGATGCAGGTGCGAGCTATCGCGGAAGCGTGTATCGAGTGCGCCAACGGCAAGGTCAAGGCGATGCCCGAAATCATGCACCCCCTCGTTGGCACGAAGCAGGAACTGACCATTCTCCGTCGCGAGACCGAGCGCGTGATTGAGGAGGTTCGCAAGGAGTTTGAGTACAGCGGACGCCTGAATATCAAGATCGGAACAATGATCGAGATCCCGCGTGCGGCATTGACCGCGAACGAAATCGCAGACGTCGCCGACTTCTTCTCGTTCGGTACCAACGACCTCACACAGCTGACGTTCGGTTACAGTCGTGACGATTCCGGATCGTTCCTCCCGTCATACCTTGCACAGGACATTCTCCCGCAGGATCCATTCCAGAGTCTCGATATCTCTGGCGTTGGTCAGCTTGTTGAGATGGGTCTCACGAAGGGACGCGCGGTGAAGAACGAACTGAAGGTCGGGATCTGCGGTGAGCACGGCGGTGATCCGGCGAGTGTGAAGTTCTGCCATCGTCTCGGCATGGACTATGTCTCGTGCTCACCATTCCGTGTGCCGATCGCTCGTCTTGCAGCAGCGCAGGCGGCGCTTGAAGATGAGAAGGATTGAGACGAAACGAGCAACCGAATAGACTCAGAAAAAACACCGGGATCCACCCGGTGTCTTTGTTGGTTGCTTAAGATGAACTGATCAGAGCGCAACGACCTGCATGTCTGATTCTACAGCCTCTGGTGCTTGTGGCGAGCTGACAGCATCACCGAATACACCGAGCGGACCATTCAGTGCTGCCATAGCAGCGCGAGTGTTTGCCGCGTTGAAGATGTTTCCGTGAGGCAGGCGCGTGCGCAGCGCATTTGGCACCTGTCCCGGCCCTTCGTCGACGATATGGACTGTTGACCCTGAAGGTGTGTTGAGTGCTTTCCCTTCTGCGACTGCGAGGAGATCGTTGCCGATCTGGCCCTCGCTGTTTGCGCTGCCGGGCGAGGGAATCGCAGCCTCGAACGCCTGCACCATGCCGCGAGCGTTCTCAAATGTGCCGGCCTTTTCCAGCCAGACTGCACCCGGGAGCACGATGTCCGCATCATCAACAAGCGGCGAGTGCAGCGTGTCGATCAGCACGACAAATGTGTCCTTGAGCGCGTTGCGTAGTTCGTCCGTGTCCCATCTGCTTGGGTAGTTGCCGGTGAGGATGAGACTTGTTGCGTTTCGGACAGCAGCGTTGAAGTCAGTGACGGTGCAGCCGAGTCCTTCGAGGACTCGTTTTACGCCGCGCGCGTTCGGGGCTTTTTCTGCGTACGCGATAAATGCTTTGGGATCGTCCTTTGATGTCCCCTTGGGGAAGACCTTGTCCTCGCCGTGGACGGGCACGGGGCCGACAGCGTACTCGACATTCTCGTGGATAGCGCGTGCTGCTTGCACAAGCGAGTACGCGTCTTCGCACGACAGCATTGGGCTGACGACGAGAGTGAGTTTGCCGGATTTCTCGGCAGCTTTGCGCAGACCTTCGACCGCGTCCTGCACAGCGCGGATGTAGCTGGTTTCTTCAAGCACACCGAACTGGCGGTGCATCGGTGTGGTCAGGCGTGTGTCAGAATGCACGAACTTCCACGAGTACCGGACCTCGTCCGTGATCCACCAGCGATTCACACTGGCGTTCTCGCGCGGGCGGAACCGGTACATCTTGCCCTGGTTGTGCTCCGCCCAGATGTTGTCACCAGACGCGGTGACGCCGTCGATGGTCGCGGTCTTCTTCAGGAACCACACGCGCTGCGTGAACAGGAAGTCCTTGTCAAGGAGTGCGCCCACGGGGCAGAGGTCGATGACGTTCGCCGAGAGCTCGTTGTCGAGTGCAACACCCGGGAACACGTCGATCTGCGAGTCGTTCCCGCGCCCCTGCACCATGATCTCGTTCGTGCCGGAGACCTCCTGTGTGAAGCGCACACATCTCGTGCACAGGATGCAGCGGTCTGAGTAGAGATAGACGTGCGGGCCGAGATCCTTCTTGGGCTGCTTGACCTTTGTCTCCTCGAACCGACTCACGCCGCGCCCATACTCGTAGGAGAAGTCCTGCAATGTGCACTCGCCAGCCTGATCGCACACAGGACAGTCGAGCGGATGGTTGATCAGCAGATACTCCATCACGCCCTTCTGGTTGGCGACAGCCTTGGGAGAATCTGTATGGACCACCATGCCGTCGGATGCCGGAGTCTGGCACGTCGGCAGGAGTTTGCCGCCCATCATGGGTTCGAGCTTGTTGTCGTTCCGTGGGTTGGGAGCCCAGACCTCACCGAGACAAATGCGGCACGAGGCGACGATTGTGAGCCCGTCGTGGTAGCAATACTGCGGGATATCAACGCCGTTGGCGTTTGCCACCTGCAGGATCATCTGGCCTGGCTCGAACTCGCATTTCTGACCGTTGATGGTGACTGTCGGCATGGTCCGCGATGGTAGGTGGTTGGACGTGGGTTTTGCAGGGCTGGCGGGCTGGAATCAGCGATCTGTCGGCAGAATCCTCAGCCTCTACAATCCAGCATGGAAACCGGAAGAAATCCCAGAAACAAGATCATGCCTGGGGCTTGCGTGCTCGCGGGAGTGGTGCTGACCGCGTTCGGGCTTGGCGGGTGCTACGAGCGCGTGGTTGACGCTCGTGGTTTTGGTGCAACGCAGATGAACATCCAGAAATCTAACATCGGCTCTGACAATGATCAGCGGCTAATTCTCAACCAGCCTGATAACCGCGGCACACGATGGAAGCAGCAGCATTCGAGCGGATGGTGATGGATGACACAGACGCGATACACAACACGCTCGCCATGGTTCGAGAGAACATTCGACTTTCGCATCCCAGCGTGCGATGGGCCAGAGGTTGTCGAGCGTTTGCGAGGCACTCCGTTGCGTGTTGAGGATGCAGTGAAAAAGCTTTCTGAGAGCTTGCTTGTCGCGCAGCCCGATGACACGTGGTCTATCAAGCAGAACGTCGGGCATCTGAGTGATCTCGAATCTCTTTGGCACACACGCACAGGCCAACTTCTCTCCGGGGCGAAAATCCTCGAAGCGGCGGATGTCGAGAACACCAAAACAAAGCACGCAGATCACAACACGGTGTCAATGCAGGATCTCTGTGCACAGTTCCGTGATTTGCGCCATGGATGGGTTGCAACACTCGACTCGCTGACAGCGGAAGACTTCGCGCGAACGTCACTCCACCCGCGCCTCAACCAGCCGATGCGGCTCGTGGATCTCTGTGAGTTTGTGGCTGTGCATGATGATTACCATCTCGCCCGGATACGAGAAATCATGCGGGGGTAATGAGGCCTGTCTTTGACGCTCTTTGTCATGTGGAACACCCCCGGCTGGATTCGAACCAGCGACCTGCGGATTAGAAGTCCGCTGCTCTATCCAACTGAGCTACAGGGGCAGGTGGAACGCAGAGTGTATGGGACGTGGTTGGGCCTGCCCAGTCCCTTCAGTATCTTTGGCGGGTGCGTCTTGAGACAGAGATCGGCTTGCTTGCGGGCTCGGAATTCGTAGTGACAGAGATACAATCAGCCCACGTGAGCCAGCAATCCACGATGCATTTTTCGTCGGCTGTAGCGTCTGCAAGTCAGACCCATCAGCACACGAGCGCGCAGCTTACGCCATCGGTGTTGTTTGGTGCTCTGGTGGAATCCACAAAGCCCGGTATCACCCGCATGGTGACAATCACCGCAGGCGTGGGGTTCCTCATTGCCGTGTTGAGTGTGTTGCTCGGGTCTTCGGATCCTTCAGGCCGATGGTCAGTTGTCGGATCAATGGTGCTGCCGCTGGTGGGGTGCCTGCTCGGCACAGCCTTGGCGGCTTCCGGAGCGAATGCCCTGAACCAGTGGCTTGAGCGCGATCGCGACGCACTCATGGAGCGTACAAGGACACGACCGATTCCATCGGGCAGAGCCAGTGCGAGCCAAGTCCTGATGCTTGGGCTTCTGCTGTGCAATGCTGGATGTGGTGTGCTCGCTGCAACATGTGGCGTTGTCCCTGCAGTCATTGCAGCTGTTACCATTCTCACGTATCTGTCTGTCTATACATTGCTCAAGCCAGTGACACCCTGGTCGACGCTCATTGGTGCATTCCCTGGCGCGCTCCCGCCGATGATCGGGTTCAGTGCGGGGTTGATTGCAGTCCATACTGAACTTGGCACGACGCCAATACCCATGTGGGCAACGCTTCTTAATCCGCTCGGGTTAAGTCTGTTTGCGGTCCTGTTTGTCTGGCAGATGCCGCACTTCCATGCGATCGGTGTGATGTACGCCGAGGACTACGCGCGTGGCGGGCACAGGATTCTTGCTGTGGTCGATCCGACCGGCAAACTCGCTGCACGTTCGATGGTGTTCTGGTCGCTGGCGCTTATCGGCGCGAGTGTTGTGCCGACGATCCTTCGGCCTGATCTTGCGTCATTTGCGTATCTGCCACTGGCTGTTGTTGCTGGAGCAATGTTCGTTCGTGCATGCCTGACCTTCGCAAAGACGCTTGATGTGAAGGATGCTCGCCGGGCGTTTCTTGTCTCGGTCATGTACCTGCCGGTGTTGCTGCTGGTGCTGACGATCGAAGCAGCAGCTCGGTTTCTTCTGTCCTGAATGAGTCATATGACTGCGACAGCATCTGACACCACGCATGCGATCCATTGCGAGCATGTGCGTGTTGAGTATGCGCCGCAGAGGATTGCCCGTCGTCAGCGAGCAAAGCATGATGGGCGCACACGCAGCGAGCCTGTTGTTGCAGTTCGCGACGTGTCACTGTCAATCCAGCCGGGCGAGCGGGTGTGTATGCTCGGGCCGAACGGATCGGGCAAGTCATCGTTGATGCGTGTGTTAGCAGGGCTTTCGCAGCAGACCAATGGCAGCGCAGCTGTGTTTGGTTTCGATCCACATGATCCGCAGGCTGCGATACGGCGGGGCGTTGCGTTCCAGTCGGTGAGTCTCGATGATCTGCTGACTGTGCGCGAGAATCTGATGCTGTTCGCAGCAAGTGCCGGTCTTGGTAGGGACGAATCGCGGGTGCAGATCGAGCAACTCGCGAGCCGCATGGTGTTTGCTGACAGGCTCGACCAGCGCGTGGGCACACTCTCCGGCGGGTATGCGCGCAGGGTTGATCTTGCCCGCGCTATGCTGGGAAACCCGTCGTTACTGCTGCTTGATGAGCCCACGAGCGGGCTTGATCCCACATCGCGAAGAATGTTCTTTGACGCAGTTGATGCGGCTGGAACAGATGCGGATCGACCTGCTGTGCTGCTGAGCACACACCTGCTCGACGAGGCAGCATGGGCCGACCGACTGATCTTCATGCACAACGGCACGATCGCGAGCGATTCGACACTCGCCAAGTTACACGAAACATACGGTAATCGTGTGCTGCGACTGACATCACAAGCGGATGGATTCGATGCTCGCGTCGATGCGTATCTCACGGAGCACGGACTCTCGCAGCATGCGAGACTGTCTTCGCCGCGTCGAATGATCGTGCCGGTGAAATCAGAAGGCAGCGAAACCTCGCACGTCAATACGCTCGCATCGATGGGGATCGATGTCGCACTTGGGCAGATGACTCTGGCGGATGTGTACGAGATCGTGACAGGCGATGCACTCACGGGAGATGCGTCGTGACAACAAACGCCGGTATGCAGGCGATGATGCAGATCGCGCTGCGCGAATGGAAGCGTCTGCTGCGCCAGCCGTCGCGTGTAGTTGCGTCTGTCGCAACACCGGTGATGCTGTGGGTGTTTCTTGCTGGTGGGTTGTCAGGTGCTATGCGGACAGGCGAATCGCAGGACGGGAACTACGCGCTCTATCTGCTCCCGGGCGTGATCGCGATGACACTGATGTTCAGCTCGATCTTCGCAGCGATCTCGCTTATCGAAGACCGCAACGAGGGCGTGCTTCGCGTGCTGCTGTGCGCACCCGTACCGACGTGGGCGATCGTTGCTGGGAAGATTGTTGGGTGCAGTTCGATCGCACTTGCGCAGGCACTGCTCGTGATTCCCGCTGCGTGGGTGATGGGAGCGCATCCCGGTACTTCAGATATTCTGGTCAGTATTGGTGTGATGGTGCTGCTTTCTGCCGGGCTCACCGGATTGTGCCTCGCGCTCGCGTGGCGGGTGAACTCATCGTCCGGTTTTCATGGCGTGATGAACGCGATCCTCATGCCGATGTGGTTTCTGAGCAGCGCGGTGTTCCCGCTCACGACATCATCGACGTGGCTGAAGGTTGCGATGTACGCGAATCCCATGACGTGGCCGACGGTTGCGTTGCGCCATTCGCTGGTCGGATGGAATATGCCGGTGTCAGCGGGTGTTGTCTGGATCGCTACGATAGTGTTTGGGATTGCTGGTGCTGTGTTCGGCTGGGTCGTTCTTTCTGTCGGACGCAGACGTGGCAGTGCTACGTGATTGGGTTGTGCGAGCAAAGCAAGAGGTGTGTGATGCAACGTGTGCTGATTGGTGCGATCCTGTTCTTTGCTTCAATCGCGATCGCGGGCGGGTTGTTTGTTCTGACACGGAAGGACACGCCGAAGCAGAGCAATGTGCCATATGTCGGTGGCGTGCAGGTTGATGACAATGAACTTCCAAAGTACGTCGATGCGATCAGACCCGACCAGGGCTGGAAGGGTAAGGTAATTCCTGACTTCTCACTCGATGATCAGAACGGGGACGAGGTGACTGCATCAGTTTTCGATGGCCACGTGACAATCAGCACGTTTTTCTTTACGAGTTGCCCGTTGGTGTGCCCCGCGATCTCGGGACGTGTGTACGAGATGACCGAGCGACTGAAGGACACCGATGCACAGTTTGTTTCGTTCAGCGTCGATCCTGTGCACGATACTGTGCAAGCAGCGCGCGAGTACGCGGACAAGTGGGGGGTGAGCGACGACCGCTGGAAGTTCCTCACGGGTGATGGCGAGACCGTCACATCAATGCTGACAGACACGATCGGATTTCAGCTTGCAACAGAACCGGACAATCCGATCGAACGTGTCGACGGCACAACCATGGACAACATTGTGCATCCCACACATCTGTTCCTGATCGGCCCCGATCGCCAGATTCTCGGCATCTATGTCTACCAGTCTGATGACCAGATGCACGATCTCGAACTGCGTGTGCGCTCGCTGTTGCGTGGCGACAACTGAATCAGCCTGCCATCATCTTCTCGATCTCCTTGATCATCTTTGGAATTTGGCTGGTCAGCACGCGATGCCCCGTCGCAGTGATCTCTACATCATCCTCAATGCGCACGCCGAGTTCCTCGTCGGGCAGATAGATGCCGGGCTCGATCGTGACGACGTTGCCCTTCTGCAACTTGCCTTCGGGTGTGATGTCGTGTGTCTCAAGACCAAGATGGTGCCCGACGCCGTGCATAAAGGCATCGGCGTACCCCGCGGCTGAGATCACCTTGCGCGCAGCTGCATCGACCTCGTGCATCCACACACCCGGCTTACACGCATTGATTGCAGCGAGCTGGGCTTTGAGCACAATGGAGTAGATCTCTGCCTGACGTTTGGTGAATCTGCCATTGACCGGGAACGTGCGCGTGACATCGGCGCTGTACCCGCACCATTTCGCGCCGGCATCCACGACGACGAGCGAATCGTCCTTCAGCGGATTGTGGTTCGTTTTGTAATGCAAAACCGTTGCGTTCTTGCCGGACCCGACAATCGAGTCGAACGCGAGATGGCTTGACCCGCCCTCGACGAACCCTGCTTCGAGTGCGCTCTGCGCAACGCGTTCGCGCACGCCGGGCTTGATCGCGCGAGCAACCGCTGCAAATCCGACACCCGTTGCGCGACCGGCAAGACGGATCATCTCGACTTCGGCTGGCGATTTCACCGCGCGGAGTTCGGCCAGCAGATTTGATTTATCCTCGATCGATGCACCGGGCATGCGATCAGCAACAGCACGAAAGATCGCAAGGTCCGGCGATACTGGTGCGGTGTACGGCGCAATCGGATGTAGGAGCGCCATCTTCTTTGTGCGGGAGACCGCGCCGTTCAGCCAGCGCGCGAGCGAGTTCGTGCGGAAGATCGTTTTGAACCCGGTCGACTCGCGCAGCGATGTGCCAATCATGTCGCGCAACCCATCCCATTGCTCAAGCTCGGGGTTGAGTGGCTTAAGCAGCAGTGTTTCGCGTCTGTTCTTGTCCGGGTTCGCGGGGTCGAGCAGCAGCATTGCGCCGGGCTCGTCGGTGATGCCGGTCAGATACTCGAAGTGTGGGTGCGGCGTGTAGTGCCCGGACAGATGCGCGTTGTGATCGCCCGCAATGACGAGCCCAACGCAGTTACCGAGTGCTTTGAGCACGTGCTGGCGGCGGGCGGCGAACTCGGAAAGCGGTATGTGGTCGAGATTTGACGTGCTGGGTTTGCGAGTTGAGGTTGTCCTGCGTGAAGTCGTTTTCTTTCGGGCAGCCATGTGTTGCTCCGGGGCATGTGATGGGATGGGTTCGGATCGTATCCGGCTCAGCCAGCACGATGCGGTCTACTCGCCAGACTTCGCAGCAGTCACGTGCTCCCGTGTGATTGTCCACTCGACAAAGCCCGTTTGGATCGTCTTTGTGGAGCCGTCCGATGAAAGGATCGCATCGATAAGCGAAGCAATAACAGGCTGGGTGACACGGTCCATCCCAATGTTTTCTGAGAGATCCAGGATCACTGCGCGAGTCAGTTCACCAAGCGTGATCGCGTGCGATTCGTGAAGCCTGCGCCGATCGAGCGTGATGTGCAGGTTTGATCGTTCGATCACAGCTGCTTCATACAACTGGTCAGCATGTGATTGCACAAGTTTGTGTGTGTTCGACACTAGATCGGCAGCTGTGCTGACGTGCTCGGCAGCGCGCTCGAACCTGTCATGGATAAGCGGAGCGAGTGTGTGCCTGATATACGCGCGCGATCGCGAGAGATCGTCGTTTGTCGTGTCGTGCTGCCAGTCGGTGTTGCACAACCTGCAGATGTTAACAGCATCTGCACGCGAGATACCCAGCATCGGTCTGATGATCGAGTAGTCCGGTGAGAGTCTACGGATCGGTGCGATGCCAGAGAGCCCCTTCAAACCTGAGCCACGGAACAGGCGCATGAGGACAGTTTCGAGCTGATCGTCTGCGTGATGGGCTGTCGCAATAGCAGGGCAGGCGTGGTCGTACGCGATGTCGTGCAACGCGTCGTATCGCCGAGCGCGTGCGAGCGACTCTGCGTTCGATCCTGCGTCTTTGCAACTGATCGAACGTGTGACAACCGGAATGCCCAGTGCGGTGCCCATAGCATGAACGTGGTCGGCATCCTGCTGGGCAAGCGAAGGCTCACGCATGTCGTGGACGATGTGGCCGAGCACGAGTGTGTCTGGTGAGTTCCGGCAGGCTAAGGCCAAGATCAGCGTCAGAGCGGTCGAGTCGGCACCTCCCGAGCAGGCGATAAGGGTACGAACTGGCTCTCCTGTGCCGGTTTGTGCGGGCAAAGGCGCAAAGTCTGCGCGGTCGTGCGGTCGGTTCTGCGCAGATAGGACGTTGCCAGCCCGGTTTGGCGATACAGAGGATGCACGAACCTGCGAGCAGAGATGCCGCCAGCGGGAAATGACATCACGCACGCGCTGGTCATGGCGGATCGGATCGAAGGGGAATGTTGGCCGGGGTTCGGTCACGAACGATGGTAGAGAGCAGTGTCACGAGCAGATAGAACATGACGACGCATCTGATCCAGGAGAGTAGTCAGCAACCCGAAGCAACCGGGCTCGCTGCCAATCAGGCGTATCTGGGTGATCAGCCGAGTGAAGACACACAATCAGGGACGCAGGCTGGGCCAGCACTTCCAGCCCAGCCTGACGCAGTGCAATCAGCCCCTCCCATCGTGCTTCACAGGCCTGCGACGACAACCAACGAGTCTGTGGGCTTTGACGTGCCGGGACTTGCGGATGAACACAACACAGTCACAGCGGAGCAGTCGCTACCGGATGCTCAGCCTGCAAACATGCTGAAAGATGTTCTTGCGCCGACGCTGATGGCGCTGGGCATTGTGGCGCTGCTCTGGACCTCGCTGCGGATTCTTCGTAAGCGGGCGATCAGGATGCGCAACGCACCGCGGATCTCATCGCACGAAAAGTTGCAGGCGATCAAGGAGAAGGCTGAAAACGAGTACAGCACCAGACATCATGCCGATTCGGTGATGGCGCAGCTCCTTGAACAGGCGCAACAGTTGACTGCGACAATGGATAACAAAGCATTGATTCTCGAGCGATTGATAGCAGATGCTGACGATCGAATCGAGAGGTTGACGCGTGCGCAAGGCCCTGCAGCGACTCCATCCCAGTTCGGTGATCATCCAGCGCCTGCTCCATTTGAAGCGGGGCCTCGAATAGGTACCAGAACGACATCACGTAATGTGCCAGATGACCATCAGGAGATCTACGACATGGCGGACCGTGGGCTGCGCTCTATCGACATTGCCCGCAGGCTTGACCGAGAAGTGGGGCAGGTGGAGTTGATTCTGTCGCTCCGTTCTCGCAGCGCGTAACATATCTTGACGTTGACTGGCGTCCGAAGCGCCCGGATTTGGCTTTGTTTGGCTTGTTCCGGACGGGGCTGATGCAATCAAGCTGAACGAACTCCCAACAAAGCAGCCAGCATTGGGCGAACTTTACGTTCGCCTGCTCGACTATGATCGTTGCAGCGAAGAGCAACGAGTTGAGTGTTGCTTTGGTGTTTGATGGGAGGTTGCAATGGTTGGACTGACACTTGGTCTCAGCACACTCTTAGTCGGTGCCGGTATTGGCCTTGCCATATTGGTTGTCATCCTGCTGTATTCTGTTGGCGTATTCAACAAACTTGTATCGCTTCGCGAGCGGTTCAAGAACGCATTTGCGCAAATCGATGTGCAGTTGGTTCGTCGCTACGAACTCATCCCCAACCTCGTTGAGACTGTCAAAGGCTACATGAAACACGAGAAGGAGACGCTGGAAGCTGTGATCAGTGCGCGCAATGCAGCGATGTCAGGGTTGCAGGCAGCAAAGGCTAATCCCGGAAATCCGCAGGCGATGCAGCAGTTGATGAGTGCTGAAAACCAGTTGGGTGGCGTTCTCGGTCGTCTGTTTGCTGTTGCCGAGGCGTACCCGGACCTGAAAGCATCCGCAAACATGCAGCAACTGACAGAAGAACTCACCTCAACAGAGAACAAGATCGCCTATGCGCGTCAGGCATTCAACGATGGAGCCACCATCTACAACGAATACAAGAAGCAGTTCCCGCAACTGATCGTCGCTGCTCTGACCGGGCACGGTGAGCACGCCGAGTATCTGGAGTTCGAGCAGAGCAAGATCGAAGCTGCGCAGGACGCTCCGAAGGTCAGCTTCTAACTCTCTTCACTCTTCTATAGTGGAAACAACCTGATTATTCGAGGATACGGTGGACGAGCCTTCTATTGCTCAGCCTCGCAAGGGATTGTGGTCTCGCCTCTGGGTGGTGTCATTGCCGGTTGCGCTGTGGTTTGCAGCGACGCTTTTCCTGCTGGGGAATATTGGGCTTCAGCAGGATGACTGGTTCTATGTTCTTCGTGATGCTGAGACCGATCATGTCAAATCGTTGTGGTTTACAGGGGAACTCCACTTCTTTCGTCCGTTGTTTCGCATTTTTGTGCCAGCGTTATGGACGCTCTGCGTCAATCTGCCGTGGATTGCTCATGTTGTGACCGCGGTTGTGCATGGTGTATGCGTGCTCTCAATCTTTCGGCTGTGCAGAACACTTCGGCTCGATCATTGCTCATGCATGGCTGGGGCGCTGTTGTATCTTATTCATCCGGTGCATGAGCAGTTGATGCTCTGGCCGACATCGATGCCGACAGCACTCGGGATTGCATTTGCGGTTGAATGGCTGCGTGTTGCTGTGTTGTATAGTCAGCGTGATACACATCGATCGCAATCAGATCGCATTTGTGGCGTGCGAGGGCCCGTCACGCTTGTGGCTGGACTTGCTGCAGCAGCATTTGCTGTTGCGGCAATGAACGAGCAGTCGGTTATGGTGTTGTGTGCTGCGCCAGTTGCGGTTGTGTTCTTTGGATCAGGTTCTATAAAGCGCCGAGTCAGTCTGGGGGCTTTGATCAGTTGTGCGATTCTTCCGATGCTCGTTGTATATCTGTGGATGCATTCTGTTGCGTGTTTTTCTGTGGATACGGGAAATGGTTCTGTGGTACCTCTTGCTGATGCGGGTCGAAGGCTCCGCGAACTGGGGCATCAGGTGTTGTCGGGCATGTCCATGGAGCACTTCTTTGACGGTGCATTCTCAACAGGGATGAGAACGATTGGGCATCGCTGGTTTGTTGCGGTTCCATTGATTGCGTGCATGTGTGTTGTCGTGCGTGGATGGTGGAACTGGTGTGCAAGCAGGCCCGACGCAGTCCATCTTCGCAGTGCTGTGCTTGCCATGCTGTTTGGCGTTGTGATCTTTCTGTTCGGATGGCTACCAATTGCTCGTATTTACTACTGGATGGGATCGCGCCTGCACGGTCCGCCGATGGTTGGTGTTGCAATCTTCGTTGCTGGGCTCGGTTCGTGCATCGCGTGCATGCCATGGAACACCGCTCACCGAGTCTTGCGGCATTGCGCGGTGGCTGGCATGCTCATCGGCTCGCTGGTCTGCGTTGTTCTGATGATCGGTGTGCAGCAGGCATACCGCGACCGCTGGCTGCGTGATCTGAAGGAACTTGATAATCTGGTGGCACTCGTGCCGAATCCTCCGAAGGGCGCGGTGTTTGTTCCCACCTTTGTTGCGTGGCCGAGACCGCTGACAGGAGATGGGCAGTTCGATTTTGGCAGGCGCGATGTGTTTATTAGCTGGTGGTCCAGCGCGTGGGTTGTTCGCAGGGCGTTCCATCGGCGTGATATCTGGTGCTCATGGACAGACTGGCAGAGTCCACAACTCGTCAGGATCGATCGTGAGCATGGCACCGTGCACACACCCGAGGGAACATTCGATCTTTCAGCGGTCATTCTATTTCGCGTCGATCCCGATGGGAATGTTGCACTTGTGCCCAAGCCCGATTGAGAGGATGCTACGATTTCTGCAACACGTCTCCTGTTTTTCCAACCAATGATGCAGCACAATGGATTTCTTTGAGCATCAGGACAGAGCACGCAAGCACACAGGCCGACTGGTCTTCCTGTTTGTTGTTGGCGTGGTCTCGGTAGCGTGTCTCGTTGGCCTGCTCATCGTGATGGTGTTTGGGGTTGGGGCTTCCCGGACAGAGGGCTCCAATGAACTGCTGTCACTCCAGTGGCCGGTAGCTGCGGGTACATCACTGCTGACCATGGTCGTGATCAGTCTGGCGAGCATGGGCAAGTCGGCACAGCTGAAGTTCGGTGGCGGGAGGATGGTCGCCGAGAGTCTTGGCGGCAGGCTTGTCACGCGCGAGACTGCTTCGCCGGAAGAGAAGCGACTGCTCAATGTTGTTGAGGAAATGGCGATTGCATCCGGTGTGCCTACACCACCGGTCTATGTCATGGATCGCGAGAACGGGATCAACGCGTTCGCTGCGGGCAATCGCCCAGAGTCCGCGGTCATTGGTGTGACACGCGGCACCGTGCAGACAATGTCGCGCGATGAACTCCAGGGCATCATTGCGCACGAGTTCTCGCACATTCTCAATGGCGACATGCGCATCAATATCAGGCTGATTGGATGGATCTTCGGTCTGATCGTCATCAGTATTGCTGGCCGGGTGCTGCTGCGTTCGATGTGGTACACGGGTTCGGGTGTGCGCGTTCGATCGAGTCGAGACAGGGACAGCGGGGGCGGGCAACTCGCGATCATAGGGCTCGGTATCGGTCTGATGGTGCTCGGCGCTGTGGGCTCGTTCTTTGGAAGATTGATCCAGGCGGCAATCAGCAGACAGCGTGAGTTTCTTGCTGATGCTTCCGCGGTCCAGTTCACACGCAACCCCGATGGCATTGGAAGCGCGCTCAAAAAGATTGCGGGTGTTGGTTCGCGTATTGAGAATCCGCACGCGAGTGAGTGCTCGCACATGTTCTTTGGGTCGTACGCCTCACTGTCCTCTGTGTTTGCAACACATCCTCCGATCAATGAACGCATCGCAAGGATTGATCCCCGGTGGGCCAAGCTCACAAGCGAGCAGCGATCTATGGAGTTGCGGGAACTGAAATCCCGTGCAGTAGCGTCTTTGCAGGGCGGGCGCGGAGCAGCAGGGTTTGCTGGCGCTGAGACAAGCAGCGGTTCTGTTGTGGCAAGTGTGAAGCCGTCCACTGCGGTGATTGAGTCTATCGGCAAGGTGCACGAGCACCGTGTTGACTTTGCCGAGCGCGCGGTTGCTGCGATGCCTAAACGCATCCGAGAGGCGGCCGGCGAGCCCTTCGGCGCGACAGCACTGTTGATGGCGATCGTCTACTCGAACGATAACGATGTGCAACAGGTTCAGGAGCAGACGATACAGGGCTTGAAGATCCGTGGACTCACACACGAAGTTCGCTCATTCGTCCCGATCCTTGATACGCTGGATCCTGTGCTGCGATTGCCGACGCTGGACCTGCTTCTGCCGACACTTGCTGCGCTGAGCGAGAAGCAGCGCACGCTGTTGGTTGGCGCTGTGCTTGAGATGATCCGCGCAGATCAGAGGGTGGATCTTTTCGAATGGGCACTCCATCGGATCGTGTCGATCCACCTGCGAGGTGGCGAGCCGTTGGTGATGCCACGAAGGACACTGCTCACTCGGGAACAGCCTGCATGCACGGATGTGATGTCGGTGCTGGCAAGTGCTGGCGCTCCGGATGCAGAATCAGCAGGGCACGCGTTTGCGCGCGGTGTTGGTGTGCTCTCACAGGCTGGGATTGGCACATTGCGATATGAATCTGGCAGAACGCTCAGAGATCTCGACCAAGGACTTGACATGCTCGACAATCTCTCTATCGCGCACAAGCGTGTGTTCCTGCTTGCGTGTGCAGCGGTTGTTGTTGACGATCGAGTCGTGACGGTTGCTGAAGCTGAGTTGCTGCGTGCGGTAGCAGATTCGCTCGGCGTACCCGTGCCGCCGATCGTGCTCGAACTCCGCAGCGCCCAACTTGCGTCTTCCTAGTCAGGCTGTCGCACAGACGAGCACTTGATCGCTCTCATCAAGGTCCTCAGCAAAGCTCGCTGGCACGACATGCACATCGCCGTTGTCATCGAGTGCGATTTCATCTCGCACGAACACTTCGACTTGAGCAAACCCCGCTTCGTGCATGGCATCACGCAACTCGACAATAGACCACAATCTCCAATCGTATTCGAATGCGCTGGGAAACTCGGTCACAGCACCGTCTGATTTGGTGACAACAAAGTGGAGTGCGTTTTGGACGCGGTTGGTCAGCAGATCAACGTGCTGCTGTTCCCAGCAGTATTCGATGTCCTCACCATCCGGGCCTGCAAACTGCTGCACGATCTCGCCGGTCATGAGTGAATCCGAACCAACGTACAAGTCGCACGCGAAGAACCCGTGGGGGAGCAAGCGGGATCTGGCGTGTTTGAGATACGCCAGCAGGTCTGACCGCGCGTGCCATTCACAGATTGCAAAGTTTAATCCTGCAATGATGTCGGCTTTTTCGTGCACATCCATGACATTTGCGCAGACAGGAGTGACACGTTCGATGTCGTAGGCTCGTTCCAAGGGTTCGGGATCAGCATCAATCGCAAACGCGTGACTGTCTGTGACAGCTTTGACCCACTGGCGTGCGAGTGCTCCTGGGCCTGCGAACTCGTCAGAAAAGACAAGCGGATGTGACGCGACGCTCTGCCGATTCGCAAACCACGCGTGGATAGCGCACAGGACAGCGATGTCTGTCTCGGGTAATTGCACGCACAACTGGTACAGGTCGTACTTGTCCATATGGATGCGTTAGGCCATTCTGATCCACTTGATGAGCGTGGCAAAGTTCGGCGGCTTGCCATGCAGCAGCAGCCCGATACGGAAGATCTTTGCGCTCATCCAGACGAGCACGAACGCACCGACGATCGCTGCGAGCATTGCAAGCCCGACCTCCCAGATTGGGGGCGGATCTGACGAGACCACGCGCAGCATCGTAATAAATGGCCCAATGGGTGGGATAAAGCTCAGCACGATCGCCATGAGGGAGTTTGGATTCTGGCTGATCGGATATCCCAGCATATATGGCACAAACAGGCACAGATAGACAGGGGTCACAAGAGATTGCGCTTCACGCAACTCTGACACAGCTGCGCCCATTGCAGCGATCATCGATGCCATCATGATGTACGCAAGGATAAAGAAAGCAATGAGCAGCACAATGTCGGTCGGTTTGATGAGATGCATCATGCTGAACGCGGACAGCGCGGTGAATCCTGCCGCAAGGTAGAGCACCATCATCGTTAGGCCAACGCCCATCTGCCCGAGAATCTTTCCCGCCATCAACTGCAACGGTGAGACGGCTGAGAGTAACACCTCGACAACCCTGCTGGATTTCTCCTCAATGGTGGTTGTCAGCAGGTACTGGCTCCCCGTTGTTACAGCAACGATCATCACAATGATCAGCAGAAATGGAAGGACAGCGCGAAGGCCACTCGTGCTGCCCGTATCGCCCTTCTCGGTAATCTCGTTTTCCTGATTGG
Source organism: Phycisphaeraceae bacterium (assembly GCA_020639155.1). Lineage (NCBI taxonomy): Bacteria > Pseudomonadati > Planctomycetota > Phycisphaerae > Phycisphaerales > Phycisphaeraceae > Phycisphaeraceae bacterium. The sequence goes on from JACKHF010000001.1 coordinate 2,216,533, forward strand.
CACCAGCAACGCTGACAAGTGTGCGAAGTGTTGCAGCATCAGTTCCGTTGCGATCATACCGAACTGCTCGCACCGCTTCGACCATGACATCGTGGAGAATCGATGTGACACGATGATCGAGCTTCTGGTGAATGAGAAGCTCGTACCCGCCGAACGTTGGTGTCTCATCCGACTTGATCACAGCGTTTGGTGCGACATCGATAATTGCAATCGGCCCGCCTGTGCGAGGATTTGGATTTGTGAGCACCTCGTCGCGTGCTTCGGCTTTCTCGTCGTCGGTCTGGATGAACTTGAGCGTAAGCGCACCATGAAACCCGTCGAGTTTGTCCATCATCTTGTCGGCTGCTTGTATCGCGGGATTCGCTTCGCCGGCCTTTTCAGCGGCTGCGTTCCGCAACGCTGCTATTGGATTTGCCCGTCGATCAAGCTCTTCCTTTGTTATGCGCTGCTCGATCGCAGCCTGGAGTTCGCCGGTCCGATCAAGCACAACGATCTCCCCGTTGGTTTGTGGCGGTGCGGGGTTCATCAGCTTGGGACCGAAGTACCCGACGATAAGACCCGCAACAACCGGGACCAGCACAGCACCCACAAAGAATCCCTTGGTCACGACGGTTGCCATGTACTCGCGGATCGCGACGTGCAACGTTCTTGCGAGTCCTCCCGGCGACTTTGATCCGTGTGTGAACGTGCTGGATGTGCTGTCAGATGGTGTTCTGTCGTAGTCCGCGCTCATGCTGACACCCCCGCAAGTTCGTGTGCTGGCTGCTTTGACTTTGCAAGCCTGATAAAGACTTCTTCCAGCGAAAGTTCTTTGAGTTCGACGCGTCGAGCTTCAACGGTTGATGCGATCGCACGAATTGCGTCGGCATGTCCAGATCCGTCGTTGAGTGTGACGAGAAGATCAGCCTTTGTTTCCGTATCTGCTGAGCCCGTGTGAACCTGGTTCACGCACGAGAGTTGTGTTAGCTTCGTCGTCGCCTGCTCTACCTCGTCATGCGTCGGTTTGGTGTGATCTGTATCAAGATTCACAAGCACAGTTGAACTGGTCTCGCGGCGCCTGACACTTGTTAGTGAATCATCGAGTACGAGCCTGCCATCAGAGATCATCGCGATGCGATCGCAGAGCTGTTCCGCCTGATGCATAACATGGGTCGAGAAGATCATGGTCTTGCCAGCATTGTGCTGCTCAAGGAACAAATCACGCAGCAGGCGCATGTTGACCGGGTCAAGGCCGCTGAAGGGTTCGTCGAGGATGATCAGTTCCGGGTCGTGGATGATCGTTGCGATGAACTGGACTTTCTGCTGCATGCCCTTGGACAGGTCCTCGCAGCGTTTCTTCAGACAATCACCCAACTCAACGCGCTCAAGCCAGTCTGTGATCCTGCTGCGAAGCGTCGGCCCCGGCGCGATGCCCTTGAGCTTTGCCATGTACTCGATGAACCCGCCGACGCGCATCTTCCGGTACACGCCTCGCTCCTCGGGCAGGTACCCGATCCGGTCCTTTGCGAGAATGGCTGACGACTTGCCAAGCACCTCGATCGTGCCCGAATCCGGAAACAGGATGGACATCAGCATGCGGATGGACGTGGTCTTGCCCGCGCCGTTTGGCCCGATGAGACCAACCAGTTCGCCCTGCTTGATTTCCAGGTCCAGATGATCGACCGCGACCTTCGTGCCGAAGGTCTTTCGCAATCCCTGCAATCGGACAGCATGCTCCACGAGTCTGGCTCCTTCCGGGACGGGACGGGGTGATTCTGCCGGCGGTGGTAATGGGGAATGGTATCGGCTGACAATGCGGGCAGACACGCAGCGCAGCGTGCTGTTTCTTGGGATTCGTGCCTATCGGATTGCTGGCAGACAGCGTGAAACATGCGATCTTTCGCCTATGCTCAGCACTATGCCGGGCATTCTCTCGACAATCGATCCAGTCCTTCGCGAGAAGCTGGAAGAACTTGCAACCCAGTACGACGCACTCGGGACTGAACTGGAAGATCCTGACGTGCTTTCCGATCATCGGAAGGTGCGCGAGCTGTCCATCAAACGCAGCGCGATCGAATCGGCTGCACTCGGTGTGAAACGACTTCACGAGATCGAAGCAGAACTGGTCGATCTGCGTGAGAGCGCCGATGGTGACGATGCCGAACTGGCGGAGCTTGCGCGCGACGAGATCGCCCAGCTTCAGGATCAGGCCGAGACTCTCCTTGCGACAGTCAAGAGTGATCTGGTGAGCGCGGACGATCGTGCGGTGGGATCGGTTATGATGGAACTCCGCGCAGGCACCGGTGGTGATGAAGCGGGGCTCTGGTGTCGCGATCTCCTGCAGATGTACGAGCGCTACGCAGCGATGAAGAAGTGGAAACTGGAACTGCTCGATTCCACCGTTGATGACGGCGTGGGCGGGATACGGCACGCGGTTGTGAGTGTGAAGGGTGAGGGTGTGTGGCAGGAACTCGCGTTCGAGGCGGGCGTGCATTCGGTCAAGCGCGTGCCCGCAACAGAAACGCAGGGGCGCATCCACACGTCGACAGCAACAGTTGCGGTGCTCCCCGAGCCCGAAGAGGTCGAGGTGACGATCGACTGGGCAAATGACGTCGTCGAGCATGTGACAACAGCGCAGGGGCCTGGCGGGCAGAACGTGAACAAGGTCGCAACAGCGGTCCATCTTGTGCACGAGCCGACCGGCATCGAGGTGCGTATGCAGGAGAGCAAAAGCCAGCAGCAGAACCGCGAGCGCGCCAAGCGTTTACTGCTCGCTCGCGTGTACGAACGCGAGCGTCAGCAGAAGCAGGCCGAGCGTGATGCTTCACGACGCGACCAGATCGGCACAGGTGGACGCAGCGAGAAGATCAGAACCTATCGCTATCAGGATGGGATAGTCTCAGATGAAAGGCTCGGCACGAAGTTTCAGCTACGCGAGGTGCTTGCGGGCGAACTGAACTCGTTGATGGAAGCGCTGATCGAGCAGGAAACCGCACGCAGACTCGCTGCACTGTGAATGTTACATGAGCGCTGCCTGCGCATCATCAATCGCTGCAACGAGTTCGTCGCTGCGCATCGATCCGATCAGCATATTGCGTTCCTTGCTATTGGCATCTGTGTAGACGATATGCACGCCACGATCACCAGCCATGTTATACACGTTGCCGTACTTTCGTGATCGGCGAATGCCCCAGCCACCGGTGTCAACGAGCGGGTTGTACTTTACTGCACTTGCGCTGGTGATCTGCTGAAGCTGGATCGCTTTTCCCCAGAACGGTCTAACCCTGACGCGCAACTCGTTTGTGGTGACCGTTGTGCGCTGGCTGACTCCGAAGATTGCAAACAACTCGATACTGCTTGCTAGGGACAAGACGAGAAGAAGCTGAGGCCAGTTTGTGCCTTGTTTCTGGATTCCGACAATTAGGATTACCCCAGTCATGATGCAGAACGAGAGTGGAAGCATGACACGCGCGATCATGTTCGACCAGAGGCGCTGGACCTCTGTAAAACGATCACCAGTCTGGTCGACTCTAGTTTGCTCGCTGGCTGCGAATGAGCTTTTTTCAACTGATTGTATTTCAGCAGACATGATCCTGATTCTATTCGGGAATGGAGCGCACGCGTTTCTGTCCTTGGGCAACTTGTGCCCGTTCGAAAAGGGGTTCATCGTGCCCGAACTCCCTTTGATCATTCTTTGCTCACATCCGTTATCATTATGAAAATAATGAACCAGCGAAAAAGGGCAGGATTTGAATCAGAGAGGGCTCAGAAACTGGAAGCAGAGGGCAGGAACAATCAGGGCGAAAGTAAATAGGAGGTCGTCCACGCCCTGTTGGGTACGCTTATGGCACGATGTCTTGCGATAGCCGGACTGGAGTTGTGAAATGCGGGACTACAGCGAAGAAAACGAGGACCAATCGGGGATGGGCGTCTCCGTGTCGGTGGTTATTGTGCTTGTAACTATTCTGTACAGCGCGATTGCCAGTGAGTTGCAACGGGTTGGTATCTTTCCATCTGCTGAGGTGCTCGACCAGACATGGCCGGTGCCGGACAAAGGCACGGTTCGTTGGCACTTTGTTGCTGCACTGCTGCTAGCCATCATCATTCCATTTGGTTGGGTGTGCTCTAGTTTCTATAGCAGCAAAGACGATCGGCAACGCGTGCGTCGCGTACTTCTAGACGTGGTGTTCGGACTGCTGGTAGCCGGTGTCATTCTTGTGATTGCGTACTTTGCGTACGGACCTCGTCTCTGGGTTGAGCCGTGGCTTGACGTTGGCCTCGGACGAGGAAGAAGACGTGTTACACCATTCACTTTCTATCTCATCTCAGGTCTTCCGATGTTCGCGCTTCTCTCGGCGCGTCTTGCAACATGGTTCCGCGCCTCCTGAGCGAACATATTCTCACAATGGATATGGCTGGCTTTAGGTATCAAAGAGGCGTGCTAGATCGTGCTTTACGCGATATTCCAACAGATCAGTTAGCACAGATAATCTGGCGGAGTTGACTCGCTGTACTTCATGTGTGGGGCATTGTTTGCATTCTGTGTATGTGGTCACTGTGCCTTCAAACCGACTATGCAGACTGCCGCCATCCGGGCAACACACTCGCCTGCTTCACCCACGACATAAGCTGCGCCGCATTGATCTGCTCGTCCTCGTGGATGTGGACGTACCGGGTTTCATTTCCCCTCGATTCCACTGGCGGTATCGGATGCAGCGACGTGCCATTGAAGAACGCGACCTTGATGTACCTCGTGTAGCAGTGAAAACTGAGGAACCATCCGCGCCCCTCGGCGCCGCCATAGAACGGCGAGTTCCATCGAACTGCTTTGCGCACACTGGGGCATGCTTCAGTAATGATCGCGTCGAGGCGCTCGCCCGCCTCGCGTTTCCATCCCGGCATTGCAGCGATGTACGCCTGCACGGGTGTATTGCCGTCGGCCTTGGCGATCTGAGGATTGCCGCCTGAGAGCAGTTTGGGTGCGTTGGTGCTCGTCTTCTTCGCCATCACAGCCGCTCCACTTCCGTCTCGCACGGATCAGGCAAGCAACATCTCAGCGTTCCTCGTGCGCTTCTTCGCCGCTCTTCTTGGCAGGCTCTGACTTCACCCAGATCGCCTCGACAAATCCGTACATGTTCGCGCCCTTGATCGTGACGCGCGGCGTGATGTAGTCGATGTGCGGCTCCATAGTCAACGCTGTACTCGGGAGATTCTGCACCTTGCCATCCTTCACATTGATCACAAACGACCGGATGAGAGCGCCGTCGGATGTGCGCGTGATCTCCAGTCTGTACTCGCCGTCGGCACGAGTCCAGTCAGACAGCATGAACGGTTCAGCGTTCGGAATCTCACGTCTTGTGTGTGGATGAAAGAGACTGATCTTTGTTGGCTTGTAATGCCCCTGGCTGAAGAAACCCAGCGTTTCCTTCGAGTGCGCGATCACATCGTCGCCATGCTTGAGCGTTGCGACAAACATGTCCTTGGTCTCGCCCTCGGCAAGATCGCGCCCGCCGAGCCAGAGATTGAGCTCCGGAAACGGCGCATCCTTCCACGTGTTCATCGTGAGATATCCATACACGCCCCACATGCCGTAGAACCGGTATGTTTTCACGGGGTTAAAGGGATCGTCACCCTCGGAGGTCTGCTCAAGACCGAAGGGCAGGCGCGAGACAGGTTTCCCGTCGATCAGATAGACGAGGCTGTACGTGCCCGGTTCTGTGAGCGTGAAGTCCGCAGGTCCGACCTCGGACAACCGCGCAAAGACACCCTCGCGCCAGCGAGGATCAGGATAGAAGGTGTGGCTGGCGATCACCGTGTTGGTTGAATCGACCAGCGCCACACCCGCGTTGATCTCGCCCTCGGGCGCAAACGCGAGATCGATGTCGCGGATGCTGATCAATCCCGACTCGTCATCGAAGTAGATGTTCATCATGGACTGGTATGTGAACGCGGGCTCGGGAGCTGTCATGGGGACGATAATCGCGTCCGTTTCCACGTCGTGCGCACTCGCTGGCGCGATGGTTATCGCTGAGAGTGCGAGCACGGCCAATCCTGTACGTTTAAATGTCAACGGCATGATTTCCTCTCTCTGTACCCAATGTCATCATCCGAGCAAGCCCACGCGAACGCAGAAGGGTATGCAGGATTGACTGGTTGCATCGACACAAGCATAGAAACACATGCAAGCCGATTATGCTTTCGCGTTGATCTTCTACGAGCGATTCGGACGAATCTAATTAGTTTTTCTTCATCCTATTATCGCCCTGCGAATCCGGACCTTTTGATCAGATTCGTTCTGCCGCAATAAATATGGTACAGCGTAAAGACCAACGGAGGACACATGGCAAAGAGCCAGCCGCGGCCACAAGACACACAAACTCAGCATCAGCCAGCGTTCTTCGTCATTGAAGATATCTGGTACGAGCCCGAGCAACCACTGAATGAACCGCTGAAGCAACTCGCTCCTGAAAGGCAGAAGGAGGCTCTTCGTTGGCTAAGTGAGTTTCACGAGTTACCTGATCATCTTGTGGTGGTGGTTGGAGTTTCGTATCTCGAACAATCGCTCAACCGGTTGCTCAGCAGCAGTATGATCGACGATCCTCAGGCGAGTAAGGGCCTCTTAGAGGATCGTGACGCGCTTACGTTTAGCACCTGCATCCAACTCGCGTATTGCATGGGCTTGATTAGTCGCCCAACGTCTCAGGCTCTTGGCCAGCTTCGCAAGATCCGGAATCAGTTCGCACATGCTGCTCGTCCGCTGTCCTTTGACGACGACACCGTCAAAGACCGAGTTCGGTCACTACCTGAAACAGTCTTATCTCAGGTTCTAGGCCCGCCCGACCTGCGGAACCGATTTATAGGCCTATTGCTTTCTGTTGAACTCGTGCTAAAGGTGAGATGGCAACACTCCATGAATCTCCGTCCGGCGAAGTTGTCGTTATTGGAGTGCGAATTCTTGGAGCGCAACGAACGGCAGAAATTATTTGCGCGAATCTTGCAATGGCAGGAACAGAACCGAATAAAGACCGACGGTACGACCAGTACCAAGTCATTTCCTTCTAAAGACGGTCTTCCGATGATTTACCCAGCAGCACCGAGTGCAGAGGTGATTGTTCTCATGATGCCGTTCACTCCCTTATCGCCTCCCGCACCAGTTTCTTGAAGGCTGTCGCGTTGATCGTGTCGTTCTCGCGAATGTCGATCGCTCGCCGGGTGTTCCCGTCGAGGCTGGAGTTAAATAGCTTCGTTGGATCAGCGAGCGACGCACCGTTCGCAAACGTCAGCTTCACCTTGTCCTTGTAGGTCTCGCCGGTGCAGATGATCGCGGTTTTCCCATCGTGCGGATGCGACCAGACGGGCACGCCGCCGGGGTTTGATGGTTTTCGCCACTTGATCTCCTCGACAACGTCCGGGTCAGCCTGCCTGATGAGTGCCCTGACGTGCGCAAGCATGTCGCCGCGCCAGTCACCAAGCGCCGCAATCATGGCGTCGATCTCACCGGACGCTGAGTTGTGAGACTTTGCTGGGGTCTTCTTTGTTGTTTTTTTCGTCGTCTTCTTCTTTGCAGCCGGCTTCTTCGTGACGGTTTTCTTTTTCATTGGTGGTACCACTCTGTTCGCATGGCGGTTGTTTGCACGCACGCGATTATTCGATCCGCGCAGGCCGAAGTCCTGCCCTGAGTGAGCGATGGCAATGAAGTGGGGAGGGTGACGCTGGGAGCTTCACACAGAGCAGTTGATCGACGCAGGCGCTTTCACTGCGTGTGCATTCCGCCCGTACTTGCTGTGCAGTGTGCCGCACTCCGGGCAACGGGTCGCGTCTGTTGCGCGCAGATCGTACCCGCACGAGATGCAGTATCCGACCCTGCATCTGCGCATGCACAGGAGCACGACGGTGCATGAGATCAGTGTTGCGGCACCTGTCACGAGTGCGGGAGATGCGTACTGCTCGCTGAACGGGAGTGTAATCGCGGATATGCACGCTGCGATCAGTGCAACGACCACGCCCCGGACGAAACGATCACTCGCTGATGAATCGCTGCGAAACAGACGACGTGGTGAAAGCTTGTCGATACATTCAAAGACAAGAATGAACGGGATGACGGGAACAACAACAACAATCATGAGCAGCGATAGAGACATGGGTTGTGTGCCGAGCATCGCGTTTTCAACCCAGTCGTACACGATCAGCGCGCGACCACCGTTTGCAGCATTTGCGACCACCATCAGCAGCATGTTGACAACACAAAGACCGAGGAGAAATGCGGGCATATCAGTTACTTCCTGTGCTGCTTTGGTTTGTGCTGCCAGGGGGCGGGGGTGGAGGAACAAACGCAATAGATCATACAAGGCACTGCATGTTGCGGTTGAAGGGAGTGAAAGTTGGAATCGGTGGCTTTGGTTTGCCTGCGAACCATGCGCGAATCGTCGTAAACGGCTGAAGGCTTGCGATGCGATCCCGATCGGTGTTCCCCTTGGCTACGAGAGCCCACGTGGTGCTGACACCGAAAAGCAGTAAGGCTGCAACACGTACAACGCCGCGCACCATCTTCTGCCGAATCGCGCGCAATCCGACCGGGCAGTCCTGCGTGATGACAGTGCCGTCCGCACGTTTGTACATGCGTATGCACAGACGGTCGCCCTCGGCATTTCGGATGAGTTGCGTTGCTTCATCGCGTGTCATGCCCGAGATGTTGTGCACATGCAGCTTGCACATTTCGCAAAAGCGAGTGCGGTCGTCGCCGACCATCTCGTCCCAGTTCATGGGGCAGGGTGATGCGATACGTATGTCCTCAAGCTGTGGGAGTTGCATGATTTCGTTTCCAGAAGATGGGCGTGTTGTGGAACGTGGACAGACTAGAGTTTCTACTCATTTCCAGAGGATGTTGGCGTATTCGTCGGCGCTGGGGTAAAGCAGATATCACCCATCACCATCATTTGCTGCGGTGGAGGCAATATCTTTGGTTTTCCTGCAAACCACGAACGGATTGTTGTGAAGGGTTGCATGTCTGCGATCCGTTCACGAGCGTCGTTGTTCCTGCTGACTGCTGCCCATGCAGCGCTGGCGCCGAAGAGCAGAATCGCTGCAACGCGCGCAACGCCTCGCACCATCTTCTGCCGAATCGCGCGCAATCCGATCGGGCAGTCCTGGGTGAGGATTGTCCCATCGGCACGCCTGTACATACGCACGCACAGCCGGCTACCTTCAGCATTGCGGATGAGTTCCGTGGCTTCGTCGCGCGTCATTCCTGTGATGTTGTGGACGTGCAGTTTGCACATCTCGCAGAAACGAGTGCGATCATCACCGGCCATCTCGTCCCAACTCATGGGGCAGGGCGAGGCGATGCGAATATCCTCAAGCTGTGGCAACTGCATACGTACCTCCGACGAATGTCGTGGAGAACCAGTGGTGCTTTCTAAGAGGTATTACCCGTATCGGTACGCTGGGTTCCGTTGCATTGTTCAGGTTGGAGTACGTTACATTTCCTTGACAGAAGTGGCAATAGATGCGAACAAACTGATTACAGACATGCGGTAGAACACAATTTCAGAAGAATCGGTTGTAGCGTTACTCGCCCGGGATGTACGAGATCGTGCCTTCCCACGGGCTCGATGCTATTGCGTAGAGCTTCTTCGGGATGCGCCCTGCGCGTGCTGAGTGGTATCCGGCTATGCACGCGTGGCGCATTGCGTGTGCCATGGAGACTGGATCCTGCGCGTGCGCGACAGCTGTGTTCAAAAGCACACCGTCAGCGCCGAGTTCCATTGCGACAGCGACATCACTGGCGCTGCCCACACCCGCATCCACAATGACGGGGTAGTTTGGGTCGTTGTGCTTCAGCTTCTCAAGGCACAGCACAATATTGTTCGGGTTGAGCACGCCCTGGCCGGAACCGATCGGGCTTCCCGCGGGCATGACGCTCGTCGCGCCCGCATCCTTGATCTTCGCAGCCATGATCGGATCGTCACTCGTGTAGCACAACACCTCGAACCCGTCCTTGACAAGTTCCCTGCACGCCTGCAATGTGCCAGCGGGATCGGGGAGCAGTGTCGTGCGATCACCCAGCACCTCCAGCTTCACCCAGTTCGCACCGGGGTTATCGAGCTGGTCGAGAAGTTCGCGTCCGAGTCGTGCGACCCGCACCGCGTCGTCGGCATCGAAACACCCAGCTGTATTCGGGAGGATGGTGTACCGCGACAAATCCAGCGCGTCGAGCAGCGATTCCCCCTTGTCGTTGTACAGTCGCTCACGACGGACAGCGACTGTCACAACCTCCGCACCCGATGCGTCGAGCGCATCAGCCATCACTTGCATCGTCGGATACTTGCCCGTGCCGACGATCAGCCTGCTGGTGAAAGTTCTGCTTCCGAGGGTGAAAGCGGGGATTGCATCTGTGACTGTGGCGGCAGGGGCCATGAAACCGTCCTCTCTCGTAAAAACTGCGTTAGAAACAGGGTAGCGCGGGGTTTACGGAGGTTCGAATCGTGCGATTCGGCGACTCTGCGGAAAAAACGGCTAGACTCCCCGCCCATGCCCGTTCGGGACGATAGAACGGGTGATTTTCGCACTGCTGGAGCATCGCAATGACAGTCTCAGGTGTCGGCCGCACACACACATGCGGCGAGATTCGTGAATCTCATGTCGGACAGACCGTGACGTTGTGCGGATGGGTGAACTCGCATCGCGGCCACGGGTCCGGTTTGGTATTTATCGATCTGCGCGATCGGTTCGGACTGACACAGCTGGTCTTCGATTCCGAGGATGCCGCACCCGAGATGGTGAAGCTGTCCGATGCTCTCCGGTCCGAGGACGTTGTGCGCGTGGTTGGCGTTGTGCGCGCTCGTGATGGAAAACCAAACCCCAAGCTCGCGACGGGTCGCATTGAAGTGGTCGTCAAGGAACTGACCGTGCTCGCGAAGACGGAGACTCCGCCGTTCCAGCCGTCCGACACCGACAACCTGCCGGGCGAGGAGCTGCGCCTGAAGCATCGGTTCCTTGATCTACGCAGGCCTCGGATGCAGACCATCCTGCGCACGCGCCATCGCGTGACGCAGATTGCACGCAACTTTTTCGACCGCGAAGGGTTCCTTGAGATTGAGACCCCGATCCTGTGTCGTTCCACACCTGAAGGCGCGCGCGATTTTCTTGTGCCCTCGCGTCACGTCGAGGGCGCGTGGTACGCACTCCCGCAGTCGCCGCAGTTGTTCAAGCAGATTCTTATGGTCTCAGGGTGTGACAAATACCTGCAGATCTGCCGGTGTTTCCGCGACGAGGATCCGCGCGCCGACCGCCAGGCAGAGTTCACGCAGATCGACCTTGAGATGTCGTTCGTGGATCGCGCGGATGTCATGGATGTCATGGAACGGTTTGCGACGCTCCTCTGGAAGGAAGTACTCAATGTCGAACTGCCGAAGTTTGACCAACTGACCTACGCCGACGCGATGGAAAAGTATGGTTCAGATCGCCCCGACCGTCGCTTCGGGCTTGAGTTGTGTGATATCTCGGACATCGCAGCAAAGACGGACTTCCGTGTGTTTGCTGATGCACTCGCCAAGCACCACGGCATGGTCAAGGCCTTCCGCGTGCCCGGCGGCGCTGAGAAGCTGACACGCAAGCTGACCGACGGATACTCAGAGTTCGTCAAGCAGTTTGGCGCGGGTGGCGTGCCGGTGACAAAGGTTGTCGCGAAGGACGGGAAATCAGCATTCGACACCGGGATCGCCCGTTTCGTCGAGAGTGTGCAGGATGAACTGATCGCGCGTCTCGGCGCAGAACCCGGCGACACAATTGTCTTCGGTGCTGACACCAAGCGCATTGTCAATCGTGCGCTCGGTGAGCTGCGCCTGAAGATTGCAGAGGATCTTGATCTCATCCCAGCGAACACATGGGACATGTACTGGGTGACGGACTTCCCCATGTTCGAGTACGACGAGGAAGCGAAGCGCTTTGTTGCGTTGCACCATCCGTTCACCGCGCCAGCGACGCATGAACTCGAACGATTCATGAGCGTCGACCCATCGAATGTTGACGATGTGGAGTCCATTGTCAGCGCGGGGTATGACATGGTCTGCAACGGGTCAGAGATCGGTGGCGGATCGATCCGTATCCATCGCCAGGATGTGCAGTCGCGCGTGTTCGATCTCATCGGGCTCACGCGCGAGCAGGCGAAGGAGAAGTTCTCGTTCCTGCTCGACGCCCTGAAGTTTGGTGCGCCGCCGCATGGAGGGATTGCGTTCGGGCTTGATCGTCTGGTCATGCTGCTCGCGGGTACTGACAACATCCGCGACGTGATCGCGTTCCCCAAGACGCAGATCGGTGGCGATCTGATGACACAAGCCCCGGGCGCAGTAGAGCAGGCGCAGCTCGCCGAATTGCACGTGAAGAACACTGTGTAACTATTCGATGGTTTCCGGTTGTTCAGTTTCCGGTGAGTTCGTATCAATGTCGGACGTGTCGGTCTGAGTCTGCGCCCATTCCTGCATTCCCTGCATGATGCTTCGAAGTTGGGACGAGTCTTTCAATTGCTTTGCGTGATTTGCGTGGTTTGGTGTGTTTCTGGGTAGTGCAAACACAAGAAATGCAGCGTACATCCCGAGCAGCATAAGTACAGTAATAACATCAGCACGTGAGATGCGATAGTTTCTGGTTTGTGTCATGGCTGCCCCATTTCGGGCTCGTCCGCGGATGTCTCTGGTTGGGCTTCAGACCAATCCTCCATGCTCTGGACAATACCGATGAGATGCGACCGGTCCACTCTCTCTGATTCGCTGTTAGCCCAGATTGCCATGCTCTGGACGATCCCGCGAACTTGGGAAGCATCCTTGTGGACTTGCGTATGTCCTGAGTGTCGTACGGGTGTTGTCGACATGAACATGACTGCGACGACAATCCCAAACGCCAGTGAGCACCCTCCAACGAAAAGAAATTTCTGGCGGGTTGAGTACGTACCACGACCACTTTGATTCTTGTTTTTCATGTGACCTCCCCACGAGGTGTGCGAATGGATACAACGCATCAGCTGATACGCGTGCTTTGCTTCATGTGTTTCAATCCCAGATCGCTTTGAAGTCCGTTCTCTTCGCGCCAGCTGTTATGAAGATGCTGAGGAAGTTGTTGGTGCCTGTTTCATCTTCGGATTCGTCGAGGAACAGCCAGTCACGCATGCCTCGCGTTCGAGTAAACGGTGCGTCAGTATTAGCCGATTTTTTTCGGTTTGGATCGTCATGATCTACAAAGTACACGGCGTCTGGCTGCATTCTTGCATCAACGAGTTCGGTGTGGCTGTCGACGTACACAATGTGCCCCGACCATGAGTCTGTCGGCGACTCAAAGGCAAAGGTATTGCTCAGAAAGTTCTCTTCGAATGTTGGTGAAACCGTGTCCTCATCACGGACAATCTCGCCAATCTGCTTTGGTCCACGCGTCGAAAGGAGCGGAACTCTGGAGTCAAAGGTGTTACGCCACTTCCTCTTTGTTCGCTCCTCGTTCAGGCATTGATGCGCATAGCTGAGGCTGCCACCGCCAGCCGTAAAGTCAACTGAGAACTTCGGGTCCCACTGTGCTCTGTCGGGATTGACAGCAGTTGTCGGGTTCTGGTACTCATAGTTCGTGTGTGGTTTGATTTTCTCGTTCGGTTCGTACGGTGAGACAATAAACTCTGCTGTAAACATCTCATTCCAGAGCATCAGAGAGAACAGGTTGGCGCTGGTGTCCTTTGCCGCCCCTTCCTCCTTCACAGTGTCGTTGGCTTTGTCCATCTCGGATGGGAGCGGAAATCTGTCCTTGTTCGTATTGGCCCAGATCACCATGCTTTGTGCAATGCCACGAAGCTGAGTCGCATCCTTTGGTCCGCGAGCACTATGCCGAGCCATATCCGCAGCCGGTACGAGTGTTGCTGCGCCTATGCCAGCAACCGCGAGTACTGCCAGCACATCAACAATTGCGATGCCACGTCGTGCCTTGTGTGAACCGGTGTTCATGATTGCTCCTCACAATACGCTGGTAAATCTTGTATTGAACTTGCGTGTACTCTGATTATATTGTACACGATTCAATCCCAGATCGCTTTGAACGCTGATCGTGTTGGGCCAGCTGTGGTAAACAACGAGAGGAACGCGTTCGATTGTGTCGCGTCGTGCGGCTCATCCCAGAACAGCCAGTCGCGCTGGATGGGCAATGTGGGAACCTGTGTATTGTCCATCATCATTGACTGTTCAAACTGGGCGTGCCCGTCGTTGTACGCAACATTTCCTGACCATGTGTTGCGAGGCTTCCAGTACGCGATCGTGTTCGATTTCTGATTTGCAAGGATCAGTGTCGCAAGCCCGCTGGGAGTGACGTTTTCGCTGAGAATCTCGGGGCCACGTGTAGAGATCACTGGTTCTGTCGCGTTGAACGAGTTCTTCCACACCGATGCAGCGGCACCAGTTGGATCGACAGGGATCGCGTGCGCATAGCTGAGATGGCCTGTGCCAGTTGTGAAATCGATGTTGAATGACGGATCCCACATCGCTTTGTCAGGGTTGACTGCCGATGGTGGTTTCTCGTACTGATAGTCGTTGCGCACCTGTATCTTCTCGCTTGGTTCTGCTGGCGAGACCAGCAAGTCTGGTGTGAACATCTCGTTCCACAGCATGAGAGAGAAGATATTCGCGGTGGTGTCCTTGGCTGTGCCCAGTTCGGGGACTGTGTCGTTGTTGATGTCAATCAGGGATGGGAGCGGGTAAAGGTCGTTGTTTGAGTTGGCCCAGACCTGCATTGATACGCTAATGCCCCGAAGTTGAGCAGCGTCGTATTGCTTTAGAACGTGTGCTTTGGTTCTGCTCAACGCAACGAGTGCGAAGATAGCAAGTGCTACAACAATAAGGACTATTGTGATCAGTACCTCTACCAGTGTAATGCCATGCCGCGCGTGGTTGCTGGTTCGGTTCCAGCCTGTTCTGTGTTTCATGATGTCCCCCAAGACTGCCCAGTGTGAGAGGCTGGGCACGGAAGTTTATTCGCGGCGTTTCGGTATCGGTTCGGCCTGGTCAAAAATCGTCCAATAACGAGCAGGAATTCACCGATGGGAACATCCCGGCGTGGGCAGTTGTTCGCGGTCGATACACGCATGACAGGAATCCGCTATCCTGCGTGTTCAGGCTCTGATTTATCAATGGAAAGACCAATCTCCGGAGGCATGCATGACATCTGCCCGAACTGCCGCAGTACTTGGCGTATTGATCTGCGCCGGCACAGCCATCGCCCAGCGAGGTATTGATCCGTGGCTTGACGCGGTAAAGAACCAGACGAGTCTTCCCGCTGGTGTGAAGATCGAGGTTGGTACCGTGCCTGGCACAATCGATGCGCGCGCGGCTGCGATGACGTTGTGCAGTGCCGTGACGTGGAGCGACGTCGATACCTCGACAGATCTCCCCATGATCACCGTCACAAAGCGATCGGCATCTGGTGCAACCAAGCCAACTGTGCTGGTTGTCGCTGGTGCGGACGGGCGCCACGAACTCGGTCAGATTGTTGCGATTGAAGTGGCTCGATCCATTGCGATCAACCACGCCGATGCGCTCGATGCTGTCGATGTTGTTGTGATCCCGTGCATCGACACAGAAATATCAACACTGATGTCGGGCAACTGGGTGCGGGCAGACGCAAAGGCTACGCGACTGGTCGCGTGGAGCAACGACGAGGATGGCGACGGGCGAAAGGACGAGGACGGTCCGAACGATCTCAATGGTGACGGCATCATCACCATGATGCGCGTTGCGAATCCGCCACCGAGGATGGATCGTGAGTGGATCATCGATCCCGACGATCCGCGCATCATGCGCAAGCCGAAGAAGGACGAGGGCGAGATCGCGACCCACGCGATGATCATCGAATCAACGGATGATGATGGCGATGGCGAATATGCCGAGGACGCGACTGGAAGCATGATTGTTGACACACAGTTCCCTCATCTCTGGCCGGAGTTTTCAGAGGGTGCGGGTAGGTTCCCGCTCGATTATCCGAGCGCAAACGCGCTGGCGCGCTACATCGAATCGAACCGGAACATTGCTGCGGTGGTTGTATATGGCCCGCGCGACACGGTGACGAAAATACCCGATGCTGGCAAGTTCGATGTGTCCGGCCGTGTGCCGACAGGCATCGAGCGCGGTGATGAGGATCTGTACAAAGCTGTGAGCAAGTCGTTCGGTGAGATCACGCACATCAAGTCAACGCACGACGCGATCGAGAAGGGATTCGGCGAGGGATCTTTTGCGGGCTGGACGTACGCACACATGGGTATTCCGACGTTCGCGACACCCGTCTGGGTCCGCTCCGATCTTCTCGAAACAAAGAAGGATGACAAGGCTGACAAAGCTGAAGACGAAGCAGAACTCCCGACCAACGTCACAATCGGCGGTCGCTCGTTCGATCTGACAGAGGAAGGTATTGCATCACTTGTGCAGTGGATGGACACGCTCTCTGAATCTGACGGGTTCAAGCCTGCGCTTGATCTGATGCATCTTGAGAGCGCAATTCGCGAGAAGATCGCATCGCTGACACCGGATGCGGTTGCTGCACGCAAGGAAGCCGAGGCGGAAAAAGAAAAGAAGAAAAAGAAAGACGATACCGAAGGTGAATCTGCTGGTGACACGACTGAAGCATCAGTAGTAGAGACAAAGGAAGCTCCAAAGCCGAAGTTTGAGTCCGTCAGCATCGCTGGTCGCACGATTGAGCTCTCAACCGAGGGCATCCAGACTGCAATGGGCGAGCTTGACGGTATGTCGGAAGCCGAGCGCAACGCGATCATGCAGGAGTTCATGGCGCTCCCCGAACCCGTGCGTCAGAAGTTTATGACGGTGGGGCAGGGCGGCACGATTGAGGAGCCTCAGCCTGAAGCGCCCGCAAAGGAAGCAAAGCCTGCTGCGAAGAAGGACAGCAAGGACGACAAGAAGAAGACCGAGGACGAGAAGTGGTTCGAGTATCTCGACGAGCACGCATCCGATGATGGGTCGATCCGTGGATTTGTCGAATGGACAACGTTCGAGCATCCGACGCTTGGCACTGTCGAGATCGGTGGTATGGTGCCTGGTGTGTTCTTCAATCCGGCAGTATCTGACGGAGCAGATCATGCGCTGCTGATGGCGAAACTTGTTGATCAGCAGGCCGAGTTCATCGCGAAACTCGCGTCGATGATGCCGAAGGTTACCATTGAAGCTCCGATTGTCGAGGACCTCGGCAACGGGATATGGCGCATCGATCTGCGCATCGTTAACACCGGCGAGATGGACACGACCAGCGCTATCGGAAACAAGACCCAGCGGTACACACGCACCATGGTGCGCATTGATCTGCCAAAGGAACGCATCCTTTCCGGCAATCGTGCGAGCGGGTTTGCCTCCCTTGATGCGATGGGTGGTGACTGGAGCGGCTCGTGGGTTGTCAATGCGAATGGCATGTCCAGTGTGAAAATCACAATCGATGGCCCTGCCGTCGTAGCAACAGAACTTAATGTCCAGCCGACACGCACGGGAGGTGCACGATGAACATGATGAAGCAGTTTCGTTCGTCCGTTTCCGTCCTCTCCACGTGTGCTGCGCTCGTCTGCGCATCCGTTGCAACTGCGCAGCAGCACATCGATGGCAAGGTCGATATTCCATTCAACCGGTACGTCGATCACAATCAGCTCAACGAGTATCTCAAGCAGATTGCGGCCGCGTATCCCGATCTTGTCACGCTCAAGACGATCGGGCACTCGCAGCAGGGTCGCGAGATGATCGTCGCGATCGTTAACAATCCAAAGAGCGGTGCCGATACCGAAAAACCCGCGATGTGGATCGATGGAAACGTCCACGGCAATGAAATCCAGGCTGCCGAGGTCGTTGTATATTCTTTGTGGTACATGACGAAGGCGTACGGCGTGTCGAAGGACATGACCGAACTTGTTGACAACTACTCGTTCTATTACCTGCCATCACAAAATCCCGACGGACGCCAGGCGTGGTTTGATGAGGTGCAGACATCGAGTTCATCGCGTTGGAGTCGCAGACCGGTCGATAATGATCGCGACGGGCTTGTTGACGAAGACCCGCCGGAAGATATTGATGGCGACGGCTCAATCACCCAGATGTGGAAGAAAGACCCGTCGGGCGACTGGCTGCGCGACGAGTTTGATCCGCGCGTCTTCCGTCGCGCGCGCCTTGCAGAGGGTGAGAAAGGCGAGTGGATCCGCCTCGGCTCCGAGGGCATCGATACCGACGGCGATGGACGCATCAACGAGGACGGCCCAGGCGGCGACGATATGAACCGCTCGTGGCCAACCGCATGGCAGCCCGAATACGTGCAGAATGCAGCGACCATTTTTCCGCTGGCCGATCCGGAAACGCGCGCAGTTGCAGAGTTCATCCTTGCGCATCCGAATATCGCTGCGGGGCAGAGCTATCACAATGCTGGTGGCATGATCCTGCGCGGTCCGGGCGCGTCGTGGCGCAACAGCGAATACCCTGCGCAGGATCGTCGTGTGTACGATGAGATCGGACGCGTTGGTGAGATTCTGCTTCCGTACTACAACTATTATATTATCTACGACGATCTCTACACCGTGCACGGCGGATTCGTCAACTGGCTTGCCGAGGGCCTTGGTATTATGTCGTTCACCAACGAGATGATGACCAACGGTCGGTTCTTCCAGCGCGAAGGCCAGATGGACGAAGAGCGCAGCAAACTCTGGCGCGACCGCATGGCGTTTGGAACGACATTCAAGGAATACGAGGAGTTCGATCATCCAGAATACGGCAAAGTGCTGATCGGCGGTCCCAATCGGTGGTCGTCGCGAGCAACGCCGAACTTCATGCTCGAAGAGGAGTGCCATCGGAACTTCGCCTTCACCATGTTCCACGCGTCGCACATGCCGTTGCTCTCGTTTGATCGTGTCGAGGCAAAGGACATGGGTGGTGGATTGTGGCAGGTGACCGTCGAGATCAGGAACGAGAAACTGATCCCGTCACGACTTGCAGTTGCGCGCATGCGCGGGATTGGCACCAACGACATTCTGACATGCGAGCCGTCGAACGGCAGCGTCGTGACTAGCGGCTCGATCGGCAGATGGATCGACACAGATTTCAACGCGGTGCGCGATGAGCCAGGACGCATCCAACTTCCCGGCGGCATCGGCGGGCAGAGTTCCGAGATCTACCGGTTCATTGTGACCGGCAAGAAGGGCGACACGGTCGCGCTGAAGTACACCGCGGAAAAGGCGAAGAACATCGAGACA
The DNA here is from genome assembly GCA_020639155.1 of Phycisphaeraceae bacterium. Classification (NCBI taxonomy): domain Bacteria; kingdom Pseudomonadati; phylum Planctomycetota; class Phycisphaerae; order Phycisphaerales; family Phycisphaeraceae; species Phycisphaeraceae bacterium. Next base: position 2,235,764 of record JACKHF010000001.1, read on the forward strand.
ACAGTTGAGCTGAAGTAAGCGGTTTTTATTGCGTTAAAGAAGAACAAGCCCAGGGATTGTAATCCCTGGGCTTGTGTGTTTTCAGAGAGCAACTTACCCCTGTCGACCCTCGATCGCGCTGATGAGGCAGCCCAGCGCGAGGATCACAAGATCATCGATCTCGTCGTCCGGATCCTGGATATTGATACCGAGCCGGAAGATGAACGGGTTGAAGTGCTGGCGGAACCTTGCGATGTCAGACCCGTCCTCGCGCTTGAGATGGAACGACTGTGGCATGAGCACCTGCGCGTAGTCCACAAACCGGCGAACCAATGCTTTGAATGCGGAGTCCTCGGTCAGTTTGGCGATCTCGCGTCCTTCCGCGTTGAAGACCAGCCACGTGTCGCGCAGCATGGACTTGAGTCCCTTGCGCTGGATTGCGCCGATGCTCTCGCCCGTCGGGAGTTTTACGTCGTACTTTGCTGAGAAGTCGATGACCTTCGGTGTTGTGATGACGAGCAACTCCTCGGACTTTGTCTTGTCGGTGTAGATGCGGAGATCTTCCTTCAGTTTGAAGGCCTTCTGATGGCAGTGCCCGATCATCTCGCCGGTTGAGCCGTAGATGTCGAACCCCGCGCCGAAGAACTTGAAGACCTGCCTGCGGATGGTGTAGTTCTCGTCGGGACGTGCTGCCATGCGTGGGTCTCCGTGTATATTGCCTGTGTCAGAGATGGGCCTGATGATATGCGGATTGCATCACATATGATGTCGGTGTTCTATCGGTCGATTGGTCGTATGGCAGCAGTGTGCAGAAGGACGCGATGCCGAGTCTTGACGAGAATCTGACAAAGTGGACGCAGCACGGCTGGCCGATGGACGGCGATGAGTGGTCCACGCTCGGCGGCGGATCGTTCAACTGGTGGCACGGGCTGATCCTGCCGAGGCTTGCGCCGTCGCTCCACGCAATCAGCAGTGGGGCAGATGCACTTCATTGCGACAGAATCCTCGAGATCGCGCCCGGGCACGGCAGATGGACACAGTTTCTTCTCAATCATTGCGATCATCTGATCGGTGTTGATCTTGTTGATGAGTGTACACAGCACTGCGCTCGCATCTTTGCGAGTCATCCGACGCAGCACGAGTTCCACACCAACGACGGACGAACGCTTCCAATGGTTGCAGACGCAAGCATTGATCTCGTGTTCTCGTGGGATTCACTTGTCCATGCGGAACTGGATGTGATTGAGTCCTATCTTCGCGAGTGCAGGCGTGTGCTCCGCACGGGAGGACGCGCGTTCCTGCATCACTCTAATCTGGCACAATACAAGGATGTGTCAGGAAACATCACTGTGGATCGTCCGCACTGGCGAGCTGAGAGTGTGAGCGCGTCGATGGTCGATGCGATCTGCGGGCAGCTTGGTATAACCTGTGTGAATCAGGAAGTTATCACAAAGGGTCAGCAGCTTGACGATGGCATCTGCATCGATTGTGTGACGGTGATCGAGAACACGCCGCCTGCGCCGGGGCATCACACGTGGGTCGTTCGAAACGGGTCGTTCTGGCGCGAGATCCACGCGATGGGACGGGTGCGGAAGACGTACGACCTTGCGTCGTTTCCGGAGGACAAGCGGCCCACATAGCGACCCACTGAAGAGAGGTCAGTCAGAGGGATCAGTCAGTGCATTTCCGCTGAAAACAAACCAATCCGCACCTACACTCGCGCCCCATGATCGACCTCAAAGACCTTCGTGACCGTCCCGACCATTACCGCCTCGGCTGCAAGCGCAAGGGCGCAGCTGTCGACATTGATCGCATCCTCGATCTTGATGCTCAGCGACGCAAGGCGATGACCTCCCAGCAGGAGCTTCGCGCCGAGCAGAAGTCGCTCGAAAAGCAGCTCGGACCAAAGATCGGTCAGCTGATGGGCAAGCTAAAGAGCGCCCAGAGTGTCGAGCGCGATGCGATCCAGAAGGAAGCGGACGAGCTCAAGGCTGCGCCAGCGAAGCTGAAAGACCAGATCGCAGCATTGGATGACCAGATCCACGCACTCGGCCCCGAACTCGATGCGCTGCTGCTCTCCGTGCCCCAGCCGGCCGATGCTGACGTGCCCGATGGCAAGGGATCGGAGGACAACGTCGAGATCAGCAGATGGTCGCCGACCGGGTTCGACTTTGCGAAATCGTTCGAGCAGAACAAGGGCTTCAAGCCGCGCACACATCTGGAGCTTGCTGAGAAGCACGGGCTGGTCGACTTCGGTCGTGGCGTGAAGCTCGCGGGCTCGCGCAGCTACATCCTCATGGGTGACGGGTTCCGATTGCACAATGCCATCCTGCGGTACGCAATGGACTACATGACAGAGCACCACGGGTTCAAACCGGTCAGTGTGCCCGTGCTCGTGCGCGAGGAGGCGATGGTCGGCACGGGGTTCTTCCCCGGCGGGCGCGATCAGGCGTACCACGTCGAGGAGACATCGCGCGGCGGCGGGTACGACATGTTCCTGACCGGCACGGGCGAGGTCGGGCTCATGGGTGTGCATATGGGCGAGATTCTCGATGAGGCGGATCTGCCACTCAAGTACACCACCGTCTCGACGTGCTTCCGTCGCGAGGCTGGCGCAGCGGGCAAGGACACGGCGGGTCTCTATCGCATCCATCAGTTCGACAAGGTCGAGCAGGTCGTGATTTGCAAGGCAGACGAGCAGGAATCGCGCGCGTGGCACAAGAAGATGATCGGGTTTGTTGAGGGACTCCTGCAGAGTCTGGAGCTTCCGTATCGATTGCTCCAGTGCTGCGCCGGCGATCTCGGGCAGAAGAACGCCGACATGATCGACATCGAGTGCTGGATGCCGGGACGCTGGGCGGACGATCAATCGCCGGACGATGAAGCAGTTCCCGCTGGCGCGTTCGGCGAGACGCACTCGGCCTCGCGTCTCTACGACTACCAGTGCCGCAGGCTGAACATGCGCTACCGCGATGGCGGCGAGTCGGGTCAGGGCCAGACCGTGTTCTGCCACTCACTCAACAACACCGTTGCAGCGAGCCCGCGGATTCTGATCCCGTTGCTCGAGATGCACCAGAATGCCGACGGCTCGGTCAACATCCCCGCACCGCTCCAGCCGTACATGGGCGGCGCGACAAAAATCGGTTGAGCGTCCGGCTGAATACAATCCTGTACGAAACACAACGCGCCGACATCGGCCGGGAGATTTGAGATGACCCAGAACCCATCCCAAAAGACATGGACCAAGAAGGAACTGCTCTCGCGCCCCATCGAGCACGTCGACGTGACCGCGTTCGATGCCCGCCCGGTGATCGACGCCTACCGCGATATGGCCTACTCGTCGCGCACGCTCGCGCAGGCCGCCGACATCTACTCCATGATGCTCGCCGACACCGACTGCGCGGTGATCCTGTGTCTCGCCGGTTCGATGATCTCATCGGGCTTAAAGAAGGCCGTTCTGACGCTCGTCGAGAACAACATGGTCGATGCCATCTGCTCGACCGGCGCGAACATCGTCGATCAGGACTTCTTCGAGGGTCTCGGGTTCCGCCATTACATCGCGCCCGGCTCGCCCGAAGCGCCGCCCGTCGATGATCCGACACTGCGCGACATGATGATCGACCGCATCTACGACACGTACATCGACGAGGACGAACTCCGCGACTGCGACGACAAGACCAAGCAGATCTTTGACACGTTTTGCGAGGAGCATGGTCCCGGCGCGTATTCCAGTCGTGAGCTGATCGACGCGATGGGAGCGTATCTTGCAAAGCACCATCCGAAGAACGAGTCGATCGTGAAGACGTGCTATCAGAAGCGCGTGCCGATCTTCGTACCCGCGTTCTCCGATTGTTCCGCCGGGTTCGGCATCGTGCTGCACCAGGTCGAATCGCGCGAGGCGGGCAAGCCGTCGCTCGCGTTTGATTCGGGCGCAGACTTCCGCGAACTCACCGAGATCAAGCTCATCAATCCGAACACGGGCCTGCTCATGATGGGCGGCGGCGTGCCGAAGAACTTCGCGCAGGACATCGTCGTTGCTGCCGAACTTCTCAACGAGCGCAAGGGCGGCTTAGCACGCGGCGACATCGGCATGCACAAGTACGCCATCCAGATGACGGTTGCAGACTCTCGCGACGGCGCGCTCTCGGGGTCGACGCTCCGCGAGGCGTGCTCGTGGGGCAAGGTCGACGTTGTCCACGAACAGATGGTCTACGGCGAGTACTCGGCACTGTTCCCATTGCTCGCGTCAGACGCGTACCACCGCGGCCAGTGGAAGAACCGCCCCGCGCGCAAGTTCGCCGACGCGTTCTCGAAGCAGCCCGCTCGCGCCTGATGAGTCCGGTCGAGCCTGAATCGTGTTTGATCATGTTTACAGGAGGTTTGCCATGTCCGCACGCGATTCGCACGGCATCGATATCTCGCTTGCGCAGTGGTCGCTCAACCAGGCGCTCTCGACCGGTGTGCTCAACCATCTCGATTTCCCGGCCTACGCGAAGAATACCTGCGGCATTGAGGCGGTCGAGTACGTCAACTCCTACTTCAAAGACAAGGCGAAGGACAAGGCTTATCTCGACGAGATGAACACGCGCTGCGCGGACCTCGGCGTGTTCCAGAATCTCATCATGATCGACGGCGAGGGCAATCTTGGCGATCCCGACGACGCGGCCCGCATGCGCGCGATCGACAACCACAAGAAATGGGTCGATGCTGCCGTCCATCTCGGGTGCAGGTGCATTCGCGTCAACGCGCGCTCCAGCGGTACGTGGGACGCGCAGTCGCAGCTTGCTGCCGACGGCCTGCGCAGGCTCGCAGAGTTTGCAGCGCCGATGAACATCCACATCATCGTCGAGAACCACGGCGGCCTGTCATCAAATGGCAACTGGATGCGCGAGACCATCGAGCGAGCGGATCATCAGTACGTCGGCACACTCCCCGACTTTGGCAACTTCCAGGTCGGCGAGAATCCCTATGGTGCGAACTGGTTTGATCGCTATCTCGGCGTCGAGCGCATGATGCGCTTCGCACAGGCGGTCAGCGCAAAGTCCCACAAGTTCGATGACAAGGGCAACGAGACCGGCACCGACTACGAACGCATGCTGCGCGTGGTGGTGCGCAGCGGCTACCGCGGTTATCTCGGCATCGAATACGAGGGCGATCGCTCGATGGAGCGAGAGGGAATTCTCAAGACCAAAGCTCTGATCGAGCGCGTGCTGGCGGGTATGTGAAGTCTGCGGGATCGGGATTCACCGCAGAGCACGCTGAGCTGCGCAGAGAGGGAAAGAGTTGGGTGCCATGGTGAGTGGGGGCACGCTTGCGTGACCATGACGAACCGACTGAAATACCAAATCAAACAGGTGCCCAGCCCCACGAGCGTCTCGCCCCGGGTGGCATCCGCCCATGAGCCCCGATCGCGCACAATCTGCGCGAGTTGGCCTTTGTCTGGTACGACCAGCCCCGAACAGCACCAAAATCCCCCCTGAATCTTCAGAAAAGGGTCGAATAACGGCAAAAGTGAGAGCAAACGTCGCCCTGTTTGCTCCCAAGATCGCCCTGTTTGCTCTGAAGATGATGGCGTTTACTCCAAACGTGGCGTGGTTTGGGCCAAACGTCTTCCTGTTTGGGCCAAAGATCGTCCTGTTTGCTCTGTCTGTGGCGACGTGTGCCCCGGATGTCGTCCTGTATGCTCTCAAGATGGCAATGTTTGGTTCCGGGATGGACCGGTTTGCTCTGGATCTGGGCTGGTCTGGGTTCGGATTGGAACCACACCCCCACGCAGGACACGGAGGCCCACAGAGGGGAGCCTGTACTGCCCCGTCATCCCCGCGCAAGCGGGGATCCAGTCGGGAACATCGCTATTGGGCCGGTGACCAGCCTTGTTGGTAGACATCGCTAAGGAACATCACCTAGCACGAAGTTCTCACACAACTCCGTAGAATGGTTGGATATAAATCGATCAGGTGTGATGTTGGAGATTACATGAGCAAGATCAAGTTCCCCCAGCAAATAAGTGACCTACTGAAAGAAAGTGAGTTTTTCGCTCCGATCCGCGCGCTTGCAGATCGTGTAGGCCAGATCTTAAGCGACAATCAGATGCCTTTCTTTCCAGATTACACAGACCATGGGGTTAATCACATTGACAGTGTGCTCAAGTCAAAGATTGATCTAGTACCCGATGAGGTATGGGAGCAGAGCAAATCAGAATCTAACCCTCGATTACTCACCGATGTTGATGCCGTCATAATGATCGGCGCGACATTATTGCACGATATCGCCATGCATCTCCGAGTACACGGGTTTCGAGAACTTATTGCCGAAGGTTCACGATTCAAGCCTGTCGACTGGTTCAACCAAGATCACGAGGGGCACATAGCAGATCAACCATGGCATGCTCTTTGGGATAAGTATGAGCGTGAAGCCCGAAAGTTCAGTGCACGTGAACTCACAAACATCATTGGTGAGAAAGAAGCAGCCATTTGGAAGTTTGATGGGTTGCCTAATGATGATGGAACATGGACATTGAATGACAGACTCATCGTTGGAGAGTTTCTCCGACGACACCATGCCAGACTTGCCCATGAGATTGCTTTGTATGGATTCCCGGGCTTGCCACAAGGTTCTGGCGAGGCGGAGTTTCCTGCGATGGGTACGGCAGGGCACGAACTCAAATTGCTTGCTGACCTCATCGGACTCACTGCGCGTTCGCATGGTACGTCTCTTCGAGTGTGTCAGGAGTATTTGAAATCGGTTCCGCAGTACCCGAAGAGTCCCCGCCCAATGGGTGCAGCGGTGCTGTATGCAATGGCACTACTTCGAATCGCCGACTATCTGCAAATGGACAGGAAGCGTGCTCCAGCAGTGCTGTTACAACTACGTCGGCCGCAAAGCCCGATCTCGGTGCAGGAATGGACAAAGCATCTCGCGGTGCAGCACATCGGGGAGGCTGACGATCCACGGGCCATATCTGTCACAGTCAGTCCTAGCGTCAAGTTGAGCACATTTCTCCAACTAGGCGATCTGCTTAAAGGACTGCAACGAGAACTTGACCATGCAACAGCAGTCCTTGACGAAATCTATGGTGTCCATTCGGCTAGGGGTCTTGATCAACTTCAACTTGCAATCAGGCGAGTCCACTCAAACCTACAAACAAACGCTTTTCAACAGCGCCTTCCATATGTTCCAAGAGAAACGGGTTTTAGTGCAGACCCAAACCTACTCACGCTGCTTGTAGAGCCATTGTATGGAAAAGAGCCGAGTGTCGGTATCCGTGAGCTCGTTCAGAATGCAACCGACGCTGTGCGAGCTTTGGATGTCTGGTGCAAAGATCGTAATGTATCTGTTGATACTTTGAATCTTCCTGCGCTGGGTGCAGATGTTCTTGTTGATTTTGTCCAGCATGAAAACGGCTCTTGGATGCTGCGGGTGACCGATCGTGGAATCGGTATGACCAGCGACACAATCCAACAATATTTTCTGCGTGCCGGTGCGTCATTTCGTCAATCATCCGCTTGGGTCAAGGATTTCGTTGACAACGAGGGAAACGCACGTGTGCTCAAGGCTGGCCGATTCGGTGTGGGAGTGTTTTCGTACTTCCTTATAGGAAACTCATTTAGAATATGGACAAGGAACGTGGATGATCTTACATCGGGCCACTACTTCGAAGTATCAGCACATAGCCAAACCATTGAAATACAACGAAAGCCCGATCTGCCTGTCGGTACAACAGTCGAAATTGATCTCTATGATGACGCGCTTATTTTTGAGAAAAAGGGCAATACAGTCGCGGCGCGTATTTCATCGCGCGTTTTTGATTGGTATTGTCTCAACTGGCCCAAAGTTGTCATGCGACAGATTGACCAAAGTGGAGTAACGATATTAGATCAAGGCATTAATATGGATTTCCACATAGATCAACGGCTGTCCCGCTGGCGACCTTTGCGCATTGACGGCTGGGATTCTATATACTGGTCAACTGAGTTCTTTAGGCAGCATTTTAGTAGAGATATACCTTTCTTATGCAACGGAATACGTATTGGTCACGTAATAGCACATGATCATATTGTCTTTTCTCGGTTTGATTGGCCGGAAGAAATACAATTATTGTGCCCGGGAATATCAGTATTCGATAGTTCTGCAAAGCTCCCATTAACTATCCAGAGAGACAGTCTTCTTGATAACAAGCTGCCATTTATCGATGATCTTGCACGAGATGTCATTATGTCATTTATTGCTCACGCATTGGTGTGTGGCCCGCGGTCTCAATATGAATCAATGGTAAATGCTCGCCGACATCCGTTGTCACTCCATCTTCTTATGGGAAGTAAACATAGTGAGAGTTCAGTAAGAAAATATCTAAGACCTCCGGGCTTTTATTACGGCCTGAATAGATGGGTATGTACAGAATCTGATTTTATTCCAACCGATCCATGGCTATGGAATCAGCTAAAAAAACCCACTTGCCTTGTAATCGGATCGATATTGTCATCTATAATTGGCTACGGTTCTAATGAATATGATACTTTTGTTCAAAAATTAACTACATTAGAATCGCATGTATCAGGCAGAACAATGTGGAATCTCTCTAGTTCGGCGGTTGACTTTCAGACAAGTGAAGTCATGAAAAGCGCGGATGTATTCATCATTGATTTATTCGAAGAGTTAGTTGAACATGGCGTACATGATCTTGGGCAGCTTGACTCGGCATATGTCGCTGTTGCTGCAGCGGGTGACACATCTGTTCGACACAAGTATCAAAGATTAACTGAAGTATGTAGCCCTTGGAGCCGCCAGTCTTGTTCCGAAACAGGATTCCAATACCATGAGATATTCCGCGATATGCCGCCTTCATCGATAGCTGTGGAGTACGTGCGCGCTATGTGGGATCTGCCGAGTAGTAAACTAAGTAAAGGCGTGTTCTTTTGTGCGGAACTCAAAACAAAAATATGCGACACTCCCGAGTCAATGCTTGCAAAGATTTGGAGTGAGTGCCTGGGTGCTACCGCGATACCGTTTGATCCCGACGCTCGCAAGGAGCTTGTTAACTATGGACGGAAGCACGCAGGTCTCAGAGGGCATATTGAAATGTGGGAAGAAATGCAGCGGTGTGGAGCAGATTGCTATTCGCCACATTAATATGATTCAGTGCCGTAGCAGTTGTTTATCCCTATTTCTTCGTTTCAAATCCTGTTTTCCTACTAGATCCCCGCTTTCGCGGGGATGACGGAGGACAGCACAGGGATGACGAACCGTTGGAGCACAACGCGCAAGATTCGCTGCCTGTGACAATCCTGCCCCGTGTATTGGTCACAACAGATCGTGGGTGCCGATTCGCCTGTCCGAGGCAGCCTCTAATGTGGGGGTTGCCAAGGGATAACACCGATCGCTGCGGATGTGTGCTCGCCAGAGCATACAGAAAGAAGGATTCGTCGCCGCGATCCACAGTCATGGAGGACTGACCCATGTCCACACTCCCCGGGACAATCGTCGGCGATATAGAATGGTTCGAGCAGCGTGTCACCGGCTGGGCGGAAAACCCGGCAGCCATCGGCCTCACCGCTGGTCAGGTCACCGAGATCACAACCGAAACAACCGAGGCGCGCACAGCGTACGACAACGCGCAGGCCGCAAAGACCGCCGCAAAGAATGCGACCATGACGCAGAACACGCAGGTCTCCGAGATGCGTTCGTTCGGCAATCAGGTCATCAAGACGATCCGCGCGTACGCGCTCACGCAGCCCGATCCCAACGCGGTGTACACCGCCGCGTCCGTGCCGCCGCCAAAGGATCCGCAGTCAAACCCGCCCGAGCAGCCGTACGGCATCACCTACGACCTCAACGACAGCGGCGCGCTCGAGCTGAAGTGGAAGGGCAACACGCAGGGCGGCTCGACCGTCTACAGCGTGCTCCGCTCCGTGCAGACCGAGCCGGGCGAGCCGTTCGGCCAACTCGAACAGGTTGGCCTGACCGGCGTTCGCAGCTTCACCGACAGCACCGTGCCCGCGTGCACCATCGCGGCGCAGTACATCATCAAGGCGTACAAGGGCTCGTTCTCGCCAGTGGGATCGGTGCCGATCGTCGCACGTTTCACCGCGGGCACGGACTTCGGCAGTCAGTCGTTCCGGTACGTCGCGTAAAGAGCGCAAACTGCAATAAGAAACAAACCACCGGTATCGTGCCGGTGGTTTTTCGTTGTGTGCGCAAGAAAAAACTATCTGCTCCGGAACCCCATGAACATGCCGCCCAGTGTCGCAGCGGCTGACGGCATGTAGCCCGTGATGAAACCTTTGGCTGAGTCAAACTGCGACGACGCCCACGCGCTGACGGTGTCGTACTTGTTACCGAGCAATGTCCAGTCGATGTCCGCGATGCCCGCGTACTGCAACCCGAACAGGCCGAGCAGGAAGAACCCAGCGAACACGAGCGCGGTGCGGAGCACGAGCTTGAGCGCCATCGCGATCGAGAACCCAGCAAAGAAACTAAATCCCGCGCGGAACATCGCTGGCGACCACTCGGTCGCTGTGTCCTTTGCGGTTTCAAGTGATGAGGGCTCGCCCGTGCCTGTGCTTTCAGTTGGCGCAAACCCGGGGACGAGGTTGTTGTTGTCAAACTCGCCAGTTGATTCTCCGGGTTGTTGCATCGGCTGGGTGTCAGCAGATTTGCCTATCGCAAACGGCAGCGCGATGCCAGCACCCATCAGCAGGATCGATACCACCAATAGCAGTTTGCTTACGCCTGAGATGCGGCTGATTGGTGATCCGGATGGCGCGTCTTCGTGCGAAGCACCGTGCTCTGCTGCCTGCTGATGTTGTTCCTTGCCCTTTTTCACGTTGGTGGTTTTCCTTTGATTGATTTCCGGAAGAATCCGCGTGAGAGTGAATCATCCAGCGCGTCGATCTGCTGCTGGTGCGTGTTGTGCGTGGACTCGATATGCTGTGCGCGAAGTTTGAGTGCTTCAAGATCGAGTGTGATCGTTTCAAAGTGCTTGTTGAGTTCCTTCAGCCGCTCCTCACGATGGGCGAGGTCCTTCGTTGCGATGGTGAGTTGCTGGCGCGCGTCCGTGATGGCCCGCTCGTGCTCGCTGATGGTTGATTTGAGCTGCTCGGTTTCGCTGTGGAGTGTTGCTGTCTTTGCACGCTCGTTGTTGAGCTGTGTTTCGAGTTGCTGCTTCGCTGCGGTGAGTGATTGCGTGTCCTTCTCGATGCTCTGGATTCGTTCGGTGTGCGATGCGATGGCTTTGTTTGCTTCTGCGAGATGTGTATCCAGATTGTCTGCACGGGTTTTCAGATTCGCGATGTGCTCGGACTGATTCTGGATGATGTTGTATCGTTCTTCGCACATTATTCGTGCTGCAGCAAGATCGGATCTTATCTGTTCGATTGTTGCATTTCGCTGACGAATCATCTCGGTCTGCGAGTTGATCGCGTCCATGCGCTTGATAAGCAACTCAGCCTTTTCCTTGTTCGCGATATCTTTGGCTTCGAATAACGCCTTGAAGGTGTAGAGTTGTATCTTGTCCGCGAGATTCTGCTGCTTGATTGCAGCAAGGGCGCGATCTCCCTTGGGGAATAACACGCCAAGCCCCCACGAGTGTTCGAATGCGAATCCGGGGTACTCGGAGAGCAGTTCTTTCCAGAAGTCAGCAGAGCCGTAGCCGCTCGATTCTGCCGTGTCGTGAAACAGCATCACGCCGTGCTCGCGGAGCTTTGGAAGCCAGGTCTCAAAGTCGTGCTTGACAGCCTCGTACGTATGCAAGCCATCGATATGAATAATGTCGCACGACTCGTTTTCGACATGGTCGAGCGCCTCATCAAAGAGTGAACGATGAAGCACGATGTGCTGCTTGGTAAACCGGCGCTCGACAATATCTGTGACAGTCGAGTACACTTCCTCGCCGTAGAAGCCAGCGTGCTCCTCACCTTTGAACGTATCAACACCAATGAGCTGCGTGGGAAGATTGCCATCTTTGATGGCCTGCGCCCACGCAAAGAATGAGGTGCCCCAGTGGACACCGAGCTCGGCGATCCTGATCGGCTTGAACCAGTGAACAAGGTCGTATGCGAAGTTTCTGTGCCCGCACCACGGCCATATCTTGTGTTCTGGCTTGAACTCATCGGCTTCAAAGACTGGATCAGAGATGTGCCAGACGGTTTCCGTGAGAGGCTCCGGCTGGGCAAGCGTGTTGTCAGCCATGCGTTCTCACCTCCATCGATCGGATGTGGTTGTTGAACAGCCCATGGATTGCAATGCGCGGACTGGCTGACTTTATCTCAACGACGTTGTGCGCCCAGCACTGGATGTCATGGTAGAGGGGGTGATCGCCCTGGCCAATCCCGAATGTGAGCGTGTATGCGCCCTGACGTATCTCAGGCCAGCGGAACTCAAGACTGACCTGATGACGTCCGGCGCACCCGACTGAAGTAACAGGATCTTCAAGTGAGCATGTATTGTCACCGCATACCGCGTTCCCGAATCTGTCCTGCAGCAACGTTCCGAAGATCAGCTGATCCATTGCCTCGTCAGTCTCGAACTCGGCGTGGCAGATGTACCCGTCACCCGGTTGAAGCACGCCGATCGGCGTCAGATCAAAGTTGGTCACAGCAACGCGAGTGATTCTTGCTTTACCAACTCCGCCTCGTTTCTCGTCGGTGACCGGAACCCACGGAAGAGACGCTTGTGTAGAGTTTGCCCGATGGAACTGATCTTGGTTTGTTGTGAACTGCTGAGTGGCTTCGCTGTCCGCACGCTGCTCTGAATGAACAATCTTCGTGTAGTACGCAATTGCGTCCTTGGGGGTCCCTTCGAACGCAAGTCTCCCTCTGGAGAGCACAACTGCACGGTCACAGTGTTGCGCGATGGATCCGAGATCGTGTGAGACGAGCAGCTTCGTTGTATTGGCGAGTTTGTCTCGCATGTATCTAGCGCATTTCTGCTGGAAGAAGATGTCGCCTACCGAAAGTGCCTCATCAACAACAAGAATGTCGGGCTCAACGTGAGCAGCAACCGCGAAAGCAAGCCGAACAACCATCCCGCTGGAATACGTGTGCAGGGGCTGATCGATAAAGCTGCCGATGTCAGCAAAGCTCAAAATAGAGTCGAGCAACGAGTCGATCTGCTTTCGCGACAGCCCGCGGATCGCGCCAGCAAGATAGACGTTTTCTCTCCCGGTAAAATCCTTGTTGAACCCGGATCCGAGTTCGAGGAGCGCCGAGATTTTGCCATGCACCTCAACACTGCCGGTTGTTGGTCGAAGTGTGCCGCAGATAATCTGAAGGAGTGTCGATTTGCCAGCACCGTTCCGTCCAATGATGCCCAGTGTTTGACCCCTGTACAGGGTCAGGTCGACTTCGTGGAGTGCCCAGAACTCCTTGTAGCACTGTTTCTTCCATCTGTAGATCGCCTGCTTTAACCGATCGACAGGCTTGGTGTAAACGTGGTAGCACTTGGAGACACCTTGGACACGGATGGCGATCTCGCGCTGTGCCGATGCACTCTGAGGCATGTCAGGGTTTGCGGCGTTGGATGAGCCATTCAAAGCCGGAGTGCGTTGTGATGCGTTTGGTGCTGTGACTGCGGACATTCTGGGAATCGTCTCTCTCGGTGTTGCTGACACGCTGCGTGTGCCGTGCAATGATATGCGGGATGAGCTCCATGCTCATCGGCCAGACCGAACGTTTTCGCCCGGTTTCGGGGGCAGAGGGGATGTGTGTGAGCCAAGCCACGGTGATCTATTCTCATGCTGCGCTGCCTCTTCGAGCATATCTCAACCCAAGCGCGATGGTACGGAATCTCTGGTCGGTTCGTGTGCTTACAGGGCAGTTTGCCCGCAGGGATATTGAACAGCGGTACAAGAACCATCTGCTCGGACTTGCGTGGACTGTGATCCATCCGCTCATCATGCTCGCGGTCTATACGTTCGTTTTCGGGATCGTCTTTGAGGCTCGCCGTACAGCACATGGAGAGAATGCACCTACTGGAGGCGTAGATGCAACCTTCGCGCTGAACCTCTTCATAGGTCTCATTGTCTTTGGTATCTTTCGTGAGATGGCAGGTGCAGCATCGAATCTCATTGTTGGTCGCACGCAGTATGTGAAAAAGGTTGTTGTGCCGCTGGAAATCTTCTCGGTAAGTGCGATGCTCGTTGCGTTGTTTCACTTTGCCGTCGGTTTGCTGGTGTGGTTTCTTGGCTGGGTTGTTTTCTCGCCCCAGCACTATCCGCATTGGGAAGTGATTCTGGTACCAGTATTGATTCTTCCAGTCTGCCTTGCAGGACTTGCGATGAGTTGGCTGCTCTCTGCGTTAGGAGTATTCCTTCGTGACATGGGAAGTATTGTCGAAATCGGGATAACAATGCTGTTTTTCCTGACGCCTGTATTTTACTCGCTTGACAACATTAACAACCCAAAGCTGCGGATGGTCCTTGGGCTCAATCCACTCGCGCGCTCGATCGAGTCCTGCCGGGCAGTGATGATCCGCGGTGAACAACCGGATTGGGCGTGGTGGGGAGGTATGCTTCTCGTATCAGCGTTGATGGCTGTGTTGAGCTACGCCATGTTTATGAAGTGCAGGCGCGCATTTGCGGATGTTCTGTGATGCCAGCTCGACGCTGTAGAGCCTATGCTCACTGCCTGAAACGCTGGAAGGCGATGATACAAACTGCGTGAAGCGCTCGTAGCTCAGCTGGATAGAGCAGCGGTTTCCTAAACCGCAGGTCAGAGGTTCGAGTCCTCTCGGGCGCGTTGCGAAAGATGCTCAGAGTGAACATGTGATCACTCTGAGCACGCGCGTCTCGGCGCATATCAAGAATGTGAGCCGAACATGTTGCCTAGCCTCACATGTAATTTGATTCTGATCTGCGTTCAATGATTGACAGTGGCAGGCACAGCAAAGGCTTCTCATACGCTGGTTGCGACGAGTTCTTGATTTGGCATGTATGAGGCACGCTCTGAGTGTGTCATATCGAAACGATCAAGGTTCATCACCTTGTCCCATGCTGCAACAAAGTCAGCAACAAACTTCTCGCGGGAATCAGCACATCCGTACACCTCAGCAAGAGCGCGCAACTGCGAGTTTGAACCAAAGACAAGGTCCACCCGCGTGCCGGTCCACTTTAGTTCGCCAGACGTGCGATCGCGCCCCTCGAACACGTCAGCTTCTGGTGAAACAGGGTTCCACTCTGTCGCCATGTCGAGCAGGTTGACAAAGTAGTCGTTGCTCAAGGTTCCGGGGCGATTCGTCAGAACGCCGTGCTTCGAGTTGTCATGGTTCGTGCCGAGCACACGCATACCTCCCACAAGCACAGTCATCTCTGGCGCAGTCAGCGTCAGCAGTTGTGCCTTATCGATGAGCAACGCTTCGGCTGGAACAGCGTACTTGCCATTCAGGTAATTACGGAACCCGTCAGCGATCGGCTCCAGAGGCTCGAACGATTCAACATCGGTCTGCTCTGCGGATGTGTCCATGCGACCGGGTGTGAACGGGACTGTCACATGAATACCCGCGTTCTTTGCTGCCTGCTCGATCGCAGCGCATCCACCAAGCACGATCAGGTCCGCCAGTGAAACCTGCTTGCCGTTGGTCTGCGTGCTATTGAACGCACTCTGAATGCTTTGTAGCGACGCAATCACCTTTGCCAGCTGCGCAGGGTTGTTTGCTTCCCAGTCCTTCTGTGGTGCGAGACGAACACGAGCGCCGTTGGCACCGCCTCGCTTGTCAGAGCCGCGGAATGTCGATGCCGATGCCCACGCTGTAGAAACAAGTTCAGAAACAGATAGGCCGGACGCAAGAATCTGTTTCTTCAGAGAAGCAATATCCTGCGCATCAATAAGCGGATGGTTCACAGCAGGAATCGGATCCTGCCAGATCAGTTCTTCGCTTGGAACTTCCGGACCAAGGTATCGCGAGCGCGGCCCCATGTCGCGGTGTGTCAGCTTGAACCACGCACGCGCGAACGCATCAGCAAACTCTTCTGGATGCTCAAGGAATCGTCGTGAGATCTTTTCATATGCAGGATCGAACCGCAGCGACAGGTCCGTTGTCAGCATCGTTGGACGATGCTTCTTTGATGAATCAAATGCGTCGGGGATGATCTCATCCGCATCCTTGGCGACCCATTGATGCGCGCCCGCAGGACTCTTTGTGAGTTCCCATTCGTACCCGAACAAGAGTTCGAAGAAGCTGTTGCCCCATTTCGTTGGCGTCGTTGTCCATGTGACTTCAAGACCGCTGGTGATCGTGTCTGCGCCCTTGCCGCTGCGATAGCTGCTCTGCCATCCGAAGCCCATCTGCTCAAGACCAGCTACTTCGGGATCAGCACCAACAAGATCAGCCGGACCAGCGCCGTGCGTCTTTCCAAATGAATGCCCGCCCGCGATGAGCGCAACTGTTTCCTCATCGTTCATCGCCATGCGCTTGAATGTTTCACGAATGTCGTGCGCAGCAGCGAGCGGATCAGGATTCCCATCAGGTCCCTCGGGATTCACATAGATCAGACCCATCTGCACAGCCGCGAGTGGATTTTCAAGATTGCGGTTCTTCGCATCACCGTTATGCGCATAGCGTTCCTCGCCACCCAGCCATGCTTTCTCTGCACCCCAGTACACGTCCTGGTCGGGCTCCCAGACATCCTCGCGCCCGCCAGCAAAGCCAAATGTCTTGAAACCCATCGTCTCCAGTGCGACATTGCCCGCAAGGATCATCAGGTCGGCCCACGAGATATTGCGACCGTACTTCTGCTTGATCGGCCAGAGCAGCCGGCGTGCCTTGTCGAGACTGACATTGTCGGGCCAGCTGTTGAGCGGTGCAAAGCGCTGTTGCCCACGCCCGCCACCGCCGCGACCATCGCCAATGCGGTACGTGCCAGCACTGTGCCACGCCATTCGGATAAACAGCGGGCCGTAATGACCAAAGTCTGCCGGCCACCATTCCTGCGAATCTGTCATGAGCGCAGCCAGATCCTTCTTTACTGATGCCAGATCGAGGCTGTTGAACGCCTCAGTGTAGTTGAAGTCGCAATCCATCGGATTTGATTTCTCAGAGTGCTGACTCAGCAGTTCAAGCTTCAACTGGTTCGGCCACCAGTCACGGTTCGTTGTTCCGCTGGTTGTGTTGGTCTTATGGAACGGGCATTTGGATTCGCTGGACATGGGTATCTCCTGAGTCTTCATTTGGCTGATGAGGTGCGTCGTGATGTGAGACACCTCGGACAGGTGCCCCAGTAAATCACTTCCGCTTCATCGATCTGATATCCGTGCGCGTCATCGACACCGAGGCACGGCGCATGGCCGACGGCGCATTCCACATCCACCGTGCGTCCGCACGCACGGCAGATCATGTGATGGTGGTTGTCGCCGACACGATCCTCGTACCGAGCCGGAGAGCCGGCCGGCTGGATCCGTCTGAGAGCGCCTTTTTCAGCAAGCGTGCCAAGCGCGTCATACACCGCTTGACGCGAGATCGTGCTGATCTCAGCGCGGACAAGTTCAGCAACCTCTGCCGCGGTGCAATGAGGTTGCGCCGACACCGCTTGCAGCACAGCTATCCGCTGGGCGGTCACCTGCAAGCCGAACTCGCGGAGGGTTGTGGCGGGGTCGGGGCTGGTCATCGAAGGCAAATGATAGACCAATTTTGGACTGTGTCAATAATTGGACATTGTCTTTGGCTAAGCGGATGAACACAAAGATATTCATTGAACTCAACAGCCACGGCATCTTAAACGTCGGTCAGGGGTTCGAGTTCTTCCGGCGCGATGGTTTGTTTTCGCTTATGCCAGGGGGTCGGTACGTGATCACAGCTTTGCAGTCGCAACCGGCGTTGCGACCGATTCCTTCGAAAGTTGTGCTGCGATCCATGCTTGAAGATCAAGCACAAGGCTCAGGAGCAACGGGACAAGCACGATTGTGAAGATCGTGGATACGAGCAAACCGCCGAGCACAACACTGCCAAGACCGCGATACAACTCAGAACCTGCTCCCGGCATGAGCACAAGTGGAGCGAGGCCACCGATTGATGTCAGCGAACTCATGAAGATCGGGCGCATACGTGTCCGGACCGATTCTGCGATCGCATCGCGCGCGGGTGCGCTCGATTCCATGCCGCGCAGACCGGGAATCCCATTCTTCATGTACTGCAGCGACTGATGGACAATCAGAATCGCGTTGTTCACAACAACACCGATCAGAATGACAAACCCGAGCATGGTTAGAATGTCGAAGTTCTGCTCTGGCATGTACCGGTTTGTTGAAGACCATATGTGCACCATCCGCAGTGCAGCGAATCCGCCAACTGTTGCAAGCGGCACACTGAACATGACGATCAATGGCTTTGAGAAGCTCTGGAACAGCACACACATCAGCAGGTAGACCACCATTAGTGCGAGGACGAGCGAGCTTGTTATCGTGCTGAGGAGCGTGCCATCCCCGAGCATGGCGCGCTTGACGGAGGCGAGTTTACTGGCTGAGCCGGTAAAGTTTGTCGTCACTGTTGGCGGGATCTGTCCCTTGTCCTGCAGATCATGGATAATGCCTTGAGCGCCATCTATCGCCTGCTGCAACGGCAGCCCTGCGGGCGGGGTGAACTGGAGCGTGACAGCCCGCTGACGTCCAACGTGTGTGATTTCGGGTGGGCTGGTGATTCGCTTGATGTCAGCAAGGGAACTGACAGGAACAACACCCGCAAGCGGTGTCGCAACGGGCACATCGGCCAGCCCGACAAGATTGGTCTGATCAACAGCATTCGTGTCAATGAGCTTGAGATCGATACTCTCGCCCGCGACACGGTACTCGCCGATAATGGCGCCATCACCACTTGCCTGGAGCGCCAGTCCAAGGTCGCGTGGTGTCATACCGACCTGTGCAAGGTCTCGCTTGCGCGGATACGCACTGATTTCAGGACCGAACACGTCGAAGTTGCTCGGTTGTGCCTGCACGCTGTACGGACCAAACTGCTGAATCAGTCCCATGCGAGCAGCAACTGCCGCGCGAGTGACTTGGTTGAGATCATCACCGGACATCTCAATTTTTACAGCCGATCCCGTGTTGCCACCAAGCCTGAAGAGCGGTACTTGCTGCGCAAACGCCATGATGCCAGCGCCGGCTTCACCGCCTGTCGCTGTCTGCAGAAGGGTCACAACATCCGGCACTTTCTTCGGGTTCGCGCTGATAGCGCCGTGGAACATCGTGCTGCCGAATCCAACGAAGAAGTAGTTGTCAAGCGCTGGAGGCGTGATGGTTGGACCGGGTTTTCCGCGTGCAAAGTCGAATGTCTGGAATGATGGGAGGTTTGCTTCAGCTTGACGACGCTCTTCAGAACCTTCCTCAAGAAGACCGGCTTCCCAGAATGGGCGGATTGTTTTTTCGACACGATCTCCAACGGTGTACTGCTGGTTGATGTTGTATCCGGGCGGCGTGAAGATGATACCGAACACGAGATTGCGATTCCCGGTCGGCAGGTAGTCGGCTGGAGGCATCAGCACACCTGTTCCAAAGAGCGACACAACAGTCAACATGGCAACCACACCGATGCGCATCGCAACGCTGCCGCACATTGCGTGCACCGCGCGCGACACAGCACCAGTGAAACCGCCACGCTTGACATTCTCCTCTGAGAATGCGCCAGCTTTGCTGTGGCGCAGAACTCGTGCTGCTGCACACGGAATCACCGTGATGGAAACAATAAAGCTCAACCCGACTGCTGCACAGATTGCGATCGAGATGTCGCGGAATAACTGGCCCGCCTCCTCCTGAATGAGCAGGATCGGGATGAACACAACAAGCGTTGTGAGTGTTGATGCGAGCACCGCACCCCACACCTCGCTTGTTCCGTCGAGAGCCGCACGGGCCGGCTTTTTGCCGAGTTCCAGATGCCTGAAAATGTTCTCCAGCACCACGATGGCGTTGTCAACAACCATACCGACAGCGAACGCCATACCCGCGAGACTGATCACATTGACTGAGCGCCCCATGGCCAGCATCACGACAATGGCCCCAACGACGGAGATCGGAATTGCGAGCGAGATGATCAGAACGGGTCTGATCGATCGCAGGAACAGCACAAGGATGATGATTGCCAGCACGCTGCCCACCCAGATGTTGCTGCGAACGAGCGCGAGCGCATCGTCGATATAGATCGTCTGATCATAAACCTGTGTGAGTTTGAATTCGCCGTTGATCTTCTGCTTCGCTGCTTCATTGGCAAGCACTCCACCGGGTTGGTTCAACTGATCGATGGCCTTGCGGATTCCCGCCATGACAGCGATAACATTTGCGCCAACTTCCTTCTGGGCATTGATAGCAATGACAGTTCGCCCCTTGGATCTGACGAAACTGCTCGGTTCCTTGTATGTTTCCACCACATCCGCAACCTGCGACAGATACACGGGGCTGTTATCCCGGAATGCGATAACCGTGTCGAGCACGTCATCGACCGAGTCAAACTGCCCGATGGTGCGCAGGCGGACATTGAACTTGCCATCCTTCAGTTCGCCACCAGAGACGTTTGCGTTTGCGCCCCGAATCGCGGTGACAAACTCCGTTGGCGTAATACCAAACGCAGCAAGATCGGTGGGTCGATATCGGATTTGCGCTTCGCGTTCGCGCCCGCCAAGCACATTCACTTCTGAGACACCATCGACGCGCTCGATCACCGGCTCGATGTGGTTGTGCGCAAAGTCCTGCAATGTTCGCACATCGAAGTTCGGATCGGTTGTGCTGAGCACAATCCATGTGATGTAGTCACGGTTTTGCGGATCCGATGCTTCAATGACTGGCTCTTTGACGTTGTCGGGATATTCCGGCACCTCCCTGAGTTTGTCGCTGACCTCACGAAGAGCATCGTCCTTGTTTGTGCCGACGTTGAACTCCAGACGGATCTGCCCCTGCCCCTGGCTCGACGTGCTGGTCATGGCGCGCAGGTTGGCGATGCCCTGTAGCATCTCTTCCTGTCGCTCGACAATCTCGCGCTCGATCTCATCCGGACTCGCCCCTTCCCATCGCGTTGTGACAGCGATGATGGTGTCCTCAACATTCGGGGTGAGTTGGATGGGGACCTGACGCAGCGCGAGCAGACCAGCCATGATTGTCAGTATCACACCGACAACTACAGTAACCGGCTGCTCGATCATCGCTCTGACAAAGTTCATGGAGTGTTCGCTTCCTGTGCAGGTTGAGCCTGAGTTGCGGTTGGTGCAATGGGGGCGCCGGGGAAGAGTCGCTCGTTCCCCTCAGTGACAACAGCGTCGTTTGGACTGATCTGATCCGATGCGATCGCAAGCCGATCGTTCACGGGGAACAGCACTGTCACGGGGACAAAGGATGCAACAGGTGGTGTCTCAGCGCCTGTTGCCCTCATCACATAGAGATATGGACCGGTTTCATTGCGAAGCACCGCGTTGATCGACACCGTCAGCACATCGCGCTGCGAGGAGGTTGGCAGCCATGCTTTGACCGACATACCGGGTGCGACGGGTTTCCCATTTGAACTAAAACGCACAATCAGGTCAAAGGTGCGTGATCGTGGATCGACCGACGGAATTGCAGTCCAGGATTCGGACTTGAACATCTCCTCTCCAGCCTGAAACTGCAGCGGCGGCGCATCTTCCGTCTTTGCGAGATAGGCATAATGCTCCTGAGGCACACTCAGCCACACCTCATACTGGTCAGTTGCCAGTATTTCAACAACAGCATCCCCTTCACCGACCCACTCGCCCTGCTCGACAAACACACTGACAACAACGCCATCGAAGGGCGCTTTGATCTGCATGTCCGCAATGCGGAGGTCGAGCAGTTGGATGAGCGCATCAGCAGCGAGAAGCCTGTTCTGGCCCTGAGAAAGCCGGGATTGTGCAATCGCAAGATCGGCACGGTAATCGCGTAGTTCCTGCTCGTTGCCGCCGCCAGCTTTCATCGCGTTCTCGAGGTCGGTGACATTCGCTTCGTTACGATCGATGTCGGCTTCATATTCCTTGAGCTGGGCAACAATCCCATCGCGTTCTGCAACGGCCTGAGCACGCTGTTGTTTCAGCCGCCGGTCGTCGAGCGTGGCAATGACGTCATCCTTCCGGACAGGATTCCCCTCGTCGACAAGTTGGATTATCACAACACCAGACTCGCGCGAGGCGATTCTGGCGCGATGGTGTGCACGAACATCCCCAACCAGCATGCGGTGTGTGGCGAGATGCTCTGTTTTCACCTGATCGATGCGGACTGTTGCAGGAGGTGGCCCACCCTGTCCGCGCGCGGAAGAACACGCGAGAGAGACGCAAAGAACACACCACAGACATGGAAGCAGCATTCGGTTCATTGTGATCCTCAGACAACCCATCTGGCAGGAAAGGCATTCCGTTTTCAGGACATGACATTGAGACGTTCGATATCGCACAGACTCGACACGCCAACTGACCCCAAAAAATATCGTTGGTTCGTTCTTCCACCGAATCGAACAACAATCTGGTTTAGAACCGCAAAGTGGAGGTTTGCGGACCTGGTAAACAGGGAATAATCCCCATTCGGCTTTCGATGTGGTTATGCCTGTTGCGTGACATCCGGTGTGTCGTATCTGCCTGTCGGATACACTCCCGTCATGGGACATCGGGCTCCACTATGTATTTTTCTCATCGTGATGTGTTTGTGCGTGATGTCTGCTGGTTGCGCACGCGATACGGCATTTTCGCCGTCGAATACCGGATTGCCATATGTTCGCGTCCTCGGCAATGCACAGGATGCGGGGTTTCCACAGATCGGTGCGAGCCATCCCCGTGCCATGGCAGCATGGAATGATCCGTCAAAGAGGAGATACGCAACGTCGATTCTGATAGCTGATCCCAAGAGTGGCAAACGCTGGCTGATTGATGCGACACCCGACATCCGCGAGCAGACCGAACTCGCACGCTCTGACCCGCCAACGCGCAAGGCGCAGTCTGGTAGACCGCCGTTGTTCGATCGCGTGTTCCTCACGCACGCGCACATGGGACACTACGCCGGATTGCTCCAGTTCGGGCGTGAGGCCTATGGTGCTGCAAAGCAGCCGGTGTACGGCTCATCGCGTATGGTCGAGTTCCTGCGCACAAATGAGCCGTGGCATCTGCTTGTCGAACTCAATCACATCGCACTCACGACAGTTGAACCCGGCAAGCCGATCGCACTGACAGATTCAATTTCGATCGAAGCATTCACGGTCCCGCACCGTGCCGAGTTTACAGACACGTATGGGTATCTGATCCGTGGTCCGACTCGATCTGTTCTGTTCATCCCAGACATTGATAAATGGGATCGGTGGGACACGCGGATCGAGGACATGATCAAAGATGTGGATGTCGCACTGCTGGACGGCACGTTCTACGCCGACGGAGAGATCCCCGGCAGGTCCATGGCCGACATCCCGCATCCATTCATCCAGGAATCCATCGCAAGGTTCGACACACTCCCCGATCGGGTGAGAACACGCATCCGGTTCATCCATCTGAACCACACGAACCCCGCGATCGACCCCGACAGCAGCGAGCGGCGGATGATCGAACGCGCGGGATACCATGTCGCCGAACAGGGCGAGATCCACTCGCTGTAACGAACTGTTTCGTCTGGAGGTTGTGCCATGTCGTTCCGTCACATCGTCGCATCGTGCGTGTCCCTTGGTGTTGTTGCGTGTGCTGGCGCACAGTCAAACAACGACTGGGTGCCGCTTTTCAATGGGCACGACCTTTCCGGCTGGGTTTCAACTGGTGAGCCCGATGCATGGACAGTGCGCGACGGCGAGATCGTCACCGCAAAGCCTAGTGCGGGTGGATGGCTTCGCACCACGAAGATGTATCGCGACTTCGAGCTCACACTCTCGTTCTGGATGCCCGAGGGTGGAAACTCGGGCGTGGGTTTGCGTGGCTCATCCGGTGGTGATCCTGCATTCACTGGTTTCGAGGTACAGATTCTCGATACGTTCGGTGAAGATCCCGGGTTGCGCAACTGCGGCGCGGTGTATGAAGCTGTTGCACCCTCTGCAATGGCAGTCAACGAGCACGGCAACTGGAACACCTATCGGATTTCACTCGTAGGTGACACACTCAACGTCTGGCTGAACGACCAGCATATCCACACGGATGTCAAACTCGACGATCGCGGGTTCTTCCGGAATGAAGCCCAGCCGCTCCCACTCAACACGCGCGCAACCACTGGCTATATCGCGGTACAGGACCACGGCCACGCCTTCCGGTACAAGGACATCAACATCAGAGATCTTTCAACAGATCCCGAGCCTGATGGCATGGTGCCACTCATTGAGGGTATGGATGCAGGAGAACCTGCAGGCTGGTTTGCTGAGGACAAGGCGGAATGGACGGTTGAAAGCGGTACGCTCATCGGTCGCAAGGGACCCGGCCACCTGTTTACAAAGGGTATGTACTCAAACTTTGAGCTGCGCGCACTCGTGAAAACAAATGATCACGGTAACTCCGGCATGTACTTCCGCGCAAAGCCAAACCCCGATCCCAACAACCCTTGGCCGATCGGGTATGAAGCACAGGTCGATCAGCACGATCCCAAGAACTTCACGGGCTGTATTTACAACGCAGCATGGCCCGACAACATCAAGGCTCCACTTACACGTGATGACGCGTGGTTTGATTATCGCATCCGCGCGGAGGGAGATCACATCCGCACGTGGATCAATGGCGTGCTGATGGTTGACACACATCTCGACACATACTCAACCGGTCATCTCGCGGTGCAGGGGCATCACGATGCAAACGTCATTCAGTACAAGGACATCCGCGTGCTGAATCTCGACATGGCGTCCTCGACAGCGGACGATTAATCAGAGGCTTGTCCATTCGCCGTTGTTCTTTGAGCTCGTCACACATGCCTCAACGAATCTGATGCCAAGATAGCCGTCGTGCGCATTGGGCACAACGCCCGCAAGATCTGTCTCAGCTGCGCCGGTTCTTACAGCATTGATCTGATCACACACGCCTCGATAAATATTGGCGAACGCCTCAATGTACCCCTCGGGATGCCCGGCGGGTACGCGCGTTGAACTCGTCGCGATCGGTGACAGATTACCCATGCCACGCGTGTATGTCGTGCGTGAACAGTCATTGTGGATGAGCGTGAGTGTCTCCGGTGTTTCCTGCTTCCATACGAGACCCGCTTTGTCGCCATAGACGCGGATCGAGAGTCCGTTCGCCTCGCCGGTGCAGATCTGCGACGCGGTGAGCGTAACATGTACGTTGTTCTCGGCGCGGACGTGGACGCTCGCGTCGTCATCGAGTATGCGACCATCAACAAAGCTTGTCAGGTGGGCGCTGACCTCGGTCGGTGTGCATCCGGTGATGAATCTTGCCAGATGCTCAGCGTGCGTGCCGATGTCGCCGAGTGCGCCCGCGATGCCTGCCCGCGAGGGATCGACCCGCCATGAGGCTTGTTTCTGCCCGGACTGCTCAATATTCTGCGAGAGCCATCCCTGGTGATACTCAACAAACACGCGACGGATGGTGCCGAGTTTGCCACTTTGAGCAAGTTCTCTCGCATGACGCACCATGGGATACCCGGAGTATGTGTATGTCACCGCGCACACGAGGTTGTTCCGTGTTGCGAGCTTGTGCAGTTCTTTCGCCTCGTCGCTGGTGATCGTGAATGGTTTGTCACACACGACGTTCAGACCAGCTAACAAGCACGCGCGTGCGATCGCGTGGTGCGTGTCGTTCGGCGTGACAATCACGACAAAGTCAACCGGGTCCGACCGGTTGCTTTCCTTTTCAACAAGTTCCTGCCATGTGCCGTAGGATCGGTCTGGCGCAAGCCCGAGCGATCTGGCTGATGCGATCGAACGCTCGGGCGTGGATGACAGCGCTCCTGCGACAAACTCTGCGCATGAATCCAGCGCGATCGCTTTGCGATGCACCGCACCAATGAACGCGTCCTGCCCGCCGCCGATCATAGCGTATCGAAGTGTCATTGTGCCTGCTCCGCTGAGTCAAACGCTGCGTCGAATGCGCGATTTGCTGGTGTGAAATCAAGTGCGCGCACAAAGTCCGCAGCTTCCGCTGCGCCGTGCTCGCGGTCCATCGCGCTGTCCTCCCATTCTACGCTGAGCGGGCCTGTGTACCCGATCCGATTGAGCGCGCGGACGATGTTCTCGAAGTTCACGTCGCCACGGCCGGGCGAGCGGAAATCCCAGCCTCGCTGATGATCACCAAAACTCAGGTGGCTCCCCAGGATGGACGTTGTGCCATCAAGATTCACCGCTGCATCCTTTACATGCACGTGGAAGATGCGATCGGGGAATGCATCGATCAGCTTGACCGGATCGATGCCCTGCCATTGCAGGTGCGACGGATCGAAGTTGATCCCGAACGCGGGATGATGATCAAGTGCAACGAGTGATCTTCGCATCGTGTGGATGTCGTACGCGATCTCGGTGGGATGGACTTCGAGAGCAAACTTCACGCTGTGCTTTGCAAATGCATCGAGGATCGGATTCCACTGCGATGCGAACGTGCGATATCCCGCGTCGATCTCGTCCTGCGATGTTGGCGGGAAGAAGTACAGCTTGTGCCAGACCGGGGAGCCTGTGAACCCATTGACAACCTGCACGCCAAACCGTGCCGCTGCCTCGGCTGTGTCGATCATCTCCTGTGCCGCTCGTTGCTGCACGCCATCGGGCTTTCCGTCACCCCAGACGCGCTCTGGCACGATGGCCTTGTGGCGGGCATCGATGGGGTCTGAGACGGCCTGTCCCACAAGGTGATTCGAAATGGCAAGGCATTTGAGCCCATGTCTGGCAAGGGTTTCCCCCAGATTCGCGCAATACCTGTCTTCAGACAGCACGCGATCGACTTCGAAATGATCGCCCCAGCAGGCAAGTTCGAGTCCGTCGTATCCCCAGCTTGCCGCTTTTTCAGCCAGAACTGCCAGTGGCATGTCAGCCCATTGCCCGGTAAAGAGTGTGACAGGTCGAGCCATACAGCGTTGCTCCCGTGAATCAGTGTGGTTGCAGGAAACGGCGATTTCTGGTAACGTGTGGGGTTTCCGCACGCAGTCTGCAAGGGTAGGGGGTTGGGCATGGAACGAGGCCGCTCGGGCACCACCGCATTGTCAGTGATGATGTTCCTGCAATACGCCGTCTGGGGCGTGTGGCTGCCGTACCTTGCCAACTACCTCGGCTCCGGCTGGATTGTCGCAAACGAGCAACTTGCTCCGGCACAGACGTTCGATCTCGGTCACGATCCCTTTGTGCCCGGCGAGTCCGGTCTGATCTTCATCAAGGACAAGTCGAGCTTTGAAAAAGCGATCGCAGCTACAACAAAGAAGATCGACGATGCCGAAACATCGGAGCAGGATCGTGCAACCGCACGCGCAGACCGCGACCAACTGCACTCTCAGATCGAGAACGCGCCCGAGAAGGTTGATCTTGCCGTGGTCAAGGAACAACTGACATCTGCTGGGTACAAGCGCGTTGGTGGCGGGTTGTGGTTCTCTGGTGCTGCTATCGGCTGGATTCTTGGGCTCGCTGGTTCGATCGGCGCGATCTTTGCACCGTTTCTTGCAGGCCAGATCGCCGACAGATTCATCAATGCAGAGAAATGGCTTGGCATTCTGCTCATCACAGGAGGGGCGCTCAAGTACCTCACGTTCTATGCGCACTCGTATGAATCATTCCTCGCGATGTCGATCCTCTATTCGATTGCATACATGCCGACACTGGCGATCACGAACTCGATCGCGTTCGCGCATCTCAAAGACCCGCAGAAGCAGTTTGGCCCTGTGCGTACGTGGGGCACGATCGGATGGATCATCGCGTCAAACGCGTTCCCATTGATTTGGCTGCAGACAAATCTGCATCCAACATCGCTGCCACCGTTTCTTGCCGGTGATCCCAAGCCCGATCAGGCAGGACTCATTGCCGACGCGCTCCGCGTTTCTGGTGTGATGGCAATCGGGTACGGCATCTGGGCGATGTTATTCCTGCCGAAGACACCGCCAACCAGGAGCAGCGAGCATCCGTTCGCATTCTTGAAAGCACTTGAGTACTTCAAGCATCGTGGTCTGCTCATCATGACGATCGCAGCACTCCCGATCTCGATGATCCACCAGGTCTACTTCATTCGCACCGGCCCATTCATCGAAGCGGCCGGATACAAGTCGGTGTACATCGGCCCCATCATGTCGATCGGCCAGATCGCAGAGATCATCATGCTCGCGATTCTTGGCCTGTTCCTGAAGCGGCTCGGTTTCAAGCTGGTTCTCGCACTCGGATGTGTCGCGTACTTTGTGCGGTTTGCGCTCTTTGCGCTCGCAGATGGTGGCACGAAAGAGTTGATCCTGCTCTCGTGTGTGCTCCACGGATTGTGTTACGGGTTCTTCTTTGCTGGCGCGTACATCTACCTTGAACGCATTGTGCCGAAGGATGCTCGCCACTCAGCACAGACATTGTTTGGTGTTGTCATTCTTGGTGCGGGTCCTGTGCTCGCAGGTTTCTACAACGCGTGGCTTGGTTCGATCGGTAAGGAAAATACAACGGGCGTGCAGGACTGGGCATTGATCTGGTGGGTGCAGGGTTTTATAGGTCTTGCCTGTGCTGTGCTGGTGCTTGCTGCGTTCAAGCAGGGCGTATTCCGCGATGAAAGCACCGAGGAAATCGCGTCCGTTCCCGCCGATGCTGCGGAGGAGATACCATAACCCATCCATAAGTTTGCTCTTTGGATGACAATCCTGTCTGCTCGTGTTCACATTCTCACACTGATGCTCGCGTCAGATTCGTATTGGAGAGAGTCATGTCCGATCACATTCACAACCATTCACGCCGCTCATTCCTTGGCACGACCGCAGTTGCGGGTGCTGCCGCACTTGGCCTCAGCGCTGCTGCCGGTGCAGCAAAGCCTCGCAAGCCGCTTCTTCCAACTGTGAAAGCTGGTCGCGCACCAAAGCTTGGCGCGAACGAGCCCATCCGCATGGGTGTCATCGGCACCGGCGGTATGGGCACGGGCCATTGCCACGCGTTCTGCAACTTCGCCGAAAAGGGCACTGCCGATGTGCAACTCGTTGCGATCGCAGACGTGTGTGATGAGCGTCGCATGAACGCGCATCGCGCCTGCGTCGAAAAGCAGAACGGCATGGAGGTCATGGAGACACGCGACTACAAGAAACTGCTCGCGCGTGACGATATCCACGGCGTTCTCATCGCATCGCCCGAGCACTGGCACGCACAGCACATCATCGACGCGCTCCACGCAGGCAAGGACGTGTATACAGAAAAACCGATGACGCTCCGTCTCGATCAGGCAATGGCCGTTCGCAAGGCGGTCGAGTCACATCCCGAGCGCATTTTCCAGGTCGGCACGCAGATGATTATGCTGCCGAAGTATCAGGAAGCGCGCAAGGCGATCAAGGCCGGCAAGATTGGCACACCCATATGGTCGCAAACTTCGTACTGCAGAAACACCCCGTCCGGCGAATGGAACTACTACGGCATCAACAAGGAGTGGGAGCCGGGCGTGAACCTTGACTGGAACGCATGGCTCGGCCATCTTGGCCCGCGTGAGTGGGACCCCAAGGTGTACGCACGCTGGCGCCGCTACAGGGACTTCTCCACGGGCATCGTTGGAGATCTGCTCGTTCACGTCATGACACCGATGATCTTTGCGCTCGACGCGGGCTGGCCTGTGAATGTTGTTGCCACCGGCACGCACATGATCGACAAGGACATGGAGAACCACGACCAGGTGAACCTCACCGTTGTCTTTGAGAACGGCCACACCATGGTCATCGCGGGCGCGACAAACAACGAGGTTGGTCTTGAAACGCTCATCCGTGGCAACAAGGCCAACATGTACCTCAATGGTCGTCATTGCGATATCCGTCCGGAACGCGCGTACGTCGACGAAATCGAGCGCGAGGAGGTTACCTGTCCTGACATTGGGAACGATCAGGATCAGCTGCGCCTGAACTGGCTCGAATCCATCCGCTCGCGCACGCCCGCGCTGAGCAACATCGATCTTGCATCAAAAGTGCTCGTCGCGGTCGATCTTGCGACACGATCAATGTGGGATGGGCACGCGTACAAGTTTGACGCGAAGACCCTGCAGGCTTCTGCGGTGAAGTAGTGGCAGACCATGTTGACATCAGGCTTGCGTTTGATGCCATGGGCACAACATTCGAGTTCGTGATCGCATCGTTTGCGCGAAGTATTTCGGGCACCGATGCGCGAGCGATACTCGAAGAAGCCGCGGAGATCGTCAAGGAGTGGCACGATCGATTGACGATCTTTGATCGTGGGTCGATCGTGTCACGCATCAACGCAACGCCGGTCGGTCAGTCTGTGCGGATAGATCGTGATCTGTTCGACATGCTCGAGCTATGTGCGCAAGCAACAAACGATACGAGCGGCGCGTTCGATATCGATGTTGGTATGTTGATGTCTGCGCATGGGTTCCGCGGTGAGACTGCATCGACGAATGCGAACGCGCATCAAAACTCGTCGTACTCACTGGATGCAACCAGACTCACTGTCACTCGCGACGACGCTGCCTGCTCGCTCGACTTCGGCGGGATTGCAAAGGGGTTCGTTCTCGATCGTGTCTGCGAACTCCTGCGCGAGTATGGCGTGACATCCGCGCTGCTGCATGGAGGCACATCATCTGTCGCGTGCATTGGAACGATGCCAAGCATAAAGCGATGGCGGATCGCGGTCCTGGATTATCCAGATGCGATCGAACTTGAAGACAGTTGCATGTCGGTGTCGCGGATCGATGGCAGAGTGTCACCAGCGGGTGGCCACATCATGGACCCGAAAACGGGTGTGCCGGTAACGGATGTTCCCGGCGCGTGCGTGGTCGGTCCGAGTGCAGCAGTGTGCGAGATATGGTCAACAGCACTTGTTGTTGATCCGTCACTCACTGCGCATCTTCCGGATGGATACACTGCAACTGCTCTTGCTGCAAGCAGGATGCACAAGGAAAAGGACCTGGCCCATGTCTGATATTGCTCGTCGCGAGTTTCTGGCAAAGAGTGTTGGCTCAGCTGCCGCGTTTGCACTCGTCCCCGATGTGCTCGGCGCGCCCGTGCGATGGAACTCTCGTGCGCCATTGCGTGTGGGTGTTGTCGGTGCGGGCAGACAGGGTCGCGCAATTGCAGGAGAGCTCGTGTCGATCGATGAGGTTTCCGTGACCGCGATCTGCGACACGGATGATCGCCGGCTTGCCGCAGGATTGCGCAGGTCCGCTGGTGCGACAGGATTCGCTACCGTTGCAGAGATGCTGGCAAAGGGTGATGTCGATGCTGTCGTCGTTGCAACGCCAACACACACGCACAGGGACGTTGCTGTTGCTGCGTTGCAAGCAGGCAAGCATATCTACTGCGAGTGCCCCCTCGCGCACACCATCGCAGACTGCAAAGCGATCGCCGACGCCGCCAAGTCCGCCTCGGTTGTCGCTGCAGCCGGGTGTCAGGGCAGAGCAAACCCCGTGTACCAGCTCGCACGCGGGTTCTTCAAGTCAGACTCCGTGCGTGATCTCGTGTCGATGTATGCCCAGTCACACGACAAGACGACGTGGATTTCGCCCGCATCAGAACCGGATCGCTACAAAGCGTTCAACTGGAAGCTCGATCCCGAGGTCTCGCTCGGTCTTGCTGGCGAGGTGGGTACGCAGCAGTTCGATGTGTTCCATTGGTACACGGACAGGTATCCTGTGAAAGTGTCCGGTCTTGGATCCGTGCGTGCCTATCGCGAAGATAACCGCAAGGTCAACGACACGATCGCGCTGAACCTCATCTTCGATGATGGGACAGTGTTGCAATACGGCGCAACGATCGGCAACTCCTACGGCGGGAACTACGAGGTCTTCCACGGCACGAACGCTGCGATCAAGCTCGCGTGGACGCACGGCTGGATGTTCAAGGAGTCCGACGCGCCGACGCAAGGCTGGGAGGTCTACGCGAATCGGCAGCAGTTCCACACGGACGAGGGCATCACGCTGATCGCTGGCGCGACCAAACTCGCAGAGCAGGGCAAGCTGAAGGAGGGTGTTGGTCTGCCGCATGTCCCTGTGCACTACGCGCTCGTTGACTGGATCAATGCGATCAGCGCGAACGATGCTCCCGCGTGCTCGATCGCCGAGGGCGCTCGCGCAACAGCGGTCGCGATCGCAGCCAACGAAGCGGTACGTTCCGGAAAGACAGTCGATATCGATCTTGGCGCGTTGTCCTAACACATGTTGTCATAACACACAATGAAACACGTTCCAAAGCTCACATCACTCCCATACACCGCGCGCATCGGCATCGCTGTATTGATGCTGACACTGCTCGGCGGATATGTAGTCTCGGGCATCCACCTGAAGACACACTATGACAATCGCGACGGCTCGCCGGGGTTCACGCTCGGCGACATCCGCGGACACTACCACGGCGTGCAGTCGCCGTCGCCATTGGTTGCTTCGCTCCAGCAGGATCATCCGGACGCTGAAACACTCCCGGACGACAAACGCAAGGCGCTGCTCGATTGGCTCGCAGAAACCGACAAACTCTCGGAGCAGTACGACAACTTCGATCTTGGTGACAACGCGCCTGCTGAGATCATCGCGGTGAGTTGTCTGGATTGTCACTCTCGCAACTCAACCGGCCCCGATGCACACCCCTCGGTGCCTCTGGAGTTCTGGTCCGACATCCAGGAGATCGCGTTTTCGAAGGACATCCAGCCGACCAGCGAGGCGGTGCTCGCGATGAGCCAGCACACGCACGCGCCGACAATGGCGGTGATTCTGATTATCGTCGGACTGCTCGCGTGCATGACCAGACTCCACGGGCAACTCACAGGCATTGTGCTGCTGGCTGGCGGGCTCGGACTCGGGCTGGACATGGCAAGCTGGTGGCTAGCACGATCGAACGAGGTGTGGATTAACGTACTGGTCGCGGGTGGCACTGTGTACGCTATCGCGATCGGCTTGCTAGGTGCAGTGGTTGTCATCGATTGCCTGATTCCAAGCTTTGCAAAGCAGTCTGGATCTGCATCAAACTAACTTCCTATAAGTCAAACCACACCCGGAATTGTTCCGCAGGAGGCATGATCATCGATTCGCCGACGTGGTGTTTCGTGTACGCTGGAGTCGCGTCGAAACGCATCGATGTCCGGTTATGACGGAATACGGGCACCATTCGGTTCGTTCGTGTTGCATCCTGTCCATGTATCCTGTTTCGTACCCATTCCGAGAGGAGCGGATGATGAAGAGTCGTGCTGTCGTTGTCTGTGCGGTTGCTGGTATTGCTGCATCTGTCAGCACTGCCCAGTCGACAAAGTTCCTTCGCTACCCGTCACCTGCAAATGATGGCAGGATCGCGTTCTCGTACCACGGCGATATCTGGATCGTTGATGCTGACGGGGCAAACCCGCAACGTCTGACCGCGCATGTCGCTCGCGATGAGAATCCAAGGTTCAGTCCCGATGGAAAGCACATCGCCTTCGACTCCGATCGCATGGGCAACGACGATCTGTATGTCATGCCCGTGACCGGTGGCGAGCCAAAGCAGATCACGTTTGACTCGACCGGCGATCGTCTTGTGAACTGGATGCCCGATGGCAAGGGGCTTCTCTTTGCAACATCGCGCGGGAACAGTCTGTGGGGCGCGCCGCTGTATGTTGCGCCGCTTGATGGCACGATCCCGACGCCGCTGAAGATGGACAAGGGGTCGTCCGGTATGGTCAGTCAGGACGGCTCAATGGTTGCATTCAATCGCAACGGGTTCCGGTACTGGCGAAAGGGATATCGCGGAAACTGGAACACGGACATCTACGTCATGCCGACGCTTGGCGGCGAGATCAAGCAGTTGACCGATCTCGATATGAAGGACTTCCGCAACCACACACAGGATGCGCATCCAATGTGGGGTTCCGACGGCATGATCTACTTTATGTCTGAAAAGGATGGACTCTTCAATCTCTGGCGCATGAAAGCGGATGGTTCGAAGCAGGAACAGGTCACTTTCCACGACGGCGATGGCATCCAGTATCCGTCAATCAGCCCGGACGGCTCGATCATCACTTACGAGAGTGAGTTCGAGATCTACCGCTACGACGTTGCAACTCGCAAGACAGCACGCGTGCCGATCGAGCTTTCGTTCGATCCCAAGGACACGCTGATGACTGTCACAAGCACGAACGGGAATCCGGACGGGTTATCACCAAACCACGACGGTAGTCAGGTTGTTGTAGGACACCACGGCGAGTTGTACCTCGTGCCGAGTGATCCACAGGTCGGCGAGAAGACACGCATCACCGATTCTGTGTGGCGCGATCGGTACCAGCAGTTTAGTCCTGATGGCACAATGATCGCATTCGTCTCCGATCAATCACGCGAGGAGGAGATCTGGATCTACAACGTCGAATCGCGTGAGTCGCGCCAGCTCACGCATCAGGAATCACTCAAGAGTGAGATCACATGGTCGCCCGATTCAAAGAAGATTGTGTGGGAGTCCGATCTGCGCCTGTACATGATCGATGTCGCGTCGGGTGAGATGTCCCAACTCGCGTACAACCCCGAGGGCGGATTCGATATCGGCGCGTTCTCAAACGATGGAAAGTATCTTGTCTACAACCGCGAGGATCCTGCACTCAACGATGATGTGTACATCTTCGACATCGAGAATCGTACCGAGACGAACGTAACCGATCACATCTTCTCGGATCGCGCAGGCTTTCTTACACCAGACCATTCCCATGTCGTGTTCTCATCGAACCGGAGTGGCACGTGGGAACTCTACGCGGTCTCGCTCACGAAGATGACCGAAGATCCAAACGATCCAATGGTCAAAGCACGCAAGGACGAAAAGAAGCCGTCGCGTGGCGATGAAAAGAAGGACGACGACAAGAAAGACGCAGACAAGTCAGACGATGGTGAAAAGAAGGACGAGGAGAAAGCGGAAACGAAGCCGCTTGAGGTCGATCTCGAAGGCATCGACAAGCGTGCGCAGCGTATCAGTTCTGGCAGTGGTAACATCTTCAACTTCTTCCCGAGCAGGGACGGCAAACTCGTGTACTTCACTCGCGGTAGCGAACTGCTCAGCGTGAAGATCGACGGCTCTGACCAGAAGAGTCTTGGTGACGGTGGATTCGGCGGACTGTCCATGTCTGGCGATGGCAAGAAGTTCTTCTTCGAGCGTTCCGGTGGGCTGTACTCCATGTCAGCTTCGGGTGGAAGACCGTCAAAGATTGACTTCAGTCTCCGCGTCATCATCGACCAGCGCGCCGAGTGGGAGCAGGTCTTTGAAGAATGCTGGCGTGTGATGAAGTACCGATTCTACGATAAGAACATGCACGGCGTTGATTGGGCAGCTGTTCGCGAGAAGTATCGTCCCATGCTGGCAAATGTTGGAGAAAATCAGGATCTCTACGATCTTGCAAACGAGATGATCGGCGAACTCAACGCGTCGCACACCGGCGTGTCTGGTCCGCAGTCGCACAACATGGAGCGCCTGTACTCCACCCAACATCTTGGGTTTGACATCGTTCCGGATAATGGGGTCTATCGCATCAGCTACATCTATCCCGATGGACCTGCGGATCATGAATGGATCGAGCTGAATGTTGGTGACGTTGTCCAGTCGATCAACGGCACAAACATTGCAGACAGAGACAACTACGAGAAGCTGCTGCTCGATCCGTTGAATGAGTATGTCTCCGTTCGTGTTGCAACGCCCGAGAGCGCGGACGACGGCACAGAGATGATGACAAACGATCGTGTGATCCGTATCAACACAGTTGGTTCGCTCTCAGGCATTATGTATAACGCGTGGGTTGATTCGCGCCGGAAGCTCGTCGATGAATGGTCAAACGGAAAGATTGGATATGTCCACATTCAGGCCATGAACGGTCCATCGCTTGCCAAGTTCCAGACCGAGATCGATCAGTTCTGGAACAAGAACGGCATGATCATCGACATCCGATACAACGGCGGCGGCAACATTGACCAGCAACTGATCGATATTCTTGAGCGCCAGCCGTACGAGTACTGGAACTCGCGCCTTGGTGGTCGCGCTGCAGGTCGTCGCCCGCGACAGGCAATTGCAGGCCCCAAGGTCATGCTCATCAATGGTCGCTCCGCGTCCGACTCCGAAGTCACGCCGCAGGGGTTCCGCGATCTCAAACTCGGTACCATCGTCGGCAACCCAACCATGGGTGCTGTGATTGCAACTGGCAGCTACGGGCTGCTCAACGGCGGTTCGATCCGTACGCCGGGTGCGCTTGTGACAACATATGATCCGACGAACGAGCACAACTACGGCATCAACCTTGAGAACTTCGGTGTTGCCCCGGATGTGTGGGTCGAGAACTCACCGCAGGACGAGCTTGACGGATACGACCGTGAACTGCATGTTGCTGTACAGACAGCACTTGAGCAGCTTGCGAAGGGCACGTGGCAGTACGGCGAAGACAAATAGCCGCTGAACCCAATCTCTAGCCACTTATCCAGCACGCCCGCAGCCAATCTGCGGGCGTGCTGTGCTATGTCAGTTCTATGAGATAGTTCACGATTGTGAACAGGCAACACAGGGTATCGCTACAATATCGGGACCGGAGTGGGACTTCATCCTATGAAATTTCTTTGCCCAATTCCCAAGAAACCGCAGAGGCTTGTTCGAGCCTGTCAGACTGGGGTTGCACAATGATTAGTTTCTTTCTGGACGGGCAGGCATGGTGGTTCACCGTGCCTGCGGTTGTCGGCACGCTGTATTTTCTCATCCAGTTCACACTGATGGAACTTGGTGGGGATTTTGATACAGATGTTGATATCGATATTGACACACCCAGTCACGACACGCCTGGTCATGAGTTCAAGGTCATCAGCCTGCAGACGCTCTCCGCGTTTTTCATGGGTGGCGGTTGGATGGGCTTTGGCGCCTATCGACTCCTCGATCTTGGTACGTTCCTTTCGTGTGTTGTTGCTGTGCTGTCCGGTGCAGCAGTGGGGTGGTTGCTCGTGACGCTGCTCCGCAAGTTACTGAAGTTCCAGTCGTCCGGCAACATCAGTTTGTCCGACATGGTTGGTCTTGTCGGCGATGTGTACGTGCAGATACCACCCGAAGGCCAGGGGACTGGTCGTGTGAAGATTGTCGTCGAGGGTCATCAGCGAGAGATCAATGCAGTGCAGCATGGCGATACACTCATCCCAACATCAACGCGCGTGAAGGTCAGACGCGCAAATGAAGCGGCGGACTCGATTGTTGTCGAACCGGTTGCGTAATCACATCTGAATAGATTCGCATAGGCACAAGAACGCATGTCTTGTGCAAGAGAAAGTGAGATAAGAAAAAATGATCGAAGGCTTTGTTCAATCAACCATGAATGCAGCGTCACTCGCACAACTCAGCCCGGGTGAGAAAACCGGCGTGTTCGTGCTGATTGCCTCTGTTGTGGGTGTCCTGCTGCTGTTTGTGGTTGTGTTCTTCCTTGCAAGCAGGTACCGCAGATGCCCATCGAACCGGATCCTCGTTATCTGGGGTACGAAGGGGCGCAAGGCAACGCAGTGTTTTCATGGCGGTGGTCAGTTTGTGTGGCCGATTATCCAGGACTACGCCTTCCTAAGTCTTGAACCTCTCGTGATCGACATCCCACTCTCTGGTGCGTTGTCACTCAACAACATCCGTGTTGATGTTCCGGCAACATTCACTGTCGGCATATCGACAAGCCCTGTTCATATGAACAATGCGGCCGAGCGATTGCTCGGGCTTGCTGCTGGCTCCATTCGTGAGCAGGCACAGGACATCATCCTGGGGCAGTTGCGCCTTGTGATCGCGACCCTGACGATCGAGGAAATCAACAAAGACCGCGAAAAGTTCATGAACCTGATCAACGAGAACGTGACGCAGGAGATCAACAAACTCGGTCTCGAACTCATCAACGTGAATATTCGTGATATCAGCGATGATTCCGGCTACATCATCGCAATCGGACGCCGTGCAGCTGC
This sequence comes from Phycisphaeraceae bacterium, assembly GCA_020639155.1. Classification (NCBI taxonomy): domain Bacteria; kingdom Pseudomonadati; phylum Planctomycetota; class Phycisphaerae; order Phycisphaerales; family Phycisphaeraceae; species Phycisphaeraceae bacterium. The sequence continues at coordinate 2,273,676 of JACKHF010000001.1, forward strand.
TGAAGCGATCAACCAGGCAAAGGTCGATGTTGCTGAGCAGGAACGCGAGGGATCTATTGGCGAGGCCAAGGCAGTTCGTGAGCGGAACGTGCGTGTTGCCGAGGAGAAGGCGCTCTCGGATCAGGGACAGAAGGAAGCTGAGCGTAAGAAGCGCGTAGCGGTCGCGGCACTCGAAGCTGCAGCCATTACCGGCGAGGTTGAGTCGAAACGAAATCTCGAAATCGCAACAGCTGAACGCGAAGCCGAGACCATTGCCGCACGAAAAAATGCTGAGCAGGAGCAGCGCATTCGTGTTGCGCAAGCTGAAGCGCTCGCGGTTGACGGGGAGAACACATCAAACGCCGAGATTGCATCGAGTAATGCAAAGCTCGCTGAGATCCGTGCAGAAGCGACTCGTCGGTCAGATGTTGCGAGAGCTGAATCGCAGCGGGCCATCATGGTTGCCGAACGCGAACTCGAACTCGCGACACTCGCCAAGACACAGCTCGCGCCGCAGGAAATTGAAAAGCAGCGAATGGAGATCGCGGCAGAAGCAGTCGCAGAACGCGCCCGTCGTGAGGCACGCGGTGAAGCCGACGCAATTCTTGCGAAGTATCAGGCAGAGGCCGAGGGTATCCGGAAGGTGCTCGAAGCAAAGGCCGAGGGGTATCATAAGCTCGTTGAGGCATGCGCTTCGAATCCAGCCATCGCACCAACGCTGCTGCTGATCGAAAAGCTGCCAGAGCTTGTTGCAGAGCAGGTCAAGGCAGTGCAGAATCTGAAGATCGACAAAATCACAGTGTGGGATTCGGGTCGAGGCAGCACAGTTGAAGGCAAGGGTGGGACGCGAGGCACCACAGCGGATTTTCTTTCCGGCATGATTGGATCGCTCCCACCGGTGCATGAACTCGCAAAGCAGGCAGGCATTGAACTACCGGGGGCGCTTGGCAAGGTGAAAGACGACATTATTGATCAGGAATCAGAAGAGCAAGCATAAGCAAACTCTTATGCAGCTTCACGCTGTTCTTCGAATGGCACTAGCACGTTGAATGGCTCTTTGACACCGACACTTCTTGAGTAGTTACGAAGGCGTTCCTTGAGCGCCTTTGTTATTGTTGATCCCTTTGAGACCAGCAGCACGCCGGACTCTGAGAAGATATCTTCGGCAGCGATCATATCCGGCAGCAGATCATTGACAGTCATCGGGCGAGGTTCACAATGTGCGTGCGGATCATCATTCGATATCTCGGATACTTCAAGTACAGCAAGCAGGTGTGGGTTGTACTCACCAGACAGTGCTTGCATTGTCGCGAGTGCCTCTTCCTTTGCCATACCTGATTGCACCCGAGCATCGTAGTCAATGGCAATCTTCAGCATCTGTGCGCCGATCTCACTCGGCCCGTGCTGGGATTGCGGATCGGGCATTGCGCTGTGGCCGAACGGCTTGAACTGACTCCCGATCATTTGGGCACACCGTTCAAGTCGTGGGATGTGTTCGAGCAACTTCTGTCCGTGCGACGGATGCGCATTGAACATTGCTCGCTCGGCATCCGTGATGTGTTTGCCTGCATGAATCTTTTCGATAAGTTCTGGTGGAAGTGTGATGCATCCGATCTGTGACATCATGGCAGCGAGTGTGTACTGCCACTGGTTCTCCAGTTTAAGCTCGTTGCACATGAGCTGTACAAGTGGCTTGATTCTGTTTGCGCGGGAAAATGCGCGTGGGCTGACCATCTCAAGCGCTTCCATAAGAGCACGAATGCTGCCAGTGAGCGTGCGCTGGAGCAACTCTTTTTCAGCGGTGATCAGTCTGTACTGCTTGATTGCCGCGTCAAACGCGTTTGCCAGCATGTCGCTGGGGCACGGCTTTGTCATGAAACGGAATACATGTCCCTCGTTGATCGCGTCTGTGGCGGTCTGCTGATCGGCATTCCCTGTCAGCATCATGCACACCGTGTCTGGAGACAGCTTGCGCGCAGCACAAATAAACTCAACACCGTTCATCTCCGGCATCCGCATGTCAGAGAGGATGACCGCGAATGGACCCTTGCTCTTGATGAGATTCAAACCCTCGATGGGTCCAAGAGCTGTTGTGATATTGTACTTTCGTCCCAACGAACGTCTGCATGCATCAAGTATGTTTTGCTCGTCATCGACATACAGGATAGAACTCGGCATAGCACTCTCCGATCACGCAGCGATTCTCGGGATGGCATTCCACATGGCCAGCCGATTTGATAATCCCAGACGAGACAGATACGCCATGTCCACGCCATCGATTGCTGTATCGTCACGTGGCTTTCCAGAGTTCACGAGTGCATTCGCAACATGCACCGCAGTCAGTTCCGAGAAGGTATTTGCTTCATGGTGTAACGGCACATGATGGAAGATGACAGCGTCCACTATCGAGTCCGAAAATGCCCAGAGGCAAAGAAGATACCCGCCAATTTCGCCATGCGTGGCACCAATGAGTTGGCGCTCGGCTTCGGCTTCTGTCATCGCACCTTGCTGTACAAGGGAAACGACTTCGGCATACTGCTTCGGCTTATACGTTGCAAGCACGAGTTTGCCAACATCGTGAAGGAGCCCTGCAAGATACGCATTCTCGACTTCTTTCTCCGACATTCGCTCACACTTTGCAATCAGCTTTGCTGTTGTTGCAACTTCTACGCTGTGCTCGAACAAATGCCGTTCGCAAAAACCACGCACAGGAGGACCCGCAATCTGAGAGAAGACCTGCATTGCAATCACAAGCGAGCGTACAGTATCAAGACCAAGCAACAGCACCGCTTCTGCCGGTGTTTGCACACGACGTGATAAACCGAAGAACGACGAGTTCACCATCTGAAGGATCTTTGTGGTCATGCCAAGATCGCGACCGATCGAATCGCCAATGTCCTTGGTTGATACGTTCTCAGAGTTCAGCTTTGACAGCAGTTCTGCCTGAAGCGAAGGCAGACTGGGGAGTGATTCAAGCTCTGTGATCATGGATTTGAGCTGCTTGTCTTTGAATAACCGCCCCAACTCGCATGTTCTGTTAACAGCATTGACAAGTACATTCAGGTTGCAGGGTTTCTGCATAAACTGATGAATCGGTCCAACATTAGTCAGAATATCGTCCTTGTCGGCTTGTCCTGAGAGTACCAATCGAACCGTGCTGGGGTACAACTGCTGAACTCTTTGCAGCAGTTCTGTGCCGGACATGCTTGGCATCCGCATATCTGATACAACAACATCAAACGGATTCCTTGCCATCAACTCAAGAGCTTTTTCGCCTGAGTTTACGAAGACCATATCCCACTCGTTGCGATGTGGCCGCAGCAATCGGCGCAACCCATCAAGCAGGAACTCTTCATCATCAACAAAGAGTACTCGCGTCTTTGGCTCGCTCATGCCGCCTCTCCTCGTATACGTGCGGCAGCTTCTGTTAGAGGAAGTCGGAGAATGAACGTTGTTCCCTCACCTGCTTTCGTGTTGAATCGAATATCACCGTGATGCTTGTTCACAATGACATCGTGCGAGATAGACAGCCCCTGCCCCGTTCCTGAGCCAACTGCCTTGGTGGTAAAGAATGGGTCGAAGACTTTCCGCTGAATATCTTCGGGAATACCGGCACCAGTATCACTGATACGGATCTCTGCCCACTCGCCCGCATGGTGGGTAGCGACGGTGATGACACCCGCATTGTTTGGATCTTCCTTGTTTGCTTCAGCGATTGCGTCTGCAGCGTTGACGACAAGGTTCAGAAAGACCTGATTCAGCTCGCTCACATAACATGGAACAGGAGGCAGTGATTCATCAAGTTCGAGTTTCATGTCAGCGACATACTTCCATCGATTCTTGCACACCGTAATAGCGCTCTCTATTGCTTTATTAATGTCGGCAGGTGATTTCTCTCCGCCTGGGTGTGAAAAGTCTTTCATTGCACGCACTATCTCGGCCACGCGTTCCACACCCTCAAGGGTTTGTACCATTGCCCTTGGAATTTCTTCTTTGAGGAACTCGATATCGAGCTCGTTCAGAAGATCCTGCAGGATTGCTGCTCGCTCATTCCAGCTCTTTGCCTCGACATTCAGGTCGAGTTGACTCGCATACTCGTCCACAATTTTGAATAGCCCTTTATAACTTTGAGCTGCAAACCTTGTGTTGTCGCCAATATACTGGATCGGTGTGTTGATCTCGTGAGCGATACCCGCTGCGAGTTGTCCAATGGATTCCATTTTTTGAGCATGAACAAGTTCGTCCTGAAGTTTCTGGCTACGCACAATCTCCGCTTCGAGCTGCCTCTGTCGTTCATTCAGCTCTTCAGTACGCTGGGCGACAAGTTCTTCGATCTCTTGATTGGTTGTTTCAACGCCAGCGAGTGCAAGTGCCATTTCCTTGTTGTCACGGACACTCAACATGCAGGATCGAATGAGAAAACAATCTTCAAAGAGAACCCAGAATGAATGCTCGAACGGCCTCCATGGGCTGGCAACAAGAACACCAAAGACAGACTCTGGCCAAAGAATACTTCGTGCGAAATGATCAACAGCGACAACTGCTGATGCAGGCACAAGCACCTTCCAGTCACGGTACCCGGCAAGGAACGCAAGTGAGCCGAAGACGTGGAAATGGGTCTCGATGCGGCCTCCGGTGAGATGGATCAGCAATGCGGAGTACAGCATTTGCCCAACAGCTATTGTGTGCCTCGTTATTGTCTGCCCAGGGTATCTAAGCGCAAGAAACACGGGCAGGCTGACAATACATCCTCCAAGCAGAATCGCGGTCCATACGTGAATGTGGGTGCTTTTCAGAGTGCCAGACCATGTGTAAGGCGACAGGAAAACGGCGATCAGGATGCCTGCAAAGAACTGTCCAATCAGAAAATAAGCAAATAGCCGGTCAACCCGACGAAAGTTTCGCAGCCGTTGAGAAACAAAGATGTCGTTTGCGCGTTCCAGTATCATCGCGTCAACTCCAGAGCACAGTCTTCACTTGGAAGTTCATTTTGGTTTCCTAGAATGGAGCAGCCGAAGACTGGTGTTTGTGCAGTATGGATCTGATGCCCTCTGCTGAATGCAACGATGTTTGCACTGCCAGCATTATCTCCAACGTGCCCGCGAGCGCCGGTAATTCCACCACTGAACACCAGATTTCCAGATGGGTCAAAGAGGAGGCACTCGCCGGAAGTGCTCGCGCCGAATTGTTGTATCTCCTCGCCGTTGTAGTCTGAAACAACATGCACCCCGGGAATATCAGAGAACAAATTCCATAGCGAGGTTCGTTCCCAGTCTGCAGGCATCGACTCTGGCGCATACACAAGCACGATAATGTCGAGTGTGTCGTTCACATATCTTGCAATGCGAGCGAGCTCCTCTGCTGTTGCACGAGTACATGGACAATGTGGGTGGACGCAAATGACGAGAGATGACTGCGATTCCCGACGTGTTATCTTCGAATGAACCGGCCAGGACGAGATGTGTGTTCGTTGGGATGCTGGTGCACTTGAATAGTTCCAAAGGACCACCATGCCAGAAGCCACCCCGGCTCCCCAGAGTGCAATCAACACCCACAACGCAACAACTGGGAAGAGTTTGCCACTCGTTTGCGTTGAGATCGCATCCGCGCGTGGAATCCAATCAAATGAATCCGTGCTGTTTCCTCTTTGCATAACAAAGGCTCCCATCAACAAATGGAAGGAATTCTCTTGTTGTGTGTCGGTAGTGTTTCGAAACGAGATTACATATTCGTACTCTGTGATGAGATGAACTTGACTGGATAGTTGGTTGGAGGCGTATTTCAAGTAGATTTATTTTGCCTCATACACATCCAAATAAGGGGGCGTAAAAAAACAGACGAGCCCATTTATTGGACTCGTCTGCATCATGAAGTGCTATGTGATCACCAGTTCCGGATCTGGTGAACCAGAAGCGTGGAGAAAACTGATTAGCGGCGACGGCGAGCGCCAACGCTCAGGAGGCCGACAAGACCCATGGTTGCTGCCATGGGGGTGGGCACGCCTGGAGGGGTTGGTGCTTCAATGATCAGGTCGAAGTCACCGTTTGTGCCGTTGTCAGAGAGGAAGATCTCGGAGAACGAGCCACCAAAGACCTGGTTGATGAACTTGGTGATGTCAACATTGTCACCAAAGTTCGAATCGCCATCACCGTCGGTGAAGGTCGAGTTAATGACAAGGCCTGTAACGAACCAAGGGCCGCCGGGAACTGCACCGGTGATCACACTGGAGCCGCTGTTGGCAAAGGTGCCCTGAATCAGGTCGCTACCGCCGCCGTTGTTCGAAACACCGAACTGGAATGTACCGCCCGTGAGCGAGCCATTCGCGAAGTTCAGGTAACCAGTGGCGCTTGTCAACGTTGCTGTTCCAGCAAAGTTGAAGGGGCCAGCACCGCTGCTCAGGTTGTTACCACGAACACCGCCACCCACAAGGAAGGCGTTGCCGAAGGTCAGCTCCCATGAGCCACTGAAGTTCAGACCGCCGCCTGCGCTCACTGTTGCGATCGACGCACCAGTGCCGTTGGCGCCAGCAAAGAAGTTCACATCCATGCCATTGATGTCAAACTTCAGCTGAGAGAACGGTGAAGCTACAGCTGCGCTTGCAATCGCGACTGCAACACCACCACCGATGATTCTTGTGTTCAACATGTTTACACCTTCCTCCACAAGGACTTACGTATGGTCGTAGCGATGCTCTCCACGCATCACATGGGGCCTCAGTATACACGCCTCAGACCCCATAGGTTGGGGTTTTGCTGCCCGAATCTGTGTGGATTGCATGAAACCTGGGATAATGCCCGTCTAAATGCCGCACATTTATTAAATTTGCTATAAAAACGATGAAATTATAGGTCTTTTATAACTCGACATTCCGTTAATATCCATGTGAAAGAGACCACAGATAGACATTTTCTGGTTCATCGATCTCAAAATCAAAGCGTGACAACAACTTCACTTCCTCAAAGCGATTGACCAGTCTTGGCCAGAACAGCGAGGACTCACGCGAGTGTTCTCGAGAAAAACAGGCGTGCAGTTCAAGCAATGCGAAGGGTCATACCGGTGTCAGTTGGACTCGACAGGCTGTTGCGCCCGAGCAAGGAACGCAGATGTGTCTGTGACACCCATATATCCAACATGGCGGCCCATTTCTTTGCCATGTTGATCAAGCAGAAGCATTGTTGGGTAGCCGCGAATATCAAACTGCTTCACAAGATCTCGTGAGATATCGCCATCCACTTTGACTGCAACGACGTTCTTAGCAGCAGCGACCACATTATCAGCGGTGTACACAAGCGCATCCATCTGTTTGCACGGACCACACCAGTCTGTTTCAAAGTCAACAAACAGCAGTTTCTTCTGCTCGCGAGCAATCGATTGAGCCTGTGCAAAGTCGTGCAGGAAGTTGACCGTCTCACCCGATCGCGTTGCTGCACGATCGCCAGCAAGTGCATCGCGTTGATGTTCCTCCTGCTCGCGAGTGAGAAGTGAATCGTAGGGGACAATCACTGCAAGCAAACCCGATGCGTCAACCGCAGCAATGTTGTACGCCATGGTATTGAGCCACGCATGATCGTCAATTGCTCGCGAAGAGTTGCCGAGTGCCAACGTCTTTTCATCCATCGGGGCGAGGGCCCATGCGTCGTCCCGGTCAATCACGCCATCCATGTCGCGCTCGCACACCATAACAAATGTCTCAACCCCATCGAGCATGCATGTTCCAGTGAAGAAACTACGACGACTCCAGCGGAGTTGTGGGGGGGCGTCAGGCTCAAGCGGATCAAAGACGTACCACAGATTTATTCTGTAAGGTATCGATGTGTCACTACCCCACGGGTCACTGACCGGCACCGGCAGTTCAGCAGAAAAACTCGACCAGATCTTTCCGCGTTGCTCCTTTGGTTCGCAGGTGAGAACGGTTTCGTCATTCAGATCTCCATCACGATCAAAGTCAATCGCAAGCCGGTCAATATGCCCACTCTTTCGTGACTTTGAAAGCGAGACCAGAATCGGAGCCGAGCCCTTTGGTCCAAGTTTGAACTGACCTCGCATTGTTCCGTCAGCACTGGTCGTGAGTTCTACCGTTGCGCCCTTTGGAGACCACATCAGACGCTCAGATTCTGGCGCAACAGACAGCCGAACCACGGTGGCGTGTTCCAGCGAGACAGGAGCATCACTGCTCTCTGCAACCTGGCATAACGCTACACAGGGAACTGACAGAACGGAAGCAACAACTGACTGGGTGTGGGTTCTCATCCGCTGAGTATACACGGAACGAGTTTGACATGCTGAGACAAGCCTGCACGTGAAGCCTCGGACGTGTCAGTACTCGAGCCCTATCCCGATAGACGCAACGAACTCTGTACCGTCACCGTTGTTCATCTCCTTTGTCGCATCGCCGAGCATGAGCACATGCACACCACCTGTCAAAGACCATATGCCATACTCGTTGCGCACGGGGAGACTCAGAGAGAGCGAAGTGCCGACCTGCAGGAATCCAAATGTCTCATCACTTCCGGACGTGTCCTCGTAGTAGTCACTTACACTCAGACCGAGTGCTGCGGGGAACGACAGGGTGAGATTGTCAAAGCACGAACTTTCAAGCGGAAACGATGGCTCGATTCCGAACTCAAAGTATGTACCCGTGTCGCCACCGTCTGCGGCATTATCGCCCGACTCAAACGCGAGCGTGATCGATGGTGAGAGTGCAAAGTCCTCGCAGATGCAACTCCACATGCCCGAATCGTCATAGCTGACTGAGACATCGGTCTCCGAAACTGTACCGAATGCGTTGGAAGGGCTCGTATAGAACAGATGTGTGATGCCAAAGCTCAGTTTCCCATAGTCAAGGTTTGCTCCAAAGTACAGATCGGATTCATACCAGTGTTCTGTTGTGTCATCGACTGTGCCCGATGTACTCGTGTCTCCATGGAAGCTGTTCCACATACCGGTTGAGACACCGAAGGAAACATCGTCATACTCATACAGCGTTATACCCAACTCTCCCCACGGTTGGAAGATGAATCCCTGATCCTCCTGGATGATGCCGCGGAAGTAGTACTGCGATACAACATCGAACCCTGCGCTGAAGGACAATCGAGATGCAAAGTCGTCTTCTGGTGTGATCTCTTGCGCCTGAACAGTTTGGATGCACAGTGATACTGCAAGTCCGCTGACGATTGCTTTGCGCGTGTGTTGACGAGCTTGTTTCATGGAGTTGTCTCTCAGCAGAATGTGGTTTCCGTGGATCAGGAGATGCACGTCTCGTGAACCTATCGACTGAGCAGGATGTACGGTGGGAATGAAGCTTGTTGGTGATCAATCTGAGTTGCAGAAAATGCGCTCATGCAAACCAACTTGCAGAAGTGCGAGAGGGTCCTTTACATTGAGATAACAAGAGCGCAAGTCGTGCGCGACGAGATGAGTGGGCCAACTGATTGAAGCGTGAGATCAAACCAGAGCACGGCGGCGACGCGCACCGACTGTGGCAAGCCCTGCGATGCCAAGTATGCTGACACCGGGAAGCGGAACTGACGGATTCGGATTGTCGAAAAGAATCTGATTCTCAAGACCATCGGCCTTGTAGACTGTGAAGCATCGCGATGTATCTACACCAGCGAGCACATGCTGTTTCATCTGCTCAAAGATTGCCGCATCAATACCACTGGCCATGAAGTTCGCAGATCCAGTGCCCTCTATATCGAGGCTTTCTTCTGTGCCGTCATAATCGAGCACAATTTCCCAGATCATGGCCTGGAATGCTGCAGCAGATGCGCGATCCTCAAACAACCCAAGGTTTGTTGCATTGCCCAGCGCTGCAAGCCCGTCCGCTTTGACGGCAGCAAGAGAACCTGGACCAGCAAGCAGTGATTCAAGCGACACCTGTTCAAATGCCCCTGAACCTGTGTTGCCACCCACCTCAAGGCTGTATGTCTGTACGGCATGCCCGGCGAGTTCAAATGCACGTGGGCCAGCAAAGACAGTAGAGAATGTCCGTCGAGGCACCATTGGCACTGCAGGTGCTTCTACGTCGTAGTACGCTGCCCGAACGTCGTAGCCGGTGTCATAGTCCACTCCGCTGAAGGTTGCATCAACTGGTGACGCAGAAACAAGGGGTGCAAGAGCACACACCGCACAGAAACCGAGAGAAATGGACGAAACTCTTTGCATAACGACAACGCCAATTTAGAGCAGAACGACTCGACGATTCATTATGATCGATGTGGAAAACATGTCAACAGAAACTACGCGAACGAAGATCAGACAAATTTGTTCTTGCCAGATTGTCGGGGTTCTCGGAGCATTGGTGAGCAGTTGTTTCCATAAAAAACAGGACCATCAAGCGATGGTCCTGTGTATGGCTGGGTTTTACATTCGTTGCCAGACTCTTCCGGAATGAGCAATGGCAGCGGATACGTTCGTGTATCAGACGGTGCGACGACGGCGCTGTGAACCGATGCCCGCGAGTCCGAGCACACCCATGGCTGCTGCCATTGGGGTTGGGACGCCAGGGGCCTCGATGATAATGTCAAAGTCGCCGTTGGTGCCGTTATCTGAGAGGAAGATCTCAGAGAACGAACCGCCGAAGATCTGGCCAACAAACTTTGCCATATCGATGTTATCACCAAACTGAGTGTCTCCATCATTGTCGACGAAGACAGAGTTGATGACAAGTCCGGTCACGAACCAGGGGCCACCGGGAACAGCACCAGTGATGTTGCTGGAGCCGCTATTGGAGAAGTTACCCTGAATGAAATCGTTTCCGCCACCGTTGTTGGAGACGCCGAACTCGAATGAGCCGCCTGTCAGCGAACCATTTGTGAAGTTCAGGAAGCCGGTGATGCTTGTCAGCGTTGCGGTACCCGCGAATGAGAACGGACCAGCGCCGCTGCTCAGATTGTTACCGCGTGCGCCACCGCCCACAAGGAACGCGTTGCCGAAGGTCAGCTCCCACGAACCTGTAAAGTTCAAGCCACCACCAGAACTCACCGTAGCGAGCGCGGCACCTGTGCCGTTTGCGCCACTGGTGAAGTTCACATCCATGCCGTTAATATCAAACTTCAGCTGAGAGAACGGCGAGGCCGTTGCTGCAGCTGCCAGCGCGAAAACAGCGGTCGCGCCGATCATTTTTCCACAAATCTTCATGATTCATACCCTCTAGAGGACAAGTGCGATGACATCCAAGCCCAGCCGCTCGGATGACACCATATTTTACCCGAAGATTGACTTGACGCAAGACAGAAGTTCTGACTTTTCAAGGCTTTGTTCGCCTTGTCAGGTCTATAACAAACCTGACGAATGTGCGAGCTTTGCTCGGGATCATCAGATTTGTCGGTTGGACAGGCCTGATCTACCCAAAAATAAGACAAGGACCGTTCGGTCCTTGCTCATTAGGCAATCACAATATTTGAAACAGGCGGTTTTATCGGCGACGGCGAACAGCCAGCAGGCCTGCACCAGCTAGGCTCAGCATCGCAGTTCCGGGAGCAGGAACAATCACGAGCAGGTCGAAGTCAGCCTGCGTGCCATTGTCTGCGACCAGAATCTCAGCAAACGCGCCGAAGAAGTTATTGCCGTTGTTGATGAAGTTTGAAATATCAACATTCTGGCCGTAAATGCTGTCTGCACCATCGTCGTTGAACGACGCGCTAAGCACATCACCAAACACGAAGTACGGTCCATTGGGAGCACCTTGAAGGTTCGAGGTGCCATTGTTTGCAAATGAGCCAACAAGGACATCGCTACCACCGCCGAGGGAATCAGCACTAACTGAGAAGCTGCCATCGACAACAGCACCATTCACAAAGTTCAGGGTGGCTGTGAAATCATTCAGAATCGCTGTTCCAGCGTTCATGAATGGACCAAACCCGAGGGGGAGGTTGTTGCCACGAACCTGGTTGTTGGTCAGGAACGTGTTGGCATCAAAGGTCATAACCCAAGAACCGGTGTAGTTCAGACCACCACCAGCCGTAATGGTTGCGTACTGCGCGCCAGTCCCATTCGGACCAGCGTACATGTTCATCTCGAACTCATTGATGTCATACTTGAGCTGATTAAAGGGTTGCGCAACAGCGACAGTCGCAACAAGCCCAGTCACAGCAAAACCGACGAATGTTCCAGTTTTCATCTCAATCTGTCTCCGGATGATTGCCTTGACACCGGCCCATCTTGGGCGCGGATCTCTCTTCTCGTTGTAAATCCTACCTCATCTTCGCGGGTTCTCCAAGCCGAAACTTCGCGACTTTGACCGATTCGCCCTCATTTTCGTCATTTCCTCACACACACCTATCGGATGGGCAATGAACCCGATGTAATTCATTGAAAATCGTAATAATTATAGGGCCTATAGTTGTATCTATTTTTCCACAGCACGAACAAGAGCGCTCGTTAATTCGCTGTCGTTTGGGGGTGTTCTCGGATCAAATCTGACGAGCACAGAGCCGTCCTTCCCAATCAGATACTTTGTGAAGTTCCACGATGGTTCACCGCCTTCAATTCGTGAAAGTTCGGCATAGAGAGGGTGTTGCTGATCTCCGATAACCTCAATCTTTGAGAACATCGGGAATGTCACCGAGTAGTTTGCTGTGCAAAACTCTGCAATCTCGGCATCTGTGCCCGGCTCCTGGCCACCAAAGTTGTTTGCTGGGAATCCAAGGATCTCGAACCCCTGATCATGGTACTGCTCATACAACGCCTGTAATCCCTCGTATTGAGGTGTCAGCCCGCACTCGCTCGCCGTATTGACTACCAACACCACCTTCCCTTTGTACTCAGAGAGCGGTTGTTCATGCCCATCAATTCGAGTCATTGTGAACTGGTGGATGTTGGGAAGCACCGCTGCTGAAGAATCGGTCATGGTTGTGTTTTCCTCGTGTGACAGATTTGAATCGGCATTGGTTGTTTCCTCATTTGCTGGCGTCTTCGTGCCTGTATCAGACGAAACCGAGGGCTGGGCAGGTGTTTTCTCGCACCCAGCGAGGATTGCAATGAATGCTGTGCTTGCGCACGCTGCCAGAACGTGACGGAAACCGGTGTGGTTCATGAGGTTCCTCCATTTTTTACAGTTGAGTGATCATAGTTGATCAACTCATCACACTAGCACCTTGTTCGCACGGGGTAGAACTCAATAAAGTTGAGCAATGCACGCACTCTGCCGGACGATCAGGTTTGCAATCAATGCCTCGCCGAGGAACCCATCCGCATTCCATAATGGGTATGGTGGATTTCCGCCTGTCATGGGGTTTGGAAGTGTCCATGAACTGGACATCACTTGCGAAGGTGAACTTGGCAGAGACACCGGTTACCTCATTGATATCAAGGCGATTGATCGTGCAGCTCGGTCTACGGTCGTGCCTGCTCTGACACGAGTCCGCATAGAGCACCCCACACATGATCCAGCAGCCCTGCTTGCAGCATGTGCGAGCCAACTGGCAGATGCACTGCCTGTCTCATTGCAGAAGATCTGCTGGAGACTTTCACCGTATTTCAGTCTGGAGTATGCAATGAATGACCCTGGAATTGTGTTGATGCGACAGGCATTCGAGTTCTGTGCTGGCCATCGATTGCACAACGAATCCCTGTCCCCCGAAGAGAACCGGCGCCTCTTTGGCAAGTGCAATAACATGTCAGGACACGGTCACAACTACAAACTCGAGCCGGAGATTGTTGTGAATCTCTCGATGCCAGAGGAACGCAGGTTGTCGATGCCGATCCTCGAAGAGATCGTCGAAAAGCACGTGCTGGCCCGATTCGATCATCGAAACCTCAACACGGACACCGAAGAGTTTGCCGACGGCAAGGGCCTCAACCCGACTGTTGAGCACATCGCGATGGTGTGCTATCAGCTTCTTGTCGAACCTGTCAAAGCAGGCGGCGCAACACTCCAGCGTGTGACGGTGTGGGAGTCCGACCGAACGAGCGGCATCTACCCAGCGTGAGATGGAAGATTGAGTTGCAACCTATAACGATCTGAAAAAGAAAACACCCGGCGAAAGTACCGGGTGCTTCTGTTGCGTCTGAAGTTCTGCCGTTCGTTATTGATCCTCCGACGCACAGAGGATCTGAACGATGTGTAAGTGACCCCAAGGGGATTTGAACCCCTGTTACCAGGATGAAAACCTGGCGTCCTAACCAGGCTAGACGATGGGGCCATTCACCAAATCGAGGCGTCAATCAGCCCGAAGCGGCAAGGGTCCGATCATAGCACGAACGGCTTGGAAAGCAACCACCTGTAAAACCAGAATCCCCCCGCCTCATGCATCGATCGATTCGGCTCGCACAACCGACACACCTGCTACGCATTCGGTGCTGGAGACGATAGTTGACTGGTGCAGAACCATCGTTTTTCCGACAATACTGGCATGCAGAACACATCGCTCAACGACACGAGTGTCTTCCGCATCAACCGCGCCCGACTCGGTTTTCTCGTTCTTGGCACCGCGGCATTCGTTTCGGTGCTGACACAAACACCATCCTCTGCGGATGCAGAAGTGTTCAAGCCTATGGAGTCAGGAAGTGCGGGCTCGCTAGTCAGCAGAGATCATGAGGTGCATCTGATCTATGTCGATGAAGGTCCGCGATTCACTGTGACAACCCGTGAGGGTGCCCTTCTTGCTTCGAATCTGACACTAGATCAGATGCAACAGCAGTTTGGTGAAATCCCGTTACCTGAATACGCGGGGCAGGAAGACAGTCCCGATGAGACGCTGATGTTTGTTGATGATGCATCTCCGTATTAATCCTGCGACAAGGGTGCCACTACGATAACGGGTGGTTGACGCAGACAAAGCGAATCTGAATACGCTGTGTATTTCACCCGTGCGCGTATTTCCGCATATGACCGGTGTTGTCGTCTTCGGCGGCACCTTCGATCCGCCGCACGAGGCGCATCTTGATCTTCCCTTGCGTGCGTGCGAATCGCTCTTTGGTGGCAATGGCATGGTGCTGTATGTGCCGGCAGCGGTCTCGCCGTTTAAGATTGGGAATGCCGATCAGACACCATCGCATCATCGTGTGCGCATGCTCGAACTGGGCATAGAGCAGATGATCGGAGAGAAGGCTCGCGTTGCAATCTGGGACGATGAGATTGAGCGAGCGGAGGATGCTCAGTCATCGTCTCCCAGCTACATGGTTGATACGTTGCGCCGACTGCGCATCCAGATTGGCGATGACGTGTCTGTGCGGTTGCTTCTTGGCGCGGATCAGGCTGCCTCGTTCCACAGGTGGCGCGAGTACGAAGACATCATCAACATCGCAGAGCCAGCGGTCATGTTGCGTGAACCGGTGACGTCTGTCAATGCTTTGATTGATGCCATGCGCAGTTCGGGTGCATGGTTAGATGAGCAGCTTCTAGTGTGGCAATCTCGTGTTGTTCCGCTTCCGATTGAGCCGGCCAGTTCAACTGACGTGCGTGAGACCATAGCAATGCTGTGGCAGCAATATCCTTCACTGACAATCGATATTCTTCACGAGCACGTCACAACCGTGCCGACGGAGGTGTTGGCATACATCATCGAGCATGGTCTGTACAGGGCTGCAGGCTGACTCAGCTCATGGCTGACTTCAGCGCTTCCACCTTATCCGTCTGCTCCCATGTGAAGAACGACTTGCCGTCCTTCTGGTATGGCTCGCGCCCGAAGTGCCCATGGCGTGCAGTGGGGCGGTAGATCGGATTGCGCAGTTTCAGCGATTCGATGATACCGCGCGGTGTGAGCTGGAACACATCGCGTACGGCTTGGCTCAACTTCTGCGGGTCAATATTCGCACCACCCTTTGCATCAACGAAGACGCTGGTGGGCTCTGCAACACCGATCGCGTATGAGAGCTGCACCTCGCACTCGTCAGCAAAACCGGCTGCGACAATATTCTTTGCGATGTATCGCGCCATGTACGCTGCGGAACGATCGACCTTCGTTGGGTCTTTGCCCGAGAACGCACCACCGCCGTGACGACCGCGACCGCCGTAGGTATCCACGATGATCTTGCGCCCGGTCAGTCCAGCGTCGCCGTGCGGCCCGCCGATCTCGAATCGCCCCGTGGGGTTGATGTGCAGTTTGATACCGGGATTCCACCATTCGCCAAGCACGGGCTTGATGATGTGATTGACACACTCAGCGTGCAACTGCTTCTGACGTTCGTTCCATGTGTGATCGTGCTGCGTTGACAGCACAACGGTATCGATGCGGACTGGCTTGCCGTTTTCATACTCAACGGTCACCTGGCTCTTCGCGTCGGGGCGCAAGCCGGGAATGATTTCGTCGCGACGCACAGATGCCTGGCGGGCGACAAGTTGGTGCGAGAGATCGATAGGCAGAGGCATCAGGCTGTCGGTCTCGCGACATGCAAAGCCGAACATCATTCCCTGATCTCCCGCGCCTTCGCGATCAACACCTTGTGCGATGTCGGGAGACTGCTTGTTCAGCGCAACCATAACCGCACACGATTCAGCATCAAATCGCATATCGCCCGAGGTGTACCCGATCTCTTCGATGGTCCGCCGGACGACCTCAGGTATATCCACATAGGTGCGTGTTGTCACTTCGCCAGCGACCACAACAAGCCCGGTTGCGACCAGCGTTTCACACGCGACGCGCGAGTATGGATCGTCCGCGAGCATCGCGTCAAGGATGGCATCGGAGATCTGGTCGGAGACCTTGTCAGGATGACCCATGGAAACTGATTCAGATGTAAACAGGTGGGCGTTGCTCATGGGGCTCCTCAGACCGGGGAAACTGTTGATGCGGCATTGGACTCGAAAACGCAGGCCCAGTCTAAGACGCAGCAGCCGCTGCGACAAATTCAGCCCGATTGATTGACAGACTCCGACGGCAGCGAGATGTTGGGGTTTTCGACCTGCCCACCTACGATTTGCCATGGCAGCATCAGATAACACAGGCTCAGCCACACTCGAATCCGCCAAAGGACTGACTTACGCCGGTTCGGGCGTTGATATTGATGCTGGCGATCGGTTTGCCCACTCAATCGGGTCAATGATGCGTCGTACGTTTGGGCCTCGTGTGATCCAGAACGATGGCGGGTTTGCTGGACTGTTCAGGCTCGATTTCAACGAAAAGCTCTTCAAGCGGAACTACAAGGATCCGGTGCTTGTCGCCTCGACCGACGGTGTAGGGACAAAGCTCAAGATTGCGACCGATATGCAGAAGTTCGACACGATCGGCATCGACCTTGTCGCGATGTGTGTCAACGACCTGATTGTCGAGGGGGCCGAACCACTGATCTTCCTTGATTATCTTGCGATCCCGAAAGTCGATCAGGGGATGCTCTCAGCACTGGTGAAGGGTGTCAGCGACGGTTGTGTGGAGGCTGGATGCGCCCTGCTTGGCGGCGAGACAGCCGAGATGCCCGATGTGTACCCAACCGGTGAGTTTGACATGGCCGGGTTCACGGTTGGCGTGCTCGAACTGAAGCGCGCGATCGATTCAAGCAGGGTCGAGCCGGGCGATGTTGTTCTTGGGCTTGCATCATCAGGGATACATTCCAACGGCTACTCGCTTGTTCGAAAGATTGTCTCACATGCAAAGCTCGATCTGAAGAAGATCTACCCCGAACTGGATGACACAAAGACGCTCGGTGACGTGTTCATCACACCAACGCGCATCTATGTGCAGCCGATCGTGAAACTGCTGCGTTCGTACAAGGTGAAGAAGGTCATATCGGGTATGGCGCACATCACCGGCGGTGGGCTTGCGGGAAATCTTGAACGTGCGCTGCATGATGGTGTTGATGTGGTCATTGATGAATCGGCGTGGAAGTTGCCACCCGTGTTCCCGTTCCTGCAGAAGCACGGCAATGTTGCTGACGACGAGATGCGACGCGTGTTCAACTGTGGCATCGGATACTGCCTGATCGTCCGTCCAACCTTCGCCGACGCTATTGCAGAGAAGCTGACAAAGGCGGGTGAGACTGTGTACTGCATCGGCAAAGTGCGCAAGGGCAAGGGCCGAGTCATCACGAAGTAGATTGTTGTGATATCAGAGCGGTCTGCGGAAGCCATCATTTGACATGTTCGGCTTGCCTGCTTCGCGATCGTTGTGCGAGACCCACTTGCGTTCCTCGCTCGGCTTTGCGCCCGGTTTGTTTTTGTCGGGGAATGCGTCCTCGACAGAAGGACCAGTGTCTTCGGCTGATTTCTTGGCCATTGCGTTGTTGAGCGCTCCAGCAGTTCTGCCGCCCATCCCGGAGATGTTGCCCGCTCGAATCTCAGCGATTTCCTTGTCGACCGCGATATCGAACGGTGTTGCCTGTGGCAGGTACATGCCTGCTTCAACACCTTTGCAGAACTTCCACGAGCACACAAGTGCCCCTGCCATCAGTGTTGCTGGGAGCACGAAGTTGGAAAGAAAGAACTCAACGACGTGTACGTGCTGTGAGGCTTGGGCGCTCGTTTCGATCACCTCGGCGTAATGCACAAGGACGCCCGGGATCGGCGACGAAGGCAGTGCGCCCTCCCACGGTGTTGCGAAGATGGCGATCCCGAGTGCCCACAAACAGGTGCTGACCATGTGATGCACACCGCGGACACCACCACCAGCAGACACCTGCACGCCGAGCACCGACAGCAGCACGATCGCCCACGATGCGAATATGCCTACCGCGCCGGCAATGTCATTGGTAATGCGAAGCCCATCGTCCCACGGGCCAAGGACAAGTTTCGTTTCGGCTGTATTCTGGATCTGCCCAGAGGCGGTCGGTCGTTTATGCACTGTTGGATCAAACTGGTCACGATCGAGATCGACACCTGGCGCAACACCGGTGCTGTGCACGATTCGCGGCGCCTGCTCGGTGCCTGCTCCGGCTTCGACGTAACGAACATCAGTAAAGTGGACAAATCCAACGGCGACGATGTGGATGAGCAGACTAACGAACAGCACCACAACAGCACCCAGTAAGCACCGTCGGAGCTGCACAAGTGCGTCTGAGATGTGAGACCGGAGTGTTGACACGCGATTCCTCTGTTGCGTCCGTTGCTATGGACGCTCACATCAGATCATCGACGAAGTTGGAGGTTGGTTTGTGCTCTTTCTGATGCCCGTGCATAAATCGACCCCGCACATTCGGTGTAGTCAGACGTACGAGTACAGACGTCACAAACGGAACGCTGGAGCGGTAACCGGAGAACGCTTGGCATATGATGGCCCTGAGATACCAACAGGAGGGGTCACGCGTGGCAGAGGTGTATGTGCCAGTCGAGTATCCGGACTATGCGGCAAGTGACGCTGGGCTGCTCAGCGCAGTCTTTGCTGGCGAGGTAAGACTCACGCCGTACCAGGCGCTCGATCTGTTCACTCAGATGCCAACGCCTTCGCTCGGTCGCTGGGCAGATGCGCGCTGCAGGCACATCCACGGCGACTCATTCCGAACATATGTTATCGATCGCAACATCAACTACACAAACGTTTGCAACGCCAAGTGCACGTTCTGTGCGTTCAAGCGCAATCCGGGCGATGAAGATTCGTACACGCTGGAGTATGAGGAGATCTACCAGAAAATCGCCGAACTCTCAGCAGTCGGTGGCACGCAGATTCTCATGCAGGGTGGGATGAATCCGGATCTTCCGCTTGACTGGTATCTCGATCTGCTCTCAGGTATCAAGGAACGGTTCCCGCACATCCATATCCACGCGTTCTCGCCGCCGGAACTCATCGAGTTTGTTCACTTCTTCAACCCGCCCGGCGCAATGTTGGAAGACAAGATCCGCTGGGTGCTGAAGAAACTGCAGGACGCGGGTCTCGATTCATTGCCCGGCGGTGGTGGGGAGATCTTTGCGCATCCGGTCCGCCGGAAGATAGGGCTCGGCAAGTGCGACGCGACCGCATGGCTGACGTGCATGTACGCTGCGCACACATTGGGTATGTTCACGAGCGCGTCGATGATGTTCGGGCACATCGAGGGGTACGCCGACCGCATTCATCACATGCTGCTGGTGCGCCAGTGGCAGGACCGCGTGCTCCGTGAGACTGCCGAGCGCGACACGCCGATGGGCCATTACAAAGCATTCATTGCGTGGCCGTTCCAGCGCGAGAACACGCCGCTCGGCCATGTGCCCGACTGGGGCGCGTCACCCGACGACACGGGTGAGTTCCCGGGAGACACTGTTGCGCGCGAGTTCGACTTCGGACGCGTCGAGGACGTTGACTATCGCGCACTCGGCGTGCCAGAGTTTGGTCGGCGCGTGCGCCGGTCCGGCTCGACAGACTACCTGCGCACGCAGGCGATCTCGCGACTGTTCCTTGACAACATCTACTCCATCGGTTCGTCGTGGGTCACGATGGGCCCGCACATCGGCCAGGTCGGGCTCGCCTTTGGCGCGAATGACATGGGATCGATCATGATGGAGGAGAACGTCGTCTCGTCGGCGGGCACGACGTACTGCCTCGACGAGGCTGTGCTGTGCAGGCTCATCCGCGACGCCGGGTTCACCCCAGCCCAGCGCAACAACACCTACGACATCCTGCGCGTCCACAACGCGTCGCACAGCCCGGACCTTGCGGTCACTGACTGGGCATCGCACCGCGTCCAGCGTCTCCACACCCAGAACGGCAAGACCCAGCAAGCCATGTCGAACAACGGCGCGGTCGTCACGGGTGGCCCTGCAACACTGACCGTCAGCGCAAAGAACTGACATTGCGTCCAGTGACTATTGTGGTGCATGACGACGAACCAGAGAACGTGCTGTGTACACACGCCTGCAGGCGCGAGCTTCGAGATCGGCGCTGCGCATCCGCTCGCCATCATCGCGGGCCCGTGCACGCTCGAATCGCGCGAGCTCGGCATGCAGATCGGCACACTCGTGCGTGACACGTGCGCCTCGCTCGGGCTCAGCTACATCTTCAAGGCATCGTTTGATAAGGCAAATCGCACGTCCATGGGCTCGCCACGCGGTCCCGGCATGGACCAGGGGCTCGACTGGCTTGCGCACATCCGCGATGCGCTCCAAGTCCCAGTCACCACAGACGTACACCACCCAGAGCAGGCAGATCGCGTCGCGCAGGTCGTTGACGTCCTCCAGATCCCCGCGTTTCTGTGCCGCCAGACGGACCTGCTCGTCGCGTGTGCTGAAGCAGCGACGAAGCACAACCGCGCGGTGAACATCAAGAAGGGCCAGTTCCTCTCGCCGCAAGAGATGGCAGGCCCCGTGAACAAGACCGCAGAAGCGGGCTGCACCAACGTCATGCTGACAGAGCGTGGCACGTTCTTCGGGTACAACCGGTTGGTCAACGACTTCATCGGGATGGGCGATCTGATGGAACTCAACGTGCCCGGCGGCGCACCGCCGTTGTGCTTCGACGCGACGCACTCGACGCAGCTCCCCGGCGCTGGGGCACAGTCGGGCGGGAGGCCCGAGCGCGCGCCGATGCTCGCGCGTGCAGCCGTTGCAGCCGGCGTCCACGCGGTGTTTCTGGAGTGCCATCCCGATCCGAAAAACGCGATGAGCGACGGCGCGACCATGCAGAAGCTAGAGACTGTGCCGGGGTTATTAAAGGAACTTTCTCGTATTTGTATCAATGAGCAAACGAAGGCACTATGAGCACTTCCAAAGCAGATGATACGATTGTCCAGCTCTTTGAACGAGAGACGTTCGAAGGTCGGCCTGGTGCAGTGGTTTACCCCAAAGGAAAACGCTTTCGTTTTCTTAATCTGGCTTCGGATGAGCGTGTGTATGGTGTCTACAAAGACAAGTATTACTTCTCGCCGGTTGCGCTCTCGATTGTTGGCGATAATCATATTACTCGTATTCGGTGGGCTGATATACGAAGCTGTTCGACTGAACATGGATGTGGAAAGAAGGTGTCTGATCTCGTGCTGAATGACGGCCAGACTGTGCAGGTGCAACTGTCTGATCTCGCTCAAGGTTGGTCTGGCAGAATCAGCCAGTTGTATCACATCATGATCAAACGATATTCAAATGCTGCAAGCGTGGGTCTGAAACTGGTATCGATTGCTGAGTTCTTTGCCCACGCTCAGGATGACTATGAGATTGCTCCAAACCTTGAAGATCATCCGGGGCTTGATAGATTCCGTGAGGCCCTCGATTCACTTGAAGCATCAATGCCCAACACGCAGTTGTTTCTCAGAATCTTGGACGATGATGAGATGGTTGCGGTAGGTGTTGTTGTTGTGACTCAGCAGGATATTGCTATTCTCAAGGAGTTTGCTGATGAGTTTGGTGCAGATGGGGTTGTCAAAGCAGATGATAATGTGTGCAGGGCGCTTGGAACACAGTCGTCTGGACGCGATGTGTGGGAAGTGGTGTGGGACTGAATCTCCGTAAAAAACCCGCGACTCGCGCGGGTTGGTGAACTCACTCAGTTTGTCACTGAACTTACGCCGACTTCAACCAGGCTGGCTTCTGGATGGACGCATCGATCGGATCGATGTGGACCTTGCCTTTGTCGAAGATGACCTTGCCTGTGGAGACAGCGTAGAGGGTGTCGTCCTTGCCTCGCTGGACGAGGAATCCGGGCTTGAACTTGGTGCCACGCTGACGCACGATGATCGCGCCGGGCTGTGCCATCTCGCCGCCGTAGAGCTTGATCCCAAGATACTGCGGGTTCGAGTCGCGGCCGTTCTTGGATGAACCCTGTCCCTTTTTATGTGCCATGGCAAAGACTCACAATCATCGTTCGTGCGGACAAAGAACCCGTCAGAATCGGGCCTTGATGATAGCAGGGTGGGCTCGTGTGCTCCAGCCCGGCTCCATTGCATGCGTGAAAATCGGCTGAAAACGCGTTTTCGGACAGATTACCGGTTTGATTTCAGATTTTACCGCATCACCCAGCGCGTCTCGGCTGGACGCATGTCGGGGGTGCGCCCGGGCACGAGTGTGCCGGGTGTGTCAAATGAGAGCATGAGGGTCTTGCGGAACAGCACAGATCTCTCAGCACCGTTCCGGGTCGGGAAGTTCACTGTCTCGGTTTCGCCGCTGAAGCCAGCGCAGAAGATCGAGATATTGTCAACGTTCAGATCCTCCGCTGGCCAGATCACCAGACCCTGACGCGCGTTGTCGTTGCCCTGGAGCAGCAGCCCGAGCACGCTGACCTGATCCTGGAGCAGGGGGTTTTCGAGCATGTCCATTAGTCTGCGTGTGACCGAGCCTGGCACGCCACGACCGCCGCGGACAGTGCGCCCCTCGTCATCTGCAAGCTCGAAGACGGGTGCGAACACGAGGTCCTGTCCGGAGTCATTCGTCACCTCGTAGGTCATGTAGAAGTAGGGGTGGACATTCCCGCGATCATCCTGCAGATTGATCAGGCTGAGGGGCGATGTCTCCACATAGAGCTGCCAGCGTGTTGGGACGGGGTCGGGCTCTGGAGCAGCCATCGCGGGCAGGCCGATGCCAAGCAGGCACGCACCAACAATACTTGCGGTACGGAGCGAGCGGGAAAGTGATGCTGGCAGCGGGCGAATGTGCATCGCGTTCTCCGGAACAGAGGGCCGACAATCGGCGAGTGTGTGGTGTGATGGCGAAAGCAGATGTCCGTTAACGCCATAGCAAAGCTGTGGCGGGCCTACATGATAGCATTTCTATCCGCGTCTGTGTGTCGTTTGGATCCCCGGAGCATGTAGTGATGGCTGAGACTGGTTCCCATCCTCAGCCCCTTGTATCCCATTCGGGTCATCGGTGGGTTGTAGTACGCACTCCGCCCGAGCAACGGATCAAGGCTGCGGCTCTGTTGAACGAGGCTCCTCTGCATCAGGCGATGGTCGGTGCGAGACGGATGATCGAGAATGCATCCGAGTTTGGGATCAACCCCAATCTGATCTGGCACGTGTCGCGCAGCGACGATCCAACTCAGATGATTGGGTCATGTATGGTAGTATTTGGAGCGGGGCGAACCGCGACGGTCTTTGCCTCGCCCCGGCTTGACGCCTCGTGCGATGTCGATGCGCTTGCTTCGTGTATCTCCAGCGCAGTCAGATGCATGCTGAGTGAGCGGGGAATGGAACGGCTCCTGTTGTTCCAGACACTCGCTGAGCCGCATCAGGTCGATCTTGTGCGTGCGTTTGTTGCAGCGGGGTTCTCACACATTACGGATCTCGACTACATGTCACGCAAGATCGTGCGAGATGACAGACCGAAGTCTGGTGCCGGAGACCCTGGGTGGTCGCAGGGGAGGTTCATTGCGCGACCGATGGGCATGGTTGTCGCAGATGAGCGCGAGCGTTTGGTTCAAGCGATCGACGGTTCGTATGAGAACACACTGGATTGTCCAGAGTTGTGCAATGCCAGACCAACATCGGATGTGCTGGACTCACATATCGCAGCTGGCGACGGCGACACCTCCATGTGGCAGATTGTCGAATGCGAGAACAAACCAGTTGGGTGTTGTTTGGTCAGTAGATCTCCTGACGGGCGGGCTGCGGATCTGATCTACATAGGGCTTGCGCCAGAAGCACGCGGGCACGGTCTTGGAAAGAAACTCGTTCAAACCGCCATCCATCAACTTGCGTTACGTCGTCTGCCAACCCTGCGATGTGCAGTCGATCAACGGAATGCAGCAGCTCGCACGCTATACGAATCGCTCGGTTTTTTGCGCACTGAGTCGCGTTGCGCGCTCGTTGCGACATCCAAACAGATGCACTCAGTTGGTTCCCCTGAAACAAGTTGTCGATCGCCGTCTGAAGCGCACAAATCGTGACTCATTCCGGCGCTTATGACGTTTTCCACAGAAGATTCCACGATGCCCCAACGATCGGTTAAAACCCGTTGAAAAATATATTTATGTTGTGTTAATCGCTTCTGTGTCAAGAGGTTACAGTGTGATCAGAGTCCGTGGGAAGAGCTTTCCCGACTGGGAAACATTGAAGATTTTGGTACCATCTGCCTCACCTTCGGCGGACATTTGCTCCGCACGTCAACCGATCGCAAACGTCAAGGCGTAAACACCGATTGGTGTGTCGGCCTCAAAGGGCCTTCAGCCTCACGCTGTTGGTTTGCGCTATCGGTGTCACGAAGGTGCGTTGAAGTCTGTCCGCAACTTCTGCACAGCGATAGGGGTACCGAGTGACCAAAGCCAAAGCGATCCGATCATCGACCAACACACCGACACAATCCCATGGACCAGAGGAGTTTCTCGCGCCGCCACATATCAGCGGGCGTGACGAAACACGTGCAGTGCAGGTTGATCGTGATCTTTCGCAGATTCCGGGTCGTAGCGCTGTGTCACTGCACGGCACGGTAACAGTCGATCGCGCGGACGCAGTCCGAGTTGTTCCAACTGTCGATCCAAACGAGCGAGTGCGCCTTGAGTTCGGGCATGAGGACTTTGATCGCTACTTCCGTGGTCAGGCGCGCATGATCCGCGAAGATGAAGAGAACAACACCGGGCCGCTGATCATTCTCGTTTCGTCCCGGTTTGTTGCTGACATTCTTCGCAAGCGGTATGGCGACGTTCTTGGGCGCATCTGCCGCGAATATTCTCCGGTTGACATGCCCGCGCTTGATCCCGGCGTTAGTCAGGACATGCAGCTTGCTCGCGAGTTGCAGTTCAAGGTTGACAGCTCACGGTTTGGGCCGTCGTCACCGTTCGCACATGACACGTCATTTGAGGACAAGTATGCAGCGTCACAACGTGGTGGAGCCACCCGGTCAGTACGGGCTCAGAAACGTCCAGCAATTACTGGCCGCTTCACGCTGGACCGGTTTGTCACGGGCAACTCCAATCTGGTTGCATACCAGGCGATATGCAACCTGATCGACGCGGCTGTGGCTGAACCTGGCACCGTGAGTGTCGGCGGAGAGGTTGTGTTTATTCATGGTCCGTGCGGCGTCGGCAAGACGCACCTGCTTCAGGCTGCGGTAGGACGAGTCCGTGAGCTTCAGCCTGATGCAAGGGTTGCGTACACAACCGCTGAGGAGTTTACAAACGGGTATCTCACCGCGCTGCGTGGTGGATCCGCAAAGCTGGATATCTTCCGGGCACGCTATCGAAAGCTCGATCTGCTTTGCATCGATGATGTCCACTTCCTTGCAGGGAAGAAGGGGACGCAGAAGGAGTTGCTGCACACACTCGAATCGATCGATCTGTCGGGCTCGCGTCTTGCGGTTGCTTCAGATCATCATCCTGACGAGCTTGCGCAGTTCTCAACTCCCGTTATGTCTCGCATGCGTGCCGGTGCCGTTGTCGGCGTTGATCTGCCGGATGAATCGATGCGTATCGACCTCATCCGTCATCTTGCGCATCGTCGCGGGATCAGTATCGATATGGATGCAGCGCGTATTCTTGCAGCGAGTGCACATGCGATTGGATCTTCTGCACGCGAACTCGATGGTCTGGTTTCTCAGGCAGAAGTGCGGGCACGTATCAGTGGTGGGGCGAAGAACGAACTCTCTATTGGCAACGTCACCATCAGCGCGGAGATTGCGCGTCTCGTGCTTGCCACGTGTGGCACCGGTGGAAGTCAGTACAGCTCACAGGTTGTGACAGGATCGATCGAGGGTATCGATGGTGGTCGTCGTCGCAGGCCTGTGCGCTTTGCAGAGATCCTTGATGCTGTGTGTACAGCGCTCGATGTCGAGATCCGCGACGTGCATGGTCGCGGACGCCATCCTCGCGTTGTGCTCGCCCGCGCTGTTGTCACTCGTCTCGCCCGTAGACTGACTCCTATGAGCTATCCCGAGATCGCTCGCGGGCTTGCCAGAACGAATCACTCCACGTTTATTACCGCTGACAAGCGTCTCGGCCAGCAGATCGAGCAAGGCTTGCGCCTTGGGCAGGTCCAGATTACCGGTGAGCCGGGCCTCGTCGAGATGGAACTCTCAACCTTCGAGGACGTTCTCGCCGATCGGATTCTCCGGGGTGTCGGGGTAAGCACCATGTGATTTTTGGGTACAGTGCGGTGTTGGCATACCTGAGACACACCTCTGCGTCAGACACCGCGTGCTGACTCGATCGTGTTCGTCAGCCGGAGGCCGCAATGTCAATCAATGAAATTCCGCTCAGCCGACCCGATATCACCAAGCGCGAGATCGATCTGGTCACGCGCACGATGATGACGGGTCGGTTGTCTATTGGTCCAATGCAGGAACGGTTCGAGCAACAGATTGCTGAACAATCGGGGCGGAACTTCGGTGTTGCTGTGTCATCAGGCACCGCTGGGTTGCATCTTGTCCTGCGGGCACTTGAGATTGGCCCTGGCGACGAGGTAGTGACGACGCCGTTTTCCTTTGTCGCATCATCCAATGCCATCCTGTATGTTGGTGCGACACCGGTATTTGTCGATGTTGAGCCGAACTCACTCAACATGGACCCTGAAAAGGTTGAAGCTGCAATCACACCGCGCACCAGAGCGATACTTGCGGTCGAAACATTCGGTAACGCTGCACACATGGACAAGTACGCGGCAATTGCAGCTCGGCACGAGATCCCGCTGATTGAGGACTGTTGTGAAGCGCTCGGAAGTTCATGCAGAGGAAGACCTGCAGGATCGTTCGGCCGTGCCGGTGTCTTTGCCTTCTACCCAAACAAGCAGATTACTACTGGCGAGGGTGGAGTGATTGTGACCGATGACGAACGGCTTGCTGAGGTGTGCCGCTCAATGCGAAGCCATGGCAGGCCATGTGAGTTTGACTCCGCTCATGCTCCAACTCCAGAACGATCGGTTCGAGATCCTGTATCTTCAGGTCCATCACCATCCACGGGATCGTGGCTGACGCATGTCAGGCTCGGATTCAACTACCGCATGAGCGAGATTCAGGCTGCCATTGGAGTTGGGCAGATGGAGCGCTTTCAGGAAATTCTCCAGAAGCGAGAATCAGTTGCTGGGATGTATATGAGTCGGCTCATGGGCGTGCCGGAACTCACACTACCGGATGTCATGCCTGGGACAGAAGTCTCGTGGTTTGTATTTGTGGTGCGTTTGCAGACAGAGTACTCATGCGACGATCGTGATCGGATCATTACAGAACTTCGTGAGCATGATGTTGGTGCCGCTCCGTACTTCCCGTGCATTCATTTGCTTCCGTTTTATCGGGAAATGTTTGGTTTCGAGCCGGGCATGTTTCCAATTGCAGAGTCGGTATCTCAGCGGACAATTGCACTCCCATTCCATAGCCAGTTAACCGAGCGGGACGTTGACATTGTCTGTCAGACACTCGAGTTGATGATCAGCCGGCAGCGTCTTGCCCGTTCTTGAGCCCGGGTTTTATGTCTGCTTGTCAGTTCGTGCTCTGTGCCCTAGTATCCCGGCCTATCTCATTGAGATGGTGCTTCTTTGGGCTCAGGTTTCGATCGGGAGCGTTGACATGGGTTACGTGTGCGAGTTTACAGGCAAAAAGACCAGCTTTGGTCGCAAGCGTGCGTGGCGCGGTGCTGCCATCACCAAGGGTGGATTCGGACTCAAGGCTTCCGGCATTGCTCGGAAGCGCTTCCGCCCGAACATCCAGAAGGTTACCGCACTGATTGATGGCAAACCCACACGAGTCCGCGCCTCCACAAAGGCCATCAAGTCCGGCCTCGTGGTCAAGCCGTTGAAGCGCAAGTATGGGTACACCGCGCAGCAGAAAGCATCATAACATACCGCAAACGTGCGAAGTCAGTCACACACGTCTCGAAATGAGGCGTGTTTTTCGTGGTATTTGCCTGTAAAATGTGCTGCGGAACGAGTTGCACGTGTAGACTGACGATGACACACGAGCACCAAGGAGAGCTGGCCGATGCAGGATCGAACATGCGATCGTTGTGGACGTCCTGCTGTGGTGCATGAGACCGTAATTAAGCAGAACGAGCATCACGAGTTGCATCTCTGCGAGCATTGTGCGCGTGACGAGGGGTATGAGATCAACCCCACGCACACGGTGCTCCCGATTCTGAAGCACGTTATTGCAGCTCAGGTGCAGTTGGGGCCTCCCCGCGATGTCGCGGATAATCCCGCTGGAAAAGCATGCACACACTGCGGCAGAACCTTTGCTGAGTTTCGCAGGTCGGGGCTCTTGGGGTGCGCTAACTGCTATACCCAGTTTGCGTCGAAGCTGACATCGATTCTGGCGAGAGAGCACGAGGGAGCGACACATCACGTTGGCAAGGTGCCAACTCGTATTGCGTGTTCAATCTCACAACCGACCGACGCGGGTGATGAAGCTGGTCAGAATGACGAAACGGACACGCACGGCCGCATTCAGGCACAGCTTGTAGAGCAGGCACGCGCCGACCGTATTGCACTTCTGACAAACCAGTTGAAGAGCGCCGTCAGAAATGAGCAGTACGAGCGTGCTGCTGCATTGAGGGACGAACTCACATCGCTTGGTGTCACGATGAATCCCGGCGAGTGACACGGCAACAGTTGAGTGAACGAGTAAATCCATGACAGGTCCCCATGAACAGCACAACGGCGACAATGAGCCAGGCTCTGCGGATGCGGTGCAGGTTGAATGGCTGAAGGGCGAGGGAACCGACGCGGATGTCGTAGTTTCGTCGCGCGTGCGCCTTGCTCGCAATCTTGCAGGGATGCCGTTCGTGAATGTTGCCAGTCTGGATGAGCGTGCGAACGTGCTTGAAACATGCAAGCAGCGCATCATGTCCTCAGATCCTGATCGGTCAATTCTGCAGCGGATTGTGTGGGTGGATCTTCATACGGTGGATGAGATAGATCGTCAGTTGCTTGTCGAGCGGCATCTTGCATCGCAGCAGCACGCGAATGGTTCTCGCACACGTGGCAAGCCGGACCTTCGTACACCCCGCGCTGTTGCAGTGGGGTTGCCGGATGAGCGTGTCTCCATTATGGTCAACGAGGAGGATCATCTGCGGATGCAGGTGATCCGCTCAGGGCTTGCGTTTGATGAGGCGTTCTCTGAGGTTTCCCGCATTGACGATCTTCTTGAACAGGATTTGGAGTTCGCCTTTTCCCAGCGATTCGGCTATCTGACAGCCTGCCCGACCAATGTTGGCACGGGCGCAAGATTCAGTGCGATGCTGCACCTTCCCGCACTCACGATCGCGGGTGAAATAGACAAGGTGAAGCGAGCAGTGACGGACATGTCGCTCGCGCTGCGCGGGTTCTTCGGCGAGGGCTCCGAAGCAATCGGTGATTTCTATCAGATATCCAATCAGACAACCCTCGGTATGAGCGAGCAGAAGTTGATGAATGAACTCGCAAAACAAATTCTGCCGCAGGTGATCAGGTACGAGCGTGCTGCAAGAGCAAAGTTGCTCAGGGGGGGCACAATACGTGTTGCAGATCAGGCGCATCGAGCGCTCGGCATTGCAAAGCACGCACGGCTGCTCACAACAGAAGAAGCAATGAAACTGCTCTCCCGTATTCGCATGGGAGTTGTCATGGGATTGATAGACAATCTGCCCATGCAGGCGGTCCATCGCCTGATGCTCCAGATCCATCCTGCACATCTGCAGCGTATGGTTGGGAAATCGATTAATCAGGATGAGCGTCAGGACGCGCGCGCTTCCCTTGCCCGGGCTCGCCTGCATGATGCAGTCGCCGTGGATCCTGACATACTGCAACCCGGCAGTGATGGGCCGCCATCAAACGACTCAGGGTCAGCGTGAAAACGCAACAGAAAACACCGCGCCATTCGGCGGAAGTCAAGCGGATCATTTCGTGCGTTCGTGTGATCGAGTCGACGTGGCTGGGGTATGCTGCTGCCCCGCTGGGCATGCGCATGGAGAATGCAGGATGGCATCCTGATGAACCGGATGCATGGTGTCCGACATGCGGAAGAAATGTTGGGCCACACGAGGTGGTTCTGGATCAGGATGATGAGCAGGGATTGCTGGGGCGGGCATCGTGCTCATTCTGCCGAACGAATCCGGTACCGTGGGATGGATGTGTGCGGCTTGGCCAGTACAAGGACGAACTTCGCGAAGTGATCCATGACATGAAGTTCACCCGCTGGCATGCGCTCGCTCGAAGACTGGGCCGGATGCTCGGTGAGACACTTGCAGATCGATTGAATGCAGAAGGCATCCCGACAGATCATGCCTTGCTGGTACCGATCCCGACGACATTTTCCAAACGGATGGCCCGTGGAATTGATCACACGATGCAACTGACCCATGGGGTATCAGCGCAGACAGGCGTCCAGATCTGCCGTCTGTTGCAGCGTGATCACAGACCTTCGCAGGTTGGACTGAGTCGAACAAAGCGAGCCATCAACGTGAAGGGATCCATGAAGGCCCGAACTTCGATCCCATCGGGTTGCCGAGCGTTGGTTGTGGTGGATGACGTTATGACGACAGGGGCAACCTGTTCCGAGGCGGTTCGGGCACTCCGGGCGGCAATGAGGATGCAGGATCTGCGATTCCCAGTCCTTGTTGCTGTCGCAGGCGTTGCGGATGACATCTAGGAAGTGATCGTGTCGCCTCGGTTGCTTGTCTGCAAAGCCGAACAAAGCCGTGTTTTTGACAAAAAAACATGCGAAATCCAGCGAAACGAGTGAAGTCGGGAAATTGAGAGCAGCAATGCTTGACGGCGGTCGAGTTTCGACTACTATCACCCCCGCCACGTTTTGAAGCCAAGACGTGGCGTATCAGTGTCTCTATGCAGTCTTCACTGTGTATCGGCACGCCCCTCTTTGACAAGTGAACAGCTGGGTAACCCCGCGAGAGTGTGGGATACGTCAACCGGTGCACATGCCGGCGTCGAATGACTCATGGCGAGACGTATCTTAGATAGAGTCGGTCGAAGGTCCTCACAGCCCTTCGGCAATCACATCGATCACTCTCGTGTGCTTTGAGTGATATGAAAACAGCGGCCGATGGGAAAGCCACTCATCGGCACCGACCTGATTTCAGGTCGGGTCTGAGCGACCTTTGTATGTTGAGAAACGTGCAAAGATCACCAATCAGATTCTGGAAACCAGTTATCTCTGCAGCTTGCTGTGGAGTACAACGAACTTTCTTGAAGAGTTTGATTCTGGCTCAGTCTGAACGCTGGCGGCATGGCTAATGCATGCAAGTCGAGCGAACCTTCGGGTTAGCGGCGAACGGGTTAGGAATACAATCGAATGTGCCCTGAGGTGGGGGATAGCTGCGGGAAACTGCAAGTAATACCCCATGTGCTCTACGGAGGAAAGGTTTACCGCCTTGGGATCGGCGATTGTCCTATCAGGTAGTTGGTAAGGTCACGGCTTACCAAGCCTAAGACGGGTAGCGGATGTGAGAGCATGATCCGCAACATCGGGACTGAGACACTGCCCGGACTCCTACGGGAGGCTGCAGCGACGAATCTTCCGCAATGGGCGAAAGCCTGACGGAGCAATGCCGCGTGTGGGATGAAGCAGCTCTGCTGTGTAAACCACTGTCAGATCTTAGGAACACTGACCAAGATCAAAGGAAGGGCCGGCTAAACTCGTGCCAGCAGCCGCGGTAATACGAGTGGCCCAAGCGTTAGACGGAATTACTGGGCTTAAAGAGTTCGTAGGCGGACTCGCAGGCGTCTTGTGAAATCCCACAGCTCAACTGTGGAACTGCAGGGCGAACCGCGGGTCTTGAGGCAAGTAGGGGCAGATAGAACTGTGGGTGGAGCGGTGAAATGCATAGATATCCACAGGAACGCCAATGGCGAAGGCAGTCTGCTGGGCTTGTTCTGACGCTGAGGAACGAAAGCGTGGGGATCAAACAGGATTAGATACCCTGGTAGTCCACGCCGTAAACAATGCGCACTAGGTCGTGGCGGTACTGAAGCCGTCGCGACCGTAGCAAAAGCGTTAAGTGCGCCGCCTGGGGAGTACGGTCGCAAGGCTAAAACTCAAAGAAATTGACGGGGGCTCACACAAGCGGTGGAGCATGTTGCTTAATTCGAGGCAACGCGAAGAACCTTACCTGGGCTTGACATGTACGGATTAACTCTTGGAAACTTGAGCCACGCCTTCGGGTGGAACGTACACAGGTGCTGCATGGCTGTCGTCAGCTCGTGCTGTGAAGTGTCGGGTTAAGTCCCTTAACGAGCGCAACCCCTATTGCTAGTTACTCACGGGTAAAGCCGAGGACTCTAGCGAGACTGCCGGTGTTAAACCGGAGGAAGGTGGGGATGACGTCAAGTCCTCATGGCCCTTACGTCCAGGGCTGCAAACGTGCTACAATGGCGTGTACAAAGCGATGCAAGGCCGCAAGGCGGAGCAAATCGCAAAAAGCACGCCCCAGTTCGGATTGTCGGCTGCAATTCGCCGGCATGAAGTCGGAATCGCTAGTAATCGGAGATCAGCTACGCTCCGGTGAATACGTTCCTGAGCCTTGTACACACCGCCCGTCACGTCATGGAAGTTGGTAGCGCCCGAAGTCGCCACATTTCAGTGGTGCCCACGGCGAGGCCGATGACTGGGACGAAGTCGTAACAAGGTAGCCGTAGGAGAACCTGCGGCTGGATCACCTCCTTTCTAAGGGATTTCCTTAGACCAACTGATCTGTTTGCTTTTTATGGCATTCCCACACTCAAACCGAGTGAAACTGCCGCGAACAGATATTGTCTGTTTCAAGATCGAAACAACGATGTAGAGCGATCTACCTTTGGTGTTCAGCACAATCTCGCCCATCAATACCCAACTTTGGGTGGATGGATAGACATGCGGCAATGCATGTCGAAGTGGTATTACCCCAGCTGTTTCATTTTTAACCCGGTGGAAACACCGGGTTTTTTATTTCACTGTGCTTTTTATTCAGACTATGCCGATGCTGCATAGTTAGGTACACTCCATCGCAGGACGCGACCCGCTGAGTCCTTCTTCTGTTCAGCGTTTCAGGCACGGACGCATTCCCATGCTGCTCTGCTGAAGGGATGTCCCGTGGAAGATCGCTCTCACTTTTCATGGTTTGCGAAGGGAATGCCACTCACCCTTGCTGGGGTGGTCCTGACAGCTGCGCTTGTTGGATTGTGCGCATGGCTGTGGGGGCACGGCGCTGCTTCGCGCGAGGTTGCTAAGGCAAACAGCGCGTGGCAGGCGCAGCTTGCAACCGTGCAACGGTGCCGTGAGACAAGTGCTGTTGCGCGTGCATCGCTGGAGAAACCTTCGGCTCGGGCTTTCGATCGTGTGACTGAGACGTTTGATTTGCTCGATGGCAGTGTGCTTCTCTCAACACATCCGCGACTTGAGTCATACTCAACGATTGGCGAGACAGAACACATGCGCCTTGTGCGTCTGCTCGGTACGTGGCGTGAGAGCTTCTCGCGTCTTGAGTCGCTCTACAAAGAGCGCGGGCTTGATGGCGATGCGGGTGCTGTTGCAACACTGCTGGCAGCGGGAGATGCGCTCCAGGTTGACATTGATGGTCTTGAGAACGCGTTGTACTCACGCAGGATCCACGAAGCGAGGATGCATGCACGTGGGTACGTTGCGGATGGTTCGCAGACGCATATCGACTTTATCAGCGACACAATCGAACACATGAAATCAGATATCGCGGCGATGGACCTGTTTACAGTCACTGCTGAGCGTGTTACAAAGCGATGCGATGTGTTTGCCGATGCAGCATCCCAGTTGTCAAGAATTGATGCATCAATCAAAGCATATCGGGCAGAGTTTGAATCTGCGGAAGAGCAGGCGTTTACAGCGGCAACTGGCGCTGGCATTCGATCGGAACGATCTGAAGAACCGCTGCAGGCGCGTGCAACATTTCTTGGTGTGCCGGACTCGGTCAGTGCTGTTCTGAGCGGGCTTGCTGCGGTTGTGGTTGCGGTGCTCTGCCTTGTCCATCTAGTGCGTACCGGAGAGCGAAGCATCCTGGCGGTGGATACGCAGCTTGATGATGTGATTGATGCGCGCGACCTTTCACGTGAGATCCTGCTTCGTCCCGACAATCCTGCGTACGGACTGAGCTCGTCCATCAACTCGCTATTGCGCGACATGCGATCTGTCATCAGCACCGCTCGTGAATCGTCATCGAGTGTCGGCGACTTGTCTGGCAAGGCGCTTGCGATGGGAGAGTCATGCAGAATGGATGCTCACAAGAGAGACGAAGAACTTGCGAGGCTTGAGGAGGATGTTGAACGCTTGATGGAATCGGCTGGGATGACAACGCGTCAGGCGGCTGCGATTGCATCTGCAGCTTCAGAAGCCCATTATCAGTCGGAGCGTCTGAATGATTGCATGAAACATTCAGTCAGTACATCCTCTGCATGTGTTGCTACTGTCCGATCGTCGCGTGATGCGATCGAGACACTCACCGAGCATGGCTCTGAGCTTGATCGGATGAGCGAGACTGTTGCAACACTTGCAGATCAGACAAAGGTGCTCGCGCTAAATGTTGCGATCGAAGCTGCACGAGCAGGCGAAGTGGGGCGTGGTTTTGTTGTGATTGCCGAAGAAGTTCGGTCCCTAGCAGAACGAATCACCAACGCAATAGAGCGTGTTGGTACTGTGGGGCGGACAATAGGAAACACTGGAAAAGCAGCGCAGTATGAGCTAGATGAAGCTGCTGCGAAACTGGAGCAACTGGCGATGCATCAGCACGCAAGTGCGGAGTCGCATGCCAAATCCGTGCAGTTGCTCGATCATCTCACAACGGTTGTGCTGGGGCTTGATGCGACTTCACGTGATCAGCAACAGTTGTGCGAGCGCGCGACAGATCGGATCGAGCAGACCCTTGCATCCGGACGGGTCGTCTCGCAGCGGCTGCGCGATCAGGCCGTAGGGCTTGAGTATCTTCAGGAGCAGGCCGAGGAGATGATGGATCTGCTGACGAGTGTGCGTGCGTGATCGATTCGCCTGATGTCGTCGCTAACGATCTTCCGCTTCCGCATGATCTTTCGGATGCGAAAGCTGATTTTCTGGTATTCTGCCGTGTGGAGTGCGGGTTGTCGCCAGCAACCATCGCAGCATA
This sequence comes from Phycisphaeraceae bacterium, assembly GCA_020639155.1. Classification (NCBI taxonomy): domain Bacteria; kingdom Pseudomonadati; phylum Planctomycetota; class Phycisphaerae; order Phycisphaerales; family Phycisphaeraceae; species Phycisphaeraceae bacterium. The sequence continues at coordinate 2,309,438 of JACKHF010000001.1, forward strand.
TTCGCATGATCTCAGGTTGTATCTTGAGGACATCGCGCACGAACAGCAACTCAGGTGTTGCTCTGATATCGAAGTACCACATGTGGCTGCGCATCTGCAACGATTGAGTCGCGAGAGAAACTACGCGCGCGCGTCGCTGGTTCGGCACTTTGCGACGATTCGTGTGTTCACGCGCTGGTTAACCGCAACACGCCGTATCGATAGGAATGTTGCGGCACTGCTCGACAGACCGGCGCGATCCAGACCATTGCCCGGAACATTGTCATACTCGGAGATTCGCAAGCTGCTTGCATCACCATCTCCTCCGGGTGACGAGAACGCGATGTACAGGAAGTATCAGACGTTATGGCTGCGCGATCGGGCGCTGCTTGAGTTAATGTACGCATGTGGTTTGCGTGCGTCGGAGGTGATCGGCATCAAGCTGATGGATGTCAGCGAGACGCTGATGATGGTGCGTGTACGAGGCAAGGGAAATAAGGAACGCGTCGTTCCGATCGGCAAGCCAGCATTTGAAGCGATGAAAACCTATGAGAAACAGTGCCGGTCAAAGCTGATTCAGATGGACGTGAAGGACACGGGATATGTTATTTTGTCGCGGTCTGGCAAGCAACTGACGCGTCAGGATGTATGGAAGATTGTCGCTGCCCATGCCAGGCGTGCAGGGCTTCGCCATGTCCATCCGCACGAGCTTCGGCACTCGTTTGCAACGCATCTGCTTGCAGGGGGGGCTGACCTTCGCATCGTGCAGGAACTTCTCGGACATGCGAATCTCGGGACAACACAGATCTACACCCATGTCGACAGGTCCGAGTTGCACGCGGTGCATCGATCGTTCCATCCTCGCGAGCAGCGATCTCCGTTGCAATAACCCCGTACAACCAACAGAACCGTTATAAACCCTGCAACCAGACTCTTGCAAAGCAGTTTGGTTTGCAGGAATATGCATCGAATTCGATGCTCTTTGCAGCAGGGAACGATGCAAGGAGGAATGACGATGCGTCGCTTGACAACATTTTTCGCAACCGCATCCATCGCACTTGGTGCTCTGCCGGTGCTCGCAGAAGACACCGGTGCCGGGAGCACTTCTGTTGAGAGTCAGCTCTCGGCGCAGCAGGCGCTTGACAACACCGCAATGTATCTGGTGCAGGTGTGGGGGCCTGACCAGACAAACGGGTTTTACGTTGATCTTCTCAGAGTCACCCCAAACCAGCCCGGTTCGTTCGATGATCTCCGGGTTTCTGTTATTGCAACGTACGAAACAACGCAGGAACATCTGCAATCAACCTTTGACACGGCGCTGGATGACGCACGGACAAGCACAGTCGAGCTCTCGCTGAGTGACTGGCTTGATCCATCGCAGCCAGTCAATCATGTGAGCGAAGTGATGATCAACGGTGTGCTCGGCAACGGTGTCCTGACCGCCCGGCGCACAAACCTACCGTTCGTGATGCAGTTGTACTCCATTGCTGTTCCGGCTCCGGGACCCGTTGCGATGCTTGCTGTCGGATCGCTTGTCTGTCTGCGCCGGAATCGAAACCGCTCCTGCTGCTGATTTTTCGGACGTGTATGGATTGAGCCGCACAGAGACGTGCTTTCACGCTCCATTCTGACGGTGAAGCGTGGATTTTCTGCATTCAGGCCCCGATAGTCCTGCATATGGCTCGTTTTACACGGTATGCACTGGCAGTCTGTGCGATGCTTTTCGCAGCAGTAGTTGCAATGCACCCGGAATTTTACACTCCCGCGCATGCGAGCGCGGCGGCGGTAGACCAGACGATTGTTCCTCAGACGACGTATGCCCCGCGTCAGAGTTCCGGTACGCGAGAGCGAACCCGTGAGTTGGTAGAAGTATCGCCTATACCACGTACCGATGAAGAACTGATACAGCGCATCACAAAGATGCTGCCCGGGCCTGGCGAGCGGCCGATGCGAGTGTTTCGTTCCGATTCATTTGTGGTTGTTTCAGAGTGTGACGATGTCTGGACTCGCGAGCGGCTGTGGTTGTTTGATCGCACGTACCACCAGTTTCGTGCGTTTGCACGGAAGCTTGATGTTCCTCTGAGCGCACCAGCAGAACCGCTCGTCTGCGTGCTTGTGACAGATGAAGACAGATACACAGCGTTCACGCGAGCAAGTGGCGACAAAGTCGCATCGTGGGCTTCCGGGTACTACGCAACAAAGTCCAACTGGGTGGTGATGTACGACGAGCGAACGTCGAATGACGTGAAAGAGGCGCTGCGGGAGATTGATCAGCACGAGGCATCAACGCAGCAGAAGATCAATCAAGCGCGACGATCCGGGAGACTGGATGAAGCAAAGGCTCGCCAGGCACTCCAGCATATTGATGATGAGCGCAAACGCATCAAGCAACTCGCTGAAGACAATGCGGTGAAGAAGGCGATCCATGAGTGTGTTCATCTTCTCGCATTCAACACGGGACTCCAGCCGAAGGATCGCACTCCCCCGGTCTGGCTAAGCGAGGGGCTCGCAACCTCCTTTGAAACCATCCAGCCACGAAGTGCTTTCGGACCCGGACTTGGGCAGAAAACAATCGCGCAGAAGCGATCATCAGTTCCCATGGGCAAAGCTGTCACGCTGACCGACCCCAATCACATACCAACAGCGGATGTCGATGCGTTCTACACGATGAGTGCCGATCTCTTTGAACAACTCTACCGCACGCGCCGTCCGCAGATGCGTGCGTACTTCCTCGATATTGCCTCGCTCCCTCCCGGCACTTCATCTGAGGTGGCATTGAGGACACTCTTTGAAAAGCACTTCGGGTCCGTTGACGTGCTTGCACGCCAGTTGGGCTGGTGAAATCGGTTCTGGTCCGGTCTCCAGCGGCTCGATCATTGCTCCTAGACTTGCCGATATTGAAATAGTCCCAACCCTGGGGAAATGTGTCTTTCCAAGGAGACAGGCATGCGGATTGGCGTGAAGATGTGTGGCGTGATGTGCACTTGTACCCTACTGGCAGCGCCAGTGTTTGGGCAGGAGTCGGGGCAACCTGAGACAACAACTGCCAACCCGGATCAACAGTCGAGCGGGTTTGGCAACATCTCGTACACCTTCAAGCCGTACTTTGCCTACCAGACCTCCGCTGGTGCAGCAGACGCAACAGGAAGTGTGACAACGTCTCGTGGGGGGGCCGATCTCATCGGTTCGTTTCAGGCAAACGATCGGACGTTTGTCACGATGCTGCTGAGTGGCGAGTATGTCAGCTACAACTTTGAGGAAGATGCAGGGCTCCCATCCGGCCAGAACCCGCCATTGAGTGCAGCACAGGAAGTCAGCGCTGCACTTCTGATCAATCGAGTGATTGATGATGAATGGATGCTGACCGCAGGGGGCTTTGTCAACGCTGCATGGGAAAATGGCGCAGACTTTGGTGATGCCGTGACCGGTGGCGGGATGATGGGATTGCAGTACCGGTTCAATCGGAACCTCAGCCTCGGTGCTGGCCTGCTTGTTGCCACGCAGCTTGAGGGGAACCTTCGTGTGCTCCCTGTACCCTTGATCGAGGCACATTATGACTTTGATTCACAATGGTCATTCTCAGCAAGCACAGTTGAGGGTGCTGCATTGACCTTTGCGCCAGCAGATCAGGATGTGTGGCGTGCGAAGCTCGGAATCGGGTGGGACTATACAGAGTATCGACTTGACGATGGTGACCCTCGCACGATTGTGGTTGGCGGAGGCATCGGCCCCGGAATGCCAACCACAGTACAGGGCAGCGCTCCTGATGGTGTGCTTTCTGAGCTGCGAGTGCCGTTATCGCTCATGCTGGAGTGGGACATGGCACCAGGCTGGACAGCCGAAGCTGGTGTCGCACTCAACCTTGTGCACGAGTTTGATGTGGAAGATCTGAACGGCGAGCATCTTGCAAATCAAAACTTTGGATTGGCTCCCGAGTTTCGGATCGGTGTAAGCGGACGGTTCTAACTCAACATGGATCATCTGCCGCCGTATCTTGTTGCGCTGAAGATGCAGCCGATCCATCCAGATCGGGACGCTGGAGTCCGAGCCGGTTGAGCAGTTTGACAAGATCGCGAGGAAACCGCGATCGCACATCCATCGGTTCCTGTGTCACTGGATGCGTGAACACAAGCCTGTGTGCGTGGAGCGCTACACGAGGGGCAGTTGCTGCAACAGGCTTTGGCGCGTAGAACGTGTCGCCAAGGATTGGACACTTGATGCTGCTCATGTGCACTCTGATCTGATGCAATCTGCCCGTGATCGGGCGTGCTTCAATCATGGATACGTCGCTTGCACTGGTGAGAACGCGAAAAGCGGTTGCTGCTGGTTGTCCTTGGCTTGAGATAACCGCTGTGAGCTTTGAACCCCTTTGTTGTCCGCCCTGTTCAAGAATCGGACGGTTGATGATGCCAGTGGGGGTATTGGGTACGCCTCTGCACACAGCCCAGTAATATTTGGCGATCTTGCGGTCTTCAAACTGGGCTCGTAAACCGTCGTATGCGTCCTTTGACAAGGCGACGACAAGTAACCCAGATGTTTCACGATCGAGCCTGTGCAGTAACCCAAAGTCCCGTGTTTTTCCGAGTTGCTGGAGTTGATGCGGGAAGTGATGAAACAACCCGTTGAGAATCGTGTCCCGATCGTGTCCAAGGCCGGGATCTGTGACCCGGCGGGTGGGTTTTTCGATAACAACAACGTTTTCATCCTGATACCGGATGCCAAAGGTGATGTGCTCGTTTGGTTCGATCGAGAGATGCATATCAGGCGGATCCGTTCGGCTTTCAGGTGCTTGCCGTCGAGTATAGAGACGGAAAGTTCGTGTTTGCTGAAAACCGGCACTACGGCGATTACGATCTCAACCAATGGCAACCGATGACCTTTATGCAGTGCTTGGCGTGACCCGGTCCGCTTCGAAGGATGAGATTCGCAAGGCGTATCGCACACTTGCTCGAAAGTACCATCCTGATCTGAACAAGGAGCCGGATGCCGAGGAAAAGTTCAAAAAGATCCAGGCGGCGTATGAGGTGCTCTCCGATGATCAGGCGCGTGAGCGATATGACCGAGGTGGGATTGATGCGCTCAAGGGCGGTCGTCGAGCACAGTCGGCTGATGGCAGCGTCCACTTTACCTGGTCAACGTCGGGTGGTGGGAGGCCTGGCGCAGGATTCGAGGGTTTCTTCTCAGATGATGATGATCTCGGCTCGATTTTGAACTCTATCTTTGGAGGTCGAAGAGCTGCGAAGGCGGGTCGTGGACAGCAGACCAGTCGCAATCGCTGGTCTGGTCGACAGGCACCACCTCAGCCTGCGCCTGCACAGGAGCCGCATGATCTCAAGGTGCCGTTCATGGCTGTTGCGCAAGGCGGCAAAGAGTCCATTGTGCTCACGGGCACGAGGCATGATGGATCCATGTGGCGAAAGACACTCCGTGTTCGTATCCCGGCGGGCATTGCGGAAGGCCAGACGCTTCGGATCCGAGATGAGGATGCTGGTGAGGTGCATATTCGTATCCACAGTGCATCACACCCTTTGTTCCGACGCGATGCTGAACATGGGAACCCGTTGGATATTGTGCTTGATTTGCCTTTGACTATCGCTGAGGCCGTATTCGGGGCAAAGGTGTCCGTACCGACCCTTGAAGGCATGGTGGACCTGACTGTGCCTCCAAGTACGCAATCAGGCATGCGCCTCCGGCTGAGAGGTCGAGGGATTCAAAGTCCTGATGGGAAAACGGGTGACATGTACGTGCTGGTGAGGCTGGTAGCTCCTGACCGATCTATCATGTCAGCAGCAGATGCTGAGACCCTTCGGCGTGTTTGTGAACAGTCACCCCCACCCCGGACTGGTTCGGCTTGGAGCGGTGCTGATGCCCGGTCAGATGCGGAGCATGAAGCGAAGAGCTGATGCTGACCCGAGTCCGGTGTACCCGTTCGTATTTGAACTCTGCGCGGTTTATGTGCTGACAGGAGGAGCGCACCATCCTCAAGCAACGCCACCAACTCTTTGTTTCGATGCTTGTTGCGATTGATGCATGCGCGATTGCGTTGATTGCGATACTCGCATGGGTGGCCCGTTCGAATGCTGTAGAGGGGTACCTGCCGCGTTGGCCTCACGACTGGGAGAGTTACATTCGCGGGCCTTTAGTGGTCTTTGTCGTTCCCATTGTGCTTGCGTGCATGTACGGCGCCGGACTCTACAGACCGCAGCGTGACAGATCACTGCTCTCGGAAGCTGTCAACATCACAAAGGCTGTCGTTGTTGCGATGTGCGGCGTTATTGTGATTCTGTGGGCGCTTGGCAATGACGTGATTGCAAACGGCGGCCCTCTTGGACAGGATCTTGCCGGGAACGTGACACGAGAGACAACAAACTCTGTTTTTCTGGGCAAGTACGAACTCGATGGTGGTCGTTTCCAGCTTTTCCTGCTTGCGGTTTTGTTGCTGGTGGGGCTTCTCCTGCATCGAACACTGTTGCGGTTTCTTCTCAGAGCAATGCGAAGATCAGGGCGGAACCTGCGCCATGTAGCGGTCATCGGGACAGGACGGGTTGGGCAGATTGTCAGCGAAACGATTGCACAGAACTCATGGACGGGTCTGCGCGTCGCGTACTACGTCAGCCATATTGAAGATACTGAACGTACCGAATGCCGCGGCAAGCCGATCCGCGGGTCAATTGTGGATCTTGATATAACGCTCAAGCACCACCCTGTTGATGCTGTATATCTTGCATTGCCCAACAGGGCTGCGGCGCACATGCCGATGATTCTGTCGAAGCTGGAGCGGTACGCGGTTGATGTGCGCATCGTGCCGGATGTGAATCCACGGTACCTTCCGCAGTCAATGGCGATGCACGAACTCGATGGAATGCCGGTATTAAGCTATCGCGAATCACCCATGGCTGGTGTCGGTGGGGCGGTGAAGCGTGCGATGGATATTGTGGGATCGTGCGTGTGCCTGATTCTGTTCTCGCCATTGATGCTCGCGATTGCGATTGCGGTCAAGCTGACAAGCCCAGGCAAGATCATCTACAAGCAGCGCCGTGTGAGCCTTGGCGGCGAAACATTCAAGATTTACAAGTTCCGAACGATGGTGTGCACGGGGGATAGCGTTACAAATGAGCCCGACGGTCCCAAGTGGACAGAAGACAACGATCCACGGATCACGCGAATCGGACGCATCCTCCGTCAGACGAGTCTTGACGAGCTCCCGCAGTTGCTCAACGTGCTCAAGGGCCAGATGTCACTGGTTGGTCCGAGACCCGAGCGACCAGAGTTGATCGATCGATTCCGCGATACATGGCGTGGGTACATGATCCGTCAGCACGTCAAAGCTGGTATGACGGGATGGGCGCAGGTCAACGGAATGCGTGGAAACACCAGCTTAAAGAAACGCCTGCAGTATGACTTGTTCTATATCCGCAACTGGTCGCCCTTGTTCGATGTTCGTATTCTTCTGCTGACTGTGGTGCGCGGGTTTGTGCATCCGAATGCGAAGTGATCAGAGCTCTTTTCTTTACAGATGCTCCTCGCGTTCGATATCCTGGCTCTTTCCGACACCGCCTGGTGCGTTGTCCATACCGAGTGAGATGAGTTTAAACGAACGATCGCCCGTGCGCTGGTAGACGATCTCGTTGCCATAGGTGTCCATGATTGCTTCACGACTGGTCAGATAAGGACCCGACCACATCCCACGGATGCGCTCGGACTGATCAATCGCGTCTTCTGAGAACAGTACGTTGAGACCTTCGGCATTGGTCGGCAGGCGTTCGCAGTTGAGTTCGAACATGCGGATCGCGTCGGCGATCGACTTCATATCCATCGCATTTGCGATGTTGCGACCTGACTGGCGGGAGTCGATGACAGCATCTGTGGGATCGAGCGATTCGTCACAGCCGGTCAATGCGACCAGCCCCAGTGATGTTCCCAGCACGAGCGTTGTGATCGAGAAAGCGATGCGGTGTGGTACTGACATGGCGGGCCTCCGTTTGTGCAAATGCGATGCATCATTATTGGCAGACAAGTTCAACGGCAAAAAACCGCGATTTCAATGCACGAATGACCTTCTACTTGTGGATTTTTATGAAGAATCTATGATTCGCTGATGCAGACGTACCGGGTCATTGTGGTAGGTGGCGGTCACGCAGGAGCAGAAGCCGCGTGGGCTGCTGCAAATCTGCTTGCCGGCAGGCTTGGCGAGCGCGAGGCGGCACACTCTGTGGCGATGGTCACACTTGATCCCAGCAAGATCGGTGTGATGTCGTGTAATCCTGCGATCGGCGGACTCGCTAAGGGGCAGATCGTGCGCGAGGTCGATGCGCTTGGCGGGCTCATGGGGCTCGCTGCTGATATCTCAGGGATCCAGTTCAAGGTGCTCAACGCGTCGAAGGGGCTTGCGGTGCGCGGGCCACGTGCGCAATGCGACCGCCATGCCTACGCGGAAGCCGTGCAGCATCTCATCGCATCACGACCCGAGATCGACGTGATCGCTGGGAGCGTCGAGACACTCCTGACAGAAGACACAACCAGTGATGTGCCACATCGGATTGTCGGCGTGGAGATCGCGGGTGCTGATGGCGTACATCGAACATTGCGCGCAGATGCTGTGGTCCTGACGACCGGCACGTTTATGCGCGGACTCATGCACACCGGCGAGACGCGAACGCCGGGAGGCCGGTTTGGTGAAAAGGCGGCAACCGGTATCTCAAGAGAACTCGAACGGCTCGGGTTTGAACTCGGTAGACTGAAGACAGGCACGCCGCCGAGACTGCTGCGATCGTCGATCGACTGGGAATCACTTGTTGCGCAACCCGGCGATGTCGAGCCCAAGCCGTTCAGCGATCTGACGCGCGTCGGAAGTGAATGCAGCTGGTCTGTTGGCGATCTTGCGATGCGATCGTTTCCATTCCTGCAGCAGGTTGAGTGCCGGCAGACGCGGACGAGTGCAGCTGCGCACGACACGATCCGGGCAAACCTGCATCGTGCGCCGATGTTCTCCGGGCAGATCGAGTCGGTTGGACCGAGATACTGCCCCAGCATTGAGGACAAGGTAGTGCGATTTGCCGATCGCGAATCGCACGGCGTGTTCCTTGAGCCGGAGTCATTACGCGACGAGATCGTGTACTGCAACGGGATCGCGACGAGCACGCCAGCCGACGTGCAGGACGCGATCGTGCGCGGGATGCCCGGATGCGAGAAGGCTGAGATCTACCGATACGGGTACGCGGTGGAGTACGACATGGTGCGCCCGCACCAGATCGACACAACCGGCATGACGCGATCAGTTGCTGGGTTCTTTCTTGCCGGGCAGATCAACGGCACAAGTGGATATGAAGAAGCTGCTGCGCAGGGTCTGGTCGCAGGTGTCAACGCGGCGCTGTGGTCGCTGCACGATGAATCGCAGCAGATATGGGAGGATGTGCGGTTCACGCTCGGTCGCGACGAGGCGTACATCGGTGTGCTGATGGATGATCTCGTGACGCGTACGCCGACGGAGCCGTACCGCATGTTTACGAGCCGCGCGGAGCATCGCCTGCTGCTGCGCTCGGACAACAGCGCCGATCGCCTGACCCCAAGAGCGGATGCGCTTGGGCTGCTCTTGGGGACACAACTCGGTGCGCAGCGGCTTAGATCGTTTACCCAACGACAGCACAATCTTGCGCAAGTTCGCAAGCTGATGGCGAGCATCAGGATTGGGGAGGTTCACCTTGAGCGTTTGCTGCGCCAGCCGGAGCACGCATCAATCGAGACATTACGTGCGCATCTGACAGAATCCTTTGATACGAGCATTCTCGACACGATCCTTGCGGAAGCAACATACTCCAGCTATATCGTGCGCCAGCATGCAGAGATCAAGCGTCAGCACGAGATGGAAACGCGTCGTATACCATCGAATCTGAACTTTGCAGAGATGCGGGCACTGCGAAATGAGACACGCCAGGCACTCGAGCGTTTCAAGCCACAAACCTACGGGCAGGCATCGCGTCTTGAGGGCATGACTCCGGCGGATCTGTCGCTATTGATGGTGCTGGTGAAGAAAGCAGGAACAGAATCTGATGATTCACCAGTCTGTTCGTAGTTTGATTGATATTCTTTGTCCTTCAACATGCGTGACATTCACGCAACACTGCTATTAGAGATATTTGCGTCGACTCTGAAGTTCGTGTGTATCGTTTTGGGATCAATCCATCTTTGTGGATTTGTTCCGGGAGGTGATGCGTGCGAGTTGCTTCATTGCGTTTTCATATAGTGTTTCTCCTCCTGTTTTCTTCGTGTGTTCCTGTTCGTGCTCAGCAGGAATCAGGTGAAACTGCTGGAATCGAAACAGGGGTGACACTTGGTGGGCAGATAGTAAATGAGAGCGGCATGCCTGTGGAAGGTGCGCACGTCACACTGTGGAAAGCTGGGCCGCGCACCGGCTACTCGCAGTACTGCCCGGGGTGCTATCGCGATTGTGGCAGGACCGTGCAGACCGGTCCGAACGGTGTGTTCACGTTTCACGACATTGAGGATGGGCTGCTGTTCTCTGTGATGGTCTCCGCTGACGGGTATGTTCCAATGGAAACAAAGCGGTTTGATCCGCTTGAGTTTGCCGGGCAGGTGAAGGTAACAAAGCGCGGGCTGCTCCCCGCAGATCCGTTCGTTGTTCTGAAGGGGCGTGTGGTCGATGAGGCGGGCCGTCCGGTCGCTGGTGCTGAGATATCACCCCGGATGTTCTTCTGGAAAGAGCCAGACGGAAGAACAACCGGGAGCAGCAGCAGTGGAGGCGAGGACATCGCTTACACACGCGAGGACGGTACGTTTCTGATGGTGCTCGGCAGGCGATGCAAGGCAGCAAGTTTCATTATTACCGCGCCGACGCTTGCGCCGCTGTATGTAAAGAACGCAGCAGTTGGGGAGATCGAGGATGACTATGTGCTTCGGATGGGTGTCACGATTCGCGGGCGTGTTGTGGATGAGTCAGGAACTCCGATTCCCGGTGTGCAGTTGGTGCTTGCACAGCAGAGCCGGATGATTGACACGTTTATCGGGAAGTTCGAGTATGCAGCGGACAATCGTGGCAGATTCGAGATACCAAATATCCCCGCGTTTCCGACGGATGAGCGCAACCATGTTGCTCGTCGGCAGACAATCAATACGCAAGGCGAGGTTGTGCCGGTTATCGAAAAGAATCCCACAAGTGAACGATACTGGCTGGTTGCACACACTGATTCACTGGATGGACGAGGTTACACCCCGCGCTTCGAGGTTTTTCTCGATAACGAAGATACTGATGTTGAGCTTGGGGACCTTGTGCCAACCAAAGGTGTCTCCATCGAAGGTCGTGTTGTGCTTTCAGATGGCAATCCGATTCCCGAGGGAATGACAATCTTTGCCACCAGACCGGACAACTGGGATTCGCAAATTTATCAACTACCACCGGATGGAACATTCCGCTTTGACCATTTGCCTCCAAACGAGGAACTTCATATTTCACCGAGTGTGAAGGGGTATCGAGTCAGTCGGAGCCACCCCTCGGTTGAGCAAAATGGGTTTGCAATTAAAGGGAAGCTTGAAAGCAGTATGACAGGATTTGTTCTGTTGCTTGAACCGGGCAAGCCGGAGCGTCTCGATTATCAGGCTCTGACACAAGAACAACTCGCAGCGTTCAACACACTGCGAGTCTTTGAATCGTACAAGCCGTAAGTGTCTGTCGATGGTTACCGCTGGCTCATCGGGATATACGGTGCGTCGTGCGGGCCAACGTACTGCGTTGTCGGGCGGTACAGGCGGTTACCGTCGAGCTGTTCGAGCACGTGCCCTGCCCAGCCAGCGATGCGCGAGAGCGCGAACATCGGCGTGAACAGATCAAGCTTGAGCCCGATGCAGTGGTACGTTGTCGCGCTGTAGAAATCGACGTTGGGGTAGATGCCCTTGGCGCCGAGTTCGCGTTCCATGACGCGCTCGATGGTGCTGCTCTTGGCGTAGAGATCCTGATTACCGGTGTCCTCAGCAAGCTGCTTGGCGAGACCCTGCAGGTCCTTCGCGCGAGGGTCCTTCGTCTTGTAGACGCGGTGCCCGAATCCCATGATCTTGTCCTTGTTGGCGATGCGTTCCATGATGAACGATTCGGCATCGTCAACGGTCGGGATGAGGTTGAGCATCTTCATGACACCCTCATTGGCACCGCCGTGCAATGGGCCGCGGAGCGAGCCGATCGCAGCACTCATTGCGGAGTACACATCCGACAGGGTCGAGATGACGACACGTGCGGTGAACGTGGAGTTATTCAGGCCGTGATCTGCGTGCAGGATCATGCACTTGTCGAACGCGCTGATCATCGCGTCGGTCGGCTCAGCACCGTTGAGCATCCACAGGAAGTTGTACGCGAACGAGACACCCTGCTTCGGAGCGACAAAGTCGAGCCCGCGGCGATGGCGGTCGAAGTACGCGACGATGGTGGGAGCCTGAGCCAGAATGCGGACGCTCTTCTCGCGGGCAGCATCAAGGTCGTTCTCGTTGGGTGACGGGTCGTACATCGCGAGCATGGAAACCATGGTGCGGAGCACGTGCATGGGCTCTGCGGTCTTGGGGGTTGCCTTGATCGCGTCGACAATGCCCTGCGGGATTTCTGCGAGGGAGTTAATTTTGCTGGAAATCGCGTCGAGCTCGGCCTGGTTCGGCAACCGTTTGTTCCAGAGCAGGAAGACGGTCTCCTCGAAGGTGCTGTTGGATGAGAGCTCGCCGATGGGGATGCCGACGTACTCGAGGATACCAGCCTGGCCGTCGATGTATGACATCTCGGTTTCTGCGGCGACCACGCCTTCAAGACCCTTGGGGAACGTTGCTGTCGTCATTGAAAATCCTCTGTATTCGTCGTTTCCGGGGGATTATCGCCGTCCGGGACCACCACACCCAGCAGGAAAACCGGCTGGCTCGCGGATTCAGGTTGCGTGCCGAGAAAGGGATCGTGCAAATCGAATCATGCCATGAGATCAATCCCTTGCACAGACTATAGAGCGCAGTTTTGGCGTGGTCATTCTCTTTCCAAATCCCCTCGCCGGGTGTCGGCTGGCTGGTAGGATTGGCTGTGTTCCTTCCACTGAAGTCAGATCGTCCCCTCCGCCGCCCCACGCAGGTTGTGTACGCGCTTATCGCGATCAATCTGGTGATTCACGTCTGTATGGAACTGCTCGGTACCCGTGACGCGGATCGGGTCGAGGCGATCTATCAATGGGGACAACTCGATGTGACCGGGAAAGCGTGGTACACATTTGTCACGTCCGCGTTTCTTCACGTTGGCTGGTGGCATGTCATTGGGAACATGATCTTTCTACTCGCGTTCGGACCGAACGTTGAGGATCGGTTCGGGCGCATCGGCTTCAGTGCGTTTTACTTCGCGGGCGCGATCGCATCAGGCATCGGTCACGCAATCGCGAGCGATGCACCTGCAGTGGGCGCTTCCGGCGCGGTTGCTGCAGTGACAGGCGCGTTCCTTGTGCTGTTTCCACTGACACGCATGCACGTTATCTTCATTATCTATATGATGCAGGTGCCGGCATGGTGGCTTGTGCTATTCTCCATTGCACGGGATTTTCTTGCACTCGATTACAACGATAATGTTGCAAACGCTGCGCACATCGTGGGTTATCTCTTTGGGATAGGAGTGTCCTTCCTCCTTCTCGCGACAAGGATACTTCAGCGTGAGCCGTATGATCTTCTGACAGTGTTCAAGCAGGCAAAGAAACGGCGTGAGATTCGCGAGGCAATGACGAACCCGCGGTTTTCTCCCCAAGGGGCATACCGATCAGAAAAGGAAATCAAGCGGGATCATGATAACACAAGCGCGAAGGAGAAGGCACTCTCTGAGGAACGCTCCAGAGTGGCTGCGCTGATTGCCGAGGGAAACATGGATGACGCGGTGGTTGCATACAAGCGTCTTGTGAGTGATCATCCGAAGTCGCCGTCGGCCTCGACGCTTAGCAGGCAGCACCAGTACGATCTTGCAAACCACATGTTTGTGTCTGGGGATTATGTAACAGCGGCTGTTGCATACGATCGGTTTATCGATCGGTTTTCGACGGATCGTGAAGCGCCGGCTGCGATGCATCTGCTCGCTCGATTGTACATGAACCACCTCGGAAAGCGAGATGAAGCGCGGGGACTGCTCGAAAAGCTTGTGACACAACTGCATTCAGGCCCCGAACGAGAGGCAGTACAAGCCGATCTTGATCTGCTGACGAAATAACACGCACATTCGGATTTCACCCTCTTATGGCACGAACTCGTATAATCATCGGTGGTATTCGTACAGCGGAGTCTGCCCAGTGGGCTGTTGACGCTGGCGCGGATGCCGTTGGATTTATGTTTGTCAGAAAATCCTCGCGATTCATCGAGCCAGCAGAAGCCGCCGAAGTGATGCAGTTGCTTCCGCCCTGCGTGTCGAGTATGGCTGTACTTCAGAATCCATCACTCGAAATGTTCATGGATATCGAGGAAACGTGTCCAACGACGCACACATTGCTTGCAGGAAACGAGCCGGATCAACTTGTACGTCAATGTGAGCCGGTGTTCAAAGCAGTAAAGTTCGACACAGCCACAATTGCCAAGGATCTGGCTCATGCTGATGGTATCGACAGTATCGAAGCGATCGTGCTGGACGGGCTATGGCATGTTGGAGATACAGCATTTGACTGGGACACGCTTGCGAAGATCATTGCAGATGTGCGGACACCAGTGATTCTGTCGGGCGATCTTGCGCCAGAGAATGTTGCACCCGCGGTTTGTGCTGTGCGGCCTTATGCGGTGGAAGTTTCGGCGGGTGTTGAGCGTACTCGAGGCGAGAAGGATCACGAACTGATCGACGCGTTCTGCCGAGCGGTCCAGCATGCGGATATCGCTGGATGACAAGCCCTGCAACGTGGTCACGCGCGACTCAGATTAGCCGTGATGCGGCTCTGATGGTGTATGAGCTGCATGGCGATGTTAATGGCGCGTGTGATGCACTGGAAATGCAGCAGGTTGAATGTGGTCATGTGGCACTCCGAGCCATTGCAGGCGTTGATGATGCGCTCTGCATGAGACCAGCACCGGATCTATTGATTGTTTCGATCCACGGCGGGCTGGCGTGTGCGCACGCGATGGAATCGAAACTACTTGGCGCTGGTGTGCATCAATCAGAGTCGAGTACATCCGACGCGTTTGCTGAAGCTGAGAATCCAGTTGAAGCGTGCGTGCTCTGGGCGCTCGGTGTTGCACAGAGCTTGCGCGCGGTGCCGCTGCTTCTCGATCAGCCTGCACGATGGCAGAACGCACACGAGCATAAGCCGACTGCACCGGCTGCGCTGCATCGTTTGCTGCGAGTGCCGACGGTCGCAGTGATCGGATTCCCAAACGTCGGAAAAAGTTCGCTGGTCAACGCAATTGCCGGGCGTGAGGTTGCGATTGCATTTGACATGCCTGGGACGACGCGTGACATGGTGAGCGTGAGAGTGGAGATGGATGGACTGGTGGTCGATCTGGTAGACTGCCCCGGACTTGATGAGGTGGTGACGAGCGATGATCCTGAGCGGGCAATACAGCTGCAGGCTCAGGCGCGTGCGAAGGCGCTGCTGGCGAGTGCTGAACTAGTGATCTCATGCTCGGATGGCAAAGCACCGTTTCTTTGCAATCCAATCGCGGAAGGGACGACTCCGGTTCTTCGTGTATTGACAAAGTGTGATATGGGTGGAACAGACGTGAGCAGCACCCATTGTGTCACCAGTGCACACACGCGTACAGGCATTGATGAGCTTGCACATCTTGTGAGAAGGACACTTGTGCCGGATGAGGCAATCAACTCGCCGCTGCCATGGTGCTTCTGGGACTCGCTGGGACTGGCCGATCCAAGAGAAAAGCAGGGCTGTTGACCGAATTTCGGTGGTCGGGTGGGAACCCGCTGCTGGGTTTCATACCATCCCAGTCCCACTGGAGCATGTCTTCGGTTTCTGGGATTGGGGCTGGCTGGGCAGATCGGAGTCTGGAATCACACGATGAGCACGAACAACAAACCCCTGACCGGGATCAAAGAAGGTGCGGGTCTTGAAGACTCGAAGATCAACAAGGAGTTTGTTGATTTCATCCAGCGCTGGGGTGGATGGTTCCTTATGCTGGGCGCTGCCGCGCTCGGGATTGTCTACGCCTATCAGTTTCTTGAACGCCAGAAAGCGGCTCGTGTTGATGCGGCGTTTATGGAGTTTGAATCCGCAGCAATGGGCAGTAATCCCAGCCCCGACACACTGACCGAAATCGGTGACGCACGGATGGGTACGCGATCGGTTGGTGAACTCGCCAAGTTGCAAGCTGCAGATCTGTATCTGCGCAGCGTGATCACCGGCACACAACTCTATGTCAACATCGTTGATATTGATTCGATACAGCTTCGTGATCAGCAGTCGCTGATGATGTACCAGATGGCTCTGCAACAGCTTGAGAGTGAGAGTGCGCTCAACCGTGACGGCACGCCAAAGGATCCGGAACAGTTGATCACCGACGAGCAGCGAGTGGATTTTCTGCGCCAGGCACGCTCTCTGTATCAGCAGGTTGTTGACAGCACCGCTGGAAACGAGGACAAGTTTGTGCTGCACGCTGGTGCATTATTTGGTATCGCATCTGTTGCAGAAACAGCTGGTGAACTGGACTCGGCAAAGCAGACGCTTGAGCAACTCAAGCAACAGGCTGAGCAGTATGGGTTTGCCGAGTACGCTGCGTCTGCACAGAAACGAATCGATGAGCTGGAAACCCTGAGCACGCTTCCCACACTGTATGCCAAATCCGAACTTCCTGTGCCGCCGATTGTTGAGCCTGAGAGTGTGATCCCCGAACTGAATCAGCCGAGTCAGCTTCCAACATTTGACCCGGGGCTGACTGGTCCGCTCTTGCCAGGGATGGAGCAGGAAACACCGGAAGATCCGCTCTCAATACCGGGTTTGACAACGCCATTCTCACCGGATCCAACAGTTCCTCCATCCAGCGAGCCACCCGCCGGACAGTAAATGGGGTTATCAGATGCGTCAGATCCGCAGGACTTGCCGTCGCTGATCAAGCCGGGCGGCAAGATCGATGAAGCTGCGCTGCGCCAGCGCATTGCAACATCGGATTCGGATGAGGGTGATGATGCCGAACTGCGTCGCGTGCGTTTCGAGTTGCAGCGCGATCTGAAGGAACAGCGGCTCGATCGATATCTGACAACCCGCATCGACTTTCTCAGTCGAAGCAAGCTGCAGAAGCTGATCGAGGACGGTGGCGTGCTGGTCAACACTCAGGCGTGCAAGCCGTCGACCAAGCTGCGCGCTGGCGATGTCGTGGAGGTCGTCGTCCCGCCGCCGCCCGATCGTGGCACGACACCCGAAGACATCCCGCTTGATGTGCTTTATGAGGACGAGCATCTGATCGTGCTCAACAAGCAGGCAGACATCATCGTGCATCCTGCGCGATCAGAAAACACCGGCACGATGACCAACGCGCTCGCGTACCACTTCCTGCATCGATCGCAGACCGGCGGTGCGCTGTCGACTGTCGGCGATGAGTTTGCACGGCCGGGCGTGGTGCACCGGCTCGATCGAGACACGACAGGATGTATCGTCTTTGCAAAGCATGACGAGACGCACTGGAAACTCGGGCATCAGTTCGAGCATCGTCAGGTCGACAAGAGGTATGTCGCGTTTGTGCAGGGGCGTGTCGAGCCGGATGTCGACGTGATCGAGTTTCCAATCGGTCCGCATCCTTCAAAGCAGAAGGGATATCGCGAGAAGCAGGTGGTCCGCCACGACGAACTCGGAAAGAACGCGGTCACCATTTGTCGTGTGCTTGAGCGGTACCGATCACACTCGCGTGCGGTGGACGATCAGTGGTTCTCGCTGGTCGAACTCGAACTTCGTACGGGACGGACGCACCAGATCCGCGTGCATCTGTCACATCTTGGATGGCCAATTGTCGGCGATGACATGTATGGCGGACGCGCGTTTGCGTTCGGAAAAGATGACACGTTCTCACGGCAGGCTCTGCATGCTGCACTGCTCGGGTTCATGCATCCGATTGCGCAGGAACGCACGAAGTTCGTTGCGCCGCTCCCGGACGACATTATGCAACTGATGCGCACATTCCGCACATTTGATGTGGTTGAGCGGGTGAATGCTGCTGGTTCGTGGATTGATCCCGATCAACTCATCGCAAGCTGAAGACGCATGACGATGCGATCCTTGAACGTGCGTCCGCGCGCGTTGATCTGGTCGCGGACGAAGTCTTCCGGAAGCGCCAGCGGCGAGATCTCGTGGAATCCGAATCGTGCGAAGAATCCGGGGACTTTCGTCAATAGCACGAGTGTGTCCATGCGGATGGACTCTGCTTCCTCAATGAGAAAACGTACGACTTCTGATCCTGCGCCCGTCCCCTTTGCGGCTTCTGCGCTTGCAACGGACCGGATCTCGCCGATCTCGGGTGAGTGCGCGACAAGTGCGCCGCATGCGAGGATTGCTGCATCGTCGTCCTCGTATGCAGCAACCACAAACTCGCCGATGCACAGGCGGACGGTGTCTGCGCTGCGG
Source organism: Phycisphaeraceae bacterium (assembly GCA_020639155.1). Classification (NCBI taxonomy): domain Bacteria; kingdom Pseudomonadati; phylum Planctomycetota; class Phycisphaerae; order Phycisphaerales; family Phycisphaeraceae; species Phycisphaeraceae bacterium. The sequence continues at coordinate 2,327,974 of JACKHF010000001.1, forward strand.
GCGATCGTCAGACCCTGCTGCGCCCACAGGCTGAGCAGCGCAGCAATTTGATCTGCATCCTCTACATGGGCTGTTCTTGCAATGACGCGGCGAACGATTGGTTTGGGTTGCACTTCTACGGCGCGCATCGCAACTTCGCTCTCCTGCGTGGAGAGAACCGCTGCCGAGGATGTGACGTTGGGGGTCATGCGGTGTCGGAAGTTCGGTTGAGTGTAGCAAGCACGTGCTGTGCTGCCGCGAGGACGCGATGTGGTGCGGTTGCGCCAACAATATCTCTTCGGCTGACCGCGGCCGAACCAGTGAGAAGTTCGTGGATATTGGAAGGTGACTGCGGACACCACTGTCTCATCTCCTCGAGCGGGAGATGCTCGATGGCTGTGTTGCGATCAATACACGCACGAACGAGCGCGCCGACCTGGTCGTGCGCGGTGCGGAATGGAACACCCGCGCCGACGAGCGCGTCGGCGAGTTCTGTTGCGTTTGCGAATCCACCGATAGCGGCTGTCGCAGCGCGGTCGTGATTGACTGTCAGTGTTGCGATCGTCAGTGCTGACAGAGAGACACACAACGTAATGTGATCGAACGCATCAAAGAGTGTACGTTTGTCGTCCTGCAGGTCCTTGTTGTATGCAAGGGGCAGGCCCTTGATTGCGGTTGCGAGCGACATGCGCAATCCCATGATCCTGCCAGCGCACGCGCGGACGAGTTCCATCGCGTCGGGGTTCTTCTTCTGTGGCATGATGGATGATCCGCTGGTGACGCGGTCGTCCATCTCGATAAGTCCAAACTCCTGCGACGAATAGATGATCAGATCCTCGGCCATGCGCGAGAGATGCAGCGCGATCAGTTCCATCGCGGAGAGCGTTTCGAGCACGAAGTCGCGATCGCTGACCGCATCAAGACTGTTCGATGTCGGTTTTTCGAACTCAAGATCGGCAGCGAGTTGTTCCCGATCAATCGGGAACGTGGTGCCCGCGAGTGCTGCTGAGCCGAGCGGACACACGTTGACCCGTTTTCTGGCATCAACGAGCCGGTCGCAATCACGCGAGAACATAGATTCGTACGCGAGAGCCCAGTGTCCAAACGTGATCGGCTGGGCGCGTTGCAGATGCGTGTACCCGGGGAACACGGTGTCTGCCTCGCGCTTGGCGACAGTTGCGAGCGCGTGACGGAGTGAGCAGGTTTGTGTTGCAAGTTGATCGATTGCGCTACGCGTCCATAAGCGAAAGTCGGTGACAACCTGATCGTTGCGGCTACGACCAGTATGCAGCTTTTTCCCGAGATCGCCGAGCGACTTGATGAGCTGCAGCTCAACCCATGTGTGCACATCTTCCGCGTCAGCGTTCTCGGTTGGGAAGGAGTCCGGCGAGACGGTTTGCTTTAGCTGCTGAAGGGCGCGCGTGATTTTTTTACACTCGTCGTGCGAGAGCACATCTGCGCGCGAGAGCGCACCTGCCCATGCGATCGAGCCGGTGATGTCCTCGTGGACGAGTCGCCAGTCAACCGGGAGCGAGTTGTTGAGCGCGGAGAACAGCGCATCGGGTCCGTGCGCGAACCTGCCGCCCCACATGGAGTGCTTCGCGTCGGTCATCGTGTTGCGCTTGCCTCGTGCAGTTGCGAGCGCATTGCTGCGATGCGTTCGGGGAGTGAGTGCAGACGGATGAATCCCTCAGCGTGCTTGTGGTCGTAGAACTCGCTGGCGCCAAACGTCGCGAACTCCTCGGAGTAGAGCGCAAAGTCACTCTGTCGCTGCACACTCGTTGCGGTTCCCTTGTACAGGCGGACAACCACACGCCCGGTGACATCACGCACGATGCGCTGTGCGCACGCGAGGAGAGATTCACGCAACGGCGAGAACCACTTGCCGTCATAGACAAGATCGGCGAACGTCAGACCGAGGTGCTCGCGATAGCGGAGCGACTCGCGATCGACGACGAGTTCTTCGAGCGAGCGAAGGGCTTCGAGAATGATGGTGCCGCCGGGAGTCTCGTAGAGCCCGCGACTCTTCATGCCGACCCGCCTGTTCTCGATGATGTCGACACGACCGACACCGTGCCTGCCGCCGACTTTATTTAAAGCCAAGATGAGTTTGTCACCCGCCATCTCTGTGCCGTTGATAGCCACAGGGATGCCTGAGACAAAGTCGATCGTGATGTCCTCGTGCTGATCGGGCGCGTCCTTCGGATCAACGGTGAGCATCCACACGTCGTTCGGCGGAGCGTTCCACGGGTTTTCAATAGCACCACCCTCGTGCGAGATGTGCCAGAGATTGCGGTCGCGGCTGTAGATCTTGGTTGCCGACGCAGTGCACGGGATGTTGCGCTCGGCGAGATAGTTGAGCAGATCCTCGCGCGACTCCAGATCCCACATGCGCCACGGCGCGATCACATCAAGATCTGGCGCGAGTGCTGCGAACGCGCTCTCAAAGCGCACCTGGTCGTTGCCCTTGCCAGTGCATCCGTGCGCGACTGCATCCGCACCAACCTTGCGTGCGCAATCGACCTGTGCCTTTGCGATGATGGGGCGGGCAGTTGCAGTGCCGAGAAGATACCGGCCCTCGTACACGCCACCGGTTGTGAGTGTCGGGAAGACGTACTGCTCGGCGTACTCGCGTTTGAGATCGGCGATATAGCACGCGGACGCGCCGGTCTGCATCGCTTTTTCCTCGATGCCGACAAGCTCGTCGTCGCCCTGACCGACGTCAGCAACCAGCGCAATGACCTCACAGTCCATGTTCTCGCGCAGCCACGGGATGATGGCCGATGTGTCAAGTCCCCCTGAATATGCAAGCACAACACGTTGTGGCATTGATCTCTCTCCGATTGAATCGTGCGATTGAATGTTCTTCGTCAAAGCTGGGAAACGATTGCAGTGTTACGTCGCGCTGACGTGTGACCGATGTCCGGCGGGTGTGGTACCCGCCTTTGATGGTATGAGGGCTGCGAGCAGAGCCATCTGCGCGTGCATGCGGTTCTCCGCCTGGTCATACACGATGGAGTGCCTGCCGTCGATGACATCTGCTGTCACTTCCTCGCCGCGGACAGCCGGGAGGCAATGCATGAACAGTGCGTTGCGACCACCCTTGGAGGCGAGCTGCATGAGTTCCGATGAGACCTGATACTCATCGAAAGCGCCGTCGCGAAGCGCTTGCTGATGGTCTTGGCCCATCGACACCCACTTGTCGGTGTACACCGCGTCGTGGGACTCGATCGCGCGCACGTCGTTGGTGATCTTCAGCGTCGCGCCCGACACAAGCGCGTCTGGCTGTGATGCGCGAACGATCTCGAACTGCGGCTCAAACCCAACGGGCGTGATGACAGTCATGTGGACACCGAGTTTGGCGCACGCGAGGATCAGCGAGTGGCAGACGTTGTTGCCGTCGCCGATGTACGCGAGCTTTGCACCGTGCAGATCGCCGAGATGTTCTTCCAGTGTCATCAGATCTGCGATCGCCTGGCACGGATGCTCGACATCGCAGAGCGCGTTGACAACGGGGACGCTGCCGTAGTGTGCAAGTCCTGCCAGTGTCTCGTGGTTGTTCACACGCGCGATCACGCAGTCCACCCAGCGTTCCAGATTGAGCGCGTAGTCCTTGACAGGCTCGCGCTTGCCGATCGGCTCCTTCGAGTGATCGAAGTACATGGCGTGCCCACCGAGCTTGGTGATGCCGACCTCGAAACTGACGCGCGTGCGCAGCGACGCCTTCTCGAACAGCATGATTGTGCTTGTGCCCGCAAGTGAACCAGCAAGGATCGACGGATCCTCCTTGTTCGCACGCGCAAGCAAGATAATCTGCTGAAGCTCTGTGGCGCTCAGATTTCCAATCGAGAGCAGATGCTTTGTTGAGAGTGCAGGAATCTGTGATGCCTGCGACTTGTGTGCGACTGTTGCCTGTGTCATTGGATGTCCTTTCCGTGCGTGAGTGCGATGCCAGCTTCCGTGCGAGCGGATGTGTCCGGGATGAACGCGGTGCCCGAGGTGCGGATTGCATCCGGGCTTGCGAGGTGTTTCGGCGTTTTCCATGATGTCACGACAACATGGGTGTTGAGTGTGTCGGCAGCCTGCGCACACGCGCGTGCCTTGGGGATCATGCCGTCGGTGATGACACCGCTGGCGATGTTGTCCTCGACGTCCTGCATCGTGAGCGATGCGATCGGCTGCTTGTGCTGATCGAGCACGCCCGGCTGATCGGTGAGATACACGAGCAGGCTTGCCCGCACCGCGAGTGCAATGGCGAGTGCTGCATCGTCCGCGTTGACATTGAGCGCGATGCCGTCTGCACCAAGTCCAATGCTGGAAACAACCGGCACAAACCCAGCCTGTGTGAGCGAAAGCAGCAGGGCGGGGTCGGTGTGTGTCACCCTGCCAACGCGACCAATGTCAATGCCGTCGGGTGTGTCGATTTCGACCTGTGTCATGTTCGCGTCAGCGAGCGTGAGTCCGATCGCGCGAGGGTTCTTACCTTTTGCGATGTTGAGCGCACCAACGAGTGCGAGATTCACTTCGCCAGCGAGCGCGCCGACGACACACGGAAGATGTTCGATTGGCGTGACGCGCAGGCCCTGACGGCGCTGGGACGCGAGCCCCATCTGCGCGAGACGCTGATCGACGATCTTGCCCCCGCCGTGGACGAGTATGAGCCCGTGCTCAGACTGCTTTGCAAGCGACACGAGCGCAGCCCAGAGTTCAGTCTGCGCTTCAACATGCTCGATGGGAGTGCCGGAGATTTTTACAACGATCGGCTGTGTCACGCAGCACCCCCGATCAAACCTGCCGATTCATCGAACCCGAAACGCACGTTCATGCACTGCACTGCCTGCCCTGATGCGCCCTTGAGCAAGTTGTCGATGGCGCTGCAGATGACAAGATGCGACCCGTCACTGGTTGTTGCGATGTCGCAGTAGTTTGTCCGCGCGACGTCATTCACGCGCGGATATGTTCCCGGCGTGAGCAGGCGGACCCACGGCTCGTTTGCGTACTTCTCCATGAGCACAGTGCGCACCTTGTTTTCGTTCCACCCTGCTGCAAGTTGCACGTGGATCGTGCTGACGATCCCGCGGTCGTACGGCCCTATGTGGGGTATGAAAAGGATGTTGCACTTTGCGTGCTCGCGCATCTCGGGCTGGTGCCGATGCTTGAGCACGTTGTACGCGCCAGCGGACACCTCACAGAACAGATTCGCAACTTTCGCGCCGCGACCAGCACCGGAGATACCGGAGATTGCATCGACGATGACCGGTGCGCTTGCGTCTATTGCCCCAGCGTCAGCGAGCGGTCTGACTGGGAGAATCACCGATGTCGGATAGCACCCAGGCACCGCGACAATATCTGCGTTCTTGATGGTATCACGATTGATCTCCACCATCCCGTACACAGCGTTTTTCAGCACATCCGGATGGGTGTGCGTGAAGCTGTAGTAGGTCGGATAGAGCGCTGTGTCGGACAGCCGATATGCGCCAGAGAGATCCAATACCTTCAGACCTTCTGCGAGCAACTGGGGGACAATATCTGCGCTTGCTTCGTGTGGCGTGCACAGAAACACCGCATCGACATGCAGAGATTTCAGCGCGTCAACCGAGAACGGCTCAACCGATAGTGAGCATTGATTGCGGAATCGCGGGAACTCACTGTCCATTGTTCGCGTTGATGTAGTATTTGTGTCCGATCCGAACACACCCGCGAGCGTTGCCTGTGGATGGCGCAGCAGGATATCGACGAGTTCGGCACCCGTGTATCCGGTTGCACCAACGATGGCACAGCGAATGGACATGAAGCAATGATTCCTAATCTGATGGATGGGCGAGTGCGAGAGAATAGAGACAAACAATATGAATATGGAAGAATCGTGGTCGTTCTACGCAGTTGCGGTTGCTCGCGAGGGGCTGGTCATACCAACCGCACTTGCGAGCGTTGTTCGCACTCGTGTTGCGTCAGGAGTTGATCGGCAGGCGAGGAAGATAGTGTCGTCGCCCGCAACGGTGCCGATGATGCCGTCGAGCTGAGCATGGTCAAAGTCCGACGCGACGGTCTGGGCAGCAGCTGGTGTTGTTCTGACAACGACGAGCGACTCACCCTGATCGATCTGCGTGACATACGTCCTGACAGATCTTTGCAAGGCATGAGGAAGTTGCTGGGTCTTCAGAGGTTGTGTCACAGTCTGGTGTTTGCGGCTTGAGGTGGAATCCTGCTGGGATTGAAGCAGATAGCCTCTCGGGCCTTTTAGAACGCCGATCTCGCGGAGGTCGCGTGACAAGGTCGGTTGTGCCACGATCACGCCCTCAAGAGCCAGCGCATGCTGCAACTGGTCCTGATTGGTGATTTCGCCGGTCCTGCTTGTGAGCAGTTGGCGGATCATGTGATGTCTGGCTGCTTTGGTCATGAGAGCATTATTATTCCTATTCATGAATGAATAGTCAACTATCGGTTGCAGCGAGTTATCCACATGAACCAGAATCGGTGGGAGTCATGGTTTGCCGATGGAAGGTGTGAGCTTGGCAACGAAACCAGGCCCGATGGAGCAAAATCGGCTTGGCAGGCGGAATATGGACAGGCTGGCTTGCATCCCACATGCGTAGAAGGGGATAAACTCAGTCGTGGCGACCGAACAAACTGCAATCGCGGATCTCTTCAGGAGCGTGTGCTCCGATTTTTACGTGAACCAAAAACTCGAGTTGAAACTCGATAACCCTCGTGAGCGACAGCCGGTACTCGAACTCTTTGATCGACTCCGTCGGCAGCATCCGGAACTGGATCAACTTCGCCAGTATCAGGACGAGCTTGCACTGGAGTCCGTTCCGGGCACACCCGAGCAGAAGTGGATCGCTGTGCGAGACAAGAGTGTGCGCAGCGGATGCGTGAACTGCGATCGCATGATCGATGCGTATACGTTCCATCAGCAGATACTGGAACTGTCGCCGTTCTTTCTCAGCATTAATCCGCTCGACGTGCAGTACGTCGAGCTACTGATTGGATTCGACCTGCTTGCGCCGGGCAATCACAACGAGATTGTGCGTGACGCGTTCTTCGCAGAGGGGCCTTTGGCGGGACTGATGAATGAGCCATCAGAACTCGCGATCGATATTCAGCCTGCCTTCGGATTGATAACTCGTGATGAGACCAACATCGAGGTGCATTTCGAGGTGAAAACCCGGAACGCACGAGCAAACGGGCTGAGCCCTGATGCCCTGATGCTTGAGCCGATCAGTGTGTACATTACGGCGAGAAAGACCGGCTCTGTGTCTCGTGTGCAGGATCTTGCAACGCTGGGAGCAACGCTTGCGAGAAGGGCTGAGCAGATTGTGACGATGCGTGCTGTGCCCCATCTCATTGAGCCGTTGCGACGAGCCATCGGGCTGTATTAGTCTCTGTTTCCAGAATCCCGAGGAAACCCCGGGGTATCAGCCGACATATACCGTGGTATGCTCATTCTTGAATGTGCGCGGAAGGTTGCTGACATGCAGGTACGTATCAACATCTCGCTTGCACAGCAAACGATGAATGATGGCGCTGCAGGTACAGATTCGATTGTAAAGATGCTTCCCTGGATTGGGCTGGCGATTGTTGCGGTGTTCGTTCTGACAGTGCTGGTGCTGATACTCCGTTCATGGATGCTCAGTGATAAAACTTCCAAGAAGATCGATCTCGCGACAGAACTTCACAAGATGCGCAAGAGTATGACGGACGAGGAATACCAACATGTTCGAGGGATCATGCTCGAAAAGATGAAGGGAACGAGTGTTTCGTCGCAACCCGTCAACGGTGAATAGAGCGCGTTGAAACTACGGAGACCTCCGTAGTGTTGTGGAAAACAGTTAGTCCAGATAAGCGCAACGTCTCATTGTGTTACATCCGACGTTGCGATTTTTCCGAGTGTGCGGTTGGGTTTGTGTTGCGGAGGGTCCAACTGTCCTGTTTGCAAAGCACTTGGCCCGGTTTTGGTCGAGCGAACGGATGTGAATGTCGATACAGTACTGCTGGTCTGCAACGCGCTGTTGTTGCGCCAGTGTTCGCTTCAAGGCTGACTGCCTATGTTTGCGACGGATTCGGTTGTGTATGCGTGAAAGAAGACCGGAGGGCGGATGGCCAAGCCAAGGCAGGATGGAAACGGGAGTGACAACGGCAACGGCAGTGGGGGCGATGATGGCTTCCGCGGTCGTCGGGTGACCACGTGCTCGTTCTGTGGAAAGACCAGTCGTGAGGTTGGTCCCATGGTCGAGGGGCCGAGTCAGGTCTTCATCTGTAATCACTGCACCGATCTATGCGTGAACATTTTCCATCAGGAGCGCAAACAGATCGGTAAGGGGGCGGGTATCGATCGTGTCCCCTCGCCGCGCGAGATCAAGGAGTTTCTTGATCAGTACGTGATTGGTCAGGATGTCGCAAAGCGTTCGCTCTCGGTGGCTGTGCATACCCACTACAAGCGTTTGCAGCACCTTGATTCGGGTGACAAGACGATCGAACTCGACAAGTCGAATATTCTGATCATCGGACCGACCGGGTGCGGTAAGACATTGCTCGCCAAATCAATGGCGCGGATGCTGAAGGTACCGTTTGCCATCGGTGATGCAACCACGCTCACCGAAGCCGGGTACGTTGGTGAGGATGTCGAGAATCTGTTGTTGCGTCTGCTCCAGGCAGCTGATTACGATCTCGATGCTGCCCAGCGCGGCATCATCTATCTGGACGAGATCGACAAGATTGGCAAGTCTTCTGGCAATGTCTCTATTACGCGCGATGTGTCCGGTGAGGGCGTGCAGCAGTCGCTTCTGAAGATGCTCGAGGGCACTGTGGCAAATGTCCCGCCACAGGGTGGGCGCAAGCATCCCGAGCAGCAGTACATTCAGATGGACACGTCGAACATCCTGTTTATCTGTGGCGGCACCTTTGTCGGGCTTGAGGACATCATCCGTCGTCGCCTTGGCAAGAGTCGAATCGGGTTCACAACGGATGCTGCAGCGAACAACGAGGAGGATCGTGCAGCCTTGCTCGCTCAGGCAACACCTGAGGATGTGACCGAGTACGGCATGATCCCGGAACTTGTCGGGCGTCTGCCGATTGTTGCGCCGCTCTCGCCAATGGACACACCAGCGCTTGTGCGCATTCTGACAGAGCCGAAGAACGCGCTCGTTCGTCAGTACGAGTACTTCTTTGAGATGGAAGGCGCAAAGCTTCGCTTTACCAAAGACGCACTCGAAGCGGTTGCTGAAGAGGCCAAGAAGCGCAAGACCGGTGCTCGTGCGTTGCGCAGTGTCATGGAAGAGACAATGCTTGCTCTTCTGTACGATCTGCCCGAGCATAATCACGCTGGTGTGGAGTATGTCATTGAAGCACAGGACATCATCTCGCCTCGTCCGCTCAAGTCGCTAGCAAAGCCGCTGAAAGTCACAGCGTAAGCGGCGTTACACATGGACAAGTCAGTCAAAAGGAAAGACCCACGTTCCATGCACTCGCGGGTCTTTTCTCTTGAAAACGTGCTCGATCAGGGAGCCGCCTTGTCAGACATGTGAATGACCTGAAAACGACTGAACACTGCGCTGGTCCTGCATTCGACGGGCTGTACGCGCAAGATCGTCTGCACGACTCGATTGCGACATCATGCTATGGGTTGCTGGTGTAAACGAACCCTCGCGACCGGGGATGCCTGCTGATGCGACACGACGCGAAAGCTCGCGGTGTGCGTCCATGCCCGGCACTGCGCGAACAGCTTGTGCTGTTGCAGCGGTGGGGCGATGATCGACGAGTGTGCGCAGCTGATCGATGGTCCATGTTGCGAGCTGGACAAAGTCTGTCGCGGCATCAGACGAGCTGTTGTAATCGAGGACGGACTGGCCGAACGAGGCGGCTTCCTTCACCGCGACGTCGTACCGGATGACAAACGGAACCATGCGTGCATTCACACGGCGGCTGAGTTCGGACTCAAGGTCGCGGGCGAGCGCAACAGTCTGTTCATGGACACTCGGGAGCACGCCGATCTGCGGCTGCACGCCCATGCGTTCGCCGAGTTCTGCGAGCGTTGCAACTTCGTTTGTGGCACTCTGCAGCGCGTAATAGCTTGTTTCGACCGGCACGAGGACCAGCGAAGCAGCTGCAAGTGCGTTGCGGGCAAGGACATTCCGTGACCCCGGGGGGGTATCAATCACGCACACGTCATACTGCGATGACAGACGGGAGAGGAACCGATCGAGCAGCCAATCAAGGTCTGGACGGTCTGCGCCCTGGCCGTTGGTATCGAATGATGCCAGACGGGTACGGCTTGGTGCCAGATCGAGACGGCGTGAGATACGCCAGATCAGGCGTTCGGCGTCGAATCCGGCCCGATCGCCGACCAGCATGGCCTCGCCGATATCGGCATCCAGACGGCTCTCAGGGATTGCCAGACCCGCAGCACAATGCCCCTGCGGGTCGAGGTCGACCAGCAGCGTGCGAAGCCCGCGGGCGGCTAGAGCCCCCGCCAGATTCACAGCCGTGGTGGTCTTGCCGCAGCCACCCTTCTGATTCATAATCGCGATACGTCGCATGTATGCCTCCCAACACACTGCACGGACACCGTCCGCGGGCCCGCCTGAAGTGGGCCTGTTTCATTGATGTCCATGAAGGACGTTCCTCACCACGGAGTTCCCACACCCCGACCGCCAACCCGGTGGAGCAGCAAGGCCTGATCCCGCCTTGCTACAGCCAGTTGCTGCGGCAGACTGTGCTATCGGAACCTTGCTGGGAATGCCTGCAACCGACAGGGCAGAAATCGTCTTATCCCGCCTGCCAGGCTGAAAAACCGGCGAGCACAATGCGATCGGGAGGATTGTCGATGATCGTGCAATGCCCGTCACCAGTCGGAAGAACAAGACGGAGCTTGCCAGCACGAACTTTCTTGTCGTGTGTCATTGCTGACACTAGCGAATCTTCACGTGGAAGATGCTGCAGTTGTGTTGGAAGTTGTGCGCGCGCAACACGTGCGCTCGTGTGTTCGAGTGTGTTGTTTGGTGCAATGCCCATTGCTTCAGACGCTGCACTTGCGGCGACAAGCCCGAGCGCAACTGCTTCACCGTGTGTCAATGGTGCATGCGCAGGATGTCCATCCGGAGAAAGCTCTGGATGTGATTCAAGCGCGTGCGCAAATGTGTGACCGAGGTTGAGCACCGCACGCCCAAGCGATGCTCGCTGTGGATCTTCTGTTTCATCTGCTTGCACAACAGATGCCTTGACGGCAACATTGCGTGCGATGAACTCCGGAAGGATGTCGGGATCACGTGTGAGTACTCGGTCAAGTGAGCTGTCTGTGTACTGAATAAGACTCTCGTGTCCCCAATCAGCACAGAGCATCGTGTGTTTTATGCACTCGGCAATGCCGCTCCGGAAAGCACGGTCCGGGAGCGATGCGAGCGTGTTTGTGTCTGCTAACACAGCGACAGGCTGGCTAAATGCGCCGACCATGTTCTTGTAGAGTGATCCTTCGACGGTCAGGTTGACAGCGGTCTTACCGCCGACCGAAGCGTCGACCATTGCGAGCAGTGTGGTGGGGCACTGAAGAACGGGTGTGCCCCTGTGATGGAGTGCTGCTGCAAGTCCAGCAACATCACCTGTAATACCACCGCCCAGCGCGATGACAGGATCCCCGCGTTCAAGCTTTGCGCGGGACATCGCAACAAGAATCGCTTCAAGCGACTGGAACGACTTTGCCTGCTCTGTCGGCGTCAGCGTGTGAAGAACCGGTTCGATGGAAACTTCACGGAGCGATTCCATCGCGGTGGAGACGATGTCCTTGGGCAAGCCGGCATCCGCAACGACAATCGACGTGCGCGTTGGGAGTGGGCACAACTCCTCTGTGACGGTGCCGAGTGATGAGAGTGTGTTCGGGCCGATACTGACGGTGTATGTTCCCGCTCGGGTTGTCACTGGCACACGATGCGCTGCGTTGGAAGCTTGCTTACTCATTGGAATCGGTATCGGCCTTTGTTTCGCGCTTCCATTCGACACGCTTGCCATCGCCCCACAGCATCTCAAGGTCGTAAAGCGCCCGGGCATTCGCCTCGAACACATGGACCATCACCTGGAGGTAGTCGGCGAGCAGCCAGTCCGCACTGGTGTCCTTTGCGGGGTCGAACGGGTGATAGCCGCAGTCCTTTGCCGCACTTTCCACATCGGCGAGCGCTGATCGCATCTGGCGGTCTGATGTTCCCGTCCCTATCACGATGTAGTCTGTGACCGGGTTTTTTCCGCTCACATCGAGCACAAGGATGTCATCACACCTGGCATCCTTCAATGCGCGTGCGGCAGCAATCGCAAATGTCTTAGCATCGGTGTCCCGGCCTTGCTTTGTTTGATGTAACGCTTCAGCGCGGGCATCATCATGATGGGGAACAGGATCGGGCTGTGTGTTGTTGTGCTGCATCAGTTGGTGTGTCCTTGGATTTCATCAGACTGTAGGAAAACGATGGCACGCGTCCATAATCAGCGTGGAAAATAGGGAAAACGGATCATGTGATTGCATTACTCTGCTGCGTTGGACTGGCGGATATCGCCGTCGATAAATCCGTCGAGTTTGCGTGATCGCACAGGGTGCTGGAGCTTGCGGATTGCCTTCTGCTCGACCTGACGCACACGTTCTCGTGTGACCTTAAAGATGCGCCCGACCTCTTCGAGTGTGTAGGTGTAGCCGTCACCAATGCCATAGCGGAGCTTGATAATCTCACGCTCGCGATAGGTGAGTGTTTTCAGAACAGCTTCGATGCGATGGCGGAGCATGTCTGCGCCAGCGGTCTCATATGGTTCCTTGCGCTTTGGATCGGGCACGAACTCGCCGAGCGCGTGGTGTTCGCTCTCTCCGACGGGTTTGTCGAGCGAAACAGGATGCTTGCTCGTGCGGATTGCGCGTTTGACATCCTCAAGACTCATGCCCGTGTGTTCGGCAAGATCTTCTGGTGTTGGTTCAATACCAAGCGACTGGGTCAGGTGCTTCTGGGCAATGCGAATCTTCGTAATCGATTCGATCATGTGCATCGGGATGCGGATTGTGCGCGCGTTCTCGGCGATGGAACGGGAGATTGCCTGGCGGATCCACCATGTCGCGTAGGTCGAGAACTTGAACCCCCGCTTGTACTCGAACTTGTCGACCGCGCGCATCAGCCCCGTGTTCCCCTCCTGGATAATGTCGAGGAATGGCATGCCGCGATTGCGGTACTTCTTTGCGATCGAAACAACAAGCCGGAGATTTCCACCCGAGAGATCACGCTTTGCCTGCTCGTACTCCCACATGACAGTGGCCTGCTTTCGCACCTGCTCTGCAAGCTGTTCCGGCTCTGCTGCAACCAGATTGCAGAGGCCGTCGAGTTCCTCGACAAGCACCTCACGGTCGTCCGTATGCTTGTCAGAATCGGAAGCAAGGAGTGCCTTGATGTGCTCCATCTTCGAGTTGATGCTCTTGATCTTGCGCATCATGGGGATGAGCCTGCTGGTGCGAAGTGAGAGTTCCTCAAGCAGCAGGGCAATGCGACGGCGACGTTGCATGATACATGAGGTAACTTCTGCTCGTTGACGAGCGTTCAGCGGCGCCGTACGCAACTGCTCGAAGTCGATGCGGTTCTGTTCAAGCAGGGCAGATACGGTCGGCAGATTTGTCCTCATCCGCTGCATGATTCGTTCGCGAACCTCGTTGTCGACCGCATTGATGCGCAGTGTTCTGTCAAACGGCACCTTTCCGTCGAGCACCTGCTGGAGTATTTCTGCGGCATGTGCTGCGATGAGATCGTTCTCAAGACACCAGCGACGAAGAATAAGACGTGTTGTTTCGATCTTCTTTGCGAGACGGAGTTCCTGATCTCGAGTTAGCAGTGGGATGGTGCCCATCTGCGCGAGATACACCCGCACGGGATCGTCCGAGTTGGATCCGTTTGCATTGCCTGCATCACCCGCGAGTCTGTTGATCTCATTCCTTGAGAGCGATGTTGCATTCAGGGTGGACGCTTCACGCTCTTTCTCAAGTCGTTTGCGATCGAGTGACCGAAGGTGTGTTTCCTCGCTGGTGCGATCGCCCCCTCTGACACGCTGAGCTTTGGTGGTGAGAGAGGCGAATGCGCCATCGCTGGAGTTTGCTGATTGCTTCGATTCTCTATAAATTCGTGCACGGCACTCAAGCTCATCGATCAGTTCGATGCCGTCCTCGTCGAACTGCATTAGCACGCGATCAATACCAGAAGCATCCACCATTTCGTCGGGCAACACCTCGATCAGTTCCTCGAAACTCAGCCAACCTCGTGTGGCTCCAGCAGAGCAGAGGTCGAGCAGTGCGGGGTGGAAAATATGCATCTGTCTACCTCCTCTCTGTAAAATGGTGCGTGAAACTGAACGGAACGAATCGTAAGTCTATGTGTCAATGGACGGTGTTATCCGCTTGAGCCCGGACTTCGCGGCAATCGGGTTCGATCGGCATCGGTACTCGTGTGCCTCTGCTTCGCCCGTGCAAGTCTCTCGGCAAGCGATTCTGCTACTGTCTGTTTTACTTCTGCTCGGCCCGTGATATCGATCTGGCGGATGCGGTCCATGCAGTCATGCCACATGTGCTGGAGCTTGCCGACATCCTCGTTTGTCTCACGATCGATACGTGCTGCGAGTTGTGTGGCGAACTGTGCAGCGTTTGAGCCTGCAAGCTCACGCAGGACATTGGCGAGCGAGAACGATTCACCCTCTTCGTCGAGCGATCGCATCGCTCGAACGATCTCGCGCATCAGATCGATGTTGTAACGAGATTCATCGAATACGCGGGCAGCATCATCTGATTCATCTCCGAGCGAGGGACGTACCAGCAGCAGGCCGATGGCTCGTTCGTCAGCGCGAAGAGAACCTTCGACGACGCGATGTATCAGCTCCGGATTGATCGCGTGCTCGTGTTCGGAATGGGCAAAGACAGTTGTACGATTGCGCTGTGTCGGTTTGATCCGCGCCAATGCGTCAGCGAGCGTGATGCTGTCGAGTCCTGTTGCGCCGGGAAGCTGGCGCATGATGAACGACTTTCGCACCGGCGACATGTCGTGCAGTCCCAGTTCGACCAGCTTCGCAAGCTCTTCTTCGATTCGTGTTGAGCGACGTGCTGAAGAAAGTGTTTCCAGTTCGGCGCGAAGCCTTGCAAATCTGAACGTCAGCAGGTCCTGCCCATTCTCGATTGCGTTTGCAAAGGCATCGTTTCCGTCTGGCTGCCTGAGCAGTTCATCAGGATCCTTCGCATCGCCGAAGCTGGAGAGCGCGACGATGGACACATCGATTGGCTCGTGGAACAGGACGGAGACCGCCCTGTCCGCTGCGAGCGAACCCGCTTCATCGCCATCAAACAGCAGCACCACACGATCGCACATGCGTCGCAGGATCGCAGCGTGTTCCGAAGTGAACGCGGTACCCAGTGCTGCAATGGCATTGGTGAACCCGGCCTGATGGCACGCGATGGTGTCCGTGTAGCCTTCCGTGATAATCGCGAGATTCTGCTGGCGAATTGTCGAGGATGCCTGTGCGATTCCATAGAGCGTTGCACTCTTGCGGAATACGGGTGATTCCGGCGAGTTGAGATACTTCGGTTCGTCCTCATCGCGGATCTTGCGCGCACCGAATGCGATTGTGCGCCCAAGCTGGTCCGTGATCGGGAACATCACGCGATGGCGGAATGTGTCGTAGTGCCCCGACTCGTGCTGGCGTAGCTTAACTAGTCCAGCCTGGAGGAATGCGTCGAGGCTCCATCGCTTCGATGTGATCGTCGAGACAAGGCCGTCCCAGCGATCGGGGCTGAGCCCGAGTCCGAACTTCTGCACCATGTCGTCGGAAATACTGCGCTGTTCGATGACTTCGCGACCAGCTTTGCCGTGGTCGGCGTGATGGAGCAGGGCAGCAAAGAACTTCTGTGCCTGCTGGTTCGCATCGAACACGTCCGACTTGCGGACACTCGATGCGGACGCTGGCTGTGACCGGGTGTCGACGCGCTGGATCTCAACCCCAGCGATCTCGGCGAGGTGCTCGATCGCTTCCGGGAAGGACATTGAGTGGTAGTCCTGCATGAACTTTGCTGCATCGCCGGCCGCGCCGCAGACGAAGCACTTGTAGATCTGCTTGGCCGGCGAGACGTACATGGACGGATTTCGATCGTCGTGGAACGGGCACAACCCGACCATCTCTCGTCCCTTGGGGCGGAGCTGGACGCTCTGGCCGACGATCTGGACAATGTCCGTCGCGTCGAGTACACGGGCTATGTCGGCACGGTCGTACATCACGAAGCCGATCGGCCATCCCCCTCTAATCCTGTGTTCACGTTACACACCGTACAACGATATGTGCCCCGAGCAGCGCACGAGGACTCCCTCAGCTGGGATTCTGCCACAAACCTGTCATTCGGCAACAGTTTTGACGGATGCTGGCTGCGTCGCGTTCGGGTTATACAGGCTGGGATGGTACGATCGGAGGGACGCGTTTTACGAGCGTCCGATTTGCACCAGCACCGAAACACGCCGGAACGTACGTCCAGATTGGAAACTCTTCGGATATGAGTGAGACACACCCACAATCCGAGTGTCAGCGTGTCGTGGTATTCTACGCGGGCACCGTGCAGGGGGTTGGTTTCCGGGCGACAACGAAACGCATTGCGAAGAACCACGCTGTGACAGGATGGGTCCGAAACGAGGATGACGGCAGGGTGCAGCTCCAAACACAGGGGAACACACAGGCTGTTGATGGGTTTCTCGGTGAGATTGCCAGCACACTCGCGCATCGGATCGAGACGATGACAAAGCAAGCTGCGCCGGTGCAGCAGGACGAATCAGATTTTTCGATCCAGCGTAAGCTGTGGATGCAGAAGTGGTCAAACTGAGAGAGTGGGGGAGTGATGCCAGGGCTTGTACTCTTTGATATTGACGGAACGCTGCTGCTGACAAAGCGTGCTGGCATGGAAGCACTGCGTCAGGCAGGAGTTGATCTTTTCGGCGATCAGTTTACAGACGAGGGTGTGGAGTACGCCGGATGTATCGATGTGCTCATCGTGCGTGCGCTGCTGGAGCGGAATGGAGTCGAGCCGTCGCCCGATCACTGTGCAGCACTTCGTGCGGGGTATCACAAGCACCTTCAGCCGAGACTTGCTGAGTCTGGTCGTGCCTACGCGCTGCCCGGCGCGATCGATCTCGTGCATGCGGTTCGTCAGCACGACGATCTCGTGTGTGGACTATTGACGGGGAACTTTGCCGAAACGGGCACGCTGAAACTCAACGCAGCGGGATACGACGCGGACTGGTTCTCATTGAAGGTGTGGGGTGACGACTCGCCGCACGATCCACCGAGCAGAAACCATCTGCCCGGTGTTGCGATGCAGCGGATGGTCGAGCACGCTGGGGATGGTGTCGATCCGTCGCACTGTGTAATTGTTGGCGATACGCCGCATGACGTGATGTGCGCCAAGGCGCATGGCATGCGATGCGTTGGTGTGGCGACGGGAGGTTCTTCTGTTGCTGATCTTGCTGAAGCTGGTGCTGATATAGTTGTTGAGAGTTTGCAGGAGACGCAGCGATTGCTTTCCGCTTTGCTGTCGCCACAGAGTGCGCAAGTGTAAGAAAGAGAATCATTGATGCCTTTCAGCTTCCTCCTCGCTTCAGGAACTGGGATTCTTCTCTTTGTGCCGATCATGTTCCTGCCGCTGAAGCTGTTTCTTCGCATTGTGTTGCAACATTCGATCGAGCTTGCCGATTCGATCAAAGTCGTGTGTGTCTCCTCCACTGCTGCAGCGGTGCTTCAGGTTCTGCTTGAGCTCATGCTTGCAGCGAACGGGACGACAATCTCAGATCGAGGGATACTGGCTGCTGTCGCCTTTGCGTGCATGCTGATCTCGGGCACTATTGTGGTGGTGCGGACCGAGGGCATCACACTGGGCAAGGGTGTGGCGACCGGAGCGCTGATGGCGTTTGTGTGGGTGGGGGTGCGAGTCGGACTGGTTGGCGAGATTGCAGCGTGGTTCTGGGGGCAGAAGTTCTAATACGGAAGCTGCTGGAGAAGTATCAGGGTGTGGTTTGCTGCGTCGGTGCCTGCTGTTGCTGTGCGCGCTGCAGCATATTCCTGCCCATGAAGTAGATGCCAACAAGGAACAAACCGATCGCAACCCCAAGCAGGTAGATCGATACTCGCTCCCGTGTTTGCTTTGTCATGGGCATTGCGTTATTCCTTTGTGAATGTGTCCCGGCCGGTTCGCTTCTTTTTCTTGCGCTTTGCTTTGGGTCGTGACCCAGCCATGCCAGGCTTGTTCTTTGATTTGCTCTGTGTTGTTGCGTGCTCAGCTTCGGTCCTGCTGACTTTCTTGCCCTGCAACCTGCCGGAGGTGATCCCCTTGCGCAGCGTCTGGGCCTGATCGCGGAGCGCAGCAGCGCGCTCGAAGTCGAGCTCCTGCGCTGCTTCGAGCATTTCCGCTTCCAGTTGCGAGACGAGTTCTGCAGCGTCGTACTGCTCCTCGTCCATCGCGACCGCGTCGCGTGCAGCTTTGCGTGCGCGGAGTTCCATTTCGAGTCCGCGACGGATCGACTTGCGGATGGTCTCTGGCGTGATGTTGTGCTCTTCGTTGTAGGCGAGCTGGATTGCGCGACGACGTTGGGTCTCGTCGATCGCGGCTTGCATCGCGGGTGTCATCTTGTCGGCGTACATGATGACCTTCGCCTCGACGTTGCGCGCAGCACGACCCATCTGCTGGATCAGGCTCGTTGTTGAGCGAAGGAATCCCTCCTTGTCGGCATCCAGGATGCACACGAGCGAGACCTCGGGCAGGTCGAGCCCCTCGCGAAGCAGATTGACACCGACAAGCACGTCGAACTCGCCCGCTCGCAGGTCGGTCAGGATGTCCATGCGCTCGAGTGTTTCGATCTCGGAGTGCAGATAGCGCACGCGCATCCCGTGCTGATCGAGATAGCGCGTCAGATCTTCGCATAACCGCTTGGTGAGTGCGGTGACGAGGACGCGGTCTCCGTTTGCGACGCGCTTCTCGCACTCCTCCATCAGATTCGGCACCTGGTTCTGTGCTGTGCGCACCTCGACCTCCGGATCAAGCAGTCCCGTCGGGCGGATGATCTGCTCGACGATCTCGCCGCTGGTGTGCTCTAGCTCGTACTTGCCCGGTGTTGCGCTGACAAAGAGCACCTGCGGCACGACGGACTCGAACTCCTCGAAGCGGAGCGGTCGGTTGTCGAGCGCGCTGGGCAGTCGGAACCCGTGCTCGACGAGCACACGCTTACGCGCCTGATCGCCGTTGAACATCGCGCGGATCTGCGGGAGTGTGACGTGCGACTCGTCGATGACCAGCAGCCAGTCTCCGAGATTGCATCGTTTCTCATCGTACTGCCGTGCACTATCGAGGTGTTCGTGCGAGTCCTGCGTTGGCCTGAGCGGAACGCCATCCTCGGTTTGCATCGTGACGTGTCGATCAGCTGCGCTCGGTCGATTCGGGTCGGGTGGCGCGTAGTCGAAGTAATCGAGCAGTGTAAAGGGACGTTCACCGGGACGCCGACCATCGAGAAACCGCGAGTAGTTCTCGATTCCCGGGCAGAATCCGAGTTCCGCGATCAGTTCAAGATCGTACTTTGTGCGCGCCTGCAGACGCTGCGCTTCGAGCAGCTTGCCCTCGTTGCGCAGCTCGATGAGTCGGCGATCGAGTTCCTCACGAATGCCGCTCAGCGCAGCTTCCATCTGCTCCTCGGGCATGACATAATGAACCGCTGGGAAGATGAAGACCTGGTTTGCTTCTGAGAGCAGTTCGCCAGACACGGGATTGATAAGCTCGATGCGATCGACCTCGTCACCGAAGGTGTCGATGCGGACAGCGAAGACTTCGGATGCTGGCCATATCTCGATGACATCGCCCCGCACGCGGTACTTCCCTCGCACGAGTTCGATATCGCTGCGCACGTACTGCATGGAGTTGAGCCCCATGAGGAACCCGCGCCGATCAATGAGCGATCCCTTCGTGACGGTGAGCACCTTGTTGTAGTAGGCTTCGGGTGAGCCGAGACCGAAGATGCACGAGACCGACGCAACGACGACGGTGTCGCGTCGCGAGAGGATATTGCTGGTCGCGGCGAGGCGAAGCTGATCGAGATCGTCGTTGCGTGAGGCGTCCTTCTCAATGTAGATGTCGCGCTGGGGGATGTAGGCTTCGGGTTGGTAGTAGTCGTAGTACGACACGAAGTAGTTGACCGAGTTGTCTGGCAGAAACTCGCGGAGTTCCTCGTAGAGCTGGGCAGCGAGTGTCTTGTTGTGGGAGAGGATGAGCGTTGGCTTGTTCAGACGTGCGATGGTGTGCGCCATGGTGAACGTCTTGCCCGTGCCGGTTGCGCCGAGCAGGCACGTGAACTTCTCGCCCGTGCCGAGGCGCTGCGTGAGCGCGTCAATCGCAGCGGGCTGATCACCCGTTGGCTTGAATGGTGCTTTGACCTCGAATGTTGTCGTGTCGGCAGGCACGGTGCATGGTAGGTGGGGGAGTGTTGTGTGAATCAACCGCGGCGCGAGGAACGCGGCCCAAGATTCAGCCCAAGCGTTGGCGCAAGCGGATAGAGGATGTACGCGAGCAGGAACCCGAAGATGCCCGTGTAGAGTGATGCCAGTGCTCTCTGGAACAACTCCGAGAAAGTGTCGAAGTGGATTGGGTCGCCATAGATCCGGTGCATGCTGAAGATTGCAACAACAACGACGTGCATCACGAGTGATGCACACACAGAGAGAAACGCAACGGACAATGGGTTTCTGATGATGAGCATGTCACGCATCGAGATGGCAAGCTGTGCACCCAGTGCCATGCCGAGTGCATAGGGGCCGATCATGACAAATGTGCGTGGCGGCGTGGTGCTCATGGGCATAATGAACGTGAGGTCCATCAGCAGGCCGATGATAAGGCAGGCGATGATGCCAACGCGCGGCTTTGCGCCAAGGCAGATGAACATGCCGAACGGCACAAGGATGCTTGGCGAGAGTCCAGGGCCCGATGCGGGCAGGCGGATCGTGACAACGTCCTTCACACCCAGTTCAAGACCGAGCAGCACCCACACCGCAATGACAAACGCGAGACGGTTCATTCGCCGCCTCCGTTTCCTGATGAGTGCGACGGCATGTCAACGTCGTCGTACGGATCAATGCGCAGGATGACCTCCTGCACAAGATTCAGATCGACGCGAGGCTCGACCGTGATGATCTGTCGCAACGCGGAGTTGGGATCGGACTCGACCTTGATAATTGTGCCGATCTCAAGCATGCGCGAGTGAGCCGGCCATTGGGGGTCAGACAGTCTGACAAGTTCGCCACCGGTTGGCGGTTCCAGATCACCCGGGAGTTCCCACATTTTTCCGCGCAGTGTGCCCGCACCCGTGGGTGTGAGATCGCAGAAGACCGTTGCGCCGTTGTCATAGATGACCGAACCCCGGATGATGCCGGAAGCCTTGTCAGTAATGGGGAGCACCCACGACTGGCGCGGCGATGTCTGCACGACGCGACCAACAAGACGCACACCCCGTTCTGTTGCAACGGACGATTTTTTGACACCAGCGGTCGTGCCGGCGCGAACGCCGAGCAGTTTGCTTGTCAGGTCGCTCGGGCGATGGGTCACTTGCGCCGTAAGCAGTGTCGGCTGGAGTTCGTTGATGCGAACACCCTGCTGGAGATCCTCAACTCGGCGTTCGAGCCGATTGATGTCATCCTTCAACTGTTCAAGGTCGAGCAGTGCCTGATCGCGCTGCTGCTCGAGCGCTGCGCGGGACTCTGGATTGTCGTCGGCCATGACGCGTCGGCGGAGCGGGTTGGTGAGTTTGGTGCCCAGCCACGCTGATGGCGTGACGAGTGCTGCGACGACGTTGTGGATGCCCTGTGTCCATCCCATGAACCTGACTGGGATGAGCGACAGGACCATCAGCACGCTCAGCGCGACGATGATCACTCTGCGTTGTCGCTTTGTCGCGCGGGTTCCGGCCATAACTGCTCGCTACGTCGATTGTTGGGGGCCCAGTGCGTGCGAGCGTACGCCGGGAATCGACAACCACCACCCGCAGACACCACATCGGCTTGCAGCGTGCGCACACATTGGTTGTTTTGTTTGTGAACCGGCAGGATTTCGCGCCTGACCGCTTATTCCTCGTAGCTTTCCAGCGACGGACCCCACGAGTCGAAATGCTCTAGGTAGATGGCGGTTCCTCGTGCGACGCACGTGAGCGGATCGTCGGCGAGCACGCAATCGAGTCCGGTTGCTTCCTGGATGCGTGAGGTGAGACCTCGCAGCAGCCCGCCGCCACCTGCCAAAGTAATCCCGTTCTCAACAAGATCCGCTGCGAGTTCGGGCTCGGCGTGTTCGAGGGTGCGTTTGACTGCATCGGTGATCTGGGTGACCGGTTCTTCGAGGGCTTCGCGCACCTCGCTGCTTGTCACAACGGTCTTTCGCGGAAGGCCGGTAATCATGTCACGACCGCGAACCTCCATCGAGCGTTCTTCCTCGTTTGCTGAAGCGCAACCAATCTCGATCTTGATGCGTTCTGCGGTCTGCTCGCCAATAACGAGGTTGTACGCGCGGCGGAGATGATTCATGATCGCCTCATCCATGTCATCGCCCGCGACACGGATGGATTCGCACGCTGCGATACCAGCAAGCGAGAGAACAGCAACCTCTGTTGTGCCGCCACCGATGTCAACAATCATCGAACCACTGGCGGATGCGATTGGCAGGCCTGCGCCAATTGCAGCTGCGAGCGGCTCGGGGAGTGCAAAGAAGTCCTTGCCGCCAGCGTTTTCAGCTGCTTGTTTCACAGCGCGTTTTTCAACTTCGGTAATGCCTGAAGGAACCGCGATCACAATGCGCGGGCCGAAGATCTTGTTGCCAGTCACTTTTCTGATGAAGTACTGGAGCATTTTCTCAGCGAGTTCGAAGTCGCTAATGACACCGTCTTTGAGTGGGCGCACCGCGGTGATGGTGCCGGGTGTCTTGCCGAGCATCTCCTTGGCAACCCAGCCGACGGCCTGCCCGTTGTTGAGCACCTTGTTGGTGCCCTTGTGGACTGCTACGACACTCGGTTCATTCAGAACAATGCCTTGATCGCGCACGGCGACGAGCGTGTTGCATGTACCGAGGTCGATGCCCATGTCGACAGTCACGATGCGGCGGAACCGATTACGGAGCTTTGATGGAACGAGTTGAGTCATGGAATTGATGTGCTCCGTGAATGAGTCGAACAACGAGGCCCGCCAGCAGGTGTGTTTGCACACCGGTAGGTGATCGGACCATATCCACATAGTATCCGCTTATCAGGCTTGGTCTCGTGAGTTTGGTGGAGCGCAGTTGGCGCGAATTCCACATCTGTCTCGATCAGAGACTGGCGCCACCAAACACAGCACCCGCAGGCTGAAAGCCCGCGGGTGCGTGCTGGTGTCAGCAGTGTGGTATTGGGTGTTCAGTGGTCGCGACGGACGAGGGGAACGAAGTCCTCATCGCAGTCCGCATCCTGATCAGGGGTGATCTCGACGATCTTTGGTTGGATCTCGATTGTGGATGTGCCAAGGTATGCACCGGACCTGATGCCGCTGGATGACTCCAGATCAAGCTTCGCACGGTCTTCGTACCCGAGACGTTCGCGACGATTTGACAGGGCTTCAAGAGCGGCTTCCTGCTTTGCCCGGATGTCTGCCATCTTCGAGTGGAGTTGCTCGATGGAAGCGACCTTGTAACGGCTCTGCTCGTCGATGGTCTTCTCGCGAGCTTCCATCATGTCGATGAGGCGCCCGTTGCGTGCGATGGCATCAATCTGGCTATCAAGCTGCCAGAGCTGGGTCTGGAACTCGGTTCGTTCTGTCTCGAGCTTATCGAGTAGATCGGTCAGGCGTGATTCCTGTTCTGCGAGGAATCCAAGATCGCGATCAAGCTCTGCCGCACGCGTGACGTATGCGTCGCGTGTCTGGCGGATGTGTGTCGCCTTTGCGAGTGCCTGCTCCATGTCCATGCGATCGCCGCCGTGAACGATCTTGACCATGGTGTAGCTCGCCTGCTGCGATATGGTGTCTTCTGCACGCGAGATCAGCTCCGACATGCCTGCAAGATCCTGATCAGCAAGAGCGACGACGCGCTGGCTGATCGCAAGCTCACGTGTCAGCTCGTCCTTCTGGGTGTGCAGTTCTGTCAGATCTGAGCGAACCGCTGCGATGCGCTTGGGATACTCAGACTCGAGTGACTTGAGCTGCTCACGCAGCGCGACAGGATCGCCGACGAAGCGATCAACGGCTGATGACAGGTTATGCTTTGCCTGGTGCAGGATGGCGTGTGTCTTTGCACGCCCAGCAATTGCGACAAATGCAACTGCACCACAAGCACCGATGACTGCTGTCCTGACAACGACTTTTCCAACGCATCCCATGACAATCCTCCTGTTCAATCACGCGCTCAAGTGCGCCAGTGTTGGATTCGTGCTTTCTTCGATGGGCCGAATCAGCGGTGCAACGCTGCACATACGCTGGTCGGTCAGGGTGGTATTGGGGACGTGTCCGGGCGGATTTCAGGTTTTTCAGAAAAAGTTGTACCGGTCGCTGATATTCCGAATCCGGGTCAAACCGGTATCCGGACGCTGAAAGGACCGGATAGCAGGCCAGTCGAGTCGTCAGCCCTGTTTTTGCGTGCGTTTTGGTGTATCTCGACTACCATACAGGTGCTGGTTGCCACGAGCACCGGTAAGGAGAAGCATGCTGAATCCCATGACAACAAGCTTTGTCGATCGGCTTCGTCGCAATGACGAGGCTGCATGGTTTGAGTTGTGGGAGACCTTCGGTCCTGTGCTTCGTGCCCAACTCACAAAGTGGGGGAATGGCAGGATCGGTCGTGAGACCGTGCGAGATCTCTCACAGGAAACCATGGCAGCGCTCTCAAACTCGATCGACAGGTACGATCCGTCCAAGGGTGCTCGTTTTTCGACGTGGCTACTGGCAATTGCCAAGCATGTGCTTGGTGATGAACTCGATAAACGCATGGCCAAGAAGCGTGGTGGAGGTCGGCGTGCTGCCGACTTTGATGAGGCTTGGATGGCATCGTCCAATGTACAGGGAGCCGACGAAAAGTACGAAGCGGCTGTCTTTGGTGCCAAGGTTGAAGCAGCTCTGCGCCTGGTTGAGAAACAGGCCGACTTTATGGACTTTGCGATCTATCGGATGCGTGTACTGGACGGCACGAGTGGGAAGGATGTCGCAGCCAATACCGGGATGTCCGAGCCGACGGTATCGCGCCGGCTTGCCAAGGTCCGTGAAATGGTCCGGGCCCAACTCGCTGAGGTGATTGAGACGTACAGCTTTACCCCGGAGGAGCGTGCCGAGGCTCAGCGAAATGGAATCTCGCTTCTGCCCAATAGGGAGGGTGGAAGCCCGGACGACGCACTGTTCGATGAGGCCATTGCGGAAATGTACCACAAGCACATGGCGATTCGGCATGAGGACCAAAGGGCGTGGACAGACGGACAAGCCAGCAGCAGTTCGGTGTAAGCAAAGTAAAAAGCAACGAACGCTCAGCTTGGCAGGGGACACAACGAACAACGACCACGACCGGATCGTGTGACGTGTTCGGGTTTGGTCCCGATGGAGCGAAACAATGACTGGCTTGCTCTTTGGTATCGTCGGCGTGTTCGGTGCGGTCGTTGTGATCTTTGTTGCGATCTACCTTGCCGCGACACTGATGGGATTCATCTTCGGACTGATCGGCCATGTGTTTGGCATCATTGGTGCCATGATTGCGGATACTTGCCGCGTCATTGGTTCCAGTGTTGTTGTGCTGTGCCTTGTGCCAATGACGGTTGGCTCGATCATCTTCGGACGATGGAGCGCATCATCGCACTTCGGCCGGGCGATTCAGCACGAGGTCATGTCGATGGGCAAGGGGTTGTACCGTGTTGCTATTGGACACCCCGTTCGGCTCTTTGGTGTGCGTTCACTCACCGAAGGACTTGAGCAGCGTTTGCCCGAGATCGTTGCGAAGACACCCGGTGCGGACAAGCCATCACGCAAAACCGGACAGTTTGACGGGTACACAATCACTGCTTCACTTCCGGGTGGTGGTTCTGGTGGAAAGCTGTATATTGCTAAACCTGACACGCTGAAGCTCGCAGCCTTTGAACGTCAGAATGTCCGTGACGTTGATCAGGTGGTGATCAAGAGCTTCTCGCTGAAAGATGGCTCTTCGCTCCCGCAGATCGTCCGCGAAGGTCGAGCGCTCGATGCAGCAAAGCGTCTTGGTCTTGTGCTTGAGCATGAGATGACGGACGAGCGTTTCCATTATGTCATGCGCTATGTGCCGGGCGATTCGCTCAGTGTGATCGGTCAGCGGATGCACTCCTTTGCTGGGAATCGTGGTCTGAACGACGAGCAGCTGCGCGAGTGTCTCGGGTATGGTCTTGATCTTCTCAGCACGTTGCGCCTGTACCATTCTGGTGGTTTGTGGCACAAGGACGTCAAGCCCGACAACGTGATTGTCGACGGGAAGAGCGCGCATCTTGTGGACTTCGGACTCGTGACACCGCTGCATTCTGCGATGACATTAACGACGCACGGCACCGAGTACTTCCGCGATCCCGAGTTGGTGCGCATGGCGCTCAAGGGTGTCAAGGTATCTGAGGTTGATGGTACAAAGTTTGATATCTACGGCGTTGGCGCAGTGCTCTACCAGTTGGTTGAGAACTCATTCCCCGCGCACGGTGGTCTCAGCCAGATCTCGCAGCGCTGCCCGGAGGCTCTCAAGTGGGTCATTCGTCGCGCCATGACGGATTACGACAAGCGGTACACCCATGTTGATCAAATGTACGCCGATCTTCGGGCGATTCGTTCTGCTGAAAATCCGTTCGCAATGAAGCTTGTGGCACTGCCGAGCATGCAGGGTGGCGAGCCGGTTTCGATACCGCCCGATGATGGCGCAGTCCCCGAAGTTGCGCATGTCGAGATTCCTGCTGCGATGGAGCACGCGGCCCATGTTTCGGCTGCTGCACAACGTGGCTCACCCATCCCACCGAAGCGCGATGTTCCGGGCAACCCAAAGAGACCGGTCGGGCGCATCAAGGACCGTATCCACGTCACGAACTGGTGGAAGGGTTCCTATGTTGTGGCTGGAAATGCTGATTCGCGATCACCGAGTAAGGGAAGTGCACATCCAAGGCGCCCACACACTTATGGGCATCCGCTCGGTTTGTCAGCTGCTGATCAGATCAAGTCCGCACGCAAGCGAGCAGCGGAAACGCGTCAGCGAGCGCACGCCCGGAGAGCCGACCGTGGTCGTGCCAAGGCAAATGTGATGTTTGCAACGATGCGCGAAGCGAGGGCAAATCACCGCCAGCAATATGATCGTGGTTCGTCGAAGGGTGGGATTGCAATTGCGCTGATCCTGTTCTTTGGTGTTTGTGCTGCAGCTGTTGGCGGCGCGTTTATGCTGCTTTCAGGGAAGCAGGTTTCGATTGCGTTTGAGCATCCCTTTGATGGGACTGGTTCGTTCATTCAGTTTACCGATGATAACGAAGCTGTAGTGACACTTACTGTACCACACGAAGCTACGGAAACCGTTCATGTATCGGATGCACCGATGTTTCCAACGATTGGCCCATTCTTCCAGGAAACAGCGGGTCGACTTCTTGTGACGTGGGATGATCGTGCGAGTTGGCCGATCGGTGTGATGTCGATGATTGATGGAGCGCTGGATCGTCTTGGCGGTCTGGGGTATGAGAT
Organism: Phycisphaeraceae bacterium; assembly: GCA_020639155.1. Lineage (NCBI taxonomy): Bacteria > Pseudomonadati > Planctomycetota > Phycisphaerae > Phycisphaerales > Phycisphaeraceae > Phycisphaeraceae bacterium. The sequence continues at coordinate 2,355,688 of JACKHF010000001.1, forward strand.
TGTCGGGCGTGGAAGCGACGAGCACACGACGGATGTTCTTGGGCAGCTGCGCCACGCTGTAGGCACGCGTACATGGGGTTCATCAAGTGCGCGCGAAGCCATTAATGACTGGCTGCTTGAGCACGACGAGTACGATGCGGTCATCTGGTTTGATCGTGGCGAAGGACATGAGTTCTCGCCTCGTGTGTGGACTGTTGCAAATGATGAGATGGACAACGATGCCTTCGAGCACATGATGATCGAAGCGTTTGGATCGTAATCTACGCCATCTCTTCTTCAGCCAAACAGAGGTATCTGCTGCGGCATTTCTGATGACTTCGATTTGGTTGCACCCGAAGACACAATGTCAATCCAGGGTGTCTGCTCAAACTGGCTTGTAATGACAATGTTGTGCGGTGGATTGTCTCTGCTGTGTACCTCGCGAGCACGATCTGGTGTGTTGCATTCACGGGAAAGATGAAGCAGGACGGCGGTCGATTTCGGCTTGATGCTGTTCATCGCTTCGCTCGACTGTTCATTTGAGAGATGCCCGGATCCTCCCATGATGCGGTCCTTCAAAAATACCGGGCGTCCCGATGCGCGTTGCATGATGGGGCAGTAGTTTGATTCGAGTGCCATCACATCGACAGCGTAGTTGATATCGACGATGCTGTCGGGCACGCGCCCGAGATCGGTTGCAAACCCGAGTGATGCTTGCCCTGTTCTTGAGCCAGTGAAGTCGAATCGAAATGAGGCAACACCTAGATCGTCATGGGAAGCAAGGACAGCTCGCATTGTCATGTCCGGGAACACGTCGAGACGCTCATCATCACGCGCACTGAACGGTGTGATCGCACGCTTGAGCATTCTGCGGGAGGCTGCGGATCGGGCGTGTGATTTATGCATGTAAATCCGACACCCGGACGGGAGCGCCCGCTGCCACGAAAGTCTGAAGTGGTCGCTGTCGAGATGCGTAACGAAAGCTGCACGGATCTGCGATGGTTTGATACCCATTGCTGCCATGTGCGGCAAGGCGGTCCGGGGTGCGATGCCAAGATCAAGAAGGCAGTAGTCCGCGTGTTCACCTCGACCGATCTGCAGAACCGACAGATTTCCACCCGAACCACTTGCCAGCACACAGAGCCGTGCGGGAACATGCGTGCTCGGATTAGTGCTGCTTTGAGAATTCACTCGTCATAGGCCTCTGTTGCATGGATGCGTGCAGCACGTTCAACATCGGCAGGATTCATGTGTGTTGCAATCGTGCGTTTCGACGTTTTTAGGAACTGAATCCATTCATCAAGCGGCGGGCAGTTGGCGCTTCGCGTACTGAGGATGTCGATAATCTCACCCATGCTGAGGTGCTCGCGGAATGTATCCGAGTATGCCTTGCGGAGCATGGAGATGTGCTCACGATCGAACCCGCTGCGGCGGAGTCCCACAAGATTCAGCCCTGAAATGGTGCTTCGTCCCCATGCAATGCAGAACGGCGGGACGTCGGCAACGGTGACCGAGCCTCCACTGACCATCGCCATGCGCCCAACCCTGCAGAACTGGTGGACAGCAACACCGCCCGACAGGATTGCCTTTTCTGCAATGTGTACGTGTCCTGCAATCATCGTGTTGTTCGTCAGAATAGCGTTGTTATCGATGCGTGAGTCGTGCCCCACGTGAGCGTTCACCATCATGAACACACGATCACCGATGTGTGTGGGTGTGTCGGGATTGGTGGCGGCATGGACCGTTGCGTTCTCACGGAGCACGGTGTGGTTTCCGATCTGCACCCCGGCTGAAACAGACTCGGGTGTGAACTTGAAGTCCTGTGGTGGAAACCCGAGAGTGCATCCGGGGTAGATTGTGCAGTGTTCACCAATCGTGGCAGGACCCCGCATGCTGACGCGTTCGAGCACCGTTGTGCCAGCCCCAATACGGATTGGCCCCTGAAGAATCGAGAACGGGCCAACGGAAACATCGTCTGCAAGTGTGCATGCTGGATCGACAATCGCTGTTGGATGGACATTCGGCATGGGGCGATGGTAGTCGAATTCGAGTGCCGGATGCCAGTCCATACGGGCAACGAAAAACGGGCCGGACAAGCCGTGGTTTGTGGGATAGCATGGCACATGACTACAGGTCGACAGTTTTCACCCGGTGCCCGGCTTCGCTCATTGATGGATGCTGGTTGCGTGATGGCGCCTGGCGCGTTCAATGGGCTTGCTGGACGGGTTATCGCACAGATCGGGTTCGATGCGTGTTATGTGTCTGGTGCAGCCACGAGTGTCTGTGCAGGCGTACCCGATGTGGGCATCCTGACACTCGATCATTTCTCTCGCATTGTGCGTGAGGTTGCCGACGGTTCGGGATTGCCAGTGCTCGCTGATGCCGATACCGGGTTTGGTGAAGAGGAAATGGTTCGCAGGACTGTGGTCGAATACGCGCGTGCTGGTGCTGCGGGATTGCACATCGAGGACCAGGTGTTTCCAAAGCGTTGCGGGCATCTTGATGGGAAGACGCTCATGACACCTGAGCAAGCGTGTTCTCGTATTCAATGGGCTGCGAAAGCCGCTCGCGAATATGGCGACGGATCATTCATTGTGTGTGCGCGAACAGACGCTCGCGGTGTTGACGGGTTTGACGCAGCGGTTGATCGCGCGAAGCGGTATGTTGATGCAGGTGCTTCAATGATCTTCCCCGAGGGGCTTGCGACCGAGGAGGAGTTTTTGAAGTTTGTGCAAGCGCTGCGACCGGGTGACAATGGTCCTTACATGCTCGCAAACATGACCGAGTTTGGCAAGACACCCATCATCCCACACGAGCAGTTTGCAGCGATGGGATACTCGATTGTGATCTATCCTGTAACGACGCTTCGTCTTGCGATGGGTGCGGTCATGCGTGGGCTGAAGTCATTGAAAGACACAGGCTCGGTTGCTGATGTGCTGGACCAGATGCAGACACGCAAAGAACTTTACGAGGCGATCGGCTATACCCCCGGTGAGCCGTGGGAGTTTCCGATCGGTCAGTGATCTCCAGACACACTTTACAAATGATAAACGGGCCCACGTTCGGATCAGAACGTGAGCCCGCGGATTCGGAATCTGAAACTTGTCAGGCGCTAGCCTTAGCCGAGCAGCTGCAGTGCGGACTGCGGCGACTGGTTGGCCAGTGAGAGAATGTTCGTCGCCGAGGAAACCAGGATCTGGCTTCTGGTGAGCGATGCCGTCTCTGACGCGAAGTCTGCGTCGCGGATGGCGCTCTCTGCTGCCTGTGTGTTCTCAGAGGTGATGCTCAAGCTACGCATAGTTGCACCGAGTGTGTTCTTCTGGAACGCACCGATACGGCCGCGGAGGCTTGAGACACGGTCGATCGCCGCGCTGACGATCTTCTGTGCGTCGCCGAGGTTGTTGCCATCGACGAGGTTGAACGACTTGCCTGAGGCGAGGTCGTCGAGGTTGCCGATGTCGGAGTCACCGAGCTTGCGGGACGAGACGTCGCCGAAGCCGAGCGAAACCTTGCCAGCGATGCTGACCTTGCCATCGAGTTGGAAGTCTGCACCGCCGCCTGTGATGGCGAACGCACGTGAGCCCAGAGCACCGGTTGTCTGCGACGCTGTTGCGCTGAGTGTCATGGAGACATTCAGGAAGTCAGAGTTCACAGAGATGGTGCGGCCGTTGGATGTTGCTGCCAGACCGTTGATGGTTGCAGTGATGTTCTGGCCAGCGTCCTTCACCGCGTTGTTCGCTGATGCGTACGTGACCTTGCTGGCTGCGACAGCAATGTTTGTATTATTGCTGCTCATGGTGAAGATGCCACCTGTGGAACCGATGCCACCGTCGTCAACAACCTTGACAGAGACGAACTCGTTTGAGCCGTACTCTTCGCTGACGAGCTTGATACCTGTGCCTGAGACGGTTGCCTTGACACCCGTCACGTCTGTGAAGGTGTTGACTGCTGCAGCAACGTCAGCCAGTGATGTGCCTGAACTGAATGAGAACTCACGTGAGCCCTGTGAGCCAGCAACTTCGATGACAAATGTGCTGCCGGTGCCGAGGTCCAGGTTCGCTGAACCGTTGGACAGGAACATCGCTCCCTGCTGCGCGGATGCACCGATAATAACATCAACATCAAGGGATGCACCTTCGAACTTCGCACCCTTGATCTGGTAGTCGGTCACGCCACCGTTGACGCTCGATGCCGAGTAATCAAGATTGCCGTTCAGCAGCTTGGTGCCCTGGAAGCTGGTGGAACCAGCGATACGGTCGATGGTCTGCAGGATGGAGTCAACCTGGAGCTGATTTGCTTCCTTTTCTGCCTGCGAGAGACCAGCCTTGTTACCAGCTGCTGTCAACAGCCCCTGCATTTCTGTGAGCAGGTTGGAGATTTCCTGCAGACCGCCTTCTGCAATATTCATGACCTGGTCCGCACGCTCAGCGTTGGACACAGCCTGGTTGATCGAACGGATATCTGCACGCAGATTTTCCGAAGCGATCAGACCCGCAGGATCATCCTTACCGCGGTTGATGCGGAGACCTGTGCTCAGACGCTCGAGCGACTTGTTCAGGCCCGTGGTGTTCTGGCCGAGCACGCGCTGCGCGATCAGCGACTGGACATTTGTATTGATACGACTCATTGTTTCAGACTCCTCCGTGATGACCGTGCCCACGTGCGTGTGAGCGTGTGTCCCGAAGCCCTGCTGGGCTTGCTGCAACCATGCAGCTGTGATCCCTGCCCCAGAGGGCGGACGTTGACCCAAGTGCAATCCGTTGCACTCGCTGTCCGACCGAATCGGGCTTTACCAGAGGGAAAAGCAGCGAGGCATTAGGAAAACCTGCGCACTGGGTCCGTCTGTGACGTCTGTGACGGCAGCATGGCTCTGCGTGAAAAAAATTATGTATGGACCTGTTGATATTGGCCCTGCTCAACTGCTGCTCGTAAGTCCTTTGTCGCCATGAGCAGGGGAAGCTGTTGGGATCCGTCGCGGTGCCTGAATCCTGCTACGATGGTTCCACGCTGGGTTTTCAGGCTTGCGTTTGTCGTCCGGTAATCTTGCTCTGCTGCAAGTGGAATGTGTTGCGGCTGAGCTTGGTTTGAGTATCGATGTAGTCGACGCCTGTTCGGCCAGCTTCATTCGGGTTGATGGAGGAATGTCATGCGTGTGCGGATCTCAAAGCTTGTCAACTTCGCCATTGTCGCGGTATGCGTGGCTGGGGTGATGCATTCAGCGTCGACTGCAACGGCCCAATCGAGTACCGGTAAGAAAAAGGTGCTCCAACTTCCCATACGCACCGACGGGCCGAAGCGTCTTGATCCTGCACAGGGATCAACAACATATGACAACATGGCGATTGTCCAGATGTACGAGACGCTGCTCATCAATAAGTACACAAATCCACTTGAGATAGAGCCGCTCTTGCTTGCAGAGATGCCGACCACAGAGGACGACGGGAAAACGTGGCACTTCAAGCTGAAAGACGGAGTCGTGTTCTATAACCCGCACAAAGAGAATCTCTTTGGCGGTTCAAAGACCCGTCCGCTGACAACTGATGACGTGTTTTACTCGCTGAAACGATTGGCTGACAAGAAGAACCAGCTCAAGAACTGGTGGCTACTGGAAAATACGATCGTTGGTTTCGACGAGTACAAGGAAACACAGAACGAATCTGCATACTTTGACTACGACGCGCCAGTTTCTGGTTTCAGAAAGATCAGTGATTCCGAGTTTGAGATTGAGCTTGTGAAGCCGGTCTACCGGTTCCTGTACATTCTCAGCATGTTCCAGACCTCGATCGTCCCGCGTGAGGCTGTTGAAGCCTTTGGTGATGATTTTTCGTTCAAGCCTGTTGGCACAGGTCCGTTTACTCTCGACACATGGGTGCCGAAGATCAGCCTCACCCTGAACAGGAATCCTCATTACCACGATGTGCGGTATCCCGCTCGTGATGATTGGTCGCGTGATGATCGCCGCTTGCGGATGCATCGTGCTGCTGGCGAGCAGGTGCCATTTGTTGATCGCATCGAGTTCACAATGTTCATTGAGGATCAGCCGATGTGGCTGACGTTCAGTCAGAACGACATCGCATATACCGAAGTTCCAGCGGAGTACTTTGAGAAGGCGTTCGACAAACGCACACGCGAACTCCGCTCCGAACTGGCAAACCGCGGTGTGAGATCACACTCAAATATGCTGCTTGATTTCATCTTCCGCCACTTCAACATGGAGGATCCAATCCTTGGTATGTACGAAGAGGACGGGAGCTACTCAGAAAAGCATCGTGCGTTTCGTCAGGCAATCTGCTATGCGGTTGATCTCGATGAGTTTAATGAAACATTTTACAACGGGCTCAATGTTGTGTATGACGGTCCAATTCCTCCCGGCCTTGACGGGTTCCCAAGTGAACGCCCCGAATCAAGCTCGCGAGGACTTGATCTGGTCAAGGCACGCCAGAAGCTTGTTGAAGCTGGGTTTACCGTGGTGAACGGCAAGGCGACCGATGCACCAACGATTGACTTTTACACAAGCCGCGGCGGAAACAACCAGGAACAGACCGAGATGCTGGAGCGTCAGCTTGCAGAGATCGGCATCTCCATCAACAAGAACCTCGTCGATTTTTCAACACTAATCGAGTTTGTCGATAACAAGAAAGCGCAGTTCTTTGGGTTCGCATGGTCCAGCGACTATCCAGACGCTGAGAACAATCTCGCGCTTTTCTATGGCCCGAACGAATCGCCAGGCTCAAACCACGGTAACTACAAGCGTCCCGAGTATGACGCGATGTATCAGAATATCATTACCATGCCGCCCAGCTCGGAGCGCACAGAGATCTATGTCACGATGCGTGACATGATCCTTGAAGATGCGCCGTACGTTGGATCAATGGCGCGTGAGCGATTCTATCTGATCAACCCCTGGGCATTGAACTTCAAGCCAACCGAGCGATACTGGAGCTGGTTCAAGTTTGTCGACGTGGATGATTCGCTTCGATAAGCTCCGCATTGGTTCCTGAAGCGATTCCTCTAATATGTTTGCCGTACGTGTGTATGGTCGGTGTCTTACTCTGAAAAGGTCTGCCTATGTGGTCGTACATCATCCGCAGATTGCTGTACAACATTCCGGTGTACCTTGGCATTCTGCTGCTGGTCATGCTCGCGCTGCGAGTGAACGATCCTGTGACCGCGTATCAGGGGAAGAACGCGACTGCTGAACAGAAGGAACAACTTCGCAAGGACATGGGACTTGACAGGCCGTTCCTTGTGCAGTATGGCACGTTTGTGTCCCGGGTCGTCACACTGAACTTCAAGGATCGAAGTTGGGAGGAGAAGCGCCCGATCGGGCAGATGATTCGTGCGGCTGTCCCGCCGACCATCATGATCACAGTGCCGCAGTTGTTTCTCACGGCTTCGATCTCGATTGTGATCGGACTGGTCTGCTCGTTTTACAGAGGAAGATTGCCGGATAAGTCGCTCATGTTCGCGGCTGTGCTTGGGATGAGCATCAGCTATCTCGTCTACATTATGATGGGGCAGTACTACGGAGCCTATGTGCTTGGGGGCAAGGGCATCACTCCCTTTGAGGTTGAAGGATACGAGCCGATCTTCAGCTTCGAGCCGAATGCACCTGAAAAAGCGTCGTTCTTTATGCCAGGCAACTGGATGAAGTACTGTGCACTTCCGGTGCTGATTGGTGTGATCGTCGGCATGGGATACGACACCCGCTTCTATCGTGCGGTGATGGTTGAGGAATGTACACGCGACTACATCACCACAGCACGCGCGAAGGGGGCGACGAATCGAAAGATCATGTTTGTTCACATGCTGAAGAACGCGATGATTCCCATCATCACCCGTATCATGATCTCGCTGCCGTTTCTTATTGCCGGTTCGATTCTTGCTGAGTACTACTTCAATATTCCCGGGATGGGGCGCTTACTTATCAACTCGATTAACTCAAAGGACTTTCCGGTTGTGCAGTATGTGACCGCGCTCTTCGCTGCGGTCGTTATTTTCACTGTGATACTGACCGACGTGCTGTACGCGGTTGTTGATCCGAGGGTGCGATTGTCATGATGCAACGTATCCTCAACTCCCGCGGGTGGAAGAAGTTTCGACGGAACAAAGCCGCAATGGCGATGCTGTTTGTCATTGCTGCATACGTGGTCATTTCGCTCTGGATCGTGCTGACCAGTGCCATCAACTGGATGACGCATGGAGCGCTGGAGGATCGTCCGGTGCTCGGGGCGCTGCTTGTCAGCGGGACAAAGGCACGCGTCGGGCCGGATGAGTTTCCAGGATTTGGTGTCTCGGTTTCTCGCGAAAAGCAGTATCTCAACAACGTGTTCTATCTTGGGTTGCTGCAACGTGCTGCCGATGAAGTTGCAGGTCTTGATCCTTCTTTCGATCGAACCTTTGAGGATGTGCTGCGAGATTCTGGTGTATCGGGTCGACCGTTGATCTCGGTATCGATGGAAGCCCTCAAGTTGGATGCAGAGCATGGCGCCCAACTGCTCCAGTCAATCCGAGAGCCAAGTCTGGCACTGCCATCATGCACAAAGCTTGTTGAGTTGTGTGATATGCTGCCAGCGCAAGCAAAGCATGTTCAGGAGATCGCAAAGTCGGATGATGCGAAGCAACTTGATAATGCGGTTGAGTCGGTATCGAACACGATGCTGAATATCGGCGGTCATATCGAGGAGTACGAAAAGCACATCCGAGATCTATACCGGGTGGTTGATGAAGACACAGCATCAGAAGATGCTGATGCACTGCTCGCGATTGATGTCGAAGATGTCTACGACATGGACGACGCATTGTTTGATATCGAGGACTATAACGAGTCGCTTTATGACGCTGCACTGATTGACCGTATTCGGTCAGCAGCAGCAGCTCAGCAGACGAAAGTCAGCGATGTGATCGATGTGCAGATCGGACGCGTCAATGAGCTTGTTTCTCGCGTTATTCCGATGCCGAGTGGGTTTGCCGGATTGGTCTATCGACTCAAGATGATCTGCGGCACGGATGGCCAGGGACGATCTGTGCTTGTGCGTGCAATCTATTCGGCGAAGATTGCGATCCAGGTGGGTGTTGTGACGGGTTTAAGTGCGGTGCTGTTTGGTTCACTGCTCGGAGCTGCTGCAGCTTTCTTTGGGGGCTGGGTTGATCATTCCGTAAACTGGCTCTATTCAACGTTCTCGTCAATCCCCAGTCTTGTGCTGCTTGCAGTGCTCGCGTTCATGTTTATGGGGAGCGACGTTGACGGCACACTCGTGCCGTTGTATGTCGCGTTTGGAATGACATACTGGATTGGACCGTGCCGTGTGATTCGCGGCGAGGCGATGAAGATCAAAGAACTTGAGTATGTGCAGGCTGCCACCGCAATTGGGTTTGGACGGTTCTATATCCTTGTCAGACACATCATCCCTAACACACTGCATCTGATGTTCATCAACTTCAGCCTGCTCTTTATTGCTGCAATCAAGGGTGAGGTTATTCTCACGTTCCTAGGACTCGGTTTGAAGGATGGCGCAAGCTGGGGTCTCATGATCAACCAGTCAAAGTCGCAGATCGTGCAGGATTTCTTCTGGCAGATCGGCACTGCAACGTTCTTTATGTTTGTGCTCGTGCTCGCGTTCAATATTCTGACCGATGCACTGCAGGACGCGTTCGATCCCAAGCATGTGTCGTGATGTGAGGCGTTGATATCGGAGTAACAGGATCTTCATGACTGCGTTTGCTTCCAAAACAACTGACAGAGCCCGTGCCAAAGCCGGGGCACCGGTGCTTCAGGTGCGTCATCTCACAACCCGTTTTCGCACGGACGATGGCATTGTGACCGCGATTGATGATGTCTCGTACGATGTCTTTGCAGGTGAGACTGTTGGCATTGTTGGCGAGAGCGGCTGCGGCAAAACCGTGACCAGCAAGACCATCATGCGCCTCCTGCCCGAGCACGTTACCATCATTGATCCAAAGAGCGAGATCATGTTCGAGGGGAACAATCTCGTCAATGCCACTGAAAACGAGATGCGAGAGGTTCGTGGCGACAAAATCGCCATGATATTCCAGGAGCCGATGACAAGTCTGAACCCGGTGTTCACCGTCGGCTGGCAGCTTGATGAGGCGCTGAAGTATCACACAAAGCTCAACAAGCGGGAACGTCGCGATCGTGCGATCGAGATGCTCAGGCTCGTCGAGATGCCAAATCCGGAGCGCCGGGTGGATGAGTATCCGCATCAGCTTTCTGGTGGGATGCGCCAGCGTGTGATGATCGCGATCGCGCTGTGTTGTGAGCCGGATATTCTTATTGCTGACGAACCAACGACCGCGCTCGACGTGACGATCCAGGCGCAGATCCTTGACCTGATGAACCAGCTCAAGGAGAAACTGAACACTGCAATTGTGCTCATTACGCACGACCTCGGTGTTGTTGCACAGGTCTGCGATCGTGTTGTCGTGATGTATGCCGGGCGTGTTGTTGAGCAGGCGCCCGTGCGCGATCTGTTCAAGCGTCCCCAGCATCCATACACCAAGGCACTGCTCGATTCGATTCCCAAGTCTGGAAAGAAGGAAAAGGGCAAACGGCTTGCGACGATTCCCGGTATCGTGCCGAGTCTCCGAAATCTGCCAAAGGGATGTCGTTTCAACGAGCGATGCGCTTTCAGACAGGACAGATGTGTTGCAGAGGAGCCGGATCTGACAACCGGAGCCGATGGCAGGCAATATCGATGCTTTTTCCCAGTGCCGTCTCCGATGACTCTGACAATCGGCCAGACGCAGTAACCACATGAACACGCCAGAACAGACAGGGATTCGGAAAAACATATGCCACCGTTGATCCAAGCTCGCAACATTGTCAAGCACTTTCCCGTCAGAGGCGGGATGCTCAATCGCATAGTGCGCAAGGTGCATGCTGTCAACGATGTGTCGTTCGATATTAACAAAGGTGAGATTCTTGGTGTGGTGGGGGAGTCTGGTTGTGGCAAGAGCACGCTCGGCAAGGTCATTATTCGATTGATCGAACCCACAAGTGGAAGCATCAAGTATGATGGCAAGGAAGTGACCGATCTTGATCATGCAGCACTCATGCCGTTGCGCAAGCGCATGCAGATCATCTTTCAGGATCCGTATTCGTCTCTGAATCCCCGTCTTACAGTGCGTGCGCTGCTCAAGGAAGCGATCCGACTTCACAACATTGTGCCGCCACAGGAGATGGATGATTACATCGTCAATCTTGCGCAGACGGTTGGGCTTCGTCCCGATGCGGTTGATCGTTTCCCGCACGAGTTTTCAGGTGGTCAGCGCCAGCGTATCGGTATCGCTCGTGCGCTCGCTTTAAAGCCAGAGTTCATTATCGCTGATGAGCCGGTCAGTGCGCTCGACGTGTCCATCCAGGCGCAGGTGCTGAACCTGATGATGGAGCTCAAGGAAACGTTCGGGCTGACGATGATGTTCATCAGCCACGACCTGAAGGTCATTGAGCACTTCTGTGATCGTGTGCTGGTGATGTATCTTGGGCATCTGGTCGAAACGCTCTCGTGCGATAATCTGCATGAGGATGCAAAGCACCCGTACACAAAGGCGCTGCTCGGGGCCAACCCCATCAACGACCCAGACGAACGCAGGCCATTGACCGTGCTTCAGGGGGATGTACCGAGTCCATTCAATATGCCCAAGGGATGTCCATTTGCTGGTCGGTGCCCGCTTGTGGAGCCACGCTGCAGGACCGAGATGCCCCCTCTGAAGCAGCATTCGAACGGCCAAGCCGTGGCCTGCTGGGTGGTGAACGAGCCACAGCCCGCGGCTGTATAGCTCTCAGGCTTCTATTCACCCGTGACGACGTCGGGACAGGTCTGTGTTTTTTTGCTTCGGCAGTGTGTTTTTTCGTCTTCGTTTCTACGATGCGAACGGGTATCTGCGGGCTGGAACGCAAGATAATCCCAGTGGACGTTCTATTGAGACGATGCTGATGTCGAAGATTGGCCGGATGCCGTCAAGTGGAGGTCAGCAGCGTGTGGAACGGACTGGAGCGACGCAAGGACATGAGTGACCGGTACAAGTCAATTCTGCTGTTCGGTGCACCAGGTGTTGGCAAGGGAACGCAGGGGGCGCTGCTTGCCAAAGTCCCCGGATTCCATCACCTGTCGACCGGTGAGATGTTCCGCAATATGGATCGTGGGAGTGAGCTTGGGCGTGTGTTTACGCAGTACTCCCATCGCGGCGAGCTTGTGCCGGACGAACTGACCATCCGCTTGTGGGGTGAGAACGTCAACGCACGTCGTACGTTGGGTTTGTACAAGCCTGATCGAGACATTCTCCTGCTCGACGGGATTCCTCGAACCACTGCGCAGGCTCGGCTGATGGAGGGGCGCATTGAGGTGCTCGGTATCGTCCATCTCACCACATCCGATCCAGAGGTGATGGTGAAACGGCTCCGCGACCGCGCGTTGAAAGAGGGCCGTGTTGACGACGCGGACGAGAAGACGATTCGGCGCCGGTTTGAGGTGTACCAGAACGAAACACGGCCGATGCTCGAACACTACACGCCCGAACTTGTCCATGACGTCGAGGCAGTTGGCTCACCCGCGTATGTGCTGCTGAACATCCTGCAGGCGATTGTGCCTGTGCTTGAACAAGCTGGCGCGTGCTCGTGCGCCAAGTAATGCGGGATCCAGTGGAGTTGTACAAAAGGGCGAATAGTTCCAATTTTTTCACGCTACACTTGCATATGGGTACACGCCGCGCTTTCACATTGATCGAACTGCTTGTCGTAATCGCGATTATCTCGATCCTCATTGGCATTCTGCTCCCCGCTATGGGGGCTGCCCGGCACGCAGCGCGGGTGACCGTGTGCGCGACGAAGCTTCAGCAGATGGGCATTGGTCTCGCAATGTACTGGAACGATTATGAGCGAATGATGCCGCAGGTGCTCGTTGATGTGGGTGCTGGGGTGCCGAAGCCTGTTGGTGCGCTCTTCGGTGGCAAGAAGGGGACGCTGCCCGCGTTCGGGATCAACGAGTTTGGCGCTGAACGCAGACCGTTGAACCAGTATCTCATGAATCGCGACGTGCCGAAAGACGATGAGACCGGCGTTGTGGAACTGGAAGAGTACCATTCGCCTCTCGATTCTGGCGCGAATGTTCCCGGTGTCGGACCGGTCGAATCGATGTACGACCTGCTTGGTTCAAGCTACACAATCAATGATCATGCACTCGATACGGTGCCGTATGTTGACACAATCCCGACGTTGGTTCCAGACTTTGGTGGGCGTATGCCGCGTATTGCCCAGCCGTCGAGAACAATCGCTATCGCAACACACACGGTCTACAACTATGATGACGATGGCGATCGCGAGACATACTGGTTCGACAAGCGGCAGATCAAAGCGAACATTCTGTTTGTTGATCTGCACGTGAAAGCTGGTCTGCGTGTGCCATACACACCGGGCGAGCCGACAAACACGACCAAGGACTACACGTTTCTTCCAGTGCCCGAACCACTCCAGCCAGATGAGTAGATACGAGTTTCCTCGTACGGATTACCGCGAGTTGGTTTTGTCACTTCCGCGCTGTGCAGTGCTGATCGCACTGAACGCGATGTGCTGGATCGCAATCCCGGGTGCATCTGGCCTAAACCATAACCCATAGAATGCAGGCGAGCCGTAGGCGCGTGTGTTTATGGGTGCTGGCGGATGGAAATGATGCGCAATCGGAACGACACGGTTCAGTTCATCGTGTGTTCCAAAGAACGGCCACTCACGATCAACACCGCGCGGACGAGAGCTTGATTTACGCATGCGCGGCACATCAACAGGAACCCACGTCAGTGTCTTTGTTGATTCATCCCACAATGCAAACTCGGTCCAGGCACGAAGTGCGTTTTCCTTTTTCTTTCCCGTGAACAGTTTGTCATCATCCTCGCCAACATCAAAGCCAACGACAACACGTGCCGGAAGGCCTGCCCGTCTATACACAGCGGTGAGGAGTGCCGACATCTCAAACTGAGAGCCGCGTCTGCTTGTGAGCGTTTCGGCTGGTGATTTGAGATCGAGACCCTCAATCTCACCGTTCTTGTTGAAGTTCAAGCCTTGTGTTGAGATCTGTACGGATCCCTGGACAGCGCCCGCCAGTGTCTTGGCAAGCAGCACGGGCGGCATAGAGTCGGGACTCTGCCCCTTCAACCACTTTGTGATGTTGTCGTCGATCGGCTTCGTGTCGTAGGGTCCAACCTTTCCGTTGACCGGGCCATAATCAAGATACAACTGAGGTTCAAAGGTGGATGTACATACAGTGGGCCATTTTCCAGTCGGCCATGCGACCTTCATCGCAGCCTCTTCGTCGAACACCGTGTTGAAGCAGAACATCGGGTATTCGAGCGTGAAGCTGACCGATGCGCCGGTTGCTGCAGGAATGTGCCAGTATCCAAACCGAGCGCCGGAGTTCATGTTCGGTTTGACTGTGACATTGCCCGGGAACTGTGTATCGCCCACGCTTACTTCAGCCTTCGCTTTAGTGACATCGGAGCCACTGCTTGACGCGGTGCGATCAAGCACAGGAAACACGACTGTTGCCTCTTCAAAGGTAAAGTCTGACTCAGTTGGCATGCCCTTGCCATCGACGAGGTCCGCCTGCCTGATACCAAGACGAACCATGAGCGTGAGACTCTTGGGAAGTTCCTGTGTGAGGAAAGGACTCTGAACCTGCGACGGTACTGGTACAGCGCCGGAGTCGGTGCTTCCGGGTGTTGCATGTTGTGGGGCATCCTTTGGCCCAAGCTGATCCTTTGTGATGGTTGGTTGTGGTCGCTGCCGCTGCGCATGGGCAGGTACTGCAAGACCAAGCGCTGCAATGGCAACAACAAACAGCGACAAGACAGATGCTGTGTGTGAAGTAAGCCGATGTGCGTGGGAAGTCACGATCGCTCTCCCTTTCGGTGTTCCATGTACTGGTGATCTGGTCGATCACCCCCTCACCAGAGCATACGCCCGGACATCACCCTTGTTCCCGGAATATGTGAAAGTGGACGGAAGGCTGAGAGCAGGCCGGCTTTTCGTGCAGAAATGCGGATTGACAGCATGTATTTCATCAGCAACGCTATGATTGACTCGTCTTTGGGATGAGGTATTCCACAGTCCAATCCGGGAGGTCAGCGTGGCACAACATGCAGGTGGGGCATCTGTTCTGGAAGCGTCGCAAGGTACTGCAACTCGTGTAGAAGCTGATTCCATGGGCACGATGGAGGTGCCCGCCGATCTGCTGTATGGTGCGTCCACGCAACGGGCCGTATTGAACTTTCCGGTGTCCGGTAGACCGGTGCCAGAGCAGGTCATCCAGGCGTACGCCCTTCTTAAGTCCATGTGTGCTCAAGCAAATGAAGAGTTGGACTTGCTCGATGCGCAGCGATCCAAGGCAATCCAGACCGCGTGTGATGCGATAAAGCATGGGCTTCCCCAGCATGGCGGTCTGATGCGTCATTTTCCTGTTGACATCTTCCAGACAGGTTCGGGCACATCCACCAATATGAATGTGAACGAGGTTGTGTCAAACCTCGTCTGTATTGCGCGAGGAAAACCAATTGGCTCTTCCAAAGATGCAGAGTATCTCAAAGCAGGTGGCGTTCATCCGAACGATCACGTCAACATGGGGCAGTCCTCAAACGACACGTTCCCGACTGCGATGCACATAGCGGCTGCTCTTTCGATCGCCAATGAGTTGATTCCAGCGATTGACAAGATCACGCAGTCACTTGATCGTAAAGCCAAATCCTTCGATGAGATCGTCAAGATCGGGCGCACGCATCTCCAGGACGCAACACCCATACGTCTGGGGCAGGAGTTTGCAGGTTATACATCGCAGATGCAGCACGCGAGAGTGCGACTTGAGCGGGCACTTGCAGCGCTTGGTGAACTCGCACTGGGCGGCACAGCTGTTGGGACAGGCATCAATACACACGGGAAGTTCGGATCGCTGGTTGCGAAAAAGCTGGCAGCACATACCGGTGTCCAGTTTCGAGAGGCTGAGGATCATTGCGAAGCACAACACGCTAAGGATGCCATTGTTGAGACATCAGGTATGCTGCGCACAGTTGCGGTCAGCTTGTCAAAGATTGCAAACGATATTCGTTGGATGGGGTGCGGGCCGCGATGTGGCATTGGTGAGTTGAAGCTCCCGGCTGTGCAGCCCGGTTCGTCAATTATGCCCGGGAAGGTGAATCCGGTGTTGTGCGAGTCGGTCATGATGGTGTGCTGCCAGGTGATAGGGAACGACGCAGCTGTAACCATGGGTGGTCTAGGTGGTATTGGTAGCATCCTTGATCTCAACGTAGCGATGCCTGTGATGGCAGCAAATGTGCTGGACTCCATTCATTTGCTCTCTCGTGCATGCCACGTGTTCGTTGATAATTTGCTTGATGGTCCCGAAGGGTCCGGCGGGTTGCAGGCAGACGTTGATCGGTGCAAGGAGCTCATCGAGGGATCACTGGCAATGTGTACATCCTTGGTGCCGGCAATTGGATATGACCAGTCGGCTGCACTTGCCAAGCGGGCATACAAGGAAGGCAAGACAGTTCGCGAACTCGCAAGAGAGCTCGGCGTGCTGTCAAACGAGGAACTCGACAGGCTGCTCGATCCCATGTCCATGACCAAGCCAGTAGCTTGAAACAACGCGTGTCGTCGGGATTTGCCTGGAGTTGTTGAGGGGGAGTTGATGACGACGCACTCATCATCGATATCCGCTCAATCCGACGAGGTGACGGCACCTTCGCTCCAGTTTCCTGTTCGCATCGCTGCGATCGATGTGGGCAGCAACAGCATCCGGCTTATTGTCGCCGATGTGCATGAAGACAGTTCGTACCGCGTGCTTGATGATGAGCGTGAGCTTGCGCGACTTGGTTCCGAACTCCCAATTACTGGCCGGTTGCCAGAGGCAGCAACGGAAGTTGCGATGGGCGCGCTGAAGCGGATGCGCGATCTGACCGATGCATTCAAGGTGAACCAGCTTCGATGCATAGCAACGTCTGCTGTCCGCGATGCCACAAACGGTAAAGCCTTTGTTGATCGTGTCAGATCTGAGATCGGGCTTGAGCTTGAAGTGATTTCAGCAGAGCGCGAGGCGAGGCTTGCGTTCAGATCCATCTCGCGTCAGCACAACCTGCAACATCACCTTGTTGCTGCCATGGATATCGGCGGGGGAAGCGCGCAGCTGATCCTTGCTGCTGGTTCTGTTGTCGAGAACGTCTACCCCTTCAAGCTGGGGGCAGTTCGGCTTGCGAGTGAGTTTCCCTTTGATAAGCGGCCTCACATTCAACAATACGATAAGTTGCGTTCCCATGTGCGTGAGCAACTGCTCTCAAAGCTGACAGAGCCTCCATTCCATCCGGAAGTGCTCATCGGCACCGGAGGCACCTTTACAACATTGGGAGCGATCCACAATGCATCGGTTTCTGGTGGAACGTCGTCTGCAGGTGTACAGGGTGTTGAGTTGTCCCGCGCGCAACTGCACCACATTGTTGATCGTCTTCTGATGCTGCCACTTGAGAAACGTCGTGGTGTGAGCGGTTTGCCAGCCGATCGTGCTGACATCATTGTGCATGGGTTATGCGTTGTTGATGAAACAATGGAAGTTCTCGGGATCAACAGGGTGCGCGTTCATGAGGGTGGCGTGCGCGACGGGCTGATCAACGAGATGATTCGTGATCTGCTTGGAAGCAGGGGCCAGCATGCAGATCCGGTGAGGGACAGGCTCCGCTCGGTTCGACGCTTTGCCGAGCGGTGCGGATACGACAAGGAGCACGCAGAGCACACAATGCTGCTTGCGTGCAGAATATTTGATCAACTCTGCGAGCAACTTGCGCTCTTCCATGATGCACATGAGCAAGCAGAAGCTCGCATGATGCTCGAAGCAGGATCAATCCTGCATGATGTCGGTTACCTTGTGAACTACAGTGCTCATCACAAGCACAGCTACCACCTCATCTCGAATGCCGATCTTGAGGGGCTTTCAAAGCGCCAGGTCGAGATAATCGCGAACATAGCGCGGTACCATCGCAAGTCCGAACCAAAGAAAACGCACGCGCCTTTTCAGGCACTTGACGATGACGCGAAACACCTTGTGCGTCTGCTTGCCGGAGTTCTTCGCATAGCGGCCGGACTGAATCGCACACGGACAAGTGTGGTCCGTGATGTTCAGGTCGATGCGACAAAGCAAAGGCGATTGATTGTCATGGCCCTTGTTACCGATGGACACGCAGAAGCGGAGGTCTGGGGTGCAAAGCGAAAGGAAAATCTGCTTGCCGAGATGCTTGGTTATTCGATTGAGTTCGTCCTTCCGGAACGCGATGATGTGTTGAGCAAGTAGTGTCCGTCGGTTCATGTATTCACTAGACACTTCTTGTGCCCAGAATTGCATACGGGGATGCACCGCTGTCGCGATACATCCCCGAGCAGAACAAGAGGGAGTTTTCACTCACCATGAGATGCTGCAACTGTGTGCAGCATCTCAGGCGAAGAACTCAGACTTTGGATTACGGGCAGCCTGCTGCGTACTCGTTACCGAAGCAGATGTAATCGAAGATGTTCAGTGAGCCGCTGCCATCGCAATCGGCGTATGCGTTACCTGCTGCGTATTCGTTACCGAAGCAGATGTAATCGAAGATGTTCAACGCGCCGCTGCCATCGCAGTCAGCGTAGCAGGGAGCTGCGCCATCGGTTTCAACAAGGACATCGTCCATGAAGATGTCAGTTGCAGCATCGCTGTACATGTCAAGACATGCAACCTGCACGCCGCCGATTGCGCCACCACCTGAGAAGAGGTTGCCATTGCCGAACCAACCGGTCGGTGCTGTGGCGAGGGGTGTGTTGTTGTAGAAGTCCATGTACGAGTTGTTATCAAGGTCGATCTCGCAGCGGATCTCCACCCACTGATCGTACACGATCGGTTGCGAAAGGAAGTTCGGGTTTGCATTGAGGTTGTTGCCGACGAGACCAATGAGGCCTTCAAAGCTGATCTGCCATGACCAGTCGCAGTTTGCGGTTGCCTGACCGTAGTTGTTCAAGAGGATGGTGTAACCTGTGCCCGCGGATGATGACGCGACATAGGACATGCATGAGAATGTGACCATACCGGAGGTCGGCATGTTGCCGAGCACATTCTGGTAATCCTGCACGCAGTCACCAGAAGCTGTTCCGTACTGGATGGACTGGGCGCCGCTGCTTGCCTGTGCGTTTGTAACTGTGTGATCCGCACCTGTGCTGAACCAGCCCTGCCAGCCGTTGGCACCTTGAATACCTCCACCGAGTGCGTAGCTTTCGAAGTCATCCTGTGTCAGGACGGCATCGATACCAACGTTGGTGTGAGGATTGTTGGTCTGGACAAACTTGCCGGGATTTGCATTCGGCGTTGTGTCAGGACCAGCAAATGCTGTTGCTGCAATGAGTGAACCAGCGATGCACGCAATTGTTGATGTCCGCATTGATACTTCCCTTTCTCAACAGTGTTCTGAAACGAACAGAAACTCCATACTCTGCCCATCGCAGCTGCGCATGAACAAAGCAACCGGGCCGAAGTGATCACGTGATGCACTTCGACCAGTGTGAGAATCCATGCTCCACCGCACGGATGCTCTGCCAAAGAGTGCCGTCTGCCGCCGTCGAAAAAGGTTGCGCAACCTCCGCGGAGAACATCCGGACTCTGTGCCACATGAACTATTCAGATCATGTGAACAGGTACCATACTACATGATCTTCCCTGTCTCACAAGGCGTTACACGGGGCATTGTGAAAAATCGATCAAGTCTTACAGATGTCGGAAATGGGAATAAAGAAAACCCCCACGCACGTGGTGGTGGAGTTGCTTTCTTGGCTTGCTTGTAGCCGCTCATCTCTGTCTGTATCGAACATGAGGATGATGTGCATATGTCTAGGCAAGTAGCAGATTCTCCTAAGACGGGCTGCGAATCCGATTGCTACCATACTCCAGCAGATCCGATATAATGTACGTATTTTGTTAGTATGACGGCAGCGCCGGGAGGGTTGAGTGCAGATACTCATGGAGCTGTCCAGAATCCTGATTCGTGAACTCGACGAGTATCAGATCATCGAGCTTCGGGAAGTCGTTGATGACGATGATCGAGACGCGGGCCATCAAGCTCGATCGTTTCCCATCGTCATTGGGCTGCCGGAAGCGATGGCCATTGATCGCCGGCTCAAAGGGTTCCACATCAAACGCCCGCAAACACACGACCTGCTTGCAACGACAATTCGGGAACTCGGCGGCGAACTGCTCTCGATTACTATTAACGATCTCTCTGATCACACGTTCTTTGCCACGCTTGACATCAGGGACCAGAGCGAGAACGAGATTCACATCGATTGCCGGCCAAGCGATGCGATTGCAATTGGTATCGCTGGAAAAGTGCCTATTTACGTCGAAGAACACGTGCTTGATAACATCACGAGGCACGATGTATGAACGCGGCACATGACCTGCCGCACCCGTTCGACGGGCTTGCTTTGGCAACACAGGATCTGTCGGGAATCGCGTGTGCAGTACACGACGGCACTGTACCAGTGATTAAGCAGCAGCCGAGTGATTTTCTTGTTGAAGAGCAAGCGCTCTACCATCCGAGTGGAGATGGCGAACATCTTTATCTGTACGTGCAGAAGTCACGACTTACAACGCACTCGTGCGCACGAATACTCGCGGAGCATTTTCGAGTCGATGGGCTGAGCGTGGGATACGCTGGCTTGAAGGACACACAAGCAATCACACGTCAGATGTTTTCCGTGCATCTGCCGGGACGACGTCGTGAAGCCTTTTCGTCACTTGAACACGATCGGATTGAGGTGCTGTGGTCTGACTGGCACACCAACAAGCTTCGGCGCGGACACCTTGCTGGCAACCGGTTCTCGATCAGGATTCGCAACGTCGATCCATCGTCTGCGGTGCTTGCGCATCAGTGTCTCAGGGTGCTTGAGCGAGCGGGTGTGCCAAACTACTTTGGTCCAC
The DNA here is from genome assembly GCA_020639155.1 of Phycisphaeraceae bacterium. Taxonomy (NCBI): domain Bacteria; kingdom Pseudomonadati; phylum Planctomycetota; class Phycisphaerae; order Phycisphaerales; family Phycisphaeraceae; species Phycisphaeraceae bacterium. The sequence continues at coordinate 2,376,657 of JACKHF010000001.1, forward strand.
AGCGGTTTGGTATTGGGATGAACAATCACCGTGTCGGGCTTGCCCTGGTCATGCAAAGCTGGGCGGAGGCGATAGATCTGCTGCTGGGACCTGAAAAGGATCGGATAGTACCGCCGCAATCAGCTCGACTTGAGACTGCGCTGACGAAAGCTCTTGCACGCGGCGATTCGCACGAGCGAGCGTGCCGGATGATCCGTCCGAACGAGCGATCCATCTTTGTCTCGGCGTTGCAGTCAGCGATGTTCAACCAGATTCTGAGCAGGCGGATCGGCGCAGGGACGCTTGGCATGTTGGTCAAGGGCGATCGTGCGCAAAGAGAAGGGCAGCACAACACTTTTCTTGTCACCGAGTCTTCAATGGCTGATGCCGATCTGCTGCGAGATGTCGAAGCAATGCAGGTGAGCACTACAGGCCCGATGTGGGGCCCAAAGATGCAACGCGCTGCTAGCGACGTTGATGCGACTGAACTTGGCGTGCTGCACGAGTTCGGGCTGGCGGATGATGATCTCACTCACATGATTGATCTTGCTGGTGACATGGGAGCGGGTGAACGCAGGTCAATGCGTGTTCGAGTGACAGAGACCGATGTTGAGGGAGGAGTTGACGAGATAGGTCCGTATGTGCGATGTGCATTTACACTTCCCAAGGGCGCGTTTGCGACGAGCGTGCTTCGTGAGATCATCAAGTGTGATGCATCGCTGCGTTCGAATGCGGACAGCACTGCACCAGACAGGGTGGTATCGTGACAAAGGCAACTGGAATCAGAACCATGTGCTTTGATTGGGGCGGTGTGATTGTGCGTATCAGGCGGACATGGCAGGAAGCTGTTCGCGAGCACTTTTTGCATGACGCGAGACTTGCTCAGGCAGTTCTGGATGCTTTCGAGCAACGGCATGAAGATTACGTCCAACTGCATGCGGAACTCGAAACAGGCATGATGCTACCGGATGAGTACATTCGGCAACTCTGTGCATATGTCGATGGAATGATTGACGAGCAGCAGATGCGCGCACTGCATGATTCGGTGCTGGTTGTGGAGTATCCGGGGATGGCAGGGCTTGTCCAAACGATCGTGCAGCATCCATTCCTGCGGACCGCACTGCTCAGCAACTCAAACCCGATGCACTATGCCAGACATCTGCCGAGCGAGGGGAAAGCGGCTGATTTTCCGACAATCGGATTGCTTCAGTACCACATCATCAGCCACGAGGTAGGGGCAATGAAACCGAGCGAGACAATCTATCGTGCTGTTGAGTCAGCCACGTTGTGTCGTGGCCCGGAGATTCTGTTCTTTGACGATCTTCCGAAGAATGTTGAAGCAGCGCGAGCGCTTGGATGGCACGCAGAGCAGATCAACCACGACGGAGATCCTGCATTGCAGATTGGGCAGCACCTCGCTGCGTATGGGGTTAGGATCTGACACTCAGATTGTGTTGATGACGCGAATGAGCGCGGTATCGAATCTGTGTTCTGAGAACTGCTGTGCATGTACTGAGCACACCGATCGTGAGATCCTCGCGACGTCTCGAACACATGCAGCAATCTGACTCGGGTCCGGATCATCAAAGAAGATGCCGGTTTCGTGATCGCGCACGATGTCAAGAGCCCCTCCTTTTCGGCGGGCGATCACAGGACATCCGCACGCCTGCGCTTCTGCTGCGATCATACCAAAGTCCTCGATCTGCGGGAAGATGAGTGCATGTGCCTTTCGGTACAGCGCGCGAAGAGCAGGGTTGCTGACTTTGCCAAGCAGATGGAGCCCGGGAATCCCGTTGTACCTCGCCTGTAGTTCTGATGCCTGCGATCCGTGGCCTGCGATCAGCAGTGGGAGCCCCGCTACCAGCGCAGCATCGATAGCAAGATCGACACGTTTGTATGGCTCGAGTGCAGCAACATACAGCAAGAAGGGCTGGCTTAGTAACGCATGCGACAGGCTCAGCTCATGTGTGAGCACTTTGGTGTCGGTCTCGACTTCTGAAGCGTTGCTGGGTGTAAAAAAGGATGTCTGTACAGGTGGATGGATCACATCAGCGTCTTGATGAAAGCATCGCTGTATTTCCTGCTGCACGTGCGATGAGTTTGCAATAAACCTTGTCACGTGCTGCGAGCCGTGCTTGTCCCAGTATCGAAGCGGAGCACCAGCCAGTTTGAGTCCGAATCGTGCGATGCCCGCTGCGGATTCATCCCGCTGCGACCAGAGATACCGCGCTGGTGAATGGCAGTAGCACACATGCTTAACCCCCGATGGGATCCGCAGGTTCTTGATTGCTGACGAACTTGTGGAGATGACAAGATCAATGGGGGTGTGTTCGTGCAGATGCGAGAGTGTGCGTGAGAGCGAACCAACCGCAAACGGATATGCAGGGAGCAGCCAGCGACGGAGGAGGTTGGCTTCAGGCAACTCTCCAACATCTGAGACATGGCGTTTTAGCGCATCAACACATGGACCGATCGAGACGCCCGAATCAAACATTGTCAGCAGATCGGCAACATCGTGACGTCGTGATACGACACCTGCGATGCGTTCGAGGACGTGCTCACCCCCGCGAACGCCAACGGTCCAGTCATGGGCCAGAACGACGCGGGGTTTCCGTGTTGATGAGGATCCGGATGCACCGTGCTGCGGTTTATGTTCGATTTCCTGCGCGCGCGTGCCCTGTCTGGTCACGCGGATCGATTCGGGCTGACCCAAAGATGGTGCGATGGATACTGTCACTGATGCAATGGTTGGACCATCAAACCCCGGTATCCGGAGCTTGGGACCATTTCTGTGCAGATTCCACTGTTCCACTTGGAAGGGAGCGCCCGCATGACCCATGCAGCCAACCTGCTGCAACTCGACTACCGCGCGGAAGCTAGGAAACTTGGACATCCAGTGGCCCCGATAATTGACATCCACTCACATATCTCGGGAGATGTGGCTGTTGATGTGTATGCGGAGGCAGCTGAGCTGTACGGAATCGCGCGGACGTACTCCATGACACCACGTCCGCTAGCAGAATCGGTTGCCAGAAAACTGGGCGACAGGATCAGATTCATTGCAGTGCCGAACTTCGGTTCGCCCGATCGATTTCATGCGTTCACGGAGGGGTATCTCGACGACATCCGGTACTTTCGTGAGGTGCATGGCTCGCGCATGATCAAGTTTTGGAATGCGCCGCGACTCCACGACTTTGTGCCTACCGAGCATGCAAGGGATGTGATCGGGTTTGACAGCCCGTGGAGGATCCGGCAGGCGGAGCTTGCACAAGAACTTGGCATGATGATCATGGTGCATGTTGCCGATCCCGATACGTGGTTCAAGACCACATACGCAGACGCGAGCCGATACGGTACAAAGGTCGAGCAATATGCTTCACTTGAGCGCGCACTCGATCGGTTTGATTGTCCATGGATAGCCGCGCATATGGGCGGCTGGCCCGAAGACCTTGCGTTTCTGTCGGGATTGCTCGAACGCCACGACAACCTGTATCTTGACTGCTCTGCAACGAAGTGGCAGGTACGCGAACTCAGCAAGCACTCGCACGATGACTTCATGCGATTTGCTACGCGATGGAACGGTCGAATCCTGTTTGGTTCGGATATCGTGACAACAGAGCAGCACATCGAGAAAACAGATGGAGGTTCGCATCCGATGGGTGCTCTCGCGAGCACACGGGAGCAGGCGTTTGATCTGTATGCCAGTAGATATTGGGCGCTACGGACAATGTTCGAAACCGATTACGACGGACAAAGCCCGATCGCAGACCCGGATCTTGCGAAGGTTGAACCCGAGCGGTTTACCGAACTCGACGCGCCGCGGCTGGTTGGAAGATCCATGCCGCATGACATGCTGCGCACACTGTACACAGCGTCCGAGCTCGTGCTCACTCGAGCGCACGATACGGCATCAAGAACATAGCGTGTTAGTTTCGCGTGCTTTGATTCGCTCGTTGAGACAATGTGTTGCAGACGTCGCGGAGTGTGAGCGCCATAAGCGTGTTTCGGTCAAATGTTTCTGTGAGATTGAAATGGGAAGGCCCAAGCACATCCATGAAACCCGGGCTGTGGCGTAGCGGCGCAAGCGAAGCCTTCCTGATCGACGCAGTTATGTTCTGATCCCCGATGCGTCCATCCGGCTGCATGTACCCACCCCCGCCGTACAGACCAACGAGTCCATTCGCGACGATGTAGAACTCAATCGTGCAGGTTGATGCGTTTGAGTTGCGAGGTGTCTTGCCGATACGCGGCTCAAGAAACAACTGCACGTGTGTGATTGTGCCTGAGAGCGTGGAAGGGAGCGACTCCGAATCGAGATGCTCTGCCGGGATATCCGTGATGTAAAAGTCAGCCGTGCCCGAATCTCCTGCCATGTAAACAGCGTACTGCGGCTTGATGGTGAGCGTACTCGTGCCGTCTGCAGAGATAATCTGAGATCGCGATGAAGTGGTGCATGAGGGAAGCAGGGCAGCGATACAGCAGAGGACCATCAGAAACGATACCTGAAGCCGTGTTTGGGGAAAGGTTGGGGATGGATGGGAACAATGTATGGTGCTCATGCGTCCGTAGTGTAGGGAAATACTGAAATGTCTTTCGGGATTCCTCTGAATAGACAACATGCGGCCCGCTAGCCATGTGTGCGATGAACCGAGAGGGGTGATGAGCGTGCTTCAACGTATTCAAATCAAGCGTTCGACGAGTGGTGTGTTGGCAGGGTTTGTGCTGGCAGGTTGTGCGGCGGGTGGAGCAAACGCTCAGACCCGGATGCAGTTTCCCACAACCAAGCCATTCGGACCACGGACAACATCCGCACCAAGTACAGGTCCGATGTCGCGTCCAGTTTTGACCCGTCCAAGTTATGGAACGCCACAGAATCGGGTTCGGACAAACCAGGATCGTTTTGTGTATAAGCCGTATCCGACTCGGCATCAAACCAATGAACCGATTGTGTACATAGGGAATACCTCAGCATGCGACGGGCCGGAGTTGTGGACGTACGCGCATGAGCATCAGCATTTCCGTGACAGAGGTGTGCACAGGTCAGGTGTAGGCCTGCGTATCGGATATTCCGACGACAACTTCAACCTGTCGCTGCACGCTGGCTCTCCATACTACTCCCATTATGGACACTCACTCCACCGTCGGTATGTATGCGAGCCGGTTGTATATTCGCCGTTGTATGGCAGTGTGTATGACATCCGCTGGCGCTATCCACGGACCAGTTATTCCTCTGCATATCCGAATGAGAACTGGGGGACTGCTTCGACAGAAGTGGTGTACGTTGGCGCAACATCCGTTGCGCCGACATACGAGCACCCTGCACCTGCGCCCCAGCAGCAAGTACCACAAGCATCTAATATTCCGGAAGATATCCAAAGCGCTGCTGCGAGCCTCCGCAACGGTCATACTGGTCAGGCTATTGATACACTGCGCAACTATGTCGCATTGAACGATACGGACACCCTTGCGTCCCGCGCACTTGCAGTCGCTCTGCTGCGCAATGGCGACACGGCTTCAGGTGTGGCGCTGATTGGGCTGGTATATGAACGTGATCCTTCGCTCGCATCAAAGCCGATCGACGGGCAGTTCTGGCTCGGGAACGACCGCGCGTTGCGAGAGCTTGTGCGCGATGTATCCGGCTATGCGAATCAGGCTGGCACGCCATCGGGCTGGCTGACACTGGCGGTCCTCATGCAGGCGGAGGGGCGCGACTATCACGCTCGCCAGATGCTTGAGCGTGCAGAGCGTGCTGGGCTCCAGACAAGGGTGCTTGGTCCGATGCTTCAGGCCACCGGCAGCAGACGTGTAGTTGGTCGAGGGCTTCAATAAGCCTGCTCTTGCCCTGAAATCTGGTCTTGATCGCACGCCAGTCACGTTTCAGGCTGGGGTTTGCTTTGTCGATTGGAGGCTCTATCATTTCGGCCCGAGTCTGATTCGCTGAATCCGGCTGATTTCAGGCTCACACAATTAGGTTTCGCGCCGTGCATCGTGCATGGCGTGCCTTGCAGTCCGTTTGTACGACCCGAGCCGTTCAGGTCTTGGGTGGGAGGTCCTCAGCAGTGGCACAGAGAGAAGTTGTCCACAAGTTCAAAATCATGGCTCCCGGTGGGCAGGCAACACCTGCACCGCCACTTGGTCCTGTGCTCGGTGCCAAGGGTGTCAACCCAGGCCAGTTCATCCAGAAGTTCAACGCCGAAACGTCCAAGCTGAACGGCAAGGTCGTTGCGTGCATTGTGACATCCTACTCCGACCGCACGTTCGATCTTGAGATCAAGGCTTCGCCCGCATCGGTGCTGATCAAGGAAGCTGCTGGGGTCGACAAGGGATCCGGTGAGCCGAACAAGAACAAGGTTGGCAAGATCACGCGTGAGCAGGTGAAGAAGATCGCGGAAGAGAAGAAGGAAGATCTGACCGCCGCGAGCGTCGAAGCAGCCATGCGCATCATTGAGGGCACCGCACGCTCCATGGGCGTGACGGTGGTGGACTAATCGCACCTACGGAGACACAGGAGATACCACATGCCCAAACTGAGCAAGCGTGTTCGTGAAAATACAAAGCTGATGCTCTCCGCTCCAGTGGAAGCAGCGGAAGCAATCAAGACACTGCGCACATTCAAAGCACCGAAGTTCGATCAGACGGTTAACGTCGTGATGCACCTTGGTCTGGATACAAAGCAGGCGGATCAGGCGATCCGCGGCTCTGTGTCGTTGCCGCGCGGTATCGGCAAGGCAAAGCGCGTCGTTGCGTTCTGCCCGTCCGATCAGGTGAAGGAAGCACTCGAAGCTGGTGCTGTGAAGGCTGGCGGAGAGGACCTTGTCGATGAAATCGAGAAGGGATTCTTTGACTTTGACGTTGCAGTGTCGACACCCGACATGATGCGAGTCATCTCAAAGCTCGGCCGAGTGCTCGGCCCGAAGGGGCTGATGCCCTCGCCAAAGGCTGGCAGCGTGACCAAGGATGTCATCGGAGCGGTCAGGGAGTTTGCTGCTGGCAAGCTCGAGTATCGCGCTGACAAGGGTGGAAATGTCCACGGAATTCTCGGCAAGATGAGTTTCGATGACGACGCTCTGCTGGAGAATCTCAACCACTTTATCGCGACAATCGAGAAGGCAAAGCCCTCGACCGTGAAGGGCACCTATGTCAAGAAGATCACTGTCTCGGGCACAATGACACCCGGCGTGCAGATCGCGGTTGCTGCCGCTGCTGACGAGTGATTCGAACACAAACCACACCGCCTCGTGCGAGTAGATCGCACGGCACACAGGTCGGAGAATGACGTATGTCAAAAGTAATGAAAGACATGATCGTAAGTGAGTACAAGGAGCGTTTCGACGGAGTCGAGAACGCGCTGCTCATCAGCATTCGTGGCATCGGTCACGAGGACACAGGAACTATCCGGACATCGCTTCGCGATGATGGCATCAGAGTAACGGTGATCCGCAACTCGCTCGCACGTGTTGCGTTCAAGGACACTGGGCTTGAGGCGATTGAGCCGCTGCTCACCGGCCCGAATGCGATCTGCTATGGCGCAGAGAGCGTCGTCGATGTTGCACGCAAGATTGTTGATCTGCTCAAGAAGTTTCCAAAGCTCGAACTCACAGGAGCGGTGCTTGATGGCCAGGTCTTCAAGGGGACCGATGGTGTCAAGGAACTGAGCAAGTACCCGACCCGCGAAGAGGCGATTGGTCAGGTTGTCACGCTTATGCTGTCTCCAGCACGCAAAATCGCTGGTGCAGCACTTGGTCCTGGTGGCAAACTGGTTGGCCAGATCAAGGCAATCGAGGAAAAACTCGAAAAAGGAGAGACCATCGCCAAGGTTGGCTGAGGCCGTCCTGGCGTGAATGAAACATCTGCATCCCACTGGCCCGGGTTCCGGGATAATGCGTCGAACGGTTCGGCCCCTCTGGGATGAGCATGTGGTTGGGTGAGAACTCAATCGTGATTGGAAGGAAGATTCCATGTCCGACGAAGCAAAGACATTTGACAAGAAGATTACCGATCTCGGCGACTCTATCGCCGGTCTCACGCTCAAAGAGGCAAAGGACCTCGGCGACTACCTGAAGGATCACTACGGCATTGAGCCCGCAGGTGGCGGTGCTGTGATGGTTGCAGCTGCAGGTGCTGGTGATGGCGGCGCAGCTCCCGTTGAGAAGACAAGCTTCGATGCGGTCCTCGCAAGCGCTGGCGCGAACAAGATCCAGGTCATCAAGGCTGTCCGCGAGATCACCGGTCTCGGTCTCAAGGAAGCCAAAGAGCTCGTCGATGGCGCACCCAAGCCAGTCAAGCAGGGTGTCTCCAAGGACGAAGCAGAAGAGATCAAGGCCAAGCTCTCAGAAGCTGGCGCAACAGTCGAGATCGCATAATACGACTGCAATCTGCATGATTGAACGGACACTCCTCGTGAGTGTCCGTTTTTCATTGCAGTTTACAAAATCACACCTCGGCAGATTGTTGTGCATACCGGATTGCCGCCCAGCGTGTGCGCAAGCTCGCGTTCATCGATTGTGTTCAGCAGGATGAGGTCAGCACGTGCTCCCTCGCGAATGATCCCGCGATCCGTGAATCCGAGCAGTGCGGCTGCGTTGCGTGTGCATGCAACGATTGCCTCGTTCGGTGTGAGTTTGTTCTTGCGAACTGCGAGCGCAATCGCCAATGGCATCGACACGCTTGGTGCGCTGCCGGGGTTGCAGTTTGTTGCGATCGCGAGCCTGCCACCAGCATCGACAAAGGCGCGGCCGTTCCCATACCGGTCATCCGTGTGGAACCCGGCAATCGGAAGCATCACCCCGAACGTGCTTGATTGTGCGAGCGTGCGAAGATCGTTGGCTACAGCAGCTTCGAGATGATCAACGCTGGCAAAGTTTCGATCGATCGCAGCCTGCGTCATGCCGAGCGAGTTGAACTGGTCCGCGTGGATACGGCACGGATGCCCTGCACGCTGCGCCGTATCGAACAGCCTGCAGCACTCGTCGCACGACCACGCGCCGGTCTCGCAGTACGCATCGATCGAAATGCCCGGGAACTCCCGCGTGACAGCTGGGAGTGTCTCATCGATTGTGCGATTGATGAACGTGTCGTGGTCAACATCCGGATCGAGCGCGTGTCCGATGCAGGCGGTGGGAACAATCGTGCCGGGCCAGATATCGTCGGCCTGTTTGATCGAGCGCAGCATCTTGAGTTCTGTTTCTTTGTCGAGCCCATAACCAGACTTTATCTCGACCGTGGTAGTGCCGTGGCGCAGTGCGATGTGCAGTCGCTTGACTAGCAGATCAACGAGTTGATCCTCGGTAGCGCTGCGCACCGTACGAACGGTGCTCATGATGCCGCCACCCGCTTTGAGGATATCGAGATACGCAGCGCCAGCCAGTTTCTGTTCCCATTCGTCGAGTCGATTGCCAGCCCAGCACAGATGCGTGTGGCAGTCAACGAACGCTGGCATCAGCACCCGACCCTTTGCGTCGATTGTCCTGGACGCTTGGGTGGTGCATGTCGGGCTGAGCGAGGTAATGCAACCGTTCTCCATCAGTACGTCAGCTTTCTCGATCACGCCGAGATCGTTCATATCCGCACCTGTGAGTGCATTGCCCACAGCCGGCGCATCAGCGGGGCACATTGTGAGGACTCGTGCGTTTCGGATCAACAGTGTCATTGTCTCTCTCGTTGCAGTAAGAACTATCTGCGTGCGAATCCGGCAAGAAAACTCAGGAACAGGTGCGCAGCAACCCGCGCAGTCCGGTTGTCTTTGTCATATGGTGGCGACAGCTCCATGATATCGAACGCGCTGATATGCGAGCACGCGCCGATCTCTTCGCACCACGTCGCTGCGGTTCGCACGTCAGTGCCGCACGGATGAAGTGCGCTGACACCCGGCGCGTGCGCAGCGTCGATCACGTCCATGTCGAAGCTGGCAAAGCCTGCGCTAGTCCATGATTCCAGCACTGTTGCAAGATCGTCGCTTGGCAGGCAGATGGTGCCACCGTGGGACGTGAACCAGTCTGCGTGCTCTCTGCTGTTCACGTGCGCATTGAGTCCGAGCACATGCAAACGCGATGCAAAGTTATTCTCAATCAGTCGTCTGAACGGCATGCCGCTGCCGATTGTGTCACGCACGTCGAGATGTGCATCAAAGTACACGCCGTTCAGCGGAGTCTTGTGATGTTGCGAAACCGCGCGAATGAACGGAAACGTCAGGTCGTGCCCGCCGCCGATCGCGACAGGGAACAGGCCGAGATTGAGCATCGCAGCGGTTGCTTCCGTCACTCGATCGTGGATGTGGCAGTGTCGATCCTCGTCAGACATGCCCGAATCGTGCGAGATCGAGATAATGTTGCCAGCGTCGAAGACTTTGGGCCAATTTACGTGCATTGGATGTGCGGTGCCGTAGGTTGCGAGCGCGTTACGGAACGCGTTCGGGCCTTCTGCAGCGCCGGGTCGTCCGTTGTTGAGTGCGATGCCGAGATCATCCGCAAGCCCGATGAGCCCGATCTGTGCGTCGCCCGGCTTGTCAACAAGGAATGCGTGTGCAGCGCGGCCGGGACGAGTTGCTGGCCAGACAGGTTCGATGGTGTGCGGGATGATGTGTGAGATCATGTGCGTGCTTCGTCGGGTGTCTCATCCGTGGATGGCGCGAGTGTTTCTGATGGTATCGGCATCTTACGCACTGCGAGAAGTCTGTCGAATCGGAGAAACAGCACAGCGAACGGGCACAGCACAAGCAGCACGGGCAACTCACTCGCAGCAACAAGCAATGGGAGTGAAGCGACATTCTCTGCGTTTGCGACACCGATCGCGGTTGCGAGTGCAACCGTCGCAGCCTCGCGTGTGCCGACCATGCCGATGGGGCTGAGTACGCCGGCGAGAAAGTGCCCGCTCGCGAGCATGATGGCGTGCTCCATGTGCAGTTCTATGCCGAGCAGTTTTCCCGCAATGAACATACGCGATGCCAGCAGGAGAAGATCCACCAGACGGAACAATGCGCCGACGAACACGGGTGCAGGCGAGCTGAGCAGCGTTGCAAGATCGCGCGTGCCGTCGCCCGTCATTTGCATGCCTAACCGGGCAAGTCCCGCTGGTGTCTGCTCATTGTTTGCAGTTGGAAGCTTTGCTTTGAGCACTCGAAAGAACACGAGTGTCGCAGCAAGGCATCCCAATACAGCGAGCAAGCCCAGCAGAACTGACTGGGTGTGCACGTTCCCAAAGTATCTGCACACCGCGCTGAATGGCACGAGCGTGCAGAGCATCACCGCGCCGACAGATGCAAACCATGCCCCGATGCGCGGTATCGAGACGTTGTGCTTGCGCGCGTGCACGAGCACACGGCTTGCAACGCTCAGCTTGAACGGCAGGTAGTTCAGCAGTGTTGCGAGCGCGTTGGTCCACAGGACATCGGCAAGCGGCAATCTGCGCAATGGCGTCAGCGCGATCCAGAACAGGAAGCCGTTCACACCGACCGATGCGAGCGACAGCATAAGGAGGAGGATAAGCGATTGCGCCGGCGCGTCCTTCAGTGTTGCGAGTTGTGCGCTGTTTTCTTCTGAGAATGCGAGCCTGATACACCACACAAGCAGCGCAATCCCAATCAGATACCCGATCAACTGAACGACAGTTCGTCCGATTGATCGGGACTGCGCGGAGTTGTCTGATGCGGATTGCTGCAAACGGAACGCCTCGCTGAGTCAGGATTCGACACATTCATATCGGTTCATTCGGGCGGTGTGCTCCTGCTTGGTTGCACAATGAACGCGGCGATATTGCCCGATTCGTGCACCCACGCGGGCGGGCTAAGTTGCTGGCCGATCTCGTTGACACGTTCCTCCGTGAGAGACGGGATGTTCCAGTTGCTCTCACGATACCGCGCCAGCTCGGCGAAGTTGATGACAACGATGTCGAACCCCGCAACTGCGAGTTCTGCGTGCCAGTTGATTGCTGACTCGTTGTGTCTCTGGAGGATGGCATCGATAGCTGAGCTGTCCCAGGTTGTTGCCATGGTGTATGGCGATCGCACATAGAGTGTTGCTGCGTCCCCAAGAACAAGCACATCCGCATCCTGCGGCGCAATGGTGTTGATCCACGCGGATGCAGGAGACTGCGCCAGTGCAGCTGCGCGATCTGCCGGCGAGATGTTCGTGTTCTGCGTAATGTCGCGGAGCGCATTACCGTTCCACGCCGACGGTGGGGTGCCGGCCAACTGAAATGCCTGCCCGTTGCGCTCTGTTGCAAGAAACATCACGCTGACGACAGCTGTCACGATGACAATCACAGCACTGAGCAATCTGGTGAACTGCGCCTTCTGTGCACGTGCAAGGACGGCAATCGGAACAACAGCAAAGCTGCACAGCAGTGGGAGTGTTGGCAGAAGAAATCTCGATTGCAGATGTGTCACAGACATCCATGCGAGCAACTGCAACGCAAGTGCTCCGCCCGCGATGATCGTGATCTTCCGTGTCCAGCGTGATGTGAGACCCGCGCCAAGCCCGATCAGTGCAAATAACGGCACGGGTAGCCACTGTGGATTCGAGTATCCCCGGTGTTTTTCGACAGCAGAACGCGTGTCGGGTTGCGAGGATGTGGGAGTGATGGACTGAGGACCAACAAGTATTGCCAGCCGCTCGCCTATTGGTTCACTGTTGTGGTGGGCCTTTGAGAATCGGTCCGCCTGCTCCTGCGTCCAGTGCCCCGTACCAAAGACGCTCGTTGCAAACGGCATGAGCGGATTGCTCGAAACGCGAAGATTTCTTACAATCCACGGTGTCGGTGTGACTACGCCGAGCAGCACAACGATCGCACCAGATGCTATCCAGTGTTTTCTTGGTGATGTCGCAAGCGCAATCGCGATCGTGACAGGTGCAAACATGAACGCGGCCGTCGGCTTGCATCCAAAGCTCGCTCCGAGCAGAATCGCGATACACACAGCCTTTGCGGATGATTGCGTCCCGCGTTGCATTGCGATAACCCACGATGCAACACCAAAGAGCATCATGCCACACTCGTTGTACGCGAGCGATCCAATCACGATCGACCATGGCGTGAGAAGAAACACGCATGATGCGATTGCTGGTGCAGTGTGCGGTTTAAAGTTCAGGTGCCTACACGCAGCATGCACCATATGCCCAACCATACACGCACAGATGACGCATGTTGCTGCGGTAAAGAGCTGGGCGCCGATGAGTGATCTGGCATCGCCTGCAATGAACCGATCAATGCCGTGCGTATCCCGGCTGACATCGCCCGCGAGCATCGCAAGATGGACGTAGCTGCTCTCGATCCAACTTGGGAAGAAGGAGTAGATATTGTCGGGGAATGCTGCGATATGAGCGGCATTGAGCCATCGCTTCGGTAGTTCAAGGTGGTAACTCAGCGCATCAAACCCGCCAAACTCGGAGGTCCACAGATATCCCGGCGGGCTTGTTGCTGCAATGAGAACTGGAAGACTACAGCAGACGATCGCACACAAAGGGATCCACGTCCCTAGCGATGTGTGCTTTGACGGTTTCTTTCGGAAAAATGCGAAAGTGGTTGGTGCGAACAATCCCGCGCCCAGTAGAACAACGAGCCACGCGACGATTCGGCCCAATGATCCGACAAGCAGTCCGAAAGTGCCCAGTGTTGTTGTTAGAAACAGAAGCAGTCCAAGCCCGACAGCGCACGAGATTGTCCAGTGCGTGTCAGCGAGTTTCAGTTTGCCAGTTATATATGTGCCGAACCCTGCACCTGCGAGCACATACAGCACAACCGGCCAGCCCGATCGAACCCACGAACTCCCAACAAACAGCGACGACATCGCAGGGTCGGTTGATCTCCCAAGCACCAGCACGATCTGCATGACAATGACAGCGATAGCAACGATACCCGCGATCGCGAATCGTGTCGGCACAGGTGTGTCGAGGTTGATCGATCGCATGGCTGCTCCAGAGGTTCACCGATATGGAACTTGCTCAACCAAAGAGAGAGCTGTCATCGCGTGAGGTTACGCTGCGTTTTTTCTTCTTTTTTAATGGTCGATCGGGGCGGGTGCTGTCTGCTGAGATCTTCTTTCGCTTCTTCTTCAGCACACGCTCGCTTGCATCCTGCGTTGAACCAACTGCGGCGCGCTTCTTCTTTTTCTTCTTCAATGGACGTGCTGGCTTGGGCTCATCCAGTCCTCGCACAGTGCCATCATCACCAACAATGATGACACCGTCGTCCACTTTTTCTTCCTTGGTTGCGCGCACGATCTGGCCGTCCTCATCGAGGACAGCGTCCGCGATCTCGGTCTTCTGGCGGGCCTGTTCGAGAAGCGCATCGTACAGCGTCTTTGCATCGTATCCGGTCAGGGCGTTGCAACTCTTTGATATCTCGCCGATATATCGTTCGAACACGTCGCGCCGCTGTCCCTCGCGTTTCATCTTCTGACGCTTGCGCATGTATGTGCCGAGCTTTCGCCCGCACTCCTGCAACGCGAGTTTCATCTCCTTGCGGATATCGTCGTAGTCAGCGATCGCTTCCTTGCTCTCACTAGTGAACGGCACCCACACGCTCGCCATATGGATCATCACGACCATCGGCGCAACAGGAACTGATCCACGCGGTTGGGTGAGTCCATAGTTTCGCCACGACGCTTCAATGACGCTCTTGAACGAGCAACACGCCGACTGCTGGTAGAGCAATGGCACTCGGTTGGCGAACCGGATGACACGACTCGGCTCGTCGCCCGGCAGATCGCCGCCGTATGCGATCGCGACCTCGATCTGGAACGGCATGCCTCGATACACAGCCGGTGCGCGTGTGCTTGCAGCGTAGAACTCCGCGCGGACACCCTTGAGCATGCCAGCGAGCATCGTGCGCACACCGATTGGTGCGAGACAGTCCGTTGGAGGCGACCTGAGCTTTGCGTTCTGTAGCGCGTTGTAGATGAGTTCCGCAGCAGCGTGATCAATGCGCGAGATATACGTTTGCCCGGTGATGGAGAGTTTCTTTGTGCTCGCCTGGCTTGCAACTTCTTTTACCACGCTCGGTGGCACACGGCAGAACTCGTTCTTCAGGAAGCCAGCGAGTTGCTTCTCGTCTGTTTGTTTCAGCAGGCGAAGGAATGTGCCGAGTTCCACGCCATACGGATGCGGCTTGATCTCGGATGTCTCAGGCGGAAGCTCATCCACCGCACGAGGATAGATAATGTGATCGTCCATCACCTGCGTTGTGGGATGATGGCTTGATTCATCATCATCTGACTTAGCAGCACGTTCGAGCGGCGACGCGTTCTCTGATTTGCCCGACAGTGCGGTGGGATCGGCATCGCTTGCCTTGCTCTTTGGTGGATAGAACACAATGTGCGCGTGCGGATTGGCGATACCGGTCTGCTCAAGATACGCGTCGATACTCGTCTTGCCGCGCGTGTAGCGTGCTTCCAGTTCGATGGTGACAGACGTTCCTGTCCCGGTCGAAGTTTCCGGGAACTCGTCTGTCTCGCGATCGATGGTGACCTCGGGACGGTTGCGCGTCGTGTCCATCGCGAGTTCGATGTGATGGGCTGGTTTGCGTTTGCTGGGACGCGTCAGGATGACCATCGGCTTGCCCGTGGTCATCAGCCCGTACATGCCCGCAGCCGAGATACCGATGCCTTGCTGACCGCGACTCATCTTCAGCCTATGGAACTTTGAGCCGTAGAGCAGTCTGCCGAAAATATGCTCGACCTGCTTGCGCACAATGCCGGGGCCGTTGTCCGTGATGGTGATCCGATACCTGCCCGATTTGCTCGGCGATGGGGGAGCAACAAGTTCTTCCAGTCTTACCGTGATATCGGGGAGGATGCCCGCTTCCTCGCACGCGTCGAGCGCGTTGTCGACCGCCTCCTTGACAGTTGTCAACAACGCTTTGCGCGGATTGTCGAACCCAAGCAGGTGCCTGTTCTTTGCGAAGAACTCGGACACCGAGATCTCGCGCTGGTTCTTTGCCATGCTCTCGGCATCAACCTTGCGAGCAGACTTTGCGCGTGGCTTTGCTTCCATGGTCGTTGTCATCAACCGTCCTGTCCAGAAGTACACACAGACCCGATCTTTTTCGGACTTCATATCCGCAGGCCAGATCATTGGCATCACATTCAAGCGAGTCAGGCAGATGCAGTCGATACCCGACACATGAACAACACCACAAACGCCAGCATCGACCTCGTGATCGAGTACGAACCGACAATTCACGGGAGCGCAGCGAGCCTGTATAGTTCGCTCAAGACCGAGATCGCACGCGTGTGCAGCCAGACGGGGTGCCCCAATGTCAAATTCGGGCTGGCACGTGCCGATATTGATGCACGGGGTGTTCCGACCGGGCGTATCCGCATCCCGCTTGAACTGGTAGACCCCAAGGCGCCCGCGAGTGATCTCGACACGCTGCGGGAGACCATCATTGGATCGCCGACCGCCATCGCAAACCTCGTTGGAGCTGAGCGAAACGCCGCTTGAGTTTCTAGCGAAATCCAGCAACCGGCTGACCGCGCTCCTGCAGCGCGGTTTTTCGCGCGCGGCCGAGTGCTTTGGTCGTTGGTTCGGGCTCGATCCTGATTCAATCAATAAGCACAGCAACACCGACCATTGCCCGCACTGCAACTACAACGTTCAGGGGATCGAAACAAATGTCTGCCCGGAGTGCGGAAAGCCGTTCGACAAGCGTTCACTCCACATGGCCTCCAAAAGGCTCGATCATGCGCTGCAGCTGCGCGATGCGGCTCTGCGCGATGGGATCGTACTGGTGCTTGCAGCGACCGGTGCTCTCTTCCTGCTCAAACTGCTCACGGGGAGCAGTGCAACATTCGTGCAGCTGATTGGCTGTGCTCTCTTTGCGCTGACCATCATCATCGGTAGCTTCTTTGTTGTGAGCCCGGCCGCATTCGCACGACCGCAGCGGAACCTGCTCACACTCATCCGCATGCGCTGGCTGTTCCTGCTCCATCTGCCGTGGATCTTTGGGCTGGCAGGGTTTTTGTGGATGGTCGAGATCGCCCAGGACATGTTTGGGCGTGAGGCGATGGTGATCGTCGGTGTGTTTGGTGTTTTCGGTGTGCTGGGGCTTGTCTCACTTGCATGGATGATCTTCTGGGCGTTTGTCAACAGTCTCGAATCGAGTCTTGATCTTGTGCCGTCAAAGCGAATGGAGATGCTGGAGTTTATCTCAACCGCAGCAACGATCGTGGGGAGCTTTGGCGTGGTCGTGCTGTTCGTGTGGTATTTTTGAGTGAGCTAAGCTTTCCTCCAATGATCAATGTGGAGCAGGACAAAGCACAGATCCATGATGATGACATGACCTGTGTGTCATGCGGATATGCATTGAAAGGATTGCCACACGGTGAATGTCCTGAGTGTGGCACGTACAACGGTCACATCGAAGCCGAGCAAGGTGAGGGAAGACGCGAACTCGCGTTGTCTCTTCAGCGTTGGGCGCCGTATCTGACGTGGATGTGGTTGCCGATCATTGGATTGTACTCGCTGCCGGCGCTTGTGTTTGTTGGTGTGAAAGAAGCGTTCGTCGCTGCGACTGCGATGGTCGTGGTTGTTTGTGCCGGATTCGCGGGCGGTATTGTGGTCGGGCGGGGTGTGGCAGAGCCGTACCGGATAATGATGTGGCGCGTGTGGATACGTCTCTTGTGGCGGTTGCAACTTCCGTGGTTACTGCTGGGGCCGTGTGCGATTGTGCTGTTCATTGTGTCTGCACCAACACTCGGTGTGCCGCTGGCCGGGCTATCAATGATTGCCACACTGGTGCTGCTGCTGATGTGGGTCGTTTTCAGCGTTGCAGCGATGCCGATGTGGGCGAGCGAGTGGAACGAACTGCGTGAAACGCTCTGCGTACCAGAATCCAGCGTGCCGCACATGGTCCACGCGATTGTTGCCGGGATCGTGGTCAGCATGGGGCTGGTCGTTGGCTTTCAGGGTGGGATGTTCATTGTCATAGCGATGGCAGCAGTGTTTCTCTAGACTGGGGTCGTGCGTGACAGATCAGACGCTCTCTTCTGCGACACCATTGCATAGCGACGACATGACGTGCGTGTCATGCGGATATTCATTGAAAGGATTGCCGTACGGCTCGTGTCCCGAGTGCGGTGTTGAAAATGCAGAACACGAACTGAGAGTGTGCAGGCACAGAGCATACTTGCTTCAGCGAGGGCTAAAGCGAGTCGTCGTTCGATTTGCATGGTATATTGGCATCGTGGCAATATGTATTGGTGCGCTGGGGGCGCGTATGACAAGAGACCTGGGTATTGGCGCCATTGGATGGTTCCTTGTATATGGAGCAGTTGCCGCAAGCGTATTGGGATTGCCCGTTCTGGTTGCGGGTCTGTCCGGCTTTGTAGTTGCGAGGAGTTGTGATAGCCATAGCAAAGGGCTGTTGTTTTCTATCTGGGCTCAGTATTTGCATGTACTGCTTCTTCCATACCTTGTTCTACCTTTGGTGATTGTGATAGCCTATGTCGTTGGCTCCCTGTTCGGCGTTCTCGCGTGCGTGGTGCTTTGGCTTTTTCTCATTATGGCAACTCCTTCACGATGGGAAATTCGCTGGAAGAGTGATCTTCAGTATGCATTTGTGACGGAAACAGAGATTCGCGGAGTTTCATTCTCTTCGCTTGCAAGGATGATTGTCCTTGGACAGTTTCTGTATGTCGTTCTGCCAACAGCAGCACTCATCAGGTGGTCGTACTGGTAACTCGATGTCGAGTTTGCCAGTGGTATTGCAGCAGTGGCAAATAATGGGTCGTGCCAGTTGTATGTGTTTCATAGTTCTTCTGGAAATGATTGCATCTATCGATGTGTAAACAAGACGCAAAGCCAACACTCCACGCCGATACCATGCTGTGCCTTGCATGCAGGTATCCACTTGGAAATCTTCCCTACGGCCCGTGCCCCGAGTGTGGAAAGTACAATGAGATTGCGGAAGTGGATATTTGGCAGCTTCGTGCTGAGTTCGTGTGTCAGGAATATAAAGCCCTTGCTATTCGAGTGCTGGTGTGGAGCGGTATCATTATTCTGTATGCAACTGGCGCGGGCATATGTAGTTCGTCAGCTTCGCACAACGGCGTCAGCAACATGTTCTGGTATGGTGTTGAATCAACGGTGATTGCTGGGCTGATATTGGGAGCAGCGTTCGGCCTCACTGCGCTCGCGGGTGTTTTGGGCTCTTTTCTGCACCACCCGTCAGATCATGAGCTTGCTCGTTTGATCTGGATGAAGCATCTTTGGATAATGCAGATCCCATGGCTCGCGATTGGTCCTTGCACGATGATTGTGTGCGCGATCAGTGTCTTTGGGTACCATGTTCTCAACTTGAATTCGACGCATTTGTTATTTCCGATTGCAACTGGATTGTTTCTGGTTTGGACCGGACTTGCGTTGATTGCACCGGTTATGTGGAACTCTCGCTGGCGAGCATCGTGTGAATCGCTTGCTGTGCTGAAAACAAATCGAGCATTGCCTTATACATTGATTCTGAGTATTGCTATTGCTCTGTGTGCTGCTGGAGTCGGATTTGTTGGCGGGCTCGTAGGCTTCGCTGCTGCAGCCACGTGGGGTGGTACGTCATTGTTTGGAGATATGTGACGATCGGTTGCCACCTGAGGGTTTCTGTCTATCCTTTCGACCCAAACACGCACAAATACCCGATCATTTGCACAACACAGACGGAGACATCGACATGGAAACGACACTCATCATTCTGAAGCCCGACGCGGTTCAGCGCGGTCTCATGGGCCGCATTATCTCACGCTTTGAGGAAAAAGGCCTGCAAATCGTCGGAGCGAAGCTCATGCAGATCTCGCCAGAACTCGCAGCAAAGCACTACGCTGCCCACCAGGGCAAGCCGTTCTACGACGGGCTTGTCAAGTTCATGACCTCCAGCCCCGTTCTGGTGCTGGCGATCAGCGGCAACGGAGCAATCGCAATCTGTCGCAAGATGATGGGTGCGACATTCGGTTCCAAGGCTGAGCCTGGAACGATTCGCGGTGACTTTGGTGTTTCAAACTCGTTCAACCTGATTCACGGGTCCGACAGCCCCGAGGCAGCGGCGCACGAACTCAATCTCTTCTTCGGAGGCGAAGTAGTCAGCTATTCGCGCGCAGGGGATACGTGGGTGTACGACATGAGTTCAGGCACGCCCGAGTAAGACGACTGTACTTTCTGACGAGTGATGTTCAAACTTGACCGCAGTCTCATTCGGGTCTGCGGTCTTGTTCTATCGACGGGTTTGTGGGCTTGATCTGTTGATCTCGAAGGATCTGCTCAGCGATCTCCCTGCGATGCACGTCAATCTCCTTGGGAAACTCGAAAGCAAGTCTGATGCGATCGCCTTTGATGGAGGCAACGCGAATGATCCCGAGTGGTTTGCGAGGATCGCCAATGACGACTTCCTCACCCTCTCTCCGTGTGATGACCAGCACCTGGACCTCCTGTCCGTCTCTCCCTCGCGATCCGGACCAGTTCCGGCTCTCCCATTAAAGTAGAGAAAACCCGGCGTGGGAACAACAGAATTTATTGCATGTCAGTTGATTCCGCCCACATACACCGGATCGTGGTAGTCTTTCGGGAGCGTGATAGCATGTTTTCGGACGATGTGTATGTTAAGTTGATGTCTCGGCTCAGTTTATGGCTTCGACCGAATGAACCTCAGGCACATGGGCCTTCAAATTTCGTTCAATTCCCATATTCAGCGTGAGTGTTGCCGACGGACATCCAACGCACGCACCAAGAAACTTAATGCGTACCACACGCTCCGCTGTGATCTCAACGAGCTCGATATCACCGCCGTCGGCCTGAATCGCCGGCCGAATCCGATCGAGTACCATCGTGACGCGCGATGCCAACTCCGCATCGGCGTGTGAGTGTGTACTTCCAGTGTTTGTGGCGGGTTCACGAACCATGTGGAACTATATGCTGACGCTTAGTACCCGGAAACGTGCTGACGATCACGGATTTCCCGTGGTTCATACACTACACAATGATGAGATTCCATAGAGGGTTCGCAGTGTGTGCCGCACGTATTTCCAAGCTATCGGTCCTTTTTCTCTTGCCGCCCGTGATTTGCGCGTGTGGATCTACAAGAACGCAGACAGCAAGCGGTCGATCCGGTCTCCCTTTGACCGATGCCCGCAGCCCCTCGCTCTCGGTGGAGGATCGACGTGTCGCGATGCGCGAGGCGTGGAAGCGCATGCAGGAAGGTGAACTCGAACGGCGTAATACAAGGGATGCGCTCGTCTCGATCGCGATGGCTCATGCGAACGACGAACAGCTCAGAGTTGAGGCCCTCCGCCTGTTGTTCTCTGACGAGGATCCGTCCGCCGACGAAGCGAATGAGCGGGTCGCTGTCGACATGCTTCCACATGAACCGAGTGCGGAAATCGTGCGGTTTCTTGGTGGCACAGCAGTTGACCGAAACTGGCAGGAGACCGTGCCGTCGTTTGTACGAAGCTACACACGACCGAGCGAGGTGTACAGCGACCTTGACAGACCGGAACGGCAGATCCTCCAACTGCTCAGGCCCAAACAGTCGGTTGAGCAGACGATCTTTGATGTGTTCCTGCACCCTCCGCAACGGCCGGAAGTTCCGGGAATCAACTGGGCAGAACGAACCCGAGCCGATGCGTGGGGACTTCTTACGAGACTTGACAACGATGGCTCGATCCGCGCATCGATCCTTGGATCTCCCTCGACTGGTGCGGGCTCTCGCGATGATGCAGTTGTGAACGCGTTACGTGCGTGCTGGAATGACCTCGGTTGTGTGCCGGTGACTGGCGAGGAACTGGCGTGGTTGCTCTCGCTCGCGCAGCCCGATTCGGATCATGTTCGCTGGTGGACCCAGGCTGCATCGGCGATTGCCGGGATCAACGATGACCGCAGACTCGCGTTGAAGCTGTACCATGCCGAGCCGCTGCGATACACAGCACGAGCACGCGTCGATCGATTCAACCAATCCAAAACAAGTCTGCTGAGTGAGTTGAGGGGAAGAATCAACCAGCGATCAACCTACCGTAGATCGGAGCGCGAGCAGGGCAAGCAACCACCCGCCGACGATCGTCTTTCAACATGGCAGGATAAGCTCGCATGGGCCGATGTGATCGCGTTGATGGCGATTGACGATGCCATCAGTGACGATGACGTTCGTAAAGCACTTTTCAGTCATGCCGAACTCGACCACTCGGACGAAACAACAGAGTACGGTGGTATTCTCCGTCCGAGTGAAAATGCACCGGATACATACGTTTCGGTCCTGTATCCGCCACGACCAGCGCATCGGCGCGGTGATGATGTGTTTGTTGCATCAAGTGATATGATCGAGCAGTCAGATCATGCACTGGCACACTTTCACTTTCACGTTCAGCGATGGTCGAATCGTGGATATGCTGGTCCGAGTTGGGGTGATCTCGAATACGCGCTCCGTCATGGACGTATATGTGTTGTGTTTACAGGAATCTCTCGCGATGAGTTGGATGTCGATGTGTATTTTCCATCGAGTGAAGTGGTCGATCTTGGCTCGATTCGTCGTCGCGATTGATGTTCCTTCTTCTATTGGAGCACACGAATGCCATCGCTGATCGTGCTGCTTGCGATAGCACCCGTGCTGATCGGCATTGAGCCACCAGATTCCGTGTTCGGATACCAGCCTGCTGCGGTTGCGTGGTGGATGGTGCTTGGTGGGAGTGTGTGTGTGACGCTCGTCACAGGTGTGTTGCTTGCGCGATGGACTCAGGCTCTGCATCACACAGGACAGGCGAAGTACGCCATGCGCGCCGACAGGTTCTCGCACGTGGCGCAGATTGCACTCCTGGCATTGCACGTTGCGGCGTGCCTGCTTCTCGGGTGGCCGGAGATTGTTGGTGCGGCTCTTGGCAAACCAACCGGTCTGACTCGCCTCGCATCTCTGGTGCCCTACTTTGGATGCCTTGTCACACTCTGGTGGTTTGTGTCGGGGATCCAGAGACGTGTTATTGAGATGTCATTGATCTCGCGCCTTGACCGGGGAGAGCCAATCGCATCGCTTCCCTCAAGATTGGCACTGACATGGGATCGTGTACGATCGCAACTGGTTGTGACGCTGGGCCCGATCATTGTTGCGTACGTGCTCTTGCGACTTGCTGACGGGTATGTGGGAGTACAGGTTGCTCTCTTTGCATTTATTGTGCTTCTCAGTCCGATGCTCATCACGAAACTTCTACCAACCGTGCCGTTACCGGCGGGACAACTGCGCACGATGATCGAGATGCTGGCACAATCTCAACGGGTTCGTGTGAGATCGGTTCGCATATGGAATACGCGCGGTGTTATGGCAAATGCCGCCGTGGTGGGGGTGTTGCCACCGTTCAGGTGTGTGCTGTTGTCCGATGCTGTTCTCAACTTCATGCGTGAAAAGCACATTGCCGCGATTATCCTGCACGAGTGTGCTCATATTCGCAAGTGGCATCCATTGTGGTATCTGTTCTCACTGTTGTCTGTCTCGTGGATTGGCGCGTGGGTGTTCGACTCTGCCAATACCTTGCTGCACAACTCGGAGAGGATCGCCGCGTACTTGCATCTCCTGCCGGAATGGTGGATCTTTGTTCCGTATGCGATGCTCATTGTGTTGACATTCGGATTTGTCAGTCGAACTTTCGAGCGGGAGGCTGACGCGCTGGCTGTTGACGCACTTACAAAGACCCCGTTTGTTGCTGAACCGGATCCGGAGGATGCTCGCACGCCGCGCGAGCGTGCCATCAGCATCATGAAAGCGACGCTCCTCCGGACGTCACAGATCAATGGGGTCTCCCCGGATCGACGCAGTTTTACCCACGGTTCTATTGTCAAGCGTGGAATTTGGCTCAACAAGCTGAAAAATGCCGACATTGGAAAAGGGAAAGCGTTCACCAACGCAAGACTGCTGCGGTTGGGAGTTCTGATGCTCATGATCTGTGCTGGGTTGATACTTGTACTGGATCATCAAGCGTGGCTCGAGTTGCAGCAGGCATTTACTGAACAATAACACTGGCAGGGTGTGAGATGCACAAGCAGAATCGGATCGACTATGTCAAGATGCACGGGATTGGGAATGACTACGTGTTCGTCAGCGCTCTGGATGCGCCACTCCCAATCAACCTGAATGCGTTTGGCACACTTGCCCGCTCGATGTCCGATCGGCACCGGGGTGTTGGATCGGACGGTTTGATTCTTATTTCAAAGCCCGAGAGCAACCTTGCCCATGTGCGCATGCAGATATGGAATGCTGATGGCTCGAGCGCAGAGTTCTGTGGCAATGGTCTTCGCTGTGTTGCGCGGTTGTGTCGCGAACGCTTTGGCATTCACGACGAAGTGCTCCGCATTGATACTGGTGCGGGCGTGCTTGGTGTAAGGACAGTTTCATCGGAGCAGGATGCACCGTTTGTTGCGTGTGTTGATATAGGAACTCCGCGATTCGGCACGGACGCTTTCTTGATCGACAAGTCGCATGTTGATGCAGTTGAAGGGTTCCAACTGCGACTGCGGAGTGTCGGCGCGATATCGAACATCGTGTGTGTGCCAGTGTCGGTCGGGAATCCGCATGTGGTGCTCCTTGTCGATGATCTTGATCAGGTGCATGCAAAGCCGTTCGAGTGGATCGGTCCGCTCGTCGAGATCCATCCGGCCTTTCCCGAGCACGTGAATGTCCATGCTGTCAAGGTGGTAAGTCGCTCGCATCTCAGGATGCAGAGCTGGGAACGTGGTGTTGGCCTGACACGATCGTGTGGGTCGGGTGCATGTGCAGCTGTTGTCGCGGCACGCATTCTTGAAATGTGCGACACCGACGTGTGTGTTGAGCTTCCAGGCGGTAAACTCAGTGTTTCCTGGGATAACCTGCATCCTCAATCGCATATGACGATGACCGGAGGTGCAACATACATCTGTGCAGGGCACGTCTATGTCCTGCCATCAGGCGAGCTTGTAGATGCGTACCCGTCTCAGGCGGCTTTCTTGCCGCTGTAGAAGCGCACTCGGTTTCCACCCTCTGTCCGTGAGTTGTGGATCGCTTTCAGCGCTGCGATACGAAGAGTTTCGGGTGCCTTGAAGATACTGAACGAGTCAGACTCCATGTTGACGCCGCCGATGCTGACAGTCGCGCGAATGGGATCATCCGACGGTGCAATCTTCCAGTGAAGGCTGGCTCGTGAGAGTTCCTTGCAGAACTCCTTGGCAGTGGCTTGCACATCGTTGCTCGGGACACCGACCACAATCACACCAAATGTATCACTTGCCCATCGACAGAGCGCACCACCAAACGTTTCAAAGTGTCGGCGGAGCATTGCAGCTGTCGACACCAGCACCTCATCCGCCGCGTCGATGCCACGCTCCTTCATAATCGTTGCATACTGATCGATGTGAACGAGCAGTAAGCTTGCGCACTCATCATTATCGATCGCTGTTTTATGGCTGTGCTGGATGACACTCTCGAATGCACTCTTTGTCATCAGCCCCGTCAATGGATCGAGCCTATCAGCGCCGATGACAAGGCCTGCAAACTCAACCCTTGCATCCGTCTTGGTTGCTTCGGTTGTTGCAAGTTCTGCGATCTGCTTACGAGCTTTTTCAAGAATGACTTCCGGATCTGTGGTCTCACCGAGTGAGATGCTAAAGATGGAAGCAAGTTCTTTTACTGTTCGCTGCAACTCGGTTAGTATTACGTCTGCGCGCGCTGGTTCAATACGGAACCACGACTGCAAGCGATCATAAAAACGCTTTGTTGCTGGCGCAGGGTTTTCTACGGTCAGGATTTCTGTTGCGATGTTGCCAAGAGCAACCGCCTTTGCCAGATTTGCCCACTCCACAGGAGCTGCTGACGGGCGTTCGTGGTACCGCACAGCCATCGCAAGTTCTTCGGGGAGCTTCCATCGACTGGCGAGGAGCGAGCCAACATCGGGATGCTGGATCTCAAGCTGCTCAAGTTCGAGTTTGAGAAGCCTTGCGTGGTTTCCTTCCGCATCCTTCAGCAGTGGCGAATACTTCTCGGGGAGTGCGCGGAAGAGTGCAACAGAACCAATGTCCTGCAGCAGGCCCGCGACAAATGCCTCGTCCCGATCGCCATCAATTTCACCGACTTCAAAGAGGAGCTTTGCAGCAACTCCGGAGTACAGCCCACGACGCCAGTGTGACTGGTAATCGAAGATACTTCCCTTTTCACCCTTGCCCACGCTTTCAACGAGCGAGAAGCCCAGTACAAGGCTCTTGACTGGCGAGAGACCGAGGAGCACAAGCGCTTTCTGAATCGAGCCGCACTTCGTTGTTAATCCGTAAAAACTTGAGTTGACAGTGCGCAGGATCTTCGCTGTTAATCCCTGATCATTCTGAATCAGTTGCGCAAGCTCGGTCAATGACACATCTGGATTCTGTGTCATTTCAAGCACGCGTGCAGCGACTGCCGGTAGTGACGGCAGCGAAGGGCACGCGAGAACTTCTTCGAGCAGTGCAGTATCCACCAGAACCCCACTCCATGAGTGACCGTGTGCAGTCCGTTACACACAACTTTGTGGAATAATCCGATGAGTGAGACTTCCCACACCGTCTTCCTCGGCCAGAAACGCGTTTGAGTTCAACAGGCACACAAGTTTCACGAACTTCCGGGGAGTTTCCATCATGTGAGTCAGAGGAGAGTTTGTCTGGCACTGACCAGTTCGAATCCAATCAAATACTGAATATATGACAGCAGTAGCTTCAAAGCTCGCTGAAAAGACGGAGTTAGATCGTTCCTTGTCGCTTCATTAGGTGACGCAAATATTGCGCCATCATTTCCGGTGGTTTTGGGACCGCGCAGTCTTTGGAGTATTGATACCGTCTCTCCACGTACTCGCCATATGGGGTTCCGCTGATCAAAGGCGGATGCGGAGTCGGGACCCGGATCGGTGGTTAAACCACCAAGATTTGGTGCAAACCCATATCGATCCGCTCGATCCAACTCTGCTCCAGTTTGAACATCATGGATCAACTCCAACTCGTAACCGCAGTCACACAATGTGGTCCAGACAAAGCAGAGAAGCGAAGCACTCGTATTCCTGGTCGAGTCGAGAGACGACAGCAGCAAGACGAGTGCGTCATAGACACTCGGATGTGGATCCTGCTCCGAGAGCATGCGCGCAGCAATCTCGCCTGCAATCTGTGCGTGCTGCCATGACGCGAGTGAGGTCCGAAGATGGAGCATTGGTTGACGAAGTTCCCACACTGTGAGAAGAGCCAGAGCACCGTCCGGCTTCAGGATAGCCTGCATTGCGCCAACGGTGAGCACTTCAAGTCCGCCGGAGAAAGAGGCCTTTGGTCTGCGTGATCCCTTCGCAAGCACACGTACCAGACCATGTCCGCGCGACAGCAGCAGCGCGGTCTGGCTGGTTTCTGACCATTCCCAATGTCGCAGGCAAACCGCCTCGTCATGAATCGGTGGCATGAATCAGAGCGTAGAGCCTCTGTGTCTGGCTGGCGTACCCTGTCTCCATGCACTTCAATCTTGTGGATCGAGTCATCGAACTGACCCCCGACAGCATTGTGACGCACAAGTGTGTCTCAAATGCTGAGGAGTACCTGCAGGATCACTTTCCCGGGTTTCCTGTCCTGCCGGGTGTGTTGATGCTTGAGGCGATGGTACAGGCTGCAAGGCGTTGGTATGGGTCTCGGTTTCCAGAGGCCGATCGGGTTGTGCTGGGAAGTGTCCGGGCCTTGAAATATGGCACGCTTGTACGCCCCGGATGTGTTATTCGGGTCGAAGTGCAGTCACAATCGACATCAGCTGACAGTATCAGCGAGTTTAAGGGGAAGGTGATTGTGAGTGAGACGGGCGCTGTGGCGGCTTCTGGTCGATTCTCGCTTCGACCAATGAAACCCTGTGTTTCAGCCGCCCTGTCTTGAAGAAACCATCTGGGTCACGACAACCGTGCAATCGCATCCTAAACTGTCAACGAGAGCACCGTATCCGGTGTGCTTGATCACGATACGCGCAGATCTGTGAATACGCGTGCTGGAGCCCGATGCATGACACGAGACGAAATCTTTGATAAGGTAAAGGAACTGCTGGTTGATGCACTCGCAGTGGATGATGAAGAGGTCGAGCCCAGCGCGTCGCTGACCCGCGACCTCGGCGCAGAATCCATCGACTTTCTTGATATTGGTTTCAAACTTCAGCAGACGTTCGGGTTTGAAATTGCATCAGGAGAGTTGTTCCCGGACAACGTCACACAGGATCCCGAGTTTGTCAAGGACGGTAAGGTCACCGAGAAAGGGATGGCCTCGCTGAAAAATCGCATGCCGCACGCCGACTTTTCGGAGCTTGAGGGTGATCCCCGCGTTGACAGGGTTGCGGAGATCTTTACAGTGAACTCCGTTGTGAACTTTGTCCAGCAGAAACTGGCAGCGGTGTCATAACGTGCGATGGATGTGGATCGACAGGATCATTGAACTGGATCCGGGCAAGCGCATTGTCACGATCAAGAATGTCTCGCTTGCGGAGGAACATCTGCACGATCATTTTTCTTCGACGGAACGTCAGGCTGCGTTTCCGGTGATGCCTGCATCACTCATTGTGGAGGGCATGGCACAAACCGCCGGGATTCTTGTCGGCCACATGAGCGCATTCAAAGAGAAGGTCGTACTTGCAAAGGTCAGCAAAGCAGATCTTGCGTATGACGTTGTGCCCGGGCAGACAATCACCTATACAGCACAGATACTGCAGGCTGGTATGGCAGGAGTCTCAACAACCGGCACCGTTGCACTACGGGATTCTGGTTCGACTGAAGCAGGCCAACAGATAGGCACGGTTGATCTCGTGTTCAGCCACCTCGATAAGAACATGGCTGGCGAACAGTTTCCTGAGCACAACTTTGTGTTTGGCGAGAGCTTTCAGACGATCCTCGCGACAGCCGGCATCTCGTTTGATTTGAGATAACTCGCGATGGTTCAGCCGCCAAAGCGTGTGTCCTGCTGATATCTGTCATTGCTTCCAAGACCTCGGACTCGCAGCACCCGACTGTCAAATCCAGTCGGAACGATCGAGAAGAGGATACCTGTCTCGTCCGTGATGTTGTTGACAGCAAATCCGAACCCGAGTTCTGCACTCTGGAACTTGCGGACAAGCTCGGTAGAGATGCGCTGGAAGTCGCCGCGATCGGTGTCGTACGTAAGCCCGGTACGCATTGAGTACTTCTCGGTGAGGCGGTATCGCGAGTCGAGATTCAGGAACGTGGCATCCTCTGCATTCACGAATCGCATTTCTGCGAGCATACTGAAGTAATCGCCGTGCGACACAGCGAATCCTGCGGCTGTTGTCGCCGCTTGGCTGTTGTCGAACGAATACGTTGTATCAAAGACAAAGCTTGTTGCATCGGTCAGTTGCCATGCCGCATCAAACCGGCCGAAATCACCGAGCATGCCAAGTTCGGGTCTGAAATCAAAGTACCGTCCGACAGTCGACTGATTCACGTCACTATCGTCAGACGTCAACGTAATGTCAGCATTCACCTTGAGCAGATCGACAGTCCGCCATCTTCCAGGTCCACCTCGTTGGGTCTGAATCGTTTGGTTGATACCGAAGTTGACAATGGTGCCATCTGCCAGACGCTCCACCTCGTGGTCGTACACAGGAAGGCTTGACTGATCGATATTTGTACCGGCAATCATGACCTGCAGACTGGGTTCGACAATGTGCCGCAGTCTGTAGATGTCCAGGACCGATGAGGTGAACGAGTTGTTCACACGAGTAAATGC
This sequence comes from Phycisphaeraceae bacterium, assembly GCA_020639155.1. NCBI lineage: Bacteria > Pseudomonadati > Planctomycetota > Phycisphaerae > Phycisphaerales > Phycisphaeraceae > Phycisphaeraceae bacterium. Next base: position 2,406,335 of record JACKHF010000001.1, read on the forward strand.
GGTTGCAAGTCTGAAACCGATGCCACCCCAGAAGCGAGTGCGTTCTGTTTCATTCGGATCAACGCCGATGAACGCATCGTCATATGCGGTGAGTCTGCCTGCAATGAACGGAATGAAGGAGGCAAACTGATTGCCCAGATCAAGCGAGACCTCGTGCCTTGTGTCAAAGCGTGTGACGTAGGCTTCCTTGAATCCCTGTGACCTTAACCCGTCCCCCGGACTCTGGTTTGCGTTCACACCGAGTGCACGCTGTGCTGCAACATTACCCGCGTACCCAAGCTCGCTTGCAGGAACTTCGGTCATGTTGAGACCGATTTCCCCAACACGATACGAAGATGTGTACGTGAGCCATGAGTTGTCGTAGAGCCACGAGAGGGTGTCGCCAACCCGATCGTACCGGAACTCGGGCATGGTTGTTGTTGTGGCGCCAGCAGACTGCAGGATGTACTGGTTTGGTGTGAAATCGTTGAATGAACCGCTGATGTTTGCGCTGAACCGCGTCTGCTGGTCGATTCGTTCCAGCGTGAGTCTGTTTGCAAACTCGCGTCGCGTGCGGGCCCACGAATCGAAGAGCGCATCGATCACAGTTGGGTCTGACAGAAAGTTCATCTCCATCCAGAGCGACCACTCCTCGTTGAGCTGATGCATGTGCTCAAGCATGTACACGCCGCGAAGATCGCCATCGTTTGAGATACGTCTGCCGGATGCGAGTTGGTCCTTTCCCTGATCGCTGAACAACGTGTACGCAAACCCGCTGCCTCTGCCAATGTCGGTGCGCCAGTCCGCATCCAGACCGAGTGCGAACCCTCGCTGGAAGTATCCGTCAACAAGCAAATCTGCGTTCACACCGTCGGGCAGTTGCATGCCCGTAAGCCCCGGCAGATCCCAAGCGGTCTTAATTGCGCTGCCCGAGCCAGATGAGTTTTCAAAGGCGAGTTGGCGAAGCGGGATATCACGAGGATCGCCAACATATCGCGGCACATACATGAATGGAATGGATCCAAGTTTCAGTTTGACGTTGCGTGCGTCTGTGACGGTTCTTGTGCGACCCGTTTCCGGATTGGGGGTTCTTGTAACGGTGACGCTGCTCGCTGCAAGCGACAGCATGGGCTCACGAAATCCTGTGTTGGTGAGTGTGACGTTCTCCGCTGCAAACCGGTTGGCTGCTTCACGCCGGATGACATCGGCACGCAGGTTGATCGGCACACCACGCTCATCGTCAACTGCCCAGTACACCGCATCAATCAGTAGCGATCTATCCCGCTGCAGGTCGTAGTAGACCTTTGGAGCGCGGAACCGCGACTTTCGACCATCATCGTCCTGCGTATCTGCGATGACATCACCCTCAAGGTAGATTCCTGTCACCTCTTTCATCGCTAGGTTCGACGAGCCGGAGCCGAGCGATGCAAGATCTGCAAGCGTGCCGGGTGTCATGAACAGCACCGCACGCTGCGCGGACAAGCTGACAGTTGAGTTCTTTTTAAGATCTGTGTACTGCAGGTATAAACCATCTGAGATGACCGCAACCCGTTCATCGGCGCCGCCGCGCAGCTCGACGTTGCCCGCCTGAACGCTGACAATCGAATCCTGCGGCAGAATCGGATCGTCCACGTATGAGGGCTGGAGAGCATCCGCAATCTCTTTGATCGGGATCTCGTCCGTGTGGCGGTACTCCGGCGACATTGGCATGCCAGTGCGATCAAGCCCCGGCGGCAGCGGGTCATTGACATACTCCGGAAGTTCATTCGAGAGAATGCTCCGAAGGTAGCTCGCAAGTGCGCGCTCAGATTCACGGACGAATGCGAGTGTGCGCACGTCTTCGGGTTGTCCGGTTTCGCGCAATCCCACACGCAGCTTGACAGGTTCTGGTGCGAGAACCACAGCCTCGATTGGCAGCCTGTCAGCTGTGACGGCAACGTCCGCGCTTGCACGGGGTGTGCGCACACGATCAAGATAGCAGAAGACCTGATACCTCGTCACTTCGCTAGAGGTTTCGATAGGTTGCAGCCAGAGGCTCGCACGCTCGGCGTCAAACAGATACGAGCCGATCTCGATCTTCACGTCGCGGACGAGCGTGATGCGATGAACGGTGCCGCCACCAATGGGGTCCGGCTCGTTCCAGACATGCGCAGTCTGTGCGCTGAGGGCGATGATGCCCCGAATCTCAGATGCGGGCAGGAGAATGCCCTGGAAACTCGTGCCGGTGATAGACGCAGGGTCGATGACAAGAGAGGGGGTGGCATTCTGCGCATGCGAGTTCGCTGATGCGAGGCATAGGGAGGCTAGTGCTGTCAGGATGGGCACTCTCACTGCATGGCTTAGGGCTGTCATGCCGATGGTTCTCCGTGGCTGCTGTCCTCGCGGGGCCTATGGCTCTACGCTTTACAGCACTACGAGGGTATTCACGAACAGGGACCGATATATGCAAGTGGCGGAAGCATTTGAACGATCGAGGACCACGTTCTCGTTCGAGTTCTTTCCGCCGAAGGACGAATCCGGCTTTGCGTCGCTGTTCGATTCGATCAAGGAACTCGAATCGCTCAGGCCATCGTTCGTGTCTGTCACTTATGGTGCGGGTGGGTCTACCCGCGAGCGCACACACGATCTTGTTGTCCGTTTGAAAAAAGATTCGCCTCTGGAGCCGATCCCGCATCTCACGTGCGTAGGACACACACGAGATGAGATCCGTGGAGTTCTTGATCAGTACGCACAGGCTGGCATCAGCGGCATCATGGCGTTGCGTGGAGATGTGCCAACCAATGGCAACACCGAGATGGTTGAGCCGTGGAAGGACTTCAAGTTTGCAGCCGATCTCGTGTCGTTTGTTCGTGCATTCAACGACGAACATTCGCGCGCAACCGACAGAAAACAGTTTGCGATTGGTGTTGCTGGGTATCCGGAGGGGCATCCCGCGATGCCGAATCGGATGCGCGAGATGGATCTGCTCAAAGCAAAGGTTGATGCGGGTGCAGATTTCATTGTGACGCAGATGTTCTTCGACAATCGTGATTTCTACGACTTCCGCGATCGATGCAGATTAGCGGGTATCAAAGTCCCGATCCTTGCTGGCGTGATGCCGGTGTCGTCCGTTGCTGGGATGGAGCGGATGGCAGAACTCGCTGCTGGCATGCGATACCCCGCAGCGTTGCTCAGATCAGTCCAGCGTGCAATCAGCGCCAGCCCGCGAGATACTGCTGCTGCGATCCGCCGGGTTGGTATCCACTGGGCAACAGAGCAGAGCCGCGATCTGCTCGACCATGATGTGGCGGGTTTGCACTTTTACACGCTGAACAAGTCTACAGCAACACGCGAGGTGTATCGCAACCTCGGTGTCGAGAATAGCCAGCTCATCTCATAACAGGCGTCAGATTTTCGGTGCTTTGTAGAACGGCAGCTTTGTGACCTTTGCATCGACCGCTGCACGACCCAGATCAATCGAGAGGGTTGTTCCCTCTTCAGCACACTCACGTTTGACGAACCCCATTGCGATTGGCACACCAAGTGTCGGGCTCATACACGCACTGGTGATGGTGCCGACAACATCATCACCCTGTTTGATCTGGTGTCCCTGGCGAGCGGTGCGCTTGCCGTCAAGTGTGAGACCAACAAGCTGTGTGTCAGGGCCGCCGTTGTCACGGATCTTTTTCAGCGCGTCCATGCCGATGAACGCTTCGCCGCGTTCTTCCTGGTCTTTTTCCATGGACAGTGCAAAGTCAACGCCGCATGACAGTGCACAGATGTCTTCGCCCAACTCGTGGCCATAGAGCGGCATGCCCGCTTCCAGTCGCAGTGAGTCGCGTGCGCCAAGACCTGCTGGCTTGATAAGCGCGTCGTCCTTACTCATGTCGATGTCTTTCAGAAGCATCTTCATTGCCATCCCGACCGCGGACGAGGGGAGGATGATCTCAACGCCGTCCTCGCCTGTGTACCCGGTTCGTGAGACAATGAGCTTCATTACGAGCAGGTTCTTGACTGTGAACCGATAGCGTTTGAGTGTCGGCACTTCCTTGCTGACCTTGCCGATGAGATCCATGACCTTCGGGCCTTGGATCGCGATCATCGCGGTCTTGAAGGTCTGGTCATCAACTTTGCACTTCCAGTCATTCGTATCGCGCACATCTTCAATGTGCTTGATGATCTTTTCGCGGTTAGACGCGTTGATGACCACGAGGAACTCGTCGTCGTCACGGCGCATCACGATCACGTCGTCCTTCACGCCGCCATGCTCGTTGCAGACGAGCGAGTATCTGCACTGCCCGATCTGCATGGAACTGATGGACCGCGTGCAGACGCGTTCGAGCAGTCGGCGAGCGTGCCGACCCGAGAACACCACACGCCCCATGTGCGAGACATCGAAGAACCCACCGGATGTGCGGACCTGGTGGTGCTCCTCGTGGATGCCCGTGTACATCATGGGCATCTCCCACCCGGTGAAGTCGACCATCTTTCCGTGGTGATCGAGATGGAACGAGCGGAGCGGGGTGGTGTGCATCTGGGTCTCCTGAATGGATCAGGTGTGAATGGTCGGGTAAGTTGAATCGTCAGCGCACGAGACCGATCAGGCAAGCGGCCACGGGCAGTTGTCCAGAATCCGCGTGTTTCCAAGTCTGCCCGCAGCGAGTGCCCGTCCGGCTCTGGATGGATCGTGCGATGTGATTGGTTCGAGGGTGTGCGCATCGCGGATAGCTACATAATCGATATCAATCCCAGCAGATGCTATCTCGTCCCGCAGTAGTGCCTCGGCTTCTATGGGATCATGCGTGGTGCCAGCTTTGAGAAGCGCACGCCTGAGACCAGCAGCTCTCACTCGATCGACCTGTCCAAGGAACACATTCCGGCTCGACATCGCAAGCCCGTCTCCTTCACGGACAGTTGGCCCCGGCACAATATCGATCTCCCAGCCGTTTGTTTCGCGAAGCTGGTGCGCGAGCTGAGTAATCATCTGGAGCTGCTGCCAGTCCTTTTCGCCGAAGATTGCTGCACGTGGCTGGACGAGTTCAAACAGGCGCGTGACAACCTGTACGACACCCTCAAGATGGCCGGGACGTGCGGTATCTTCCAGCCCCTTGTGTTGTGCTTGTGGCGGCAGGAACCCGTCATACTCCTTTGGAGTGCCAGCGGGGTAGATCTCTTCAGCATCGGGTGCCCACACAACCGTTGCGCCGCAGTCGCGGCACATCTGGGCATCACGCTCGAGTGTGCGTGGATAGCGTGTGTAGTCTGTTTTCTCATCAAACTGCGTCGGATTCACAAACACGCTGACGAGACAGCCGCCGTGAAATCCTCGTTCCTGGGCGAGCTTTGATCCCTGCCGGATTAGTGCTGCGTGCCCGCGATGGAGCGCGCCCATCGTCGGGACGAACACAAACCCGTGTGACGGGTCGTGATCAGCGAGGCTGTGGACAATCCGCATGTACAAAGGCTGGTGGGGAGAAGCCGGAAAGTCAAGTCATCTTGCGGATCCACTTGCGAACATCGGAGGTGTTCGGAATCGGTTCCAGATCGATCGACACAGTGTGCTGGCTATTGGTGTCATAGTCGCAGTTGGTGACCTGACCGTGGAGCACGATCGGCTTATCGTCGACGAGATGGATTGCAATCAGGAGACGCCTGCCCGCGTGGCACATACGACGGCTCCGCAGCGAGATGCTGGATCGCGACAGTGTGAGTCCGCGGCAGGTCCACGTTTGACCAGGGCGTCCCTGATCGTCGAGTTCGCACACGTCCAGCTCTGCTGTGAACGGTTTACCAGCTGGAGCGTTGCGGTTGTTAATTGTTGGAATTCCGATGTCCAACGACTGATTTGAGGGTGGTCGTTTGGATGAGGCACTGTCCTGGATTCGTCCGGCCAGCGACGTCCGGACTTCCGGTGGACGCGGCGGGGGTGCGACATCGGCGTACTCACTCCAGTCCCTGCCCTGTCGTGATCCTGAATATGCAATACCCATGCATGCCCACCTGTCGGTTTATGACGATTGCGTGGTTCGTCGTGTTTGTATCGATCGTCGGGGCTTGCATCGGACAGTTCGTCAGTCGTATTGATACAGATCAGTTCATATTGGACAGTTATTTTGGACGTAAAGAGTGGAGCCGAGGTGCGCACACGAACGCTGACAGACTGGGCTGACCTGCTCACACACACAGCTGGTCAGGCTGGGCATGAACTGGTCGGGATGCGCACTCAGCCGGAAGCTGATCGCATCGCATGGATCAACGCCTACAGGGATCACTACCAGCATCGGCGATCAACCGATGGTCCAGTGCTGGCACACGTGCTCAAAGTGTCGCAAAGTGTCGATCAATCAGGAGCAGCATCTGTCACGGTGTGGGAAGCACTGGCAGCAAATAATGAGAATCTGATCTCTCGGGCAGTTGTTGATGTGTGTGATCTAGCATTGCGTGAAAAGCCGCTCACACAGGGCTTCGATACCGATCCAATTGAGCAATGGACCGAACGCGAACTCGCGGTACTTCACGCTGTGACGACCATTGCGATACAAAGGAGGGACGAATCCGTGCTCGCCCGGTTGTACCGTGCTGCGTGTTGGCATGTGCGTGAGATCCAGCCAGACAACGCGACAAACATCCCGTGGGCGTGTCACACTTTTGCATATGCGTCATGTGTTGCTCAGCAGATGAAAAACGAAGAGATGACAACAACCGCAGCGATGCACGTTGAGACGATTCTGCACAATGCGGTTGTCAGTTCAATGGATGCGCACGGACTGATCGATCATCGCGCAGCTGCGCTGCTGATCGATGCGGCAGAATCACTACACATGCTCAGTGCGAGTGTTCGGTGATTTCCGGTGTGTAGAACCAGCGTGCCAGATCGGGGTCGGTCAGGAGTGCTTTGGGATCGTCCTTGCCGTCGATCGCGTTGCGTCTGCGCGCTGCGGCTGCGATCAGGCCCATAAACATGGGCTGCGGACGCAGCGGGCGACCGGTCAGTTCCGGGTGGAACTGAGCGCCGATGAAGTATGGATGGGTCACACGCGGCCCTTCGTCGTTTGTCTGACCAGGCGAGAGTTCGAGCACCTGCATGATTGGCTGCCCTGGATGGCGACCTGAGAAGTGCAGGCCCGCCTGCTCGAACCGCTCGATGAACTCGGGCTCGACCTCATATCGATGGCGGAACCGCTCGTGGATGGTTGGCGACTTGCCGTAAAGAAAATGCGCGAGCGATCCGGGTGTGAGCGAAACATCCTGAGCGCCCAGACGCATGGTGCCGCCAAGTCCCCAGATCTTTCGCTGTTCTGGAAGTTCCGAAATCACGGGGTTTGCGCAATCTGGGTCGAACTCTGTTGATCCAGCATCTTTCAATCCAAGCACGTTGCGAGCAAACTCAATGACCGCGACCTGAAATCCAAGGCAGATGCCAAGATACGGCACACCGTTCTCGCGGCAGTACCTCACGCACTCGATCTTCCCCTCGACACCCCGCGACCCGAACCCACCCGGGACGATCACGCCATCGACACCTTCAAGTCGATCGGCAACATTTGTTTCATTGATCTCGCTTGTCTCGGTCCAGCGCAGATCAACGCGTGTGCGGAGATGCGCGGCGCAGTGTTCGACAGCTTTATCGATCGAGGCGTATGCGTCACGCAGCGCAGCGTATTTGCCAGTGATCGCGATCGTGACGTGGCGTTTCTTCGGGCTGACAAGTTTGGACACAAACGAGGTCCATTGCTCGCGGGCGTGGTCTTCCTTTGCGATACTCACACGATCATGCACGTCGATGATGGAGATAATTTCGCGGTCAAGGCTGTCGCGACGCATCTCTTCGGGGATGGTGTAGATGCTCTTGCGATCGTGCATTGAGAAAACTCGCTTCATGGGGACGTTCGAGAACATCGCGATTTTTTCCATGACCTTCGTTGTCACGGGGTTGGTGGCGCGGCAGCCGATGAGGTGCGGCTGGATGCCCGCTTCCATGAGGCGTTTGATGCCGAGTTGGGCAGCCTTTGACTTTTGTTCGCCGAGCGCGTTCGGCTCAATGATGTATGTGAGTGCCACAAACGCGGTGGACTCAGGACCTTCCTCGAATGCGAGTTCGCGAAGTGCTTCGATGTAGAACCCGTTCTCATAGTCGCCGACAGTGCCGCCAACCTCGACGATAACAACATCTGCTGGCTTGTTCCCATCGCCAGCAACCGCAAGCTGGCGTATCTTGCGTTTCACTTCGCCGGTGACGTGCGGGATCATCTGAACATCGCGACCAAGATAGCGACCGAGTCGTTCCCGCTCCAGAATCTCGGAGAAGAGCCTGCCGGATGTTGTAAAGTTGTGTGTGGTGAGGTCTTGATCGAGCATGCGCTCGTATGTACCGAGATCCATGTCGCACTCGGTGCCGTCCTCCAGCACGAACACCTCGCCATGGCGATACGGGTTGAGTGTGCCCGAGTCGATGTTGAGGTATCCCTCCATCTTGATCGGCGCAACGACGAGCCCCTTGTCCTTGAGCAGCTTGGCGATGCTGGAAGCGAAGATGCCCTTGCCGAGCCCCGACATGACGGTGCCAAAGACAACGACGTACTTGTGGAACCCGCGCTTGTAGCCCGGTGGGATGGGTGAGTAGAACTCAGACTCTTCGGTGGCGTGCGCAGTCGCAGCCAGCATGTCCGCGGTCTCATCGCGAGTCATGGATGCGAACCTGTCATCGCCATGTTTGTTCTGGGGGGGCATCGAATATCGTATCACGATATGCGAAGTTTCACAAGTGTCGGTTTGGTCAGACGTAGAGAATCGATGTGATTCAAGGAGCTTTGGGGGTTCTCGCGTTGCAAGCAAGTGCCAGCTAACGTCCGATGACGCGCCGGACAAAGGCGTGGTACTGCTCGGGTGTATCGATGCCGGTTGGGGCATCGTGGTCTGTGATGCCAACTGCGATGTTGTACCCGTGTTCCAGCACGCGGAGTTGTTCGAGTGACTCAGTCTGTTCGAGTGGGGTTGGTTTCAGCGCGACATAAGTCGGCAGGAACGACCGGCGATACACGTACACACCGATATGGCGATAGCCGAGCACGTCTCCGCTCGATGAAGCATCGCGATGATGAGGAACTGACGCACGGGAGAAGTAGAGCGCGTTTCCGCTTACGCCAACAACAACCTTGACAACATTAGGATTGGTGTAGTCTTCGTCGCGTGTGATCGGGACTGCGACTGTTGCCATTGGAGCATCTGAGCTTGTCAACGCATCGACTGCACTGATCGGTATCTCTGGTTCCAGTTCCGGCTCATCGCCTTGTACGTTAATTATGATTGCATCGTGCGGGAGACCAAGCAGATCGCACGCCTGCGCGATGCGCGATGTGCCGTTGGGATGTGATGTGTCAGTCATAATCGCCTGCGCGCCGGCGATGGCAGCAGCATCTGCAACCTGCTCGTTGTCTGTTGCGACAGCAAGCACATCGACGTTTGGAACTCGCCTCGCCGACTCGATCACATGCGCAAGAAGCGGCTTGCCCGTATCGGATGCGAGCACCTTCGCAGGGAACCGCGTAGAGCCGAGACGAGCGGGAATGATGACCGCGCGCATCATCAGGCTGCTCGGAGATCCTTGATGAGTGCTTTGATCACGTTGCGGCGCTCGCGGATATCTCGATAGTCAAACTGCTGGAGTGCGATAGATGAGGCTATTTTGTCTGCACGTTCTGCAACATTCACATCGCGCGTATCGGACGCCTTCTTCTGGAGTGCGATGAGCAGGTTGTACCTGATCTCCGTGCTCAGTTCGTCTGTTGTGGATTTGTGGTTTTCGTTTGCCTCCTCGAAAGCCTGGATCGCCTCGTCCAGCCAGTCAATCTCGAAGAAACAGCGTCCAAGCAGCATCATTGATGAGATGCGCACCTTGGGATCCCGCTGTGAAGCCTGGAACAGTGGGATTGCATCGTTCCATTGGCTGAGTTCGACATAGCGTTTGCCGAGCTCGTATTTGAGTGTGAGATCAGATGAGTACGCTTCGACGCGAAGCTGGAACTCCTCGGCCTCCATCTCGACATATTTCCGCTGGGCCTTGGCGTAGTAGAGCTTTTCCTGATCCGATGCGTTTGGCGCTTCGGCTGCGGTTCTGTAGTCGCTGAGCTTGCGACGGGCACGCTTGAGCTTGAGATCTCCTGCCATCTGGCGGAACCGGAACTCCTTTGATTGTTCGTACGCGCGCGATAGCACACGGAATGCGTTTGCCTCGTCCTCTTCGGTGCCTCGCTCAATGAGGCGCTTGGCGTAGTTTGTTGCGGCTGGAAGGTCGTCGGGGTTTTCCTGGTACTTGCTCGCGGTCATGCCGACAAGACGATCAAGTGAGTCTTCGGTCTTGGTGAGCTTGTCGGCTTCTTCCATTGCACGCTGTTCATCCAGATTCCGGATGTTTTTGCGGAATCCACCCTCCTTGTCGGAGTCTTCGTACCCGCCGCTGGACATTGCAGCCTGCGCCGCCAGATTGCGCATGTCATTCTGGAGCGAGGAATCGTTCGGATCGAGTTGTGCAGCGAGTCCGAGTGTTTCCACTGCCTTGTCGTATGCACCAACACGACCAAAGCTGGCTACAAGTGTTTTCAATCGCGACACGCTCGGGCGTTTGTCCCGTATGACGGCATTGACCGCACGCTCACCGAGCCAGTACGTTGTTTCGGGGAGTCCGAGCTTTGATGAGAGATCTGTGGCCCTGACGGCTGAGCTGGCGCTCTCAGGTTTGATGCCCCATTGGAGCAGGGCAAGTGTGAACTTGTTGGTTGGCCCCTTGCCATCAAGGACTTTGGTCGTTTCTTTGCTGACACCCTTCTTGCCGGAACGCAGAAACGCTGCCGCAGCCTTGAAGAATGATTCCAAGGCATTCATATCACTTGGATCGAATGACATCCCGCGTAACCAGAGCTGCATTGCATACTCGTAGTTGCCCGCTTCATGGCTGGTCTTTGCGTGTTCAAAGAACCGTGCTGCTTTGTCAGGCTCTGACTGGACGGGTGTGATCGGGCCGTCGTCTACCTCAGCCTCATCCCCGACATCCTGTGCTTCTGCATTCGTCAGCTTCGATGTGTCTGCTTCCGATGCTTCGCCGGTCTTTTTCTTGAACAATGCCAACCACTACCTCCTTCGCGGTGTGTTGTAGCCTCTCGATGTACTGCCTTGGCCCTGCTTGCAACGGATGGGCCTATGGGTCGGGGGTGGATTCTAAGCGGTCCGACAGCCCGTCGTTGGCTGTGGAACCTGATTTTACAGCCGCCCTCGCTATCATCGGCTGTGATAGCTGACCCCTCAACTCTTCTGCTTCGCCTGTTTCCGGACCCCTGTCTTCGGCAGAAGGCGGTTGCTGTCACGGAGTTCGACGCAAATCTTGCTGCGGTTGCAGATCGGATGATCGAAATGATGTTTGAGCAGCGGGGCATCGGGCTTGCTGCTCCCCAGGTTGGGCTCGGTATACGGATGTTTGTTGCCCATGTTCCTGAGGATCCTGAGGACGAGGACAGACTGGTATCAACCGATCCACCCGGTGCGACGGCCAAGCCCGTGGTGTTTGTGAACCCTCAGATCGAACACATGAGAGTGCCTGTGGTTCCCTATGAGGAGGGATGTTTGAGCTTGCCTGAGATCAGGGGGGATGTGCTCCGACCCGAACTGATCCGTGTGAGAGCGCAGGATGTTTCAGGTGAGCCATTTGAAATGGGAGCGATGGGGTTACTCGCGCGCTGTATCCAACATGAAACAGATCATCTGGATGGCGTGCTGATTATCGACAAGTTCACACAACTCTCCCGGCTGAAGAACAGGTCAGCAATCAAGTCACTTAAGCGTGCAGCAGGGGAGTGGTGATGGCAGACGCAGAGCGGAGTCGTCGATTGCGCGTGGTGTTCTTTGGTTCTGGTGCGTTCGGTCTTCCGACACTGGAGATGCTGCGAGACAATCATGACCTGTCGCTTGTCGTATCGCAGCCAGCAAGGCCAGCCGGCCGAGGCAAGAAACTGACATCCACGCCTGTAGCTCAATGGATTGTTGAGAATGCCTCGGATACGCCCGTTGTGACACCGGAATTGATCAGTACAAAGAACGCTGTGGAAGATGTTCTCGCGCAAGGGGCGGATGTCATCGTTGTGATCGCGTACGGACAGAAGATTCCGGCGAGCATCTACGAGAGCAGTCCGTGCATCAATCTGCACGGTTCGGTCCTGCCAAAGTGGCGTGGGGCTGCGCCGATCCATCGCGCGATTCTTGGAGGTGACACACATACCGGCGTGTGTGTGATTCACGTTGTTGAAAAGATGGATGCAGGCAATGTGATTACGGCATCGACTCTTCATATTGATCAAGGATGGACGACAAGCGAGTTGCACGATGAACTTGCCAGGCAAGGCCCTGCGTGTGTTCGCAAGGTTCTTGACGCGATCGGTGCTCAGCTGTCTATTGCTGGTCATGTGCAGAATGATGCGCATGTGTTTTATGCACGCAAAATCCACCGAGAGGATGCGTGGATTGACTTTGGAAGATCTTCGGATGAATGCAGACGCAGAATCAACGGGCTGAGTCCATCGCCGGGTGTTGCTGTTCGATGCGGCAGGATAGAGTTTAAGGTCGTGCGCAGTGTCACTGCGGATGCAGATATCATGCCTCAGGCAGCATCAGGACAGCTGGTTGACGTGGTTCGAGGTCGAGTTCGTTGCGGAGATTTCAGAGATCTTGTGATGCTGCAGGTGCAGCCGACAGGGAAACACGTGATGAACTGGGAAGACTTTGCACGCGGATACCCTCTATCGGCGTGTGAAACGCTCGTGTCAGTTCAGCCAATCAAGTCGTAATGTTCGGAGCGCGTGTGAAACGGTCGAGCCAGCCAGTGCTGACATTGTGGGACATGGTTGAGCGTGTACGCGGTCCTGTTGCAAAGTTTCGGGCCAGAAAAAAACCTGAGACAAAGCAACAATCGGTTGATCACACCCGGAAACAGTCTCGCGCGTCGCCATCGCTGGTGCGATATGAGACGATGCAGCGGGAGATGCTTGCTCGTTATGAGATCCGTGTGCGGAAGTGGCGCCAAAGCACGTCTGGTGTTGCGTGGCAGGTATTTTACGCTGATGGGACGGTGGCACGATTGATCGAATCACCGAAGCCGCGCGGGCCGGTTTCTGCAGCGGTGTTCCTACACGAGGTCGGTCATCACGCAATCGGGTTCGGGACGTACAAGCTTCGTTGCCTTGAGGAGTACCACGCCTGGATGTTCTCTCTGGAACAGATGCACGCGTGGGAGCTGAACATCACGGCTCGCGTCGAGAAACGGGTGCAGGACTCAATGCGTTACGCGGTTGCGAAGGCTGTGCGTCGGGGGCTAAAAAGGCTTCCGACAGAGTTGCTCCCGTATCTGCCGGAGGGAGTTTGCATCGAATCCGAGGTTCCTTCAGTCGAGCACTTAGTCGATGCGTAAGTCAGGCTGCCTGCTTCTTCGCAGATTTCACCTCGGCTTGCAGTTTGGAGAGTTTCTTGAAGCTCGGCGACTGGTGACGCTTTGAACTCCAGCCGCAACCGGGGCAGTGCTCGCCGGAGATACCCCGCATCGACAGGCCGCAGTTCATGCACGAGAGGCCCATCCGTGCTTCTGCGCTGCTCACGCCCCACATCAGCACGCACGCGATTGCACCTGAGAGCCATACAAATGCGCTGATCGCGAGGATCTCCATGCTGTATGCTGGGATGAGTGTGGCCACGGAGACGAGCAGGGTCAGCAGTGCCATCTGCTGGAAGGACTTCTGCCTTCTGGTTGCTATCAGCAGTAGCAGCGAAGATGTCAGCCCAGCGATAAGGATGGTGAGCGCGATTTCAATCGATGCGGTCATGCCCTTTGCGAAACTGAGATACTTCTGTATGGCATCGCCAAGATGGGGTTTGATTGCGATGTTGAGTGCGGGGAACCAAACTCCGAACGTTGCAAACCATGCAAGGAAGACCCATGGTGCGATATTGACTATTTTGAAACCCAGCACACATGCGACGAGTCCAGACGCCGCTGCGATCCATCCCATACGCAGCAGGGTCTTTTCGAGCAGATCGGGTGTCAGCATTTCGGCGGAATACGCCTGATAGATTGTCAGCCCTGCTGCCCCTGACAGGAGAACCCAGAGGGCGATCGAGAGCAATCCCAATCCCTTGGCGTACGAAACTGCTGCGGCACGAAGCATCCGACACCTCACATTCACGTCCCTGTGGACTTGCCAGCCTGACCAGTGTGGGTGGGTCAAGCATTGTTCATTGTCGGTTTGGGGTGGCCTTTATGCGAAACCGGGTGGGCGAATTTCCTGCTGTCTTTGCGCCTGCATCCCTCACAACTGGTACAGATGGGCCAGTTCATATTTGGGGCGAGTCATGTGCTCATTTGTGACGATGTCCGCAGACATCCATATACTCTTGTTATGGGCATTACGTCAGCATCAAATGGGCAAGCTGCACCCCGCGCCGTTGTTATCCGTACCGCAGGTATCAACTGTGATCGCGAGATGGCTCGTGGGTTTTCGGCTGCGGGTGCCGACGTGTCTCTGGTCCATCTTGAAAAAGTGTGCGCACAGCCAGCGATGCTCGACGGGTTCGATCTGATCGGGTTTCCTGGTGGGTTCAGTTACGGTGATGATGTTGCATCGGGCCGGATCTTCGCAATGAAGGTTCGGCGTGCATTACTCCCGGCGCTGCGTGCTGCTCTTGATCGCAAGTGCCCGATGCTTGGGATCTGCAATGGGTTTCAGGTATTGGTGCAGTGTGGCTTACTCCCGGGATTTGAATCAGACGACAGTGTGGGTGTCGAGCGTGGGGCTGGTCTGACAGACAACGCCTGCGGGCACTTTGTTGACTCGTGGGTGCGTGTGACATATCAGCCAAACACACATTGCGTGTGGACACAAGGGCTTGACTCGCTGGGTGACGATGCACGGCTGCTCCCGGTTGCGCATGGCGAGGGACGGTTTGTTGCACATGATCGGAAGGTTCTCGATGCGATTGAGTCGGCAAATCTTGGTGTGATTCGGTATGAGGACAACTTTAATGGTTCGGATGGTGCGATTGCAGGATTGTGCGATCCATCGGGGCTTGTGCTTGGGCTGATGCCGCATCCCGATCGGTTTCTTGAGTGGACCCGCCATCCATACTGGACACGTCTGCCACAGTCACTTCTTGCAACCGAAGCACCCGGGCTGGCATCATTTCGAAACGCTGTCAGATATGCTGCGGAGCATGCCGTACGAGACAATGGCGTAGCGCAGCAGGCGTGCTGATGGATGGAACCCGCACAGTGTGGCGGAGTATCACAATCGCAAAGGAGTGAGTTGTGAGCCCATTGTCAGATGCAGAACTGAAGCGCATGGCGGCGACTGCCGGTGTCCCTGCGATGACGATTGACGATCATCGTCCGTGTCGTGAGTGCGGGTATGACCTGATCGGTCTTCAGGTTGATGGGGTTTGTCCGGAGTGCGGCACCTCAATTCAGTCAATCTCCAGCGGAGCAAGCACCTCGTCTACCCCGCACGCACGTTCGAAACACGAGCGGTTGCTTGAGTATCCAAAGTCTCGGTTGAAGGTGCTTCGGAATGGTCTGACGATGATGGCGATTGCGGTGCCGTTGTTGACAATGCTCCCGCTTGTTGTTCGCGTGATGGATTCGACCGGGTACGCACTGACCGAAGAGCCAGTCATCGCTGGGGTGTATGTTGCTACTTCGGTGCTTTGGGTGCTCGGAGTGGTGATGCTGTCTGTGATGCCGATGCACGCGGACCACATTCCAGCAAAGCTCAGGCCGTGGTATGCCAAAGTTGGTATGGCAAGCATCGTCACGCAGTGCTTCTGGATCGGTGCTGCTCTGTCGTGGCTTGTCTTTACTGCGCAGAATACAACACCTGCACTGGGAGTAGCGATTGGACTTCGTGTTGTCGCGGTCTTTGGGTTGATTCCAACGTGCTGGCAACTCTCGCTCATTGCACGTGCAGCAAACGATGATCATCTAGCCGAGCGTCTGTGGGCGATCGGCTGGGGCATGCCGGCAGCGCTCGTTGGTTTGGTGGTGCTGGGGTTTTTCCCAACCACCTTCCTGATCATGTGCGGAGGACTTTTTATCTTTTATGGGCTGACGTTTGGTGTGTTCGTCATGCAGCTGCTGCTGGCGAAACATGTGTTTGATGTTCGCGCAGATGTGGCATGGGCAATTCGAAATCAGAACCACACCAGGTATCGTGAGGAGGAGTTCCGCGAGCGAGCTGCAAAGCGGGCAGCCGAGGCACTGGTCTCCGATGCGCTCACACTAGATGATGTGCCAGCAGCAGCAAGGGCCGCTGAGTACGAGAGCCACAGCAGATTTGCGCATGGGGAACATCAGGCCGACATCAAACCGGCTGGTTCGAGCAGCACCAGCCACACCCCAATGGTGAACCCAAAGCAGGAGCAGCAAACAACACAAAGACCACCTCCCAAGCCGCTCAAGGGAGAGCATCGGATCGAGCAGTCGGATGATGGTGAAACCTACGACATCATTGATTGATGCCCGAGAACGCAGGAAATCACTCGTTTCAGCGGTGTGATTACTTGCCTTTGCGCACACGCCGGTTTTGATTGACTGTGCAGACACCTTCCATCCATACTGATTCGTCGAAACACGCAAAGGGCAAGGTGCTTGTTGCGATGTCCGGCGGTGTTGATTCGTCGGTTGCTGCTGCACTGCTGAAAGAGCAGGGATATGAGGTTGTTGGTGTCTTTATGCGCCTCGGATCGGTTGGTGATGATCTCGAAGAGCAGGGCGCGGTGTGTCGGATCAAGCCGACCGGTGATCGAGCGCTGAAGGTCCAGACAAAGGTGCATCATCAGGGATGCTGCTCGGTGGGCGATGCCAACGACGCACGCGTTGTTGCTGCGGAGCTCGGTATCTCGCTGTATGTCTGCAACTTCACGAAAGAGTTCGGCAGGATCATCGACTACTTTACGGATGAGTATGCGCACGGGAAGACACCGAACCCGTGTGTGCGATGCAACGACTGGATCAAGTTCGGTCGTCTGTTCGAGTACGCAGACATGATCGGCGCGGACTTTGTCGCGACCGGACACTACGCGCAGCTAGCACACATTGACGGTGAGCCGGTGCTCAAGCGCGGTGCTGATGTCGCAAAGGACCAGAGCTATGTGTTGTTCGGGATCGATCGAGCGCGCCTGCAGCGGATGATGCTGCCGGTGGGGCAGTTCGAAAAGCCGATGATACGTCAGCGTGCGCACGAACTGAACCTGCCGGTTTTTGATAAGCCCGACTCGCAGGAGATCTGCTTTGTTCCGGATAACAACTACGCCAATCTTGTTGAGCGCAGGGTTCCGGAACTCGCACACGAGGGGACGATCCTCGATATCGATGGCAACGAGATCGGGACGCACGCGGGGCATCACCGGTTTACCATCGGGCAGCGTCGCAAGCTGGGGATGGCGTTCGGCAAGCCGACCTATGTCGTTGACAAGAATCCTGCAAGCAACACCATCACCGTTGGAGACAAGACAGACCTTGTCATCGGCGCGTGCGATGTGGGTGAAGCGAACTGGCTCGTCGATACTGATTGCATGCGGGATGGCGCTCCTGTGACAGTGCAGTACCGGGCGCATGGTGAGGTGGCACGGGCAACGTTGCGATTGCTTGATACCGGCAGCCGGGAAACTCATTCTGGCAGAACCGGGCGGTTCAGCGTCGTCTTTGATGACCCTCGCACCGCAGTGGCGCCGGGGCAGGCGATGGTCGTGTATGGCGATGGCGAAGCGTTCCCGCATGATCGGGTGCTCGGCGGCGGATGGATCGAACGGACACACCGTCCGGATCGAGTGGTGACAGAATCCGCATCTGTCAACGCGTGATTGCTCGCCGTAGACTTGCCCATGACAGGTTTCAGATGGCAGCTTCTTCGCGCGGGACGATTCAGTCTCGATGCGGGTTCGATGATGGGGCTGATCCCGCGCGTTGTGTGGGAGAAGTCGGTCCCAATCGATGATCGGCATCGCGTGCAACTTCAGCACAACTGCATCTACGCGGAAAACACGGATGCCGATGGGAATACGCATCGCGTACTCATCGAGACGGGTACAGGAAACAAACTCGACGCGAAGATGCGGAAGATCTTCGCATTGCAGGACCGGTGGGTGGGTGATGCGCTCGCGGAGATCGGTGTGGCGTGCGAGTCCATCACGGATGTCGTCGTGTCGCATCTGCACTTTGATCATGCTGGCGGTTTGACACGATTGTGCAAAGATAACGAGTCGCCGGACTGGGTTGGGCCGGGGTCTGATGGAGCCGAGATCAACGTGAAGCGATCATTTCCGAATGCGCGTGTGCATACGCAGCAACGCGAGTGGGATGATGCAATCGCGAACCGAAGCGTGATGACGCGGACGTATTACCGCGATCATCTAGAGCCGATCGAGACGCAGGTGGTCCTGCATGACTCGCACAGGCCGTTTCCGGCGGGCCTTCCGATCGATCGTGACATGAAGCCACGACTTTCCGCAATGCATCGGACAACAGAAGTTCTGCCTGGGGTGCGAGTGCTCCAGACACCAGGACACACGTGGGGTCAGCAGGCTGTGCTCTTTGATGATGATGCTGGGAACACGATTGTTTTTACGCCTGATGTGATGCCGACGCGCTGGCATTGCGGTGCAGCGTACAGCCTTGCGTATGACGTTGAACCGTACACGAGCATGATCTCAAAGTCGTGGCTGCTCGCTGAGGCAGCAAAGCACAACTGGGTGCTGGTGCTCGACCACGAACCCGGTCAGCCGTGTGTGCGCGTACATGATGACGGGCACGGATGGTTTGCTCTTGAAGACGCTGATGTAGCGCAGGCCAAAGCCGCAATGGAGCATGCGTGACCACACCATCTGCTTCCAAGGTCTGGACCAGCCGCGAGTTGCAGTCGTGGATGATCAGCGCATTCCAGAAGGCTGGTGTGGAGCCGGCGCGGTTGTGTGCAGAGACGCTGCTGTGTCATGTGCTCAAGTGCGATCGGTTGCGTCTGATGATGGATCAGGATCGGCCGGCAAACGAGCAGGAACGCGGGCAGCTTCGGGAACTCGTGGCACGCGCACTCAAGCACGAACCGGTGCAGTACCTTGTCGGTCATTGGCCGTTCTATGGTGTTGATCTGAAGGTTGACAAGCGTGCGCTCATTCCGAGGCCTTGCACTGAGCAACTGGTTGATATTGCGATCAATCACATTCGCACGTTGGAACTCGATCGTCAGGCTCGTGTGCTTGATATGTGTACTGGATCAGGCTGTATCGCGATTGCAATAGCAAAGCAGTGTCCGGATGTGCAGATCATTGCGACCGATATTGATGCCGATGCGCTCTCGCTCGCCAGAGAGAATGTTGAGCGGTGTGGTGCTGGAGATCGTGTCACATTGCTGCAGGGTGATCTATACAGGGCGCTGCCCGAGGGCACACCATTGTTCGATGTGCTGGTGAGCAATCCGCCGTACATCACGGATACAGAATGGGAGCATGTTGCACCGCGCGTGAAGGACTATGAGCCGACCATCGCGCTTCGAGGCGGGACTAATGGGATGCAGTGTGTTGGATCAGTAATCGAGGGTGCGGAACAGCACCTCGTTCAGGGCGGGTTGATAGTAGTGGAGATCACGCCACCGATTGCTGAGGCATGCCTGCAAATGGCGTCTGCGGGGCCTTGGAATGCGAGCCGAATCGTCCAGGATCACGACAGATTGCAACGGTTTTGGGCTGGAACCCGTCTATAACGCGCATCAAATCGTCCTATAACATACAATATGGCCAGTATTTCTGCAAATCTGGCTCTTTGTGCCGGTTTTGCTGGTCGTACGGAAAAGTCGGTGTAGATTGGTTTTAACGGTTCTATCTGCATCGGGCGAAAGCTCGGCATGAGGTCGTAGGTAGGCCAACATTTTCTTGTGCTGGCATTTTGTAATCGCTGGCAGAGGGGGTTTGTTGTGAGAGATTATCTATTGCGCGGTGTTTGTGCCATTGCTATTGCAGCATGTGCTGGAGTTGCGGGCGCTGACGTGTATCGATCCGAGATTGTCCGACCTATTGGCTACGGTGCCACAGGGTTTGTTTCGACTGGAGACAGCGGGAATGGCGCTGTGCTCGCGAACGATACCTTGTCGCTGGGCCTGTACGCGTACGCCTCATCTTCAAATACATCGTTTATTAACACTGGTGGCGATGTGCTTGTCACGAGGGGGGCTGGAGCTACCAGTCTTGGTGATAACTCCAAGGGAACTGGCGAGATCCATGCACAATGGGACGAGTTTGTCGGTACCACGACCAACACAGTGCAGGTTATCTGGCAATCAAGCGACAACTCAGACATGCTCCCTGCTGGCACTACGGTGAACGGTTTGCCAGCAAACTACCTCAACTGGCGCGTTGGAGCGACTGATCCTGTCAACTTTACACAGTATCTGCAGGACCTGAATCTTGTGACAGTGACGGTTTTTACGAGCAGTAATGGCGGGCAGTCATTTGACGTTCATGACCTTACTTCATTGTTCTCGTCAGGCTGGAATGGCACCGATATCAACCATGCTCTAATTCTTGCAGGTCTTGGGACGAACATGCTCATTGCTGAGTACGAGTTTGAATACACACTGGTCCCATCGCCGGGTGTGGGAATCCTGATGGGTGGGTTTGGGTTGCTCGCCAGCCGTCGGAGACGATAAACTCGCTTCCCGCCTTGTTGGTTTCTGGACGTACCTGCAGCTTGAGTTTCAAGCGCAGCAGAACAAGAAGGCGGGTTCTTGCACCGCAGATCCGGGAGAAGATCTGCAGCACAAGCTTCCGCCCGCGAGTTGGATCTTCGTGATTCAACCGCAACGCCACGACGGCGCCGCTGCACCAGGCGGCGTCGTCTTTTTTCTATACGCTGTCAGTCGTCTGAGCGGTTGCAATCCTGACAACTCTGTGTCGTGTTTCCACCTAGACTTCCAGAATGCAGACGTATCGAATCCGCCCGATAAGCCCAGTGATCGTTTCGCTCCTGCTTGCCGTTCTGGGATGCTCTGTGCTGGTTCGGGCACAGCAGACCGAGTTTACCCTTGATTCAGACGGCGCCTGGCAGGAGTCGCAGGCGCCTGTGGAGGGCACGGATGAGGCAGTGATTGCCAATGCTGAGCACCTTCTCGCTGAGGGAAATCCATCCGTCGCGTTGCGTGTATTGAACAGCTGGATCAGTAAGAACAAGTTTGGCGCTTCGCCGTATCTGCCCACCGCGTATCGGCTGCGAGGCGATGCCAAGGCAGCGACAGGCGCGGAGTATCGTGCGTTGTTTGACTACGAAACAGTCGCGCGAAACTTTATCGCATCTGATGAGTTTGTGACGGTGCTTGAGCGTGAGTTTGAGATCGCATCGCAGTATCTGCATGGGATGAAACGCAGGTGGCTTGGTCTTCGGGTTTTTTCCGCGACTCGTGATGGTGAACGCTTGCTGTTTCAGATTGCCGAGCGCATGCCGGGAAGCACGATGCAGGAGCGGGCGCTGCTTGAGCTCGGCGACTATTACTTCAGGCAGCGTGAGCTTGATATGGTGACCGAGACGTACCGCGTCTTCCTGCGACTGTTTCCGCGGAGTCAGGATCGCAATCTTGCGATGCGTCGGCAGGTGGATGCCAATGCAGCGAGTTATAAAGGGCCAGCCTATGACGCCTCTGGGCTTCGCGAAGCGAGAGAGCTCATTCAGGTCTTTCAGGAGGAATATCCGAACGATGCTGAGCAGGCGGGCCTGAATGACGCGCGGATTGCTCGTATTGATGAATCTCTTGCATCAGAAAAGTTGTATACAGCGAAGTGGTATCTTTCGCAGAATGACAAGCCTGCTGCGAGACTCATGCTCCGGCGGGTTGTCAGGCAGTATCCCGGCACGCTTTCGGCTCAGGAGGCTTACTCTCTATTAGAGAAGAATGGATGGTCGGTTGGCAAGGCCTCTGAGACTTCTCAGCCCGCACCCGTTGAAACGCATAACGACTCGGGTGAATCGGGTTCTGAACAGCAGGAGACCCAGCCAGCGTCTTCATCGTCTGGTGATGCTGGCAATGCAACACCACCTGCGACTCCTGGAGGTTCCTGATGCGTCGCAGTTTCTTTGGATTGTGCGGACACGTGTGCATCGGTGTGCTTGTCGTGTGTGCTTCTTTGGGTTGCACCAATATCAACCGGCCGTTCGGATACGAACCAGGCTCGGCTCATGCGACCGATGTCCAAACAGTTGCTGTTGAACTCTTTGAGAATCAGACGTTCTCTCGTGGCACTGAAGTGATGCTTGCTGACGCATTGAACAAGGAGATACAACTCCGTACGCCATGGCGAATTGCCTCTCCCGAAACCGCTGATACTGTGCTTCAGGGTGTGATTACTCGTGAGGATCTTGTGCCACTGACCACTGGCCGCGAGACTGGCATGGTGCAGGAGATGGCAGTCCGCCTGGTTACGGAGTTTACGTGGCGTGACCAGCGATCTGGTCAAGTGCGCGTGTCCAGACGCTCCTTTATTGCCGCGGAAACGTTTATTCCATCGCGGCGTGTCGGTGAGCGAATCGATATTGGCAGGCTTGGAGCAGTGCAGGAACTCGCATCAGCGATTGTCGGGGAACTTCGAGCCGATTGGTGACGTAGAACGGTCGTGAGGGGCCAGAATCGGGCATTTGTGGGCGATCCTGTCTGCATGCATACGCTTGACGATATGGCATGTAGTTCGCAATGCAAGTGTGATGGGCATAACCCAACAACCTGTTGTGTTGAGGTTGCAGCGGGGGTGCTTGCTGGTCCGATGACCAGACCGGTGCTGGCGTGTCCGGAGTGGGCAAGTCCCCAAACCGGTGCCCTGAGCATCAGAACTTTGTGCTTCACAGCATTGTTTGTATTGAAGTGACCGAGGGAGTTGATTCGCGCATGACACAACCGCGCATGAAATCGTCTGAAGCCAAGCCGGATGCTGAAGCACCTGTGGATTCTCGCAAGAATGCAGAGTCTCGAGGGACAAAGGAGAGCGGGCAGCGGGCGACAACCGCGCCACCAAGTCGCGGCATGTTCGGCCTTGTTGTGCTGCTTGTCCTGATCCTTGGTGTGTTTGTTGTGCTTTCAAGTGCGCGTACAGGCAAGGAGATCTCACCCGCAGAGTTCAGGACGCTGTGGGAGAGTCGACAAATTGAATCAGACTCAGTCATCATCAAGCCCGACATGGTGGTTGCGATCCGCAAGAGTGGGCCTGATGGCGATGCTGCCAAGGTATATATTCCGATCAACGCGGCTTCACAGGAAGAGATTGTAAAGTTTGTCTCGGAAGTGACAAACCAGCAATACAAAACCAAACCGCCGTCGGCATGGACGAACGTTCTCCCGTGGCTGTTCCCGATCGTGTTCCTTCTGCTGATCTTCTGGATGGTGACACGCGGTCTGCGCAGTGCATCCATGGGCGGCGGCATGCTGGGTAACTTCGGTAAGAGCCGGCACCGTGTCATGAGCAAGGAAATGACTGGCGTGACATTCAAGGATGTTGCTGGTGTGGATGAAGCTGAAGAAGAAGTTGCTGAGATTATCGAGTTTCTCCGCAGACCGAAGAAGTTCACCAAACTCGGCGGGCGTATTCCGCGCGGTGTGCTGCTCTCCGGGCCCCCAGGATGTGGCAAGACATTGCTTGCGAAAGCAATTGCAGGTGAGGCGGATGTGCCGTTCTTTACGATCTCCGGCTCCGACTTTGTAGAAATGTTTGTTGGTGTTGGTGCATCGCGTGTGCGTGATCTTTTCCGTCAGGCCAAGGAAAGTGCGCCGTGCATTGTGTTCCTTGACGAGATTGACGCCGTTGGCCGTCGCCGCGGGAGCGGGTATTCCATGGGCGGTCACGACGAGCGCGAGCAGACGCTCAACGCGATTCTCGTTGAGATGGATGGGTTCCAGCCCGCAGACGGTGTGATTGTGATCGCTGCGACAAACAGGCCTGATGTGCTCGATCCGGCGCTTGTGCGCCCCGGACGATTCGATCGTCAGATCTCGGTGTCGCTGCCGGACGTGAAGGGCAGACTTGAGATTCTGCGGGTTCACACGAAGAAAGTGAAGCTTGGGCCCGACGTGGATCTTGAAAAGATTGCCCGTGGCACACCGATGTTCTCTGGTGCAGATCTAGCCGCAATTATCAATGAAGCTGCGATCATTGCCACAATGAGCGACAAGGAGTTTATCGAGCACGAGGATCTTGAGGAAGCTCGCGACAAAGTTCGGTTTGGTCGTGCCAAGAAGAGTCGTGTGCGTGAGAAGGATGAGAACAAGCTCGTTGCGTACCACGAAGCTGGACACGCGGTGCTGCAATGCCTGCTGCCCGATGGCGATCCGCTGCACAAAGTCACGATCATTCCTCGCGGCGACGCTGGAGGTGCGACCTTCAGCCTGCCCGAACGCGATCGGATGGGATTCAGTCTGAAATGGCTGCGTTCCACGATGCGCGTGCTGTGCGGCGGTCGTATTGCTGAGCAGCGGGCGATGCATGACGTATCCAGTGGCGCCTCAATGGATATCCAGCAGGTGACCGGTATCGCACGGACCATGATTCTTGAATGGGGCATGAGCGAGCGACTCGGATTTGTGCGCTATGCAGGATCCGATTCTCGTGAATCATTCCTTCCCGAGCGTGAGTATTCAGATGAGACCGCGCGGATTATCGATGAGGAAGTTCGCCGCATCGTCGACGAGGCCTATGCAGATGCAGAGCGCCTGATCACTGACAACTGGCAGAAGGTAGAGCGTGTTGCTCAGGCGCTTTTGCGGTACGAAACGTTGTCTGCTGATGAGGTACATCGACTGATGCGTGGCGAGGAACTCGACAAGCCAACAATCAGCGATCTGCTGCGTGCAGACACAAACAAGGCAAACACACCATCAAAGCCGACGCCGTCAACCGAAGCGGAACCGGAAGCCGATGCTGGAAACGGGATACTTCCGAGCCCCGCGTGATCACCGCGTGCTGGATTCGAGAGTTCAGGCGAGATTCTGAGCTGCGAGCCAGTGTTCGGCATCGATTGCTGCCTGGCATCCCATGCCGGCGGCGGTGACTGCCTGACGATACTTTGAATCAGCGACATCTCCTGCAGCGAACACGCCTTCAATGTTTGTCTTGCTTGAGCGAGATTTCAGGACGATGTATCCTGTCTCGTCAAAGTCAAGACCAGACTCCTTCAGGAACGCTGTGGTTGGCGTATGTCCGATCGCAACAAAGAGACCACTGACATTCAGCGTCGACAGTTCACCGGTCTTTGTGTCCTTGAGACTGACAGCCTCTATCTTCTTGTCGCCCAGTACATCGACAACCACCTTGTTCCAGATGACTTCCGCGTTCGGTTTTTCCATGAAGCGCTTCTGCATGACCTTCGATGCTCGAAGCTCATCGCGGCGATGGATGACGTAGACAGTGGAAGCAAACTTGGTGAGATACGTTGCCTCTTCCATTGCGGTATCGCCACCGCCGATGACAGCGAGCGGCTGGTTGCGGAACATCGGCATGGCTCCATCGCACACAGCACACGCGGAGACGCCGCCGCCGGATTGTGCCAAACGCATCTCGTTTTCAAGACCGAGCCAGTTTGCTGTTGCGCCAGTTGCGACAATGACGGAGTGTGCAAATATCTCGCCACCCTGTGCAAGTGTGAGTTTGAACGGACGCTGCGAAAAATCGCAGGTGACGATATCGTCTTGGAACACCTTTGTGCCGAAGCGTTCTGCCTGAGACTGGAACATTGCCATCATCTCAGGACCAGCAACGCCATCGGGAAAGCCTGGGTAGTTCTCGACATCTGTAGTGAGCATCAACTGCCCCCCCGGCATCATTAACGCGGGTGTTGACTTGGGGATACCGGTGTAGACAACGGGCTCAAGCTGTGCTCGCGCTGCGTAAATTGCAGCGGTCCAGCCTGCAGGCCCTGAGCCAATGATGACAACCTTATGAACGTTGCTTTGTGACAATGCAGCCTCCTGCCCGTATCAGACATCGCGCAATGGCAACCCACAATCAGGGTTTTCCTCTTGATGTGGACGCTTATTTGATGAGACCAGATTCCTGCAAGTGACGCCTGTACAACGATGTCACCGAAGGCCAGACGAGATAGTCACCGGGGAAGTTTTCTGTCGCATCTTCACGGACATTGTGAGCGCGATCAAGCTTTCCGTCGGGGCCGGTGGAATACAGCACGAACTGATCAGAATCGATCAGGAGTGAGAAGTTCTGTTGTGACTGCATGACAACATTGATGGTGTGGGGTTGGGCTTCTTCTCGCACTCCCAGATCACGCACGTTGATGAGCTTTGGTACAAAGTATCCGAACCACGGTTGTGCCCCGGTGCTTGCTTCGCGGCTGAACGGATCGTTCGCAATTTCTTGGACATATTTGGGACGTATTGCAGCGAGCGATCTTGGATAGGAGTTGTTCTGGAGGTGGAAGCTGACAATACCGAGGGCAATCTGTGTCCCGACAAGTTCGGTTTCGAGCATCTGCCGGAGTTCGCGAAGTTTCCGTGCGTGCTCGTTGTAGACGAGTCTCACGACGGCAAATCGGGTTGGATCGATTGAATCCACAAACAGTGCCTGAAGCAACTGGGCATCGTTATTGCTTAGTCTCCAGCGAAGCGAGAAATCGTCCTGTGCGCGCTTGGCGTAGTCATCCGAGTCGTAGCGATCAGCGTGGCTCTGTGCGGCTGCACGTGCGTGTGCGACTTCACCGAACATTCGGAGTGGGTGTCCGCCTGTCGAGAGTTGTGCCACCATCGTGGCGAACGCTTCAGTTGGCTTGTCCCCTGGGTTTGGACCAAATGTCTGGTCGATGATCTGCTTTGATGCGTATTCAGGTCCTCGGGGGAAACCGAGTCTGTCAAACCGCATGAAGTCGCTCTTTGGTTCGAGTGTGCGTATCACTTTGACAAGATCAACGGGCGAGAGCTTTGGTTGGCCGCTGACAAAGTCAACGTAGACGATGTCTCGCATGCGCCTGATTGCATCGATGGAGAGTTGGTAGCCGTATGCGGCTTCCGCTGGAAACTCGCGATCCATCAACTGGCGCCCGAGCGAGGCGAGATTCAGCATGAGATCCAGTGACTTTGCGGGTTCACCCTCGACGAGAAGGCGCGTCGCTTCGATGTTTGTCAGATCTCTCAGCTTTGAGATTCCATTCAGGTAAAGGAAATCTGCGCGACCGAGCAGAGGTGGGTCACCGAGTTCCACAAAGAGACCGCTAGAGACGTTTTCGGGTGATGTTTCGCTTGCACCGTATCGAAGACCGAATGCTCGTGACACACCTCTCGCTTTTTCTGTTGTTGCATTGCGAAGCGCTTCGAGTGCTGCAATCTGCTCAGGCTCACCGGCCCACGCTGTCAGCGCGGGCCATGAGGACGACTGCTCGTTGATAATGCTTGCACCGATCTGGTCTGTGAAGGCACCTGCCGGCGGGGGTGTCATCTTTGCAATCGCTGGGAGCAGGACCGTATCGCTTCGGTTCGCTTCGGTTATTGTGCTGTAGAGTGCGTTGACTTGCGTGATTGCGCTCTGAGCAAGTGCTCCAGATGTGCAGATCACTGTTGCTGTGAGTGAAGCAATCAGCACACCGATACGACCAACACGGCGATGCAGCAGAACCATACACACTCCTTCTGATCCAAAAAGGCAGCCGGAATCCCGGAACAAGACCCCCTCATCAGCCTGCCCAGGAATCGACAGGCGTGAAGGGGATGGTAGCAGGGCATAACGGATCGGGCTTCTGCCGTGTCCTGACATGGTCTGGCGGTTGATCGGAGAATGGAAGGGAGTTGAGAGGAAGTCTTAGAGAATCAAGTTCGACAGACTCCAACGATGTGCGAGTGATGGTGAATCGGCGTTGCGGACCTGAATCCGTGGAACATCGCCACCGTTTGCTTTGCGGCACTTCTCAAGCAGTTTCTCGAATCTGGGATCGGCCCGCAACGACCACAGATCGGCATCTGTTGAAAATGTTTTGTAGTCCATCATGCCTGAGTCGATTGCTTGCTCAAGGTATGGGAAGGCCTCATCCACCCGACCTGCGAGCGCGTGGGCACAGGCGATGTTGTACACAGCAATGTTGGGCGCAAACCCAAGTTCTGACTGCTTCTGGAATGATGTGATCGCGTCTTCCAGTTTCCTGTGGCGAAGTTGCGACCACCCGAGCATCAGCCATGCACGTCCATCACGTGCGTTAATATCGAGGCGTTCGCGTGCGTTCGATTCCAGATCGTCCCAGTCCACCGAACCGAACAGTTTGAGCGCTTCGAGATCGGTGATTTTCTGCGCGATAAGGTGGAAGCGAGCATCTGATCTGAGATACGTGAGATCATCATCTGACAACATGTGTTCGACGTCGGTGAATCCGAGATCAACGGACGCGTCAAGGTACGAAAGTGCGCGTTCCATGTCCTTCTTTGCGGCGTAGGCACATGCAAGGTTGTATGTCGCGTTATGTTGCGCATATCCAAGTTCGATCTGATTGAGCAGGAACGTGATGGCGGTGTCCGGCTTATCCTTGCTCAGGTAGATTGTTCCAAGCATGTTGTTTGCCCAGCCATGCGGCCAGGTGGTATGTGGCTGGGCGCTCAGAATTTGATTCAGGACTACAACAGCATCGTCGTACTCCATTGCAATGACGGCCTCCTTGGCATGCTCACGAAGATTGGCAAGTATGCGCAAGGGCTCGACAAGCTGCTGGAACGAGGCGTTGTCATTCAGTTCGGCAAAGTCTGGATTTGTGACGATCTGCCTGTAGTTCGTAAACCCTGCATCAATGGCCTGATGCAGGTGGTCTACAGCGGATTCAAGGTCGCCAGCGATAGCAAATGCGTGAGCCATTCCATAGAGGGCTTCGTCTTTCTTGTATTCGAGACTGAGTTGGCGCTGGAAGTTTTCGAGCGCGCCTTCCGTGTTTCTGAACTCCAACTGGAATGTTGCCCATGCGTTCCAGAGTTCGCCATGGTTGGGGGCTGTTTCAGTGAGTGACTTGTACAGCCCGCCAACTGCAGGGAAGTTGCCTTCTCGCTTGAACCGTTCGATCTCGTCAAGTCCGTCGTGGAGCGAGGACACGCTGCTCATGACCATCTGGAACGACGGAGAATATCTGATGCTTGCAAGTGATGGTTCGGTGCGGAATCTGTCCACATCGCGGAATCCACACATGATCGCAGATTGCAATCGTTTTACAGCTGCGTCGGCGTGACCGACACTGCTCTCGCAGCATGCAATTCCGAAGTGCGCAAGCTCCTGAGCATAGCCAGCTGTCAGATGGGCTTCGTACCACTCGCGTGCGAGATCTGGCTGGCCGGAGTACAGCAGCGCATTGCCGAGACGATTCTGGGCTTTTCCAACCACTTCCTTTGACACTGACTCATCGGCGCTCACCATGTCGAGGTACGACTGGTAGAGTTCGGCGGCACGATTCCACTTGCCGACCTGGTAGTAGCTGTCGGCGCGCTTGAGTTCACGCACACGCTGCACAACCTGTGCGATTTCAGCATCGTATGTTGCAATTGGTGTCGGATTTGGTGAGAAGAACAGTGAAGCAGAGGGCATGCCAGCAAGGCTGGGGAGCAGCGGGGCAAAAACAACTGCGGCTGTCAACGCTGCAACTGGGCCGATGCTGCGAATGGTTCTCTCAACCATAATCTGGCGGAGCCTTCGCTCAAGCATCCGTCGGTTGCAATCGGATAGTCCCAGCGCAATTGCTGGAACACATGCGGAAGAACGCTCAACAGAACTGAGCAGTGATCTTGCGTAGTTGCCACGTTCGGCAGGTGCAACCCAGACTGCCCATGCATCGCACGAGAGCTCAGCGTGCTTGCGCATTTGTGATCGAGCGTACCACATCAACGGATGCCACCAGCAGAGCGACAATGCAATGATCTCAAACCATGCGACCCAGTGGTCGCGACGCTTGAGATGAGCAAGTTCGTGCGCGAGCGCAGCACGATGATCCCTGACGGCATGTGTGTCCGTTAGCATGCTTGGCCAGTAGATAGTGGCGCGGCCAAACGCGACCACCATTGGTGACACGATAGTGTCACAGACTTTCAGGCGTGGTTCCGGCATGCCCATCGAGCGGGCAATATCGTTTGCAAGTGCGCGCAGGTGTGGAGGTACAGAGGTTGTTGATACACTAGTTCGGGTATGTTTGCACCATGCTCTTGCAGAATGGAGTTGGCGTGTGATGATAACGAGAGCGCCAAGAATCCAGGCAGTTACCAGCAGGAAGGTAACCGGGATTGATCTCAGTGTTGTTTGAATACGCGAGAAGAAGCTTGGTGTTGCCGGTTGTGCAGCAGAATGCACAACATTGTCTGTGTCTATATCGACGACTATGGATTCATTCTGTTCACCCTCAAGGAAGATATAGGGAGTGTCTTCACTGGACGCAGCGACAGGAGTGCCGTCATAGAGCAACTCAACTTGAACCCTTTGATCAGGAAGTCGGAGTACTGTGCCTGGTGTTTGATGTTGTTTCGGTGTAAAAAACGCAAACTCTGCGGGTTCGTTTACAAGAAACGCGAGCAACTGGTCGCTGCCAGCGGAGACAGCGTCGTAGGTTTGGTTCGCAATGGCGCGGATCGGTTTTGGAGGCCAGCCATCAACTGTGATAGGCGGAAGCACGAGACGGACCATCACCAGCAACCAAAGTACGTGGAGTACTGCGGGACGCGAGCGGACCAGCCTGCCAGCAGCAATACACACACCAACAAGTACGAGTGCAAGCAGTGTGTTTTCAACAATCCAGCCCAGCATTGCGCAAACCCTCTGATTCTTCCGTGTTGACGCCTTCCCAGTTTGTCCTCTGCTGTGTCTTCATCGCTGACAAGCAAGCTCAGTCGGTGCGTGCCTGTTTTTCGAGTGACGCGAGCAATGCTTTGAGATGGCTGATCTCATCCGCGGTTGCCTTATGCCCGTCGTAGAGACTCATGATCAGTGCTGTTCGAGAGCCGTCACACACACGGGTTGCCAGATCGCTCAGACGCTCATGTACGAGTTCGTCGCGGCTGATCTGGGGTGTGAAGACATGGGCATATGTGTTCTGGTTTGCTTTGACATATCCCTTCTCCACCAGCCTTCTCAGCAGTGTCTGGACAGTTGTGTATGCCCAATCTCTGCCGATGCCGTGCAGATCGGAAACCAGTTCTCGGACTGTGCCTTCTTCTCGATCCCAGAGCGCTTTCAGCACATCAAGTTCGGCATCACTCACATTCTTCGCATTTGTATTCAACTCAAAGACCCCCGGAAGCCCTCGCGCCAAGCCGGATCCAGGGTGACTCAGCTGCTGGGCAAACTCTATCTACTACCAGATGTCGGACCTTTTGTCAAGACCATAGTTGGATGTTGACAACATCCGCGCGTGTACAAACGGAACACCAACTCGTCTTATGGGACGTTGTTATGCGTTGGTGTGTTCACTTTGCACACGCAGAGTGCGCTCCAGCACGCAATGTGATGCATGAGCAGCTTGAGAGTTCTCGCTTAATCGTAATGTAGTTTCAACTTAGTCTGGCTCGTTGCCGGGCTTCCACTTGATGTTGCAGCCAATACTGGGAATTTGTGCTGCTGCTGCTGCTTTGCCAGCGAGAACGGCATTGATGGCTGCTCGAAGATCCTCGCCTGTGACAGGAATGCCGTTGTTCGGGCGTGAGCCATCGAGTTGGCCTCGATATGCCAGCGAATGATTTGCATCGTAGAGAAAGAAGTCTGGTGTGCAGGCGGCTCCAAACGCGTGGGCGATCTGCTGAGACTCATCAAACGCATAAGGGAACGTGTAGCCCGCGCTCGCAGCTTCCTGTGCCATTTTGTCCGGTGCATCGTCAGGATGTGTCGTGATATCGTTCGAGTTGATTGCGATGATCTGCAGTGCAGACGCGGCATACTCGTTCCCGAGTTTGGCCAGTTCGTGACAGATGTGCTTAACGAACGGGCAGTGATTGCAGATGAACATGACCAGCACAGGATTCTCAGCGAGGTCGGCTGAGGCAACTCGCTCGTATGGTCCTGCATTCGTAACAGGAAGATCGAACGAGGGCATGGCTGTGCCAAGTGCGATCATTGTCGATGGTGTGGCGGGCATGGAATGCTCCTGTGTGTGGACGTGTTTGTGACGAACCACCGTTGGTGTGCATCTATTCTTGCACAGAAATCGTGTTTGGACACGGTGGGTGTTTGACAGCCTTGGGGGCTGGGGCTTGGATTGCTCGTCTGCGATACTGGTGACGGTTGACCAAAAAGCCAAGGACGGTGACCTGTGCCGGATCGTGAAGAGAGTGCGAGTGTGGCGGAACTGGATGACGAGAACAGTGTCATCGAGGAATCCAACGATCAACTCCTGGCTGATGTACCGGAGCTTGCTTCACCGGACCCCGCGTTCAATATTGCGGTTGGCTTTGCACCGAGGATCAGACGGATTTTCACTGCGCCTTCTGATCACTCAGGTGCAAAGGGATTAACCGCTGACGGGCGCTTGAAGTCGGGCAAGCTTGCAGGTCTGTCTATGTGGTCGGCTATCTGGGTGTTGTGCTGGCCTTACGTCATAGAGTCGTTTTTGAACTCTATGGTCGGCATTACTGACACGGTGCTCGCAGCAGGAGTTGTCAGCGCAACAAACCCCGATGCTGGACGTCATGCGTCGGATGCCATTGGTGCGGCGTCATACATCATGTGGCTGATGGGATTGGTGAACATGTCGGTCGCAATGGGGGCGACGGCGCTTGTCAGTCGATCCATTGGCAAGGGCAGACAGGCTGTTGCAGATCGCACTGTGGCACAAACACTGCTGATGGTTGTGGCATGCACCAGCGTTGTATGTGTTGCATTTGCTGTCGGCGCACCATGGTGCGCACGATTCTTCGACTTTGAACCTCCCGCGCGGGCCATGTTTGTCACGTATTTGCGCATTATCTGCCTTGCGATGCCACTGCTTGGTTTGTTGTTTGGAGGGATGGCGTGTGTGCGAGGTGCTGGTGATTCAAAGCGCCCGCTGATCATCATGGCTGTTGTGAATCTCATTAATGTTGTGTTGTCATGGATTCTTTCCGGTGTTGATCTCAAGCATGCGGTGCGCGAGGGCGACCAGATTGTCTCTAAGGTGCTCATAGAGAACCCATTTCCGTTTGATATGGGAGTAGCGGGGGTCGCGTGGGGAACTTTCGGGGCATCTGTCATTGGTGCGGGGCTGATGGTTGGGCTTTTGCTGGTTGGCAAATCCGGTGTGACACTTCGTGTTCGAAGGCTTCGACCGCATCGTGTCATGCTTGTTCGTCTTTTCAGGCTTGGCTGGCCCGGGTTTATTGAGGCAATGGGCATGTGGATCGGCAACTTCATCGTTGTGATGATGGTTTCTGATCTTGCTCACGGTGCGAATGGTGTGGCTGGTGCGGTCGGTGCGCATATGGTGGCAATCCGGATCGAGGCGCTCAGCTTCATGCCGGGATTTGCGATGGGGATTGCTGCGTCTGCACTTGTTGGGCAGTATCTTGGCGCGGGTAGTGCCGCAATGGCGCAGCTGGCAGCAGTGCGGTGCGCGGCCCTTGCTGTGGGTGTGATGGGCTTTCTTGGTGTTGTGTTCTTTTGCGCACCCGTCGCTATTGTGTCTGTGTTTACCCAGGTGCCAGAACACATCAAGGTGGTGCCGCCCCTGGTCGTTGTCTTTGCGCTCGGACAGATTCCCTTTGCGCTCTCACTTGTGATGCGTCAGGTGCTTCGTGGAGCGGGCGATGTGCGTGCGGCGATGCTTATCACATGGATCATGACGTACGCAGCACGCGTGCCGCTGGTATATCTGCTTTCCGGCGTTGACTTCAAGCTCGACAGATTTGGATTTGACTATGTGATAGAAAACCCATTTCGCGATACACCCAGTTTGATGATGGTTTGGGTGGCGCTCATGTCTGAACTTGCATTGCGCAGCGTGTTTTTCACGACTCGATTTATGAGTGGTAAATGGAAGACTGCGCGCGTCTGACGTGGGCTGACATCTCAATCACCGAAGTTCAGCTCTGGTCGTCAGACTCGTCCTGATTTCGACGTGAGATACCCGGCTTTGGCTGCCAGTTCAGACGTTGCGCGAGTGCGTCATATGCAAACCCTGACTTGGATGGCGCGTCTGGATCGGTGCCGTCAAATCCGAGCCCTTCGATTCTGAGCTTTGTCATGGTGTTCCATGATGCGAGACGCAACCGCTCGTTTGTAAGTGGTGTGATCGACTGGATTCGGGCAGCACCAACGCCAAGTTGTTTGGGGATAGCTACGGCGAGTGTGCGTTCTTCAACTGGCACTTCCTCGATCAGTTTCAGCGGGTCAACTGTTGCAGCGAGATCAATGACAGCTTCGGCAAAGACTTCATCGCGAAGACGGCTCTCCGTGCCGGTGACGCTTGTGCGCGTTACAACAGCATCGTTCACGATAACGACCGGGAAGTCTGCTGACGGATATGACTCAGTCAGGGATGTCAGGCCACCGGACAGTGCCTGCTGCTTGATATCATCAATGCTTGACTTGAGGATTTCGTAGCCGGAGACCGAGCGAAGATCGTTCTCAACCTTTGTTCGCACTTCTTCCAGTGTTGTTGCTGGTGACTCCTCTACTGCATCAAGAATAGTGACAATGAGCATGTCGCCGTTGCCGCGACGCCCCTCAAAGTCAATGAGCGGAATGCCCGCCTGCACACCGATATCTGTTGGAGGATCGAACTCTTTCGCGTTGAAAAGCACCGACGCGAGAGGAATCTCCCTGCCTGAGTACATCGTTGTGACGCTCTGCAGTGTCGTGTCCTGCGCAATGTCGTTCAGCGTCATGAGCGTTGGTGTCGTCGTCACGACGGGCTCAGGAATATAGATGTTCAGTTCATCCTTTACCTGCTGTACGATGGCGCCAGTCATGGCGCTGAGACTTGGCATGTGTTCTGCCCAGTCGTCCGGGAGAATCCGGTAGCCGTCGGCGCTCTTCTTGAGCGCGTCAATCGAGTTATACGATTCTGCACGCACAGCGCGACGGATTGTCGCGACAACATCGTCGTATACCTTGTCTTTCAGCTTGATTTCAATTTCTGTACGGTGGGTTTCG
Organism: Phycisphaeraceae bacterium; assembly: GCA_020639155.1. Taxonomy (NCBI): domain Bacteria; kingdom Pseudomonadati; phylum Planctomycetota; class Phycisphaerae; order Phycisphaerales; family Phycisphaeraceae; species Phycisphaeraceae bacterium. Next base: position 2,441,423 of record JACKHF010000001.1, read on the forward strand.
AAGTCACCGGTATACATGGAGCGGTTTTTGTCGTATTCCTTTCGTACCTCGATGCGATCGGGAACGATGCCGTCACGGATTGCTTGTGCATTGACTTCAAGAATCTCCAGCTTGATCCGGTTTGGGAGCAGGTACCCGATTCCGAACTCGCCTTCCGTGGGTTTGGTGTTTCGGAACTTCTCAAAGTGCGCCTGGAGTTCCTCTTCGGTCGGTTTCCACGTTGTGGGATCGATTGCGGCAGCGCCTGGTATGTACACGGCGGTGACGGTTGCGCGGTCCTGTGATTCCTTTGCATCGAGTGTCACAGCTGGAGCTGAAACACGGACCGTGCTTGCGTATGAGCCGAACATGCGAATGACGCCGTTGATGTCTGCGATGGACTCGAGCACGTCCTTCTCGGTGCGCATGTTGAGCGTGCTGGCGAACTGTCGGATGAGGTTTGTCCTGTCGATGTCGGTGGTTGGTCTGTTCATCGCAACAAGCATGCTGTCGATGAAGTTTCGGCCGTCCCCCGTCTCACCCACAAAGCCACCCTTTTCAGCGGCCTGGGTCAGCAGCATCCAGTGCTCGGCATCTGAGGGATCCAGATCCCACATCGTTGCGAGCATGTTCATTTCCCGGGTCATGAATCCAGACCCGATGAGATTTTTGACCAGTTGCAACTCTGCATGGGCTCGGTCGAGCACGTTTCGGTGAATGGCTTTGCCATCAAGCGTGCCGATCGCTGGTCCCTTGCTTCCGCGACCGCCTCCAGCCCGTGCTAGTCCCTGTGGGAGCAGGTAGATAAGCATCAGACCGATGCCGAAGACCACGAGGAGGAATGTCTTGTACTTTCTGATCAGTTTGAGCATTGACCGTGTGTCCGGGGGTTGGTGGATGTGCGGGTTCGGTTCCGCATTGATGAGCAGGAAGTCTAGACACGAATCGTAGGTTTGTATAAAAACGGGCGAATCCTGCTTCGTGTTTGTACGGGATAGGGTTGGCAGTTGTTCTACGATGCAGCAATGAGTAAAGCTGTCAAACCTTCTGCGGATATTGCCCGGATCCACGAGCTTCGTTCAGTGCTGCGCGATGCGAACCGCGCATACTACGTTGATGCCAACCCTGTGATGAGCGATGTGGAGTTCGATCGGCTGCTTGCAGAACTTGCGACACTCGAAAAGGACCACCTTGAGTTGCACGATGACACCAGCCCGACCCAGCGTGTGGGGGGCGAGCCTATTGACGGGTTCGAGACGGTCAAACATGCTCGCCCGATGATGAGCATCGACAACAGTTACTCTGTTGAGGATGTGCGGGCGTGGGCTGCGCGTGTGAGCAAGGGGAGCATCGGTGGGGGGCTGTTTGATGCAGACAGAACAGCATTCGTCAGCGAGCCCAAGATCGATGGCGTTGCTCTGTCCCTGCGATACGAGAAGGGCAGGCTCGTTCAAGCGCTCACGCGCGGTGATGGGGTCAGCGGCGACAATGTGATCCATGCTGTTCGCACAATCAGAAGTGTGCCGTTGCAACTCAATGGAAGTGCGCCGGACGTGCTGGAGGTGCGCGGCGAGGTGTACTGGCCGTGGAAGTCGTTCAACGAGGTCAACGCGCAGCGGGAGAAGGATGGGCTCGAACTGCTGATGAATCCTCGCAACGCGACAGCGGGTACACTCAAGAATCGCGATCCAAATGTTGCAGCGAGTCGTGCGCTCGGGTTTATTGCGCACGGTGCTGGTGAGGTTTCAGATGAGGACTTTGCCGAGTCGCATTCCGAGTTTGTAGAGAAAATTGGGAAGCTCAGCGTGCCCACGAGTCCGCAGCTTCGTGTTTCACAGACCATTGATGCGGTCGTTGAGCACATCGAGTCGTTCGACACGATGCGAGGTAACTGGCCCTACGCCACGGATGGGATGGTGATCCGCGTTGACTCGTTTGCGCTGCAGGACGAACTCGGCGTGACGAGCAAGAGCCCGCGCTGGGCGATCGCGTACAAGTATCCTGCCGAGCGCACAACAACAGTGCTTCTGGAAGTGCAGCATCAGGTCGGAAAGACAGGGCGAATCACTCCCCGCGCGGTGATGGAGCCGGTGCTGCTCGCGGGCACGGTGGTGCAGCACGCAAGCCTGCACAACTACGGGATTGTGCGATCCAAGGACATCCGGCTCGGCGACACAGTTGTGATCGAGAAGGCTGGCGAGATCATCCCGTATGTGGTTGAGGTGGACAAGGACAAGCGGAAGAAGGGCGCGCGAAAAGTCGTTCCGCCCGAACGATGCCCTGTGTGTGATGGTGTGGTTGAGGTTGAGCCAGCTGAGGCGGTTGATACGCCGGAGGTCGAAACATCGCGGAGTTGCGTGAACCCCGAGTGCCCCGCGCAGCTGCGCGAGAAGTTGGTGTGGTTCGTCGGACGCAAGCAGATGGACATCGATGGGCTCGGTGAGAAAACCATCGATCTGATTCTGTCGACAGCACAATCTGATTCGCCGATTCCGCTTCGGCACTTTGCTGATATCTTCCATCTGCACGAGCATCGTGATGCGCTGCTGTTGCTCGACGGGATGGGTGAGCAGAAGGTCGAGAAGCTCATCAAGGGGATCGAGGATGCAAAGTCGCGCGGGCTTGCGCGTGTGCTGTCGGGCATGGGCATACGTCATGTTGGTGAAGCGACCGCGCGCCAGCTTGCGCGTATGTTCCCCGATCTTGATGCGCTGCTGGCTGCTGAAGAATGGCAACTGCGACCAAAGTCGATCACGTCAAAGTCAGAAGCTGAAGCGTTCGGTCTCACCGATGATCCGAAGGACAGGCCCGAGACGGGGCTTGGCAAGCTGACAGCACCAATCGTGCACGCGTATCTGCATTCCGATGCTGCGCGAGAGGCGTTCAGAGCGCTGGCAGAGGCTGGTGTCGATCTGTCGAGCAGAGACTACGTGGAAGCTACATCGCAAGCTGAGGTTGATTCGCCCGTGGCTGGCAAGACCGTTGTGCTGACGGGAACGATGGAACGCTGGGATCGTGATGCGCTCTCAGAGAAGCTTCGCGGGCTTGGTGCGAAGACATCCGGATCGGTCTCAAAGAAGACGGACCTTGTGATCGCAGGCCCAGGTGCGGGATCCAAACTCGCCAAGGCTGAGCAGCTTGGTATCGAGATATGGGACGAGAAGACGCTCATAGAAACCCTTGGAAATCTGCTTGATTGACCGTCTGTTCCTGCTGTGACGCCCGTTGAGCGTGTGCGTATTTGATAGAAGTGGCACCCCATCCGATGCGCGTGCAAACTGCACGCAACCCGGCGCGCTTGTGCTGGGCGTTATCAATCAAAGACGGGCAAAGACCAGGAGGGGTCGCGTGGTCAGTGTTGAATATCGAGCCGAACTGCGTGATGCGCACTTTGCTACGTCGATCCTTCGGAAGATCGGCGCAACCAGAATCATTTCACTCGATGTTGTTGATACCTACTTCAACATCCCCTCGGGGACGCTGAAAAAGCGTGAGGCGCAGGACGAGCCGGTTGACTTTGTGTTCTATGAACGCAAGGCGATCGCTGGTCCGAAGCTGTGCACGTTCACGATCTACTCGAAGGAAGCCGCGAAGCAGCGGTATGGCGTGCAGCCTTTGCCCGTGCTTGCTCGTGTGATGAAGCGGCGCAGCATCTACATGCTCGGCAACGTGAAGATCCACATCGACGATATCGAGGACATTGGCACGTTTATTGAGTTTGAGACACTGGTTTCGCGTGAACTGAACGCGAGGCACTGCCATCAGCAGATCAACACATTGCGCGAGAAGCTGGCGATGCTGCTGGGCGAGCCGATCTCGCAGCGGTATGCGGATCTTGTGCTGGTTGCATAATCAAACGTGATCTCAGATCGGGTCAATTGTGACATCACTCGGAACAACGCCTGCGCTGCGCCCCATGGAATAGAGTCGCTCGAGTGCAGCGATGCCGATATCGCCCATGTCCGCGGTGAGCGGCGATACATACATCGAGAGGTACTTTTCGAGCAATGCGTCGTCGCGCCATTCGGGACGTGACTCGGAATGCGCGAGCAGATAGCGCTTCGACATATCTCTTTGCTCGATTGCATGCGAGATCGATTGCGAGAGCAACGATGCCACTTCTGCGCACGATTCCGAGCCGAAGCGTTCGTCGAGATCGCGGCGCAGCACGTTCAATCCGAGCGGAAGCGGGAGTTGCTCGTGCTCGTGCCACCAGATGCCAAGGTCGAGGAGTGAACGCAGCCCGAGCGAGGCGAAGGTCAGTTGTGCCTCATGGATGAGCAGCCCCGCGTCGGCATTGCCTTCCTTCACGGTGTCAATCACGCGATCGAACGGCATCGGGACAGGTGTGAACTCGGGCACAATCATCGACAGCAGCATGAACGCGGTCGTGTTCAGGCCGGGGACCACGATCCTGAGGTTTTTCTTTGTAATGAGTGCGTCGATCGATGAGATATTGCTCTCCGCGAGCACAACAACCTTCGGGCCGTACCCCTCGCCGAATGAACTGCCGCCGCGCGTGATCTGGTACGTGTTCGCGATATGCGGATAGACCGCAGCGGAGATTGCGGTGATGTCGTACCCGATGTGATCAGAAGACGTTGCTGCTTTCAGTGCAAGCTCGTTCAGTGTCTGCACATCTGCAGGGATGGGAGAGAACGTGAAACGATCCGAGGTGATGAGTGGTTCTGTTGGCAAGTCATCGACTGGCATGCCGCTTGGATCGCGCGCGCCGGTGATCGGCCACCACATGACCATGTCGTCGGCGTCGGGTGAGTGCGCGAGTGTCAGCGTGTGTTTGTTCGACGCGCTGGTCATGCGTCAGCTGTTGCCTGCGATGTGCTGTGGGCGAACATTCGCAACTGCTTCTGTTCAGCAAACTCGTCGGTGACTGGATGCTCGACATCAAGGCGGTAATCACCCGTGTAGCACGCGGTGCAGTACGATTCCGGGGCGCGCTGCATCACGCCGAGCAGCCCGTCCAGCGAGAGATAGTGCAGTGAGTCAATGCCGAGAAACTCTCGGATTTCTTCAACGGTTCTGTCGTTCGCGATGAGTTGCTCGCGAGATGCGAAGTCCACGCCAAAGAAACACGGATGTCGGATTGGCGGGCACGAGATGCGAAGGTGGATCTCTTTGGCACCCGCTGCGCGGAGCTGGTCCATCTTCACGCGCGTGGTTGTTCCGCGGACGACGGAGTCGTCAACAACGATCAGGCGTTTGCCCGCAACAACCTCAGGGATGATGTTGAGCTTCAGGCGCACTGCAGTGGTGCGTTCTGCCTGCGTTGGCTTGATGAATGTGCGCCCGACATATCGGTTCGGCACGATGCCCTCGCGGTAGGGGAGACCGCTTGCTTGTGCGTATCCATGTGCTGCGCTGCGGCCGGAGTCCGGCATCGGCATGACACAGTCCGCTTCAACCGGCGCTTCGTGTGCGAGTGCTGCACCCATCGCCTCGCGCGCGAGTTGGACGTTCTGGCCGAACAGGTTGGAGGCGGGATTCGCAAAGTAGACGTGCTCAAAGACGCACTGGGCGAGCCGCTTTGCAGGATCTGCGAACCTGCGCGAGGAGATTCCCTTCGCTGAGAGTGTGACAATCTCTCCCGGCTCGATCTCGCGGACAAGCTTCGCACCAATGACATCAAACGCGACAGTTTCGGACGAGACCACATGCCTGCCGGATGGGAGCAGGCCGAGCACCAATGGTCGCCAGCCCCATGGATCTCGCGCGACCTCAATGCGATCGGGCCACAGCATGGCAAGGCTGAATGCGCCCTCGCATCTGCGAAGCGCCCATGCAGTGGGATCGGGAGAGTCTTGGGCTTCGGGAGCAGCGAGCAGATGGAAGATGGATTCCGTGTCTGACTCAGTGGTAAAGATGTGGCCTTTTTGCTCGAACTTGTGGCGCCAGGCGATGCCGTTGATGAGGTTCCCATTGTGGGCGATGGCGACCTCAGTGCCAGCCAGGCGCTGAACCATCGGCTGGCAGTTGGCGAGGACAGAGTTGCCCGTGGTCGAGTACCGGACGTGGCCGATCGCAGCCGCAGGGTTGCGACGTTCGAGACGCTCAATCGCGTCGTGGTTGAAGACTTCCGGGACAAGTCCCATTCCAGCATGGGCTTTCAGAGACTGCCCATCGGATGTCGCGATACCAGCGGATTCCTGGCCTCGATGCTGGAGAGCGTATAGGGATGTGTACGTCAGTCGAACCGCGTCCTTACTGCCCCAGATCGCGAAAACACCACACTTTTCCTTTTTCTCGTTGATCTTGTGTATGTCATCGCATCCGCGGGTTGGCGCAGATTGCAGCACCGGCAAAGCCAGCGAGTGTGCTTCGGATGGTCCCGCCGAGGCAGATGTGTGGGGCATCAGACAAGGTTAGGAGCAGCAGGCTGGAAAGTGATCAATCGACCGCAGCAACAGAGCGAAGTATGGGAAGGTGGGCAGGTTCTGGCTGGAATGGAGCATATTGCCGAGAAGCCGGCGTACTGGACATCGGGCGGGTTGGCACCTTCAATACTGGCCCTTGTCTGTGGGATTGTGCCCGCAGGCAGACATCATGCCCGGATCGTGCGACAAGCCTCGTCTGGCCCATCTCGGCACGGTTGCTGGTTCACACAGCACTGCAGAGCGATATTCATTGCTTTGCATCGACGGAAGGAAGATTTCATGGCTCGATATACCGGTCCCAAGGTTCGTTTGTCCCGCCGCGTCGGCGTTGCTATCTCTGATGTGCCCAAGCACACCGCGAATGATCGCGTCCGCGTCCCCCCCGGGATGCACGGGTATCGTGGTCGCCGACTTCGTGACTACGGCATCCGTCTCGTTGAGAAGCAGAAGCTGCGTTACTACTACGGCGTACAGGAGAAGCAGTTCCGCCTGACACTCGATGAAGCTGCGCGTCAGCCGGGCAATACCGGACAGGTGCTGCTCACGCTGCTTGAGCGTCGTCTTGACAATGTGCTGCGTCGCGCGGGTGTTGCCCGCACAATCTGGCAGGCACGTCAGATGGTTGCGCACGGTGGCGTTCGTGTGAACGGCCAGAAGACGAGTGCGCCATCATTCCGTGTTCGCCCGGGTGATGTCATCACGTTCAAGGACAAGATCCACAAGCTGTGCAAGGAGAACATGGATTCGCTTGCAGGGCACGAGGTGCCGGGCTGGGTCGATTTCAATCCTTCCGAACTGACCGCGAAGGTCGTTGCGAATCCGGCATCGGACCAGGTGCCGTTCGATGTGAACACGAACCTCATCGTCGAACTTTACCGTTAATAGCAGCTTCGTAGATACACACAGCAACCCCGGATGTGTTCCATCCGGGGTTGCTGTGTGTATCTGGGTTCGGTATGCAGCCGCCTAGTCTTGCAGGGCGGTATGAATTTTCTGCGACAACTCTGATGCAAGCCCATTGTGTGCGCCGGAGCTTCTGTATCGGATCGTGCCATCTGCATCAACGAGAATGAATGTTGGGGTTGGTGTGACACCAAACTGATCCCACGATTGTGCAGAGACGACATGCTCAAAGTTGGGACAGACGATCGCTTTGCAACCAGCAGCCTCTTCGTCCGATCGATTCACGCTGACAAGTCGAACCTGATCGTTCTGCGCGAAACGTGATGACAGGGTCTCAAACGTATCTGCTGAAACTCTGCAGCCGTAGCAATCCTTGTGGCAGAACAACAGCAGCGTGACCTTGTTCTGGTGAGGCACGATCACTTGTTGATCAGAATCGAGTCGGGTTGCTTGTATGGATGGTGATTGATAGCCGGCTTCGACCGGTTCCTGCTCGGAGGGCATGAGCGATGCGCGTCGGGCTGTGTAGTCAAGGTCGAGCGTCCAAAACCTGCCGCCAAGAGCTTTGGGCGTTTTCTTATCCCAGTATGTTTCAAAGGTGCCATCAGCATCGGTATCAATGAATGCCATGCCGGTTCCAAGCCGGAGCACGCCAATCGTGATGGATTCATTGCCGTAGCGAAGTGGTGTCTGCCAGAGCTCGCACACAGCATACTCGGCTCGGCCTGTTGGCTTTGCGTTTATAACGATTTCTACAGTTTCGTTGTCGAACCGGACCGTATGTGTGGTTGGCTTGCCACTCGCAGGGATGCTTGCTTCGTCATCAAACGAGTGGTTCAGATTCGAGTCGACAGCGATCATGCCATCCAGACGACGCACGCCGATCTCATGATCGCGGACGGTCATCGTGCCGTACTCTGCACTGCCTGCTTCTGCGTTGTCTGTTTCGCTGGGGGCGAACTTTAGTGTCGAGCGGATAGGAAACAGTGCTGTTTGTTCTTCACCAAATGTGACTGGTTGCAGCTTTGACTGGACTGCATGATTTGAGGATGCGCAGCCTAGCGAGTTCAAAAGGATCGCCGCGAGCGTCAGAAGGAAAAAGGTGCGATGTACACGTGCCACCAGTGCTCCTATTCGTGAGGCCGGTTTTTTCCCTTGATCTGTCGAAGCTCGCTCATGGTGCGGTCGAGATCCTTCTTGAGCATTCGCACCCGCAGGAGCGATCGCACACGTGTGACGAGTTCGAGCCGATTAACCGGCTTTGTCAGGAAATCGTCAGCCCCAGCCTCAACAGCGCGTTCGACATCCCCGACCTCGCTCAGCGCGGTCACCATGATGATTGGGATGTCTCTGAGGGCTGGGTCCGTCTTAATTTTCTCGCAAGCCTGATAGCCGCTGACCTTCGGCATCATGATGTCCATCAGGATAATGTCGGGTTCGAGTTCCCTGGCTCGTTCAATGGCTTGTGCTCCGTCAGCAGCAGTGAAGAGTTCGCAGTCAAGGTCGTCAAGGTAGGCTTGCAAGAGTTCACGATTCTGGGCGTGGTCGTCCACAATCAGCACACGCTTGCCGGCGACGGAATCTGATTGGTCTGCTGCTGTGTGTTGGTTCTCAGACCGTGGATCTGCCATGGAATCAGCCATTTGGGCTCCAGACGTTGTGATGCAATAATATCGCGAAGTGATGGGTATGGTATGTCGGGGCTGCGCTCATGCATACGTCATCGTTTGTCTCAATGAACCCACGACTTGATCGGTATACCACGCCAGGCAGTCAGGATCTGCTTGGGGCTGTTGATCCGACAGATTCAGTTTTTCTGAAGGACATTGTCGAGTTTCTTCGCCAGACGATGGGCATTCGAGAGTTTGTGTCTTGGGAAGGACGGACATGGGGGTGGACACTCGTCTTCGCACGCAAGACAGGCGACCGCCCTGTTGAGTGGTTTTTGGTGGCTCGAAGTCCAGAGCCGATGGTGAGTGTTCGTCTCAACAGTACCGCGTTTGATCCGGTGGACTGGCTTGATATTGAGACGCTGCTCGTGGGGTCTGAGCCCGAATCGCATCGGCTGACCGGTCGAACGCTCTGGAGTCAGTGGGTTCTTGACTCGGCACACACTGTTGACCGCGTGTGCAAACTCGCACGGGCTGTACAACTGATGTGCTGAGTTTCTTGCTGGTACCCGTATTCGACAACAGGTCCTTTTGACCTCCAGGTTTCGACCCTGAGGGTTCTATCGCATACAACAGGGCATGTGATGAAGTTCGTCTGTTTCTGCCGATTTTGGTTCAGAATCAGCCGATGTGATATTGTCTGAAAGGGGATTTCCAACGATGCGACACAATGTCCGTTTGGTTTCATATCAACGCAGCATGGACCGAACTGCTTCGTGGATGTGCGCACTGGCACTTGTTGCGTGTAGCGCGATGCCAGTGTTCGGCCAAGACATGGAACGCATGATCCTTGATGCGATGAGCACGACCCCACTGGGACAGGCAAAGGTCGGCATGTGTGTGATCGATGGTGATTCAGGCCGAACCTTGTTCGCTCTGAATGCGCGTGACCAGTTTATTCCTGCATCGAACATGAAACTGCTGACAAGTGGTGCGGCGCTGCATGTGCTTGGGACTGATTTCATGTTTCGGACGCGATTTCTTCTTGCTGGCGATGAGCTTGTGATCAGGGGTGCTGGTGATCCAGCACTTGCCGATCCGGAGCTGCTTGCTGACATGATGCCATCGATGTCATGCACGCAGTTCATTGATCGGCTTGCCGAGGTTATTACAGACAATGGGCTCTCAACTATACAGGGCATTGTAGTTGACGATCGGATCTTTGAAGCTTCGGCAGCACATCCGACCTGGCCGGACGATCAGTTGAACGAAAGTTATTGTGCCGAGATATCCGGGCTCAACTTTCATGCGAACGTGCTCAATGTCTTTGCACGACCAAACGGAAACGGTGTTCGTGTTGAGACGGACCCGGAATACCCGGACATTGTTCTTCAGCCAAGTGTCGAACTCATGCCGACCACAGTTCGCGGTCGTGCCGAATCGATCTGGATGACACGCCAGCCGATGACAAACACAATCAAGGTGAGCGGTCGTATCTCAAAGCCGATGCACTCGCCAGTGTCCGTCACAGTGCATGATCCGGGTATGCAGTTCGGCATGTCACTGGCTGTTGCGCTTGCGCGTCGCGGCGTTGAAATCGGCGGCACGAAGGGGGTGACCTTTGCCCATGAGTTTGTGCGTCGCGCGGAACAGAACGACAAGATTGATCCGGCGCTGGATGTTGCGCGTGAGATTGTTGTTGTTCGCACGCCGATGCAGGTTGTGCTGGAACGCTGCAACACCAACTCAGAGAACATGTATGCCGAGTCGCTGCTTAAACGCATGGGGCATGATGTCACGCTCGAGCCGGGATCGTGGGAGAACGGCACGGCAACGCTGCGGATGGTCGTTGGCGATCTGCTTGATGCACGCTCGGTTGGCATGCTTCGGGCTGTTGATGGTTCCGGCATGAGCAGAGAGAATCGTGTGACGCCGGAACTGCTCGCGAACTGGACGCGGGCGGTTGCGAATGATCCTGTGATTGGCGATACGTGGGTGGAGTCGCTTGCCGAGCCGGGCAATGGCACCCTGCGGGAGCGGTTCAGAGAATCGAACACGCTTGAGAATATCCTTCATGCCAAGACAGGATACCTCACTGGCGTGCGTTCGATTTCTGGTGTGATTGAGCATCGCACATCGGGCAAGAAGGTTTACTTCAGTCTGATTATGAACGATGAGTCATCGGTTGATGCGAACGCACGGAAGTTTCAGGAGAAGTTCGTGATGGCACTTGATGAATGGCTGAACGCGAACTCATATGCACTGGGTGGATAACGCAAGATTTATTGATTCAGCCCATATTCTGACCATCTCCGATCAAGCAACTCGTGTGTTGCCTTGTCAAAGCAAACCTGTGTTGGCCAATGACGAACGGGCAATCCATTCCGTGTGCCCTCGGACTTTCGTGTCGCGTCGAACACAACACAGCTGTGCTCTGATGTATCGTGATGTGTGATGATGCGGTCCCGCTGCATGTCGGAGTTTGCGACCCATTCAAACAAAGCCCGGTCGGTGTCTTTGCAGATCCCTGCATCGCTGACAATGACAGCGAATGCTGGCGGGTGGTTGCCCCAGAGTGACGGGTCGGTGACGCGGTGCGCAACATTGCGAATCTCATCTGCACTGGCCTGAGATGTCGAAATAAAGAGCCAGCCATGGAGTGATTCCGGCGATGAGGCGCTGGAAACACCCTGCATCTGCGTGATGGTGTGAAGCGAATGTTCTCGCTGATCGCCTGCTGCAAAGATCCGTGGCGTGTGAGGGCTTGATATGCCGGAGAGTGCTCGTTCATCCTGCCACGGATGGGTGCAGTCAAATCCGATCTTTGTGCCCGCACCAATAACGGGTGCTGCATGATCGAGAATGTCAACAGGGCCGACAACGGTCTCAATGTCTGCAACTGGATGGCAGTTCGCAGCGCACGCTTTCAGCACAGCGATATGATCGTGGACATCAACATCCTCGTCAACAACGAAGATGGACTTTGTCCATGCCATCTGCCCGGCACCCCAGATTGCATGCATGACTCGTCGGGCGTGGAATGCGTACTGCTTCTTGATCTTCACGAACACACAGTTGTGGAACGCCCCGAACATCGGCAGGTCGTAGTCCTCGATGTCCGGAACAATTACTTTCAGCAGTGGCAGGAACAGACGTTCCGTGGCTTTGCCGAGGAAGTAGTCTTCCTGCGGCGGCATGCCGACAACCGTGGTGGGATAGATCGGGTTCTTTCGATGTGTGATCGCAGTGACGGTGAGGACAGGGTACCTGTCGGGCATCGAGTAGAACCCGGTGTGATCGCCGAACGGCCCCTCAAAGACAGCGCCGTTTCCAAAGGGTTCGTCTGTGGTGTTCGGATCCCAGCCGATGGGGCCAGCCTCGTGCGACACAATGCCTTCGATGATGATCTCCGCGTTCGCTGGAACTCGCAATGGCACGGTCTTGCAGCTGACCAGCGGAATGCCCTTGCGATTGAGGAACCCAGCCATCAATAACTCACTGATCCCGGGTGGGAGCGGCGCGGTCGCAGCATACGGCAGGATCGGTTCGCCGCCGAGCGCAATCGCGACGGGCATTGGCTTGCCGAGTTTCTTCCACGAACGCCAGTGCGCAGCGCCGTCGTGATGGACGTGCCAGTGCATCGCCATGTGGCGCGGTGAGAGCAGTTGCACACGATACATCCCGATGTTGTGCGATGCCGGCTTGGGATCATCGCGATCATCAGCATGGATGGTGTGGATGCCCGCAAACGTGATATACCTGCCGCGGAACCGCTCGTTCCATGCATCCCCGGTTGAGAGTTCGGGGATGTGTGCGTTCACATCCGCTGGATACCCGAACGCAACAAAGTCACCATCAAGCGGCCAGCATCTGATGAATGGGAGTTGTGTCAGATCGATCTGTGATCCAGTAAGCACAACCTCGTTGCAAATGCCGCGCGACTGTGTCTTCGGCCCGATCTTCGCGAGCGGCGCGAACTGCTTCAGTTTTTCGATCGCTTCACCGAATGAGCGGGGGAGTTGCGGCTTGACAAGCGAGCCGATGGTGTGCGCGATGGACTCGATGCCGTCTGCTTCGCACTGCATCGCCATCTCGACGCGACGATATGACCCGAGTGCGTTGATGAGGACGGGCCAACTGGATCCTTTCACATTCTCGAAAAGCAGAGCAGGGCCGCCGAGATGGGCATGGTTCGGATCGATACGCTGCGTGGAGGACGCGGGCAGTGACGGCGCAGGCTGCTTTGAGATGCGATCCGCGATCGCGCTGATTTCCAGAACTGGGTCAACCTCGGCTTTGATGCGCACGAGTTCGCCCGATCGATCCAGTTTTTCGACAAAGCCTCGCAGCGTGCGGTCCATACCATGAGCGTATGACGGACTCGGACGATCAGCAGCAGAACGGATCAACCAACACACAGCCGAAGGACGCTGTGACCGCAGCCAGCCAGCGCGACTGGCCTGCGTACTTCGCAGCTGTCAAGGGCAAGCCACCGAGAGATACGCTGCTCTTTGCGCTTGATCGGTTTGATGCAGAACGCACACCGATCGATCAGCGGCTCGCTATTGATATTGCTGCGGGTGAAGGCCGCGACAGCGCGGAGATGCTGCGACGCGGCTGGCGTGTACACGCGATCGACGGGCATCCAGAAGCGATGGACCATCTTGACGAGATGAGACGGGCGTGTGGTGTTGATACTGATAGATTCACGTTCGAGCAGTCCGCGATGGAAACGTATCAGCCGAGTCAAGCATTGCTGATTAACGCGAGTTTTTGTCTGCCGTTCTGTGAACCAGCACACTTTGATGGGCTCTGGGAACGGATTCGCCATGCGATCATGCCGGGCGGGCGGTTTGCTGGGCAGTTCTTTGGTGATCGGCACTCGTGGGCGAGCATTGATGGACGCACACATCACACGAAGCGAGAGGTCGATGTGCTGCTGGAGGGACTCGACATAGAGCTTTACGACGAAGCGGAAAAGGACGGCGAGGATGTGCTCGGCCAGCCCGTCCACTGGCACGTTTTTCATGTTGTTGCGAAGAAGCCGTAACTACCGTCTGAAACCGACGGGCTGTTCGAGAAACCCGTAGAGCTCACGCAGCACGGTCATGCCCATGAGCCCCGCGAGCGTGAGACTTCCAAGAATGAGCGCGGGCTTGTACGCGCCCTGTCCGAGCAGGCACGCGCAGCCGTAGAGTGACATCCAGATCGATCCGTACCGGCCGATCTTTTCGGCGGCACGCTTGGTGTATCCATGCTGCTTGATCTTGCGGATAACAAAGATCGGAAACGCAGCTGCAAGCAGCATGGGGAAGACGATCGCAAGTGGATTCACCCACGCAGGAAGAAAGAACGTGTCGTTGGCGAGTTCCTCTGCGCGATAGGTAAACAGACCAACAATTCCGATACCGACGATCGTCCATCCGAGCACGGTGAACGCCATGGCACGCTTGCTGATCGATGGGAGTTTGTTTGCGACCAGATGCTGGATCCATGCGACTGCGGTCACGTGGGTAAACACAAGCAGGAGCGGCCACACAAAGACGAGTTTCATATTTGGGACAAGCATGTGGACAGCGTGGATCAACGCAAGCGTGAGCAGACCCAAAGCGGGGATAAATCGCAGTGTGAGGTTGAACAGCAGGATGCCCGCAGCGATCAACGCGGTGAGCACAACCGACGCTGGACCAAAGACGAGTGAAGAGAGAATCGCGACGAGCAGTGAGAGTGTCAGAATCGCGAGCCCGAGATTGGATGTGGCGCTGCCCGAGGCGATGGGACGCTGTGGATGCAGAAACCTGTCTCGGCGTGCATCAACAATGTCGTTGATCGCTGTGCCGAAGCAGAACAATCCGAGTGAGAGCCCGGCGCTCGCAAGGAGCAGCACGGAGAGATGCTGCTCTCCCAGTGCAGTTGAGGCCGGCTCCTGTGGGACAGCCCTTGTCCACAGCACGACTAGCCATGCGTTGGCGACGGCTGAGAACGCCCATGTGACCCGCGCGATATGCAGGGCCGGGCTCAGGCGGAGCAGCGTTCGGCGGGTCATGGTGGCGAAGGAGGAAGCCATCCACAAGGGTAGATGCTGTGAGCTGGCAAACTGGTCAAATACGCAAATGGTCAATCACGGTGTTTGTGACCTGTTGGTGTTTCGGTCTACGATCGACCTTGATGATGCAACAGCAGCAACATTCTGACGGCAATCCGATACGCGTTGGCATTATCGTCAGCCGGTACAACCACACGATTACGGGCGCGATGCTGGCTGCGGCGATTGGTGAGGCCGAGAGCAGGGGTGTTAAGCGCGATTCGATCGAGGTGTACGACGCGCCGGGAGCGTACGAGCTTCCGATGCTTTCTGATCGGCTGGCGATGAGCGAACGGGTCGATGGTGTGCTCGCCCTCGGGTGCATTGTTCGGGGTGATACTTGGCACGATCGACACATTGCTGATGCGATCGCACAGGGGTTGCTCCATTCCCAGCTTCAGACGGGCGTGCCGATCGCGTTCGGTGTGCTCACTGTGCTCGACAGTCAGCAGGCCAAGGATCGTGCAGGCGGCTCGAAGGGAAACAAGGGAGCAGAGTCGATGGCTGCGCTGCTCGATACGATCGCGACGATGCGAGCTATCGACAGAGGTGAGCAGCGATCGACGGTACAAGCAATGTTCGACAAGACACTTTGATGCACCAGACAAGGGAGTTGCGTGAGCGAGGAGACAACACAAACACAATGGGTCAGGTATGTCGCGATGCGGCTGTTGTTCCTGCTCGATGCGCAGCCTGACATTGATGACACTGCGTTGCGTGATGCTGCGAAGCATCCCGCGAAAGAAGCGGGTGACGTGTTTCCATCGGATGTGCTGCTGCCGCACGACGCGATGGAGTTTCCTGACGAGTTTCCTGATCGTGTGGTGAATCGTGCGATTGAGCAGGCTTGCGGCGCGTTTGATGCGCGTGAGCGTTCTGATCGAATCACCGGGGCGCTCGCGCCAGACTGGCCCGCGCCGCGGCAGGCAGCGGTGGATCGTGCGATCCTGCGTCTTGGGGTATATGAGCTCTCGCAGGCAAAGTCGCCGGCACCGGTCGTCATCAATGAACTTGTCGAGATGTCGCGCACATTTGGCACGGAACGGTCGCCTGCGTTTGTCAACGCGCTGCTTGACAAGGTTGCGAGGGATCTCGGACGATTGCCTGCATCTGAATCGAGCGTCTCAGGCTGAAAGGAAGTGGTTGTGGGTTTGATCGGATCGGCACTGGGGAAGCTCAAGTCGGGTTTGAGCAAGACGCGGACAACGTTCGTGAGCGGTCTGCGTTCGCTTGTCGCCGGTCGAACACTCGATGCTGCGCTGATTGATGAGATCGAGACGCTGCTGCTGAAAGCTGATGTTGGGCGCGAGGCAACAACAAAGCTGATCGATGGACTGCGCGAAGCGGTCAAAGCAAAGCAACTCGCAAAGGGTGAGGATGCCGTTGAATATCTCAAGCGCGAGATCGCAGCGATGTGGCCTGAGCGCGATCGATCGATTGCAAAGATTGCAAATGGACCCACCGTTGTGCTCGTGACCGGCGTCAATGGTGCTGGTAAGACAACGAGTATTGCAAAGCTCTGCAAGCGTCTGCGTGACGAGGGAAACACGGTGCTGCTCGCAGCGTGCGATACGTTCCGCGCGGGTGCAGTGCGACAGCTTGAGATCTGGGCGGAGCGACTCGGCGTTGATGTGGTCAAGGGTCAGCAGGGCGGTGATCCTGCAGCGGTCGCGTTTGATGGTGTTCAGGCAGCGATCGCGCGTGAGGTTGATTATCTCATCGTTGACACGGCTGGCCGCTTGCAGACGCAGGACCCTCTCATGCGTCAGCTGACCAAGGTACGAAATGTGCTTGGGAAGAAGATCGACGGTGCGCCGCACGAGGTGCTGCTGGTGCTTGACGCGACAGCGGGGCAGAACGCGCTGCGTCAGGCTGAGTCATTTCTCGAATCTGCTGGCGTGACCGGTATTGTGCTTGCAAAGCTCGACGGCACAGCCAAGGGCGGCGTTGTAGTTGCGATCAAGCATGCGACGGACATCCCCGTCAAGTTCGTCGGCACCGGCGAAACACCCGACGACATGGAAGTGTTCGATCCCGAGACATTCGTTGAAGCGATGTTTTCGGAGTAGACCTCAGTTGTCCCACTCGACAGCCCACGTGTACATCTCCCAGTTTGAAACAAGCAGGGGTTTGTCAGATTCTCCTTCGAGCGAAATGAGTCGTTGGTACCCTGGATGCCCAAGATTTGCAGAAAGAAAACTCGCGCTTTGCCACGTACTAATAATGCGGCCACCTGGAGAGACACCCCAAGTCATGGAGTCTACAGCAAAGGTTTCATATTCAGCGTTTGGCTTCCAAACAAGGAGGCACTTTGTTCCGTTTGATCGCTTCATGAGTACGACTCTTCGCATGTGTTGGCAAGGTTGTGGACTAGGGTGATGCGGTTGTGTCGCGAGTGACATTGGTAGTGTGATTTCATCACCAGTTCTTGTTACGACGGTATTGCCGTGAACAAGCACCGAGTCGCGATCGAGCCACACTGCTTCATTAATAACATCTGGGCCCCACGACCCATGCTTCGGCAGCACTAGCGAATCTGGAACAAGTTCCCCATTTGCAGCGATGGTTCCAAAGAGTAACTGCCCGTTGTTATACCCCAGCCACGTACCAGCACCGGAGGAGGTCAGCGTTGCCAGTCTATCCGGGAGTGCGGCACGCTTGGGATCATTCGTGTTTGTCCATACCCAGTATGATAACCCCTTGTTCTCGTTAGAAAACGTGTACTTTTCATCGATTGCGTACACGAGCAGGTCTGCGCTTGACTGATCCAGTTGCAACGTGCCTTCGTATCGAATCTTACTCATATCAGACATTTCCCATGTACCATGACGGAATCTGGCAACTGTGGCGGTCTCATTGAGTGATCCTTTGCCATACATAACGACGGCATTACCTTTGATAATGTGAAAGCTGGCAAGCGGATCCTCCACCGGGCTATAACGCTCAAGTAGCGTTTTCAGTCCACTTACGAAAACTTTCGTGTCACTTGATAGCGTGGTGAATACAGAGTTGCCACTGGGATCAACTGCATGCTCCCACAGTGGTGGCGGTCCAAAATCGCCGCGCTGGTACTCTGTCCTGAGTCTGGGCACAAGCGTGCAACTCGGAAAAACAACCACTGCCATCAGCAGAACAAAGGTGGTCAGACTTTGCTGTAAGCGGACGTGACGTGCGTTTCTCATGATACTGGTTGAATCCGCCTGTACGGGATTGGTTCAACGCCTTGCGGGTATTCCTACGCTTCCGTATGCACTGCCACGTCTGCCAGTACAATCTTGCGGGGCTTGATGGGGCAACTGTCTGCCCGGAGTGTGGCACGAGCGTTGACCCGTTCGGTGAAGGGAGCGTTCGATCTGACAGGTTCTTTCGATGGCTCAGCACTGCGTCGTGGCTGGTTGCCTGCCTGCCAGTTGTGGTTTATGTCTACGGATTCTTCGTGTGGGCATGGGCATACTTGTGGCTGGGACATAAGCCATACCCGGACGATCTGTCCTCGGTGCCTCTGCTGAACATCATGACGCTGGTGTTCTGGTTAGCGTTCGCGGGCATCGGCTTGCTGCTCCCAGCCTTGATTGTGCAATGTGGGCTGGTTGCTGCGATGCTTTACGGTCGCGATGGCGGGTGGACACAACGGAACCCAAAGCCAGTCCTTCGCTTTGTGATCACTCTGCTCGTGTATGCCTGTGTTGTCGGCTTGCTCTGGCTTGGATTGTTCGACATCGGGTTCTTTGCTGACTGAGAAGAACAACCCGGTCAGTTCTCAATCGCAGAGTAGATCACGCGTTTCTTCACAGTGCGTGGATCGGCGTTCGGTACCGCTGACAGCAGTGACTGTGTATATTTGTGCTGTGGATTGTTGAGGATGTCTTCGCGCGTGCCCTCTTCGACGATGCGCCCTTTGAACATCACAGCGATCCGCTGGCATGTGTGCTGGACGACTGCCATATCGTGTGAGATGAAGAGATAGCTCAATCCGAAGTCTCGCTGCAGATCGGTCAGCAGGTTGATGATCTGTGCCTGGATGGACACATCAAGTGCGCTGGTGGGCTCATCGCAGACGATGAACTTGGGGTTGAGCGCGAGGGCGCGGGCGATCCCGATGCGCTGGCGCTGGCCGCCCGAGAACTCGTGCGGGTATCTGTCTGCTGCTGCTTTCGGCATGCCGCAGCGGACAAGCAACTCCTCGACCTTCGCACGCAACTCATCGCGCGATTCGATCAGTTTATGGACGATCAGTGGTTCGCCGATGATCGAGGCGATACGCATGCGCGGGTTGAGCGAACCTGCGGGATCCTGGAAGATGATCTGCATTTGCCTGCGAAGAGACTGAAGCTGCATGCCAGTTGCCCCAAAGACACTCTTGCCATCGAATGTGACTTTGCCACCGGTTGCTGGGATGAGTCTGAGGATGGATCTCCCGACCGTTGTCTTGCCGCAGCCAGATTCGCCAACAAGCCCGAGCGTTTCACCCTGGTTGATGTGGAATGAGACGCCATCGACTGCTTTGACGTACCCAGTGATCCGTTGGAGCAGTCCCGAGCGGACCGGAAAATGGGTCTTGAGATCCTGGACCTGCAGCAGTGGGCTTGTGCGGACTGTGCGAACGGAGTCAGGATTGGCTGTGGGAGTCGCTTGGGTGACCATCGCCTTCATAGTACGACGTATTGGTGGATTGCGTTGGATGCCGTGCCGATAAGGGACATCCCCGACTGATCAGACCCATTCCGCTTGACCAATGGGGCGATGTTGGTACTGTTCAGACCGCGCCCGCTGGGTTCCAGTGGGAGTGGGGCGGCTCAGCACGTGCTGGGTCGAAGACAGTTCGGGCAGGTAGCTCAGTTGGTAGAGCATCGCATTGAAAATGCGAGGGTCGCCGGTTCAAGTCCGGCTCTGCCCATTGGATCGGTTTGTGTATCTACGCCAGCTTTCGCATATTCTCGCATAACTCTTTGTTTACGGTCAGTTTGCATAACATGTTGCGAATCATCGCAAGGGCTTGCGGCTGTGTGCTGCGCCGCTTTTTGCGCTCCATGTGCGCCGCTTTTCGCGCCGCGTTTATCCACTGACGCTCGATTGAGCTTTGGATTTGCGTCTCGACCGGTTGCACGCTCCCAGTCTGCATCAGTGGTTTGCAGATAGTGGCCTGCCGCTATTGCCTTTGTGTTGCCCATCCAAGCACAAACGGTGTGGAGTGGGAATCTGGAAGCTAGTTCGGACTGCCTGCTGGCTCGCAGGTTGTGCCATGTTCTTGGCCATGGCTCCAACCCAGCGCGCTGAATGAGTCTGCGCATATGCGTGTTGAGATTTGCCCCTTTGCGATATCGAGAGATCACAAACTCGTTGCCTGTGTCAGCCTGTTCAAACACCTCAAGAAGATACCCACGTAACTCGGTGAAAATGGGGACAAATCGGTCGCCCTTCCCCTCGTGATGCTCAGTCTTGGGCGATCGCGCGCGAATCCGTTCACGATCCCAGTCCACGTCAGCCCATCTGAGTTCGAGTGCTTCACTGGGGACGCGCAAGCCACCATATCGCGATAAAGCAATCAGGAGTTGCCACTCAGCATCTGGGGCGACGTCAATAACCTGCGCAATCTTCTGTTGATCAATAAACACGCCCCTCGCAGGGTTGGTCTGGGTACCAGCCTTCAACTGGGTAAACGGATTCACTTTTGTGTAGCTGTGATCCATTCCCCAACGAAAGAACTGCCGCGCATATCTCACATAGCGAGATATGGTCGCATTTGCATACCCATGCTCTTTCAAAGATTTTCGCCAAGATTCAGCATCCGCGAGTGTGGTATCTTCGATCATGTGATCGTTACCAAAGTGCTGATTCAAGGATTTCTCTACTTGCCGCATACGCACAAGAGACGAGTCTTTGACGTCGACGGTCTCAAAGAATCGGGACAACAGCTCACCCAGTGAAAGAGATTGTGAGACTTCGCGCCGTGGGACAAGCGCAACTGAGACGAGTATCTCATAGCTGGAGTCAGGTAGCTCTGCCAGCCATGAAGACAACGACGCATCTGGAGCTTTTCCAACGATATTGTTGGAAATAAGTTCCTCCACGCGAATGAGGAAGGACTCCGCTGCCTTCACTGGAACTTTGCCGAGGCGAATAGTTCGCCGAGTCTTGTCTCCATCAGTAAACTGGATTCGTTTTCTGCCGTTGGGATCTCTGATGAGACTTGCCATGTTCAGTTCCTCTTTCTCGACGAGCGTTTCTTGAGTTCAAGTCCGAAGTACTTGCAGAGTGTGTCGATGTTCTCAGACCGCATTCCGTGCCCACCCGCGACAAACCGCGAGAGCACACTTGCTGGAACACCTGTATCCTGACTGATGCGATAACGGGACAGGCCACTGTTCTCGATCGCATTCCGGAGTTGCTCAGAAACGGTCATTCTGCTACTCTACACTATTCATTCGATTACTGCAACTATTTAGTTGGGTATGCTTCAGACTCAACCACAAATCGAATCGCGCTTGATGGGTGAAAAATCCAGTCTCTGCAGTCTTCACATGATTTCAAATACATGTTGAGACTGGCCAGACTGGGACGATCATGTCTCTTCGACTGGGAGTGAGAGCACCCAGGGCTTTCCCACTCCGCCCGGTTTGTTGACCAATCTCAACTGTTTAATGGCCTTCGTGATGCGCCGAGCCGTGATTCCTGCAGCCTTCGCCCGTTTTCCCACCTCGTCGCGCAGCCGGACACCCGACTGCACAAGATCCCAAAGCCATTCATTTACAGCATCTTGTTCACTTCGCTCTTCCGAATCGACTGGTCGCGATGCCAAGTACTCATTCGCCGTCATTTCAACCAATCCGGAATCCCAAATGAGCGTCGGTGGATCCGCTTCATCAAGTCGAAATGCCAGTCCGCCCTGAGATTTCGCGTAGTTGTTCTTGCCATGAAGAAGGAGCCTTCGCTCATTGTCGTCGTGATCTCGAACGAGATGCAGCACACTCCTAGCAAGCCCGGTGAACGCTCGTGAGCCCAGCACAAGATCGTCTGCATGAGTTGCCATGCTCTTTCGCTGATGAGCAACCAAGACAACGGCAATCTCACGACGCTCGGCGAGCTTTTGAAGCGGACCGAGGACGCTTCGGACTTCGTTGTCACGATACGCGTCGACCTCGGTTCCAAGGAATGTTCCGACCGGATCGAGGATGACGAGTTTGGCATTCGGAAGCCTGTCAAGTTGTTCTTCTAGCGCATCTAGGCTGTCAAGTGAGAACATTGACACTTGAGAGTCGCCCTGTGGTGTGTATTCCAGAGTTCCTTCTAGAACGTGTACTCGCGACAGTTCTGCCGATTGTGCCGAGAGCCTGGGAACCAGCACAGAGTCGATGGGATCTTCGCCAAGAATGAACACAACGTCTCCTTGTGGGCACGAAGTTCCATCGGGCCAGTCTCGCCCAGTACTAACGCGAGCTGCAATGTCAGCAGTCGCAAAGGACTTTCCATCCCCGGGCTTGCCCACCAGCAATGTGACACCGCCGAGAATCACACGATCCTTCCAAAGCCATGACATGCTGCGAGGTGTCACACTATCCATACATGTCGTGCTGATCTCGCACCGAGAGATGCGCTCCCCAACGGTCGGATTAGATGCAAGATGCAACTGAACTGTGTCTCGCACGGTTTGCCTGTCGATCCGCTTGGCAATGTCTGCGATGTCATCATGTGGTTCCAAAGGGCCGAATACCTGGCTGAGATCGAGGATGCGAACCGATCGAGCACCTGCACCCTTCAGATACATTACAACATCCCTTGCGTACTTGGATCCCTGCGGGTCATTGTCTGGGAGAACGACGACATCACGACCATTGAGAGGTGACCAGTCTGTGTGTTTGGAAGCATTTGAACCGCCGGCACTTGTCACGGCTTCGAGTCCGCAGCTTACCGCTGCATCAACCGCTTTCTCTCCTTCGCAGACATACACAGTTTTGTCAACATCAAGATTGAGCACCTCTGGCAGACGATACATAGGGCGCTTCGGAGGGATTGCTCGGGTTTCCCAAAGTCCCTCTGAGTTTCGATAGAACGGTCTATAGGTTTTCTTGCTGGACTCATGCTCGAATCGGACAACGGCTCCAACGAGTGTTCGCTGGTCATCGAAGTACTTCCAAGTGCTGACAGGGAACCCGGCGTATCGCTGTTCTTCGATCGCCAGCTCCAGCGACGAGTGTGCCTTGAGGCGTTTGGTGTTCGTTGAACGCGAGTGCTGAGTCGAATCAACCGGGTCATTGAGTATCGAATCGGGATAGAGAGCTTGAACCGTCAAGTTCAGACTAGCAATGACTGCCTTCAACGCACAACCTGCATGGCAGCACAGCAGAACCTCGCCATTTGCTCCAATCCCGATACTGAGTGATGGGTTCTGATCATCGTGGGCTGGACAAAGCGATTGGTATTGGTTGCCGCACTTTCGCGGCTTGCACCCGGTCGCCTTGAGTCGAGCTAAAACAATATCAATGGGGGCCAATGGAACCCCCTGTTCTTTGCGATGGCTGCTGCCAGTAGTTGCGTCGTGGACATCCTGCATCTATCCAGGCGTGCAAGTCTGGAATGTAGAATCGAACTAACGAGTTGATCTTGCGACTGGGAATGATGCCCTTGTCCTTGAGAGACCACAGAGTCCTCTCGCTGATCGACAGCATTGCTGCAGCCGTCTTTGAATCGACGAGCAACTGCTGGGTATGATTCTTCGATTGATCTATTGCGCCCTTGTAGCTTGCCGGCATGGGGATGCTTTGCCTGTGGACTTCATTCGGCATGAGGACCTCCATCTCTTCTAGTGGTCATGTGTTCCAAAACCAAGCGAATCCGCTCGACCTCTGCATTCGAGAACACTCTGGCAGGGCCAGCGATGGCAATGGGCTTGATGCGCCGGGTCTTGATGACATACTCGACCCGATGCCTGCCAATGCTGAGGTGTTCAGCGATTCGAGATACTGTCCATAGGTCATTGGCTTGCTCATTCATGACTGGTGTGCTCCACATGGGGAGTTCTGCTGTTCGATCACCGATGTCGAACACCGCAGTCCCCTCACTCACACGCAGTCTGGGCGCAAATGAAAAAGCGCCGGCGCCAATCTTGAGGGCCAGAAACAGCTTTATTTGCTCTAGAACGAACAATTGACAGGGAAAGTTTTTTGTTTTTTTTGAGAAGCGCCGGCGCTCTATGAAGATGGCGAGAGTGCAGAATCAGCTTTGTCGGTAGGCATAGTCGATGCGCGGATCACCAATCCCACCTAGACCCCTTGCTCGCGACGCAGCCTTTGCTAGTCGTTTTCGGTTCTGATGTTCTTCCCATGCTGAGGACTTGCTCACCTTGTATCGAGTAATACCAAGTTGAGTTGCTGTATCATCGCGAGTGCAATCAGGGTTCGCTTGAAGATGCATGGCAATTCTCACATCATCCACTAGTTTTTCTTCCTGTGTCCGATTCTTTCGGGGTTTTGACGAGCTTGACTCGTGTTGATTGGGTAAGCCTTCAGCAGAGCGGCCTGGTTGGCTACTTTTTCTACCCAAGTCGAATGCTCCGAGATGCTTCAGGCAAAGAAGATCAGACATTTTCTTGTGAAGTTGCTGTTCAGCCGTTGCTAACGCATCGGACACAGATGAGAAGAAATCGGGGTGATCTTCAGGAAGGTCATTCGACATTTCCCTGTGAAACCACTTTCCAAACTGGTTCAAAGTCCTCGATACTGAAAAGGCCCAATCGGAGTTAAACACAGAGTGATTCTCGCCGTTCATTAGGATATTGAAGGCTCGAAGACATACAAGTGCATGATCGTTTAGTTGCCTTGTGCGCCGAACTTCAAACTGGCATCGAAGCAGATCCCGACATGCCAACTTTGAACTAGAAGTCGTGATTGCAAGCATGTCGTTAATGAAGAGCTCAAGTGAACGTCGCTCAGTGATTTGCTCGGGCAAGAAAAGAGCAGGGATGCTGGGCACAAATGCGTTTGACCGAACTCGCTCAAAGCGTTTTTCAACGGCTTGGCACCGTTCGATCACGCGCCGATACCCGTTTGTTAGCCGCCCTAGCGCTTCGTGGAGATTACGAACTGGAGCAGGAGATTCGCTATCCCATCTCTCATATCCGGGCTGTGCTTCGCTATTCACCTTCGCGTAGTGTGTTGAAAGTGCTGACCGCCCCCAGTCACTGACACGAATCTCCAATCTGAGTTTTTCGGCTTCGAAGGCAGATGCGTGGTCCAATGTTGCCCACGTCACTTTTTTCGATGGCTGCAACACTGGAGAGAACCAATCGAGTTGAACGCTTTCATCGTTCTTCGCTATGATGCGCACTTCTACACAGCGCATGTAGTCGAGTTGCTCCAGTACACTCCAGCCGACGAGGTGGACCGCATGATCAAGTGGAATAGCTTTGAGCGGGAGCAGTTTCTCCAGTTCGTCTGCGAGTGTGCGATCCATTGAGTCCTCCGGAGTGTTCAATATCAGATTGTTCGCACGTTGAACCGTTTCTTTCCCATGGATTTCGATGAATTTGGGTGTCGAATGAGTCGCGAAGATTACTACAACAGAGCCAATCGGCCGTATCAGCGGATGCGGCGCGTGGACGAATGCGCTTACGTTTTTGAAATATGCGAGATGCGTGCTTGGCTCGCTGAACTCGGTGAGAGCGAACCCCATGTACTCCGTGCGCTTTGGTCCGATGTTTCGGTTTCTTTACAACCGACAGATGAGGCAGCCTCATGGTTACTTGATCGCCTACCAGCCAACTACCGGTGGCGGATTGAAGTAGAACCCGTGCCTTGGCCCATCTACGGGATTCGCTGGTTCTTTCGGTGCCCCGTCTGCGTGAAACGCAGGAACGATCTCTATGCGGTTCACTGGAACGGGCCACTTACATGCCGCGTCTGCTCTGATCTTGTGTATTCGTCATCGCAGGAGTGGGACAACTTGAGGAGAACGGGGAGGTGGCCGAGTTATCTCCTTCGAATGATGTCGAACAGAACTGCACGGCGGGTTGAATAGCTAAACTCGTCATAACCGAAACACTCATCGTGTTCAGAGGAAGAAGGCGAACTTGCCCCCCGAGTTCTTTCACCAACCAATTCTCAACTCCCCTTACGAGTATCCGTTGCGCCATTGGGAACTTGATGAGAACGGCCAACCGACAAATCGCATTGTCGAATCGCGACGCCGAGCCGAGTTCGTCACGCCAATTCCCAAGCCGAAGAAGCGACGTGGCAATGCTGCTCAAGAGGAGTTGGTATTCAATGAGGCCACTGAAGTGTCCTCTGATGAGCAGCGCTACGAGACGATGTCGATCGTCAACGACGTTCGTTCTCGCGTCGATGCGTGGCGACAGTTGAAGAATCCAAACGACTGGCGTGTGACACCAGAGACCACAAGACTATTGCAACACTGGCGTCATCATGTGTTCAGCACACTTCGACCATTCTTTTGTCAGGTAGAAGCCGTCGAGACGTTGATTTGGCTTAGTGAAGTTGCTCCTCATCTTGGGAAAGAAGCCCGTTTCTTCCTCGATCACTTTGAATGCGCGAGCGAACAAGCAAACCCTGGTTTGCAGCGACTTGCACTGAAGCTCGCCACCGGCGCGGGCAAGACAACTGTCATGGCCATGATAATCGCATGGCAGACGATCAATGCCGTCAGGCGGCCGAACAGCAACCGGTTCACTAGAGGATTCCTCGTGGTGGCGCCCGGGTTGACGATTCGAGATCGACTTAGAGTCCTTCAGCCGCACGACCCAGATAGCTATTACAGGAGTCGCGAGCTTGTGCCCAACGACATGCTTCCCGATCTGGATCGAGCGAAGATTGTGATTACGAACTACCACGCTTTCAAGCTGCGAGAAACGATGCAGTTATCAAGCGGTGGCAGAGCGCTGCTCCAGGGGCGAGGCGAAGAGCTGCTAACAACTGAAACTGAAGGGCAAATGCTGCAACGGGTCATGCCTGATTTGATGGGCATGAAGGGTGTCGTGGTCCTCAACGACGAGGCGCACCATTGTTATCGCGAGAAACCTGGGGATACAGACGAGGACGAGCTCAAGGGCGACGACAAGAGGGAGGCAGACAAGAATCGAGAAGCCGCGCGCCTATGGATTTCTGGCCTCGAAGCTGTAGGCCGCAAACTCGGCCTGCTGCGCGTGGTTGATCTATCGGCCACTCCGTTCTTCTTGAGAGGGTCCGGATACGCGGAAGGCACACTCTTTCCGTGGACGACAAACGACTTCTCACTGATGGATGCGATCGAATGCGGCATCGTTAAGCTCCCTCGCGTCCCGGTTGCAGACAACATTCCGGGTGAAGACACGCCGGTATTTCGCGAACTGTGGAAACATATCGCCAAGCAGATGCCCAAGAAAGGCCGTGGGTCGAGTGGTTTTATCGATCCACTTGCTATCCCGGAGAAACTACAAACAGCACTCGAAGCCTTGTATGGGCACTATGCCAAGACCTACGAACTGTGGGAGAAGGAAGGCATCAATGTGCCGCCATGTTTCATTGTTGTTTGCCAGAACACAGCGATTTCCAAGCTGGTTTTCGATTTCATTTCTGGCTTTGTCAAACCCAACGAAGATGGAACGGAACAGCTTATCGAGGGTCGACTACCTTTGTTCCGAAACACCGATGAGCATGGTAATCCTCTTGCTCGGCCACGGACGCTCCTGATCGATAGCGAACAGCTTGAGTCAGGAGAAGCACTCGACAAAGACTTCAGGGATAAAGCCAGCGATGAGATTGATCGTTTCCGGCGCGAGATCGTGGAGCGCACCGGAGACCGAAAGGCAGCCGACAAAATTACGGACCAAGATTTACTCCGTGAAGTCATGAACACCGTGGGCAAGCAAGGGCGACTGGGTGAGTCCATTCGGTGTGTTGTTTCTGTTTCGATGCTTACAGAAGGCTGGGATGCGAACACGGTTACCCATGTAATCGGTGTTCGTGCGTTCAAAACGCAGTTGCTTTGTGAGCAGGTGATTGGTCGGGCGCTCCGTCGTCAGTCGTATGAACTCAACGAAGAAGGTCGGTTCAATGTTGAGTATGCCGATGTGCTCGGCATCCCATTCGACTTTAATGCCAAGCCGGTTGTCGCACCACCGCAGCCACCGCGACCGACAGTGCATGTGAAAGCCATTCGACCCGACCGCGACCAACTGGAGATCACGTTCCCGCGAGTTGAGGGGTATCGTGTAGAACTTCCCGAAGAGCGACTCACTGCCAAGTTTGACAGCGATTCAACACTTGAACTAACACCAGAGCTCGTTGGTCCCACCGTGACAACAAACGAAGGGATCATCGGCGAAGGTGTAGACCTCACGCTCGTCCACACAGGCGATCTTCGCCGATCGACGTTGCTGTTCCATCTCACCCAGCGATTGCTCTTCACGAAGTGGCGTGACCCAGGCGAAGATCCAAAGCTCCACCTCTTCGGGCAACTCAAGCGAGTCACCAAGCAGTGGCTCGACAATCATCTTGTGTGCAAGGGTCAGACGTACCCTGCTCAGCTCATGTATCTCTCACTTGCCGACATGGCATGCGAGCGAATCACCAGGGGTATTGTCAGGCAGCACATCGGGGATACTCCGATCAAGGCAGTTCTCGACCCATACAACCCGACAGGGTCATCTGCATTGGTCAACTTCAACACCTCAAAGACGGACCGATGGGAGACCAGTGCCCAGCGATGCCACGTCAACTGGGTGATTCTTGATAGTGACTGGGAGGCTGAGTTCTGCCGTGTCGCAGAAGCGCACCCGAAGGTCGTCGCATACGTTAAGAACCACAACCTTGGCCTCGAAGTGCCATATCGCTATGGCTCTGAGTCACGCAAGTATCGTCCCGACTTTATCGTGCTGGTGGACGACGGGCACGAACCGAACGCTGACGGCACACCGAACCTCCTGCACCTTGTGGTCGAGATCAAGGGATATCGGCGCGAGGACGCGAAAGAAAAGGCAGGCACAATGCGCGACTACTGGGTTCCCGGCGTGAACAACCTGCGTTCCTTCGGCCGGTGGGCGTTTGCAGAGTTCGTCGATGTCTACGAGATGCAGGCAGACTTTGAGGCGAAGGTTCAGGAACACTTCAACCGGATGATCGATACTGCGGTTTTGACACTGCGGGATGCCGCACAGACTGAGGAACACGTGTGACGATGGCCAAGAAAAAGACCACAGCAAAGACCCGCAAGAAGACCGCGCCAAAGAAGGTCGAGGCGATCACCCACGATGACGCGTCGCGGAAGAACATTCCGACCGCCGAGTACCAGTCCGTGATGACGACCGAGCACCAGTCGCCCATCCGCGTTGCGTACGAGCGGCGCAATCGCGATCTTGACCCGCAGCTGGTCTGGCGCGGCAAGGACGAGCAGGACTGGTCCGATCTTGTCGTTCAAGCGCCGCCGCTCTTCATCCAGGAGAAGGTCCATCCGAAGGTGCTGGTCGATGATTTGCGCCGTCGCACCGAAGCAGACGAGCGCGATGCCGAGCCGCAGATGGACCTGTTCGCCGACTTCAACGGCGTTCCCGAGGGCAACGCCAAGACCGAGTTCTATCAGCACGATGCCAACTGGACAAACCGCATGATTCTTGGTGACTCACTCCAGGTCATGGCATCGCTCGCAGAGCGCGAGGGACTGCGCGGCAAGGTCCAGTGCATCTACCTCGATCCGCCGTACGGCATCAAGTTCAACTCGAACTTCCAGTGGTCTACAACTTCTCGCGACGTGAAGGATGGCAAAAAGGACCACATCACGCGCGAGCCCGAGCAGGTCAAGGCGTTCCGTGACACCTGGCGCGACGGGATCCACACGTACCTGACATATCTGCGCGATCGGCTGACCGTGAGTCATGATTTACTGAATGAGTCTGGATCTATTTTTGTCCAGATTGGCGACGAGAATGTGCATCGTGTGCTTGCAGTGCTCGATGAGGTGTTTGGTCCAGGCAACCGACTTGGGTTAATCCTGTTCAAGAAGACAGGCGGGCTTTCAGCGAAGCATCTTGCTTCGGTCGGAGACTATATCCTCTGGTACGGAAAAGACGCATCGCGGACGAAGTTCCGACCACTCTTTAAGAAGAAGCTTCCAGGCGAGGCGGGTGCGACACAGTTTCGATACAAGCTTGATGAGCTAGGCAATCTTCACGAGGTCGACTTTTCAGTTGCCTCACAGCTTCCAGCAGAAGAAGTAGTGTACCACGACAATTTTACATCTCAGAAGCCAGCATACAACTTCGAGTTTGCCGGAAGACGATTCACAAAGCCATTCAAGCCGTCGCCAGACAACCTCCCGCGCGTATCACGTGCAGGGCGGTTCTTGGTTGTAGGCAACACTCCGCGATACCTCCGTAAACTTGCGGATTTCCCGGTTTATGAGATAAACGAGCTGTGGGACGACCTCGCAATCAGTGGATTTGCTGATCAGAAAGTTTATGTTGTTCAGACCTCGCCCAAGGCTATCGAACGTTGCTTGCTCATGGCGAGCGACCCTGGTGACCTCGTCCTCGATCCCACTTGTGGTTCCGGGACGACGGCCTATGTGGCGGAGCAATGGGGCCGGCGGTGGATCACCATTGACACGTCGCGCGTGTCGCTTGCGCTCGCTCGCGCACGGATCATGGGCGCTCGGTATCCGTTCTTTCTGCTGGCTGATTCGAAGGACGGCGTCGAAAAGGAAGCCGCGGTCACCCGGAGCGATCTGCCTGAGGGCTATGCGAAACGACATTATGCTGGAAATGTCCGGCACGGATTTGTGTATGAGCGTGTACCGCATATTGGGCTAAAGGCGATCGCGAACAACGCAGAGATCGACGTCATCTGGGAGAAGTTTGAGGCGAAGCTCCAGCCTGTTCGCGAGAAGCTGACGGGGGCGATCCCCGCGAAGTGGCTTGCTGAGTATCGCAAGAGACAGAAGTACACGGCCGATGTTCCGGCGGAGTTGCAGGAATGGGAGATCCCGCGCGAGCAACCGGAGGATTGGCCAGGCGCGTGCAAGACACTCCTTGACGAGTTCTGGAAGCTGCGCATTGCGCGCCAGAAGGAGATCGACGCGAGCATCGCAGCGAAGGCTGACTTCGAGTATCTGTACGACAAGCCCTACGAGGACAAGAAGAAGGTGCGCGTGGCTGGGCCGTTCACGGTCGAGAGCATCAGCCCGCATCGCACACTCGGCGTGGACGAGGATGATGAGTTGATCGATCCGTTGAAGCCAACGGGCACACCCGGTGACAGCGAGGATGCTGTGGACTTTGTTGAGATGGTGCTCGAAAACCTTCGGAGCACCGGCGTCCAGCAGGCGCACAAGGAAGATCGAATCTTGTTCTCGTCGCTCACTCCCTGGCCGGGGCATTTCATCTGTGCCGAGGGAAGGTACGTTGAAGCTGACAGCGACACCGAGAAGCGTGCTGGGATTTTGATCGGTCCCGAGTTTGGCACTGTATCAAGACAGGATCTGGTGGCTGCAGCGCGCGAAGCGGGAGATGCCGGGTTCGATGTGCTCATCGCGTGCGCGTTCAGCTACGAGGCGCACGCGACGGAGTTCAGCAAGCTCGGACGCATTCCGGTTCTCAAAGCGAGAATGAACGCCGAACTGCACATGGGCGGAGAACTTAAGAACACGGGCAAGGGGAACCTGTTTGTCATCTTCGGGGAGCCCGATATTGGTGTGTATGAAGGGGGTAGCAAAGCACTCGAAATAGAAGTACAACGACGTCAAGACAGACTCCCAGAGATAAAGCAAACAATTAAGATGTTGGAAACAGATGTGAAGTCGATCAAAAGAATAAAAGATAAAACAGAAGACCAAGTGGAACGCCTAACCGCTGTCAAGACTCAGCTTTATAACCTTGAGCGGGAAAAGGATCGTGCAAATGTTCTCATTGATTATGCCCCAGCTGTACCGAAGGGGCAGTTGTTTGTAGAACTCTACGGTGTAGATGTCTTTCACCCATCAAGCGGTGAAGTCCTGAGCGATAGTGCCGACGGTATCGCGTGCTGGTTCATCGATACCGACTACAACGAGGAGAGCTTCTTTGTCCGACATGCGTACTTCCTCGGGCAAAGCGATCCATACAAAGCACTCAAGACAACACTCAAGGCTGAGATCAACGAGGAAGCATGGGCGACGCTCAACAGCGATACGTCACGGCCGTTCAAGAAACCCAAGGGCGGGCGGATCGGGGTGAAGGTTATCAATCATCTCGGAGATGAGGTCATGAAGGTGTTTCGGGTAGAATGAATGATGCCACGCCACAGGTTTGGGTTGGCGCGGACCCAGGCGGAAAGAACGCCTTCGGACTGGCACTCATCGTTGGGAACCAGTCTCCCCGCACTTGGTGTGTCAGTTCGGTAGACGAAGCTGTTGAATCGCTCGCATCGTATGGTATTCGTCACATTGACGGCATCGGTGTTGATGCTCCTCTCTGGTGGTCAACGGCGCAGTCTGGTGCGCGCAGAGTCGATGCGGTGCTTCGAAAGCGTTATGGCTTGAGCGGTGGAAATGTGCAGGCACCAAACTCGTTACGAGGAGCTGTGCTCGTGCAGGGCGTATTGCTTGTCGACCGTGTTCGGAAAACGTTTTCAACCGTCAATGTCACAGAAACACATCCAAAGGCCCTCTTGTCGGCTACGAACGTGACATGGAGCGCATTCTGTAATCAATATGGGATTGAGTGTGGAGATGTTTCAGAACACGAGCGTGACGCGGTTATCTCTGCTGTCGCTGCACGAGAGGGATTTTGTGGCCGGTGGAAAAACGATCTATCGCTCGTTCGAGATCCAAGTGAATCCAACCCAAAGTCCCACTGGTTCGCCCCGGTAAACTACTTCTGGCCAGAGTAAGCAGGGGCGTGTTCATGGTATCATGTTGACCTATTCGCGCCGTAATTAGCGCCACACGCATTGCAAATCGGTAGTGATGCGATAAGAATGCGGTGTGTTCAGGTCATGCTTGAACCATTGTGTGTGTCGCTGATTGATCACCGATTCTACTGCAAACTGTTCAGTGAAAGTTCCTCGCCCTGACCTGCACCGTCTCGTGGCTTGTTGGCGCGTGGCTGAATGACCGCACCTTCACATGCACAACCTGTCCTGCTCGCTCGACGGTGCCGCGAGCAACGAGCGTTCGCTCGTGATGGGCGATGCGCCGGTATCGTTCGTAGGTGCTCGGGTACACGATCAGATTGGCGATGCCCGTCTCGTCCTCGATCGTAAAGAACGTGATGCCCGACGCGGTGCCGGGTCGCTGACGGACCAGCACAAGCCCCGCAACGGACACAGGAAATCCGTGCGGATACAAAGTCTCGTCAGCGAGATGTCCGCACGGGGTCACATTCAGTTCTGTCAGCGCGTCACGGATGAACGACACCGGGTGCGCTTTGAGTGACAGGCCGGTCACTGCATAGTCGCCTGCCACGTCACGCTGGGGATGGATCGCGGGTAACCTCAGCGCGTGGTCGTTGTCGTTCGTGTGCGCATCGAGTGCATCGAATAGCGGCAACGACTCGTCTTTGAGTTGCAACGTCATCCACTTGGCTTGCTGGCGCGATAGTCCCATCGAGCCGAACGCATCGGCAGACGCGAGCCTGCGGAACGCGATCGCTGGAGCGTCACACCTTCGCCAAAGTTGGTCGATAGCATCGAATCGTCCGTGCGTATGCACAGTGCGTGCAATGCTTTCCGCATGGTCCTGCCGGAGTCCTTTGACAAGGCGCATGCCGAGCCTGATCGCTGGCGCGTGTAGGTTCCCGGTTGGTTCGAGTGTGCAGTCCCATTGGCTGTGCTGCGCGTCGATGGGTCTGACCTCGACCCCGTGCTTCTGCGCATCTTGGATAATCTGCGCTGGCTGATAGAACCCCATCGGCAGGCTGTTGATGAGAGCCGTTGCGAACGCTGCAGGATAATGGCACTTCTGCCATGCGGACACATACACAAGCAGCGCAAAGCTCGCCGCGTGCGACTCGGGAAAGCCGTAGTCTGAGAACCCCTTGATCTGCTCGACGCATCGCTGGGCAAAGTCGAGTTCGTATCCGCGCGCGAGCATGCCTTCGATGATCTTCTCGCCAAACTTCTCGACGATCGAGCCCTTGCGCTTCCATGCAGCCATCGCTCGCCGCAACTGATCGGC
Source organism: Phycisphaeraceae bacterium (assembly GCA_020639155.1). Lineage (NCBI taxonomy): Bacteria > Pseudomonadati > Planctomycetota > Phycisphaerae > Phycisphaerales > Phycisphaeraceae > Phycisphaeraceae bacterium. The sequence continues at coordinate 2,475,526 of JACKHF010000001.1, forward strand.
CTGCCCCGGCGTGAACCCTGCCGCTGTGATGACAAGCTGCATCGCCTGCTCTTGAAATAGCGGCACACCGAGCGTGCGCTCCAGCACACCGCGTATTGCCTCGCTTGGGTACTCGACGGGTTCCTCGCCGTTGCGCCTGCGCAGATAGGGATGGACCATCTTGCCCTGAATTGGTCCCGGTCTGACGATCGCGACTTCGATCACAAGGTCGTAGTAGCACTGGGGTCGCAGGCGCGGGAGCATGGTCATCTGCGCGCGTGACTCGATCTGGAACACGCCGATGGTGTCTGCATCGCAGATCATGTCGTAGACAGCAGGGTCTTCTGCGGGGATCGTGTGCATCTCGTACCGCTTCCCGTGATGCTGATCGATCAACGCAAAGCACTTGCGAATGCAGGTGAGCATCCCGAGCGCGAGCACATCGACTTTGAGCATGTTGAGCGCGTCAATGTCGTCCTTGTCCCATTCGATGACAGTCCTGCCGTCCATCGCAGCGTTTTCGATGGGCACGGTCTCTGACAGCGGACGTTCTGTCAGCACGAACCCGCCGACGTGCTGTGACAGATGGCGCGGGAATCCGAGTATCTGAGACACCAGCGCAAGCAGCATGCGAATGGTTCGGTCGTTGGGGTCGATGCCTAGTTCCTTGCATCGATCTGGCTTGCCGATGGTCACATCGAACCATCCGTGGTCCTTTGCGAGCCGGTCAACCAGATCGAGCGAGAGCCCGAGTGCCTTGCCAACGTCGCGGATAGCGCTGCGCACGCGGTAGGTGATGACCACGCCTGTTAGTGCAGCCCGGTGCCTGCCGTACTTCTCGTAGAGATACTGGATGACTTCCTCGCGTCGCTCGTGCTCGAAGTCGATGTCGATGTCGGGCGGTTCGTTGCGTTCGCGGCTGATGAACCGCTCAAAGAGCATGTCCACCCGCGTCGGATCGACGGATGTCACGCCGATGCAGAAACACACAGCAGAGTTGGCAGCAGCACCCCGACCCTGGCACAGAATGCCCCGCGAGCGTGCGAACGCCACGATGTCATGCACGGTCAGAAAGTAGTGCGGATAGTTCAGTTCCTCGATGAGCGCAAGCTCGTACTCGATCATGCCGAGCACCTTGTCGGAGACTCCGTTCGGGTAGCGTTCTCGTGCGCCGTTGTGCGCCAGTTGTCGCAGATGGTCCATCGGCGACACACCCTCGGGGCATGTCTCGTGTGGATACTCATACGCGAGTTGGTCGAGGGAGAACCCACATGCTCGATGCAGCAACTCGACGGTGCGAGCAACCGCACCGGGATAGAGCGCAAAGAGCCGGTGCATCTCGTCGGGCGGTTTGAGATACTGCTCGGCGTTCGGCGTGATGCGCCTGCCAGCCTGATCGAGCGAGCAGCCGTAACGAATGCACGTCAGCACATCGCAGAGCACTTTGCGGGATTGCTCGTGATACAGCACCGTGTTCGTTGCAACAACCGGCACGCCGATGTGTCGTGCAAGCTGCACGCATCGGTCTGCATACTCACGATCGCGCACGCCGAATCCGAACGATGCAGCGATCGAGAGCCGGTCGTCATCGAACACCCGCGCCAGCCCCTCGCACACATTGACGTAGTGCTCGTCGGGGATGGCTTTGGGCAGCACCATGACAGCGAGCAGTCCGGACTGGTACTTCACCAGATCGGACAGCGTGAGCCAGCACTCGCCCTTTGGAGCGCGTCGCTTGCCATCGGTGAGCATCTGGCACAATCTGCCGTATGACTCGCGGTCGGTCGGATAGACCAGCACTGTGAGTTCCTGCCCGTCGGCATCGAGCACCAGCTCGCAGCCGATAGCGATGGGCATGGCGCGGTCCTTCGCTGCAACGTGCGCCCGCACTGCGCCTGCGAGACTGTTTCGGTCTGTAATTGCGATACCACGATATCCAAGATCGGCTGCGCGATTGACCAGTTCCTCGGGGTGGCTTGCGCCGGTCAGGAACGTAAAGTTGGTTGTGACGTGCAGTTCGGCGTACTCGTGCAGCGCAAACTGCACCGGCGCGACGTGCTCAATCATCGACTTGCCCGGATGCGTGACGTGCTTGCCGATCGGTTCATCGGGCATGGCTACGCCCACCTTCCATGCACGAACCAGTTGGGTGTGTCAAGTTCGCGGTAGAGCCACCACCAGCAGCCGTCGCTGTCCTGCACCTTGAAATAATCGCGGGTGGCGCGTGTGAGCTGGTCCGTCCGCCACCACTCGGGTGAGAGTCGTTCGGGTCCGATGGATGCACGCACGATGTGCTGCGTGCGGTTCCATGTCATCATCACGATGGGACCATCTGGCGTGACAGCAACCACGTCAACAGGTCGCGGGCTTTGCAATAGCAGTGTGGGCCGATCGCGCGTGTCTGGTTCGATCGGTTTGGACCGCTTCTCGGATGCGAGGACGGCAAAGCGTGCAGTCCGCTCGGGCAGGTGCGATGGCACAAGTACGGGAATACGCACAGCACGATCGCCGAGCCGGTTGCGGAGTGTGTCGGCGCACTGTGCGGCCTCACGCTGGATGTGTGGTGCTGCGTTCTCTCCCAGTGACGAATGCCCGATCTGTGCGTGCGGGAGCAGTGCGGTCTGGTGCGCTGCGAGCGTGATTGCTTCCACGCCGTAGCCCATGTGTGCCTTTTCGATCTTGGGGCGTAGCAGCTTCCAGATGTGCGATGACGTACGGTTGGGATGGCTCAGCGCAAGCTCGATCCGGTACGGCTCGCAGTCGCTCCGGTCGAGCGTGATGGCAAGCAGGCGCATCCCGCGCTCGCGTTTGAGCAGCAGCGCACAAAGCTCGTCGAGCAACAGACTGGTTGTGTGCTCGATGGCGCGGAGTTGCTTGACAGGACCATCGAACATCCGGCTGGTCACAATCGGCTGCTCGGGCCTGACGGGTGCGATCGTGTCGATCGCCTGCCCGAGCAGTTGGTCGATGCGGTGCGTGAGCGATCCCCCGAACCTCGATGGGAGCGTCGATCGGGGCACATCCAGAAGCTCACCAATCGTTGTGATGCCAATCTCACGCAGGACCGCGATCGCCTTGTCCTCGATTCGCAGCGCCCGCAATGGGAGCGATGTGATGTGCGTCTTGATGTCATCCTCGATGCGGATGATGTCCTGTCCGCCGAACCTCGAAAGTGCCCAAGCGCTCGCATACGTTGGTGCAGCAGCGACACGGGCACGCAATCCGAATCCACGAGCAGCATCGAGCACAGCACGGAGCAGATTGTCTTCTCCCTTGTAGAGAAGCTGGCACCCCGTGATGTCCGCAATCAGTCCGGGCTTGGGAATTGTTGCATCCTCGTCTGGATCGGGCTCGACCGATGGCAGCAATCGGTTCATCCATTCGGCGAACCTGTGCAGCCCGTCCCTGTCTGCTTTGGGATCGTGCTGGGCGTGTTCGAAGGGATGCGACCCAACCAGTGCTCGTGCGTGCGCCAGTGTCATCCCCGATCTGACACCGAGCCGAAGGCAACGCGGACAGCACCGCACCACCTCGTCGCGTGATGCAACGGTGCGGACCAGCGCAAGCGCGGTATCGCTCCGCGTGTCATGCCGTGTGCGCCTGCCGCGTCTGACGCGATCGATCGACCACATCGGCAGCGACAGCGAGAGCGCCCTGTCCATCGCGCTGCTCCACTATGAACGTGCGTGTGTGCCATCCCTGATTGAGCACAGCCGCATCCTTGCAGCGAAGACAGTCGATGCGCCAGCGCGGATGCGGGGCTTTGGTTCGCTCGGGCTGCACCTGCCAGCGATAATGCGACACCGAGAGCGAGCCGAGTTCGTCGTCACTGCGCCAGAGCAACGACACACCCTGACTTGCCTCGGCAGCCAGTTGCAAGCGCCTCGACTGCGACGTGTCGATGCCCCGAGCGTCGGCGATGACAGCAACCGTCGCGGGATTGCGGAGCGCAACATCGATCGTCCACACCCTCGCTTCACGATCGCGCTTGGGCACGTCAACGAACACGCTGCGATTGAGCAGCGATGCCGAGTGCTCGCTGACGGTCTGGAGTGCTGAGGGATACGCCCAGCAGGCGCGTCCGATCCAGTAGACCGCGCCCGCGCTCGTGTCATCGCTGCGTGATACAATGTCAGCGAGCAGCACCAACGGGGGCACAGCAGCGAACCACTCGTGGGATGTCTGCCGAGCAATCGGTGCCCAGTCGGTTGACACCGGTTCCAGACGCGGGGTTCCTGACCGATGGTCCGACTGGAGAGCGTCGAGCCGATCGGCGAGTGCTCTGAGGGTGCTGGTTCTTTCCACTGACTGCATTTTGTTAGGATAGTGTGCGGGTGACGGTTGAGCAAGCCGCTCCGCACCAATACAGCAGAATCCCCATCATGGGCTGACTTTACCGGACGCATTGCCGAGCCTGTCCCGCTCTGCACCCGGCTAGAACATGCCCTACAAATTGAGAATGTGCGGTCGCCTCTCACACAAGAAACGCTGGCGCGAGATATACGAGCATCTCGAACGCTTCTCGACTGCGCTCACGCCGATGCTCAAGGAACAGGACGGACCAGCACCCAGCTACAACGCGCCGCCAACCGCACCGATCCCAGTGCTGCGAAGCAATACCGACGGATTGCTCGAAGGTGTCATGCTCCGCTGGTGGTTGATCCCGCACTGGGCAAAGAGCAGCGAAGCCAAGTATGCGATGTTCAATGCACGCAGCGAAGACGCAGCCAAGAAACCCGCGTTCCGTGACCCGTTCAAGCGCAGGCGCTGTGTGATCCCGGCGGACGGCTTCTACGAATGGCAGAAGCGGGACGCAAAGACCAAGCAGCCGTACTTCATCTCACGAGCCGATGGTGACCCCATGTACCTTGCAGGCTTGTGGGAACGCTGGCAGTCGAAGGATGACGAGTCTGAAGTCATCGAGAGCTGCACGATCCTCACCACGATGCCAAACGCAGAGATGACACCGATCCACAACCGCATGCCCTGCATCATCGAACCCGAGCAGGTGCAGGCATGGTGCGATCCATCGATGCAGGATGTTGAGGGTGTCGAGTCGTTCCTGCATCCAGCAGCCGATGGCCTGCTCGTGATGCACGAAGTCAGCAGCCGGGTGGGGAATGTCAGGAACAACGACGAGGCACTGACACAGGCAACGATCTCATGACATGCCAACGTGGTTCACCGATGAACCAAATGCTCAGATGTTTGGATTGGATTCAAGCTGTCCGGGTGTCGAAGCCTGAACCATGGCGAGGATCCCTACTCGTACAGCTTCTGGTAGGCCGTGCCAAGAATCGATGACATTCTGCAGCTTGCTATCCTGCGTGCCAAACGCGCCGTATTTTGCGCCACACACCATGCAAAAACCCATATCGTGGCTCGTTATGCGGGATTGTTCAAGTCCGGCTCTGCCCATTGGATCGGTTTGCGTATCTAGGCACGCACTCGCATATTCTCGCATAACTCTTTGTTTACGGTCAGTTTGCAAGACATGTTGCGAAACATCGCAAGGGCTTGCGGCTGTGTGCTGCGCCGCTTTCATCTACTGACGCTCGATAGAGCTTTGGTTCAACGTTTTACTACAATGGTGCAAGCTGGATGAAATCGTTCACGGAGGATGTGCCACGTTCTGGAACACACACGATCCGAAGGCGTGGCACGTTCGTCATTCGGTTGGCCACATTGGTCTGAAAGCAGGAAGTTGCCGTATCTAGACTGAGCACATTATGCTGTATGAACTGAATACCAGGAGAATGTATACAAGCGCATCCGTAGCGTTGATTGGTGTATCGATTGTTGCAGCGTACTGCTATAGCAACTGGACTGTGTTGAAGTATTACTCGGTTGTGTGCTCTACCGTTACCAAGGTCTTGGGCCGCAGTACCGCCTTGGTCTCACTGGTTACTTATGACGAACTAAGATTTGGAGTGTACGCCGACAGTCAATGGCATTGGTATCTAATGCCCTCCGAAATATCAAAGGTGCCCGCCAGCATACCTGTATGGACTGCGGTGGCTATTGATCAGAAGGTAACTATTCCCCAGCGGAGCATCTTTGCAATCACTCGCTTTAGGACTGTGAGTGGTCTGTTCTTTCCAAGTCAGCATGCACCGCTCGTGTATCTCGCACAACCGTCCAAGACAGTTCGTGCGGCTGCCGTTGATAGCCTTATGGATGAGTTGGCGTTGTCCACGTTTCAAAGGGATCGCGAAGCGTTAGAGACAATTCGGACACATAACAAAGATGATATGGATGTGTCTATGACCGGCATTGCGATCAATATTGTGGCCGTTTTGTCCATCATTAACATCTGCGTGAACTGGCGATTTCTTGTAATGTTCGTAGCGTCGGTTGGTGGAATCCGCATAAGGCGAAGGCGCCAGCGTGGGCTATGTGTTCGATGTGGCTATCCAGCCACTAGTGGCGAACTGGATGTGTGTCCAGAGTGTGGCATTCCTATGTTGTTTCAGCACGGTGGTGTCGATTGACTTGTGCTATACTAACGTTGGTTGAAAGTTGCTGTTCAAAGAACTCGTCAGACTAGGATATTCTCTTTGCTAACCGCGAGATGACGAGCGATGACAACGAGTACTTCTACACGTACGACGCGTGGGGTCGGCTGATCACGATCTACGGGATCGTGGGCGAAGCGAACGTGTCGACGATGCGGTACAATGGCGTGGGCTGGATGAAGTCGTTCGCGGAGGGTGCCACTACGTACTGGAAGACGCACGATTCTTTCAAGCTGTACGTCGGGCATTGCATCTTTGCATTGGCGAGCGAAACATGATGATCACACTTTGCGGTTCTGGTACGGGGGCAATGCGCCAGCCACTGACCATTACAAGTGCGACATATTCTCACTACATTTGGATTCGACTTGTTTTATCGTCAGCGAGTTAAAACCCGCTTGATGCCAGTTAGATTTTGGGATGCGATGGTGTTCCCTGATGAAACTTGAGCTTCCATTGGCCATCCTTGCGAACCCAGATGGAACTCCTGAGTCCGAAATCTTTCTTGCCTTCGTGTGTCATGATGCTGGTGTATGTGACGTGTGCAACATCATCTGAGATAAATCTTGCACGAAAGTCCTGAAGTGGGATCGCAGCGTCAATCTGAAATTGGGGAAGATCGAGACACTCCTGTCTGGTGTAGATTCGGCCAGAACGCCCGTACTCAAAGAAATCGTCAGCGAGCACCGTATCCAGCCATTCCAGATTGAATCGCCACTCTGATATCCAGAGTTTCTCTTCGAGTGTTCTCAGTTGTTCGAGTTCTTGTGTGATCATTGCTGTTCGCCTGCGAAGGTGCGTCGTTCGTATTCAACAGTATTCACATGATCTGGAATCCCGGATAGTTTATGGTTATTGATCTGAACTTTGAGCGGCTGAAGTTGGTCTCTGTGCCTCCGTGCCCCTGTGGTTTCTTCAAATCAGGACTGCCATCGCCTGATGACAGACTCGACCACAGCATCACCAGCGTACACCGCGTGGACGTCAGACGCAGATGTCGGAGAGCGTCTTGAACCCGAGCGCATCGCTCTGGACAGCTGATCGTTTCTACCGGAGAACGTGCGAGCACGCGGGCGACGCTGCAGAGCGGGACTCGTGCGGCTTGCCAATGCTGATGCGGTTTTATGATGGGCGATGGCATGCGAGTACAATGTTGGCTCAATATGGCGGCGAATGTTCGTACTTTGTTTTGTGATTAGCGTTTACTAACGAAGCCGTGTATACTCTTGCTTAAGTGCTCTGTTGTCCATGGGGCTGATGCCAGTGCTTATGTGGGGTGTTGTATTTGGTGGTGCCGGATGAGGGGATTGGCTGTGTTGCACGCGATCGGTGAATGAACAACATTTTGCGAAGTGATGGAGGTAAAGCTCATGATGAATTACGCTCGTCTGCTCGTGCTTGCGATGCTTTGTGCAATAAGTGTTAGCTGTGATAACGGAGAGCAATCAAGCGGTCAAATAAATGTTTCATTTGAGCAGAGTACATCAAATCAATCGAATATTGATCCCGAGAAGTCAAAGCATAGTTATGCTGCGCTTGAAAAAGGTGCAAAGAAGAATGACACGTGGTCACAGTTCTATCTCGGAGTGCTTAAGGCATTTCCAGCGGACAGCATTTACTGGCAGCTTGAGAATGGGCTGACGGACAATGCGCTGTCCAAATCACCAGATAAACAACTGAAGCAGTTCCGAGAGGCGATGCAACTGAAAGAACGATCTCTTGATCCGATCGAAGCGGTCGACCTGCTCGAGAAAGCATCTGCCGCAGGATGTGGCCCCGCTTCTTTCATACTCGGAGCCCTGTATCTTGAAAATCCGCACTCGCTCTGGGATGATGAGATGGGACGCGAGAAGTATGTCGAGTATTTGGAACTCGCACACAACCAGGGCTATTTGGTTGCGACCGCACAAATTGCTGGTCACATCTTAAACGGTACACACGGATACGCCAAAGATGCGATCAAAGCGAAGAATATGTACCTTGAAGTATATGAGCAAGGTGATGCTCTCGCGGCGAGGTTCCTTGGTTTTGCATACTGGGATGGAAAGTTTGGTACGAATGATATAGACAAGGCCATAATGTACTTCAGTGAAGCAGTGAGCCGACAGGACAAGTATGCGTATGTGAATCTCGGAATTATTTATAAGGATGAAGGCGAGATTCAGAAATCGATCGAGGCATATGAAAGTGCTGTAAAACTTGGCGTGGAAACGGGAGCGATCAATCTCGGCCGAGCACTCTTTGATTTATATCCAAAAGAGTATCGCGACGCTGGAAGAGCAAAGAAACTGCTCGAACCGTTTGCATTGAGGTCGAGCGGTAGCACTGGTGATGCTGCCTACATTCTGGCCTTGATAGCAGAGTCGGAAGCAGATATCGAAGCGTGCATCAAATGGTCAACAGTTGCGATGAATAATGGGCATGCCGCTGCTGCTGGATACAAGCTTGCGTGGGCGCATATTGATGTTGGAGCTAAGAAAGCTTATGGGCGCGTTCCGAACGAAGGAGTGGTGTTTAGTGATCTTGATGCGACATCCTTGTCGCGAGCATTACAGGCATTCAAGGTGTCTGCCAACGATGGGAATGCGTGGTCGGCGTATTACGTGGCAGATCTTATATCCAAGGGGAAATGCGAGGGATATGTGCTTGATGCTTATGTTACACACAACGGTGATGTTGTAGGCATGAATGGGCAGTTGTCGGGCGTGTTTAAAACTTCTCATGATGCGGCAATAATGAAAGAAGCCGCGGGGTATATATGTTCGGCACGACGTATCGCGGTGCAGAGTAGTGATCAGGCACTTGTGAGAAACTGCGATTCGTGGTTGTCATTCTATCGGTATACCTGTTATTAGTTGGTTCTGCACTGCCGTGCAGTTGAGAGTGCTTCAGTTTCATACCTTGCTATGACGAATGTGGTTTCTTATCGCCAAGGTGTCCATGAGCGGCGTAGATATGAGAGTCCCGGGGCAAAATGCCCCGTGCTTCTGTGATTCATCTTCCTCATACCAATACTTCTCGTCTTCCTTTGTGCCTTCGTGTCTCTGTGGTTCCTTCAAATCGGGTCTATCATCGCCTGATGACAGACTCGACCACAGCATCACCAGCACACACCGCGTGGGACGCATTAGCGTTCGAGGCGCGGGCGACGAAACTGGATCGTGACGATCCGCTTGCGACATGTCGCGATCAGTTCTATATCCCCAAATCCAAGGCTGATCCGTCGCGTGACGCGGCGTACTTCGTCGGCAACTCGCTGGGGCTCCAGCCAAAGGCTGCGCGTGCGGAGATCGAGCAGGAACTCGACGATTGGGCTCGGCTTGGCGTTGACGCGCACTTCCATGGCAAGGTGCCGTGGTTCTCCACGCATGAAGCGTTCCGCGAGATCGGCGCGAGGCTCGTCGGTGCGAACCCCGGCGAGGTCGTGATGATGAACTCGCTGACTGTGAATCTGCACCTGATGATGGCGAGTTTCTACAGACCCACCAGCGATCGATATAAAATCGTCATCGAGGACACCGCGTTCCCATCCGATTCGTACGCGGTGCAGAGCCAGACTGCGCTGCACGGGTTCGATCCGCATCAGGCGATACTCAGATTGAAACCACGCGATGGTGAGCACACGCTGCGCACCGAGGATGTTGTCGAAACAATCGGTCGCGAGGGGAAATCGATTGCATTGGTAATGCTTGCTGGCGTCAACTATCTGACGGGCCAGTTCATGGACATCGACGCGATCACTGCGGCTGCGCGTGATGCCGGTTGCAACGTCGGATGGGATTGTGCGCACGCGGCGGGAAATCTGCCGTTGAAGTTGCATGAGTTGGGGCCTGACTTTGCGTGCTGGTGCAGCTACAAGTATCTGAACTCCGGGCCGGGCGCTGTGGCGGGTTGTTTCGTGCATGAGCGTCATTCGGAGCGGACGGATCTGCCGAGGCTCGCTGGCTGGTGGGGGAACAAAGCTGACACGCGATTCCTGATGCGCCCGGACTTTGTGCCGAGCGCCGGTGCTGATGCGTGGCAACTCTCCAATCCACCCGTGATGGCGCTCGCGCCGATGCGCGCGTCATTGAAAATCTTTGACGAGGTCGGGATGGAAGCGCTGCGCGCGAAGTCGTTGAAGATGACGGGTTTGCTCGCAGAGATGCTGGGGACGTTGTCTGGCAATGGACTGCGCATCCTGACACCGAGCGATCCGGCGCAGCGCGGGTGCCAGTTGTCACTTGACGTGTCGTCGCGCGGGAGCACGGAAGCGCGCCGGGTGTTTGAGGGTCTTGAGGCGGCGGGGATCGTGTGCGATTATCGCGAACCGGGCGTGATCCGTGCAGCGCCGGTGCCACTCTACAACACATACGGTGACACGTTCACGTTCGCGAGTACGATGCAGAGACTGCTCGGTCGGTGAGAGCAAGTCGGGATAACTCGCAGGGAGTGCGACAGATGGACCTCTCGAACACGCATGTGCTGATCGTTGGTGCGGGGCTTGGCGGGTCGTTGCTCGCGTGCGATCTTGCAAAGCACGGTGCTCGTGTGACGTTGTGCGAGCGCCGGTCCGATCCGCGTGCTGCGGGGTTTATCGGCGGACGATCGATTAATCTTGCGATGGGCACGCGCGGGCTGACGGCGCTCAAACGCGTTGGTCTTGATGAGGCAGTACTGAAGGACGCGGTGAAGATGCCGGGACGTCTGATGCATTCTGTCACAGGCGAACTGACGTTCCAGGGATACTCGAAAGACGGCAAGCACACGAACTACTCCGTGTCGCGGAGCCAGCTCAATATCACTTTGCTCGAAGCGGCGGACACCTACGACCATGTGACACTGCGATTTGACTGTCGATGCGTCGATGTCGACTTCGACGAGCCATCAGCGGTGTTTGAACGCAGCGATGGCTGGCACGAGACGATCAAAGCAGACATTATCGTTGGCGCGGACGGCGCGTTTTCCGCGGTCCGCGACCAGATGATGCGCACGAGCGGATTCAACTACTCGCAGGACTATTTGTCGCACGGATACAAGGAACTGCATATACCGAACCTTGCCGAGCTGCGCGAGCTTGGCGCAGAGATCAAAGATGACACCAACGCGCCGTTTGCGATGGAGAAGCACGCGCTGCACATCTGGCCTCGTGGTTCGTCGATGATGATCGCGCTCCCAAACGCAGACGGCACGTTCACATGCACGCTGTTCTGGCCAATGGAGGGGAAGGACTCCTTTGCAGAAGTGGACGCGCTCTCGGATGATGGTGCCAAAGCATTTTTTCGGAAGCACTACGGCGATGCGGTTCCTGTGATGCCGACGTTGATTGAAGATTATCGAAACAATCCGACGAGCCGGCTTGTGACGATTCGATGCGAGCCGTGGAACATGGGAACGAACACAGTGTTGATCGGTGACGCTGCGCACGCGGTCGTGCCGTTCTATGGGCAGGGGATGCAGGCATCGTTCGAGGACTGCCGGATTCTCATGGAGATGCTCGAACAACATAACGGCGACTTTGCGAGGGTGATCCCCGCGTTTGCCGAAGCTCGCAAGCCGAATGGTGACGCGATTGCTGATCTTGCGATCGAGAACTTTGTCGAGATGCGCGACAAGGTGGGTCACAAGTCATTTCTTTACAAGAAGAAGTTTGACAAGTTTCTTGCACGCACGATCCCGCAATGGGAAACACTCTACGACATGGTCTCGTTCTCGAACATTCCGTATGCGGAAGCAAAGAAACGCGCAAAGACACAGTGGTTTGTCGTAGAACTGATCATTGGTGTGATCTTCGTTATCGTTTCGATGGCGCTGGTAGCTGTGTTGAGGTCAGTTTTCTAGTGAAGTCTTTCAATTAACCTTTGCTTTACAACTGGCCATTCGTCGGCGAGGATGGAGTACATCGCGCTCGATCTGCGGAACCCATCGCGCATGATGACGGTGTGCCGCATAATGCCCTCTCTCTTTGCGCCGAGTTTTTCGATGGCGTGCTGGCTGAGCAGGTTGCGCTCGTCAGTTTTTAGGCAGACTCGGATCGCGTCAAGTCTTTCGAAGGCGTGCTGGAGCATCAGCAGTTTCATCGCGGGGTTAATCTTTGTGCCGCGATGCTCGGGCGTGATCCACGTCCAGCCAACCTCCGCTCCTTTGTGGAGTGGTTTGATATCGAGGTACGTGGTGATGCCGATGGGTGTTTGTGTCGGCACATGGATGACCGAGAAGGGCACGGTCTTGGCTGGGCCGAGCAGATACTCGATGAAGGCTCGCATGCCATCCTCTGTCCATTGCTCCGGACCACGGGAGAACAAGTTGAAGGTATCGGGCGTTGCTGCGTGAAAAAGATCTCTGGTGTGATCAGGGTCTAATGGGATGAGCCTGACCAATGCGTTGGTTTCGGGCAATTCAAGCACAGTTGGCTTGATCCAGTCCTGTCCTGCCTGCATGTGTACCTCGGTTTCACTGAGCGTTGCATCACACAATCTTGATGCACCTCGGCCACTTTGTGCGTGCAGAAAGTCTATCGCTGTGGTACACTGGCATCCTCGGTCCGTGGAGTTGCAACAGGAACGTGTCTGGAGAGTTCGTATGGCTGAAGGCCCAAGCACAGCAAAGTCGCCGGGTGGTGTTGATCCTGTCATGGATTCGATGCTGAGTTCGCTTGCGCACAAGCAGGAGGGCATGGTTGCCTGCCCAGAATGTGCGAGCATGCTTGCCCCGGATGCGATCCTCTGCACAAACTGTGGTTACAGTGTGACATCGGGCAAGAAACTTCGCGCACCAAAGGTGATCAAGGAGAAAGATCCAAGCAAGCTGGCTGGGGCAGCAAAGGTTGCTGGCGGTGCTGCAAGCGCGACGATGTGGCCGCTGTTTACAGCGATAGCATCTGTGATTGGCGGTGCGCTCGGTGTTGGAATTATTGTTGCGATATACCAGTCGACAGAGTTTGTTGTGTTCCCAGCGATTCTTGCAATCGGCGCGCTTGCCGGGCTAGGTGCCAAGTATGGAGCTGGGCAGAACTGCGGAGCGATCAGTGGCGGCATCGCGTTGCTTGTCACGCTTGTGGGGATGGGAGCGGCATGGTTTGGTATTCTTGACGAGTACCAGGAAAAGAACAATCCCACGCCTCGTGCCACACAGACCGTGCTGTACAACCAGAACGATGAGGTTCCGCTGGGCTACCTTGCATCCGAGATGGCGCTCGATATGGCTGATGGTGGGAAGAGTCTCCGCTGGCCGCAAGGCATGGATGCGTACACAGCTGAGTATCAGGAAGATTATCCACCCGATCTATGGCGTGATGCGTCCGCAAAATGGGAGCAAATGACGTTTGACGAGCGCCAGAGATACGTTGACAAAGCCAACGATGACGCGCAGGAATATCTTAGCGACTCGGGGTCATACAGCGGTTCGTTTGGAAGTTCGAACGATCGATCATCGTACCGCAGTTCGCGTCGTGCCGGGAGAGCGCTCATCGGCCTTGTCATTGTGCTCTGTACCACGCCACTCCTTGCACTATTTGTTGGCAGCGGTGGTGAGGTCATGGACTTTCTGAGTCGGGACTGATTCTGCTCAGATCACCGAATCATGCGATGGGATATTGTGCGCTGGGGCTGTGTTCAGTTGCACGACTTTGACTTCCTGCACTCGCTTTGCTTCGTCCTTGTCGACGTAATCGGAGTGGCACGATGCTTTATGGGCATCGGCACCAACCGCTTTGCGTGTCTTTGACGCGAGCTTGTGGATTTCGTCCGGGTTCAGGTATCCGCGCGTTTCGAGGATGCGCCGCTGCTCGTCGGTGATCGCTGCGGATTTCATTGGTGCCCCTGCGGTCAATCCGTCCTTTCCGCCCATGCGCTCAAACCCGTCGGCTTTGCCCGATGCAAACTCCTGGATCTCCTTGGAGATACGCACGGAGCACCAGTCGTGCCCGCACATCGCGCAGAAATCTGTATCGACATCAAGATCTTCGTCGTGGTATGCGCGAGCTGTGTCCGGATCGAACGCCAGGTCGAAGTGTTTCTCCCAGTTGAGCGCAGCGCGTGCGCGCGTCAGGTCGTCGTCCCAGTCGCGTGTGTTGGGGATGCCCAGCGCGACATCGGCAGCGTGTGCAGCAATCTTGTACGCGATACATCCTTCCTTGACATCGCCTTTCTTTGGCAGACCCAGATGCTCCTTTGGTGTGACATAGCAGAGCATGGATGCGCCGTGATACGCGATCGATGTTGCGCCGATGGCGCTGGTGATGTGGTCGTACCCGGGGAAGACATCGGTGACGAGCGGGCCGAGCACGTAGAACGGTGCGCCGTGGCAGAGCGTGCGCTGGAGCTTTGCGTTGAACTCGATCTGATCGAACGGGACGTGACCCGGCCCCTCGACCATGACCTGCACGCCATGGCGCCACGCGCGCTCGGTAAGTTCTGCGATGGTTTCAAGCTCGGCAAGCTGCGCGTCGTCGGTCGCGTCCGCGAGTCCGCCGGGGCGCATGCCGTCGCCGATAGAGAATGTGACATCGTGCTTCCGCAGAAGCTCGCAGATGTCGTCCCACAGTGTGTACATCGGGTTTTCTTTGCCATGCACGAGCATCCACTTTGCAAAAAGTGAGCCGCCGCGCGAGACGATGCCGATGAGGCGCTGCTTGACGTACTTGAGATGTGCGCGGAGCACGCCCGCATGGATGGTCATGTAGTCGACGCCCTGCAGTGCCTGATGCTCGATTGTTGAGAGGATAATCTGATTATCCAGGTCTTCGAGCTTGCGCCCGATGATCATGGAGTAGATAGGCACGGTGCCGATTGGCACGGTGGCGTTCTGCAGGATCGCTTCGCGGCAGGCATCGAGATCGCCGCCGGTGGAGAGATCCATGACGGTGTCTGCGCCCCAGCGCTCGGCCCATTTCAGTTTCTCGACTTCCTCTTCGGTGCCCGACGAGACGGGGGATGCACCCATGTTCGCGTTGACCTTGGTCTTGCTTGCACGTCCGATGCACATCGGATCGAGGTTGTACTTGAGATGGTGGATATTTGCGGGGATGACCATGCGTCCGGCTGCCACCTCGTCGCGGATCTGTGCAGCGGTAAGATGCGGCTCGCGTGCAGCAACACGCTGCATCTCGGGGGTGATGATGCCGAGGCGTGCATTCTCGAGCTGGGTGACAGGTCTGAATCCATCGGGTGCGACGCATCGGATGAACTGGCCGATCTCCGCGTGGTTGTGTCCTGAACACCCGGTATCGTGCGAGTCTGCTTTGACGATTGACCAGCCATCAGGAAGGAAGTCCCACGCGGTCTTTGTGCTTGGCGCAGGCATGCCGGGAGAGTCCGGGCTTGAGTAGGTGAGCGGGCCGCCGATCTGCGGTGCGTTGGCGAACGAGCCCGGCGTTGTCGTGGTTGGCGACGAGCCCGGATTCGTCGCGCCACGCACGGGCACGTTGAAGCGGACGGTTGGGCGGATGTCTGCAGATGGTGTGTGTGTCATGTTCAAATGCAACTTGAGGGATGAATGAAATGAGATAAAACGAAAGAGTTACTCCGGCTGTCCCGCGACCTGCCACTCAAGTTCGTCGAGGTCGGGCAGATCGGTCATGCCGAGATGGCGGAACATGTTCAGGCACTGCGCACGATGGTGCATGCCGTGGTTTGTCAGATGCAGAATGGCGGCTGCGTATGTGAAACGGTATGTCTCGGTGCCGGTATCGCTCGGGAGTGTGATCTCCATGAGGTCGCCGAGTCTGTTCTTTGCGCGGACCTCAGCGACAACCGAGGCAAAGTCGTCGCGTGCCTGATCGCGGAGTGCGAGCAACTCATCGATTGTGCGTCGTGCCATGATCTCGCCC
Source organism: Phycisphaeraceae bacterium (assembly GCA_020639155.1). Lineage (NCBI taxonomy): Bacteria > Pseudomonadati > Planctomycetota > Phycisphaerae > Phycisphaerales > Phycisphaeraceae > Phycisphaeraceae bacterium. The sequence goes on from JACKHF010000001.1 coordinate 2,491,828, forward strand.
GGATTGGGAGCGGGGTTCTTCTCGATGCTCGGGCGGAGGTCTCTGCCCGAGATGCGATCTGCCCAACGGAGCATGGCGCCGATCATGTGCGTGCATGTGTCGTGCAGACTCCCCGGACCGATGGGAAATCGCTGATGGAACTGGTCGGTTGTGAGTGGTCGCGACATTTCCAGCACGCGACCGATCGCCCAGGCGTTGTGCCCGAGCGCGATATCGTAGATGTCACCAGAAAGCGCGTGATGCATGTCGCAATCCCTCCGCCGGCATGACCCGGATCAGGTTCAACGGGTCCGTCTCAGCAGAAAACCTGCGCCCCGTGCGAACGAGACAGTATAGGTGTGTTTTCCAGCTGGTCACCTTTCGATCGGCATGTCTGCGGTACTCAATCGTGGAAAAGACAGGGCCTGAGTCGCAGATGACCCAGGCCCTTGGAAGTGTGTGACGAGCAATGAGGAGTTACGGACAACCCATTGTGTAAGCGTTGCCGAAACAGATGTAGTCGAAGATATTGAGTGTTCCGTTGCCATCGCAGTCGGCGTATGGATGTCCCGATGCGTAGACAGTGCCGAAGCAGATGTAGTCGAACACGTTCAGCATGCCGTTGGTGTCGCAATCGGGATAGCACGGTGCTTCCTCAATGGTGAAGTTCGTGTTTGAAATATCGAAGAAATAGTTGTCATGCCCTTTGACCTTGATACGCGCAGATGATGAAGGTGTATTTGGGAGAGTGACAATCTGGCTGCCATCGTTTGGCACATCCTCAGCCAGCATTACTGGGAATGTAACGCCACCGTTTGTTGAGAGAAATATATCAACGGTTGACGCATTGATCGGTGCTGTGTTTGTGCCGGACACCAACCATGTTACCGTGATGTCACCAGAGAACGTTCCGGCAGCATTTGGCGCGAGCACAACGAACGGTGCGCCCGTGTCTATGACTTGAATGATCGGCTGGATCGCACTGATACCACCTGCGCCAGGATTGTTGTCGCGGACTGTGAGACGCATTGACATGTTGCGTTGTAGCGCGGGGAGCTGCTCGCCGATACTCGTTGTGTTGTTTACTAATGCGGTTGTTCTTGGGAACGTACGATTCTGAAGTGTTGAAGGAAGAAACGATCGGAAGATCGGGCTGGAGCCGTTGTCCTGGCTGCCCGTACCAATGGCTGGTTGTGATGGGCCGAGGTCATGCTCTTCCCAGCAATAGGTCAGTGTGTTGCCATTGGGATCTGTCGCGGTCGTTGCGAGTTCAAAGGGTGTCAGCGTTGGTATTGCGCGTGTTGGGATTGATACAGGAATTGGTGTCTCGTTTGTTGTGACAGTCTGCTGTGAGCACGCATTGGCTGGGCCGAAGATGTGAGATCGAATCTGATCAAGCGAGTGATGGTTGTAGTACGCATCTGAGTTTGATTGCAGATTATTTGCGGAGTTGCATACACCTGCATATGACATAATGGTTGAACCGCTGCCCGGTTCGTACGCACTGGATGCTGAACGATTGGTTCCACAGTTCGTCCCGTTGCCATTAAAAATGTGGGCAGCGCCGAACTGGTGCCCCATCTCGTGAGCAACAATGTTGATTGCGAACCCATCACCGACGGGGAATCCGCTGGTAGATGATGCACCAGCTTTGTTTGACTGGCAGACACCCTGCAGAAACGCAACACCTCCGCCGCCGATACCGAACACGTGCCCGATGTCGTAGTTGCTGAAGCCGATATTCGCATTGAGCACACCCGGGTTCTGGCTGAGCAGTGTGTTCGGGTCGTTGCTTGAGTACGGATCTGTCGTCGGATTGGTGAAGATAATGCTTGTGTTGTTGGCGACAAGCTGAAGTCTGACTGCAACATCCCGCTCAAGCACGCCGTTTACACGATTGACAACCGTGACAATCGCGTTCTGAGCCGCGTTGACAGTGCCACCAAAGAACTGGGTGTACTCGCCGGTTGCTGCGATTGCAGCGCGGTACGTACGGAGTGTGACAATGGGCAGCTCAGGTGCTGCGGGAAGCGGATCAAGCTCAAAGCCTTCACCTTCTGCGAAGCACTCCCAGTCTTGATCCGGTGCGCTGGAGTGCTTCTTGTAGTAAGCTGAATAGTGCGTTGTGTTGTTTCGGGAGTAGGGATCTATATAGATATCGCCGTGGGGTGAGAGAATCTGGGCGTGAAATCCCTGCATGGTCACATCGCATCGAAGTGTTGCAGCAGGTGTATCAATGCCTTGTCCAACGTAGGTGTGAATATCCGGGAACTGATCAGCAAGCCCCTGCTCCATAACGGGCGATTCCCAGATGTTGAATGATTCAATCGTGCCATCGGGCATTGGGAGCAGAATCATTTTCCCTGGAACCGGTGCCTGCAGGTTTTCTCGTGGAGCCTCGCCGAGGATGTCGCGCATCTGTTGCAGGTTCAGTACAAGCGGCGCATACGTATGCGGTCGAACCCAGGGATCAGCATTGACAACCGCATTGGGCATGGTGTCGAGAACTGTCCATGGCATTGCCTGCGCCTGAGAAATGGTGGACAGGCCGAGCATTGCTACTGTGCCAGCTATCAGCGATGTGGATGCAGAACGAGGTGCGAGGTGTTTCATGTCTGTGAGATTCCTTCTTGACTTCATCCTGTACAACGACACAAAAACAATCGTCGGAGCAGCGACAATCGATGTGCGACAGGATCAAAGGTGTGCCGGGGGAACATCAGAGCCGTTGATCCAGTGACAGTCTGATGATGTGGTGCAAGCAGTATTGCCAACGCATGCGAGCAGAGCCAGAAGTATCCGGACGAAACCCCAACCGGTTCCGCTGAATCTGTCCCTTCCAGCACGCGGAGGTAACTGCTCTCTATCATGATGCACATGAGCAGTCCGATTGCAACCCCCAACCGTTCTCCAGCTCAAATAATTGACGGTCGAGGTCTTGCGGCCTCGTACCGCGAGCAAATTCGGACCAGTGTTGCAGATATTCGATCCCGTGGCGGTGTCGTTCGACTTGATGCCGTCTTGGTGGATTCGGGTGATTCTGGAGCCCGTGTGTACGCAGAAAGTCAGGCACGTACCTGTGGAGAACTTGGTATTGATTATCGGCTCCACAAGCTCCCAGCGGGCGCGAGCTTTGACGATATCGCAGGCAGAGTGCTGCTGCTGTCCTCGGATGAGCGTGTCCACGCGATCATGGTGCATGTGCCGCTGCCCGACGGCGTTGATGCGTACGAAGTACAGCGGCGCATTGCGCCAGAAAAAGATGTTGAGGGTGTAAACCCGGCCAACATAGGAAATGTTGTGTATGGCAGGTCGAGTCTGGCACCATGTACAGCACTTGCGACAGTGGAGATGGTCCGATCGACAGGCATCGAACTTCGCGGGAAACGTGCGGTTGTCATCGGTGCGAGCGATGTCGTCGGAAAGCCCATTGCAGTGCTTCTGATGCGTGAGGACACAACTGTGGTGTCGTGCAACAAGTGGACGGACGGGCTGAAGGATCTTGCTCGATCGGCAGATGTGTTGGTCGCAGCAGCTGGTGTTCCCGGACTGGTGACAGCCGACATGGTCAAGCCGGGAGCGGTCGTGGTTGATGTGGGCGTGAACAGAGTGGTTGATACTGCTGGCAACAAACGGACAGTTGGTGACGTTGCATTTGATGAGGTGCTGCCGATCGCCGGTTGGTTGAGCCCGGTGCCAGGTGGTGTTGGTCCCATGACAGTGGCAATGCTGCTGAGCAATGTTGTGGCTTCAGCACGTCAGCAGTTTCACGCACAGAGCGACGGATGATCCGAACAGAATCCTGAAGAATCGCAGGGTTTTCCGTTGACTTTGTGGAATCTGTCCGATTCAATGGGTGTGCCCGATGCGGGCTTGTGCACCGGTTTCCAGCGTCTTATCGCATGACGCGGGGGTGAACGATGACGACTTTGGCGTTGTTTGGACAGTTTGGATATCTTGAGATCGGAGCGATTTTGCTGATTGGCTTGCTGTTGTTCGGCAAGCGTCTGCCCGAAGTCGGCCGAAGTCTCGGTAAGTCGATTGTTGAGTTCAAGAAGGGCATCAAGGGCATTGAGGACGAGATCGAGAGCGAGTCGCGTGCCGTACGCACACCTCCATCTCGTATTGAAACCTCGAATGACGATCGCACAGTCAGCCGCGATGCTGCCCAGTCCAAGATTGCCGATTCGACCAGCGTTTGAAGTTTTTTACAGCTATGACCAGTCTGCGACCTGAGTGGGGCGGCCCATTGAGGAAGATTGTTTCTTTGTGAGAAGTCTGATCATTCCAGAGAATCTGCCGATACGCTGGAGTGCAGTATGACATCGCACCCCGCCCAACGCACGCAGTTTCGTGAGCCTGGCTCTGTGCCAGTCCGCGCAATCGAACCTGTGGGTGTCAAGCCGGATATTGGCGAACTTCTCAACGCGACAGGCACAATCAAAGCAACTCCAGTGCCGCGCACGTTTGTCTGGCGCGTGCTGGGGATCGCAGTGATGGTGGTCATGTTGTTTGCTGTCTTGTGTGTGCAGTTGATGCGACTGACTGTCATCGGTGGGAGTGCATACGAGCGAGAGGCCCAATCACGCCTGTATCGTGAAACACTTTTGCCGACCTCGCGGGGAAGGATCCTCGACTCGAAGGGACGGGTGCTTGCACGGAACACGTCGAGTCTTGAACTCCAGATTGAGTACAGCGTTCTGACCGGTGAGTGGGCGACAAAGTACGCGCGCCGGGTTGCATATCGCGCGAATAGCAGGTCGTGGTATTCGCTGAGCGAAGCTGAGCGACAGGTGTTGATCAAGCCCTATCTTGACGCTGTGCAGAAGCACGTCGATTCGATGTGGGCGAGGCTTGCGCACAGCACGGGTGTGGATGAAGCAGACCTGCACGCAACAGCTGCAGCGGTTGTTGATCGAGTTGAGGGCATGCGTCAGCGTCACGTCGACTGGCGCATCAACAACGAGATCGGGCAGATCCGTGAGCTTGGCAGGGATCCGACCGACGATGAACTCGATCGGATCAAGCGCACCAACGCGGATCGACGGATTGCTGAGCAGAACGAATCGCACGAGATCATCAAGCATCTTTCCGACGCGGTTGGATTTGATCTGATTCGCATGCTCGACGAGCCGGAGGTGGTGCCGGTTGTCTTTGACGATGGCACGACTGATGAGATCGAAGTGCCGGTGATGCCGGGTGTGGTCGTTGCCGAAGGTCGCGATCGTGAGTATCCATTTGAAACTGTGACGGTGGAGCTCGATCGAACGACACTGCCCCGTGCGGTGTATCAAATAGGTCAGCCGATAACTGCATCGATTACAGTCAACGGCGTAGACACGTTGCTCACTGGCGACATGCGCACGCGGATCTACGACATCGATGTGGATCGCAGAAATCTTGCACTTGAGAACAGTGACACGCTGCGTTATCGCGCGATGGTGGAGGTCGATCGTGCGAGTGTTGCCGGATTCGGGCCAGCAAAGCCCCGGGATCTTGGCGCGTATCGCGAGGGTGACTTTGTCGGGATGCGTGGTGCCGAGTATGGGTATGAGGACGAGCTTCGAGGCACGCGCGGACTGCGCATTGTGAAACTCGACACGCACGATGCGACCGAGGTCGATCCGCGAGCCGGGCAGGATGTGCAACTGACGATCGACATCATGCTGCAGGCAAGAGTTGCTGCGATTCTTGATCCATCATTTGGACTATGCAAGGTGCAGCAGTGGCATTATCAGGGAACGGCAAAGCCGGTTCAGCCGATCGGCACACCACTCAACGCTGCTGCTGTCGTGATGGAGGTCGACACGGGACGTGTTGTTGCGATGGTTTCAACACCCTCGATCACGCGACAGGACATCGCAGAACACTATGAGACACTCCGTGACGACACGATTAACACGCCACTGGTGAATCGTGCGTTCCAGAAGATGTACGCGCCGGGGTCAATTGTCAAACCGTTGATCCTGTGTGCTGCACAGACTCTTGGTGCGAGCGCGCCGCACGAGCACATCGCATGCACCGGGCATCTGTTTCCGAACAGCCCGACAAAGTTCCGGTGCTGGATCTACAAGATGACGAAGGGAAGGACACATTCCGATCCGAGCTACTTTGATGGCCCATTGAGTGGATCCGATGCGCTCGAGGTCTCGTGTAACATCTACTTCTACACCCTCGGAAGACGACTCAATGCGGACGGTATTGTGCAGGCGTACGACATGTTCGGTGTCGGACCGAAGCATCCGTTGCACTTTGGGCTTGGGCGGGAGTTTGTTCCCGATCCAAGCACGCGCATCAACGGGTCGAAGATCGATCAGACCGATGCGACATTCATGGGCATCGGGCAGGGGCCGATCGAGTGGACGCCTGTGCATGCTGCGAGTGCGTACTGCACGCTTGCGCGGGGAGGTGTGTATATCGCACCAACAATCCGCATGGATGCGTCGCCAGAAATACACAATATTGGAATGCGTACGTCCTCGATTGACGAAGCGCTCGAGGGACTCGATCGATCGGTCAACGGAAGACACGGCACTGGCAGGCGCGTTGATACCGTGACAGGTGAGCACGTGTTCAATGTGCCTGGTGTGCGCGTGTGGGGCAAGACTGGTACGGCCGATGCGCCGTATGTCACGGTTGAGCCAGACCCCGACGGTGCAGAGGGACCTGAGCGCGCACAAATTGAGGAGTATGGCGACCACGCGTGGTACGTTGTGCTTGCAGGGTCAAATCGTGGACAGAACTCGCGCCCCGAATATGCGGTTGCGGTTGTTGTGGATCATGGCGGCTCGGGCGGTCGTGTTGCAGGGCCTGTTGTGAACCAGATTCTGCACGCGCTTGTTCACGAGGGGTACATCGAGCCGGGCGAAGTCGACGATTCGCAGAAGCCGATCCAGCCGCCCCCGGGGCAGGCACCACAGACACCAAACCGTGGTCCCAACAGAACCTTGTCGATGCAGGATGCGCATCGTGATTGGTAATCTTGCAAAGCGGTTTATTGAGAGTGTGCGCGAGCGGAACATCCGCTGGGTGAATCCCGCGTGGATCTGTGTTGCGAGCGGATTGATGCTCACCGTGCTCGGCGCGTACGCGATCGACATCGCGGCTGGCCAGGTAGAGAACGGGAGCGGATTATTCGTATCAGGTCGAAGCAGGAACCAGATCATGACTGGGCTGCTTGCGATCGGGCTTGCGGTGTGTGTTGCGATCCCGAATCCGAAACGGGCGAAGCGACTGGCTGTCCCATTGTTTCTGCTGATGCTGGTTGTGCTGTTCTTTTTGCTGGTGCCGTTCGTGCCTCGGTCGATTGTGCGGCCGAGGAATGGTGCGAGATCGTGGATCGACTTCGGGCCAATCAATGTGCAGCCGTCCGAGATCGCAAAGATCGCGTACGTGCTGACACTTGCGTGGTGGTTATGCGCAACGCGTGAGCATCGCAAGCTGACGGGCTTGCTGTTTCCTGCGATCATCACATTTCTGCCTGCGGGGCTGATCACGCTCCAGCCGGACCTTGGCACAGCTTCACTCTTTGCGCCGACGCTCGTGCTGATGCTGGTGACCGCGGGAGCGAAACTCAAACACATCTTTGGCGTGTTGCTGATCGCATTACTGCTCGCGCCGGCAACCTACCCGTTTCTCAAGCCACACCAGAAGCAGCGCATCCAGGGCATCGTGATGCTGTTCAAGGGGGATTCCACCGGCAGCGATGATATCAACTTTCAGCAGCTGACAGCGCAGCGCATCACGGGCGCAGGGAAAGTGCTCGGCAACGACGAGGCATCAGCACGATCGCTGGTCGAGTACAACCGGCTCCCGGAGAGCGAAACCGACATGATCTACGCGGTGATCGTCAACCGGTTTGGCGTGTTTGGTGGGTTGTTCGTGCTTTGGCTCTATTCGATGTGGGTGCTCGGCGCTGCGTGGGTGGCCATGCTGAACCGCGAGGGGTTCGGGCGGTTGATCGTGGTTGGGTTTCTCGCGATGATCGCGTTCCAGGTGGTGATCAATATCGGGATGACCCTCGGGCTGGTGCCGATCATCGGGATCACACTCCCGTTTCTGAGTTATGGCAGATCGAGCCTGATCGCGACGTGGCTGATGACAGGACTGGTGCTTGCGGTGGGTTTGCGCCGTCAGAAGCCGACGCAGCGTGTTTCGTTTGAATACGCTGATGACGATGCCTGAACGTCGCAACCGAACACCATCTCTAAAGACTGAGCAATCGCACACTGCGACGATGGGTGCATTGTTGCATGATGGCTCAATCCAACCGTTGGTACCGACAGAAACGTTCGACTCTATGGTGCGAGATGCGCAGATCGAGCTTTCTGATGGAGAGCGCGAGAAACTCGGTTTGTTCCTTGCTGGGCTATTGAAGGTCAACGAGGTTGTAAACCTGACAGCGATTCGTGATGCAGAGACCGCGTGGATCAAGCACATCTACGACGCGGTTTCTTTGCTGCCGGTGTTTGCGAGTCTGCCCGAGACCGAATCAATGAAGATCGTTGATGTCGGCTCGGGTTGTGGCGTGCCGGGGATTCCGCTTGCCATCTGTATACCAAATGCGCAGATGACGCTGCTCGAATCGACGGGCCGCAAGTGTGCGTTTTTATCTGCGATATGTTCGATGCTCGACTTGTCGAATGTCTCGGTAGCGCAGCAGCGTGCTGAGGACATGGGGACTTCCGTTGCTCGGAGCAAGCAGGATGGTTCCCGGCGAGAAACATTTGATGTTGCGGTGTGCAGAGCGGTGGGGCGGGTTGCGGTTGCACTAGAGTTGATGGTGCCGTTGGTGCGAGTTGGTGGGCATCTTGTTCTTGTAAAGGGGCAGGCAGCGGACGAGGAACTTGCCGAAGCAAACCACGCAATGCGGACGCTGACGGTTGACCATCTTGGCACGATCGACACGCCGACGGGGCGCATCGTTGTGCTGGAAAAGCGTGGCAGAACGCCACGGCAATATCCGCGCAAGGCTGGCGAGCCCGCAAGAAACCCGCTTGTCCCTGCGTCGTACAAACAAAGAGGCGCGCAAGAGGATGCGAGCGCATGAGTGAAGAGCCCATGCAATCTGCGCATGCATCTGTTGCTGATCTGCTTGGGCCGGACGGTCCTATTGCAGCGTTTCTTGGCGATCGGTTCGAGGCTCGCGAGCAGCAGGGCGTGATGGCAGAAGCTGTTGCGCGAACTTTCGAAAAGCGGGAGACGTTGTGCGTTGAAGCGGGGACAGGAACCGGCAAGAGCTTCGCGTATCTGGTCCCTGCGATTCTCAGGTGTCTGCATCGTGGCGAGCGCTGCGTGATCGCAACCAACACCATCGCGCTGCAGGAACAGCTCGCGCAGCGCGATATTCCGCGCCTGCTTGCAACGCTCGGCGCAAAGGATGTGCAGGTTGAAGAAGGAGCAGACCCGTTTGCGTGGAAGGGTGAGATTCGTGCCGAGCTGGTCAAGGGGCGCAACAACTATGTGAGCATTCGCCGGCTCGAACTCGCATCGCATCGGCAGGAAAAACTCTTTGCATCGGACGATCGACGCATTGATCTGATGCGTGCGCAGGAATGGGCGTACCAGACAGGTGACGGTTCGCTTGCGTCGTGGAAGTCGCCGCCACATCCAGAGGTGTGGGAGCAGATCGTCAGCGACCGGAACAACTGCAAGGGCAAGCGCTGCCCGTACTTTGACAAGTGCTTCTATCAGAACGCGCGCAGACGCGCGGAGCAGGCGCACATTCTCGTGTGCAACCACGCGGTGTTCTTTGCTGATCTTGCGTTGCGCGCGCAGGGCGTGACGTTCCTGCCCCGATACGACCATGTTGTGATCGACGAAGCGCACATGATCGAGGATGTTGCGTCTGACCACCTTGGCCTGATGCTGGGTGAGGGGCCGGTCCATCACATGCTGCGCACGCTGTATGATCTGAAGCGTCAGTCGGGGATGCTCGACGGGATCCGCACGAAGGACGGCTCGACATCTCTTCCTGATCGCGTGATCAGGCGTGTGCTTGAGACGCGCGACGCAGCGGAGCGGTTCTTTGCTGAGTGGCGGCGTCTTCTTGCAACGGGAAGGCTCGGGTCCGGTCGTGTGCGTTCGCCGGGGATTGTTGCAAACTCACTTTCAGAGCCGTTGCGTGAACTTGCCAGCTCGCTTGCGCAGCTGCGCGATATCTGTGCGAGCGAGGACGACGGTGCGGACATGGACGCGATGTCACGCCGCGCGACAGAACTCTCCATCGCGTGCGAATCGTTCTGCGATCAGACACTGTTGGGATACGCGTACTGGGTGGAATCAGAGGGCGGTCGCGGGAAGCACGCGCGGGTGAAGCTCTGTTGCTCGCCGGTCAAACTCGGGCCGGTGTTGCGGGAGCGGTTGTTTGAGCAGGGATGGGGTGTTGTGCTGACAAGCGCGACGATGACCACCCGGGCGCAGCTAACCGAGGATACCGACACACAGATCGATGGACACACGGACACGCGATTTGCGCATCTGCTCGATAGGCTTGGATGCGGCGAAGCGCAGACACTCTCGCTCGGGAGTCCGTTCGACTTCGCGAATCAGCTCAAGGTGCTGGTCGATCCGACCATGCCCGATCCGCGCGCACAGGGGTATGTTGATGCGCTTGCATCGCGCATCATGCAGCAGACAAGAGCACACGATGGCAGGACAATGACATTGTTCACGAGCTTTGCAACGCTCGAAGCGGTTGCCGATGCTGTCTACGAAGATGCGGAGGTTGCCGGGATTGAGGTGCTGGTGCAGCGGCCTGGCGCATCGCGAAGCCTGTTGATCGAGCAGTTTCTTGCACATCCTCGTGCGCTGCTCTTAGGAGCAGCATCGTTCTGGCAGGGTGTTGATATTCCCGGCGATGATCTGCGATGCGTGATTCTGACGCGCCTGCCGTTCGAGCCGCCGGATCGGCCATTGACCGAAGCCCGGATCGAACAGATCGAGGCTGAGGGCGGGAACGGTTTTCGCGATGATGCGCTCCCGAGAGCGATTCTGCGGTTCAGGCAGGGGATGGGCCGGTTGATCCGCTCGCACGCCGACACGGGCACGCTGGTGGTGCTGGACTCACGGATCGTCAAGTCGTCGTACGGAAGGCTGTTCCGGAACGCGATCCCAGCAGACGTGCGGATCGAATCCATGGCGTACGAGGACGAGATCGCGTAGGACGCGGGCGGCAGTTCCCTCGGTCTGTCAGGATCATTCGTACATAACTACAAACATAATACAAACAGAATGGACCAAAAGAGGGGATCTGTCTAGGCTCTGCGTCTTTCTCGCACGTTTGCCCTATGAAAGGACAACATGCTCGGTCGGATCTTTAAGGCGTATGACGTTCGGGGCACCTACCCGGATCTTCTTAACGACACCATGGGCTGGCAGATCGGCTATGGCACCAGCAAGCTTCTGCGGCAGGAAGCTCGCGAGGATGGTGATGCAACACCCATGATGCGCAACTTTATCGTTGGTCGTGATATGCGGCAGTCGAGTCCTTCGCTTTCCAAGGCGTTGATTGATGGTATTACGTACGAAGGCGGCGATGTTATCGATGTGGGGATGGTGGATACTCCATTCATCTACTTTGCCATTAACTATGTTGATTGTGCTGGTGGTGTGATGGTGACCGCAAGCCACAATCCGCCAAAGTACAACGGGTTCAAGATCTCGCGGCGCAAGGCAAAGCCTGTTGGCGAGGCCAATGGTCTTGCTGAAGTGCGCAAACATGCGGCAATGATTGATCCTGCAGTCGCATCACAGCAAACAGCAAAGGGACGTGTGAGCGAACGCGATCTTTGGAGCGCATACATCCGGCACGTGCGCAGTTTCCTCAACATGGATGGAGCGAAGCTGCGAGTGGTTGTCGATGCGTCAAACGCCATGGCAGGCACGATGGTACCAAGAGTATTTGGTGCGAAGGGCAAGGATGTGTCTGGGCTTGAGATTATCGAGTTGAACTTTGACAACACGTCTGGTACATTCGCCCACGAGCCGAATCCCCTGGTTCCCGCGAATCTGGAGCAGCTTCGCGAGATGGTTGTGCAGGAGAAGGCGGATCTTGGAATCTGCTTCGACGGCGATGCGGATCGATGTATGGTTGTGGATGAGAAGGGGCAGATCGTCGGATGCGATCTGCTGACGGCGCTCGTTGCTAGACAGTTTCTCAAAGCGAATCCAAAGTCTCCGATTGTGTATGACTTGCGGTCAAGCAAGGCAGTAAGTGAAGAGATCACAATAGCTGGCGGCAAGCCGGTGCGCAGCCGTGTCGGGCATGTGTTTATGAAGGGTGAACTCGCAAAGCAGAAGGCGGTCTTTGGCGGTGAACTCTCCGGTCACTTCTACTTCCGCGACAACTTTAACGCCGATTCCGGTGCGATCGCGATGGCGACGGTGCTCACAGTGCTGGCGCAGTCTGGTAAGTCGATGAGCGAACTTATCGAGCCGATCGCGCGGTATGCGCAGTCAGGCGAGATCAACTTCCGTAACGAGGATCCGGATGCGGCTCTTGCGCAGATCGAGGAAGCATACATCGATCGTGCGCTGGTTGATGATCTCGACGGGTTGACTATCGATGCGTTCGAGGAGGAGGGGTGGTGGTTCAATGTTCGCAAGAGCAACACCGAGCCATTGCTGCGTCTGAATGCTGAAGCAAAGACGATGAGCGCGCTGCGAACACTGCTCGACGAGGTCACGCCACTTTTGGGTGAGCAGGTCGATCACTGAGTCTGTGTGCTGAAAGTCTGCTGAAAGAAATACGTATAAAGCCCGAACTAGCGATGGATGGGCCTGTTTGCCGTTGTTCTCTGGCAATGGGTGTGTCTGTTTGCGCGGGAGGCAGTGATGAATGTCAGCCAGTTTCTTGAGCACTGGGGGCTGCATGATAATCCGTTTCGTGGCGAGGAAGCCCGGAACGATGGTGTGCTGCGCAGACTGACCACGTCGGGACCTGGTGCACCCGCGGGATTTGTGCACTCGGCGTTTGACAAGGTGCTCGGATCGATCGAGGAGCCATCCACGGCGATTGTGTTCGGCGAGAAGGGATCGGGCAAGACCGCGATCAGATTGCAACTCGAGCAGCATGTTGCGATCCACAATGCTTCACACGCTGGAAAACAGACATTGCTTGTTGCGTACGACGATCTGAACACTGTGCTCGATCGATTGCACGAGCGCATCGGGAGTGATGATCCGCTCGAATCGTTCAGGCAGGTGGAACTCGCCGACCACATGGACGCACTGCTGGGACTGGTTGTGCCGGGTGTTGTTGATGCGATACTCGGGCAGACAGAGCCTGGAGCGCAGACATCAGTGACGCTGCAGCCGATGACAAAGCAGCAGATCAGATCGCTCGATCAGCAGACGCGCGAGGATGTGTTGTTGTTGCAAGCTGTGTACGATCGACCGAACCGTGCGGATGTACGAACAGTTCTTCTTCGAAAGATGTTGAAACTCGGCAGGCCGATGGTGCATCGCGTGTGGGAGGCGCTGACCTTTGTTGCGTGGGCACCCGCTGTTGCGATACTGATTTGGTTGTTCTTCTTTGCGCCGGAACGGTTCAGTGACGGTTGGCAGAGGACGGCTGTGCTTGCGGGAGCTGGTGCGTGTTTCCTGTTCTGGCTTATCACGTTGGCAAGGGTGCATGTCATCGAGCGCTTGCGTCGAAGCCGGACCAGCAGGCGACTCCACAAACAGCTTCGTGCGCTCTCACGTACCGAGATGTCGTATGCTGCAAGCATTCGCCAACTGCCATTGCGCCTGCGCGAGACGGGTGTGCTACCGGTATCGCAGAGCGAGGAGCCCCGGTACGCAATGTTCGATCGGCTGCGTCGTGTTTTGCGCACGATGGGATATTCGGGGCTCATGGTCGTTGTCGATCGCATCGATGAGCCGAGCCTCGTCAGCGGGCATGCCGAACGCATGCGCGCGATCATCTGGCCGTTACTCAACAACAAGTTCCTCCAACAGCAGGGCATCGGGTTCAAACTGCTGCTGCCGATTGAGTTGCGCCACGCGCTGATGAAGGAATCGAGCGCGTTCTTCCAGGAAGCGAGGCTCGACAAGCAGGGGTTGATCGATCGGCTGACGTGGACGGGGTCCATGCTGTACGACTTGTGCGAGGCTCGATTGCAGGCGTGCCTTGGCGAGGGGAAAGAACAGATTGAGTTAGTCGATCTCTTCGCTGAGGATGTCGCAAGACGCGATGTTGTCGATGCGCTTGATCAGATGCATCAGCCGCGTGATGCGTTCAAGTTTTTGTATGCGTGCATCACGGAGTTCTGCTCAAGCGTGACAAGAACCGAGGATAACTGGCGGATTCCGAAAATGCTGCTTGACACGGTTCGCCGGGCGCAGGCCGAGCGCGTGCAGGCACTTTATCGCGGTATCACGCCAGCGTAAGAAGTGGGCCTGGTGGGACTTGAACCCACACTCCGGTGAAGGAAACGGATTTTAAGTCCGCTGCGTCTGCCAGTTCCGCCACGGGCCCAAGTACCTGAAATGGTACGGGCTTGCGACGATCCGGGTGAAGGCGACGACGAGCGACTCGGCGGATTGCTTGGCGCTCGTCTGCGCCAAGACAGCAACCTCAGGAGACTTCTGGAGACTTGGGACCGGCTGCCGGAGGTGGTTCGGAGGGCGCTTGTAGCTGCGGCCGAAGCGGCGCTGCTCTCTGATCCTTGACCTCGCAGGACCACTCCGCTTCTACGGATGCGGCTCAACTGACTCCGCACGACACACATGCTCCGACACGCCGCATCAGCTTGCTGAACGGTCTTGCTCGTTCGCCTCCTCGCTCCGAACACTCCAAACGCCTCTTAGGACATTTGTCCAATGCCTGCTCCTGCAATGGTTTAGGCCCTTTGGCCAATGGCTTCTATGGCGTTGAGTCATTACGGTGAAAACACAACTCACGCAATGCGGCGGCCTGACTGGGAGATGTCCTCCATGAAAACGAAACGTGTCTACGATTATCCAACGAGAGTCTTCCACTGGCTCTTTGCTCTGCTCTTTGTCATAGCGTTCACAATCGGAACCACTGTGGACGATGACTCAGCGCTCTTCCTGTTCCACATGCTCGCGGGACTCGTGCTTTGTGCCCTCGTGCTGTTTCGCGTCATCTGGGGCTTTGTTGGAACAAAGCACGCCCGTTTTAGCGGTTTCGCGCTTCATCCAAAGGACCTTCTTCGTTACGCCAAAGACATCCTTGCCGGAACTTCGAGCAAGTGGCCAGGACACAACCCCGCCTCAAGTTGGGCAGCCATCCTGATGATGGCCTTTGCGCTGGGGCTTGGAATAACTGGATACCTGATGGCCAACGATCAGGCCGGTGACTACATTGAAGACCTCCATGAACTCCTGGCGAACGGATTCCTGACGATTGTGCTCCTACATATCGCGGGCCTTGCGCTCCACTCCCTTCGCCATCAAGACGGTCTGTGGAAAAGCATGTTCACTGGCCTTAAAACCGAATTGCCCGAGCAGATCGATCATGTTCCCGCTTACTTGGGCATCGGCACGATTCTCCTGCTTGGAACGGTTGGCTTCTCGGGTCATCTGGTTCAGAATCTCGACAGCAATAACCGCACGGTGACGATCCTCGGGACTCAATTCGTCCTTGGTGAACAAGAGGATGGTGAGCATGCGAATAAGCGCCGGGAGAGCGGACATGACACCCACAGAAGACACCATGACCATGATGACGACTAAGCAAGCAGCATGACCATTCGCGAACGAGCGGTTCTGCTCACTGTCTTGCTGTCTATCTTCGCGTTGGTCGCATTCGACCTCGTCATCGACTCATCGGAGGGCGTAGCCGTTTGGCATCTCCTAACAGAAGGTGCAGTGGGTCTCGTTGCACTGCTTGGCGCCTTCTATCTTCTCAAAGATGGCTTCGCTCTCAGACAACACTTGAAGCAGGAGCGCGCATTGTCGCTAGAGCTACGACGAGAGGCTGAAGACTGGAGAAACCGCTCTCGCAAGTACTTGCAGGGGCTCTCTGCTTCGATTGATGAACAGCTGACCGAATGGAAGCTCACTCCTTCAGAAAAAGATGTCGCCTTTCTCCTCATCAAGGGAATGAGCCTAAAAGAGATTGCTCACATCCGAGAGACGGCGGAGAAGACTGCGCGGGTGCAGGCGACGGCGATCTATGCCAAAGCCGGTCTTTCGGGCCGTCCGGAGCTCGCGGCGTTCTTCTTGGAAGAATTGCTGCAACCAGACCATGCCCTCGGAGAATCCGAATAGAGTTGACCCTGCGACGACGCGCCAGCCTGCTCTAAACCAATCGAGACCCGGATCCAGTCACGTTGCAACCCGCATGGGCACGACGGCAAACCTCCTGCCGTCATGCCCATTGCGAGGATGAGGTTCACGAGACTGCTCAGCTCTTGAGCGCCGAGAGATCAGCACCGTGATTGATGTGGTACACCTGCCTGTCGATGACCAGTGCCGGGACCGACTTCACTCCCAACTGCTCGGCTTCAGTGATTCGACCTCCCTCGTTTCCGAGGTGGACGATCTCTACATCGAACTTCGAACGGTCCAGACCTTCGGCGACACTGCGCTCAGCATCGACACAAACCGGACATCCAGCGTGGTAGAACGTTGCTTTGGTTGACATCTCAGTACTCCTTATTCTCTCTGTGGGTATACATCCTGAAGCGCCCCATGCGCCCAAGGACTTCTGCTAAAACTCTTCGACACTTCAGACCTTCTCCCCCCTTTCCGTGCGCCGTCATGACTGCTTGGCCTCCTTGCCTACGCTCAGACTCTTCCCGCCAACGAAGGCCGTCCACAAACGAGGCGCCAACTCAGGATCTACTGGCTCCATCTCATCACAATCCACGCGCAGCTCACTGTCTGCGATGGGGGCATCGATGTACTGACAGTGGTGGGGCTTGGACTTCCCTGCATACTCGTTCGGTCGAAAGAACCTGCAGCCCACGCACATGCGCGCCGTCGGAACCGAGCCCCGCTCCTGAAGCTCTCGAATCAGCGACACAAGCCCGCGAACGAGGCCAGCCTGGTCGCTACTACTGAGCGCCGCTGCCGCGGCAAGAACTGCCTCAGGCCACTCACCGGCCGACGCTGCAAGCCGCTTCCCTTTTGCCGTGAGCTTCAGTCGAATTTCTCGCCCGTCGTCGGCTGACCGCTGCTTTACAACGAGCCCCTTCCCCACAAGCGTCGATACGGCTGCACTCGCCGTTCCTGCTGTGATCGCAAGCTGGTCTGCGACGGTTGAAAGCCCGATTGGCTGCGATGCCCCAGCCACAACAGCCAGAATCTGCGCCTGGGTCGGCGAGAGCCCATGCTCCCCGGTCGCCCGCCAGGCTTCGTGCCTAAACACCAGCGCCAGTTTGGCGAGCCCGGCTGCAACCTGAGCGGCACTGTCCGCAGCGCTGCCGGACTCCATTTGGGGTAGTCGAGTGCCCATACCAGATAGTTTGGACTCCAAACTATCTGAAGTCAAGGGCGGTGGAGCAGTTTATTTGCCCGCACCTTCCCGGCACAGGAAGCCCGGACAGGCCGCTTCTGTGGCTCAAGGGGTATTTGGGAGCCTCGGGCGGGGCCGCTGCGCGAGCTATCGCTTGCGCCCGCGATCCAAGAGCGCGTCCCTAAGCACCAGGGCGTGATTGTGCTCGACATCACGCGAACCAAATACAAGCGTCACACCACCGTCCTTGCTGTGCTTGCGCACAACCGCTCGAAGCTCGTCAAGTGCACCGCTATGCGCCAGCTCACATTCGTACCGCTTTCGAAACTCATCCCACCGCTTCAGATGCGAGTGATACCAACGCCGCAGTTCAGTACTTGGAGCCACTTCCTTCAACCACACATCAACGGCAGCTCGCTCACGGCTGAGCCCTCGCGGCCAGAGACGATCGACCAGAACGCGACAACCATCGTCCCATTCGGGATCATCGTAGACACGCTTGACGCGCACTTTGCTTCGGGTTCTCGGCATCGCCTCACCTGTTTCACATTGAGCATTCGTGCTACTTGTAATGGTAGCGCACAGGAGCACTGGCGCAAACCAAACGCGAAGAGGCCAATGAGAGACAACGACCCCACCTGTCCAATATGCCGTGCGAAGGTGCAACGACGCGCCGCCCCAGGCCAGGACTGGATGTGGGATGCAATTCCGTACTATGAGCTACTTGACGTTGCAAGGGCGCGAATCAGTGAGTGCGAGTCGCGCTCAGATGAAGAGATACGGTGCTGCGCTGTGGAGGTTGTTCAAGCCCACCTCTGCAAGTGCTGCAGCACCGAGCCGACCATCGTTGGCGCTATCGTCGATGAGTTTGTCAGAGCACTTCACGACAAGACCAAGCCGTAGCCTCATCGTCCGAGATCAACCGTAAGCTCCAGCAGGTCAGCTCGGTGGCCATGCACGAGTGTCGACAATGTCGCCCTGTCAAGCTCACTGAGAAATGCCTCCCTCGCGCTGTGAAGAACCGCAGCAAGTCCGCAGGAATCCTCGATGCGGCATCCTCCTGAAGTGCGAAAGCACTCCACTAGATCCATGTCTGGCTCAATTGCGCGAACCACATCGCCCACCACAAGCGTCGACGGGTCTGCGGCAAGCTCAACTCCGCCACCGCGACCACGACTCGTCCAGACCCAGCCTTCGTCCTGGAGCGCCTGCACGACTTTCGTCAGGTGATGGGCCGACACGTTAAGCCAGCGAGCCATCTCCGCAACCGTGAGCCGCTCCTGCCGGGCAGTGAGCAGCATCAGCACACGAAGCGCGTAGTCGGTTCGCTCAGCAAGCCGCATCGA